>NZ_AP017367.1:2882630-5480261 GCF_001548395.1 Leptolyngbya sp. O-77
CCAATCTGTACTTGATGAATCCGGCAGGCGTGATTTTTGGGCGCAATGCACGGCTGGATCTAGCAGGTTCCTTTACCGCCACCACTGCCAGCGGCATTGGCTTTGCCAACGGCTGGTTTAGCGCTGTGGGCGATGCAGACTATGACACGCTAATCGGCAATCCGCAAAATTTTGCCTTTGCGATCGCCCAGCCAGGAGCCGTTGTGAATGCGGGCGATTTAGCCGTTGCGCCAGGCAACCACCTGACCCTGCTGGGCGGCACCGTGGCTAATACTGGCACCCTTTCTGCGCCAGAGGGAACCGTCACGCTGGCCAGCGTGCCCGGCCAAAACCGCGTGCGGATCAGCCAGACGGGCAGCCTGCTCAGCCTAGAGATTCAGCCCAGCGCCTTTCGCAATGGTCCCAACCCGCTGCCGTTCACCCCTGCCAGCCTGCCCGCGCTGCTGACGGGCGGCAACGTGACCCACGCCACTGGGCTAACGGTCAACCCCGACGGCTCGGTATCCCTGACGGGTTCGGGGCTGCCGCTGCCTGCCGATCCGGGCACCACGATCGCCAGCGGGCGGCTGGATGCCAGTTCCCCCAGCGGCACCGGCGGCGCAGTAAATGTGCTGGGCGATCGCCTCGCAGTCGTCAATGCCGAAATCAATACCAGCGGCGCGACGGGCGGCGGGCCGATCCAGGTGGGCGGCGGCTATCAGGGACGCGGTTCTGTGCCCAACGCCCGCCGCACCTACGTCAGCGCCGACTCCAGTCTGAATGCCAGTGCGATCGCTACAGGCCACGGCGGCCCAGTCGTCATCTGGTCAGACGAGGCCACCGCCTTTTCGGGAACCGTAAGCAGCAGAGGCGGCAGCCAAGGCGGTAATGGCGGTCTGGTGGAAATTTCGGGTAAGCTCAGCCTGGGATTTGACGGAACGGTGGATGCCAATGCGCCCAATGGCCAGGCGGGGACGCTGCTGCTCGATCCGTTCAACATCACCATCAGCGACTTGCCCAACTCTCCGGGTGTGGGCGCGGCGCTGCCCGACATTTTTGCCGACGAGTTTCCGAACCAAAATATCAACGTTTCAGTCGATTCGCTGCTCGATTTTGGCGGCGATATTATCCTGCAAGCTGCTAATAACATCACCGTCATCGACGGGCTGGATTTGTTCCTTAGCGATACGGGGGGCGATGGCACGATTCAGTTCGTTGCCGATGCAGATAACAACGGCGCAGGCAGCTTTAGCATGGGCACAAACAATACCCTGACAACGGGGGGACGCAATTTACTGATTTCTGGTGCATCGATTCGAGCCGGGAATCTCGACACAGGCGGATTTCTCTTTGAGACTACGGGCCAAATCAGCCTGCGGGCACCAGGCGACATTACCGCAGCACGGCTGAGTACGCAGAACTCGCTTGGCTTTGGCGCGGGCCCGGTAAACGTCATCAGCGAGCTAGGCAATGTCTCCGTCGAGTCAATCGATACTCGCAGCATCCCAGGGCCCGAAATTCCGTCTGCTGAGGGCGCGGGTGGCAATGTCACGCTGAGGGGCGATCGCATCCAGGTGACGGGCATTATTGCCGATGCGAACCTCCCGGCACCAACCAGCATTGCCACCCAGGGTAGCAACCCCCTCAATAATGGCACCATTACCATTACCCACGCAGGCGGCCCCGATAATTTCGATTTTGTCGTGGGTGCAGCGGGAACCCCCAACGGCACTCGTGGCAGCCTCTCGACTGGGATCAGCAGCATCAGCAACGACCAGTTCCCGGTCGAGTTCAACGGCAGCATCAACACAGCCACTCCTGGAATCACGATTAGTTCTGTCAACAGTGCCCCGACGCTCGACATTCTCAATTTCGACCAGGGATCGGGACAGCAGGGGCAAACGATTCGGATTTTGGTTAACAATCTAGGATTGTCAGCGAATGATGCTGACAGAGATACAATCGGTTTTCAAATTGCGGCGATCGCCCCCGGAGTCAGCATCACCCGCGACGGATCGCCCGTCGGGGTGGGAACCGTGATCAGCCCCAGCGACAGTCTAGACGTGACGCTGCCCAACACAGGCAATGACCTGACTTTTCTGCTAGACGTGTTTAGCGTCGTTGCAACCGACCCCAATGGCCAGGGCGGTGTCCTCAGTCGCTCCCCCGCTCGCCCGGTGCAGGTTAGTGTCCAACCCAGGTCGAATAATGGCGGTGGTAACGGCGGCGGCAATGGTGGCGGTAATGGCGGCAATGGCGGTGGTAACGGCGGCGGTACGGTACGTCCGCCTCAGCGCAACAGCACTGACAATGAATTCAACGAGGGCGAGGACGACTTTGGGGACGACTTTGAGGATATTGGTGTAATTGGTGACCCCTGGTTTCCCTCCATTGAACCCGATATCTACTACTTTGAAGATGAATTTAGCAGTGAGTTCATTGAGTTCTTGGGGCTAGAGGCAACGCGGCCGTTGTCGCTGGCAGATGGACGGGCGATCGCCTACGCCATTGAACAAGTCACCGGAGTCCGCCCTGGTTTCGTCTATATCAGCTTTGTGCCGCCCCAGTCGGGCCTACTGCGCGAAAGCGTGCCGCCTCAAGACACCGATCAGCTTGAGCTAGTGGTCGTCACGTCGCAAAACACCCTGATTCGCAAGCGCGTCGAAGGCGCAACTCGGGCCCAGGTGATGGCGATCGCCCAGGAATTTCGCAACGAAGTCACCAATCCCGCAAATGTGCTGAACACCCGCTACCTGCGGTCGTCCCAGCAGTTATATCAATGGTTTGTCGCGCCCATCAAAGCCGAGCTAGACGAGCGCGAAGTCGAAAACCTGGTATTCTTGCCGCCCGCCGGGCTGAGAGCCTTGCCCTACGCCGCACTCCACGACGGTAAGCAGTTCCTAGTAGAGCAATACAGCGTCGGCCTCATGCCCAGCCTCAGCCTTACCGATACGCGCTACGTCGATATTCGCAATACTCAAATGCTGGCAATGGGCGTGTCCAAAAGCACACAGGGTCAATCCCCCCTGCCATCGGTGCCCATCGAGCTAAACGCGCTGGTGCTAAAGCTCTGGCGCGGGCAGATTTTTCTAGACGAGCGCAGCACCCTGGCGAACCTCCGCGCCGCCCGTCAGCAGCAGCCCTTCGGCATCATTCACCTCGCTACCCACGCCGACTTTGTGGCGGGCAACATCGGCGCGTCCTACATCCAGTTCTGGGATGAGCGGCTGGGGCTGGATCAGGTGAAACAACTCGGCTGGAACGACCCACCTGTGGAAATGCTGGTGCTGAGTGCCTGCCGCACCGCGTTGGGCAATGAACAAGCCGAACTGGGCTTTGCCGGACTGGCCGTGCAAACGGGCGTGAAAACCGTCGTCGCCAGCCTGTGGTACGTCAGCGATGCTGCCACCACTGCCCTGATGACCCGCTTTTATGAAAACCTGGCCACCTCTCCGATCAAAGCCGAGGCACTGCGTCAGGCTCAAGTCGCGATGGCGCGGGGCGAAGTGGGCATCGACGAAGCGGGTCGCCTGCGCGGGTTGGGCAGAGTCGGCGACCTAATCTTACCTGCTAGCAGCAGTAGCGAACTGCGCGGGGCAAGCCCTGTCTCATCCTACTATTGGGCTGCCTTTACGATGATTGGCAACCCTTGGTAGACGCAGGAGTAAAAGCAGGATTTGCAGCAGCATGATTGCGCTAGTTTTGCTTCAGGCTGCGCGGCAAAGTTGGCGTCGGTTTACTATTACGGCGAATCACTGTAAATTGCTGCAACGGGGCTAGCTCGATACCGCGCTCATAGCACTTGCCCTGAATATTTCGCCGTAGCTCGGACTCGATCATCTCGTCATCGCGGAAGTTATTCGTAAACACATTGATTTCGTAAATCACACCCTGATCTGCAAACTCAATGTTCCGCACAAACGGCTCTGGTTCGGGCAATACGTCCTTCGTTTCTTTGGCCGCCTCAACCAAAATTTCGTAGGCTATTTGCCAGGGCACGTCATATCGGAAACCAACTTCTACAAACACCATTGGCGGCTCGTCTTCTTCGTCTCTCATTGACCCGCCCTGACGAAAATTAGTCACCGTCGTACCCAGCACTTCTGCATTGGGAATGCTGGCGTAATAGTTTTTGTCAGTGAGAAATTCGAGTCACCAATAGCCCTTTTTCAACTACTGTCCCCCGCCACATCACCAATTTCCACTTCGTCACCGAGCTTAAACGCGCGAGTATAGGTCAACAAGATGCCCGCGATGATGTTAGCAATGGCGGAACTAGAACCCAGCGAAATCAGAATCCCCAAGAAGATTGAAATGCCCTGAAAGGCATCGCTGCCCGCTCCTGGCAAGTAGGGAAATGCAATGACTGCGAACAGCGCTAGGATGAGAATCTGGGCAATGCGCTCGGTGGGAACCGCCCAATCTCGATCGAAGCCTGGAATGCTGAGATCTCCCTTGTCTATTTCAGAGAAGACAAACCTGGAGAATCGCATTAAATAGATGGCTGCGTATCCTAAGATGACCAGGAAAATCAGCTTGGGTAGGTATCCCAGAAAGCCAAAAAATAGCTGGCTAAAAACCGAAAAAATAGACGAGAAGATGCCGATTGAAACGGATTGGGTTGCCGGAAAAAACGAAAGAACTGTGTTGATAAAAATTGAGATCAGCGTCAGCAGCGCCACGATTCTGAGCAGCCCAGAAAACCGAATTAGATAGTTGGTTGCTTGCTGTGCTGACAGAAGCTCACGGCTACCCAAGCGCAGGGTGCGAATGCGAAATCGGTCGGAAGATTCTATTTTTTGATCAATCCCCTTGAATAGACGATTAATCAGAGAGAACAGCAGCGCAAAAATGAGCGTGGCGATCGCCGCTTTGCCGAGTCCTGCCAGCAGCTTTTGGGGCGATCGCGTATTGCGATACTCAATCACACCGTCTTTAATTTCTTCGAGATGTCGTCGGGCCAGGGCTTCTCGCGGTATCTCGGCAACATTTGCATCTGCCTGGGTAACCGCCAGCAGCAGCTCTTCCCCTGCCAGAATTTGAGTCACCCCATTGTTGGGCAGGTCATTTAGCCGAAAGTCTTCTAGCGGAATCTGGGAGTTTGTTGCCGCCGCCCGGATTGCTCTGGAGGCTTCGGTGGCTCGTTCGGCGCGGGATTTTGTGCCAATTGAGGCTTCCACGTTAAACAGAGGTTTGCCACCTAGGGTGACGGCTGCACCCTGAGTCGTTCTAGCTGCATCCTGCGGCTCAGGCTGCGGCTCGTCCGCAGGTTCCTCTGCTCTCGGCTCTGATCGGGGCGCAAAGATTTCTAGACCATCAATCTCTAGCGCGTGGCTCGGTGCATCAATCAGATGAACAGGTGCAACCTGGCTACCAGTCAGCAAACCACTAGCCAACAAACTGGGGACAGCAACCCAAAGCAGCGTTAGAAACACAATGCCCAAGGCTTGCAGCCCAGATCTAATCCAGGGAGATCGGGCGTGCGATCGCCCATTCCATGAACCTATTTTCCTAGAAGCTTTCCAGGGTTTCTTCCTTAAAGTCAATTTTTGAAACAAACTCAAATTTCGCATCTGAATCGCATTTTGATGAAACAACCAGGCTGTAAATTCAAAAAAGTATTCTAAAAAGCCAGGGATAAAAACAACTTCAATACGGACTAGAACAATACAGACTAAAACTTTGACAAAATATCCTCTTTAGCCGCATCTTATGCAAGATAATTCTATGCAACATCTGCAACATCAAGTTAACCTTCAGAACCTTCCAAATCGCCCTGAAGTGTTACCTGGATTACATCAATCGCTCACAGATTGCGCGTTTAGGGATGCCCTGAGTCACGTCTGGGTTCAGTTTTTGTAGTGTATCAAGTTATTATGCCGCGCGATCGCCTTCTGCCAATTTTACTAACCGCGCTGACCAGTCTTTTGTTTGCAGGCAGCTTCATTGCTGGAAAATTTACAACGGTCGAACTCAGCCCCATTTTGACTACCTTACTGCGTTACCTGATTGCCCTAGTCTTTCTCTCCAGCCTTTTGATTCACCACAAACAATTATCACTGCTTGTGCAAACAAAGGATGTTTTTCTACTCGTATAGCTGGGCTTATTCGGCGTGGTCGGCTATCACTTTTTCTTCTTTCTCAGCCTGCGATATACGGCGATCGCCAACACTGCCATCATCCACGCCTTCAATCCCATAATCACGGGCATCGCGGCGGCGCTGTTTATTCGAGAAAGGCTGACGTTGCAAAACTACTTTGGCGAGGCGATATTGCTCCGCAACGCTGGCGCGATCGCCCTAGTGGGTGTGCTGGCGCTGCGGCTCAAAGGCAACCTCGGCAACTTGGTCGGGCTGCAAATCAACCGGGGCAATAGGCCGGGGCAATAGGCTCTCGCCCTGAAATTTCGATCAGGCGGCTGACTGGCGAAACTGCCCCGTGCCCCGCAGCGCATCCAGAAACACAAACACGGCGGGCGGATGCAGCACGTTTGCCAAGACCGCAGCGCCGATCACCCGCTCTAGCGGCACCGGGAGCGATCGCACCTGTACGCCATCTGGAATCGGCAGCGCCGCCAAGCGGGGCAAAATCGCCGCCCCCAAGCCCTGCGCCACCATGCTGACAATGGTGGAGTCTTCTTTGACCTCATAGGCCACCCGCAGCGTCTGACCCCAGCGCTCCCAGTGATCGCGCACGGCGGAGGTACATTCGGCGTAGTTGTAGAGAATAAACGACATGCGCGACAGCGCCTCCCAAGTGAGTGGATCTGGCACAGGTCGGCAACCCGGCGGCAGCAGCACCACAAACTCATCCCGCCCGATTTCCCAGGTGTCAAACTCTTCAGCGCGAGGCAGGGGCACTAGCCCGATATCCACAGCGCCCTCTCGGAGGGCTTGCTCCACCGCCAGCGGGTCGTCTTCCGTCAGCGTTACCTCGATCTGGGGAAAGCGCTGGCAAAACTGGGCGATTCGCGGTGGCAGCAGGTGGGTTGCCGCACTGCGGAAGGAAGCCAGTCGCACCCGCCCGCCCTGCAACCCCCGCGCCAAGTTCACTTCATAGTCAATCCGTTCTCGCGCCTGCAAAATCTGCTGCGCCTGCACCAGCACCCGCTCGCCCAGTTGTGTCGGGTGCGCTCCAAACCGGCCGCGAGTGAGCAGCGATACGCCCAATTCCTCCTCCAGCGCGGCGATCGCCCGACTCACAGAAGATTGCGACACATCCAGACGAAGCGCTGCGGTCGAAAAGCTGCCCAGTTCGGCCACTGCTACAAACACGCGCAACTGGTCAATGTTCATAAAAACTGCCCACTGAGCTACCCCTAATCTGACACACGGCGAAACGGTATAGCACGGAAAATCTGACACATCTATCCACTTTTTACATAGATGCAACCCGCCTTAAGTTTTGTATCTGGCAAAAGCCCCGCGCTAGGGTAGCCAAAAAGCAGCATTGCACAGCCATACACCTTTCCCGCCAATCCACCATGTTTGATCTGATTTCCTACCGCAAATTCCGCGACACACCCAGCGTTCGGTTTTTCGACATCACCATTGCCAATTCCAACGCCCGCGACCTCGTGTTTCATGAGGGCCCCGCCGTCAGTCCCAACAACAGCGACGACGGACACTGGCAGTTTTATATGCACCCCAACCAGGAAGACAACCTGCTGGCGCTGTCGGGGGGTCGCACGTTCTATCTGGTGAACTTTTCCTGGGATTACCCATTCCATATCGTGCGGCTAGAGGCCAACGGCGAGATTTTGCGGATTCCGCCGGGGACGTTTCACCGCTCCGTGTCCGATCCCAACGGTTCCCTGGTGCTAAACCAGGCCGTGCGAACCGCCGCCGCGACAGTGGAAAGCGAGTTTCGCGTGTATAACAGTGGCGACATTCCCCGGCTGCTGCGCGTCACGTCGCAGTCTGCGCCACCCCCCAAAATGCACGGCTTTGACCGGGTACAACTGCGGGTTGCCTAGTCTGAAGAACACAATCTCTTCTGAACCACCAGGTTTGGGCGGCACGGTTCGAGAGTTGTGACTAAGGGCGATCGCGGCTGATGTGCTGCCCGTGGATATTGACCATGTAGGGCACGATGTAGGTGAACAAAACTGCAGCCCAGCGATCGCCACTCATCCTCCGGTTTACAATCGCTGCGCCGTGGTTGATGATCAGCAAAATGGAGCCGACCGTGAGCGCGACTTTAATCGCCGTCGGCGCAAGCTGTGGGTCGAGCAGGCTCCGCCCGTAGGCTTTGAGCGATCGCACTAGCGAAGGAGAGGCAGGTTTCACAAATCAGGTGCGTCGGCATTGACGCTTAAAACACGTTGACTTTGATTGAACCAGCCTCAGGTCATCAGTTCGCTATGCACCGATACCAAATGCTCAGCCAGTTTGCTGAGGCGCGATTCCAGGTCATTTTTGCGGGTCACGAGTTGGCGCACCTTCTGGCAGCGGGCGATCGCCAGACTCACCTGGGGCACGCGCTCCGGCGGGCACTCCCGCGACCACACCTTACCGTCTGCATCCAGCCCGCAGAGCCGATAGCCTGCTCGCGGCGACTTGTGAATCATGCCATCGGGTGCAGCGTCGCAAATCGCTTCCACATAGCCCATCAGCGCGTCGATTTCTGCATGGCGGATGAACTCGGCCTCTGGCGGCGGCGGGGTCGTGGGCTGCGACTCTAGCCAGCCGTCGATAATCGGCCCTTCCATGTGCAATTCTTGAATTTCAAGCTGGAGCCGCTGGAGTTCTCGCTGCCAGCTTAGCAGCGTACCCTCAATCTCCCGCAAAATGCCCAGCGCCAGAGCAGGATCCGTGGCATGGCGCGGCGCGGCCAGGGGCGCAAAAGGAAAGCCCGGCAGGTCAGGCGTAGCAGGCGCGGCGGGTGATGAACTGGTTTGAGCGAGGGTCGGGGAAATGGGCGCAGACCCGCTTGAGGAGGCGTTTGGGGACACAGCGGGCGCAAGTCCCCTGGGAAAGGCGGGGGAGAAATGGTGTGAGAAACCGTCGGCGCAACAGCTTGGGGGCTGGGGGCTACGGCGGAGCGATATGGCTCCGCAACGCTAGCGTGCCCCCCCTGTGATGCAGGCGGGAGTTTGCCGCCAAACGGCAGTTCTAGCAGCACGGGCGCGGCGGGCTGGGTTGCAGGTTGCGCCACCGATTGCACGACAGACTGCGCCACCGATTGCGTTTCTGGGGAAACCGTGGACTGTGCCCCTGGCCGATCCGCTCGTGGTTCTGCCTCTGGCAGCGTGTCGAGATGATTCAGCGTGGCTTCGATCCGTTGCAGTCCTTTCATGATGGGCGGGGGGAAAGCGGCTGTCGCCATTCTATCGAGGAATTTTGGCAACGGAATATGCTAAAAAGATTCTTCGCAACGTTTGCGCCCTTTTTCTCGCGTTTTTCCCGTCCTCTTACCGCAGAGAATATGCCCATTACGCTGATCACGGGCCCTTCTCGCTCCGGCAAGAGCGAATGGGCAGAGCATTTAGCGCGATCGCGCTCCGGTTCCGTGATCTATGTTGCCACTGCCCAACGCCGCGCCGACGATGCCGAGTGGCAGGCCCGCATCGATCAGCATCAGCAGCGTCGCCCCGCCGACTGGACATGCCTTGAGGAACCCGTAAACCTCGCTGCCCTGCTGGCGACTGCCGCTGCTGGCGAGTGCTGGCTGGTGGATGCCCTGGGAACCTGGCTGGCAAATGTGCTAGAGCAAGACGAAGACACCTGGCAGAGTACGGTTGCCACGCTGCTGGCTGTGCTGCGATCTAGCCCTGCGGATCTGATCTTGGTGGCGGAAGAGACGGGCTGGGGCGTGGTGCCGGCCTATCCGCTGGGGCGTATCTTCCGCGATCGCCTCGGTTCCCTAACCCGCCGTATCGGGGCGATCGCCCAGTCGGTCTATCTGGTAACCGGCGGCTACGCGCTGGATCTGACGCAGCTTGGGGTGCGGCTGCCGGAGCCTGACGGGGCGACCGAGTGATCGTGAGCCAGAGTATCAGCAGGAGCATCCCAAAAACCTTAAGAAACGCTTCGGTTTTACGCACCCTGTCGCCTGATGGATGCCGATAGGATGGACATATACAGCATTTTCTTGCGGGGTGAGGCACATGCTGCCCTCACGAGGCAAGGGCCTATTGACCATCCGTGTGCCTCACTAGCTTCAAAAACGCTGTAGAAACAATGCAATTAAGGCAATTTGAGTCGCAGGCTACTTCATCCAGTCGGGGCGATCGCAGTTTCAAGGACTTTGCCCCAGGAGGGCGGTATGGCTTCTCTCGATCAGGTTAGAGATTACTTGGGTTCCTGGTTTCAGCTTGGCAAGCGGGTGATTCTGCCGGGCAACGCAGAGCCGCTGCTGCCCAAAACCGTGTTGCAGGGCGATCGCTACAGCTACGACTTTGCCCTCGCTTGGAACATCCTCATGCAGCACGACCTGTCGCAGTGCTACCTGGAAGGCACGACGCAGAGCATTGCCGACCTGCTCTCGCCCGCCTGGGTGATTGAGTCCTGCGCCCGCTGCAATATGCCCGTGCCGATGCTGGATCTGGGACAGCGCAAGGAGCTTTCCTGCCCCTGCTCCGATCTAGAACTGTGGCCCAATATGGATCTGCCCGCGCCGCGATCGCCCGTCAGCAGCCAGGAACAGCTTGAGCAAATTCGCGATCGCCTGCGGCAAAACACCCCAAAATCCCGCCATTAGCGTTTCTTTGCTCTCGATCGATTGAGAGATGCAGGAAAAATCCGATAGGGTTGCCCGAAACCAATGTCTTCCCCTGCGGCTCCTCCCCCTGCCACTTATTTTCCGTTTGCCGATGGACGCTGGCAGATGCGGCTGGGGTTGCAATATTGCTCCGCAACGCTGGCGCGAACGCTCTCTCTCGACCACTGGATAGAAATCGACGACCAGTACGAACGCTATTTGCAACAGAAGCGCGAACTGCTGAGTGAACGCCATGCAGAGGTCTTTGCAGCACTCCCCGGCAGCGAAGCAGCCCAGCAAGAAGTCTTGAATTTACTGGCTGATCATTTGCCCCGGCGATTTCCCCAAGGGTTTACCCGGATGGGCGATCGCCTAATTAATCATCTCACAGGCGAAACCTGGACGGTAGGTGAGTGGAGCGATTGCCTGCTGGATCTGGCGGGGCGCTGGGTACAGGAAGATCTCCTGGTGCTGCTGCCGTCGGCGGAGGGAACCTATCGTCTGGTGGCAGGATCGCTCTGCTTTCCGCTCTACTGGCGCTTGGCCGATAAGCTGGGGCAACCGCTGGGGCAGATTCATGCGCCCGTTCCTGGCTATGACAAGACGCTGGAGCGGCCGATGGATAACTTCTTTGCGCGGCTCCAGCCCGATCATCCCGGCTATCGGTTTAACTGGAGCATCGTTGATACGCCGGAGCTATTTCTGGGGGTTCAGCGGAGCCATCCAGTTCCGACCGACATTACACCGGCCAACGCGGGCGATCGCCTGTGGATTCGGGTGGAGCGACAGACGGTGCGGCGCTTGCCCCAGAGCGGCGGCGTGCTGTTCACGGTACGCACCTATACCTATCCACTGGCGAGGTTGCAGCAATATCCAGAAGCGGCGGCGGGGCTGGTCAGGGCGATCGCCCAGATTCCGCCCGATATGCAGCGCTACAAGAGCCTCGCGCCGATCCGTCCAGCCATCGAGGGCTATCTACAGGGCAATCGTTGGGGATGGCAGATTCGTCCAGCGCAAGCAGCAGATATCGAGGCCTTGTTTGATATCCGCACCAGCGTTGTGGAAAACCACCAGTCCCGTGAGGAAATTGCCGCGTTGGGCATTACGCCAGCCTCTGTCGCGCACATGCTAGACACCGACTGCTGCGCTTGGGTTGCCGAAACGAATGCTGAGGTGAATCCAGGCAGCCTAGACTTGCCCGCGCACGGTTTAGTCGGATTTGCCATTGCCAATGCCACTGAGAAAACCATCTTTGGGCTGTTTGTGCTGCCAGCCTATGAAGGGCGGGGCATTGGGCGATCGCTCTTGCAGGCAGCCGAAGCCTGGCTCTGGTTGGCAGGATGCAAGGAAATCTGGCTGGTGACGGGCAACGACCCAACCCTGCGGGCCTACGGATTTTACCTGCACCTGGGCTGGACGGCGGTGGGGGTTGAAACGGCGGGCGAGTTTCAGGGCGAAATGCGATTTATCAAGCGTTCTCCTGCTCAGGCTGCGCTACCGGAGCGAGATCTCTCGTCGGAAGCGCTTTCGTCATAAAGGCGCTGTTGGGATCATCGGCATAGTCGGCAAACGGGCCGCATGGCTCGAACCCGTAGCGGGCATAGAGCGATCGCGCCGCAGCAAATTCCGCCAGTGCCCCCGTTTCCAAATACAGACGGCCATAGCCCCGCCGCTCTGCTTCCGCGAGAATATGCTCCAGCAGTTTTGAGGCAACGCCCTTACGACGATATGCCTGAACCGTCCGCATGGACTTGATTTCACCGCTGGTGGCATCCAAGTGCCTGAGTGCGCCACAGCCTACCAGTTCGTCTCCCTGCCACGCGCTCCAGAAAGTGATGTCGGGCGATTGCAGCCGTTCCAGATCCAGCGCATGGATACTCCCTGGCGGCGTAATTTCATGCATATTCGCCAGATGCTCCTGCAACAGCGCTGCAATTGCTTCCCCCGTTAGATCATCTTCCCGAATTTGCACCGATTTCATTGGCCCGCTGGATGACGATTGTTTCTGAGTGTAGTCATCGGTAGCCGTAAATGCAAAACGCAAACCCCTCACCCGTCTGTCGTTTCCGTGGAGTCGTTTCCGTGAATCAGCGAGCGTTTTACCATGTTCCTAACCCCTAGCGCCTCCAAGCCCTCCCATGCGGCACACCCAGATTCAGCAGTTTGTCGTTTCGGCCAGCCAGATGGCAGCCATCGAGTCGCGGGTGTTTGCAGCGGGGATGCCCGTGGCGGCGCTGATGGAAAAGGTGGCGGGGCTAATTACCCGGCGCGTGTGTGAGCTGTATCCCGACGCGCGAACGACATTTGGCATCCTGGTCGGGCCGGGGCACAACGGGGGCGACGCGCTGGTGGTAGCGCGGGAGCTGCATTTTCGCGGCTATGATGTGAAACTTTTTGCGCCGTTTGCCAGTCTCAAGGAGCTAACGGCTTGCCATGCCCACTATGCCGCCAGTTTGGGCATTCCCCAGGTGGCGCTAAACGAGCTGGCAGATTGCGATGTGCTGATCGACGGATTGTTTGGCTTTGGGCTGACGCGGCCGCTCTCTGGCGACATCGCCGCCGCGGTTGACCAGATCAACACCTGGCAGAAACCCGTGCTGAGCATTGACCTGCCCTCTGGACTGCACACCAACACTGGCGCGGTGCTGGGAACGGCCGTGCGAGCGACGCGCACTTTCTGCCTGGGGCTGTGGAAGCAGGCGTTTTTGCAAGACCAGGGGCAAGACTGGATTGGGCAGGCGGAACTGCTTGATTTTGACCTGCCCTTGGCGGATATTGTCGAGGTGCTGGGAACCCCGCCTGATCTTTGCCGGATCACGCCACAGCGGGCGATCGCCGCTCTCCCGCTGCCCCGATCTGCCACGACGCACAAGTACCGCGAGGGACACTTGCTGCTGGTGTGCGGATCGCGGCAATATGCCGGGGCAGCGCTGTTGGCGGCGCAGGCGGCGCGGGCCAGCGGCGTGGGGATGCTGTCGGTGGCCGTGCCGGAATCTTTGCGGCTGATGGTGGTGGCGCAGGTGCCGGATGCACTGGTGTGGGGCTGCGAAGAAACAGAAGGGGGGGCGATCGCCCACTTGCCTGAAGACCTGAACCTGTCAGACTACACGGCGATCGCCTGCGGTTGTGGGCTGACCCGCAAGCCAGTGAGCCTGGTCAAGCAACTCCTGGAAACACCCACGCCGCTGCTGCTAGATGCCGACGGGCTGAATATTTTGGCGACGCTCGACCCAGTTCCCACGCTGCGGAACCGACCTGCTCCAACCGTCCTCACGCCGCATCCGGGCGAGTTTCGCCGTCTGTTTCCCGATCTGGGGGCAGCGTCGGGAAGGAAGGAACAGGGCGATTCGCAAAACGATCCCTGCGGGAATCGCATCGAAACGGTGCGCCGTGCCGCGCAGCAGTCTGGGGCGATCGTGCTGCTAAAGGGGGCAAAAGTGGCGATCGGCACAACCCAGCATCCGGCTGTGTGGCTGAATCCAGACAGCACGCCTGCCCTGGCACGAGGCGGCAGTGGCGATGTGTTGACGGGGCTGCTGGGCGGGCTGCTGGCTCAGGCGGCGCGTCGCAATCTACCCCTGGAGCCAGTCGTGGCCGCGGCCACCTGGTGGCACGCCGCCGCCGGACGACTCGCCGCCGCCGCCCACAGCGAACTGGGCGCAGATGCCAGCACGCAGATCCGCTATTTGCCGCGGGTATTGCAATCGAACGATTTTGACGATTCTAGCGATTTTGGATTTTAGATTGGCGGTTTTGGATTTTTGGCAAGCTTTTCAGTCCACATGTCTCACGCCCGGCCGTCGGATACCTGCTGCGTACCCTGCAATCGCCCGTTCCGTTTAGATTCCTCAAGCGCCGTTCTGTCAAATGCTACACCCTCAAACTGGTTTGCTTCAGCTGTTCCAAAATGCGATGAGGCGGACGCGATTCGCAAAGCGATCCCTGCGGAAATCGCCGCACCCAACCCCACGACATCGGGCGATTCGCGAAGCGTTCGCGCAAGCGGTGCAGCGCACTTTCCCGACGGGAATTGCCCTGACGCTGGCCCTCTTGGGCGGGCTGGCGATGCCGCTGAAGGGTTCGGCAACCCGTCTCCATGCAATGAGTCTCTATGCCCAGCCAGTGGCGGAACCCAGTGCCCGCCCAGCGCCCATCGAACTGGCACAGCGAATCATCATCCGGCGGCGGGGCGATCGCCACGAGCGAGATCCCGACGACTGGCGCGACGATCCCGACTGGTGGGATGACTATCGGCGCGATTCGCGAGGCAATCCCTACAGGAATCGACTGCCCCGCTGCTATCCCGGTTACGATTGCTATCCCCGCTACGACTATCGCCCGCGCCGCCGACCAGAACCGCCCAATCCCCTGCCGCTGGTGTCTACGCAAGACTGCACCGATCTGACCGTGATGGCGCGGCTTTCCTATATGTGGGATGCGGGCAGTTCCCTCAGCGATGCCGTCACCGGAGCGCAACTGGCGGTATGCAGCAGTGGCGGTGTAGCCACTAGCCTGAGCCGCTGGGGAAATGGACAGGTTGCCCGCTTTGGCAACGGCTGGAACTATCCCAATGGGGTCGCAGGGCGCTTTGGATCGTCCTGGCAATATCCCAATGGGCAACTGCTCACCGCTGGCTCGTCCTGGTTTTATCCCAACGGGCGATCGGCTCGGTTCGGCGCAAACTGGTTCACGCCCAGCGGCCGCCCGGTGTCGCAGCAGGAGTTGCTGAGCTTGGCCTGCGGTCAGTTGGGGGCGCGGCAGTGTGGCGATCGCCTCCAGCAGGTTCCGGCAAGCTCCGGCTTTTGGTACGACCTGACAGTGGTTGAGCTAGCGTGGCTGTCGGGTCGATAATCTGGCTTGCCACACCAGCGCAAAAGCTTCTAGAGTAAGTTACGAAACGGGTGCGGAGTGCGCCAATTTTCTGGATTCCCAACTTCTCACCCGAACTTCTCACCCAAACTTCTCACCCCAACTTCTCACCCCAACTTCTAACCCCTTGGATCTCACCGCTGGTTCCCAAGCTGACCGTGATCAGGAAAAGGCCATTCGACGGCGATCGCTGCTCAAGGCCCGTCAGACGATGCATCCTGACCTGTGGCGCGAAAAGAGCGATCGCCTCTGTGCCCGGTTGCAAAGCTGGGAGGGATTTGCTCAGGCGCGGACGGTTCTCGCCTACTTCAGCGTGCGCCAAGAGCCTGACCTCAGCCCATTGTTTCATTTGCCCAAGCGTTGGGGCTTTCCCCGCTGTGTTGAAAAGGAAATGGTCTGGCATCGCTGGTCGCCCGATGGAGCCGGGATGCCCCGCGCCTACCCGCTGCAAACGGGGGCGTTTGGTATCCCGGAACCCCATCCCCTGTCGCTCCAGCTCAGCCCCGCAGAGGTAGACCTGATCCTGGTTCCGGCGCTGGCGTGTGACGTGCAGGGCTATCGGCTGGGCTACGGCGGCGGATTTTATGACCGGATGCTGAGTGCGCCCCAGTGGCGGGGCAAACCCACAATTGGCATTGTGTTTGAGTATGCCCGTGTGCCCCGGCTGCCAAGAGATCCCTGGGATCGCCCGCTACAGGGCATCTGCACTGAAACAGGGCTATTCCTGGCAGACGGCTAATGGGGCATTCGTTGCGTAGGCAAGCTAAATCCCCTGGGCAGCAAGCTGCTGTTCGGGTAACTCCACCGACTCGGCTACAATCTTGCGGAACTGTTCCCCATCAATGGTTTCCTGCTCCAGCAAAATCTCTACCAGCTTGTCTACCAGGGCACGGTTCTCGCGGATGATGCGGCGGGCTTCGCGGTGGCACCGGGTGGCAATATCGCGAACCTGATGATCGATCTTGACGGCAATTTCCTCGGAATATTCCGACCGCGACATTAGATCCCGCCCCAGGAATACTTCATTGTTGCCACTTTCGAGCGCAAAGGGGCCCAAATCAGACATGCCGTAACGGGTCACCATTTCACGGGCCAGATCGGCGACCACGCGAATATCGCCGCTGGCTCCAACGGTCACTTCCGAGTCACCAAACACCTCTTCCTCAGCGGCGCGACCGCCCAGCGCGATTGTAATGCGGTCGAGCAGCCAAGCGCGGGTGTACAGTCCGCTATCGATCATCTCTTCGTTGAAGGTCTGCTGCGCGAAGCCGCCCACGCCGCCGGAGCGGGGGATGATGGTCACTTTGTTCAACGGATCGGAGTTTTTCAGCAGGGTCATCAGCAGCGCATGGCCGACCTCGTGATACGCAATCAGTCGCTTTTTCTTGCTGTCGAGCAGCGGCGTTAGCGTCATGCCCGTGGTGATGCGGTCGATGGCATCGTCGATTTCCAGCGGGGTGATTTCTTCTTTGCGACGGCGGGCCGTGAGGATGGCAGCTTCGTTCAGCAGGTTTGCCAAGTCAGCCCCAGAGAACCCGGGCGTGCGGCGGGCGATCGCCTCCAGCGACACCTCTTTTGCCAGCTTCTTGTCGCGGGCGTGGACTTCCAAAATGCCCAGACGACCGTTGTAACCGGGTAAATCGACCTGCACCTGACGGTCGAACCGGCCGGGACGCAGCAGCGCCGAATCTAGTACGTCGGGCCGGTTGGTAGCCGCGATGATGATGATGCCCGTGTTGCCCTCAAAGCCGTCCATCTCGGTCAGCAACTGGTTCAGCGTTTGCTCCCGCTCGTCGTTGCCGCCGCCGATGCCCGCGCCGCGCTGCCGTCCTACCGCATCAATCTCATCGATAAAGATAATGCAGGGCGCATTTTCCTTGGCTTTTTTGAACAGGTCGCGGACGCGGGATGCGCCCACGCCGACGAACATTTCCACAAATTCTGAACCGGAAATGCTGAAGAAGGGAACGCCTGCCTCTCCGGCGATCGCCTTGGCCATCAGCGTTTTCCCAGTTCCTGGCGGCCCCACCAGCAGCACGCCTTTGGGAATCTTAGCCCCGACGGCGGTGAAGCGTTCCGGCTTCTTCAGGAACGTCACCACCTCTTGCAGTTCCTCTTTTGCTTCTTCAATCCCTGCCACGTTGTCGAACGTCACGCCCGTCTTAGCTTCCATCATGAAGCGGGCGCGAGACTTGCCAAAGTTCATTGCCTGCCCAGAGGCATTGCTAGAGCGGCGCAAGATCATCAGCAGCCCTGCAATCAGCAGAAACGCCAGCAGCGCATTGGTAATAAACCAGGAAACCGCGCTGCTATCTGCCGAAGACTGAGCCGCGACATCGACGTTATTATCCCGTGCCGTTTCAAATAGCGCCTGGTTATCGTCTGAATTGCTGAAGAGAATGACTTCCTGCGGCGTATTGCTGCGATCCTTCAGGTAGACCTGCGCCACACCCCGCGCAGAATCGACCTCGATCCTGGACACCTGCCCTGCTTCAATTTTTTCGATCAGCCCCGTGTAGCTGAGGCGCTCTTGAGACCGGGCTGTGCTGGTTTGCGACAGCGCGGGCGGGGCGGCCAGCACGGCTTGCAACGCCAGCCAGACCGCTGCCACTGCACCTGTCGCCGCAGCGCGGGCAGTTCGAGTAGAGCGGGTGCGGGGCAGAGGAGTTTTTGGGGTCAGCGGGCGGGGTCGAAAATCACGCATACCTTACAGCTTTCAGTCGTGCCAGGGCACAGGATTCAGTTGGATAGCACTAGTGTAACTTGCTGACTCAGCAGCGGGTGCGGTTTCAGCCTGCGGCCTTACAATTCGGAGCAGGCTGGGCTGAAACTTTACGTCCAGTTCACAGGCTGCTAAACGCTTGCTCTGTCTGGCTAAACGAGGAGGAAACCCAGGTGAAAGCCGTCCTAATGACTGCGCCAGGTGCGCCGGAAGTGCTGCAACTGCACAACGTTCCTGAACCCCGCCTGACGAGCGATACTGCGCTGCTGGTACGCCTGAAGGCGGCAGGCGTGAACCCGATTGACACGAAGCTGCGGAAGCGCGGCACGTTTTACCCGGATCAGATGCCCGCAATTTTGGGCTGCGACGGAGCGGGCGTGGTCGAGGCGGTTGGAGCCAGGGTGAAACAGTTTCATATTGGTGAGGCAGTGTACTTTTGCCAGGGCGGGCTGGGCGGAACGCCGGGAACCTACGCAGAATTTGCCGTGGTAGAAGAACGCTGCGTTGCGCCCAAGCCCGCCACGCTGAGTTTTGCCGAAGCGGCTGCTGCGCCGTTGGTCTTGATTACTGCTTGGGAAGCCTTGTGCGATCGCGCTCGGCTCCAGTCGGGGCAGACGGTGATGGTGCAGGCGGGCGCGGGCGGTGTGGGGCATGTGGCGATTCAACTGGCGCGGCTGATGGGGGCGCGGGTTTACACCACCGTTAGCACTGAGGAAAAGTCGGCACTGGCGCGAGATCTGGGGGCCGCCGCCACGATCGATTATCGAACCACCAATCCTGTGGCTGAAGTGATGGCGCTGACCCAGGGCGCTGGGGTGGATGTCAGCTTTGATACGGTGGGCGGCAGCGTGCTGTCGCAGTGCTTCGCGATGACGCGGGTGTATGGCGATGTGGTATCGATCCTTGCGCCCGACCCGCAGACGGATTGGAAGACGGCCCGCGATCGCAACTTGCGGGTTAGCTTTGAACTCATGCTTACTCCCATGCTCCAGGGACTAGAATCTGCCCAGACCCACCAGGCAGAAATTCTCCAGCGCTGCGCCCAGTGGATCGACCAGGGCAAGCTTCGTATTGTTCTCAGCCATGTCTTTCCGCTGGCCGAGGCAGCAGCGGCGCATCGGCTACTGGAAGCAGGTTCCTGCCTTGGAAAGATCGCGCTGGCGATCGCCGATTGAGGATACTGCCAGAACCCCATGCTAACGATTTCAACCCTGCCTCCAAAATCCAAAATCCTTCTACTGGGCGATCGCCCAATCCAGAAACCGCTCCACATGATACAGCGCGATCTGGTTGCCGATGCCGCGAAAGATCGCGTCGAAGGCGTGTTCTGCCCAGGGCAGGCGGATTAGGGCGGCGGTGTTGCCATTGGCACGGAGTGCTTGGTAAAGCTGCTGGCCGAATTCCGGCTTGACCACATGGTCGCGATCGCCATAGATCAGCAGCACAGGCGGCAGACCGGGGCGCACATAAGTAATCGGCGAGGCGGCGCGATATTCGGCGGGTTCGGTGTCTGGCGTGCCGCTCAGGAAGTCTTCTAGCAAAGCGCGGGTGTTGATGGGGTCAGGGCGCGGCGGATTGCGATAACCCTCCGCTAGGTCTACCGGGCCGTAGTAGCCGACGATTCCCCGCACGGGCACGGCATCGGGCTGGAAGGCGACCAAGGTGGCCAGGTGTGCGCCTGCCGACCAGCCAAGCAGGGCAAGGCGATCGCCCTCCACGCCCCATTCCGCCGCCCGCTGGCGAATCAGTTGTAGCCCCTGCTGCACATCCTGAAGCTGCGCCGGGAAGGGATGCTCTGGCGCGTGGCGATAGTCCAGCGCGATCACCGTATAGCCCCGCGCCGCCAGATATCGGTTAAAGTGCGCGTTTTCGTCGGCATCGCCCGATCGCCACGCACCGCCATAGATTGCGGCGATCGCCCCCATCGGCTCCGACGGACGCACCACGGGCTGATACTTCACCAGGCGGAGCGGCGTGCCGTCGGCTGCGGCGTACTCGATCGACTCTGCGGTGACTTCGGCAGCAACAGGAATGCCGCGAATTAGGTCGGAAAAGACAAATGGGCGCGATCGCCCGTTCTGGGTTGAATTTCCTGGCAAATCGTAAGTGTCGCCTAGCGTCGTCTGCATCGCCTGTGCTGCCCGCTGGATGGCTCCCGGCAGTTGAACCAGCGGAATGCTGCTGAGCAAAAGGGCGGCCAGGCTGAGGGCGATCGCGCTGCGGGCCATGCGCCGAGCCGCAGGACGACGGCTGGCGGAAAACAGGACGACTGCATCCAGCCCCACCTGCCCATTCACCAACATCAAAAGTGGGCTGATTTCCGGCGCACCCACGCCCAGCGGCAGCAGCGCAAGGGTCGGCGCAGGCACAACCGTCCACAGGCTGAGAAACAGCCCCACCCCGCTGAGCAACAAGATCACCAAGCCTGCGACCCGACTCATGGCGCAACGGGTTCTGGCGTAGAGACGGGAGCAGAACTGGCAGCAGACTCCAGCCAACGCCTAGCCTGCTGCGGCTGTCCCCAAATCACCCGCTCCTGTTTGTAAATCACTGTGCCGGGTCGTGCGCCCTTAGGTTTATACACATGACGCGGTTCCGTGTAGACGACGGGAACCTGATCACTTTGGGCAGCGCGGCTGTAGTAGGCAGCGAGGTCAGCCGTGAATTGTAGGTCGGCATCCTCTGGCACTGCACCCGCTGGCAGCCGCAGCAGGGCATGGCTCCCCGGAATTTCCTGACTGTGAAACCAGAGGTCGTAGTCGGTCGCAGTGCGCGAGATGAGCTGGTCGTTCTGGTGGTTGTTGCGCCCGATGAGAACCTCAAAGCCACTGGGCGTGGTGTAGCGGCGGAAGTTTGTGTTCGTCGCCGCAGTTCCTCGATAGCGCTGGTCGGGGTCGTCGAGATAGCGCTGCTGGATTAGTTCGTCGCGAATTTCTTCGAGTGCTTCTAAGTCTTCTGGCATGGTGTAGGTGTCTACTTGCAGGACGGCAACCTGCACCTGTTCCAGGTAGGCGATCTCGGCCTGCACGTCGGCCAGCAGCGGTTCAAGGGCCTGGCGCGATCGCCGCAATTTTTGGTGTCGCTTGTAAAGCGCCTGGGCATTCTGCACGGCGTTCTTTTCAGGATCAAGGGCAATGTTGACGGGTTCGCCGGTCTCAAAGTCTGCTAGCTCAATGGATTTTAGCCCTGGCTGCCACTCGTGCAGGTGCGCCATGAGCAAATCGGCCTGCGCTCGATAGCGGTCGGCTTCGTCAGACTGCACCAGCCGCGCCTGGAAGTCTGCCGCTTTGACGTAGAGCTTGTTGAGCAGGTTCGTCAGCCGCTGATTCAGCTGATGGCGGAGTTGCGAGAAAACCTGGCGGTTTAGCTCGTCGGTGTAATAGCGGCTGAGCAGCGCTTGTACTGACTCAGCCGGAAGCGCATCGTCCCAGCCCAGCACGGTGTAGCCATCGGACAACCAGCCGGGGGAAAACTGCTCGGTTTGCAGCGCCGTCAGCCAGGCCCGCCAGCGATCGCCCAGCCGGGCCCACTCTGCCTCGCTCAGCGAATCTGTCTGACGCTCCGGATCGAGACCTGCCGCTGCGATCAGCCGCCGCACCAGTGCCGAACTCAGCCCGCGATAAGCTTTTAGCAAGTTGCGCTTGAGCGGGCCGGGAATCAGCGCCACTCGTTCCTGCCAGCGCTCTAGCGGCTCCTCCAGGCTGGGCACGGATTCAGTCAAGCTAGGGGGAAACTCGTAGGGCTGCCCCGTCAGCACCGGACGCACACTCGACTGCTGATCGTTAACCTGATGCGCCACAGTAACGATTTGATTGTCAGCAGTTGTTAACACTACGTTGCTGTATTTGCCCATGATCTCCACATAGAGATGCCATAGGGCAGGGTCGCCGGGTCGTCGAGCAAACTGAAAATCCAGCACCCGCTCCCAGGGGGCGATCGCCTCTATCGCCACCAGCGCCAATCCGTTAAGCTGATGCCGCAGTTGTTGGCTAAAGGTAAACGTGTCGGGCCCTTTGGGCGGTGGCGGGTCGATGCACACTCTGGCGGCTTGCGGATGCCAGGAAAGCGTAAGCCAGCCGCGCTGATCCAGCGTGCGGAGGCAGAGGGCGATCGTGTGGCGATCGCGCTGCACAACCTGCTCCAGCCGAGCCGGGAGCCAGGTTGCTCGCAGTTCAGCGCAGGCAGCCATCAGAGTCGTGTAGTCAACGGGTTGCACAGATTTTCTGGAGATCTACTTTCTATGAAGATTTCTATGAAGATCCGCATTCACTCTTGCTGAAATCTATTTCTTTGTATGGAGATCTATGGAGAAATAGCGGATTTTCTTAGCGTGAATAGCGGGTTTTTCTCTAACATTCACACTTTTGCTAAAAACCTCACCCAATCGGGTGAAGCAGGATGAGTCAAGATTCGTGGTACACAAAATTCATAGGCAGATTCCTGATTGCAAAATTGCGAAAAACAGCATCAGATTTGGCTTTAACAAGTTGAAAATATGTGCGTAAAACATCTTATTATTGGTCAGAATGATTACTATCAATTTTGAGTTAGGGATATATGTCTGTGACTTCTCGCACTGAAGCAGTTGAGGATGTTCCCTGAGTGCATCGCTCCCCTTAGAACTATTGCAACTAATTGCAAGTATTTGAAAGGCATAGACGTATTGTTCTCTGTGAGGCGGCCAGTGTGCCGCTTTCTTTAGGGCAATCCCTCGATTTCACACATCAGTTTCGCTCAATCTCTAATTCCGCATGGATTCGTATGGACATCCGGCTCATTAATATCGGCTTCGGGAATATCGTGTCTGCAAATCGGGTGATTGCCATTGTCAGCCCCGAGTCCGCCCCTATCAAGCGTATCATCAGCGATGCCCGCGATCGCGGACAGTTAATTGATGCTACTTATGGTCGTCGCACTCGTGCGGTCATTGTGACTGATTCTGGACATGTGGTGTTGTCAGCGATTCAGCCTGAAACAGTCGCCAACCGCTTCATGGTGAGCAAAGACAACAGTGATGACTAGCCCCAGTCCCGAACAGCCGCAGCGCAAGAGGCGGCTGATATGAAGACTGAATCAGATCTTCAACTGCATGTAGAATGAAGATCCTAAAGATTTTGGTTGCAGTTGTTACATGCAAGAGCGTTGGTCAAGTGGCAGGCTAATTGTCCTAACTGGGCCGAGCGGGGTTGGCAAGGGCACGCTCTTGAAAGCCTTGATGACACGGCATCCTGAGCTTTATCTCTCGATCTCAGCGACGACTCGTGCGCCGCGTCCTGGAGAGGTCGATGGTCAGCACTATTTTTTTCTGAGTCGTGCCGAGTTTCAGGCGCTGGTTGACCAAGGGGAACTGCTGGAGTGGGCTGAGTTTGCAGGCAACTGCTACGGCACGCCCCGCCGCCCTGTGGAGACAGCAGTTCAGGAGGGGAAGTGGGTCATTTTAGAAATTGAGCTAGAAGGGGCACGGCAAATTCGAGACACCTTCCCAGAAGCGCTGCGAATTTTTGTGCTGCCGCCTTCGCTGCACGAGCTAGAACATCGTTTGAGGGGGCGGGGGCAAGATTCGGAAGAAGCGATCGCCCGTCGGCTGGAGCGGGCCCGCGCTGAAATCAATGCGGCTGACGAGTTTGATGTGCAGGTCGTCAACGATGATCTGGGTCTAGCCCTAGACCGCATTGAGCGAATTCTATTCCCAACCGCAGATACCCTGCCAGACCCAGCGATCGCCCTCAGCGAAAAGGTCAAAACGTCTTGAGGACTGGCGACCAGTGGCTCCGTCTTCTAAAGCAAGCCAGGAACTCTAGACAGGCTGCGATTCTTCTGAAGGGCTTTGCACTGGAGCATCTTTGCCCGCGCTGTGGTTGTGGTTCACAGGAGCAGCCGCAATGGTTTCTTCAGCATGAGAGCCTGCGCTAGCCACCGTAATGCCCTGCTCCGCTGGCTCCTCCATCGAAGCCGCAATGATTTCTTCAGCATGAGAGCCTGCGCTAGGGTCTGCATTGAGGCGTAGCGCGTTTGCCATCATCTCAATCTGCTTTTTTTCGCGCTTTAGATTTTCCTCCAACTCCTGGATCTGATCCCGCCAGGCCTCAACCTCTAGCGCCCGTCGTCCAATCTCTTGCTCTTTCATGGTGTAAGATTGCCGCCACTGCTCGGCCCTCTGCGCTTCTTCGTGGAGCAGCGCGGGTGAAACCCCGGCGGTCAGATAATCCTGCACAATTTCCAACACCCAATCTTTCGCATCCTGCACCTGCTTGATCTTCATCGAGCTGCTTAGCTCCACGAGAACCAACATGCCTGTTGCATAACGTTCGGATGCTTCGGCCCACACAATATCTCCGGACTCACAAACTGCCCATACGTAGTCAGCACGCTTTTGGGCAAGCAACTTTAGTCCCGCCTTCCCTTCAGAATCTCGTGTTGTCACCTGAGCCAGGTAGAGCATCAGAATCGAGCTGTGACTGAGAAGATTTGTGAATCCTTAAGAGTTAAGTATACCGCTGGCCCTGCTCAGAGTCTAAGGCGATCGCAGCCGAATTGCATGAAGATTCTGAACTGTCACAGTAGATAGTATCAAAGGCTACAAAAACTATCAACGGGTATGGGGCAGTGGATAGCACATGCAGTAAGTTGCGATAGCAAAATCAACATCACCTCCAGATGCAAAGCCACAGGCAGCCTGTCAGGATTCTAGTCTAAAGTCGGGAGAGGCGATCGCGCAGGATAGCAGCCTGTGTTTCCGCCTCTGCCAAAGCATCCCGTACCCCCTGAACCACCGCTGCCGGAGCGCGATCGACAAAGTTGGCATTGCTCAAGCGCGATCGCAAGCTTTCGGCTTCTGCGGTTGCCTTTGCCAGGTCTTTCTCAATCTTAGCCCGTAGCGCGGCTACGTCCACTACGCCCGCCAGGGGTACTGAAACCTGCACCGTCCGCACCACGCCCACCATTGCCTGGGGTGTGCCGCCCGGAGGAGCCGGAATTGACTGTAGCTCAGGCACCGGAACGGGTTTTGCTGTTTGAGGGGGCGGCGTGATTTGAGGCTTCGGTGTAGCGTCGACAGAAGATGTCTCGCCCACGATATCTTGCAAAACCCGATTGACCAATTCGCTGAACTCACGACGTTTTTGAGCAGTCGAGAGATAGCGAATCGCAAACCAGACCGTATAGCCAAAGCCCAGTAGCTTCAGCAGCGGCGTGACCAGCAGCAGCCCGTTCAGCGAATGCACCGTCGCCAGCACTGCCCGCGACACCAGCAGCAGGGCCACCACCAGTCCCAGCGTCACGATCAGTTTGCGATAGCGCTCCAGGGAGCCAAAGTTCACGCCTTCCACGGCCTTGTAAGCGGCTTCGGCAGCCCCTTGCGCCAGATGCAGCGCTTCAGATTCAAACTCGTTGGGTGCAGGCAGCGAGTCGCTGGGCGGAGTCGGCACAGACACGGGTTCTGGAATAGACAGGCTCTCAATCTTTGCCAGATCTTTAATATAGGTCTGCCCCGCAGTGAGAATGGCTCGTTCCTGGGCGTTGTCCGTTTGCAAGACGGTGCGAATCTTCACGCCCGGTTTGATGTCTGCCTCGGCCCGCAGGTTTCGTACCGTGCGAATCGTGTCGAAGATCAGCCCGAACTGGTCTTCCAGGCTGGAATTAATTCGCTGCGGGTCGGCGACGGGGTAGGACTGGAGCGCCAGGGTCGCTTCTTCGCCTGTTTGCGTCAGCGTGTGCCAGATTTCTTCGGTGACGTGGGGCATGAAGGGATGCAGCAGGCGCAGCGTGCCTTCTAGCACGGTTGCCAGGGTTTGCTGGGCAGAACGGCGGCGATCGCCCCCATTGGTATCTTGAAGCCGCGACTTCACCAGCTCGATGTACCAATCGCAGAAGTCGCCCCAGATGAATTCGTACAGCCCCTTCGCCGCTTCGCCCAACCCGAAATTATCGATCTGGTGGCGGGTTTGCTGAATCGTCTGGTGATAGCGTGACAAAATCCAGCGATCGCTCATCTCCAGCCCTTCCGAGCCGGGTTCGCCGAGTTGTGCGGGCGTTTGTCCATCCAGGTTCATCATCACGAATCGAGAGGCATTCCACAGCTTGTTGGTAAAGTTGCGCGAGGCCTCCACTGAGGGCGATTCGTCGGTCTTGCGGTTATATTCCAGGCGAATGTCTTGCCCTGCGCCGACGACCTCTTTGACCAGCGTGTAGCGCAGTGCGTCGGTGCCGTACTTGTTGATCAGCAATAACGGATCGATGCCGTTGTTGGCCGACTTCGACATTTTCTTGTTGTTTTCGTCCCGCACCAGCCCGTGAATGTAAACGTACTGGAACGGCATTTTGCCCGTAAAGTGCTGCCCCATCATGGTCATGCGGGCGACCCAGAAAAAGATAATGTCGAACCCTGTGACGAGCGTTGTGGTGGGGTAGTAGGTCGCAAGGTCGGTCGTTTGGTCTGGCCAGCCCATTGTGGAAAAGGGCCAGAGGCCCGAAGAGAACCAGGTGTCGAGTACGTCGGGATCTTGCTGAATCTGCACGCTGTCGCCGTAGCGGGCCAACAGATGCGATCGCGCTTCATCTTCCGACATCGCCACCACAAAGGGCGTATCGTCCGTAATCTCGCCGCCCGTCTCGCTAACAGCGTAGTAAGCAGGAATCTGATGACCCCACCAGAGCTGCCGCGAAATGCACCAGTCGCGCAGGCTCACCAGCCAGTCGCGATAGACCTTCTTCCAGCGTTCGGGGATAAATTCCGGTTCGTTGTAGTTATCCAAACGATCCAGCGCCGCATCGGCCAGGGGGCGAATTTTCACAAACCACTGGGTCGAGAGCAGCGGCTCGATAGGCACTTTGCCGCGATCGCTATAGGGCACAGTGGTCTTGTAGTCCTCAACCTTGACCAGGAAACCCTCATCCTGGAGCCGCTGCACCACCTGCTTGCGGGCCTCGAAGCGATCGAGTCCCTGGAACGGCCCGGCAACTTCGTTCATCGTGCCGTCTTTGTTCATCACGTTGATGAACGGCAGGTTGTGGCGCTTGCCCATTTCAAAGTCGTTGGGGTCGTGGGCGGGCGTAATCTTCACTGCACCTGTGCCAAAGCTGGCATCCACGTAGTCGTCGGCAATGATGGGAATTTCGCGTCCGGTAATGGGCAGGCGAATCGTCTTGCCAAGGAGATGCTGATAGCGCGTGTCTCCTGGATTCACCGCCACCGCCGTATCGCCCAGCATCGTCTCCGGGCGGGTCGTGGCGACTTCGATAAAGCCGGAACCGTCGGTCAGCGGATAGCGGAAGTGCCAGAGGTGGCCGTTCACCTCCTGGTTTTCCACCTCCAGATCCGACACCGCAGACTGGCTGGCGGGGCACCAGTTCACCATATACTGCCCGCGATAGATCAAGCCCTCGTCATAAAGCTGCTTGAAGGAATACAGCACCGCCCTAGACAGCCCCTCATCCATCGTGAAGCGCTCGCGGCTCCAGTCTACCGACAGCCCCAAGCGGCGAAGCTGACCGACGATGGTGCCGCCGGATTCTTCTTTCCATTCCCAGGCGCGTTTGAGGAATGCCTCGCGCCCCACATCGTAGCGGGTTTTGCCCTGCTGCCGCAGTTCCTTTTCCAAAAGCGTTTGCACGGCGATGCTGGCGTGGTCGGTGCCAGGGAGCCACAGCGTGTTGCGGCCGATCATGCGGTGATAGCGCACCAGCACGTCGATCAGCGCATGTTCAAACGCATGGCCCATATGTAGGCTGCCCGTCACGTTGGGCGGCGGAATCACGATGCAATACGGCTCGCCCGGAGCGTTGGGGTCTGCTTTGAAAACTTGCCGCTCTTCCCAATATCGTTGCCATTTGGGTTCGGCGATCGCAGCGTCGTATTGGCTGGGCAAGTTGGGGATAGTCGCAGTCATGACTGGCGCAGAATTTGGCTGGATTACTCCTTACCACGTTACAAGAATTTTGCAGTTAGATGTCAGAGTTTGGGGATGGGCAGTTAAGGGTTAGACACGTCCCCAACCCTGCGGGAGGCTGGATGCAAATCAAGCCTACGTGTACACTGCATACAGGGCACCTGATTTAGACGACCCTGAGGTCTATTGTCGGTGCAATCCTAAAGGTTGCCTAGCCTTGCAATCTTTAAGCTTCTTCTTCCTCTGTCCTTGCTCAATCAGGGTAGTTTTGAGTAGAGCTGCTGTCAGCTGCATCTGGGCGAAGTAGCCTAAACTCTGAACTTATTCAACATTCGACTATTTACTGGGCTGACGCGAAGGATCTTCTTGTTTTGACCCTCTCTTCCCTTTCGGTGCAACGCAGTAAATCCCTTTACGAGCAGACCTACGAAGCGCTGCGGGCCAGCATTTTGTCTGGAGATCTGGCTCCTGGGCAGCGGCTAGTAGAAACGCAGCTTGCCGAACGGCTCCAAGTCAGCCGCACGCCGATTCGCGAGGCGATGCGTCAGCTTCAGCGGGATACGCTGGTGACAGCCGACAGCAGCGGCGGGCTGCGGGTGGCCTCGCTGTCGGTGGAAGACGTGATTCAGCTTTATGATTGTCGGCTGGCGCTGGAGCAATTTGCCGTGCAGGGAGCCTGCCAACATGCCACTCCAGAACAAGTGCGATCGCTCGAACAGCTCGTTGCCCAATCCGAAACCCTGAGCAAGTCCCAGACCGAATACAGCCCCAAAATGCTGGATTTGGACTATCGATTTCACCGACTCATTGCCGAAAGCTCTGGCAATCGCTGGCTGGTGTCGCTGCTGGATCAAGTGTTTGACAAGATGGCGCTGCTGCGGGTGCAAACCACGCGCCGCAATCCCCGTGTGCTAGAGATTCGCCAAGAGCATCGACAGATCTTTGAGGCAATTCAGACCGGGTGGCGATCGCGCTCTGAGGCCGACATCACCGCCGCCGTTGCTGCCGTTCGGACTCACCTAATCGCCAGCCAAGCCCGCGTGACACAAGAAGTAGAGAACTTGCAGCACGGCGTAGACGGATGACGTGATAAGGGATAGCACGATAATGCCATGATGAAATGATGTGAGATTTTGTTCTATCCATCCATTGTTCCATCCACGTTCTATCCAACTGCTATGACCGAAGCCACGACTCGCTACGTCTTTATCTGCGGCTCTGCCCTGCGCGGCCAGCCCGACCACGGCAACCTGCAATCCGCTACGTTTGTGCGGGAAGCCAGAACCAAACCCATGTATCGTCTGCACTCGGTACAAAACGGCTGGCATCCCGGCATTTACCCGGTCGAAGAGGGCGGCATCTCGATTCCGGGCGAAGTATATGAGATGACGGTCGAACAGTTTGACTACCTGGCCAGCAACGAGCCGCCCAATATGCACCCCAAAGACGTGTACCTGGAAGACGGCAGCGTCGTGACTGCCTTCCTCTATCCCAGGGAGCTGGTAGAACAGTACGGATGGGAAGATGTATCGCACTATGGCGGCTGGGTTGCCTACAAAATGGCGACGGCACCTGCCAGCAGCTAGTGCAAAGCTGCGTAACTAGGCTGGATGTTCGTAGTAGCGACTTCAGTCGCTCCAGTCACAACCTCTCGGAAGCAGGCTGAAGTCTGCGCTACAAACCAGAGGCAGAGCTTCCGCCGCGTAGCGTATTAGTCCATCCACCGAAGCCGAACAGACACAGATCTAGTCTGGGTGCATGGACTGTTTGAGCAGGCTGCTTGAGCAGGTGCGCGATTTTAGGCATGTGTCTTACACTTGAATAGTCTTCATTGCCTCACGGCTGGAGTCTGGGCAGTGTTGACCAGCGTCTACTACAAGCGTCCACGCAAACGCCCATCGGAGAGTTCCATCTCATCGGAGAGTTCAACCTATGTCTTGGCGCACGTCCTCTGCTGGCCCACTCGATCGCCTGTTTGCCTGCTTGCCCTACATTCTGCCAATGCTGGAGGCGTTGCCCTTTGGGACGGGGCTGCTGAGCGAGTTTCCAATGCTGCAACCGCTGCTGCTGCCGTTGGCCCCCTTTGCCTTTGTCTATGGCTTGGTGACGGGCATCTTTTCGTTTGGCGGGTTTGGCATTGGGGGATTCTTAGTGTTTCTGGCGTTGTATTTCCTGGTTGTCCGCAATGAAAGTATTTCTCATTTCATCCGGTTCAACACGATGCAATCCATTCTGATTGGCATCGCGCTGAGCCTGTTTGCGCTGGTGATCAGTCCGATCTCTGAGGTGCTGCCGCCGCTGTTTGTGCAGAGCCTCTTTACGGCGCTGTTTTTGGGAACGTTTATTCTCTGCATTTACTCGATCGTCCAGTCGGCAATGGGTCGCTACGCTGAGATTCCGACGATCTCTGATGCGGCAAAAATGCATGTGTACTGATTTCGTGTGCTAATTGATCGCTGCTGAGTTTGCCGTTCTAAATTTGCCGTTCTAATATTTGCCGTTCCAGAGTTCATCTGGACAGTGCGTTTGCCTGCACAGACGCTGAACACTTGAAGGTGAAAACCTGAAGGCGGCTGAGCAAGCGGGGGTCAGGCGATCGCCACTGGTTCCGTATTTTTCATAGCGATGCTGTTTTCCAGTGCGCCAATGCCCTCAATTTCTACCCGAATGCGATCGCCCACTTGCACTGGCCCAACCCCTTCTGGTGTGCCCGTCAGCACCACGTCCCCTGGCAGCAGCGTCATCACCTGGCTGATGTAGGACACCAGCACCTCTGGCGCAAAGGTCATTTCGCTGATCAGCGCCGACTGCACCGGCTTAGGACTATCGTTCAAAAAAGTTTGCAGGCGGGCGCTGGGGTTCAGTTCCCGCACGATCCACGGGCCCAGCGGACAAAAGGTATCAAAGCCTTTGGCGCGAGTCCACTGGCCGTCTTTTTTTTGCAAGTCGCGGGCGGTGACATCATTGGCAATGGTGTAGCCCCAGATCTTGCTCTGGGCGGCTTCGGGAGAGCAGTCGCAGCAGCGATCGCCAATCACCAGCGCCAGTTCGCCTTCATAATCCACCCGCTCCGACTGGGGTGGATAGAAAATTGGGTCGCCCATTGCAATCAGCGTCGTCGAGGGCTTGAGAAACAGCAGCGGCTCTTTGGGGGCTTCGGTGCCCATTTCGGCGGCGTGCTTGGCGTAGTTTTTGCCCACGGCGATGATTTTTGACGGCACGCAGGGAGCCAGTAGGCGATAGCTATCCGGCTCGATCAGCAGTTCGGTCAACTGTCCGCCTAGCCACGGCGGCGCGTCCAGCACCTGCACCTGGCGATTGAGCTGCAAAATGCCGTAATAAAGCTGACCAGAAGTGGTTTGAACTCGAACGTAGCGCTGCGCCATAGCGAAAACTGAAATTCAGGGAATGAATGATAGAATTGTATTTCCTTGCTTCTAAGTCAGAATGCCTGATTAAACAAGCGACCGCAAGGCGTAGACCTACCCATTGTCTGGCAAGAGTTGCCTGGGAAACCAGGGCGATCGCCGAGGGCAGCGGCTTGATAAGGTTTACTGCCTGTTCCTTAGCTTGCTCAGCGCATCTGCCTACAGAGGCCGCCTGTCCACAAGGAGACTCCTTAACCCTATGAATTACGAAACCATGTACATCCTCCGGCCTGACCTGGGGGATGAGCAAACTGATGCGGCGATCGCCAAGTATCAGACCATCCTCAAAGACCAGGGCGCAACTGACATCGACACCCAGCATCGGGGCAAGCGCCGCCTCGCCTACGACATCGGCAAGCACCGCGAAGGCGTATATATCCAGATGAACTACGTCGCCAGCGGCAATGCAGTCGCCACGATGGAGCGGGCGATGCGCCTCAGCGAAGACGTGATTCGCTATCTGACGATTCGCGTCGAAGAGCCTGCCGCAAAAGAGCCTGCCTAGCAGTTCTGATAGTCTGAATTGACGAACGGATTTTGCCAACTCTGCCCCTGTGAAGTCATCCGCTTTGCAGGGGCTTATGCTTGGGGGCTTGCTCCAGCCCAACCTATAGAAATTCCAGGCTTCTCATTTCAACCTCAGATTTCCCTGCTAGCCTTAAAGAGACTATGAGCTAGCTAAGAATCTTGATTCGATCCATCCGCTTTTGGATCGCTTGTCGCTTTATCTGGGTTGTTCCTGGCTGAATTAACCCTGCATTTCTTACACGCCGCCTCCCACTGCGTCATGAAGCTGAGTAAAAAGAATCTGGGCGATCGCCTCAATCATGTCTACGATGTCATCATCGTCGGCGGCGGCGCGGGGGGGCTTTCCGCAGCTATCTATCTTCAGCGCTATCGCCTCTCGTGTCTAGTCGTCGAAAAAGGTAGGGGCCGCTCCTTCTGGATGCAGGATTTGCGGAATTATCTGGGGCTACCACCCGACACACCCGGCCGCGACCTGCTGCAACAGGGGCAAGATCACGCACTATCGCTCGGTGCAGACTATCTGCGCGGCTATGTGGAATCGGTCGAAGACGAGGGCGACACCTTTGCGGTGAAAGTGAAAGTCGGCAAGACCGACAGCGTGTATCCCGTATTTCGGAGCAAGTATGTCATTGCCGCCAGCGGCATCATCGACCATTTGCCCCATCTAGAAAATATGCAAAACGTGTACGATTACGCAGGCTATAACCTGCACGTTTGCATGATTTGCGACGGCTATGAAATGGCCGACAAGCGCTGCGGGCTGTTCGTCAACTCTGAAGGCAACATCAACACCGCCTTTGTGCTGAACTGGTTTACGCCCTACATCACCGTGTTCACACAGGGTTTGTTTGAAGTGAGTGCAGAAATGCGTAAAAAGTTGCGCGATCATGGCTATCCTTTAGTAGAATTGCCCATTAAGCGCTTCCTGGGGCGTGACCATGAGATGACCGGCGTTGAGTTAGCCGACGGCTCTATAATTCCGCTGGAAACGGGACTGGTGGCGATGGGTTCCCACTACTTTAACGAGTACCTGCAAGGGTTGGACTTGGAGTGGAAGGGCAACAACTTGGTGACTGACGGGATGTGCCGCACGTCTCACCCCCGCATTTTTGCGCTGGGAGATCTAAAAGAGGGAATCAACCAGGTGGCGATCGCCGTTGCCGATGGAGCGCTAGCTGCAACTGCCATCTGGCGCGAGATCCGACGAGCCTCACCACCCCGCCTCTGGGAAGCGCATTTAGACAACTCCCATTCCGAACCCCCATTCCCCACAACCTACCCCCCTGAGTCCCTTCCCCCCAACCTGTCGAAGCCTCCTCCTAATCGAGTCTCCAGCCATTTCACCAAAATCCAAAATCCAAAATTCCCTTCTACCACTCACTCACCCTTAGCCCTTTTCCCGTTCCTGCTAGAACCACCGAACCGCCAGTCGGAGTGATATGACCCATTCTCTAACGATCCCAGAACTCCAGGCAGAAGTCGCGCACCTGCGTGAAGAACTCCAAATGCGCGACCAGCTCGTGCAACAGTTGTCGCAAGAGCTATTTCGACTGGTCAAAGGCCAGTCCAATCAGGCTCCTTCGGCGGCGCTGTCGGAGCGGCATCAAAACGAGATGCGCGTGCTGCGAGAGCAACTTCAAGCCGTTGAGCAGCAGGTCGGGTTCTATCAAGAGCAGATCGCCAGCCGCGATGCAGAGGCTTATCAACTGCGCCAGTCGGTGCAGGAGTTGACCGATCGCTCTCGGATGCTGGAACAAGTCGTTCAGGAATTGCCTCATATCTACCGCCAGAAATATCTGGAGCGCTTGCAGCCAGTGAAAGAGAAAGTGGCGCAGATTCAGCAGGAAAATCGCCGCCTCCATGCGGAATTGCAGAGTGTCAGCTATCGCCTTGCCGTTCGCACGCGCCGCGTCACGCAAATCGACCTGCCCAGCTTCCCGCGTGCTGGTGCGCCAGTGCCCGTATCGGTTTCGTCCTACGGCGGTGCCTAAGTGGCTCAGGTTTGGATTATTGCAGAGCCGGATGCGGTTGCAGACGTGGCGGTTGCAGCACTGAAGCGGGCCGTCGCCCAGTGCCCCACAGGTTTCACATCCGATATGGTTCGAGTTGTCGCGCCCGCCGACCTGCCGCCCATCGTAGCCCCGGAGGACATCCTCTGTCCGCTGACGCTAGCGCTGCCAGACGCTCTAGAGTTTCCTGGCGCGTCGGTGTTTCGCGCCTGCGCCGACGTTGACGGTCTGCGCCAGGCGGTAGCAGACTGCTTCGGCACAAAAACTGGCGACGGTTCGCTCTGGCTGCCGATCGCCCTCACCGTCAAAGGCCCACTCTACGGCGAGGCGATCGCCCTCGACGCTGATTCCCCCACGCAATACCGCCAGCCCTACCACCTGAGCGATCGCCAACGCCAGCCCCTCTATGCCCTGTCCTTTCGCCTGCTCGATAGGCTACAAGCCCCACCCGCCGTCTACCTATTGCAGTTTGCGCTGAGCGATGAAGGCGTAGTGTTCGATCGCCTCTGGCCCTACCCAGCCGCAGGGGCGATCGCCAGTCTGTCTATCCAAACACCAGATCTGTTTACCGCCCACTGGCTCTGCCTCAGCCATCAGGCTCTACTCGACCTCAGCATCCCCGGCCTCCAGACAGAAATTTTATAGAACTTATAAGTTTCGCCAGTTTCGCCCTTGCAAAGGGTAAGTATAAATGCCTATACTGAATGTCGTCAGAACAATTCTCTGACGCAGATCAGCTTGAGAGTTTTCGATCCCCGATGCCTTACCGCTCACGCTGATTTCCTTGAGTGGTGAACTCTTAAAAGTGTATGATCTGTTTCAACATTGGCGAATTTTTAGTGTAAAGAGGGCAAGACGCAGTGATTAGAGTAGCAATTAACGGCTTCGGGCGCATTGGGCGAAACTTCATGCGCTGCTGGCTGGGCCGATCCCACAGCGATTTTGAAATTGTTGCTATCAACGATACCTCCGACCCCCGCACAAACGCGCACCTGCTGACCTACGACTCGATGCTCGGCAAGCTCGATGCCGACATCAGCGCCGATGAAAACACCATTACTGCTAACGGTAAGGTCGTTAAGTGTGTCTCCGATCGCAACCCCCTCAACTTGCCCTGGGGTGAATGGGGTATCGATCTTGTAATTGAATCAACGGGTGTGTTCACCAGCCGCGAAGGAGCCTCCAAGCACCTAGAAGCTGGAGCCAAAAAAGTTCTGATCACTGCGCCCGGTAAGAATGACGACGGCACTTTTGTGGTCGGTGTCAACGAAAAGGACTACGACCACAGCAAGCATACGATCATCAGCAACGCAAGCTGCACCACCAACTGTCTTGCGCCGATTGTGAAGGTGATCAACGACAACTTTGGCATCATCAAAGGCACGATGACCACCACCCACAGCTACACGGGTGACCAGCGCTTGCTAGATGCCAGCCACCGCGATGTGCGCCGGGCCCGCGCCGCTGCCCTAAATATCGTCCCCACTAGCACGGGTGCAGCTAAGGCCGTTGCCCTAGTAATTCCTGAAGTGGCTGGCAAGCTGAATGGGATTGCGCTGCGAGTTCCTACGCCCAATGTCTCCGTGGTGGACTTTGTGGTGCAGGTTGAAAAGCAAGTGATTACGGAACAAGTCAACGAAGCCCTCAAGAGCGCCTCTGAAGGGGATCTAAAGGGAATCCTGGGCTATAGCGAGTTGGAACTGGTGTCTTGCGACTATCGCGGCACCGACTTCTCTTCTGTGATTGACTCGAAGCTGACGATGGTGCTAGGCGGCGACATGGTGAAGATCATCGCCTGGTATGACAACGAGTGGGGCTATAGCCAGCGTGTGGTTGACCTGGCTGAGGTGGTGGCGCAAAAGTGGATTGCCTGAGTTTTGCCTGAGCCATGCACGCTGAACCCCTCAGCCCCTTGACTCGACGTTTCCCCCCTCTAGACAAGTGCTGTAATTGGGTTGCAGCCTTATGCTAGAGGGGGTTTTTAATGTTGTAAGAGATCAGAAAGTCCAGAGCATGATATGGCCGAAAAGCAAGACCAGCAGCATCCTCAGTGGAGCAGCGATCGCCAAATTGCCAACGCGCTCCTCTCCGGCGACCCAACGGACTATAACCTCAGCGAACTGGCGCGGCTACGGATTCGCTACAACGGGTTTCCGGGTGCGCGAGACATTCAGGCCGACTTGGACAAGGTGCTAGAACAATGGGGTCTGACGGAGGAGGAACTGTTTGAAAAAACGCGCCAGATTCACCAGACCAGCCAGATTTATCAAGGGCGCAATAATCAGCGAGAAGACTGGAGCTAGCAAGCGTGGAGATTAACCGACCGGATGTGGTGGCGGAAGTGACTGCCGCCTTTAAGCGCTATGAGCGGGCGCTGGTGAGCAATGACCTGGCGACGCTAGACGAACTGTTTTGGCAGAGTCCGCACACGATTCGCTATGGCGCGACAGAAAATTTATATGGCTATGGGGCGATCGCCGCCTTTCGCGCTAGCCGTCCCACGGCCGACCTCAGCCGCACCCTGAGCAATACCGTCATCACCACCTACGGCAGCGACTTTGCCACCGCCAACACCGAATTTCGTCGCACGAGTTCTGGCAAAACGGGCCGCCAGAGCCAGACCTGGCTACGAACGCCAGCGGGTTGGCGGGTGGTCTGCGCTCATGTGTCCCTGTTAGGGGGTTAAAATATGTAAAGAAATTCTTAAAGCAAGTCTGAAGGGATTGGCAGAATGCGCGTTGCAATCGTTGGGGCAGGGTTGGCAGGGCTGGCAGCGGCGGTAGAGCTGGCGGATGCGGGTCATGAGGTATCGCTCTACGAAGCCCGGACGTTTGTGGGTGGCAAGGTGGGCAGCTGGATTGATGCCGACGGCAACCACATCGAAATGGGGCTGCATGTCTTTTTCAACAATTACAACAACCTGTTTGCGCTGATGCGAAAGGTGGGCGCGTATGAAGCGCTGCTGCCCAAGGAGCATGTGCATACCTTTGTGAATCGCGGCGGCGAGATTGGCAAGCTGGATTTTCGCTTTTTGCTGGGCGCACCCTTTCACGGGCTGAAGGCGTTTTTCACCACGGGCCAGCTAACGCTGCTCGACAAGCTGCAAAATGCGATCGCCCTCGGCACTAGCCCCATCGTCCCCGGTTTGGTGAACTACGATCTGGCGATGAAGCTGATTCGTGATCTGGATTCCGTCAGCTTTGCCGACTGGTTTCGCAGCCACGGCGGTTCGCAGCACAGCCTGGAGCGCATGTGGGACCCAATCGCCCTCGCCCTCGGCTTCATCAACACCGAGGAAATTTCCGCCCGCTGTATGCTCACCATCTTTATGATGTTTGCGGCGAAGACGGAAGCCTCGCGGCTGAATATGCTGGCAGGTTCCCCCGATGAATATTTGCACAAGCCGATTCTGAAATACATCCAGGAGCGCGGCGCACGGGTGTATACCCGGCGGCAGACGCGACGGATCTTGTTTGAAGAGAAAGACGGCGAAACGGTGGTAACGGGGCTGGCGATCGCCAATGGCGACACCGAAGAAACCGTAACTGCCGATGTCTACCTGGCCGCCTGCGACGTGCCCGGAATTCAGCGCCTCTTGCCCGCCGAATGGCGCAAATATCCCGAATTTGACAATCTCTACAAGCTGGAAGCCGTGCCCGTGGTGACGGTGCAGCTCCGCTTCGACGGATGGGTGACAGAACTGCAAGATGCAGAGCAACGCAAACAGCTTGACCACGCCGCCGGACTCGACAACTTGCTCTACAGCGCCGATGCGGATTTCTCCTGCTTTGCCGACCTGGCCCTCACCAGCCCCAAGGACTATTACCGCGAGGGCCAGGGTTCGCTGATGCAGGTCGTGCTGACCCCCGGCGACCCGTTTATCAAAATGAGCAACGAAGACATTGCCCAGCACGCGCTGAAGCAGCTCCACGACCTGTTCCCGTCTTCCCGCGAGCTGAACATGACCTGGTTTAGCGTGGTGAAGCTGGCGCAGTCGCTCTATCGCGAAAATCCGGGCATGGACCCCTACCGTCCACCCCAAAAGACCCCCGTGCCGAACTTCTTCCTGGCGGGCAGCTACACGCAGCAGGACTATATCGACAGCATGGAAGGCGCAACGATTTCCGGCAAACAGGCCGCCGCCGCCATCCTGGAGCCGACGGGCTACAAGGTTCAGGGTACGGGATTGTTTAAGTATTGATGAGATTGATGAGCCTAGAGGGCAGACTCAGGACTGTGTAGCCTTTGGAAGCAACAGCGGAAGCTTCCATCAAGGCTGTATAAAGTTTTCTCTAGAGTTTTCATGCCTGTTTTTCGATGTCTTTAGAATGAGTATAAATTGCGACAAAACTTACGCATTTCGATGAGTTTTGCCAAGTTTTGAATCTCCCTTCGGGGAAATTCGTAAGATCTCTCCAACTGCGTAGTTTTCACACGATCTCTTCTAACTTTGATTTGAAAGATAGGGTAAAGAATGACGCTTATTTCTGCTAGCAATGGTCAGTGGGGATTTCTCAAGGGAAACACGCTTCAAGTGCGGGGTACAGGACGGACATTTCTGGATATTGCCCAGTCCAAGGACGGCAAAATTTTCGCGGTGACTGGCTCCAGTCTCTATCGATTAAACCGTTCTGGACAGTCCAGTTTTGTTGGGTCTTTGGGTATTGGCTCAATGAACGCGCTGGGTTTTGATGCCAAAGGTAACTTATTTGGCGCTGCGGGTCAGGGATTTTATCGGATTAATCAAGGCACGGGCCAAGCAACCCTCATCAGACAAATTCCGGGATTTTCGAGCAGTGGGGATATTGCTTTTGATGCATCCCGGAAACAGTTTTTTGCCACCAGTCGATCGCCCGGATCATCTTTTGATGTGCTAGTTTCTATCACACCCAAAGGCAAAGCGAGACGGGTGGGCAATATTGGGTTTGGCGATGTGTATGGGTTGAGGTTCGATCGGGGGACTCTGGTTGGCTATACACTACGCAATCAGGAAATCTCGATTAATTTGGTTACAGGAGCCGGTCGCTTCCGGCGCGTGATTCGTGTTGGAAGTTCTGTAACATATGGTGCAGCGTAGTATTCGATGTTGTCGCTGCGTGCCTAATCTGGGCTGATCGCTCGTTATCTTATTTTGTACCTTACTTGGTTTCCGAATGAGATCTCTGGCTGCGATCGCCCTTCGGTTCCTTCTGTGGCAGCCAATCGCCAGATTGTAAAAACCACATCTCAATAACCCTGCGTGCCTCTTTCCCCAGTTCTAAATCCTAGAACCTGCTTCCGGCGCGATAGAATTCCAGTACCAGGGCAGGCGAAGACTGAAGGAGCGCGTGATTATCACGGTTGCCAGTTTCAAAGGAGGGGTGGGGAAAACGACCGCGGCGATTCACCTGGCGGCGTTTTTGCAGACGCAGGGCGAAACGCTGCTGATCGATGCCGATCCGAATCGCTCGGCCACGGGCTGGGCCAAGCGCGGAAGTTTGCCTTATGAGGTGATCGATGAGTGGCGATCGCCCGCCCTAACCTTTTTATGAGACTAACTTGGAATACTGAATAGATAGAATAGATGGAGATGCGTCCCCAGACCTCGTGAGCTGTTTAGTCAATATGAGAATTCTTTTTGCGGGAGGACGATCAAGACCCTTGAGCCACTAGTAGTTGCCCTATCTCAGGTTGGGCACTTGGTGGATGCTGTGTCAGATGGAGACACAGCCCACTACCTGATGAACGATAAAGAGTATGATCTGCTGATTTTGGACTGGATGTTGCCTAGGGTCAGCGGGATTGACCTATGCAAGCTGTACCGTCATTCTGGGAAAGGTGTGCCTGTGCTAGTCTTGACTGCACGCGATACCACTGCGGATAAGGTAGCAGGTCTGGATGCTGGGGCAGATGACTATGCGGTGAAACCAGTTGATGTAATAGAACTATTGGCACGAGTGCGGGCACTAGGACGGCGATCGCCCTTATGGATTGGCGATCGGCTAACTCTAGGCAATCTCGTTCTTGATTTATCCACAATGACTGCCTACTGGGGCGAGGCAAAAGCTGTCCTCACAGTTCGCGAGTTTCAGTTTTTAGAGTATTTTTTGCGTCACCCTAATCAAGTTTGTACTCGTGACCAGCTTGAGTTAAACCTCTGGGAATGGGACAAGCAGCCTGAAAGTAATGCCGTGAGTAGCCAAGTCCGACGACTGCGACAGCGCCTCAAGTCTTTAGGCATCGAAGACTGGATTGAGACCATTTACGGAGTAGGGTATCGGATGCGTATTCCTGAGACACAATCTCGATGAGTAATTCTTCTATACCGACCACATCTCAGGGAATGCGCCCTGCAAGCTATCAAGGTGTAATCATCATGTCTATTCCCATCGTGTGCTTGCTGAGCTGCGTTGGGGTACAAGCATGGCTAGATCATGAGATTGCCCAACATGAATCGCAGGTGCAGCACACTCAGAAAGTGCGCCTAGAAACTCAGTCCTTGCTGAATCACCTAATCGATGCCGAAACTGGAGTACGCGGTTTTGGATTAACCTATCGCTCAGAGTTTTTGCAACCTTACAATCTTGCTCGCCTTGAAATTCCTGAATCCCTACAAAATCTAGAAGCCCTGGTTAGCGATAATCCTCAGCAAACTCGGCAACTAGCTACGATTAAGGAGCTGGTGAGGGAGAGCATCATTCTGTTAGACAACAAGCTGCGCCTAAAGCGTCAGCTTCATGAAACAGATTTGCATCAGCTAAGCCCTGCCCCACAAGAGGATTTCTACGCATGGCTTGAAGAGGGGCGAGAAATTATGGACACCACGCGCCATGCGATTTATACCTTCACACGGCAAGAAGAAATACTCCTACACAATCGCCAGCAACAGCTAGACCGCTATCGTCAAATTAATACATTCGCGCTACTAATCTCTGTCTTGATTGGTGTTAGCAGTGGTGGCTTCGCAATTCATTTATTCCTCCAACTCAACCGCGAATTGACAGCGCGGGAGAGTTTTCTACAAGCTACCAACCTTAAGCTTGAGCAAGCGTGCGATCGCCTTGAACAATTTACGGCCAACGCCTCTCACGAACTCCGCGCTCCAATTGCGGCTATTCTTAGTAATGCCCAAGTCGGCTTGATGGCCCCAGCCCACGATTCAGTTCAACCACGTCAACGACTGGATAAGATTGTGTGCTTGGCTCATTCAATGAAGACCTTGGTAAATGATTTGCTGTTTTTGGCACGGCACGAAGGAAAGCCAGATGAGCAATCTCTCCAGACCTTTGATGTGCGATCGCTCCTGGCTGCACATCTTAAAGAACCTCAGTACTTGCAACTTCAGGACACCCTCAACTTCCAGATCATTGGCGACTTGCCCGATCATCCGGTTACCTTGCGAGGTGACCCTGACCTGATTAAGCAGGTGATTGCAAACTTACTCAACAATGCCTGCCGCTATACACCTACAGGCGGCTTGATTACAGTTCGTCTGCGGGCAGCAGAGGCAGCAATCATTCTGGAAGTTATCGACACAGGAATTGGCATTGCTCCCGATGCTTTGCCCTATATTTTTGAGCGATTTTATCGTGAAGATCGGGCCCGCGCCAGAGAGACCGGAGGGTTCGGGCTAGGACTGGCGATCGCTCGGCAAATTGTGCAAGCTCACCAAGGCACAATTACAGCAACAAGTAAGGTAGGTGAGGGATCGACCTTTACAGTCACGCTGCCACGCAATCTTTTACCTGACCGAGCATAGCAGAATTCACCATAGTGGGTGGATTTAGTGTTGCCGTCTTAGCGCTACCGTCATAGTTCTGTCATAATTTCCTGCTACATTGCAATCGTGTTACCTAAGCATGTCACCCAAGAGATTCATTAAAGCAATACAAATGTATCGGCTACATTAGCCAAGCACATTATGACTCAAGCGCATTATTCAAGCATTGAGAATTCCAGTATTGAGAGTCCTGTGGGTAGCATGCTTAGAACCTCATACTAGGAGTCGAACTTAGGAGTCGCCACTTATGAAGTATCTAGCTTCAGGGATTGCTTCACTTCTTATCGCTGGAACAAGTCTGCTCGGCATTAGTCCACAGGCTAATGCTCAAAGTGTTCCCATTGGGAATTTACGTGGTTATCAGGGTATTACGATTACGGGAACTGTGCGGAGCATTGTCGGCAACGAGTTCCTGCTTTCGGATGGCACAGGCGAGATTATTGTGGACGCTGGGCCGCGCTGGTATCACCAGATCAACCTATCGCAAGGGGAGCGCGTGACGGTTGTAGGTGAGTACGATGATTACGATTTTGATGCCTTCCGCATTACTCGACAAAATGGCGAAGTCATTGTGATTCGCAACGGCCCTGGTCGTCCACCGTGGGCAGGCGGACGGGGTCGAGGAAGATAGCCATCCCGGTGTCGCAAAGTAAGCTTCCAGCGTCCCGTCCTCTCTGCCTTTGCCATCGGATCTGCCATCGAGCCTGCCCTCAGCGCGATAGAATTTCAGTGCCAGGGCAGGCGAAGACTGAAGGAGCGCGTGATTATCACGGTTGCCAGTTTCAAAGGAGGGGTGGGGAAAACGACCGCGGCGATTCACCTGGCGGCGTTTTTGCAGACGCAGGGCGAAACGCTGCTGATCGATGCCGATCCGAATCGCTCGGCCACGGGCTGGGCCAAGCGCGGAAGTTTGCCTTATGAGGTGATCGATGAGTGGCGATCGCCCCAGCGAGTCCGCAACTTTAGCCATGTGGTGATCGACACGCAGGCGCGACCCGTGCAGCGCGATTTGGAACTGCTAACCGACAGCTGCGACCTGCTCATTTTGCCAACCACGCCCGATATGCTGGCGATGGATGCGCTGGTGTTGACGCTGGAATGCCTGCACACCATCGGCGCGAACCGCTACCGGATCATGCTCAACATCATTCCGCCCAAGCCGAGCCGCGATGGTGAAACCGTGCGATCGCTCTTGCAAGAATCGGGAATGCCTGTGTTTGCGGCGGGCGTGCGGCGGCTAGCGGCGTTTCAAAAGGCAGCGCGGGCAGGAGTCCTGGTATACGAGGTGAAAGATCCGCGTGCAGCGGACGGCTGGCAAGATTACGTATCCGTGGGTCAGGAAATGCTGGAGGGCTTTGGCGGATGACAAACGACAGGAGCAACGCAGACGCTGAAGATCCTGACTCTCTCAGCATAAAAAGTCAGCTTTGGGCACATTTGCAGGAGATTGCACGAGAGCGCGATCCCTATCTTGCCAGCGAGGGGCATTTCTACGTCCAGCAATATATCCAAGGACACCTGGCGCAATTTGGCTCGGTGGAGATGCAGCCGTTCACGATTCGCGGCCAGACGCATCACAATATTTTGCTGAAGTTACCAGGACAGCAAGCAAATCGCCCGCCGATTGTGATTGGCGCACACTACGACGCAGTACCCGGTTCGCCCGGAGCCGACGACAATGCATCGGGGGTGGCGGTGCTGCTGGAACTGGGGCGATCGCTCTCTACTCAACCCGCCCGTCATCCCGTCTGGCTGGTCGCCTTTGACCTGGAGGAATTTGGGCTATTGGGCAGTCGCCATTGTGCCGAACAGTTGCACGCCCAGGGTCAACTGCTGCGGCTGATGCTGTCGCTGGAAATGCTGGGCTATTGCACCCCGCAGCCCGGTTCACAGCAGTATCCCGCCGAGTTTTTCTATCGGCTCTATCCCAGCCAGGGCAATTTCTTGGGACTGGTGGGCAGTCCAGCGACCCTCCTGGATATGCAGCGCCTCAGCCGCAGCCTGCACCAGGTTGGCCAAGTGCCTGCTCACTGGTTTCCTGCACCGAATCGCGCCAAGTCCCTCCCCGACCTGCGCCGCAGCGACCACGCCCCCTTTTGGGATTTGGGCTATCCCGCGGTGATGCTCACCGATACGGCCGACCAGCGCAATCCCCACTATCACCAGGCCAGCGATCGCCCCGAAACCCTCGATCTGGATTTCCTCACGGGCGTGTGTCGGGGCTTGCGGCATGGCATTCAGAGCTTGTGATTTTAGATTTTAGATTTTAGGTTTTAGATTTCAGACTTTAGATTGGTGATTTTGGCTCGCAAGTCTAGAGTTTGTAGTGCGTCTGGCGATTCAGCGGATGCCTAGCTGCCTAACTCCCGCGATCGCCCAGCCGCCGCTTTGACGGCTTCGATCAGGGCGGAGCGGAGTCCCGCCTTCTCCAGCGCCGCGATGCCTGCAATCGTCGTACCGCCGGGACTGGTGACGCGATCCTTCAGTTCGCCGGGGTGGAGTCCCGTTTCTGCCAGCAGTTGAGCCGTGCCGCGCACCGTTTGGATGGCAAGCTGGGTGGCGATCGCCCTCGGCAAACCCGCTGCCACGCCGCCATCGCTCAGCGCTTCGATCATCAGCGCCACATAGCCCGGGCCAGAACCGGAAAGTCCCGTCACTGCATCCATCAGCGATTCGGGCACTTCTACCACTTCGCCCACCGCCGCGAAAATTTGCCGCGCCAGCGCCAGATGGCTGGGCTGGGTGTGCCGACCTGGGGCGATCGCCGTCATGCCCGCGCCCACCGTCGCCGGAGTATTGGGCATCGCCCGCACAACCGGATGATCGGGAAAACTAGCCTCGAGCTTTTGTAAGGGAACGCCCGCCAAAATCGACAGCACCAGCATCGCGGGGGCGGTCGGTGGCAGCGCCTGAATCACCGTATCAAACACCTGGGGCTTGATGGCCAGCAGCAACACTTCGGCGTGCTGCACTGCGTCGGCGTTCTCTGCCGTCACCTGCACACCATATTCCTCCGCTAGATAATCGCGCCGAGTCGCCGCAGGTTCCCCAACCGTCACCTCATCCGACGCGCAAACACCCTGATCGAGCAGGCGAGACAGCAGCGCCTCTGCCATCACGCCGCCGCCAATAATTCCCAGCTTCACGGCTGCCTCCTTTCTTGTTCTGGTCTTGCTCTGGGTGTTCTTGCTCTGGGTGTTCTTGCTCTGGGTGTGTTGCTTTAGTCCAAACAGCACAAAATCTAGACAGCACAAAATCCCCTTAGGCCAGGCTCTAGAACTGCGAATGAGCAGCCGTTGACCAGCAGCCAGAAGGGGGAGATTGCGAGTGCGACCTCTGGAAAATTAAGCCATGCGAGCTTGCGGATCTGCGCCCCAGGTGGGAGCAGGAGAAGTCATGGGGCGACCGGGACGCATCGGCTGCTGGAGCGGAATGTCCGCAGGGGGGTTGAGTTGGGTGCTGACCTGGACGCAGTTGGGCGTGAACAGAAAGATGCTTTCGCCGATGCGCTCTTGATGCCCGTCGATCGCATAGGTGCCGCCCGCCAAAAAATCCACTGCCCGCTGAGCCTGGTCAGGGTCCATAATGGTCAGGTTTAGCACAACCGACTTGCGCTCCCGCAGGGCGCGAATCGCCTGGGGCATTTCTTCAAAGGTGCGGGGTTCCATGACCACGACTTCAGACATGCCGTTCACACCGGGCATTCCGATGACATTGCCCATACCGGAGCCAGCGTCGGTGGTCATCAAGGGGCGATCGCGCAGCCGGCGGCGGCGCGGCTCCTCTTCGACGACTGGCTGGACGTTTTCTTCTTGATAAAGATTCTGATATTCCTGTCCGTCCATTTCGTCGTACTCATATTCATAATCGGCCGGGTCATTCAGGCCCACAAAGTCACGCAGCTTAGAAAAAATGCTCACAGGTCACGCTCCATCACATAACGTTAATTGGGTTAATTTTTGACAATCCCATCTGACAAATCTGACAATCATGCCAGGGCAAACTCTAACATGGAGTGGAAATTTCAAATCGAGACTTCATACACTCAGGCAAGAGTACCCCTATTAACCCGACCGCGATAAGGCTTAAGCATAAATTAATAATCTAAGCGCTTACCCAACGGGTCTGAAATTCCGCTCAAGTTACTTGTTTTGAGTTATCAGTATATAACAGATTTAGAAAATCAATCCCTAATTTGGAATTGATTAAAAAAATTGCCAATCGCACAAGACGCGATCGCCTTCACAGCTTATCTAACCAATCCAGAATTCTCAAGTCATGGCAGCCTGGTTTAATTTGGCATTTGATCTTATCCCCAGGTTGCACCGATCAGGTTTGTTAATCAATCGAGCAGCCTAGCCGATCGGTCTCCTCAAGAATGCTGCGATCGCCCGCTTGAACATCGGTCTTTAAACTCAGAAGCGATCGCCCAAGCGGTAATTCAGCCTGAATCCTAGACTGAGATTAATGCACTTAGGTCAGCTTTGATCAGGAAAACCTATTAATGGCGATCGCGCTTCCCAGTTTGCTGATCAATCCTCTGCAAGATGGGCAACCATCCTGGAAGCAGATGAGACGATTTCTCTACCAGCTCGGACACAGATCAAGCCTGCTCCACTCAGCGATTTTTTTCGATTGAATGGTAGAAAGCAGAGGTTTACAAAGCCTGATCGCAAAATATCGGGATGCTGAATTGCAAAACCCCATTGCCATTTCTAGAGTGGGGCCTTTGAGCAGCCCCCAGTGCGAACGAACCCAATGATGAATCAGTCGTTGCACCTCCAATATTCGCTGTCATCCCTAGACACACTTGGCGCAGAGGTTCTGTCGTCTACTTATGATGAGGGGCGCGTTGCCGAACTGATTGAAGCCGCAGGCTGCCGGTTCATCTATCTGACACCCGCCTGGATACCGTGAGAACCGACGCTCAGGAGTCCCACTTAATCTCAATTAATCTCAATTAATCTCAATTCCGACTCGCTTCAGATTCGATTTTCTGGGGATGGCGGAGGGCTGTTTTAACCCGAAATAGAGTTGGCCCAGTCCTTGGCCCAGTGCAAGTTTTGCTGCACGCGCTCTGGGGTGGCGGCTTCGGAGTAGAGGCGCAGCACGGGTTCTGTGCCGCTGAAACGGATCAGCAGCCAGCTTTGGTCGGCCAGGCGGAACTTATAGCCGTCAATATCTAGCACGCTCAGCACCGACTGTCCGGCGATTTCCTGGGGGGGCTGGGTCTTGAGCTGGTTCAACAAGCGCGATCGCACGTCCATGCTAGCCAGCGGGAGATCGATGCGGTCGTAGGCAGCGGTAAAGCCCGTCTGAGCTTGCAGGGCAGCGTATTGGTCGCTCAAATCCATGCCGCTGTCTACCACGGCTTCCAGCACGTACAGCGCCGACAGCAGCGCGTCGCGTTCAGGGATATGGTTGCCGTAGCCGATGCCGCCGGATTCTTCGCCACCGAGGAAAACCTGACTTTCCAACATGCGGTCGGCGATGTATTTGTAGCCAATCGCCGTTTCGTGGACGGGCAGGTTGTGCAGCTTGGCGACTAGCGGCATCAGGTCAGAGCCGCTGATGGTTTTGACGATTTCGCCTGTAAAGCCGCGATGGGTAGCGAGATGCTGAATCAGCACGGGAATCAGCACTTGGGAACTGAGGAAGTTGCCTGCGCCATCGACGGCGGCAATGCGATCGCTGTCTCCGTCAAACACCAGCCCCACCACTAGCTCATCGGGCGATCGCCGTTCATAGGTTCGGATCTGGTGCAGCAGATCGGGCAAATAGCGGGGCAGGGGTTCCGGTGCGCCGCCGCCAAACAGTGGGTCTGCGTTGCCGTTTAGCTCGTGGATCGGCGTGCCTAAAAGCTGCTCCAAACCGCCCGACGCTGCCCCGTGCATCACATCGGCAAACACAGTGAGCTTGCCCGTGGCGATCGCCCGCCGCAGCTTTTCCACATCCACCTTGGCCCGCAGCCCTTCGCAATAGCTCGTCCACGGGTTAAAGGTTTGCAGCGTCCCCGGCTGCTCTACGGAAGGAAGCTCCTGTCCCAGCAGCGCCTCAATCTTGGCTGTCACCTCCGGCGGAATCGACCCGCCAAAGCCTGCCTTCACCTTCAGTCCCGAATAGGCCGCAGGATTATGGCTGGCAGTAATCACCACGGCTCCCAAGGCGTTTTGCTGCTTTGCCGCCCAGCTAAAGGCCGGCGTTGGCGCAAAGGATTCCGACAGCAATACGTCATAGCCTGCCTGTTGTAGCGCCTCGGCGGCGACCTGAGCAAACTCCGGCGACAAAAAGCGACGATCGTAACCCACAATCACTAGGCGATTTTGGGTTTGTTCACCATACGTCTGCTCTAGGGCGATCGCCGCCCGTGGCGCAACCTGCATTACCCGCTCAAAGGTAAAGTCTGCTGCGATCATGCCGCGCCAGCCGTCCGTGCCAAAGGAAATCGGTCGCTGGACAAATGCGGAGGGGGAGAGTTGACCTGCCATAGAATGCCTGGGAATTGGGGGACTGCAAGAAACAGGAAAAAACTGAGCGCATTGCGCCAATCTGCACGCTGCCGTTCCAGCAGCACATTGAAAACTGCCACTCAGAGCAATTCTATGCAGGAAATCCCGCATCCGCCAGACTGTTCCCCAGCATTCACGCCAATTTTACGAAGATTTTCAGAGCAATTTCACCCCATCTCGGCAATGAGCAATCCTTTTGTCAATTCGCCTGAGCAACCCTATGAATGCAATGGCTGACAACTCCGCAACTGCCCAACCCACCCTCCAAAATCGCCAATCCACAATCCAAAATCAATATGATTTCCTCGATCAGCGCAATAGCCCCGTCCATACTGCCTGGGTTGGGGGGCTGAAATCCAGGTCAGTTCAGGATCGGAGCTATTGCGGTTTGGGGGCTTGAGTATTGTTTCAGCCCTTGCCCTAGAAATTACGCAAACCCAACCCAAAAACTACACAAAGTGATAAGGCGGCAGCGCCTCGCTCAGTGCCATCTGCCAGCCAGGACAGCGCGATCGCCATTCTTCTAGCGATTCATGCAGCAGCGCTTCGTCTGTCCGCTTGACTAGCAGGTGCAGCCGCTCGATGCCGTCGCGGGGTGCGTCGATCTGGAGCGCGGGATAGTCCTGGGCGATCGCCTCCTTTAGCTTCAGCAATTCTGCTTGCTGCTGCTGCTGGCGATCCAACTGCTGCTGAAATTGCTGTTTTTTTGCCAGGAAATAGTCGCGCCCGGTTCCAGCAGTTGCCAACGGGCTTGGGGCAGAGGATTCGGGCGATCGCGGCGATAGTTTCAACGTATACTCCGCCTGCCCGACCAGCCGCGTCAGGGTTGCCTCGTAGCCAGCCGCATTGACGTGCAAATGCTCCAGCAGCTTTTCCTGCGACACAAACTGCGTACCAAACCGCAGCGGCAACACAGGAACCTGCTCAAACACCTCTCGAATCACCTGGTCATGGTGCAAGACTGCCCGCATCAGGCGTTCATCACTCTGCTCCAGCATGGCCAAATCTAGACCCGGCTCCACGACCGCGCCGACCCCCCGTTCATACAGCAGCATCAACTCACCGCTGATGCCTGCGGGTAACACAATCGACTCGGCTGACTGAAGGACAAACGCATAGGTATACATCAAAACCTTATTGCCCCGATGGAGAGACGCTGCTTAGTACTCCATTAATACTCCATTCTATAAGGGCTGGGACGGATGCCATTCCATTAGTTTTCGTGAACGCAACTTGAAAGCGGCAAGCGGCATTGATGGCGTTAATATTGTGGGTGAGCATTTTCATCAAGAGCCACCTAGCAAGCGTTATCGAGAATCACAATGACGACTCGCTCAATGAAGCCGATTGCGAAAGAGGAAGTTCTGGCTCAGTTGAAAGCGCTCAAGCCCGAACTAGCTCAACGCTATGGGGTAGCTCAGATTGGGGTCTTTGGCTCTGTCGCCAGAAATGAAGCCCATGAGGAAAGCGATATTGATGTCGTGGTGCAAATGCTGCCCGATATTCTGAAACGCGCCAGCCTAAAGGCAGAGTTGGAAGAAAAATTTGGCAGAGATGTAGACGTGATTCGCTATTGGCATGGCATGAATCAATTCCTCAAAGCCAGGATCGATCAAGAGGCGGTGTATGCGTGATCGATCGATACTCTTGGAGCTATTTCTTGAAATTGAAGAAGCAATCAGAAGAATCGAGCGGCGCTTTATAGGAATCGATTCTCCGGGGGACTTTTTGCGCGATGATGCGGGTTTGGATCGGCTAGATGCAATTGCCATGATGCTCATTGCAATTGGCGAGAATGTTCAGAGAATTGATAAGCGTGCAGATAGAGATTTCTTTAAACGACAACCGAGCATCGATTGGGAAGGAGTCAAAGGAATTCGGAATCTACTGGCGCACAACTACTTCAATATTGATGCAGAAGAAATTTACAAAATCTGCTCTCAAGATATTGAGCCGTTGAAGCGGGCAATTCAAAAAATTCGCAGTGAGATTTTCTAATTCAGATGGAACCTACGCGCTTTCGATGAATTTTTCGGATTTTGGATGATTTCTCACAGAAAAAGCCCACCAGAAATCATCCAACTGCGTCAATCTTGCCGGAATCAGTTTTGCCAAGGGTTGTCTCAGATGCGGGCTAGATCAGGACAAGCGCCCTACACGTTTGCCTCTTCCTTGACCAGCTTGTCCCAGCCCAGATCCTTCAGCGAGGTGTTTCGGCGCAGCGGACGGGTCGCCAGTTCCAGGATGTCGCGGGCGTTGGCAAAGCCGTGAATCTGGGCAAAGGTAAACTCCACCGACCACTTGGTATTGATGCCGCGAGCCTCTAGCGGGTTGGCATGGGCCATGCCCGTGATGACCAAATCCGGATTCAGGTCATAAATCCGCTGAATCTGGTTATAGTTATCGGGCTTTTCCACAATGCGGGGCAGCGGCACGCCCATTTCGGCACAGGTTTTTTCCAGCAGCGCCAGTTCCGCCGCCTGGTAGCGCTTGTCCATATAGGGAATGCCGATTTCGGGAACGGTCATGCCGCAGCGAATCAGGAAGCGGGCCAGGGAAATTTCCAGCAGGTTATCCCCCATGAAAAAGACCGATTTGCCGCGCAATAGCGCAAGATAATCTTCCAGCCCTTCCCAGATTTTGGCTTCGCGCTCCTCCAGCCCCTTTGGCTCAATGCCAAACACAGAGCAGATTTTTTCCACCCAGGCGCGAGTTCCGTCTGGGCCGATGGGGAAGGGTGCGCCGATTAGCTTGCACTTGCGGCGACGCATCAACGTGGTGGCCGTGCGCGACAGGAACGGGTTCACGCCGCAAACGTAGTAGCCTTCTTCGATCACGGGCAGTTCCGTAAACCGCTTGGCGGGCAGCCAGCCAGACACCTTGATGCCCTGCTTCTTCAGTTCCAGCGTCAGTTGCGTGACGACCGGGTCGGGCAGGGAGCCGAACAGCACTAACGGCGGATGGTCTGCATATTCCGACTCTTCCGCCTTCACGTCTTCCTGCTTGCGGCCAAAGTTCAATAGCCGCTGCACAGCATTGCGCTCGGCTTTTTCAGACTCCAGCACGGGCGCTTTGTCGGGGCAGCGGGCCGCCATTGCCGCCAGCACGGTGTCTTCGCCCTGGGTAAAGGCGTAGTCCAGTCCGTTGGCGCGGGCGACCACAATGGGAATGCCGATTTCAGCTTCCAGTTTGGGCGCGAGGCCTTCCAGATCCATTTTGATGATTTCGGTGGTGCAAGTGCCGATCCACACAATGACGGAGGGATTGCGATCGCGCTTAATCTGTTCACACAGCCGCTTTAGCTCTTCGTAATCGTTTAGCTGGGCAGAAATGTCGCCCTCTTCCAGTTCTGCCATCGCATAGCGCGGCTCGGCGAAAATCATTACGCCCATTGCGTTTTGCAAGAAATAGCCGCAGGTCTTGGTGCCGATGACCAGGAAGAAGCTGTCCTCAATTTTTTGATAGAGCCACGCGACGCAGCTAATTGGGCAGAAGGTATGATAATTGCCCGTTTCACAGTCAAAGGTGAGCGCTTGGGGTTGAGTATCGGCGAGGGTCATGGCGAGTATTGGGGTGTTGGGATTATTGAAGAAGGAAAGAGAAGAATTGGGGATTGGGGGCTGGCGTAACGTGGAGGTAGGCTAGTCGTAACTCCAGGCACTCCGTTAATCCCGCTCTCCTACGCCCGTACAGGCTTCGTCAATTTTGGAAGACAGGCGGACGGCGGGGACTTTGCTGGCGGGCTTGGTTTCGGGAAGGTCGAGGGGCGTTTCGGAGGCGAGAGTGCGGCTGGGGAGCATTTTGGGAGCGTCGTCGTCTAGTTCGTCGAGTTCGTCGTCGGGATTGAAGTTGAGTCCTAGTGCCAGGATGATGCGGTCGGGGTCGTTGCTGAGGTCTACGATCAGCGGCAGCAGGCTCGTCAACTGTGGCTCTAGGGTCGAGAGCGTTCCCAAAATGAATCCAGAGGAGGGTCGCCGCTGTCCGGCACAGTCTACCCAAACGCCTAGCCGTGCAATCCACTCTCGATTTTCGCGATAGTAGGTGAGCCAGGCGATTTTCAGGGACTTGCGGAGGTATTGAACGTTCATGTAAGGGTCAGGGTTCAGAGAGTCAGGTCAGGGAGGCAGGGTTGAGGGATTCAAACTACAGAGTTTAGAGTACCGGGGGGCGATCGCCCCGCTTCCCATCTTCCGCAAAGCTAAAGAATTGTAGGCTTTTTCCTGACCGCTGACTCCTGACCGCTGACTCCTGCCCCCACTACACCATCATCAAGTCCAGTTCCTCTTCGGCCCGCTTCGGCGCTTCCTTGGGATTCAGGTAAAAATCAGACAGCAGGCTGAACAGATCACGGTCGGGCGCATCATTGGGCACGACCCCTTCGGGACGAGCCAGGATTTGATCAGCAATGTTGAGGTAGTAATCGCAGACATAGTTCAGCGAGGGGTCTTTTTCTGCCATCTCGAACAGCGTTTTGCCTTTGACGCGAGACACCCGGATGTCTTCGATCAGCGGCAGCACCTCCAGGACGGGCATGGGCACCGCTTCGATGTATTTATCGATCAGGTCGCGCTTGGCGGTGCGGTTGCCGATCAGCCCAGCGAGGCGCAGCGGGTGGGTGCGGGCTTTTTCGCGGACGGAGGCGGCGATGCGGTTGGCGGCAAACAGCGCGTCGAAGCCGTTGTCGGTGACGATCATGCAATAGTCGGCGTAGTTTAGCGGGGCAGCAAACCCGCCACACACCACGTCCCCCAGCACGTCGAATAAGATCACATCGTACTCATCAAAGGCATTGAGCTCCTTGAGCAGCTTCACGGTTTCGCCGACGACGTAGCCACCGCAGCCCGCCCCTGCTGGGGGACCGCCTGCCTCTACGCAATCCACGCCGCCGTAGCCCTTGTAGATCACGTCTTCGGGCCACACGTCTTCGTAGTGATAGTTCTTTTCTTGCAGCGTGTCGATGATGGTGGGAATGAGGAAGCCAGTGAGGGTAAAGGTGCTGTCATGCTTGGGGTCGCAGCCGATTTGCAGCACCTTTTTGCCGCGTCGGGCAAGGGCAACCGAGATATTGCAACTGGTGGTGGACTTACCAATGCCACCTTTTCCATAGACCGCAAGTTTCACGGGCAAGCTCCTGGTGAAGGGATGAAAACTGGAGAGAGGAGAGAAGTAGCAGCGGCAATCGCGACTACTGTGTGAATTATGAAGAGCCAGATGCCCAAAGGAAAGGGTCTGATAAATCAGTTCACGTCTCTAAATGGTTCTACACAGTCTAAAAAGCATCATGTATTTTCTTTCAGAACCAGGTTGCCTTTGATGTCTTCAAAAACCTTCTCAAAGACTTTTGAAAACTCTTTTTTATAAAAAGGAGAACAAAATACAAAAAATGCCTGAACCACTGGACGGGATTGCTTTTGGCGATCGCCCGCTTCCCCCAATCCTCCCAGCCGCCCGCCAAAACCGCACCCTGTCGCCCTCCTAAGGCGATCGCCCCCGCTCAACCCCTTGCCCCTGCTGGCGCAGATTCCTCCGAAAATAGAGGAAGCCGCTGGATTGATAATTATCGTGAATTTTTTGGAAAACCCCGCCCTGCCCCTGGCGATCGCCGCTCTTCTGGACTTTTTGATGGGCGATCCGTGGAACTGGCTGCATCCCGTGCAGGTCATGGGCTGGGTCATCGGTCGCTATAGCCGCTGGGTGCAAGACGGGCTGCATCTGACGACGGAGCCAGCGTCGGTGCAGCGAAACTTGGCATTACAGCGGGTTGCGGGGGGCGTGCTGACGGTTGCCCTCGTCCTCGGCAGCGGCTTTGTTGGCTGGCTTCTTGTGCATCTCAGCCGCACGATTCATCCATTGCTCGGACTCGCCATAGAATCCATCTTGCTGGCCAGTTGCTTTGCCGGACGCAGCCTGCGCGATGCGGCGGCGGACGTGCTGCGTCCCCTGGCGGCGGGGGATTTGGTGCAAGCGCGATCGCACCTCAGCCGCTACGTGGGGCGCGATACGGAGAGCTTGCCAGAATCCGAAATTCTCCGCGCTGTGCTAGAAACCGTGACGGAAAACGCCACCGACGGCGTAACGGCTCCGCTGTTTTGGGCGATCGCCGGATCGGTGACCCCGCTCGGCCCCGTGCCGCCAGCCTTGGGCTACAAAGCCGCCAGCACCCTCGACTCGATGGTGGGCTATAGGGCCGCCCCCTATACCTACCTGGGCTGGGCCAGCGCTCGCCTGGATGACCTGCTGACCTGGCTACCCTGTCGCCTTACGGTGGTCACGATTGCGCTGCTCTCTGGCAGGCCCCGCCATGTGCTGAAGCTGTGCCGCCGCGACGCGCCCCAAGACCCCAGCCCCAATGCCGGATGGAGCGAGTGCGCCTACGCTGCGGCGCTGGATGTCCAGGTCGGCGGACAAAACACCTATCGTGGCAACGTCACCCACAAGCCGCTGTTGGCAGATCCCGTGCGTCCCATCACGCCTGAACGCATCCAGCAAGCCCTGAGCCTGACCCGCCGCGTTTTCTTACTCTGGCTGGCGGGGGCGATCGCCCTCCACCACGTATCCTCTTTGCGCCCGCTGCTATCCTGAAGAGCAGACCGCTAACAGAACGCAGGAAGACAACGCAGGACATTTCGATATGGCAGAGCAATTGCAAAACTACATCAATGGGCAGTGGTGCGCGTCGGCGGCGACCGAATATTTAGATGTGGTGAATCCTGCCACCTGCGAAGTGCTGGCGAAAGTGCCGCTCTCGCCTGCCCATGAGGTGGATGACGCGGCTCAGGCAGCAGCAGCGGCATTTCAAACCTGGCGGCGCGTGCCAGCGGGCGATCGCATTCAATATTTATTCAAGCTCAAGACTCTGCTGGAAGAAAACCTGGACGACCTCTCGCGGACGATTACGCTGGAGTGCGGCAAAATCTACGCCGAAGCCAAAGCCGAAATGCAGCGGGCGATCGAAAACGTGGAGGTGGCCTGCGGGATTCCCATGCTGATGCAGGGCGATGTGTCAGAAGACATTGCGCGGGGCATTGATGAATTCATGATTCGCCAGCCGCTGGGCGTGTGTGCGGCGATTGCCCCGTTCAATTTTCCTGGCATGATTCCCTTCTGGTTTCTGCCCTATGCGATCGCCTGCGGCAACACGTATATCCTGAAGCCGTCGGAAAAAGTGCCCCTGACGCTGCAAAAGGTAATGCGGCTGATCGAGCAAACGGGCCTGCCGCCGGGTGTGGTCAATCTGGTCAATGGCGCGAAGGAAGCCGTCGATGCAATTTTGGATCACCCCACGATTCGCGGCATCAGCTTTGTCGGCTCGTCGCCCGTGGCAAAGTATGTCTACAGTCGGGCAGCGGCAAACGGCAAGCGCGTGCAGTGTCAGGGCGGCGCAAAGAACCCAATCATCGTGCTGCCGGATGCCGACCTGGATTCCACCATTCGGATTGCAGCAGACAGCGCCTTTGGCTGTGCGGGGCAGCGCTGCCTCGCCGCGTCGCTGATGGTGACGGTGGGGCGGGCGCGGGAACCCTTTACCGAAGCGATGACTGAGGCGGCCAAGTCTCGCGTGGTGGGCTTTGGGCTAGATCAGGGCGTGCAGATGGGCCCGGTGATTAATTTGCAGAGCCGCGATCGCATCGCTGACTTGATTCAGCAGGGCATCGAGGAAGGCGCAAAACCGCTGATCGACGGGCGCAATCCCAAAATTTCTGGCTACGAAAACGGCAGTTTCGTCCGCCCCACGCTGCTGCAAGACGTGCGCCCCGACAGCCGCATTGCCCAGACGGAGATTTTTGGCCCGGTGCTGGGGCTGCTGCATGTAGAGACGATTGATGAGGCGATCGCCCTGGTCAACAGCGGCCACTGGGGCAATATGGCGTGCCTGTTCACCAGCAGCGGCGCGGCCGCCCGCAAGTTTCGCTACGAAGCCGAAGCAGGCAACATCGGCATCAATATTGGCGTGGCCGCACCAATGGCGTTTTTTCCCTTCAGCGGCTGGAAAGAGAGCTTCTTTGGCGATTTGCACGGCCAGGGCAAACACGCAGTAGAATTTTTCACCCAAACCAAGGTCGTCGTCGAGCGCTGGTTTCAAGATTGGACGCGCCAGTTTTAGCGATTCTACAAAAGTCGCCCAGGTTCTTTTTCCTTAATTTTTGTCCTGAAGCTTTCCTGCATACGCTGGAAATGTTTGCGAGCTGAGCTTTACAAAGAGCGCGATCGCCCTAAACAATTGGTGAAAAGGGTCAGATTTTGCCGTGGATTTCGCGTAAAAACCTGAATACTTTGGGTCTCTCTTTGATATGCAGATCAACGTAAATCACCCAGATGTAGCTAAATCACTTGGATTTAAAGATTTAACAGGGTTTCCTGAGCCAAAATTGCAGACTCCATGTTTGCAGGTTTGATCCGCATACGTCCCGCCTATTTCCCGCATACGTCCCGTATTGGCTCCAATTTTGTTATTTTCGCGCTTTTTTGAGGATTTGACTGAATGAACCGTTCACTCACCCCCGGTATTGCGAAATTTTTGACTTCGACCGCCCTGACGCTGGCATTCATGGCCCTCTCCCCGCTGGCGGCTCTGGCAGAAATGGCCACGCTGACCGCCAGCCCCGGCAGCCGCATCAACGTGCGCGAGCAGCCCTCGACCAGTTCTCCCGCTCGGCACTACGGCGTTCCGGGCGATCGCGTCGAAATTATCACCTCCGTCAACTCCAGCTTTGACGGTCGCCTCTGGTATCAGGTGCTATTCCCTCGAACTGGTGCGCGGGGCTGGGTGCGAGGTGACCTGCTGCGTCTCGATTCGGCCGCGCCGCCCTCCTCCTTTGAGCCACAGCGGGTTTCCTTCGCCCCTGGCTCCTCGGCAGCCACCGTCGGCGGTCGCGTACAGGGGGGGCAGGTGCGCGACTATATCCTCAACGCCCGCGCCGGACAAACCATGTCCACCAGCATCACGGGCACTTCGCCGTTTCTGCAAGTCATCGTGATGCAGCCCAATAGCCGCACGCTCTATATCGGCAGCGGCAACTGGTCGGGCGTGCTGCCTGCCAGCGGCGACTACTACGTGCGCGTGCGGATTGTGCCCGAAGAACAGGCCAATGCCTCCGGCGAATATAGCCTGACCATCAGCATTCGATAACGGGCCTTACCAGGGTAAGAATAAGGATAGAGGACACGGGCGATCGCCTCCCATTTCCCAAGGAGCGTCGCCCTTCACACTCCGTAGCAAAATTTTGCTTGCGTCGATTAGGGGTATCCACTACAATCGTCCATCAAGCTGTAATTTTTCCAAGACGCAGCTTATCTTCACTCCCCGAAAATTTGGCCGGTTCGTCGTTTACGGCATTGGTAGATGTTGGCAGCACCTACCAACGCCTGACCCCAGGACAGTCCGAGCTGTCTCAGGGCTTTGCCTATTGTATGGCCGCCTTGAAACCTGCTTTGCGTCGTTTGGGCGGCCATCTTTTCGGGGTTTCCCTACCTCGTTTCCAAGGAGGAAACCCCAAATGCTGACAGTTCAATACACCTGGTCGTCCCCGCGCTCGGAGGCGACCCAGTTTTCGCTGCCGCCGCTCACCTGCGAACTGCCGCGCCGTCGCCGCCTGCGCCACTGCATCATCGGCCTGCCCGAAGACGCGCAACTGGCCATCGACCGGCTGCACCTGCTCCGCTATGCCGAACGCTTCGAGTGGACGCACGCCCTCGAATTCCGCCCAACGGCATCGTCCTCAACGCCGAGCAACCCGGCGAAGTGCTGCGCTGCCTGCACCGTGAAATGCGGAACAACCCTGGCGCGAATGAGTAAGACGAGTAAGAACAGATAAGGGCGATTTTGGGTTTTGGATTTTGGCGGCCGAGTCTGTCAATCCAAAATCCAAACTCCCCAATCGAAAATTTCAAACAGGGCAACTGCGCCTAACGCTGCATCGCGCCTAATCATTAGCCCCACTTATCTGATGCCTTTGTAAAGCCATCTGCCTAATTCCCAGAATCAGGGGTATTATACAGACAATCGTCTGCCTATCTACCCAGTTTGGGATCTTAGACAGATCTGAATCAGCCTATCTACCCAATTTGGGATCTTAGACAGACGGATTTCAGCCTAATTGCCCTCTGCGGGGTAGATAGGCAGACGGGATCAGTCTAATTACTAGTTAGACCGCTCATTCCTGGGTTGTAGCGGTTTTGATCACTCTCGGTTGGGTGTCAAAGTTAGGAGCTTGTTTTTTAAGGGGTTTAGTTACAGTGCGATCACAAGCGTGATTTAGGAAAGCACTACAAATTTGCAAGTCATAGGACGATTTGAATAACAATTGACCATCCTTCTGAGGAAGCAGAAAGGCATCCGGTGGTCGTTAGGGATACCAAGTTATAATCAAACAGCATTATCATTTAGCTCCTAAATTAAAAGCGGAGAACTCAAAATGGCAGAATTGGTTTCTCAGCCAACGTCGGTTCAGTCAGTCTATACATGGTATGTAGAAGATAAGCTTTACGTGAATCGTCGTTATCAGAGAAAATTAGTTTGGACTCTTGAGGAAAAGCAGAAGCTAATCGAATCAATTCTTAAAAAATATCCAGTGCCAGCAATTCTGATTGCAGAGAGGGATAATGCACCAGGAACCTACGAAATAATTGATGGGTTGCAAAGATTACAAGCTATCATGTCGTTCGTTGAAACGGCATTTTCCGCACCAGACGGAAAGTATTTTGATCTTCAGCACTTTCCAACAGCGAAAAGCCGTGCAGATGAAGGCTTGTTCGTGCCGAATTCAGCACAAGAATATCTTTCACAACGAGAAGTTAGCACGATATTGGACTATACTCTTGCTCTCTCAGTAATGCGTAATGCAACAGAAACAGAAATAAATGATGTTTTTGATCGGATTAATACATTTGGACGGCGCTTGAGCGACCAAGAAAGACGGCAGGCGGGTGTGCAAAACGATTTCTCTAATATGGTTAGGAAAATCGCTTGTACTCTACGGGGAGATAACACCGCTGACATTCTTTTACTTAGGTCAATGCCATCTATTAGCATTGACCTACCAATGACAAAACATGGATATGCGATTCCTGCCAATGAGGTCTTTTGGGTAAATCAAGGCATTCTGCGATCAACTGACTTGCGAGACAGTATGGATGAGCAGTGTATTGCAGACATAGCAGTGTGTATTACGAGCGGACAGATGATTGAAAGATCAAAAGATGCTCTTGATGCAATTTACAGACTTGGATCTCCTGAATCTGAGCGAGTATCAAATGCGCTTGAAGTCTATGGCTCTGAGAAATTCACTGAAGAATTCAAGTTCTGTATTGACGAAATCATTAAGGTTTGTAATGAGGGCAAGCCTGAAAAGCTTAGAGATATTGTCTTTAAAAAGAGGACAACTAATGCATTTCCATCTGTTTTCGCAAGCATTCTAATCGCATTTCACGAACTTATTATTAAGGAGGGCAAAAAGATTACTGATTATGCAGGAATCAGGAAAGATATTGTTGACTTAGCTGGGAAACGGTTAGAAACAAGGGCTACATCATCTAGCGAACGGCGCAAGAACATAGATCAGATAAAAGGACTGATTGGCAAGTATTTCGTTGAGGCTGATATTCGGTCACAAATTTATGGAAATCACGCGACAACTGATATTGAGGAAGCTATCAGAAGATCAGAGATCGAACTGGCTGATTATGAGCTGAAGCAAGGACTTCTTTCACTTTCTGATCAACGTGGTATTGATCCTCAACTCATTGATAAGGTCATCAGAACTATCGCTGCAATTGCTAACAACGGAACAAACAGAGTAGGTAAGGTTATTATTGGCGTTACTGATAAAGATGCTGATGCAGAGCGAATCAAAAATTTAGATGGTATAGAACCCAAAAAAATTGGAAAGCGATTTGTTGTTGGAGTTATTCGAGAAGCTAAAGTCCTGGGACTATCGGTAGAGAACTATTTCTCAAAATGGAAGGAGGCAATAAAGAATTCTGAGATGTCTCTATCGCTAAAGAACTCGATTTTGTCGAACATGGATTTTAACTCATTCTACGGCTTAGGTATTATTGTTATTACCATTCCGCCTCAAAAGGAACTCTCATATGTTGGAGAAGAAATCTACTGGCGTAATAGTGATTCGACTGAGCTAGCAGAAACTCCAAAGCAGATTGCTATGCTAGCACAGCGATTCTAAAAATCGGATTAGGTAGAGCTAGGATGTGCTGCCATAAACGAAGATGAAAGGTTTGCGATAAAATTTGGTTTGGGTATGCGGAGAGGTGAGACTATGGTGCGGTTGGAGTTCGCTGCTCTTGCGCGGTCTAACAACACAGTGGAGCGGGCGGTATAGAGTCTTTACGCTACCGTTCTAGGTTACTCGCCGCCGCTCACTTTAGCCGTTAGCCCTCAGCGTTCTGGTTCAGTCAGCTTACGGGTGGGTGGGCGATTCGCCCCCCAGTTGCGAAGATTTAGTTCTTCCAGCGCTCGGTCAACCCGAACACTCCCAACAGCGTTCGGGTAAGATGCCAACGTTGAGCGGTGATAGGTTTGGGTCAGCAGTTTGAGGTTCCGAGAGGTATCGGGGGGCGATCGCCGAAAGGTGTGGGTGCTGAGAGATGAGGGCGATCGCCCAGAGGTGTTGGTGTTGGGAGATGAAGGGCGATCGCGAAGGCTAACACCTCGCTGCAACGGACGGAACAGAGATCCTGGCTGAAACCGAGAGCCACTGACCGCCGTTGAGCTTCACCGTTAGCCTGCTTCGTTTTTGGGGTAGGACGTACAGTGAGGTTATCTGTGGGTGTTAGCTGTTAAGTTATGGCAGAATACTTTTCCAATTGCTAGTGTCGGCTTGTGTAGACTCATGAGAAAATTGCACTAGACATGATATTCTGTGTATCCTATGCCTTATGGTTTTTGTGAAGGATTAGATGGCTATAAATCCGTACTTCGCAGATATGCCTTGTGGTATTAACGATCCTTATGAAAGTGGTGAAGTAGGTAAATTTGCAGAATTGCAAAGGGGATTAGTTCCAATATCCAATTCATCCCCCTCTATTGCTCTGATTCAAGCATTCCTTGACTCTTATCGACTTCTATATTGTGGGTTACCAGAAATACAGCGCATTGACTACCCACCCAACCTAACGATGGGCGCACTTTTTGATTTAGTCGTAAGTGCCAAATATGCAGAACGTTTGATTGCAGATGCAGGATGGACATACTGTGAAGGAAGTGAAACCTCTGATGGATCATCCCTTTATTTTTGCTATCTACAAACTTGCCCTCGTTGTAGCGTTAACCGATCTGTAAAGCCTAAAGTAGTATCAAATAAGCCAGGCTCCGACACAATTGGTGAAATTTGTGGCGATACAACTTGTGAAATTTTATCTGAAATCATTAAGGTAACTTCTCCCGGAATAAAAATTGGTAAAAATCGGGATAGGCAGGCAGACGTAGATTTTGTAATTTATCAACCAGATATGTTGGCTCTTGGTGAAACAAAATCTTCACCACTTGTAATTTATCCGTTAGAAGTTAAACTCAATCACCCGCTCACTGAGATCAGAGAAGGGCAGAGGACGCTAAAGCGAGATCATACGCAAGCAACGGTTGATGTTGTTGAAGCAGACATCTTTATGTACATTCCACATAGGAATCTACGAATCAGCTTGGGCAAAGCCTCTAGTCAGCAATTTCCTTATCATGCCCTAATTCAACATATTCAATCGCCTCAAAATTTAGCAGAAATAATTTTGGCATGGAAGGAATTATACAGAGTATACGAAGCGAACTTACTGCGAGATTTAGCTGACCCTCGAAAATGGATTACGTGTGGTTGTGGCGGCGGTGTAGATGATTCTAAAAACAAGCCAGGAATAGATCGTACAGACGATATAAAAAAAGGAACCTATCAATCTCTAAAATTTGGCACTTATTATAAAGAGCGAGATTCACGCCGAATTATTCGTTCTGTCTTAGCTTCAAACTTCTTCCCTCTGCGAACATTCAATCGCTATCTCTCTGAGATGGTTGATGTGATTTGGACGAAGGAAAAATATTCTCGAACTTTCTACTTGAAAACTCAAAGAAATCCTACGCCTAGGAAATACTCTCTTTTCGCCCAGGCTGATCTTTTTTATCTTTATGATGCAATTATCTGCTTTACAGAATCAGTCTATATGGATGAAAGATTAAAAGAAGTGACAAGTCTTGATACCTATATAAATAGGATTTGTCAATGAATTATCAGATGGCTCAATTTGTATTTAAATTACGCCACAATATCTCTTTGGAAGATGATGCAAAGCTAGCAGAGAAGGAGATTCAAGCATTTCTTCCGAATGCATCTTTGGAATCTATCGCTAACCTTGAAAGCTTATCAAGCGAAGAGTCTTTTCTGTCTAAGTTTGAAGGGTTAGCGGCTCACACTTCATATACTAGGAAAGTAGGAGTACAAGGCTATAAAGCCTTTGCAAGTCTTGATTCATTATTAACTCTAGTTCGCAGGCTTTCCTTTGTTCAAACTATCTATTGCATTGTTGAATATGAGGATCAACTATGTTCTTTCCTCAAAAATTGCAAATCTGTTTTAGGTGATGTGCTTCACCATGAAGTTGTAGGAGAGAATTTACTTATCTGTGCCATTCCTCATTTTGCCTTAATAGAGTTATCAGATGTGGTAGCTCGTCGAGCAAAAAATGCAATAGATACAACAGAGAAGCTTCAATTAATGCTACATGGCTTACTTGACAGAAGTAAAAATGCTAAGGATCTAAAAATTGCGGAAGAAGCACTTAAGGCTCAAAATACAACTTCTCATTTATCACATGATATTCATTACTACAAAGCAAAGTTTTTTCCCCGGCTCGTTCGCTCTACCTTAAATATTTGCAGTCAAAAATTAGGTGGTTCTAATCACCAAGTAATTGATTGTTTCTCAGGTAGCGGAACCACTTTATTAGAGGCAGCAATACTAGGTATGCCTAGCGTTGGTGTAGATATTGATCCTTTGTCTGTGCTAATAGCAAAAAGTAAAATTGAAATCCTTCAAATTCCAAGTTCACTGTTGAGTGAAGAAGTATCGCTTATCTTGGAGACTCTACAAAATAAAAAAACACAGCAACTAGATCTGTTTGCTAAAAATAAAAACGCATTAAATGTAGATCCTATAATTTTCCCAAAATGGTTGATGAAGAATCGAAAGATGTCACAAGAAATAGCCGATGAGCTAATTTCTGAGATTCAGCAAGTAAGATCTTCTATAGCCATTGCCAACCGAGAATTCAAAGATTTTTTTCAAGTTCTCTTGTCCGATGCGATCGCAAGAAAAATTAAAATGCGATTTCTTGGTACTGGTGTGGGGAGATTTTCTCTCTCTTTCACTCAAAAGAGCATTCCTGATAGCTTCAAAGATTCTGCTCGAAAATATATTTGTTCTTTAGCTGCTGTTGAATGGCTTAAACAAACAATTAACCTCACTTTTTCTAAAGCTCACGTCGTCAATGGAGATGCACGAAAACTTGACCCTGAATTAGGTTTGTTTGATATTCTTCTAACTTCACCTCCCTATCTACCTGCTGCTAGTGGGCGCGAAAGCTACGCCAAAGCACGTACGCCATCACTAATTGCTCTCGGTATGAAAACTCATGAAGATATTGATATGCTTGTTGATGATTCTATCGGCTCAATGATCGATAGTTCTATTGATACGGATATATTACTTGAAAGTGAAAAAAATGTAGTTGAGTGGCTGAAGCAAGATGAGCTGAGAACAATCAAAGCTTGTCCAACTGCTCGTTACTTCTTAGATATGCGTGAGGCTTTTAAGCAAATGCTCTGTCATCTTAAACCAGGAGCTTTTGCTGTTATTGTAAGTGGTAAGCAAAGCACGTTTTATCAGTTCTCAACAAGGCAACAACTTTATGTGGTTCAGTCAGCCGAGATTTTAGCTGAAGAAGCAGAAAAAGCAGGTTTCCTAGTTGACAGTATGTATGATGTGCAGTTGCAAAAAGCTAATAAGAATGCGCGTCCTAGATCGCTAGATGATTATTATGAGACCCTAATATACCTTCGGAGACCCTAAACTTGCAGTAGCAACGCAGGCTAACAAGTCGCTGCACCGGAACGCCGCAAATTGGTCGGCTTAGTGTTCAAGGTTATCTGCGTCCGGTGAGCTTGGTCGTTAGCCCTCAGCGTTCTGGTTCTGTCAGCTTTCGGGTGGGTAGGCGATTCGCCCCCACTTGCAGAGGCTCGGTTCTTCGAGATCCGGGTCAAGCCGCACACTCCCAGCCGCTTTCGGGTCAGCCGCAGAGGTTGAGCAGCGACAGACTTGGGTCAGTGTGCAACGCCCCAAAAGGTATCCGGGGGGGCGATCGCCCAGAGGTGCGGGTGCTGAGAGATGAGGGCGATCGCCGAGAGGTGTGGGTGTTGGGAGATAAGGGGCGATCGCGAAGGCTAACACCTCGCTACAACGGACAGAACAGAGATCCTGGCTGAAACCAAGAGCCACTGACCGCTGTTGAGCTACACCGTTAGCCTGCTATCTTGTCTTTGGAGGCATAACTCTGGAGCATGATTAGGAATAGCTTGCTTCTCCGTTCCTGTACGTAGTACAAACAACCACTTTCTATGTCTGGTCAATTTTCTGATGAATATGCATTTACATTAGATAGCCTGTCGGTGGCGCTACAGAACTCTTACGACAACCTGAAGGAAGTAACTCTTTCCAAAGAAGACTTGGATTACTCCAGAGTGGTTGTTAATCGGTTACGAGCTTTTTACTGCGCTCAAGACAGCATCAAGAAGTTCCTTGATAAGCGAGTTGCACAAGCTGGCGCAGACTTTTTTGTGGAAGCAATCCTTTTCTCCTTGAAACTTTTTAATGAGGTTGAAAGACTAAATTTGGAAATTGCCTCAGAACGTGCGATACAGCGCAAGCGCAAGGCAATCCGGCCTGATATCAGTATTTGGAGAGGAGATGATCTACTTGCTGCTGTTGAATGCAAGACTCAGCTTGGCTGGAGGCGAAATGGCTGGGCTGACCATTTTGACGACCGTGAACAAAAGCTGCAAGAAATTTTTCCGGGTGCAAAAATGTTTCTGCTAATCATGACAAATTGTAACTGGTCAGGTTTCGGGAACGACCCAAGATCAGGTCAACAGCTACTCTGCCTTCTCAAAGACTGCTGGCCGACACAGATTTCCCAAAGCTTCGACCCGACGATACTAGAGCACCCGATTGAACGCCTCCTTGAGCAAGTTAAATGTCTGTAAGCCAATATTTGTAATGGTTCTAAGCGAACATGCTTAGGCACTGGCAACTGTGCTAGGGTTTAATATAGATTTCGAGATAATCTTATGACTGCTTTAGCTCAAGAAATTCTCGACAACTTTGATCGGTTGCCTAATACAGAGCAGATGGAGATTGCGCTAGAAATCTTGCGGCGAATTATTAATTTTGATTTTCCACCTTTGACAGACGAAGATCTAACCTTGAGTGCAGAGGAGTTATTCTTAGCCTTAGATCAGCAAGAACCAGATTATGAGTAGCCCTGTTCGTGGTGAAGTGTGGTTGGTGGATCTGGGCTATGTTGCAAAGGTTAGGCCATGTCTAGTGGTTAGCATTCCAGTTCTGATGCAAGATCGAGCTTTGGCAACACTGGTTCCTCACACGACAAGTCCAAGAGGTTCCCGCTTCGAGGTTGATGTGAAAGTAAGGTTTTTGAAACCGGGAGCCTTTGATGTTCAGAATCTCGTTACCATCCCCCATGCCAAACTGTTGAGGAAATTGGGTGAATTGGACTCAGAGCAGTTATCCCAGGTTGAAGATGTCTTGCTTTTCTGGCTGGGGTTCGAGGATATAGACTTTGATGAAGAGTCGTAACAATCTGGTCTCTGCTGCCGCAGGCTAACACTGCGTTGGTGCGGACGGAATAGAGGTTATCGGTGGGAGTTCAAGATTGTTTAGAGTGAGCCACCCCTTTGATTCTATGGGGGCGACGGAATAGAGGTTATCGGTGGGAGTTCAAGATTGTCTGCCGCCGCACAACTTCACCGTTAGCCCTCAGCGTTCTGGTTCTGTCAGCTTACAAGTGAGTAGGCGATTCGCCCCCAATTGCGAAGATTTAGTTCTTCAAGAACTCGGTCAACCCGAACACTCCCAACAGCTTTCGGGTAAGATGCCAACGTTGAGCGGTGATAGGTTTGGGTCAGCAGTTTGAGGTTCCGAGAGGTGTCGGGGGGCGATCGCCGAAAGGCTTGGGTTCTGGGAGATGAGGGCGATCGCCGAAAGGTTCGGGTGTTGCCAGATGAGGGCGATCGCCCAAAGGTGCGGGTTCTGGGAGATGAGGGCGATCGCCCGTTGGGTGAAGCTGCAAAAACTTAAGCGAACCCAGTGGTAGCACAAGCTAGACCACTATTCTTGCAGCGTAAAACACAGCCTGATCAGGTGGTTTACTCGCTGATTCGGACACAGGATGCCGACCTGGCCAACGAGCTATATTTTCGTCTGCTCGAGGGGGAGCAAACCTTTTCAGACCTGGCCGCGCAACATTCCCAGGGATCAGAGGCGGCAAAGGGCGGATTGGTAGGCCCGGTAGAAATCGGTGCTTATCATCCCAGCCTTGCCTATGTCTTGGCGACCCGCGCACCGGGTGAATTGGTTGCGCCGCTATCGCTCGAAGATTGTGTGGTGATCATTCGCATTGAGCAAAAGATTCCCGCCCGATTTGACGAAGCGACTCAGCAACGCCTGCTGGATGAACTGTTTGCTGCGTGGCTCGATGCAGAACTGCGGGCCAGCTAGGAACTCTACCGGATCGCTCTGGGAGCGCTTTTGGAACGGAATGGGATCGCCTGCTTCGATAACTTAGAGGCAGAGCAGGGGAGATACCCGACTCAACTCAAACTTAAGTAAGCCATATCATACCTTGTCAAAGGAAGCGCCATGCTGATCAAACTCTCATACTTTTTGCAAAGCGTGCTGCTGACGGGCGCACTGATGACCACGGCGATCGCCCCGCCCAGCCTAAGCCTAACAACCGCAATTCAGATTGCTCAAGATTGCGTGGCATCCGGCGGCATTTATCATACTCTGGCTGCCGGGCACTGGATTTGTTTGTATCCGACTCCCGATCAGACTGGAACGCTGGGACTGTATTGCAATGTCGTGCAGACATGCGATCGCCTGATGCAGACTCGCCGCCCAGACCACACCGCCAGCCTGTTGTGGGAACCGATGATTCCAACTGAACGCATTGATGACTGAACGATGACTGAACGATTTCACGATTCAATCTCGTCATTAACTTATCTGATCTGCTGTAACGAGTGAGAGGCGCTCCACAGAGTTGCCACCCCTCGGCTCGTCAAAACAGACCCCTGCAAACCCTGAGGATATTTCTATGACAACGCTACAACCGATTGAGCAATCCCGATTTGACCTAGCTAGAGCTGAAGCCTTTGCCGAAACCCTGGTAGGCACGTTGAACAGCGGCGCACTGGCGCTAATGGTTTCCATTGGACATCGCACCGAACTGTTTGACACACTTGCAGAACTGCCGCCCGCCACCAGCCAGCAAATTGCTGACACAGCGGGGCTGAACGAGCGCTATGTGCGGGAGTGGCTGGGCGCAATGGTGACGGGTCGCGTGGTGGACTATGACTCGTCCACTAAGACCTATAGCCTGCCTGCGGAACACGCTGCATTTCTGACGCGGGCCGCTGGATCAGACAATATTGCCGTTTTCGCGCAATATATTCCCCTGCTGGGCGCTGTTGAGGATGCGGTGCTGGAATGCTTCTATAAAGGCGGCGGCGTTCCCTATTCTGCTTACAAGCGCTTTCATGCCGTGATGGCCGAAGACAGCGGGCAGAGCGTGGTGTCGGCGCTGTTTGACCATGTGCTGCCGCTAGTGCCGGGGCTGATGGAGGATTTGGAGCGCGGCATCGACGTGCTGGATGTGGGCTGTGGCAGCGGTCGCGCTCTGATCCGCATGGCGCAGGCTTATCCCAATAGCCGCTTTACTGGATATGACTTTTCCGCAGAGGCGATCGCCATTGCGAATGCATCTGCACAGCGATCTCTCCTGTCGAACGTCCAGTTTCAGGTACAGGATGCTGCACAGATCGATGAGGGCGATCGCTACGACTTCATTACCACCTTCGACGCAGTTCACGACCAAGCCCATCCTGATCGAGTTCTCCGCAATATTCACCGTGCGCTTCGTTCGACGGGCACGTATCTGATGCAGGATATTCACGCCGCTACGGACGTGGGTGGGAATCTAGAGCATCCAGTGGGAACACTGCTGTATACCATCTCTTGTCTACACTGCATGTCCGTCTCTCTTGCCTACGGCGGCATGGGTCTAGGTGCAATGTGGGGAAAGGAAAAAGCCTTGCAAATGCTGGCAGAAGCCGGATTTGAAACAGTGGAAATCAAGCGGCTGGCGCACGACTTTCAGAACGATTACTACATCGTTCGCAAGTAAGCTAATCCTTAACCCCTTATGTGTACCCTTTGCTCACTGGCGGCACGGTTTCAGCGTGCTGATGGAGAAGCTTTGTCTCGGTTCAACGTGGCTCAGTTTTCAGCAGCATTGCAATCTTCGCAAAACGAGCGCAGTGCTGCTGAAGCCCTCCCTCAATCGGAAGCATCTCCCAACCGTGCAAACGCAGCATTCCCCATGTCAGTTTACTCATCCAAAACCATCCTTCTTTCCCGTCTGAAAACCCAATCTGGAGGCAGGTAATCATGAAGCTTTACATGCTAAATATTCAGTCTTGTCATCATCTGCTGAATGCTGCCAGAAACGCTAAGCGGAAACCAAAAGCGTATAGCTGGCTGAATGCTTTTTGGAGGGCGATCGCCCAACGCTTGACCAACAGAAATGAGCCTCGGATTCACACCATTGAAACGCCTATAGGGCAGACGATTTGGCAGATCTATGACCCAATCACGGGCCACAAAACCTGGTTCAGTACTGAAGCAGAGGTGCGAATTTGGTTGGATCAGCGCTTCCAAAATTAGCCCTTGTCCAAAATTAGCCCTTGAACGAGACGGTGTTCGCACGAAGCGCGATCGCACTGCCCTGCGCCACAGCTTGGAAAAATGTTAGGACTGGGCAAAGGATTGCAAAGAGCAAAAGATTGCAAAGAATTGACTACCATCAATTCTAGCCACTTTAAGAACAACCAAATCTCTACACGGGTTGCGTAGCTGTCTACATCAGACTGCATCATTTTAGGTCAAATCATCTCTTCAAGTCTTTAGAACTTCGGAGGCAAAATCGATGAACCGAATCAAACTCTTTCGCGCAATGCTGTTTGTCGCAACGCTCATTCTTTCACTGGGATTTCCTATCCACGGAACGGATGCGGGAACGGCGATCGCCCATCCAGAACACGCCACCCAGGAACAGCTCGCAGTCGCCACTCCGTCCCTCACGGCTCCCCTGTTTGACAACCTGGGCGATCACCATCACCCCATTTCCACCCGCAATCCCCTCGCGCAACGCTATTTCGACCAGGGACTCATTCTGTCCTACGGGTTCAACCATGCCGAGGCGCTGCGATCCTTTCAGCAGGCTGCCGAACTCGACCCCACCTGCGCCCTCTGCTACTGGGGCATGGCCTACGTGCTGGGGCCCAATATCAACGCCGCGATGGAAGATAGCGACGTGCCGACGGCGTGGGCCGCGATTCAAAGAGCCGTGCAACTGGGCAGCAATGCGAGCGATCGCGAACGCGCCTATATCCACGCCCTCGCCACTCGCTATGCGCCGCAACCCGTAGAGGACCGTACCGAACTCAATCTCGCCTATGCCAACGCCATGCGCGATGTGGCGCAGCGCTATCCCGATGACCCAGACGCGGGCACGCTGTTTGCCGAAGCGCTGATGGACACAACTCCCTGGGACTATTGGGACGAGTCGGGCAATCCCACCGACGCAGGCGCAGAAATTATCGCCACGCTGGAATCGGTGCTGAAGCGGTTCCCCAACCACGTCGGCGCATTGCACCTCTACATTCACGCAGTGGAGGCGCAGCGGCCAGAACTGGCGGCCGACGTGGCGGATCGCCTGCGGGATTTGAATATCCAAACCAGCCACCTGCTCCACATGCCTGCTCACATTTACCTGCGGGTGGGGCGCTATCACGATGCGGTGGTGGCCAATCAGCGGGCTGCTGCTGCCGACCGGGAATATGCCCAGGCGCATCACCCCGACGGCATTTTCCGAATTGCCTACATGCCCCACAATCACCATTTCCTCTGGTATGCGGCGATGATGGCTGGGCAGCGGCGGGTGGCGCTGGAGGCTGCCCGCAACACGGCGGATTTGGTCGAGCGATCGCTCTGGAAAGAACCGGGCTACGGCACGCTGCAACACTACGCTGTGATTCCGCTCTATACCTACGTCAAGTTTGGCCTGTGGGATGATATCTTGGCGGAACCCAAGCCGGAGGCAGATCTGGTCTATCCGACGGGCGTGTGGCACTTTGCACGGGGCATGGCGCTGGCGGCTAAGGGCGAGGGGCAAGCAGCCGCGCAAGAACTGAAGGCCCTAAAGGCGATCGCCGCTGATCCAGCCCTAGAAGGGGTGACCATTTGGGACATCAACTCGACAGCAGATTTGCTGAAGATCGGCGTGGAGGTGCTGTCGGGCGAACTGGCCGCCAAGCGGGGCGATGTTTACGGGGCGATCGCCCATCTAGAAGCAGGCGTGGCGCTGCAAGACCAGCTTAACTATGACGAACCCGCGCCCTGGTATTCGCCCGTGCGCCAAAACCTGGGAGCGATGCTGCTGCAAGCCGGCCGCCCTGCGGAGGCAGAGCAGGTGTTCCGCGATGACCTGGCAATTTATCCCCACAACGGCTGGTCGCTCTACGGCCTGGCGCAAAGCCTGGAGGCTCAGGGCAAAACAGACGAAGCCCGACAGACCCGCGCCCAGTTTCGCTCGGCATGGCAACACGCTGATGTGATGCTGACCGCTGCCCGGTTCTAGCTGGATTTGCGATTTTGGATGCTGGGTCAAGCCTCTGCAAGGCTCCTAGCCCTAGCACTTGCAGCGCCCCTTCAGAAAATTGACATCTGGAAACTGACATCTGGAGGAAGTGCAAGGGCGGCTTTGGGAATCGCTAACGGGTCGCCCCAATCAGGTTAGCGGACTTGATTTCTCTGGCGGGAATGCCCACCACCGTTGCACCAGGGCGCACGTCTTTCGTGACTACGGCATTGGCTCCGATGCGAGCGCGATCGCCAATTGTCACCGGCCGGATAATCTTTGCGCCCGCGCCAATATCCACCCCGTTGCCCACCTTCACCCCTGCCACCAATGTCACCTGCTGCAAAATCAGGCAGTTTGCGCCCACCTCCGCATCGGGATGGATAATCACGCCGTTGGGGTGCGTCAGCAGCAGCCCGCCGCCCAGCTTGCAGGTGAGGTGAATTTCCGAAGCAGACACCACGCTCCAAAAGCGGTAGTGCAGCACGGCGACCTTGCTGCCCAATAGCCCCAACAGCCCGCCGCGCCGCTTCCATTTTTGATAGCGACGAATCGACCGCAAAAGCTGACGACCAGGGTCCCACCAGCGTTTTAGCTGCTCTCGACTCCAGTCGGGCTGGGCAATGGTCGATTCGATATTCCTAATTTTGTCCTTGAATTCGTCCATGAATGGAACGGTTCCCCGTGACGCACTGGTAGTGGCTGTCGAGCGATCGCCCATCGGAGGCATATCTCCGCAGCATCAGTTGACGCTCTGTTATCGCGTAGAAACACTGAGACGCAAAGATACTACCACAGTTCAATCGGGGGAATCGTTTTCACTGAGACATTGCCGTCGAGTAAGCCTCAGCGACAGCGCAAGGACTCAAAGACCTGCTGCGCGGTTTCTCTTGCATCCTGCCCAATCGCCATCAAGATGATCGAGTGGTTTTGCCCGTCTAGCTCAATGGTGGCTTCATAGCGAATAGCAGGAACAGGGCGAGGCGAGTCTATCAGCAGCGCCCGGCCCGATTCGATATTGATTACAGTGGGCACCTCGCAGAGAAATCCGGGCTGGTTGCGGCTGGTGGTGGGCTGAAATTCGCCCTGGATTTCGTAGGAAATAGAGACACCAGGCAGCGACAGCAAGCTAAAGTCTGACTCACCGTTTGCGTGGTTCATGCGAGAGCGGGCGCTGAGGGGGGCACGGGCGATCAGCAGTTCAACCCGCGTGCGATCGCCCGGACGGGTTGGCGATGCCTCTGCTAATCCCATTGGAACGCTGGAAGATCGGTTAGAAGACCCATCCGGTGGCACAGAAGGGTTCACGCTCGATGACATAGTAGGCTGAACGCTGGATAGCCCGTTAGACGATTCAGTGGGCGGCGCATTAGTCACCACGCCCATCTTGACGCTACCGATGTTAATGCCAAACAGCCCATGTACCTGTCCGGGAATGCGATAGTCCATCATGCTGCGGGCGATCGCCTCGGCCCGCGCCGGGTCAGTCGCATTGCGAATCGCCTTATCGCCCAGCCCCACGATGCCCCCCACGATTACCAGCAGTCCGCCCAGGGCGATCGCCCCACCTTCGCGCAGGCTCATCCGGTAGTCTGTTGGGGGAGTGGGTTCGTTCATCGGGTCACAGGCGGTCGAGCAGTCGTTGCAGAGCGGGATAATCCACCTTGGCGTTGTGACGCTTGTCTACCGGAATCTGGCAGGGGTGGAACTGGTGAATTTGGGCCCAAGCCAGTGCGGTTTGCAAGTCCTGTAGCGCGGGCGATCGCGCTGCTTTGGGAAAATGCTCTGCCCATTCTATCAGCAGCACCCGCCGACCCTGATGCGCCACCAGCGCCGATCGACGAATGCCCGGTTGTGCCTGGGCTGCCGCCTCTACTGCAAAGGGATAAATCGTGCCCCAGGTGTCCGTCAGCTTGGCGCTGCATCGCCCCAACAGCCATAGCCGACCCTGCTCGTCCAGATAGCCCGCATCGCCCGTGCGGTGCCAGGGAACGCCGTCTACTCGAAACTTGGTTTCTGCGTCGCCCTGGCCGTGCAAATATCCAGGCAGCACATGGTCGCCACTGACGACAATTTCGCCAACTGCGCCCGCTGGCAGGGTTTGCGCGTGCAGTTCGGCAGTGGTCATGGTCGGTATAGGCTGACCCCAGCGATCGCCCAAAATTCGCAGCGCAATCTCTGGCACCGGATATCCTGCCAATAGCCCCTTTCCCTGGGTCATGCGGGCCAGGTCGTCGGGCTGAATTTCGTGATACGCAACGTGGGCAATGGGTTCCGCTTCGGTGGAGCCATAGACGGCCGTAACTTCCGCCAAGGGGGCGATCGCCGCCAGCCGTTGCAGCAGCCCCGGAAACACTGGCGCACCGCCCGTAAAAATACGGCGGAATTCGGGCAGCGTCTGCCCCGTCGCCTCGCATTCCGTCACCAGTCGCCCCAGCAGCGCCGGAGACGCAGCCGTACTTGTTGGTCGGTAGCGTCGGATATCTCGCAGCAGCCGTCTGGCGTTGACCTTGCCGGGATAGCGCAAGTCTACATTGGGCAGCAGGCTGGTGACACCCGACGCGAGGTTTGCCAGCACGAAAATGGGCAGCGTTGATAGATCAATCTCGCCCAGAGTCAGGTGCAGGCTGTGGACCAGGGCACGGTGCTGGGCTAGGAGAAAGCCGTGGGTGCGGAGGGCGGCTTTGGGCTGGCCCGTGCTGCCGCTGGTGAAGGTGAGCAGGGCGGGGGTGGCGAGGGGAAGCGCAGGCGGGGTATCGGGGTCGAGTGGGGCTGTGGCAGAAAGGAGGCGGTGAGTTGAGAACTTGAGAGGAATGCGGCGGAGGGCAGCAGATTTTAGCTGGAGCAGGTGGGCTTTGGGGGTAGCGATCAGGGCACGGGGCGGGTGCAGAGCGCAGCAGCGCTCCAGATGGTTGAGGCCGGCAGCAGGGTCGATGAACTGGGCGATCGCCCCCAGCCGAAACAGCGCCAGCAACACCGCATACAGCCGCGCCGACACAGGCACCAGAACCAGCGCCGCCTCGCCCGCCTGCAACCCCGCCTGCTGCAACCGCTCCGCAAGCTGCACCGACTGTCGCTCCAGCGCCACAAAGGACACCGTTTCTCCCGCCTTCCCATCGATAATCGCAGGCGCATCAGGGCGTTCAGTAGCTTGTTGATGGAGCAAGGGGGCGATCGCCATTTGGAAAGTGTTGGAGCGTCAGAGCCTAGAGCTAGGTATCAGATCCTTTGAAATAAAGCTACACCTTGAGCAGTCCCTTTCATCAAGGGAACCTCCTGAACGCCAACAAAAAAGCTCAGATTCAAGCCCATGCACGAGCGATCGCCCGGAGGTGTCGGTAATGTTGATGGCGATCGCCCGGTTTCTCAGCCTGCGTTCGGCAAAACAGCAGCCCCTAATTCCCTAAAAATCAACCCCGCGCTTCAGGTCGATGCCCTTTTCGGCGTAGTGCTTGTGGCAAAAGACCTCGGAGTGGATGCTGGCTAAGTCGAAATAGGCCGGAGGATTTTTGCAGCGGCCGGTAATGATCACTTCCGTATCGCGGGGCTTTCGCAGGAGCGCCTGGATAATCGGCTGCTGGGGCAATAGCTCTAGATCTACTGTAGGGTTTAGCTCGTCGAGAATGATGGTTTTGTAAAGCCCAGAGGCGATCGCCGCCCGCGCAATTTCCCAGCCGCGTTCGGCTTCCACGTAGTCTAACTCCTGCTGCTGTCCGCGCCAGACGATGGCATCGCGGCCGCAGCGCTGGTGATCGACCAAGTTAGGATAGCTCTGATGCAGCGCAGCGATCGCCGCATCTTCGGTATAGCCCGCGCCGCCTTTAAGCCACTGCATGATTAGCACGCGGTGCGACTTGTCTTGGCTGATGCCGCGTCCGATCGCTTGGAGCGCCTTGCCCAGGGCGCTGGTGGACTTGCCCTTGCCCGCCCCTGTGTAAATTTCGATACCCTCGATGCCGTGAGTGGCGGCGTTGGGATGAAAGTGGGGCTTCATTTCTGAGTGCAGGTCGGCAATGTCCAGGAGGGGTTGGGGTGCGCCGCGCCCGGTGGCGATGATTTCCAGATCTTCGGGCTTGTTTTTCAGCGTGCGAACCACGTCATCAATCGACAGCAGCCCCAGATCCAGCACGGGGTTAAGCTCGTCCAGCACAACGACGGAATACAGCCCAGAGGCGATCGCCCCTTTGGCCACATCCCAGCCGCGCTGCGCCTCTTGCTTGTCGAATCGGGTGATGTTGTCGGGGCCAAAGAACTCTGCCCGCCCTGTCCGCACCTGATCAATCAGATGGGGAAAGCCACGCTGGAGCGCTTCGATGGCGGCATCTTCGTCGTAGGTGCGCCCCGGCCCTTTGAGGAACCGCAGCAGCAGCACCCGGGTTTGCGCCGATGTGCGAATGCCCAGCCCAATCGAGCGCAACACCACGCCCAGCGCGGCCTGCGACTTGCCTTTGCCCGCGCCGTCGTAAACATGAATTTGCCCCAGGATGCGCTCGCTGCGCTGCTGCGCCGTCCGAATGCCAACACCCGCTCTTGTCATGGCTCTAAGATAGTTTTGAACGCGAAATCACCGAACGCAGAAGCTCTGGAAGTCATCATCCTACCAAACGTGACACGCATCCCTTGAGATTGCAGGCTTTTTCCTCAGAATTTTCCTTAGAGGGTTCTGGGAGTGAGCATCATCTGGGTAGGCACGCTACCAGTAGTGCATCAGGAAAACTTCTTACTCTATATAAGCAGGTAATGTTCGCATCTGTCTTGCCCTTGCGGGCGATCGCCTTTCAAATTTTGTTTTTGCTGATGGCGATCGCCATTGAATCCCATGTCTTTGCTGTGCAGCTCACCCTGCCGCCCAAGCAGACCAATGGCATTTCGCCGCAGCAGTCGGTGCAAATTGCCGCCACGCTGAACCTTTTGACGGCGATCGCGGGATGGGTTGTGTTTTTCAGCGTCCAACCCCTGCTGTCGCCGCTGCTCAAGCAGCAGTTGCTGGGCTTTATTTTTTTTGACCAGTGGTCTGCCGATGCGGCGTTTCCTGCTATCCTGGCAGGTTTTCTGACGTTCTTTGCCAGCTTTGCGGTCAAGCTGCTAGGGCTGTCGGCGCTGGAATGGCTCCTGCTCTCCCCTGCCGAATGGGCTGCCCGCCAAGCAGCCTCCAGTCCCCGCTACCGTTCGGGGCAGGGGTTGCTACGAGACAAAGACCGCGACAAAAAGCCCCCCACCAACCTGTCCAATACCCTCCTAGCGGCAAACGCCTTTAGCTACACAGCAATTTTGGCAGTGCTGTTTGCTCGCAGAATTGTAGATGAGGTCATTCTACGAGTTGGCTGATCCGAGCCAGCTATCGGTAGATCTCAACGGCGGCAAACAACCTTTTGCGCTGGGAGACCCGTTTGGCAAACCAAGCCAGCCAATGGTCTGCCCCCACCCCCGATCAGTCCGACCTCACGGTAGAAGGCGATGAAGTCTGCACTCGTGTTGGCAAGAACGCCCTCCCCCCAGTGAGTCTGAAGGATGGACGATTCAAAAGACCAGTGCCTGACATCCAATCAGCAAGATAAATTGGACTAACTACCGCTTCATTGCTCGCTGCATCTCGCGCTTGGCCTGCTTTTGCTTCAGGTCTTCGCGCTTATCGTGCAGTTTTTTGCCACGCGCCAGCGCCAGGGAAATTTTGACCCAGCCGCGTTTGAGATACATCTTTAGTGGCACTAGGGTCAGACCTTGCTGTTCGACTTTGCCGATCAGCTTGCGAATTTCTTGGCGATGCATCAGCAGCTTGCGGGTGCGGCGAGGGTCGTGGTTGAAATATTGGCTGGCGGTGTCATGGGGTGAAATGTGGACATTGTGCAGCCACACTTCGCCGTTGCGGATTAGCGCAAAGCCGTCGCGCAGGTTGGCTTTTCCTGCCCGTACGGATTTGACCTCTGTACCGACTAGCTCAATGCCGGCCTCGAAGGTTTCCAAAATCTCGTATTCAAACCGAGCTTGTCGGTTTTCTGCTACCACTTTGTAGCCGTCGCCGTTGTCTACCATGCGCTCTCGCTCAAAATTACCCAATACCCGCCCTTACTCGACTACGATTTTCCACTCGTGTAGCTCGTAGCTGACACAGCCATTTTGCACTAGTGGGTCTTGCGCCACGATCGCCCTGGCTTCTTCCATCGAGTCTGCCTGAAACAGCAGCATTCCCCCGCCCCGCTCAGCCCAGTACCCGGTTTTAGCCTGATGCCCTTTGGTGATCAGGTCGCGAACAAACTGCTTGTGGGCTGGCACAAATTGATCAAACGTTGCCTTGTCCACAAGCCCTTTTTCGATCTTGACGAACCAGGGCATGGTGAAGCTGCGAAGAAACAGAGGAAATTAGGATAGCGCGAGACAAAGCGAAGCGCGATCGCCCCATAGGTTAACCATTTCAGCCCAGCATCGGCTCAGGGGTGTCGCCGCTCCACACCAGATGTCGAGCAAATTGAATCGCCCGAACCTCCAGGATATCGCGATCGCCCACCGTCTGGGGTTATGCGCTGGACTTAAGAAAATGGAGAGAAGGGCGATCGCCCAGGGTTCACATCCTGTGACTGGGGCGACACCTCTACTTCGGGTGCGGGGGGCGGCTCTGGCTGCGTCAATTCTGTCCAGAGCGATCGCCCAACCAGCGCCAAGATCCACGCCAGCAGCGCCAGCAGCACTCCATACAGCAAATTGGTGGCGCGTCCGCCAGACGCTTCAGCCCGTTCCCCGGCTTCTGACTCATCGACTGTGGTCGAGCCTGGCACTTGGGGAGCGCTCGCGGGGTAGACAAAGGTATCCTCTGGCGGAGGCGGCGCAGGCGGAATGCCATAGCTCCAGCCTTCCTCAGCAGAACTGAGCGGCGAAACGGGCGGATTTGCGGAGGCAGCGACCTCACTAGCCAGCCAATCCAATTCCTCGCGGTTGAGGTCTGGTGACTGGGGCACAGTGCCAAACGAAGTTCCCGGATCGGTGCTGGGGTCTAGCAAGATGGTCGCTTCATCATCGTCCTCCAGACCAAACGTGGTTTCGGGCAGCGGGTCTGGCTCGTTCTGCCAATCGGCTGCGGGCGCACCCAAGTCAAACTCGTCTAGCCCATCTAGCCCAAAGTCATCGCCGCCAGCAGCTTCTGCTTCAGAGGGCTGGAACTCTTCACTCCCCAAGCTTTCCAGCCCCAGCCCCAGATTATCCATCTCGAAGCCACCGGACTCATCCAGGTCATCAACCAGCAGTTCCGACGGCAGCGTTTCTTCGCCAGGAGGCATCAGTTCTGTGGGAGCGGTTTCATCTTCGAGGGTGAACTCGTTGGCTGGGGCACTGTCGTAGATGTTGTCAAAGGCAATCTCATCAAACTCAACGCCAGAAAGGGGTACGTCGAGAAAGTCAGGCGCGTCTAGCTCATCATCCCGAATTTCAGACGAGGGAATCTCGGTGGGCAGCTGCGAGAGGGGAATGTCTGAGGTTTCCTCAAAGGTTTCCTCAAACAAATCGGTATCCAGCAGGTTGTCCGAGCCATCGGCAGGGTCGAGAGCATCCACACTGTCCACACTGTCCAAGTTATCTAGGCTATCCAGGTTGTCCAAATTCTCCAGATCAAAGCCAACATCACCCGCGGCAGCAGGCGGAGAGGATTCTGGAGCAATGCTATCTGCTGCCGACTCAAAGTACAGGTCTTGGGCCTCTAGATCGAGATCCTGCGCCAGTTCTAGAGACTCTGGGGCGATCGCCCTGGCCCCCTCACCCTCCAACAGCCCCACCCCAGCAGCATCCAGCAGAGAGCCATTCAGTGTGACATCAATCACAAATTCGGGCGGTAGCTCACTCAGCCAGGGCGCAGAGTCTCCCGCAGGCGCAAAAATCGGCGCAGCAGGAGACTCTGTAAAATCCGCCAGGAAGGGCGCAGGAGCAGACTCGCGCCCAGAGGTTTCGTCAAATCCGCTGGGTTCCGCCATCGGCAGATCAGTTTCCCAGTCGCCGCTGGTCAATTCGTCGGTAGCAAACTCGCTGCTGACAAACTCATTGTCCAACTCTAGTGCGTCTGATTCAGATTCTGCCGCTGTCTCGAACGTTGTTTCCGCAGGCTCCGCTGGGTCAGCCGTAAAGTCTGACAAGTCTTCCCCGGTCAAATTGCCAAACTCTAGATCAGCATCCCAATCATCCCCGCCTTCGGTCGTCACGGGTGGCAGTTGGATGTCGTCCAGATCCAGCTCAAGGGACATTTCTTCGGCCACGTAGGGCGGTGGAGTTGGGGCTGGCTCGTCAAAGCCCGTAGAACTGCCCCCTTCGTCAAACGAGGATTCTGGTAGCAGATCGTCAAACTGAGCTTCGGTTTCAAATCCAGCGGCGATCGCCCCCAAATCCTCCTCTTGCCAACCGTTCGCGGCTGGCTCGCCCATCGCCTCCAGTCCTGCAAAATCCCTTTCCAAATCACCAGAATCACCAGACACAGAGGATTCGCTAAATAGCTCTGAACCGCTCGCGTCAAAGTCAAAATCGGCATCGCTCAGCGAAGCATCGTCAAAGTTCGGGCTGCCAAACTCGGTATTGCCGAATTCTGTACTGCCAAACTCGGTATTGCCGAATTCTGTGCTGCCAAACTCGGTATTGCCAAACTCGGTATTGCCCAGTTCCATATCACCAAACCCTGCATCCTCGGGGGTTGATGGGGCTGAGTCCCCAAAGTCCAGGTCTTCCAGACCCGACAATGGCTCACTGGCGCTTGACGGGGTGCTGAGTTCGTCAAAGTCCGTCAGCGGGAAATCGACTTGTTCGGGAGTCAGGTCGAAACTGCTGTCCAACGTCGAACTGGATGGCTCCACATCGGGCAAGCCAAGGTCAAACTCGTCCGCGTTATCCAATGGCTCCATCGAAAAATCGGATGAGAAATCGGACGACAAATCGGCAGATAGGTCAAACTCGTCTGGCTCCAACCCCATACCAGGATTCGATTCTCCAGTCACCGCGTCGATTCCCGAAAACTTGTCGTCCATTCGGGCCAGGTCACCTTCCAGCGAGCCGAGATCGCTGAGCATCTCATCTGGCGCGTCGAGCGACCAATCTTGTGTCGATTCCAGCGCATCCAAATCCGAAAGCAGTGCGTCGCTTGATGGTTCATGCATTCCCGCATCCAGAGGGGCGCTGGTGTCACTGGTATCAAAGGTGCTGCCAGAGAAACCGCTATCCACAAAGGCGCTGTCAAAAGAACCCGTGTTCTGGTCAAATTCTGAAAAATCACTGTCCAGGTTTAAATCGGACAAGCTGCTTTCTATAGCATCCAGTCCGCCCAATCCCAGGTCATCTGGCTGGAAATCTGCCATCGGGTCTGGTTCCAGATCGGCTCCCAAATCCAGATCCGCCAGTAGGTCATCGGGCAGATCTGCTGAGCTGGTGTCATCGGTGGCGATCGCCTCCAGCGAAAAATCCCCCGAAAAATCGTCGTCCAGAGCAGGCAAATCGCCCGATACAAACTCATCCTCAAAATCCAGCGCAGGTGCTTCTGACGACGGTCTCTCTGGCTCAAAGGTGAGATCAGGTGGCGGCGCGGTCAGTTCTGAGAGAATATCGCCGACAGGGTTGGGGGCGGGCGCAATGTCGTCCAGCCCGTCGAGAGAGGTGCCTACATCGTAGGGCGGGGTGGATTCTGGGTCGCCCAGTCCCAAATCGTCCAGATCTGCCAGATCTGGTAGATCAATCTGTAAGTCCTGCGTCCAGGCAGGTTCGGCCATGCCAAACTGCTGCCCAGCAATCTTGACCAACTGGATGGAAGACACGCCCAGGTTGCTGATGCCGTTCTGCACAAACGCAGTAAGCACCTGGCGATTGGGCACCTGCTCTGCTTGCAGCGTGACATACAGGCAGGTTCCCTGGCGATCGACCGATGCAGTCATGCCGCGCGGCTGAAGGGAGCGATTCATGAGCGTGGCGATCGCCTGTGGGTCACCTTGCTTCGCGAGTTCAAGCAGGTTCGTTTGTGCCATATCTCATCCAGGTTGATCCGTCGCGTGATAACTTTTGCTCTACGATACTTGGAGATAGCCCAGCCGGATCGATTTTTTATTGAACCCACTCTAGCCCACAGTCTAAAGTTGCTGCCTGCGATACCGTTTGGTGTCCTGGCTACCAGTGATTCTGTTAAGAAGTTCAAGGAATACTTAATTAATCGTTATACATGCGCCGCTCTAAAACTGCCATTATCCGGCTCTTTGCCTGACTTGCCCACTCGCCCATCCAACTGCCAATCCCATGAGCATCGGATACCTTGCCTTCGTCCTCCACGCCCATTTGCCCTTTGTGCGCCACCCAGAGAGCGACTATGTACTCGAAGAAGAGTGGCTCTTTGAGGCGATTACGGAAACGTATATCCCCCTGCTTCAGGTGTTTGAGGGGCTGAAGCGCGATGGCGTTGATTTCAAGCTGACGATGAGCATGACACCGCCGCTGGTGTCGATGTTGCGCGATCCGCTGCTGCAAGAGCGATACGACATCCACCTCGCCAAGCTTGAAGAACTGGCGGAGATGGAAATCGAACGCAATGCCCACACCGGCCACATGAAATACCTGGCCGAACACTACGCCGCCGAGTTTAACAGCGTGCGCCAGGTGTGGGAGCGCTGCAATCATGACTTGGTGGGCGCGTTCCGGGGTTTTCTAGAGTCCAACAACCTCGACATCATTACCTGCGGGGCAACCCACGGCTATCTGCCGCTGATGAAGATGTATCCGCAGGCGGTGTGGGCGCAAATTCAGGTCGCCTGCGAAAGCTATGAGGAGCATTTTGGGCGATCGCCCAACGGTATCTGGCTACCGGAATGCGCCTACTACGAAGGCGTAGAGCGGATGGTCGCCGATGCAGGCGTGCGCTACTTCATCACCGACGGCCACGGCATTCTCTACGCCCGCCCGCGCCCCCGCTTTGGAACCTACGCGCCAATTTTTACCGAAACAGGCGTCGCCGCCTTTGGGCGCGATCACGAATCGTCGCAGCAGGTCTGGTCATCGGAAGTGGGCTATCCCGGTGCGCCAGAATACCGCGAGTTTTACCGCGATTTGGGCTGGGATGCCGAATATGAATACATCAAGCCCTACATCATGCCCAACGGTCAGCGCAAAAATGTGGGCATCAAATATCACAAAATTACCGGGCGCGGGCTGGGGCTGAGCGACAAAGATCTCTACGATCCCTACTGGGCCAGAGAAAAAGCGGCAGAACACGCAGGCAACTTCGTCTATAACCGCGAACGCCAGGTCGAACACCTGCACGGCATTATGCAGCGCCCGCCGATCATCGTGTCGCCTTACGATGCCGAGCTATTCGGCCACTGGTGGTACGAAGGCCCCTGGTTCCTGGACTATCTCTTCCGCAAGTCCTGGTTCGACCAAAACACCTTCGAGATGACTCACCTTTCCGACTATCTCAAGGCGCACCCGACCCAGCAGGTCTGCCGCCCGTCCCAGTCAAGCTGGGGCTTTAAGGGCTTTCATGAATATTGGCTGAACGACACCAACGCCTGGATCTATCCCCATCTGCATAAAGCCGCTGAGCGGATGATCGACCTGGCCAAGCGCGAACCCGCCGATGACCTGGAATGGCGGGCGCTGAACCAGGCGGCGCGGGAACTGCTGCTGGCGCAATCGTCTGACTGGGCGTTCATCATGCGGACGGGAACGATGGTGCCCTATGCGGTGCGCCGGACGCGATCGCACCTGATGCGGTTTAACAAGCTGCGCGAAGACATCCTAGCGGGCAAAATCGACAGCGGCTGGCTGGAAAAAGTCGAGGCGATCGACAATATCTTCCCCAAGCTGAACTATCGCGTCTACCGCCCGCTCTAGTCCACCCCTTACCATGCAAACGCTTCCGCCGACGCAGGATCAGCGAATCGTTCAATCTGGGCGCACCTGGGAGCAGTTCAAGCTGATCCAGGAAGGCTTCAGCAACGCGCCAGGTGTTCGGCTGTTTTACTTTGATGGAACGATTGAGGTGCTTATGCCTGGGCGAGAGCATGAGCTGTTTAGCGCAGTCATTGCCCTGCTCTTAGGACTCTTTTTTCTAGAGCGTGAGATTGAGTTTGAACCCACCGGCTCAATGGATCAGGAAAAATTGGGGGAAGCGTTTGTACAAGCCGATCAGTCCTATTGCTTCGGCGAGTCCCAGTCTGGCGAGTCCAAGGCCATTCCCGATTTGTCGATCGAAGTCGTCGTCAGCAGCGGCGGCATAAACAAACTGGCGCGATATCGGGCGCTAGGTGTGCCGGAGGTCTGGTTTTGGGAAGACGGAGCCTTCAGGCTGTTTCATCTGCGAGAAACGGGCTATGAACCAGTCAGCCGAAGCGAGTTGCCTCAATTAGAAACCCTGGATATCGCCTTGTTGACTCAGTGTGTTCTGATGGGTAAGACTTCCCGCTTGGATGCTGCCAGAGCGTTTCAGCAGGGCATCCGCCGCGCTTCGTTCCAATGAGCTTAGTATGAGCTTTGTTTCACAAATCTGCCCTAACTCAAGCAGCCAGATCAAGCTGCCAGATCAAGCGGCTAGTTGCAGCGTGCGGGAGGGCTGGCTATCGGCGTGCAGCACGGCCATGGGAGACAACAGCATATTCACGATTGCATCGCTCGACGCTAGCGTGCCCTCTTGGGTAATGTGGCAGGTCTTCCACCAATCGGCCTTGTGGCAGTGCAGCGCCGTAATAGCATCGCTAGTACCACAAGTGATGCAGAATGGTCTTTCACCAATCGGCCTTGTGGCAGTGCAGCGCCGCCAGCATTTAGGAATAGCGGCCGCCGCGCTCATCTACCACGCGGCACGACATCCGCAGATAGGACACGACTCTCAGTTGCAGGGGCACATCGGTTTGCTGAAGCTTTTGGCGGATGGTTTGCAACTTTGCGTCTAGGCGAGTCATGGCAGTGTCCTCTTGTTGATTTTGATTCAGTTGAATTAGGCTGGGAGACTAGTTGAAACTGGAAGCTTAGTTGAAAGCGGTATGCGTGTCTTGGAGTGATGATTCTTTTATAGGATTTTCCTTGGGAGACATCGATATGGAAAAGTTAGGGACTTTGAGGAGTTGACCGGGGGCGATCGCCCTGCTGGAATCGGAAACGTTAAGGTCGCTGAATTAAACAAACCGCCAAGACGAAGCACGACTTGTGCAACCTCTCAGCGGCTTGAATGGGTTTGGTTCAGGGATAGTGGGTGATGGAATTCTGATGGAATTCTCTAGGCAGACGGACGCATGTCGCGAGCCAGTTCCCGGTAGTCGGCAGGGTCGCCCCCAGCTGCGGGCAAACTGTCATCTTCTGAAGAAATGTTCACGTCTTCCGGCTGAGCCACCTCATGCTGAGGGGCAACCTGCTTCGCTGCTTCGTCAGGGCTGAGCGTACCCTGGCTCATGGCTTGCGCCGCTGCATAGTCTTTGTCCAGATCTAGGTTCTCTTCGGGCGACTTTTCTTCACCCTCGGCGATCGCCGCCCTGGTTTCCCGCGCATCAAAGCTTTCGGTCTTGTCTGACACCGTGTTGGCGGGAACAATCGGTGTGGAATCCGTAGAGTCGGTGGTCATGATTAAACGCCTCATTTTGCAATGCTAGTACGCTATCAAGCTGCACTCAACATCTCGAGTTCCCGGAGGCAGATTCCTGGCCTGTTTCTATAGGCAGAAAAATGGGCAGAAAAATAAGCCCTTGGCTCTCCTCATTCCTCCAGAATCCAATTAAGCCGCTTGCTCTGGCTGGAGGCTGCGCTTGAGGATAATCATGCGATCGCCCACCACAGGACTGCGGGCCAGCAGCGTACCGTCTGGCGAAACCAGTTCCAGCTTGGTAAAATCCAGCCTCGTTGCCCGTTTCAGCAACTCTGCCGCGAGTTTATCCTGACTGGCGGGCGACAGGGCATACCAGCCATCGCCCAGGCTCACCCTCAGGCGGCCGCTGCGAAAGCTCGCCTGAATGGTCTGGATCAGGTTTTCGCTGTAGGCATCGGTGACGCTGGTGATCTGCTCCTGGATCGCTGCCACTAGGGGCTGATCGGGCAAGGCGGGACGGGCGGGCGCAGGGGGTGTGGGCAAGGGCGATGGCTGCGGCGGGGGCGGGGGCTGCGGCTTGGCAGTCGGACGAGACGGGCGCGGGCTGTCGTCTGGGCTGGGGGCAGGCGCGGGCGCGGGCGGCAGGTCATCGGGCACCACTTCAGGAATTGTGGTGACCCGGGGTAGGGGCTGCTCGACGCGGCGACCGTCTACTGGCGCTTCGCTGATCAGGGGCGGTTCGGTAATGCGGGTTGGCTCCTGGGACGGCAGCAGGTTGGGCACGACGAAGACCAGAAGAGCGGCAATTCCGGCGATCGCCCCACTCAGCGCCCGATCCGTTAACGTCTCCCGAATCGACGCTGGCAGGATGGCTCGAATCTTCGGCAACGCATTGGCTGTCCACCAAGCCCAGCCCTTCTCCCAGTAGGGCTTTGCCACAGCCCAGGCCTGCCGAGCGGCGGGCTGCACAGTCGCCCACACCTGCTGAATCGCTGTCCGCAGGCGACGACCCAGCGACGGCGCAACCGGAACAGGCGGCGCACCAGGCTCTGTGCGGACGAGGGCACTGCTGTCGGCGGCGGCGGTCAGTTCTCCCGGTGAGCGATCGCCCAGGGAGGTCTGGGCCCGTCTGGGCGGTGCTTCTAGGGCAGCAATCCAACCCTCTAACAGCCGCACATTTGCCCGCAGCAGCCCAATCAGCAGCCGCTTGCCCAACCCCACATATTCTGCCCGCAAATCTTGCAGCGAGGGCGGCCCATAGCCGGGTTCAACGTTCGTGGGGGGTTTCTCTGGCGGTTCCGGCGGGTTATTGGGTGAGTTAGACGATGGGGGCGGCTCCTGAGTCATGGCGCTGGGCGTAACCTTTGCAATGGGTTCACGGCGTTGGGCGTAGCGGTGGGTTGTGGGCAGTTTCGCAGTCCACTGGGCAGGTGACACAGCCGCAAGGAAACGCGATAGAGTTTTACAGGCGGCGTGCGCGATCCCAGAAGACACTATACCGCCTGGGTGAATGGCAACCGGGTAGATCACCAAAGAACTTCACGGACTGACGCTGTTTTCCCGTGTATCTCTCTGTGGACTGTTTCTGTACTTCCTGGAAATCTATCATGAGGCGATCGCTCCCCGCTCTGCTGGGTTTTCCGTTGATTCCGATGCTGATCGCGGGCTGTGCCCCGTCGCTGGCGGGGGCCCCCATTCCCGTCGATCAAGTGGTCAGCCAACTGCGTCCCCAAACGCCAATTCCGATTTTTCTGCCGGACGCAGTGCCGGGGATGGCGGAGGTGTATGTCCACGCCTATGGCGACGAAGACAGCTACGGCGTAGATTTTGACTATGTAGCCGATTGCAACGGCGCGACGGCCTGTAGCTATGGCGGCACTTGGGCGCAACGCTATGAGGGCGCGATGACTCCGGCGGAGATCCTTGGCATGTCGGAAACGGTGGAAACTGTGACCCTGACCAACGGCGTGAGCGGGCAATATGCCAACACCTGCGGAGCCTATTGCGTGGCGACGGTGATGTGGCAGGCAGATGGTATTCTCTACGGCGTGAGCATCAAAAACGGCGAAAAAGAGGCGACCATTGCGCTGGCCAACGGGGCGATCGCTGCTGGACCTCGATAACCCCCCCATCCGGGCCCTGCGCCAGACAAAAACTCTCCATCTCCAACCGCCACCGCTCCCCTTAACCGCCAACCTCAACCTCGGAGTTTCTGAATCATGGGCGTGACCACCCAACAGCTCAGCCGATTCAAACGCGACGGTCGCCCGATTGTGGTGCTGACGGCGTGGGATTTTCTGATGGCGCAAGTGCTGGATCGAGCAGGCGTGGACGTGATTTTGGTGGGCGATTCGCTGGCGATGGTGGCACTGGGTCACGAAACCACGCTGCCGCTGACGCTGGAAGACATGTTGCATCACACCAAGGCCGTCCGGCGCGGCGTGCAAAATGCGCTGGTGGTCTGCGATTTGCCGTTTATGACCTATCAGGAGAGCGTGGCGCAGGCGATGCACTCGGCCGGGCGCGTGCTAAAGGAAACCGGAGCGCAGGCTGTGAAGCTAGAAGGTGGCCATCCCGCCATGCTAGAGACGGTAGAACGGCTGACGCAGGCAGGCATTCCCGTGATGGCCCATGTGGGGCTAACGCCGCAGTCAGTGCATCAGTTGGGCGGCTTTCGCAAGCAGGGCACGACGACCGAGGCGGCTGAGCGGATTTTGCAAGAGGCGATCGCCCTAGAATCGGCCGGCGCGTTTTCCATCGTGCTGGAACATATCCCGGCTGACTTGGGGCTGCAAATTTCCCAAAAGCTAACCATCCCCACCATCGGCATCGGCGCAGGCCCCCACTGCGACGGTCAGGTACTTGTCACGTCCGACCTGCTGGGCCTGTCAGAATGGCAGCCCCCCTTCGCCAAACCCTACACCAACCTGCGGGACATTATTACCCAGGCGGTGCAGACCTACGCGACGGAGGTGCGAGAGCAGCGGTTTGGCGATTCCCCCAGCGTATAAAAATCGCTAGAGCATAAAGATTTTTCTAGTTTCATTACAGCCGGGGTTGCGATTTGCCGAATCTGTGCCGATGGATCGCAGAATGAGGGGAAAGAGCAACACAAACAAGGGACTCATGATCATTGCAGCCACAGCGCCCGATTTGACGGCAGAAGATTATCTAGTGGTGGGTCTAGCGACCTGTTTTCTGAAGGCGGATGGGGAGGTGCATCCGGTAACGGTTGCAGAACCGATTCCCTCGGCCGCGCTGGAGGCGATCGCCCGTGGCATCCCCACTTCCTACACACAGGCCGTGGCGACGACGCTGGGGGCGGTGCTGTCGGGCGAGGAACCGCAACTCCCTGCGGGCTTTCCGGCAGACACGCAGTTTTGCGATGAGTTCGCCGCGAGGGCGATCGCCGCAGCCCGCACCTACAAAGCGCGTCCTGTAGCCCAATCCCTAATTCCCCTGGGCACGGTTCACACCGATTTCAACCATTCCACCGAGCGCAAGCGCGTGCTGAACTCCGATCGCCTGGTCAAGCCCGAAGATAATGTAAAGCAGCACGCCTATACACATCAGGTGCTTTAGGAATTGCGGCTCTGGCAGTTCCAAAGAAATCGGTGGCTCCCATTAATTTTCCCAAGCGGATTTGCCAGGGAAGTTGCGGGAAGCCCACCGAAGCTTGACGAGCAATCCAAAATCGCAAATCCAAAATCGCAAATCCAAAATCGAGAATCAACCCTACGCCTCGATGACCACGCGCAGGTTGCCGCGCTTTTTCACCACGCGGCAAGCGGTGGCGCTGCCCACCCGCTCAAATTCCAGATCTAGCAGCGTTTGACCAATCCGCAGGTTGTGCAGCGACAGGCGATGCATCGTGTCGGGCAGGGCCGGATCGAGAATTCGCAGGCAGTTGTTGGGTGCATCGGGCACCAGGTTTGCCATCGTTAGCAAGAGCTGGAAGATGGCTCCAGTGGCCCAGGCCTGGGGCGAACAGGCGACGGGATATTGCACGGGGTTGTTGTCTGCGGTGCGCTCATAGCCACAAAAGAGTTCGGGTGGTCGCTGGTAGGGCTGGCGCAGGGTCATGTCGAAAATGCCCTGGGTGACTTCGAGTGCCTGGTCAATCCGGCCGAGCGATCGCAGCCCCAGCACCGTCATGCTGTTGTCGTGGGGCCAGACAGAGCCGATGTGATAGCCCATTGGGTTGTAGGCAGGCGACAGGCTGCTGAGGGTGCGGATGCCCCAGCCGTTAAACATGTCGGGTGCTTGCAGCCGCTCGGCCACGCTCAGGGCTTTGTCCTGGTCGAGAATGCCCAAATTCAAACAGTGGCCAGGGTTAGACGTAATGCTATCGACCGGGTTGCCCTTGCCATCCAGGGCCAGGGCGCAAAAGTCCAGATCATCCATCCAAAAGTCGCGGTTAAACCGTCGCTTCAGGTCTTGTGCTTCTTCAATCCAGCGATCGGCCAGGTCGATGCGCTTTTTCAGGCGGGCAATTTCTGCCAGCCGCACCTTTGCGGCATAGACGTAGGCCTGCACTTCGCAGAGGGCGATCGCCCCTTCTGCCAGTTCGCCCCGGCGGTTCACAATGCAGTTGCCAGAGTCTTTCCAGCCCTGGTTTTGCAGCCCGCGAGAGGAGCGCCGCGCATAGGCCAGATAGCCCGTCTCCTTAAGGTTTTCGTCAATCCACTCCATGGCCGCCAGCGCGTTGGGCCAGAGTCGCTCTAGGGTTTCCTGGTCATGAGTCCAGGCGTAGTATTCGGCGTAGAGCATGAGCCACAGCGGCGTTGCGTCCACTGTGCCGTAGTAGGGCGTGTGGGGAATTTCCTGGCAGCGGGCCATTTCGCCCAGGCGCAGCTCGTGCAGAATCTTGCCGGGCTGTTCGTCGCGCCAGTCGTCATGCTGCTTGCCCTGATAGTGGGCCAGGATGCTGAGGGTGTCGCGGGCAATGATGGGGTCGAGGATCAGCGTTTGCGAGGCGGCGATGAGGGAGTCGCGCCCAAACAGCGTTGAAAACCAGGGCACCCCCGCTGACAGAACCTTGCCCTTGCCAAAGGTTTGCCGCAAGAGGTACACGTCTTGCTGCGCCCGCTCGATGATTTGATTCATGGCTTTGTTGTCGCAGCGGATGCGCGTCACTTGTTCGCCCCACTGGGTCTGCTCCAGCAGTTCCGCTGCCTTGGCTTGCATCAGCGTCATGGGCGTGTTAACGGCGGAGGGCGATCGCCCATTCAGCAGCGGTTGCAGCCGATAGCCCAGGGTCAGCGTTTCATGCGGCTCTAGCGACACCTGCCACAGGGCGGTGTAGCCCTTGAGGAAGTTAGGCGGCTGGTGCAAAAACTGGATGCGCGACTCCATCAGCCCGCCATCTAGGCCCTGATAGGCCAGCGTAATTTCTAGAGGCATCGAGGCGGGCAGCGGATCGGCTGCATCGTCTGTCGTGGCTTCCATTACGTCCAGCCGGTGATCCTGCGCTACCGCAGGCACCAGCCGCAGCCGCCGTCCTGGGCGATCGCGCTGAAAGCCCCGAATTTCAAACAAATCCAGGAAATCGGCATCAAAGCTGAGGCTGAGTTCAAACTGCACGGGTTCGGTGCTGAAGTTGGTCAGGCTGATTTCTTCAAACAACCCGCCGTTTAGCACCAGTTCTCGCTGGATGCCAATGGTTTCCGGCGGAATGGTGCCTAGCTGGGGGTTGGCGCACAGCACTGACAGGACGAATCCCTTGTCGGCATTGCTGCTAAGGAGGACGGGCGATCGCCCCTCAATCTGCAATTCCAGACGATTTAAGAAGCGCGTATCCTGACAAAACAGTCCCAAACTGCCGATGGAGTCTCCCTCCAGGCAAGCGGAAATATTGCCTAGCGTGTCGGTAATCAAAAACAGGTCGTCGTCTTTGAGCGTCAGCGTCGGCTGCGGGCGTTCGCTAATGACGCAAGGCCACTCCGGCTGCGGCAGTTGATCCGCAGGCAAAAATTTCCGTCCATCCAGTTCCACAAAGTCAGGCATCGCGCTGGGTTGAACTCAACTGTGAAAGAACATTTGCGAAAAAACGCTCCCGGTTAAGTTCGATTTTAGTCGCAGCGCCAGCCAGAAGTCGTCTGCCGACTCGAAGATTTGCGAGAATAAGGGCAATCGTGCCTACCCCTCTCGGCGATCGCCCTTGTTCCAACTTCTGGGATAGGGTTTAGGCGAGCACGGGCACTGGATTGGCTTCCCAGCGGTTGACCGCATTGCCAATAATCGATAGCTCCTGCATCAGTCGGTCAAAGCGCTCCGGCGTGAGCGATTGCGGGCCATCAGACAGCGCCTTCGATGGGTTGGGGTGAACCTCAATCATCAGGGAGTCCGTTCCGGCGGCGATCGCAGCCATTGCCATCGAGGGCACATATTCCGACTTGCCCGTGCCGTGGCTGGGGTCGATCATGATGGGCAGGTGAGTGAGCGATCGCAGCACCGGAATCACCGCCAGATCCAGCGTGTTGCGGGCATACTGATTGTCGAACGTGCGGATGCCGCGCTCGCAGAGAATGACGTTGGGATTGCCCGCCGCCAGGATATACTCCGCCGCCATCAGCCATTCGTCAATCGTGGCAGACATGCCCCGCTTTAGCAGCACAGGCTTATCCTGAGCGCCTACCTTCTTGAGCAGCGAGAAGTTCTGCATGTTGCGTGCGCCCACCTGCACGATGTCGGTCACTTCGCAGATTTTTTCCAGGTCTGCTGCGTCCATGACTTCGGTAATAATGCCCAGTCCGGTCGCATCTTTCGCCGCTTGCAGCAGTTCTAGCGCACTCTCGCCATGTCCCTGAAAAGCGTAGGGTGAGGTGCGCGGCTTGAATGCACCGCCCCGCAAAAACTTCGCGCCTGCGGCTTTTACGCGGCGAGCCGTTTCCACGATCATGGTTTCGTTTTCAACAGAGCAAGGCCCCGCCACCACCACAATCGGCGCAAAGACGCTGAAGGTCACTGGGCCATTGGGCGTGGGCACGACGACTTCGCTGGGTTCGCCGTGGCGATATTCCTTGCTGACGCGCTTATAGGGCTTTTCGACCCGCAGCACTTGCTCAATCCAGGGACTCAGGTCTTGGAGTTGGAGCGCGTCCATCTCGGCAGTGTCACCCACCAGACCGACCACGGTTTTGTGTTTGCCGACGATTTTTTCCGGCGTCAGGCCCATCTCGCGAAATTCGGCACTCAGGCGGTCGATTTCTTCGGCGGGCGCTTCGGGCTTCATCACCACAATCATGGGAAAATCCTGCTTACTTTGAATAATTCAAGAGAGGTTAAAAGTCCTTCAGCTCTGGGGTTTAGGCAGAGCGTTTGGGTTGCGTTTAGATCCAGGGCAGGGGAACGTCCGTGGAGCAGACATCGCCCAAAAACATGACTAGTTTAGAGTATTGAATGCTACGGAAACGGCAGACTGGCAGGTTAACTTCAGTTAAGAGTTCTAAACGCCACACGCCAAAATCCAAAGGTTTAATGCTGGGCTAACGCTAGCGCTTATTTTAGGCAGCCCAAAAGACAAAAACCACCCTCCGGTCGGGTGGTTTCTGCGATGAGGCGTTTAGGACTGAGGGCGCTGCGATCGCCACGCGGCAATGGTGCGTCCCAGGTTAGTGCGAAACTCCGACGTGCCCAACAAGCTGCCCGGTTCATCTTCCCAAGAGGCCGAAAACAGCCCATAGCTCAGCCCCAGCACGCCCAGCCCAAAAAAGCCCAAACTAACCAGCAGCACAGCGGACGTGGGTAAATCCATGAGGTGCTGGCTGACGATGTAGTAGCTGACGACAAAGGTGGCGATCGCCAAAAACGACGGCACGCCGCAGAAAATTGCCATCCGCCTAGCCATGCGCTTGCTCACTGCATCAGGAATCGCCATCGATGCGCGGGTGGCCGCAGATTTCTTGAGAGCAGCATCAGAAGCGCTCCCCGAGGGTTTTGCCTTCGGAGGTGCTGGCTTGGAGGGGGCTTTTACGGCTGGTTTTGAGGCAGATTTGGGCGCTTTTTTGGGGTTCGCGCCAGTCTCTGACTGTTTACCCGCAGCGCCAGACTCTTCAGACTTCTTCAAGCGCTTTTTCGGCTCAAAAGGTAAAGCCTTACGAGCCGAAGCGTCTGAACTAGAGGAGTTGGGGTCTGGTGGAGTAGAAGATGCCATGTAAAAACCTGTTCTGACCGCAAGGGTTCAGCTAGCTACACCATCTAGCCAAGCAAATCGAGTTCGTTGAACCCTAACCACGAATGCCCAGCTTGCCGATTAGAGCGCGGTAGCGATCTGGATCGTGTTTTTGGATGTAGGCCAGCAGGCGCTTGCGCTGACCGATCATCTTCAGCAAGCCCCGACGAGAAGCGTGGTCTTTTTTGTTTTCTTTGAGATGGGTGCTGAGGCGGTTAATGCGCTCAGTCAGCATGGCCACCTGAACATCTGCCGATCCAGTGTCCGTTTCGTGAATTTGATAATCAGAAATAATCTGCTGCTTGCGCTCTTGCAGGAGTGCCATTGGGGTCGTCCGGTGAGTATCAATACAATCAACGATTGTATCACAGGGTTCAGGATCATTGGCTCAGCCAGGCGATCGCCTCTCGAATCCACTGCTCTGCATCGGCATTTTTCGCCAGCGCCGTTTTTTGCCCCACGGCCCGCAGCGCTTGCATGATTTCGCCACTGGAATAGCCCAGCGCCAGCAGCGTTAGTTCTACATCTTCTTGGACACTGCCCACGGGCGCAGCATCTGGTGTCGTGGAAAGTCCCGACTGGGTGCGCCAGTCTGCCAGCTTAGTCTTTAACTCCAGCGCCAGCCGCTCTGCCGTTTTTGCGCCCACGCCTGGTGTCCGCGATAGTAGCCGCGTGTTGCCCGACACGATCGCCTGCACCAGATCTTGCAGCCCCATGCCATCCAGCAGCGCCATCCCCAACTGCGGCCCCACGCCGCTGACGCTAATCAACTGACGAAACAGATCTCGCTCTGCCAGCGACCCAAAGCCATACAGCACAATCTGATCTTCCTTCACCTGCTGATGGGTAAACACCTGCACCAGCTCACCCGCCCCCGGCAGCGTTTGCAGCATTCGCGGTGTGATTTGCAGGTCATAGCCAACCTGGTTCACTTCCAGTGTCAGGATGACGCGATTGCTCGACAGCTTTTGTACAGCGGCGATCGCGCCCTTGAGGTAGCTAATCATGGGTGAAAGAGTCGGTTTAGGGTCAGCAGAATGAGGAGATGATGCGATGAGGAGATGATGCGATGAGGAGATGATGCGATGAGGAGATGATGCGATGAGGAGATGATGCGATGAGGAGATGATGCGATGAGGAGATGATGCGATGAGGAGATGATGCGATGAGGAGATGATGCGATGAGGAGATGATGCGATGAGGAGATGATGCGATGAGGAGATGATGCGATGAGGAGATATTGACAACTCTCATCATCCCATCATCACCCCCTCTCTCCCTCTCTCCCTCTCCACCCCTGCGATACACTTTAAGAAAAATCCCCAAAACACCCCCCACCATGCCGATTCTCGTTAGCGATCTTGCCAACCAGGTTCAGGAGTCTGCTCGCCACCTGGGAATTCAGAAGTACGACATCTACGGCGCGTCGGTGGATGAAACCAGCGTCCAGGTCGATCAGGGCGAACCCAAGCAAGTGAAGGCATCGCAGCGATCGAGTGTAACGGTGCGCGTATGGAACCCGGAAGGCACGCTGGGCATCACCTCGACAACGGACGTAGATCCGACGGGACTGGAACTGGCGCTGAAGACAGCTTATGATGCCAGCTTTTTTGGCATGAAGGAGAATGTGCCCGACTTTAGCCCGGAGGCGACGGCTCCGCTAGCGGGACAGGAAGATGATCGCGTGTCGCCTGCGTCGGTGTCTGACCTGATCGCGGCGTTAGTCGAAGCTGAGAAAGAACTGCTGGCAGCGCATCCGGCGATCGCCTCTGTGCCTTATAACGGTCTGTCGCAGCGGGATATGGAACGGTTTTATCTGAACAGCGAAGGCGCAGTGCGGCGGCAGGGGCAATCTATTGCGTCGATCTACCTCTACAGCAAGACAGAGCAGGAGGGCAAAAAGCCCCGCAGCGCCGGGTCTTTTGAGGTGAGTCGGGGGCTAGCGCAGTTGGATATTCAGAAGTGTATTCAGGAAACGGCCGAGAAGACGATCAGCCACCTGGATTACGAGAAGATTCCTACTGGCAAATATCAAGTTGTGCTGTCGCCCGATGCCTTCTTGAGCCTGATTGGAGCGTTTTCTAATCTGTTTAACGCGCAGAATATTCTCGATCGGCAAAGCTTGTCTACGCCAGAGTCACTGGGGAGTGCGATCGCCTCTCCACTGCTCTCGCTCTGCGACGACGCGCTGCATCCCGAAAACATCGGCGGCGAACTATTTGATGGCGAGGGCACGCCCACCCGCCGCGTCTCGCTGATTGATCAGGGCATATTGACCAGCTTTTTACACAGCGCTGGCACGGCCAAGCGCCTGAACGCGCAGCCCACCGGCCACGCCAACATGGGCGCAAAGGTGACAGTTGGCAGCCATTTCTACCATGTCTTGCCGGGAACCGCCGACCCCGCCTTTGACCTCAATACGGCTAATAATGTGGTGTTTATCGACGACCTGCACGCGCTTCATGCTGGGGTACAAGCCCTCCAGGGTTCCTTCTCGCTGCCTTTCGACGGTTGGCTGATCCGCGATGGGCAGCGCACCAGCATCGAATCCGCGACGGTCGCAGGCGATTTTCGCCAACTGCTCAAGTCCATCATCCACATCGAACCAGAGCTGGAACGGGTCGGCGCTGGCCTCAGCCCCCGCGTGTGGATTGAGGAACTGTCGATTACCGGTGAATAGGGTTTCGGGAGTTCTACTCGCTACCCCTATAACCCCCGATTCCGAATTTCTCCTCACATTTAACCCTTGATTTCAGGGAATCTCGCTCATTTGCACCAGACCTGGATAAGATTGAGAGCAACTGCTAGGGGATGAGCAAACCGCGTGATGCGGAGCCATCGCGCCATATTCCAGTCTTTGCGCCCTGATTTGGGGAATGTGGCCCGGTCTAGGCGAGGCGTTTAGAAGCATGAGGTCTGCACCAGCGCTTGGATTGGGCGTTGGTGCTTGATTTCAGGCTGCATCTCGGGCTGTGTCTTAGGCTGTGCTTTGGGCGATGTTGCAGACCGTGTGAGTGAGGAGCGAAACGAGGAGCGACACCATGAATGGTTGGGTTGTGCGGGGGCTTTCCCTGCTCTTGCCCTTGGGGAGCATAGCGGTCGTTGGCAATGATTTTCTTTTGGGGCAGCAAAGGGCGATCGCCCAGCCTGCACCAGCCATCGATTCGCCAGAGTTACCGGAGTCGTCATCCATAGCGCGGCCGCCTGGGCCCTACGTGCTTCAGCTTTCGGACGTGGCGACCGAGTTCCCATTATCCCTGGAGCAGGTGCGGTTTGAACCAGGGCCGCTGACGGACTCGGTGCAGGGGCAGCGGCGGCCCTATCGCCCCGATCAGCCGCCCTATCTCAACGGCGAGCCATCCCATCTGGTCTATCAATTTCAAGTGCCCAGCCCAGCAGCGGGAATCGCAGTGCCGCCGGGAACGCTCAAGATTTATTCGGTGAATGGGCTGCGGGCGATGTATGCGGGCTATCGCCAGGAGCTACAGGCGATGAACCAGGTGATTAACGGGCTGCGAACCATTCTGACCCAGCGCCCGTTTTACATTAATCGTCCAATCGGTGTGCTGCCGCCTGTTTCGGGGGATGAAGTGCTGCGATCGCAGATGGAATATCTCCGCTTTGGGGAGGGCAGTGGGCTGCGTTTCGTGGGGGTTTACAAGTACGACGTTAGCCCGATTCTCAGCAACGAACTGGTCTATATCTTTCAGGGATTGACCACCGACGGGCGCTATTATGTCTCTTTGTCGCAGCCGCTGCTAACGTCCGTATTGCCCGCCACAGCACCGCTCACGGCGGATCAGTACGATGCCTTTGTGGCAGATTACGAAACCTACCTGCGGCGGGTGGCTCAGCAGCTCAACATGCAAGATAGCAGCGGCTTTTTCCCAAATCTGACGCTGCTGGATAGTCTGGTGCGATCGCTCCGTATCCAGCCTCAGTAAGATCACGCTTGCGATCGCCCCATACACGTCTGCTGCATCAGCGTCCTGTTTTTGAATTCAGGCAAACCGGAGGCAGCTTCCGTACACTAGAAGTAGGTGAAAGTCAGCCCAAAAGGTTTGCAGGAAATGGCATCCAGCCTCCTCCCGCAAGCGTCTGGCTAAACACTCACGTTACAATAGAGAACACCCTAAGCAGCTATTCAAGGATTTATTTTTAACATGCAGCCAACCGACCCCAGTAAATTTACGGAAAAAGCGTGGGAAGCGATCGTCAAGTCGCAGGATGTGGCCCGCAGCTACCGTCAACAAAATCTGGAAGTCGAGCATGTGGCGATCGCCCTGCTGGATCAGGAAGGTTTGGCCAATACCATTCTCGACAAGGCCGGTATGGAATCGGCCCGCCTGCGGCAGCAGCTAGACTCCTTCGCCGCCCGCCAGCCCAAGGTCAACACCAACGACCTCAGCCAGCTTTTCTTGGGGCGCGGCCTAGATACGTTTTTGGACAGGGCCGAAGATGCCCGCAAGGTGTTCCAGGATGACTACATCTCGGTCGAACACTTGGTTTTGGCGCTTTGCGAAGATGACCGCGTGGGTCGCCGCCTGTTCAAAGCCGCGGGCATCGAGGCGAAGCAGTTGGAAACGACGATCAAGAGCGTGCGGGGCAGTCAGCGCGTCACCAGCCAGTCGCCAGAGTCGCAATACAAGGCGCTGGAGAAGTACGGGCGCGACCTGACGGAGCTGGCCAAGTCGGGCAAGCTGGACCCGGTGATCGGGCGGGATGAGGAAATTCGCCGTGTCGTGCAAGTGCTGTCGCGACGTAGCAAAAATAACCCCGTGCTGATCGGTGAGCCGGGTGTGGGCAAAACGGCGATCGCCGAGGCCCTGGCCCAGCGCATCATCAACGGCGACGTGCCCGAATCGCTGAAAAATCGCCAGCTCATCAGCCTCGATATGGGTTCGCTGATTGCCGGAGCCAAGTATCGCGGCGAGTTTGAGGAGCGGCTGCGGGCGGTGCTGCGTGAGGTGACGAACTCCGAAGGGCAAGTCGTCCTGTTCATCGACGAACTGCATACCGTCGTGGGCGCAGGCTCCTCCTCTGGCACTACGGATGCCAGCAATTTACTCAAACCGATGCTGGCGCGGGGCGAACTGCGCTGCATTGGCGCGACAACGCTAGACGAATATCGCAAGCACATTGAAAAAGATGCCGCCCTGGAACGCCGCTTCCAGCAGGTCTACATTGGTCAGCCGACGGTAGAAGACACCATCTCCATCCTGCGTGGCCTGAAGGATCGCTACCAGGTGCATCACAACGTCACCATTACCGACTCGGCGCTGGTGGCGGCGGCCATGCTGAGCGATCGCTACATTACCGACCGCTTCCTGCCTGACAAGGCGATCGACCTGGTGGACGAGGCGGCTGCAAAGCTCAAGATGGAGGCGACTTCAAAACCCGTCGAGCTAGAAACCATCGAGCGCCGTATCCGCCAACTTGAGATCGAAAAGCGCTCTCTCGAAAACGAAGGCACGCGCCTGGGCGTGACCAACGTCGCGTTTCGACCCTCAAAAGAGAAACTGGAACGCATCGAAGCCGACATCGCCCAGCTAACCCCCGAAAAAGAGCGCCTCACTAAGCAGTGGGAAACTGAGAAGAAAATTCAGGCAGAAATTAAGCTCCTGCGCGAAGAAGAAGAAAAGCTCCAGCGCCAAATCGAAAAAGCCGAGCGCGACTATGACCTCAACACCGCCGCCCAGTTGAAGTACGGCCGCCTAGAAGCAGTGCATCGAGAACTGGAAGAAAAAGAAGCCAGCCTGACGGATGTGCATACTGGAGCGGGCAAGGCGCTGCTGCGGCAAGAGGTGACCGATTCGGACATTGCCGAAATCGTCGCCAAGTGGACGGGCATCCCGGTGAATCGCCTGCTGGAAACCGAGCGCCAAAAGCTGCTGAATTTGGAATCTTTCCTGCATCAGCGGGTGATTGGGCAGCATGAGGCTGTGGCCGCTGTGGCTGCCGCGATTCGTCGTGCCCGCGCTGGGATGAAAGACCCCGGTCGTCCCATTGGCTCCTTCATGTTCCTCGGCCCCACGGGGGTCGGCAAAACAGAGTTGGCCCGCGCCCTGGCCGAGTGCATGTTCGACTCGGAAGATGCGCTGGTGCGGCTGGACATGTCGGAATACATGGAGAAGCATTCTGTGTCGCGGTTGGTGGGTGCGCCGCCGGGCTATGTCGGCTATGAGGAAGGCGGGCAACTGACCGAGGCGATCCGCCGCCGCCCCTACTCCGTCGTGCTGCTGGACGAGGTGGAAAAGGCCCATCCTGACGTGTTCAACATTCTGCTGCAAGTGCTAGACGACGGGCGCATCACCGATTCGCAGGGGCGCACGGTGGATTTTCGCAATGCGATTGTAGTGATGACGAGCAACATCGGTAGCGAGCATATCCTCGACGTGTCCGGTGACGATTCCAAATACGAGGAGATGCGAAAGCGGGTGATGGACGCACTGCGAAACCACTTCCGCCCGGAGTTCCTCAACCGGGTAGACGACATCATCCTGTTCCACGCCCTCAGCCTCAAGGAACTGCGGCAAATTGTCGGTATCCAGCTTCAGCGCATCCATCGCCTGCTGGCGGATCAAAAGCTGCGGATGGAACTCACGCCGGACGCGCAAAACTACATTGCCGATGCGGGCTTTGACCCGGTGTATGGCGCACGGCCGCTGAAGCGGGCGATCCAGCGCGAAATCGAGAATCCACTGGCGACCAAGCTGCTGGAAAACGCCTTTGCCGAAGGCGACACGATTTTGGTAACGGTGGGCGAACATGGGCTGGTGTTTAGCACGAAGACTGCCGCTCCTGCACCGTCGCCTGTTACAGTTTCGCAGCCAGTGGGAATCGATAGCTAGCGGGTTCCAGCCATGAAAATTGCGATCGCCCAGCTAAATCCCACCATCGGCGACCTCACGGGCAATGCCCAGCAAATTCTGGATGCGGCACAAGCGGCGATCGCTCAAGGGGCACGACTGCTTCTGACGACGGAGCTTTCGCTCTGCGGCTATCCACCCCGCGACCTGCTGATGCAGCCCAGCTTTTTGGCGACAATGGCAGAGACCCTGGCGCAGCTAGCGCGAGACTTGCCTGCGGATCTGGCGGTGCTGGTGGGAACGGTGCTGCCCAATCCCGATGCGGTTCACGATGGCGAAAAGCCCCTGTTTAATACGACCGCGCTGCTGCTGGAGGGCGCGGTGCAGCGCTACTTTCACAAGCGGCTGCTGCCCACCTACGACGTATTCGACGAAGACCGTTACTTTGAACCCGGCGACGACAGCAGCGCCTTTGAGCTGGATGGCGTGTGGATTGGGGTCACCATTTGCGAAGACCTGTGGAACGACGAGAGCTTTTGGGGCAAGCGCCATTATGAGGTGAACCCGATCGCCGAACTCGATCGCCAGGGGGTTGATCTGGTGCTGAACCTGTCGGCGTCGCCCTACAGCGTCGGCAAGCAGCAACTTCGGGAAAACATGCTGCGCCACAGCGCCACCCGCTACGGCCAGCCAATTCTCTATGCCAATCAGGTCGGCGGCAATGACGATTTGCTGTTTGACGGGTGCAGCTTTGGGCTGAATCGGGCGGGAGAAGTCGTGCTGCGGGCCAAGCCGTTCGAGAGTGACCTGGTGTTTGCCGAATTTGACCCGGCGGTAGACGAGCTGATGCCCATGCCTGATGCGATCGCCCCGTTGCCCGACAGTGCCGATGCAGAAATCTGGATGGCGCTGGTGATGGGCGTGCGCGACTATGTGCGCAAGTGCGGATTCCAAAAGGCGGTGCTGGGACTCAGCGGCGGCATCGACTCGGCCCTGGTGGCGGCGATCGCCAGTGCTGCCCTCGGCCCCGAAAACGTCCTCGGCGTGCTGATGCCCTCGCCCTACAGCTCCGACCACTCCATCACCGACGCGCTGGATCTGGCGAAAAACCTTGGCATCCAGACCCAGACCATCCCCATTACCCCTATGATGCAGGGCTATGATCAGGCGTTAGCCGAGCTATTTGCAGGCACTGAGTTTGGCATCGCCGAAGAGAATTTGCAATCGCGCATTCGCGGCACGCTGCTGATGGCGATCTCCAACAAATTCGGACACCTGCTGATTTCCACGGGCAACAAGTCGGAAGTGGCAGTCGGCTACTGCACGCTTTATGGCGACATGAACGGCGGACTGGCGGCGATCGCCGACGTCCCCAAAACCCGCGTTTACTCGATTTGCAAGTGGCTCAATGAAGGGATGAGGGATGAATTCGGAAGGATGAATGGGGCGTTTGATTCCTCCCTCTTAATTCATCCCTCCTCCTTCCCTGTCATTCCTCCCCACATCATCACCAAGCCGCCCAGCGCCGAACTCAAGCCGGGCCAGGTCGATCAGGACTCGCTGCCGCCGTATGAGGTGCTGGACGATATTTTGGAGCGGTTTGTGGAGCGGCATCAGGCACCGGACGAAATTGTCGCCGCAGGGCATGACGCGGCCGTGGTGAATCAGGTGATTCGGCTCGTAACCCGCGCTGAGTTCAAGCGCAAGCAGGCTGCACCGGGGCTAAAGATTACTGATCGCGCCTTTGGCACGGGCTGGCGAATGCCGATCGCCAGTCGATGGCTGCCCAGCGCACAGCCCAAAGCACCCCAGCCCATCGTTTAAGTTCTAATAAATCCTGCGGCCGATTTCCCAGTTCCGAGAGAATGGCAAAATAATCCGGACGGGCGATCGCGCTATGAGCGTGATCAGGTATGGCGTTTTAGCAAGCGCAGAGTTTTACGCAGCAGGCGTTGCTCCAGCGCTTTAAGATTCCTGATTAATCGAAGTAACGGGTAAAGGGCGATCGATGAAAAAGCAACTGATTTGGCTGGTGGGCATTGCGGCGGGCGTAGCGATCGGGGCGCTGGCGGCGACGGCGCTATCGGTGCGACAGGTGTCGCAGGTGCCCGACTGGTACGCCACGGAGCCGCCTGCCATTGCCACCACGCCCGACCCAATGCCGATATCGCCCGAAGCCGTTGAGCGCCTGGTAACGAGCGGTGCGCCGGTGGCGCTGGACGGTCAGCAGGTCAATCAGATTGTGACAGCGGCGATCGCCCAATCTCCCGAAGGTCAGACGCTATTGCAAAACGGCTTTAGCACCACCATCGAGGATGGCAAGATCAAAGGCGGCGTGGTGGTGAACCTGTCGGAACTGCCGACCGACGGGCTGACCGATCAGGAGCGGGCTGCGCTAGATCGGGTGCTGGCGTTCGTTCCGGCGCTGGGGCGGCGCGGCGTGTATCTCGGCATCGAGGGCAGCCCGACGGTGCGAAACGGGAAGCTGAAACTTGACGAAAACATGACCGTGAAGGTCGGCAATCTGAGCCTGCCTGCGTCGGTCGTGGCGAGTCAGCTTGGGCTATCGCTGGCAGAGTTAGAAGCTCGCATTAATGCTGAAGTCGAGATGCGGGGTATAGAATTGCGAGATGTGCGCGTGGAGGGCGATCGCCTAATCATCAACGGTCAATAACATTGGTTAGTAGCATTCAGGTCGATTGTCGCCAACTTTCAACTTGCAGTCCCGAAATGCGCTCAAATTCTCACAAGTTTGCAGTAATCATAACCAGGCTATGCTGAAGCGCTGTAGCCGCTATCAAGACATCGTAAGCCCCAATTGGCTTCCCTTGAGATTGAAGGAGCGCACGAATTTCAGCCACTTGTTCTGCTTTTAGGGTGCTAAAAGGGAGAATTCTTACAGAAGACAGAAAGCTGGCGATCGCCGGTTCAACCTTCTGGGCGCGTTGAGGATTGAGGGCCAATCCGTAGCATAACTCCATGACCGTAATCGCCGAGACCGCAATATCAACAGGCGGGGTTTGCTTGAGCCTGACTTTAGTGCTAGGTTCACCCTTGATGAAGTCGCTTGATGAAGTCGCGGATGACGCAAGTATCCAGCAGATATTGCATCAGAATAGCTCCGGCTCAGGGGGTGGAAGGAGTTCGTCACGATAGGACTCAAACGGAGGGAAGCCAGGAATGCCTTCATAGGACAAGATAAATTCCGACCACTGAGACGTGGAAACAGAGGGTGGCTGAATTACCTGACGTAAGGCTTGTAGAATCAAAGTCTGCAATGGAACATTAGATTGCTCTGCTTGACGGAGCAGGTCTTGCTCAAGATCTGGCGGTAAATTGATCGTGATTTGCATAGTCCATTCTCCTAGTAGTTAACTTATTCACTTTTGGATACGGAGTGCTGTTCAACTTTGGAAGAGAAAATGCGGTTGAGCCATTCCTTGAAACGCTTCTTTAGCTTCTTTAAATGCGCCTGCGATCGCTCGGTTAAGCCCCTCCACCCTAGAATAGCGCTGTAAAATCGAGGCATTCCTTCCCTAAGCGCCTTGCCATGTCGCAGTTTCCGATCTTCTATTCCCGACGTGTTTTTTGCAGCATGACACGGGTTCCTACCATCCCGAAAACGCCGGACGGCTGCGGGCAGTGGTGACGGCGCTGCGGCAGGTGCCGTGGGCCGATCGGCTCGATTGGCGATCACCCACGCCTGTGGATGCTCAGGGCGATCGCCTGATGGCGGCGCTCTACACCGTGCATCCCCCGGATTATGTAGCGGCGGTGGAATATGTCGCCACCCACGGCGGCGGGCAGGTCGATCCGGATACGGTCGTGTCGCCGGATAGCTACGAGGCGGCGCTGCTAGCGGTGAGCGCCTGGCTGGATGCAGTGGACACGGTGCTGCAAACGGGGCGGCCAGCGTTTGCCCTGGTGCGCCCGCCGGGGCATCATGCGCTGCCCAAGCGGGGTATGGGGTTTTGCCTGTTTTCCAATGTGGCGATCGCCGCTCAGTATGCGCTCCAGCAGCCGGGGCATAGAGCGCGTCGGCATCTTGGACTGGGACGTGCATCATGGCAATGGGCACCGAGGCAATTGTGGAATCTGACCCCGCGCATTGCGTTTTGCTCGCTGCATGAATATCCGCAGTATCCGGGCACGGGCGCAGCGGGCGATCGCGGACAGCATGACACTGTGCGAAATTTCCCCATGCAGGCTGGCAGCACCTTGGCAGACTATGAGCCGCTGTTTGCGCGAGAAATTGTGCCTTTTTTCCAGGCGTTTTGCCCCAGTTTGCTGCTCGTCAGCGCGGGCTACGATGCCAACCGGGCCGACCCACTGGCGCGAATCTGCCTGAACCCTTCCGATTACGGGGTTTTCACGCGCTACTGTCTGCAAATCACCCCAAAAATCGCCTTTGGGCTGGAGGGTGGCTATGACTACACTGCCCTAGCGGAGTCCGTCATTGCCACGATTGAACCCTGCCTGGAGCCTGCAAGCGTCAGGGGTTAGCCGAAAAACCATCATTTGGATACACACGCCCCTGGTGTCTTTTTCCTATGATGTAAGACGGCTTAACCAGCCTACCCCTGATCCTGCATCCCGAACTTTTATGCTGCTTGAACCCGCCTTATCCAATGCCTCAGAACAGCCAGGAGAGTCCCTGGTGATTCAGTCCAACGCAACGACGCTGCACCGCACGGTGCGTCCCGTGGGGGTGTATATGATGCGGGGGCTGGCGCTGCATGAGGGCAGGCTGCTGACGCTGGACGCAGTGCGGGGGTATCTGGTTGCGATCGCCCCCGACAGCGACAGCACGACGATTCTCAACTCCAAACACACCGAGCAATTTCTGGATGGCAGCGGACTGGCGATCGCCGGAGACACGCTCTGGTTCACGCGGGAAAATAGGGTCTATCGCTGCCCCCTCACTGATCTGTCCGGCGATACGCTCACTCCAGACGAGTTTGCAACGCTGCCCTACCCGGCAGATGGCGTGGCGGTCTACGGCAGTGCAGTTTACATCACCTGCCAAAAAGCGGGTGCAATTTTGATCTACGACGCGGAAACTCAGCGCGAGATTACTCGCTTTGCTGCGCCCGGTGTGGGGATTGAAAATCTCACCTTTCGGGGGGAAGAACTGTGGCTGTGCGATCGCCTAGAGCGCACGGTCTACTGTATGGATCGGGCAACAGGGGAATTGCGATTCAGCCTGCTGACCCCCTTCGATAGCCCCAGCGGGCTGGCGTTTTATCCCGATCCCGCAACAGGCGATGAGGTGCTGTACGTCGTCTATTCCTTTGAGGAAGCCTACATTCGAGACGACCCCAATAATCCGGAACTGCCCTATGAGCTAACCTTCCGCGATCGCACCTTTCTCCATCCGCTCTATTTCCGCTACGACCCGCAGCAGCACTACACGCTCTCCAACGGGTTTCTGGTAGAAATGATCTATGCCGAGGAGATTTCCCCACTGGATGCGGTGCAGCTAAACGGTCTAGAGTGGCGGATTGCTCTGCCTGCGGAAACGGCCCGCCAAAAGCTGCGACAGGTGGAGCCGATCGGCATCCCGTTTACCGAAGAACTGCAAGACGGACAGCGGGTTGCGGTGTTCAAGTTTGACCAACTCCGGCCCCACGAAAGCCACATCTTTGGCTGGAAGGCGCTGCTGGAAGTACGCGGCATCAAGTATCAGTTCACCTACGACGACGTGGAGAAAATTCCGCCGCTGTCGCTGGAGTTTCAGTCGCGCTATCTGGTCGATGACGACGATCTGGCGATGGAAACGCCTGTGATTCGGGCCGCCGCCCGCGAGTCCATTGGCACAGAAACCAATCTGCTCCGCAAAATTCTGAAAATTCGCAACTATGTCTACGATCGCCTGTCCTACAGCATCAAGCCCCATATCGACACGCCCGATGTGGCGCTGGAGCGGGGCACAGGCTCCTGCGGCGAGTATGTCGGCATTTTGCTGGCGCTGGCCCGGCTGAATGGTATTGCCTGCCGCACAGTCGGTCGCTACAAGTGTCCGCCCTACGCCGATCGCCAGCGGTATCCTCTGGAGCCAGAATTTAACCATGTCTGGATTGAGTTTTACATTCCGGGCTTTGGCTGGCTGCCGATGGAGTCGAATGTAGATGACGTAGTGGATGGTGGCCCCTATCCCACCCGCTTTTTCATGGGCCTGCCCTGGTTCCATGCTGAAATGGCTAAGGGCATTTCCTTTGAAACGATCAAAACGCCAAATAGTGACGTAGACGTGTCAATTGGGGATTTAGCAATCAACCACGTCCGGTTCACCATTTTGGAGGAGCTACCGCCGCTTTAGGTGGCATCACTGCTTCCCAAAATACGTCTTAAATACCTCATGAGCTACAGGCAGCGCCGCAACGCCGCCATAGCCTCCGTTTTCAATGACGACGGCGATCGCAATCTGCGGATCGCTCACCGGGCCGTAGCCCACGTACATGGCGTTGGGCTTGCGGCCGGGGCCCACTTCCGAGGTGCCCGTTTTACCTGCCGTCAGGGGGATGGAGCCATCGGCCAGGCGGCGAGCTGTACCCTTTTGCACTGTGGCCACCAGTCCTTCCTGAATGGCTTTGATAGTTTCGGGCTTGAGGCCCGCTGACACGGGCTGCACGTCGGGTCGGTTGGTCTGCGAGGCGAGGAGATGAGGCTGGACGCGCTTGCCGCCGTTGGCGATCGCCGCCGTCATCACGGCCAGTTCCAGCGGGGTCGCCTGCACCAGCCCTTGACCAATGGACATGCTAATCGTGTCGCCCAGATACCAGGGTTCGTTGTATAGCGCTTCTTTCTCATCGGGCGTGGGCATCATGCCAATGCTGGCCCCCTCCAGCCCCAGGTGCGGCGTTTCGATGCCAATGCCCAGCGCCTTGCCCCAGCGGGCGATCGCCTCTGGCCCCACCGACATACCCACCCGAAAGAAAAAGGTGTTGCTGCTGTAGGCCAGGGCATCGCGGAAGCCAATCGCCCCAAACCCGCGGCGGCTGCTTTCCCAAAACTGGTGCCCGCCCACGCTGAGAAACGCCGACGTGCCCACCCGCGCCTGGGGGTGAAAACTTGCCCGTCTCCATGCCCGCAGCGCCGTCACAATCTTAAACGTGCTGCCCGGTGGATAACCCTGAAGCGCCCGGTTGAGAAACGGCTGGTCACCTTTTTGAAGCTGCTGCCATTCCGCCTCCGTGACGCTGCGGGTAAACATATTGGGGTCAAACGTCGGCGAACTCGCCAACGCCAACACCTCGCCCGTTTTCACATTCAGCACTACCGCTGCGCCGCGCCGCCCCCCCAGCGCCTTTTCTGCCGTGCGCTGCAATGCCAAATCCAGCGTCAGTTGAACGGGTTCACCGCTGATTGGCGGCTGTTCGCCCAGCAAGCGAGATTCCTGACCACGTGCGTCCACTTCTACCAGTCGTCCGCCCCACTTGCCTTCCAGTTGTTTGTTAGCCAGGCGCTCGATGCCCATCTTGCCGACGATCATGCCGCTGGGATAATCGGGATTGCGGGCCATGTCCTCTTCAGTTGCTTCGCCGATGTAGCCCAATACATGGGATGCAAGCGACCCGTTGGGATACTTGCGGCTTGATCCGGTAAGAATTTCCACCCCTGGCCAGCGCGGCAACAGTTCGGCCACGGCCACAAACATGGTTGGTGAAAGCTGGTTGCCAACGCGCACGGGCAGCAGAGAGGTATAGCCTGCCTTTTCCAGACGACCCAGAATGTCTTTCGGGCTAACGCCGATAATCGGCGACAGGTGAACGGCAATTTCCTGCCATTCTCTGGGCGAGTGCTGTCTTGGCCAGAGGTAGACGTAGCGGGAAATCTGGCTGGTGGCCAGGAGCTTGCCGTGGCGATCGCTCACGGTTCCTCGGTCGGCCACCAGCGGAATGCGGCGCACCCGATTTTGCTCTGCCAGTTCCCGATTGCGAGCCCCTTCAAAGATTTGCAGTTCCGAGAGGCGATAGACAAACGCCCCCATCGCACCCGTGATTAGCAACATCAGCACGATGGCGCGATGAACCAGCGGATTGTTCCCGCTCGTGGGATGCACCAGGGACGTGCGGGCGGGAGAGGTGCGATAGAAAGTGTAGGTTTTGCCAGCCATAGAGCAGCTTTATCTACAAAACGGGGTTCACGAGCAGGGTTCACGAGTCCGCATTCCCACCTTAGCGAACTCTTTCTGTCTGGGGGAAAGAGGTCAGGATAAACTGCCTGGCAGGAAAATAGCGGGGTTGATTAATTTAAGATTGACCAATATTGTTGATCAGCTTTGTTGACTAGCATTACCAGCAGTCGCTGAATCAGCATGAACTGAATCAGCATTTAACTGAATCAGCATTTACTGGGGCAGCGGGAAACCAGCGGAAAACCAGCCGCCCTTTCTCGTTTCTACAGGATTTTTACAGCGCCCTCCCGTGTAATTCTCGTGTAATTCTAAGATTGCTACACTGCTTTCAGCCTGCACCGTCCAGATAGTTTCTGAACGCTTTTGAATTATTTTCTTGAAACGCCTGGATAAATCGTTGCATCGGCAACAACGACCCGCATTCTTGAGGCAATCTGTCGCTAAATCCTTAGAATTTTTCGATGCAGACCATAGAGTGACCCCTGGGGCTGCGCGGCACTTGAGAGCGCAGGATGCAGTCTATGATGAGGACGGCACTCAGTGCAGGAAACCGCAGGAAACCAATGCAGAAGCTTTCGGGACGATCAGATTGAGGCGATTAGTCGGCTAGTGGTGGACTGTGGCAGGCGATCGCTCGATCTGGCGGCAGGGTCGTTCAAGGTCTACGAAAAAAGGGCTAGACGACTACGTGACCGATGTGGATCGGGCACTGGATGCTCAGCTTGCGGGTGGGCTGACGGCGCTATTTCCCGCCGATAGCGTAATTTCTGAGGAAAACGCCGCCTCGCGTCAGCAATTCTCGCAGCACGCTGGCCGCCTGTGGCTGGTCGATCCGCTGGATGGCACAGAAGACTTTATCCACGGCAAGCCGCATTATTCCGTCATGGTGGGAGCGCTGGAGCAGGGGCGGCCGACGGCGGGCTGGGTCTATGCGCCTGTGTTTGATCAACTGTATTTTGGGGGCGAGGAACTGGGGCTATTTGGGCGGGCGGGCGCAGCAGAGGCGGCTCCGCTGGTGCCGACTAAGCCAAACCTGCCGAGGCCAGACCTGACGGGCGATCGCTTCTCAGTTCTAATCGGCACCAAAGATGCCCGTCGCTACGGTGAGTCCATTCTGCGCCATATCCCCCAGGCTCAGTTTGGCTTTATCGGCAGCTTTGGGCTAAAGGTGCTGGAGGTGATTCAGGGTCGCGCTGCACTTTATATTTACCTCAACCGCCGAGTTAAACTCTGGGATACGGTCGGGCCGCTGGCATTGGCCCGGGCAGCCGGGCTGGTGTGTTGCGATCTGGACGGCAAGCCCATCAGGTTTGATGCAGCCGCCCTCGACCCCGACACGCTGACCCATCAGCAGCCGATTCTAGTGGGCTGGCCGCCTTTCCTCAATTTGCTGTTGCCACTGCTGCAACGGGCGATCGCCGACGTGGACTGAGTGCCATAACAGCGCCATAACAACGCCATGATACGCTAGACTTAACCATCTGGCTCTACTTAATGACGTTCACCTGCACTTTCGCAAGGCTTCCAGACTCCGCAGTCGGCTGCTAATTTTGCAGATCGCCTGGGTATTCTAACCTTGGCAAGTGGCTCCCCGTGCTTGACTACTATGCGTCTCGCCAGACTGTTTCTCTTCGCGCCAATAACTTGCGCGCAAAGCAGCCCCTGGAGGGACTCTCGACTTCTTATCCAGGGCGTTCTTCATGAAAACCACCGCCTTTAGTGAATTGTTCCCTCTCTTCAGTTCCGCCAGTCCAGAAACCCTGGAGTGGCTCTTGTCGATCGCGGTTGAGCATGAGTATCCTGCTGGCCGTGCTGTGCTGATGGAAGATGCCTGGGGAAATGCGGTCTATTTTGTCGAGTCGGGTTGGGTAAAAGTGCGCCGTCACTCTGGCGAAGAAGTGGTCACGCTGGCGATTTTAGGGCGCGGCGATTTCTTTGGGGAGATGGCGATTTTGGACGAGTCTCCCCGCTCGACGGATGTGGTGGCGCTGTCGCCTGTAAAGCTGCTCAGCATTTCCGCCCAGCGCTTTATCCAGACGCTGTTCAAAGATTCGCAACTGCACCACAAGATGCTGCAACTGATGGTGCGGCGGTTGCGGCAGACCAATTTTCGCTTCCAGATTCAGCACCGCGCCCCAGCTATTAAGCTAGCCAATACGCTGGTGCTGCTGGGTGAAAACTACGGGAAATCAACGCCCCACGGCACAGAGATTTTCAACGTGCCGATTAAGGATTTGGCAGATGTCACCGATATTAATCCAGACGATGCCGCCAAAATTATGGAAAAGCTGGACAGCAAGGGCTGGATCAAGATTGACACCGCCGGGCAAACGATGCGTCTGCTGAATATGCGCCAGCTTGCTCATCTGGCTGGCAAGATTTAGCGATACGTCGATTCTCAGAATGGATCTTCTAACCCGGCTGCCTTGAGCTGCTGCGATTTCAGGCTATTTCGGGGCTGGGGGGTGAGGGCTGGGTTTTCCTGTCGATGGCACGTAATACTGCTTTGCCACGTAGTTAAAAAACTCGTAGTATTGCGAGAACTGATCGCTGGGGCGATCGCCCCTGCCAAAATACACCACGCCCTCTTCCGTTAGCGTCAGCGTCATCAGGCTGACCGTGCTTCCGATTTCTACGCGCAGCTGTCCGCGCAATCCCTGGCGCGTCGTAAAGTTGGGCGCAGCTAGCACGCTCCGCCGCACCTGCTCAGACGAATCCCCCGGCGTAGACAAGATATGGCTCGCCCAGCCGAGAATTTCCACATCCGGGCTGTAGGGGTTGCGAAATCGCCGCCCATTCTGGCTGTCTGGCAGGGGCGCAGGCACCCAGTTGTCGGGATAGGGAAACTCAAACCCGTAGTTGGGATTCTGATAAACCTTCCAGGTTCGCCGTTCGCTAACTGCTGGCTGAGAGCAACTGCTGACCAGTCCGACGCTCAGACTGAGCAACAGGCTAGCTGCTATTCGACGCGAAGACGACCCAACCCCGGTTGCAGAAGGCTGAGGGCGATCGCCCCATCCCCAGTTGATGAATCGAGATGTAACGCCATTTGTAAACCTGTGTAACAATACTGCCGTCATAGCGGTCTTCCGTCTTGACAGCACTTGAACCAAGCCTCTATTCTTAAACGACATACCCGGGTATCAATCGCGAAATCAATATGCAAGACAAGAGTAAACTCACCCTGTATGTTCCACGAGAGCTTCACCGCAAGCTGAAAATCAAAGCGGCGGTAGATGACGAAGCGATGTCAAGCATTGTGGAACGTGCGATTGTCTTCTACTTAACTCATCCGCACGTCGTAGATGAGGTAGAAGCGTCTCTCGGATCTGTCTCTCATGGGCAGACTCATCGAGTATACAACTGTCCTGGGTGTGAGAGTTCCTATGTGATCCACGAGGGTGAGCTAGTTTCTTTGGCGAGTCACGCTGGAGTCGTGCAGGATGATGGCGAGTTGGTCGATCGCGTTTCTATGACTCCGTCTCCTGAGCCTGTTGCTGAGGGGTTTGATCGACCGGGTGAAGAGAGTTTGGTTCCTTGCTAGTTGGGTTATGTTGTCTGACGGGTTCGTAGTCAGTTGAGAACGGGCTTCGAGAGCAGTTTCTGGAAGCTTACAGGTTTGCATCCACTGGGGTCGGGCATCTATCGGGTTGTCAGGTTACGTAAGGGCTGCTGAACTGCGGTTCGGCGATCGCATCACAATCGGTTTGCGGGTGTCCTCCACTGTCCATAGCAGGTTGACGACATGAGAGAAGAGCTAAACGTCTTAGTTCAAGCACAGTATCCTCTAATCTATCTCGTGACCTCTGAGGAAGAGCGGGCAGAGCAGACCATCGCGGCGATCGCCCAGATGAAGCCCCTGCGACGAGTCTTTATCTGGACAGTCACCCACGGCATTGTGGAGTTTGGCCAGCCGCGCAACATCACCCAGCACAATACCGTTTCTCCCGAAGCCGCAATCGAGTGGGTCATTCGTCAGCGAGAGCCAGGGATCTTTGTGTTCAAGGATCTGCACCCCTTCATCGACTCGCCTGCGGTAACCCGGTGGCTGAGAGATGCGATCGCCAGCTTCAAGGATACGCAGAAGACCATCTTGCTGATGTCTCCGGTTCAAAATATCCCCATAGAGCTGGAAAAAGAAGTCGCTGTTCTAGACTTCCCACTGCCCGACATGGGAGAGCTAAATCAGGTCTTGACGCACCAGCTCGACCAGTCCCGCCCCGTTCGTCGCATCACGACCGAGACTCGCGAAAAGCTGCTGAAGGCAGCGCTGGGGCTGACTCGCGACGAAGCCGAGAAGGTCTATCGCAAGGCTCAGGTTGCCGCTGGCAAGCTGACGGAATCTGAAGTTGAAGTTGTTCTCTCAGAGAAGAAGCAGCTTATTCGCCGCAACGGCATCCTGGAATATCTGGAAGAAGACAGCACCATCGACTCAGTAGGCGGTCTAGAAGAACTCAAGTCCTGGTTGCGTCAGCGTTCCAACGCTTTTACAGAACGGGCGCGGGAGTATGGCTTGCCCCAGCCCAAGGGGATGCTGATTCTGGGTGTGCCGGGTTGCGGCAAGTCTTTGATTGCCAAGACGACCTCTCGCCTCTGGGGGCTACCGCTGCTCCGGTTGGATATGGGTCGCGTGTATGACGGCTCTATGGTAGGGCGATCGGAAGCAAATCTCCGCAGCGCCTTAAAAACTGCTGAATCGATTTCTCCAGCGATCCTATTTATCGATGAGTTAGACAAGTCCTTTGCAGGCAGCGCGGGTTCTGCTGATTCCGACGGCGGAACCTCTAGCCGAATCTTTGGAACGTTTCTGACCTGGATGCAGGAAAAGACCTCGCCGGTGTTCGTCATGGCCACTGCAAACCGGGTCGATCGCCTGCCGGGTGAGTTTCTCCGCAAAGGGCGCTTTGACGAAATCTTCTTTGTAGATCTGCCTACGGCTGAGGAGCGCAAAGATATCTTCCGCATTCATCTCTCCAAGCGGCGGAATGACATTTCCCGGTTTGACCTGGAGCAACTGGCGAAGATTTCTGAGGCTGAGGCAAACGTCTCGATTGTCGATCCCAACACGGGCGCGAGTCGTTCGGTTAACGTGATTTGTGGATTCTCCGGTGCAGAGATTGAGCAAGCAGTCGTGGCTGCGATGTATGAAGCCTTTGCTCAAGACCGCGAGTTCACTCAGCTAGATATTATTGCTGCCGTCAAATCGACGCTTCCGCTGTCGAAGACGATGGCCGAGCAGGTAGTCGCCCTACGGGAATGGGCGAGGCAGCGCGCGCGACCTGCTGCCACTTCCATCGCTGAAGAGCGAAGCCGCGAAGAAGAATACAAGCGGCTGGAGTGGAGTTAAACGGGCTTTCTCTCCTGCTCCCAACAGGAGGAAAGGCTAGCACATCGCTAGCAGTCTAATCGCTATAGCCGCTTCTGTTTGCCCTCCAAAGGCTGAGCCGGGCGGTACCTACCTACCAAAAAACGTTGTCTCTCTCAGTTTTCCCTACAGGAGGAAATCCGAAATGTCTCACTTTAGCACTCTGCGTACCAAAATCACCGATGCCGAAATCCTGAAGGCTTCTCTGCGGGATCTGGGTATTTCTGTGAAGACCGAAGCTGATGTGCGCGGCTACAACGGTCAGCGCGTCCGCTCTGACATCGTTGCCGTTCTGGAAGGCGAGTATGATCTGGGCTGGTCTCGCAATGCCGATGGTTCCTTCGACCTGATCGCTGACCTCTGGGGCGTTGCCAAGAAGCACAACCAGACCGAGCTGATCAACTCCATCAACCAGAAGTATGCCGTCAACAAGACGCTGGCAGAAGTGAAGCGCCCCGGTCTGCAAAACGCCAACGTGAAGCTGGTGGTGCAAAAGTAGTTTCTTCGAGCGTTCCCAATTGACGGGTTAACCTGGAACGGGTTAGCCCGTTTTTTTGTCTTTGCGCTTTTTTGTTCACGCTGGGCGTATAGGGATTGCCCACGAGGGTCTATGCACAGTGGTCTATGCACAGTGGTCTATGCCCAGTGGTCTATGCTTCGTATAGCTCTAGCAGCAGTCCGTCTGGGTCTTGAAAAAAGGTGAACGGTCTATGCTTCATATAGCTCTAGCGGCAGTCCGTCTGGATCTTGAAAGAAGGTGAACCGCTTTTGGGTTAGCTCATCCACTCGGATTGGCTCGACGGAAATGCCTTGAGACTCCAGGTAGAGAACGGAACGGTCGAGATCAGGGGTCGCAAAGGCCAGATGGCGCAGTCCGCAGGCCTCCGGGCGCGAGGGGCGAGGCGGCGGTGCAGGAAAGGAAAATAGCTCAATGCGATAGGCAGAAATTCCAGACTTAGCGGGGAGCGCCAAATCCAGCTTGTAGGACTGCCTTGCCGCACGGTAGGTTTCTTGCAAAACCTGGAAGCCCAGAATCTCGGTGTAGAAGCGTTTCGAGCGCTCGTAATCGGAGCAGATCAGGGCGATGTGGTGAAAGCCGGAAAGTTGCATCGGGAGTTACACAGGGAGTTGGCTGTATTAAGGAGCTATATCCAAATTTTCAGGGATGCTGTAGGGTATTTTGAAGCATGAATCTTGAGGGCAAAGTTTTGAACCGAATTTTGAGTGTTTTTGAGTCTTGCTGACGTTTTTTTAGCTCAAGCTGTTTAGCTCAAGCTGTTTAGCTCACGTTGTTTAGCTCAAGCTGATTTCAGGATAGCTATGACAGAACGTATTCCTCGCTCCGTGCATTACACGACGCTGAATCTGTTGAAAGTTTTGGCGGCAAAGGGCGATCCAGATGCGATCGCCGCTCTCCAGCTTTCAGATGAAACCGACGTTGAAATTGTGGATGACGATAGTGAAGGGGAAATTCTGATCCAGATGCAGGATGAGAGTTCTACATACCTGATTACTGAGCATGGTGTCAGCAAGCTAGATAGCACAGGCGACCTGCTGGAAGCCTGGGGGATTAAGCCAGAGGATTTGGAAAATCTTCGGGATGAAGATATAGATCTGGACGAATCGGATGAGGCGTAGTGCTTTGCCGGGTCTGGAGGCATGAATTACTGCTGAAACCAAGCTGCGAGGGCGATCGCCAGCGCGTCGGCTGCGTCGTCGGGCTTTGGGATAGTTGCGAGCGACAGTTCGCGGGCCACAGCTTCCTGAACGGCCAGCTTGTCGGCGTTGCCATATCCAGTTAGCGCCTGCTTGACTTGAGCTGGCGTGAACTCCACAACGGGCAGCTTATGCTGTGCTAACACCAGCGCAATCACGCCCCGTGCTTGAGCTACAGCAATTGTGTTGCCCATGCGGTAGAAAAATAGTTTTTCCAGAGCGATAAGATCGGGTTTGACCGTGTTTAGCAGGTCGTGCAGGTCGTCGAAGATGGTGCAAAGGCGATCGCCCATCTCGGTTCCTGCCAGGGTGCGAATCACGCCAAAATCTAGCACCTCAATCCGATCGGCTGATCGAACGCCGGAACCAGCTTCACAGCACAGTGCCCCAAAGCCGAGGGTCGCCAGTCCGGGGTCTAGCCCAAGGATACGGGGCATCAGGGGTTAGGGGTTGGGGGTTAGGGGTTGGTTTCAGGCAATCTGTGAGGACTTTCTACGAGCAATCAAGGCTCAAAAGGGGCTTCAGACCGTCTTGAAGCCTTTTCTGAGGGGTGGGTTTTCCGGGTGCGATGTGCAGGAAAAACCCACCTTACAATAGAGCGCCTAACAATACAGCGCCTAGCGGGCGACAGCGGCACCGTTTTGGATGGCTTCCTCAGCCAGACCAAAAACCTGGCTGAATACCTTATCCACCTTATAGCCGGAGTCGATGGATTCTAGCGGGTCTTTCCGGAGGCGGTGGCGCAGGCAGAGGCCGATGACGCGGCGGATGTCTTGTTCGGTGACTTCGGTGCGGCCTTCAAAGGCGGCGATCGCCTTCGAGGCACGGTTGGTCACGATGTCGCCCCGCAACCCGTCTACATCTAGCTCAGCGCACACCTGAGAGATTTTTACCTTTAGCTCTCGGTCAATAGTCACCGACGACAGCCGCGCCTGGGCATCGACGATTTGCTTTTGCAGCGCGTCTTGCTGGGCTTGATGCTTTGCCAAAAACGCCTTCGGATTTTGGTCAAACTCGGAGCGCTGCTCAACAATATCCACCCGCAGCGAGGGATCTTTAACCGTGCGGATTTCTGCGTGCATTCCAAAGCGGTCGAGCAGTTGAGGCCGCAACTCGCCCTCTTCTGGGTTGCCCGACCCCACCAGCACAAACCGCGCCGGATGACGAATCGAAATGCCCTCGCGCTCTACCGTGTTCCAGCCGGAGGCGGCCGAGTCGAGCAGCACGTCCACCAGGTGGTCGTCCAGCAGGTTTACCTCGTCTACGTATAAAATGCCGCGATTGGCCTTGGCCAGCAGCCCCGGTTCAAACGCCTTCACGCCCTCAGACAGTGCCTTTTCGATGTCGATGGTGCCGCAAACGCGATCCTCCGTTGCCCCCAGCGGCAAATCGACCATGATCACTTTGCGATGGGATACAGGCAAGGTTTCACCCGCGCTGAGCCGCCGCCGCACGTCGTCGCTCATCAGGTCGGGGTCGGTGGGGGAACTGCCGAAGGGGTCATCGGCAACAACCTCGATTTCGGGCAGCAGGTCGGCCAGGGCCCGAATGGTGGTGGTTTTGCCTGTGCCGCGATCGCCCATGATCATCACCCCGCCAATTTTGGGGTCGATCACGTTCAGCAGCAGGGCCAGCTTCATTTCTTCTTGCCCCACGATCGCCGTAAAGGGAAACACCGCCCGTTGGGGCATGGCTTGTGTTGCAGAAGTCATTTCAGAAAAACTCACGGAACCCCCTAACGGGTATTAACAGCAGTATTCTCCATTGTCTCATAGGCCGCGAAGGTAGACCCCAGCGGCATTGCACGTTTTTTCGGGGGGCTTTCCAGACGGCCCAGCGAGGTGGAACTATCGGGTCGGTGGCTCTTCGGCGGACGAGATCTGCTGCTTGCGGTGGCGGGAGCGGCGGAGTTCGCGCAGGGTTACGACAGCAATTGTCAAAACCGTGATTGGCAGCACAAACCAGAACATGGCCTGGCTAAAGAGCGGCAGGATGGCGTGCTGGGTGGAGTGGAGAATGAGATACAGCGTGTAGGCGGCGTAGTATCCGATAAAAACTGCACCTTCCCAGCGGGTAATCAGGTTGCCTGTGAAAAAGATGGGTAGACAGGCGATCGCCACGGCCAGCATAACCAGCCCATCAAAGCGCAGCACCGCATCAGACACGGCCAGACCCGCTGGGGAAACGGCTGCCGAAAGCCCCAGCACGGCAAGAATATTGAAAATATTGCTGCCGACGACGTTGCCCACAGCAATGTCGCGTTCGCCCTTGAAGCTGGCGACGACGGAGGTGGCCAGTTCGGGCAAAGACGTTCCCGCAGCCACAATCGTCAGGCCAATGACCAACTCGCTGACCCCAATCAAGCGGGCAATACTAACCGAGCTATCCACCAGCCAGCGAGAACCCAAGACTAGCAGCACCAGCCCACCCACAATGTAAGCCAGGTTAATCAGCCAGATTAGGGCGGCGGGGCGATCGCCCGGCTCTCCCGCGCCATACTGCTCGTATTCCTGCTGCACATCCAGGTTTTGCTCCTTGCGGCTCTGATAAATCAGAAACAGCGTGTAGGCGATCGCCCCAGCAAACAGCACCACGCCATCCGAGCGCCCAATTCGCCCATCTAGTCCAAACAGCAGCATCAGAAACGATACGCCAATCATGATCGGCACATCCAGCCGAATCAACTGCTGAGCGACCACCAGCGGAGCCACCAGCGCCGACACACCCAAGATCAGCAGCACGTTGAAAATATTGCTGCCGACCACGTTGCCCACTGCAATGTCAGCCTGTCCTGCGTAGCTCGATAGGATACTGACCGCCATCTCTGGAGCGCTAGTCCCATAGGCAACAATGGTTAGCCCAATAACAAGTGGCGAAATTCCGGCGATCGCCGCCAGCTTGGATGCGCCGCGAACCAGGATCTCCGCTCCAATCACCAGCAGGACAAGGCCTGCTACCAGCATTGCAATGACCATTCGTTTTCGTTAAGCCGGGAAAATTTTCAGAAACCTTTATTTTATCTCGGTATCTCTTTGTCCGTCACACGGGCAATCTGGAAGAAGACGGACTCAGGCGGTGGATCGAACCCATCAAACTCAGGCATCAAACCTGCATTGCGGGGCATCCTTTACCTAACCGAGCTTCGACATTCACCTTTCCCAACCTTACTAAACCTATCATGACGATTCCTCCTCAGCAGTTTCATCCGACTCGGCTCCTAGGAGTAGCCCTGATTTCACGAGCGAGGGCGATCGCCCTGGTTGCAGCTATTGGCGTATTTGGGACAATCGGCGCAACGGTCGGGGTTCGTCCGGCGATCGCCTGTGAGTATGGTGCTTGGGTGGAACCCTCTAGAGAAACCCGGCGCTACGAAAACACCCAGCTTGGGCTAGCCTTCCAAATTCCTGCTAACTATCGCGCAATGGGACGGCAGGGCGGTCAGGCCAGCATTATGAATCCCACAAACTACGACTATATCCAGTGCATTACGCGGGCGGGCTATGGCGAAGGCGGCTGGTTCTCCAGCCTAGATCTGAGCGTTGATCCAGTTCCGACTGGTAGCCGGGGGCTAGAGCAAGCCATTCGAGCAAATCACACCTGGCTAGAGTCGCGGATTCGCCTGGTGAATGAGGGCGGCAAGGAATTTGCGGTCTATACCTATACCGATCATCATGACGACATTGAAGTCGTGAACGTCGCGTTTTTTACAGCCGATCGGCGGCGCATTGTCACGCTGAGCGGGCCGCAGGACGACCCCGTGTTTCAGCGGGCGATCGCCACTTTGGAACTGCGATAGCCCTGCGATCGCGTAGGCATTTCCAGCAATAGCATGGCTCAGTCCGCCCGGGGCACGTTCTCTGGGCGGGCATCGTAGCGCTCGCGGGCGGCGGCGATTTCGGGGTGATGCGTTTCGGCCCAGGCGATGAGCTGCTGCACAGGGACTAAGAGCGATCGCCCCAAGTCGCTCAGTTCATATTCCACCCGCGGCGGCACCGTGGGATAGACCCTGCGCGTAATGTAGCCATCGCGCTCTAGATGCCGCAGGGTTTGGGTCAGCATCCGCTGCGACACGTCGCCAATCGCCCGCTTGATGTCCATAAACCGCAGCTTGCCATCCGCCAGCGTACAGAGAATCAGCAGGCTCCACTTGTCGCCGATGCGATCCAGCACGTCGCGCACCGGGCAAGACTCTGCCTCTTGGGGCGTGGTCGCCGTTACCCGCAGCATACTAACTTACCTCAAAGTGCTGTCTTGTTTCAGTGGGTATATCTGTTATAGGCTAAAACCGGACTCAGTTACGGAATGAGACTAAGTATCGCCTAGTAATTAAATCTTGCAGGCCCTTGTCTCACTTCCAACCTCATTCAACAGTTATTTCATGACTCAAAACTATTCCATCACTCAAAACCACTGAACAGACATTCCAAAGGACACAGTTATGCCGACAGTTGCAGTTGTCTATTTTTCGGGTACGGGCCATACGAAGCTCATGGCAGAAGCAGTGGCGGCAGGGGCAAGTCAGGTTCCTGGCACCGAGGTCAAGCTGCTGCAAATTACAGGCGAGCAGATTGTCAACGGCCGCTGGCAAGATCCAGGCATTTTGGAGGAATTGAATCGCGCTGACGGTATTGTCTTTGGATCGCCGACCTACATGGGCGGCGTGGCGGCCCAGTTCAAGGCATTCGTGGATGCGGCCAGCGCCGTGTGGGCGCAGCAGGGCTGGAAGGACAAAATCGCAGGCGGCTTTACCCACTCTGGCTCTCCCAGCGGCGACAAGCAAGGCACACTGCTCTACCTCGCCATCAATGCCTCCCAGCACAGCATGATCTGGGTTGGCAATTCGGAAATGGGCTACAACGACCAGGGCGTGAACCGCTTGGGGTCATTCTTGGGCGTAATGGGCTTCACCGTTCCCGACTTTTCGGGGCAGACCCCAGCGACCCTCGATGAGGGCGATCGCCTCACCTCCGAGCGCTACGGCCGCCGCATTGCCGAAGCTGTTCAGCGCTGGAAGTGTTAGCATTGGCGGATGACCGCGCCGTTTCCTAAGACCCCTTCTGCGCGGGCAGGCTATACCCTGCCCGTGTTTGCCTGTGCGGGGGCGATCGCCGCGCTGCGCCACCTGCACGACGACCCGCCTTCGCCCCAGAGCGTCACCCTCGACCTGATTAACCCTGCCCAAGTCGTTGAAATTCCCATCGAGCAAGTGGCCCGCCTCGGCCCCACCACCGCCCTCGCCATCACCCGCAGCGACCCCGGCGACAATCTCGACCTAACCCGCAACACGCCCATCTGGAGCATCGTTGAAATCAGGCAGCGGGGATCAGGAGTCGGCAAGCAAGACTCTCCCCTCCCCGACATCACCCTGGACGGGGGCGAAGGCCTTGGCCGACAGGTGAATGCCGACCATCAGCCCGCCATCTACGCCTATGCCCGCACCCTGCTGCTATCCAACCTGGAGCCGCTGCTGCATCCAGGGGAGGCAATTGGCGTGACGATTGTGCTGCCGGAGGGGCGATCGCTCGCAGGGCGCACCTCCAATGCCGCCTTTGGGGTGGTCGAGGGGTTGTCGCTGCTGGGCACGTCGGGCATTTCCCAGCCCCTCAGCGCACCGGGGCAACTGGAAAACTTTCGAGCGGCGCTGCGGCAAAAGTCGGCGACGCATTCGGCGCTGGTATTTTGCCTGGGGGAAAACGGGCTGGATTTGGCAAGTAATCTGGGGATCGATCCCGGCTGCGTGGTAAAAACGGCAAACTGGCTGGGGCCGCTGCTGGTGGAGGCGGGAATGCAGGGGGTAGAATCCATCCTGCTGTTTGGCTATCACGGCAAGCTGATGAAGCTGGCAGGCGGCATTTTCCATACGCACCACCACGTCGCCGACGGGCGACAGGAAATTTTTGCGGCGCACTGCGCGATCGCCGGCCTGCCGACCTCAGACGTGCAGCAGATCTTTGCCTGCGACACGGCGGAGGCAGCGCTGAAGTATTTGCAGGCGCTCGACGCAAACACCGGAAGCAACTGGGTGGGGCAGGTGTATGGGGCGATCGCCCAAACCATCGACCAGCGCTCAGCAGAGTACATTCGCGCCCACAGCGATCGCTCGGTGCAGGTGGGGTCGGTTTTGTTTGGGCGCGATCGCCAAATCATTGTGAAAAGCGAATTAGGGTCTGCAATTTTGTCGCAGGTTTTGTTAAGCTAGCTGAAATATTAAAGTCAACTTTTGTCCATCCCGATACATTCTCTCGTCGGGTGAGTCGCGTGTATTGTCTGCTGAGCAGCCCAGAGTCTGGATCAATGCTGGATCTGGATCAATGCTGGATCTGGATCAATGCTGGATAGAAACGGCGGCTGGTTGCAGGCTACGGCGATTCTATCCGACTTTCAGAATCTATTTATCTACATTTTTGCTGGTCTGTGCGACGATGCTGGGAATCCCTAACGCATTTCGTTGCTTTTACAGCTCATCTGGCAAGCGGCCTGTCTAACCCAGCGATCGCGCTCGATCGAAGACTAGAACTCGCTGTGCTAGATCGCCGTGCTAGACAGATTGTGGCTTGTGTAGCTTTAAGTGGTGTGATTTTATTGCCAGCTTTGTTACCAGCTTTGCCGCCGCAGGTCTCGTCTCTCTGGCATTTCGAGTCCGGCGAGGCAGACTGTTTGTCTGCCCTTTTGTGCGTTGTTTCCCTGCGTTGACTCCGCTGCTTTGTCCCGCTGCGTTGACCCTGCTGCTTTACCCTTTCGGTTTCTGCTTCCCATCCCCCTCATTTCTCCAGGATCTACCGTGACTCCCCAAGTTGATTCCCTCTCCCCCACTGCCGAACCGTCCGCCCATCTCACTCGCCAGATGATCGTCATTCTGGATTTTGGTTCTCAATATTCCGAGCTAATCGCCCGCCGCATTCGCGAAACCCAGGTTTATTCCGAGGTGCTGAGCTATCGCACCACGCCAGAGCAGATCCGCCAACTCAGCCCCAGGGGCATCATCCTGTCAGGCGGGCCTAACTCGGTCTACGACGAGCGGGCCCCCCACTGCGACCCCGAAATTTGGAACCTGGGCATTCCTATCCTAGGGGTGTGCTACGGAATGCAGCTCATGGTGCAGCAACTTGGCGGCGGCGTGGAACGGGCTGAGCGCGGCGAATACGGCAAAGCAGCCCTGTTTATCGATGATCCCACGGATCTGCTGACCAACGTGGAAGACGGCACGACCATGTGGATGAGCCACGGCGATTCGGTGACGGCCATGCCGGAAGGGTTTGAACTGTTGGCCCATACCGAAAATACGCCCTGCGCGGCGATCGCCCACCACGAGCGCAAACTCTACGGCGTACAGTTTCACCCCGAAGTCGTCCATTCCCTCGGCGGACAGGCCCTCATCCGCAATTTCGTCTACCACATTTGCGAGTGCCAGCCCACTTGGACAACGGCGGCCTTCGTCGAAGAAACCATTCGAGAAATCCGCGCTAAGGTGGGCGACAAGCGGGTGCTGCTGGCACTGTCGGGCGGGGTCGATTCCTCGACGCTGGCGTTTTTGCTGCATCGGGCAATTGGCGACCAACTCACCTGCATGTTCATCGACCAAGGCTTCATGCGGAAACATGAGCCAGAGCGCCTGCTGAAGCTGTTTCAGGAGCAGTTCCACATTCCAGTGGAATACATCAACGCACGGGAGCGATTTCTGGAACGCATCAAGGGCGTGACCGATCCCGAAGAAAAACGAAAGCGGATCGGGCACGAGTTCATTCGCGTGTTTGAAGAAGAATCCAAGCGGCTGGGGCCGTTTGACTATCTGGCCCAGGGCACGCTCTATCCCGATGTGATTGAGTCGGCAGATACGAACGTTGACCCGCAAACAGGCGAGCGTGTTGCAGTAAAAATCAAGAGCCACCACAATGTGGGCGGCTTGCCCAAGGATCTGCGATTCAAGCTGGTAGAGCCGCTGCGGAAGCTGTTCAAAGACGAAGTGCGGAAGGTGGGCCGCTCCATTGGGCTGCCCGAAGAAATCGTCAACCGTCACCCCTTCCCTGGCCCGGGTCTGGCAATCCGCATCCTGGGCGAAGTCACGGCTGAAAAGCTGGAAATTTTGCGGGATGCTGACCTAATCGTGCGCCAAGAGGTGAACCGCAGCGGCACCTATGGCATGTTCTGGCAAGCCTTTGCGGTGCTGCTGCCGATCCGTAGTGTGGGTGTCATGGGCGACCAGCGGACGTATGCTTACCCCATTGTGCTGCGGTTTGTTTCCAGTGAAGATGGCATGACTGCTGACTGGTCACGTGCCCCTTATGACCTGCTGGAAACCATTTCCAATCGCATCGTCAACGAGGTGCGGGGCGTGAATCGGGTCGTGTATGACATTACCTCTAAGCCGCCTGGAACTATTGAGTGGGAATAGGCAGGTCTTGGTGCGGCGTATGAAGAGTTGGGTGCAAACGCACGACTTGTTGGAGGACTAGCCAGAGACGACCAGGGTTGGGGGAGTGCCCCAGCATTCAATCGGTCAAAGCGATGAACTAGAAGGGCGATCGCCCTCAGACCGAGACTTTGGTCGGCCGTGCCTGCGAGCGGCTGTTTACTGAGTCATACAACCGTAGCTACCCGGGAATCATCATTTTGAACAGGGGTATTAGTTTCCCACACAAGCCTGTGGAAAACCTGTGTTTATCTGTGGAAAACTTCCCTTTTATGTGGAAAAAGGGGGAGGCTTTTGGTATGTTCAATTATATTTTTAAGATGGAAAAATTGTTTTGTAGGGGCGATCGCCCCTCTTTTTCCCCGCGTCTGCAACCGAATCTCCCCCTGATCTCAACAGGTTGCCCCACTGATCCTAACCGACACAACCAGAGAACAGCGGTAGAGTGGAAGCAGAGCATCTGCCATTAGCTTCCAGTTTTGTTGTCCGGTTTATTCTGTATTCTCTCGGTTTATCCCGTTTTCTTTGAGCTGGCTATGGATGCTGGAGCCTCCCCACAACCGAGTCCCTCTAATTCGGGCCAGCGGGCCATGGCGGTCGTGCTGGTCACAGACGCGGTGGGCTACAACTCGCGCATGGCCGACGACCAAGAGCATACCCTCAGCCTGATCCGGCGCGACTTGCAAAAAATGCGCCAGCTTTGCCAGCAGTTTGAAGGAATCGTGCTGAAATCGCTAGACGATGGGCTGGTGATGTACTTCGTCAGCACCGATCGGGCAGTAAATTGCGCGATCGAAATTCAAAAATCAATGGCACAGCTTCTGCAAGAACTGCCTGAAGACGATGTGCTGAGCCATCGCATCGGCATTCACCTGGGCGAAGTTGTCGTGCAGGCGAACGACGTGACCGGGCAGGCAGTGACCGTGGCCACGCGGCTCCAGGAAGAAGCGGCTCCACGCGGCATCTGCATGTCGCAGGCAGTCTACGACGCGGTAAAGTCGAGGATTTCCCTGAGTGCGTCCTATGTGGGGTCACTGAAGCTCAAGAACCTGCAAGAAGCGATTCAGGCATACCAGATCACCCCCGCTGTGCCGGCCAACGTCACCCCCGGCGGCAGTTCCATCGAAGAATCAGAACTAACCCTGGGCACGCTGATCAACAATCGCTACCGGATTCAGCGAGTGCTGGGGCAGGGCGGCTTTGGGCGGACGTACTTAGCGTCTGACGAACACTGCTTTGGCGATGCCTGCGTGCTAAAGGAGTTTGTGCCCGCCAGCCGCACGGAATATGTGGTGCAAAAGTCGCGGGAACTGTTTGAGCGCGAGGCGCGGGTGCTATATCAGATTAACCACCCCCAGATTCCCCGCTTTCTGGCGTGGCTGACCGACCGGGGGCGGCTGTTTCTCGTGCAGGAATATATCAACGGCAAGACCTACGGCCAGCTTTTGCAAGAGCGGCAGCGGCGAGGAGAGCCGCCCTTTTCCGAAGCGGAAATTGTGCAGTGGCTCTGCGACCTGCTGCCCGTGCTGGAGTATCTGCACGGCTTGAACATCCTGCACCGCGACATTTCTCCCGAAAACATCATGCTGCCCAACGGCCAGACCCATCCAGTGCTGATCGACTTTGGGCTGGTCAAGCAGACCGTTAGTCAAATCCTCGCGGCGGCGGGCAGCAGTCCTGGCAGTGCCCAGGCATCGGTGGTGGGCAAGTTTGGCTATTCGCCGCCGGAGCAGATTCGCATGGGGCAATGCTATCCGTGCAGCGATCTATATGCGCTGGGCGTGAGTGCGGTGGTGCTGCTGACGGGGCAAGACCTGAGTGTGCTGATGGAGCATACGTCGCTGGAGTGGCGCTGGCGGGAGTATGCCGATGTGAGCGATCGCCTCGTGCGGATTCTTGATCGGCTGCTGTCAGAAAAGCCGAAGGATCGCTACCAAACGGCGCGGGAAGTGCTAGCCGATCTGCGGGCGCTGTCGCTGCCGGAGGTCAACGAAGACCGCCTGATCGAGGTGCAAATCGACTTAGACCAGAGCAAGCGGCAGCGGCAGGTGGATGAAATCGTGCAGTCAGCCTTTTTTCAAGACCTGATGCAAAACCTCGATCGGTTTCGTGGCAGCTTTGACTCACTAGTTGCAGAACCAGATGAGCCGAACCCGTCCCCAGAAGCGGTGTCCTTCGAGGGTTTTAACAATCCACCCGCAGGTTCATCTCCCGATTCACCGCCTGTCCCGCAGGTGCTATTCGGCATTTCTGCGATTCAGCCTGGTGTTGCAGAAGATGCAGTTTGGAGAACATCGTTTCCTTCGCTGGATGCCGACGCGGAGGACTTTCCTGAATATGCAGGGGATGAGTCCATTCACTTGTCTCCAGCCGCGCCAGACGGCGATCTATTGGACAATCGGTTGACCGAGCCGCCCGCCGCAACGGAATCGCCCTTTACCGAACCGCCGCCCGCCACACTCCAGCACACGATTGAAATGCCATTGGCAGACACGAGCATCCCGCTGCACCAGCCCCGCGTGCCTGCGCTCTGGCTGGAGGCGTGCCGTCGGGAACTGGCGGAGTGTATTGGCCCGATGGCAAAGCTACTGCTGGACTCGGTTTTGGCGAAGCAAACGGGGCTATCGGCAGAGGCGCTGGTGGAGGCGATCGCCATCAAAATTCCCAACTCCGGCCAGGCAAACCAGTTTCGCAGCCGGATGCAAAGTCGGGCGATCGCCGCTCTGTTGGAATCCCCCGACCCCGTGCCGCCGCCCGTTTCCATCAGCGAATCTGCGCCCGAAATGCGGCTTCAGCCTCAGGAGCCTGCACCGGGCGCAGCGGTTGATAAGGCAGTTGACCAGACAGTTGACCAGACAGTTGACCAGACATTTGTGGCGCAGTGCCGTCAGGCGCTCTCTGAGGCAATTGGCCCAATGGCTGGACTCGTTTTGCGGGACGTGGTGGCTCGGCATCCAAACGCGAACCCAGCAGAACTAGTGGAGGCGATCGCCACGAAAATCCCCAATCCCCAAGCGGCAGCAGCATTTCGGCAACGCCTGAAGCCTTTGATGTAAAAACTAGTGGCTATCGTTTTGCAAGTAAAGCTGGATAAACATCTTGGCCGCTGCTGGGTCAATCTTTTGCAGCGCGTCGCGAATGTCCAGAATAGCGTCGCCTGCTGGGTCGGCCTGCTCGTTGATCCAGCGATGAATATTAGAGCGGGAAATGCCCATTTCTAGAGAAATTCTGTACTGCGTGATGCCATAGCTTTTGAGAACCTGCTTGAGCGCTAATCCCGCCTTACTCATGCGAATCGTGTCAGAAAAACATAACTGATAGATCCTCTTGTGGAACGCTTCTGATATGATGTAATCGATCCAGATATGGATCGATTGCTGTCCCACACAAAAGCGAAGAGCCAATGCGTTGCAGCGACTAACTTCTCCGCACTGGCTCTTGGCTCCAATTTGCAATGGAGTAGTCTTATTATGACCTATCAAGAACGGCTAAATTCCTGGCTAGTGGTGCATTTGCGTCCAGATTATCGCTGGGCGATCGCCGCTCGGTTTCATCGTCGCTCAGATGCCGACGGCTATGCTCAGTTGTTGCGGCAAAGGAGTCCAGGAGCCTTGTTCTGGGTCGTCTTTGACTCCACAAGTAGACAAAAAATTGGACAAACAGACCCACTCTCCAGCCCGCCAGCGCTCCGTCGCCTCAATCCTGACTTGCTAAAACCCTAGTTCTACAGACCAGGTTCCACAAACCCTACGGCACAATTAGCACCGGACAGGGCGACAGGTTAATCACGCGGTTGGTCACGCTGTCGGCGGCTCCCTCGTCCGTCAGTCCTAGCCCCCGACAGCCCATGATGATCAGATTTGCGCCGATCTCGTCGGCTACATCGCAAATGGTAAAGGCAGGTTTGCCCGCCCGTTCCATAACCTCCGCATCGAGGCCTTGCTCAGTGAAAAGGGCTTTGGCATTTTGGAGCAATTCGGCGATCGCCTCTGGAGAAGTCATCTCCAAATCGGCGGCCGTAGGAGCTTTTTCTTCATCTAGCGATTCCACGACCGACAAAATCACCAGGCGACTGCCGTAGGTTTTGACGACATTGGCTACCACGTCGGCGGCTTCGCGAGACTCGCGGCTTTGATCGACCGGAAACAAAACGGTTTTAAACATAACACGCCTCACAGGGACGCAGAGTTCGGTAGAGTGATGGGTGGTGTGGAGAAACGTCAGCGAGCTGACAGAGCAAGGGCGATCGCGCCAGTGGATGTTGCCTAGATGAGGCTATAAGTAAAACCTATAGACTCTCGCAGCAGTGAAAAGTTTTTGTAGAGAAAAAGTCGCGCCTAGCCCCGTTCTGTTAGCAAGCCCTGACGTTTTACAATAGGCAATAGGTAAAAAGACTTACTTGAGGGGGTATATAGCGGTGTCCAAAAAAACTCTAGCAAATTTGACTGCCGACGACCTACAGGGCAAGCGCGTCCTGGTGCGGGCTGATTTTAACGTACCGCTCGACGACCAGGGCAACATTTCTGACGATACGCGCATCCGCGCCGCCCTGCCCACCATCAACGACCTGATTGGCAAGGGTGCAAAGGTCATCCTCACCAGCCACTTTGGCCGTCCCAAGGGCGACGACTTCGCGGCTCGCGCTACGGACAAGAACCGCCTTACGCCCGTTGCTGCCCGCCTGTCGGAACTGCTGGGGCAAACCGTCGCCAAGCCGAGCGACTGCATTGGTCCAGAGGTAGAAGCCGCCGTTGCCGCCATGCAGCCCGGCCAGGTGATTTTGCTAGAGAACGTCCGCTTTCACCCCGAAGAAGAGAAAAACGACCCCGAATTTGCCAAACAGCTTGCGTCGGTGGCGGATCTGTATGTGAACGATGCCTTTGGCACGGCGCACCGGGCCCACGCTTCGACGGAAGGCGTGACCCACTATCTAAAGCCCTCCGTTGCGGGCTACCTGATTGAAAAAGAACTGCAATATCTGCAAAGCGCCATCGAGGAGCCGAAGCGTCCCCTAGCGGCGATTATCGGCGGCTCCAAGGTGTCGAGCAAAATCACCGTGATCGAGGCGCTGCTAGAGAAAGTGGACAAGCTGCTGATCGGCGGCGGCATGATCTTCACCTTCTACAAGGCGCGGGGGCTGAGCGTCGGCAAGTCGCTGGTGGAAGATGACTTTATCGAACTGGCGAAGTCGCTGGAAGCCAAGGCCAAAGAGAAGGGCGTGGCGCTGCTGCTGCCAACCGACGTGGTGGTGGCCGACAACTTCGCCCCCGATGCCAACGCCCAGACTGTTAGTGTAGAAGCCATTCCCGACGGCTGGATGGGGCTAGACATTGGCCCCGACTCGGTGAAAGTGTTCCAGGAGGCGCTGGCCGACTGCAAGACGGTGGTGTGGAACGGGCCGATGGGGGTGTTCGAGTTCGACAAGTTTGCAGCAGGGACGGAGGCGATCGCCCGCACCCTGGCCGACATCACCAAAACTGGCGCAACCACCATCATCGGCGGCGGCGACTCTGTGGCAGCGGTAGAAAAGGTGGGCGTGGCCGACCAAATGAGCCACATTTCCACAGGCGGTGGGGCCAGCCTGGAACTGCTAGAAGGCAAAGTGCTGCCAGGAATTGCGGCACTCGACGAAGCCTAGGAGCGGGGGGTGGGGGCCTGGGTCGCAAGGGGTATCGCTGCATCCTAACCCCCATCTCCCAACCCTGAATCCTAAACATCCCGGCGAGTTGCATCCGATGGAGGGCGATCGCCGGGATGTTGCTTAGGATGCGAGTGACTGGGAACGCTCGGGCCGCTAAACGCCAGCCAGCAGCGCCCCGCCCAGCCCTGCGTGGACTTCTTCTGGCGTGATTTTGCCGTCTTTGTTTTCGTCCAGTGCGTCGAACACCGCGTCGGTGCCCAGCCACTCTTCGCGGGTGATGAAGCCGTCGCCGTCTAGATCGTAGGCTTTGAACAGGTCTTCAGCGGCATGGTTTACCAGCGCTCCGCCTTCGATTTGTGCCAGCCGCTTAGCCAGCAGGGCTTCCAGGGTTTCCAGTGCTTTGGTAAAACCCTTGATGCCCTCGTCTAGCTTTTCGGAGGCCATGCGGTCTTCGGCGTGCATTTTGTCAAAGGTGGCTTTGTCGATGGTGATCTTCTCGATATCCATCGTGGCCGCCTTGGCTGGGTCGAGCTTGCGAACTAATTGCCCTTCTGTGGCTTGCAACTCAGCAAGGAGGGAAGGGGAGATTGTCAGCAAGTCACAGCCTGCCAGCTCGATGATTTCACCAATGTTGCGGAAGCTTGCGCCCATGACCTCAGTCGGATAGCCAAACTTCTTGTAGTAGTTGTAGATTTTGGTGACGGAGAGAACGCCCGGATCTTCGGCGGGTGCGTAATCCCGTCCGGTTTCTTTTTTGTACCAGTCGAGAATCCGGCCGACGAACGGCGAAATCAATGTCACGCCTGATTCGGCGCAGGCGATCGCCTGATGCAGCCCAAACAGCAGCGTCAGGTTGCAGTGGATGCCTTCTTTTTCCAGCACTTCGGCAGCTTTGATGCCTTCCCAGGTGGAGGCGATTTTGATCAAAATGCGATCGCGCGAAATGCCCGCTGCTTCATATTGGGCAATCAGTTCGCGCCCCTTGGCAATGGTGGCTTCGGTGTCGTAGGACAGGCGAGCATCCACCTCGGTCGAGACGCGCTGCGGCACAATCGCCAAAATCCGCTTGCCAAACTCCACGGCCAGCCGGTCAAACGCCAGCGTGGCCACCTGCGAGTCCGTCGCGCCAGACCCCGCATCTGCCTTAGCCTGCTTCAGCGTTTCATCCACAATTTCTTGATATTGCGGCATTTGCGCGGCCGCCGTAATCAGCGAAGGATTGGTCGTGGCATCGCGGGGTGTGAACTTTTCAATAGCCTGAATGTCGCCCGTATCCGCGACGACGACCGTCATCTCGCGCAGTTGATCGAGTAAAGTTGCCATCCGTTTCTCCCGGCAAGTTCAAAAGGGTCAGGTTGGATTTTCAAGGAATCCGTCGGTTTATCCGTCGGTTTGTGAATAGCGTCTGGTGTTGCGTCTTAGGCCGATCCTACTCCGAGATTTCTGATGGGGATTGTAGAGTACGGAAAGCCTTAATCTGCGTGTCGGAGAATTCATGCCTGAGCAGCCGCATAAACTCGGGTGAAACCCGGCGATCGCCCGTCCCCAGACCCCCGGATGCTTCCAATTCATCGCGTCGGCACTCGCCGACTTCAAGAATCGCCGCCTGATTCGCCCCGCAGCCACCGCCACAGGTTTGCCAGGCGGGTTTCCAGCCAGACGATGCTCCGATCAATCCAGTCCAACACTGCCTCCAGGGGGTGCTTTTCGTAGCGCACAAGGGTGGCGGGGGTGTCGATGTAGGGCGGGTTGGGAGAATCAGCGTCGAGGGCTGGAGGGTCGAGGGGGTGGAGGATCGGGTGGGGGATCGGGTGGGGGGGGTGAGCGGGTTAGGAACTTGGCGACTGATGGTGAGGATGACACTGTGCCCGTCGGGCATCAGGTCTGCGGTGGAGCGGGGAGGGGCGATCGCCGCTGGGTCTACAATCCGCTCCGCAGGGATGAACTCGGTCGGCAGGTCGGCATTTCGCTCATTGGCATTTCGTTCATGAGCATTTCGCTCAGCAGTTTGCCTGGCAGATTGCTCAGCATTTTGTTCATCCAGCAGGTGCAGCAAAACCTCACCAGGGGGAGCGGGGCGCAGATCGGGCGACAGGACGGGCGAGAGGGGCGTGGTTCCCGACGGGGTGGGCGCGGGATGCGGCAAGTTGGCGGGAGGGGTGAGCCGGGCGGCGGGCTGGGGAGCGGGTTCAAGTGGCGGGAAATAGACGGCTAAAGCTGCTTCCTGAAACAGATTAGCGGCGATCGCCACGGGCCCCGTCTGCACCCACGCCATGAGCTGATAAAACGCTTTCACCGGCAGCGCGGCGGTTTCTCGCGGCATCGGCACGGGCAGCATCCGCGCCAACCGGGTGCCTTGCAATGGGGCGATGCTGCGCGACGACTGGGATGATAGGGCGGCGATCGCCCCATCGGTGGACGAACTGCCCAATTCTCCAGCCACGCGGCCACTCGCCAGCCCTTGCCCCGACCGCTTGAGCCAGCGCCGCCTGGCCCGCCCGTAGTCCGCCAGTTCCCAAATGATTTGCTGTTGCAGCCAGCGCTGCTGCTGGGGCGACAGGTCGATGAGGGCGTTCGTCGTCGTCACCAGCACCAAAAGGCGACTGTCTAGCCGCGAGGCGATGCCGCCAATCTCTGCTGAAAGAGTGCCAGCGAGTGTCTGTGCAGAGGGCGATCGCAACTGAGCCGCGTCCGAGGCAGCCAGCGCCAACTCTTGGCGGAGGGTCAGCGAAACGCAGTCGTCTTCGGTCGGATCAAATGGAATCAGGTCAGCCGGAGAACGAAGGGCGATCGCCCGCGAATCTGGCGACTCTGGCGCAGCGCCCTGCTTTGTGGCAAAACCCGCCGAGCGAATGGCCCTCAGCGTTTTATGAATGGGCGCATCGACGAGCGGCGGCGAGGCGGGCAGCGCGGGCTTACCCTGGACGCTACGCTTAACATTTTCCAAAAACAGCCCCACACGCTGCGCTGCGGGCCCCATCTGCCGCCCCGCCAGCCGCATTGACTGAAACGCCACATACACCGGATACAGCACCACCTGCGCCCCCAGCGCCACGGCATTGACCGCCTGCCGCAGCCAGCGCGACGTGCGATCGCCCAAACGCAGCCGCTGCCGAGACAAATAGCTCAGCAAGCGACTTTGGAAGCGACCAGAAGCGGGCATTTGAGGGGTTAAGGGGTTGAGGATCTGAAGCTAGATGGGAAGGATTTTGCCGCGCAGATTGGCAGGGGGCTGGAGGCCGTAGCGGTGTAGCAAAGTGGGCAGGATATCGTAAAGCGTCGCGCCCTCTAGAACCTGGCCGCCCTTAGGCTGGCGCGGGTCATGGAAAATCATCAGCCCAAAGGGGGCATGATTGGCATCGTCTGGCCCGGTGTCATTATTTGTAGTGTAAAGCGAGCCGTCACCGACTGTACCCACCGAGCGCCAGGCGAGTTCGTCGAAATAGGCAATCAGGTCGGGAGCCACGCCGCGCACCTTTTGGTAAATCTGCTGGGGTTTCATGACGCGGTTGGGCATGGGCTGCCCGTCGGGAGTGGGGATGCTGGCGAGGAGATCTGCGAGGTGCGATCGCGCTTGCTCATATTCCGCCAGGGGAATCACGCCCTGCGGTTCGCGCCCCTGCACATTCATAAAAATGCGCCCATAGTAGCCGCCCGCGCCCCAGGCTTTCGTTCGGCTCCAGTCCACCTCGACCTGATCCAGCGGCAGCGGTTCCGAAGGGGGTTGCTTTAGCGTCAGATACCCCCACTTGATCAGCCACTCGTTGACGCAGATGCCGCCCATCAGCGGCCGCGCCCCGTGATCGGACACCACCAGCACGGCGGTCTCCGCGTCGCACTTGTCCAAAATTTCGCCCACGCGCCGATCGACGTGGCAGTAGTAGTCGTGGATGGCGTTGGCAAAGGGCGACCCCGGCTCGTGCTGTGGGTGGGTGGGGTCCATCGGCTTCCAGAAGGAGTGGTGGATGCGATCAACGCCCATGTCTACCAGCATTAGGAAATCGGGCTGGTCACGTTCGATCAGCTTTTCTGCCAGGTCAAACCGCTGGTTGCAGAGGTCGTAGATGTTTTGGAGGATTCGCGCCTTCTCCTCAGAGCGAAATTCCGGCACGTCTAGCAAAAAGTCGGGCATCCACTCATTGATCTGCGCGGCCAGCTCCGGCGGGTGCGTGTAGGGCACGTCGCGGCTGGGCGTGAGGAAGCAGGACACGAGGGAGCCATTCACCGGGTAGGGCGGCGAGGTGCCGGGAACGCTGAGCGCGGCGACTGTCCAGCCTGCGTCGCCGAGCAAGTCCCACAGGCGCGGAACCTTGACCGCTCGACCATCGGCGATCGCCATCTTGCCATAGCTCCGATCCGCCCGGTTGCGAAATCCATAGATCCCCAGTTCTCCCGGATCGCGCCCGCTCATCATGCAGCTCCAGGCGGGAACGGTGATGGCAGGAATGCTGCTCTCCATGCGTCCATAGCTGCCCGCCGCCATCAGCCGCGACAGGTTGGGCAAATCTGCTCGCCAGCGGTCAAACACCAGCGATGGCTCCATGCAGTCGAGGCCGATGATCAGAAGGCGGGGTTTGGGGGTAGGCATGGGCAGCAGGGAAACGAGAGAACGGGTTGGGGGAACGGGATGTGCGCCAATCGTCGTCACCCCGAAATACCTTTTCACTCTATCGCCTCAGCGCATGGATGACCCTCTCGAAAAAGATCCTCTGCAACACTGCCATCACGCTCGGCAATAGCGCATTCCGGGCAGTTGCGAGACGACACCCAGCATTTCTAGCTCCAGCAGGGCGGCGAGGAGGCTGCTGGTGTCGAGTTGGGTGGTTTGTACCAGGGTGTCGAGGGCGATCGCCTCTGGTGGCATGGGTGGAATCGCCTGAAAAATCGGCACTAGGCGGGGCGGTAGGTCTGGTGTGGGAGGTGCAGCCAGAGATGGCGTTGGTGCGGCCCGGCCCGGCATCGCATCCAATGGCGGAATTGCGCCAAGAGCTTCTAGCAGCGGAGTTTCGCCGAAAATGATCTGTGCGCCACCTGCAATTAGCTCCAAGCAGCCGCGAGACTGGGGATTGTCGAGAGAGCCAGGGAGGGCGTAGACCTCGCGGCCATAGTCGTTGGCGACGCGGGCGGTGATCAGCGCTCCCGATTTGGAGCCTGCTTCGATCACTAGGGTGGCGCGGCAGAGTCCGGCGATGATGCGGTTGCGGCTGGGGAAGTGGGTGCGGTCGGGGCCGGTGCCCCGGGGATATTCGCTGAGGATCAGCCCTTTGCGGTCGATCTGTTGGGCGAGGGCGCGGTTGCTGGTGGGATAGACGCGGTTGACCCCGGTGCCCAGGACGGCGATCGTGCGGCCGCCTGCGTCGAGGCAGGCCTGATGGGCGATCGCATCGATGCCTTCCGCCAGCCCGGAGACGATGGTGAATCCGGCCTGCACTAGCGCTTCTACCAAGCGGTATGTCCACTGTTTGCCATAGCTGGAAGGGTTGCGGGTTCCCACGATCGCCACTAGACCGACTTCACCGCGATTTTCTGCCAGCGCTACTTGCCCGCGATAGTAGAGCAGTGGCGGCGGGTCGGGGATTTCTGCCAGCAGGCGCGGATAGTCGGCATCGGCGGGTGTCCAAATGTCGGGATTGTCGCGCTGATGTTCTGCAAATAGGGTTTCAGGGTTGAGGGAAGAACGGGCTGCGGCGATCGCCCGCGCCGTCGCTTGGCCAATGCCCTCTACGGCTTCCAGGTCTGAAATGTTAGCCTCCCAGGCCGCAGACAGCAACCCAAAGTGCCGATAGATCCGCATCAGCAGCGTCGGGCCCACGCCCGTAATCTGGCTCCATGCCAGCCAGTAGGCTTGTTCGTCAGTCAAGGTTGGGGATTGGGGGTTGGGAGTTAAGGGGTTCGAGACAGAGCTGGACGCAGCGCCAACGCCTGCTCCCTGAAATTTGTTCCTTCACTCCCAGTATTCCCCCTCAGATGCATGAGGACTCAGGTTCAAGCGCAGGCCGCCAGAATTTCATCGTCCAGGGAGAAGTCGATCTCGGCTTTGTCGCGGCCGCTGACGAGGTAGTCGTTTTGGAACGAGTCGGCAAGACCGGAAACTAAGTCAAACTGAGGCTGCCAGCCTAGCTCGGTTTTGGCTTTGTGGATGTCGGTGAAAAAGTGCTGCACGCGCATGGGAAAGGCTTTGCGCTTGCCAAAGTCGAATTTTTTGGGGTCGTAATGGACGATGCTGAGGCTGCTGGGGTCTTTGCCAGCGGCGGCAGCGCAGGCGCGGGCCAGCCCGTCGAAGGTGACGGCGCGATCGCCCGACACGTTATAAATCTGCCCAATCGCCCGGTCGTTTCCTAACACAGCCGCCATCGCCGCTGCCAAATCCTGGCAATGTCCAAACTGGGTCAGGGCCATGCCGTTGCCGGGAATGGGAACGGGGCGATCGCGCACAATACGGTCAAAGAACCAGGCTTCTAAGTCGTTGTAGTTTTGCGGGCCATAGATGTAGACCGGGCGGATGGAGGTGAAGGGAACGCCGGACTCGGCCAGGTAAGCTTCGGTTTCAAACTTGCCTTTGTGACGGCTGTTGGGATCGACCGCATCGCCTTCGACGTGGGGCATCTGGTCAGATTTGAGATAAACTCCGGCCGAGCTAACGTAGACAAAATGCTGGATTCGCCCGTTGAAAATATCCACCAGGGGCTGGGTGTCGCTGAGTTCGCGGCCGTTGTTGTCGAACACGGCGTCGAAGGATTCGCCGGAGAGGCTGGTTTTGAGCTGGAGCGGGTCGGTGCGATCGCCCGTGATCTGCCGGATGCCCGGGACGGGTGTGGGTTTGTTGCCCCGGTTAAACAGCACGACTTCGTGGCCCTGCGCCACGAGCAGTTTCGTCAGGTACACGCCAATAAACCGGGTTCCGCCCATCACCAACACGCGCATGTGTCGCCCTCTCAACCTGCGATTGCAAACTGTGCTTTTCGATCCTATGACGGAATGAGGACAGTAAACCTCGATCCGAGCCAACAGCCTTGGGGGATATCCCCCAAACCCCCTTTTGCAGGGGACGAAGCGTCCCCCACACCCCCTCCTAAGGGGTTGCTGGTGGGTCTGAAAGGTTTTGGTGCGTGCGACTGGCTGGTTGGCTTGACGTGGCTCAGTTTGTGGGTCTGTATTCTTATTGGTTTCAGGGTTGTTTCAGGGTTGTCTGAGGGTTGTCTGGATCGGCAGGCTGTTGCTTAGAAGCTTGTGAACTGGGCAGCGATCGCCAATTTCTTTCATTCGCTGGCGCTGTTCGTCGGTGAGGTCGCCTTCGAGGGTCAGCAGCGCGTGAACCCGGTTGCCGTCGGGCGTTTTCTCTAGCGTGATATCGACAGAGATTTTCTCGACGGGCCAGCCTTTGCGCTCGGCGTACATCTGGATGGTCATGGTTTTGCACGCGCCTAGCCCTGCCAGGACGTATTCGGTCGGGGTGGGGCCGGTGTCTGCGCCACCGACTTCGATGGGTTCATCGGCGGCAAACTGGAACTGGCGAATGCCGATCTGCTGCTGATAGTGAGATCCGGTGGAAGACACCCGAATGGGCAGCATGGGGAGGCTCCTGGGGGGCGATTTTGGATTTTAGATTGGGGATTTTTGGGATTTTGGAGGACTCATTCGGGGGCTTGCAAGGCTCACAGTTGGAGAAACTGGAGCGGGTTGCTCATGGTTTCGGCGAAGCCCAAAATGGCGCGATCGCGATGTTCGTAGAGTAGTTCGCCCTGAGCGTCGAACAAAAACGTTGCGCCGCGCTGGGTGAGATAGGCGGCATCGGGCACGTAGGTCTTCCAGTGGCGCAGCACTTCGCCCATGTTTCGCAGGCGCAGGGTGGCTAGCTCGAACGGGCGCTGGAAGCCGCGACCGCCTGCCCAGCGAAAGAAGGAACCTTTGAGGGGTGGTAAGGGAAACGCCTGAATTTCTTCGTCGTCGGCAATGAGCTGGGGCGCAGTGCGATCGCCCCGATAGCCGCGAAACACCTCCGCCAGCGTGCCTGGACTGCCGATCCCCGCGCACATCAGCATCAGGTTGAGCCAGCTATTTTGCCCTGGCGAGAGTCCGGGCAGCTTGAGAGACAGTCCACGATACAATCCCAGCGCTTGGTGTAGCGATGCGTTGGGATCGACAAAGAGATGCTCCGACGGAAAGCCCGTGTAGTCGCAGAACTTTTGCCCTGATGGGCGATCGCCAATGCCGACGGCCCGTACCGCGATTCCCGCCGCCTGAAGCTGCGCCGCCTGCCGCTGAATCCACCAGGCATATTCCAGACTGTCAAAGTCGCCCAGTTGCGACCAGATTAGCACTAGGACTTGCGAGGCAGCGTCACAACCTGCCAGGAGCGGGGCGATCGCCCCATCGCTGACTCGCTCGCGGGTCGTTTGAGCCAGCAGGGAGTAGGGATTCATCAAGCGTCAGAATTTGGCTTCAGAATTTGGCAATTTAACTCTAGCAGCGCATTTCTGCTGAATCTGTCAGAGTCAATCCGCTGCCAATCTCTGAAACCACTCTCCGATCTGAAAACTAAGCAGAACGCTGAGAGATAGGGTCAGGATGCGCGTCGGTCAGACTGTGCGAAGCTGAATGCGCCTAAGGTCAATTGTCCATCAAAGGTGTAGAAGGTGACGCGGGAAATCCGGCGGGCCGTCAGCGTCATCTCCAAATTCGGCGTTTGGCTGGAGTCGGAGCCTGCCAGGTTGGCGGCTGGGGTCTGGGCTTGGGCAACGGGACGGTTGTGTTCGTCAAACGCTGCCATCACGGTCGGGCGAGAGCTGGTAATGTGTCCGCTGACGCGCTGCACGGGCTGGTCAAAGGTCGCCTCTAGCCAGCCCCCCTTAGGACAACCCATCAGCACGAGCTGCCCACTGTGGGACGGAAAGGCTGGATTGGAGGGCACAAGGGCGATCGCATTGGCAAACGTCACCCCCAAATGGCGAAACTGGGTATCCACCGTCTCAAAGGTTTGCAGTTCGTCGAAATCTAGCTCAACGTCCAGGGCTTCGTGAACGGCGGGCGATCGCGCAGCAGCTAGCTCCGAACCAGCAGCTACGCCTAGCGAACGAGCCTCAAACGTAGCACAGGGCACAGGCTCAGAAAAGCTCGTTTCGATTAGCTCAGTTTCTGGTCTAGCGTCCATTTCACCTTCGGCTTCCAATGCAGCAAGCGCAGCCTGCAAGGAAGGTGAGGGGGCAACCGGAACATCAGGATACTCTGCCATAGACTTCTTCCCTGAAGAATTTTCTCGTTTACTCGGTCGAAAATGCTGCCGAAGCAAAGGGGCAATGAAATCAGGTCGCTCAAGCAGACTCACGAACACTCAACGAACAGGAAGCTATCCCCACACCCAGTTACGAGGCTTAGATACAAGGCTTAGACAGAAGTCGTGAACGTTTAACCAACACTCCCAAAAACGCTGCTAGGTTTATAGCTAACACGTTACAAAGCTCAGAATAGATTTTCTTTTCTCAGTCACTTCATAAACTCAGGTTTAGAATCCTGCCTAGTATGAAGCCAGCATAAACTCCGACTATGAGCAAAATCTAAACTTTAGGTTCAAACAATTCTGGACAAGCAAAATCTAACCCACCCTTACCTAGCCATCCTGAAAAACCGTTAAGTATCCGCAAGTAAATCAGCAACTTCATAAAGGCTTTAAATTTGGTAAAGCTAGTTCATGATTTCTTTACACATACCATCGGATACTCGGCGGGATTTCGTCAACAGGGGTCGCAGCCATCTTAGCAGTCACCTAGGTTCTCGCCCCCTTCCGTGATTTCTCTAGCCTCAGCATCTTCTTCAATTCTCAAACATTCGTCACCGAGATTACGTATCTTAGGGATCTTTAGGTCTATTTGTTCCTGTCCTCAGCCATTCATCTAGTCATTCCGCCACATCTCCTAGTCAATTTTCCCAAGCTCATGCCAAGCTTTTTTTACATTGCTGCGATCGCCTCCACCTTGCTCCTGCTGGAGGGCTGTTGCTGGGATAGTGCTTCTCGTTCTCGCAGTCCTGAAAATCTTGTTCAGAATCTTGCTCTGACCCCTGTTTTGTCTTCTGACACTGCCATGACCGATTCCCAAACCCTGGCCCAATCTGACGCGGAGCTTTCCTTTGACCAGGCTTCCGATTTTTCCGAAGGGCTGGCGATGGTGCGCCAGGGCGATCGCCTGTTGTTTATCGACCTGACGGGTAACGTGGCGATCGCCGTCGATCCCAACATGGACGGGGCCGCCGACTTTTCCGAAGACCTGGCGCTGGTCAAGGCAAACGGGGTCTATGGCTATATGAACCGGGCTGGCGAAGTCATTATTCCGCCGCAATATCTGGGTGCAGCTTCTTTTTCAGGCGGGCTGGCGGCGATTCGCTCTGGCACTCGCTACGGCTATATCAATCCTGCTGGAGAATTAGCAATCGAGCCACAATTTAGCCTGGCAGGGAGCTTTGCCGAAGGGCTGGCAGCGGTCAAGCTGGGCGAGCGCTATGGATTTATCGCGCCGACGGGAAAACTGGTCATCGATCCCCAGTTTGAAGATGCGTGGCGACTGTCTCAAGGGCGGGCAGCAGTGCGGCAGGGCGGTCGCTGGGGCTATATTGACCCCGCAGGAACAGTCGTCATCGAGCCACAGTTTGACGGGGCGTTTCGATTTATGGACGGGCGGGCGCGGGTTCGGCAGGGTGGCGACTGGGGCTTTATCGACTTGCAAGGAAATCGGGCGATCGCCCCCCAGTTTAGCTTTGCATCAGATTTTGCCGAAGGGCGGGCGGCGGTGCTGGTGGGCGCGAAGTGGGGCTACATCGACCGCCAAGGACAAATGGCGATCGCCCCTCAGTTTGACTATGCCGCCGACTTTTCGGAAGGGCTGGCCGCCGTCAAACAGGGCGATCGCTACGGCTACATCGACCCCTCCGGAGCCTGGATCATCGACCCCCAATTCGACGATGCTGCTGCCTTTTCGGAAGGCTGGGCCCGCGTCAAGCTCGGCAACCAGTGGCGCTACGTCAACCGCCAGGGACAGTTCCTCAAAGCCTTAAGGCTGATACCTTAGAGATTTTGCAGAGGTTTTGCCGCACTCGTTCCAGACGTGACAATCCATTGCAAACTCTTTTCAAGACTTGGGCCAGCCTGCCAGTCTATTAGTCACACTTTTGTCTCAACATTTGGTAAACCCCTGCTATGAATCCCACGGTGATTAAGTTCTCCTCCGAAGACTGCGGACTTTGCCACAAAATGTCGTTCTATGACCAGAAGGTGGCAACGGAACTGGGGCTGGCATTTGTCGATGTGAAAATGCAAGACACTGCCACCTACCGCAAATACCGCAAGATCCTCCTGGCACAATATCCCGATAAGGAAGGCATGGGCTGGCCAACCTACATTATTTGCCAGGAGCCTGAAGGCGAGTTCAAAATCTTGGGCGAAGTCAAAGGCGCACATCCCAAGGGCGAATTTCGAGAACGGCTCCAGGAGATTGTGGCGGCGGCAGCGACCTGAACCGGCCAAACCGCGACCGGCTGGACAATCCGCAGCAGGATGGTCGAACCCAACCGAATCATCCCCTAGATGGGAATACTTGAGGTAACTTAGATAAGGGCTTTCACGCCCTCTATCGCGCCCTCCATATCGAGCGTTTTCAGCAAGCGCTTCCAGCGACTTCTACCCCTGCACCTCCGGATTTAATGAACATTCTCACCGACCTCCTCCCGCAAGCCATCAACTCGCCCCGCGTCCGCAAGCAAAGCCGCAGCGTCGAAATCAAGTCCGCCCGTGAAATCGAAATCATGCGGCAGGCGGCGCGGATTGTGGCGACGGTGCTGAAGGAAATTTCGGAAATGGTGCAGCCGGGGATGACAACGGCCGACCTGGATGCCTATGCCGAAAAGCGCATTCGGGAAATGGGCGCAACGCCTAGCTTCAAGGGCTATCACGGGTTTCCAGGATCGATTTGTGCCTGCATTAACAACGAAGTTGTGCATGGCATTCCCAGCCGCCGCAAGACGATCCGCCAGGGCGACGTGCTGAAGGTGGATACGGGCGCATATTTTGAAGGCTATCACGGCGATTCTTGCATCACGATTGGGGTGGGCAAGGTGTCGCCTGCCGCCGAAAAGCTGATCCGCGTGGCTGAAGAAGCCCTCTACAAAGGCATTGAGCAAGTCAAAGCTGGGGCCTTTTTGCTCGACATGGCGGGCGCGATTGAAGATCATGTCAAGGCCAATGGCTTTAGCGTGGTGGAAGATTACACGGGGCACGGCGTGGGGCGAAACCTACACGAAGAGCCATCAGTGTTTAATTTCCGCACGCACCAGATGCCGAATGTGAAGCTGCGGGCCGGCATGACGCTGGCAATCGAGCCGATTGTGAACGCGGGGTCGAAGCTGACGCGGGTGCTGGGCGATCGCTGGACGGTGGTAACGTGCGATCGCGCTCTGTCTGCTCAGTTTGAGCATACGGTGCTGGTGACGGAAACAGGCTACGAAATCCTGACCGACCGCAATTTAGTGTAGCGCCGCAGTTGACTGGACGGCAGCGCTTGCCGCGCCTAAGACAAACAATCAAGACAAACAATCAGCTAAACATGGAAAAAAAGCCCTGGCATGACCGGGGCTTTCTCATAATCGAGCGTGATCTTAAAACTAGCCGCCAAGACTGCGCCAGTCTACGTTCACATCTTCTAAAATCAGCGAGGAGTTGTAAATCTGCAAAATAATCAGCAGAAATACGAGAAACAGCACCATGAAAACTCCCATCAGCGGGGTTGTGCCCCAACCGGGAGCCACCTTACCGTATTCGGAATTCAAGGGGCGAAGGATATCTCCCAAGCGAGTGCGTTGTGCCATGGGTTACCTGCAAGCAATCGTTAAATTTAACTTTATGTAATATTCTAGGGGAATGTGACTCATAAATTAGATCGACTCATGGACTCTGCAACAGTTCTTAGTATTTCCGTTACCGCGATCCTGATCGGCATCACCGGAGCCGCGATCTATACCTCCTTTGGCCCGCCGTCTAAGCAGTTAGACGACCCCTTTGAAGACCATGAAGATTAGGGCTTGGGCGCAGGCTGGAGCGTCAGACGGAGGGTAAGAACCTGCCACGGCTGGAGGGCGATCGCCCCCTCGGCATTTTTTACAGTGTCCGCAGTTTCGAGCAAGTTTCCGAGTGAAACGCGGGCAACCTGGGCGATCGCTCTACTCTCAGAAACGCCCTCCTCAGCAAAGCGAATTTCTCCCGCCTTTCCCTGCGACTCGTAGCACCGCAAAATCCACTCACCAGAGCCGTCCTCTGCTGGCTTGAAAGCGCTGACTATGGCAGAGCCTGTATCCAGGTGGATCAATGAGGCACGCGGCGGCAAGACAGGTAGCGACGACGCAGCAGCCGGGTCAACCACGCGCACCCGCAGCGGCTGGTTTTGCTCGTAGCCCCGCCGAACGGTTCCGGCAGTTTGCCAGTCGCCTGCGTGGACATACAGCGCGTAGGTAAATTCATGATGCCCTACATCGGCGGCGGGGTTTGGCCAGGCTGCCCCGCGCAGCAGCGTCAGGCGAATCTGGCTGGGGCGGCTGTCGTAGCCGTGCTTGCCGTTGCTGAGTAGACTCACACCATAAACTGAGTCGTTCAACGGATCTGAATTTGTCAGGTCGGCCCAGCGTAGAGCGGGCACTTCCCACTGCGCCGCCTCGACGGGATTTTGGGGCTGAGTGGGCCGCCGAATTGCACCGCCAGGAATTTCACAAGTCAGGAAATCAGCCGTCAGGTTGAGCGGAAACGCTGCTTTCACTAAGACATGGCGCTCTTGCCAATCGACCGATGTATGAACTTGCAGCAGGGGCGACCCAGCCTGTAACTCGTAGCGCTGGCGAAATGTAGACCGACCGAGCGATCGCACGACTTCCACCATCTGGGCGATCGCCCCATTGTTCACCCAGCGAATCGCCTCAAGCTGCGGCGGCGGCAAGGGATAGCTTTCGTAAGCCGGGTCGATATTCCAGGCATCCCAATATTGCCCACCATCTTGAAACGCCTGAAGCTGATTGCCCGGCCCCGCCAGCACCTCCCGCTGCTGCGCCTTATCGAACACGCTAGCCAGATTGCCCGTAGCCGGGTCAACTGTCACCCGCAGCCGCTCATTTTCCAGCACAAACGGCTCTGGCGGCTGCGGCAGCACCTCTGGTAAAGATTCCGGCTCAGCGGGCAACAGCCAAAAGCAGGCATAGCCCAGCGCCGGAATGCTTTCGGCTCGAAATGCGATGTCCCAATCAATCGTTCCGTCCCGTTCAGTCGGCACAAGCTGGGTGGCGATTGCCCGTCCATCCAGCCCATAAACTTTCCAGCCGATTTTAGATTTTCGATCTTGCCCAAAATCCAAAATCCCAAAATCTAAAATCCCAGACACTCTCACCACTTCCGAGCGCATCCAGCTCAGCGGATTAAACACCAGCACCGCCTTTGCCTGGGGATGGGGCGGGGGCGGCAGAGCGACGCGATGGGCAATCGCCCCCAACGCTTTGTCAATCAAACCCCCAGCGCAACTCGCCGCCGCCGCCCACTCCCGATCGGCATCCATGTACACTTCAGGAATCGCCGACCCCGGCAAAATGTCGTGAAACTGGTTGAACAACACCTTTTTCCAGGCAGCTTCCAGATCTGCCGCCGGATACGGCATTCCCAGCGCCAACGTCGCCATCGAAGCCCACAGCTCCGCCTCATACAGCGCCTCCTCGCAGCGGCGATTCCACCATTTCTGGTCGGCATGAGTGGTGTAGCAGCCCCGGTGGAATTCGAGGTAGAGGTCGGTTTGCCAGAGGGGGTGTTGGGGTGACGGGGTGACGGGGTGACGGGGTGACGGGGTGTTGGGAAGCTCGTCCCCTAATCTAATCATCTCCTCATCACTCCAATACTCCATCACTCCAACACTCCCTGACCCCTGACCCCTGACCCCTTCCAAATAGGCCTGCGCGGTGGAGAACTGGAGCCGGGGGAAGACGGGCGATCGCCCCCAGCGCCGGGCCAGGTGCAGCATATCGCGGGTGGGGCCGCCGCCGTGGTCGCCCACGCCGATGAGCCAGAGGGCGTGGGGATAGCCCGTTTTTTGCTCAAACTGGGTGGCGTAGCGGGCCATTTTGAGGGGGTCGATGCCTTCGCCGATGGGCGCAGAGTGCAGACTAAAAATGCGGCTGCCGTCAGGCGCTTCCCACCAAAAGGCTTCGTGGGGAAACTCGTTGGTGTCGTTCCAGCGCAGCTTTTGGGTGACGAAAAATTCCACGTCGCCCTGGCGCAAAAACTGCGGCAACTGCCAGCAAAAGCCAAAAGTGTCGGGTAGCCAGGCGATCGCACTGACGCGCCCAAATTTCTCTTTCACATAGCGCTGGCCGTAGAGAATCTGGCGGGCGATCGACTCGGCGCTGATCAGATTGAGTTCCGGTTCTACCCATAGCCCGGCGGCCACTTCCCAGCGCCCCGCCGCCACCTGCGCCCGAATCGCGTCGAACAGTGCCGGACGATGTGCTTCGATCCAGGCATAGAGCGCGGGCGACGAGTGCGTAAAGATCAGCTCTGGAAACTCTGCCTGGAGCTGCAACACGGATTTGAAGGTGCGCTCGGCTGCGTCCCAAGTGTCTGCGACAGGCCATAGCCAGGCCAGATCCAGGTGCGCGTGTCCCAGCAGCGAAATCTGTCGCTGCCGAATCCCTTCGCCAAAGGGCAACAGCCGCTGTCGCAGGTCGCAGAGCGCCTGGTCAAAGGCGGCTCTATCGGCAAGCTGGCTCCAGTCGAACGGGGCAATTGCCTGCGCCAGGTCTGCCCATCGCTCTGGCGCAAAGGTTGTGACGTAATGCTGCACCACGTCCAGCTCATCGGCGACGAAACCTGGCTCTGGGCACGGCTCCATGCCGTAATCAGGGCGTTCGTACAGACAGCGCGATCGCACCAGCGCCCCGTCATCATGCCCCGGACTGACCAGCCGCAGCGCCACCGGAATCCGCTCTCCTGGCTGCACCTGCTCCCGCAGCACAATCCGCGCCATGCAATCAAACAGATCGCCCGCCTGCACCCACTGCCCATCTACAAAAATCTGCGCGTCCTCCGCCCACCAGGTTAGCGCCAGCCGCAGTGTCAGCCCTGCCAGCGGATATGCCTCTAGCGCATCGGGCACGACGATTTCCTGCGCCAGCCACAACACCTGCCGTCCTTTCGTCCAGGGAATATGTCCCTTGGCATTCAGCGGAATCTTGCCCCAGGTCTTCCAGGTTGCAGGGTCGAGGGCATGGCTGGGGTCGCCTGCTGTGGCACACCAATCCACCAGGCAGTTGCGCTGGGTTTGCCGACGCAGGTGATGCGCGAAGCGATCCCTACGGGAATCGCCCACCAACGACGGAGTGTAATCGGGAACATTCATAGTGGCTTGAATTCAATAAAAACCAGTCGATTAGGTTTATAAATAAAACTTTTGGGCGATTCCCTGATAGGGGATTTACTGGTAAATAGACTGGTAGACCGTATCAAAACCCGTCAAATTCAGAAGCATTTAGATTGGGGCAGGCATGGTAATCCCTACAAGAAAGCAAAAGAAAGAAAAAGAATAGTAAAACATCGCACGACAAATAGAACAATGGGCGGAACCCCTCAGTGAGTGATCCAGGTTAAACTCTGTAAAGAGTATGCAAAGCTCTATCATTTTTGCCTGATTCCCTCTATCGTCCAGTATTAGCCCCCTTGGGACGCTCGCTATAATTGGAGCCTTGCATGACCTTCAGCCATTGCAAGGCTCTCTGCAAAATTCTCCCAGACTATTAATGCTGTCTCTATTAATGCTGTCTCTATGGGCTGTCTGGCGTGTGACCAGAACAGTTCAACTGTGAAGCATCAGGGAAAAAGAGGAAGCGTTGTATCAGGGTATCAGAGAGGCTTTGCATGGAGGATCACTGCATGGAGGGTCACTGCATGGAGGGTCACTGCATGGAGGGTCACTGCATGGAGGGTCACTGCATGGAGGGGAGCGCTGCATAGGAAGACGCTAGCTGCCAATAAATTCTGGCAATTCTGGCAACCTGTGGCTGGTGAATGGGGAGTGACCCTAGTAACCGAGACGACTGGCGATCGCCCTCCTGAATCGCCCGCTTGAGAGGAGCTATCCCTCAGTTCAGACAGCGCCACATAGGCACATTAGCGATCGCTCTACTCACCTGAATGGCTGACCACGGCGGGTGACTCTTGTGCCACTGTTCGTAAACTGCACACTTTCTCTTGTATTCCCCCCATGAAGTAGACAACTTGCCAGCCCGTTCGCCAAGCCGCGCCTAGCCCATCAGGGCGATCGCCACTCGATTTTGAAGAACCAGACCCGCCGACCGCAGTTTCTAGTTTCAACTGAGCATTTTAGATGGTTGTGGAAAAACTGAACGAGGGCTATCAACCGCAGCCACGAGGACGAGCCAATCGTTTTCAGCGGAACATTCCAAAAGCGCAGGAAGTAATTTACAACTACCTGCTAGAAATTGTGAAGGAGTGGTCGCCGGAAGAAGTTCTGGCAGAGTTTCGGCATCTCTTCATTCACCACGTCAACACGATTAGCTCCCATACGCTGCCCTCGCTCTACGAGATTGTCTTTGCCAATCAGGAAACCGAGTTTCGCAACACGCTCAAGCGCTCCTGCTACATTCTGATTAATAACTGGGATCTCAGCCGCAACCACGACTCAATTCGGGGGCTGGTGCAGCTTTTCTATGACCCCATTCTCGACAAGCCCACCATGTCGCCCACGCTGCGGCGGCTGCGCGGCTGGCTGAAGAATTTTGTAGACAGCGAAGATTTTCAGGAGCTAAAGCTATTTGCCTCGCGCTACGACGATCAGCGGAAGCACTGGTCAGACCGCTACACCTCCTATCTGCTGGTGCCGCAGTACATCGACCTGAACAACCCCATCGAACAGCGCAACGCCGCCCGCACCCTGTCCAAACAGCTTAAGGAACGATTTAAGTTTGAGCTGGCCATGTACACAGCGCGATCGCAGAGCAATACCATTCCTGCGCTGAAGCCCAAAAACCCCACCATCATGGGCGACGACGTGCTGCGCCTGGTGAAAATGATCGTGGCGAAGCGGGGCAACTTTAGCTACGCTAACTTAGCGCATATTTTCTTAAATCAGACAAGGGGACTCTGCTATCGAGAGTTCAAAGAAAGTCTGAAGAAGTATCTGGTGTTTTCATCGGCATCACGGGAACAAGCGCGATCGCTCAACGCACAGGTGGCAGAAAAGCTAGATGCCTTGTATGTCATTCATCACGACAAGCCGATTGACGATGCCCTGCTGCTCCGCACTGCCAATCGCGTCATCAGCTACCTCACCACCGAAAACCAGCAAGACCCATCCCCGCTGTTCGTGCAACTGCTGATGGACGGCAACCCGCTGACGCTGGTCGTGGTGCTGCTCAAGATTGTGCTGATCTGTCCCTATGCCCGCACCCATCTAGAAGCCCGCATCGCCGATCTGGTGCAGTTTTATAAAGCCTATCCAGAGGACGAGTGCCGCTGGGTCATCAACTTTTTCGAGATTTTCGATATTACGATGGCGATCTACGCTGAAAATATCGAATTTAACCTGGTAGACATGAGCAGTCAGGGCAGCGGGCGACAGAAAGAGATTAACCCTGCCACCCTTGACGCTTATCGCGTGTTTTCCCAGATCAAGCACAGCATGGATGCAACAGAAGACCTGGAGCAGATGGAACAGGTGCTTTCAGACCTAATGGCAGACGATGACTCGCTGACCCCAGAGGAAATTACAGAACTGTCGGAAGCAGCGCTGGCTGAGTTGGACGAGCTATAGGCGCGAACCTTCGGCTTCGCAACCCGTTTCAAGCCTATGGCGCGGCCTGCTCGACAAGTGCCCGACAGCCCGCTAATCCGAGTTGGGGCTGCTGTCGATAGGCTTCATCGGCCACCCAAATGTGAAGGGTGCGATCGCCCCGAATTTCGTATAAATATTCCACCGTCGGGTCAAACTCGGTGCTGGCTTTCAGGTTCGAGAAATCATCTTCACAAAACTCAAACCCTAACCGCACAATCACTTGCGCGACCAGGCAAGCAGGCGTGTCACTCTGTTCGCCCACCAGACCCCGCTCCTGCCAAAAGGTTTCTAAAAAGGGCCTCAAGATCGGCAGGAGTCGCTCAGGTGTGCCATTCCGGCTGGCGTAGATGACAATCGGGCTGCCCTCGATCAGGATATGACAGGGTGTAGCAGACATAGCAGCACTTGGAGATGACTTAGATAGGGTACTCCTTTGGGGAGTTAGATTCAACGGTAATCCGTGATGCAGTCCGCAGGATTTGCCCTGCCAGCACCGCTGCCCCAAAGCCATTGTCGATGTTCACCACGCCGATGCCTGCCGCACAGGAATTGAGCATGGTCAGCAAGGCCGCCAGCCCGTCGAAGCTGGCTCCATAGCCAACGCTGGTGGGCACGGCGATCACAGGACAATCCGCCAGCCCCGCCACCACGCTGGGCAGCGCCCCTTCCATGCCCGCCACCACAATCAGCACGTCCGCCGTTTGCACAAAATGGCGATTGTTCAGCAGCCGATGGATGCCCGCTACGCCCACGTCCCACAGCCGCTGTACCCGAAACCCAGAAAGTTCTGCCGTAATGGCTGCTTCCTCGGCCACAGGGAGATCTGCTGTACCCGCCGACAGGAGCGTGATCGTGCCGGGATGGACAGGTGTGAGCGTGAGGGGGGCGATCGCACAAATTCGCGCCATTGGGTAATACACTGCGTCCGGCACGAGCGATCGCACTTGGTCATACACCGCTGGCTCGATGCGCGTCGCCATCACCACGCGGCTGCGCTGGCGCATGGTTTGCATAATCTGGGCGATTTGCTCCGGCGTTTTGCCAGGGCCCCAGATAGCTTCGGGAAAGCCTGTCCGCAGCGCCCGATGGTGGTCAATTTTGGCGAAATCTTCAACGGGTTCAAAGTCGAAATATTTCAGCTTTTCGAGCGCCGTATCGGGGCTGACCTGGCCCTGGGCAACGGCGTTGAGCAGATGGCGGAGCGCTTCGGGAGTAGACACAGAGAAGGGGTTAGGGGTTAGGGGTTGGGGGTTAGGGGTTGGGGGTTAGGCTCTGTTTTATAAAGTTGATTTTTTTATGCGCGACACACATGAAAAATCGACCTTTTTGGACACTTTGAAAACACACCCTAGAAGGAGAGAGGGGGTGGTGGGGTGATGGAGTGATGGGGTGGCGGGCTAAATGGGCGGCGCAGACTCATCATCGCCTCATCCCATCATCGCCTCATCCCATCATCACCTCATCCCATCATCGCCTTATCGCAAAACGCCTTCCTCACCTAAGGCTAGCGGCTTACTGGTGGATTTGGGGCGATCGCCCTGCCCTCGATCTGCTCTGCGAACCTTCTTCGCTAGACTAAGACAAAACGCATTGGAAAGATTAATTCCCATGTCTGTCCCAGCGACTCCTGCCACCCAACCTGCACCCGAAGCGGCCTCGGCTTTGGATGCTGAGGCTTCTTTCGAGGCTTCTTTCTATGAGCAGGCGCAGGCGGATGGTGTGACCTTTCCACCGGGCGACCTCTACAGCGACGAGCCTCCTTTGGAAACCGATTTTCATTTGCAGCAAATGCTGCTGCTGATCAAGTGTCTGGACTGGTTTTGGCGCGATCGCCAGGATTTTTACGCTTCTGGCAATCTCACGATCTATTACAGCCCAAATCAGACCAAATCGAAGGATTTTCGCGGCCCCAGATTTCTTTGTGGGTGCTGGGTGCAGAAAAACGTCCCCGCAAAAGCTGGGTGGTGTGGGGAAGAGGACGGCAAGTATCCCAACGTGATTATCGAGCTATTGTCGCCGTCCACCGCCAGCACCGACCGGAGCTTAAAGAAGCAAATTTATCAAGACACCTTCCGCACGCCAGACTATTTCTGGTTTGACCCAAACACGCAGGAATTTCAGGGCTTCCATTTGGTGGATGGGGCGTATCAAGACTTGCCGCCCAATGCACAGGGACACCTGTGGAGCCAGCAGTTGCAGCTCTGGCTAGGCGTAGTGGCGGGGCAACTCCGGTTTTTTACACCAGAGGGCGAACTCGTGCCTACGCCAGAGGAATCGGCCCTGGCAGAGCAGCAGCAGCGACTGGCGGAACAGCAGCGGCGAGAGGCGGCTGAGGCGCTGCTAGCTCAGTACCGCGATCGCTTTGGCGATTTGCCTCCTGAATAACTTCCCAAATTCCCGAAGTTGGGCGCAGCCGTTCAGCCCAATCGCTCAGCACGGGCGACAGCGCGAGAGTGTATCGCAGTTCCTAGACAGGCAGCGGAATATGCTCTAGGAAAAAAGCATCCAAACTGTTTGCTTTCCTAAATCTTGTGCTGCATTTTTTATTCGCCGCGCTGCCGATTCTGACGGTGTTTGTGCTGCTGTTGGGGGCACGGCTGTCTGCGGGACGGGCCATGCCGATCGCCTACCTGGTAACGGTGGCGATCGCCCTCTGGATCTGGGCGCGTTCCACCGGGTTTGGGTGTGGCGGGCTTCTAGTATCCAGGGCTTGTTTATTGCGCTGGAAATTCTCTACATCGTGTTTGGGGCGGTGCTGCTGCTGAATACGTTGCAGGCATCGGGCGCGATTCAGGCGATTCGGCGGAGCCTGCTGTCAATTTCGGGCGATCGCCGGGTGCAGGTGATCATCATTGCGTGGCTCTTTGGCAGCTTTATCGAAGGGGCATCGGGCTTTGGCACGCCAGCGGTGATCTGCGTACCGCTGCTGGTGGCCATTGGCTTTCCGGCGATGGCGGCGGTGCTGGCAGCGCTGATTATCCAGAGTACGCCGTCTACCTTTGGCGCGGTGGGTACGCCCGTGCTGATCGGCATCGACGCGGGGCTGGCAGGGGTAGAAGCGGTGCAGGCGCAGGCCGCCGCGCTGGGGCTGAGCTATCCGCAATATCTCAAGGCGATCGGAACCGTTGCGGGCACACTGCATGGCATCGTCGGCACATTGATTCCGCTGATTCTTTGCATTATGCTGACGGTCTTTTTTGGCGATCGCCCCTCGATTCGTCAGGGGTTGGCGGCGTGGAAGTTTGCGCTGTTTGCGGGGCTGGCCTTCACCGTGCCCTACGCGCTGACAGCGCGGGTGCTGGGGCCAGAGTTTCCCACGATCATCGGCGGGCTGCTGGGGCTGGCGATCGTCGTTCCTATGGCGCGGGCGGGCTGGCTATTGCCGCCAGAGTCCTGGGACTTTCCACCGAGGGAGCAATGGGACGATTCGTGGCAGGGCAGCACCACGCCGCAGCTAACGGGCGATCGCCCCCTGATGAATCGCACCAAAGCTTGGTTGCCCTACGTGCTGGTGGGGCTGCTGCTGGTAATTTCGCGGGTAGTGCCGCCTGTGCAATCTGCCCTCCGCGCCGTGCAGATTCGCTGGCCAGAAATTTTGGGTACTCCGCTGACGGCGACGATTTTGCCGCTCTATCTGCCGCCGACGATTTTGCTGGCGGTGGTGGGCATCACCTACTTCCTGCACCAGATGAAGCCCGTAGACTTGCGGGGGGCGATCGCCGAGGCGCTGCCCGTCATTCGCAAGGTGACGCTGGCGCTGGGCGCAGCCGTGCTGATGGCGCGGGTATTCATCAACTCTGGTACAAACGACAGTGGGCTAGCCAGTATGCCCCTCACCCTGGCGGACACCATGTCGGCGATCGCCGGACAAAGCTGGCCCCTGTTTGCTCCGCTGGTGGGGCTGATCGGCGCGTTTGTCGCAGGCAGCGTTACCGTCAGCAATATGATGTTTTCGCTATTCCAGTTTGGCGTAGCGGATCAGCTCAGCCTTTCCACCACGCTGGTTCTGGCGCTTCAGTGCGTTGGCGCGTCGGCCGGCAACATGATCTGCGTGTCCAATATTGTCGCCGCTGCTGCCACCGTTGGGCTGCTGGGGCGCGAAGGCTCGATTATCCGCAAGCTGCTGCTGCCTTCACTCTATTACATCGGGCTAGGCGGGCTGCTGGGGCTGGCGTGGCAGGTTTGGGGGGGTGGGTGAAGAAGGAAGAACGAAGAGGGAAGAAGGAAGAACGAAGAGGGAAAATTTGGATTGGGAGGTTGGTGCAAAATCCAAAATCGCAAATCCAAAATCCAAAATCGCAAATCTAAAGTCGAGACTTGGATATCAGAGGAGCTGGGCGAGCAGGTCGCGGTGGATGGCGGCGCGATCGCCAATGGCAGCGAGTTGGTCGGCAGAAAGTCCGTCTCCGTTGGCGTAGAGATCGATCCAGGTGTGGCTGATGGCCGCAGCATCGTCGGGAATTTGATCCAGTTCCCAGCCCGGAAGCTGATATTCGTCCATCAGGCGGCTGACTTTGGGGTCGTAGCTAATGGCAAAGCAGCGGCACTGATGGGCGGCGGCCATGATCAGACCGTGCAGACGCATGGCGATCGCCAGTTCCACGCCTTGAAACAGCCCGGCAAGCTGGAGCGGGTCAGTGAGCGTCAGAACGGTGCTGTGGTCGGGCAGATAAGTATGCAGCGTTTGGGCGATCGCCCCATCTTGCACGGGTTGGAACGGAACCAGCAGTACGTGGGTCTGGGTTGCCTGCTGAAACATCGCCAGGGCCCGGCCCAGCCTGTGCAATCGGGCCTCGGTCAACGCCACATGGGGGCGCAGGGCAACGGCCACTCGCGGCGCGGGCAAATCCCACAGCCCCGGCACCGGGCGACCCTGCAACACCCACACCGGGTCGGGAGCCAATGTTACAGGTATATCCCAGGCGGTGAGCAGTTCCGCAGAGGGGCGATCGCGCACACTCACGCCCTGACATCCAGTAAACGCTCGCCGGGCCAGCCACCGACTGGGCGCACGATGCAGCGGCCCCACGCCCTGGGCCCAGGCAATGGTTTTTAGCCCCAGGCGCTGGGCAGTCAGCATTAGCCCGCCATAATACCAGGGATTCACGGCGCTGGTCGCATCTTGCATGAGACTGCCGCCGCCCCAGATAAAGGCATCCGACCGACGGAGTGCTTGCAGAACTTGTGCGGCATTCATGCGATCGCACGCCTCCACCCCAAACCGAGTTGCCGTCTCCGCCGGATCGCCCGACAGCACCAGCGGCGTTACCTGGGGCGGCAGCATTTGCAACAGCGTCGCCAGCAGCGCCTCGTCGCCGCCATTCCCCTTGCCATAGTAGCCACACAAAACCGCCCGCATGGATTGTTTATACTGAACCTTAGACTTTCGCTCTTCCCTCTTCCCTCTTCGTTCTTCCCTCTTCGTTCTTCCCTCTTCCCTTCTGTTCCCCCAAAAATCATGCCACGAGTTGTCCCCGGTTCTGCCTATGCACGCCCTCTCAATTCCCACCTGGATCATTCATATTTCAAGCGTGGTGGAGTGGATCGCCGCCATCTGGCTGGTGTGGGTCTATGCTGACGTGTCGCAGCAGCCCGCCTGGCGATCGCTCTCCTGGGGAATGCTGCCTGTGCTGATCAGCGCCATGTGTGCCTGCACCTGGCACTTTTTCGACAATGCGCCCCAGTTGGAGTGGCTGGTGACGGTGCAGGCGGCGACGACCGTTCTGGGCAATGTTACGCTTTGCATCGCGGGCTGGTGGATCTGGCGAGCCACTCGACCTGCAAACGAATAGGGCAAAAAATTGAGGGCAAAGAGATTGGGGCAAAAAAAATAAGGGCAAGGGGCGATCGCCCAACTTAACCCTCCAGTTCTTTCACCAAACTCCCAAAATCCAAAATCCAAAATCCTGAGAGCCTGGGCTATCCCTCACAACTACCCCTCACTACTTTTAGACTGCCCCCGCTGCGTGAAATCCTCTGGGCGCAGGTTCGAGAGAAAGTCGCGGAAGGCCTGGCGCTCTGCTTCGTCGGCATCCGTGTCCACTGGGTAAGACGCATCGGCAACGACCTCCTCCATCACCCAGATCGGGCTGCGCGTGCGGATGGCAATCACGATCGCATCACTGGGACGAGCGTCGATTTCTTTGCGGACTTCGCCCTGGCGAATCGTCAGGATGGCGTAAAACGTGTTGTCTTGAAGCGAATGAATGACAACCCGCTCAACCGTCAAGTCGCATTCATCCAGAATATTGACCAGCAAATCGTGGGTGAGGGGACGGGGCGGAGTCTGGTTCTCGATCGCGCTCATGATAGCGCGAGCCTGATCGTGGGCGATATAGATCGGAAGCTGCCGTCGTTCGGATGCGTCTCGCAGCAGCACCAAAGGGCTACGGGAGGCTGCCTCTAGGGCAATTCCAGCGACTTTCATCTCAATCATTCATCTAGCCTCTAGAATCCGTTCAGCAAAGGGATGGAAAGGCGGGGACTGGATCTGTGAAACCCTTGAGCTTGATATAGCCTAGCACCAAGCCCAATGGATCAGGCGGGTCGTTGAGACACGAAACTAGAAGCCAAAACCCAGTCAAAACCAGATCAAAACCTCTAATATTTGAGATGCCTCCGAGTGTTACAGGAGAATGGTGTGACGCATCTTGAGACTTAAGCTTTTGAGGCTTAATCACTCAATTTGCGATCGCCAGCATCGAAGCAACTTCCTAGATCCTAGCCTCAGTCCAGTATGACAAGATCAGCTAATGAGTTCAATTCGCTTTTGGGGCTATCCGGTCAGCCTTAGAGTTGGGTCTAAGTCGGGTTGAAGTTGCGGGGTTTATAACGTTAGAACCAAAGTTTTCAGCGCTCAGCGCAAGTTTGAGGGAGTCACAGGTCGCTGAACGGTAGATTGCAGGGTTGTTTTAGTTCAAATGTATCAGTTTTTCCTGAAAAAATCATCTCCTCAACGGTTCGATTGAACTCCAGTATGCCCTGAAGCACCGACGAATCGACAGCCCCAATGCTGAAGGTTTTCCAAAAAATGTAAGGTTAAGACCGTGTAGATAAAGGAAGGCAGATCAGACGGCACAACCCTTGACAAGGGTGACCCGTTGGTTAAACCTGTCCCGATCCTCCAGTCCCTTTTCTAAGGAGATGTTGCTGTGTTCACTGGACTGATTCAAACGCTCGGAACCCTGTCTACTCTCAGCGAAACGGAGGTGCAAGTGACCTGCAAGGATGCTCGCCTGCTCCGCGATTTGGAACTAGGGGACAGCGTGGCGGTAGACGGCGTTTGCTTGACGGTGATGCGCTGTTTGGCGGATGGCTTTGTGGCGGCCGTGTCGCCCGAAACGCTGGATCGCACAGCGCTGGGACGGCGGAATGTCGAAATGCCTGTAAACCTGGAAGCCTCTCTGCGGGTGGGCAGCAAGCTGGGCGGGCATTTTGTGACGGGGCACGTAGACGGGGCGGGCTACTTAGAATCCGCTGTCCCTACGGAAACCTCCTGGGAGATGCGGTTTTCGGTGCGCGATCGCCGCGTGGCTCGCTACATTGTGCCCAAGGGCAGCATTGCGGTCAACGGCATCAGCCTGACGGTGGCCGATTGCGACGCGGCAGGCAGTTGGTTCACCGTGGCAGTGATCCCGCTGACCTATGCTGAAACGAACTTGCAGCACCTTAAGCCGGGCGATCGCGTCAACCTAGAAGGCGACATCCTGGGCAAGTACGTCGAAAAGTTTCTCCGGTTGGGAGATGCCACCCCATTCGAGGCTCAGGGATTCGAGGCTCAGGGAACAGAAGATGCGTTACCTGATTCGCTCACGCCTGCTTTTTTGGCAGAACACGGCTACTTATAGCTGGTAGCTGGGTGTTTGTGGATAGGGTGTTTGTGGATCGCCAGCTTGTTCCCAGTTTGAGATGGAGGGGATTGAGCTAATTACTCAGCACCAGGTTGTCGCGATGCACCACGGTTTCTGCGCCTGCATAACCCAGGATTTTGGGAATGTCGTCGGAGTGGCGACCGCGAATTTGCTGGAGTTCCGCGCTGCTGTAGTTGACGATGCCACGGGCGATTTCCTGACCGCTCTGGTCGCAGAGCTGCACTGCGTCCTGGGGCTGAAATTCGCCCTCCACTTCGGCGATGCCCGCCGCCAACAGCGATTTGCCTGCCTGTCGAATGGCGTTGACTGCGCCTTTGTCTAGATAGAGCTTGCCCGCAGGAACCAGCCCGTGGGCAATCCAGCGCTTGCGGGCATTAAAGGGCTGGTTTTCTGGCTCAAACTGAGTGCCGAGGGCGGCTCCGGCGAGGATTTGGGCAATATTGTCGGGCGATCGCCCTTCGGTAATCACCGTCCGCACGCCCGCCGCCGTCGCAATCTTCGCCGCCGAGATCTTCGTCACCATGCCGCCCGTGCCCCAACTGGTGCCGCGATCGCCCACCTCTACCTGTTCTGCCAGCGCGGCAATGTCGTCCACCAGGCTGATGGGCTGCGCCTCTGGGTGATAGCGTGGATCAGCGGAATAGAGCCGATCCACATCCGTCAGCAAAAACAGCCAGTCTGCTTCTACCAAACTCGCCACCAGCGCCGACAGCGTATCGTTGTCGCCGAACTTGAGTTCCTCGACGGCCAGCGTGTCGTTTTCGTTCACGATCGGGATTACGCCTAGCTTCAGCAATTGCCGAAAGGTGCGATAGGCATTGACATAGCGGCTGCGCTGCACCAAGTCGCTGCGGGTCAGCAACACCTGGGCAATGGGCTGATCCAGCGAAGAAAAAAAGTCATCATACACCCGCATTAGCCGCCCCTGCCCCACGGCTGCCACGGCCTGCTTCATGGCAATGGTGCGAGGGCGTTCTGTCATTCCCAGTCGCGCACAGCCCACGCCCACCGCTCCAGAGGAGACGAGGATCACCTGATGCCCCTGTCGCCGCAGTTGACACAGCGCCTCAACCAGCTTGGCAATGGTGGCGATCGCCAGGTATCCGGTTTCGGGCTGCGTCAGACTGGAGGTGCCAATTTTCACCACGATTGTCTGCATTGCAGACTGGGAAACTGGCTGGGAACCGGGCTGGGAACCGGGCTGGGAAACCGTTTGAGTCATGGTTTGAGAACTGCGGGAATAAGAAAAGCTCTATGGAGGAAGGCTGGAAGCGCGATCGCGGGAATTCCATGCCTGAACTCTCCCACAACATTATTCCGTAATCTCAATTCCGTTATGACCTACGCCCTTGCGATTAAATTTTCTGGGTGTTGGACGATTTCTCGTGGTCGCAGCCTACGAGAAATCGTCCAACTGCGTAAGTCCTATCCGTAATTCGCAGATCTGGCTCCCCTTCTCCCGACCTAGAAGAAGGGGCTGGGGAATGAGGGCAGATTGAAAGCCGTACACCGCGTTCAATAAAGGTCAATAAAGTCAATAAAGTCAATAAAAGAGAGCGCCAACTCCCGCATAACCCGGAAACTGACGCTCTGGCTTTAACAACTAGATTTATCGTCCAGGGACTTTATTACGCTGTCCCCGTCTGCTTACTTATAGATTCACAGGCTTTCTCAGAATTTCCACGATTTCTAATATTTTCTTTATATTTCAGATGATGGAGCCAGGTTTCAAGATGTAACAGCTTCGTTACATCGATCTGGCAAACTTTTTGTAGTGGAGCCGCTAGAGTTCGCTACCATCTACGCAATGCTCTCTACGGAATGCTCCCTGGCAACTGCGTCCGACCGCCTGGGCGATCGCCCCATTTTGAGTCGCTGGCTGTCCCGTCTCTTGAATACCGCTGTAGATATTGCTCATGAAGCGAGACTCCTTACCACCGCGTGATTCTGCCCATCGAGACGCTTTTTACATCAACAGCTTTCGCTCGACTGTTCGCCAGCCGCTTCAGGGCAGGGCTGAGTCGCGGATGCTGCCCACTGGGCGCGTGGAGGAGCGGATAGGGGGCGATCGCCTGCTGCCAGGTGCGCCCAACATTCCAGCGGGTCGGTTTACGCCCCCACAGCGTGCCCGCCGCGCCCGCAAAGCTGCGTTGGCAACGGCTGCTTCCCGCCCCACTTCTCGCCCCACTTCTCGTTCTGCAATGTCGCCTACGACCAAAACTCGCCCTAGGGTTCTGGTGTCGCCCGGTCTGCCCCGCCAGCGTCGTCCCCGACGAGGGCGATCGCCTTCCTCTCTTCACCGCGTTTGGCAATGGCTGAATCGTCCTATGGCGTGGCAGCGCTATCGGCAATTGGGGCGATCGCTCGCGTGGTCGCTGCTGTGGGTGCTAACGTTTTTTGGGCTAGTGGGGCTGGGGATTAAGTCGCTGGAGTGGCTGACGCGCCTGCCAGAGCCGCCCAACTGCGCCAAAATCACCTTTGCAGCGGCCGATGCCGAGCGGCTCTTTTGTGCGCGGGAGGCGGCAAAGTCGGGGCATCTCGCCGACCTGACGGCAGCCGTGAATCTGGTGGCTGCCTGGCCGGCCGATCATCCGCTCTATCGGGAAGGGCAGTCGCTATTGGCGGAGTGGTCGGCGCAGATCTTGGACGCGGCCGAGGCGCGACTGGAGAGCAGCGGTGTGCAGGAGGCGCTGTCGGTCGTGCGACACATTCCCCCTAATAGTCCGATCTATGCCGAAGCGCAGGCGGCGATCGCCCAGTGGCAAGCGCAGTGGCAGCAGGGCGAACAGATTTGGAACAAAGCACAGGATGCGCTGCGAAACCAGGACTGGAACCTGGCGGCGGAGCAAGTCACGGCGCTGGGGCAGGTCGAAAGCGAATACTGGCGGACGCACCGCATGGAAGCGCTGACCCGGCAGATTCTGCAAGAGCAGACAGCGCACAAGCTGCTGACCCAGGCGCGGCAGGTGGTGGGCCACCAAACTCTTACCAGCCTCCAGGCGGCGATCGCCCTGGTGCAGCAGATCGATCCGCAAACCCTGGCGTGGGAAACGGCTCAGGCTGATTTGCAAGCTTGGAGTGGGGCGCTGCTGGATCTGGCGCTGCGGCAATGGCAAGCGGGCGATCGTAGCGGGGCCCTGGCGCTGGCGCAGCAAGTGCCGCCCGATCTGGTCAATCACCTCACGGGAGAGGGGCAAAACCTGCTGCGGCTAGCCCACGCCCAGCGGCTGATTGCGGAACCAGCGACCCAATGGCTGCCGTCGTTGCGCCAGGTTTGGAGCGTGCGCGAGGCGATCGCCGCCCTCAGTGAGATTCCCACCAGCAGCGCCTTTTATACCATTGCCCAGACCGAGCTAAACACCCAGCACGCCGCCCTCGACGACCTACGCCAGTTGCAAACAGCCGGACTGTTGGCCAGCCTGGGTCAGCGCACGACGTTGGACTGGGCCAGCCGCCTCGCTCAGCAGATCGCGCCCGATCGCCCGCGTCGCCTCCAGGCGCAAACTCTAGCCGCCCACTGGCAGCAGGAGACCCAGCGGATTCAGGACATGCCGCAGTTTTTGCAGGCGCAGGCGCTGGCCGAACCGGGGCAAGTTGCTGACCTGCAAGCGGCGATCGCCGCCGCCCGCCAAATTCCTCGCAACCGCGCCCTGTGGGCCGAGGCTGAGCAGGCGATCGCCACCTGGAACCGCCAGATCCAAACCCTGGAAGATCGCCCTATTCTAGAAGAAGCCACCCGCACTGCCCAGAGCGGCAATCTTTCTCGCGCTATCCGCATGGCGGAGCAAATTGGGCGCGATCGCGCCCTCCATGCCGAAGCGCAAGCCGCCATCCAGACCTGGAACGCCCGGCTCGAAGAAGTCCGCATTGCCGAAGACCGCAAGCACCTCGACGAAGCCCGCGCCCTAGCGGCCCGTGTCCGCCTGTCGCAGGCTATCGACACCGCCGCCCAGATCGCCCGCGATCGCCCCCTCTATGCCGAAGCCCAGCAGGCGATCGCCCAGTGGCGTGCCCAGCGCGACGAAATTCTCGCCAGCCGCCGCGCCCAGGAAGCCGAAGCCGCCAGCAGCGAAGCGACTAGGGACGAAGCCGCCAGAACCGAGTATGCACCAGCCGAAGGGGCGATCGCTCCCGAACCCTATCCTTCTGAACCTGCCTACGTCTACGAAGCACCACCGCCCTACTAGCCAGCCAAGCCTCAGTTTGCAAAAGTGTTGAAATTAGACGACCTTGCAGCCACCTAATTTACCCATTTCCTGATGCCCATTTCCTGATACCCATTTCCTGACAGCGAACCCTACGGCCGGCTAAAAGCGTTTGAGGGCGATTAATTTCAAGCCAGCCAAGGATGCATTGTCTTCTAATCGATACATAAATCTATTCCCAAGCAGTCATTCCTTCAGAGCGCCATCCAGGGGCATTCCAAAAGTGTATTGGATAAATACTGGATGATGCATAGGTTCTTGATTCATAATTCAAGATAGAAATCGCAACTGTGATTCTGGTCAAAACTTTAGGGAAGGGAGAACTATGCTCCAGCCAGCGATTGTAGAAAAGCTAGAGAAATTACCTGAACCTTTGCAAACAGAAGTCCTGCACTATATCGAGTTCTTGCTAGATAAATACGTCCCGGACGTGTCTGTGCAGGTTGAACCTAAGAAACGCAAAGCAGGTTTATTGAAAGGGAAGATTTGGATGGCAGATGATTTCGACGCTCCTCTTGAGGACTTAAAGGATTATATGTAATGCTATTCGATACTCATGTCCTTCTTTGGTTTCTAGAAGATGATCCCAGGCTGCCTCCACAAATTAAGCAGATGATTGAGGTCAGCAATGATGTTTTTGTTAGCATTATTGCCCTATTGGAAGTCGCTATAAAAATTTCTGTTGGTAAACTGGAATTACAACTTGAGTTTCAAAAACTAACAGGTTTTCTAGCCGATCTTGATATTAAAATTCTGACGATTTCTTTTGAAGACATCAAGCGATATGTTGATCTACCGCTTTGCCATCGAGATCCGTTTGATCGGATGCTGATTGCCCAATCCATTAACCACGCTATGAGTATTGTCAGCGCTGATTCGGCGTTTGATGCGTATCCGATTCGGCGGTTGTGGGCATGAGCCAATCTGAGCCTTTTTGTAGAGGATCTGTGGCTAAAAATTAAGCTAGTGGTTGGCGGATTCCATTCAGCGGTTTCCCTTAAGATAATCGCGGAGACCTGTGATCGCCCCTCATACCCCTCATCCGGCGAATGAACTAAAGCCCATGAAACTTGGACAATGGATCGGGCTGCTGGCCTTGATTGCGGCCATCTATATTCTCTGGTCGATTCAGCAATTGCTGCTGCTGATGTTTGTTGGCGTTGTCTTTGCCACAGCGCTGAATCGGCTGGTGCGCTGGATGGGCAAGCATGGTATTCCACGCGGGGCTGCGTCGATTGTCTCCATTGTGGGCCTGCTGCTAATCATGACCCTGTTTGTGGCGATCATCGTGCCGCCGTTTCTGGATCAGTTTCAACTGCTGACAGAGCTTGTGCCCCAAGGGTTGAGCCAGCTCCGGCTGGGGCTGGACTGGCTAACGGCTCGGCTGCCGGGTGGGGCAGCGGGTCTGGTGCCCAATTTCAACGAGCTATTTAACCAGCTTCAGCCGTTTGTGTCGGGACTGGCCAACAATTTCTTTCGGGCGTTTTCTGGATTCTTTAATGTCGGTGTCAGCTTTCTGTTTGTGCTGATGCTGACCATCATGCTGCTGATCAACCCGCAGCCCTATCGCCAGGGTTTTTTGCGGCTGGTGCCGTCGTTTTATCGCCGCCGCGCCGACGAGATTTTGACAATGTGCGAGGCGGATCTGGTGGGCTGGATTATTGGCACGCTGATCAACATGGTGGTGATTGCGATTGTCAGCGGCATCGTGCTGCACATTTTGGGCGTGAAGCTGGTGCTGGCCAATGCGCTGGTGGCGGGGCTGATGGAGGCGATTCCCAACCTGGGTCCTGTGCTGAGTACCATTGCGCCTGTGGCGATCGCCCTGATCGATTCTCCCGTCAAGGCGCTGGGCGTGCTGATTGCCTACATTTTGATCCAGCAGCTTGAGCAGTTTCTCTTAGTACCCCTGGTGATGGGGCATCAGGTGTCGCTGCTGCCTGCGGTGACGCTGTTGGCGCAGTTTGCCTTTGCGTCCTTTTTTGGATTTTTGGGGCTGTTTCTGGCGATTCCGCTGGTAATTATCGTCCGCATCTTGCTGCGCGAAGTGGTCATTCGCGATGTGCTGGATCAGTGGACGAATCCTGAATTTGAGCATCGGGAACAAGAAAGCCACTTGTTAGACAACCAAGCGGGGGCGATCGCTCCTGCGGCCTGTTCATCCGGCTTTTCCACCCATACCCCTCCTCATAGCGCCACCACCGCCGAGTGCCCAGACGCAACCGACCCGACGACCAACCCGCCGAAGGCCCCGTCCGATGCGATCGCTGAAACCAGCTACATCGCTGACAATCCAGGCCGTTCAGACCCTTCGGCGGAGTCTGGCTCCCCAGACGGAAGCTCCGAGCAAAGCAATTAGCCATCTTTTCCCCGGCCTTCCCCAAACCATTTCTCCCAGACTGAGTGCCCAAATTTGCCCCAAAACGCCATAAAACGTTAAAGATGAAATAAGTTGCCGGGGGAGATGGGTATAAATGCGATACCATCTCACATAACTTGCAAACTGTGTAAAGTGCAATACGGTCAATGGAGCAAGAGTCTCTACCCACTGAGGTTATTCTCAGCCACCCGCGCCAGACCATCGGCAGTCTAAAGCTGGACTGGAACCCACAGCCGGGAGCTTATCTCGACGTTGAGGGCGAAACCTACGCCGTTTTGGAGCGGCACCACTGCTATCAATATAAGCGGGGCAAATATCGGCTGCACAAGATTGCGCTGTATGTGCAGGCGGCTCCCCGACCGGAGGAGCGGAGCTGGTTTCAGGGGCGCTGGGTGCTGGGCAATGCGGCCTGCGCCTATAGCGCCCGTTCTGAGCTGGTGCGCTGTGCGGTAAATCCCGACGGGCCGTGTCAGGGCTGCCGCTTTTTTGAACCCACTGCTCAGTAACCGCTCAAGCTTAACGAAAAAAAGGCTAGCAAAAATGGATCAGCAACTGGTGCAGCTTTTGGTAAATGGCGTGGCGGTGGGCAGCGTGATTGCGCTGGCGGCGGTGGGGCTGACGCTGACCTACGGCATTTTGCGGCTGGCAAACTTTGCCCACGGCGACCTGATGACGCTGGGTGCATACCTGACGCTGACGGCAAACCTGAACGGCGTGAATATCTGGCTATCGATCTTGATTGGGGCAGTCCTGACGATTGGGGTGGCGCTGCTGAGCGAAAAGCTGCTGTGGTCGCCCATGCGCGATCGCCGTGCTTCGTCCACCACGCTGATTATCATTTCCATCGGGCTGGCGCTGTTTTTGCGAAACGGCATTACGCTGCTCTGGGGCCCCGAAAACCAGCGCTATGATCTGCCCGTGGCGACGGCGCTGGATATGTTTGGCGTGCGGATTGCGCCGACGCGGCTGATTGTGGTGGGGCTGGCGATTTTGGCGATCGCCGGACTGCACTACCTGCTGCAACATACCAAAATCGGCAAGGCCATGCGGGCCGTCGCGGACAACACTGACCTGGCGCGGGTGTCGGGCATCAACGTAGACCGGGTGGTGATCTGGACGTGGGTGCTGGCAGCGGGGCTGACGGCGATCGCTGGGGGAATGTTTGGGCTGATTACGGCTGTGCGCCCCAATATGGGCTGGTTTTTGATTATGCCGATGTTTGCGTCGGTGATTTTGGGGTGGCATTGGCAATCCCTACGGGGCGATCGCCGGGAGCCTATATCATCGGCATCGCGCAGGAACTCAGCACCTACGTTTTGCCTTCGGAATATAAGCTGGGCATCGCGCTAATGGTCATGATTTTGGTGCTGCTGGTGCGGCCGCAGGGGTTATTTCGCGGCATGGTTTAGCAGCGCTGCAAAGGCATTGCTAAATCTAACCAATCAAAATCCAGCCTAGAGCAGTGTCATGGTTTAGTTTTAGGGTGATGCCTTGTCTCGTAGTAAGCGATTCAGCGCTAAAGCGCTTACTACCAACCCAGGTTCTAGCTGTAACACAGCACTAGATTAACTGCTCCAGTGCTGCTTGCAGATCCTGCGTTAGGTCTGCAACTGCCTGCTTCGCCGAGGTGTGATCCCGCTGGTAGTCCAACTGGCGATCGCTCACACAAATCGGCGTTCCCACCGTCACACGGCTCCGTCGCCAGCCCAAACGCGGACGGGCAGGGCATGTCGTCGCCCCTTGATCCGCGCCACTAGGTCAAACATCAGCAAGGTCATTTCAGCAAAGCGCTCCGCCGTTGGCTGGTTTTGGAGATAGTCGGCCGTCACCGCCACAAAGCTTTCCACCAGGCGCATATGCCGCAGGCGAATTTCCGCTTCCTCCGCGCCCCAATCGGCCAGTCCGCGCTGGAATGGGGACAGAGCCGCGAAATCTGCGGGCAGGTCTTCTCGATAAATCGCGTTCCAGCCTGCTTCCTCTAGCCGACGGCAGCGGTCGATAATCGTGCCCTGCGCCTCCAGTCGAAAGTGCGCTTCAGCAGCGCGGAGGGCAGCGTCTAGCAGCACATTCAGCCGTCGCATCAGGCGTTGATTGACGCGCTCATCCGGCTCTAACTTGGAATCTGCTTCAGGCATGAGATACTGCGGGTAGAAACGACGGTAAAATCCCTCCATTTCCGACAGCAGGTGATCTGCCAGCCGCAGCACGCGCTGATAGCGAAGGTCTGCGCTCGACCCCTCATTCTGCACCAGCGGCGGCAGCCCCGTATCCCGCTCTAGCCGACTCAGCAGCCGATCGAGCCGCATCCAGATGGGTTTGGCGTAGGTGTAGCGAATGCCAATCGGCACAATGTAGACCTGCTCCGATCGCCCCTTTTTTCGCAAATCCTCCGCGCACCAAAAGCCCAACTGCGCCACGCCGGGTTCTAGCGGGCTGACGGTTTCGCTATGTCCGTTGGTGGCTCCTTCGGGGGCGATCGCCAATGGAAACTGTCCGTTGAGCAATAGCTCCCGCGCCGCCCGCAGACCTGTGCGATCCAGCCGCTTGCCCCGGTGAATCGGGATGCCGCCCAGCCGCGAAAACAGCCAGCCCAGCCAGTCGCCGGCCCAGATGGTCATGCCCCGGTCGTAGACGAAGTGAGAATGCACGGGCGATCGCAGGGGAATGTCATGCTCTCGCGCCGCTTGAGGAACACCACTGGACAGCAGATACAGCATGGAAAACGGATCGTCTACTTCTGGATGGCGGAATGCCAAGATGAATCGAACTTCACCCGCCTGAAACCGCCTATAGAGCAGCGCCAGTTCTTTGGCGTTCACAACCTCGACATGGGAAATTCCTGTCGGCAGCCACGGACGAACACGGAGCCGAAACAAGAGCGGTAATGCCGCCCGCATCGCCATTAGCACCGCTGGATTGAAGCGCTGGGGAATGAACAAAAGCGCCGGAAATGCGCGATGTTTTGAACAAGACACGTTCTTTCTGACCTTTGGCTTATGCGAAGCGCGACGTGAGCTAGGTTAACAATACTGGATCAAAACCGTTGTCAATACAAGGCCCCACGCTTCTGTCAGAAACGGGGGCCTCGAGAGTGTCAGAGAATCAGTCGGCTCAGCGCTTAGCGCAGGGCGCTGTTCACGATTTGCCGCAGTTGGGCTTTAATTTCGGCTTCTTTCTGCGCGATAGTTGTGCCCAAGTCAGCGGCTTTTTCTTCTAGCTCCACTTGCTTGAAGTGTTTTGCCTCGTTGCCCAGGGTTTCGCCTTTGGTTTTGGCGTTGGCATACCAGGTTTGCGCCGTTTCAATCTGACGCTTCACTTCTTCGTAGCGATCGCCATAGCGCTCTTGCAGGCGGGTGTCCAACTCAGCAAGCTGCTGCTTTAGATGGTTATAGCGCTGCTGAAACATATCAAACATTTCCCGCTCCTTCACTGCGTTTACAACCAAGTCAATTAGCACCTTGAAGGGAGTTTTGGTGGTGGCTTCGGCTTCTGGCAGATCAACGGTTGCCAGGGCCACGGTGACTTCCTCCTCAAACTGGCGATCGGTGTGATCCAGCGTTTGCTGGAGGTCGTCGATCTGGGTTTGGGCCTGGGCGATCGCCTCGCGGTGAGCCTCGCCAATGCCTTCGACTACGCCTTCGACCGATGCCGCCATGTCTTCGGTGCGGGTCGCAGCGCGATCGCGCACCACCGCAAAGGCCGCCGTTAGCGCATCGGTGGCGATCGCCTTCAGTTCTCCGGTTCCTTGAGAGACTTCCGCCACCGCTTCGGAAACAGCCGTTTTTACAATCTCCCGAATTCGCTCTGCCCGCAGCCTGCCCTCAGATTTCGCCTTTTGCAAATCTTCCTGAATGCGCTCTTTTACTGAATTTGTCATGGTTTTTCCCCAACCAAACGCAACATCATCATCGGGCAGACGCAACTCCCACCGCTCTCTACCCAATAGATCCATCCTGGCGCGTCCGATGGCTGAGCGGGCTGATGTTGGGTTAGGGATAGCCCTACTGATGGGATGGGGAAAGCCGACGTTCAGGAGAGCGGGGGATTTTGAAGTTTGGTTTTCGATTTTGCAGGTTTTGGCTGAATTGCCCGAAGGCAGAAAGATTGGAAGCTTGTTTGTGAAGCCATTAAAGTATTTTTTTACAAAAAATTCTGTTTTCGATTGTGAAAGCTGTATGAAGCTTGCAGTTCCCGTTACATTTTTTCACGTCCGAGCCAAAAAGAAATCTGTGCCGTCCGCTGCCGCGTACTTGGCGTAGGGATAGCGTCTACAGCGAATCAGCCGTAAAGCGCGGAGACAGGTACAGTTTGCACTCTCAACAAGGTGAAAGCGCCCATGCAAAACAGCCAATCGGTTTGGCAACAGCTTAAGCAGCAGCAGATCACCTGTGAGCAGGCGCTTAGTCTGCTGGTGAATCGACAGGGAATTGTGAATTTGCGGCTGCTCGACCCGGAGGTAAGTACCCGGTTTTGGCGAGAGTTTGGCGATTCGCGCAGCGCTTCCTCCGGGAATCGCACGCAGGTTCCGCCGGTCGTGCCGCTGTTGCTCTGGCGCAACTGCTATTATCTGGGCAGCCCCATTGCGCTGATGCCCGAAGTGGTGCAGCAAAATGGGGCGATCGCCTCAACGCCAGCATCGAAATCGTCCCCATTGCCGAAAAGAGCTATCGCCAGTGGTATCGCCTGCAAGCCCTCACCGCCAAGCGCATGAGCAAGTCGGGCGCAATCAACCTGCTGGCCGGACAAGCCGACTCCGAAGACCTGACCGAAGTCGCCGAACTGCACCTGTCGCAAGTCAGCAACCAGATCGAGCGCATCCGCACGCTGATTGCCAGCGCCCTCCGCAACCGCGCCAGCGACATCCACCTGGAACCCTCTGCCGACGGGCTGGCGGTGCGGTTTCGCATTGATGGCATTTTGCGACACGTTACCACGCTGCCGCCCGACATCAGCCGCAAAGTCATCGTCGCGCTCAAGGTAATGTGCGAAATGGACATCGCCGAGAGCCGCCGCCCCCAGGACGGGCGCATTAGCGAAAAATACATGGCTGGGCAGCAAGAAGAAGGACTGGATCTGCGCGTCAGCACGCTGCCCTGTATCAGCGGGGTCAAAGGTGAACCTAGCGAAAAGGCGGTGCTGCGTCTATTGCGTCAGCAAAACACGTTCCAGACGATCGCCGATTTGGGCTTTTCGGACACGGCGCGGGAGATTTACGAAAGCTGGCTGCGGGAGCCGCAGGGGTTGGTTATCTTCACGGGCCCCACCGGATCGGGCAAGACCAGTACGCTGTATACGAGCCTGCTGGCGATCGCCACCGAATCCGTCAACATCGTCACCGTCGAAGACCCGGTGGAATACGTCCTCCCCGGCATCACGCAAACCCAGGTGCATGAAGCGGCCGGTATGACCTTCGCGGCTGGGCTGCGGGCGATTTTGCGGCAAGACCCCGACATCATCATGGTGGGCGAAATCCGCGACAACGAAACCGCCGAAACCGCCGTCCGCTCTGCGCTCACCGGGCATTTGGTTCTCACCACGCTGCACACCAACGATGCCATCGGCGCGATTCCCCGCCTGCAAGACATCGGCCCCGACCCAGGGCTGATCAGCGATGCGCTGTTGGGCATTGTGGCTCAGCGCCTCGTCCGCAAGGTCTGTCCCCACTGCGCCGAACCCTACACGCCCACGCCCGCCGACCTGAAGCTGCTGGGTTTGCGCCCCGACGAGGCAAATCTCCAGGGCTGGAAAAAAGGGCGTGGCTGCGTTCACTGTTTCCAGTCGGGCTATCTGGGGCGCGAAGCAGTGATCGAGCTGCTGAACGTAGACGACACTGTGCGGCAGATCATCTACGAGGGCAACCTGACGCAACTGCGCCGCTATCTGGCGGAGAGCCAGTTCGAGTCGTTCCGCGTTGCCGCCATTCAGAAAATCACGCAGGGCATCACCACCGTCGAAGAGGTGCGGCGCGTGCTGCCCCACAGCGCCTTTTTTCGCCCCGTCGCGCAGCCGATTCCGCCGCTGCCGCCTGCCCGCCACGCCAACGGTTCGCTGCTGAAAACGGGGTGATGGGAGCCAGGGGTTAGGGGTTAGGGGTTGGGGGTTAGGGGTTATAGCAGCCGAAGCGAGAGTTACGACAACGAGAAATCTTGCTAACTTTGAGCAGCCGCCTAACGTTCCGTCCTGATCCCTGACCCCTGACCCCTGACCCCTGCTATGGGGGTTAGGAGTTGGTTGAGCGTTTGGGTGAAGGTGTCGTGGCCGTAGCGGGCGATCGCCCTTCGTCTTAGCTCGGTGGGCTGATACAGCAGCGGGTTGGGATACGCGCCCTGCAAAATCTGGATGAGCGTGTGGGCGATCGCCTCCGTATCCGTCGGGTTGACCAGTGCGCCCAGTTCCCCGTGGGCCAGCGCGTCGATTGCGCCGTCCTGGTTGCCGCCCAGGGCGGGCTTGCCGCAGGCCAGTGCTTCTAGATACACAATGCCAAAGCCTTCGCCCTGGCTGGGCATGGCAAACACATCGCACAAGTTGTAGTGGTCGCAAAGTTCGGCATCGGGCACAAAGCCCGCCAGCGTGACGCAATCTTGCAGCCCCAGCGCGGCGATTTTTGCCTCAATGCGGGGGCGATCGCCGCCTTTGCCCACCAGGACGTAATGCACTCGCGGCAGCGCCCGACGAATGCGGGGCAGCGCCTCTAGCACTGCGTCGTAACCCTTGTGGCGCGTGCCGCCCACCAGCCGCGCCACCGTCAGCACGATGGGCTGATCCGCCTGCAACCCGTAGCGCTGGAGCAGATAATCGGGCTTGGGCGCTGGGCGAAATCGCTGTGCGTCGATCGTGCAGGGCAAGAGGGCAACTTTGGCGGGATCGAGCCGCTGTTCGGCAATCAGGCGATCGCGGGTGTAGCCGCTGATGGACACGATTTGGTTGGCGGCGTGCAGGGCGGCTTTTTGCAGCGGATTTTGCACGTTCCACGCATCAATGCCGTAGACAAAAATCCAGTAGGGAATGCCCGCCAGTCGCCGCACCATCAGGGCTACGGGCGCGAAGTGCAGGTGGCCACAGAGGATCAGATCTGGGCGATCGCCTAGTGCCGCTGTCATCAGGCTTGCGGCAAACCCTGGCGTTTTCAATGCATCGGGCAATGCCCCAAAATAGCGAAAAGTAAGATTAGATAACTTATCCAGGTCGCCATCTCCCGCCCGATCGCGCTTATTGAAGACGATCGTGTGGCGATGGGGCTGGCTGGCGATCGCCCGCAGCAGATCTTGCAAATAGCGCTGGATGCCGCCCTGAAACTCGAATAAGTTGGGAACCCAGCAGTGGAGCCGCAATTCTCTTTCTGCGTCAGGCTTCACTTGCGGATAACCCAGTGAAAAATATGCCAAAACTTATCTTCGCCCGTTGCGGTTTTACCTGGATGCGCTTCTTCTTCCAGCATCTCGATGGTGAAGGGTTGCAGCAGCGCCTCGACCTGCGCCCGCGTGTGGTGGGTCATGCGGTCATAGGCTGCCCAGGAGTCGCGATCGCCAAAGAGCTGCCCGCTCATCCGCCCGCCGGGCCGCAGCGCGTGGGTCAGCGTTTGCCAGAGGGCAGGAAACTCGTCGGGTGGGCAAAAGGGCAGACAGAAGCTGGCGTTGATCAAGTCCAGGTTTTCAGGTAAAATAAGTTCCTCAAAGCGCTGCTCGCGGGTTTCCAGAAGATTTTGAGCAATCGCCGCCTGAAGCTCTGGGCGCGACTGCAAGCGGGCGATCGCCTCCGGCTCGCCATCCATCGCCAACACGCGCCAGCCCCGCCGCACCAGTTCTGCCGTGTCGCGCCCTTCGCCACAGCCGATGTCCACCGCAAACCCTGTAAAGCGTTCAAGACCAGCCGTCTCAGCCTCGGCATCAAACAAACTGAGCGATCGCAACAGCGTTTCTCTCGGCGGGCGACCCTGCATCAGGTCGTAATAATCGCTCCAGGTATGCGGGTTGTCGGCATGACCCACGGGCAAAGGCGCGGCATCGGGCAAGTTAGCCATAGATTTTCAGCAAGCGGCGTGAACATCCTGGTTATAGCATTGCTGTTCGCGTTGCAGCGCTAGTCCTGAATGAGTCTGAGCAGGTCGTTGTCCCGATTCAGCCAGCGTTGCAGAAGTATGCGCTGGGACGGATCGCGAGTGACGCGGCGATAGCGATAGTCGATGCGGGCCTGGCAGAGCCGCTGGGCGAGATCGAGATGGGCTGCCTGGGCGATCGCCCGCTGGGTGACGGGGCCAAACACGCGATCTACCCGCAACCCCAGGAGATCTTGCAAAAACATTGTCGCGCCGCCCACGCCAAAGCTGACGGCTGTGTCGAAATGGGCGATCGCCAGTGGCCGCTGCATCATGCCGCATCGCGCTGGCTGCCAGTAGAGGCGTTCATAAATTTCGCGCACCTCGGCTTCAGAAATCCACTGCACGCTTTGCACCGGCAGCCCTTTGCCCTGGCGATAGGCGCGATAGGTGGCGGTGGTAATGCCGCAATTTGTCTCGCCGCCGCGATCGGCTGGATGGTTCACATAGCCGCCTTCCCACCGCAGCGTAAAGCGCAGCGCCTCCTGGAAAATTTGCGCTTCTGTTGGCGCTGTGGGCGCAAGCGACGGGGTTGGACGAGGGACAGCCTGGGGCGGCGGTTGCGAAATGGGCGCAGGCTGGGCGATCGACGTGGGACTGGGCGCAGGCGTTGGATTGGGTGCAGGCGTTGGCTTGGGTGCAGGTTGGGCGATCGGCGTGGGACTGGTCGCGGGACTGGGCGCAGGCGTTGGCGGGGTGTGAACCGTGGGCAGGCTGAGCAGCAGGCTGGCTGACTGGGGCGATAGCTCGTCGGGGACCAGCTTGTGCTTTTCGGTAAAGGCGCGGTACGCAACGTCGGTGGGGTGATTCCAGTCGCCTGTGGCCGCGCCGACTGTGTACCCAATCCGGTTTAGCGAAGCCTGCACCGACTGCACCAGCGCCCGATTGCTGCGAATCGAGCCAATGGCGTAGCTCATCGTGTTGGCGGCGATCGCCCGCAGCGTCAGTCCGTCCATCGTAACCGCCCTTCTAGGTCGTGTACTCAGCGTTGATCTTCACATAGTCATAGCTCAGGTCGCAGCCCCAGGCCATACCCACCCCAGGGCCGCTGCCAATGCTGACAGACACCAGCACCGTATCGGTTTTCAGGTATTCCCCAGCGGCGGCTTGCTTCATGTAGTTGCTGGCGGCGGGGCGGTCAAACGGCAGCGGCTGCCCGCGATCCATCAGCAAAAAGTCACCCAGCTTCACCTGAAGTTCGCCCTGGTCAAACGGCACCCCGGCCCGACCCGCAGCGGCAGCGATCCGGCCCCAGTTTGGGTCGCGCCCAAACACCGCCGACTTAAACAGGGACGACCCGGCGATTGTGCGGGCTACCTGGCGGGCGGCCGCGTCGTTGGGTGCGCCGCTGACTCGAATTTCCAGCAGGCAGGTTGCGCCTTCGCCATCGCGGGCGATCGCCTTGGCCATTCGCATACACACCTCCGTCAGCATGGCTTCCAGGCGATCGGCATTGGGGCCCGGCTCAGTGATGGCAGGGGTGCGGGATTCGCCGTTGGCCAGCGCCAGCAGCGTGTCGTTGGTGCTGGTGTCGCCGTCTACCGTGATTTGGTTAAAGCTCTTGTCGGCGGCGCGGCTCAGCATTTGCTGCCAGAGGTGGGGCGAAACGGTCGCGTCGCAGGTGACAAACGCCAGCATTGTCGCCATGTTGGGGTGGATCATGCCGGAGCCTTTGCAGATGCCCCCAATCCGCACCGGGCGACCGTCCAGCGTCGTTTCCAGCGCCACGCTCTTGGTCACGAGGTCGGTGGTGATAATGGCTTTGGCGGCGGCATCGGAGCCGTCGGGCGTGGCGGCGGCCACCAGGCTGGGAATGCCCGTCCGCAGTTGCTCCATGCGGATGCGCTGCCCAATCACGCCCGTCGAAGCCACCAGCACTTGCTCTGCCGGAATGTTCAGCGCCGCTGCCAAAAGTTGGGCGCTTTCCACCGCATCTTCCCAGCCCTGGGAACCCGTCGCCGCATTCGCCTGACCCGCATTGCACAAAATAGCCCGCGCTGTTGCTTTCGCCTCTAGCCGCTGACGGCAATAGTCCACGCAGGCCGCCTTCACCTGGCTGGTGGTAAACACCCCAGCGGCGATCGCCTCCACTTCCGAATAAATCAGCGCCAAATCCGGCGCACCCGACGGCTTTAGCCCAGCGGCAATGCCCGCCGCCCGATAGCCCTTCGGTGCCGTCACTCCACCCGGAATTTCGTGCCACTCAGCCATGTTTAACCCCTGCTTGATGCGGAAACAACTCAACAGATCAAAATCCACGGAGGATTGCAATCTACGGATCAAAGGCTAAAGGATAAATCAGAAACAGACTGTGTAGGCGCGATCGTTCATAAACGTATATGGAGATGGAGGATTCAATTGCGCTGGCGCTCTTTCCCTTTGGCAGAAGCATTCAAAAAATTGGGCGATCGCCGCTCTGCCCCTGACATTGGCATGGGGGGTGGATCAAAGGCGCAAGGCTGATTCTAAAATCGAGAAGCGAATCATCAACCTGCGCTTTTAAATTCCAGACCGACCGTGGCAGCCAACCCTTCTAAACCCGCAACCGCTTCTGCTCAAACCGCGCCAGCGCAGCGGGCCGCCGAGCTGCGAAACCTGCTGAACCAGGCCAGCTATGAATATTACGTGCTGGATGCGCCGCAGTTGCCCGATGCGGTGTATGACCAGCTTTATCGAGAGCTTCAGGATCTGGAAGCGGCTGATCCAGCGCTGATTTCGCCCGACAGCCCCACCCAGCGCGTGGGCGATCGCCCCTCCAGCCAATTCACCTCCGTCCGCCACAACATTCCGCTCTACAGCCTGGAGAATGCTTTTAACCTAGAAGAAGTTGCTACCTGGGACACCCGCTGGCGACGCTATTACGCCACCGTTGCCGATGAGCCGCCCACACCGCCCGACTCGGCCTATGTTTGCGAGCTAAAAATCGACGGCTCTGCCCTGGCGCTGACCTACGAAAACGGGCTGCTGGTGCGCGGGGCGACGCGGGGCGACGGCGTGACGGGGGAAGACATTACGCCCAACGTGCGGACGATTCGCTCGATTCCGCTGCGGCTGAAGGGCGAGAACCTGCCGCCTGTGGTGGAGGTGCGGGGCGAGGCGTTTTTGCCGCTGGACGTGTTTCAGCAGATTAACCAGGAGCGCGAGGAAGCGGGCGAGGCGCTGTTTGCCAATCCGCGCAACGCGGCGGCGGGAACCCTGCGCCAGTTGGATTCGCGAATTGTGGCACGGCGACGGCTCGACTTTTTTGCCTACACGCTGCATCTTGCGGGCGACGGCGATTTTCCCAAACCTGCATCCCAGTGGGAAGCGCTGGATCTGCTGCAAACGCTCGGCTTTCGGGTGAATCCGAACCGCAAGCTGTGCGAATCCTTGGCGGAGGTGCGCCAGTTTGCCGACCACTGGGAGCAGGCCCGGTTTGACCTGCCCTACCTCACCGATGGGCTGGTGATCAAGCTGAACGGGCTGGCGTTGCAGGAGCGGCTGGGCTTTACCCAAAAGTTTCCGCGCTGGGCGATCGCCCTCAAGTATCCCGCTGAGGAAGCGCCGACCGTGGTGCAGGGCATTTCGGTGCAGGTGGGGCGCACGGGCGCGGTGACTCCGGTGGCAGAGCTGGCCCCGGTGCAGCTTGCGGGAACCACCGTGGCGCGGGCCACCCTGCACAATGCTGATTTCATCGCGGCGCTGGATGTGCGCGTGGGCGACACGGTGATTGTGCGAAAGGCGGGCGAAATTATTCCCGAAGTGGTGCGCGTGCTGCCGGAACTACGACCCGCCGGGGCAGAGCCGTTTCAAATGCCAACCCATTGCCCGGTGTGTGGCCAGCCATTGGTGCGCCCGGAGGCGGAGGCCGTTACCCGCTGTGTCAATTCGTCCTGTCCGGCAATTGTGCGCGGGTCGCTGGTTCACTGGGCCTCGCGGCAGGCGCTCGATATCAACGGGCTAGGCGAGAAGTGGGTGCAGCAGTTGGGCGATCGCGGCTTGTTGAACAGCGTGGCCGACCTGTACGACCTGACGGCCGAGCAACTGATCGACATCGACCGGATGGGCAAAAAATCCGCCGAAAATCTAGTTAGGGCGATCGCCCAATCCAAGACTCAACCCTGGTGGCGCGTCCTATTTGGTCTGGGTATCCGGCACGTCGGCGCAGTCAACGCGCAAACGCTGGCCGAAGCCTTTCCAACCGTCGAAGCCCTAGCCGCCGCTGAAGAATCGGACATTGCTGCTGTCTACGGCATTGGCCCAGAAATCGCCCGGTCGGTTTATCAGTGGTTCCGCGTGCCTGCAAACCAGGCTCTGGTGGAGCGGCTGCGGGCGGCGGGGCTGACGCTGGCAGGCGAAACGCGCCCCACCCCCGACGGGCCCCAAACCCTCGCAGGCAAGACCTTCGTGCTGACAGGAACGCTGCCCACGCTGAAACGGGATGAGGCTGCTGAGTTGATTAAAGCGGCGGGCGGCAAGGTGACGAGTTCTGTGAGCAAAAAAACCGATTTCGTCGTCGTGGGTGAAGACGCAGGGTCTAAGTTGGAAAAGGCGATCGCCCTAAAAATCACCCAATTGTCGGAAGCAGATCTCCTCAATTTACTGTCAAATGCGGAGGAAGCGCCGACGTAAACCCGCCGCCCAACCTGACTCGATGCGTGTGCCGCCTGCTACGATTCCATCCATTCTTGCTGCTCCATGCCGCCTGCGCCGATGGACGGCGGGCATGACTGGTCGTGTGGGGGCGGGTCGGTGGGCAAACGGGCGATACTGCTCCGCAGAGCCAGCGCCAATGCCCACTCGCCGCCTCAGCATTCACACCCCCAGTAATCGCCGCCCCAAAATTTGGCGGCGGGCCCTGCTATCTGTCCTGTTTGCTGCGCCGCTGACCTTCATCGCCTCACCCCTCCGCGCAGCCGATCGCGTGCTGGTGTCGCTGGGGCCGTTTGAGCGGTCGATTTCGGTACAGGCGCTGCGGATTTATGCCGAAGAGGGGCGTTTTACTGAAAATTTGCGGGCTTATGCCAATTCCTACGCCACAGAAGCACAGCTCCAGCAGATCGAGCAACTCCTCAAGGCGCGGCTAGAGCTAAACCTGAGTCCTTGGGCGGTGTCGCAGTTTCTCTATTCTGACCAGGGCGATTTGCTGCTGCAACGACTGGGCGAAGTCGTCCGCACCGGGTCAAACCTGTCGGGTAAGCAGGCGCTTCGGTCGGCGCTGGTGCTGGCAGCGGCCGATGGCGAAAACGGGCTAACGCCGCTCAACGTGCTGGAACATTTTCCGGTGGACACGGTGCGAATTGACCTGACCCGCGCCTTTGCCATCATTTCCTCGATCGAGCAGTTGGTAAACCAGACCAAACAGGCCATCGATGCGATCGCCCTGATTTCCGAAGACAATGCCCGCCTGGAGCCAGTGGTTTCCACGTCCCAGATCAATCCGGTGCGTCCCGGCCGCTACACGGTTTCGCTTCAGACCCTCACGCAGGAACAGTTTCGCGGCTGTTTAAGTACCCCCGCCAGTCTGTATTCCCCTGCGGATCATAGCCTGGTTTATATAGGACGACGCTTTGGCAATCGCCCGCTGGAGGTCGATCTATACCTGCCTGTCGCAGATCGTCAAAATCAGCCGCCCAATGCGATGCCGCTGGTGGTCATCTCCCACGGGCTAGGCTCCAATCGTCTCACCTTCAGCTACATTGCTCAACATCTCGCGTCCTATGGCTTTGCGGTTGCGGTGCCAGAACACCCCGGCAGCAACACCAAACGCCTAGAAGACCTGATCGACGGGATTGTTCGCAACGAAACCGAACCCGCTGAATTTGTCCAGCGCCCCCAAGACATTACCTGTCTGCTCAACACGCTGGAGCGGGACCCCCGCTTCAAGAACTTGATCGATACCGATCAAGTGGGCGTGGTTGGACAGTCGCTCGGTGGCTACACAGCCTTTGCCATCGCGGGCACCCCGATTGATCTCAGTCGGCTAAACCAGGAATGCAAGCTCGATGAAACCCTGAACCTGTCGCTGCTGCTGCAATGTCGCCTGCAAAACTGGGTGCTGGATTCCAACAACCTGCGCGATCCCAGGGTAAAAGCCATTATCGCCATCAACACCCTGGGCAGCAGCCTGTTTGGGGAAGAAGGCTATGCGGCGCTGGATGTGCCCACGCTAATCGTTGCCAGCGGAGCCGATACGGTCACCCCTGCGCTGCCGGAGCAAATTACGCCCTTTACCTGGCTGACGACACCCCACCGCTATCTGCTGCTGCTGCAAAACGCGACCCACTTTTCCGCGATCGATGTCCCCGCAGAAGACAACGTAGCGGTTAACCTGCCGCCGGAAATCGTGGGTCCCGATCCGGCGATCGCCCATTACTATCTCCGCACCGTCAGCCTCGCCTTTTTCCAGACCTATCTGAATCAGGACGAGACCTACCGTCCTTTTCTCAGCGCCCGCTACATCGAGCAACTCCAGGATGATCAGCTACCCCTCAGCATTGTGGAGCGCTTCACCCCGGATCAACTCGCTCAGGCGAATGCTCGAAAACCCTAAGTAAAGCTTATCTCAGCTTAATTTGCAGCTTTGCAAACCAGTGATGCACTCACCCCGACTGCTGATGAATTGTGGCGAATGGCTTCCCGGAGTAAGGACACCACCATCCACAGACAGGTCGTCAGATGGCTACGATGCGCCCAGGGCACCGATTGACCTAGCCAAGCGTTCAAGGCATCGTAGAGGGGGGAGTTTTTTTCACAGCGTTCATGGTTTTGAGTGGTATCTAAGCTTAGTATGCTGACTCCCCTCTTCTTCCTCAAAGTCCTGAAACCACCTCGCAGCAGGGTATTCCGGTTCTTAGAGTCAATTTTTGTCAGTCAACCAGGTTTTATTGTTGCGGTACTATGAGAGAAGAAGTAAAGAAGTATGAATTCTCTACGCCCTTGATTTAGGAGTGCTTGATTTAAGCGCTAGGTCGTTCTGCTGGACTTTTACTTCTTATTGAAAATGATCTGTATGCTTGTTTTGCACACTTCTTTCTAGAGACAGTTGGTAAACCGCTATGGTGCTATTTGGGTTTGGTAAAAAGCTGGCGCTGCCGACTCCTGAAGAGGCTTTGCCGGGGCGATCGCAGCCAATGCAGATTCAAAATCGCCACTTCGTCAACGGCAACCCGCTTCAGCCGCCATTCCCCGACGGGATGGAACTGGCGCTGTTTGGGCTGGGCTGTTTTTGGGGCGCAGAGCGAAAGTTTTGGCAGCAGGAGGGCGTATACAGCACGTCCGTAGGCTACGCGGCGGGCATCACGCCCAACCCCACTTATCAGGAAGTGTGCAGCGGTCTGACAGGGCATAACGAAGTCGTGCGCGTCGTGTACAACCCGTCGGTGATTTCCTACGAAGACCTGCTCAAGGTGTTTTGGGAAAGCCACGACCCCACCCAGGGAATGCGCCAAGGGAATGACGTAGGCACGCAGTATCGCTCTGGAATTTACGTTTATTCTGAAGCCCAGCGGCAAGCCGCCGAAGCCTCCCTCCAGCGCTATCAGGCTGCTCTCAAAGCGGAAGGCTATGGCAGCATCACCACTGAAATTCTGGATGCGCCAGAGTTCTATTACGCGGAGGACTATCACCAGCAGTATCTTGCCAAAAATCCGGGGGGCTATTGCGGACTGGGCGGCACCAAGGTCTGCTACCCACCGACGACCGCCAGTGTATAGCTTGTGAGCCTTGCTGAGCCTGTCTTCTGAGGCGATCGCCCACACGCTCCATCCGCTACCATCCTGCGCTAAAGCGTCTCTCGCAGATGCAACTGTGACGGGCTGGTATGGTGGAGCGTGTCCGCGTTCAGGCAGGTGGCTATGTCTGCCTCGAACTCGCTTTGCAGAGGCGATCGCCCACGCTCTCATGCAGGAACTCGCAGCCTGTGAGGACTGCAACCGTGAAGGCAAGATGTACGGCGTTTTGCTCGTCAAAGCGCAAGCTAATGAACTGTATTTTCTCAAAGCGTTTTCTGGACTGCTCAATGGCAGCAGCACCAAAGAAGGATGGGTGCCGCCCATTCCGGGACGCGATCGCATTGCTGCATTAGAACTAGAAACGCTGAGTGCGCTGCAGGCGATTAAGCAGGAGCTTATCCAGCTAGAAACTCTATCGGTTCGCCAGGTTTATCATGCTGAAAAACTCAAGTTTGAAGATGAACTAAAGCAGCTTTCGGATCTGCACCAGAATCGAAAGCAAGCCCGCGAGCGCACTCGGCAGCAGTTGCGCCAGCGCCCGGAAGACGACCCGGAAGACGACACAGTGGCGATCGCACTTCAGGCGCTTAATCATCAAAGCCAGCAGGATGGCATCGAGCGCCGCAACTTGAAAGCAAAGTGGAATGCTATCCTCTTGCCTCTAGAGCGAGAAATTGACCAGGCAAATGCACGGATTGCAAAACTGAAACAGCAGCGCAAAAGTCTATCTCGACAACTCCAGGCAGAATTTTACGCCGCTCATCATCTCACCAACTTTGCGGGCGACTCTCAACCCCTGCAAGCGCTGATGCCGTCTGGTTTTTTGCCCACCGGGACGGGCGACTGCTGCGCCCCAAAGCTTCTGCATTATGCAGCAACCCACGGACTAACGCCGATCGCCCTAGCGGAGTTTTGGTGGGGGCCGTCGCCTGCGCGAGAGCATCGGGTGCAAGGACAGTTTTATGAAGCCTGTGCAGAGCGCTGTCAGCCGCTAATGGGGTTCTTGCTGTCGGGCTTGTCGGCTCAGGTCTTGCAGACCACTGCACCGGAACCGCTAGGGATTCTATACGAAGACCCGTGGCTGTTGGCTGTCAATAAGCCCAGCGGACTGCTGTCGGTGCCCGGTCGCTATGGACAAGATAGCGCGATCGCCCGACTCTCAACCCACTCACGGCTCTATTCCACGCATCGGCTCGATCAAGACACCTCCGGCGTGCTGCTGCTGGCAAAAGACGCAGAAACTCACCGGGCGCTCCATCAGCAGTTTCAGCAGCGCCAGGTGCAAAAGGTCTACGAAGCGCTGCTATCTGGCTGTCTAGCGTCCGTTCCTGATGAAATTTGTCTGCCGCTGTGGGGCGACCCGGCCGAGCGTCCCCGGGCAGCAGGTCGATTGGCAGCGGGGGCAAGCCCAGCCAAACCCAAGTGCGCCTGCTTGGACAGGAGCACTGTGAATTCGATGGGGTATGGCGCAGTCGGGTAGAGCTAGTGCCTGTGACCGGGCGCACGCATCAGCTCCGGGTTCATGCGGCAGACGCGGCAGGTCTGGGAATGCCGATTTTGGGCGATCGCCTCTACGGTTGTCCAGCACACGCGCCCCGACTCCATCTGCACGCTCACCAGATGACGGTCAAACATCCGCAAACGCACGAAACGCTAACGCTCAAAGCCCCAGTACCGTTCTAAACCAGTACCGTTCTAGAATTATCCCCACCTTTGCGGCTCGTAGTCTGCACAATTCATCGCCTCTTCCGACAGCGCTCGCTCCGGATGTACCGTGCATTTCAAGTGATAATCGCCCGTAAAAAATCGACATTCAGAACAGGGAATCTTGTGCATCTGTTGCGCCTGGGCCAGCCCGTCTCGCCCTGCCGAAATCAGGTTCCAGGCCACCAGCCCCACCATGCCCCAAGCCATCACAAAACAAACTGGAACCAGTACCAAATGCACCAGCCACAACGCTCCCTGTATCCCTTCGCGTAAACCCGTGTAGAGCAGTTCAGACACGACGGTAGTTTGAGTAGTAAAAACCTTACCTAGCTTAGGGCATCTGGGGAACCCTGCTGACAGAATGCTACATATTGCAATAACCGTCTTGGAATAACCGTCTTGAAATAACCGTTTGCCGTCTCAGGGCATGAGGCTTTATCAGAATAAACTTTGTCAGAAATAAACGGGAGCAGGCTGTATAGGTTCCTCAGGGTTTAGCAATAGGTTCTGGCTGGTAGAGTTTGGCGATCGCCCGCAAGGTTCTATGGCTCAATCCTCTGAAACAACAAGCTGCTTGGGCTGCTTGGGAACCCTTTTTTTCATCGTGTTTGTCGTGCCTTCGATTATTTCTGGGCTATTTTCGGTCTTTCGCGGAGAAGCTTCGCTGGGGATAGAAAACTGCTCATTTAATATTACGAATGGCGCCTTTAGCTGCAAACCAGAAATTACGGCTAAGTATCAATTCCTGGACATTACAAATCTAAAAATAAAGCAAGATAAAATTACAGCCGCGATTCAAAAATTTCATGCTCAAGTCAACCAGGCAGACTGTCTTTCTGTTTATGAACAGTCTAGTAAAACGTTTCAAAAAGCCAATTCGCTGCCTCATTTCTTAATGTACTGTGACGCGATTCAGCGCAACTCTGGTAGAACAAGTGCGTTCGAGATCCTCGGCTGGGAATGGCTTCCATCCGATCATCAGGCGAATGAGTTTATCCGCGTTCATTTATGGGTTCATGGTCAGCGTTCTAACCGAGAGGAACTGCTGGTTTGGCAGATGCAGGGCCCAAACGTGCAGCTTGTGAGCCATGCCTATGGACTCATCCCCACTCAGTTTGGGGGGCGCTAATGGTCTTGCAAGAGTCTTGCCAAGCCTCAAGATTGATTGTTGAATCGTCGCTTGATACAGTGAGATTTTCTAGGAGATTTTCTAGCGAGATTTCCTGCTTTAATTCTTGCTTTGTGGCTTAATCACAAGTGGCTTAATCACAAGTGGCTTAATCACAAGTGGCTTAATCACAAGTGGCTTAATCGCAAGTGGCTTAATCACGAGTGGCTTAATCGCAATTTGTGATTCGGCAGAATGCTCTTGCAGGGAAGCCTAACGATTCAGCACCAAGGAAACATCCGTGGAGCTTTATAAAGTGGATCTTTATAAACAGGGGCTACGTCCGCTGCTGTTTGGCGGGCTGCGGGCCGACCCAGAATGGCTACACCGTCGGCTGATAGACGCACTTAGCGGGCTTGCCGAGGCAGACGCAACCCGCAATCCGCCGCTGGCCTCCTGGGTGCGACAGCAGGGTCGGCGGGCCTTTTGCAGCGCCCCATCCTGCCCCTCAGCCAAACGCTCTGGGGCCTGAGTTTTCAGAATCCGGTGGGGCTGGCGGCTGGATTCGATAAGGACGGACGGGTCGCGCACCTGTGGCAGGATTTTGGCTTTGGCTTTGCGGAACTAGGCACTGTCACGCTCCAGGCCCAGCCCGGAAATCCCCGCCCCCGCCTGTTCCGACTGCCTCAAGATTTGGCGGCACTCAACCGCATGGGGTTTAACAATGAAGGAGCCGCTGCGATGGCTGCCCGCCTGAGTGCGTCTGCCATGCCCCCTTCAAGACGCTGACCCCCTCTGCGTTGCGGTTTCCCTTGGGGATTAATCTGGGCAAGTCCAAAGTGACCCCGCTGGAGTCTGCGGCAGAAGATTATCTCGGCAGCTTCCGGCTGCTTCAGAATTGCGGTAACTACTTTGTGGTGAATGTGTCTTCGCCCAACACGCCTGGATTGCGATCGCTCCAGGATGCCGACCAGCTTGACCGCATTTTGGGGCTATTGCAGCAAGAAAATGCAGGGCAAAAACCGCTGCTGGTGAAGATTGCGCCGGATCTCGACGAGGGGGCGATCGCCGATATTCTTGCCCTCTGCCAAACCCATCACCTGGCGGGGATCATCGCGACTAACACAACCGTTCAGCGCGATCGCCTCCACACCCAGCGCCTCGCTACAACAGGGAAACTGCTCACGGAAGAGGCCGGCGGCATCAGCGGCGCACCCCTCCGCCAACGCTCCACGGAAATCATCCGACTGATTTATCAGAAGACCAGCGGAACCCTGCCCATCATTGGGGTTGGCGGTATTTTCACCGCTGAGGATGCCTGGGAAAAAATTACTGCGGGTGCGAGCCTAGTACAGGTCTACACGGGCTGGTTTTATGAAGGACCGTGGATGGTGCGCCGCATCCTCGACGGCCTCGCCCAAAAACTAGAGGCGCACGGTTTGAGCCACATCGAAAGGGCGATCGGGCAGAATACCTAAAAAACAGCCCTTTACAGACACACCCCCCTTGATCTCTTTATAAAGTCGTATGCTGAATGAAGTGTGAGATACACCTTGCCTCTCACCCAATTACTTCACCACCTCAACGCCTATGCGCGTCGAATTTCGAGAATGCGACTTTTTCAACCTGTGGATCTGGTTAGAATTCACGTTGCCGCCGTCCGCAATGGAGCAGCAATACATCGATGAGATCTTTAACTCCTGGTTTTTCCTGGGCAAACTGGGCGGATTCAATGCCGAAAACTTGCAGGTGCAGGACACTGGGCTGGATATCAGTTATTTGGACTATGACAATGACCAGGCCGATGAAAGCCTCATGTCGCTGATGCACAACATGGGCGAAGTCGAGTACGAAGGCAACTGGGCCCGCTGCTGGATCGATATGGGGACTAGCGATGCCCTAGCGCTGGACGTGTTAATCAACAGTCTGAAGCAGTTCAGCAAGGACTATGTGACGATCGAGCGGCTCATTATTGGCGGCGAAAACGCAGACTGGAAAATTCCCCGCCCCGCAGCAACCCCGGCTTTGTAGATGAAAACTACAACAATTGAGGCGGGTGATGAGGCGGGTAAATTGAGGCAAGCGGTTTGCTTTAAGCCATTTATGATTTATGAACTTAGCATAGGGACTTAGCAAAAAGGGGGAGATGAAGGCAATCCATCTCACCCTTTTTGAATTGGGTTTGAATTTGATATTTGAACTGGGCGCTTGGACTTGGCGTTTGAGCGTAGGAGAAGCACTCGGCAAGCGCTCTATGCTTCTCCTACGTCCCTAGTCTTCGTCCTCGTCGTCCTCGTCGTCCTCGTCGTCAGCGTACTCGTCGGCCAATTCATCGTCTTCGAGTACACCAGAGAAGGCATCGTCACCAAAGCCGTGCGACGGACGCGGAAACTCAGTCCCTTCTCGCATTCCCAGACCTTCCGGTGGCGGAAACACGTCAAAGCCGCTGTCTAGGTCATAGCTGCGGGCGGTCAGGTCATCCAGCACCACATCATTCAACCCCATATCATCCAGCGCGTCGAGGTCAACGCTAGTGGACTCTTCGTAGGCATTGAAACCCGTGCCCGCTGGAATCAGACGACCAATGATCACGTTTTCCTTCAGACCCCGCAACCAGTCCGACTTGCCCTCGATCGCCGCTTCGGTCAACACGCGAGTCGTTTCCTGGAAGCTGGCGGCTGAGATGAAGCTGTCGGTGTTCAGCGAGGCCTTGGTAATCCCCAGCAGCACCGGGGTATATTCCGCTGGCGCACCGCCCGTAATCGACATCGCCTCGTTTACCTGCTGAATCTGGTGCAGTTCCACCAGTTCACCCGGCAGCATGGTGGTGTCGCCCCCATCATCAACCCGCGCCTTGGAGGTCATCTGGCGCACAATCACCTCAATGTGCTTGTCGGAGATCTCAATTCCTTGAGACTGATACACCGACTGCACTTCGTTCACCAGGAAGGTTTGCACCTTCTCCAGGCTGATCAGTGAGGCTTCGTGAACGCCCAGCGTTTCCCGATGCAGATCAAAGAAGATCTCCAGGATCTCGTGGGGATTAGCGGGACCGTCCGTCAGCGGTTCGGCTGCACCAACCTCCTGCCCGTCAATGATCAGCATGTTCTGTCCCGGTCCGATGGGATACTCGGTGATTACGCCGTCCGCTTCCACGACCTTTACCTGCACCGTGTCGTCGTCGCTGTAGACCACCTGCGCCGTGCCCGGCCGCCGCGCCAGCACGCAGGCTTCTTTGGGTTTGCGGGCTTCTAGCAGTTCTTCAATCCGGGGTAGACCCTGGATGATGTCTCCAGTCTTGGCGCGTTCAAACACCAGCAGCACCAGGTTATCGCCCCGTTGCACCAGGTCGCCGTCATCGATGTGCAGCACGGCACCTGCCGACACGCGATAGGGACGCGCCAGTCGCAGTTGCACCTGGGAATCGCTCACCGACAGGACTTGGCCCGACTCTTCAATGGTGACTCCATCGGCGATCGCCGCTCCGGCTACCAGCAAATCGCCCGCTTTAACGCTAGGCGTTTTGCCCTGCGTATCAACCGTCAGCTTATCCGACTCACGAACCACCAGAATCCGGCGGGCTGATTCGTTGCTGCCGACACCGCGCACCTCGCCACCTTCCTTACATAGGATCTCGGTGCGGGCCACTTCGTCTCCTGGCGAGATCTGATCCCCGTCTTTCACCAGCAGCGTGGTCAGCGTGCTGCCCTGGGTTTGGTCGGCAGGCACGTCGCGACGAATCACCAGTGATTCCAGAATCACCAACTGAAGGCGCAGCAGTTCAGGATCAGATTCATCAGGCACTAGCTCGATATCTGCGGCCAGTTGTGCATCTTGATCAATCTCCAGCACTAGCTGAGTCCGTAGCAGTTCCAGCCCTTCGACCGACTTGACGCGCTCACCGTCCTTATACATCGTCCGCTGCACTGCCCGGAGTTGAATTGCACGACCCGACTCCTCGCTGGTTGAAGACTGACTGGGCACCGAAGGCTCGTCGGGCACAGAGAATTCCGTCACCGGACGCAGCAGCAGTGCTGGACCTTCGGGCGAATCGACATATTCGACGTAGCGCAGATCCGTCAGTTCAAGTCCAGGCAGCAGTTCTTCGCCAGGGTTGGCGATCGTGCCGTTGCGGCTCATGACGGCTTCTGGGTTATCGACCATGTGCAGTTCGCCGGGCTTGATCACGATTTCCCGCAGAATGTCGTTCTTTTGGGTCACTTCCACTACGCCGCTGCTCTGGCAGAAGATGTCTTTGACCACTTCGGTGCCCGCTTCCACAAACTGCCCGTCTTCGACCAGCAGCAGCGAAATGTCTTTGTTGACTTCGTGGGATTCTTCAGGAATCCAGAGAATCGTGCCGCCCTTGACGACTTCATAGCCCTGCTTGGCTTTGCCGCGCTTTTCTAGCTCGATGCCAGAGAATTTGATGATGCCGCCCGTTTGGGTGTGATAGCGGTCGTCAATCAGTTCTGCGACAACCTGCTTATTGACAACCTTGGTGCCGGGTGTGGCAATCAGGGAGAAGCGCTGGTTGTGCTGCGTTTCGATGATGTAGTGTTCGCGACCTTGCTGGCTTTCAGCAATGACGCGGGCCTGATCGAGCAGCACCGATGCGGTGATGATTTCGACCTCGCGCCCCGCTTTGCCTTCACCATCTTGGGGCAGGCGCACTGTCCCGCCGTTTTCGGTGACGAGCTTGGTTTTGGCGAGGATGCTGTTGGCTTCGACGCGATCGCCATTCTTGACGACGGGTTCTGCGCCTGGCGGCAGGTTATACACCTCGCCCGACAGCACCCATAGCAAACCGCCCCGCTGGGCAATGCGGGTAATGTTGCCCTGGCGATCGCGCTTCTCTTCGGGCACCAGGTCAGCAAATTTCACCTCACCAGCCAGGTCAGAAGCCACGTCCTTACTGGCTTTTTCCGTCACCTTGCGGACGCGACCCGTCGCGGGCAGTTCCGCCAGGATTTGATCGGTCACCACTGATTGACCTTCTTGGGCAAACAGAATGGAACCTTGAGTAATTGTGTGGGACTCTTTGCGGCTGCCATGCTCCACAATCACCTCGACCGAGGGCGATTCGATAATCAGCGCGTCTTCGCCGTGGCGGGTGCGGAAGGGGCGAGAGCGCAGCACTTCGTCCTTACGCCTTAGCTTCAGGTGGACGGTGCCGTTGAAGCTGGCGCGGATCGTCGGAGCTTGTTCGCCGGTCACCGTGCCGCCCGTGTGAAACGTCCGCATCGTGAGCTGGGTGCCGGGTTCGCCGATCGACTGTGCCGCGATGATGCCCACGGCTTCGCCCATGTCTACTAGGTGGGCATGGGCCAGACTCCAGCCGTAGCAGCGCTGGCAGACGGAGCGCGAGGCCTGGCAGGTGAGGGGCGATCGCACGACCACTTCCTCTACCTTGGCTCGACCAATTTCTTCTGCCATATCGTCAGAAATTGGCTCATTGCGCGGAACAATCACCTCACCCGTTTCGGGATGAATTACATCCTCCGCAGGCACGCGACCCAGCAGCCGATCCTTCAGCGGAATCAACACCCGCTCCCCGTCCGTCATGCTGCGGATGGGAATACCGCGCTCCGTGTTGCAGTCTAGCTCGCGAATAATCACGTCCTGCGCCACGTCCACCAGACGACGGGTAAGGTAGCCGGAGTCTGCCGTCCGCAGCGCCGTGTCTACCAGACCTTTGCGCGCCCCGTAGGAGGAGATGATGTACTCCGTGACTGTCAGCCCTTCGCGGAAGTTGGTTTTAATCGGCAGGTCAATAATTTCCCCCTGCGGATTCGCCATCAGACCGCGCATCCCCACCAACTGACGCACCTGGGAGATATTTCCCCGTGCGCCGGAGAACGCCATCATGTAAACCGAGTTGAGCGGGTTGCTCTCGCGGAAGTTGCGAACCACCGCACTGGTTAGGTCTTCGTTGGTGCTGTTCCAGGTGTCGATCACCTTCTGGAAGCGCTCTACTTCGGTGATGTCGCCGCGAGTATAGCGCTCCTCCGTTTTGCGGATTTCGTCTTCGGCTTCGTCGAGCAGTTTGCGCTTGCTGGGCGGAACCTGCAAGTCGTCTACACTAATCGACACCCCCGCCCGCGTAGCAAACTTGAAGCCCAAATCCTTTAGCTCGTCGGCTACCTGTGCGGTGCGGGCAGTCCCGTAGTGGGTGAAGGCCCAGGCAATCAGTCGCCGCAACTGCTTTTTATCGATCACGCGATTGCGAAACACGACGGGCTTTTCGGATCGTTGAATCGAACTTTGCTCTGTCATAGATGATGTCCCGCCCTTCAAAACTTAAAAAGGTTAGCAATACTGGGTGGCTGCCTGGCAGCTACACCGAGGTGCAGCCCGCGAAACCGGAAACGAATGGGTCAAGGAGTTCTGTGGGGCGATCGCCCTTTACTTCCCGACACAAATCAACAGTCCAACCAGTGGGAAATAGTGGGGCGATCGCCGTCAACTGCCTTAGTTGACCAGTGCTTCCTGAATCGTTTTGTGGTAGATGATGCGACCCGGCGTTGTGCGAATGTATTGAGACACCCGGTTGCCCTCGGTATCTTCCCGGACGCGCCGATACTTGTAGAGCTTTGTCACAATGCCGTCTTCAGAGCGCTGCTCTTCAATCGGTTCGTCATCTGGCTCTGGTGACTCTACCGCTCCATCAAACCGCACCCAGACGTAGGCGTGCAAATCGACCTGCTGCTGCTCATAGGCGACAACTACATCATCTAGATTAGAGAAGTAGCGATCCTTGCCCTTGGTAGCATTGGGGTTTTCTGCCGTCAGATAGTAACAGCCCAACACCATGTCCTGGCTCGGTGTCACAATCGGACGACCCGTTGCCGGAGACAGAATATTGTTCGAGGCCAGCATCAGCAAGCGGGCTTCGGCCTGGGCTTCCAGCGACAGCGGCACGTGAACCGCCATCTGGTCGCCGTCAAAGTCCGCGTTAAAAGCCGGACACACCAGCGGGTGAAGCTGAATCGCTCGACCATCCACCAAAATCGGCTCAAACGCCTGAATGCCCAGGCGGTGTAGCGTTGGCGCTCGGTTGAGCAGCACGGGGTGGCCGTCGATTACCTCTTCCAGCACGTCCCAAATTTGGGGATCGTTGCGCTGGATCATCTTTTTCGCCGCCTTGATATTGTTCACCAAGCCCTGGCGAATTAGGCGGTGAATCACGAACGGCTGAAACAGCTCGATCGCCATCTCTTTGGGCAGGCCGCACTGGTGAATTTTGAGCTTGGGGCCGACCACAATGACCGAACGACCGGAGTAGTCCACCCGCTTGCCCAGCAGGTTTTGGCGGAAGCGTCCCTGTTTCCCTTCGATGATGTCCGACAGGGACTTCAGCGGGCGGTTGTTGGCTCCGACCACGGTGCGGCCGCGCCGTCCATTGTCGATTAGCGCGTCCACGGCTTCTTGCAGCATCCGCTTTTCGTTGCGGACGATGATCTCCGGAGCGAGAATTTCCTGGAGCCGAGCCAGACGGTTGTTCCGGTTAATGACCCGACGATACAAATCATTCAGGTCGGAGGTGGCAAAGCGACCGCCGTCCAATTGCACCATCGGGCGTAGATCGGGCGGAATCACGGGGATCACATCCAGCACCATCCACTCCGGCTTGGATTGGGTGGCGATGAAGTTGTCGATCACTCGCAGCCGCTTGATCAGCTTGGCGCGTTTTTGTCCCTTAGCGGTGGCGATTTCTTCGCGGAGCTGCTCCGCCTCTTTCTCCAAATCCAGGTCTTCCAGCAGGCGTTTCAGGGCTTCTGCGCCAATGCCCACTTCCACGCCGGTAAGCTGTGAATCTTCGCTGTAGAGCTGGTCTTCGATCTCAATCCACTGATCTTCTGTCAGCAGTTGCTTATAGCTTAGGTTTTCGGCGTTGCCAGGGCTGAGGACGACGTAGGAGTTGAAATAGACAATTTGCTCAACGTCCCGTAGCGGCATATCCAGCAGGATCGCCATATAGCTGGGGATACCCTTGAGATACCAGACGTGAGCAACTGGAGCCGCCAGCTTAATGTAGCCCATGCGGTGGCGGCGGACGCGAGATTCGGTCACCTCGACACCGCAGCGCTCGCAGACGATGCCCCGGTGGCGCACCCGTTTGTATTTGCCACAGTGACACTCCCAATCCTTGGCCGGGCCAAAAATGCGTTCGCAGAACAAGCCGTCCATTTCCGGCTTGAGGGTGCGGTAGTTAATCGTTTCCGGCTTGGTGACCTCGCCCACGACCTGTCCGTTTGGCAGGGTGCGCTCTCCCCACTGGCGAATCCGCTCTGGCGAGGCCAGCCCAATCTTCACGTAGTCAAACCGCTGTTCGATTTTGGGCATCCGTTGTCCTTCCTTCTGTAACGATGAGGCGCGTAAAAGCTTGAAGCGTATTCGAGAGACAGGCGAGTTGGAAACTGGGACAGCCTGCCTGAATTAAAGAAGCCGCGAGGTGAAAGCACTGGAGGGCGATCGCCCAGTCCCCGATTTTTGTCAGATTCGGGTGGGGCGATCGCACAACGGTTCCTCCGGCGGCTACTCGTCGCTGTCGTCCAGCTCGTCTCGTGAAATCGACTCGTAGGTGGGGCGCGACGGCGCACGGCGACTGCTGACATCGGCCATCAGGTCGATTTCCACATCGCGACTGGTTCCGTCTTCCTGGGTTTGCAGCTTGTGCGCCGCAATATCCAAACAGAGTGACTGCAACTCACGCATCAGCACCTTAAAGGACTCTGGCGTACCCGGTCGCGGGATCGCCTTGCCCTTCACAATGGCGTTCAGCGCTTCGTTCCGCCCCTGCATATCGTCGGACTTCACCGTCAGCAGCTCTTGCAGAATGTAGGCAGAACCAAAGGCCTCCAGCGCCCACACCTCCATCTCGCCAAACCGCTGACCGCCCTGCTGCGCCTTGCCGCCTAGAGGCTGCTGCGTCACCAGCGAGTACGGGCCCGTAGAGCGGGCGTGGATCTTGTCGTCCACTAAGTGAACCAGCTTCAGCATGTAAGCCTTGCCCACGGTCACAGGCTGGTCAAAGGGTTCGCCCGTGCGCCCGTCGTAGACCTGGATTTTGCCCGGATTATCGGGGTTGAAGACCCAGGGCTGTCCAGTCTTTTCGGCGGCCTCTTGCAGCTTGGCATGGGTGGTCAGCCGTGAGGCTTCCTGCCCGTACATTTCGTCAAAGGGGGTCATCTTGAACCGTACCCCCAAGTTTTCGGCCGCCCAGCCCAGGAGACACTCAAACACCTGACCCACGTTCATTCGAGACGGCACACCCAGCGGGTTCAGCACAATGTCAACTGGACGACCGTCGGGCAGGTAGGGCATATCCTCCAGCGGCAGAATTCGGGAAATAATCCCCTTGTTGCCGTGGCGACCCGCCATCTTGTCGCCCACCTGGATTTTGCGCTTTTGCGCCACGTAGACGCGCACCACCATGTTTGCCCCAGGAGGCAGTTCGTCGCCCTGCTCGCGAGTAAACACCCGCACATCCACCACGCGGCCCTTCTCGCCGTTGGGCACGCGCAGCGAGTTGTCTCGCACGTCTCGTGCCTTTTCGCCAAAGATGGCCCGCAGCAGCTTCTCTTCGGGCGGCTGATCCGATTCACCCTTGGGGGTCACTTTGCCCACCAGAATGTCTCCTGCTTCTACCCAGGCTCCGATCCGGATGATGCCCGTTTCGTCCAACTGGCGCAGCGCGTCTTCCCCCACGTTGGGAATTTCGCGAGTGATTTCTTCCGGGCCCAGCTTCGTCTGGCGGGCTTCAATCTCGTACTTTTCGATGTGGATTGAAGTGTATACGTCGTCGTAGACCAGGCGCTCGCTAATCAAAATTGCGTCTTCGTAGTTATAGCCTTCCCAGGGCATATAGGCCACGAGGATATTTTGCCCCAGCGCGATTTCGCCGCCCTCAGCCGCCGAGCCATCCGCCAAAACCTGACCCGCCACCACGCGATCGCCCACATTGACAATCGGGCGCTGATTCAAGCAGGTATCCTGATTCGAGCGCTGATACTTTTGCAGGATGTACTCTTTCTCCTTGCCGTTTTCGCCACGCACCCGAATGCGGTTGGCATCCACATAGGACACCTCGCCGTCAAACTGATTGACAATCACCATGCCAGAGTCACGAGCGGTCTGGGCTTCCAGTCCCGTGCCCACCAGCGGACGCTCAGGACGCAGCAGCGGCACTGCCTGACGCTGCATGTTCGATCCCATCAGAGCGCGGTTCGCATCGTCATGCTCTAGGAACGGAATCAGAGAGGTCGCCACCGAGATAATCTGCACCGGCGAAATCGCCACATAGTCCACCTCGGCAGGTGTGGTGGTGGTGAAGTCGCGGCGATAGCGCACAGGCACCTGCTCGCCCATGATGTAGCCGTTTTCATCAACCGACACATCCCCCGGTGCCACCCGTAGGTCATCTTCTTCATCTGCCGTCATATAGACGGGCGGCTTTTCCTTCAAGACCCGGCCCTCTTTGACCTCGTAAAACGGCGTTTCAATAAACCCGTAGGGATTAACGCGGGCGTGAGTTGCCAGAGAGCCGATCAGTCCAGCGTTTGGGCCTTCTGGTGTCTCAATGGGACAGATGCGTCCGTAGTGAGAAGGGTGAATGTCGCGCACGGCAAAGCCCGCCCGCTCTCGCGTCAGACCACCAGGGCCTAAAGCGCTAAGACGGCGCTTGTGGGTCAGCTCTGCCAGCGGATTAGTCTGATCCATGAATTGGGAAAGCTGGGAGGAGCCAAAGAACTCTTTGATCGCGGCCACCAGCGGCTTGGGGTTGACTAGCGAAGCAGGCGTCAGCGTGTCGGCATCCGATACGGTCATCCGCTCTCGGATAATCCGCTCCAGACGGTTCAAGCCGACGCGCACCTGATTTTGCAGCAGTTCACCGACCGATCGCACCCGGCGGTTGCCTAGGTGGTCGATGTCGTCCACCATGCCAATGTCAAATTCCAGGTTGATCAGATAGTCGATCGCCGCCAGAATGTCCTGCGGTGTAAGCACGCGCACGGTTTCGGGTACGCTCAGCCGCAGCTTTTTGTTGAGTTTGTAGCGGCCGACGCGGCCCAGGTCATAGCGCTTGGGATCAAAGAAGCGGGAGTCGAGCAACTGCTGACCGCCTGAAACCGTTGGCGGTTCGCCCGGACGCAGCTTTCGATACAGCTCCATCAGCGCTTCTTCTTCGCTGAACTGACCTTCCTTGTCGATGGTTTTTTGGAAGTATTCGGGATGGCGCAGCGCGTCGAAAATTTCGCCGTCGCTCAGACCCAGCGCCTTGAGCAATACCTGAGCAGAGAGCTTGCGGGTCTTGTCGATGCGTACCCACACCAGATCATTTTTATCTGTCTCGAACTTCAACCAGGCTCCCCGGTTGGGGATCAGGCTGGCGTTGTAGGTGCGGCGACCGTTCTTGTCTGTCTCTGCTTTGTAGTAAACGCCAGGGCTGCGAACGATCTGGTTAACAATGACGCGCTCGGCCCCGTTGATGATAAACGTACCCCGATCGGTCATCAGCGGCAGGTCGCCAATAAAAACTTCCTGTTCTTTGATCTCGCCGGTTTCTTTATTAATCAGACGAGTGGGCACATACATCTGAACGGCGTAGGTGCTGTCTCGCCGCTTAGCCTCGTCTACGTCATACTTGGGGCGTTTCAGCTTATAGTCTTTGCCCAAGAAATGAAGTTCGAGCTTGCCCGTGTAATCCGTAATAGGAGAAAAGCTGTCTAGCTCTTCAATCAGTCCTTCTTCCAGGAACCAGCGGAAGCTTGCACGCTGGATTTCGACCAAATCGGGCAGCGTAAAGTTGGCAGTGGCTTGTGTAGTCATGCGTCTCCTCGAACAGGTCAATTCTGGGGAGCATCCCAGAGAGCAAGGCAGTAGGGTCAAAAGCGCGGTCAGGGGTTTGCAAACTCAAGGAACAGGCGAGAATAAGGGATTCCCAATGCCGAGATGAGCTAAGATGACGTGAAACGGCGATCGCCACACAAGTTCCTGAGTTCTGAACTAGCAGAAGACAAGGGCTTGCGTGGACGCAAAGGCTCTCCAAACTGTCTCAGTGAGCCGATCGAACTCAGGGAAAAGCTCGCAGTAGGGCAATTTGAATGTCCTGACAGGGGCAACTTCAGGCTGAACAGGCTGAACAGTGCTAAACGGTATCAATTTGAATCTCAAATCGGCTGAATGAGCTAAGCTGGGCGGAGTAGGGGAAGGGTTGGTGAGCGCAGTTGGGAGGGTTGCCGCTAGGGGCAATGCAACCCGTGGATGAGAGAGTCGCGCCAAAGGGCATATCGGCAGAAAGAAAAATAGAGAAGCATTTATATAAGAAATCTGAATCTAACCGATTGTCAGCAAAGTGGCAAGGGAGCCATGAAACGGTGCTGAATCTAGAGCCGCAGAGCAGCATACCACCAACAACCCTGCGATGCTATGCGCGACCCCTATACGCGACCCCTATAAGATTATGACGCATGTCGCCTAATCCGTGTCTAGTTTTTCGCAAATCCCTCTTGACAAACTTTTGCTAGGGCTGCTAGCAGGATGGAATCTGCAACAAGCTAAGAATTGTCGCTAGGACATTCGGGGTGAAGACAGGGACGGCAGCCGATCCAGAGATGCCCACACGGGATCTGAGGCTGGAACGTCGAGCCGGAATAGGCGACGGGCATTCTGGGTTGTCTGGTGGGCGATCGCCTCCAGGGATTCTCCCCGCAATTCCGCCACACGCTCCGCCACATAGCGGACATAGGCAGGCTGATTGCGCCGTTCGCCCCGCTTGGGAACGGGGGTCAGAAATGGACAGTCGGTTTCGACGAGGAGGCGATCGCCCGGAACTCGCTGAGCCGAAGCCTGTACCTGGCTTGCGTTCTTGAACGTGACAATGCCGCTAAAGCTGATATAGAACCCCAATTCTAGAAACCAGTCGGTTTCCTCTGGGGTGCCGCTCCAGCAGTGCATCACGCCGCGAACGGGCCCATCCACCGCCCAAATCTGGCGCAGGCTCGCCGCCATTTCAGCCGCTGCATCCCGGCAGTGGATGATGACCGGCAAGTCCAACGCTCGCGCAATCCGGATCTGAGCCTCGAACACCTCAAACTGAAGCGCCCGATTATCCGCCTTGTAAAAATCCAGCCCCATTTCGCCAATCGCTACGACTCGATGATCCGAGCGGGCCAGAGTGCGAATTTCGTCGGCCATCGTCGCAGTCCACCGATCGGCATCCAGCGGGTGCAACCCGACCGCGAAGGAAATCTCTGGAAACTGATCGGCGATCGCCCGAATTGCGTCAAATTCGGCAGGCTCAACGCAGGAGTGAACCAATTGCACCACACCCGCCGCCCGCCATGCCGAAGCAACCTCCAGCAAATCAGGCTGAAAGCTGTCAAAGTTGAGATGAACGTGGGTGTCGATCAGAGGAAACAGTGGGGTCACAGCGATAAAGCCACCCGCTAGGGCCGACAAGAAAGGCTGGATATGTTGAGATGTGATGCGCTCGGACTTGACAGAGGGCTGGCCTAGACTTGGCCAATCCAAATCGAAAGCCAATCCGATCTAAACTTGCCGATGCCCTAAAAACTCACCCACAAGCCACTACCGGCTCGCATGGCGGGGTACTCTGGGCAGGTTCGAGCAACCTAGATCTAAGCTTCACCCAAGCTTCATCTAAGCTTTGGCGGCTGTCTCCGTTTGAGACTTTAGCGCCTTGGCCAGCCGAGCCTTCCGCCGTGCCCCGGTATTCGGGTGAATCACGCCCCGCTTCACTGCTTTGTCAATTTTGCTGTAGGCGGCCGCTAGGCGATCGCCCACTTCTTTCTCTAGCTCCGGCGTTGGATTGGCCGCATATTCATTGACCGTGGTGAAATATCGCTTCATCAGGGTCTTCACCGCAGACTTGTAAGATTTATTGTGCAGTCGGTTGCGCTCTGCAATCTGAACCCGCTTAATCGCAGACTTAATATTTGCCACAGTTTGTCTCTATTGGGTAAAGGCTACAAAATTTCGGCAGCTACTCATTCTAGCGAATAACTCACCAATATGCTAGAACCACTCCCTATAAATCTAGCTCACGGCTACACTAATCCGCTAAAAATCCCGCTAATCTAGAGATAGGTCGTACCCATAGGCACTCAATGGCAGTCCGGTTTTCCTCCAACGAGCGGCAGAGTTGAAGGCTTCTGGGAATGGATTCGGTTTTTGAGTTCGACCTTTGAGTAGACGGGGCACTCCCGGACTGGCGTCTCTCACCTCACTGTGGCAATGCTGCGAATTATCAATCAACGGTCTGAAGCCTCAACGGAGCTGCGGCGAATTTGCGATCGCACCCACGATGAGCAAATCCTCCACAAGGAGGCAACGGTTCAGCAGGTGCTCCAGGCAGTGAGGCGGCAGGGCGATCGCGCTGTTCTACACTACGCCGAAGAGTTTGACCAGGTATCCCTGAAGCCCGAAGAACTGCGAGTCAGCGGCTCCGAGCTAGACGCAGCTTACCAGCAAGTTTCCAAAGAACTGCTTGATGCCATCCGCATTTCCTGCAAGCGGGTAGAGGCCTTTCATCGGCAGCGCGTTCCCAAAAGCTGGGTGCAGTTTGAAGATCCAGAAATCGTCTTAGGCAAGCGCTATACGCCTGTCGATCGGGCGGGGCTGTATGTCCCCGGTGGGCAGGCTGCCTACCCCAGCACGGTGATCATGAATGCGACCCCAGCAAAGGTGGCAGGTGTGGGTCGCATTGTGATCGCCACACCGCCGCGCCCAGATAAAAGCGTGAATCCGGCAATCTTGGTGGCGGCTCAAGAGGCGGGGGTGCAGGAAATCTATCGGGTGGGTGGGGCGCAGGCGATCGCCGCACTGGCCTACGGCACAGACACTATCCCAAAAGTGGACGTAATCACGGGACCGGGGAATATCTACGTCACGCTGGCCAAAAAACTGGTTTATGGAACCGTTGGGATCGACTCCTTGGCGGGGCCGTCGGAGGTGCTAATCATTGCCGACCACACGGCCAATCCCACCCACGTCGCCGCCGATATGCTGGCCCAGGCAGAACATGATTCGCTGGCAGCAGCAATTTTGCTAACGACAGACGCGACCCTGGCCCACAAGGTCGTGGCGGAGGTGGAGCGGATGCTGATCAACCATCCCCGTCGCCTGCTCACCGAAAAGGCGATCGCCCACTACGGTCTTGTGATTTTGGTCGATTCTTTAGCTCAGGCGGCAGAACTTTCCAACGAGTTTGCGCCGGAGCATTTAGAGCTTCAGATTGCCGATCCCTGGGTGCTGCTGGAAAAAATTCGCCACGCCGGAGCCATCTTCCTCGGCCACTCGACCCCCGAAGCCGTAGGCGACTATCTTGCTGGCCCAAACCATACCTTGCCCACCTCTGGCGCGGCTCGCTACGCCTCCGCACTCAGCGTAGAAACCTTTATCAAGCATTCCAGCCTGATTCAGTATTCCCCGGCTGCGCTTCAGGAAATGGCGACAGCGGTTGACACCCTGGCGATGGCCGAGGGACTGCCATCCCACGCCGACTCAGTGCGCCTGCGGGTGCAAAAGCCGACCAGCGCTCAAGAAGTGTCTGGCGATTATCCCATTAGTCCCGAAGCGGGCTTTTAATGCCACGGGTCAGCGTCTTCTCCCAAACCTTGCTGGCTTAACCCGTTCAATCCACACCCTGCTTAGGACTGAGCTTAGGACTGACTCTGGCGGGTGAGGTACTGTCGCAGTCGCATCAGGCTCACAGTCTGCCCCAGATTCAGCGGCAACAGCGAAATTCCCTGCAAAGACGACTGCACCCAGCCCTCGCCCCAATACCACTGGTGAAACCCGTCCACGCCCTGACTGAGCAGCAGCCGCAGACTGTTGGAGTCCAGCACATCGACCTGATGCCGGATGGCAATCGGCCCTAGCCAGCCTGTGAACTGCATTCCCGGTTCCAGGCGATCGCCCAAATCGGGCGAAAAGGTCTGCGGCCCAAGCCACTGACGAAATTCCGCAGGACGCAGCAAGCTATCTCGAATTGCGGCTTCGGAGGCATTTAGCTCAATCCGCAACTCACTGTGTTGAAAAACTCCAAGCATGGTGGCAGGGCGAATGGTCTGGGGTACTGGTCTAGGCTACTGGTCTGGGTTGCTAAGCCGGGTTATGGAGTCTGGAGTACCATCCAGGCACTATTCATCTGGCTCGATTGTGCTGGTCAGCCCGTGGCTTTTCAGCGTTTCGCAGTAAAACTCAGCATGTTCTTGAGCGCAGGTGATCACAAGCGCAACGCCGTTGGTGTGCGCTTCCATCATGATGTTGATGGCCTGCGGAACCGTAAGGTTGGGCACAGTTTTCATCAGCGTTTGAACGACGTATTCCATCGAGTTGAAATCGTCGTTGTGCAGCAACACGCGATAGCGGGGAGCTAGCTTGCGGGAGGTTGAACGCTGTTCAATAGTCTCGACAGCCACAGTTCTAATCCTCTTTTTCTGAAAAGTACAGCAACGTAGCAGGTGCGGTCATATTGCGGTCATATAGATGCAGTCACGACACGCTTGCCTGAATTGCGCCAGTGCAAACCTGTAGTAACAGCTTAACAAGTCTTATGAAGCGCCTGAAGACACGCCAGAGAGATGCCTTGCAAGTACACAGTTCCACCTGTAGATGTATCCAGTGGATAAAGCTAGCAGACATATCTAGCAGACATATATAGACATACACAGGTAGATGAGTGTGCGTCCGCTTGTTCATCCAGCCCGGTCTACTCAGCAGGATGCGTCAAGTAGGCATCATGTCATGCATTGACTTGCTCTCTGTGGGCGATCGCCCGTCTGAAATGGCTCTTCGATCAATACCTTAGCGCGAATTCATATTTCTAAATGTTGCTCAACACTCAACCCTACAAAAAACTGACATTGAACGCATCCCAGGTCAAGAGAATATCAACACCTTGGAGTGTCGCACTGCCAAAACTCCGCGCTCCAAAGAGGCGCTTTCGCAGTTCTCAGCCTTCGCAGTTCTCAATCTCCGCCAGATGCTCCATCGAAGCAGCACTCTCGGCGTAAAAGTCTGGAGCAGTGCCCCGCCCACTTGATAACCCAATAACCCAATTTAGATAACCCAGTTTATAAGATAGAAGAAGGTCAGTCGGCATCAAGTCTCCATCGAGCCAGCGCTTCCCTGCCCATGTGAGATCTTTGGCGGCTGAGCAATCTGCAACTCATCGTCCAGGTAAACGGCTATTCGGGGCGATCGCCAACTAGAGTCATTCATGGATTCAGCTTCTACGTTTCATCCCAGCGAAATCGTCTGCATCGAACATGAAGAAGTCCGCCTTTATGCAGAAGTGATCCAGCTTTCTGAAACTCGCCCGGTCTGCTGGCTACGGCCGCTGCTTTTGGTCACGTTGGTTTCTGAGGAGCAATCCGCGGCCTGCGACGTGAGCGCTCTGGCTAGTTCTGTCCCCCCGCTTGGGCGATCGCTAGAATCAGAGAGAATCCACAGCATGATCGATCTGCGCGAAGGGGCGGATCTGCTCTTGCCTACTGCACTCATGCGCCATGCGCTAGATGTTGAGCTAATTCCGCTGTGGTCAGCGCTGCACTCGCTCAAGCCTGCCGCTGAGGGCGATCGCCCCGTTCAAAATCCCTTGCATTCTTTGACACAAAGACTTTGGGCTGCCTATCCTACAAGCTTCGAGTCTTCGGAGAAGAAATGCAGCTAACCCTTATGGACTAGGCACCAGGCGCACACGGCCCGCATCCATTTCAGACATCAGCAGTTCCAGAGCTTCATAATCTGCGTCTGAAATGTAGCCCAGTCGGGTCAGTTCATAGTTGATTTCGTTCTCAATGTCAGGGGTCAACTGCTTGATATAGAGGGCTTTGGCAACCAGTTGACGAATCACATGGGTAGTCTTCATTGCATTCTTCACCGCAATGTTTGGGGCGTCTCACACTGTTTAAGTTTAAATTGTCGTTCGCTTCTTCGGGAACAGAAGTGATCTCCACCGAGCGAAACAAGTGATCTAAAACGGGTAATTTTTGTGACCTAAATCACTAAGGCTAGGCGGAAATGGGAGTGAAGGGTTGCAGACGGTTCAGAAAGTTGAATCCATTCAGGGGCGACATCAGCCTTTAGCCAAATCGCCAAAACCGCTTCGCTTTGGCTCGCTGAGACAATCTGAGGCTTGTGGGATATTCCGGGGGCGATCGCAGCACCGACTGCTCTCAGTGCGATGTGAGGGTAGATGCCAGCGCAATTTGTAGTAAGCCGCACTCGTAGGAACACTTATTTAAATCTTTATAGAAGAGCGGATTGCTTTTAAAGATTCCGCGAATACACGGAAATAGGCTGGCACGGAACCTGTTGAACGAACTATTTTTCAAGGATCACGGTTTGTGTTCCCACTCGGTATCAGTTTTGAGGTTCAAGAGGTTCAAGAGGTTCAACGTGTCCGTGTACCGTTGGGATTTAGTCAGGGCAGGAGGATTACGCCCTTGCCAAGTCGGCCTTTTCCATCGACTTCCATTCGATTTTCGTTCGGCAGGATTCAACTCAATCGGTAGGGTTCAACTCAGCCTGAACTCTGAACCCTAAATTCTAAACGCGGTTCAATTCTAAATTCTTATCTCTTGTCGGGGTGAAATTAGCTTGTGATGCAAACCTTACTATCAGAATCTCTGCTCTCTGAATTTTCGCCAGTCGGTTCTGCTTCAACAACGGTTGTAGAACCTGTGGGGGCACTCAATGCCTCAAACGCAGCCCTGTTTCAACGACAGTTGGCAACGCTTCTTGCGTCAGATTGTTCGTCCGTGCTGGTCGATCTTAGCCAGGTAGAAACGCTTGACAGCGCGGGGCTAATGGTGCTGATTTCGGCACAAACCGCCGCTCACCAGCACCAAAAGCGATTTGGCATCTGCGGCGTTTCGCCCTCTATCCGCATCATCTTTGAAGTGACACAGCTCGACCGGGCATTTACCCTGTTCGAGAGCCGGGCTGACTACGAAGTGTCTCTCGCATCTTGAGCCAGACAAACATCACTATTGCTCATCGGTTTCGCCATCGGTTCTGCCCAAGGTGGCGTTCACCGCGTAGCCCTGTTAGACTCGCGTCGTCCTCGTATACTAGGTGGGTAGGGATTTAGTTTAGCGAGGCTGGTTTTCTGTGGCGATCGCCCTTGAGCAACTGCTCACCCCCGACATTGCCCGTCCTGCACGATATCTGGGCAATGAGCTAGGGGCTGTTCACAAGCCCTGGTTGGATGCAGACATCCGCTGGGTTTTGACCTATCCCGAAGTGTATGAGGTCGGCGCGTCTAACCTGGGGCACATTATTTCTCTACAGCATTCTCACGCGCAGCCTCGACAACTGTGCGATCGCGCCTATTTGCCCGGCCCTGACCTGACCGCCAAACTCAAAGAATCTAGCACGCCGCTATTTGCCGTCGAGTCTCACCGTTCCCTCAGCGATTTCGACATTCTCGGCTTCAGCCTCAGCTACGAGCTAGGTGCGACCAATATTTTGGAAATGCTGAGCCTGGCCCAGATTCCGCTCACCTGGCGGGAGCGGCAGCAGTCTGGAGTCTGGAGTGTCGAACAGGGGAGCTTTCCACTGATTTTTGCGGGTGGGCAAACGGCTACGTCTAATCCCGAACCCTACGCCGACTTTTTCGACTTTATTGCCCTGGGCGACGGCGAGGAACTGCTGCCCGAAATTGGACTGGTGCTGCAAGAGGGCAAGGCGCAAGGACTGAGCCGTGAGGAACTATTGCTGGATCTGGCGCAGGTTCCGGGCGTGTATGTGCCTCAGTTTTATGAAATGGCGGTGGATGGGGCCGTGCGTCCCCTGCGGTCAGACGTGCCAGAACGGGTACTGCGCCGCGTCGCTGCCCCCATGCCTGCCTACTCTATTGGGCTGGTTCCCTACGTGGAAACCGTCCACGATCGCCTGGTGGTCGAAATTCGCCGGGGCTGCACGCGGGGCTGTCGCTTTTGCCAGCCGGGAATGCTGACCCGCCCCGCACGAGACGTTGCGCCAGAGCAGGTGATCGAAACCATCGAGCAGGGGATGCGGGCGACGGGCTACAACGAATTTTCGCTATTGTCGCTCAGCTGCTCCGACTATCTGGCGCTGCCTGCGGTGGGGCTGGAAATCAAAAATCGCCTGAAGGACGAAAATATTTCCCTCAGCCTGCCCAGCCAGCGGGTCGATCGCTTTGACGAAAATATTGCCAACATCATCGGCGGCACGCGCAAGGGTGGGCTGACCTTTGCGCCAGAGGCGGGCACGCAGCGGCTGCGTGACATTATCAACAAAGGCTTGACCAACGAGGAACTGCTGCGGGGTGTGAAAACTGCCTATGAGCAGGGCTGGGATCGGGTCAAACTCTATTTCATGATTGGGCTGCCGGGAGAGACGGATGCCGACGTGTTGGGCATTGCCGAAACGATGCGGTGGCTCCAGCGGGAATGTCGGCTGAAGGGGCGCAAGCCGCTGAGCTTTAATGTGACGATTTCCAACTTTACGCCCAAGCCCCACACGCCGTTTCAGTGGCATTCGGTGTCTACGGCAGAGTTTGAGCGCAAGCAAAGGCTGTTGCAGCAGGAATTTCGCACGATTCGCGGACTCAAGGCGAATTTTACCGATGTGCGGATCTCGGCAATGGAAGATTTTGTCGGGCGGGGCGATCGCCGCTTGGGAGCCGTCGTGCGGCGCGCCTGGGAACTGGGGGCCCGCGAAGATTCCTGGTGGGAGAGCCTGGAGCGCGCTTTTGCGGCCTGGACGGAGGCGATCGCCGAAGCCGGCCTTACCTGGAAATATCGCCAAGTCGAAAGCGGCGAGTGGAACCTGTTTGGCCAGCCGTCCCCCGCATCCGATTGCCCCACGCCGGACTACAGCGCCCCCCTGCCCTGGGATCACATCGACACAGGCATCAGCAAAACCTGGCTCCAGGAAGACCTGCACCGCGCCCTGGCAGCCGCCACGGTTCCTGACTGCTCCTTCGACGGCTGCTCCCACTGTGGCGTGTGCGGGGCAGACTTTGGACACAACGTGGTCGTGCCGCCGCTACCCATTCCCCAGTTCCAGCATCACTTTACGCCCGAAACCTGCCGTGCCCAGCGGCTACGGGTGCGCTATGGCAAGCTGGGCAGCATGGCGCTGATTGGTCATTTAGATTTGTTGCGCTTGTTTGACCGAGCCATTCGCCGCGCCGCGCTGCCCATCGCCTACACGGGCGGCTTTCACCCCAGCCCCCGCATCATGGTCGCTAGCGCCCTGCCGCTTGGCTCCACCAGCACGGGCGAAGCGGTGGATTTCGATCTAACCACGGTGATAGACCCTGCCGAGTTTGTGGAAAGACTTGCGGCCCAACTGCCTCCCGAAATACCACTGTATGGCGTGGAGGCGATCGCCCCCGACGGCCCCACCGCCACCCAGCAGCTCGACCAGGCAGAATACACCCTGGCGATCGCCCTCTCCGACGAAGCAGCCCCGCCGCTCTCGCCCCAGCAGCCCGCCCAGTGGGTGGAGTCGATCCTCGCCGCCAGCGAACTCTGGTACGACCAGACCACCAAATCGGGCAACGTGCAGAAAATCAATTTGCGCGATCGCCTCAGCAGACTGTCCCTGATTTCTGCCGATGCGCTGCCGGACGCTATCGCCGCAGCCCTGGCAGCCGTTGACCCCGACCGGGCGATCGCCCTGCGCTACGTCGGCAGCTATCGCAACGACGGCACGCTGCTCCGCCCAGAACACGTCGTCTACCTGCTAGAACAGGCCAGCCAGCAGCCCCTGCAACTGCTCCACAGTCACCGCGATCGCCTGATCTTTTAGTGCTTTACCCAGCGCCTCCATCACCGCCCAGTCTATAACAGTGCGCTTTTTAACAGATTGCTCCATTCATCTGTCTACAATTAGAGAGGAGGGTTCGTATCAATTCTCGATTTTGGATTTGCAACTTTGATTGCCAGTCAAGCATCTGCTGGGCTTCTAGCAATCTCATTCGTAGCTCCGCCTAGAAGAATTGATACTTAATGCGTTTCGTCGAGGCATCTCGGCTCGAGACACCTCAAGTGAAGCGCTTGCACCCCGTATCCAGAGCTGCGGACGTTTTGAACCTCAGCCACGGCATTTTTCCATCCCTGTTCCCCCTGTGATAGGAATTATGCAGCGGCTAGTAGCACAATCTTAACGACACGCTATAATGCATTTCAAAAGACGCTGATGCGAACTGAGCGCCCATGTTGCTGCCCGTGGTTCAATAGGCAGACTGTTTGGGAGGGAGTTCGCCTCCGCAGGTTTTGAGACTGAGGACGACTCTGTTGGATGAGTCAAATTGGGAACCTGGCTCCATTGGAAGGTTTGCCCAGTTCTATCAAGCTTGACTAGTGTTGCGTCAAGCAGCTTTTGCGGACTCACTAGCTGCATCATCCGCAGTTCGTGAGCCAACTCGTGAGTCAATCAGCCCATGAGTCGAGCGTTGACAGACCACTAGCGAGCGCTAGCTCCGGGTATCAGAAAGCTCCAGGTATTGAAACGGCAGGCAGCTCTTTAATTGTCTTTACATCCAGAGAAGTTAGAAGCAGTACGCTGTCGAATCGATGGGTAGTAGGGCATTCCTCGTCTACTCGCCGATACCAGGGTCTTCCGTGTTTACAGATCTACACACAAAATCACCGCAGAAGCGCATCCCGCGAATCTGTTCGCTCTGCGTTGCCCCGTTCTGAGGAACTTGAATGTCAAAACAAATTATTATTGCTGAGCAGCATCGAATCGCCGCCGTCTTTTCAGGAGACCAAATTCAAGAGCTAATTGTTGCAACCGGCAGCCACCAGGTCAGCGACATCTACTTGGGCATTGTGGAAAATGTCTTGCCGGGGATTGATGCTGCCTTTGTGAACATTGGAGACAGCGAGCGCAACGGCTTTATCCATGTGTCTGACCTCGGTCCGCTCCGCCTCAAAAAAGCGGCCGCCCCCATCACCGAACTGCTCGTGCCCCAGCAAAAGGTGCTGGTGCAAATTATGAAAGAGCCGACCGGCAATAAAGGACCCCGGCTCACCGGAAACATCAGCCTGCCCGGACGCTATCTGGTATTGATGCCCTCTGGACGGGGCGTGAATCTGTCGCGCCGAATTCGCAATGAAAACGAGCGAAATCGCCTGCGGGCCCTGGCGATTTTGGTAAAACCAGCGGGCATGGGGTTATTGGTGCGAACCGAAGCGGAAGGCGTGCCGGAAGAAGCCATTATCGAAGATTTGGAAGCGCTGCAAAAACAGTGGGAAGCTATTCAGCTAGAAGCTGCCAATACCCGTCCGCCCTGTCTGCTGAATCGAGATGATGATTTTATTCAGCGGGTGCTGCGGGATGTCTACAGCGCTGACGTAAACCGTATCGTGGTGGACTCCCATACGGGGGCAAAGCGCGTTAAACAGCATTTGATGAACTGGAGCGGCGGTAAGGCTCCGGTCGGCGTGTTGATTGACCACCACCGCGAACGCACGCCCATTCTGGAATATTTTCGGGTGAATGCGGCGATTCGCGAGGCGCTGAAGCCGCGAGTAGACTTGCCTTCTGGCGGATACATCATCATCGAGCGCACCGAAGCGCTGACGGTGATTGACGTGAACTCTGGTTCCTTTACTCGCTCTGCGACAGCGCGAGAAACCGTGCTGTGGACGAACTGCGAGGCGGCAGCAGAAATTGCCCGCCAGCTCCGGCTTCGCAACATTGCCGGGGTGATTGTGGTGGACTTTATTGATATGGATTCCCACCGGGACAAACTCCAGGTTTTGGAGCAGTTTAATAAGGCGCTGCGGGCTGATAAGGCCCGGCCCCAAATTGCTCAGCTAACGGAACTGGGACTGGTGGAACTGACCCGGAAGCGCCAAGGGAAAAATATTTACGAATTGTTTGGAAAGGCGTGTCCGACCTGCGGCGGGCTGGGGCATGTGGTGCATTTGCCCGGAGATGCTGAGGAGGTGGCTGTGCCTGCTGAAGTGCCCCGCACGTTCCCGGCTGCTCATGAGTCGCGGGCTGTGCAGTTGAGAGAGCCTTGGGACGCTCCGGAGCTAGAGTTTGGCTCTCCGGCACTGGCAGAGCAGCAGGAGCTAGATTTGACCAACCACCCCAGCTATCAAGACCGAAGCCGAGTGGATAGTCGCCGCCGCCGCCGCAGCCGCCCGCCCCGCTCTGCTGAGCCGGTGGTGCGGGGGAATGGGGGGCGATCGCCCGACCTTGAGGCGGATACAGACGCGCCCGTTGCGCTTGAAGAACTGCCCGTGCTGAACGGCTCCACACCAACCCTAGGAAAAGAGAGCCGAGAGGGGCGAGAGGGGCGGGAAGGGCGCTCAGAAAAGCCAGAGCGGGGTGGGCGCGGGCGACGAGAGCGAGCCGCCGCAGAGCCACAGCAGGTGATCACGGTGGAGATGACCCCAGAGGAGCAAGAGATTTATGCGCTGATGGGGGTTTCGCCGCTGGTGTTGGCACCGGAACCGGTGAAAGATCCAAAAACAACGGTGGTGATGGTTGCGCTGCCGGGGCAGGGGCGACAGGGGGGCAACTCGACGGCTTCTGGTACAACTTCTGGCAATGGCAGCGGGATCTCTGCTGCGCTGCTACAAGAAAAAGAAAAAGCCGAATCTACGCCAGCGCCAGACCCTATTCTGAAATCGGCTGCGCTGGCTGAGCCTGTGGCAAATGCAGAAAGCCTGCCCGCTGAAGTCGCGATCGCCCCGGTTAGTTCCGACCCTGAGGACGGCAATGCGGCTGGAGATAGCAGCGCCCCTCGTCGTCGCCGCCGCCGCCGATCGTCTGTGTCAGCCGACGAGTCGGCCTCCTAGTCAGCCACTGGATGTACCTGAGGTAGAAGAGGGCAGATGGCAGCCGAGCTAATCGCGGGCGTGGATGAGGTCGGGCGGGGGGCGCTGTTTGGGCCCGTGGTGGCCGCCGCCGTGATCTTGCCAGAAAGTGCTGCTGCCGAACTGACGGCGCTGGGTGTGACGGATAGCAAGCTCCTGTCGCCCGCTCAGCGCGATCGCCTGGTGGAACAAGTGCGTCGTCTTGCGATGGATTGCCGGGTTGGTTTTGCCTCGGTGCGGGAGATTGATCGCCTCAATATTTTGCAGGCATCGCTATTGGCCATGCGTCGGGCGATCGCCCGCCTCAGCCCACAGCCGGAGATGTGCTTGGTGGACGGCAACCAGTGCATTCCTGGCCTGCCCATTCCCCAGCAGCCAATCATCAAGGGCGACCAGACCTGTTTGGCGATCGCCGCCGCCAGTATCCTTGCCAAAGTTTGGCGCGATCGCCTGATCGTTCGCCTCTCGGATCGATATCCCCACTACGACCTGGCCACCAATAAGGGATACGGCACGGCGGCCCATCGGCTAGCGCTCCAAACCTACGGCTGCACACCCCAGCACCGCCGCAGTTTCAAGCCTTGTCAGATAGATCACCTAGATCACCCTCCAATCCAGCAGATCCTCGACTTCGGCTCCTAAAGCCTCGCCGCTGAAACGTGGGGAGACATAGTGCCCAAATCTGGGCTAAGCATTGGGTTCACTGGCTCAGTCTGCTGCCAAATCTGGTGCGAAGGAGAGTGAAGCGCGAGCCGGTTCTGCGAGCTGCGCCCTGACCCAATTTTCATAATCCACCAAAAGCTGATGCATGAGCCGCTGCTTCATCGTGCCCAAAACGCTCCGCAGCAGTCCGTTTCCGGTTGCCTCTAGCAAAGGGCGGGGCGTAACCCAGAGCGCAGGTGGCAGACCGACCTCAACCTGCAAATTGGCTTGACCCAGCAGGCGAGTTCCGTAGCGCGTTTGCACAGGCATCAGTTGGCCCAGCAAATCGAGATGAAATCGCTCGTTGATATAGTCCACGCCCAAAATTTCGCTGCCCGCCGACCGCAGCGTGATGCCGCCTTCCGCATCATGCCAAATATCAATATCGACTGTGGGCTGAAGGCTAAGCGTAAGAAACGTAATGGGGCGCATCTTGAGGCGAAAGCGATCGCCCCCCAATGCTTCAACCCGGCTGGGGTCAACCAGCGCGGTTACGAGCCGATGAGGCTGGCGCAGATAGTGCTGAATTGGAATCGGCTGCTCAGGAACCTTGAGTTCGACCGATTGGGAGGCGGAGAAACGAGTCTGCATGTCAGATAGCGTGAGGAGAAAAAATAAATTGCAGGGCAGGGGACATGAAAACTGAATGACCTTGCCGCCTGCTTAACCATCCATTGCAAAAAGACAAAAGACTCAGTAGCAAAAAGCTAGTGCGTAATCGCTCAGCGCTTCAGTCGAGCAATGCATCACCAGTCCGCGCTGGAAACAATACCCCAGAGGTTGCGTAGCACTCTGCCTGAAACATTAGGGAATCGCCAGAATTTACGCTTGACTGGGCACTTGCCGGGGGAGAGACTGGGCGATTGACTCGCGGGTTCATTTGCATCAGCTAAGTTCATCCTGAAGCAATATGAAGCTGCAAACAAGCGTGTTGGCCATCCCTTAAACAAATTTTACAGCTTTTCCCAGAAATCTACCTTGACTATAGGTAGTATACGGAGGCTTTACAGGGAATGCTGAGATTTCTACTGGACACTGTATGACTATTTTGATTGCTCATCTTGGGCCAGCCGGAACCTATGCCGAAGATGCGGCGATCGCCTGTCAGGCATGGTTAGAAAGCACGGCAAGACTGTCGAGCGAACTGCGTCCCTATTCCAGCATTCCAAAAACGCTGCGGGCCACCGAGAGCGGCGAAACCCAGCTTTCGGTTGTGCCGGTCGAAAACTCGATTGAGGGAAGCGTCACCACCACCCTGGATACGCTCTGGCAGATGAATTCCTTGCAAATCCAGCGGGCAATTGTGTTGCCGATAGACCATGCGCTCATCTCCCGCGCCCCCGATCTGGCATCCCTGCAAACGGTGTATGCACATCCGCAGGCCCTCGCCCAGTGTCAGGGGTGGCTAGAGCGGATGCTGCCAGAGGCGCGGCTGATGCCCGCCAGTTCAAACGCCGAAGCCCTGCACCGGCTAGACTCAGAGCCTCAGGCAGGGGCGATCGCCTCTCGCCGCGCTGCCAAGCTCTACAATTTGCCCGTGCTGAGCTACCCGATTAACGACTATCCTGACAATTGCACTCGCTTTTGGGTCTTGGGGTTAACGCCATCCTCCAGCGGCACCCACACCTCCCTGGCCTTCAGCGTACCCGCCAACGTCCCTGGCGCATTGGTCACGCCGCTCCAAGTCTTTGCGACCCGCAATCTCAACCTGAGCCGGATCGAGTCTCGACCCAGCAAGCGATCGCTCGGAGATTACGTCTTTTTCATTGACATCGAAGCCAGCGCGGATGATCCGACCGTTCAGCAGGCCCTCCAGGAGCTAGGGCAGCACACCGAAACCCTAAAACTGCTGGGTAGCTACTCCATTGCGACTGCGGACTAGCGCATCTCGAACGTTTCTGGGAGCGAAGCAATTTGCCATGCAGACTTAGCCTGCCTTTGGGAGAGTAGACGTGAATCGGGCGATCGAAGTCACCACTACGAGCGGCCAGCCTACTTACGCTGGCCGGCACTAGCCATCGAAGCGCAGGGCATCTTTTAGCGCAGTCCGGGCGGCAAGGTGGCTGCGAGTCGAGGTTAAAATTTCTGCTTCTCGCTCTAGGCGAGCCGCCGTGTCTTGAAGCTCCAACAATGCCTGCTGCTCTTGAGCCACGCCGTACAGATTGCTGGCGACCCAATAAGACAGCTCCAGCGGCAAATCTGGAATATCGTCGGGCACTTCGATTTCCTGATTAGTCAGCTTGGCCGAGAGCCGCACCACATCTCGCAAGAGCTGATCGACCTCAATGCTCAGAGAGTGGAGGTTTCGCTCGGTGGGGTGGTCTTCGATCCACTCGACTAGACCGACGTGATAGGGCTTTTCGCGCACGTAGTCCAACACTCGAAAGCGCTGCTGCCCTACGGTCATAATCTTCATGCGGTCGTCGGGCATCCGGTGGAAATTGGTGATCTCAGCACAGCATCCCACGCTCGCAACGCGACCATCCGCAGGGTCTACCATCAACACTCCAAAGCGGCGATCGCTCTGAAGAATGGTGTTCATCATGATTCGGTAGCGGAATTCAAAAATGTGGAGGGGGAGTCGCCGCCCCGGAAACAGAACAACCTCTGAAAGGGGGAAGAGGGGGAGTTCTCGAACCGCAACCGATGAAGAAAATGCCATTGAGTTCTGTCTAATCAGTATCAGAGCCAGAGAGCGCTAGAGACGCACCTGCACTCACACGCACTGCAACGACTATAGACCGCCGATGCAGCGCTGATGATGGTGCTGGTGGACCGCCATTGCCGTGTACACAAAGCTTTGGGCACTTGTCCTTCAGTTTATCGCATTCCTCTGGTTTTCCCAAGGTTCGACAAACTGCGCTCAGCGCTCTGCATGGTGTTCTGAGCTGTTCGTGATCTTCGCTTTTAGTGGTCTGAAGTTTTAGCGTTCTGACTTGTCGTCCTGATGCTGAAGGCTGACCCTCGATAGGGGCGACAGGGGGCTAACTGATGCTCCTAACCAGTTGAGATAGTCTGCTGATCCGGCTGCGATCGGCAGCGCGAGGATTTCGGGAACGTCGTAGCTGTGGAGTTCCCGGATTTTGGTTTCGAGGTCTGGAAACAGGGTTAGGTCAGTCTTGATCACAAGCTGCCACTCGTCTTGCTGCTCCAAGGTATTCTGCCAGGTGTAGACCGAATGGACGGGGAACAGGCTGACGCAGGCCGCCAGCCGTTCGGCGACTAGGGCGCGGGCGATCGCCTCTGCTTCGGTGCGAGAAGCGGCCGTCGTCAGCACCAAACCATACGGCGCTGGGAGATCGCGCATTGCGGGGAGGTCACTCATACGGTGCTGCGGAACTGATGCGTTGAGGCTGCTCTAGTCTGGTCTGGCTAAGTCTTGCCGGGTGTAATGTTTCACAAAAAGGAGGCAGTTCCGCTGATCGGGCGATCGCCGATAGTCTAGAATGTCCGCTGTTTTTTTCATCAGCAGCAGCCCCCGACCGCCTGCAGCATCCCGGTCTACCTCATCTGGAATCGCTTCCAGCATTTTTCGCAAATTAAACGTCGGGCCACAGTCCCAGATCTGAATTTCCAAAACCTCTTTGAAAATGGTGACGCTAATTTCGATTGGAGTGTCTGGTGAACAGTTGCGATGAGCATGGCGGACGGCATTGGTAAAGCCTTCGGCCAGCGCCAACTGACATTGCAGCCAGACCAGCTCTGGAATGCCCGCGCATCGCAGGCCGTCAAACCAGTCCAAGACATGATTTAGCTCGCTGAGCTGGGTATCGACCTGAATCTGCTCGCTCCGGAGCATGGTCAACTGAGGCGATCGCGGTGCCGATCGGGCGGGCGAGACTTCGCAGGAAATCCTCGTCTCTTGGGAGGTGAAGCCGGAAGAGGACGACATAAACGCTTATCTTAATAACTATCGTCAAGGTGTCATTGCTCTAGCCCTAGTCTTCCCATGCCGCAGATTCTTATCATCGACGACGACTCAATGATTCAAACAGTTTTGAAAAAAGCGCTGCAATCCCAGGGCTATGAGGTTGCGATCGCAGAGGACGGGGAGACTGGGCTAGCGCTAGCCGAAAAGCTGCGGCCCGCGCTAATTGTGTCGGATTGGGTGATGCCAGGACTAGACGGGCTAGAGGTTTGCCGCCGGGTCAAGGCAAATCCGGATTTGTCCACTACCTTCTTCATCTTACTCACAGCTCAGAGTGCTGTGGAAGATCGAATTCAGGGCTTGGATACGGGCGCGGATGACTTTTTGGCGAAACCGATTGAAATTAATGAGCTTCAGGCGCGAGTGCGGGCGGGGCTACGGCTGCACTCGCTGAGTGAAGATTTGCAAACCCAAAAGCGCCTGCTCGAAAAGGAGCTATCGGAAGCCGCCTCCTACGTGCGATCGCTCCTCCCGGCTCCACTGACGGGCGACATTGAAATCGACAGCCGCTTTATTCCCTCCAGCCAGCTTGGGGGCGACTGTTTTGACTATTTTTGGCTCGACCCAGACTATCTGGCGATGTATTTGCTGGATGTGTCGGGGCACGGACTGGGCGCGGCGCTGCCGTCGATTACGGTGCTAAACCTGCTGCGATCGCAGTCGTTGCCCAATGTCAACTTTTACCAGCCCCACGTTGTGCTACGGGCGCTGAATGAAGCCTTTCAGATGGACAGCCAGCACGACAAGTACTTTACCATCTGGTATGGCGTGTACAACAAAGTCAAGCGGCAGCTCACCTACGCCTGCGCCGGACATCCGCCCGCTGTGCTGATGCCGGGACGACTGCTGCCCCAGCCGGATAAACCCTCTGAGACTTGCCTGCTGGGGATGCGTCGAGTGCCGATCGGGATGCTGTCTGATACCATCTTTGAGAGCGATCGCTGCACCATTCCCCCCGGCAGCCTGCTGTATATCTTCAGCGACGGCATCTATGACTTGCCCAGTTCTGCGGGGCAGCCCACTTGGGGATTGCATCCGTTTATCAACACTTTGTCTAACTTTGCATCCAGTGGTGCAACTACTATCCCGAATCTCGATCTCTTGCTGCAAGCAGTTCGCAGTCAGGGCGGCGTGTCTACTTTTAGCGATGATCTGTCTATTCTGCAAATCGCGTTTCACTAATTGCAGCCGATCACCCCGCCAACACACAAATGGGACATACTTACTCGATGCGTGAATCAAAAAAAGGTGTGCCACTCTAAGAGCGAGCAGCACACCCCACGATTTACAGAACCCTCAGGCAATTGGTTGCCGGGAGTCGCTTATTGCACCTGGCCTTGCAGCACCGAATCTGGGAACACCTGGTAGTAGCGGCTCATGTATTCGATGATGTAGCTCTCGGCGCTGGCCAGTTCTGGCATAAACCGAGAAATGACCTCACGAATTGCATCTGCCAGATCGCCGTAGCTGCGTGTTTTCGACTGCACGTAGGGTTCCAATCGTTTGATCAGTTCCCAGTTGCTTTCGATGTTGGCGGCGCGCAGTGTGTCTTCTGCCGGAGATGCGGCGGGAGAGCCATACCGGGGCAGCACGCGGCTGACATAGGTGACGCGGTGCATGACGCGCCAGGGCTTGCCGACTTTTTGCTTGATCGACTGACGGAGGGCGATCGCATTCGGGTCATTGCTCTGCTCCAGCCACGCCCGGTCGATCACTTTGTTTTCAAAGTCCTTGAAGTGTTCCTGGCTGGGTTCCAGATAGAACGTCATAAAGCGATAGCCATCGACCTTGCCGGGGCACTTAGCGCGATCGCCCTTGGCATCATACAGCGACAGACCCAACCGTTCCGCCTGCTGCGGGTTGGCGACCTGGATGTTGCGCTCCACATCCAGATCCACCGTCACGCCGAAGGAGCTTTGGGAGGCGCTGGTCTTGGTTTTGGTGAGGGTCTGGCTGCCGCCCCAGAAGGACTCCAGCTCAAAGTTCACCGCAACTCCGGCGATCGCCGTGTTGAAGTCCATATAGCCCCCAATTTGACCCGACACCGAGAATGTGCCGCCAATCACCTCTTGCTGGGTCTCCATAAACTGCTGCGTTTCGGCAAACAGCCCGCCGTCCGCCGTCCAAACGTAGGTGTTGAATAGGTTGCGCCGTGTCAGTTCGGGTAGCTTATCTTCCTGATTCAGAGCAATGCCGCCTTCGATCGCTGCACCGATGCTGGTTCCCACTAGGGGGAGAACGGGTGTCCCTCGCGCCATGCCCTTTTTGCCCGCAGGTTCTACGTCATAGCTGCGATAGTCGGCCTCTAGCTCCTTCTGCTCCCGCTCGATGCGCTGCTTCAGGGCATAGGCTTCGATTGGCTTGAAGTAGCTGCGGTCGGGGCTAGAGTCGGTGGCGTTGGGATAATCCACCGCATCGACATTCAGCCCCACGCGACCGTCCAGCGTCCCCTGCTTCACATACTTGGGATTCATTGGGAACATGATCACGTTCCAGTCTTTGGGGATGTCGGGGTTGGGCTGCATCCGCAGGGCCACCGTCACCCGCCGCGCCGGGTCGCGATGCTTCAGCCGCATCACAAACACATCCGCCGTTTCCGACTGCACCAGCGCAAAGCCGACGTTTTTCGGCACATAGCGCTTACCCAGTTCGGGATAGCGCGGCCGGGCATCGGCTTCCCAGTCGCCCTGAGCAGTCAAGCGGCTGAGGGTGTTGGTGGTTTTGCCAAAGCTGACGGTGCTGCTTTGCAGCCAGCTTGTGTTGGTTTCCATATTGCCCTTGATGCCCAGCACTAGGTTCGTGTTGACGGTTTCCACCACCAGCCCAAACCCAGCCTCGTTTTTCACCTTAAAGCCCGCACCGAGCTTCATATTGAGGGCAGTTTTATAGCTGCGATCGCCCGTGTTGGCGTAGGTGTACATCATCTGGTCGGCTTCGGTGAGTTCCACCGTGCTGACCTTTTCGTAGGTATCGCGCACCGTTAGGTTTTCGCTGGGCACGGGCGGCGCACCCTCGATAAAGCCGATGAGCTGCGGGTCATACTGCGCCTGCCCCACCCACTCCAGCTCCAGATCGCCGACCTTGTAGCCCGTCAGCAGCCGCCACTGGCCGTTGCGGATGTAGGCGTAGCAGCGCTTCATCACGCCTATCAGGTTGCCCGCCGAATCGGATTGCATATCGCCGTATTCCTGCACCGCAGGCGCGTTTGTCAACACGTCATGAAAGTCGGTCTTGACCTGGGCCAGGGCGCTGCGAACCTGGGCGGTTTCTGTGCTGACGGGGGCCGTAGACAGGGCGAAGTAAGCCAGGGTCGCGTCCGTCAGCGGCGAGTTGGGCGCAGTGCCTGGAATCGCCAGATGCAGCCCGCGTCCAGAGCCATCTTGCAGTGTGTTGCTCACTTCGCTGGCGTGGTAGTAGGCGAGGAGCTGTTCAAAATCACCCGCGATCGGACGGAACAGATTATCTTGAACTTGCTCCAGCGTGCGGGCGACTTTCCAGATGCGAACTTCGTCCAGTTCGCCTGTGAAGGCGTGGCGCTGCAACGCTGGGTTAGCGGTCGGAGCGCTTGCATCCGTACCCAGCGAAAATCCAGGTGTACCCCTGGTTGACTGACAAAACTTGAAAAGGAGGGAGGCTAAGCCCTTGGTAAAAGGGCACTCGCGGATTAGTGTGAAAGTTACCACACAAACACAACTGAACCATGCGAACCTCCCGTCTTTATGATCAGCGATGTGACCTTTTGGGTCAATCCACACAATGGGCAGATCGCCGTCATCTGCAAACCCTGATTTGGATGGTGATTGGACTAATTTGTAGTGAATGCATCAACCTCACCAAATGGGGTGTGGTATTACCTTTTAGTAAAGGACAGAGGAAACGTTGAGCCTGCCCTGTTCTGTCAGATTCTCTCTGACACGGCGATTATAATCGTGGACGGTTCTTGGAGATGTCATGAGACCCACAGGTTGGGCAGGTCATCTCGATGGTCATGGAGCCTACTCCCCCAAAATCTACGAATATGACAGCTTTACCTTTTTTATATCCTTTACGATAATCCACCACCTGAAATTTTCGATTGGGGATTGGGGAGTTTGGATTTTGGATTGGGAGGTTGACCGGCCAAAATCCAAAATCCAAAACCCAAAATCGCCCTTATCTGTTCTTACTCATTCGCGCTAGGGTTGCTCCGCATTTCGCGGTGCAGGCAGCGCAGCACTTCGCCGGGTTGCTCGGCGTTGAGGACGATGCCGTTGGGCGGAAATTCGAGGGCGTGCGTCCACTCGAAGCGTTCGGCATAGCGGAGCAGGTGCAGCCGGTCGATGGCCAGTTGCGCGTCTTCGGGCAGGCCGATGATGTAGTGGCGCAGGCGGCGACGGCGCGGCAGTTCGCAGGTGAGCGGCGGCAGCGAAAACTGGGTCGCCTCCGAGCGCGGGGACGACCAGGTGTATTGAATTGTCAGCATTTGGGGTTTCCTCCAGGAAACGAGTGGGGTAGGAAACCCCGAAATGTTGGCCGCCCCCGGAGGTGAAGCACTGGGACAGGGCGGCCTACAATGGACGCAGCCCTGAGACAGGCGGTGACTGTCGAGGGGTCAGGCGTTGGTGGGTGCTGCTAACACCTGCCAATGCCGTGGATGACTAAACGACCAAAATTTCGGGGGAAAGGTAAGCCGCGCTGACTTGGGGTCATTCACAGCTTGATGGACGATTGTACTGGATGCGATCGCCCTCGTCAATTGTCCTATGCCAGCCACCCCACGTCTTCTCCTTCCACAACACAGCACACCGCATCCCCAGGTTCCCCAATCTCAGGTCAGGAAGGGCGATAGGCCGTCACTTCGATTTCTATTCGCATATTCAAATCGGCTAATCCCGCCACGATCATCGTTGAAGCGGGGCGGATCTCTCCGAAGTATTTTCGCAGCACGGGCCAGCAGGGTTCAAAGTCTTCTCGGTTGGGCACGATGTAGCGAACGCGCACCACATCCGCCAGAGAAAACCCGGCTTCGTCCAGGGCGGCGCTGATATTTTTCAGGGTTTGTTCTGCCTGCTCTACTACGTCGTCCGAAATCGTCATGGTGCGATAGTCGTAGCCCGTGGTGCCCGACACAAACGCCCAATCGCCCTCCACCACAACGCGAGAGTAGGCGACTTCACGTTCAAAAAAGGAACCGGAGGAAATCAGGCGGCGACTCATGATGAAGAGAAATGAGGTTTTAGGTTGCAGAAATCTGGACAGCACCACGCCCTCATTACGAAGGAGGCAATTATATTTAAGTCTCGCAAACAGCGCTCCAGATGGAATCACGAAAAGCCTTTCAGCCTCCTGGACTAGCAATCTAAAATCGCCAATCTAAAATCCAAAATTAACCTCAGTCCGACTGCCGGGACTGCAAGTAGGAGCGCAGCAGCAACAGGCTGGAAATCGACTTGGAATCCACCGCTTCCCCGTCTAGGATGGCTTGCTCTAGCTCCTGCGGGGTCAACAAGAGGGTTTCCAGATCCTCATCTTCATCCAATCCTGGCGGCGTGTCTAGCTTCTCCAACTCCGTTGCTAGGTAGGTGTAAATAATCTCGTCGGAATAGCCCGGAGCCAGGAAAAACTGCCCCAGCTTGTGCCACTGGCTGGCTTTGTAACCGGTCTCTTCCTGAATTTCGCGCTGGGCAGTGGTTAGTGGGTCTTCGTCTTTCTCGATCGTGCCTGCGGGAAACTCCAGCAGTCGCCGCGATGCCGCAAAGCGATATTGCCGCACCAGCACCAGCTTGCCCTCTGCCGTCATGGGCACGGCCACTGCCCCGCCCGGATGCCGCACACATTCCCAATCGCCCTCGGCTCCGTTTGGCAGGCGCAGGCGGCTCACCTCAAAGTTGAACTTGCGTCCCTGAAAGAGGAGCTTTTGCTTGAGGCGCTGGGGAGGTTCGTGGGCCATGGTCTGGAAGGGGTAGGTAGCGAGATTTTGGAGTGAGGGGGTGGCGGGAGACGGTTTGGAGGATGCCATCACGCTCGCATCAGCAGCGCTACTGCGTAGGCCGCGATCCCCTCTTCTCGTCCGACGGGGCCCAGCTTTTCGTTGGTGGTGGCTTTGATGCCGATTTGATCCGGGGCGAGTTGGAGGGTGGTGGCGAGGCGATCGCGCATTGTTTTAATGTGCGGCTTCAGTTTGGGCCGCTCTGCCACGATGACAGAATCGATATTTCCAATCTGCCAACCTTGTGACTGAATTAGCGCGTGGACTTGTTCCAGCAGCTTCAGGCTGTCGGCTCCGGCCCACTGCGGGTCGGTGGGCGGAAAGTAGTGCCCAATATCGCCCAGGCTGAGCGCTCCCAGCATCGCGTCCATGATGGCGTGGGTCAGCACATCGGCATCGCTGTGGCCCAGCAGCCCCAGTTCATGGTCTATCTTAATGCCGCCCAGGATGAGGGGGCGATCGCCCACCAGTCGATGAATGTCGTAGCCGTTCCCAATCCGAATCGCCATAGAGTTTCAGAATTTCGTGGAAAGAGTTTCGTGGAAAGTGTGTTGCAGAAAAGATGCTCTCTCACGCTAAGCCCTGCTCGAAAGCGGGCGATCGCCCAGCGCCCAATTGCAAGCTAATTACTGCCCCCTTGTCGCAACCGATCTGCCTGTTGCAGTGCGGCGCTGCTGTTCTCCCGGTAAAGCACGACGCGGTTTTGGGCAGTGGTATAGCGGCTGTCGGTAGCAGGCACTTGGGCCATGAGATCGGACGCTCGCTGCCATCGGCTGGCCAGGTCTAGCCAGTCGGCCGAGGTTTGCGCCGTTTGCCCATCGCGCACGGCCGCCTCTGCCAGCCGCACCGCTTGGACAAAGGGATCGGGCGTGGGGGCAGGCGCAGGAGACGGGGACGACTCCACTGGCGAGGCCGGCGCGACGACCTGCTCCATCGGCTTGGGAAGAGAAATGCCCAGCCAGTCGGCCAGGGCCCAGCCCACCAGCAGCGCCAGCACCCCCAGGCTCAGCCCGCCAATCAGAATGCCCCGCCAAAACTGTTTCTTGGCGCGTGCCTCGGTGGGGGATTGGGCCGCAGGTTTAGCAATGTCGAGCATTCGGTTATAGCGCCAGTCTTCGACCATGCGCTGGAGCGGGTTGGGCTGGGGCAGGGTAATTTCTTGCGACCAGAGGAGTTGTTTTTTGGGGTCGCGCTGGATATCCTCAAGCCAGAGAAGCTGCTGCTCTCGCACAATACGGCTGTTGATATTGACACGACGAATGCCATTGGGACTGAGCCGCTCCAAGATGTAGCGGACATCTTCAACGAGCGACTGCTGTTCCAACTGTTCCAGCGTCTCCGCCTCGCATAAAAGCTGAAGCACGCCGTGATCCAGCACCGCACGAGTCCGCACGCCAGCATCCGCCAGCCGTTCGTTTAGCACCTGAATAATCGCCGACACGCTTCCTTGGCGTGCCTGACGCTCGATATCGTCGATGGGGTCTACCATAATCGCTTGGCAGCAGCCTGATGGCGTTTCCAGTGATTTTAAGACTACGGTTTGTAGAAAATCATTGTAAACAAAGAAGGGCGATCGGAATGCGATCGCCCCTTTATTATGTATGCTCCGAACCCTATCACCAGGTTTTTATAGTATCGCTTTATCCAGCGGCGACAAACTTTCAAGTGCCCCTGATTGTCGTATCTGTGCTTCACCAGTCCCAAAACCGGATCTGCTTCACTGCCACGTTTTTGGTTACGTTTGTCCAGTAAATAGGAACTGGCTACGGAATTCCTCAGCGCTATTCTATCCGCCCCGTTTCCGCCCGCTACGTGCCCTTCCCAGTCGCCTGATTGACAGCCGCACTAGCCCCATCCCGCAGGCAAACTTAAACGCTCTTAAAGACTCATCGGAACTGAATCCAAAAAACTGGCCGCCTAAAGAGTTCGTTTGACGTAGCGGACGAAACGCGGGCCACCACGCCACCCGTATCGCGGCATACGTCCAAAGTATCCGCCGTGAAAGTGGAAACCTTTCTAATCTCGTACCGTTTCAATCCCTGGAAGGGATTTGTGGGTTTTGCGACTTGGGGAATCGACTGGTTCTAACGGTTCGGGTCAGCGGTTGCCGAGGTCTTTGCATCCAACCCAAGCGGTTTCGGTCAATCCGCTGCAACACGGTTTATGTTAGCCTTCGCAATCGCCCTTCATCTCCCAACACCCACACCTCTCGGCGATCGCCCGTTTCTCTCAGTACCGACATATTTGGGCGATCGCCCCCCGGATACCTTTTGGAACCTCGAACTGCTGACCCAAATCTACCGCGACTTAAAGTTTGCAACTTACTCGAAAGTGTTTGGGAGTGTGCGGCTTGACCCGGATCTCGAAGAACCGAGCCTCTGCAAGTGGGGGGCGAATCGCCTACCCACCGACAAGCTGACAGAACCAGAACGCTGAGGGCTAACTAGTAATTAGACTGATCCGGTCTGCCTATCCACCCCCAGGAGGGTAGGGCTGATTCTCTAGATAAAAGAAATCAGAGTCGGCAAATCATGCTGGAACAAGCGAATGGCTTTTGTAATGGAGGAATAGCCAGCTTTACGAAACAAAGAAATTGCCCAGGAGCGCAACAGTGCCATCAGCGTTGCAGGGTTAGCAGCGCGAATCCAGGAAGCATCTTCACCCTGCACGACATCTTTAACCCAATGTAATTTGTTTTCTGTTGTGCCCCGATGGGCTTAATCATCCCACTCAGCTGTTGAGCGTCTATGACTTGAGAGATGATAAACCAGGACTGTCGCTTAAAAGGCTGTCGCTGACGGACTCCCGAACGCTCAACGCAGACAAATGCCGCTAACGCTTGCCAATCTTGGGATAGCTCTGGGGGAGCAGCAAAGACTCGAACCCGACGAGTCACAACCCGACCATGAGAGGTATCGAGGAACTCGTGAGAACTCAGAGGAACTTGAGTTTGAGCGCACTGCTGTGCCTGCTCCAGCAACTTGCGTTGATTGGCTTTGAGTCCAATGCAGTAATGATTGCCAACGTCGATAATCTCACAAACCGTTTTTTTGGGTGTGCAACGCATCCAAGGTCACCCACACGCCTTTGACATCAAGCTGTTGCAGCAAGTGTCTAACGCTTACAATCTCACTGCTTTCGCCATTATGGAAGCTCACTTGCCCAATCACCACATCCCACCGTTGCACACAGGCACTCACGACGGTGACAAAATCTTGCTGCTCGCCATAGCAGTCCTTCAGGGTACTAGCTAACGCTTTGCCATCCAGCGATATCACCTCCCCTGGTTCTGTCGGCAATGCTTGGTTCGCCCATCGCATGAATATTTCAGTAACCTTGAGGGCATCCACATGCAGAGTCATATCCCGCAAGGTGGAGTAACTGGGGAGTTTCGCTTTCGCTAAGTCGAATAATTCAGCGACCTCCTGTTGGTGACGCTTCATGAAGTCTTCTAGCCCTCTGAGGCTGCTATACCCGCTCATGACACCCAACAAGGTCATCAACAGCATCAACCACAGGGGATATTGGACTTTCCGTCCCCGCGCCAATCTGGAATCGTTTCTAATTGTTCAATTAATGCCTCTACTCCCATCTCTTCGCCTTGATCTCATCTCTTCCAATCTGTATTCTTCCGGGTAGAGAATCAACCCTAGGGGGCTAGGGGGGATCTCATGCCACGCCAACCTCGCCAACTCCGCCCCGGCTTCTGCTACCACGTCACCATTCGCTGCAACAACCGCGAGTTTCGCCTGACGAAACCCGAATGCCGCGAAGTGTTGCTCTACGCCATCCAGAAATGCCAGGACAAATACGGCTTCAAGCTGTATGCCCTGTGCATTATGAGCAACCATGTGCATTATTTGCTGGAGCCGCAGCAGCCCGAAGAGTTGCCGAAAATCATGCACTGGCTGAACTGGTATAGCGCCATGTGCCTGAACCGAATGCTAAACCGCACCGGGCACTTTTGGGAGAAGCGATACCACAGCACGGGGTTTCCCATTAGCGACAAGCGGCGGGCGCTGAACACGCTGCGCTATATCCACGCCAACCCCAAGGCAGCGGGAATGCAGCAGGGATTTTTCTATGACTATAGCAACTATGGCAGCTATGACCGACTGACCCAGGACGGGCTGACGCAGTGGCATCCGGCGTTTTTGGCGCTGGGCAGAACGTTGGATCTGTGTGCCGCCATCTATCGCCAGTTTTGCAAAAAATACAAGCCGAAGCCGAAGCCGGAGAAGCGCAACCATTGGGGAACGAAACTGCTGGCGCAAATCAAGGCGCGGAGCAAGCTCAAGAAAAAGAGCAGCCCCGGACAAAAGAGCCTGTGGGACGAGTGGGAAACCCCGGCAGCGGAGATCCGACAGGTGGCGAAGAAGTTTGTATTGGCAAATTGCTATGACCCGGAGGTGATGAAGCTCCAGTTTGAGGAAATAATCGACTCGACGTAGAAAAACGTCAGGTGCCAGGTAACAGATCGCCAGGACAGGAGGTGGATTATGCGGTAGAAATGGGCTGAGTTACAAAACTTTAGAAAAGGCTGAAGCGCTTATCTGCTACAGTCTACAAGTCTTCGCGCGAGAGAAGAAAACGCCATACCCCCTACCAAATACCTGACCCAAAGCTCCACCCCAACCCAGCCTGCAACCGGAAATTCTCCCCGCCGAGATTTTTTGAGGTCGAACGTGAGGTCGTTGTAGCTCAACCAGTCGTCGTCCTTGCGCCAGCCGACGCGATCGCCAAACTCTTCCCAGTCGTCATTGTAGTCCATCGGGCTGCCGCACTCTTCCCAGATGCGCTTTTGCACACTAAAGCCCCACTTGCCGCCGCTGTAGTGAACCCAGAGGCGATCGATCGTCTTCAGGTCTTCGCAGGGAAAGTTTTCCAAATCTTCTTCGTCAAATAATTGCCCTTCTTCCTTGCCGACGGTGGTAATCATTAGCCGATAGGTTTCTTCATCCGCTTCGCGCCATTGTCCATCCCTCAGCAGCGCTTCAAGCTTGGCATAGCGCGTGTTAGATACCGTTTTTTGGAGAGCGTTGAGTTCCGTGTTAAGGGCTGGATCGAACTGCTTGGTGGTTTCCAGAAGGCACAGATGCGCTAGGTCAAACGCGCCTCGACGGATCATTTCTCGAACTAGCGTAGTGGGATTGACCTGAGCGGCATAGAGCAAAATGGTCGGCTTCCACCAACCGTCATCAAAGCGCTCATACAACTGGCTTTCTTGACTTGGTTGCTGCTGAGCAAGCCGAGCGATTTCTGTGGCGGCTAAATACTCTTGAAAGCTGAGGTGCGCGAATTCGTATTCTTCTTCCTGTTGCACCAGCAGTTCGCTAATTTGCACGACTTGTTCCAGAAAATCTTCGGCTGCAATCGTTTCGCTCTGCTGCTGCAAATACTTATTTAGCGCTTTTAACAAGACTGGTCGCTTCACGCGCTCTTTTTTGGCGTGCATCATTGCCAGGGCAAGACGTTGCAGGACGGTTTGAGCCTCGCAGCGAGTCAGCACGGTTTCAATCTGACGTGCGCTGGGACGGTGTTTTAGCTGCAAGTGGCAAATGTCGCGATACAGGTCAACTCGTCGGTTGGGCAGTTTTGCTCCCGGATTGCGCCAGTGGAAAGTGGCGATCATGTTGAGCAATAAGGGATTTTTGGCCAACTTCTGAAGCTCTTCCTGCGACTCGATTTGATCAAGCAAATCCGTTGCAATTTGTTGAGCCGTGTGTTTCACTTCTGGGGTATCGCGTCTGCCGCTGGCGTAATATTCCTGCGCCCAACACCACTGATCCACAAACTGTTTGCGCTTTTCCTTGTCGAAATCTTGCACCCATAATACTGTTGCCAGATCCAGACGGTCTGCCGGGTTTTGCTCTTGATAAGCTTTGGGACGCGACGTGAGGATAAACACTGAGTTCCGGTAGGCTTCCAACTGTGTATTAATCCAGCGAGCCACTGCGGGACGCTCCTCTTTCGCTATTTCATCGAACCCATCCAGCATGATCAGTGCATTGCCTTTCCTCAATAAATCCCTTGCCCAATTATCGGGAGGAATCAAACCCTCTGCTTCGGGCAGTTTGGGGATGTGATGTTGGGTAATTAAGTCGGGGAGGCTGGGCGGGTTTTGGGTCAAAAGATCCCGGTATTTTCGCAACACCAGCAAAAACGGAATGAGCCGGGGTGCATTTTCTGGGGCTTGTTTGGTGCCATAGCGATGGGCAATGTGCTTGAGCAGGGTCGTTTTGCCGTAGCCGCCCCACGCCAACACTACAAGCTGTCGATAGACCGAATCTTGCCTTACCTGCGCCAAAAAGTCCCAAATCTCCAATTTTTTCTCAACATCACAGTTTGCAGGCAGCTTGTATCCTGGTAGCAGGGTTCGCGAATCCAGGGTTAGAGGCACAAAGACCTGTTCTAGCAGCAATATCGATATGGTTTTTTGTCTGGTGTCGCTGGTCATGGCATCTCGCGGGATATCAGGACGATCGCCCTCACATGCCCATGCCTGCCGCTGAAGATAGCGATCGTCAAACCCTGTGATCTTCGCTAAGCCCTGATCAACCTTAGAATTGAGGGATTGCCCGGCCCGCTGTAGCCGCTCTTGATTGCTTTTATGAAGCGGTTCTAGCAGCTTGCCCAAGTAAGAAAAGCAAAAGCCAATCAAAACGGCGGCGATCGCTTCTGCGACTTTCTTCTCAGACATCAACAGCCACAGCCCAGCTGCCCCGCCCACTCCAACCCCGCCAGGCTTGAGGATTGTAGTTATTAATTCAGCAAGCTGTTGCGCGATGGATTGAGCAGGGGGTTTCTCAGACATAGGGCTGTGCGTAAACAGATGTCTCTTTTTTAGCCTATGTTGCTAAAAACTTAGGGATGTCCGAAGAGGCGGTTTCGGTGCTGCTGGCTTCGTGAACGAGTGCAAGCGTTAAGGGGCAAGGGGCAAGGGGCAAGGGGCAAGGGGCAAGGGGCAAGGGGCGATCGCCTACCATATGTACAGCATCAAACTCAACTGCGAGGCGAGGGAATGATTACGGCTGCGCCTGCCCAGCGTGAAGAACGAGTCGTCTTGCATGATGAGAGCATACACTCCAGTTTTGGCATATTTACCGCTCAAATGCCCAATCCTATGGCGTAGAGATGCGAGGTTGTGGATTTTGGAGTGGAGATTTTAGATTGGGGAGTTTGGATTTTGGATTGACAGACTCGGCCGCCAAAATCCAAAACCCAAAACCCAAAATTACCCTTATCTGTTCTTACTCGTCTTACTCGTTTGCGCCAGGGTTGCGCCTGACCTCGCGGTGCAGGCAGCGCAGCACTTCGCCAGGTTGCTCGGCGTTGAGGACGATGCCGTTGGGCGGAAATTCTAGGGCGCGGGTCCACTCGAAGCGTTCGGCGTAGCGGAGCAGGTGCAGCTGGTCGATGGCCAGTTGCGCGTCTTCGGGCAGGCCGATAATGTAGTGGCGCAGGCGGCGACGGCGCGGCAGTTCGCAGGTGAGCGGGGGCAGCGAGAACTGGGTCGCCTCCGAGCGTGGGGACGACCAGGTGTATTGGATTGTCAGCATTTGGGGTTTCCTCCAGGAAACGAGTAGGGTAGGAAACCCCGAAATGTTGGCCGCCCCCGGAAGTGAAGCGCTGGGACAGGGCGGCCTACAATGGACGCAGCCCTGAGACAGGCACGGACTGTCGAGGGGTCAGGCGTTGGTGGGTGTTGGTCGCACCTGCCAGCGCCGTAAGTGACTAAACGACCAAAATTTCGGGGGAAAGGTAAGCCGCGCTGACTTGGGGGTCATTCACGGCTTGATGGACGATTGTACTGGATGCGATCGCCCTCGTCAATTGCCCTCCTGCTCAATTGCGCGGATGACTTGCGCTTGCCATCTTATCTATCTTGCGATCGCCCAGTGCGAATCTTCAATCATCCCGTGGTACAACTCTGCAACGGCCGCCTCTTCCATGAGTGGCAATCGCTACACAGGAATGATGCACTTGCGATCTCCAGCTACAGGCAAGAAAGATTCGACCCATAGCCTTGTTCTGTTATGCGTATAATGACCCTGATGCGGGTCGGCGTATCTTCTGGCGAGGCGAGTTTGGCGACATGAGTGACACCCTGGTACGGCAATCCTCGGTGGGCGAGTCTTTGTTTGAAATTGAGCATCTGCGGGTGGCGTATCCGTTCCAGCGGGGGCAGCAGGCGGCAAATGCGGCAGATGCCGATGGTCTGGACTGGGCGGTGGATGATGTGTCGCTGGTGCTAAAGGCGGGCGATCGCCTGGGGCTGGTGGGCGAGTCGGGTTGCGGCAAATCAACGCTGGGGCGGGCGGCGGTGCGCCTGCTGCCTGCGGACACGCGCATCGAGGGGCGCGTCTTGTTTCGCGGGCGCAATGTGTTTGAGCTAGATTCGGCCGATCTGCGAAAATTTCGCGGCGAGGTAGTGTCGATTGTCTTTCAAGACCCAATGACCCGGCTCGACCCGCTGATGACCATCGGCGACCACTGCGTTGAAACGCTGCGATCGCACGTCCCGGATCTGTCTCGCGCTGCGGCCAAAGAGCGGGCGATCGCCACGCTAGAAGCCGTCAACATTCCCGCCAGCCGCTGGAACCAGTATCCACACGAATTTAGCGGCGGAATGCGGCAGCGAGTGGCGATCGCCCTGGCGCTGCTGCTGAATCCCAAACTAATCGTCGCCGACGAGCCGACCACCAGCCTCGATGTGACCGTCTCCGCCCAGATTTTGCAGGAACTCACGCGCCTCTGCCAGGAGCGCGACATGGGGCTGCTGCTAATCTCCCATGACCTGGCGCTGGTGGGCGAATACTGCGATCGCATTGCCGTCATGTACGACGGCAAAGTGGTGGAGACGGGCCCCACCGCCACCGTCCTCACCCAGCCGCAGCACCCCTACACCCAGTCCCTCCTCCAGTCCGCCCTCCACATCCAGGCAAACCCTTCTCCCCCTCCCCCCCTCTCTCCCTCCCTCCCTCCTCTGCTCAAGCTCGAAAACCTGCAAAAGCACTACACCCTGGAATCCAACTTCCTGGCAAAAATTTTGTCGGGCAAGCAAGATGCTGCCATCCGCGCCGTAGACGGCATCTCGCTCGATCTGTATCCGGGAGAAATTCTGGGACTGGTGGGCGAGTCGGGCTGCGGCAAAAGCACCCTGTCGCGGACGATCCTGCGGCTGGTGGAGCCGACGGGCGGCAAGATTGAGTTTTTGGGTCATGACCTGACGCGCCTCTCGCGGGAAGATCTGCGAAAACAGCGGCGGCAGATGCAGATGGTGTTTCAAGACCCCCACGCCTGCCTGAACCCGCTGATGACGGTGGGCGAGAGCATTGCTGACCCGCTGCTAATTCACGACCTAGCAGACGCAGCGGGCGCAAAGCAGCAGGTATTGCAAATGCTGGAGCGGGTGGGGCTAACGCCGCCGGAGGACTATGCCCAGCGCTATCCGGGCGACCTCTCCGGCGGACAGCAGCAGCGAGTGGCGATCGCCCGCGCCCTGATCACCCGCCCCCGGCTGCTGATCTGCGACGAACCCGTGAGTATGCTCGATGCCAGCGTGCAGTCACAAGTGCTAGAGCTGATGCTGCACCTCAAGCAAGAGTTTGACCTGACGTACCTGTTCATCACACACGACCTCTGGCTGGCGCGATTTTTGTGCGATCGCATCGCCGTCATGAACGCAGGCAAAATCGTCGAAATCGGCCCCACCGCCGAGCTATTTGCCAACCCCCAGCACTCCTACACGCGAACCCTCCTGAAGGCTGCGCCGCTGCTCAGTCGGGTAGGCGCGGCGCAGTGATGGAAGGGGGAAGAGGGAAGAGGGAAGAGGGAAGAACGAAGAAAGAAAAACGAAGAACGAAGAGAGAAGAGGGAAGAACGAAGAGAGAAAAACGAAGAGAGAAGAACGGTGAGTGTCCCGATTTCTTCACCACCCTCAATATGAAACGTCTTCCTTCTTCATTTTTCGTTCTTCATTTTTCGTTCTTCATTTTTCGTTCTTCATTTTTCGTTCTTCCTCCTTCCCGTCACCCCAAAAACTCGTAGGCAGTAGACAAGCTCACTTGGAGCGTCGGAACCTTCACATGATTTACCAGGTTATGCTCCAGGGCTTGCTCTGGGGTGAGATACCAATCGGCGTGGCCCCGCTGATGCACCTGCTCGACAAAGTAGCCCGGCGGCTTCTGGCAGTTTTCATCCAGAATTTGATACAGCAGCGCATTGAGCCGCTTTACTTCGTCGGCATCGGCAATGATCTCGCCGGCCTTGCCAAAGGAGACGGTGAGGCAGTCGTGGATCATGATGCGGCTGTTGGGGGCAGCATAGCGATAGCCGTGCCAGCCGCAAGAGAGCAGAATCGCACCTGCACTCATGGCCTTACCCATGACAACGGTGGCGATCGGCTTGGGCGACGAGCGGCAGATATCGACCATCGCCATCAGCGTGTCGATTTCGCCGCCATAGGAGTCGATCAGCACGGGAACCACAGGTTGGAGGGATTCTACGGCTCGGTTAAATTGCTCCAAAAAAGGTTTAACTGCGTCAGACTTAAATTCATTAACCCACACTACGGCTGGGGGAGGGGCAAGTTTTTCCAGGGCTTCGCGCTCTGCACGAGCATTGGTGGTGTATTGGATACGCATCGACGAGAGACTAAACGTTTCCCTATCCTAATCCACAGGCAGATTTGTTTGTCGAGTCTAACTTTTGACGCTGCAAGTGGGAATCATTTTTGTGTAGTATTCTCTTTGAGATTTCTTAACCTTTGGTCTGTCTTTAGGCGCAACGGTGCATCCTAGCTTGACACTGAACGTTAAAGCCTCCTGATTCCACATCACAGCGCTTGTGAAAAGGGCGATTCGCGAAAGCGATCCCTACGGGAATCGCCTCCCTCCACAAGCGCAAACTTTCCATCTCACGGCCCGCCAGGGCATCATCCTTCGCAACTTAGAGCATATTGAATGTTTGGTCTAATTGGTCATCTGACAAGTCTGGAACACGCTCAATCCGTTGCCCGCGATCTGGGCTATCCCGAATATGCCGATCAGGGGCTTGATTTTTGGTGCAGCGCCCCGCCCCAAATCGTCGATCACATCAAAGTCACTAGCGCCACGGGGCAGGTGATCGAAGGCAAGTATGTGGAATCTTGCTTTTTGCCGGAAATGCTGGCGACACGACGCATCAAAGCCGCCACCCGCAAAGTCATCAACGCCATGGCCCACGCTCAAAAGAACGGCATCAACATCACGGCGCTGGGCGGTTTTTCCTCGATTATTTTTGAGAATTTCAACCTGTCGCAAATCCAGCAGGTGCGCGACGTGACGCTGGATTTTGCCCGCTTCACCACCGGCAACACGCACACGGCCTACATCATTTGCCGCCAGGTCGAACAGGCTTCTCAGCAGGTGGGCATCAACCTATCGGAGGCGACGGTGGCGGTCTGCGGCGCGACGGGCGACATTGGCAGTGCGGTGTGCCGCTGGCTGAATGCCCGGGCGGATGTGAAAGAACTACTGCTGATTGCGCGAGATCAAGAGCGGCTGCAAAACTTGCAAGCGGAACTGGGGCGCGGCAAAATCATGGCGCTAGAAGAGGCGCTGCCCGAAGCTGACATCATCGTGTGGGTGGCTAGTATGCCCAAGGGGGTGGAGATCGACCCGACCACGCTGAAGCAGCCCTGCCTGCTGATCGACGGCGGCTATCCCAAAAACCTGGGCACCAAGGTGCAGCATCCTGGCGTGTATGTGCTGAACGGCGGCATCGTCGAGCATTCGCTGGACATCGACTGGAAGATTATGAACATCGTCAATATGGACGTGCCGGCCCGCCAGCTCTTTGCCTGCTTTGCCGAGTCAATGCTGCTGGAGTTTGAAAAGCTGTACACCAACTTCTCCTGGGGACGCAACCAGATCAGCCTGGAAAAGATGGATCTGATCGGGCAGGTGTCGCTGAAGCACGGCTTCCGGCCGCTGCTGATGGAAGGCTAACGGGGCAGGGCGATCGCCACGACTGGGAACTTTTGGGACATTGCATCAATCGCTGTAAGCTTAAAGATGCAATTTTGCGGCGAGGGTTGGCCGGGGCGATCGCTCTTTTTTCAGCCTGTTGCAGGGCGGGCGATTCGCGAAGCGATGCCTACAGGAATCGCCCATCGCAGCGACCCATTCTCTCGCACTACCCTACGCCTTATCCATTTCCCTGAGGAGACCATGAAGCGGCGCACGTTGATTCGATATGCAGGCAGCGGTTTGGCAGCAGCGGCGGCCACCGTCGGGCTATCCCAAACCCAGCAAGCCCAGGCGCAAGCCAGCAATGCCGTGACGATTCAGGCGTTAGGACACACCTGCTTTTTGTTTACGGGCGGCGGTCTGCGAATTTTGGTCAACCCGTTTCGCCCCATCGGCTGCACCAAAGGCTATCGCGCCCCCCGCGTCGCGTCTGATCTGGTGATGATCAGCAGCCGCCTGTTTGACGAAGGTTCTCTGGAGGGACTCCCCGGTAGCCCGCGCCTGTTGGCAGAACCGGGCATTTACGAGTATCGCGGCGTGCAGATTCAGGGCGTGCGATCGCCCCACGATCGCCAGGGCGGGCGGCGCTTTGGGTTTAACGTCACTTGGCGCTGGAACCAGAGCGGGCTAATCCTGGCGCACATGGGCGGCGCGGCGGCTCCAATTGAGGTAGAACAGCAAATTCTGATCGGTCGCCCGGACGTGCTGTTTGTGCCTGTGGGCGGCGGCCCCAAGGCCTACAACGCAACAGAAGCCCGTCAGGCCGTGCTGGCGCTAAACCCGCGTATCATTGTGCCGACGCATTTCCGAACCGCCGCCGCCGATGCCAATGCCTGCGACATTGCCCCTGTGGATGAGTTTCTGTCGCTGATGGAGGGCGTACCTGTGCGGCGACCCGGCGACACGATTACGCTGCGCCGCTCGGAACTGCCGTCGGAAGGCTCGCGAATTGAGCTACTGAGCTACAGATTTTAGGGCGATCGCTCGTTAGCATGGAATTTATCAGCGGCAGCGTCGTCCCGTCGCCTTGTCGGGCGGCTCCGCCAATCACCCCAGTTTTCTCAATTTCCCATGCAGACAGAATTTGCCCAGCGTCGCCAGCAGTTGATGGACAAGATCGGCAAAGGCACGGCGATTTTCCGCAGTGCGCCCCAAGCCGTGATGCACAACGACGTGGAGTACAACTTTCGGCAAGACAGCGACTTCTACTACCTGACCGGGTTCGACGAGCCAGAAGCCGTGGCTGTGCTGGCTCCGCACCATGAGGAGCATCGCTTTGTGCTGTTTGTGCGGCCCAAAGATCCAGAAAAGGAAACCTGGTCGGGCTATCGCGTGGGTGTGGATGCTGCCAAAGAGCGCTTTGGGGCCGACGCGGTATATCCAATTGAAGAACTGGATGAAAAGCTGACGCAGTATGTCGAAAAGGCGGATCGAATTTATTACCGACTGGGGGCGCGATCGCCCGCTTTAACGACAAAGTGCTGGGGCTGTGGCAGCGGCTGATGCGCGGCTATCCCCGACGCGGCACGGGCCCCATCGCCATTGAAGATCCGGCCCCGACACTGCATTCGCTCCGCCAGATCAAGTCGCCCGCCGAGCTAGAGCGAATGCGGAAAGCTGCCGACATCGCTGTGGCTGCTCACAACCGCGCCATCGCCTACGCCAAACCCGGCGTGTATGAATACCAGGTGCAGGCCGAAATCGAGCATACCTTCCGGATCAGCGGCGCACTCGGCCCCGCCTATCCCTCCATCGTCGCCTCCGGAGCCAACGCCTGCATCCTGCACTACACCGAAAATACGCGCCAGATTCAGGAAAACGACCTGCTGCTGATCGACGCGGGCTGCGCCTACGAGTATTACAACTCCGACATCACGCGCACCTTCCCCATTAGCGGCAAGTTCACCGAGGAGCAGCGTATCCTCTACGACATTGTGCTGCGGGCTCAACTCGCGGCGATCGCCCAGGTGGCCCCCGGCAATCCCTACAGCCAGATGCACGATACCGCCGTGCGCGTCATCGTGGAAGGGCTGATGGACTTGGGGCTGCTCCAGGGCGACATCGAGGAAATTATCAAAGAAGAAAAATACAAACCCTTTTATATGCACAAAACCGGTCACTGGCTGGGGCTGGATGTGCATGATGTCGGCGTGTATGCCCACGGCGACACCGCCCACAACCTGGAGCCGGGCCACGTCACCACGGTGGAACCGGGCATCTACATCGGCCCCAACATCACGCCCGCCGAGGGCCAGCCCGACGTACCCGAACGCTGGCGCGGCATCGGCATCCGCATTGAGGACGATGTGCTGGTCACGCCGACGGGCCATGAAGTGCTGACAGCGGGCGTGCCGAAATTGATCGAAGATCTGGAATCTTGACGGGCATGAAAGGTTGCAGGGGAATCTTGAATCGATAAGCGATCGCCCGCCATGACTCTAGCAAAATCTAATCGCTGCCCCACGCATCGCGGATCAGGCCCATGCTAAAGTTTTGTTTAGTCAAGTCTGATCAGAGTTGGCCTTGCGTCTGGCCCATAGTCCTTACCCCCGATTCCTTCCATGTCTATCCTCGGCAATCCGCTCACGCTCATTACCTCCGGCAAGCCCTTCATCCGCGCCCTAGAAGAAGCTGGCACGCTGGGCATCTACGTGCCGCTGGAGGGCGGGCTAGAGGGGCGCTATCAGCGGCGGCTGCGGGGCGCAGGGTACAAAATTTTGAACATTACGGCGCGGGGGCTGGGCGACTTGTCCTCTTACCTGCTGGATGTTCACGGCGTGCGCCCGCCCCACTTGGGCAAAAAGAATTTAGGACGAGAAGGAGCGGTCGGCTATCGCTACTTTGTGCCGCCCGTGGCTACCTATGAGGCTGATGTCTTGCCCAAAGGCGCAAAGGGGCTGGTGATCTGGATGCTGGAGGGACACATCCTGTCGCGCTCCGAGCTGGAATTTTTGGTAACGCTGCCCCAGACTGATCCGCGCATCAAGGTGGTGCTGGAGATGGGGGGCGATCGCCAGTTTACCTGGAAGCCTTTGAAAGACATTCTGGCGGCCGCCTAGAAAAGTTTTTGATAGCTTAGTCTGGCTGCCATCGAGCCGCAAGATGTGGCTGATTTTGGAATCACCCAGGGCGATCGCCCCCAGATTTGGGGATCACATCGCCCTTGCTGACCTGAGAAGTTTGCTGCAAAAGGTTTTGATGCCCTTTGCAAACGGCATTTTTGGTGTACACTGAGGGCCAAGGTGGGTGATCCCCATCCGGGTGCATGGTCTACGCGCAAGCTCTGGGTTCATCGCCAGAGGGTGCTATCCTCGTTCTTCGCTTCCCTGCTGTCTGAGTCAGGGTAACCAATTTGTACACTCCCTTGCAGTCCTTAAGGGAGGGTCGCTGGTTCAAGTTAATCTGTGGAGCCAGCTTTCAGCACCTCCCTGCAATTCGGAATTTAACCCTGGCCTATGCGCTGGCGGGTGCCGACTGTGTTGATGTGGCGGCAGACCCGGCGGTGATTCATGCGGCAAAGGAAGGGCTGGCGGCAGCGGCAACCCTGGGGTGCGATCGCCTCCCCTGGCTGATGGTCAGCTTCAACGACGGCGAAGATCCCCACTTCCGCAAAGCGGTCTTCGACCCAGCTCGCTGCCCCACCGACTGTCCCCGCCCCTGCGAAGCCATTTGCCCTGCCCAGGCGATTACCTTCGATCGCCCCACTGAGGGATATTCTGGCGGCTACTCTGGCGTGATCGAGAGCCGCTGCTATGGCTGCGGGCGCTGTCTGCCGCTGTGCCCGATTCAGCAAATTACCACCCAGTCCACCACCATTACGCCGGAAATGATTCCATCTCTGCTGGCGCAGGTGGACGCGCTGGAAATCCATACGCAGGTCGGGCGGCTGGCGGAATTTCAGCAATTGTGGCGGGCGATCGCCCCCGTTGCCCACCAACTCAAGCTGGTGGCGATTAGCTGTCCCGACGGCGACGGGCTGATCGACTATCTGCGATCGCTTTACCAACACATTTCACCAGAGGATCATCCGCTGCCCTGTCCGGTGATCTGGCAAACCGACGGGCGGCCCATGAGCGGCGATATCGGAGCCGGAGCCACTCGCGCCACCGTCAAGCTGGGGCAAAAAGTGCTGGCGGCGGGGCTACCGGGCTATGTGCAGTTGGCCGGCGGCACCAACCATCACACCGTTCCGAAATTGCGGGCGCTGGGCTTGTTGTCTGAGGAATCGACCCTGGGCGATTCCCAAAGGGATCGCTCCGCACATCGCGCTGAGGCTCAGCGACAGCCCGCCGCTGCAACCTATATTGCAGGTGTGGCCTACGGCAGCTATGCCAGGGTGCTGCTTTCGCCCATTCTGGATCAACTGGATGCGATCGCGGCTCCTCGGCTTGCTGATGTTCCACCAGCTTGTCAAGAAGGCGACAATGTTCAGGCTTTTCCAGACTTTGCCCACACGGCCCACACGCCCCAGGGGGCTGATGGCTCTCTCGCGCATTTAGAACAGCATCCCGATTTACTCGCGCAGGCAGTTGCACGGGCGATCGCCCTGGTGTCGCAGCTCAAGCCCTCGCAGGTTGGCTCAGCGCTGACCCCAGCCGCCGACGGTCGATTGCTGGAAGCCGAATCAGCCGCCTCCCAGCAGCATACCTCGCGCCATTTGCCCGCTGTCGAGCCAGTCTTGCTAAAGCCTGGATGAATACCCGTTGCGTCCTGACCTTTACCCCAAGCGCCTCACCTTCACCGCTGCTCCCCTCACCCCCCGATACCCGGCCATGAACGTCAAACAGTTTCGACCCAACCCTTCTAAATTCATGAGCGCTCGTTTTAATGCAGCGTCAGGCTTGCGGCCGGCGCTTTTTCCACCGACGTTGTTCGTTATTTATTAGCAACCACCTATGACATTCAACGGGAACGATTCTGCCGAATATCGCCCCTCCGTTACCCCCGCTACGGCCAGTGCGGCTGCCAAGCCCGCCCAACCGCTGCAAATCACCGACGACCTGGATCAACTGCTGGCGATTTTGCCGGATACCATTCGCGATCGCCTGGAGCAGCACCCCCAGCGCAATGTGCTGGTCGAGGTTGTGTTAGATCTGGGTCGCCGCCCCGAAGCCCGCTTTCCCAACAAGTCTGAGTATCTTTCCGAAGATGCTATCACCAAAGCAGACTTGCAGCACTGCATCGACCGAGTGGGCATCTTTAGCGGCGACAACCGGGCGGGCATCGAGAAAACGCTGCACCGCATTAGCGCCATCCGCAACCGCGCTGGCGAAATCATCGGCCTCACCTGCCGCGTCGGGCGGGCGGTCTACGGCACGATTGGCATGATTCGTGACCTGGTGGAATCGGGGCGATCGATCCTGATGCTGGGTCGTCCAGGCGTGGGCAAGACCACAGCCCTGCGGGAAATTGCCCGCGTGCTGGCGGATGAGCTAGAAAAGCGCGTCGTGATTATCGACACCTCTAACGAAGTGGCCGGCGACGGCGACATTCCCCACCCCGCCATCGGTCGGGCCCGGCGGATGCAGGTGGCCCATCCCGAAAACCAGCATCAAGTGATGATCGAGGCGGTGGAAAACCACATGCCAGAAGTGATCATCATCGACGAAATCGGCACGGAGCTAGAAGCGCAGGCCGCCCGCACCATAGCTGAACGCGGCGTGCAACTGATTGGCACGGCCCACGGCAACCAGATTGAGAACCTGATGAAAAACCCCACCCTTTCCGACCTGGTGGGCGGCATTCAGTCTGTGACGCTGGGCGATGAGGAGGCCCGCCGTCGGGGCAGCCAGAAGAGTGTGCTGGAGCGCAAAGCGCCGCCGACCTTCGACATTGCGGTGGAAATGCTGGAGCGGCAAAAGTGGGTGGTGCATGAGTCGGTGGCAGACACAGTGGATGCGCTGCTGCGCGGCCGCGTGCCCAATCCGCAGGTGCGCCAGGTCAACGATGCTGGCGAAGTCACCATTACCCACGAACAGAGCGGCAAAGGGCTAGACCCAAAACCCGTGCGATCGCTCCCCTTTGGCGACAGCAGCACGGCCCTGCGCGATACGGGGGCGGCGCGGGTGGCGGGCTGGCGATCGTCGGGACAGATGATGCCGCTGCCGTCGCCCCGCTATGACCGGGTGGCGCGGTTTCCCCGTGATACGGATTCGTTCAGCGGTCTGATGTCGCCGGAGCGGCAGTCGTTTGACCAGATGCTGAATGACTCGCTAGAGCGATCGCTCATGAGCGACGAGGCCGACCCCTTTGGCGAAGTGCCCACGGCGGGCCCCAACGGCGAAGACCTGCCGCTGCACATTTACCCCTACGCCGTCAGTCGGCATCTGGTAGAGCAGGTGATCCACACGATGAACCTGCCCATCGTGCTGACGAAAGATCTGGATGGGGCGGATGCGGTGCTGGCGCTGCGATCGCACATCAAGAACCACTCCAAGCTGCGGCAAATTGCCAAAGAGTCGCCAGCTTTCATCTTCACCGTCAAGTCCAACAGTATGCCGCAAATTATCCGCGCCCTCCAGCGGATGCTGAAGATGGAAGATGCCTTTTTGGACGAGCCGATCAACCTCAACTTGTTTTCGCGCAGCGGCGACGAAGACGAGATCGAGGCGCTGGAAGAAGCGCGGCTGGCTGTAGAGCAAATCGTCATTCCCAAAGGGCAACCCGTGGAGCTACTGCCCCGCTCCGCCAAGGTTCGCAAGATGCAGCATGAGCTGGTGGAACACTATCACCTGAAGTCGTCTAGTTTTGGTGAAGAGCCGAATCGACGGCTGCGGATTTATCCGGCGTAGACCCGGCATAGCGCTTATGAAATCGATGCAGAAATCAACGGGGGGAACGGTGCTGGCGATCGCCACACCGATTGCCATCCTGGGCACCCTGGCGGTAAACACGCTGTCTAACACAAACCCACCCGGCGGCGCAAACGTCGGCGAGATCGCCAACACGCTGCTGAAGGACGTGCGGGTTTTGCCTGCGAACTACGCCTTTATTATCTGGGGCTTAATCTACGTCGGGCTGATTGCCTACGGCATCTACCAAATCCGTCCGGCGCAGGCAGGCGACCCGGCGATTGTGCAAGTGGATGCGCTGCTGATCGTGGCGTGCGTGGCGCAGATTGTTTGGATCTATCTGTTTACTTTCCGGCAGTTTTGGGCATCGACGCTGGCAATGGGGGTGATCTTGGGGTCACTGATTCTGGCGTATCTGCGGCTAGGCATTGGACAAGACCGAGTGGGGCGCGATCGCCGCTGGAATGCTCACATCCCGTTCAGCATTTACCTGGCGTGGATCTCGGTGGCAACCATCGTCAACATTGCCTCAGCCCTATTTGCCAACAACTGGAACGGCGGCCTCAGCCCAGACCTGTGGGCGCTGCTGCTGCTGGCCATTGGAACGGCGATCGCCCTCGTCGTTTTTTTCCAGCGGCGAGACGTGGCGTTTCTGCTGGTCTTCGTCTGGGCCTACGGGGCGATCGCCGTTCGCCAGGCTGCCTTTCCGCTGGTGCAGATTGGGGCGATCGGCGGGGCAGTCCTTTTGGCAGGACTCGTTCTGTGGAGCCTGTTGCAGCCGAGGCGGCAGTTTGAGTGATGGAGGGAAGAGGGAAAAGGGAAGAACGAAGAGGGAAGAGGGAAGAAGGAAGAACGAAGAAGGAAGAACGAAGACGTTCTAGCTTTCATTTTTCGTTCTTCTTTTTTCGCTTTTCGTTCTTCGTTTTTCGCTCTTCCTTTTTCCGTCCCCCCCTAATGCCCCTCCAGCCGCCTGCGCCATTCCGCATCAATTTTGTCTGCCTGGGCGAGTTCCTGCGCGGTCAGGTCTTCCTGAGTGTTGTAGGCCAGGTTCGCTTCATCCACGACAGATTCCAGCGCAAACTGCTGGGCGAAGGCGAGTTTTTCCTGAATTTTCGGCCCAAGGCGATTCAGCGCTTCGGCGCGACGCTGACGCATTTCGTTGCGAGTGGCGATCGCCTTGTTTTGTCCCTGAATCCACAGATAGCGCACCAGCGGCACCGTCACAAAGCCAATCGCGTAGGCCAACAGCAGCCCGTAAATGCTGCCCACTAGCCCAACGATGCCGCCCAGCGCCGCCGCCCCGCCCCGCAGCAGCCCGCCCAGCATCAGCGCTCCCACGATATTGACCACGCCCAACCCAGCCGCCATCATCAGTTGCCCAGAACTGGCCTGGCTAAAGCGCCAGGGCAGTTCCTTCAGGTACGAAGCCACCGAGAGGCGCTTTTGCTGCTGCGCGGTGACTTGCAGTTCAGGAAAGTGGTAGACGAGTTCGCCAGTGGGTGTGACCTCTGGGCGACCGTTGAAGCGAGTCAGCACAGGCAGCATGTAGTCTTCCAGGTCGGTGGTCGCAGTGTTGACCTGATCGAGGTAAGGCGTGACCTGTTCTGCCACGACCACGCCGCGCTGATTGCGGATGACATTGGCGATCGCCCGCCAGCGCCGTTCCTCCAGATTGGCATTCGGATTGCCGTCACCAAACAGGAATGAGAACACCGCCTCCAAAAAGCTCATCTGAGTTTTGGGATCGCTGGCGTTTTCTGCCTGCTCGCGGCGATAGCGGCGGTCGGTGTCCGGTAGGAAAATCCAGAACCAGTCTGGGCCAATCCACATGCGGGGCAGCATCACCATGCCGCCGCCGTCAAAGTCGCGGTCGTTGTCGCCCTGGGCGGCGCTGAGGGCCAGCATGGCGGCAATGATGGCGATCGCAATTAGGATAATCGAGGCTACCAGCGCAATCCCAAAACTGATGCGAATCAGGTAGAACATCACCCGCCAAACCTGATTCCACCAGGACTGTAGCCGCAGCCGGAAGTATTTATTTTGCAATACCTGGCGAAAATTGCGCGGAAAGACGTAGGCAATATCGCCTGCATCCGACACCTGCATGTGCCCGCCCGCCTCAGATGCCAGCGCCAGCAGACCTTGCTCGGCCCGCTTTACGTCCAGTCCTGCCAGCGAGGCCAGATCGCCTGCGGTGACTCGATAATTGAGCCGCTCGACAGCTTTCATCAATTCGGCATCCAGTGCCATAGCGTTTCCCTTAAGCCAGAAACTATCTTCACTCTAGAAATTTTTGAAGCAAAGTGACAATGTTTCAGATGCCACTGCCGCGGCCAAAGGTTGCAAATCAGCGATAAAGTAGCAAATAGGATTTTCCAGGCTTTTCCCAAACGCAGCTATGCCCAGATCTCAACGCAACGACAACTTCATTGATAAGACCTTCACCGTCATGGCAGACCTGATCCTCAAGGTACTGCCGACGAACAAGGCCGCCAAGGAAGCCTTTGCTTACTATCGAGATGGCATGTCGGCTCAGGCAGATGGGGAATATGCCGAAGCCCTGGCAAACTACGAAGAAGCGCTGAAGCTGGAGCAAGACCCCTACGATCGCAGCTTTGTGCTGTATAACATGGGGCTAATCTACGCCAGCAACGGCGAACACGATCGCGCCCTAGAAAGCTACCACCAAGCGCTAGAACTCAACCCTCGAATGCCGCAGGCGCTCAACAATATCGCAGTGATCTACCACTACTTGGGCGAACAGGCCGAACTGGCGAATAACACTAGCGAAGCAGACAAAAATTATGACCAGGCAGCGGAATATTGGGAACGTGCCATCCGCCTTGCGCCCAACAACTACATCGAAGCCCAAAACTGGCTGAAAACCACCGGCCGCATGAAGATCGACGTATTTTTCTAAGAAGCTTTTCTCTCTTCGTCTCTTTGTTTTTCCTTTTTCCTAAAAATGCTCGATCGCGAACAGGTTCACAAAGTTGCCCACCTCGCTCGCTTGGCGCTAACACCCGCCGAGGAAGAACAGTTCACCACGCAGCTTGGCAGCATTTTGGAATATTTTGAGCAACTGAATGAGCTGGATACCCGCGACGTGCCGCCGACCACTCGCGCCATCGACGTGAGCAATGTCGTGCGTCCTGATGCGCTCCAGCCCTATCCCGACCGCGAGGCGATTCTCGATAGCGCCCCCGATCGCGACGGCGAGTTCTTTAAAGTGCCGCAGATTATGGGCGGGGGCGATTAGTCCCGATCTGATCAGTTTCGCTCTAAACGGTTCTGAACAGTTATGTCCTGATCCAGTTATGTCCTGGTCAGTTAAACCCCGAATAGTCACAACACGAGTCGCTACAGCACCAGTCGTCAGGACAAACCATGAAAATTCAAGCAATTTACACCGACGGGGCCTGTTCGGGAAATCCTGGCCCGGGCGGCTGGGGGACGCTCGTCGTGTTTGAAGACGGCAGCGTTCATGAAATGGGCGGGGGCGATCGCCAAACCACCAACAACCGCATGGAAATGCAGGCGGCGATCGCAGCGCTGGAATACCTGAAAGCCACCGGACAAACGCAGCCCATCCCGCTGTATACCGATAGCCAATATCTGATCAACGGCATCACGCAATGGATCAATGGCTGGAAGCGCAAAGGCTGGAAAACCTCTAGCGGCGGCGCAGTGCTAAATCAGGAACTCTGGCAGCGGCTCGACGCGCTGAATTCTCGCCAGATCCAGTGGACTTACGTGCGCGGCCACGCGGGCAACGCCGGGAACGAACGCTGTGATGCGATCGCCCGTGCTTTTGCCCAAGGACAAGTGCCCCCGTTGCAGCAAATTGGCTCCATGTCCTGAGGTGCCTGTGCTGGCGGAGGGGGGTGGCTGGGGCGATCGCCACCTGTTAAGCCATGATACGTTTTGCAACCAGAGCAATCCGGCTAACCGAGCATTCGACAGCGAGTGGTCTATACTGCCTTATCCTCTCTGCCATTTAATATATGTTTTCTGATGCCAGATCTTTGAACCAAGCTGCTTTGGGAACCGAACTCCGCGCTGCTGCGGGTGTGCAGCCCTCCGGGTTGCGAGCAGCGACCACGTTCGACAGCCTCCGCCCCACTCGGACGGTACGCGCCTCCAGCGAGCGCAACTTTGGTACGCTAAACGCGGGCAGTAGCCGATCGGCTGCGGGAAATGTGGGTAAAAAAAGCCCAGACTTCTTCAAATTCAAAATTACTCGCCAGCGCACCGTGTCTCTGAATGTCACGATTCAGGAACTCATCAGCCGACGCTATATTCGGGGCGCTATCTTAGACAGCAGAAAACGTGCCCTCAAGGTATCCGACACGCTGCGGGCCCCGCTGGAATCTGATCGCTTTTCAATTAAGCTGAAGGCTGGCACGTACTACACCAAAATCGTGACCGACGGCAATCGCATTAATTACAGCTTCCGACTCCAGGTTCGGTAAGCCAGTCGATTAGGCGATGAGCGGGCGATCGCCCTCCTGTATTACGCTCAAGTGCGATCGCCCTAATCCCGACACCCCAGCGAGTATCGCGTTTCCACGCCCGTTGTCGGGTTCACCCCGTCGGCAATTTTGCACAGTTCTTTCACCTGAGCGCCATCCAAAATGGCATCGGTAAAATCAGCGCCCGTGATATTGACATCCTGAAAGGTGGAACGCAAAAGAATCGTTTCAGTCAACACGGCATCGCTCAGATCCGCGCCTTTAAATTTCACCTGATCCAGCATAGCATTGCTCAAATCTGCGCCGTGCAAAATTGCATCCGTGAGAACCGACGCGCTGAACACACCGCCGCGCACATTTGCACCTGTAAAATTTGCCTGATCGAGATTGGCGTTGGAAAACTCGGCGGAACGGAGTTCCTGTCCTGAAAAATCATGTTTCCGCAGTTCTGCATTGCTGTAGGACGGTGGTGGCGCATACTTTGCAGCCTGGGCATAGGCAGGCATACTCCAGCCCAAAATGGTGCCGATCAAGAGGGCGATCGCCATTCCCAGTCCTGCTGCGATCCGAGTGTTCCAGCGCATAGCTGCCTCCTGCAATTTCAGAACGGAGTCAGTCGCTCTTTGTGGGCAACTCTTTTCTGAAGCATTTCTAAGAGCAACTCTTTCTATCTTGACAGGTTAGGGGCTGGTTGACTGACAAAAATTGACTTTAAGAGCCGGAATACCCTGCTGCGAGGTGGTTTCAGGACTTTGAGGAAGAAGAGGGGAGTCAGCGTTCTAAGCTTAGATACCACCCAAAACCATGAACGCTGTGAAAAAAACTCCCCCCTCTACGATGCCTTGAACGCTTGGCTAGGTCAATCGTTGCCCTGGGCGCATCGTAGCCATCTGACGACCTGTCTACAGCACGACCAACGCACCTATCGCATCGAGTTCAAAATACACACCTACAGCGATGCCCCCGACTAGTTTTGTCAGTCAACCAGGGTTAGGGGACAGGGCACAGCAGACCTACAGCGGATCGATCTAATTTGCACTAATTCGCACGGCAGACCCAAGGAATATTTCTGGGGAGTGTCCGTGAAAGTTTCTATTGTACGGGTCTGTCAGCGCTGCGGTGCCGCTTGCTAGGATTATCTTGGGGAGTGTTTTCCATCCCTAGACTGCTGTTGATTTCCTAGATTTCGTAGGTTTTTCTGACCTTGCCGACCCGCCCTTATCAACCTCTGCTGCTGCGTATTTTGCACGGCGTGACCGGAGTTTCGGCGATCGCCGCCATCCTCACCGCCGCTTGGACGTTCGACACCTACGATGCTCGGTGGATCGACCTGCCCCTGCCCCGCTGGCCAGACATTGAAGGCATCCACGGCACCTTTGGGCTATATGCGCTGCTGGCGTTTCCGCTGCTGGTGCTGTATGCCTTTCGTCAGGGCGATCGCCGCCTGGCCCAGCCCGATTCGCTAGCCACGCTGACTCACACGTCTCCCGCGCGACCCGTGTGGTGGTATGCGCTGCATCGCTGCACGAATACCGCTATGCTGCTGGCGATGACGTTTGCGCTGTTTTCCGGCAAAATGATGGACTCTGGCTGGCTGCCACGCGGCGAAACACACCACGCCTGGTATTTGACGCATCTGGTGTCTTGGGTGGTGTTGGTGCTTGCTCTGGGGCTGCATTTGCTGATGTCGGCTAAGGTCGGGGGGCAGCCACTGCTGCTATCGATGATGGACTGGCGATTTCGAGCAAAAGATCACCCCCGACACTGGCCAGGGCATATCGCCCAGACCTGGCATCAGCGTCAGTTCAGCACCCTACACGGCTGGTTAACCTGGGCCCGTAGCATCAGGCTGCTGGAAGCATTGATTTTGGTGGCGATCGCCCTGGCCTGGATCATTCCAATCTTCAAGTATTAGCCAATCTTCAGGCATTAGTAGGTGTTGCCCAACCCCGGCGGGTTAAATGTCCATGCCAACTGCCTGACCTACAATGGGTCTATCGGGAATTTCGCGATGCCGTCCTGTAGCGGAGAGTAGGGCGATTGCCCCAGACCCTCACTCTCCAGCCCCACCATGAACACCTCCCTCTCTAAACCCGGCCCCCGAACGGCCGTTGTGATTGGCGGCAGCCTTGCCGGACTGCTCACGGGGCGCGCCCTGGCCAATCACTGCGATCGCGTGCTGATCATCGAGCGGGACTTCTATCCAAATGTGCCCGGGCCCCGCCCCGGATTGCCGCAATCTTTCTTTTTGCACGTTTTGCTGCTGCGTGGACAGCAGATTTTTGAACAGTTTTTTCCCGGCTTACGGAACGAATTGATAAATGCAGGCGCATATGAAAAATCCCGGCGGGGAGGCCGGGATGGTGGGTGAGGAGCATGCATATCCAAAAGTTTAAGAGCAGGCTATGACGACAAAGTGACATCCCAAACACATCTCTGTGAAATTAGAATTTAGGGGCTTTATTGGAAAGGAGATTGCTCGCGGATATCCCATGAGCGTCGCTTTCAAGGTCGCCCCTTAACCCTCACTCCTGAATTGCAAAACGCTTCTTCTCGACCGGCTGGTTGGCTTGTCTGGCTGATTCTTACGATTGGAATTCTTTCGGTGTCCACAGCGGCGCTGTTTATTCGGCTGGCGCTGCAAGCGGCAGGTGCAGGCGGTGCCGGGTTTAGCCTGTTTTTGGCGGCGACGCGGCTGTTGATGGCGGCGCTGATTTTGCTACCAGCGTGGCGTGGGTTTCCAGCGGAGGCGCTCCAGCGAGATAGCGCTGAGAAATCTGGTAACCCTGATAATGCGGGCAAAACCGTGCGGCGATCGCTCTTGTATTCCGCCGGAGCAGGTGTGTTTCTGGCGCTGCATTTTGCCGCCTGGATTACGTCGCTGTCCTACACGTCAATTGCGGCCTCGACGACGCTCGTAACCACGAATCCGGTGTGGGTAGCGCTGCTGTCGTGGATCTGGTTCAAGGAAAAGCCGTCGGGATTGACCAGCCTGGGCATTGCGATCGCCCTTGCAGGCAGTCTCCTAATTGGGCTGGGGAGCAGCACCGGCAGCGTAGCGGGTAGCGATCCGCTGCTGGGCAATGGGTTGGCGCTGGTGGGGTCTTGGGCCGTGAGTTTCTATTTTTTGTTGGGACGCGAGGCGCAGCGCAAAGGGTTGAGCATTGGGCATCACGCTGCCCTAGCCTACAGCGTGGCTGCGCTGACACTGCTGCCCTTGCCGCTGCTGGCAGGTCAGGGATATACAGGCTACCCGCCTGTGGTGTATGGCTACACACTGCTAATGGCGCTGTTTCCCCAGGCAATCGGACATACCAGCCTCAACTGGGCAGTCCGCTGGGTGTCGCCAACCCTGGTGACACTGACGATTCTGGCAGAACCCGTTGGCTCCAGCATTCTGGGATTTCTAGTCTTTCAGGAAAACCCAGGGCGCTCCGTGCTGCTGGGGGCAGCGGTGATTTTGCTAGGGGTGGCGATCGCCGCCGTAGGAAATGCTCCCAAACCGTCTACACCCTAGCGAAAAAAGCAGCTATCCCATCCTGAAGGCGGCTCGATATTCTCAGACCACTGCTCTGGCTGAGGGGCTGGCGGCTGTGGCGGGTGCTGCTGGACTGCCGGACGGTTGCCCCGGAAGCGATTGGTCGGCTGGGGGGCAGGCGGGTTGGCAGGACGAATGGCCGGGCGGACGGACTGCCGGGGTGGCATTTGCGGTGGCGGGGCCGAAGGTGCAGCGGGTGGCACAGAGACTCCAGCGGGATCGGGAAATGGAGAGAGCGATCGCTCTGGTCTGACATGCAGGCGATGGGCCGCGTAGCTGCTGGCCCCAACCGAAGGCGAAGCGCTGTCTGGAATAGGGGCTGGAGCAGGGGCCGAAACACTAGCCGTCACAGTTTCCCTGGATGCAGCGCGATACGCACCGGGCGCAAACCGGCCCTGCGGCGCAGTCAACGCTTCCTCCACGGCTATCGGCAGGGTCTCCCAACTCAGCCGCTCGTTTTTCAGGACGCGCCGCAGTTGGCAGAGTACGTCTTGCAGCATGGGCGACTGCTTGGCCCGGAGCGGCTGATAGGAGCGCAACGGATCACGACGAATCGCGGCGATCGCCCGCTGCACCGCTTGGGCGACCTGTGCGCCGTGGGTAGCCCTGCCTCGACGAATCTGATGCTGCAATCCGTGCTCAGACGTAGCATAGAGGGCAGGCAGTTGGTTCAGCGCATAGGCGATCAGCTCTAGCCGATTGATATAAGAGGCAACCTTGGGCGGCAATGCCTTGAGCTGGCGATCGACCTCCTGCTCGACCAGAGACTCCATCGCGTTTTGGTAAATGTTCATGACGTTTTCAGTAATTTAAACTGCGATGATTAACTGCGGTGCTTTTGGGTTGTTTGGGGGCAGTTCTGAATTTGCGCTGCGGTGGCAAATTTGCGCTGCGGTGGCAAGCTCTCAGTAGCCAAGCCTAGCAAGCTAAGTTAGGAAGCAGCGCTGTATAGAAAAGCAAGTTAATTCAAGAGTGGAGTTGAAATAGACCAGAGCTAGCGCTTTGAGGAAGCTCCTGACGAGACAACTTGCGGTTTGCGTATGTCCAAGGGTGCGGACTTTGCCACAGCCTACAACGCTGCCATAACCGCTCGAAATGCCGAGGCTAAACGGTTAACGCCGAGAAGCGGCTAACCCGTTCAGCGCCCTCTGGCTAGGAGTCTGATGCCCTCCATGAAAACCACAGAGAGCAGAATGAGCAAGGCTAGTAAACGAAATACCAGCGCGAGTGAGAAAAGTTCTTAGCGGCCTTCTTTGGCCACAAGCTGCAAGCCGTCGTAAACCGACACGTTTAACCCGCAACCAGTAGTAGATCTGCTTAGCGCTCCCAGACTCGCTGGTCTGAAAGCAGGCACCCTTACAAAACAAACGCAGACTAATCTGAGTTTTCTCAGTATAACCCGCGATCGCCCTATCTAGCCCAAAAGCCCCTGAGGAAATCCCTGACATGGTTACCCTTAATCCGACAGTGTTATCCGAAATACGACAGATTCTGACGCTAGTAGGCCTGCTGATAAACCTTTTGGCAGTTCTGCTAGCAATTCCAGGGCATCAGCCCTGATTCACAGTTGCGACTAGCAATACTGAGCGGCAGACTACAGCAGTACTTACACGTAGCAAATATCAGCGTGATTGCATTATAAGATGCACAAGAGACAGAGACTCTACGCATAAATACGTAAAGCCCTGCGAACTTTCTGCAAATCTACGGGACTGCTTTACACTCCCAAGGTGAGAAAATAGGCTATTTCCAAGTTGTTCCTGATTTCTGGCTAACCAAGAATTGCATTGCAGCGGGGAGCAAGAACTCTTGTTCCTTTTCCTCTGGGAGAGGGCTAGGGTAAGGTCTGCAAGACGCTCAAGCACGAGAGTCATACGTCTGCCTGACAATACCAAAATCTGCGATTTTGACTCAAAAGCTGAGAAATTAAACTACTTTTCGTCCTGCGGCTGGATTTTTTCGCGCTGCGGCTGGATCAACAGGGACAGCCCGACCGTCCAGGCGATCGCCACCAGCCAGCCCCCCAGAATATCGCTGGGATAATGCACGCCCAGATAGAGCCGCGTCCAGCCGATTGCTAAGACAAACAGCACCCCGAACAGCGTGGCCCACGGCCGCCAGCGCGACGACCCCAGCAAAATCAGCAGCACGACCCCGATGGCAACGCTCGTCATGGCGTGGCCGCTGGGAAACGAGAAATCATGCGGACGGGGTGCGCCAGACTCCCACAAAAAGGGGCGATCGCGCTTCCACAAGTCCTTGAGTCCAATGTTGATCAGGGTGCTGCCAGCCAGGGACAGCACCCCGTAAAGGATCGATCGCCAGCGTTGCAGCGGAACTAGGGCGATGGCCATCAGCCCCGCCAGCGGCGGCAAGATCCAGGGCGACCCCAACCGCGTCATCCCCTGGGCGATCCGGTCGAGCGCAGGCGTGCTAGCTGCATGAACGGCCTGCAAAATCGGCTCATCCCAGGGAAAATTGCCCAATTTCCAAACGCCAAAGCCCAGCAGCCCAAAGCCCGCCAGCGGCAGCCCCACGCCCAAAATCCACAGGCTGCTTACGGGAGACGGGACTACGGTGATTTCTTCCTGGATTAACGCCTCTTTGACTTCCTCGACTTCCTCGACCATGCTTTGCTGCTTATCCCTTCTGCCCGATACCCATTCTCTATCCCAACGCCACTGGTAAAACTGCAAGAAGATCCCAAAAAAACTCTGGATTGAAACCCCAAAATCCCCCACCCAAAATCGCCCACCCAAAATTGCTCTGAGTATGGCACAAATTAACCCGCACGACCGCTTCTTGTGTCACAAACGGGTTTTCTGAGCAGCACTGGGCAGCGCTAGGGAAATGACAGAAAGAATAATTTTTTTAACGAGTTTTTTGTCCTGGCGGGTGTCTTCCTGGAGTTGGCCTATACTGCCATCAGATCTGAGGTCAGTTCACGACGAGTTGGAGAGGATGAACCATGCTCACGCCTCGCAAACGAACTGTGCTAGGGCTGGCGATCGCTATCGGTCTCTTCGGATGCTTTCTGGCTCTGCTGCTGGGGATTGGGGTGCCAGGGGCGATCGCCAACGACGTTCCGCCTGCCACGGCTGACAACCCCTATCTGCAACCCGCCCCGACTCAGCCCATTGGCTATTACGACTATTTTGGCAAGCTACTTAGCCCCGCCGAAGCGCGATCGCTCGTTGCCAGCATCGGGCTAGATCCAGACGACCCCACCGCCTATCCCCGCATTGGCGCAGTCGAGATTACAGAAACGCTGCTCAAGCAGGGGCGCGAAATTTTCTTTGATCGCGATGTGGGCGATATGTTTGGCTTGCAGCGCGTCTTTGGTTTTCAAAATGGCGTGACCCGCCTGCTGCCGGAATATATCCTGGCGGTGCTGCGGCAGGGCATGGTGCCCACCAGCAATCTCAAGATTTACCCATTGCGACGAATTCAAGTGGGCGATCGCACGTTGTTCCCAGCGGTGCCCGTCAGCACGGGGTTTGAGCTAAAGCGCCACGGCTTCCGGTTTCGCACGCTGGGCGATATTTTCCAAAGCTTTTTGCCGATCGGCCTCAAGCTCTCTGGCGACATCACCTGTGCCGTTTGCCACGCCATGCTTGATCCCAAAGGCAATGTGCTAGACGGCGTACCCAACGGCGACCTGAATATTCCACTGTTCATTGCGCTGGCTCCCAACAGCGCTGCCGGGTTTGCCCGGTTGAATTTCGACCCGCTCGATCCCCAGTTTCAGGGCAATGGGAAGCAGATTATTGACAGTAATGGCCAGCTTGTGACGCTGCCCGACCCCAAAAAGCTGGAATTTGCCTTTGACAGTGCTGTCATGGATGTACCCCAAGGCAACTTTGAAAGCTCTCCTGATCGAATCAACAACACCACGCAAATTCCCACTGCGTTTAGCTTTCAAAATCGACCGTTTGGTTTTGATGGCAACTTTGCAGTCGGGCCCTTTGGTGGACTCAGCGCGATTAACAACGCAGTGCATTCCTCCGAGGTGAATCTGCTGGCGGCAGCGCAACGCAGCGCCGAAGCGCTAGGTATTGACCCCGAAGTGTATTTGGGGGTGGTGCTGCAAAATGCGGTCGATCGCAAGATTCGCCTACCGGAGGGAGATGCCGTCAAGCCGTCGGTGTGGCTGCGGCAGGTCGCGCCCGATCTCACAAAAGCAGAACTGGAAGATCAGATCCCTGCGCCAGGTGCGGGCACCTATCCGCTGCTGGAGCCGAGCCTGTTTACCTACAACGGGCTGATCTTTACGCCAGACAGCGATCGCAAAACTGACATTGCCAGCGGCCCCTTCCTGTTCGCCAACAATGCCATGGCTGCGTGGCAAGATAGCCTAGTGCCGCCGCCCAACCGCAGCGAGGAAAACCGTCTGGCGTTGGAGAGTGGTTCTGTGGCACGGGGAGCCAAGGTGTTTGAACAGGCGAGTTGCGCGACTTGCCATCTTCCACCGTTCTACACGGACAACAAGATTCATGCGATCGCCGAAATTCAGACCAATCCGGCTCGTGGGCGATCGCGCTTGGGGTTGGAGAGATTTTTAGTGCCGCCGAAGCTCTACACCTTCGATACACCCGTGCCGCCCCCTGCTGAGGCTGCTACGCTGGATGTGCCAACCGAAGGCATCGCCGATAGCCCGACCAGCCTGCCAAAGGGCATCTCGCCAGACGGCGGCTACAAAACTCTGTCGCTGCGCGGTTTATTTATCACTGCGCCCTATCTACATGATGGTGGGGTTGCGGTGAGCAAAAATGCGCTGATGATTAAAACAGATGGCTCTTTTGAAGTTATCAACCCGCGCCAAGTGGGCCTATCAGCAACACTCTCGCGAGGCATTCTACCCGATGCCGCCAATAGCCTTACGGCTTTGGTCGATCGCCAGCTCCGCGCCCTAGTTGTCGCCGCCAATCAAGCCGATCCCGCCTTGGTTCGTAGCAATTTAGATGGAACTGGGCACCCCTACTATGTAGATGCGGAGGCTGGCTTCACCCCGCGCCAACAACGCGACCTGATCAACTTTTTGATGGCTATTGACGATAACCCGGGTCAGTACTAGCTCAAGGCTGATTTGGCAAAATTATTTGGACAGCACTAGCTCCCACTCCTGGCTGGTGGCATTCCACACCGGAGCCACTGTTTCACCCACCACATAGGGGCCCCAGTAGCGGCGCGAACCATCCTGGGCAAAGGCGGTAATCACGTCACCCGCCTGCACCCGCAAATCCGCTTCGCCTTCGGGCAGCGCCAGCAGCAGACCTTTGGTGCTGCCTTCCTGCGGCGCAAAGTCCCAATGGATGGGTTCAGGATAACGCTCGGAGCCGTCTGCGTTGCGGGTCTTCGTTTGGCGAGAGAGCAGCGCGACCCGCACAGGATGGTCGGTCTGGTTGCTGACTCGCAGGGCCCCTGCCTGGGCGATCGCATTCTGAGGAGCGGGGGCAGCGGGCGCAGCACTAGGCGTGGCTGTGGGGGCAGCACTAGGGGAGGCAGCGGGGGCAGGGCTGGGCACGGCGGGCGGGCGGGGTTCATCTTCAGCCGGAGACGGGGCGATCGGAGACGGCACGCCTTCATACTGAATGGAAATTTGGAACTGACTCAGGAACCAAACCGTCAACCCCAACAGCACAACGCCAATGGCAGCAGGGTAAACACCTCGCTTCGTCATGATTTTCATTTTCTGCCCCTGCTCTCGATGGATGCCCAATAGATGCCCAGTAGATGCCCAGTAGGATGCACGAACCTGATATGTAACGAGCTATGTGAACTTTCTCCTCTAATCTAATCAGTCAGACTAGGTTTGCGGACGGCAAGATGCTAGATAAATGCTAAAAGTTTGGGGCGATCGCCCCAGGATGACCCAACTCGTCCCAAATCCCCCTAAACGCACCGAGCGATCGCCCCCCATGCTAAAACGGATGAGGATCACCGCTATTTCCATAAGTACTAACACTTACGCTTCAATCTATTCTCTCCTTTAAGTTGCTCTACCTATGGCTCAAACTCCTACTCCGCGCGTCTTGCTCGTCGAGCCAGATGAGGTTCTGGCCCACAGCCTGAGCAACGACCTGCGCGAATCGGGCTACGAAACGGCGATCGCCCACGACTACACCACTGGGATTCGCCAGGCCGCCGAATTTCAGCCCTCGCTGATTGTGATCGACCGGATGCTGGGCGGCGAGTCGGGGCTATCGCTCTGCCAGCAGCTACGGGCCAGCGGGGCGCGAGTTCCTGTGGTGCTGCTGATGGCGCGAGACATGGTAGACGACCGGGTGGCCTGCCTGGAGGCCGGAGCCGACGACTATTTTCTCAAGCCCTATCGCAGTGACGACTTTTTGCGACTGGTGCAGCTTTACCTGAAGCCCGATACCGCCGCCAGCGAACAACTGCGGTTTGCCGATCTGGTGTTAGATCTGTCAACCCGCTGCGCCTCGCGGCAAGATCGCGTCATCGACCTGACGATGAAGGAATTTGAGCTGTTGAAATACCTGATGGAGCATCCGCGAGAAGTGCTGACGCGGGAGCAGATTTTGGAAAATGTCTGGGGCTATGACTTCATGGGCGAGTCGAATGTGATCGAGGTCTACGTGCGCTATCTGCGGCTCAAGATCGAAGACGAAGGCGAAAAGCGCCTGATTCAGACGGTGCGCGGCGTTGGTTATGTTTTACGAGAAGCGTGAAAGGTTGGAAATGTTGGAAATGAGTGATATGAATCGCTGGCTGAAGCGGGGATTTCGCGTGATCTGTATGACGAGCGCAGTGGGATTGAGCGCCCTGCTGCTGGGCTGTAGCCCTAGCCCATCGGAGGTGTCGATGCCAGAGGTGCCCTCCGGCAGTGGTCCACAGGAAACGGCAACCCAACCCTTTCGGGGGCAGATTTTGCCGATTTCGGCAGAGGTGGAAATTGGCGATGAGCAGATTCAGCTAGAGGTAGCCCGCACGCCCCAGGAACAGGCGATGGGGCTGATGTTTCGCACCGACCTGCCGCCCGATCGGGGAATGCTGTTTCCGTTTGAGTTTGCGCGGCCGGTGCAGTTTTGGATGCAGAATACGCTGATTCCGCTAGATATGGTGTTTTTGTTGGATGGCGAAGTGAAGGAAATCGTCGCCAGTGCGCCGCCCTGCGATCGCCAGCCTTGCCCCACCTACGGGCCGACAAGCGTGCGGGTGAACCAGGTGATTGAGCTGGCGGGAGGACGAGCAGCGGAGCTGGGCTTGCAAGTGGGCGATCGCCTCGATATCCGCTTTCTAGACACGCCGCGTCCGACCGATTCTGCCCCTTAGCGAGGCTCCTGATTCCAGATACAGGATTAAGCCTGCTTCACCAGCTTTGCCCGCGACTCGATGGTGAATTCGGGAATATCGCGCAGTTCGGTCGCCTCCAGCGCATACTGTTCGCAGACCAGGCTGAGGCGATCGCCCTCCGTTTTCATGCCGTTGATGGAGTGCGTCAGGTCGCCCTGAAACCACACCAGCGTATTCACTCGTGGGCGAATTTGCCCCACCTGCTGGCGGTGGTTTCGCAGCACCAGTTCCCCACCGTGCAGCGGCTCCGGCACCTGCAAATATAGCACGCTGACGCAGACGGGCGGCTCGATGGTTTTGCAATAGGACCGCAGCGATCGGTCAATATGCGGATCGACCCGTGATCCGCCCTTGAGCAGCAGCGGGTTCAGATAAAAGGCGTTGCAGTTGGGCTGGAGCGCTGCGTCCAGATAGGGTTTGAAATAGGGAAACTGGGCTTCGACGTGCGATCGCCCTTCGCCGCGAAACACCACCGAGAACCCCTTCGTGCCCACAAAATCCCGGTTCAGATTATTCACGGCAAAATAGCGGCAGGCACGAATCTGCCCCCGCAACTCGGTGAGATAGTCGTCGGAGAATACGTTTTGCTGCTGGCGGAAGTATGGCATGGTAAGGCTGTGGGATCGGCAGCGGGGGATAAATAAACTGAGTTCGACAAGGTAGAAAAGTCTATAAGGAAAAGCTGAGACTGGATTTGAAGTTAACACTGATCAGCTATGACCTCCGTCGTATCGCGCCTCCAGATCGCCCAAATCTTCTATAACCTTGACGACTTCTGCCGAGCCTTCCTGTAGCCTTCTAAGCAGTCGAACTCACGTTAAACCAACATCATACGGACTTTGCGTAGATCCGCTGGGGTTCTGGCGCATTTCGGGCGATCGCCCCCCGTCTTTGTCCCCCAAAAGTGGCACACCTTTCCGTAAATCAATCATGGTAGCTGTCGAAAACCTTCCGTTATGCTGAGCCTAGACACCAAACAAATGTCCATCATCGTGGATATCTGGTCAGCTTCTAAGCATATTAGAAATCTAAATAAAGACCTGAAGAGATCAGAACTATAGAGCCAGCGTTAATTTCCAGCTTTCGCTTTGGCACTTTAGGTCAGTTTAGGTTAAGTTTGGTAACAGCCCTAGCGATCACGCTAACTGCAAAATCGCTGGCACAGTTGCCGTAGACTTGTCGGCTTGCCGCCCTCAGGATGCCCAGGCAGATCCTCGCCAACTTCTTCACCAATCCGCACACGTTATGCAGGCAAGGTCCACCAATCAGTCCATCGACGCTTCTAACCCTCTTTTAGGGATGACATCTGCCTTCGTGGACAGCGCCAGCCTGTCGGCGACCGAAGAAACGCTCGATACGATGGAACCGACTCATTTTCGCGGGCATTACGCAAGCTGCATGGAAATGCTGGCTGACGCGCCGACGGTTGTCGCTTACCTGGATGATCACCGCACCTGGTTTCGCCGCTGTGCCCAGCCGATGGATGCGGCTCCTCTAGGAGACAACGGCTATGCCCTGACGATTGGTCGTTTTGGCGCATTTGGCTATGAGGTGGAACCCAAAATCGGCCTGAACCTGCTGCCTCAGGATCAACGCGGCTTCTATCGAATTGAGACAATCGACATCCCGGACTACATTGCACCAGGCTATGAGGTGGATTTTCAGGCCGCGCTGCATATGGTTCAGCCCGCAGATGCAGCGACGGACAATCCTGCGGAACCCATGCTAACCCGCGTAGAGTGGGAGCTTGACCTAGCGGTTTCGATTCAGTTCCCTCGCTTTATCCAGGCGCTCCCCAAGGCGCTGGTGCAAACGACGGGCGATCGCCTGCTGAACCAGATTGTGCGCCAGGTTTCTCGCCGCCTTACCCACAAAGTGCAGGACGATTTTCACAGCAGCCACGGCATCCCCTTTAGCCGCAAGCGGAAGTGGAGCTAGGGCAAAGTCCCCTCCTTCTCACAGCGCTGCTTCTGAGGCAAGCGAATCCTAGCCCTGACCCCTGCCCCCTGACATACTATGGGAACGTCGCCTCGACAGGTTTGGGGGCAATGATGGGGGTCATGCCACTTTTTTCATCTTTCCTGAAATCGTCTTCTATCCCGTCGCTTGGCGTTGGGCTATGTGTTGGGCTGTGGCTCTGTGCGGGTCTGCCTGCCAGCGCTCAGGTGCGCGGCGACACCACGCTACCTACGCCAACCCAGGTACAGCGCCAGGGCAACGAGTTTGAGATTACAGGCGGCACGCAGCGGGGCGGCAACCTGTTCCACAGCTTTGAGCGGTTTTCGCCGGGCGATCGCACTGTCACGTTTCGCAATGTGGACACTGTAGAGCGATTGATCACTCGCGTCATGGGCGGTTCGGTTTCGGAAATCAACGGCATCCTCCGCCTGTTGCAGAGCAACGGGCAAATTAGCTCCGCCGATTTCTTCCTGATCAACCCCAGCGGCATTTTATTTGGAGAGAATGCTCGCCTGGACGTGGGCGGTTCCGTCATTTTCAGCACCGCCGAACGGATTCGCTTTGCCGATGGCACTCAGTTCAGTGCCCGCAATCCGCAAGCGTCGCCGCTGCTGACCGTCAGCGTTCCCACTGGGCTACAATTTGGCCCTGTGCCTGCGCCGATTGTGAATGCCTCCTTTAGCGAGGCGGCAAATTTTTCGCAGGCGCTACGTAGAGCGGGCTATTTCGGAACATCGAGATACGCTGGACTAAGCGTGTTGCCGGATCGGACGATCGCCCTGATCGGCGGCAATCTGGCGTTTCCAGGCGGCGAAATCACCGCACCGGGCGGGCGCATCGAGTTGGGCAGCGTGGCCCAGGCGGGCACGGTCGGACTGGTTCCCGTAGCACAGGGTTGGTCGGTGGATTACGCCGACGTGCGGGCGTTTGGGCAAATCAACCTGACGGGCTTTGCGGATATCAGCGCCAATGGCGATCGCGGTGGGATAATTCGCCTGCGGGCCAGCGAGATTCGACTGGATGAGGAATCCTACATCAGCGCCGACACGCTAGGCAGTTTGGCGGGCGGGCGCATCACGATTCGGGGCGATCGCCTCACCCTGCTCAACGGCTCCCAGATTTTTGCCAATACCCGGAGCAGCGGCCCGGCTGGACGCATTGACCTGCTGGCGACGAGTCAAATCCAAATCGTAGGGGCAGTGGTGGGCAGCGGCGGCCCGGAAAGCAGCGGTGTATTCGTGCGGGTGCAGGACGGCGCGACTGGCAACGGCGGGCGCATCGTGCTGACGACCGGGCAGCTTAACCTGCTGGACGGCGGGCAGATCAGCCTCGACACGATTGGCAACGGCCAGCCGGGAAGTTTGCAAATTCTGGCCAATGAGATCAACATTGCTGGCGTAGCGCTCGATGGGCAGGGCAATCCGATTGCGGGTGATCTTGCGGGTGATCTAAGTTTGCCGGTTCCCAGCACGCTGTCGGCAGCGATTTTTGGCTCCCAGTCGTTTCAGCCCACCGACGCAATTCCCAGCCAGATCGAGATTCAGACCCGGCGGCTGCGGGTGCAAGACGGCGCGACGATTCAGACCTCGACCTTTGGCGTTGCGGATGCAGGCAACCTGAACATTTGGGCGAGTGAGCGGGTCGAGGTGCAGGGACTCTCTCCGGCGACGCCGGATACGAGAGCCGTGCCCGCAGGCATCTTTAGCCAGTCGGGCGGCACACCGAGAACCCCCTACGTCTTTGCGCCGGGGGCGACCGGGCGGGGGGGCGACCTGTCCATCGCCACGGGGGAACTCGTAGTGCGAGACGGAGCCTACATCGCCACGGGCAGCTTTGATGCCAACCCAAATGCCCTGGGAGCGGGAAATCTGACCCTAGCGACTCGCTCCACAACGCTGGAAAACCAGGGCAATATCGTTGCCAATACCAACTCTGGCGTGGGCGGCAACCTGAGCCTGACAGCGCAAGACTATCTCCTGCTGCGGCGCAACAGCCAGATCAGCACGTCGGCGGGCATTGCAGGGCAAGCGGGCGATGGGGGCAACCTTACGCTGCGGGCAGATTTCATTCTGTCGGTGCTAACGGAAAACAACGACATTACGGCAAACGCCTTCACGGGCAATGGTGGCGCGGTCAATATTTTCACTAGGGGCATTACAGGCATTCTGCCGCAGCCGCAACTCACGCCCCAGAGCGATATTACAGCGACCTCTGAGCGGGGCAACAGCGGTACAATTACCATTACCACGCCGCCTAGCACCGATCCGACGCAGGGCGTAACCGAGTTGCCTGCTGCACCTGTGGATGCATCGCGGCTGATTGCCCAGCGGTGTGCGGCCAGTTCGGCGATCGCCACTGAGCGCAGCGCCTTTGTGGTCACCGGTCGCGGTGGTTTGCCCCCCAGCCCCAATCAGGCGATTGATCTCCCATCGGTTCGGGTTTCCTGGGCGGAGGCTGCGCCTGCCAGCAGCGTGAACGCATCCATTCATGCCCCTACCGCTACACAGACAGCGCTTCTAGACACGGCTAACCTGGACACGGCTAACCTGGACTCTTCCAATCGAACGGTTTCGTTCGTGCCGGATGACCCAAATTCCCGAACCTCGCCGCTGACCTTGCGAGAGCCATCGGATGCTGCCTTGTCGGTAGCGTCCAGACCCCTGCAAGAAGCGCGGGGCTGGCAGCAGACCGCCACGGGCGAGGTGGTGTTGCTGGCAAATCCGCCGGAAGCAGAAAGCTTTCAGGGGGTTCAGCCGTTGCCGTCGGGATGCGTTGCACCGGGCTAGGGAAAGTTGCTGAGGTTGATGGGGAAAGTCGGCGAAGACTGGGATGGGGCGATCGCCCTTCATCCTTGCTTCCTGGGATATCCGTAAAACCGAACCGCTTCAACAGCAAAGCCGCGAATTAGACTGGAGGAAAGGTTTCTCGCAGTGTTGTAATCCTTAGCAGGGATGGCGTTGATGCAATTCAGGTCAAACGCAATCCAGGTTTACGTTCGTTCCTTCAACGTCCTAAGTAATAATTGAGCATTATTGAGAGGTCAAGATGAACCTTCTTACGTTTCTTGCGCTGGTGATTTACATCGGGGGTGCCTGGAAATTTTGGACTGGGTTTAACCGCACGAATTTCAACCAAAATCGTCTGATGCTGACGTTATTCTGGCCGGTGATGCTGTTCAATGCATCTTATCGACAAAACTTCAGACGGGCTTTGAAGGGCTGAGCCAGACACGGGCAAAATTTTGCCCAACAAAGTATGGCGCAAAGTATGGCGCAAAGTATGGCGCAAACGGGCTGCTTTAATCCAGCGGCCCGTTGATTTGTGCGTTCAGGCCATAGACCTGACGGCTGCCCACCAGCGCCACCAGCGTCACCTCCTTTTCGTCGCCCGGTTCAAAGCGCACCGCCGTTCCTGCCGGAATGTCCAGCCGCATTCCTCGCGCCTGGTTGCGGTCAAACGAGAGCGCCGCATTCACCTCAAAAAAGTGGGAAATGGGAGCCGACCTGAATGGGGGCGATCGCCCGTATTGGCGACCATCAGCGTCACCGTCGGACGGCCCGCATTGAGTTCGATGTCGCCAGGTTCAGTGAAGAGTTCGCCAGGAATCATGGGCAGGGGTTGTGGGGTTGGGATCATGGGGCGTAACAGATGAAAGCGATGAAGCTATGCCACCCTTTCATCCATCCTCCATCCTCATCGAGCATTATCGAATCGGATCATGCACGGTCACTAGCTTCGTCCCGTCGGGGAAGGTGGCTTCGACTTGTACTTCGTGGAGCATTTCGGCGATGCCGTCCATTACATCGCTGCGGCTAAGGAGGGTGGTGCCGTAGGTCATCAGGTCGGCGACGGTGCGCCCTTCCCGTGCGCCTTCCAGGATTGCGGCGGAAATGTAGGCAACGGATTCGGGATAGTTGAGCTTCAGACCTTTGGCTTTGCGGCGCTCGGCCAGCAGGGCGGCAGTAAAGATGAGGAGTTTGTCTTTTTCCTGGGGAGTCAGTTGCATGGTGTGGGCGATCGCAGCGTCATCAAGAGCATCTGGCAATGTTGGACAATGGCGGGCCAGGTCAGGGGGGATGCGTGCATAACCAGGCTCCACCCAGCAGACCAGCGCCAAGCCCAGCCAGATTCTACGGCATTATAGGCAATCTAAACCGCGAGAAATTGTTTATTTCTTTGCGCTTTTGGCAGGATCAACAAGTTCAATCCAGTCTCCAGCGACACGGGCGATCGCCCCACCCGGAAACGGATCGGTCTGGCTGCGGTTGGGTGCGCCGAGCAGTGCCAGCAGTTTTTCCACTGGCTCAAAGCCGGGGGCTTCCGGCAGATGGCGGGCAAGAAACTGGCGCAGGGCGCGGCGCTGGAGAGCGAGGGGCGCAGTTTGCAGCGTGGGTCGATGGAGTTGGGGATGCTCGTCTGGCAGGGCGGCGGGCGGAAGTGCCCGGTGCAGCAGATCGGCAGCGGCAGATTCCAGGTAATCCACGTCGGCGCGGAGCAGTTCGGCGGTGTGGGCCAGGGCCGCCTCTGCCTGGGGATTCAAGTGCGCTTTTAGGGCGGGCAAGATGTCCTGGCGGATGCGGTTGCGGGGATGGCGCAAATCCTGATTGGTGCTGTCTTCCCACACGCGCAAACCCCGCGACTGGCAAAACTCGGCGGTTTCGACCCGGCGCACATCCAGCAGCGGCCGCACCAGCGCCACGCTGGGGCACAGGTCGCGCAGCCAGCTAAGGGATTGTAGCCCGTCGGCTCCGCTGCCCCGCACTAGATTATACAGCAGCGTTTCGGCGCGATCGCTCATCGTGTGGCCGGTTGCAACGCGGGAATAGCCGTGGGCACGGGCGATCGCCCCCAGCACTTCATAGCGCCACGCCCGCGCTGCCGCCTCGCTCGCCGGAATATCTGCTGCCGTTTCCACATACACCGGAACGCCCCAGGACTCTGCCAGCGATCGCACGTAGTCGGCATTTGCCCCGGCATCCGGTCGCCAGCGATGGTTGCAATGGGCGATCGCCAGTTCCCATCCCCACTTGGGCTGCAAATCCAGCAGCAGTTGCGCCAAACACAGCGAGTCTTGTCCGCCCGACACTGCCACCAGGAGGCGATCGCCCCTGCAAAACAACTGCCGCTGCCGGATGCCCCGGTGCAACCGAGCATGAAGCGGTGTCCAAGGGGAAGGAGCCATCGGGTTAGCGGGGGTTAGGATTAGGAATTCCCCTAATAATCGTCCTCACGGTATACCTCATACACCTCATCCCGACGGCTGTAGATTTCGTCGCGGGGAGGACGGACTGCCTTTTCTCGCGGGCCAGCGCTGCGCTCCGGGCGGGGGCGTTCTGCCTGGAGCAGCTTTTGGTTTTCGGGGAAAAACTCCAACCGAATCCGAACCCGCCCGCGCTGCCAGCCCTGGTTGCCAAACCGCAACACCTCGCAGCGAGCGCCATCGCCAAACCAGTCCTCACACTCATCCGACCAATCGCCCTGCTGCTCGCTGACCGCCTGCGCCAGCGCATCCAAAAATTCGCCCACCTTAAAGGTAGGATTGCTCATCAGCACTCGTCCTACGCTGACATAAATCACTTCGTCATCACTCAGCGGCGTTGGCAGTTGATTCATAGTTTTTGAATTTCTTTGGAATTTCCGTAGAACTTTGCTGACAGGGTTTTGCTGACAAGGCTGCGCTTAACTGATGGAATTTGGCTGGTGGAGCAGGGCTGGACTGGCAGAATTTTGGCTTACAGGAACCAGCCGTAGCTATGTAGCCCCTTGCCCAGCAGGTTCACGCCGAGGTAGCACACCCATACCACCAAAAAGCCCGATGCCGCCAGGATAGCCGGACGACGACCCTGCCAGCCGCGTGTGATGCGGGCATGGAGATAGGCCGCAAAGACCAGCCAAGTAATCAGCGCCCAGGTTTCTTTGGGGTCCCAACTCCAGTAGGAACCCCAGGCTTCGTTGGCCCAGACGGCTCCGGCGATGATGCCGATGGTCAGCAGCGGGAAGCCCAGCCCAATGATGCGATAGCTGATATTGTCGAGGGTGTCGGCTAGGCTGAGGCGTTGGGGAGACAAGGGCGCGGCGGCAACGGCAGGCGCAGTTTCCAAGACAGCCGTGTTGCCGGTGCTAGCGGTGCGTGGCTCCAGGGTGTCCACCAGCTGTCCTGCTCGCTTGATGCGATAGCGGGCATCCCCGGAAGCCCCCCTGTGCCCACAGAACTGCCCGCGTAACTCGACCTCCTGCCCCCGCGTCACAATCAAAAAGGCGATCGCCATCAGGGCCCCCACCATCAGCGCGGCGTAGCTCAGCAGCATGACGCTGACATGCATCATCAGCCAATTGGACTTGAGCGCGGGCACCAGCGGCTCGGAATGCTGCATCGCATCGGGCAGGGACAGCGCCGCAAAGGCCGCGATGCCCATCGCCACGGGTGCGGTGACGGCACCTACTAGGCGGCTGCGGCTCATGTTTTCTGCCAGCAGATGCATGGTAGTGATGCCCCAGGCGACGAAAAACAGCGATTCATACAGATTGCTGAGGGGAAAGTAGCCGCCCTCAATCCAGCGAGCGCCCAATAGCCCTGCAATGCAGAGATTGGCGATCGCCATGCCCGTCGTCCCGGCCGTTTGTAGGTAGGGCACGGTGGGGAACGCTGCGCCTGCCCAGTACGCTAGCATCGTGACAAACAGTACCGCAAAGGCGGCATTATCCAGCCAGCCCTGGAGTGAAACCAGATTCATTCAGCAGACCTCTCCAACACAAATCTAAATACAGAGCAAGCACGCTCAAGCAAGACAGCTTTAAGGGAGCGATGGGAAGGACAGAAGCCGAGATAGCACAAACATCGACTCCCCAACATTACAGAAAACAGCGTCTCAGACCGTCGCTCTAAAAGGCATCGCGCTTACGGTTTGCGCTGCATTGCTTCCGCTCTCTATCCTACCGAACTCGTGGGGCGATTCCCAAAGGGATCGCTCCGCGAATCGCCCGCAAAGCCTGCAAAGCCAATCATGGTGACTGCGGATTCTGAATTCCACGGTTTCAGGAATTGCGAAGGGCACTCATGGCGGGGCATCCGGGAAGGGCGATCGCGCTCCATCAGCCCAATCCACCGCCGCCAACTACCGCCGCCAACTTAAGAATTACGACAGAATCTCAGCATATTGTCGCGGCATAAGACATCTCTTCTATAATCACCCAGTATTGTTCCGCGAGTTTCACCAGACTAGCGACTCGCTGTACGGACTCGCTGCATAGAGATGATTCAATCGCAGGAGGGTCATAGCATCAATGCAGCCCGCGCAGCCCGCATGAAGCTCGCCAGATTGCCTCAGGGTGATGGGCTGGTTCGTTGAACTGACTCGGCGTTGACTCGGCATCGACCGGCCCATTGAGACGTTACCAAAATGTTACTCCAGACGTGACTTGGAATTTTTTGAAACTCTAGGTGTGAGACTCATGAAAAAACATCTGATCGGTTCTGGTTTTTCAATTTTTTCAATGTTGACCCTGGGGGCGATCGCCGCCGTGCCCGCCCAGGCAGAAACCGTCACCACGGTCCGCTATGACTGTGCCAGAGGGCAGAGCTTCCGAGCAGAATATTACAGCGATCGCGCTCGCATTGCCTTCGTCGATCCTGTCACAGACGGCATCTACGGCGACATCATCGAATTGTCTCAAACCAGCGACGACACCTACAGCGATGGCACCTACACGCTCTCCACTGACAACGATCTAGAATCTGCATCTGTAGCAGTCGAAGGCGGAACCAACTCTACGCGCTGCGTAGCCCGGCTGATCGGCGTTGCCGAGGTAATCGAAGTGAGCGAAATTGAAGTGACCACCCGCCCTGCCAACGTGCCTCGCTTCAACCGCCCAACGCTGGTGCAGCAAACTCAAGCACAGCCCGTTCCGCGCCCTGCGCCCGCCCCTGCGCCCGCGCCCGCCCCTGCACCGATTCCTGGCTTGTGGTAGGTCGCTGTGCAGCCCTCTCCCAGGCTGCACAGCGACCTCATCCTGTGCCCATAGCGCCTGAGGAATCTGCAATGCCTCGGTTTGCCGCTTGTGCAATTGGGGCATTTTTCTGGCGGCAAAATCCAAGCACTGGACTAGCAATCTCTAGCAATCTCTAGTAATCTCTAGCAATCTCTAGTAATCTCTAGTAATCTCTAGCAATCTCTAGCAATCTAAAGTCATCCATCCAAAAATTGTCCATCCAAAAATTGTCCATTCAAAAACTGTCCATTCAAAAATCCCCAGTTTAATTCACCTAAATCGCCAATCTAGAATCCAAAATCGGTATAACGAACTCAGTCCGAGTTATGCTGCAAGGTAAGGAGTGCTGGCACTTCTCCAACTCCCAGATCCTCTCCTCCTAGCGCTATGTCCATCCGTCTCTCCGATGCCCAAAACCTGCTGAGCGACCTTATCGCCCGTTACAGCCCCCGTGTGGACTATCTCTCGATTCGGCTAGAAGAATCAGAAGCCACCGACATTTTGCTGCGGGGCGGCAAGGTAGAAACCCTCAGCGAAGGGATTGCCGTAGGCGGCCAGGTACGGGCTTGCTATCAGGGTGGCTGGGGCTTTGCCAGTTTCAATCGGCTGGAAACGCTGGTGGAGCGAATTGAAGAGGCGATCGCCGCGGCTCGGCTGGTGGGGGATGACGAAACTCTGCTGGCCCCGGTTGATCCGGTTCGCGATGTCCGCCCCCTTGTGCTAGCAGGGACAGACCCTCGTCATGTCCCCCTAGCCCGCAAAAAGGAACTCTGTAGTCACTATGCTGACATTCTTCGCAGCGTGGATGATCGCATCACCACCACCTCTGTCCGCTATGGCGACAGCATCCAGCACATGCTGCTGGCCACCTCCGATGGCACGCTGATCGAGCAGTCCTGGGCAGATATGGAAATGCGCTTTGCCGCCACCGCTCGGAATGGGGAAACTGTGCAAACGGGGCGCGAGACCACGGGTTCGCGGAAGGGCTATGAAGACCTGGAAAACCTGGACGAGCAGGTGCGCGGCGCAGCGCAGCGGGCTGTCAATGCGCTCTCACTGCCGCCCGTCAAGGGCAATACCTACACCGTCGTCATTGACCCCATCCTGACCGGGCTGTTTGTGCATGAAGCCTTTGGTCACCTGTCGGAAGCTGACATGACCTATGAAAATCCCGACTTGATGGAAGTGATGACGCTGGGGCGACGGTTTGGCTCTCCAGAGCTGCAAATTTTTGACGGCGCGGCCCCGGAGGGACATCGTGGCAGCTATGCCTATGACGATGAAGGTGTGCCCGCCACCACAACGCAACTGATTCAGGACGGGGTACTGGTGGGGCGGCTCCATTCTCGCGAAACGGCGGGCAAACTGGGTGAAGCGGCTACTGGAAACGCCCGCTGTCTGGACTATCACTATCCGCCCATTGTCCGCATGACCAACACCTGGATTGCCCCTGGCGCTACGCCCGTTGCCGACCTCTGCACCGATATCCAGGAAGGGGTCTACGCCCGCAACTGGATTGGCGGCATGACCAACGGCGAAATGTTTACCTTTACGGCGGGCGAGGCCTGGATGATTCGCAATGGGCAACTGGCTGAACCCGTGCGCGATGTGACGCTATCGGGCAATGTGTTTACCACGCTGGCGGATATTGAGGCGATCGCCGATGATTTTCTCTGGGACGAGTCGGGCGGCTGCGGCAAGGGCGGCCAGAGCGGGCTACCCGTGGGCTGCGGCGGCCCCAGTCTCCGCATTCGCAATATCGTCGTCGGCGGCGAAGTGCCCGAAGAATAGGCCTGCACACTAACCCAGTCCGCCAACTCAACAAGCCAACCCAATCAGCCAACCTAGCCAGTCAACCCAGTAGCTCAATCCCAAACGACGGATACCTGGTTCACCGTCTCTCGTAACCTCCCTTCGCTGTGTCTCAATCTTCCAACTCTCAATCTTCCGAAATTCAAGCCATCTTTAACCGCATCGCGCCCGTTTATGACTTGCTGAACGATGGGCTGAGCCTGATGTTTCATCGCGTCTGGAAACGCATGACCGTCGGCTGGAGCGGCGCAAAACCGGGCGATCGCTGCTTGGATGTGTGCTGTGGCAGTGGCGATCTGGCGCGACTGCTGGCGTGGCGGGCGGGCGCAACTGGGGAAGTTGTGGGGCTAGATTTTTCGACAAACCAGTTGGCAATCGCCCAGCAACGCACTGCTCAATCGACGATTCCCCTCAAGGTCACCTGGGTCGAAGGCGACGCGCTGGATTTGCCCTTTGGCGACAACGAGTTTGATGCGGCCACGATGGGCTACGGCCTGCGAAACGTGGTGGACATTTCCAAAGCGCTGGCAGAACTGCATCGCGTCCTGAAACCCGGCGCGTCGGTTGCCATTCTCGACTTTCACCGCCCCGACCAGCCCCAACTGCAAGCCTTCCAACAGTGGTATCTGGATACGCTGGTGGTGCCCACGGCGGCCCGACTGGGCATGAAAGACGAATACGCCTACATCTTCCCCAGCCTGGAGCGGTTTCCCCAGGGCCCGGAGCAAGTGCGCCTGGCGAAACAAGCTGGGTTTGCCTATGCCGAACACCACGCGATCGCCGGAGGAATGATGGGTGTGCTGGTCGCCACCAACCCCCGCGACTGGTGATCTGGGCGATCGCAGCCCTGAGGATAGGATAGAAGAAACGAGATTGCCATCATCTAAACCAGGTAGGTTAGACCCGCAATCCAAAATCCAAAACTCAAAATCTAAAGTCCCAAATCGCTGTCACCCTCAACCCACCATGACCGCCCAACCCCCAAAATCCGCCTTCCCCATGCCACCGTCTGAACCCGGAAATGCCGCCCGCATTCGGAATTTTCTGATTGCAATGGTGGCGATCGCCCTCAGCACCTCAATCTTTTTCGGGCTGCAATCGCCCAACGGCTCCAGCAACTTGGCGGCGCTGGCCGAATCCGCAGTGCCCTTGGAGGAAGCCCTGGCCAACAGTAAACCCACGATGATGGAGTTCTACGCCAACTGGTGTACGAGCTGTCAGGCGATGGCGCAAGACTTGATCGAGCTGGAAAACGAGTATGGCGATCGCGTCAATTTTGTCATGCTGAATGTAGACAATGACCGCTGGCTGCCAGAGATGCTAGCCTATCGAGTCGATGGCATTCCGCATTTTGTGTATCTCAATCGGCAGGGAGAGGCGATCGCCAGCATCATCGGCGAACAGCCCCGCACCGTGATGGCTGCAAATCTAGAAGCGCTGTCGAACAATACCCCCTTGCCCTATGCGCCTGCCAGCGGACAGGTTTCTAAAGTCAACACCGCCGCTGCCAAAGCCACGCCCGACGACCCGCGTAGCCACGGCAGCCAGGTAAATCGGGGTTACGAGCAGGGTTAAGGGCGGGGTTAGGAATTTAGAAGGCACTGCCCTAGCGGGATAGGGCTAGAGGCGTTGCTACTCAAGCAAAGCCCGTAATTTGCAAAACTCAGCCCCAAAGCTCAGCCCCAAAACTCAGCCCACAGGTAGAGTTTCGGTTTTCCGTCTTGCCAGCGGCGTGTCGAATGTCGCTACAATGGGGCTTAGTTCTACTGCGGCGTTGGTGACTGCCAATAACGTTTTATGATCTATGCTTCGACTAAACGGGAGTCGTGATGTCTCGATGGCAGTAGACTGAGCCTGTCTTGGCCACAAGCTTGTACTCAGAAACTTTAAATCGAGGCCGAGAGTCCCACCTGGATTTATCCAGGTCAAAAACTGAGGTAAGACGGCGTTGTGGGGAACTTTTAAGTCATTCTCTTTGAAGTAATTCTCAATCAAAATTCCTCTGTCTGTTGGGCGGGGGAATTTTCGTATGCAGGGCTGGGGAGCGTTTTGGGATGGATGATGTGCTGCAATGGTCAGCGGTGACGCTGGTGGGGCTGGTGCTGTGGGCGTTGGTGCTGGCCTCGCGGCGAAAGATTGCCCGCTGGCGTGCCCGTGTTCCATCGGCTCCTTTGGGGCAAGCGGTGAGCAGTTTTGACCCACAGACTGGGGCATCCGCCCAGAAGTCGGCTGCCCCTCCCACAGAAGCCCCTGATGCCGCCATTCGGCTGACCTATCGCGGCGTGTCCTATCTGCGCTGGCGTTAGGGAAAACGCAATGAAAAGACTCTAGCGGGCGATCGCCCCAGCCTAGCCCAAATCCAGCCGGACGCTATCGCCAACTGCCAATCCCAACTGCTGTTGAGCATTGCCCCTGTTGCAGGCAATCTCGACATAGCCGTGGCTACCAATCAGCGCCAGCAGATCGCCAGGGTTCGAGTCCGCATAGGTTTTGCCGCTCGGAATCGAAGCATATTGCTCCGCAGGGCTAGCGCCAACGCCCACGCGCAGATTCCAAGTGCATCCCGACACCGCAGAGCCGGGAATCGTAGTAATAGCGTTGCCAAAATGGTCGATTGCCTGGATATGTCCTGTCAGAACTTGGCCCTCTCGATTCCAGGGCGGTAGGTCGAGCTGAATTAGCGAATCGGGGGCGATCGCCCGTCCCAGTTCTGCCAGCGCCACGCCGCGAGCTAGGTATGCGCCCACGGGGGCAAACACATCGCGGCCGTGAAACGTGGCGCTGGGGCTGGGCGTGCGCCAGTAGGCCGAGTTGGTGAGTTCTACCGCTGCTAGCACAGGACGATGCTCCAGCACGCCGCCAAACAGGCCATTGTCTGGCCCGACGAGATAGCCGTCTGACAACTGAAGCGCGATCGCCCGCCGCTGCCCACCCACACCCGGATCGACCACCGCCACATGCACCGTGCCCGCCGGAAAATAGGGATAGGCCGTCATCAGGTGAAAGCGGGCGGCGGCGATGTCCTGTGGTGGGATCTGATGGGTCAGGTCGATGACCGTCAGCGTGGGATTAATTTGGGCGATCGCCCCTTTCATCACCCCAACGTAGGTATCCGTCAGCCCAAAGTCGGTGAGTAGCGTGAGAACTCCCATCAGAATGAGGAATTACATAACGTTTTGCAGGAAGACAGAAATGCGTTTAAGAAAATACATTAAAATTCTTATAAGAATTTTTTAGTGTCTTTCGCGAGAACGATTGTAGGAATTTCAAGTGGAGGAGCTCAAGTGGGAGTTTTTCAGTGGGGGCTTTCAAAGTAAAAGGGGCTTTCAAAACTAAAGCTTGAATTCGCTTAGATGGCTTAAAGCTCAAGAGGTTAACAAAAACGTGGCAACTCTTGTGAAAACTTTTGGATGATAACTCTCAAAACGTTGCCTTTTCAAAGGCTGATGAAAGGTTGATAGGAAGGCGCTTGATCAAAGGGGGATGAATTTCAGACGCGAATTATAACTTGGGCAAAAATTGGTTGCAGATGGGTTGCAGCCCAATCCCGAATTCAGGCTTCTTGGAGTTGGGCATTTTCGCCAAAACACAGTTCGTAGCCGTCCGGATCGGTAATGCGAATCTCGTTCATGCCATAAAACGTGACCACCGTTTTGCCGACCACCATGCCGCTGTCGATCAGGTGGGCGCGGACTCGCTCCACGCTCTCTGGGTAGAAATAAAGCACCACATCCCGGAACTCGCCCTCTGCGCGGTCGTCATTCGCATCGCGAGTCGTCACCATTAGCTCCACATCCTCATCTGCTTTGAAGCGGGCCCAAAAGGGCTTGCCGCCATTTTCCAACAGCCCCATCAACTGAAATCCAAGTGTTTGTGTATAGAAATGGATGCTGCGGCCGACATCGGCAACCGCCAGCATGGGCACCATAGACTGAAATTTCATACCTGCGTACACAAGCTCAACCTTTTCATCGTACAGAGGCACTAATTTAACTGTGGATAAAGCTTCGCAAAGTAGTGTAAACGAATGCGAAGGTCTTTGTTACGACGAAATTTGTTCGTTGTGTTAATGCCTTAGTCGCTCCAACAGTGTGGGCTAAACGCGATTTTTCAGCGGGCCGCCTGCTGTGATTTATTGCTTCGATACATCCCCTAATTTCCGCAACAGATTGGGCAAGGGATGAGGGCGTTTTACGTCAAGCTGCTATGCAGAAATATATGCAGAAACAGCAGTTTATTCTCTCTGCTGCACGATCAATTCTCCTGCGTGGCGCGACGAATGAAATTGCCAGAAGCCTTGAAACCAGTTCACTGGCAATCCAAAATCCAAAATCCAAAATCTCTCCAAGCCGAGCGATCGCCCCTTTCCCTGCCTCTATCATCCCCAGATAGAATGAAGCTTTAGGGCTTTGTCCTGTCTTCCTCGCTGCCTGCCTATGCTGCCCAGAGACGAATTGCTGAAGGGAATCGAAAACCGTGAAGTGGCGGTGCGCGTGCTGGATCGGGCAGAGCAGGCGATCAAGACCTGGGAGGTCGTGTGTACAGATTTTCTGTCTCCACCGGAACTGGCCGAGGCACGGCAAATGCTGGGGCGGCTGGCGGAGGTGCATCTGCTGGCGTGGGGCGGCTATCCGCAGGCCGAACGGCAGCGCATGGCGATCGCCCGTCCCGAAATTCCTCTCGACGAGAGCCAGGTGGCGCTGGCGGCGCTGGATATTAACGGCAACTTCTTGTTTGACCCGGCGACCCACCGCGATTTTTTGGGGGCGCTGCTGGGCACGGGCATTGTGCGCGAGAAGGTGGGCGATATTTTGGTACTGGGGGAACGCGGGGCGCAGGCGGTAGTGGTGCCCGAACTGGTGGAGTTTTTGGAAATGGGGCTGACGCAGGTGCGGTCAGTGCCCGTGAAGACGCGCCGATTGGACTTTGCTGAGCTAAAAGTCCGCGAACCCAAGAAGAAGGAAATGACCACGGTGGAAGCGTCGCTGCGGCTGGATGCGATCGCCTCAGCGGGCTTTGGCATGTCGCGCAGCAAAATGGTAGACCTGATCAGCGCAGGCGACGTGCGGGTGAACTGGAAAGACATCACCCAGCCTAGCCACCCACTCAAGTCGGGCGATCTGGTGGCGATTCGCGGCAAAGGGCGACTGGAGGTCGGAGAAATTGCTGTTACAAAGAAAGATCGCTATCGCGTGCAAATGACGCGGTTTATGTAGTGGCTCTAGTGGGCATAGCAGCAAGCCTGTTACGCACCTAGGTAAGGGCCCGCTGGCTAGTTGGTTAATGCTTTTAAGATGGTCTGAGATGGGTCTAGCGTGATTCCTGGTCGGGCGATCGCCCTGCAAGATCATCCCCCCATGCCCCGTTTCCCGCTACATTAAGGGAATGTTCCCAAGCGATAGTTCTCTAAACTGTTATTAAGGTTCTTAAAAAGGATATTTTTGCTAGTGCAGGGGTTCTGTGAGGCGGGGTGATACTGTTTCGGCACGGTATTCCGGTACAGTGTTCCTGGTTTTGAGCAGAGCCGCTGGTTTTATTAGTTTCTCTACCTCTGTAGTGATTAATTAGTAGGTAGTTGGTAATTTGTAGTTGGTAATTTATCAATCGGCAACACCGTTTAGTAAACGAGGCGATTAAGCGTTGGACGAGACTTTTCAGATTCACATTAACCGGATTGCCCGGATGACGCTGCCCGAAGCTCGCAAGACCCAGGTGCAGCACATTCAGCCTTCTCCCAAGTTTTATCCAAAAGACGGACAAATCCAGCCGTCGCCGTTCCCAGGCTACAGCATCATTACGCCGCCCTGGGTAGACGATTCGGAAAATGGCTCGTTCTATGAGCAGTTGCAAGCGCTCCAGCAGCGCGTAGTGCAGGAGCTTGAGCCAGGAATGCTGGTGCCCGTGCCGCCTGACAGCTTTCATATGACGCTGGCTGACTTGATTTGGGACAGCGCTTTTCACCATGCGGTAGAAGAAGATGCCGAGTTTGAGCGAAAATTGCGCGATCGCCTCCGCATCTTGTTCGAGCAGTTTCAGGCTTCCGTAGAGGGCGCACAGCCCATTTACTGGCAGATCTTGGGGCTGATTGTGATGCCCCGCGCCGTGGGGGTGTGTCTGCTGCCCAAAGATGAAGCTTCTTATCAGCAGATCGTGGCGCTGCGCCGACTGATTTATCAAGACCATGACCTAATCGCGCTAGGCATCGAGCAGCAGTATCACCTGACGGCACACGTCACGCTGGGCTATTTTGGCCAGTTGCCCGACACGCTCGACCGCGAGGCCCTGAGCGATCGCCTCAGCAGCATCAACAACGACTGGCTCGACGCGACCGATCCGCAGCCGCTCTGGGTTCACCGCGCTGAGCTGCGAAAGTTTGACGACATGACGCGCTACTATCGTGAGCCAGACTGGGCAACCGTTAGTTTTTGAGCCGTTAGTTTTTGAGCCGTTAGTTTTTGATCGAAAGGATGAAGGATGAGCGGTGAACCTCCCCTGTCCCCGCTGAATCATCCAATTGTGGAGCAGAGTTTTGCGGTCATTGACCGGGAAATTGGGCCCCACGGTTTTGATCCGGCGGAATATGCGATCGCCCGCCGGGTGATCCACAGCACGGCGGATTTTGAGTTCAAAGATCTGCTGCGGTTTGGCGAGGGCGCGATTGTGGGGGCGATCGCCGCTTTGCAGCGCCAGTCGCCGATCGTGGTGGATGTCAGCATGGTGCGCCAGGGTATCGCCACAATGGTCGCCAAAACGTTTTGCAATCCGATCGTGACGGCTGTCGAAGCGGCCGACGCAGCCCTGCCAGGAAAGACCCGCACCGAAACGGGCATTTTGCGCTGCTGCGAACAATACCCCGACGCGATTTACGCTATTGGCAACGCACCGACGGCGCTCCTTGCCCTCTGCCACGCCACACAAACCGCCAAAACTCAGCCCGCGCTGGTGATCGGCGCACCAGTTGGGTTTATCTCTGTGCTGGAATCAAAAGCTGCCCTGGCAAGCACGATGCTCCCTCAGATTCGGGTTGAAGGACGAAAAGGTGGCTCAGCCGTGGCTGCGGCGATCGTCAATGCGCTGCTGGCTTTAGCCTGGGAAGATGCTCACAGACTTGCTTAACCAAGGATTTCTGCCGTTCTCCAACCTCTACACCTGGCAGCGATCGCCCTCGTTACACGCCCGCCGTTCTTGCCGCTGACGCACCAGTTCTGCCAGGTCGGGGCGGCCCGTCAGCCGCAAGCGCCACGCTGCCCAAATGCCATACAGCCAGTCGGCGATCGCCCCAACGACAGGCACTTTGGTAATCGCATAAATCCAGCCCATGCCCAGCACGTCGTAGACCTGGCGAAACACTTCCACGTTTTTGATCACGCTGCCGTCTGCCAGAACTGCGTGAATCCGTCCCATTGCCGTTTCAAACTCTACGCCGCCATGCTCGGCTGGGTCGTAGTTCTCTGCGGCGATGTCTACAAATTCCACCAGCCCCCGCCCAGCATCTTTTGCCCGCAAGAAGTTGACCTCTCTGACACAAAGCGGGCACTCGCCATCGTAAAGCAGCTTGACCTGCCAAGTCGGTGTCGCAACATCTGGCGCAGGCACGGCGGAAGACTCGGAAACCATTGGAGATGAAGCCATAGAAATAAACTTTGAGAAACTTTGGGAAATTTTGAAGGATTTTGAAGAATAAAGCGCAGAACACTCAGCAGCAGAACCCGGAAGCATCCTGCCCTTTATTTTAAGAAAAATAAAGCAATTAAAAAAACAATTACACCGACGCAGGTTGCGAAAGCGGAGACTCGATTTTTGCCTGGGCGGCCTTTCCTCTTTCTAGCTTTTCCTTCTCTAGCTTCTCAAACATCAGCTTCGAGCGCTTCACCTGCTCTGGCACCGGCACCGGATAGTTGCCCGTAAAGCAGGCCGAGCAAAAGCTTTCGGTGTCGGTCTGTGTGGCCTGGAGCATTCCCTCCCAACTCAGATAGGCGAGGGAATCGACGCCAATCTGGTGGGCGATTTCTTCAACGGTTTTGGTCGCGGCGATGAGTTGATCCTGCGAATCGGTGTCGATGCCATAAAAGCAGGGGTGCGTCACCGGGGGTGAGGAAATCCGCATGTGGACTTCTGTTGCGCCCGCATCCCGGAGCGCTTTCACGATCTTGCGGCTGGTGTTGCCCCGCACCAGCGAATCGTCCACGATCAAAATCCGCTTGCCCACCAGCACATCGCGCAGCGGATTGAGCTTCATGCGAATGCCAGCCTCGCGCATACTCTGGGTCGGCTGAATAAAGGTTCGCCCTACGTAGCGATTTTTGATCAGACCCTCGGCGTAGGGCACTTTGGATTCGCGGGAGTAGCCGATGGCGGCGGGAACCCCCGAATCAGGCACGCCCATCACCAGGTCCACATCGGCAGGATTTTCTATCGCCAGTTGCTTGCCCAGCCGCAGCCGATAGCTATAGAGGCTTTCCTCATGCATAAGGCTGTCAGGGCGGGCGAAGTAGATCATCTCGAAGATGCACAGCTTTCGGGTTTGGGGTTCGGCCCAGCGGACGGAGTGCAAGCCCTGCTCGTTGATCCAGACCAGTTCGCCTGGCTCCACGTCGCGCAGGTATTCGGCATTGATAATGTCTAGCCCACAGGTTTCTGAGGCCACAACATAGCGAGAGGTGCGATCGCGCTCGTCGTCGGGCAGCGTGCCGATCACCAGCGGGCGAATACCGTTGGGGTCGCGGGTGACGAGCAGTCCGGCGGGCGTGCCGATCACCAGGCTAAAGGCTCCTTGGCAGCGCTTGAAGGCGGCGATCGCCCCGTCCAGCCAGTCCATGCCGCTGTTCACCGCTTCGGCGACTGCAAAGGCGATCGATTCAGAATCGGTCGTGGTTTGAAGTTGGGCGTTTTGTTGCAGCAGTTCCTCTCGCAGGATTCCAGCATTGACCAGGTTGCCGTTGTGGGCCAGCGCTAGCGGGCCGAGCCGAGTTTGCACCACTGCGGGCTGGGCGTTGACCACGCGGCTCGATCCCGTCGTGGAATAGCGCGTGTGTCCCACGGCCAGTCCGCCTTTGAGCGTTGCGAGGATCTGTTCGCTGAAGACCTGCGTCACTAGCCCCATCTCTTTATATAGATGCAATTGCAGATCCAGCGGCGCAACGTTGCGGTAGCGACTCACTTCTGAAACGGAGGTGCCCTCGTAGGTGGCAATGCCTGCCGACTCTTGCCCGCGATGCTGGAGCGCAAACAGCCCAAAATAGGTTAGCTTGGCGACATCCTCACCCGGTGCGTATACGCCAAACACACCGCAAGCTTCTTCGGGCTTGTCAGGGCGATCGCCCTCCTCTGGCTCATACGACTCAAACCTAGCAGGCGGCAGACAATCTTCATCGTCGGGCATCATGGCGTGTCTCCAAAGGATTCGGGGTTTGGAATGGGGAGATTAGGCGGAGTCCCAAGGGAAAGGGCTTAACTTGTTTGTAACAATCCCTTAATCCTCTCACAGGCTTGCAGCGAAGCAAGGGGGAATCTTACGGACATTCGGCACAGTTGGCGGGCGTAGGTCTACAGGCAGAATCAGTCGGCGGCGAGACGACGCTCAATCGCATTCAACCAGCGATCGCCCATCTCCGCCATGCTAGCGTTTATCAGACAGTGACCGTCGGTGGTAGAAATTTGCAGGGGTGCGGTTGCGTCTGCGACCCGTCCTAACGTTTGCCAGCGATCGCCCAATTGCTCTCTTAAGTAAGCGTCCCAATCTGCCATACAATCCGGCGCAACCGAGACTAAAATCCGTGCCCCTGCTTCGCCAAACAGCAGCGTGTCCAGACGGGGGGAAACCGAGATCGCCCCTGCATCGTGAGCTGGCAGTGCCACCGTTGCGCCCAGGTTACTGCCAATGCAGCATTCCGCCAGCGCCACCGCCAGTCCGCCCTCGGCGCAGTCGTGGGCCGACTCCACCCAACCCCGCCGAATGCCTTCTCGACAGGCCGCCTGCACGCGCCGCTCCAGGTCAAAATTCACCTCCGGCGGCCGCCCTGCCACGGTTTGGTGAACCACTGCCAGATATTCCGAAGCGCCCAGCGTGGGTACTGCATCCGCTCCCAGCAGGTAGATCGCTGCACCAGGTGTTTTCCAGCCCAGCCCACACACCCGGCGCAAATCTTCGACCAAGCCCACCATGCCCACAACAGGCGTAGGATAAATTGGCTGCGGCTTGCCGTCGGCATCCAGCGTCTCGTTATACAGCGATACGTTGCCGCCAGTCACAGGCGTTTGCAGTTCCCGACAGGCTTCCGCCAGTCCCCGACAGGCTTCTGCCAGTTGCCAGTAGCCAATCGGCTTTTCGGGACTGCCAAAGTTGAGATTATCTGTCACCGCCAGCGGCTCCGCCCCGACACAACTCAGGTTGCGTGCCGCCTCTGCCACAGCCATCTTTGCGCCTTCGTAGGGATGCAGATAGACGTAGCGGGCGTTGCAATCGACGGTGGCGGCGACGGCTTTGATAAAGGCAGAGGTGGGTGGGGGACTCCCTGCGGCTGTCTCCTTGCTGTCAGGTTCCTGCGGCCGCAGGCGCACCACGGCGGCATCGGCTCCACCGGGCAACAGAACCGTGTTGTTTTGCACCTGATGGTCGTATTGGCGATAGACCCAGCGTTTGGAGGCGATGGTGGGGCTATCGAGCAGACACAGCAACAGGTCGTTCCAGGTATAGAGCGTGCCGTTAATCGTGATGCCGTCGGGGGTGCTGGGGGGAAGCTGGTCTTCCGTCCAGGCCCAAGCGGTGCGGGCGTAGTCAGGCGGTTCGGGCAACAGTTCGCGGTGATAAATCGGCGTGTTGTCGGCAAGGGCGGTGGCGGGCACTTCAGCGGCGATCGCCCCCTGATAGAAAATTCGCACCACGGGTTCTTCAATCACGCGCCCGGCAACTACCGCGTGCAGCCCCCAACGATGGAAGATATCGATTAGCTCTTGTTCGCGGCCAGCATGGGCCACAAACAGCATCCGCTCCTGCGATTCCGACAGCAGAAACTCGTAGGGAGCCATGCCCGCTTCACGAACCGGGATTTTGTCCAGGTCTAGCTCGATGCCCACACCGCCTTTGGCTGCCATTTCCGAAGTCGAGCAGGTAATCCCCGCTGCGCCCATGTCCTGCGCGGCGGCGACGGCTCCGGTTTTGAAGGCTTCCAGACAGGCTTCGATCAGAGATTTTTCCAGGAACGGGTCACCCACCTGAACCGCAGGGCGATCGTCCATCGATTCGTCGCTCAGTTCAGCGCTGGCAAAGCTGGCTCCGCCCATGCCGTCTCGTCCGGTCGTCGAGCCGACATACAGCACCGGATTGCCAATCCCAAACGCGCCAGACTTCACAATTTCGGGCGTTTCCATCAGCCCGATTGCCATTGCGTTTACCAGCGGATTGCCTGCATAAGCCGGGTCAAAGTAAACCTCGCCGCCCACCGTTGGCACGCCGACACAGTTGCCATAGTGGGCAATGCCCGCCACCACGCCGTTCACCAGTCGCTGGGTGCGCGGGTCTTCCAGGTTGCCAAAGCGGAGCGAATTCAGCACGGCAATCGGCCGAGCGCCCATGGTGAAAATGTCTCGCAGGATGCCGCCTACGCCCGTCGCTGCACCCTGAAACGGCTCCACCGCTGAGGGGTGATTGTGCGACTCAATTTTAAACGCCAGTTGCAGCCCGTCGCCCATATCCACCACGCCCGCATTTTCGCCAGGGCCGACCAGAATGCGCTTTCCCGTCGTCGGAAACTGCTTCAGCAGCGGACGCGAGTTTTTGTAGCAGCAGTGTTCTGACCACATTACGCCAAACATGCCCAACTCCGCTTTGTTGGGATGGCGACCCAGTCGCCGGACGATTTCTTCGTATTCTTCGGGCTTTAGCCCTTCAGCAGCAATTTCTTCGGGCGAAAACGGAGGAGATGCGGCGGCAGTCATGCTCAAGTTTTGGAGAGTTGCGCTGGCAAGCGCTTTGGACAAGCTTCATTGTATAGCTGCGGGTTGAATTGCTGAGGCGATCGCCCCTTACCCGCCGGCCCAGATATTTCAGACGATGGCAGAGTGACTGTATCGCATGGGTGGCTTTTAAGGGCGATCGCAATATTTTGTTACATTTCGCCCGATGGCCCGTTGATGCTCTTACTCTGTCACCTCTGTCACCCACTTCTACGTTGTCGAACACTAACAATACCGAGATATGCACGTTACTAAGCGTTACGCGATAGGAAACGCTCATTGCTATGGGGCTGTCTTGTGCATCTCCGGCTTTTCAGAGGTTTAGAGCAAGAGATTCATGTACGAATTCTTAGAAAAATCAAAAGAGCATCGCGAAGTGCTTTACAAAGCGAAACAGTATCGCTAAATTAGTTAACACAGGGAAGCGAGAGCGCTGACCTGTATCGAATACATACCTTTCAAGCACTTATCTATCATGACGACTACCCTACAACGCACCGAGCGTGCAAGCGTATGGGAACAGTTTTGCAACTGGGTAACCAGCACCGACAACCGCCTATATGTAGGCTGGTTCGGCGTGTTGATGATCCCCACCCTGCTGACTGCAACCGCATGCTTCATCATCGCCTTCATCGCTGCTCCCCCCGTGGACATCGACGGCATCCGTGAACCCGTTGCAGGTTCCCTGCTGTACGGCAACAACATCATCACCGGCGCAGTGGTTCCTTCCAGCAACGCCATCGGTCTGCACTTCTACCCCATCTGGGAAGCCGCCTCTCTCGACGAGTGGCTGTACAACGGCGGTCCCTACCAGCTTGTGGTCTTCCACTTCCTGATCGGCGTCTTCTGCTACATGGGACGTGAGTGGGAACTGAGCTACCGCCTGGGGATGCGCCCCTGGATCTGCGTTGCCTACTCTGCCCCCGTTGCAGCCGCAACCGCAGTGTTCCTGATCTACCCGATCGGACAAGGCTCCTTCTCCGACGGGATGCCCCTGGGCATCTCTGGAACCTTCAATTTCATGTTCGTGTTCCAAGCCGAGCACAACATCCTGATGCACCCCTTCCACATGCTGGGCGTCGCAGGCGTGTTCGGCGGCTCCCTGTTCTCCGCCATGCACGGTTCCTTGGTGACCTCCTCGCTAGTGCGTGAGACGACCGAAGTTGAATCGCAGAACTACGGCTACAAGTTCGGTCAGGAAGAAGAGACCTACAACATCGTGGCTGCTCACGGCTACTTTGGTCGGCTGATCTTCCAATACGCCAGCTTCAACAACAGCCGTTCCTTGCACTTCTTTCTGGGTGCATGGCCTGTGATCGGCATCTGGTTCACGGCGCTGGGCATCAGCACGATGGCATTCAACCTGAACGGGTTCAACTTCAACCAGTCCATCATCGACTCTCAAGGTCGTGTGGTGAACACCTGGGCAGACATCCTGAACCGCGCCAACCTGGGTATGGAAGTGATGCACGAGCGCAACGCTCACAACTTCCCCCTCGACTTGGCTGCTGGCGAGGCTGCTCCTGTGGCTCTGGTTGCCCCTCAAATCAATGGCTAATTCTGGCTGTGGCTTGGCTTCGGCTTCGCTGTTGCTGAGTCTGTCTGATTAGCTTTTCTCTGAGCGCCTCCTGCGGGAGGCGCTTTTTCGTGTGGGGAGGGTTTGGGCTGATTTTATAGGCTTTCCTAAGTGACGCTACCCATGAAATGACTAGAAGCCTCCCAAACGCTCAGACATCCAAAGTCGCAAATCCAAAATCCAAAATCCAAAATCCAAAGTGAGCCAGCCTTTCCTGTCCAGGCTTGCAGCGTGGTTATTGCAAACCTTTGTTGACCTGTGGATCGGGGCGATCGCCCTCTGGCTACTATTGAGCTGCTGCTGAGCTGCTGCTGAAAATGAGCAACGATTAAACGCCACCCAGACCCACTCAGACTCATGGCCATTACGATTCGGGCAATGCAGGAAGCGGATTTGGCGATCGCCGATCATCTCTTCCGGCTGGCGTTTGGCACCTTTATCGGGCTGCCCGACCCGCAAGATTTTGCCAGAACCATGAACTACATGAATCGGTGGTATCTCGACCCATCCGCCGCATTCGTCGCAGAAGATAACGGTCAGATCGTTGGCTCAAATATTGCGGTGAACTGGGGCAGCTTTGGGGGATTTGGCCCACTCACCGTCCATCCCGACTACTGGAATCAGAAGGTAGGGCAGCAACTCGTCAGCGCTGCAATGGACTATTTTGCTCAGCATCAAATCTCTCAACTTGGCATCTTTACGTTTTCCAACAGCCCCAAACACCTCGCACTCTACGAACGGTTCGGGTTTCACCCCCGCTGTTTGACGGCGGTCATGAGCAAGCCCGTTCAGCCTCAGAATTCCCAGACCCCTCTTCAGTCCGGTCTGAGGTATTCAGATCTGGCAGCGGCCATGCAAGTAGACAGTTTGGAACGCTGTGCTGAGCTGACCAACACAGTGTTCGAGGGACTCGACTTGAGCAACGAAATTCGCACCGTTGCCGCTCGCCACTGGGGCGAGACCGTGCTGCTGGAAAGCCAGGATTCCCCTGTCGAAAATCAACGGCTGGAGGGGTTTGCGATTTGCCATTGCGGAGAAGGTACTGAAGCGGGCAAAGACGCTTGCTACGTGAAATTTGGCGCGGTGCGGTCGGGCGATTCCCGTAGGGATCGCTTCGCGAATCGCGCCTCCCAATCCCTCGCCTCTTTGCTGCAAGCCTGCGAAGGTCTGGCGGCTCAGCGTGGACTCTCAACCCTGATCTGCGGGGTCAATACGGAGCGGCAGGGTGCGTACCAGCTTTTGCGGAGCTTGGGGTTTCGCATCGACATCCTGGGCGTGGCGATGCTCTGCCCAAACCAGCCTGCGTTTAACCATCCCGGTGCGTTCGTGCTGGATGATTGGCGTTAGAGTTCGGAGTCAGCAATTAAAATCCTGCCGACACCTGCTTAAACGTCGTGACATTCGAGTTCAAATCAAATCCCGATAAAAAAAGTCGGGTATATTTGACGCTGTTTGTTGCCCATGCTACGATTCCTTGCATTGGGTGAAGGAAACCTGTAACCCCTTCCCAGACTTCATTTCACGCAAACCGAACGAGATATCACAGGACGAGACCCCTCCATGACGCTGGCAACCCACCCCACCCAAACCCGTTCCACCGCTGCTGCTTTTTCTGGCTTGAAGTGTAAAGAGTGCGGTGCAGCGTATGAAGCAAAGGCAATTCACGTTTGCGAATTGTGCTTCGGGCCGCTGGAAGTGACCTACGACTACGCCCACCTCAGCAAAGTCGTGACCCGTCAAACCATCGAAGCCGGCCCCAAGTCTATCTGGCGCTATCGCTCTTTCTTGCCCGTTGCAACGGATAACCTGATTGACGTGGGCACGGGCTTTACGCCGCTGCTGAAGGCAAACCGTCTGGCGCGTCGCCTGGGCATTAAAAATCTCTACATCAAGAACGATGCGGTGAATATGCCCACCCTCAGCTTCAAAGACCGGGTGGTGTCGGTGGCGCTGACTCGCGCACGGGAACTGGGCTTTACAACCGTTTCCTGCGCCAGCACCGGAAATTTGGCAAACTCGACAGCGGCGATCGCCGCCCATGCTGGCCTAGACTGCTGCGTGTTTATTCCCTCTGACCTGGAAGCAGGCAAAGTCCTGGGTACGCTGATCTACGGGCCCACGGTCATGGCCGTTCATGGCAACTACGACCAAGTCAACCGTCTCTGCTCGGAAGTCGCCAACACCCACGGCTGGGGATTTGTCAACATCAACCTGCGACCCTACTATTCTGAAGGTTCTAAGACCCTCGGCTATGAAGTCATTGAACAGCTTGGCTGGCAATTACCTGACCACATTGTTGCGCCGCTGGCCTCGGGTTCTCTCTTCACCAAAATCTATAAGGGCTTCCAGGAATTCACCAAGGTCGGCCTAGTAGAAGGGAAAAACGTTCGCTTCAGCGGCGCTCAGGCAGATGGTTGCTCGCCTATTGCCCAGGCCTACCGCGAAGACCGCGACTTCATCACCCCCGTCAAACCCAACACCATTGCCAAATCCATTGCTATTGGCAACCCAGCAGACGGGGTGTATGCACTGGACATTGCCCGCAAGACTAATGGCAATATTGAATCAGTGAGTGATCAGGAAGTGGTTGATGGCATCAAACTACTGGCCGAAACCGAAGGCATCTTCACTGAAACCGCAGGCGGCACTACAATCGCCGTTTTGAAAAAGCTAGCCGAAGCAGGCAAGATTAACCATGACGAGACCACTGTTGCTTATATCACGGGCAACGGACTAAAGACTCAGGAAGCCGTCCAGGGCTACATCGGCGAACCCCTCACCATCGAACCCAAGCTGGAAAGCTTTGAACGGGCGCTGGAGCGGGCGCAAACGCTGGGCCGCCTGGAATGGCAGCAGGTCACAGTTTAAATGTCGGGGTAGGGATTAGAAACCAGACCACTTGCGCCTAAACCCAACACCCTGTCACCCTAGTTACTCCTTTCACCCCATGCTTTAATGCCATGTCTGTCAAAGTTCTTATTCCTACTCCGCTGCAACAGTTCACTGCGAATCAGGCCACTGTGGAAGTAGACGGCGCGACGATCGCCGAATTGCTGGATAAGCTGGATGCGTCATTTCCGGGGATCAAGGCCCGTTTGTGTGATGACGAAGGCAAGCTCCGCCGCTTTGTGAATTTCTATGTGAATAGCGAAGACATCCGGTTTTTGGACGGCGCAAACACGGCGCTGAATGCAGGCGATGAAGTGAGCATTGTGCCTGCTGTGGCTGGCGGCTAAATGCGTTGAGGTTCCGATCGCCCCTCTTGCTCAACTTGTCTGTAACCAGGGATCGGGATTGCTCCGCGTCCAGATCCGCGATTTGAAATGAAGTCTACTGGGGTGAGTTGGGCAATGTCCTGGCTCACCTTTTATTGATTTATGTTCTCCGCATACTCAGCATAACGGTTGAGAATTCTAATCGCCTGCCTCAGAAATTCTGACGGCAGTTGGGCAGGGCGAACCGTTTCTGAATCGGTGACAACCCGGTACTATGGGAGTAATTTATGACGACTGATTGCAGATAGCCATGCCAGACGAAGCAACCAATCCTCCGGCTGAAGCCACATCGACGACTGAGGGGCAGCCTACTCCTGCATCTGCAGCGCCCGCAGAAGCACCCGCCGAAACAAAGCCGCCCCGCGAACCCAAGGTTCGGTCTGCGGATGGGGAAGCGCCTGCTGCCAAGCCCAAGAAGGAAAAGCCGCCCGCATTGGAAGACAAACCCTTCGCGGACTTTATCACGCAGGACTACATGCCCAACCTGAAGCAGGCGATGGCGGCCGCAGGTTTTAACGATCTGGATCTGAAATTTGAGAAGCTGCCGCTGCCGATCAAGGGCATGGAAGAACTCGGCGCTTGCTGGCAGGTGCAGGGCAAGTTTCAAGGCGGACAGCACCAGTTTTTGGTGGGCTTTGTGAAGGAAGATATCCAGGGGCAAAAGGTCTTTAGCTGTGCTGGAAATGGTGCAAGCCCCAGCCTGCTAGAGTCGTTTATGATTGATGAACGCAAGGTAACGCTGGATTTGATGGTGCTTTACACGTTGCAGCGCCTGAACGGGCAGAAGTGGTTGGTGGGCAACTAGCGTCAGCCCTGACTTCGTAGCGCGTCGCAGCGAAACGTTTCTGACCCATAACACGCTGAGGAGGCGATCGCCATGTCATCTCTTCTACGTCGGCTTTGGCTATGCAGCCTTCTAGCGATCCCGCTGTCCCTAGCGGAAGCGCTGGTGGAGGGGGCGATCGCAGCCCAGCCCGATGCGCCCGATGCGTTGGGGCCGGTTGCATCCGTTTCAGTCGCGCCTGTTTCAGAGGTTGTAGCGGCTGAGGGTATCTCAGCGCCCGATTGGCCAGGGCCGCCTGTCACTGAAGCTTCGGCAGATCCTCCGTCGATGCTGCCCGGAGCCTCAGCCAGCCTTGCCAATGCCTCATCGGCTTGGGTGCTGGAAGAATTTGGAGCAACCGTCGAAATTTCTCCCCTTGCCGAGGTTCTGCTGGACGACGCAGTTGACGAGTCTGCCGTGGCAGGGGAACGGGTTGACCAGACAGAGGTGAATCCAGACCCTTCGCCAACCCTGAACACAGCCGGTGAGCCATCTGCGGAGCCGCACCCTGAACTGGATGCGCTGACGGAACCAGTCGAGCCAGTCGTTACGGAGCCAGTCGCCGAGCCAGTCATTGAGCCAGTCATTGAGCCAGTCATTGAGCCAGCGATCGCCGCACCGGAACCCAATGCTGCTCCGATTGACCCAGCGGTAGCGCTGGAACTGCTGCGAGAGGGGGATGCGCTGTGGCAGATGGGCCTGCGGCGGGAGGCAGAAGCCCGCTATCGGCTGGCAAAAGCGCCGTTTGATGAAGTGGATGTCGTCGAAGTGCCCCCGCTGGTCACCGATCCGGAGGCGCTGCCGCCTGAAGGGCAGGTCTACTGGCGCGAGGCAGAGGCAGGGCGATTGCAAAATTCTCGTCCGCGCATGGAGTCTGCCCTGCGGCTCTTGACTCAGCAGCATCCAGAGTTTGTGCTGGGGCATCTGCGCTATGCCGAGGTGCTGGCAGCGGGCGATCGCTCGAACGAGGCGCTGGCGGTGCTGGAGCGGGCAGTGGGTTTGTATCCCGATTCGGCAGATTTGGCACAGGCGCGGGTGGCAGCCCTGGCAACCAACGGACAACTGGTGGAAGCGGCGATCGCGGCGCGGCAGTTTGCCCTGATGTATCCCGATGATCCGGCAGCGGCGGAGTTTGAAGCGCTGGCGGCTCAGCACGCCAGAACCTTCCGCAATCGGCTGGAGCGCGATTTGCGAGCCGGGGCGATCGCCAACTTGCTGACTGGGGCGCTGGGCTTTGCGCTGACGGGCAACCTGTTTGGCCCCATCTCTTCAATTCAGACCGGAATCGCGCTGCTGCGGGGCGAAGAGAACGTGGGAGAGGCGATCGCCCGTCGTGCTGCCCGCCAGTTGCCGCTCATTCAGGATGAAGCGGTGAATGCCTACGTCAACGACATTGGGCAGCGCCTCGCCGCGATGACGGGGCGATCGGAATTTGAGTACGAGTTTTTCATCATCCGCGATCGCAGCCTCAACGCCTTCGCACTGCCGGGCGGCAAAATCTTCATCAATGCGGGCGCAATCCTGAAAGCCCAATCAGAAGCAGAACTAGCCGGACTAATTGCCCACGAACTCGCCCACACGTCCCTGTCGCATGGCTTTCAGCTTGCGGTCGATGCCAACACCCTAGGCAACGCCTTCCAGCTCATTCCCTATGGCGGCTATGCGGCAAACCTGCTCTATTTCAACTACAGCCGCGACATGGAGCGCCAGGCCGATGCCTTTGGGACGCGACTGCTGGCCTCGGCAGGCTACGCAGCGGACGGGCTGCACGGGCTGATGGTGACGCTGGAAAAACAAGAGCGGCGAGTCGCCCCCTTTGAATGGCTTTCCACTCACCCCGACACCCGTGAGCGACAGCGCAACATCGAGCGCCAGATCCGCCAGAACGGGTACAACCGCTACGCCTACGAAGGCATCGACCGCCACGCCGCCATGCGCCTGCGGGTGCAGACCGAACTAGGGCTGACGCGCCTCCGCAAGCCCACCGCCGAGCGCCGCCCCAGTCGTTAGCTTCAGCCTTAGATCAGAGCAGGCGATCCCCTCCACCCAAGTTTGCAACTCTCTAACCGACTATGACCCAGGCTGCCGAGTCTTCAAACACTTCTCTCTTGGAAATCTTGCAGTTGGGCAATCCCGAGCTGAGAGACACAGCGCGGGCGATCGCCTCCCCCAGTGATCCCGCCCTGCAAGCCCTCATTGATCAGCTCTTGGTCACGATGCACGCATCAAACGGCGTGGGCATCGCTGCGCCCCAAGTCGGTCAGCCCCTTTGCCTGGTCATCGTTGCGTCGCGTCCCAATCCGCGCTATCCTCATGCGCCGGAGATGGAGCCACTGCCCATGCTGAACCCACGCCTGCTCAGCCATTCTGACGAAACGGTGAAGGGCTGGGAGGGATGCCTCAGCGTGCCAGGGATTCGCGGCCTCGTGCCCCGCTATCGAGAAATCGAGGTGGAATATGGCGATCGCCACGGCAATCTGCGCCGTCAGGTCTTCACCGATTTCGTCGCCCGCATTGTCCAGCACGAAGTCGATCACCTGCATGGACAGGTATTTGTCGATCGGGTCGAAACCACTCGCGACCTGATCACCGAGCAGGAATACCAAAAGCTGCTGTCGTAGGGGAATGCTGTAACTTACCTGCGGTTACAAAATTTGAAACAGACCATCAGCCATCGTAGCAGCACGACATAATAGCTGCCAACGTTGCAATGAAAACAGTCGATGGAAAAGGACGCGAGGCTTTATCAAATTGGCTTTCTCGCCCTGTTTTTGCTGCTGGGGGTGGGCACGCGGGATTGGTCGCTGAATTGGGTGGTGGTGCTAACGGCGATCGCCACTTGCCTCATTACCCAGGCGCTTTGTGGGGCAGTATTTTATCCACCAGAGCTATCAAATCCAGAAACAGCAGCAGATAATAAACCGGCAGATAATAAACCGGCAGATAATAAACCGGCAGATAATAAACCGGCAGATAATAAACCGGCAGATAATATAGGACAGCGCTGGAGAGCGATCGCCCTGCGGTATCGCAATCCCCAAATTCTCTCTAGTCTGCCCAGTGCGCTGGTGACGGGACTAGGAATGAGCCTGCTGCTGCGGGTTGATCATCCGCTGACGATGGCGCTGGCGGTGATGGGGGCGATCGCCAGCAAATTTTTGCTGCGGCTGCGCGGCAAGCATGTGTTTAATCCCGGCAATTTTGGCATTGTCATGGCGCTGATGCTCTCAGGCGATGCGTGGGTTTCGCCGGGGCAGTGGGGCGAGAGCGGTTGGTATGGACTGCTGTTTTTGGGAGCAGGCGGGCTGGTGCTGCAACAGGTGGGGCGCTGGGACACGTCGGCGGCGTTTCTGGGCAGCTATGCGGTGCTAGAGTCCGGGCGAAATCTATGGCTGGGCTGGACGTGGGACGTGTGGGCGCATCGGCTCACCAGTGGCTCGCTGCTGGTGTTTGCGCTGTTCATGATTACCGACCCGCGCACGATTCCCAATTCCCGCACAGGACGGCTGATCTGGGCCGGGGCGATCGCACTTCTAACGTTTATCCTGCGAAATGTCTTTTTCATCTCCACGGCTCCCTTTTGGGCGCTGTTTGCCCTGGCTCCGCTGAGTCTGCTGCTGGACTGGCTGCTGCCCGCCGCCCGGTTTGAGTGGTCGCAGTCGGCGCTGCATCTACCGTTGTCTTTTCCATCCACCCTTCCGACAAAAATACGTTCCTGAATAGGTGTTTATATGAAATCTCTGCTTAATCATTCAATGACCTATTTGCGGTCTTTTCGTGTGTGGGCGATCGCCCTCATAGCATTCCTGCTGACGTTCACGGTTTCATCCAGAGCGCTGGCATTTTGTGGGTTTTATGTGGCAAAAGCCGATGCGAAGCTGTATAACCAGGCTTCTCAGGTGGCGATCGCCCGCAGCGGAAATCGCACGGTTCTTACGATGGCCAATGACTACCAGGGTGATGTCAAAGATTTTGCGATGGTCGTTCCGGTTCCCGTGATCTTGCAGCGCGAACAGGTGCAAATCGTCGATTCACGGATTATCGAGCGGCTCGATTCCTTTAGCGCACCGAGACTGGTGGAATACTTCGACCCTGATCCGTGCGCTCCGCCTATCTTTTGGAATCGCCCAATGGCGGCTCCTGCGATGGAAAGTGCCGCTCCAGGTCGGGCTGGACACAGCAACCAGGCGCTAGGGGTGACGGTAGAAGAACAATTCACCGTCGGCGAGTACGATATCTTGATCCTCAGCGCCCGCGAGTCCGATGGATTGGAAACCTGGCTGGTGCAAAACGGCTACCGCATCCCCCAAGGCGCACGGGAACTGCTGCGCCCCTACATTCGCCAGCGGATGAAGTTCTTTGTGGCCAAGGTGAATCTGGAGGAATACGAAAATTCGAGCTATCAGGCGTTGCGGCCGCTGCAAATGACCTACGAATCGCCCCGATTTATGCTGCCGCTGCGGTTGGGCATGGTCAACGCCGACAGTTCTCAGGATTTGCTGGTCTACATTTTGTCACCGGAAGGACAGGCAGAAGTCAGCAACTATCGCACGGTGAAGGTGCCGTCGGATGCAGAAATTCCGGTATACGTGAAGGACGAATTTAGCGACTTTTACAAAGCCATATTCCAGACCAGCTACACCCGCGAGGGGCGAAACGTGGCGTTTTTGGAATACGCCTGGGATATGGGAAGCTGCGACCCCTGCTCGGCGGAGCCGCTATCGCCAGAGGAACTGCGGCAGGCGGGGGTGTTTTGGACGCGCCCGGAGATGCCCAACACCATGCCCAATAACGTATTCATCACGCGGCTGCATGTGCGCTATACCCGCGATAAGTTTCCGGAAGACCTGATTTTTCAGCAGACCAACAACCGCACCCTGTTTCAGGGGCGCTATATCCTGCGTCATCCCTATACGGGCGAGATGGCGTGTGAAGCGGGGCGGCAATATCGGCGATCGCTCCGACAACGGTTCGAGCAAGAAGCCCAGACCCTCGCCCGCCTCACGGGTTGGAATATCCGCCATATCCGCGACAAGTTGCCCCAGATTCGGGCTGAGCAATTTCCGGCACTGCCTTTGGTGGCACAATTGCAACAGTTGATAGGGCGAGTTATGGAGCGATAGAACAGCGCGGGTGAAATGGCAACGGGATAAGTCAGATCGGGCAGGCTCGGTAGCGATTAAGTTACTTTCCCTAAGTTACTTTCCCTAAGTTACTTTCCTGATGAGTTACTTTCCTGACCAGTTACTTTCCTGATCTCCTCATCCCATCACAAGTCCGCACCCGACCTCCTGTTTAAGCTACCGTCCCCCAACCGTAATGGCATCGACCTTCAGGTGGGGCTGACCCACGGTGACGTAGATGCCGCCGCTGATGGAGCCGCAAAAGCCCGCCGCTAGCCCCAAATCTTGGGAACACATGGAGATGCGCTGCATGATTTCTACCGCTTCGCCAATCAGAGTTGCGCCCTTGAGGGGCTTGGTGATTTTGCCGTTTTCGATTAGGTAGGCTTCGTCCACTGCAAAGTTGAACTGACCCGTTGCACCGACGCTGCCGCCGCCCATTTTTTTACAGTAAATCCCTTTGTCGATGGAGGCGAAGAGGTCGTCAAGAGAGTGCGGCCCCGGCGCGATGTAGGTATTCCGCATTCGGCTAGCAGCGGCGTAGGTGTAGTTTTGGCGGCGGCCGCTGCCCGTGCGCGGGTGTCCGGTTCGCATAAACCCAGCGCGATCGCTCAGGAAGTTTTTCAAGATGCCGTTTTCGATCAGCAGCGTGCGCTGGGTGGGCATTCCCTCATCGTCCATATCAATGGTGCCAAAGGCGTTGGGCGATCGCCCTTCGTCCCAAGCGGTCAGCGCTTCATGGGCAATCTTCTCCCCTTTTTTGTCGATAAAGGGCGTAGTCTTGCGCTCAATCTGCGTCGTCTCCAGCAAATGACCGCAGGCTTCGTGGAAGATCACGCCGCCAAAGTGGTTCGCCATCACCACGGGGTACGTGCCGGACTCGACATAATCGGCATAGAGCATTTTTCCGGCAGACTCCGCCACTTCTTCGGCGGTGCTATCCATATCCCAGGTGCGGAGAAAATCGGGCTGGCTAGTGCTGCCGACGCGCTGACCAATAGAAGCACGGTGGTCGCCATCGGCGCAGAGCAGGCTAAACCCGGTGGATTGCGTCAGGCGAATGTCTCGCGCAAAGGTGCCGTCGCTCGCCGCCACCAGCACTTCCTGCCAGTCGCGAAAGTAGGAGGCGCGGCGCGACTGGACGTGGCTGGCTTTTTTGCCGAGGCGATCGCTCGCTGCCAGCAAAATTTCGCCCATCTCGCGAATTGAACTGCACTGTTCCAGCCAAGCTTCCTTGCCCTTGCGCGTGCCATAGTCGCGCAGCGGCTCTAGCACCACTTCCGGGATAAACGCATTGCCGCTGGGCAATTCTAGCCCCATGATAGACAACGCCTTTTCTAGCGCCAGCTTTAGCCCGCTAAAGGTCAGGTCGTTGGTGCTAACGTAGCAGTCGGCCTTGCCGCGAAACACGCGCACACCCGCGCCCGTGGTCAAGCTGGGCGAAATGCTGGTGATGGTATCGTCTTCGGCTAGGCAGTTAATATAGTTAACCCGTTCCAGGAAGAACTCGACAAAATCGGCTCCGGCCGCCCGACCTAGCCCCAACAGCGTAGACAGCGGCGCATCCCACGACTCATCAAAGCGATCGCGCGGCGCGGCATAACTCAGATTCGGCAGCTTCGCAGGGGTAAGCAGCGTATCGGGCAGGCTGGTCAATAGCATTAGGCAGTCCTCTCAGGGCGCGGCAGTCGGCGTTTCTCACAGTTTAGCAAGGAAGCTTAGGGAGTGAGAGTTGGGTTTCTCATGCCCTGTTTGCAATGCGGCTTGGTGATGTGGTTGCAGCAAGGGCAACACCGCTCTGCGAGGCTTACACCAGCAGCCCCAGCGGAACCTCAATCCGCAGCAACTTGCCTAGCGACAGCAGCGGTTGAAGCAGCGCCAGTTCAGCTTTGGCGGCCGCATCAGAGTGTTGCTGTGCGACAGACCAGCGGGGCAGGAGGTAGCGGTGGAGCGATCGCCAGTACAACTCCTGCACTCGATCCAGCGCCAGTCCCAGATGAAGCTGCTCGCTGATGACCAGCAGTTGCTCAATCCAGACCAGCGTTGGCTCCAAGGTGTCCAGTTCCGATTCGTTGAGAGCTTGCCACAGCAGCCGCAGGATCAGCCGCTCCAGGATTTGTCTGGCTGGGGTCACTGTCAGATGGCAGTGGAGTTGGTTGGCTTCGGCGGCGATCGCCTCTAGTTCCGACAAATAGCTGTCGCACAATTCGGGATTGGTGGGGGGCAAATCAGAGGTTTCGCGCTCTAGAGCTTGCAGGGAGTGGGTCAGCCGATGGGCGATCGCAATTTCGGCAGCCACTTGCAGCTCGCGGGGCGGCTCCAGGGCATCCCGATGAAACGCCCGCAGCACGCCGTAGTTGTCGCGATAGACCTGGGTGTAGAGCTGATCGAGTCGGGTCAGGGTTTCCTGACTCAGCAGGTGCATCAGCCGATGGCGTTCCTCAGCGAACAGGTCTTGCAGGCTAAAGGGGCAATCGCCAAAGGTGTGCGTCATCGCCAAAATCACCTGCGCCGCGCTGGCCAGCGACAGCGCCTCAAACAACTCATCCCGCAATTGCAAATAGGCGCGACGACCGCTGGCGGGCTGAATGCAGCAGTGAAAATCCCAGCCGCCCAGATGCAGCACCGCAAACTCCAGATTCACCACCTCGCGGGTGATCTCGGAGGTCAACTGCACCTGCCCCAGAGCCAGCGTCAGCGATCCCATGCGGCGAAGCTGATAGTCTAATCGCTGGACGTTATAGCAATAGAGACGCTGCTCCTGGGGATAGCTGTGGAAGAGGGAACTGATGGCATAGTGCGCGACCACCTGCTCTGGCGTGATGCGGGCAGGCGCAACCAGTTGGCGATACAGTTCCGCGCCGTTGCCAAACTGCTCCACATTGCTGGGGATTGCCCCCAGACGACGGACAAACTCCGGCTCCAGGCGAACTGCGGCAAGGTCTTCTGCCAGTTCCAAGGCGCGGGCAGCGTAGCGCAAAATCTGCGTGCCCTCCGGCCGCGACACCTCTTCAAAAAACCAGCCGCAACTGGTATACATCAGCAGGGCGTGGCGCTGCATTTCCAGCAGTTTCAGCGCCTCAACCCGTTCGGCCGGTGTCAGATCGTGACTTTGGTAAGCTGCGAAAAACGTATCGAGAACCGTATCAGAACGCTCCCCCAACACAGCGACATAGCCATCCCGCGCCGCCCAAGGATCGCGGAAAAACGAACCACCGGACTGTTCGTAAATTGCAATTAGCTGATCCCGCAGCCAGTCCAGCGCATCCCGCAGCGGCCGCCGCCATTTCTGATGCCACTCGCCGCCCCCGCCACAGCCGCAGTCGTCTTGCCAGCGATCGACCCCGTGGGAACAACTCCACGCCGTCACGGGCTTTAGCTCCACTTCCCAGGTGGGCGGGTGCAGGCTGAGGTAGTGGGCAAAATTCGTCACCAGCCAGCCCCGTTTGGGAAACTCGTGGGTAAAGGCATAGGCCAGCGCCTTCTCCGTGCCCCCTTTGTGATGTCCAAAGGTTTCGCCGTCGGTTGCCACCGAGATTAACTGGGCGGGACGGTGATCCCCGCGCACGGCCTGCCCGATGCGTCCGACAAAATGCTCGGAACTGCTCAGTACGTCGTTAAAGCCCATGTCACGGGAAATTGGGCCGTCATAAAAGAAAATGTCGATGTAGGGTGTATCAGCCGGGTTCGGGTTGGTGCCCGGTTCACCCAAAGCGTCTTGCCCCAGGATGCCGTCGCGCTGGAAATGGAGCGAATTCAAAAAGCAGCGATAGGGGCGCACGGGGTCGATCTGGCTACCGCCGACTTCGATCCAGTGGGGATCGCGCTCGTCGGGCGTGGGCAGGGGGCGGCAGCGCTGGGCCTGAGATGGGGCCAGGATGATAAAGCGAATGCCTTCTTCTGCCAGAATTCGTAGCGTTGGATAATCGACTGCTGTTTCTGCTAGCCACATGCCTTCAGGATCGCGCCCAAACCTGGCTCGGAAGTCGGCCTTGCCCCAGCGAATCTGGGTGCGCTTGTCGCGGTCGTTGGCTAGGGGCAGGATGATGTGGTTATAGACCTGGGCGATCGCATTTCCGTGTCCTCCCAGGCGATCGCAGCTTTTGCGGTCGGCTTCTAGAATGCGCTGATAGACTTCGGGATCGGCTTGCTCTAGCCAGCTCATGAGCGTTGGGCCGATGTTGAAGCTGAGATATTCGTAATTGTTGACGATCCCCAGCAGGTCACCCTGGTCGGTTAGCACACGGGCAAAGGCGTTGGGGCGATAGCACTCGTAGTGGATTCGCTCGTTCCAATCGTGGTAAGGCGAGGCGCTGGGCTGTCGCTCGATGGCGTTCAGGTAGGGGGTTTTCGCGGGGGCGGCTGGTAAAAATGCCCGTGGACAGTCACGTAGATTCCTGTTTCTGACCGTTGTCCCTGGGTGTCGCAGGCAGGTGGGTCGGTGTGCAACTGCCGATTGAGCGCGGGATCGGCTAAGTCATTGAGTCGTAAACTATCGGTCTGAAACGCTAAAGCAGCCAATTCGGATCGAGAATCGTGGCGAGCAAAAGTCATGCAACGTGTCCAAAATCTACAGAACCCAAATACATCGCGGCTTGCTCTGGGACATTGCAAAGGGGTTGCAACGCTGGGCGATCGCACGTTGATTTGGGGGCGCGGCTGGGGATCAGCTTCTAGCGAGCAAGTTGGCCAATCATCCAGTCTGCAAAAGCTCAAAAATCAAGCATCGAACGAACTAATTCACTCGATCAGATGATTGCTCAAATCATCTTAAAATCCGGGGATCATTCAGAAATCTGTGGACAGTCGAAGCAATCTTTCAGGATATTTTTTCAGGGCATTTCTAGAGCAGTTTTCAGAGCAGGCTTTGAAAAATTCCTGAAGCGGCAAAGGGGCGATCGCGCTTGAGTCCTTACCTTTGAGTCTTTATGACACTTGAGTCTTTATGGGTCTTTGAAATTCTGCCCTGCCTTGCAGGGTTCTACACTTACGATATATATCGCGAGTTTTTATACTCTGCATGGGATAGCACAATGTTTTCAAACTAAGTTCATGTTTTGTAATAAGGGCGATCGCCCGACTGCACTGCAAAACGCTCAGTTTGTGTCTTTACCGATCCAGATTTTTAGGAAAAAGTAAACTCGCTTTATATTTCCTTACAAGGATCTCTGGGAGCTACTGTACTCCAGAGTGTTCCCCACTCTTTTCTTCAGCCCTTTCTTCAGGATTGCCCCGTCCCTCCGCTGCGATCGCTGCTGGCGGCAACTCCAGCGGCACGGCTCCCAGCAGCCCCTTGCGAAAATCATTCAGCAATTGTCGTGCGGCTCGCTCGATGTCGTTCTGATAGCGATGCTCGGCCAGTTGCGCCAGGTAGGTTTCGCCCGTGACTCCAGACGGCGACAGCCCATAGCGAGTTTCCAACCCACTGCCAATGACGGTAGGGGCAGCTTCGGCCAGTTCTTTCCACAGATCTACAAAGGCGGCGGCGACCCGCTGATTGTCGTAGGCGGCTTCGCCAATGTCGTCGCAGATGGCCAGCTTCAGCGCGGCTTGCTGGTTCGTCAGCTTGGAAGGCAAGATTCCCGGTGCGTCTAGCAGTTCTAGCTCGTCGGAAATGCGAATCCACCGGAGCTGGCGCGTCACGCCTGGGCGACGGGCGCTCTCCACCACGCGCCGCTTTAGCAGCCGATTAATCAGCGCCGACTTGCCCACGTTGGGAAAGCCGATGACCACTGCCCGCACGGGGCGGGGCAACATACCGCGATCGCGCCGTCGCTGGTTCATCTTTTCGCCCAACGCCTGCGCTGCTTTGGACACGGCTTCCACACCCTTGCCGTGGTTTGCATCGGTAAAATAAGCTGTCTCGTCTTGCTGCTGAAACCAGGCACGCCAGTCCTGCTGCACTCCAGCGGGGATCATGTCCATGCGGTTTAGCACCAGCACCCGCTCTTTGTTGCCCAACCACTGCCTCATCTGCGGATGGCGCGTCGCTAAGGGAATTCGCGCATCCCGTACCTCCAGCACGACATCGACTTTTTTCAACTGTTCCAGGAGCGATCGCTCGGCTTTGGCAATATGACCGGGATACCACTGGATGGGGGGCGTGGACATGAGGGAAGAGGGGAGGGGGAAGAGGGAAAAATGAAGAGGGAAAAATGAAGAACGAAGAACGAAGAGGGAAGGGGGAAGAGGGAAAAATGAAGAACGAAGAACGAAGAGGGAAGGAGGAAGAGGGAAAAATGAAGAACGAAGAACGAAGAGGGAAGGGGGAAGAGGGAAAAATGAAGAACGAAGAACGAAGAGGGAAGAACGCAAAGCTTAGATTAGCAGGTGAAGGGTGACTGTGGTGCCCTCTGTGGCGGTGGATTGAATGGACAGGCTGCCGCCGTGGGCATCGACGATACGCTTGACGAGGGCGAGTCCGAGGCCGGTGCCGCCTGCTTTGGTGGAGTAGAAGGGGCGCGTCAGCTTGGGCAGGTCTTCTGGGGGAATGGGCGGGCCGCCGTTGTGGATGGATAGGCAGAGTCTTTGGGGGGCAGGGGGAGCGTCGGCATCGAGCAGCAGGGTGCAACGGATGCGATCGCCCTCCGACACCGCCTCGCAAGCATTTCGCAGCAGGTTTAGGCACACTTGCTTGAGCTTGTTGCGATCGCCCATCACAGGCGGCAATTCTGGGGCGATCGCCAGCTCAATGACGCGCCCCTGGGCGATCGGCGTTTCCTGCACCTGCGTCACCACGTCTTGCAGCAGCGCCACTAGGTCAACGGCCTCGGTCTGCATGGCCCGCTGCGGCTTAGAAAACTGGAGAATTTCGTTGAGCAACTCTTCCAAGCGGTTTGCCTCTTCGCTGGCCAGCGTCAGCCGCAGTTGGTCTGGCGCTGCCAGAGCCAGTCGCTCAAAAGCTTTTAGCCCCATTTTCACCGTCGTCAGCGGGTTGCGAATTTCGTGGACGATCATAGCGGCAAATTCTCCGATGGCGGCCAGCCGCTCTTGCTCGATGAGCTTGGACTGGGCAGTGCGGAGTTCTTGGGTGCGCTTGACAACCTCCGCTTCTAGCATTTCGTTAAATCGCTGCTGTTCTTGATAGAGGCGATAGTGGGCGATCGCCATTGCCGCCCGCTCTGCAAACAGTTCCACCGTCCGCACTTCTTCCTCGGCAAACTGGCGCGGCGAATAGCTAAAGGAACAAACTGTGCCGAGGATGTCGCCGTGGGGGGTGCGGAGGGGAACGCCGAGATAGCAGAGATAGCCATCGGGAATTTCGCCTGCTTCGGGATTCAGGCGCGTGTCTTCTACCACGAGCGATCGCCCAGTGTCTACCACTGTTCCGGTTACTGTTCCGTGGAGCGTATAGAGCGTGTGATCTTCTTCGCCATCGGAGCTAGCAATCACGCGATCAAACCCGTCCCCTTCGCAGAGCGTAATCACGGTTACATCCATTCTCAGCAAGTGACAAACGCTAGACGCGATTCGTTCCAAATAGCGGTTCAAATCTCCAACATAGTCCAGCAGAGACGACAGCGCCTCAATCACTTGCTGGTCTCGTTGCCACCGAGCGCGGGATTGCATGAATCTGCTTGAGTGAGCGGATCGACGACTTGGACGATCTGCATGACTAGCGTGCTGTGGAATGAACGGTTCTTGCGGTTGACCCTGGAATGTCATGGATTCAAGCTCAAGTATTATGGCAGATTCGGGTGCGCTCCTTCTCGACTGCTCAGCAATAGTTCATCAACAGTAAATCAATAGTTCGTGAGTCTAGTATGTCTTGCAATACCCCTGCGTTTAACTCAAGGTTCTGTCTACAGTCTGTCTAGAGAAGTAGAAAAAACTCGCCAGAATGCCTCTTTTGAGGCTGGTCAGGAGGAGGCATTGCGTAACAAGATCTTGCTGTGAGGTAACAAAAATTCCATTGATTACAAGTATTTCTTAATAATCTCCTGGGGAGGCAGCCATGAAATTGGACGGAAAGGTTGCGCTGGTGACGGGCAGCACCACAGGCATTGGACAGGCGATCGCCCTGCGTCTGGCGGCCGACGGGGCCAGAATCGTCATCGACCACCGCGCTGATCCCGAAGGCGCAGCCGAAACCCTGGCCAAAGTAGAGGCGGCGGGCGGCAAGTGCTTTCAATATGGCTGCAATGGGGCAGGGAAGATCGTGCAGGCGGACGTGAGCGAAGTGGAGCAAGTGCGCCGCATGGTCGCGGAGTCGGTTGCCCATTTTGGTCGCCTGGATATTTTGGTCAACAACGCAGGCATTCAGAAGAAAGCGTCCTTTTGGGAAGTCACCGAAGAAGATTATGACCAGGTGATGGACGTGAACCTGAAAGGCGCATTCTTTTCGGCACAGGCCTTTGTGCATCACTGCATGAATGCCCAGCATCCCGGCAAGATTATCAACATTAGCTCGGTGCATGAGGAGCTGTCATTTCCCGATTTTGCGTCCTATTGCGCCAGCAAGGGCGGCATGAAGATGATGACCCGCACGCTAGCAACGGAACTCGCGCCGCTGGGGATTACGATTAACAATGTCGCACCAGGGGCGATCGCCACCGACAAAAACACCAGTCTGCAAGACGACTCAGACGAATCCAAAGAATTTCTCAAAAAAATCCCCCTCCAGCGCATGGGCAATCCGGAGGAGGTGGCATCTTTGGTATCGTTCTTATGTTCCGCCGAAGCCGACTACATCACAGGATCAACCTTCCTGGTAGACGGCGGACTGATGTGGACATATCAGGAGCCGTAATCTAGCTGCGGATTTCATTCCAGAGCTGCACCCACTGGTCGTAGTTCTTCACGCTCTGCCACATATTGATTTGCGAATGCAGCGACAGGTCATCCATGAATAGCTCGTGTGCTTTTTCCTCACCCACCGCTTCCGCGCCCAGCGTCGTTGCGCCAGAGTAGCCCGTCACGTCTATCACGCCCTTTTGCCCGTCGCCACTGAGGATAAAGTCAATCCACTGATAGGCCGCTTCCGGGTTTTTGGAATTCTTGGAAATCATCCAGGAATCTGTCCAGCCCGTCAGCTTGCCCTGGGGACTGACGGAGCCAATAGGATAACCCTCGTTGCTGAGTTGGGTATAGGTCAGCGGCCAGGCGTGAGCCATCACAATTTCGCCCGACTGAAACAGGTTGGCCAGTTCGCCTGCTGTCGTCCAGAATTTGCGAATGTGGGGGCGCAGTTCCAATAGCTTGGCTTTCACTTCGGCGAGATCTTCGTCGGTAAGGTTGTAGGGATTGGCTTTGCCCAGCCACAGCGCCACGTCAGCAATGGTCATAGGGTTATCGGGCAGGGCGATTTTGCCAGAATATCTATCGTCAAATAAGATATCCCAGGACTTCGGCGCGGGTTTTACTTGTTTGGTGTTATAAACCAGCACGTTGGGTCCCCAGGCAAAGGTTACGCCGTAGGGCTTGCCGCCGAAGGTGTTCCACTTGCCGTCCTGAAATGACTCGAATACAGCGCTGTAATTTTGCAGCTTGCTGGTGTCGATGGGGCGCACCAGGCCTGCTTTGTAGAGCCGCTCGGTGATGTCGCCCGATGCGGAGACCAGATCATAATTTTTGCCGCCGCCTGCGCGGAACTTGGCGAACATTTCGTCGCTCGACCCAGCGTAGGTGGCTTTGATCGTGCAGCCGGTTTCTTTTTCAAAAGTATCGGCAAAAGACGAGTCGGTGTAGCCTTCCCAGACGATTGCCGTGAGGGTGCAGCCTGCGGCTTGGGCAGGTTGGGCAGGGCCCCACAGCGACGTAAAGCCCAGAAGCCCAATTAAAACTGCGGTGATGATGCGATGCAGCATTTTTCTAATCTCTTGGTTATTCCTCTGACTGTTTAGTTTGCTTGCAATTCGGTTTTCAAAGTCCAGACTAGGCAAGAACCGCTCGTCAGGGTGTGCCTGGCGGCACAGATCGCTTGCGCCAGCCAATTCCATAGTGTATCGCTGGGGCTTGGGCAACGTGGGGCTTGTGCAGCATTCTGTAAGAATTGGGCGACCTGGATTGTGGAACTGGTCTGCAGAACTGGTCTGTAGAACTGGTCTGAGCCGGGGTTCTGGAGTTCCGAGCCAACAGCCTTGGGGGATATCCCCCAAACCCCCTTTTGCAGGGGACGAAGCGTCCCCCACACCCCCTCCTAAGGGCGTGTCAGTGTGTCCGAGAGGTTGCTTCACATTGCATGAGTGATAGAGGCGATCGCGCAGCGTCTCTCCAAAGAATCGCGCAGCATCTCTAAGGAGAATCTTTCAGGTTTGTGTCACGACAAATCCAGTCGAATCTGGCACAGACAGTATCTCGACTGCATCGCCGAAACCGAGGTCGGAGGGGGTTTGGGGGGACGCACTTCGTCCCCCAAGCGGGGGTTTGGGGGGGAAGCTCCCCCCAAGGCTGTTGGCTCGGCACCCGGAGCCTTCTCTACTGTCCCAAAACCACCCGCTCAACCTCCATTACCCGATGGGCATACTGCTCCTGAGTCAGCACCGGCGCATCTATAAAGGGATTTGCGGCCCGTCCAACGGGAAGCTCCACATCAATCCAGGATTTGCAGCCGCCGTAGGCCTCTTGATAAGGCAACGTGAAAGATTCTGGGAACTGATGCACGCGCAGCAGCAGGACGTAGAGCGGCTGCTGAGGCTTCCATTTCAGCCGTTCTGTAGCTAGGGCGTTTGTCCAAATATGAAACGGCAGCAGCGCCTCAACGGTTTCTGCGGTGGTGATTTGAAAGATGTGGGTGATATCGGCCCAGGCGCAGAGGGTTACGGTGTTGGGATGCCAGCCGGAGGGGACAGGCTGCACTCGGTCGGCGTAGGGTGGCTTGAGCAGGTGTGGCTGCTGATGTTCATAGGTGGGATAGAGCAGCACGCGAGACTGGGCCACGCTGAATCGTCCGCCCGTTTCCCGGATGCCGCCTTTTCGCAACAGCAGAATGGTGTCGCCGCTGAGCAGGGCTTCGATGGCGATCGCCCATTCCTTGAGCGCTGCAACCAACGATCTAGCACTCTCTGAAGAAGAGTCTGAAGAAAAGTCTAAAGAAGAGTCTGGACTTTGGGAGGTGGAATTTTGGGGGACGTTCAGGCGGGTCATCGGCAGCACAGCGAGTGAGGACGGGAGGCGGCTTTGTGCTTAATCTAGCGCGTTGGGCGAGGCAGTGCGTCATGAAGTCCTGGGGCGATCGCCCGCTTTAGCCGCTTTAGAAAGAAACTTCGTAGAAACATGCAGGATTGCACCCTGAGCGGCTAAAGTTGTGAGTAGCCTTGCAAATCAGGCTGTAGCCTGGGTTACACCCAAAGGTATTTCCTGGTTCTGCAATTTTCTTCGGCTATTCGTGTTCGTCTACGGTTGTCCCCAATCCCCCCACCATTTGTCCACTCACTGAGCGACCTGCTTCCTATGGAACCTGAATCCAGCCCAGCTTTGACAGAAGAAGTTATCGAAGCGACCAGCCATCTGGATGTCGTTGAAACTGTGATTTCCAGCCTGCAAGAAGACCAGAGCGCGATGGTCAGCCGATCTGACCAGGGCAATCTGTGGAAGTTTAAGTATGGCAGCGTAGAGGTGTTTGTACAGCTTACGGGCGAAACAGATGACGATATACTCGCCGTCTGGTCACCCGTACTGAATTTGCCGGCCAAAAATGAGCTAGAACTGATGCGAAAGCTGCTGCAACTGAATTGGACAAGCACGTTCGAGTCGCACTTCGCGATTATGGACAATCAGGTGGTGGTTGCGGCGCAGCGCACCGTAGCGGAACTGTCGCCTGGCGAGGTGTCACGCAACATCACGATGGTGGCTTCTATTGCCGACAGCTACGACGAGATTCTTCAGGCTGAGTTTGGCGCTTGAACCTGGGCGGTTCCCTCGCCATGAACGCGAACTACAGGGATTCTCGCCCCGTCTGGCGGCTCATTCCACTGATGAGAGCAGATGGCGCGACGCAAATGGCAATCGATCGCTGGCTGTTCGAGCAACATACCCAGGGCTTGCATCCGCCGACGCTGCGGTTTTACACCTGGGAACCGATCGCCCTTTCCCTTGGCTATCATCAGCGTCAGATCCCTGAACACTGGCGATCGCTCACTTACCAGGAGCAGCCCATCGATCTAGTGCGTCGTCCCAGCGGCGGCCGTGCGGTGCTGCATCAGGGCGATCTGACCTATGCCGTCATCACGTCGGGGCTGGAGCCCAGCCGCAAAGCCGCTTATGAGAAAATCTGCGCGTTTTTGATTGAAGGCTGGCGATCGCTCGGCATTTCGCTCCACTACGGCAACGCCGGACGCGGCTACATCCACAATCCCCACTGCTTTGGCACGGCCACCAGCGCCGATCTGGTCACCGACAGCGGCTACAAGCTTGTTGGCAGCGCTCAACTGCGGCGCGGCGAGTGCATTTTGCAACATGGCTCCATGCGCCTCTGTCCCGACTTCGACCTGTCTTGTCAGGTTTTTGGCACAGCGCAAACAACCGATGGAGTGATCAAATCTGCCATCGGTGATCCGCCTGACCTCGCCGCTATCATCGCTGTTCTGGCAACCGCAGCAGAACAGTGCTTTGGCATTTGCCTTGTTGCACAGCCCATCACCAGTGCCGAATGGCGGCAAATCGACGCACTGAAAATTGACGCTCTGGGCGATACCCGTCAGAATTTTCGCCAAAGCCTGTAGGGTTGCGACTGAACCCAGCCCGCCACTTACACGCTTGCTACGGAGAGGCGATCGCCCTTGGACTGACCCAGCAAGAGCGATCGCCCGTTTCCCCTCGCCATGCGAGAACTAAGACCAGCCCTAGAACTTGTGCGCGTGCAATACCTCCGCATCACAGAGATAAGCAATACCTGAATAATCGTCAAAAAACTTCGTTGCAACGGTGTCTGCGATGTTGAGAGCCATATCCCGACTGGCGGTAAGCACCTCAATCTTGATATTCGAGTAGACATCGCTAACGGTCGGTTGTCCCGACGATCGCACGTTGCGACTGCCCTTTCCACCAGCGGGCATCACCGTATAGCCAGCGGCTCCGGCTTCATCGATAATCTGGGTAATTTGCTTTAACAACAATTTCTCTGTAACGATGACGAGTTTGCTGGCTTTCTGAGTCATGGAACCTACCTCCTAAAAGCGTCTTGCCGCAAAAATCAAAGAAAAGAGTCTATGATTTTTCCCTAAACCATATCATTGAGTTTATGACAAAGATACCCCTTATTGCGGAAGGTTGACTCAGATTAGCGAAAACATTCCATAAAAACCGCTTATCTATTAGCGCCACTTATGGAATCTCAGGAAAACTAGTGCGTGGGTTCTAGATCCCTTGAAAAAATCGATGATCTCGATTGATATTAACCAGTCAATAACCAGTCAATATTAAGAATCACTACGCAAAAGGAAAACTTATGACACAAATTTGAAATGTGATGCCATGTCCACGTTAAGGGATGCAAAAATCTGTCGATTCTAGGATAGACTTGAGTCCATGCAGATTTGAGTCTTAATAGATGAAAGTCTATGAAAAACGATGCAAGATAGCTATCGCCGTCCGAAGTCTTTCGGAGGTCTACCCTCTCTGAGCAGCCCGTCGGCAGGTTCTTGCATAGTGCCTGTGCTGTAGGGGTGAAGCGGTTCACGCCTACTTTTTTCAACCTTTTGAACTCACCTGTCATCATCATGACTCCTCGTTAGAGGACGTGGAAGGAGGTACCTGTGGATTTCTTGTCCGGTTTCTTAATGCGTTTCGTGGCACAGTTGCAGTCCCCGACGCTCGGTTTTCTAATTGGCGGCATGGTTATTGCTTCCCTCGGGAGCCAACTGCAAATTCCAGATGCAATTTATAAATTCATTGTCTTCATGCTGCTCATGAAGGTGGGCCTGAGCGGCGGCATTGCAATCCGCGAGGCCAATCTGTCGGAAATGTTATTGCCTGCAATGTTCGCCGTAGTGATGGGGATTCTGATTGTATTTATTGGGCGCTACACGCTCGCCAAGTTGCCAAACGTTAAAGTTGTGGACGCTGTTGCCACTGCGGGCTTATTTGGCGCTGTGAGTGGTTCGACCCTCGCCGCCGCCTTGACGCTGTTAGAAGAGCAAGGCATTGAGTACGAAGCTTGGGCAGGGGCCCTGTATCCTTTTATGGATATCCCCGCGCTCGTGACGGCAATCGTTGTAGCTAGCATTTATCTCAGCAAGCGGAAGCGCGATAAATATTATTTCAGTGAGGACTATGTCAGCAAGCAGTCCGTGGCTGTCGGTGGGTATGCCGACGAGATCAGCGGCCCTGCAAGCAGGTATCCCCGTGGGTCGGGCATTACTGCGGCCGGATATCCGAAAGATCCGGATGCCGCCCCAAGCAAGCGGGTCAGGATTTGGCCCATCGTGAAGGAAAGCCTCCAGGGTTCGGCGCTCTCGGCGCTGTTGCTCGGTATCGCTTTGGGCATCCTAACCCGCCCAGACAGCGTCTTTGAAAGTTTCTACGAGCCTCTCTTTCGGGGGCTGCTGTCTATCCTGATGCTGGTCATGGGAATGGAGGCTTGGTCCCGGCTTGGCGAACTGCGTAAGGTAGCTCAGTGGTACGCTGTCTATGCCGTAGTGGCTCCACTGGTGCATGGGCTAATCGCCTTTGGTCTTGGCATGATTGCTCACTTTGCAACAGGGTTTAGCCTCGGCGGTGTTGTGATCCTGGCCGTCATTGCCTGCTCTAGTTCCGACATTTCGGGACCGCCCACCCTGCGAGCGGGTATCCCCTCAGCCAATCCCTCTGCCTACATCGGCGCGTCTACGGCCGTTGGAACGCCAGTGGCGATCGCCCTTGGCATACCGCTTTACATTGGTCTTGCCCAAGCGCTCATGGGTGGCTGATTCCTGCCGAGTCGTGGTCTGCCGGTGTCCGTTTGACCCGGCGACCAACGCAGCGGCTATGCTGAAGCCTGGGTTTTCCAGTCAAATTTTATGTGCCAGTATCTTTTGGCGATCGCCCTTCATCTCCTTGCATCCGCACCTTTGGGCGATCGCCCTTCATCTTCCCAGCACCAACACCGTTGGGCGATCGCCGTGAATGTTGCTGAGCACAGAGTCGCCCTCTTTTCCCCGGCTTCGACAAAACCCAGGTCAAACTCATCCAGTCTGGTTCGGAAGTCACCGTCGAAGCGGGAGACCAGCGCCGCAACATTTCCTTGCGGCCCGAACTCAGCGGCCGCTAGGTAACGGGCGCAAAGTTTCAGGACAGCTTTTTGATTATTTCGTTTTAGGGTTGGCTCTAAAGTGCTGCGCTCTGAGTCGTTTTCTGGATGGTTGGGTTGATCAACCAAAACTCTCGGTCAAATAGAAGGAAGAGTCATGGTCGCTTCCGACAAACATAAGGTCAGTACTTCCTTCTGTCTCCACAAGATGCCCTTTGGCGATGCTGCGGTTTAGAACGCGGATTAGCTGCAATGGGGAAAGGGACTCAAGCTCCACGAAATTTCCTGATGCAAGCCAGGCAAGTTCGGCTTTTGATAGAGCTTGCTTAATTGGAGCTGGCAACTTCGCAGCGGCCTGGGCCATCTCTTTAGAGTTGCGGATAATAAAGTCGCGCCGTGCTGACAAAACTTGTTTTGGCAACAAACCAATGTCGATGATTGTGATGTCGGAGTTTTGAAACCAGTGGGGACTGGTCTGCAACTGATGTGCCAGCGATACCCCCTTAGGGCTGCAATCGTGGAAGGCAAACACCGTCAAGTCTGGATTGCGCCGCAGCATTTGCATGACGGTGCCAAAAATCGGTTGGGGGTAGCCATTGATGCTCAAAATGGCGCAGTTGTTTTCAAAGTGAACGTTGTTGCTAATCAGCATTTGGGCGATCGCATCGCTCTGGCAGACCACTAGCCGGTCGAAACTATAGGCTGTGACTTGGGAGTTAAGAACATCCACCTGCTGGCTTGAGGTCAAAAGCTGCTTGGGGGACGGCAGCATCTTCTCAATGGGGCCGTTGGCTTGAGTCCACTGATCCAGCCACTTGGTCAGGTCGGTACTACTAAATCGGAAGACTTCTGGAATTTTGGCAGCTTTTCGCTTTTGAAAAAAACCTAACCAAAGCGCTGTGATTGCAACAAGTGCTGTGACTCCAAACTCAAGAACTCCAAACTCAGTAATTAGAACTCCAAACACAATAATTGAGTTTTTCCAGACAGCGAAGACAAAGGCGACGACCGCAAGGAAAGCGCCTATAACTTGCATCATAGTTGCAGATGTTCGACGGCCCTTAGTAGGGACTTTTGGGCTATTGCTATATCGATATAAACCAACAATCCATAACAAATTATAGATTGTGAAAAGTGCAAGAAATATACTCCCTTGAACCATAGAGAAGTTATAGAGGCTGGCAAGCTCAAATAAAACAGGAGTCCACATAAGAGGAGTCACCATGAGAACGATATAGAAAAAAAGACGACCAGTAAAAGGGTAGATGTCACGTCGCTTTAACTTTTGATCAAACCAATAGTAAAACTGCTGCGGCGTGAAGTAGAGGGTATTGTTGGCAGCAAGGTCGGCAATTGCCTTAGCAAAAAAGCCATCTGTAAATTTGAGACTTCCCATTTGGGTTGGCTCAAAGGCAAACGGATGCTGGCATTTTGGGCAGCGGTAATTGTTGCCACTACGCTCTCTATAGTTGCTGTCTGTACCGCATTGAATACATTTCATGGGGCTTCTCCTTGCAAAAAACCTGAGTTATGCAAAAACCTGGTTGCTGATCAGGACTTGATAATCTTCTCGCTGGCGAATCAGTCGGTGAGAGCCGCCCTCCAGCAGCACCTCCGCTGGGCGGGGGCGATGCAGGAAATGGGAGGACATGGCATATCCGTAGGCCCCTACATCGAGAATGGCTAGGATATCGCCGGTTTCAAGTTTGGGCAGTGGGCATTGCCGACCGAGATAGTCGCGGGAGTAGGTAGTGTTTCCACAAACATCCGTGGAGTAAAGGGTTGGAGTGTGGGCAGGGCTGAGGGAGCAGATTTCGCGGTAGCCGCCATGCACTGAAGGAACCGATAGGTTGGCTACAGTTGTGTCAGTGCCCACAATCTGGCGATCGCCCTGCCACTTGACCGAAACCACGCGCGTGAGCAAGGTAGCGCATCCGGCGATCGCGGCTCTGCCCGGCTCAATCACCAACTCAATGGGTCGGTTGAGCTTCTGCAAGGCTTGGGTCATTGCAGCACCAAAGGCTGGCCAGTTAAACGCGGCTCCGCCATGCCGATAGGGATAGCCAAAGCCACCGCCAAAGTCGAGATAGCGCCAGTCGGGTAAAGTTTGGGCAATGTCAATTACGCGGTCGATTACTTGGGTAAAGGCTTGGGTAGCATTCGTGCCGGTGCCGCGATAGAAGTGAACCCCCGTGAGTTGCAAGCCCCACTGATGGGTGAGGGCGATCGCCGCTGGAAATTCTTCAGGACGCACACCAATGCGGCTCTCTCCGGTTAATTCCGGCACATTCAGGCGGAGGCCCAAGCGCAGACGCTCGGGTTCACTCAACGCTATTCCCGCACCGTAAACTTCGCAGCAAAGCTCCAGTTGTGCCAGGCTGTCTAAATTAAGCGTTGTCACGCCCCAGTCTCGCAGTTGCTGCATTTCCGCAGCATTGAGATTGCTGCCGCTATAGACGATGTGGGCCGGGTGAAAGCCGGCTTTCAGCCCCAAAAACACATCGCCTGGGGTGTTGGCATGGAGTCCCCACCCCGCCGCTCGAATCATTTGCAGCAGGGCCACATTGCCATTGGTGACGCTGGCAAAGTGAAAGTGGGTTTTGGGATACTCAAAGGCTTGCGTAATGTGATGCAGGGTACATCGCAGGCGATCGCCCTCATACACATACAGCGGTGACCCATAGGTCTCCAACAAGTCTTGAGCCAGCGTGGGATTGTGGATTAGGAATTCTGCCATTGGTTTAACCTTCTCCAAAGTTGAGCAGGAAGCCAGAAGGGATGATTCCAGGAATGGGGAAAATCTGCCTCCTTAAGCATGGCTTTGCGCCAGGCTTGCCACATGAGCAGTAGCCACAGGCACTCACCAATCCGCCGTCCCTGAATTGGGCCCCCCAGGGAACCTGAGACAATGCGAGTGGCAATGTCGGGCTGTAGGTGGGCTTGGGCTTGTAGAACCGCCGGATTGAGCCAAAGGCCCAAGTCGTGCCATAGGTCGTTGAAACACCAGAGGGTTAAGGGAACGCCCATGCCGCGCTTGGTGCGCCAGACGATTTCAGGGGGTAGCCAGTTCTCAACAGCTCGCTTGAGGATGTATTTCTCGCAAGAACCTTGCAGACACAGTTCATTAGACAGGCGAAACGTCCATTCCGCCAGCGACACATCACAGAAGGGCGATCGCACGCGCAAGCCGTGGGCAAAGGCCAAAGCCGTCGCGCGGGGCTGAATATTTTGGGCCCCCTTGAGCATCAAATTTGCCCGCCGCAGCCGATGCAGAATGGCGGTTGAGAACTGAGGATCGAGCGCCTCTCGCAGCCAATTCACTGGGTTTGGCAGGTCGTGCTGGGTTAGGAAATCTGGCTGAAAAACGTGATGTTCATACCCTGCAAGCCGATGAAACGTTTTCAGATATTGCTGATAAAAAGCGGCTTCTGGAGATGGGTCGTTCGGTGCCAGACAACTGTAAACACCTGCCGCAATCAGCGGTTTGTTTGTCCACCCCGCAAACAACTGATCGCCGTGTTCCCCATTGAAGATCACTGAGGTGTCCTGGGCGGCTCGCTGCTTTAGCAGAAACAGGGGAACCGTCACCCCATCACCAAAGGGCAAATCCAGTGCTGCGGCAGTGGGGGCGATCGCCCGGCGAATCCGCTTTGCGGAGGCATCGACCGTGACCAGCGGAATGCTTAGGTAATCGGCTACGCACCTGGCATAGTCCAATTCTGACTGTTCAGGAACGCCGAAATCAAGGGAGTAGGCCGTCACCCGCACCCCCAGTTGCACCAGCAGCGCGGCAACGATGGAGGAATCTAATCCTCCTGACAGCAGCACACCAACGGGTTCGTCCTTCAGGTCGGCAGTCTGGCGGCAGATGGAATCTTTGAGGAGAGTCTGGAGCGATCTAACCGCCGTCGGCTCATCGTCAATTTGGTCGCCTGCCTCCTGCCATTCCTGCGATCGCCCCTGGGCCCATTGCAGTGTCCCCGTCTCGTCTAATTGCCAGGTCTGCTGCATCCCTGCGGGGACAGCCTGGATGCCCTGAACGGGGGTCAGGGGCGTAGGCACGTAGGAGAAGCAGGTGTAGGCGTGGAGGGCGGCTGCGTTAATGTCTATAGGCGACCCCGCCAGCAAAAGCTGCAATCGAGACGAAAACCAGAGAACCTGCTGTTGCTGCTGCCAGTAGAGGGGCACTCGTCCAAAGCGATCGCGCCCTAGTTCCAGTCCTACGCTGCCATCAGGACATTGCACCAGCCTTACCCACGCGTCAGGAAAGAGAGAGCCATCCGGTTGCAGATGGGTCAAAATTCCGCCCGCACAGAGGGCAGCTCAGTAGGAAGAAGAGTCGTAGGAAGAAGATTCGGAGCGTGAGGCGGCGAAGGAAGGAGGGCTGTGGGCAGAATCCAAAGATGAGTTCGCCTGGGGAGTGAGATAGGCGATCGCCCAGCCCCAGGAGTTACGAGCAGCAGACTCTCTAGAAAGAAAAGCAGATTGTCCCCAACAAATCTCTGCTTGGGGGAGAGATAGCTTCTCCAAATGCTGTGCTAGCAGACTTTTCAGGACATCCGGCGGCTTCCAACCCCAGCAACCGATAAACGAGTGAGGTTTCTCCACTGGTGGGGCAAACTTCCACGCTGACATACCTACTGCACTTGAAACTGGGCACTTTCTAGGGGGCGATCGCCCAAAAACATTTCCACAGTCCAGGTTCCGGCGGTCGTGCCAGAACCCAGCGGCATTCGACAGTACGTGTTCCAAACAGGGGTTGTAATCTGCTTAGTTTCATATCGGTTCTGCTTCACAATCACCCCGGTTGGATCAGTCCAGTTACAGCTCAGCGTGAGGCGATCGCCCACCGGAGCCTGCGCCAGCGTCACTCGATAAACAACCTCCGGCGATTGCTGTCGATTCACCACCGTCAGATTGCTGCCATCATCTTGCGTCAAGGTAAGGCGGTCTTGCGCCGCAGTTACCTGAGACATCTTCGCCTGCCGTTGCTGAAACCCGAAGAATACTGCCGCAATTGTAGCCAGGACAATTGTTCCAGCAATCCAGTAAATACGACGCAAGTTCTTCTCATAACTATCTTGGTCTAGCCGTTGATTAACCCGCACAATCGCCTCATCCACTAAGTCGGCTGGCAGGTTCAACTCCTCCAATACTTGTTTAACCTCTTCCCGGCTTAGTGTTGATTGCTCTTCCTTTTTCATTCGCTCAACTTCTTCAATAATTTGCTGAAGTTGAGCGTTTGTGATTCCAGAAGTCATAACACCTCCAAAAGGCTAATCAATTGGGGTATATCGGATAACAAGCGTGAACACATGAACACTTAAAAGAAGGCAACCTTCATAAACGATTCAGATTGCTGAGGAGTGATTGACATAACCTCCATGGGTAACCTGAAACTAGCCAAACATCTAACACCCTTGTGCTATTCCCTAGGTCAGTCTTTGGGCTACAACTTCTTAACAACTCCTTAGAAGATGCATTTTTCCCTTTAACGCAGGTGGCTAGATCAACTGTCTAGGTTTAAGTACTAGACGCTAATCTTTAGACTACATATAGACTACATACCCGTAAGCGTATACATTTTGACTTCACATGGAGCAGTTTGCCCCTAGCTATGCTTTTCCTCAAAGATCGGTTCCAGTCTTTTTTCCAACCCTCACTCCATAAACTTCCCGCATTTGCCCCTCAACTCGCACCCGCCTGGAAGATTGCTTTTGGGTCAATCGAACTCCTGCCAGAAAAACCGGCCTGGCAAGATGGCAGTTTTGCCTTTTTCGCTTCACACCCGTCTGCTCCATCCTCCGCAAACCTGATTCCGGTCTTCAGCCCCTCAAGGCGCTGGGTCGTCATTGGGACTGTTTGGTTGTGTCAGCCAGCCCCTTTAGCCGCACAGCTTGGGCTAACTAGGAAGCCAGAGAGTGACTTACATCTGGTTGCCCAACTCTGGGAGCGTCTTGGCGCAGAAGATGCCTTGGCTCCGTGGCAGCAATTTACAGGAACGTTCGCCCTTGCGGTCTACGATCGCGATCGCCAAACGTTGACCCTTGGCCGCGACCCCGCTGGTGTGCAGACCCTCTATTACACAACCGATGGAGCCACTCGCTGGATTGCCCCTCGCATGCGATCACTCCTGCCTTATCACAACCGAGCGATAGACGAGATTGCCCTGCGGGACTACCTCTGCTGTGCCTTCGTCCCTGGCGATCGCACCCTTTGGAAAGGGGTACGAAAGCTGTCTCCTGGAGCAACGCTGCGACTACCAAACGACCAAATCCAGCCCTACTGGACATTGCAGGAGCGAATAGTTGGAGAAGCAGAGTCTATTGAATGGCACAGTCAGAGATTGCGACACCTGTTAGAAGAAACGGTGAAAGATGCCCTGCCTAACCATGAACCCGTCGGCTGCTTTTTATCAGGGGGCATTGACTCAAGCTGCGTGACAGCCCTCGCCTGTCAACTTCACAATGCGCCTGTGCATACATTTTCCATTCACTTTGGTGAGCAATATCCTAATGAACTGGAATTCTCGTCACTAGTTGCCCAGCATTGCCAAACCCATCACCACATCCTTCAAATTTCTTTGTCTGACCTATGGGCATTCTTGCCTGAAGCCATGGCGCACTTGGATAATCCCATTGGCGATCCGCTAACGGTTCCAAATCTTCTGCTAGGTCGGCTGGCAAAGCAGTTCGTGAACGTGGTTTTGAATGGTGAAGGGGGTGATCCATGCTTCGGCGGCCCAAAAAATCAGCCCATGCTGATCCAGAGTCTTTACGGCAGGTTTAACCAACAAGACGCGGTTCAAGCCTACCTCATCAGCTTCCAAAAGTGCGCCGTTGAGTTGCCGCAACTGCTCAAGCCAGAAATATGGCAAGCAGTGCGGTCAGAACCCTACTACTTTGAGGGCTGGCTGAATTCAGACCTGCATTATCTGAACCGTCTGATGGCGATCAATATCCGCTTCAAGGGGGCAGATCACATTCTGACAAAGGTCAGTAACCTGACGCGAGCGGTTGGTTTAGAAGGGCGATCGCCCTTGTTTGATCCGCGAATGGTTGATCTGAGTATGCAAATTCCACCAGAACACAAGCTCTCTGGCATTCAGGAAAAAGCTGTCCTCAAGCAAGCAGTTGCAGATTTATTACCCGATGTCATTGTAAACCGCCCCAAAAGCGGCATGATGGTGCCGGTGCAGATTGGGTTTCAAAAACACTGGCAGCGGGAAGCGCGGGCTTTGCTATTAAATCGGAAAGCAGCCATTTCTCCTTATCTTAATCACGCTCTGATTCAAGATTGGCTTACCTACCAGGGTGATACTTGGCGACGCTATGGCGTGAAACTCTGGTTGCTGGCAAGTTTGGAGAGTTGGCTCCAGGTACACCAACTCTAGCAGAGCTTCAGGCCCTGCTAGAGAAATTTGCCGTTTCTGACGTTGACGCTCTGGATCGCCGATCTCTATTTTCCTTGCTCCGGCAACATGCACTTGTCGCTGTCGCAGCCAGCGGGCCCCGCTTCGATTAGCTCGCCAGAGTCGTATCGGGCCAGCGCGGCGTAAAAGTCAGCCGTGCGCTGCCGCTCCTGCACCTCACGCTGGAGCTTCAGATACGTAGCCCGATCGATCTTCTCGAAGGGCAGCCGGGGGAACGGCGCATTGAACCGGGCCAGCAGGGCAGCGCTGATGTAGCCCTGATCCTGGGCGATCGCCCCATAAATCGCCTGGGCCAGTGGCTCGATCTCGTCTTCGTTTAGCTCGATGGTGGCGCTGGTGTTGTGGGCGGTGTAGTGCTGCTGCACCTGCATATAGAAATCAAACTGAGCCAGAGCGCTGAATTTTTCGATTTCGATTTCGTCGGCTCCAGGTAGGTTTGCCCAGGGAACCTCCACGGGAATTTCCACCAGCCACTCGGTGCAGCGCGGGTCAAACGGGTCGTTCAGCAGGTTGCCGTCGTCGTCTTTGTCAGACTGCGACGGCACAATGCTGTAGCCATAATCCAGGCAGGCCAGCGCCACGGGATCATTCTTGCGGAAGGTGATGCGGCGGATGAAGCGCTGGGCCTTGGGCGGATGCCAGCCGGGAGACGCACCCGTCAGCAGGGATTTTGTGCCCGCAGGCTGGACGGTGGTGCAGCGGTTGGGGCGGCGAAGCTGATGGCGATCGCAATAGTCCCACACCACGCGATGCACCACCTCTTTCCAATAGCTCAGGTATTGCTGCTCCTTCTCCTTAAACTCCAGACCTTTCACCGTGTCGGGGCGGCCCTGCGCCCACCAGCGCAGCCACTCTACGCCAAACGCCTGCACAAAGAAATCAAACAACCCAGTGAAAGACACGCCCACGATCGGGTCTTCCTCCCGCGACTGCTGGTAGCGGGGTTCAACAAAACGATGATTGAGCAGTGCTGCGACGGACAATGCGCCAGCGGTAAACGCCTCCTCCTGCTGCTTGAAGTCTGACGGATCAAGCTGATTTAGGTGAACTTCCGCTAAGTTGCAGTGGAAGTTTTCGCCAATGATTTCTCCACAGTTGTGGGCAACCAACCCGTTAGCATCGAAGCAGGACGGGCCGGGCACGGTGCAGTCATACACTGCTTCTGTCCCGTCTGCTTCCAGCGCAGCGACCGTCACCGCAAACCGCTCACGGTTAAGTTGACGCTTGTAGCCCTTGAGCGCCTCCTCCAGCTTTTGGGCTTTTCGGGGTTCCTGAAACCCGACCAACTTCTGGAACTGGTGTAAGTTGTCTTTGGCAATGACCAACTCGTGCTGGGCTTTGCAAGCGTAGGGCGCAGGTTGGCGATCGCGATCGGGCAGTAGACGATAGCCAGCAGAACGGCGATTTTCGTACAGAGTCGCAATGATGCCGAGTCGAGCCAGCATCCGCTGCACTGCTTTCAGGGTGTTCAGATTGCTCTGCGCCAGCCGCACACTGACTCCTTTAATCTGATCGCCCTGGACGCTGCCATCAGCATCAAATAGCCCGCGCAGAAAGCCTCGATGAAATTCGTAGCTGGTTGCTTCCAGTGCCGCCGTCATCTGCTTTTGCCCTGGCTTCATGCCAAACTGGGCCGCGAGTTTCGCCAGTCCTGTGGAGTTAATTACCCGGTGCTTAAGCTGGGCATGATAGTGAGCTTCGGGCGTTATCGGTTCGTAGCCAACGGCGGTCTTCAGAAGCTGGATTGCGTGCTGGCTCATCTCTGCTTGCGATGCTTGCCAGTAGCGCAGCACGGCGGTGTCACTCCACTGGGTTGTGGACAGGCTGCCGTCGCCCAGCAGGTTGCCCAAGAGCCAGCCCTCTTCCCAGGTTCCTGCACCATCCCACGGAGTCAGATCGCGGTGGTTGTGTAATAAGATGCGATCGCCCGGTTGCAGGTCTTCTGCCGCAACCCATTCGGTGTATTGCGCCTTCTGGGTCTGGGCAGTGACCTTGAGCAATCGATGGTTGCCCGTCAGCCGTAGCGCAAAGCCCTCCTGAGTAGAGAGTTTGAATACAGGCTTCGTGCCAGAGTAGAAAAATCCCTCTGGTGTGGTGCTGAATAGCTCACCGTTTACATAGGTGCTGTGCTGCTTGCCGATCAGGTCTTTGACCTGGCGCGGCCCGTCGCCTGTGTGAACCCAGGTTTCAGCAGTCACACAGGGATTCAGCCCATAGCGGCCCTCGCCCTGGGCACGACGCTCGGCCTCACCCGCCCACTGGATCGCGCCCTCGCCCGAATAGAACTGCTTGCGAACGGCATCTGTGCATTCCTCCAGCGTCGGCTTGCGGTGAAACACGCGGGTGTGGTTCGCCATGCGGAGCGCGTCGCGTTCAGGGTCGATGCGCCAGTTGCCCTCAGCATCCTGCATCCAGAGGTTGTCCTTGGCCGTTTTGGCCAACTCATCTTCGCTGTCGAACTGGCGCATCCCAGCAGAGCGGCGGATATTTCCAGCGACAACGCAGGCGGCGGCCTCGTCGATCAGCAGGCAGCACTCGATGGAGTTGAGCTGGCGGCCCAGCGCCTTGTTCAAAATCGCCGCGCATCGTTCATAAAGCTGGGGCAGTCGGATGGGATTTGCCACGCCGCCAAAGCCTTTGAGCCGTTCGCCCGCTGGACGCACATCGCTGAGGTCAATCGTAACGGTGACTTCGCCGTTAAACCGCTCATCGGTGGAGAGTTCTAGCACGGTTTGATAGGACTTGACCCAGCCCTGGCGACTGTCGCCCACGCGAATCGAGACGCGATCGCCCTCCACAGTCACTGTCGTCTCACTCTGGCGCTGGTCGGCGGGCGTGCTGCCAATGTCGCCCTGCATGTGGATCGTCAGTCGGTTGCGAATGGCGGGCAGTTGGTTGATATACTTCGGCTCCAGCACTGCGCCCGTGCCGCAGCCCATCATTGCCAAGTCCATCATCAGCCCAAAGGCTCGCCAGTCCACGACGTTGGTGCTGGTGCAGTTATAGGCTCCAGAGAAGTTTTCGGGGCGATCGGCCCAGGCCGTACCGCCCACCCACAACCAGCGACCAGAGGGCAGACTCTTGACCTGGCGCTGCATCCGGCCAAGCAGGTCGGCTTCGCTGTCGGTCAGCTTGCCCAGCTTGATGATGCCGCTGAGGGTGCGATCGCACACGTCGTCCCAGGTCTCGCGCCGCCCTTCCGCCTTTTCGCCCCGGCGGCTATAGGTACGATAAAACACAGGGTTAGCGGCGGGCGCAGACGCGGGAAAGGGACTGGTTTGGCTGGGACGTTCGATGTTTTGAACCATAGGGCGATCGCTCGTATGTATCGTGGAATGGTGTTGTGAAGTTGTGCTGTGAAAAATCTTGCAAAGGCACTGGAAAACCCAGCGGGCACACCCTTAATTTCACCCTCTCAATCTCACATCCTCAATATATAGTGCCATTATAGCGGGCTGTCTCTAGGCATTACACTATATACGCTCAGGTTTGAAAATTCAAGATTTTTCTAATGGTGGTTTTCTAGGGGCGATCGCCCTTGGGCACGACCTGAAACCCAGTACCCACAGGGGGAATCTTTGGCATCTCAGCTCTTAATTCTCCGAAAAGAGTTATTGCTGCGTAGTATCCACACTACAGCGCAATCCGCGCTTCGCCTGAGCCAAACGCCAGGTGAGCGACCAAACCTGAGGAGATCAAGATGCGAAAGTTCATTTCTACGGCGATCGCCCTGACGCTGGCAGGCAGTGTGGCCACTCCGGCGATCGCCGCCAACTGGGAATATCAGGGCGTTGCCGTGACTGGAGAAGACGTTTACCTGGATTTGGATTCTATCCAGCCCCACGGACGAGGCGGCTACTTCTTCCGATATCAAATCGGTCGAGATCAGCAGTCTGCATACACCCCCTGCGATGGGCGTTGGCAGGTGTTCAATCGGAATGGCGATGCTGAACCCCTGACACGGCCACAGTCGCCAGCCACGCGCAACATGCTGAATCGAGTCTGCAATTCTGCCGCCACGAACTGGGAATATCTCGGTGAAGCGGTGGGCGGGCAGGCGGTGTATCTCGACTTGAGTTCCATTCGACTGGTTCAGCAAGGGAGCTATGTCTTCGACTATCGGCTGGGACAGGAGCTACGCAGAGCCATGACGGCCTGCGATGGAACCTGGCGAGTTGCGGATGCAAGGGGTAGCTTTGGCGCGGCCCAGCGACCCCAGTCGCAAGCGACAACAACCATGCTGAGTCGGGTCTGTAATGCGGGTCGATAAGCCTGTTCTAGGGAAACTCAGCCTAGCAGCCCGTGGGCCAGCACAAGGTCCTGAATAGCCCTGAATAGCCCTGAATACTTGGATTTCAGTTGGGAAGGCGTGACCGACCCAACTGATTTTTTTTGCAGTCGCTCTGGCAATATTTCCGAGCTATGGCCGCAACGTGCGATTCGCGAAGCGTTCGCGCAAGCGGTGCGGCGCACGTTCCCTACGGGAATCGCCCTCCTGCCAATAGCGCAGCAAAATGCGAATCACCTCGCCCTCCACCAGCGACGGCAGCGGCGGCGACCATTCGCCCGCTTCCGCAAAGCGCCGCACATGGAGCTAATGCACAATGTGATTCACACCGGGCAGCACGCCGCAAATTAGAATGCGAACGGGCTGCTGACCGTTTGGCACAGCCGGAAGCGGCACCCGCAGCAAATCGAGTACAGACTTTGGAGTTACCATGATGTCACCTGAAATCAGGTAGGGTGTGCAAAGTTTATCCTCTCTCTCAAAATATGCCTTCGTTGCATACGCACCATTGGCATATCGAAGTCATATGTTGCATACGCAACAGTGCCAAACAAAACATGGGTTATGTCAGACTTCGCATCAAAGAGCTAGCCGAGCAGAGAAGCTGGACACTGAAAGAAGTCGCTGACTATGCAGGTGTGAACTACAACACGGTGAGACGCTATGTGCAGCGAGACATGCTGAATACTGTTGATCTAAGTGCTGTGTTCAAGATAGCTCGCGCCTTCGACGTGTCGATCGAAGACCTGGTAGAAATTCTGGAGGAATAAGGCGACTGTCTTGCTATACGGGGCTAACTCGGCTAAAAATTCGAGAATTTGCAAAGCAGCGGGGCTGGACGCTCCGAGAAGTTGCCGAACGCGCCGGACTGAACTACAGCACCGTCAAAAACTACGTGCAGCGCGACGCAATGACCATGACTGATTACACAGCAATTCGCAGACTGGCGATCGCCTTCGACGTGTCAATCGAGGATTTAGTTGAAATTCTAGAAGAATAGAAGCAGCGCATTCATCCTCCATCCCTCATCCTCCATCCCTCTCCTAAAGGACGACGCGCCCTGCGCCAAGCCATCCGCTAGGGGGCACGCCGTCATGCAACTCGCTAATCTCCTTATAGGAGACCGTCCGCGTGGCATAACGGGTATAGCTGTCAGCGCCACCTAGTAGAACTTTGATGCGTTGCGCTAGCACTCATCTCGTTGGCAGGTAGCGCTATCTAGAAGCCATTCCGGGAAGACCAGTGCTAGAACGGGTAGCAGAATAGCTTGAGGGTAGCAGAACAGCATGGCGAATCCGGTTTCGCAGCGGCAGGGTAACTGGTTGAACGGCAAAGCGCTCTGGGCGCAGATGCAGCGGCGGCTTGGCGACTTGGATTCCTCGGAGCCGCCAGAAGATTCGCTGCCGCTGCGGGTGTTGGTGCAGGCGATGGTGATCGTCGGCATCATTGCGGTGGATGTGTCGGCGGCAGATACGACCGATGCGCTGGGCGTGAGCCTGTGGGCGGTGCCGATGAGCGCGGTGGGCGCGGCCTGGAGCTGGTCGCGTCGCCGCAGCCGCAACATTCCGGTGAAATTTTGCATTGCGATCGCCATGCTGATTGCGCTGGCGGTCTTTTTTGTGCGGCTGGTGGCCGAGCGCAACGACACGCGCATGGCCCTGGCGGAACTGCTGATCCAGCTTCAGGTCTTTCACAGCTTTGACCTGCCGCGCCGCAAAGACCTGGGCTATTCCATTGTGATTGGGCTGATCCTAATGGGCGTGGCGGCCACTCTCAGCCAGACCTTCTGGTTTGCGCCGCTGCTGATTGCCTTTGTGGCTTTGGGCATTCCGGTGCTGGTGCTGGACTATCGCTCCCAGCTTGGGGTTGCTCCCAAGACGATGCGGCGCATTCACCAGAGCTTGCCGCTGCGGCCGCTGGCAGGCGTGCTGGGCATTACGCTGGCGCTGGGGCTGGTGATTTTTGCCTTTTTGCCCCGCCTTCCGGGTTATCAACTGCGGGCGTTTCCGGTCAGTGCGCCCATCCAGTTTGAAGGCCAGTTTGACGGCGGCACGATTATCAACCCTGGCTATGTGCGTGAGGGTCGCGCCAGTACGGGCAGCGGCACGGGTGCAAATGGCAACGTGCAGGGCGGGCCGGGCGAGGTGGATGCAGATTTTTACTATGGCTTTAATCGCCAGATGAATCAGAATCTGCGTGGTTCGCTGACTCCCAAGGTGGTGATGCGCGTGCGATCGCAGTCCGAGGGCTTTTGGCGCGTGATGGCGTTTGACCGCTACACGGGGCAGGGCTGGGAAGTGTCGCGGGATGGGGAAAACGATGTGCAGGTGCTAGAGCGATCGCCCTGGACCTATCGCCAAATTCTGCCCTGGTCAGTGACGCTGAACCAAACGCGGGAAGTGATTCAGACCTTTACTGTGGTTGCAGATTTGCCCAACCTAGTGCCCGCCCTCTACGAGGCCAAGGAACTTTACTTTCCCACGCGGCAAATTGCCATCGATCCCGAAGGATCGCTGCGATCGCCCATTCCGCTGTCGGAAGGGCTGACCTACACGGTGGTGTCGGAGGTGCCTTTCCGCGATCGCACCCAGTTGCGGAATGCCCCGACTGTCAACCCGCCGACCATTACTGACTATTACCTAAATGTGCCAGCGGCGATCGCCCCCCGCATCCGCCAGACCGCAGAAGAGGCGCTGGCCAAGTCACCCACGCCGATCACCGCGCCCTACGAAAAAGCCCTCTACCTGGCACAATATCTCAAACAAAACTACCGCATTCTGCCCGATCTGCCATTCTTAGAAGAGGGCGAGGATTTGGTCGAGGCATTTCTCTACAAGTACCAGGGCGGCTATCCCGACCACTTTTCTACGGTGCTAACCGTCATGCTGCGCTCCCTTGGCATTCCGGCGCGGCTAGTGGTGGGCTTTGGCGCAGGCGAGTTCAATCCTTTTACGGGCTATTACGTGGTGCGAAACACCGATGCCTTTGCCATGACGGAGGTATATTTCCACAAATATGGCTGGTTTGCCTTTAACCCGATTCCCGGCGGAGACGTGATCCCCACCTCGGTCGAAGAGTCGCAGGTGTTCGCCGCGCTGAAGAAGTTTTGGGAATGGATCGCAGGCTGGCTGCCGTCTCCTGTATCGGGCTTTTTGAACGGGCTGCTGGAGGCGATCGCCCAGGGCTTTGGCTGGGCCATGTCTACCCTGACTCGCTGGTTTACCCAGGGCTGGGTGGGGCTGCTGACGGGGCTGATGGGCCTCACGGTGGCGGCATTTTTGGGCTGGCTGGGCTGGAGCGGCTGGACGGCCTGGCGCGATCGCCGCTGGTTGAAGTCTCTGGCTCCGGCGGAGGCGCTCTATCAGGAAATGCTGCGCTGGCTCGCCGAACAGCACATTCGCAAGACCCCCAGCGACACCCCCCTGGAGTTTGCCCGCACCGCCCAGCAGCAGCAGCCCGCCCACGGGGAACTCATCTACCAGATTGCTCAGTCCTACGTAACGTGGCGCTATGGCGGCCAGGTGGGCGATCTGTCGCGCTTGCGGCAGCGCTTGCAGCGGGTAAGACAAGAAGGGCGATCGCTCCCAGCCCGCCTCCGAGGCTCATCGCGCAGAAAAGTTCGATCCTAGACTGTGCCAGGGGCACTTCCCCAAAGCACCTCCTCGAAACTGGCACGTCTCAAGCCATCCAACCCACACCTTCCGGTAAACTAGGAAGCCGCTACCCCAAACGGAGATTCCAGAGATTTAGAGATTTAAGGAGATTGAGAAGATTAAAAATCTGAAATATGCAAATCCCGGTGGAGAATGGGGAATTATAATGTGCGATGCAATATTCAATCTGTGATATTCTCCTCAGATAGTCTCTTGCTGAGACTCTCGCCTGTACCCCGATTCCTCCTGCTGAATGCTTGAGGCATTGCGCTTCATCCACTGGGGGTTGCTTGCACCGCGTTCTCTATCCAGTCTTTTCAGTTCCATCCTACGTTAGAGAGGTCGTTTCCCTTGTCTCGTCGCTATCTATTCACATCAGAATCTGTTACCGAAGGCCATCCCGATAAAATCTGTGACCAGATCTCGGACTCAATCCTCGATGCCTTGTTGACCCAAGATCCCAGCAGCCGAGTCGCCGCAGAGGTCGTCGTCAATACGGGTCTAGTACTGATCACCGGAGAAATTTCCTCCAAAGGCACCGTGAACTACGTTGATCTGGTTCGCCAAAAGATTGCAGAAATCGGCTACACCGATTCGGTCAATGGTTTTTCGGCCAATAGCTGTGCGGTGCTGGTGGCGCTCGATGCCCAGTCGCCCGACATCGCCCAGGGTGTAGACAAAGCCCATGAACATCGGGCCCAGCGCAGTGAAGAAGAACTCGATGCGATCGGCGCGGGCGACCAGGGATTGATGTTTGGCTTTGCCTGCAACGAAACGCCCGAACTCATGCCGCTGCCGATCAGCCTGGCCCACCGCATCTCGCGCCGCCTCGCTGCTGTGCGAAAGTCTGGCCAACTCCCCTACCTGCGCCCCGATGGAAAAACCCAGGTCACCGTCATTTACGAAGACGGCCGCCCCGTCGGCATTGACACCATTCTCGTCTCGACGCAGCACACGGAAACCATCGACGACATCACCGACCCGGCAGCGGTTCAAGCCAAAATTCGGGAAGATCTCTGGCAAATCGTCGTGGAGCCCATCTTTTCGGACATCGCTATCAAGCCCGACAGCGGCACGCGCTTTTTGGTAAATCCCACGGGTAAGTTTGTCATCGGCGGGCCCCAGGGTGATTCGGGGCTGACGGGTCGCAAAATCATCGTAGACACCTACGGCGGCTATTCTCGCCACGGCGGCGGTGCGTTTTCTGGCAAAGACCCCACCAAGGTCGATCGCAGCGCCGCCTATGCGGCCCGCCATGCTGCCAAAAACATCGTGGCTGCTGGCCTGGCAGATAAGTGCGAAGTGCAGTTGAGCTATGCGATCGGCGTAGCACGTCCCGTTAGCGTCATGGTAGACACCTTTGGCACGGGCAAGATCGACGACGGGCGACTGCTGGAGCTGGTGAAGCAACATTTTGAGCTGCGTCCAGCGGGCATCATCCAGACCTACAACCTGAGCCGACTGCCTGCCGAGCGGGGCGGACGGTTCTATCAAGATGTCGCCGCCTACGGTCACTTTGGCCGCACAGATCTGGATTTGCCGTGGGAACAGCTTGACAAGGTGGATGCACTAAAGCAGGCAGCGGGGGCACTGCTGTCTGGCATGTTGAGCTAAGTCTTACGCGAGGCAATTAGCCGGGTGCTGGCGCTTTTCGTCCTGCGCTCGATAGGGTAAAGTGGCATCCTGCCCAGTCAGGTTGTTCTTGCTCTATCGGGTTTTCTACCGATGCCAAAATCGTCGCCAGAGTCGTTATCAAAACCGCTGCAAAAGTCCCCTCAAAACCATCGTGCGGCGTTTCTGGCGCTAATGCTGTTAACGCTAATCTGGGGCTACAACTGGGTCGTGATGAAGATTGGCATTGCCTATGCGTCGGCGCTGGATTTTGCGGCGATGCGACTGGCGCTGGGGGCGCTGAGTTTGTTTTTGGCGCTGATTGCTCTGCGGAAGCCGCTGAAGCCCAAAGCCTTGCGAGGAACCATTTTGCTAGGGCTGATGCAAAACACGGCGACGGTGGGGCTGATTACCTGGGCGCTGGTGAACGGGGGCGCGGGCAAAACGGCCGTGCTGAACTACACGATGCCATTCTGGCTACTGCTGTTTTCGTGGATTTTCCTGAAAGAAACCCTGAGGCGATCGCAGTGGTTGAGCGTTGGCATGGCCGTAACGGGGTTGCTGCTGGTGCTGATGCCGCTGGATCTGTCGAGCGGGCTGGGCAGCAAGATCATCGCCGTGGGCGCGGGTATTTGCTGGGCCATTAGCGCGGTGCTGGCGCGGGTGCTGCAACGCGACCAAACGTTAGACTTGCTCTCAATGTCAGCCTGGCAAATGCTGTTTGGTAGCATTCCGCTGGCGATCGCCGCCTGGATGCTTCCCACTCAGCCGATTGTCTGGTCGCCCACGTTCATCGCAGCGCTGCTCTATAATGCCGTGCCCGCAGCGGCGATCGCCTGGCTGCTCTGGTTCTACGCGCTGAATAATCTGCCCGTGGGCACGGCAGGACTGTCTACCCTGGCGGCTCCGGTGATCGGCGTGCTGGCGGCGTGGCTGCAACTGGGCGAACGGCCAAGCGGCGTAGAAGGGCTGGGCATGGTGCTGATTCTAGTGGCGCTGACGGTAAACGCGGTGCAAACCATTCGAGGCGAGCAACGAAGCCAGAACCAGACAAAACTTAGCCCCTGACCGATTTTGCTGGAATAACTTCAAAACTGGTCAATCCGCGCTCCTGCCAAATCTGCACACTGTATCGGCTTCTACGGAACCCCCTGCCCAAATCCGCTAAGGTCAAAGCAATTTGGGGATAATGTTATCTGAATTACATTATTCGCGAATTATGAAATCAATATGGGGCTGAGTGCGAGGGGCAACAAGCAATGCGCCTGGAGCAGTTGAAGGCATTTTTGGCAGTGGCGGAAACGGGCAGTTTTCAGCAGGCGGCGCTGCGCTGTGGCGTGACGCAATCGACAGTGAGCCGCCAGATCCAGTCTCTGGAAGCCGATTTGGGAATGTCTCTGTTCCATCGCAGCACCCAGGCCAAGCTGACGGTGGCGGGCGATCGCCTGTTGCCCCGGGTTCGCAAAATCTGCCAGGAATGGGCAAACGCTACCCAGGAACTCGGAGAACTGCGGGCGGGCAAACAGCCCGAACTCTGCGTAGCGGCGATTCACTCCCTCTGCGCCTATTCGCTGCCGCCTGTCTTGCAACAGTTTTGCCAGGATTATCCAGAGGTGCAACTGCGGGTAACGGCGCTGGGGAGCGATCGCGCTTTGAAGGTGCTACGCGACGGACTGGTGGATCTGGCGATCGTGATGAACAACCGCTTTGTGGCGAGTAGTCCAGAAATGGTGGTGGAAGTGCTGTACGACGAGCCGATCAAGCTGCTGATGGCGGCAGATCACCCACTGGCAAGCTACGACGCGGTGCCCTGGGCAGACCTGGCCCGCTATCCACAGGTGGTGTTCAAAGACGGCTACGGAATGCAGCGTATCGTGCAGGAGCAGTTTACCCGCCGGGGAACGCCGCTGCGAGCCGCGCTGGAGCTAAACACGCCCGATGCCTTTCGCGGCGTGGTGCGTCAGGGCGAGATGCTGGCGCTCTTGCCAGAATCGGCGCTGGTCGAGGCTTACGACGATCCGGCGCTGGCGATTCGCCCGGTTGCCACGGACACCAATTCTGCCGTGACCGATCCGCCGCTGACGCGCCAGGTGGTGATGGTGACAACGAGCGATCGCCTGCAAATTCCTCCAATCCGCCATTTCTACAACCTGATTCTGTCCCAACTGCCGCAGCGCATCCGCCAGCAGCCCCTCGCCACCACAGCCCCCTAACCCCCAATCCCTAACCCCCAACCCCCAACCCCTCACCTGGCATGAGCCATGCTTTTAGAGCGCTGCTGCGAAAGGTCGGCAGCGGCCCCCACACCAGCCAAAACCTGACCCGCGAGGAAGCTGCCGCTGCCACGCGCATGATGCTGCTGCAAGAGGCAACACCTGCTCAGATCGGTGCGTTCATGATTGCTCACCGCATCAAGCGCCCTACGGGAGTTGAACTGGCAGGAATGCTGGATGCCTATGATGAGTTGGGTCCAAAGCTGCAATCGATTGGCGATCGCCCTGTTTTCATCCTCAATGCCCCCTACGACGGACGCGATCGCACGCTGCCGCTGAGCCTGGTCACGGCTTTGATTCTGATAGCAGCGGGTCAGCCCGTGATTCAGCACGGCGGCGACATCATGCCCACCAAAGAAGGCGTGCCCCTGGTAACACTGTGGGCGGGGCTGGGCGTAGACTGGTCGCGTCTTTCCCTCAGCCAGGTTCAAAGCATTTTGGAAAGCACAGGCATGGGCTTCGTCTACATGCCTATCCACTTTCCACTGGCACAAGCCCTAGTCGAATATCGTGACCAGATTGGCAAGCGCCCACCCTTTGCCACATTAGAGCTAATCTGGTCGCCCTATGCTGGGCCAGGGCACGTTGTCGTCGGCTTTGTGCATCCCCCCACCGAAGGCATGGCTCAGGCAGCCTTTGCGCTGCGCGGCACATCGCTCTACACCACGGTCAAGGGGCTGGAAGGAAGCTGCGACCTACCGCGAGAGCGCACCGCCATCATCGGATTCAGCACTGCGTCGCCAGACACGCTGGAGCGGCTGCACCTGCACCCCTACGACTACGGCATGGGCGGCAAAAACGTGCCGCTGCTTAGCCCTGCCGCTGCTGTTGAAGAGATGCTCCAGGTGTTGCAGGGCAAGCCATCTGAACTGCGCGAGTCGGTGCTGTGGAACGCAGGCTTTTATCTGTGGCGCTGCGGTAAAGCCGCAACTCTGACAGAGGCGATCGCCCTTGCAGGACAACTGCTCGACCAAGGTTCTGCATGGCAAGCCCTCACCCACCTGCGACAAGCCACCAGCGCCCCCTGCCCCGTTTAGGGTCGGGTTTTTCACGGCTCCTTCCAGATTCTTGCCCCCCATGAGGGGTTAGACTCTCGTGCGGGTTGCAGCGCCATCGGCCTATGCTCGGAATGCGGCTTTCTGGTGTTTTGAGTGCGATCGCCCAGGCGCTTGCGTCAGTGTTTTCACGCAAGCTTCGCGGTCGAAAACCCTGCCGCTGGGTTTACTGAACCCTCTCATAAAACACCAGATCGCCAGCAGCAACACGAGGAGTGACCCGTAGGATTTGAAGATGCCCCAAATTGCAACCCATTCAGCTTGAAGACGGCAGCATTTTGTATGTCGAAGCGACAGACAATATCCAGGCAATTGATGCACCCACAAACGGTGGTGGAACTGGAAACGGATACCCCAATGAACCCTCTGAGGAGGTGTCTCGCACATCAAAAGGATGGAATCGAGGCAACCCCAATACTCAAATAGCGCAGAGCTTCCAAGCTATCGAAAGCACGATTAAGACCTATACGCAGCATACCCTCAACGCTTTTCGAGGGGCTGCAATGGCAGATGTGAAAAAGGTGACGCTGGAATTTGGGGTGAACGTCAGCGGTGTGGGGGGTGTGCCCTATATCGCCACAGGAACAGCCGGTTGCAACATCAAGATCGTGGTTGAGTGTGCTTTTCCCGAACGCACGACCCCGGAACCCCAGACTCAGGTATCCCAGTTGCCCAGAGAAATGCCCCCCTCAACCAGGATGTCCCCTGCTCGCGAAGCCAATGGAGTTGGTAACGGAGGGGGACACGGAGGTAGACCCACGCCACCGCCGCGCCCGATTTCCTAACGATCCATCACCAGATGAGCGTGAGGCTGGTGCGAAACTGATTCATGCTGAAAGAGGGACTTATGCACCGCTAGTCTCTATGCAAACCTGACAGAATTTAGCGCACGGGCGCTCAGCCTGGCCAAGAAAAACCCCCTGAACTCCAGGGGGTCGTTCACTCTTCGACACAAACCAATGTCTTGTGATTAGACCACGTGACGACCTCAGAAAGACACACCCTAATGCTCTGAAAGACTGTTCTTGAAATCTTGTAAAACCTATAGAATTGCGTGAAGCACCTATGCAATGTCCATCTTAGAGATGCTGGACGGGCGTTACAAATGGCTCTTGTGCCGGTGCAGGGCGACTTGCAGGCTACGCCGCTTCGGCTACATCATTCAGGTCGCTTACTGCTCGTAGGTGACACCACGATACTTCAGGTTATGGACACCATGCTTCTGCGATGTTGCGGCGTGGATAGCAGTCTGGACTTTGATGCCGCGATACATTCTTTCACCAGGCATAGATGCTACAGAGCCTTCGAGTTTTTCGGGATTGTATTCGTAGCTGGCAAAGCGATAGGTAAGTTGCATAGTGACCTCCGTTATCCGAAGCGTTGATGGTAGATGATTAACGTGAAACGATTTAAGCAGCGTGCTTGAACGATAAGTATCAGGTATCAATCAGGTCAGCAAACAGTCCGTGCAAGTAAGATAACCAGGTAGGCTGATAAGTACGCTATGTGTGCAAATGCTGCCGATATCCGGGAGCGGGAAGGAATTTTAGGAAAAAAGCAAATAGGAAAAAAGCAAACCTGAAACTTGGGGGCGTTGCACTAAGGGGGGCTTACTCAATGCGCGTTCAAGGGGGCGCGTTCAGGTTTGCTGGAAATTTTGCGGGCCAGCTCTGGGGCTAGTTTTGGAGATGAAGCGGTGGGGTTGCGCTAACCGCCTAGCTGCCGTAAGCGACACCGCGATATTTCAAGGGGAATCCAGGCGAGCGTGTGGCGGAGGGATCTGCCGGGTGAACCTTTGCGCCGCGATAGGTCAGATCCATTGATTCCAGGTTGGCTTGGCGGGATGCCTCTAGCTGGGCAGCGGTGTAGGCATAGTTGACGGAGCGGTAAGTGAGTTGCATGGTTGTGTCTCCTTGAGAGTGAGCCAGGAAAGATGCGGTGGGGGCTATCTGGCGTGTTGCTTTATGTCTTAGTTTTATGCTGTTTCCCCAGGCGGGTCGATACAGAAAAGTTAGGGAGTTTTGGCAGGGATGATCCTTAACTTTGTGGGCGATCGCCCCGCACACGCCTTAACTTCCCTGAATGGCACTTCCTTCACACGGGGCCGAAGAGGGGTGAAAATCGGTGGCAATAGGCAGAAATTAAATTTAGCTAAATCTTGACATTTCCTTCAAACGGTAGCTTAAAATACAGATTGAAAGGTTGCAGCTATATTGAAGAGCAAACAGTTAGACCGCAAATTTGGTTAATAGACTCGAACAGAATCTCTCGAATAGGATCTTGACAAGCGGGCGATCGTCCCTCCGGGTCTGGCTTTCCCCAGCACCCTCAAGTGGTTCAACGGCGTACTAATACACACTCTCATAGAGACTTATACAGACTCTCAGTTAATTCAGCCAGTACTAATTCAGCCAGTACAAATTTCCCAAGGGTCACTGGCAGCCCAAAGCTTGACAAACATTCGACAAAATTCTTTAGGAGGAACAGATGAGATTAACGTATCGGGGTCACGACTACGAGCAGGAGCCTGTCCCTCCTATGCAGATGCGAGACTCTGGCTCCGTCGGCCTCTACCGTGGACGGGAGCTTCACTTTAGCTATCCCCGTCATGTGCCTGTGCCCCAACCCGTCAATCGGTTGCAGTATCGTGGCGTAGCCTATCAAACAACCGAGACGGGCGAAGTGAATTCGATGGGGCGGGTGGTGCGTCTGGCTGCCCATGCTCAGGCACACCACGCGATCGCCCATGCTCACGCCCGCCTGATCGATCAGCAAGAATTGGCAAAGGTTCATCGCCAATACCTGATGGAGCGGTTGCAGCGTCGTCTGGAAGTGGCGCGGGCTAAGGGGGACGACACGTTAATTCGCCAGCTTGAGCAAGAGCAGCATCAGTTGGTGTAGCGCTCGGCGTTTCGATCATGGTGTGAGTTTTTCGTTGCACCATGCCGCGCTACCACACATCGTCGTCTGGATCAGGCTGAGGCTCAGCTTGATATAAACCCGACGGCTCTGCGGCTTTGCGCGTGGGCTGGAGAAACTTTTCGTAGGGTGAGACTGGCGGCGACGCTGGGGGCAATAGCTCCAACTGGGGCGATCGCCCCTGACCCGTTTGGGCGCGGCGGCGACGCGATACGCCCTCTTCTGTCGTTTCCTCTGCCACCACTTCGTAAAGAATTGCCTGCTTGTCGCCGTCGCCCCGGCGCAGCACCCGCCCTAGCCGCTGAATATATTCCCGGCTGGAACCCGTACCCGACAGGATAATCGCCACGCGAGCATCGGGCACATCCACGCCTTCATTTAGCACATGGGACACGGCCAGTGTTTGATAAGTGCCCTCGCGGAACTTTTGCAAAATGTCGTGGCGTTCTTTGACGGGCGTTTGGTGGGTCAGCGATGGAATCAGGAACTCCTTGGAAATGCGGTAAACCGTGGCGTTGTCGTTGGTGAAGACGATCGTGCGATCGGGGTAGTGCTGGGCCAGTAAATCTGCCAGAACCCGCAGCTTACCTTCGGTGCCCAGGGCGATCGCCCTCGCTTCCCGATGCGCCAGCATGGCCCGCCGTCCCGCCTGCGATTGGGCGCTCAGCCGCACAAACTGCTGCCAGCCCGACAGGCTGCCCAAAAACACTTTGTGCCGCTCCAGAAATGCATTGCGGGTTGCAATCAGCGCCGTGTAGCGATCGCGCTCCTGCTGCGACAGCTTGACCTTCACCTGCACAATTTCATGATGCGCCAGCGCGTGCCCCGAAAGCTCCTCTGCCGTGCGGCGATAGACCACCGGCCCCAGCAGCGTGTCCAAATCAGCGTGGCGGCCGTCGCTGCGGTCGGGCGTGGCAGTCAGCCCTAGGCGGTAAGGGGCGATCGCATATTCGGCAATCACCCGGTTAAAGTCGCTCGGCAAATGGTGACACTCATCGCAAATCAGCAGTCCATAGCGATTGCCCAGAGACTCTGCATGAATCGCCGCGCTGTCATAGGTGGCAACCAAGACAGATGTGCGATCGCGCGACCCGCCACCCAGCAGCCCCACCTCCGCATCGGGAAACGCCGCCAGCAAATGAGCATACCACTGGTGCATCAAGTCCAGCGTCGGCACGGTAATCAGCGTGCTGCGGGGCGTTGCCTGCATCGCCATCTGCGCCAGATAGGTCTTGCCCGCCGCCGTCGGCAGCACCACCACCCCCCGCCGCCCCGCCGCCTGCCACGCGGACAGTGCCTCCTGCTGGTGCGGATAGGGCTGCCGCTCAAAGGCCACATTCAGGGCGATCGGCTCAAACGCTTTTGCCTCATCGTCAAACGCCGTGCCCTCTGCCCGCAGCCGCTCCACCAAAGGACGATACTGCATCGCAGGCACCCGAAACCGCTCCACCCGGTCATCCCAAGTCGCGAAATCCACCCAGGCCTTGCCCTTGGGCGGCGGATGCAAAATCAAAGTACCCCGGTCAAACTTGAGGGTTGGCGTGCGGGCCATGCAGTACGTTCGTTTTCTCCTGAGTGATCTGCCCGTATTGTACGCCAGGGACACCATTCCGTTTTAGACTGGAGGATGCCCGGATTTGATGTGCTGTTTTCAAGAAGGCCCCTGTGCGAAAAAAGGTTATTGCTGGCAACTGGAAAATGTATAAAACTCAGGCAGAAGCGCAAGAGTTTCTGCAAGGGTTTTTGAGGCATCTGACGGAAACACCCGACGATCGGGAGGTCGTGCTTTGCGTCCCTTATACCGATCTTTGGCTCTTGTCCAAAAACCTGCACGGGAGTCGGATTCGCCTTGGAGCGCAAAATATTCATTGGGCTGCCGAAGGCGCTTACACGGGTGAAATCTCTGGGCCAATGCTGGCAGAAGCAGGTGTTCGCTATGTCGTCGTTGGACACAGCGAACGGCGGCAGTATTTTGGCGAAACAGACGACACGGTGAACCTGCGCCTGAAAGCCGCCCAGGAGTTTGGCATTACGCCGATTCTGTGTGTGGGGGAAACCAAGCAGCAGCGGTCTACGGGGCAAACCGAGCCGTTTATTTTTAACCAGCTTGAGAATGATCTGGTGGATGTGGATCAGTCCAACTTGGTGATTGCCTACGAGCCGATTTGGGCCATTGGCACGGGTGACACCTGCGAACCCGACGAAGCGAACCGCGTGATTGGGCTAATCCGTGAGCAAATCGATAACCCCGACGTGCCGATTCAGTACGGCGGCTCGGTCAAGCCAGACAATATTGATGCCATCATGGCTCAGCCAGAAATTGACGGCGTTCTGGTGGGTGGGGCTAGCCTGACACCCGACAGCTTTGGGCGCATTGTGAATTTTGGGCTGTGAGTTTTGGGCTGTGAATTTTGGGCTGTGAATTTTGGGCTGTGAATTTTGCCCTGAGAATTCGGCAATCCAAAATCGAAAATCCTAAATCGCCAGTCTTAAATCACGAATCGCAATTAGCCGATATCAAAGAGCAAGGTCTCAAACAGAAAGCCCCGCAATGCGGGGCTTTACTAATGGTATCTCGTGTAGTCAATCGTTCATCAACAGGGAGCAGTAAACGGTCATTTAGGCTTCTTGCTTTTTGCGGCGGCGACGAGCGTACATCAACCCAGCGGCGATCGCCGTTCCAGCCATCGTCGTCGGTTCGGGCACAGCGGTAGACCCTGCCATCACGATGCCGTCGTTGCCACACTCGGCAAACAGGCTTGCGATGAAGTCGCCCACGGGTAGCAGGCTCCGATCAACGCTGAACCCGAAGGTGTGGTTACCCGTTGCATTGAACTGGCCAAAGTTTAGCCCCAACCCTCTCAGGTCAGCCGCCGCCAGCATGTTGATGCCACCCAGGTAGGTGCCAGACTTCATGTTGGTTTGAGCGGCAGTATTGTAGCCAAAGTAGGAGTTGTTTGCGGCCAGGTCGCCCAGGGAAGCAGAGCCGCCCACCTTCGCCACTTCGGTTGCGTGTTGCTGGTGGCTGCTAAAGCCAGAGTTAACGCTGGTCAGGCTAGTCGTGGTCACGCCACCGTACAGGCCCAGAGGGCTGATTTGTGTGGTTCTCGTTGTTCTGACCCGGCCTCTGCTGTCCACGGTTTGGGTTTCGGTTACCACTCTCACGTTCGTGTCGTTGGTGCTGTCAAACCGAATTGCAAACAGGTTGCTCTGGGCAGCATTGAAGCTTGCGGTGTTGGTGAAGTTCAGCACCAGATCGCCGTAGCTGATCTTGTTGTTCCGTGCGCCGTTGAGGTCGTAACCATTGAGAGACAGGTTCGAGTTGATGGCAAAGACCACGCGATCTTCTAGAACCCGAAACGCCATGCCAAAGAACTCGAAATCGCTGTTTTGCCCAACGACTAAGCGCCTGTTTTGGGCATCCCACTCGGTGCCATCGTTGAATGAGTCAATCGTGTAATTCCATCCCCCCACCTGAAAGGCTTGGGCCTGCGACCCGGTGAGGGCCAAAACGCCAAGCGTTGCCGCAGTGCAGAGGAATGTTTTAAACGCTTTCAGTTTCATAGGTTAAAGAATGCTCTTGTGCGCTAGTGAGTTCGTTGCAGATCGTTTTTCTGCATGCTTAGACGAACCAATTCTGCAAAATTGATCCTTCGCACCCCTTGTATAACAGGATGCACTTTGACCCATAAAGAAAGGACACTATGTAAAGCGATTTTTAACGAAGAAGGGATTTTGTTTTAGGGGTCTTTTGGGGTCTTCTTGCAGTAGATTCGTCAGCTTAAATACGGAGTGATTACCGAGCGATCGCCCTTGATTCAGTGCAAACGTTTATTCCACAGAATTTACGTAGAGCGGCAGGAGGAAACTACTGAGTGGGAAGCCTTTTGTCGCTTTTAGCCTTGATTCTGGGAGGGCTGGCCCTCGTAGCTATGCGGATCTGGCGGGCGATCGCCTCTGTAAAATCCCTTTGGTCTCCATCCTGTAGCCCAGTGAGGAAAGACGATCTTCTCTAGTCTTGAAAACCGAACTCGCTCAAATTTTGAATTCGATAGATTAGGAGTGTCAGTAAGTCCCGCAGGAAACCAGAATGAGGGGCTGAAGAATTACCCATACTCTGACAATACTCTGACAATACTCTGAGGGAGATGAGCAATATGGCATTAGTTCATTGGGTTCCTTTCCGTGAATTAGAAACCCTGCAAAGAGACATGAACGGACTGCTGGATGTGTTTAATCTGGAGGGCGATCGCAAAGCAGGAATCCGCACTGTGCCCGCAATCGAGCTACAAGAAACACCCGATGCGCTGGTACTAAAGGCCGAAATTCCGGGTGTAGATTCCAAAGATTTGGATATTCAGGTAACTGCGGATGCCGTTGCGATTAAAGGCGAACGCAAATCTGAAACCCATACCGAAGAAAACGGCATCAAGCGCTCTGAGTTCCGCTATGGCTCGTTTAGCCGCATTGTGCCCCTGCCCAGCCGCATCCAAAACGACAAGGTGTCTGCCGAGTATAAGGACGGCATTCTGCACCTAACCCTGCCCAAAGTAGAAGCCGAAAAAAACAAGGTCGTGAAAGTGACACTGGGATAATGAGGTCGTCCTTGCAGTGTTTCAGTGCTTAGGAATGCTCCGCCGCCCTCCCTTTGGAGGATGGCGGAGTTTTTGTTCTTAGGTTTTGGCAATGCCTCGACGGATCTCAATGCTTCTATCTCAATGCTTCTAAATGATGCTACGCCTGAAGTTTCTAAACACTCCCCAGATGCTTGACTAGCAAGCCAAAATCGCAAATCCAAAATCGCAAATCCAAAATCGCAAATCCAAAATCGAGAATCGATCCCTTGCCCGTCTGTTTACAATCATCGCTGTTTACAATCATCGCTGTTTACAATCGAAGAGAGCGTTGCATTGAAAAGCCTCATGAAAACGAGCATTTCGATCTGGGCTGCGGCGGGATTGGCGATCGCCCTCCCCACGGCACTCACCCTCTCTAGTCCACTGGTCGCAACGGCAGTGCAACTAGCAGACGGCACGGTATATTTTGAGCAGCCGCCCAGCCTGATCGACTATGGGACGACCCGCACAACGACCTTTGCGCCAAATCCAACTTACTACTTTACTGTGACGCTGCCGCCCAACGCGGGCGAACCGCTGCAACGAGTCACAATTGAGCAGCGGGACAGCAGCACCTTTGCCCGCCGCGTAGATTATCGGCTGGATGAAACCTATGCATTTGTGGGAACGCAGGGAGAGCGGGGCGATCGCCTCTCCTTGGGTTCTGTCGCCTATGACCGCGACACCCAAACCCTCTCTGTCACCTTTGACCCGCCTCTACCGCCAGGAACCACCGCCACCCTTGCCCTGCGCCCCAGACGCAATCCCCAGCTTGACGGAACTTATTTATTCCGCGTAGTTGCTTTTCCGCCAGAACCAGACAACGGCAGCACCCACGGCCAGTTTCTCGGCTTTGGTCGGCTCCACTTTGATCGCCCAGAGTTTTTCCGCTGGGGCGATCGCTGGTGGTAGCCTGAGCGCTTCTCTAGTCGAAAAGCCCCTACTCAATCGCGCCGCCGCAGGAGCTGCCTGCCCCGGCTGTGCAGCCAAAGCAGTGTCTTGCCGTCACAATTTCTCGCTGCGCCAGCAGGTCGGGATGAAAGTCGTGAACCGTGGCGGGGCGATCGCCCGCTAGCTGCACGGGCAGTTCCAGCATTTGGTTAAAGTCGCAATCAAACAGGCGGCCATCCCAGGAAATCGACAGCGTATTGCGACACATCAGTCCAGCAATCGTGGCGGGGTTGAACGAATTCACCAGCACTTCCATGTAGCGCGTCAGGTTGCCCGACTGCTCCAGCCATTCCAGATAGCGAGAAATGGGCATATTGTTCAGCGCAATTAGGCGATCGAACGTGACCCCCGTGATTTTCAGCAGCCCGTCTTTCCCATTCCTGCTCCATCTTGACCTGGCTACCCGCTAAAAAAGCCCCGACCGGGTTGGACATCAGCGTGAGCCGACGTTTTGCATCGCCCTGGCCGTAGCCTGCTGCATTCAGCCGCCGCAGCGCCTCGATGGATTTTTCAAAGGTGCCGTCGCCGCGCTGGCTGTCGGTATTGAACTTGCGGTAGTGCGGCAGCGAGCAAACCACCTCTACGCCGCGCTCTGCCAACCATTCGGGCAGGTCTTGCAGGCTGGGAATTAGCAGCACCGTAAGGTTGCAGCGGTCGATGACGTGCTTGCCCCGCTTGACGCATTCCTCCACCAGATAGCGGAAATGGGGGTTTAGCTCCGGTGCGCCGCCCGTGATGTCTACGGTGTGGGCGGTGGTTTGGTCGAGGGCGCGGAGGCAGGCCTCAATGGTGTCGCGGGACATCACCTCGCTGCGGTCTGGCCCAGCATCGACGTGGCAGTGGCGACAGGTCATGTTGCACAGCTTGCCGACGTTGATCTGGAAAATTTCCAGGGGGGCGGGCTGGAGCGACGGCCAGCCGTGCTGTTGCAATCGAGTCGCAAAATCAGCGCGATTCGCGAAGCGTTCGCGCAAGCGGTGCGGCGCACTTTCCCTACGGGAATCGCCCTCCAGGGGCACAGCATCTAGCGCCTGGAGCTGCTGCTGGGGATCGGCCAGGGGCGATCGCCGCCGTAGCAAAGAGGTCGTGGGCTTCGGGCCAACGCTTTTATTCTCCAGATCCAGCGCTTGCGAAATCCGAGCGGCGATCGCCCCCGAAGTCGCCGCTTTCACTTGTTCAACTTCATCAAACATTTCAAACCTTGCCTCTTCAAACTTGGCCTACATGGTCAACTGCTTTACGTGGTCAAGCATCTGCATTCCATGTACGAGCGATGCGCCGCCTCGGATTGCTGTCGCTACATGCAGCGCCTCGGTCATCTGTTCCAGATCTGCGCCCTGCTGGAGGCTTTCTTTGCTGTAGGCATCAATGCAGTAGGGGCATTGCACCGCATGGGCCACCGCCAGCGCAATCAGCGCCTTTTCCCGCGCCGATAGCGCCCCATCTGCAAATACTGCGCCGTAATAGTCAAAAAACTTTTTCGCTAGCTCAGGGCTACCCTCTGCCACCTGACCAAAATTGGGCAAATGTTCGGCTTGATAGTAATCACTCATGGGGGAAATGTTCAATTAAAAAGCTTGAATGGTTAACCAAAACGGCTAGACAAATAAGCCGCCACCCCACCCGCAGTCTGCGGACAAGCTGACAGCACCAGATGAACTGTGAGCATTCTATCGAGTCCTGGCAGGTCTTGCACGAATCTAGCTAGCCCACCTGAGATCTGACTGAAATCTGGCTGAGAGATATCTGAATCCTTGGAGAGCATCCGCTTCGACGTGGCCTTCCCAAAGTAGCCCCAGGGGGAATGCGATCGCCCGCTTCCCGTTTCCAGAATGGACTTAACGCGGGATGCATCTTTGCCAGCGCTATTCCTGAATTCGCGATCGTCACACATCCTGTCGAGTTCAACAGACTTTTATGACACATCCTTCTCCGCAAGAGCCGACCCCAGACCGCGCCAATATGACCGCGACGGGTGGAAAAAACGTCACCCAAGTCGGCGGCAACATGACCACCACCACCACGACCAACTACAATTTCGTCTTTTTTCTAATTGGGCTGCTGGCTCTGGGCGGACTCGCCTGGGGGCTGAATGTAGTTTTTGGCAACAACGAAGGCGGCAACCCGTCCCAGCAGCAGGTTCAGCCCGCTTCCCCGTCCGCCGAACCGTCTCCCCAGCCGTCTCCGTAGAAACCCGCCAGACGCGACCGTTTCCCATAACCATTGTCCCCAACGGGAGGAAACGCTCATGCAAACCAAACCCCCAGTGCCCAATCCCGCCGCTGCCCAGGTTGCCCATGCAGGCAAAAATCTGATCCAGGTGGGTGGGGACTACATTCGCTACATTCACTTCAACTTCAAAACGGGAAACTGGGGCGTGGCGATCGCCAACCTCGCTATCCTGGGCCTCATTTTTTACGGACTGGCAGAAGGCGTGACCCGTGCCACCACCGCCGCCACGGCCCTAGTGTCGCCGCCGCCCGACCCCGACCAGTTTTGCAGCAGCGCCACCCAGCAAATCGACACGCTCAACCAGGAACTCGACCAACTGCGGCAAGATATCCGCGCCCTCCCCGCCGTGCCCGGCCCGCCAGGGCCCCAAGGGCTACAGGGCATTCCCGGTGAACCTGGCCCCATCGGCCCTGTCGGCCCACCGGGCCCTAGAGGCGAACCTGGCCCCCAAGGAGAGCGCGGGCCCCAGGGACTCCCTGGCGAACCCGGCCCCCAAGGAGAGCGTGGCGAACCCGGCCCCCAAGGAGAGCGCGGGCCCCAAGGGCTGCCCGGTGGGCAGGATTCGTCGCCCATCGTGCGCTGAAGTGGCCCCATGACGCACTGGTTGTAAGTGAGCCAAAACCAGTTTTGCTCCTGCCATTCTGAAATATTGCCAGAACGACCGCTAGGTTTGGCTGGCAGAATCAGGCTTTCTAATACGTGATGTGCAGCGTTCAATCTGCCCTCATCCCACAACCCCTTCTCCCGACGTAAGAGAAGGGGAGCAAGCAAGAGAGGCTTACTTGTTTACTCAGGCTTATCTAACTCGTTTCGCTTACTCGGTTTTCTAACTCAGTCTGCCGGCCTGCACTCGATGGCTTTGAGGCTGGCAATATTCGGCTTTTGTGTTTGTTTCAAACCATTGGCAAAAACTCAGCTTATTTTCAGAAATCTGAAAACCTTTCAGGATATAACGTCGTACAACGGGTTGTAATGCTTGTAAAATCAGACCCGTCTGAAGACCCATGAGGCGATCGCCCATTCGGAAATCCAGATACAGCGTTTTTGAAGCTAGTGAGGTACGCAGAAGGCTACGAAACCTTCGTCTTTGCGGGACAGCGCGTATCTCACCCTGCAAGAAAATGCTGTATTGGCTGCTGGCGATGCTGGGGCTGAGTTTGTTTGCGCTGGCGATCGCCACTCAGCACGTCAACCTCCCGGTTCTGCTGCCCAACCTTTTGCTATGGGTTAAAAACCTCGGAACTACAGGCATTCTCGCCTTTATCGTGATTTATAATCTGGCGACGCTGCTGTTCATTCCAGCATCGCTGCTGACGCTGGGGGGCGGGGCGCTCTACGGCATCCTGTGGGGCACAGTGTATGTGCTGCTTGCCTCAACGCTGGGTGCGGTGTTTGCCTTTTTGATTGGGCGCTATGTGGCTAGGGGCTGGATCTGTCAGTGGATTCAGGCACATCCCCAGTTCAAAGCAATCGATGCGGCGATCGCCCAAGAAGGGCTGAAGATTGTGTTTTTAACGCGCCTCTCGCCTGTGTTTCCGTTTAACTTGCTGAATTATTTGTTCGGAATTACCTGTGTCTCTCTCAAGGATTACGTGATTGGTTCCCTGGGGATGATTCCAGGAACCTTCCTGTATGTTTATTTTGGATCGTTGATTGGTGATGTTGCAGCGCTGCATATGCCGATCGATATGCCCGAAACCGTCAGCTTCCCTATGCAAATGCTCCATTGGGCAGTCAAGCTTTTGGGGTTACTGGCGACAATCGGAGTCACCGTTCAAATGACTCGTATTGCTCGGCGATCGCTCAGCCAAAGCCTGGACTCCAACCCGTCCAACCTTCACAGTCCTGCCTCCAGAGAATCTAGCCATGACTCCATTCATTAGCCAGGAACCCGCGCTTCAGCCGCTGGATGAATATAATCAGTCGCTCCTGTCCTACGTTCATCCGCCCGACTGGGTAAACCCAACGCCCGCTCCCATGTATGACTTGGTGGTGATTGGCGCGGGAACGGCAGGGCTAGTGGTGGCCGCAGGGGCCGCAGGGCTTGGCCTAGGGCTGAAGGTGGCGCTGATCGAGCGCAGCCTGATGGGGGGAGATTGTTTGAATGTGGGCTGTGTTCCGTCGAAGTGCATTATCCGTTCTTCGCGGGCGGCGGCTGATATTCGCGATGCCATGTCCTTTGGCGTTCGTCCGCCTGAGCAGGTTGATGTAGATTTTGCAGCCGTGATGCGGCGAATGCGGAAGATTCGCGCAGGCATCAGCCATCACGACTCGGCGGAGCGCTTTCGCAAGATTGGCATCGACGTGTTTTTGGGAAGCGCAGAATTTGTGAATGAGGGGGCGATCGCCGTCAATGGCGCTCAGCTCCGGTTCAAAAAAGCCGTTATTGCGACTGGGGCGCGGGCCGTTCGTCCCAAAGTGCCGGGACTGGAGGAAGCAGGCTATCTGACAAATGAAACCGTGTTTTCGCTCACCGAGCGACCCAACCGACTGGCAGTAATCGGCGGCGGGCCGATTGGCTGTGAACTGGCGCAGGCGTTTCACCGACTGGGCAGCCAGGTGACCATTCTGCACAAGAATTCGCACCTGCTCGACCGCGAAGATGCGGATGCAGCAGAGATTGTGCAACAGCAGTTTCTTCAAGAAAATATCAATCTGGTGCTGGGTTGCAGACTGGAGCAAGTCGAGCAAACCAGCGCGGGTAAGGTGATCCAATACAGCCAAAACGGGGCAGTGCATAAGGTTGTGGTGGACGAGATCCTGGTGGGGGCGGGCCGTGCGCCCAACGTAGAAGGGCTAAACCTGGAAGGGGTAGGCGTGAAATATGACCCGCGCAAGGGCGTTCAGGTTAACGACTACTTGCAAACTACAAACCCGCGCATCTACGCTGCTGGCGACATCTGCATGGACTGGAAATTTACCCATGCCGCCGATGCTGCGGCCCGCATTGTCATTAAAAACACGCTGTTTGCTCCCTTTGGGCTGGGGCGCAGCAAGCTCAGCAGTTTGGTGATGCCCTGGGTCACTTACACTGATCCCGAAATTGCCCACGTTGGGTTGTATGAACAAGAAGCGCAGGCTAGGGGGTTTGATACAAACACCATCAAGATTCCCTTTTCTTCGGTCGATCGCGCTCTGGCGGACGGCGAGACGGAGGGCTTTGTGAAAATTATGCACAAGCGCGGGTCGGATCAAATTTTGGGGGCGACGATTGTGGCGCGTCATGCGGGGGAAATGATTAGTGAAGTGACGCTGGCGATCGCCACCAAGCAGGGACTCAGCGCCCTCTCCGGCGTGATTCATCCTTACCCCACGCAGGCTGAAGGCATCAAAAAAGCCGCCGATGCCTATCGCCGCACGTTGCTCACGCCCCGCACGCAGACATTCTTGAAACTGTTGACGAAGTTTAGCTAGGAAAGCATGTCGATTTCGGATTTTAGATTGGCGATTTTAGATTGGTAGACCGCTCATCCAAAACCCAAAATCCAAAATCCAAAACCTACTCCCCGATGCTCCTCTCCTCCACTCGCCTGCTAAGGCAAAAGGACACCCTATGATGGTTTTACGATCAGTCCGACGAAATCGAGCGTTGCAACGGATGGTTTGGTTTGTCATGAGCGCGATCGCCCCTTTCTTGCTAACGTTCCCGGTGCTGGCTCAGGAGGCTGCAACGTCTGGCGGATTCAACCCTCAAGAGCTGTTGCGAAACGCTTTGCAGTGGGTTGACGGGCTGGGTGTGGTCGGCGGGCTGGTGTTCATTGGGATCTACATCATCGCGACCGTCGCCTTTTTGCCGGGGTCAATTCTGACGCTGGGCGCGGGTGTGGTGTTTGGCGTGCTGTGGGGGTCGGTGTATGTATTCATTGGCGCAACGCTGGGGGCGATCGCCGCCTTTCTGGTGGGTCGCTATCTGGCAAGGGGCTGGATCAGCCAGAAAATCGCAGGAAATCAGAAATTTGCAGCAATTGATGCTGCCGTTGCCCATGAGGGCTTCAAGATCGTGCTTTTGACCCGGCTTTCGCCGGTGTTTCCCTTCAATTTGCTGAACTATGCCTTTGGCGTGACGGGGGTTTCACTGCGGGACTACGCGCTTGGGTCGATTGGAATGATCCCCGGCACAATTATGTATGTCTACCTCGGCTCGCTGGCGGGCGACTTGGCGCGAATTGGTAGCGAAGGACAGCCTACAAATGCGACGGTGCAGTGGGCAATTCGGATAATTGGCTTTATCGCAACGGCGGCGGTGACGGTATATGTGACCCGCGTCGCCCGCCAAGCCCTAGCCGAAAAGGTGAGCGAACCCGTGGGCGATCAGGAAGTGCGGCTGTAGGCCGAAGCCGTAGCCTATTACGCAGCAGCCTATTACGCAGTCGGGGATTGACCCGTCGTGCGATCGCCCTTTCGATCTCCCAGAGTCTTTACAGAATTGGGAATGAACAGCCGACACTCACTATCCAAAATCGGCAATCCAATATCCAAAATCGGCAATCCAATATCCAAAATCCCTATCCCCTTCTCTGCTGAGAATGATGCAAGATTGTAGGAAAGCAGAAGTGTTGAATGATAGCAAATATGTTTAAAAAAATAGCCCCTAATCGTGTAAACTAGAGGCTATAAAAAAGAAAATGATGTTAGTGTTATGATATCAAACTTTCCTGAGATCGTCAAAAAGCATCTGGGCCACCTCGCCACGGATGACTATCCGGTTCTCAACAGCTTTCTATTTGTTTCTATTTGGCTCTCCTTGGTTCTCGATCAGAGTCAAAGCAGTATGAGGAGCGTCTTCAAGCGCTTAAATATTCGTGGCATCAAGGTCAAGATTTCTACTTTTTCTAAAGCCAGCAAGAACCGTGATCCCCAGATACTTTATGATCTTTTTTGGGTATTGAAGCAGGAACTCCACAAAAGGCATAAGATTGATGCTGCAAAGCTGACTTTATTTCCGCTGGATTCAACCATTGTTAGTTTGACGAGCAAGTTGCTCTGGGCGCAGGGTATTCACCAAGTAAAGCTGTTTAGTGGTTTAGATTTAATGACACATGAGCCGGGGGGTGTTTTCATCCACTTTGGTCAAGGTCATGACAGTAAACATGGGAAGGAAACGATCGATGCTGTGCCTGATAATAGTGTCGGGGTCATGGATCGGGGCTTTTTTAGCCTAGCTCGAATTCGCTATTTACTGAATCAAGAGAATCGCTACTTTATCGTCAGAATCAAGAATAATATTAGTCTCAAGATGCTAGAAAATGGCAACTTCTTGATTGGCACGGGTAAGGAGCAAGTTGAAGCACGGGTTGTCGCCTTTTGTGATTTAGAATCACAAACAGAATATCGCTTGTCAACGAATCTACCGATAGGGGGAGAAAATACCATTTCCAATGAGGAAATTAGCGAATTTTATCGTTTGCGTTGGCAGATAGAGTTATTTTGGAAATTTCTGAAGATGCATCTGAAACTAGATCGACTAATTACTAAGAATGTGAGCGGGATTGAGATGCAGATTTATGCGTGCTTGGTAGCTTACGTGATTTTGCAATTGGTGACAATTCCGAAAGAATTTGGCAACAAAGTATTAGATAAGCTACGATATTTACAGGCTTTTATGTGTGAAAATATCAGTTATGCCCACTGGCTCCAAAAATTAGTATTTTGTTGACAAAACCAGCTTACCACAGGATTAGTGTGTCTATTTTTAGAAAAGAAAATCTTAAGATTCAACACTTTTGGGATTCACCCTATCGTCGAGTGCAATCAACGAACCTATGCAAAGGGAATTTCACTCTCCAAGTCGGCAATGCGTGAGGTTGAGAATCGGTTAGAGCGGAATCCAGATTTACCCAAATGGGACATCCTGATTCGACCTACTTGTGGGTAGATTTGTTGCTGGAAATCTCCTAAGGTGATAAGCAGCAGTTCATGTAGTAAAATGCAATACTGTTCTCAAGATCGAATAAGTGAAACTTATGAATGAGTACAAACGCACACTAGCTGAACTAAGGGAAAAGGCAACATTATATTGGTCTCAAGATTTACTTGAACAAGCTGGTGAAGCTAGTATTCTTCCCTTGCTTCTCAAAACACAAGATAAGTTTATTAGTGTTCTAACCTTAGCAGATGGGTCTCCGGACGCTTGGAAGAAATTTATCGACATGTCTGAAGACATGAAAGGCAATATTTTCCTAAAACATTTAATGGTGTTGAGTGATCTTGGTGGGGAAGCGTTGAATAAATATCCACCTTTGTCAAAATTCTTTCCATCTGGACTCATAGAATATGTTTGGAATGAGCAAAGTTATACCTATGAATTTAAGGTTATCTCTGGAAAAGCTTCTCTAAGTAATTCCTCCTTATTAGTAGATGGTAAAAATCTTCTTAAGGGACGTGCGTTAAACGACAAGATGGAAGATGTTGTAATGTTGTTGTTATATGCTTCTTCTTCAATTAATAACGACTTTCCAGACGATGCCAAAGAAAAATGTTTAATAGGTAGTTTGCTTGGAAAATCTGAGGAATTAAAGAAATTCGTTAAACAAAATTATATTAGAGTCAGCCGTCAAATTGGTGGTGCTAACGCCACAAAACTAGGTCAAGTTGCGGAGGAATTTGTGTTTAAGATCTTGAGGCGAGAGTTGCCGGATTGGACTTTGAGGAAAAATGGAAAAATTCCTGGAATAAGCCATAGTGATGATGGACGTGAAACTTCTTTTGACATTGTTGCTACATCTCCAAGTAGCAAATATTTTGCCATTGAGATTAGCTTTCAATTCACAACTAATGGAACAATCGAAAGAAAAGCTCGTGAAGCAAAAGATCGAGCAGCCATTTTACACAAATCTGACCACTTTGTATGCTACGTCATAGATGGAGCAGGCAATATTAATATTAGGGAAAATGCGGTAAGAACAATTTGCCAGTATAGCGATTGTACAGTTGCCTTTTCGGAAGCTGAGATTGTTTTTCTGTCCGAATTTATGAAGGAAAAATCAGGTCAATAGTAAGGGTGTGAGAAATGGCTCATTGGAGTGACAAAAGTATAAGATTAGACAGAAAAAATTTCACAATCTTGCAGTTGTCAGAATTAGAACACATTGAATTAGATTCACCAAATGTTTATCTCTTCCAGCTACTTTTTCCAAAGAGACAAGAAGGTTCAAAATTATCTAAGGAATTTCTATGTAGCTTATCTGAATATTGCTCCAAATTAAACGAACAGGCTGTCGTCTGTATATTGACCACTCCACCAGATGCAGCAACAATCTTGCCTTATTTAGAAGGAGCTTTGAAATTTCATCTCTGGATAGCTGTAAAAGCTAATCCTGAAACTTATAGCTATGAAGAGGGAGCTATCCCTAGAACTCATATTGCGCTCCTTGTTCTGACCCGCTATAGAAAAGCCTTGTATCATACAAAAACACGCATTAAGTACACCTACTGTCCTGCTTGTAATAAAACTACTAAAGACTATGGTGGAAAGAAACATACATATCATGAATATGGAACTTTGATGTCAGATGTTTGGCGGGATATAGAATACAACCCTAATCAAAATGTGAGTATCATTATCGACCGCTTGCGCGATCTTTTTGGGCTTGAACCTCATAAATGTCTATATTCAATTGAGTTCCATTGCTATTCAACATTGTTTAAACTTGAAGATGATCAGACCTTAGAAGTGCAGTCTTCTAATCAGCAAATTATTCATGAGGAAGAACACCTAAGTAGCCATCTATTTAATGAAGATTGTTTGGAAGCTTTGTCGCGGTTGCCTGAAAACTCAATAGACTTTTGTTTTGCAGATCCTCCCTATAATTTGAAAAAACAGTACGATCGTTGGAATGATGCCCTAGAATCAATTCAGTACTTTGAATGGTGTGATCGCTGGCTTGCTGAACTATATCGAGTGCTGAAACCTGGTCATACGCTTGCGGTTCTTAATATTCCGCATTGGGCTGTTCGGCACTATCAGTATTTGGCTTCAAAAATGCAATTTCAGACATGGATCGTTTGGGAAGCATTAAGTTTTCCTGTAAGAATGATTATGCCTGCCCATTATACTATTCTCTGTTTCTCTAAAGGAAAACCTAGATGCTTACCAGGTTTAGTAAATCAACAGGGAGAGTTGTTGGAAGAATCTTACTTGAATCCTTTAGACGAACTTTATTGTCTGAGAGCAAGCTGTATCACTAAAAGATTTAAAGGAAACATTAACGATCGGAAACAATTAAGCGATCTTTGGCATGACATTCACCGATTAAAGCATAATAGCCATCGTGTCGATCACCCTTGCCAACTGCCTCCAATGCTTATGCGTCGCTTATTTGCTCTGTTTACTAAGCCAGGTGAAATAGTTCTTGACTGCTTCAATGGTGCTGGAACTTCAACTTTAGTTGCTCACCAAATGCAGCGTAGGTTTATAGGAGTTGAAATCTCCAATCAATATCATGAAATTGCTTTAAAGAGACATCAACAGCTAGAAGAAGGAATTGACCCATTCGCGAAAGACAACAAGACTCCAAAATCAAAAAATAGTCGTGTAGAGCGTTTACCAAAGAAGAAATATCATGTTTCCAAGAAAGCTCTTCAATTAGAAGTCAAACGTATTACCAGTTCATTAGGTCATTTACCAACGAGAGATGAAGTAAAGCAATTAAGCCAGTTTCCAATTGAGTATTTTGACGAATACTTCATCAGTTGGGGAGAAGTTTGCGCTGCGGCTAGGACAACTGGTATGTCCGAACTCCCTGAAGAAATTGCTCAGCCGATAGAACAAATGTCTCTATTTTCTGAAGAGGTTAAACATTGAAACCATGCGGCATTCAACTCTTCCTTTTACTTTCTGAATAGTTTTTTGTAGCTATAGAAAATTTTGTAGAACTGTCTTAATGAATCAGTTTTGGCACTCACTAGAGCCTTGAATGGTGGGGGCAAGAGCTTGTTCTAGGCTAGCTAACTAGTAATTAGACTGATCCCGTCTGCCTATCTACCCCGCAGAGGGCAATTAGGCTGAAATCCGTCTGTCTAAGATCCCAAATTGGGTAGATAGGCTGATTCAGATCTGTCTAAGATCCCAAATTGGGTAGATAGGCAGACGATAATCTGCATAATACCCCTGATTCTGGGAATTAGGCAGACAGCTTCAGTAAATCTTCATATAAAAAGAACAAATGTATCGTGGTAGCTTTCTATACAGATGTTCTGCTGAAGAAGATTGGGTTTTGTGGAAGCACGTCCTAAAAAGCTACTGGATCAGGTGCGGGATACGCTGCGATTCAAACACTACTCTTACCGCACGGTGCAGGAGCTATTGGGGCATAAGGATGTGAAAACAACGATGATTTATACCCATGTGCCGAATCGGGGTGGGCGAGGGGTGCGGAGTCCGCTGGATGGATGAACTGGATGGATGAGCCAGAAAAAGATTTTGGGCTGTAGATTTTGGATTTTGGATTTCAGCGATTTCTCACCAAAGTCCAAAACCCAAAATCAGCTAGCTTATCTTACCTGTTGCGCTGCAAATAGCGCAGCACGTCGCCTGCGTCGGGCTGGATGAGGATGCCATTTTCTGCAATGGGGACGGATCGACTCCACTCAAAGCGTTCGGCATAGCGGAGCAGGTGCAGGCGATCGACCTCCTGCTGCGTGTCGGCGGGGGAGCCGACGAGGTAGAGGCGCAGGCGGCGACGGCGCGGCAGCTCGCAGGTGAGCGGGGGCAGCGAGAACTGGGTCGCCTCCGAAGCTGGGGACGACCAGGTGTATTGGATTGTGAGCATTTGGGGTTTCCTCCTGGGAAACGAGTGGGGTAGGAAACCCCGAAATGTTGGCCGCCCAAGGACGTGAAGCGCTGATGACAGGGCGGCCTACAATGGACGCAGCCCTGAGACAGGCATCGGCTGTCGAGGGGTCAGGCGTTGGTGGGTGCGGGAACACCTGCCAGCGCCGCAAGTGACTAAACGACCAAAATTTCGGGGGAAAGGTAAGCCGCGCTGACTTGGGGGTCATTCACAGCTTGATGGACGATTGTACTGGATGCGATCGCCCCCGTCAATTGCCCTGCGCCAGGAGTCATGCCCCTCAGCGATATTTGCAGTAGCGGTAGCCATCGGGGCTTGCTATTATCGAGCCGGATTGCATTTTCCAGAGCCGATTTTTTCGGGGCCATCTCATGGTGATTTCAACATTGCGAACGGCAACCCTAGATGCGGGGCGAACCACTGCTGGGGGCGATCGCCCTTCCGTTGGGGCTAGAGCATCTCGCCGTGGCGTTTGGGCTAGTGGATTGGCGATCGCCCTCTTGGCGGCAGGCTGTAGCGAAAGCAAGCTAGCTCAGTGTAATCGGCTATCGCAGGTGGTGAACGGCACGGTTGCCGAGGTGCAAGCGGTCGTGCAAGCCAATAGCCAGCCCAACGATAAAGCATTTTCGGCCGTCGCTGACCGCTTTGAGCAGGGCAAAGCTACTGTGTCTGCTGTAGAGCTGAGCGATGCCCAATTGAATGACTATAAAGGACAACTGCTGACTCTGTACGACCAGATCATCACCGCCCGCCCCGCAAAGTCTCTACTGCGCTTCAGCAGGAAAACTTTGACGCGGCCAGAGCCGCCCACCCAGGAATTTCTGACTGCTGCCAATCAGGAAAGCCCGCCGCTGGTGGACGAGATCAACACCTATTGCCAGGTTTCGCCCTAGATGCGCCTTTGGGTCGTCAGCCATACCTACATCGTGGATTTGAATTGCGACAAGCTGAAGGCGCTGGCGGCACTGGCGGCTGATGGAGGCAGGAAGCTGGATATTACGGTAGTTGTGCCGCGCACCTGGAAACCGGGCGGCGTGGTCGGCGGCACGGTTCGTCCCCAGGGTTATGATCAGGGCAACCTGCGCGTGTTGCCTGTGGGAAACTTTAGCCAGACGCACCAGGGCTTGCTCTGCTTTCGCGCCGAACTGATATCTCTGCTGCGGCGGTATCCGCCGGATGTGATTCAGGTGGAGCAGGGGGCAAAATCCCTGGCCTATGCCCAGTTGATTGCCCTGAATCGGCTGCTAAAGCTGGGCGCAAAGCGGGTGCTGTTTACCTGGTGGAACTTACCTTACGCGCTGCGGCCGCCGCTGCTCTGGCTGGAACGCTATAACCTGCACCACACCGACGGGGCGATCGCCGGAAATCGGGACGCAGCAGCGATTTTGCGACAGCATGGCTATGGCGGCCCGATTGCCGTATTGCCCCAGCTTGGGGTGAATGAACAGCGGTTTTGCCCCTGTCCCCAGCCGGCGTTGGCGGCAGAACTTGGCTTTTTACCCGAAGAATTTGTTATGGGCTATGTTGGGCGATTTGTGCCAGAAAAAGGGCTGCGAACCCTGGCCGAGGCGCTGGCGGGGCTGCCTGAGTTGCCCTGGCGCTGGCTGCTGGTGGGGCGTGGCCCGCTGCGGGCAGAGGTGGCGGCGCGAATGCAGAAAGCGGGTTTGGGCGATCGCCTCCGATGGGTGGAGTCTGTGCCCCATGCTGACATTCCGCGCTATCTCAACGTGATGAACGCGCTGGTGCTACCGTCGGAAACCACGCCCCACTGGAAGGAGCAGTTCGGCCATGTGCTGATCGAGGCAATGGCCTGCCGGGTTCCGGTGATCGGCTCCGACTCTGGCGAAATTCCCCACGTCATTGGCGATGCGGGGCTGGTGTTTCCCGAAGGTCAGGTCGCGGCTCTGCGCGATCGCCTCCAGTCCCTCATGCAGCGCCCTGCCCTGGCCGCCGAACTGGCCGCCCGTGGCTACCAGCGGGCGATCGCCCATTTTACCAATCGTGTCTTAGCAGAAAAACAGCTTGCGTTTTATGACCAGTTGATGTGATTTCACTTCCCATCCTCAATGCGCCTTGTCCATATCATTCCTGCCATCTCTCCCGTCTACGGTGGCCCCAGCCAAATGATCGCGGGCTTCTCGAAGGCGCTGGCGGCAGCCGGGGTGGCGGTGACGATCTTGACAACGGATGCCAATGGAGATGTCGGGCAAGCGCCGCTGGCGGTGCCGCTGGGCGTGCCTGTGGCGCAGGATGGGTATGAGATTCGCTACTTTCGGCGGACGGGCTGGCGGCGCTACAAGTTTTCGGCGGGGCTGCTGGGGTGGCTGGCGACCCATGCGGCGGCGTTTGACCTGGCGCATGTTCACGCGCTGTTTTCACCCGTCAGCTCAACCGCAGCAGCGATCGCCCGCACGCGACACCTGCCCTATGTCCTGCGGCCGCTGGGCACGCTCGACCCCATCGATTTGCAAAAAAAGCGGCGGCTGAAGCAGTTGTATGCCACGCTGATCGAGCGGCAAAACCTGGCGGGTGCGGCGGCGGTTCACTTTACCAGTCGCCAGGAGGCGGCCACCGCCGAGCGGTTTGGGCTAACCTTGCGAGACTGGATTTTGCCGCTGGGGGTAGATCTGGCGGAGTTTGCCGCTGCGCCTGCCGAACGACGGGCGATTCGCGAAGCAGTCCCCACGGGAATCGCCCAAGCCGTGCGCGATCGCCTTGCCATTCCGCCCGATCGCCCGGTGGTGCTATTTCTCTCGCGGCTCGACCCCAAAAAAGGGCTAGATCTGCTGATACCCGCGCTAGAGCAGGTGCAAGCGGCGGGCATCCCGTTTCACTGGATTCTGGCGGGCAGCAACCCACAAGACCCCGATTACGAAAAACAGGTGAGCGATCGCCTGAATGATTCTCCGCTGCGAGCTTGCACCACCCAGACCGGGTTCGTGGCCGCCCAGGCGCGGCGCGAGCTGCTGCTGACAGCGGATCTATTTGTGCTGCCGTCCTACTACGAGAACTTTGGGATTGCCGTTGCCGAAGCGATGGCGGCGGGGCTGCCCGTGGTGGTGTCCAACGCAGTGCCGCTGCACGAAGACGTGACCCAGGCACAGGCAGGCTGGGTGGTGCCCTGCGAACCCCGTGCCCTGGCCCACACGCTGGCGATCGCCCTACAAGCCGCCGACCGCCCACAGCGCGGCATCGCCGCCCACCACTGGGCCCGCGAACATTACGACTGGCGGGCGATCGCCCAGCGGGCTATTCAAAAATATGAGGAAATTTTGCAGCGAACCTAGCAGTCTGCACGATGCGGCTCTTCAACGGCGGGGGGCTAGTAGCGGGTGCCGCGCTTGCGGAGTGCGTCTAGCATTTGCTGGCGAACGGCGATCGCCCACTGGTCAAAATTAACTGGATCAACCCCAACGGGACTTGCAGTAGAATCGGGCTTTTGCTCTAACTTAACTCCGGTAGGCGGAGTGTCAACGCTCTTTGTGTCGGGCTGAGTGCTGTTCATGAGTCGAGCCGATAATGCCTCGGTTAAGTGACTTGCAATTGGGTTAGGTGACTTGCAATTGCTTCCTTATAGTTAACGTAAATAGCAGGGATTTGCCAGACCTATTATGCGAAAAACGCATTTTAGAATTGCAGAACTTGCATGGCCCCTCTTGCCATCGTTCGACAATTCCTCTTAGCCGCGATCGCTACAGCAGAATCAAACCCCGTCGTGCGCCGAGGGTGACTGCCTCTGTCCGGCTGGACACCTGGAGCTTGGCAAAGAGGGAGCTGATATGAAATTTAACAGTGTGTTCTGACAGGTGGAGGCGCTGGGCGATCGCCTTGTTGCTCAGCCCCTCTGCCAGCATGGTTAGAACTTCGGACTCGCGGGGCGTGAGGGCGGCGTCCAACGGCGCAGGCGGCAGGATGGGGTCGTTGACGGGCAACGCGGGCAGCAGCGTCTCCAGCGTGTCTGGGTGGAGCGGCACCAGACCAGCGGCGGCAGCGGTTACGGCGGCGACAATTTCACTGGCGATCGCCCGCGTGGGCAGCACACCCCGCACCCCCAGCCGCAGCGCTTCTGCCACCCCACTCGGCGAGGGGTCTTCGGTAAGCATCACTATCGGCGTAGACAGCAGGCTTGCTCCTTCCGATAGCCACTCGCCCACCAGCGCCCCCGGCTCTTCGCGGGATTCGACAAACAGCAGCAGCACGTCGGGATGCAGCCCCGCGAGTTGCCCTGCTAGGTCGCGTAGTCCCACGCTCCCCACGACCTCCAGACCCGCTTCGCTCAACAGGGCCGATAGCCCTGCCCGCGCTACGGCCGAATTTGCGGCGACCAAAACCTGAGTCACGCGGCCTCCGAGGGGGCGGTCTGGGCGGGGGCGACTGGAGGAACCTGCAACGTGTAGATCTGTCGCTGGTAGCTGCCCGATTGCGGAAAGTTTGGATTTCGCAGGTATTCCAGACGCAGCGTGCTGTCAGGGGGCGTGTCATCCAGCACGGCCAGCAGATCTTCGGCGCTGCGAAACAACTGCTCGTTGGCGCTGAGTAAGATATCGCCCGGTCGCAGGACATTAGTCACCGCCGCCCCTGGCGAAACCTCCAGCACCAGCAGGCCAATTTGCCCGCGCCAGCGATCGCGCGGCACCCAGACAGGCTGGAGCGTTACCCCCAGGCGCAGCGGATTGCCGACGGGCGCTGTGTTTTTCAGAAAGCGCTGGACTGTGGCAGTGGAAATGGCGATCGCCAGTCCGTCTGCAATCATGCTGTTGATGCCTACGACGCGCCCCTGCACATCCGCCAGCGGGCCGCCAGAATTTCCCGGCGCTAGCCGCACATCCGCCCGCACCCAAGGGGAACCTGCGGCAGGGGCAGCATGAACCACGCCCACCGTCAACGCCCCCACCATGCCCAGCGGATTGCCGACCGCCAGAACCAACTGCCCGACTTGCAGCGCGGCCAAATCGCCCGCCGGGGCAGCCACCAGTTCCCTGGCTTCAATCCGCAGCGCGGCCAGATCTCGCGCCGAGTCGCGCCGCTGCACAGTTGCCGAAAATACACGCCCGTCGGCCAGTTCTACCTGCGCCACCCGCCCCCGCACGACATGGGCATTGGTCACAATGAGTCCGTCTGACTGCCAGATCACGCCCGATCCGGCTCCGGTCTGGTCGCTGCGAACTTGCACGGTCGATTGCTGAAGCCGATGGGCGATCGCCCTTAATTCATCTGTTAATTGCATGGTTTCTCTCCCTGCGCTGCGTGCTGTTCCCTAGGGGAGCGCTCTCTAGGGGCGATCGCCAATCCCAATCGTCACCTGCATCCGCCGTCCGCCGCGAATGATCTCGGCGACCAGAGACTTGCCGATTTGTTCTGGGCCAAGCTGGGCATACACATCGGCAATGTCGCCAACGGGTGCGCCGCCCAGCGACACCAGCACATCCCCAATCAGAATCCCTGCGGCATCTGCCGGGCCACCAGCCTCCAGGCTCAGCACAATCACCCCAGCCGTTTGGGGCAGGTGCAGCACCTGAGCCAGCATCGCAGGCAGCCGCACGGGCTGGAGGCCGACCCCCAAGTAGCCCCGCGAAATGCGCCCCCGCTGGGCAAGCTGTTCGACGACGCGGTTGACCGTTGCGCTCGGCAGGGTGAGCGCCAGGTGTCGGGGGCCGCTCGTGTTCATGCCCAGGATGCGCCCCTGAATGTCCACCAGCGGCCCGCCAGAAAAGCCGGGATACAGGGTTACATCGGGACGGATAAACTGGTCGATTTGTCCGCCATGCCAGGTGCGCCAGCCGCCGCCGATGGCGCTGATCACGCCCATGCTGGCGCTGAGGCCATTTTCGGCAGAGCGGCCCGCCGCCAGCACAATGTGCCCCACGCTGAGGGTGCTGCTGTCGCTCAGATCCGCCACTGCACAGGCCGATTCCTCTACCTTAAGAACCGCCAGGTCGGTGCTATTGTCGCGCCCAACTAGGGTTGCGCCGCAGGTCTGACCATTGGGCAGCGTCAGGGTGATGTCGTCTTCGCGCTTGATGGTGTGTTCGGCCGTGACCACAAAGCCCGGTCGCCAGTGGATGCCGCTCGACCCCATGCGATGGCGGGCGTGAACCGCGACAGTGGACTGGCCTGCCAGGGCGATCGCCCTCGACAAGCCCTCCGAAAATGCCGCCAGCATTCCGCTTCCTGCGGCGGCTTCTGCGGCTGCTCCAGCCATTGATTCGGTCATGAAACGCCTCCGGTTTAGAAGTGATAGGCCGGTTGCCTATCTGCCTTTAGCTTGCCGAACGCGCCCCGCGCTTGGGATCGGAAGAATGGGCGGATTTCACGCTGATTGACCCTAGACAGATGGGTAGGGGATGGGTGGTTTTGTCGCGCAGTGGGCTGTGCCGTGGGCTGTGCAGCGTGTGAGTGATCCACTGACTCAATAGAACCTCGCCCCCAGCCTCTAGCCGCTAATTTCCAAACACTTCCGCCGGGTCGGCCGATTGCACCTTGCGAATGGCGATCGCCCCCGAAATCAGGCACATCACCACCGTCGCCAGCAAGATATTCAGCCCGCGGCCCAGCGTCATCTGCATCAGCAGTCCCGTAGCATTAGCGGTGACCCGATACAGCCCCAGCGAAATCAGATAGCCGGGGATAAAGCCCATCACGCCCAGTAAAAGCGCCTGTTGAAACACCACACCCAGCAGATATCGGTCGGAGTAGCCGATCGCCTTCAGGGTGGCATACTGCGTCCAGTGGTCGGCGACATCGGTATAGAGAATCTGGTAGACCAGGATGATGCCCACGACGAAGCTCATGATGGTTAGCAGCGTGAACACAAAGCCGATGGCAGTGTTGTTGCGCCAGTAATCCAACTCCATGTCTACGAACTCTGGCTTGGTTAACACGGCCACGTCTTTGGGCAATTGGTCGCGCAGGGTGCGGGCGATCGCATCCACATCTGCACCCGGACGAACCCTCAGCAGCCCAATGTCTACCGTGTTGAGGTCGCGGCTTTGCTCTTCAGGCCCCAAGTTGGCAAAATAGCGCAAAAAATTCTGATCGCTCATAATCACATTGCCATTGGCAGAGGCAAAATCTGTCCCCAGCGCATAGGTGCCTACGACGCGCACCTGCTGTTCCGCCAGTTCGGTCACAGTGCCCGCTGTCACAGCCCCCACCTCTGCCCGCGATTTCTCATCCACAATCACCGTCCAGGGCAGCTTCAGCGCCTCCTGGCTGGCCAGCACTTCAGGAATCGTCAGCACCGGGTCATTGGGGTTAAACGCCAGCACCCGCAGCGGACGTACCGCCTTGGTTTCGGGATTCTTCCAGGCAGCGCCATCGCGGACATAGAGCGGATAGGCCGCCTCCACGCCATCAAACGCTTGCGCCTGATAGAGCCGCCGCCGGGCAAACTGCGCCGGAATAAACATGGTGTATTTCAGCCGATTCACCACGATAATTTCGCCGTTTAGCACTTTGAGCAACTGCACCTGGCTGTCGTATAGCGCGTTCTCAAATCCGCGAAACATGAACATCAGCAGCACCGCAAACGCCACGCCGGCGATCGCCGTTAGCAGGCGACGACGTTCATAGGTCAGGTTTGACCAGGCCAGGGGCGTTCGCATAGGCAAGAGAGCGGGTGGGCAGGTCGGACTGTGAACCAGTGAGCCAGACCAGAGAACCGTCGGCTTTTTCTAGTCTAGTTTCTGGCAGCACAGGGCAGCCTGTTCGCTAAGCCGCAACCGAATCATAAGCAAATTTAATTGTGAATATTGCTGTCTTTTTGCCTGAAAGGCTAGACAGAATGAAAAAGTTTTGGTACACCTGTTCTTTAGGGATGTAGCTCCAAGTCACTCCTCGTCAATTCGCCTTTCCCCAAAGCGCTATGGAACCCTTAACCGAAGTCCAGCAGGAACTCTACGACTGGTTGGTCGAATATATCCGCGAAAATCAGCACGCTCCCTCGATCCGCCAGATGATGCAGGCGATGGGGCTGCGATCGCCCGCGCCGATTCAGAGCCGCTTGGAGCATCTGCAAAACAAGGGATACATCGACTGGACGCGGGGCAAAGCCCGGACGCTACGCCTGCTTCATGGATTTTCTCAGGGCGTGCCGATTCGGGGTGAAGTGTTTGCGGGGGGAGCGCTGGAACCTGCAACGGGCGACACAGAGTTTCTCGATATTTCTGGAATGCAGCTCAAGCCGCAAGATTACGCGCTGCGGGTGACGGGCGACAGCATGATCGAAGCCCTGATTGCCGATGGCGACGTGGTGATCATGCGTCCGGTGAAAGAGCCAGACAAGCTCAAGAACGGCACGATTGTTGCAGCGAGAGTCGAAGGAGAGGGCAATACCCTGAAGTATTTTTATCGGCGCGGCAACAAGGTGACGCTGAAGCCTGCCAACTCAAAGTACGATCCAATTGAAAAGCCCGCTTCAGATGTACAAATCCAGGGGATGCTGATCGGCGTTTGGCGCGATTTTGGCGCGGGCGCTCCCTAGAGACTGCTAACTTCCTGAAGATTTCTAGATCAGCGCTACGATGCCGATCGATGTGATAGAGAATCGAAAGGGCAAATTATCAGGCTAAAGGCTATCCATTAATCCATGCAGACTAGGCAAGCGCACTGGGGTCGGTTTCTTGCGAAAGCCCGTCGTTTTGGAATGCCCCCGGAGGCTGTTGCCCTACCTCGCCTGGGGCCAGTTCCGAAAGGCTCTGCAAAATGGGGACGAACAGGGGTGAGGCTGGGAGCGATCGCCCTTGCTCTTCTGCTCCTCAGCAGTTGTGCCAGTCCTGATCCGCAAGCCCGCCTGGCTAATACTAAAGAATGTATCGAGTGCGATTTGCAGGGCAAGGTGCTGGCCAAGACTGACCTCAAGGGCGCGAAGCTCAATCGCGCCAATCTTAGCAGCGCCGACCTCAACGGTGCCAATCTAAGCGAAGCGCTGCTAGACACCGCCAACCTCAGCGGCGCAAATCTGAGCAACGCAGACCTCAACCGTGCCGCGCTGCCCTCTGCAAACCTCAGCGGTGCAAATCTCTCCGGTGCCAGCTTGAAGAATGCTTTCTTGCGGAACGCAGACTTTACCAATGCTAATCTCAGCAATGCCGACTTTAGCGGCAGCGATCTCAGCGGAGCTAAGCTAGACGGCGCAACCCAGGAGGGGGCTGTTTTTCAGGGCGCGATTCTGCCAGATGGGACCGTGCAGCCGTAGTTGTCCCCAGAGCGGCGTTCCTCGATTGGATGCCAAAATGGAGCGATCGCCCCACAGCGCTGACGCAGAAACCCAGCCCATTTCAGGCATGGGGTAGAATCCTGACAAGCGTCTGGACGCGGACTTGCAGGGGGCTCCAGAAGGGAGTTCCAGCAGGAGGTTCCAGAACGATACACTTGAGCGGGTGATGCCATGCCTCCCAGGTTGCACATTAAATTGCTTGGAGACTTTGCCATTACCGATGAGCGACAGATTTCGTTAGGCATTGGCAGCGATCGCCAACAGGCTCTCCTGGCCTATCTGCTGCTGCATCGCCACACGCCGCAGCCTCGCCAGCGCCTCGCCTTTCACCTCTGGCCCGATTCCATCGAATCCCAGGCTCGCTCTAACCTGCGAAAGGCCCTTTCGCATCTGCGACAAGCCCTACCAGAACCAGATACGGTGCTGCTGGCAGATGCCAAAACGCTGCAATGGTCGCCCAGCGCTCCCATTTTTCTGGATGTGGCGGAATTTGAGAATGCGGTAAAGCTTGCTGCCCAAGCGACCGAACCCGACATCGCGCGATCGCACCTGGAAGCCGCCTTATCTCTATACCAAGGCGATTTGCTGCCCAGTTGCACAGACGAGTGGATTGAGCCAGAGCGCGATCGCCTCCAGCAGACGCACAAGCGAGCATTGCAGCAGACCATCACGCTGCTCAAAGCACAGCAGGATTACGATATGGCGATCGCCTATGCTCAGCAGGTGTTGCGAAGCGACCCGCTCAACGAATCCGCTCACGCGACGCTGATGCATCTGCACTGGCTGAAGGGCGATCGCGCCAACGCACTCCAGGTCTATCACCACTGTATGACGCTGCTGCGGGAAGAATTGGGCGTTGACCCCGGCCCCACCCTCCGCAAGCTGTACGACCAAATCCTCAACGCAGACGATGAGCCATTTGGCAGTCTTGCAGGCAGTATTGCAACGGCTTCTGGGGGCGATCGCCCGTTGGTCAGTGCCGCCCTGCTGTCTCCTGCATCAGGAGCGCAGCAGCTTAGCCCGCTGATTGGGCGAACCCACGAATGGGCCACCATCCAGCAGTGGATGAGGGCAGAGAATTCGCTGGATAAGGCAGCTTTGGACACCCTGGGCGATCGCCCGGTGCTGCTACTGACGGGAGAACCGGGCATTGGCAAAACGCGCCTGCTGCAAGCAATTCAGGAGCAGTTTCAGCAGCAGAATCACTGCATCCTGTGGGGGCGCGGCTTTGAAGCAGAAATTGTGCGTCCCTATGGCGTGTGGATTGACGCGCTGCGTGCGTTTGTGACGAATGCCAACGTGCAAATACTGGAAGATTTGACTTACCTACTCAGTGAGTCGAATCCTTCATCGCAAAGTTCCGATTGCAGTCCGTCGGATCGCAGCTATCTATTCGACAGCGTGGTTCAGTTTATTTCCACGCTCTGTTCCAGCCAGCGTTCCGTTTTGATTGTTCTGGACGATATTCAATGGATCGATGAAGCATCGTCATCGCTGTTGCACTATGCCATTCGGCTGCTGAGTCAGCATTCCGTCTTTTTTGCCTGCACCGCCCGCACCAAAGAGCTAGACGACAATGCAGCCGTGCTGCGAGGATTGCAAGCGCTGCGGCGAGAACGGCGCTTGCTGACGCTGCCGCTGCAACCGCTAGAGCCAGAACAAACTGCCGCGCTAATTCGCAGTGTTTACGCGCCTCTAGAGCAGGATTGGTCGCCAGAGCAGACGCAGCAGGTGTTTATCGATAGCGGCGGCAATCCTCTGTTTGCGCTGGAAATTGCGCGGGCGATGTCCTCAGGCGAAGCAACCCACGCCAATAGTTTGGAACTGCTGATTGGCGATCGCCTGCAACGGCTGGACGACTACGCTCGCGAACTCATTCCCTGGGCGGCCGCGCTGGGCAGAACCTTTGATCCCACCACGCTGTCTGACATTGCTGATGCACCGCTGTCTAAGCTGCTGACGGGCATTGAGCAGCTAGAGCGAGAAAGCCTAATTCGGGTGAGCGCCTCTCACGGACAGAAAACACGCTACGACTTTGCCCACGACATCGTGCGGCAGGTGGCCTATCGGCAACTGTCGGAACCCCGTCGTCGCTTGCTGCATCTCCAGATTTCCCAAAAGCTGCACCAGCGGGCAAGCCATGACTCGTCTTTGGCGGCAGAAATCGCCCATCACGCCGCGCTGGGGGGCGATCGCGCTCTGGCAGCCACGGCGTGTCTGGCGGCGGCCAACTATTCGCTCAAACTATTTGCCTATGCCGAAGCTGCGGAACTTTCTCTGCGCGGGATTCAGCATTGCCAGGTGCTAGATCAGCGCACCCGCGTTCGGCTGCATATCGAACTGCTGCAAGTGCTGCTGTTTGCCGGAGTTCCTGCCGAACAGGTGGCTCCGCTGGAGGCAGAAGTGCAGGAACTGGTGCAAGAAGCCCATCGGCTGGGCCTCTCGGAAGCGGAGATGGCGGGGCTGGAAGTGCTGATGATTCTAAACTTTCAGTACAGCAATTTTGCCTATGTGCAGCAACATTCCAAGCGAGTCGTGGAAATTGGGCGGTCGGCTAATCCCATGATGACGGCTCGCGCCCTGGCATCCAGTGGTTCCTGTTTGGCGGAAGTGGGTAGAGAGATGGCGCGGGCAGAGGCGCTGCTGGAAGAGGCGCGATCGCTGGCGGCACGAGTGGGGCAAGATTCGGCGGATTTGTACGGCGGGCTGGGTCGCGTGCGACTGCACACGGGCGACTATGACGAGGGGCGGGCACTGCTGCAACGGGCCTACGAGATCGCGCAGCAGGAGCAGGATCATTGGCGCGAATGCTGGGTACTGACCTATCTCGCGATGACAGAACTGGAAGCAGGAAACCCGGTGGCAGCGCTGGCCTATAGTCAGGCGATCGCCACCGTTGCCTCGCAGATTCAGGGCCAGGGCAGTGAAGCCGCCGTAGCAGATGCGCTGACAGCCCTCGCCCGATATCATTTGCAAAAAACCGATGCAGCGGCGGCACTCGATCAGGCGATCGCTGTCCTGCGACAGCTCGACAATCGCCGAATGCTATCGTATTTGCTGAGTAGTGCCGCTGAGGTTGATTTGGCGAGCGATCGCCCCACCCAAGCCATTGAGAAAGCAGCCGTGGCGCTGTCCGAAGCTCAGGCAATTAATCAGCCCGTCGATGTGACGCTGGCGTGGGCGCTGCTGGTGCAAGGCTGGCTGCGAGTCGCCGAAAGCGCTGCCGACCGCAACGCTGTCGCCGCGGCCCGGCAGCAGGCAAGTGACCTGTTCCAGCAGTTCTATCCGCAAATCAGCGTTGCCGATCTCAGCCGCCGCGCCCGCGCTGCCGTTACCCAAACCCGACACCAGATGGCCCTAATGCATCCCCATGCCGTTGCTCTGGAAAAAGCGCCATGACCCTCATCATTGTTGAAACCGATCGCCCCGATCCCATCACGCCAGAGGTTCTGGCAGACGAAGGAAATCGAGTGTTTCCCTGTCTGGCAGCGCGAAATGCAACCTGGCGATATTCCCTGCTGTCGGGCGATCGCCACCGCATGATTTGCAGCTTTGAGGCTCCCGATGCCGAAGCCGTCCGTATGTCCTACCGCACGGCTTATGTTCCCTTTGAGAAGATGTGGGTTGACCATCTCCGCGAACCGGAGGGTATTCCGCCTGTGTGGAACGAGTCTGCGCTGGTGGTGGTCGAGATCGCCTATCCAGGGGGACTTTCGGAGCCAGAGCAGCAGGCGCAGTGGCAAGTGATCACCCAGCGCTTGCTGCCTTGTTATGCAGAGCAGGGCGTAGAATGGGTGCGATCGCACGTTTCGCCAGCCCAAACCCTGATCCTGTCGGAACTCAATGCGCCCGATCCGGCACTCATCGAGGCGGCCCATCGCCAAGTCGGTCTACCCCTTTCCCGCTTGTGGTCGGCCACGCTGCTGAAGCCCTAGTCCGGTTTTTGTGGGGCAATGTGCTAAAAAGCGTGAATCCCCGCAAGGTCTTACCCAGCAGGGATTCTAAATCAGAGACAAATTAGAGCAAAGATGAGAGACGAACCTGGCTTACAGACAGATTAGGACGCAAGGCGCTGCTGTTGCCATACCGTGTTGGGCACACGAGTAAAGCGGGTCTGCTGCTTTTGCGCGGGCTGCTCTGCTTTCAGATTCTCCATCTGAGCCATCATTTGTTTCAGATGATTCAGCAAGTCGTCGATCTGAGCGGGGCTGTCCGCACCCTTTAGCGCCTGAGACACACTTTCGACCGTCGCTTCGAGAGAAGCAGGCTGAGCCGCCTCGGCAGAAACCGCATAGCGCTTGATTGGCTCAAGGCTGACTAATTCTGCTTGCTTGCCAACCGCAACCGTGGCTCGCTGTTCCACTTCGACCTGCGCCAGCGAGTGCTGAAGCAGTTCAGCCGCAGGAGAAACAGTCTCCACCTCATCCAGGAAAGACTCCAGACCTGCCGAAGCCAGCCGCGCCTCCGAAAATCGCAGGCTCTCTAACTCATTCTCCTTGTCTCTCAACTTCTGACGAAGATCAGAAACTTCATCTTCCGCTTTGCTCAGCTTCCGAGAAGAGTTGCTCCAGTTCAACAGCGCCAGAGCCGTCACGCCAGCACCCAGACTGACCGCCGTTGCAAGCCCCAGGTAGGGCCCCGATAGCTCCTTAAGTTGCCCTGCGAAAATGGGCTGGTTTTCTAAGTGAACCGTTAGGGGCTGAGAACCCATCGCAGCCATAGGAAGCGTAGCTGCCGAAAACACAACACCTGCGAGCAGTGACGAAGACAATAAAGTACGTGGAAAGCTCATAGTTCAGGAACCAAAAAACAACAGAAACATAGAAGCGGCTAACTACGTGAAATTGTCATCCCTAATTAGACATGCCCACTTTCAAGTCGTGGTACAACCCTTGCTGCGTAACGATACCCTGGCGGCTAAAGTTTGGGAAGACATCTGCTTACTTACAAGACTAACCCGTAGACCAAGGGGCTTGGGTATGCCTTTCGTAAAGAGTACAGTCTTGCGTTTAAAGCTCAAGTAAACTTTCATATCGCGCTCTATATAAACACTCATTTCGCCACCTGAGACAGAAATGATCTAAAGCAAAAAACAGACGCTTTAGTTAACTTGCATCAGTATGTCTTTTGCCAGAGGCAGAGGTTTCTATGGAACAGATCCTGAACTGATGCAGGGAGCTAATTATGCTATGCCATCCATCGAGTGGATGCAAACCTGATGTTTTTGATAAAAACTGTATAAGATTAGATAAAAAAGATTAGATAAAAATGTGGTTTTGCAAACTTTTCAAGTTCCTGGCAATAGGGGGCGATCGCCCATCAATAAATACTGGAATAATACTGGATTCGGAAATTCCATCTCTTGAATATTGATACTTCAATTTACTGGAAGCTTTTCGGATTCTTTTCAAACATTTTTCCAAAGCTTTATCAAATACGTGAAAAATAAAGCAAGCATGAAGCACTGATTTTCAGAGAATTATTTGGCTCATGTTCAATCTCCACTTGAATCTCTACATCAATCTTCAAAGCAATGGGGATTTCTGGATAAATACATGCCGCACAGAGAATTCTCCCGAAATCCTCCTAAGTACTTTCTGTGGTGAAATCATCCGAAGAATCACCGAATTAGGTTTCTTTATCAAAACTTGAATCTTGCTTTAGGAAGAATTCAAGCTTCCCGGAGTTTTGCGGAAACCTATGTAGAGGAAAGAGGTCATTTTTGAATCAGGCGGTACATCTTCTGAGTGTCTTTCACTCTCCAATACGTCTTTCGATGGAGGACTTAATAACCATGAGCAGAAAACTCACGCAGATCTTTCGAGGTGGGTTGGTCAATCGGGGAGGACGACGCCAGAGGGGACATCAAGACGCAGAAGGGTTTTTGACCAAACAGCAATGGAGGCTAGGCAGGCGCTTTAAGGGGCTGCTGCTGTTTGGCTTATCACTCTTACTCACGGTTGGCTTTACGCTCCGCCTGCTGCCGTCGGGGTTGTCGGATTCACCCGTGGCGATCGCCTCTACAGTCGTACAAACTCCGCTCTCGACCCGTGGCTCACAGATTCTCGACGCTTCGGGCAAAACGATTCTGCTGCGCGGGGTGAACTGGTTTGGCATCGAGACAGAAACCCACGCGCCGCATGGACTTTGGGCCCGCGACTATAAGCAAATGCTGGCGCAGATTCGCAGCCTCGGCTACAACGTGATTCGCCTGCCGTTCTCGATTCAATCGCTGCGATCGCAAACCATCAGCGGCGTGGATTTTTCCATCGGCAGCAACCGCGAATTGCAGGGCAAAACGCCCCTCGAAGTCATGGATCTGGTGATTCAGGAAGCCCAGCGCCAGGGTTTGATGATCCTGCTAGATTGCCACCGGCTGAATGACCAGCGCATTCCTGAACTATGGTACGGCGATGGCTTTACGGAGCAGGACTGGATCAGCACCTGGACGATGCTGGCAAACCGCTATCGAAACCAGGCGAACGTTATTGGGGCCGACCTCAAAAACGAGCCACACGGTCGAGCAAGCTGGGGCACAGGCGACCAGTCCACCGACTGGCGATTGGCCGCCGAGCGAGCCGGAAACAGCATTTTGAACGTGAACTCCAACTGGCTGATCGTAGTCGAAGGCGTGGAGAAAAACGTACCGGGTCAGCGGCTTGCGGTTCACTGGTGGGGCGGCAATCTGGAGGGTGTGCGAAACTATCCCGTGCGCCTGACCCGTCCCAATAAACTGGTGTACTCTCCTCACGAGTATGGCGCAGGAGTTTACAACCAAAGTTGGTTTAATGAACCCAGCTTTCCCCAAAATCTGTATGAGCGCTGGGAGATCGGGTTCAACTATATTGCCCGCGAAGGCATCGCGCCGATTTTTGTAGGCGAGTTTGGCGGCAGACAGGTCGATACCCGATCCAAAGAAGGGATTTGGCAGCGCCAGTTTGTCAATTTCATTGGGCAAAATCAGCTTCATTTCGCCTACTGGAGTTGGAACCCGAATAGCGGCGACACAGGCGGCATCTTGCAAGACAACTGGCAGACGATTCATGCGGACAAGCAGCAACTTTTGAACCAATTGCTGCCCGTGCCGGGGGTTGCGCCGGGGACGAGTCCATCACCCAGCCCCAGTCCATCACCCAGCCCCAGCCCGACTCCGAAGCCCAGTCCGTCGCCGAGTCCGAGTCCATCGCCCAGTCCGTCGCCCAGTCCCAGCCCATCGCCCAGTCCGAGTCCGTCACCCAGGCCGTCGCCGAGTCCGTCGCCTAGCCCCAGCCCCTCGCCCAGCCCATCGCCGAGTCCTAATCCCTCATCTGGACTCAGCACTAGCATAACGATGCAGTCAGACTGGCAGACTGGTTTCTGTACTGCCATTCGGGTGGCAAACCAGGGCCGCAGCGCGGTAAACAACTGGCGGCTGACGTTTGATATGAACCAGGCGACGATCAACCAGAGTTGGAATGGCACCTTTAGCCGTCAGGGTACGCGGTATACCGTTTCGCCGCCGAGTTGGGGACAGCGCTTGCAGCCAGGACAATCGGTTGATTTGGGCTTCTGTGCAAACAAGCAGGGATCGGATTATCGACCGAGAAATGCGATCGCCACTGCGATTTAGGCAATTTAGGCGATTTTAGATTTTAGATTTTGGATTGAAGCTCTGGGCTGAACGGCCTGGATTGGTCGGGAAATCCGCAGTTGCCAAAATCAAAGATCAGCATTCTAAAATCGACTCTCTCTGGACGGCTTGATGCTAGGCTTTTTCTGCATCAGCCGTCTATTTTTGTGCTTATTTTGCGCTCGATTTTTTGGCGCTCGATTTTTTGGCGCTCGAACCGCTTCGGTTCGGTCGATTCTCTGAAATGACGCTTGAGATGGCACTGTGGCTAAAGCGGCTGGAAACCCCGCAGACGTTAGACAGACCATCCAAAATCCAAAATCCAAAATCCAAAATCGAAATTACCCACCCAAAGCAGCGATCGCCACTTGTGCCAGCCGTTTCCAGCCGGGTCTTTCCAAAAATGCCACATAGCGCCGCGCCACCTGCTGCAAGGTGCGGTGGTTGGCAAACCAGATGGGCTTGGGGCGAATGTGGAACGGGGCGTAGACCACAGATTTTTGAGGATGGTCAAACAGGTAAGCGTTGTGAACGAAGCCGCGACCGGAGCCGATGTCGCTGAGGGGATTGCCAGGAAAAGCCCCCCAGGTGAGGGCGCTGAGCAGGAAGTTCATGCCTGTCCAGGCGTTAATCCCGATATTGCCATAGCGCAGTTGGGCGATCGCCCTATCCACCGCCTCTGCATTCTGTCGTCGCGTTGCCGGGTCGATCAGCATTACGCAGGACAGCGTACCCCAGAGGGTTTCATTAGCAAAGTCTACGGCCTGTTGCAAAAACGCTGCGGTGTCGCCCGCGTCTAGGCTGACCTCGGCCAGCACGCCGCAAAAGGCTTCCGTCGTCAGGGCATACTCGCCGGGACTGGGGGGCACATCGGGAATTAGCGTCCAGGGTACGATATCAGGTGTACGGGGCGCGAGGGCGATCGCCTGCGGGTAGCGATCGAGAAACGCCTGGTAGCGATCCTGTGCGCCAGGATAGTAGGCCTTGCGGGCGGGTGTGGCAGCCAGCGCCGCCTTCAGCGCCGCCAAAAAGTCGTTTCGCTGCGGCCAATGTTTGGCCAGCACCAGCACCTTGCCTGCGACGCAGTTAAAGCTGGCGTTGTGGGCGACCATGCTGGCGACGTGCTGCGCCTGGTATTGCAAATCGCCAGCCGACCAGCGACCGGGCACCACCAAAATCGGCGTGACGCAGCCCAGTTCTGAAGTGACAGGCTTGGCAATCGCGGGATGATTCGCTGCCTTGCGCTCGGCCTGTTCTGCGGGCGTGTTGCCCCAGAGGATCGCATCGTGGGTGTGGTGCGATCCGGTGACGTGAATCGTGTCGATGCCTTCGTGCTGGCAAAGGAATGCGCCCACTGCTGCATCTCCGGTGATCATTGCCAGAAACCCGCCCTCGATGAGGGGCTGCAAGGCAGTTTCCAGAAACGGCTTTACATAGTCATTCACCGGGTTGAGCTTGAGCAGCACCACCTGGTTTTCGGCAAAGAGTTTCGACAGCGCATCCATCGGGGCGATCGCCGACACATTGCCTGCCCCCAGCACCAGCGCCACGCCCGCAGTTGAGTTGCCACCCGGCCGGTAAACTCGCCCCTGGCTGGCGGGCTGGACTGGCTCGATCCACACCTCGCCCCGAAACCCCAGCCACATCAGCCGATCGTGCGGATTATCAGGAAACACCTGAGCTACCTGCTGCCCGTCTGCCCGCAATCGCATGGACACAGGACGCGGCTGCCCACCGGCTGCCAATGCCTGAATCAGCAGCCGCAAGTTTAGCAGCAGGCCCACGGGCCCCAACAGCCACTCCTCGCCTGCCAGCGGCGCATTGGGATCAATACCCTTGGCGTGGCAAGCGGCGATCGCCCAATCCTCTGCTACTGCCACCGTTCCCGCAATACAGCGATGCAGCAAGTCTAGCCGCGCCGGAATCGGCAAAGTTGCCCAGGCAGACTTGTGGGCTTGGAGATGGGCGATCGCAGTGTCGGCAGCGTGCATGGGCAAGGATTGGGCAGACGGGAGAGGGAGAGCGGGATAAAGTTTTGAAGGCTGCTACTTTGCTAACCCTATCACTCCATCCGCCCTCACTCCATCCCACCCTTCGGCCAGGTAAACCAAAACGTGGTTCCTTGACCCAGCTCAGATTCCAGGTGAATCTCGCCGCCCTCGGTGTCGATGATTTTCTTGACGATGGATAGGCCGATGCCCGTGCTTTCCTGATCGTCTTTGGACTTTAGCGTTTGGAAAATGGCAAAGATACGATCGTGATAGCAGGGGTCGATGCCGGGGCCGTCATCTGTAATGGTGAATCGAAGATGGCTGCCCTGATCGGCAACGGTGACTTCAACCCGTCCATCCGGGCGATCGCGGTGTTTGATGGCATTGCCAATCAGGTTTGCCAACACCTGGCTGAGCAGCAGCGGCTTGGTCGTCAGGGTTGGCAAATCTTCAGGGACAAGAATCTGCACGGTGTCCGGCGGGTCGAGCAAATCAATGACTTCATGCAGCAGCGTCGTCAGGTTGACGGTTTCCGTCGTCGTATCAGAGCGACCAATGCGAGAATATTCCAGCAGCCCGTTGATCAGCCCCTCCATCCGGCGGACGCGGCTTTGCATCAGGGTGAGATGCTGCCGGGTTTCGTCTGGTAGGGAATCGTCTAAGTCTTCTTCGATCCAGTAGGCGAGGTTGGCGATCGCCCGGAGCGGCGCTTTCAAATCATGGGACACCACATAGGCAAACTGGTCTAGCTCCTGATTGCGTTCGCGCACTTGCGCCGTACTTTGCGCCAGCAGCAGGTTCAACTGAGCCAACTCCTGCGCTCGCGCCTCTAGCTCTCGTTCGTCGCGCTTGCGCTCCGTTACTTCTTGCACCGTGACGTTGATGCCCTGCAAGTTGCCGTCTAGCCCCCACAGGGGATAGTAATTCGCCAGCCAGTCGCGCAGCACGCCCGGTTTCAGCGGCGTTTCTCCCTGCACCTCCAGGTTGAGAACGGGTTGTCCCGTGCTGGCAACCTGCCTCAAAACCCGTTCCTGATGCTCGGCCAGTTCTGGCACGATATCCCAAACCGTTTTGCCCAAGTGATCCTCGATGGGGATGCCGTTGATTTCTGCCAGAAAGTCATTCAGCCGCACATATCGAAACTGAGTGTCAAACACGCACAGACCAATCGGCGCAGTGGTGTAAATCGCCTCAATTTCTGCAAGCTGTCGGCGGGTCGTCTCTTCGCTTTCGCGGAGGTTGGCTTCATCGAGCCTGCGCTGGGTCGTGTCGATCAGCACGCCCGACATTTGCATGGGCTGCCCGTCTGCATCGTACTCGCAGCGACCCACCGAGTTGACCCAGCGCAGGCTGCCGTTGGGATGCCTTAGGCGATATTCGCAGCGAAAGGTCTGGCACTGGGCGATCGCCGCTTCTGTCACCGAGGCAGCCAAGGCCCGATCTTCAGGAAGAATCTGGGCTTTCCAGTCCTCCACGCCAAAATTCTCCAGACTGGACGGTTCGCGCCCCAAAATCCTGGCAAACTGCGGCGTACCCGTAATCCGATTAGAATCGATATCCCATTCCCAAAAGCCCATCTCTGCGGCATCCAGCGCCAGCGTTAGGCGATTGGCGTAGCGCTGAATTTCGGTGCGGGCTTGCTCAGTCTGGCTGCGGGCTTCTTGCTCTCGATGCAGCAGTTCTTCCATCTGATGATTCGAAGCTTCGAGTTGGGCTGTACGCTCCGCCACCCGATCTTCGAGCTGGGCCTGATGGCATTTCAGCTCTGCCTCAATCGCCATGCGCTCGGCAATCTGCGCCTGGAGTTCCTGGTTTGCCTGTTCTAGCTGAGTCGGACTAGGCAGCGCCAGTGCATTAGGCACAATTGAAAACAGCTCTTTTGCTGTAAATAGGGATATGCCTGCGGTCAGAAGCTTAATCGAACCCGACAGCCAGTAGTCTGGATGCCACAGCGTCCACACTTCCAGCAAATGCGTCGTACCGCAGGCCACGATAAACGCGCCAAACAGCAGAAAAATATCGTTAAAGGGCAAATCCTTTCGCTTGCGAACAAAGTAGTACAGTGTCAGCGGAATGGAATAATATGCCAGCGCAATCAGCACATCCGAACCGACATGTAGCCCAACCAGCCCCGGCTGCCACAAATAGCAGTGTCCATGTGGGATAAACGAAGACGCAGCAGACCCCATGCCCAGACTTGCTCCCTTATAAAACTGCCCGATACTGTCCCACCCCAATAGTCCAAGCCAGCGTGCAGCCATTCCCTACCTCCTCGACCCCACTGCGTCTCCCAGGTTTATCGCCGGTAAAGCCGCGCTTACAAAGTCTGTATTGCTCGCTGTGGTGATTCTGGTTAAAGCAACAAGATGCCATGCCCTGACCGGGTTCTTCGCAAATTGCGGTATGTGCAGCAACATAGGGCGCATCCTTGGTTGTCGTAAGGCTGATTGCAGTAAGGCTTGGGGTTCATTGGAATTCAGTCTCATTGGATCATCGCTCACATCACTCAGCCCAGCAGGAATCATGAAATTATGTCTTGAGTTTTTGACAAATTCTGAGTGTTTGAGACATGAAAGCACGATCGGGCAAAGCGTTGCAATCTAGTTGCAAGGGGGGATACTAAGGTTGAACAGAGATTGAAAGGGTGCTGTTTCTCAACTGTTCCATTTGTGGATGGCTTGAGTTGAAAGGCTCAATTGTCACACCAGTCTTCTGGAAAATGTTGGGAACTCATTGGTGATATCCAAACGCCAGTCAAAACTTTGACCCTTTTCCTAGAGAACTTTTGCTGCTTCGACTTCGAGATTTTTCCCATCCCTCAAACCGCAGTCCAGCGTTGCAAATCATTCGCTGCTCAAGCCGAACAGTCGGTTGAACGCCTGAAAATTTCTGCCTAGAGCAGTCTCAAGCTCTCCAAGGCCCTGTCTGTCTCTGGAACCCTGACCGTTATGTGACTGAAGGGAACTCCTAATACAGCACCTAACTTAATCAATTTTTTATCATTTATCAATCATTGTTCCATAGTTGTTTGATTCGTTATGACTTGGGATCTTTTACGACTTATTTGCTGTGAGAATCTTAAAAGTGCATTTTCCCAATCACAGCTCTATCACCACCGGATTGCAGTTGTCTCCCAAGTTAGCGGTAGCTGATAGTATTGGTTTCCGACCAAGCCGGATTATGTGCTTAAGTGTTTCTACCTGCACCCGGCCGAGCTTAGCAAGAAGACTGCTGCTGCGATCGCTCTTGGTGTTGCCCTTTGCATTGCAAATCGTTGCGGCAGTGAGGCTGAAGGGGTGGCGGTCAACCCACAATGGACAGCGGGCGGTGAACGAGGTTGTTCGGAAAATAAAAAATAAAGTTGCCAAAAATAAAGTTGCCTAGGGCGACGTGGTGGGAAGGTCTGACAGCGGCTGACTGTCCATCGCCACGATTACGACGGTGATATTATCGCGCCCGCCCTTGTCCTTGGCGGCGTTGACCAGAGCTGCCGCCGCCTTGTCGCAGGCGCGAATCGACTTGAGGTGAAAGGCAATCAGGTGATCCGATAGCTCTTCCGTCAGTCCGTCGCTACAGAGCAAGAGGCGATCGCTCCCCTGCACATCAATGGGCTGCACGTCAATCTGTCGCAGATCTTCCCGCCCCAGGCATTTGGACAGGATATGTCGCCACGGATGCACACGGGCCTGATCCGGGGTAAGGTCACCCACCTTCATGGCGCGGGCCACCCAGGTATGATCTTCAGTAAGTTGCTCAAGCTTGGCTCCTCGCAGGCGATAGAGGCGCGAATCGCCGATATGGGCACACCAGGGCTGACCGTTGCGAAACATCACGACCACGGCCGTCGTGCCCATGTCCGACCGTTCGGGATGCCGAGACTGATCCTGAACAATCGCCCGATTGGCTATCAAAAAAGCCCGCTCCAATAGCGTCCGCGAGTCCTCTCCGGAAGTCCAGTGAGAGTCCAGATAGTTCTGAATCATCTTGGTGGCAATCAGGCTTGCCTCCTGCCCGCCCGCATGTCCGCCCATGCCGTCTGCCACGATGAAAAATCGGCCGCTGGGGTCGATGTAGTAAGCGTCCTGATTAACGCTGCGGAGCAGTCCCGGGTCAGTAATTCCGGTGAAAAGGCACTTCATAATCGAAATAATCGAGGCAGCGGACGGAGAGATGAGACTCAGTAGGGTAAAACACAGACGCTCGGGGTTAATGAAACCATAAGAAATGCCTTAGAACATGCGGTCGGCACGGTCAATGCGGATCATTAGGCGCACCCAGGCAAACAGGGCGATCGCCGCTGGAACTGCCATCAGCGCCGCCACCCAAATCAGATTATTCACCAGTAAGAGGGTTGCCGATAACGTAAATGCACCAGCCAACAGAGCGTAATTAGTCCCCATGTTAACGTTACTCAGGCGGCGCAGAACGCGATCCGTCTCCTGCGATCGCACCCTCAGGCGAATGTCTCCCCGCTCCAGCCGCTCGATCGTATCCTCAATGCGGCGCGGCAGCCCCAGCGCCGAGCTGCTCACCTGGGCTGCCTGACGGCTAAATTCCTCCAGCAGCCCACCCGTCTCCGAACCATTTCCATTGGCCATAATCTGCATCGCAAAGGGTCTTGCGACCTCCATAAAATTAAATTCTGGATCAAGGCCCTTGCCCACCCCCTCCAGCGTGGAAAAGGCCCGCATCACAAACGTAAACGTTGCCGGAAAGCGGAAGGGCTGATCGTAGGCAATTTCATACAAATCATCGCTGATGGCGCTGATAGACTGCGTTTCAAACGGCTTGTCCATAAAGTTGTCCAGCATATACTGGATCGAGCGCCGCACCGGCCCCATATCTTCCGACACCGACAGCGCCCCCAGCGACACCAGCGCCTCCACCACTTTATCTGCGTCCTTTTGGGCAATGCCAAAGAACGTATTCATAAGCTTTTCGCGGGTCACAGGCTGCACCTGGCCCATCATGCCAAAGTCGTAGAAAATCAGCGCCCCATCGGAGCTAACCGCAATATTGCCCGGATGCGGGTCCGCATGAAAGAAGCCCTTGTCCAAAAGCTGCTGCAAGTAGGCCCGCGCCCCAAGTTTTGCTAGCGTCTTGCGGTCTAGCCCCGCCGCCTCCAGTGCTTCATAGTGGCTGATTTTGATCCCCGGCACATACTCCAGCGTTAGGACGCGGGGCGAACTGTAGCGCCAGTAGACGCGAGGCACCTTTACCCAGTCTTCGTGGCGAAAATTGCGCCGAAACGTATCGGCATTGCGCCCTTCATTGAGATAGTCTATCTCTTCCCACAGAATGCGGCAGCACTCGTCGTAGATGCCCAACCAATCGCGTCCGCGCCCCCACTTGGGGTGCCGCTGAAAATAGTGGGCGATGCCTTTGAGAATCTTCAGGTCGATGTCAAACAGCTTTGCCAGACCTGGCCGCTGTACCTTGACCACGACTTCCTCGCCGGAGTGAAGCTGCGCTCGATGCACCTGGCCCAGACTGGCGGCGGCAATGGGAATCGGGTCGAAGCTGCGGTAGAGTTCGGGAATGCCCTTGCCCAGTTCTTGCCAGATAATTTCCTCGACCTGTTCGTAGCCGAAGGCTGGCACCCGGTCTTGCAGTTTCGAGAGTTCTTCGACGTATTCCACTGGAAACAGGTCAGCGCGGGTGGAAAAAAGCTGTCCCACTTTGATGAAAGTCGGCCCTAGGTCGAGCAGGGTTTCGCGAATCCAGACGGCAAGCTTGCGGCGGCGGATGGCCTGGCTTTCTTCGGTCATGCCGCCGGGATAAGTCCAGGGTTTGCTGTAGGCCCATTGCGCCGTCAGCAGTTGCAAAACAAACGTCCAGATATCCACATAGCGCCGCTGCCGCGAGTAGCTTTTGCGGTTCCAGCGGTAGGCATTAGAGGAGTAGGATTTACCGCTGTCGATGGGCGAAGTCACCGTTGCGGCCTCCGAGGGGGTGAAAGGAGCGGTAGCAGAAGATTTGGAGAAGGGAGCCTGTGGAGTCTGACCAGTTGGGGCGACCCCGTGCGAGACGGGCGGTGCAGCAGATTCGGCACTCCAGTCTGGGGATATAGCATCGTTAAAACGGGCAGACACGCGACAGGCTTCTCAAAAACAACAGAACACCGGGCAGGAGCGCGACCTTGGAAAACCGAAAATCGAGATTAGAAAAACCAGAGCATGTCTTCTATAAAAGCACCGGAGGTAAAATCATTGGAGATCAAAGCACCAAATATCCCAAAGGAACCACCAGGCTAGATACCAGAGCGGCTGCGGTAGCGCTGAAGCTCGGTGCGGAGTTGGGCAATTTCGGCCCGCAGGTCGTCGATCAGTGCTTGCAGGTCTTCTCCGGCTACATTCGCTGCATAGGAGCGTCCCTGACTGGCCTGGGCAGCTTCCCGATTCGCCTTTTCCAGCACCGTTTCGGTAAACTGTCGGAGGCGATCGCGCTGTTCGGCATCAAATTTGCCAGCCTCGCTGACCAGCGTAGATGCCAGGTTGCTGGCTTGCTCGGTCAGAGTTTCGGCTAGCGCTCGACCGACAAAAAATGCGTGAACCAAAGGGCTGCTCATAAAGAAAGTTTGCGGTATATCCGCAGAAATTATAACTTGCCCTGCTTTGAGAGTGCCCGGATTTGGAGGGCGAGGTGACGAATTCGGTGCAGGTTTTGTAGAAGTTTGGAGGTGAGGGGAGGATGCGATGATGGAATGACCAGAATATGAGCCTGTCTCCAAATTCCAATAGGGACTCAGGCAAGCGCTTGATTCTCTCATCTGTCTCCCTCTCACCCGCCGATGCCCCTAGACCTCCTCATTCTCTCCAATGGCCCTGGCGAACTAGCGACTTGGGTACGTCCGGTGCTGCGGGCGCTGCGGATAAAACTGGGACAAAGCCGCTCACAGGTACGGATCTCGCTGGTGCTGTCGCCCTGCCCCAATGCAACGGGGCGCGAGGGGGCGATCGCCCAGTGCTATCCTGAAATCGACCGAATTCAGGCGGCGGTGCATTTTTTCCCGTTCTTGCTGTGGGGCAAAACGGCAGACGGCTGGGACTGGGGCGATCGCGGCGTGGTGCTGTTTCTTGGCGGTGACCAGCTTTATCCGGTGATAATCGGCAAGCGACTGGGCTATCGCACGGTGATCTATGGCGAGTGGGAAACCCGCTGGCACGGTTGGATTGACCGCTTTGCCGTCATGAATGCAGCGGTAGCCAGCCGTGCCCCCGCGCAATATGCCCACAAGTTCACCGTCATTGGCGACCTGATGGCGGATGTGAATGCGGGGAGGGAAGTGGAGGACTCAACTGCTTCAGAGGGGCTATTAGACGTTCCAGCCCTGCCTAGTATGGATACGCCGCTGGTAGGGCTGTTGCCTGGCTCTAAGCCCGCCAAACTAGCTCAGGGGGTGCCGCTTTGTTTGGCGATCGCCCAGCAAATCCACGCTGCCCGCTCGGATGTGCAATTCGTCATTCCGGTTGCGCCAACGCTGGACTTGGACACGCTGGCCCGATTTGCTGACCCAGAGCAAAATGCGATCGCCCACTACTTTGGCGCAGTTTCGGCCCGCCTGCTGCCTGCGGCTGATCCCAGCGGCCCCTTTCCGGCCCATTGCCCCACCCTGAAAACTGAGGGCGGTCTGCAAATCAGCCTGTGGACTCCGTTTCCGGCCTATGACCTGCTGCAACGATGCCAGCTTTGCCTGACAACGGTGGGAGCCAATACAGCGGAACTGGGAGCGCTGGCGGTGCCAATGATTGTGTTTCTGCCAACGCAGCAACTAGATGCAATGCGAGCCTGGGACGGTATTCCAGGGCTTTTGGCCAACTTGCCAGGGGTGGGTGGGGCGATCGCCAAACTCATCAATGGGTGGTTTCTCCGCAAGTCTCGGCTGCTGGCCTGGCCCAACCTCTGGGCAGGGGAGGCGATTGTGCCGGAACTGGTGGGCAACCTGAAGCCTGAGGATATTTCGACCCTGGCGCTGGACTGGCTGGCCCATCCCGAAACGCGAGATGCCGTGCGCGATCGCCTGCGCCGAGTGCGGGGCAAGCCCGGAGCCGCCGAGAAGCTGGCTGAAATTGTGGTGGCGGAGCTAGGAATCCAGGAATAGAACGGTTTCAGGGTCAGGATTTTGCTTGGCAAGGCGACTCCCGATTCATGAGCCACGACAAAAGGCGCACCCCTAGCAGGAATGCGCCCCCTTCAGGTTTGAACGGTGGGTTGGACGAAACTAGGCGATCGCCGCCATTTTTACGTCGCTGTTGGCCAGCAGTTCTTGAAACTCTTCAGAGTCCACCGTTTCGCGCTCGATCAGCATTTGGGCAAGCTGATCAAGGACTGCGCGGTTTTCCATCAGCACGGTTTTGGCACGGCGATAGGCCTGATCCACCAGGTTGCGAACTTCGTCATCTACCGCAGCGGCTGTCTCCTCCGAAAAGTCGCGCTCGGCCATGATGTCGCGTCCCAGGAACATGCCGCCTTGAGAACGACCCAGCGCCACCGGCCCAAGGCGATCGCTCATGCCAAAGCGTGTCACCATCTGCCGCGCCACCCGCGCCACCTGTTGCAGGTCATTAGACGCACCCGTGGTCACTTCCTCTTCGCCGAAGATAATTTCCTCAGCTACGCGACCGCCGAGGGCGACTGCCATCTGGTTTTGCAGATAAGAACGAGAATACAAGCCCGAATCCATCCGCTCCTCGCTGGGGGTGAACCAGGTCAAGCCGCCTGCACGACCGCGAGGAATGATGCTGATCTTCTGCACCGGATCGTAATCAGGCATCAGCGCACCCACTAGAGCGTGTCCAGCTTCGTGATAGGCCACCAGCGACTTGCGCTTTTCGCTCATCACGCGGTCTTTCTTCTCGGGCCCAGCGAGTACGCGATCGATCGCGTCGTTCACCTCGTCCATCGACACTTCCGTCAAATTGCGGCGGGCGGCGAGAATTGCGGCTTCGTTCAGCAGGTTTGCCAGATCAGCACCCGTAAAACCAGGTGTCCGACGGGCGATCTTCTCCAGATCTACGTCTTTCGAGAGGGTTTTGCCACGGGCATGGACGTTGAGGATTTCCAGGCGACCCGCATAGTCGGGACGATCCACCACCACCTGACGGTCGAAGCGGCCAGGACGCAGCAGCGCCGCATCCAACACATCGGGGCGGTTCGTCGCCGCGATGATGATGATGCCCGTGTTGCCCTCGAAGCCGTCCATTTCCGTTAGCAACTGGTTCAGCGTTTGCTCACGCTCGTCGTTGCCGCCGCCCAGACCTGCGCCCCGCTGACGACCCACTGCGTCAATTTCATCAATGAACACAATGCAAGGCGCATTGGACTTAGCTTGCTCAAACAGGTCGCGGACGCGAGACGCACCCACACCCACGAACATTTCCACAAACTCGGAACCAGAGATAGAGAAGAAAGGCACCCCTGCTTCACCCGCAACGGCACGAGCCAGCAGCGTCTTACCCGTTCCTGGCGGGCCTACCAGCAGCACACCCTTAGGAATCTTTGCGCCCACAGCCGTAAAGCGATCGGCATTCTTCAGGAAGTCCACCACCTCTGCCAGTTCCAGCTTGGCTTGCTCAATACCCGCCACGTCGCCAAAGGTGACCTGGGTTTGTGGCTCCATCTGCACGCGGGCACGGGACTTGCCAAAGTTCATCGCCTGGCTACCGGGGCCATTCTGGGCGCGGCGCAGCACGAAAAACAACACTGCCAAAAGCAAGAAGGGAATTAGCAGCGTGCTGAGGACGCGAGCCACTACGCCGTCATCCGAAGGCGGAGTAACCAGGATATCCACCTTGTTGTCGGTCAGGATATCCAGCAGCGCCGGGTCGTTTGGCAGGTTGACGATCGCCTTTTCGCCATCTTCCTGAGTAACGCGGGCGCGAGAGCGGTCGGCGCTAATTTCCACGCGCTTTACGTTCTGCTGCTGCACTTCCTGAATAAACTGGCTATAGCGCCAGGTTTCAATATCTTGGGGCTGTCTGTCTAGCAGCGCCGTAGCCAGGAAAATGACGACGACGACAAGAAGGGCATACAGTCCTGCATTTCTCCACCGCTTGTTCACTGAGGCTATTCCTCCGAATGTGTTGTGTAGCGGGCTTGTGGGCCGCGCAACGGAACCTTTGTTAACTAATATTAACCCAATTTCATAAATGAGCGTGAAGCTGGCCGCTCCATCAGCGCTTGGCTCAACCCGTCCTGAGCCTCGACAGATCGACTCACCCGGTTGACTCACCAAATTGACTCAACTAAAGGGCGACATCGCCCGTCGTCACTCCCTTTTCATTGCGACCCATCCTATTCCTCGGATTATAGACCGTTGCTCAATGCCGTTGCCTAATCGCGGGTTGATCACGGCCTGGCAAGGGGTTAATCAGAGGTTGATCAGGGGTTAATCACTGGGGGGTGGCTTGATTTGAAACGTGCCGTCGGGCTGGGGAACCACATCGCCTCCCAGGGCTTTGATACGGCTGGCGGCAGTGTTGCGGGTGCGGCTGTCGGGGGCATTCGTCAGCACCATCATCCAGGCTGCAAACTGGGCGTAGCTGCTGTCGGGATTGTTAGCCAAAAACGTCGCCGTTTGGCGCGAAAGGCTGGCGACCGACTGCCCCTCTGGCTGGCCAGACGCTTCTGCCCAATCCGCAGCAGTTTCAAACGACTGGCGAGCCGCCGCTGCATCGCCCAAAAACAGCAGTTCGTCGATGGCCTTGGTGCGCCAGATGTAGTGGGAATCGGGCGGCAGCGTTGGCGACAGATGTTTGAGTCCTTCGTTGGTGAGGGCGATCGCCCGCTGGGGATTGCCCGCATACATGGCAGTGCTGGTAGACAGAAACGTGTATGCGCTCAAAAACCGCGGATCGCGGCGGAGGATCACGTCGAAATACTCTGGGCTGAGGGTGTAGTCGGTGCGCGATCGCACGGGTTCGTCTCCGAAATACTGCAAAAAGTTCAGAAACGTCCAGCTTGCAATCAGATTGTCAAATCCCAAAGAAGGCGCTTGCTCCAGCACATTCAGCCGCACCCGCTCTGCCTCCAAATCGCGCTGAATTTCTTGCAGGCTGGCCGTTTGGCTGCGCGTCTGGATTTGCCGAAGTTGGGGAACCTGAAGTAGGGCGATCGCCCCCAAACATCCCGCCACCCCCAGAACTGCCAGCCCCAGTTTCCCCCATTCCCGCGCCGCCGTCTCCCGGTCGCTGTTCTCTAACGTCTGCTCTGCAAAGACCATCCCATCTTCTCCCATCGCAATCCTCCCCGTGACTTAAGCCCTACCCTTCTGACCCCTCAACACCCGGACACTCTCACCATTCCCTGATCTCTCCGCCTGTAAACCTGGGAACGCTAAAGTTATCCACATTCAATCTTCATAATATTGAAGAATCCAGACCGCTATGTTGGCGAAACCACGGTTGCAACGCACCTTTGTCTTAGTTTCGGGGCTTTGTTTTGCAGGGTCGATGGTGATGGGGCTGGTGCCGCTCTATGCCGGACAGAATCAGCAAACCGGGCAGCCCGTCGCCTCCATCGAGCAGCCCTTCTAAACAGGATCTTTTACGCGAAGAAGAAAAAGGCTTTGCGCTAGTGTTGCAGCGAGAGCCGGAGAACCAGACGGCGCTGGAGGGGCTAGCCAATGCCCGGATGCAGCTTAAAGATTACGCTGGGGCGATCGCCCCTCTGGAAAAACTGGTATCGCTCTATCCCGATCGAGCGGATTATCGGCAATCCCTGGAAGAAGCTCATCAGAAACAACGCCAGCCATAAGCGCTGATATTAGAAATATTCAGAGATATTTCAGAGATATTCAGACCCATTCTCTATCCCAACTTGCCTTGCCCCAACTTGCCCCTTTCCCAAACGCTAAAGGTATGTCTCAACACCTCTTGCTCTACACAGATGACTTTGGCAGCGGCGGCGTTGCCCAGTACAACCATGAAGTTGTTTTGGGGCTGCGTGCCCAAGACTATCGGGTAACGCTGGTGCAAACTCAAGTGGACACGGTGCAAACGCAAGCGCAAGCCAAGGCAGGGGTCGTCCACGAATGGCTGGACTACAACACGATCTCGGAGGTGCAGCGCACGCTTGACGATACGGCAAGCCCAGAGCGCATTTTCCATCGGGTGCGTCCAGACTTTATTCTGTTCAGCGATTCACATCCGCTCTCGAACTTCGCAGCCAAGCAAGTGGCGATTCAGCAGCGTATCCCCTACGCCATTGTGATTGGATACGTTGCGCCCGATCTGGCAGAGCGGTTTGGCGATCGCCTCGATGCCCTGTCAGAGCAGTATCACCACGCTAGAGAAGTGATTCTCGTCTCTCAGGAAAACCTCCAGCTTCTCCGACAGCATTTCCGTCTGCCAGACAACAAGGGGCGCGTCATCCTGTATGGGCGACCGGCTGAGTTTTTTGAGCCGAGAAATGCAGAAACCCGGCAGCGGCTACGGGCAGAACTGGGCATTAAAGACGACCAAGTATTGTGCTTTTCTGTGGCTCAAATCGTTGCTCGAAAAGGGTTTCAGCTCCAGCTTGGGGCGATCGCTCAGTTGCGGCATCTGCCCGTCTGGTCGTCTCTGCAATTTGCCTGGGCAGGAAGTGGCGACCCAGCGCTGATGGCACAATATGAGCGAGAAATTGCCGAGATGGGCGCGGGCGATCGCGTTCATCTGCTGGGTCGGCGGTGGGATATCCAGGATTGGTATGACGCGGCAGATATGTTTCTCCTGCCCTCCTGGCGCGAAGGGATGCCCCTCGCCATTATGGAAGCCATGGCCAAAGGCCTCCCCGTCGCTGCGTCGGCGGTGAGCGGCATTCCAGAAGAACTGGGGGAAACGGGCAAGCTGCTCAGCGACCCCAATCAAAACCCCGTGCAAACGATTGCAGACCTGGTGGACATTATCCAAACCTGGGCCCTGCACCCGGAGCAGCGTCGTGCGGCTGGTGAGGGCTGCCGCCAGCGGGCTATCAATCTGTTTCAGCAGCACCGAATGCTGGACGAAACGATTAGTTTGCTTGCAGACCTGATGCTTCCAGCGGGAGACTATGTTTCACCAGGACTGGCGCTGGTTCGTCCAGACCACGCCTTCCCCAACAAGATCGTGGGCAACTGTGAGGACTGCGGCTGGCCCTATTTGCGTCGCGAGGTTCCCCACAACTGGTACGTGGATCGGCGGCATCCGGTGGTGGGCTTCCTGAGTCGCGACGAGGCGCATATTCTCTACAACACGGCGCTCCAGTTTCGCGGACAGCGGGCCCTGGAGATTGGCTGCTGGATGGGCTGGTCGGCCTGCCACTTGGCGCTGGCGGGCGTTGAGTTAGACGTGGTTGACCCGCTGCTGGAGCGGCCTGAGTTTTTTGACAGCGTGAGTCAGTCGCTGACGGCGGCCGGGGTGCGCGATCGCGTCGCGCTCTATCCTGGCTTCAGCCCAGGTGCAGTGCAGGCATTGGCAGCGCAGGAGCAGCGTCGATGGTCTCTCATTTTTATTGACGGCAACCACGAAGCGCCCGGCCCTCTAGAGGATGCGATCGCCTGTGAGCTGCTGGCCACAGAGGATGCCCTCATCATTTTCCACGACCTATCTTCGCCCGATGTGGCACAGGGGCTAGACTACTTGCGCGATCGGGGTTGGAATACGCTCGTTTATCAAACCATGCAAATTATGGGCGTGGCGTGGCGCGGGAATGTCAAACCCATCCGCCATACCCCAGACCCGGCGGTGTCCTGGACGCTGCCTGCCCACCTGAAGCACTATACCGTTAGCGGCTGGCAGGAAGCTGCACCCACTGCTCATCCGGCGCTTCATGCGCTAATCCAAATGGCAGAGCGGGTAGAAGCGCTGCCGCCTGTGGCAGAGCCAATCTCCCAAGAAACTGCGCGGGCGATCGCCACTGATCTGCGCGAAGGACAAGCCGCCTATATTGCAGGAGAGTGGGACACTGCACTAGAGCGTTGCCATCGAGCCATTGAGCGGGGTGCAGGCGCGGCTTCTGCTCATGCCATCCTCAGCAATCTCTACGGCCAACGCGCCCAACTTCAAGCCAGCGTACAGCATTTTGCCTGGGCAAATACGGCCCACACCACGCTTGGCAAAGCCTCCTATGCAGAATTTCAGGAACTTGTTCAGGTCGTGCGTCCCTACACGCTCCTGTCGGAAGAGCGCCTGTTCTCGCTCTACGCGCTGACCAAGCAGATTTGCCTCGAAGATTTGCCGGGAAACCTGGTCGAGTGCGGCACGTTTAAGGGGGGAGCTGCCGCGCTAATCGCTGCCGTCGTCAAGCGCTATAGCCAGCGATCGCGCAAACTCTATGCCTGCGACACCTTTGAGGGAATGCCCGAGCCGGTAGAAGTAGACAAGCACAACGGCGTTCCGGCGAATGACACGGATTGGGGTGCGGGCACGCTCAAGGCCCCGATCGAAGAAAACCTGGCCGTCGTCTGTCAAGCCCTAGACGTACAGGACATCGTAGTTCCTGTCAAAGGGCTATTCCAGGACACCCTGCCCGAATACCGCGCTGAAATGGGCGATATTGCACTGCTGCACGCGGACGGCGACTGGTACGAATCGACCCTTGCCATTTTCAACCTGCTATACCACCAGGTGATTCCGAGCGGCGCGGTGCAAATTGACGACTACGGGTTCTGGGAGGGCTGTCGGCAGGCAATTCATGAGTTTGAGCGGCAGCAGCGCTCTAGCTTTGCGCTCCGGCGGATTGACTCCACAGGCGTTTGGTTCCGCAAATCAGACGCGATCGCCCCCGCGCAGGATTATGGGCAGTTGCTCTGTCAGTTGGGCACGCTGGCCTACCAGTTGGGCGATCGCCCGCTGGCCACTGCGGCGACTGCGGCCGCCCTGCGGCTCGTCCCCAACCTGCTGGCTGCGGAACTGATTCAGCAGCAGCTTCAGCAATCTCAGGGGGCTGCCCTGCAACAGGTGAGATTAGCTATCACACGTTACCAATCTGCGGCATCGGCTTCAGAGCGTCTCTCTGCTCTAGAACTGCTCCGTCAGCACCGCTACCAACTGATTGAGCAGTTGCTCAATCTTGCGCCTGAAGAACTGGAAACCGCCTTTGCGGGCGAGTTGGGACAGGCACATCGCCTAATCCTGGATTCTGGGATTCGGCTGGAACCCCTCACAGAAACCGACGAGGCGATCGCCCTCCAACTCATTGCCACCCTTTCGGAGGGATGGGCAAACCAGACATCCGCTCTGCTGGCAGCGATGCTGTATTGCTATCCCCACCATCTCCCCGATGGATTCGATCCGACCTTTATGCCACCGTCTCTGCTAGCAGACATCGTGCGGTATCTCTGTGCGCCGCCCACGATGTTTATGGAATTGGGCGAGGCTGACGAGTATGCCAAATATCTGGAGCGATGGGTGGACAGACTCTATGAACAGGTTCAAAACGACCCCACCGACTTCCTCTGGCAAAAGGTAGCTCAGGTCACGCTGCAAACCCTCGATCTCACACCGCTTTACCTGACGCGGCGATCGCTCAAATCTCTCTGCCAGAAGCGTTCAGCGCTGATTGCCCAAGCGCTCACTGCTGAAGGAGCCGCCTTAGATTACGACTTCCCGGTTGCCCCCAGAGCCCGCGCCAGAAGCTCCGGCTGGGGGATTCTGTCTCCTGGTTTTATTCCTCAAACCAAGACGGCTGCAACGCTTCCTGTTTTCCGCGACCTCAATCGCGACCAGTTTGAAGTCATTCTCTTTTCCCTGACCTCCTATGAACACCCGGCTGCTCAGTATTGCTTGCAATATGCCGATCGGGCAGTGCAGCTTCCTGGGCGGCTAGCAGAACAGGTTGATGTCCTCCGGCAAGCGGAATTAGACATCCTCTGGATTGCGACCAATACTGCGGCTATGACGGATTCTATAACCCTCCTGGCATCCCATCGGCTATCGCGGGTGCAGGTTTGTGGCATGAACTCGCCCATCTCCAGCGGGATTGCCCAAATCGACTACTGGCTCACCAGCCGCCTAGCGGGGTCGGCGGATCAGGCGCAGCGCCACTTTACAGAACACCTACTGCCTCTAGAAGCTGCTGGCCAGTGCTTTGACCTTTCGGTCGAGGGATCTGACCCGCCAACCGAACCTGTAGACCGTGCCATGCTGGGCATTGCGGACAATGAGGTGGTGTTTATCTCTGGCGCAAGTTTTTACAAAATTTCGCCCGAACTAGAGGCAGCCTGGGCAGAAATTCTGGCCAATGTTCCGGGTTCTCGGCTGCTGATTTACCCGTTTAACCCAAACTACTCAAACCAGTACCCACTGGCGGCGTTTCAGCGACGATTGTCGAAACAACTGACCGCCAGAAACGTGGAAGGCGATCGCCTCTTTGATCTTTGGGTCCCACCTCCAGCCGAGCCAACCTGCAAGCGCGAGTGCAATTAGCTGATGTGTATCTCGACTCGTTCCCGATGTCTGGCCTATCGTCGCTGCTCGATCCGCTGATGGCGGGTGTTCCGCCGCTGGTGATCGAGCAAGACACGCCCGTTTCGCTGGGTCGGGGTGCGGCGTTTTTGCGAGAGCTGGAGCTGCCGGAGCTGATCGCCACAACGGTCGAAGAATACGTGGAGCGGGCGATCGCCCTGGGCACCAATGCCCAGCTTCGGAAAAACCTGGGCGATCGCCTCCGGGCCGCCATGCAGCATCCGCCCAGCTTCCTCGACAGCAAGCGCTACGGACAGCAGCTTAGCCAGGTGTTTTGGGACTTGTATCACACCCATCAGCAGCGGCAGCTCGTTGAAAGCCTGCACCTGCGCGATCGCAACCTGATTGCCCTGCCCGACTGGGAGCAGCCGGAAGACGTGCTGTTTGCCGAACTGGCGGACTTGCTGCGAACCGTAATCACCGCTCCTGGCGGCGAAGACACCACGCTGCTGGTAGACATGGGCAATATGGACGCGCAGGAAGCAGACTTTGCCCTGTCTAGCGTGACGCTGCACCTGATAGAGGAAGAGGAACTGGAACTGGGAGAAGACGCGCCAGAGATTACCCTGCTGCCGCCGCTGCCTGCCGACCAGTGGAACCTGCTGCGCCCGCGCCTGACCGCCCGGATCGACCTGCCCCACAACAACACTGCGGCGATCGCCCGCGCTGCCCTCGACACCTTACCAACGCAATCGGTTGGCTAGCCATGAGCGAGGCGCTGGACTGGGTATTTCAGGGCGACCATGCCGGGGCGATTCCTTCGGAAAGCTTCGCCAACACCCACTGCGAAGCGCAGATTGCCCAGGGCGAGGCAGACCTCCGGCACTATGCCCTGCTGGGTCTGGCGCTGCTGTTGCAAGGTCAGGAAGCCGAAGCCCAGGCGGTGTGGATGACCCCGCTATCCGATGCCAAACCAGACGCGCTAGAAGCCTACCTGAGCGATTTGGCAAATCTCCTGGAGCAAGCGTTAACCCATTGTTTGGCACATCAGCAATTCCCAGAGGCCGAGCGGCTTTCGCGGCAGTTGTTGGAACTGGACGAGCAGGCGAAGTATCACCACTCGCTGGGAATCGCCCAGGCGCAACTGGGTGACCTGGATGCGGCGCTGGCAAGCTGGCAACGGGCGATCGCCCTCCAGCCCGATTTTGTCGCAGCCTGGGCGCAGCAGGCGCAGACTTATCAAAAGTTGGAGCAGTTTGCCGAAGCGGGCGAGTGCTACGCCGCCTGGACGACCCTCCAGCCCCAAAATGCCGATGCCTGGGCGGGGTTGGGTCGGTGTCAGGCAATGCAGGGCGATTGGGATGCAGCGGTGCAGGCTTGGGGACAATCTCATGCGCTGGCTCCCGATGCTGCGCCCGTTCTAGCAGATATGAGCTATGGGCTGCTGCAACTGGGGCAGGCGGCGGAGGCGCTGTCGGGGTTGCGTCAGGCGATCTGGCAGCGGTCGGACTTTGCCGAAACCTATTGCGCCTGGGCAAAAACACCGCCGCAAAATCCTGCGGTATGCGCCAACGCAGCGTTTTTAGAAACCCTGGCGGTGGCCGACCATTCCGATGCGGCACTGCACCAGGCGGGAAATCTGCTGGCTCGTGGCGGGCAGAGCGAACGAGCGATCGCTCTATATCAACAGGCCCTCCAGGAAAATTCGTCAAATTTCGCAGCCGTTATAGATTTGGGCAACGCACTGGTGCAAACGGGGCAAATTCCAGCGGCGATCGCTCTGTATAAAACCGCGCTGAGCGAAACCCCAAATGCCAACCATCTCTGGCTGAGTCTGGGGCAGGCGCTCTGGAAACAGGGGGACACAGAAGGGGCGATCGCCGCTGCCCATCACGCCTTGTCCTTAAACGCTGACCTCACAGACGCACACCGACTGCTGGGGCTAGCGTATCTGGCGCAGGGAAACATAGACCTTGCGGCCGAGCATTGGCGATCGCTCCTAGCTCAGCAGCCCGAAGCCGTCGAGGGCTGGTGCAACCTGGCGACAGCGCTCATGCAGGCGGGCCAAAAGGAGGAAGCGCTGCAATGCCTGCAAACGGCGCTGAGGATCAATTCCAACCTGGCTCCCCAGGTCGCAAACCTGCTGGCAAACTGGCTAGACCAGAGGCCTGGGCAGCAGCCGTGCAGCGCAGCATCGCCCACACCTGATGACCCGCTTTGGAAGAAGATGCTGCCCGTTGACGCGCCGACCCGCGAAGTCAGACAGACTAGCGACTGGGTTGCCTCTGAGCCAGAAGCCTGCTTAATCCCTGTGCATCCGCCCCAGGTCGTTGCCCTCAAACCGCCTCGCTGTCTAGAGTCGCTGCCTCACCTGAGCTTTGGCTTAGGAAATGCTCTGTCTATTCCTGAAACCTTCGTCACTGTTTTGCCAAAGGGACGGTTTTGGCTCGATCCCGATCAGAGCAGTCTGGCCGTGTTCAACGCGGCAGGCGACGTGATGCGGGATCTCTCCGTCGAGTTTCCGCTGCTCACCCCCGGACATCCCGCTTGGCTCACCCGTCAGCACTGGGTCTTTTCTGCCCAAAAGCTGCCGCCAGTAGAGGATATATCGGGAACCGTTGCCGTTCTTGCAGGTTTGTCGAACAATATCTACTTTCACTGGATGCTGGATATCTTGCCACGTCTCAAGATCCTGCAAGATAGCGGGTTGAACCTTGACGAGATCGACTACTGGCTGGTGGGCGATCGCCATTCCTGGCAGCAAGACAGCTTACATCATCTCCACATTCCATCTGAAAAAATTCTGCCTGTTCAGGAGCATCTCCATATCCAGGCGGATAAACTCATCGTTCCTTCATTTCCCGGTGCGGCAGCCTGGCCCCAGGCTTGGATCTGCGACTGGCTAAAGTCGTCCTTTTTGCATTCCCAGGGTTTTGCTTCTGACTTGCCAAAGCGCTTGTATCTTTCCAGGCAGAAAACGCGCGATCGCCGAATCATCAACGAAGAATCCGTAGTGAAACTTCTTGAGTCCAAGGGATTCACCACGGTCTACCTGGAGACTTGCACCATCGCCGAACAAGCCCAGCTTTTTTACAACGCTGAACTCATCGTCTCTCCCCACGGCAGCGGACTCACCAACCTTGCCTTCTGTCGCCCAGGCACTCAGGTTATAGAACTGTTTTCGCCCAACTACGTCTATCCCTGCTACTGGTATCTCAGCAACTTGGTCGGGCTGGACTATGCCTATCTGCTGGGCGAGGTTCCTGCGGGGCGCTTCTGGCAATCGCTGCTCTATCCGCTGGTTCGAGTTGAGGATATTTTTGTAAACCTGGATGCGCTGGAGCAAATGGTCGGTGGGATGATGATATAGAGTCACACAACACCCTGATGCCGCTCTCCGCCATTATTCTCGCAGGTGGCCACAGCACCCGCATGGGGCGCGACAAGGCGTTGATTGAGATTGAAGGCGTGCCCCTGCTGCAAAGAACCGGGGCGATCGCCCAGTCCTGTGCCAACGCTGTCTTCATCGTTACGCCCTGGCCCGATCGCTACGCTGCGCTGCTGCCCGACTGCCAGTTTGTGCCTGAAGTGCCGCTGCCTGGGGAAACGGAGCCGCACGGGCCGCTGGTGGGCTTTTTGCAGGGGTTGGAGCAGGTTGCGGCCCAGGAAACGTCGGAGTGGGTGCTGCTGCTGGCGTGTGATCTGCCCCGGCTGCAAGCAGCGGAGGTGCAGCAGTGGGCAGCGCAGTTGGAAACGATTCAGACGGGGGCGATCGCCTATTTGCCACGCGATTCGCAGGGCTGGCAGCCGCTGTGTGGGTTCTATCGCCTGAGCAGTCTGCCGCTGCTGCGCGACTTTGTGCAGGCGGGCGGGCGATCGTTTCAGCGGTGGCTGACCCAACATCCAGTTGCCGAAATTCCGTCCGTTGATTTTGCCCATTTGTTGAACTGCAACACGCCGGAAGACCTGACACATCTCTGATGTTGAAATGCGGCTAAACTGATTTGAACCCGGTTTGAGATGGCATCACCTCTGTCCAGGGTCGCTCCGAGTGAAATTGCTGGAAGCGCCGCAAACACTTGACGGGCATTCCAAAATCACCAATCCAAAATCGAAAATCAACCCAGAAAGTAGCTCAGACAAAATAGCCCAGAGGCGATCGCCCCTGAGCAGTGAAATCTCCTAAATCTCATCAGAATGCTGCGACTCAATGCCGAAAAGCGCTACACCCGCAGCAGTTCTGCATGTTCAATGCGGGTGCCCAGCACCTTAAGAAACTCTGCCAGCCAGCGCGGATGGGCGGGCCAGGCAGGAGCCGTTACCAGATTGCCGTCTACGACGGCCTCCGTCACGGGAATGTCAACATACTGACCGCCCGCAGCAGTCACTTCTGGGCCGCAGGCGGGGTAGGCTGAGCAGCGCTTGCCGCGCACGGCTCCAGCAGCAGCCAAAAGCTGTGCCCCGTGGCAGATGGCGGCGATGGGTTTGTTGGCACTGGCAAAATGCTGGACGATGTTGATGACATCCGCATTCAGCCGGATATATTCTGGGGCGCGGCCGCCGGGAATCACCAGCGCGTCGTAGCTGGCAGGATTAACCTCGGCAAAGGTGGCATTGAGCGTAAAGCGGTGTCCTGGCTTTTCGGAATAGGTTTGGTCGCCTTCAAAATCGTGAATCGCCGTGCGGACAAACTCCCCCGATTTTTTGTTGGGACAGACGGCGTGAACCGTGTGCCCAACCATTTGCAGCGCCTGAAAGGGCACCATGACTTCGTAATCTTCTACAAAGTCTCCCACCAGCATCAGAATCTTCGCGGCCATGGTCTGTCCTCCTGAAAGCTGTTCGATATTGTTCGATATGGACATATTTTTGACCTTACGCCGTTGATCTGGTTCTGTGTCGCTAGGGCAACAAAGCGTAATTCACAAAATGTATTGCTGTATTGCTACATGCATGGCCACATGTATCGCCTATCGCCTATCGCCTATCGCCTATCGCCATGTATCGCCATGTATCGCTGCTCAAGTCTGCGCCTTGCTTGCCAAATATCCTACTTGCCAGCCAGACAATCCGTTCGCTAGCCAGACAGCGCATTCAAGAAGCCAGGTTTGGGCACCAACACCGTGAGTCCATTTGGAATCGTTTCGACTTCAATCGGCGTGGTGCCAATGATTTCGCCATCGAGAACCACTTTTTGCGGCGGATTGGTGGTCACTTTCAGGCGAGACACGCGCCCATGCACAACGTTTGGTCGCTGCGGGGTGCCGCCGACCAGTGCGGTTCCAAAGATTTGCAGCATGGTGGCGATGCCCTGGAGCTTGTTCTGCACCGAGGCGATCGTCACGTCTAGCAACCCGTCATCGAAGACCACTTGCCCTGCGCCCTGCGCTAGGACGGAGGTGGGGGGTGCTGCATTGGCGATGGTAATGGCGTGCGCCTGAAAAGGATAGACTTGTCCATCGGCTTCCAGTTCAGCATCGAAGAGGGATTGCTGATCCATCGCTTCCCAGCCTGCCATCAGATAGGCCAGCACGCCCCACTGGTCTTTGAGTTCACGGCTAGAGCGCTCAATCGTCAGCGCTTCATAGCCCACGCCCGCCAACAGAATCATCGGCAGCCCGTTGCAGCGGGCCACATCGACTGTGCGCGTGTATCCGCCTGCGATCGCCTGACAGGCACTCCGAATGGGAAACACTCCGGGCAAACCCAGCGCCGTGGCGAAGGCATTGGCTGTGCCTTTGGGAATCACGCCCAGGGGAATCCCCGTGCCAATCAGTGCCTTGGCCACTGCCGACACCGTGCCATCGCCACCTGCTGCAATGATCACATCAGGATGGCTGGCGATCGCCGCTTCAATATAGTCTGCCGGGTCTTCCTGCTCCGAGGTGGTATACACATGCAGCGTCATGTGTGGCTCTAGCAGCTGGCGAATCAGCGTCAGGTCTTGGTCTGGAGAGCCGTGTCCCGCTGCGGGATTAAAGACCAGATGGGCAACGGGAACATTGGTGAGGTGGAGGGCGATCGCCTCGGCCGTTGCCAGATTCGTCGCCAGCGGCACGTTGTGGACGTTGCAAATTCGCAGCAACGCCTGAATATCCGGTTCATGGGGCTGGGCATAGAGGGGATCGACCAGAAAAATCACCGCCAGCACCTTCCCCTCACACACCTCCGCCGAGATCTGCGCGTCGCCGCCCAGCGGCCCCGACAGCATTCGCTCCACCGTCAGGCTCGTTGCGTCCTGAATGCGCTGCCCCGTCGTACCCGTGGCGACCAGCCGATGCCGACTCAGCATAGCCTGATGCCGCTGAGCAAACTGAACGATGTCGTCTTTTTTGGAGTCGTGGGCAATCAGGGCGATCGTGTTGGGCATTGATGCAGTGATGAAGTGGACAGAGTGTTAGAGCGATGGAGTGTTGGAGTCGTTTCCTTAATTTACCGTGTTACTCCATTCCCCTATCACTCCGTCACTCTGTCACTCTGTCACTCCGTCGCTTCCAATTCTCACTAAGGCACTTGCACCGGAATCAGCGCATTCTCCGGCAGGTTTGCCACAAACCGGCCCTCGTCTGCCAGAAACACCACCACGCGCAGGGCCCAGTCGGGTTCTACGTCGCGCAGGTCGGCCCAGGGCACGGCGACCTCCAGGCAGGTGTCGAGGGCAACCTGGGACTGGGTGGGGCAGTTGTGCCACTGGAAGTGGTCACTGGCTTCTTGCAGCCAGCGATCGCCCGTCCGCAGGTTAATTCCTAGGTGATGGTGGAACAAGTAGTTCATCGGCGCTTCGTCGGGCAGGTCGGCCAGGGGCGCAGGGCTATTGTGCATCGTGCGATCGGGATAAAACCACAGCAGGTGTAGCTCTGGGGGAATATCCACGCCAATCCGCGTACCGCTAGCAAAGTCTACCCGCAGGTAAAAATTCAGGTGATCCACGCCATACCAGAGGCGTTGCACCTTGCTGCTGCGGTGCATTGTGCCGCGTGCGCCGCCGACCTCGATGCGCCCTGCTTTGTCCCAGTCTTGCTCGTCGGCGCGGCCGTCGATCATGGGGCTGATGAAGCTGTCGGGGCCGTGGCTGCGGGCGCGGGCGTGGTCTTCGACGGGGCGGCGCACGTCTGGCGGCACAGGCTCGTTGAGGGCAGCGTAGAGCGCGGTCAGGTGTTCGCGGAACAATTGGTCGAACATAGCATCCTGATTGGAGGAGTGCCCTTCGCCAAACCACCAGAACCAGTCCGATCCTTCGGCGGCGTAGAGCGCTTCCCAGGCTTCGGGGTTAGTTTCTTCGGTGGCTTCGGGGTGGGCGGCCAGCACGGCACGAGCCTGAGTCAGCAAATCCCAGGCGCGATTTTTGGCAGGGTCGCCGATCCAGGTGGTGAAGTTGCCGTCTACCCAAGAGCCGCTGTGGAGCGTGTCGGCGGGCAGGGGTTCTGTCGCAGGAAACTTGTCCAGGAACTCTGCAACCGTCACCAGCTCAATTTCCCTGTGGTCGCTCAGCTTTTGATATAGCGCTTCCAAAAAGGGCTTGCCGTCGAGCGGGTAGTATTCCCAGCAGTTTTCGCCGTCGAGGGCAATGGTGACGAGCCAGGGCTGTTCGAGGGTTGTTGTGCCGTCGGACTGGTGGGATTTGAGCGTGTGGGCGATCGCCTCTAGATGGCTCACCAGGTCGTTTGCGGCCGCTTCTGGCTCCATCACGCCATAGGTAAAGCCAATCAGGTCAGACAGGCGGTGATCCCGGAACACGATCGAGAGGTTTCCATTGGGCGTTTCCAGCCGATAGGGGCGATAGAGCTTTTCCGGTTCCAGCACGTTGCCATGCCCGTCGCGGTGGAAAAAGTGCTTCAGCGTCCAGCCCAGCACGGCCTCATCCGACACCAGCCATTCAAACTCCTGCGCCGCCACCTCCGGCAAAATCGCGGGACTGACCGACTGTTCCGACGGCCACAGCCCGCGCGGCTTGCAGCCAAATCGTTCCCAATACATCTGCTTGGCCCGCGTCAGGTGTCGGGGAATGTCTTCTGGCCACTGAAAACGGAAGTTGGGCAGCGCCATATCGGGCACGGCCACTCGACCCGCATTGGTATCCGCCAGCAGGGGCAGGATGGGGTGTGTGTAGGGCGTGGTGATCACCTCAAGCTGCCCCGTTTCCTGCATCTTGCGGTGGTGGGGAATGATGTGGCTGAGGATTTCCTTTTGCTTGGAATAGATTCGCTGGCGATCGCTCAGGGTAAACCCGCGCCCCTGCTCTAGCCACTGCGAAATCTCCGGATCGCCCCAAAACAGCGGATCAATCCACGCCAGATTGTGCCACGCCAGCAGATCGCTATAGTCCTGCAAGCTCCAGTGTTCCAAGCACCATTCGCGCCCGTTGTCCTGCCGCTGATAATACAGTTCGGCGTAGCGCGGATGCGGGTCAATCAGCGTGCGGTGGTTGCCATCGAAGAAATGCTCGATAATAAACTGCTTCTGCTCTTGATCGAGCGTGTCTTCGGGAGACAGCGCCAGCGTCAGATACGGGTCAAACGCGGTTCCCGCTACGTAGTCTTCAATCTGCATCATCAGCGACGGCACCAAGTTTACGGTTTGATGCAGCTTGGGAAATTGCTCCAAAATCAGAATCAAATCCAGGTAATCCTTTGTGCCGTGCAATCGCACCCAGGGCAAACGATATTGTCCGGCAGTCCGGCTTTTGTAGAGCGGCTGATGCTGATGCCAGATAAAGGCGACGTAGAGAGGGTAGGGCATATCAACGTTCAATAACGTTCAACAACAGGCAGTAACAGGCAGTAACAGGCAGTAACAGGCAGTGGCGAATCGGCGCGAAAACAAAAGGCAGGGAACCCGATTGTCCCTGCCTCAGAGTCTACCAACACCTGGATCGGTGCGGCGTAGCAAATTTCCAGAATTTTTTTATGGTTTTAATTCGAGGTGTTACAACACCTGTTCGACTTCAACAATTTCGGGGATGCTTTCGCGCAGCTTGCGCTCGATGCCCATTTTTAGCGTCATTGCAGAACTAGGGCAAGAGCCACAAGCACCTTGGAGCCTTAGTTTGACAATGGGGCCGTCCAACTCTACCAATTCCACATTGCCGCCATCAGACATGAGGTAGGGGCGCAGCTCGTCTAGCACCTTTTCTACGTTGTCGGTTGTCAGTTCCATAGTTGTCACTCGTTTTTACCTGAAGAGGCGATCGCCCAGAAGTATTTATCCTTATTGTAAGTGACTGTAGAGAGTCGCTTCTGCATCTCTCTAGAGCCATTGCTGATCGCCGGACACCAACGAGGGGGGGGAACCCCTTGTCTCCGTAGATCTTCAGAGGCTTCTATCCCTCCGGGTTTTCTAAAACATTAATAAAGGGAGTCATTTTGACTCCTAGGTGCAATAGTAAACACGGAGCCTGCCACCCATGATCTCAAGCGCGTACAAGATGGAAAACCGCTTCGATATCCAGTTTGAAGATGGTGCTGTGGCGGCTGTTCTGCGGGCTGAGGCAGATCGCGAGTTGCCTCTGGTGCTTGACCAGTTGGGCTTAGTCAAAAAGCGGCCTGTGCTAGTGCTGGTGGGCGGGGCCGGCAAGCTGAGCCGCGAGGATCAGGCACAAGTGCGATCGCTCTTTGTAAAAGTTTTAGCGCCCCTGGCGGAAACCCTCGGTGCAGCCGTGATTGATGGCGGCACAGACACAGGCATTATGCGGATGATGGGGCAGGCGCGTCGCCGCACCCACGGCAACTTTCCGCTCATTGGCATTGCGCCAGAGCAGATGGCGATTTTGCCAGGGGAACGTGCGTCTCACCCCGATGCCGCCAATCTAGAGCCAAACCACACCCATTTTGTGCTGGTGCCTGGTCGCTACTGGGGCGACGAGTCCGCCTGGATTGCTCGACTGGCCAGCGCCCTGTCCGATGGTTTTCCTTCGCTGACGGTGCTGATCAACGGCGGCGAAGTCACCTGGAGTGATGCGTCGCACAATGTGGGGCAGGGTCGCCCGCTGCTCGTCGTGGCAGGCAGTGGCCGCACCGCCGACGCGCTGGCCGATGCCCTGGCCGGGAAAATCACCGATGAACGCGCCCGCAAACTGGTAGCATCGGGGCTGATGCAAGCCGTTGATCTGCGTAGCTCAGAAAAGTTGTCCTGTGTGATTCACGAGATTTTATCGAGTAAAATCTTCTCATGAGGACTTTAGCTCCACAACCCAGGGTGCATTATGGCTAGCAAAGACCCCTACCGCGAGCAGCTTAAGCAAGATTTTGGCACCTTGTTTAACACCTTGGAACTAGACGAAACCCAGCGACACTACCTGCGATCGCGCTGGCTAGATCAGGTGCTGTGGATGGAGAACAAGGCCGGTAGGGCGCGCGATCGCTACTATCGGCTGCGGCTGACCACGATTATTGGCGGCGTGCTGGTGCCAGTGCTGGTGAGCCTAAATAACGTTGATAACCGCAGGGCAGATGCCATTATCCGCTGGTCTACAGTGGGCATCAGCACGGTGGTTGCGGCCTGTGCAGCAGTCGAGGAATTTTTCAAGTACGGCGAACGCTGGCGACACTACCGCCGCAGCGTAGAGTCCCTGAAAACCCAGGGCTGGCAGTTTTCTCAACTGACCGGGCTATACACACAATACCCCACCCATGAAGAGGCGTTCGACTTCTTCGCCAGCCAAGTCGAGGATATTATCCAAAAAGACGTAGAAACTTACTCAACGACCGTTGCCACTGCCAAGAGACACGAAGACTCTGCCCAACAGAGAGGTTTCTAAGAGCGATTCTCGATTTTAGATTTGCGATTTTTGGGATTTTCGATTGGGATTTTCGACTAGATAGAGCAGCCATAAAGCTCGCAATGTAGCCATGTGGAGACAGGCTATTCGCGCTTGAGCCAGATGCCCCGCAGCCCCGCCCGCGTCGCGCCTTCATAGTCTTCTCGGAAACTGTCGCCGACGTGCCATGCGGCAGCGGGCGGGCAGTCGTGCTTTTTCAGCGCCAGTTGAAAGATTTGAGCATCTGGCTTGGATACGCCTGCTTCGGTAGAAATCGTGACCGAGGAGAAGTAGTTGGCCAAATCCAGCGCTTCCAGCACGCTGTGAATCCGGGAGTCGAAGTTGGACAACACGCCCAGTTCCACGCCGCGATCGCGCCATTGACCCAGCGTGGACAGGGTGTCGGCGTAGACAAACCACGGGTCTGCGGCAGCGAAGTGGTCGTAGAGCGCACTGAAAAAGGCAGAGAAATCCGCAAACTGGTTCAGCACGCCAACTTCTTGAAACGTCTCAGCGGCGATCGCCCACCACCAGGCATACTCCCGGTCGGGAATCTCCGTCGGATCGGTTCCTGGAAAAGCCATCGGCGTTGCAGCCTTAAAGCTCTTAAAAAACGCCCGATCCACCGCCGCTGCATCCACCGTCACCCCAAACCGCTTGGCCAGATCGGCATACACCGCACCCACACTGCCGCGAACACCAAACAGCGTACCAACTGCATCAAAGAAAATGACCTTGGGGAGGGGCATTGGGGGAAGGGGGGATGAAAGGAGGAAGAGCGAAGAAGGAAGAACGAAAAAGGAAGAGGGAAGAGCGAAGAAGGAAGAACGAAAAAGGAAGAGGGAAGAAGGAAGAAGGAAGAACGAAAAAGGAAGAGGGGAAGAACGAAGAAGGAAGAACGAAAAAAGGAAGAGGGAAGAACGAAGAAGGAAGAACGAAAAAGGAAGAGGGAAGTGTGAAAGTTGGGGGTTGGGGTTAGCGGATTAATGCGCTGGGGAGAGACGAGCGAAGCAGCCATAAGGGGCGCTAAAGCGAGGAGTTGGAAAGAACCCAGAAAAGCATCTCTATCTTTTTTCGCTCTTCTTTTTTCGTTCTTCGTTCTTCCTTCTTCTTTCGTTCTTCGTTCTTCCTTCTTCGTTCTTCCTTTTCCCTTTTTCCCCTTCAGCTTGCCAGCAGATCCCGAATCGGTTTCGTGATCCAGTTCAGCCCTACTTTGATTTGATGGTCGAAGGTGGGCATTCGATAGAGGTAGGCGAGGCGGCGGAAGAGATGCGCGGCGGGCCCATCGAGGGAAACGCCCGAGTCCCGTGAGGGTGGCTTCGGTGGGTGCCAAGGGAGAGCATTTCGCCCAGGTGCTGATAGCGGAAGGGGAGCAGGGGGCGATCGCTCAGAGAAGCCCACACATTCCATCCGGCATAGTCTGCTGCCTGGAACGCGGCTTGAGCCGTCGCAGGCACTTTTTGCCCGTCGGCATCCTTCATCTCGGCCAGGTCGCCCAAGGCAAAGATTTCTGGGTAGTCTATCACTTGCAGGGTTGGGCTGACGAGGAGTTGACCTCGCTCGGTCTGGGGCAGAGGCAGGCTTTTCACAAAGTCTGGCACCTTGTTGCCCACCGTCCACATCACAATATCGACCGGAAGGGTGTCTACTTTGCCGCGATAGTCTAGCGAGATGCTGTCTGCGGTCACCTCGGTCACCTGGGTTTCCAGGTCGATCCAAACTCCGCGCTTTTCCAGGGCTTTTGTCGCAGCGTCGCGGTTAAAGCTGGGGGAATTTCGCAAGATCTGGTCGCCCAGTTCCACCAGACGCACCCGACCGCGATCGCCCAGCCGATCCGCCAGTTTGCAGGCCAGTTCTACACCGCTATAGCCAGCGCCCACAATAGCCACACGAATCCGGTCGGCGGGCGATGCTTCGAGGATTCTTAGCCGCTCTTGCAGCCGATAGGCATCCTCAATCGAGCGGAAGGGGATGGCACATTCTGCCACACCGGGTGCCATCGTCAGGGGCGTTTCGCCACCCAGCGCCAGCACCAGGCGATCATAGTTCAGCGTTGCGCCATCCTGAAGTTGTACTTGGCGAGCCGTGACATCTACGTGGGCAACGGCTCCCTGGCGAAACTGGATGCCTGTGTTGGCCAGCAGTTCCGAAAACGGCGGTGCAACCTCCCAGGTTTGCAGTTCCCCAGTCACCAGCTCGTAGAGCAGCGGCAAGAACAGGAAGCGATCGCGCTGATCCACCAGCACAATCTCTGGCTTCGCGTCCGTCCAGGGCAACTGGCTGAGGCGCAGGGCCGTGTATAGCCCACCAAACCCGCCGCCCAGAATGCAGATTCGATTGGAACGTTGGGTCATATATGAATGTGAAGGTTGAAATCGGGCATCACCCTTAGGATATCGCAGGTTTTGAGGGGCGGGGTTTTCAGGTCAAAATTTTGGAACGCTCAGGATTTCCACCCCGCAGCGGCACGATCGAGGACGTAGGCTGCTACGGATTCGATTTCTTCGGCCGTGAGCTTGTCTTTGTAGGCAGACATATTCGCCTTGCCATTGGCGACAATCTGGGCGATCGCCTCTATCGTGGCATAGCCGTTCTTCTCCAGTGCGGGCTGCCTCAAATTCTTGCCGCGCCGAATGATATTGCCCCCGTTGACGTGACAGCCCGCGCAGTGAACCTCGAACACAGCTGCACCCGTCTCTAGATCAGCAGCGTGAACGGGAAGTGACGGGCTAAAAACCAGTAAAAAAGATAGCAGTGCGATGAGAAAAAGACGCATTTTGGAATTTTGGATTTTAGATTTTGGATTTTAGATTTTGAATCTAAGCCTGAATGCCCAGCCGTTTATTCCCTGAGCGCGGTTACGGGGTCGAGGCGGCTGGCGCGGAGGGCAGGGAACAGACTGGCTCCGATGCCAACAAGCAGGGCAGAACTCATGGCCACTGTAGCAGTGCAGGGGTTGAATTGGTAGGGCAGGTCAAACTGTTGGGCGACGAGTAGCGTGAGTCCGTGAACCGAGGCGATCGCCACCAGACCGCCCATCGAACTCAGCAGCACCGCTTCCAGCACAAACTGCACCAAAATTTCCTGCTGGGTTGCGCCAATGGCACGACGGATGCCAATTTCTGATGTGCGCTCAGTTACAGCGGCAATCATGATATTGGCAATGCCTACCCCACCCACCAGCAGCGAAATGGCTCCGACGGCCGCTAGGGCCCGCGATGTGAGCGTTAGCATCTCCTGCTGCTGCAAGATCTCTTCCACGTTATTCCAGGTGTAAAAGCGATGCCCGCCATAGCGTTGTTGCATCAGCGTCTTCACCTGATCTTCCAGCGGTTTGATCTGCGTGAGATGCTTGGGACGAACGCGCACGGCATCCATTCCGCGATCGCCCGTGAGCGCGCTGTGGAACGATAGCGATACCAACAAAAGACCGTCTCGATTCGTGCTTTCAGGATTGACTTTGCGATGAATCACGCCCACTACTGTGAATGGCTGACGATTCACATAAATCTGCTCGCCAACTGCTGATAGCTCTTGAAACAAGGACGCAGCTAGCATCTGATCGATCACGGCAACAGGACGATAGGCTGCCAAGTCAGCGGATGTAAAAAATCGCCCTGCCTGTAACCGATTGCCAGAACTGCGGAGATAGTCGGTGTCTACTGCAACGAAAGTTGGGGACGGGCGCTGCGATCGCGAAACAGCGCCTCTCTCGGCCCGTCCCACTTTAGCCCGCTGACCACAGCCGCCTGAGGCAAGCGCTGCTGCAAATAGGCAATATCGCTCTGCTGAAGCGATACCCAGGTGTCGCCGCCCATCCATTCTGGAATCGCCGTCACCTGTGGGGCTTCTCGCTCGTCTAGACGGCGGGCAATCACGGCACGGCTAATATCACCGACGTTTAGCGTGGCGCTGACGGCTGCTACGCCCATTAGTGTGCCAAGGGTGGTGAGGAGCGATCGCACAGGGTTGCCTCGCAGCGATCGCCAGGTGAGCATGAGCAAATCTGCTGGTGCAAGGCTCACGGTTCGCCCTCCATCGATTCTGTCTCTGCGCTGCCAGATTCAGCCGACGGGTTCGCAGGCACAACCGGCATTCCCGGTGTCAGCAGCACGTCTGGCGGCGGCACAATGACGCGATCGCCCGGCCGCAGCCCCCTCGTCACTTCTACTTCCGTCAGTCCCCTCCAGTCCCCAGTTCCACAGGCTGCTGCTGCGCCCGTCCGTTGCCGTCCATCAGCCAGACGAAAGAATTTGCGCCATTACGCTGCAATGCCTCAATCTCCAGCGTTACAGTATTTTGGCGCTGTTGTAGCACCAGCTCCACATTCACCGAACTGCCAGGAATCAGTGTTCCTGTGGGGCGATCGAGGCGGATTGTCGTCGGCACGGTGGTCTGTGCGGATTGAGAGTCGCCAGATTCAGAGGCGATCGCCTGCGGATACAGATCCACCACGCGCCCCAGATACACCGTCGGGTCGGGGCCAATCACCGTCACCCGCGCCGTTTGTCCGAGTCGCACCTGCGCTGCGTTTAGTGTGGAAAGCTGCAATTTCACCAATTCCTGGCGCGGGTCTCCCAGCGTCAGCAACTCCGTCCGCCGCTCTACGCCGTCTCCGTCCTTTACGCTCAATCCCAGCACTACACCGTCCCTCGGTGCCGTGATGATAGTGTCCTGAAGCTCCTGTTGTGTGCGCCGTTGTTGCAATTGCAAGCTCTGGAGTTCTAACCGAGCCGTCTTCACAGCCGTCTCTGCATCTCGCAGCGCGCCGCCAGCGATCGCGTACTTCTGTCGCCTGCTGCTGCACCCGCTCCCGCGAAATCGCGCCCATGTCGGCCAGTCCTTGCAGTGTCGTCAGTTGTTCCTGGTCGGCACTCAGTTGTGCCCTGGCTTCGTCGATTTGCGCCTGACTGCGGGCCAGGGTTTCTGCCTGCTTTGCAGCTTGCAGTTCTTGCTCTAACAGGGCCGTTTGACGGTCAGGATTTCGCAGCACAATCAGCGTTTGCCCCCGCTCGATGCGAGCGCCCGGAGCCACCAACACTTGCTCTACTGCCCCTTCCAGCGGCGACAGCAGGGTTTGTTGCCCACCCAGTTCCAGCGTGCCGCTTTCGTTAATTACGGTTTCTATCGTGCCCCGGTCTACCGTCAACAGCCGCACCGCCACAGGATTAGAGCCACGACTGGTCATCCAAGCATAGACCGCCCACCCGCTCAAACTCAATACCGCCAATGTGCCCGATACCAGAATCAGACGCGACCCCATTTTCATGCGATGGACGGACTTTTCAGGCGGGGCAGACCGGGAGGGAGATGCGACCGGAGGGGGCTGGAGCATAGCAGTAAATTTAGAGGGCGATCGCTCTAATAATATCTATAAGTGATATCAAGCGAGAATATTTACTAACTACACAAAAACCAGCCAAGATTCCGGAGCCGGAGGATAAGGGAGCAGGGTGGACTCAGACTCTACGCCGAGGCTCCGTCACTCCACGACCTCAAACCCACTTACCTCAAAAACCGGGCCAATCATCGCGATCGACATCACATCGTCACGCACCTGACCCGTCACGCGCACCTGCTGACCTGCCCTCAGCAAGCCTTCTGGCGCATTTTTCATAATTTCGTAGGTGCCCTGCTCAGTCTTTAGCGCCCACGCGCCCACGCCCAGGGTAGATTTTTCAACAGTTCCTTCTAGGGTCAACATGATGGCCTTAATGATGGCTTAGATAACTAACTAGGTCTCTTAACGAGGAGGGGCGGGTCTAGGCGGGGCATTCGGCGGCGCGAATCAGGCGGATTTGCGCCAGGGTGAAGACGACGGGGATGACGCGAGCATAGTTGGTGGCGATCGCCCGCCAGCCCAAGTCCGCAAAGAACCACGCCCACAGCGCCGGCCCCAGCACCGACAGCACTGACCGCACGGCTCCATATCGCGCAGCGCTAGCAGCCATGCCGCGATAGGCCGCTCGCACTGCAACCTGATTGGCGATCGCCCCGCCGGCCTGTTTTGCTGCTTGGTAGGTCGCCGCGTGTAGCGTAAACTGACGCGCCATCATTTGCAGCAGCCACGGCCGCACCACCGCACTCACCGCCAGCGCACTGCCGCCCTTCATCAGCAGACCAGATGGGTTGGTTTGCAGCGACGGCGGAAGTTGGCGAGTTAGCTCAGAATGGGACAGCGACTCCTGCAATTCGCTGTTTAATACCCGCTGCTCAGACGGGGGCAACTGCTGCCACGCCCGCTGGAGCAACGTCAGAAAAATCTCCGCTTCTAGCTCTGCGGTGGACAGGCTGAGGGAATAAGGAATTCGCAGATAGCGACAAATTTGGATCAAGACCTGGCGATAGGTGACGTGGCGCGTCTTGCCCTGCAACACCGTTATCCCGTCCGCCGCCAAAAACCGAAAGCGCTGCTCCAAATCGCTCAGCCAGCGATCGCGCTCCTGGCTACACACCGCCACGGGGTCGGGCGTATACATATAATCCAGTGGGTTCAGCTTGCGGCAGAACAGGATCTCGGTCAGCACTTCCAATTCCTCTTCGGTCGCCAGTTCCAACGCTGCCCTTAGCTCGTCCACGCTGCCTCCTCCCCCACGGTTCAACAAAGAGTCCGACAATATCAAAGTCTGACAATATAAAGTCTGACAAAGAGTTCTACAAAAAAGAGCCTGACAAAGAACCCTAACTAAAGAATCCTAACTGCTGTTGCACTGACCTGATTCTATCTGGCAGGCTCCGGTTTTGGCGTAGTTCTATGAAGAATTGCCAAACCCCTGGATATTAACCGTGCTGCATGGGACGATTCCTCCCTCACCTCCTCACGTCCTGAGTATGCGTTTGCCCTGAGATAGAGAAGCGGGCGATCGCGCTGAGATTGTTATCCAGCGCTCCGCCCATACAGCCAGTCGATTCCGTTCAGCAAGTCAGTCATGCAAGTAAGCGGAGATATCTGCTTCAGAAGCTATCTTGATGCACCGATCTCAAGCAGGTTTCTGATTGCAACCCCCAGGCTGCCCACTGTCCTCCTGAAGATGACCAAACGGGTTGCATTCAATTTGCCTACAAGCCCTGTCAAAAAAGTTGGTTCCAAACTCGTTATTTGATATAAACTCATCGTCTATATAGATGGGCTAATGAATGGCTCATCTATACGGACAACTGCTAACAAGCAATAGTTTGGCTAAACATTTAGCCGCGATCAGAAGGTGAAATCGCTCTAGCGCCAGAGTGAAATGAGCTTTCTCGAACGCTGCTTAGAAAAATGTATGGCTTTATCTATCTCGTTGTAACATGGGGGCAAGCTACAGCGTTTCTGAGGCAGGTCTAAAGCAAGTGAAGGTGTGAATTATCATGATCCTTGCACAAGGCATAGAGGGTATGCTTGAGCTAGCAAGCAAACGCTGTGAAGTCAAAAGCTAGAGCAATGTCCTGAGTAGAAGCTCCAGATGAATGGGGTCTTCGGCTAGACAAGGCGCAATGTTTTTAAGTCGCTCGTTTTAGAGTTTAAGTGAATGAGTAGAAAAAAGAAGATCGAGCCACTGACAGGAGAATCTCTGTTGGCTAAGGTGAAGCAACTGGAGAACCTTACCAAGGAAGAGAAGGCTAGGGAGTGCGGATACTATACCGTTACTAAAAATGGTGTAGAGCGGGTCAATATGATGAAATTCCCTGAATGCGTTGATTGATGCTGAGGGGAATCGAGCTAGACAGCAAATCTGCGACAAATGGTCGCGGCGGACGCAGCGCCAGCTATCGCATTACGGTGCAGTCTAATGGAAACTTGCTGATTGGCTCTGCCTACACTAAGCAGATGAATTTGCAGCCCGGAGACGAGTTTGAGATTTCTCTTGGGCGAAAGCATATTCGTCTGAAGCAAATCGATGAAGACGGCGCAGTTGAAGAGTAACCGCAAGTTCATCAATCAGGGTTTCCTGACATCGAACTTCCTGACTGTGAGTCCTCTCACCGAGATTTTGACTGTCAGGCGCTTCCTACGCACACTTCGATTGATAAAGGGTGCATATGATGATAAAGGGTGCATATGATGAGGGGCTTGATGGACAAGGGTTCATCAGTATGTCTGGCTCAACACCCTTCACCCAATCGTCTCTATGATTGTTTCCATCAGTGCGGCAGATGAGGTTTCTCTAACTCATTTGCCGCATTTTTGCTGCCATCATTGCGAGGCGATCGCCGCATTATTCTGATGCCCGCTGATGCCCCAATCTTAATGCACGAATCGTCTTCAGGCTGCACTCAGCAAAACGGATCTGCCCAGCAGTCGATACAGGCGGACTTGCTGCTTGGTTGCCTGGGTAATGGCAAATAGCTCAATACCCCAATGTGCAGCGTATTCTTTTGCGAAACGTCTTGCTTGCTTTGCAGATTCGGCTTGAATGAGCAGTTCGTCGGCTAGCTCGGTTGTGCCCAAGTAGGCAAACTCTGCCAGATACACTGCGACTGGCTGTTTGACGCTGGATAAAAGCGTTTGATGTTGGGGCATGGCGTGTATTGCAGAATTGTGGGGGTTATCTTCAAAGATGCACTTTGACGCACTTTCAAAGGTGCATCTCTAACGATGCAATGTACGCTAGACCAAATCAGTTGGGTCTAACATTCTGGAACCAGAGAGTTTGAACCGAGTTTGAGCGGATGCAGGCTCTAGATTTCCTGAACCTGTGTCATGAACAACCAGTAGGATTGCCCAGTAGGATTGCGAGTTTTGCAGTTGGGCTGTAACGAATCTCTAAGTCTAGTGTGCCCGGTTTCCCGGAGATGGCAACAGGGGCGATCGCCCTCCTCCACCCGAAATTTACAGAAGGCGATCGCCCTTGGGGACATTGCTTCACACATCCGGACTTCGCAAGTCAGGCAAACTGCTGAGCGCCAGACACAATTCTCAGATCACGGACGGGGCGATGGCCAGGGAATATTCGGATCTTGGGCCAGGTGGCGGGCAACGGCTGCGGCCCCTTCCTGATTTAAATGGCTGGGGTCGGCGAAGTATTGATTGCGCGTGGGCCACAGCAAGCTCAGGTCGCGGAACAGAAACCGCTGCTGGGTGGCGAGTTGCTGCATGTGCTGGCGAAACTGCTGTTCGCGGCGACGGCGCAGCGAGTCGAGATAATCTTGCGTCAGCGGCAGGCTGACAAACACCAGCGGAATCTGGCGATCGCGCATATAGCTGGCCAGCGCTACAGTCGCCTGAGTCTGGGAGCCGCTGAGCTGAAACGGCGTGTAGTTGCTGTCATATTGACCCGACACACGAGGAAACTGGCGATAGTAAGTGGCGGGGTTGAACCGGGTGGCGATCGCCTCAAACCCATCCACCCGCAGACCCGAATTTGCCGGAATATCGGGCAGCACCACCATCGATGTCACCCGGTTTGGCGCAGGCAGCGTGGGGTCTAAAAACGACAGGCACACGGGCGACTCCGCCAGCAGCGCATCCCCCGGAAACGCCCGCTGTGGATCTGTCAGATCAGGAACCATCTGCAACGGTGTCAGCGTGGACCGAAGATCCAAGAAAAAGTTCGCCGCGTCGGGATTCGACCAATCTACAGAGGAGGATAGAACAGGCTCCGGGTGAGGCGTTTGACCTTTTTCTTCTTTGCGATCGCCCCCAGAAATTTGCCCCGTGACTTGCCCCGTGACTTGCTCCGTGACTTGCTCCGTGACTTGCTCCGTGACTTGCCCCGTGGTTGCAGCGGGCGATCGCGCGTCCGTGGGGGCGGGGGTCGATGCTTGCGCCGTTGCGCTAGGGGCCGCTGGGTTGCCCACAGGCTTTGCCAGTACTGGAATCGGCGGAATCTCCAGGCAAATTTCGGGCGGCTGCTCAGCGATCGCCTGCGACGCGGGCACAGGCTCCGGCGGAATCGTTCGCACACGCGCCGCCAACTGGCGATAGCCTGCTGAAGATGCGATGCCGTTAAACGTCACGTCCGCCTTGGCGCTGTTAAACGCCCGCAGCCCGTCCGCCCAGATAATCAGCCGCGGCAGGCGGTCGGGCGGCAGCACTTGGCGGACTACCAGATCCATCACGCGAGCCGTCGCGCCGTTAATGCTGAAATTGTAAATTCGCAGGTTGGGGCGGCCCCGTTCTGCAAGCGCCTGCCGCAGCACCGCCGGGTCGATGCCCTGCAACGCCCGCGAACTGCCGATAATCAGCACATCGGGCGTGCCCTCGGTCATTACATAGTGCGAATAGAGCCGGATCTGGTGGTCGAGCCGCTGGCTGTTGAAGGAAGGGAAATTCGGTAAATACTGGGGCGAATCGGGCAGCGGATCTGCCGAAGCGGGCGGCAGGCTTACTGTAGATAGCAGCGGCACCAGTGGCGGCAGGGGGGCGATCGCCTCCATCTCAAACGCCTCCACAGGCAAAATCGGCATCGACCACAGCGGCACCACCAGCGCCGACCCCGCTGCCCAACCCAAGTGCCCTTTAACCGAGTGCAGCTTTATAAGCCGAATCAAGCCGTTTTTTAAGCTGCGATAGATGAAATTGCCAGCAATCATAGCGCTGTCACGTTCAGACGTGATTCTTCGCACCGCATTACTCATTTACTATAGATCCCCTGGTGGAAACGAAAGCGAACTTGACACTTTGGCAGATTCTTGGCGAGAATGGTTAACTGTTGTTTATGCGCTCGGATCAGGTTCTAAACAGCACAAAGGACATGGCTCAACGCCTTTCCCTAATGCGGCCTGTACGGCGATCGCTTTACGAAAATGACCTACGCAATTGTCGAAACGAGTGGAACCCAACTGCGGGTAGAGCCGGGCCGGTTCTACGACGTGAACCGCCTGGATGTGGGCGAAAACGAAAAAGTCACCCTGGATCGGGTGCTGTTTGTTGAAAACGATGGCGAAATTTCGGTGGGTCAGCCTTTGGTGGCTGGGGCAACCGTCGAAGCGACTGTCATGCGCCATCTGCGGGCCCGCAAAATCATCGTCTACAAGATGCGCCCCAAAAAGAAAACCCGCAAGAAGCAAGGCCATCGCCAAGATCTGACCCGCCTGATGATCGACGCGATCAACTTGGGCGGCGCGACTCCGTCCGCTGCAAAGAAAACAGAAGTTGTTCAGGCGACTGAGCTGGTGGACACTGCCCCGGAACCTGCGGCAGACGACGCAGAAGCCTAGAGGGTAAGCTGGAGCGCAGTTTCTAGTTTTGAGACGTGAGTTTGTGGATTGAGTTTGTTGATTTAGAAAAGGGCAGGAATCATGGCACACAAGAAAGGAACGGGCAGCACTCGCAACGGCCGCGACTCTAATGCACAGCGCCTTGGCGTGAAGCGCTACGGCGGGCAAACCGTCACCGCAGGCAGCATCCTGGTGCGTCAGCGCGGCACCAAAGTTCACCCCGGCTTCAACGTTGGCATTGGCAGCGACGACACCCTATTTGCGCTGATTGATGGCGTGGTGACGTTTGAGCGCAAGGGCAAGAGCCGCAAGAAAGTGAGCGTGTATCCGGTGGCGGAAACCGCGTCTGCCTAGCTGAGAAGGGTTTGAGGAGCGGATGAGGCGATCGCGCCTCGTTTGTTTTCTTGCACTAACCTAACCAGCGTTAGTCTTAAAGCCTCTGAGGTAAAGCTTCGGCTCATTTCCTCAGAGGCTTTTGAATTGCCGTCTAGCCCCTACTGTGGCCCTTCATCTCTCGCTCTAATCCATCACCATTCCGCCGTCTACATTCAGCACTTGCCCAGTGATATAGGCGGCAGCGGGGTCAGCCGCGAGAAAGCGGGTTGCCCCAGCGACCTCTTCCGCCTGGCCATAGCGACCCAGCGGAATGAACTTCAAAATATCTTCACTGTTTAGCCCGTGGGTCATGTCAGTGGCGATGAAGCCGGGGGCGATCGCATTCACGGTAATCCCACGCGGGGCGAGTTCCTTGGCGACGCTCTTGGTAAAGCCAATCACGCCCGCTTTGGCCGCGCTGTAGTTTGACTGGCCGGGGTTGCCCATCAGCCCCACGACCGAGCTAATGTTGACAATCCGCCCGGATTTTTGCTTCAGCATAATCTTGCTGGCGGCGCGGGTGCAGAGAAACACGCCCGTCAGGTTCAGGTCAATCACGGCCTGCCAGTCTTCCGGCTTCATCCGCAGCAGCAGCGTGTCGCGGGTAATGCCCGCATTGTTCACCAGCACATCGACACGCCCCCACTTTTCCATCACGGCAGCAAACAGCGTATCGACCTGATCCGCCTTCGACACATCGGCTTGCAGGGCGATCGCCTCGCCGCCCGCGCCCGCAATCTCCGCCACCACCGCATCCGCCGCCCCGCTGGAACTAGCATAGTTCACCGCGACCTTTGCGCCCTCTGCGGCCAGCGCCAGGGCGATCGCCCGCCCAATGCCCCGCGATGCACCCGTCACAATGGCGACCTGTCCTGCTAACCGTTGTGTTGTCATAGCCGTTTCTCGAAAATCCAGAGTTCATCTTATCCCAATGCGAGTCCATGAATTTAGGAGAGTCGGTCAAGGGGGCAGGACTGGTGAGAAAACCCGCAGCGCCTTGCCAGAAAACCGCCCCTCGCGGCGAGAAATCCTCACTAGGATAGAGATAGCAGCCCCAAGCCCTACTCAACGGAGGATGCGACGATGGCCGTTAAAAAAGCCTTTGGCAGTTTTCAAGAAATGATTGACCAGTCGGAAAAGCCCGTGCTGGTGGATTTTTATGCAACTTGGTGCGGCCCCTGCCAGATGATGGGCAAGATTCTGGAAGAGGTGAACGCCCAGATGAAGTCTAAGCTGCGGGTCGTGAAGATCAACACCGAGACGTATCCCGACCTGGCCTCAAAGTATCAGGTCTACGCGCTGCCGACGCTGGTGCTGTTTAAGCAGGGGCAGCCTGTGGATCGAATTGAGGGCGTGTTGACTGCGCCACAGCTCATGCAGCGCCTTTCCGCAAAGATTTAGCCCTGGCAGCGCAGGTGGTGCAGCCGATAGCCGTCTTCGGTGCCGTCGTCGAGTACGGTGCAGTTTTGCTGCGCTAGCTCCCGCAGCAGGGCAGGACGCTGGGAAATTTCGATATTCAGCAGCCAGAGATCCATCGGGCGGGGCTGGGTCGCCACAGCGCTGAGAAGACTGGGAGCGATATCGCTCCGCGAGGCTAGCGCCAACGCCGCTGTGGGTGGCTCCTGGTGCGCCAGCAGGAAGCGGGGTTCGGGCTGGTCTGGAAACTGCGATCGCCAGGCCCAGGCAACGCCCATCAGGCGGCCGGTTTGTCCGTGGGTGCGGTGGGCGATCGCCACTAGAACCGGAAAGCGGGTATTCTCCCGAATCCGCTGCGCCAGCAAGTCGGGCCGGTGCGTTTTTTGGAAGCCCAGGTTGGCCAGCACCGTAAGGCTGCCCAGCAGCCCCAGCAAGGCTACCAGAAGAATCACCCGCCGCTTCCCCCGTTGCCACAGGGCGGCGAGTCCTCCTGCAACCAGCACTATAACCGCTGGGTAAACCACAAACTGATAGCGAAATGCCACCGTCAGATCGCGCTGAAAGCCATAGGTGATCAGCAGAAACAGGGCGATCGCACTTAGCACCACGCCCCCCAGCGGCAGGACTGCATCGGGCGCATTCTGAGCCTGGAGCCGCAGGCCAGCGGTCAGCTTCGCAATCGTCCACAGCGCCAGCCCCACCAGCGCCAGCACCGAGGCATAAGCAATAACCTGCGACTTTGCCTGGACGGGCAGCAGATAAAGCATACTGACCAGTCCGCCGAGCAATTGTGCAATGGGCGCTAGCCATGCCAACCCAGCGCGATCGCGCCGCACAATCCACCGGGTTAGCTCCGATTCCTGCGTGCCTTGCAGGGCTGGCAGCCACACCAACCCGCTGAGCAGCGTGCCCATGCCCACCGCCAGCACCCGCCCCCAGCCCGCCCCCAGGCGAAATTTGCCCTGGCGGAGTTGGTAGAGCGCCAGCCCTGCCAGCGTCATGGCTTCGGCGGCGAGGGCGATCGCCACAAAATAATGCGTCGCCAGACCCAGCCCGTTCACCAAAATCCACGCGCCGCAGAGCCAAAGCGCGGGCGCTTTCCCGGTTTGCAAAGCGCGAACGGTCGCCAGCAGGCAAGCTAGGGAGGCCATCACCCACAGCACGGGTAGCGTATAGTGCCGCGCCTCCTGCGCCAGATACACACCAAAAGGCGATACCGCCATCAGCAGAGCCGCCAGGTGTGCGGCGCGTCCATTGCGAAACGCCAGCCAGCCCAGCCCAAAGGCGGCGGGAATCGTCAGCGTGCCAAACAGAGCCGAGAGCGATCGCACGCCCCACAGCGACACGTAGCCCCCATCGGGCGAAAACAGCCGCAGCCAGAGGTGCGTCAGCACGAAATATAGCGGCGGATGGTTGCTCTCGCTGAGCAGGTTTTGCACCACGTCGCCCGCGCCCGCGTTGGGGTTGGGCACCATCGGCTGCATCAGTTCCGCCAGGGAAATCACGCGATCCAGCGGCACCGTGCGAAAGCTGTTGCCCAGGCTAAAGACCATTGTGGAAAATTCATCGGTCCAGGGCGCTTTGTCGGTGAGGTGGGCAAACCGCAGCGCCAGCCCCAGCAGCGTCCACGCCAGCAGCCAGAGGAGCGATCGCCCTTCAGGGACAAGCTTGGCAGTCGAATTTGTGGAAAAGCGATCGGTCACTGGGATTGGGCAAGCAACGGCGCAAGAACATCTGCCAACCGATCATAGTCTGTGGGCGTGTTGTAAAGCTGTGCCGACAGGCGAATCAGCCGATTGAACCGGCCACGCCAGGGAATGATGGGAATCTCGATGGAAAATTCTTCCGCCAGGGCTTGATAGAGCGCATCGGCATCGCCCGCTGGCAGCGGCAGCGTCGCCATCGAGCCGATCATCTCATCGGGACAGGGCAGCGCCAAATTCAACCGCTGACTTAGGCGTTCCCTGGCCCACAGCGCCAGCGCCCGGTTTTGCGCCATTATATCTGCCCAGCCGCCGGGCAGCAGCGCGGCGAGATGCTGAATCGCTGCGCCCACGCAGAGAAACGGCGTGGGGTCGCCCGTGCCCGTCCAGTCAAATTCCAGATGAAAAAAAGAGCGATCGCGCCGGGGCGAGTTGGCTCCGTGGCTGATTGTCAATGGACGAATGCGATCGCGCCGATCTTCGCGCACATACAGAAAAGCCGCTCCCTTGGGCGCACATAGCCATTTGTGACAGTTGCCCGTGTAATAGGCCGCGCCCAGCTTGCCCAGATCCAGCGGAATCATGCCCGGAGCGTGGGCCCCGTCGATCAGCGTGTCGATGCCCTGATTGGCTAACGCCTGAATCAGCGGCGCAATCGGCAGCACCAGCGCCGTCTGGCTGGTCACATGGTCGATGAGTAAGAGCCGCGTCCGGTCGGTGACGCAGCCCAGCACGCTTTGCATCACCTCTTCTGGACTCACAAGCGGAAAGGGAATCTCCGCCACCACCACCCTTGCGCCGCTCTGCTGGGCGACAAAATCCAGCGCGTTGCGGGAGGCGTTGTATTCGTGGTCGGTGGTCAGCAGTTCGTCGCCAGGGCGCAACGAGAGCGATCGCAGTACGGTGTTGATGCCCGTCGTCGCGTTGGGCACGAAGGCCAGATCCGCAGGACTCGCGCCGACAAACGCCGCCAGCACCGCTCTCGACTCGTCTAGCAAGGGTTCGAGCGATCGCCCAAAAAACCGCACGGGCTGAGCCTCTAGCTGCCGCCGCAACTCCTGCTGTCGCTGCTGCACCGCCAGCAGACACGCACCAAAGGAGCCGTGGTTCAGGAATGTAAAAGCAGGGTCTAAACTCCAGAGCGATCGCCAGCCTTGACTCGACGCATCAACTACCGGAGAAGAGAGCATGGTGAAAAATTCTGAAAACTCCCCAGGCTGGATTCGAACCAGCGACCAATCGGTTAACAGCCGACCGCTCTACCACTGAGCTACTGAGGAACGCGAGTCTCATATTAACAGATCGAAACGGCCAGTTGGCAAGAGCGAACCGCAGTTTTTTTGAGATTTTTTTTGGAGCCGTTGGGAAGAAGGGAAAATGAAAAACGAAGAACGAAAAACGAAAAGAGAAGCGGGAGAGATGGAGGCTTGGGGTTGCTGAAAGCCACTTTAGGGCTGTTCAGGCTCTAACTCTCCAAACCGTAGTCGGGAGAGCTTTTCACGCGCCTGTGGGTCGAGGGAATTGGCTAGGAAGCGGCCGGGCGATCGCCCCTTGGTGAACTGTCGCTGCCGCACCCGCCGCTCTGCCGCCTCCACTTCCGACAGTAGCCGCTGCGCCGACATCAGTTCTGCGCCGTAGCCGATCACCGTTTGTTGCTGCGCCCGGTCAGAGGTGGCCACGATCAGCCGCTGCTCAAACTTCCGCAGATCGTTGCGAAAGCGCGAGCAGGCTAGTTCAATGAAGGTATCTGCTGTTTGCTGAAAGTCGGTATAGCAGATGCAGAGATTTTCGGTAATCGTTTCCCGGCTGCCTGGTGTGTCCTGATATTGCGCGTCGAACACGACCTGCGTGTTGTAGCCCTGAAAGGAACTGTAGCCCACCAGCGATTCCACCAGCCCGCGCCGCGCCTCTTCCAAACCCTGGCGATCGCGCAGTTGTCGCAGCACTTCCCAGGCTCCAATCACGTTGTAGCCATCGACGAGCAAAATTGCCTGAAACACGGGGCGGCGACGGGGCATGGCAGAGTGCGGAGTGAGACAGTGGCGAACCAATGGCGAGCTAATTGCAAACCAACGGCAAACCAGAAAGCAGCGTTAAATCATTCCAAAGCCGTGATAGCTAGGTATTACCTCTTCTTATATGATGCCCGGTTTTGTTGCAATTCGTAAACCGCTGCCGCTGTTCCCTGGAGGCTTGAGAATCTCGACTTGCCCCTTTCCCCCCTTTCCCCAACCCTGTTTTTCGATTCCTGCCCCCGTGCCTGTCGATTTCCCAAGCGAGGCACTAAACTGGATGAAAGGATTTGGCAAACCGCCAGTCCTGGCTTCTTTAGTCCTTGTGCTTTTCCAGATATTTCCCTATGGCACGTAGACCCAAGGCACCCCAGCGTCCCCCTGCTTCCCGCTATATGGATGACGAACCCAAGCGATCGCCCCTCGGCTCAGCCATTAACTACGGCACGGCCATGCTGATGGCTGCCGTGTTGATTCTGGGCATCGGGCTTGGCATTGCCTTTAGCTCGACGGCAAACTTTGGCACGGAGAACGTCGCCTCGCGGGAAGTGATTGACCGCAGCGCTCCCAATGCTGACATCTGCGTGCAATATGGAGCCAGCGCCATCACGATGGACATGCGGGCGTTTCTGACGCTGAACCCGTTTAGCGTGTATGTGTCGCGTCCGGTGATGCAACCTGGCTGCGTGTTGCGGAGTAGCAACTGGTCGATTTTGGAAAAGGCGAACGTGGTGAACGCGCAGGAGGTCAACGAGTGCCGCCGCCGTTTGAACACCTTTGGCTTTACAGGTGACATCCAGAAAGGTGGGGAGAATGTGCGCGTCACCTGCATTTACCAAAACGACTCGGCCCAAAACCTGTTCCTGGATCAGTCCGGACTCACCGGTACGCCGCGAGAAACCGATCGGTTCTAGGGTTCGGTTCTAAATACCCGACTTTTTAATTTCACGACAACTCTTGAGGCTGGCCGCTCGGCCAGCCTTTTTTGTGGCAGCATCCAGACTTTGTGGCAATTGAACGCGAGCGTCAAACCGACCAAAAACCCTGAAAGCCCCGGTCAAGCTAGCATTCAAGCCTAACCCCTAACCCCAACCCCTAACCCCCAACCCCTTAATCCTCAGCGGTGGCGATCGCCGGCCGGTGCTGAATCCACGGCTGGTCTTGCTCTAGCTGTGCCGCCAGAGAAATGAGCGTCACTTCGTCGGCGGGCCGCCCCACCATCTGAACGCCGATGGGTAATCCGGTTTCGGTGAATCCTGTCGGGATAGCAATACCCGGCTGTCCGGTTGCGTTCAAGATGGGGCTGGGCGCAACCCAGTGAACAATGTTTTGAAACATTTTGTGGGCGGGTAGGCTAGCCCATTCCCCCACGCGAATCGTGGGATGGAGAAACACGGGAAACAGGGCGGCATCGTAGGGCAACAGCGTTGCGACAATCTGGCGGGCGGCAATCTGCATTTGGTTCACTGCGGTCAGGTATTGTCCGGCGCTGCGTCTGCGCGATCGCCAGTAGAGCCAGCGATTTAGCTTGCCCATCACAAACCACGGCACGCCCACGTCTACGCCCGTTTGCCAGACGGCGATCAGCGGCTCCACCAGTTGATTCAGGTCAATCTGCACAGGTTCGACCGTGTGGCCCAGCGCCTCCAGCCGCTTTGCCGTGTCCAGCACGGCCTGGGTGCAGGCGGCATTGGCAGCCCCGATGGGCGAAAAGTCAGTAGTATAGCCAATCCGCAGGCGACCGGGCGATCGCTCCGTTGCTGCCAGAAAGCTGGGTTCTGGGTCGGGCAGCCAGTAGGGGTCGCCTACGGTGTAGCCTGCCATTACGTCCAGCAGGGCGGCTGCATCGGCCACCGTGCGGGCGATGGGGCCATCGGTAGACAGCCCGTTCATGCGATCGCCCACCGGAGCCAGCGACACCCGCCCCCGCGATGGCTTCAATCCCACCAGCCCACAGCAAAACGCCGGCCCGCGAATCGAGCCGCCGCCGTCTGTGCCCTGGGCGATCGCCGCCAGTCCCGCCGCCACCGAGGCCGCCGCGCCGCCGCTGGAGCCGCCCGGTGTATAGTCTAGGTTCCAGGGGTTGCGGGCGGGCGGAAACCCACGCGGCTCCGTAAAAGGCGTGGAGCCAATTTCTGAGGTGGCCGTTTTACCCAGCAGCACGAAGCCCGCCTGCCGCAGCCGCGTCACCACGCCCGCATCTTCGGCAGCGACTCGATTCTTTGCCACGCTCAAACCATAGCTACAGCACTCACCCGCCACCGGGGTCAGATCTTTAATAGAAATAGGCACACCAAAAAAAGGCGGCAGTTCGTTGGGGCTTGTCTGGGAAAGCTGCTCGGTCTGGGCTTTTGCAGTGGCGATCGCTGTCTCTGCCATCACGGTGAAATAGCTGCCCAGCAAAGGATTCAGCCGCTCAATTCGCTCCAGATACAGCTCCGCCAGCTCCAGCGGAGAAATTTCGCGGCTGCGAATCAGGCGGGCTTGTTCCAGCGCGGGAGTAAAGGCAAGATCAACGGCATTCATGAGCGACGACGTTCGGTAAGAAGACAGCTTTGACGACTGTAGCAGGGTCACCCGAAAATTCCGGCCGCATCAGGACAGATTTTCGCAGCGGCAGCGGTTTAGTCTCGCTTCCTGATGGCTCGCCCACGATTCTGTGAATACTAAACAATATTGCCTGATTCGCAGGCATACCCAGATTTTGCTCACTTTAGCCTCGATATGGCAGACATTTACGCTGATTACGAACGTCTTAATCTAAAAATTGGCGCGTCAATCGCAGAGGTAAAAGCCGCCTATCGCACACTGGCAAAACGCTGGCATCCAGACCAATTTTCTGATCTTGAGCAAAAGAAACAGGCTGAAGAAGAACTCAAAAAAATCAACGATGCTTATCAAAAAATCAAAGCATTTCTAGCTGAAAATCCCTCTTCTCAAACCGAGCCAAACTCGCCGCCCGGCGATCGCCCAAACTCAGCTAGCACAACGAATCATTCGCCATCAGAATCTTCATCAGCGCAAACCAGAATCTACACCTCTGGCGCGTCGGCCGCAGAAGCTTTTTATCAGGCGGGGGCTGAATTGACCAAAGCCGGAAAATATGAAGAGGCGATCGCCCATTTCAGCAGCGCCATTAAGCTCAATCCAAACTATGCAGAAGCCTATCGACATCGGGGCTTTGTCTATTCTTTGATGGGGTTAGAGCTAGGAGCAGAATCAGACCTGAGAAAAGCCAAAGAACTAGGACTTACGTCCCAAAACCGTACCTCTCGGTCGGATCGAACGGCTCAATCTGAGCCTGAAACTGTTTCCGAAATTCTGACTCCGCAAAACTCCAAAGGTCAAACGTGGCAATGGATTCATCCCCTAGAGCCACATGACGATGAAGTCACAGGACTGCTGTTTTCCCCAAATGGCAAGAGCCTAATTAGCGCCAGTAAAGACGGATCAATTAAGCTGTGGAATCCGCTAAAAGGCACACTACTGGCTGCATTAGAAACCCGATCAGCGGCGATCGCCTCGCTGGCTCTTAGCGCAAATGGTGAAATTTTAGCCAGCGCTAATGCCATGCCTGAAGTCAAACTCTGGCATTTGCGGACGGGCGCTTTGCTCAAAACGCTCAGACCCAATGCAGAGGCGATCGCTGACCTCACCTTTCATCCGCATCAGCCGATTCTGATTGTCGCTAGCAAAGACGGCAGTATTACCTTTTGGGATCTGCGATCGGGAAAGTTAGTGAAAGGCTTGAACTGGCAAAAAACCTCCGTTTCTGCCCTCGAAATTAGCCCCGACGGACGCACCTTGGCGATCGCCAGCGGCGACGGCTCTCTGGTGCTTTGGAACCTGAGCTTGAACCGCCCGATGCGGACGTTGGATTGGCCCTGCGGCGGCATTTCAGCGATGACCTTCACGGCAGATGATTCGCGGCTTGTGCTGGGCTGTCAGGATCACTATCTGCGAATTTGGGATCGGGTGGGCGATCGCCTTGTGGCAACGCTTGCTGGCCACGAGGCCGCCGTTACGAGCATTTCGTCGGGTCACAGCCGAAACGCGGTGGCCAGTGGTGGCGATCGCACGGTTCGCCTGTGGAATTTGGAAACCAGGCAACTCCTCGCCGTGCTGGACGGGCACGAAGCCGCCGTCACCGCTATTTATTTTCTGGAACCGCAGCGCATCCTGGCTAGCGGCAGTGCCGACGGCTCGATCCTGATCTGGCGTAGAACAGACGAGCCGTGATCCCATTGCCGCCAGCAAACTCCTCCGGTCAGGTGAGGATATCCGGAGGAGCCGTCAGGAATGTCTTCAGGTTAAAGTGAACCTAAAGGAAGGAATATTTCACTTCGTCTTGTTTAAAAGATTCAGTGATTACTGAACATTCCAAACTGAGGGCAATTCGTGTTAAGTATCGTTAAGATCTAACGTGAGGTGGAAGCCGTTGAACCGAGAGCAGCCGTTCGAGCATACGCATTTTGTCGAGGAAGTCGGGCTGATGTTTGAGCTGATTGGGCTGCCCCGCATGGCCGGGCGCATTTTTGGCTGGCTGCTGATTTCTCAGCCGCCGCACCAGTCTAGTGGCGAGCTGGCAGAAGTCTTGCAAGCCAGCAAGGGGTCCATTAGCTCGATGACGCGCCTGCTGATTCAGCTTGGGCTGATCGAACGACTGCCGCTGCCGGGCGATCGCCGCGACTTCTTTCAGATCAAGCCCCACGCCTGGTCGCAGCTTCACGAACAGCAGCTTGCCCGCATTGCCGCCTTCCGCAAGCTCTCCGAACGCGGCCTCGACCTGCTCAAAACCCAGCCGCCCGAATCCCAGCAGCGCCTCCGCGAAATGCACGACTACCACGCTTTTTGGGAACAAGAACTGCCTCGTGTCCACCAGCGCTGGATTGAGCATCGCCGGGAGATGGCAGTGGAGTGAGGAAATGACCCGATGACCGCAGTAAGCGAGTCTTGCCAAATCCTTTCACAAATCTTCAAATCCTTTCTCATGGGTTGCCTTCTCTCACCTCTCATTCCCTCAATACTCCCAATCCCCAGAATCCCCCATCCCTAAAATGACCATGCAACTCCCTCTGATCGGCAAAGTTCGGCCCAGCAATCCCTGGCTGTGGGGACTGGTAGCAGTGGGCTTAATTGGCACGGGTACGACGGCAGCGCTAGTGGCGCGGCAAAATGCAGCCATTCCCAATGTGGCGACGCTGACGGTGCCCGTGGAATCGCAGGCGCTGACAGTGCGGATTACGGCAAACGGCAAGGTGCAGCCTGTGCAGACTGTGAATATTAGCCCCAAGGCGACGGGCATTTTGCGAGAGCTGCTGGTGGAACAGGGCGATCGCGTCCGGGAAGGACAGATCATCGCCCGTATGGAAAGCGAAGACGTGGCGGCGCGAATGATGCAGGCGCGGGCGCAGGTGGCCGAAGCGCAGGCCCGATTGGCAGAAGTGCGATCGGGCAGTCGCCCTGAAGAAATTGCCCAGCGCCAGGCCGAAGTGGAGCGGGCCCGGGCCCAAGTGCGCGATGCCGAAACCCGCGTACAGTTGGCGAATCAGCGGCTAGAGCGGAACCGATCGCTGGCCAGCCAGGGCGCAATTTCCCGCGATGCGCTGGATGAAGTGGTGCGTGAAGCCAACAGCGCCCGCGCCAACCTGGAGCAAACCCAGGCCAGCCTGCGGGCCGCGGAGCAGAGCCTGAATCTGTCTCGCAACGGCAGCCGTGCCGAAGACATTGCCCAGGCAGAAGCCCAGTTGGCCAGTGCCTTGGGCAATCTCCGCAGTGTGGAAGTACAGCAGGAGGATACGGTGCTGCGGGCCCCCTTTGACGGCATTGTGACTCAGAAATATGCGACGGAGGGGGCGTTCGTCACGCCGACGACTTCGGCTTCGGACGCAACTTCCGCTACTTCGACGGCGATTGTGGCGATCGCCAGCGGGCTAGAAATCCTAGCAGACGTGCCAGAGGTAGACATCGGGCAGATTCGCCCCGGCCAAACGGTAGAAATTCGTGCCGATGCCCTGCCTAATCAGGTGTTCACGGGTGAAGTGCGGCTGGTGGCTCCGGAGGCGGTGGTGCGGCAAAACGTCACCTCCTTTCAGGTGCGGATTCGCCTGCTGACGGGGCAAGACAGGTTGCTGTCGGGCATGAACGTAGATCTGGACTTTTTGGGCGATCGCCTCGATAGCGCGGTCGTGGTTCCAACGGTGGCAATCGTCACAAAGGATGGGCAGAACGGGGTGCTGGTTCCCGGTGAGCGAAATCGACCCGAATTTCGCCCCGTCACGCTGGGCACTGCCGTCGGCAACCAGACCCAGATTCTAGACGGCATCGAACCGGGCGATCGCGTCTTTATCGATTTGCCCCCGCAGTATGCCCGCGAGTGGATGCAGCCGCAATAGGGAGGATCTATGGACTTACTCGAAAGCACCGCAATGGCGGTGAAAACCCTCAAAGCTAACAAGCTCCGCAGTGCGCTGACCATGCTGGGCATCATCATTGGGAATGCCTCGGTGATTACGATGGTGGGCGTAGGCCAGGGGGCGCAGCGCTATGCGTCGGAACAGTTTGAGTCGCTTGGGCCAAACGTGCTGTTTGTCATTCCTGGCAGCGACTCGTCTCGCCAGCGCACGCTGGAAACGCCGCGTACCCTGACGCTGGAAGATGCAGAGGCGATCGCCTCTCAGGTGCCCACGGTCATCGGCGTTGCGCCCCAGTTGCAAACCCAGCAGACCGTCACCCAGGGCAACCGCAGCACCAGCGCCCTGATTGTTGGCACGACCCCCGAATTCAGCACCGTGCGAAGCTTTCCGGTAGCGCGGGGGCGCTTCATCAACGACATGGACGTGCAGCGCGGAAACCGCTCGGTGGCGCTGGGGGCTGACTTGGCAAAAAGCTTATTTGGCGACTCCGACCCAATGGGGCAGACCATTCGCATCAAAAATCTAACCTTCCAAGTTGTCGGCGTGATGGAGGCCAAGGGCGCATTTCTAGGCAACAACCAAGACGATGTAGCCTATATCCCCATCACCACTATGTCGTCTCAGGTCACAGGCAACTCGTCACCCTATGGAACGGAAGTCACTTTCATTTCCATTATGTCGCGAGATGAGCAGTCGATTGGCGCGGCGCAGTTTCAGGTGACGAACCTGCTGCGGCTGCGGCACAAGATTGTGTCTGAAGATGACTTTACAGTTCGCAGCCAGAAAGACGCGCTAGAGATTGTGGGCAACGTGACTGGAGCGCTGACGATTATGCTGGCGGCGATCGCCGGAATTTCGCTCTTAGTGGGTGGCATCGGCATCATGAACATCATGCTTGTCTCGGTGCGAGAGCGCACGCAGGAAATCGGTCTCCGAAAGGCGATCGGCGCATCCCAACAAGACATTCTGGTGCAGTTTATGATCGAGGCAACCATCCTGGCAGTACTGGGCGGTGTGGCAGGAACCCTAATCGGCATCGGTGGCGTGTCGCTGGCGGGTGCGCTGACTCCGCTCAAGGCGGGTGTTTCCCCAACCGCAGTTCTCCTGGCGGTGGGTGTGTCGGGTGGCATTGGCCTCTTCTTTGGCGTGGTTCCCGCCCGCCAGGCTGCCAAGCTTGACCCCATTGTTGCCCTCCGCAGTGCCTAACTGTCCTAACTCGTATTGGCGTGGTAGGGTTTCGGCTCCACTGCGCCAGCACCCCACCCTCCTAAAATCCTCTTTTCCTATGCAGCCCATCATCCGCCTCGAACACATCTCTAAAGTCTACGGTTCTGGCAATACGGAAGTCCGCGCCCTGTCGGACGTGAACCTGACGGTTGAAGCGGGGGAATATTGCTCCATCATGGGGCCTTCTGGTTCTGGCAAGTCCACGGCGATGAACGTGATCGGCTGCCTCGATCGCCCGACATCTGGCAGCTACTACCTAGACGGAACCGATGTGGCGGGTTTGGATGATACGGAACTGGCCCACGTCCGCAATCGCAAGATTGGCTTTGTGTTTCAACAATTCCACCTGCTGCCGCAACTCACTGCCATCGAGAATGTGATGCTACCAATGGTCTATGCAGGTGTGCCTGTACGCGAGCGCCAGGAGCGGGCCGCCGAAGCGCTGACCCGTGTGGGTCTGGAAAACCGCATGAACAACCGCCCCAATCAGCTTTCGGGAGGACAGCAACAACGGGTGGCGATCGCCCGCGCTATTGTAAACCGTCCTGTCTTGCTGCTGGCCGACGAGCCGACGGGTGCCCTCGACTCACACACCACTCAAGAAGTGATGAATATCTTTCAGGAGCTAAATGCCAGCGGCATCACAGTGGTCATGGTGACGCATGAACCAGAGGTGGCTCGACTCACTCGCCGTGTGGTCTGGTTCCGCGACGGGCAGGTCATCCATGCCAACATGGCTCCGTCAGACATCGCTCAGGTGTCTGTTGCGCCTGTCTAAGCGGTTCTCACCTGGGGCGAAGCCTGAAATCGCACCTGACAAGAACCCCGTACGAAAAAAACAAAAAGACCTTGCGAGAATTCTCAGCAAGGTCTTGATGCTTTCTAGCTTGATTGGAGGCCCGATCGGGTAGGGAACTGGCTGCCAGCTAATTCGCAGCCGACCCCCTTATCCCAGGACTAGCGACCAATGCCCACATAGCGGAAACCAGCTCTCTCAATCGCTTCTTGATCAAGATAGTTGCGTCCGTCAATCAGAATGGGGCTGTTCATCAGCGTTGCCATCTTGGCATAGTCGAGCGTCTTAAACTGGCTCCAATCCGTCACCAGCACCAGCGCATCGCAGCCATCTGCCAAACGTTCTGGATCAGTTTCCACAATCACGTTCGACAAGCCGTGGCGCATTCCGGTCTGAGATACCAAGGGATCATAGGCTTTGACCTTTGTGCCCAAACGAGTCAGATGCTCGATGATAGTCAGCGCAGGCGCATCGCGCATGTCGTCGGTGTCGGGCTTAAAGGTCAGGCCCAGCAGGCCCACCGTCTTTCCCTTCAGAATCTTCAGCACTTGTTGGAGTTTCTCAACCGCAATCAAGCGCTGGCGATCGTTGACGCTCACAGCAGCCTTTAGAAGCTGAGCTTCATAGCCATAATCATCTGCCGTGTGAACCAGTGCTGCAACGTCTTTGGGGAAGCAAGAGCCACCCCAACCAATGCCTGCTTGCAGGAACTTGCCGCCGATGCGTGAGTCTAGACCAATGCCTTTGGCGACCTGGGTTACGTCCGCACCCACGCGATCGCAGATATTTGCCACTTCATTGATGAAGCTAATCTTGGTTGCCAGGAATGCATTGGCAGCGTACTTCACCATCTCTGCCGAACTGAGGTCGGTCACGACCACGGGCACCGTCGGGCCAGATTTGTCTTCCGCAAACTGACGAGCCACAATCGGCGCATACAGATCCTTCATCATCGAGATAGCGCGGGAGCTATTGCTACCCAGCACGATGCGATCTGGGTTGAAGGTGTCGTAAATCGCACAACCTTCCCGCAAAAATTCAGGGTTGCTGACCACGTCAAAAGCAACATCCGGCTCTGCCACCGCTACGCCACCGCCAGCCGTGGCCACCTGACGCTCTAAAACGCCATCCATAACAATCATACGAACCCAGTCGCCGGAGCCAATCGGCACTGTGGACTTGTTCACAATCACCTTGTAGCCGCTGTTCAAGTGTGCCCCAATCCCGCGGGCTACGGCTTCGACATAGCGGGTATCGCTCTCTCCGGTAGGCAGCGGTGGTGTACCCACGGCGATAAACAAAATCTCGCCATGTTCCACACCCTTGGCTAGGTCAGTGGTGAACTCAATCCTGCCTTCCTGAATGCAGGCGGTCATTAGCTCAGAGAGTCCAGGCTCGAAAATGGGCGACTGCCCGGACTTCATCAGCTTGACCTTTTCTTCGTTGTTGTCCACACAAATTACGTCATGCCCAATGTGAGACAAGCAAACACCTGTCACCAAGCCGACGTAGCCTGTACCGATAACACACACGCGCATGGGCAGTACCTCAATTTATTCAACTGCTGACGATGGACAGGGGAAACGCATCCTGAACAACAAGTCTCGAACAACAAACGTTCCTACAAGATGCAGTCAAAAGCGCTCCAGATCTAAAACGCCCAGGTAGGACAAGCTGTGTAGCCTATCAAAGCTACCGTAAGGCAGAATCAAAGGACTTGGCGGGGCAACCTCTACAAGACTGGCTCGTGAACCCAGTAAGAGGCTTCAGAGATTCTGGGGAACCCTGGACAGCCAGCCTCGCTAGTGTGAGGAAACTGAGGGAACTTTAGCGACGCGATCGCCCAGACGAGCGCGAAAATCCTCGATCGTGACCTGTAGCCCTTCCGCAAGAGGCACAGTCGGCTGCCATCCCAGATGCGTCTTAGCGCGGGTAATGTCGGGCTGACGACGACGAGGATCATCTTGAGGCAGCGGCTCAAACTTGAGGGCTACATCAGGATTGATCATGGATTGCACCGTTTGAGCCAGTTGCAAAATGGTGTACTCCTCAGGATTACCCAGATTAACCGGGCCCATGAAATCACCATTCATCAGGCGAATCAGTCCGTCTACCAAGTCCGAGACATAGCAGAAACTGCGGGTTTGCGATCCGTCGCCGTAGACTGTCAGGGGCTTGCCTTGCAGGGCTTGCACCACAAGATTGCTAACCACCCGACCGTCGTTTTCGAGCATTCGGGGGCCATAGGTGTTGAAGATCCGAGCAACTCGAATCTCCACATCGTTCTGGCGATGATAGTCAAACGCCAGCGTCTCTGCGACCCGCTTTCCTTCGTCGTAGCAACTGCGAATTCCAATTGGGTTCACGTTGCCGCGATATTCCTCGACCTGGGGATGAATTTCCGGGTCTCCGTAAACCTCAGAAGTGGATGCCAATAGGAAACGAGCTTTGATCCGCTTGGCCAACCCCAGCATATTTAGAGTTCCCATGACGTTGGTCTTGATCGTCTTTACGGGATTATATTGATAGTGAACTGGGGATGCGGGGCAGGCAAGGTGATAGATCTGATCGACTTCAAGCCGGATTGGTTCGGTGATATCGTGACGAATCAGCTCGAAAAATGGGCTATCGATCCAGCGAAGAATGTTTCGCTTGTCACCTGTATAAAAGTTGTCTAAACAGATCACCTCATGTCCCTCTGTCATGAGGCGATCAATGAGGTGAGAGCCAATGAACCCTGCACCACCCGTCACTAAAATTCGCATAGTTACCACCGTATGAGTGTGTACAACTCCAAACGCACTACAGGCTGTCTAAAACTAAAGTATCTGGCACATGACCCAATGTGAGGCAAGCCCACTGGCACACGTCACAGTATTTTCACGGAAATGTGAAGCTGGCTAAACAAATATCGCATAACAAAATAAAATAATCTGCTTGTGTGGATACAACCTTCGCCTCGGTGCGACACCCCTTCAAGGGCTGCCCTAACGTTCTAAATTCAATACGAGCCAGGAGTTCTAAACGCAGGGTTTAAGCTAAAGTGCAGGATTCAGCAGATTGATCTGAAAGAACGGGTTGGGCGATCGCCCTCCAAGAAAACTGGAAGCTTCACAACTCCCTCTACAGCCCAAACGAAAAGCGGACAGGAAACTCTGCCCGCTTTCACCAATTGAACATCCAGTCTCCAACTTTTACTGCGACTAGAATTATCGCAACTAGTTCGACTACTTCAACTACTTTTACTTCAACTTTTACTTCGACTATTTCGACTGCTTACCTTCGCGGCTAGCAGTCTGGATGTAAAGAATCAGCAGGAAAACCGTTGGAACCAGAACAAACAGCAAGCTAGCGACAAACCCAAGATCATTAACAACCATAATGCTAGACCCTCCACGCAAATCCAGAGATATAAACTCCTAAGACTACAGAATATCACCCCGTCGCATAGGCGCATCAAGCCAACAGGGCTACGAAGACCTTGGACTTCTGAGGCTCAGACCCCTGATGACTCAGGGCTACAAGCCTATAGAATCAGACGACTTCAAGCTTCTCCATAGAAGGATTCGTCTCCTCAGCTCCCGATTCTGACGCTTGCTCATCCGCTGCCGCTTCCAAGTCTGGCGCAGAGGCTTCAGGAGACAAACTTGCTTCAGGCGATTGGACAGCGCCGACCTCACCAGTTCCCGAACCAGTCTGTGAAGACGAACTAGGCTGATACTCTACTGTCTCACCAGGCTTAGGCTTAGTCACAACGCTGACCGGCCCATTCACCATCGTCTGGCAAGCGAGTCGGTAGTTTGCGGGCTTCTTCCTCAGCTTCTGTTCTTCTACTGGCGTTCGTGGGGACAGGTTTTCTGCCCCTTCGACAATCTCCACGATGCAGGTGCCGCACTGACCATAGCCTCCACAGTTCATCATTTTGCCCATGAAGGTGTAGAGGTCGATGCTATTCTCAAGAGCCTTGAGCCTCAGATTAGCTCCGTCGGCAGCAATAATCTCTTTGTTTTCTTTAACAAACTTAATATTGGCCATGTCCGATACCGTCCCTGCGTCTTACGCAATGCGCCTGTAACCAATGCTTGCGTCCCATCCAGGCCCTGGTTACACTTTTTAATACACTTTCATTTTTACAACCGGATTGTCAAACTGTCGAAGTGTCTGGCGATCGCACGTTGTCTTTCGTTGGTTCACAGGACTTTGGGCGGTTTGCCACGGATAATGGTGCTTGATTCTGGTAGGCTTACTAGTATCTTGCAGCTTAATAAAAAGGCTCAAAAAGGCGTTGAAACGTAATAGGAGGAGCGTAGTCGATGGGACTACCCTGGTATCGCGTACACACAGTGGTTCTGAATGATCCAGGACGCCTGATTGCTGTACACCTGATGCACACCGCGCTGGTTGCAGGTTGGGCCGGTTCAATGGCGTTGTACGAGTTGGCGATCTACGACCCCAGCGACCCGGTTTTGAACCCCATGTGGAGACAGGGCATGTTTGTCATGCCGTTCATGGCTCGCTTGGGCGTTACTCAGTCCTGGGCAGGTTGGAGCATTACGGGTGAAACTGCGGTCAACCCTGGCTTCTGGTCATTCGAGGGTGTTGCTGCTGCCCACATCGTTCTGTCGGGACTGCTGTTCCTGGCAGCCTGCTGGCACTGGGTCTATTGGGATCTGGAGCTATTTAGAGATCCTCGGACGGGTGAGCCTGCATTGGACTTGCCCAAAATGTTCGGTATCCATCTTTTTCTTTCTGGTCTGCTTTGCTTCGGCTTTGGAGCATTCCACCTCACAGGGCTGTTTGGCCCAGGCATGTGGGTGTCCGACCCTTATGGATTGACGGGAAGCGTCCAGCCTGTTGCTCCGTCTTGGGGCCCTGAAGGCTTCAACCCGTTCAATCCGGGCGGCATCGTGGCACACCATATTGCTGCTGGCATCGTAGGCATTATTGCAGGCTTGTTCCACCTCACGGTTCGTCCACCCGAGCGTTTGTATAAGGCGCTGCGGATGGGGAACATCGAAACGGTGCTGTCGAGCAGTATTGCAGCGGTATTCTTCGCGGCGTTCGTGGTGGCTGGCACCATGTGGTACGGCAGCGCTGCCACGCCGATTGAACTGTTTGGCCCGACTCGATATCAGTGGGATAGCGGCTACTTCCAGCAAGAGATCAATCGTCGTGTTCAAGCGGATGTGGACGATGGTCTGACGTTAGCCGAAGCTTGGGGAGAATATCCCCTGAGAAGCTCGCTTTCTATGACTATGTGGGCAACAACCCAGCTAAGGGCGGTCTGTTCCGCACCGGGCCGATGAACAAGGGCGACGGTATTGCTCAGGGCTGGCTCGGCCATCCCGTGTTTAAGGATGCCGCTGGGCGTGAACTGTTTGTGCGTCGGATTCCCAACTTCTTCGAGAACTTCCCGGTTATCCTGACGGATAAAGACGGCGTGGTTCGTGCAGACATTCCGTTCCGTCGGGCTGAGTCGAAGTACAGCTTTGAGCAGGCTGGCGTGACGGCAACAATCTACGGCGGTGCGTTGGATGGTCAAGTGTTTGACGACCCAGCAGAGGTGAAGAAGCTCGCTCGCAAGGCTCAGTTGGGCGAACCCTTTGAGTTCGATCGGGAGCCTCTGAAGTCTGACGGGGTGTTCCGAACCAGTCCTCGCGGTTGGTTTACCTACGGACATGCGGTGTTTGCGCTGCTGTTCTTCTTCGGCCACATCTGGCATGGCTCCCGGACGCTATTCCGCGATGTGTTTGCGGGGATTGACCCCGACCTCTCGGAAGAGCAGGTGGAGTGGGGCTTGTTCCAGAAAGTGGGTGACAAGACAACTCGCCGCAAGGAAGCCGTCTAGGTTGCCAGATTCATGGAGGGTTTGCTGGCGAGTTTTGCTTTCTGAGCATTCCCTCCTTTAGCATTTGTTTCTGTTGGACTGTTTTGGTCTGGTGCTGCGTTTCCTTGAATAGCTTTAGGAGACTGTGTTATGGAGAGCCTGATTTACGTTTTTCTGCTGGTTTGCACGTTGGGACTGCTCTTTTTTGCGATCGCCTTCCGTGAACCGCCTCGCATCACCCGCGACGAGGATTAGTTTTTCGCTTTAATTTCGCGCTTGCAACTTTGCGCTTGCAACAATGCAAAATCTGCCGTCGAATGAGGTTCCTGCTGGGGACGACTTCGACGGCTAATTTTATGGGCAGCTTTTCTCTTATAGGCAGCCCATTCTCTTTGGGTGTGGAGCGGGTGTGGAGCGCTTGGCACGCCCAGTCCTAGTTCACCAGCGATTGGGGCTTGACTGGGGATTGCCCTGAAGATTGCTCTGAGTGGGCGATCGCCGCCTGCACAAACCCTCGAAATAGCGGGTGAGGGGCGTTTGGACGCGACTGAAATTCGGGATGAAACTGGCTGGCGATGAAAAACGGATGGCTGGGTAGCTCGATAATTTCTACCAGGCGACCATCGGGGGAAGTGCCGCTAATCATATAGCCCGTTTCTAAAAACAGCGTGCGATAGGCATTGTTGAACTCATAGCGGTGCCGATGCCGCTCGTAGACCACCTCTTCGCCATAAAGCCGCTCAGCCAGCGTATTGGGTTGCAGCCGACAGGGATATAGCCCCAAGCGCATCGTGCCCCCCAGATCCACCACATCCTGCTGTTCGGGCAATAGGTTAATTACCGGGTTGCGGGTCTGTGGGTCAAATTCGGAGCTGTTGGCGTGTTCCATGCCAGCTACATGCCGCGCCCATTCAATCACCGAACACTGCATCCCCAAACATAGCCCCAGAAATGGAATCTGGCGCTCACGCACATATTGAATCGCAGTAATCTTGCCATCGATGCCGCGACTGCCAAAGCCACCGGGCACAACAACCCCATGAACGCCCTGGAGTTGTTCTGCGACCGTCAGCGGCTCGATATCTTCAGAATTAATCCAGCGAATCCGCAGATCGCCCCCTGTAGCCAGCGACGCATGGCGCAGCGCCTCCCACCACTGACAAATAAGCATCATTCAGCCGCACGTATTTTGCCCACGATGGCGATTTCCAGCGGACACCCAGGGCGATGCAGCCGCTCCACCAGTTCTTCCCATTGGCTCAGGTCGGGGTTGCGCTGCTCCAGTTGCAGCAGGTCGATCGCCTGGTGCGCCAGTCCCTCTTTTTCCAGCGTCAGTGGCACTTCGTAAATGCTGCTGGCATCCTGCGACGTGATCACGCATTCCACGGGCACATCGCAAAACTCTGACAGCTTTTCCTTGATGCCCTTGGGGAGGGGGCGATCGCACCGGCAGACGAGAATATCTGGCTGAATCCCAATCGAGCGCAGTTCCTTGACCGAGTGCTGCGTCGGCTTGGTCTTCATTTCGCCGGCTGAGGCTATCCACGGCACCAGCGTAACGTGCATATACAGCACGTTGCGCCGCCCCACCGCCTTGCGAAACTGACGAATCGCTTCTAGAAACGGCAGCGACTCGATATCGCCCACGGTGCCGCCGATTTCGGTAATCACCACGTCGGGGTGGGTGTTGGTGGCGACGCGCAGAATCCGTTCTTTGATCTCGTTGGTGATGTGAGGAATCACCTGCACCGTGCCGCCCTGATAGTCACCCCGCCGCTCTTTGTTCAGCACAGCTTGATAAATCGATCCGGTGGTCACACTGTTGAGCCGCGACATGGAGGTGTCGGTAAAGCGCTCGTAGTGTCCCAGGTCGAGGTCTGTTTCTGCGCCATCTTCCGTCACGAAGACTTCCCCGTGCTGAAACGGACTCATCGTGCCGGGATCGACATTGATATAGGGATCAAGTTTCAGGATCGAGACGGAGTAATCGCGCGACTTGAGCAGTCGCCCCAGGCTGGATGCCACAATGCCTTTACCGATGCTGGAAACAACACCGCCCGTTACAAATACAAACTTTGTCATAGGTGGGGAGAGAGCGTGGGGGAAAGAGCGAGAAAACTGAAAAGATGAGGGCGATCGCCAGACTGCCAATTTGACCGAATCCATTCTGACACAAGCTGTCCCCTTCAATTCGCTCTGAGCCGTTCCCCAGACGCTATAAACCAATCCCCTAAAACAAACGGCGCACCTCATCGAGATGCGCCGCGCCAGAAACGTTATAAAGAACTGTTCCAAAGAGCATCGCAGATCAGCAATGCGTCAATCCTTCAGGAAAGTCATCTCAGGTTCTTTCAAGCGGTTTCAGCAGCCCACGAGCGATCGCCCTATGCAGCCTTGCCTGCGTTTTGGGCTGTTTTCCGTCGGCTCCTCTAAAGAATTGCCAGAATGACCCCGAGGGGTTTCCTCTTACTCAGCAGCCGTGACCTCGACCGTGTAGCGGCCGCGGCTGCTGGCATCAAAACCGTTGGCAATTACGATGTAGGTGCCGTCGGTGGTCAACGTCAGTTCCAATTGCGAGTTCTGAGGGTTGCCGCCTGCGCTGTGGTTTTCGCCCAGCACCTCACCTTCCGGGCTGATGACCGCCAGATAGGGCTGAAACTCAGTGCTGAATAGCTTGATCGTCACCGTTTGTCCAGCTTTGCCTTCAAAGGTGAACTGGTCGTACAGGCTGTTATCCGAAGGCAGCACCATGTCGCCGTTTTCCAGCACGCCTTCTTCACTCAGCAGCATTTCCTGAGCGCGGGCGATCGCCCCTGTCGCGCAGATTCCCACCGCTACTGCACCGGCCAGCACCCTGGCAAACCATTTCTGACCTGTCATAGCCCGTTCCTCAACTAAATCCAAATAGAACAAGTCGCGCTAGAGAATCCTGCGATGGTGTTTTAATGTCTCACCTGATACAGGGCCTGCCAAACACAACACAACGATTCTTACATGCTCTGCTATTCGGCTTCAGGGAGAAAATTCGGAATTCACAAAAGCAAAATCATTCTCTTCTTGAAGGTTACCCAGATGTGCCCCCGGACGTAACATCCATCAAACGCCCTGGATGGCGATCGCCCGGCTTTTGCAGCAAGTCTCCAAAGTCTTATGAATTCGGCAATTGGGGGATCTGCCTCAGGAGGCGATCGCTCGTCTCAATTCGTTCACAAATCTCGCCCAACCGCTTGGAAATCCTGGGCAAAATTAACATAATGTTAATTAATGCAACGATATTTTTCAGAGGCACTCATGGCAGGACTATTCGGTTTGTTTGGCAAAAAGAAGAATGCAGAGGCTTCGCCCTCCGCTAGCAATGGCGCAAAGCCAGGAGCCTATTTCCTGGACGCAGACGATGCCAAAACGATGGGCAACATCGAGTACATGCGCTCGAAAAAAGTCATCAAGCACAAGTTCCCTAAGACCGCAGGCAACGGTGGCGAGTTTGAAGTGGAGTATGAAGTGTCTTCTGACGATATGAAGTTGAGCAACGGTCTGCAAGTTCCGACTGAACCGACTTCTGCGTCTCCTGAAGCAACACCCAAGCCAACGAACGAGCGCCGTACAACTGACTCCAGCATGGATCTATTCCGTAACATGGCCCGCGACATTCGCAAGCGCTAGAACTGATCCAGGAGCCTGAGCGCTAGGGGGTTGGTTCGCCTACCCCTGACTGATTATTTGTAGCCGAATCTACCGCTTATAAAACGTTTCGAGGCTGTGGCGATCGCCCACGAAGCGCCAGTGCCAGGGTTCATAGCTCACGCCCTGGGCATTGTTTTTGGGAAAAGACAGCTCAAACCCAAAGCGGGCAGCATTGGCCGTTAGCCAGCGATAGGCGGCTGTCTGATCGAAATCGGTTTCCAAATCTGCATCCGGGCGATCGCCATCGCCGATATCCACCGCATACCCCGTGTGGTGTTCGCTGTAGCCGGGGGGAGCGCTGACCTGGGCCCGTTCCTGGGCCGAGAGCGATCGCTTCGCCTTGAGCGTGAAAAACAGGTAAGTCTGTTCTTCTACTGAGCGAAAGCCCGACAGCGGCACCAGCCTCACCCGCTCAGCGCGAGCCGCCCTCACCATTGCCAAAAAGCGCTCGGCAGCCGCATCACGCAGCAGGACGCTGCCATTGGGAAGCACTGGGCTGAGTGTGTCTGGAGGAGCTTCGGCGTAGGCGATATGGCCCAGCAAACTATCAGCCGGGGTCAGCGACAGTTGAGACATCGCTGCGGACAAGCCGGCCTCGATCGGCTGATAGCCCTGCCCGCTAGAAACATTGCTAAAGAACAAGCTGCGGCTGACTAGCGCAAGCTGCACCGCCGCCACAAAGCCAATCAGCCCCCACAGCCAGACTCGACCTCGAAAGAGCGATCGCAGCCTATCCGCCGCCGCTCGAAACCCAAACCCACCGGGGTTCAAATCGGCCTCTAAACGCGCCCCATCTCGCTGAGCGACCGGGATATCGTCCGCCAGCCCATAGTGACCTTCCTGGCTAGAGACATCGGGCTGGGGCGCTGACGACTTTGGCAAACTGGCATCTTTCACGCAAACTCTCCCGCAGACTGGTTTAGTCCTGCGGGGTTATTATTGCATGGCGTTGGAAGAGCGTCATCCCCTTCGACACACGGCAAAACAACTCAACGGTCTGCTGAACCCTTGCTCCACAACGATAGCCTTGAAACCGTTCAAATTGTTCCAACGATAATCACCTATGGAATTTCCGAGTCTTCGCTTGCTGAGTCTCTATGTCCCGCTGATAGGCTGGAGCAGTTTGGGATTTTGGCTGGGACGAATTTGTCCGCCGTGGGTGGGCGATCGCCTCGGAAAGCTGCTGTTTTGGGTGGGAGTGCCGATTAGCGTGCTGGGGTTTCTGCGCCAGTCCGAACTCTCGGCAGCGGTGTGGCTCGCGCCCGTGGCAGCGTGGCTGGCGATCGCGCTGGGGGGGCTGCTGGGCTGGCTATGGCTGATGGTCACGCTAAAGAAAGGACAAAAACCAGCACAAAAACAACGACCTGTTTCTGCCCACACTATTCAGAGCCGTCCTCAGCAAGGCAGCTTTTTGCTGGCCACCATGATGGGCAACACGGGCTATTTGGGGTTCCCCGTCAGTCTGGCGCTTGTAGGCCCAAAGTACTTTGCCTGGGCCCTGTTTTACGACATGATTGGCACGACGCTCGGAGCCTACGGGCTGGGCGTAGTCATGGCAGCCCACTTTGGCGGCGTGCAAAAGAGTCCACTGGATTTGCTGCGGGCGCTGATGTACAACCCAGTGCTGTGGAGCTTTGCCCTGGGGTTAGGCATCCACAGTATACCGCTACCGCTCTGGCTAGATTCGTTCCTCAAAACAGGCGCTTGGACGAGCATTACCGTTGCTCTTGTACTGATTGGAATGCGGCTCAGCCAGTTGCGTTCTTGGCGCAGTGTCCGCCTCGCTTCCGTCAGCCTGAGCGTGAAAATGCTCATTGTGCCGCTGCTGATCGGCGTGCTGCTTTCGTTGACCAGCCTCGGCTCAGCAGAAAAGCTGGCGATCGTCCTCCAGGTCAGTATGCCACCTGCCTTTGCGACCCTCGTACTGTGTGAAGCCTACGAGCTAGACCGAGAGCTAACAGTGACGGCGCTGGCCATGGGATCGATCGGGCTACTCGTCACGCTGCCCCTTTGGCTGCTGCTGTTTCCTACCAGCTAGACCTAGTGCAGTGTCATGGTTTAGTTTTAGAGTGATGCCTTGGCTCGTAGTAAGCGCTTCAGCGCTAAAGCGCTTACTACCAACCTAGGTTCTAGCTATGACATAGCACTAGTTAGGCACTAGGCACCATTTAAATAGTTATTAAATGGTTCAATGAAGCTCTAGGGCAAGCCTCTTCCCTAACCAGTGCCCCTAGCCAACCCAGCTTACGTCGCTATCTGACGAGTTCACCGGAGGCAGAGGCTTAGAAATCGGAACCTCGCGCCGGGCAGGAGTCTTCTGGGCGTTGGCTGGCGCTGCTGGCGGCACTGGCTCGACTCGTTGAGCAGGTGCAGGAATCGGGGTCAACGGCGGCTGCTGCTGGCGCTGCTTCTCTTCCCAGTCTTGAAACGCTTTCTTTTCTGGCAGGATCACCTTTTTCATGATCCACTCGATCGTCTGTTCTTTGACCCAGCCGCGAGCCACCAGCACCTCGCCCAGACGCATCCCAGTCGCCTGCTGATCATTGAGCGCCACCGTCACCTGATCCGGCGTGAGCAACCCTGCGTCTAGCAGATAGCTACCCAAGCGCTTAGGACGCATCGGCATAGGGATGGATGATACTCGATAGCGATCGCTCCTATCACGCATAGTCATAACAACTCACAGCAGATCAGTACAGCGGTATCAAAAGCAAATCTCGGAAAACCCCGACGCTCTGCAACTTTGGAGCAGAAAACCTTTGTAAATTCGTAAATTCACCTGTAAATCCACCGTAAACCCATATTTAAGCTCACATCTCAGCAAGTAATGACAGGCACGTGTCCTCAGAGAATTTACTGGCTCCTAATGAACAGACTGGTCTAGCGACGCTTTCCTACGGGATAATACGGAGACTAGCTCAAGGCGAAAGAGTTCTTTACAGTATAACAACGGAACACTGACTCTTTCTTTATCGAGACTTTACAGGTTGTTTCAGAATATCTCACCGAATATTTTTCGGCAAGGGGGCGAGATTAATTCTCCATAACCTAGAAAAATGAAATCACCTGGCGATAGGGGCTGAAACCCCCCAGCGGCAAGACATTCGGACGAATTGCTAACGCTGAGTTAGGTGCTATGGGTCAGCCCTTGACTCCACTACTGGTATCCGTTGGCACGATGTAGCGCTGGAGCAATCCAAACACCAGCAGGATAGGCGCAATCGAAATCACAGACCCCGCTGCAATCAATCGCCAGTCGAGAGAAAATGCACCCGCAAGCTTTGCAACCCCCAGCGGCAAGGTGTAGTAGTCGGGCTGGTCGAGCAAGATCAGCGGCCAGAGGAAGTCGCTCCAGGCTCCGATAAATACAAAAATCGCCAGCGTGATCAGGGCAGGGCGCACCGCAGGCAGCATCACATTCCACCAAATCCCCAGTTCCGAACAGCCGTCGATGCGGGCGGCTTCTTCCAGCTCTTTGGGCACGCCTTGAAACGCCTGACGCAGCAGAAAAATCCCAAAGGCAGAGGCGATCGCCGGCAAGATCAACCCTAAGTACGTATTACGGAGTCCCAGCTTCACTGCCAGGACATATAGCGGAATCATTACAATTTGAAATGGAATTAGAATTGTCGCCACGATTAGCAAAAACAGCGCCTCGCGACCGCGAAACTGGAGCCGCGCCAGGGGATAGGCCGCCAGCGAGCAAAACAGCAGGTTTAGCATCACTGTTAGCACTGCGACCAGCGTACTGTTGAACAGGTAGCGTCCGAAGGGATTGGTCTGCCACACCGTCACAAAATTTTGCAGCGTCGGTGACTGGGGCCAAAATCGGGGCGGAAACTCAAAAATATTCTCCGTAGGCGCTTTGAACGCCGTACTGACCAGCCAGATCAGCGGCAGCAGCATAACGAGGGCGATCGCCCCCAGTAGGGCATACAGCGCAAGGGTTTTGAGCGATCGCGTCGAGGTCATTAGGGGTTGGGGGTTAGGGGTTAGGAAGCACGCTTTTGACTAGCGCCAGCAAGCGCCAGGGGAATTCTTTTGAGTTTACCTGGAGTTCGCCCACGCTCCACCTAACCCCCCAATCCCCAACCCCTTACCCCTCTTCACGAGTTTACCTGGAGTTCGCCCACGCTCCACCTAACCCCCCAATCCCCAACAACCCCTTACCCCTCCTCAACCCTCCTTCACCCACACGCGCATTTCCTGGAGCGTGAGCGGGCCAAACTGGGTCGCTAGGGCGACATCGGCAGCGTCACGACCATAGGCGATCGCAATTCGGTTTCCCCGTGGCTCTGGCTGCGTCGCGTCGAAGGTATACCAGCGCCCCTCAGCGGTTGACCCGTCGGGGCTACTGAGGAATGCCTCAAACCAGGCGTGCAAATCCATTGGCTCCAGTTCGTACAAGTACCCCACCACCATCCGCGCCGGGATCGATAGGCTGCGGCAAAGAGCGATCCCCAGATGGGCAAAGTCGCGGCAGACACCGATTTTGCTCTGGGCAGTGTCTACGGCTGAGGTGGAGGCGTTGCTGGTGCCGTATTGATATTTCACCTGCTCATGAATCCAGCGGCGGATCGCCTCCACCTGGGCATAGCCGGGGTCTGTGTCGCCGACGATGGCGATCGCCTCCTCGTACAGCATGTCCGACTGGCAGTAGCGGCTGGGCAGCAAAAACTGCACCACGCTATCGGGCAGCAGTTCCACGGGCACATAGGCGGCATCGGGCGCAACGTCGATTTCGTCGGCGGTTTCCACACAGGCGGCGGTGTAAACCAGAAACCGCCCCTCTGGCGTGACCAGCCGCTGGCAGAGATTGCCATAGCTGTCGGTGTATTCCACCACGGGTACGGGCGGCTCCAGCCGATATTCCTCGCGTACGATCCACTGGCCCTCACCGCTGCGGGGGCGCAACATCAGCAGCAGCGGACTTGGCGCTTCTGCCGAAAATAAAAGCTGACAGCCTGCTTCCAGCCGCATTTGGGAATCCTTAACCGATAGCTGGCGCTACAAGGACTGCATTTCTAGATTCAGCACATAGTGCCCAAGCTGCAAGTTTTCTGTCCACAGCTCATACTCTACGCGCAAGTGGCGGGGCTGGGGATCGGAAATCAGCTTCAGGTGGCGTGTGTAATTTCGCAGGCGCATTTGGTCGCTGATGCCCAGATTGCCAGACTGCGATCGCAGCCAATAGCGGCTGATGCCGTAGACTCCCTGTTCCCAAAAGTGGCGGTAGCTGATGCTGCCGTTGCCCTGCATGGTCATAATCACGCGGTAGGGCGAAATTTCGAGCCAGAGCAGGTGGGGCTGCTGGGCTTGGTCAGCCGAGGTTTCCCCTTCGGAATAGTCCATAAACAGCGGCTCCGTCAGCACGACATGATAGCGGCCCGGCTCTTTTTCATAGAGTGCGGCAGAGGCTTCCACCACCGACCAGAGCGGCGAATTCAGCGACATCCAGGACAAACAGACTGGCTGGCGGTGTTCGGTGAGCATAGCTAAAGAGGGCTACTAATACAAAGGACTGGGAAAATAAAAGGGGCTGGGAAAATGATTTTTTTGTCCAGTCAAGCAGGTTTGATGATGCCAACCAAGTGGAAGAGACGCAGAAGAAACGCGGAATAGACTCTGGCGGCAACGGATGCAATTAGGCGGGTGATCTGGCCGTTACATGGCTCTGGTAGCGTAGTAAACGCAGCGATGGCGAAGCACGCTCGACGAGGCAATTGCCCACCTACGGAACTATAGCAATGCAGACGGCTTCTATCACCCTCAAAACCACCGAACATCATCATGTGCTGACAATCTCGCCGCCTGTGGATCTGGCGCTGAGGGGGGCGATCGCCATTCCTGGCGACAAGTCCATTTCCCACCGGGCGCTAATGCTGGGGGCGCTGGCGGAGGGCACGACGGAGATTCGCGGGCTGCTGCTGGGGGAAGATCCCCTGAGTACAGCCGCCTGCTTTCGGGCGATGGGCGCAAAAATCTCTGAGCTGAATACGGAACGGGTGACGGTGGAAGGCATCGGGCTGGGGCGGCTCCAGGAACCCGCCGACGTGCTGAATGCGGGCAACTCTGGCACCACGATGCGGCTGATGCTGGGCATTCTGGCATCCCATGCGGGGCGATTTTTCACTGTCACGGGCGACGCATCGCTGCGATCGCGCCCCATGTCTCGCGTGATCCGTCCGCTCCAGGAGATGGGCGCACAGATCTGGAGCCGCACTGGCGGACTCGCGCCGCTGGCGGTGCAGGGGCAGGCGCTGAAGCCGATTCACTACGCTTCGCCGATCGCCTCGGCCCAGGTGAAATCCTGCATTTTGCTGGCGGGGCTGGCGACCGAAGGCAAGACAATCGTCAGCGAACCGGCGCTGTCGCGCGACCACAGCGAACGGATGCTGCGGGCCTTTGGGGCAGAAATTTTGGTTGATCCCGACACCTGTAGCGCGGCGGTGGTGGGCCCGGCGCGGCTGACCGGGCAGCCCGTCATCGTTCCCGGCGACATCAGCTCGGCGGCGTTTTGGCTGGTGGCCGGGGCGATCGCCCCCGGTTCTGACTTGCTCATTCAAAATGTCGGGCGTGAACCCAACGCGCACGGGGCATTCTCGACGCGCTGGCGCAGATGGAAGCCGACGTGACGCTGGAACATGTCCGCGAGGTGGCGGGCGAACCCGTCGCCGATCTGCGCGTGCGCGGCCACAATCGGCTGAAGGCGGGCCACATCGGCGGCGACCTGATCCCCAGGCTGATCGACGAAATCCCCATTCTGGCAGTGGCGGCCGCCTTTGCCGAAGGGACGACCGTCATCTCCGATGCCGCCGAACTGCGCGTGAAAGAGAGCGATCGCCTCGCCGTGATGGCCACCCAGCTCAGCCGCCTGGGCGCAACCGTCACCGAGCGCCCCGACGGGCTAGAAATCACGGGCGGCTCCCCGCTCCACGGAGCCGAAGTCGATAGCCACACCGACCACCGCATTGCCATGAGCCTGGCGATCGCCGCCCTCCGCGCCACAGGCCCCACCACGATCCACCGCGCCGAAGCCGCTGCGGTTTCCTATCCGGGGTTTGTGGACACGCTGAGGCAGGTGATGGGGTGATAGGGTGATGGAGCGATGGGGTGTTGGGGTGTTGGGCGGGTACGGGGATGAGGCGATGATGGGATGAGGGGCAATACTCAGGGAATCCTCTCCTCATCTCCCCCTCTCCTCATCAATTTCCATCACTCCAACACTCTCTCCCTCCTCCTAACCCCCAACCCCCAACCCCTAACCCCTCCTCACCCGCTCCCCTGCACCACGTACTTCAGCGTGGTCAGCGTTTCTAGCGTAATTAGCCCGCGCCGATGTCCCTTCTGGTTCGACATGCCGAGGGCGATGGGGCTGCCCTGCTTGGGGTTGCGATAAAAGCGGGGGGAGGCATTGATGTAGGTGGTGGCGCTGTTGATGTGCAGAGCAAACTGATGGCTTTCCTGATACGATTCCGTGACCAGGCAGTCGGCGTGGCCGCTGCTGTGGCGATTCATAAAGGCGATCGCCTCCTCTAGCCCGCTGACCGCGCAAAAGGCGATCGTGCCGTCCAGGTAGGGGCGCTGCCACTCACCGTCTTCTGCCAGCGCCAGGTCAGGAAATTCTGCCACCAGCCCCGCATCGCCCCGCAGCCGAAAGCCTTTGTCACGCAGGCTACGCCAGAGGGCTTGCAGCGTGTTGGGGTCGTGGTGAGTGCTGATCAGTACTTTTTCGATGGCGTTGACTGGATCAGGTTCGCTCTGGTGGCTGTCGAGAATCATGCTCCGCGCCAGATCCAGGCTGCCGGAGGGTGACCAGTAGAGATAGCAGTTGCCAATTGCCGTTTTTAGCACGGGCACGGTCGCCTGGCGGATCACTTGGTTGACCAGGCTGACGCGACCGTAGGGAATCACCAGGTTGACATAGGCATCTTGCGTCACCAGTTCGCGGATGGAGTCGCCCTGGTCGGTAGGAATCCAGCCGAGGGCATCGGTGGGCAGGCCGGCTTCCTGGAGGGCGAGTTTCAGCGTGCTGGCGATCGCCTGGTTGGAGTTGCTGGCTTCGCTGCTGCCCCGCAGGACGATGCTGTTGCCCGTGCGAATGCATAGCCCAGCGGCGATCGCCCCCAGTTCGGGAAACGCCTCATACACCAGCGCAATCACCCCCAGCGGCATGAGCTGGCAATAGGACTGAGAATGGCTGAGCGAGTAAGGAATCGTCAGCATTTGCTGCGTCGGGTCGGCTAGCTCCGAGAGCCGCTGCAACATTTTGACCACTGCCTCGATCCGCTCTGGGGTCAGCTTTAGCCATTCCAGCACCAGATCGGGCACGGCCATTTCTCGACTGGCTTCGAGATCTAGCGTGTTGGCCTCAAGAATATCGTCCTGCTGATCCTTCAGCACATCAGCCATCACCTGGAGCGCCCGACTGCGATCGCCCCCTTTCATCGCAGCCAAATGACCCGCCGCCGCATAAGCCCGATGAAGCGTGGTCAGCAAGTCGGCTGGGGAGTCTAAAGAATCCTGACTGTTAGAAAACACGGTAATGAACTGTGAAAAACGCCGTCGTTCATTGCACTAAGCAATTCACTGCACAAATATTGCCCTGATAATCTATTGCGCTAATACAGCTTTAACCTGTAAGGCTCTTGCCTGTAAAGCTCACGGCTGTAAAGCTTTGAGGAAAAGCCATAGTAGCGTATTGCAATAGCACAGCGCGATCGCACAGTCTCATGACCTTTCAGCCTACGACGAAATGCGACAGGGTTGCATCCGAATTGCTAACTGTGTTATGCAGAGCGTTCGTCGTGGTGACTTCAGTCGCCCGGTTCACAGCTAACCCTTCAGAGGCAGAGCGTTCGTAGTGGTGACTTCAGTCGCCCGGTTCACGGCTAGCAGAGCGTTCGTAGTGGCGACTTCAGTCGCCCGGTTCACGGCTAGCCCTTCAGAGGCAGGCTAAAGCCTGCACTACAGGCTAGGGGCAGAATTTTCGCCTCAGAGTGCTAGGGCGTGTCATCAATTAAGCCAAATAAGGGCAGCCGCCATGTAAATTGCACTCAGAAACGTCTCGGCTAACTTGTCATAGCGTGTCGCAATCGCTCGATACTGCTTGAGTTTGGCAAAGAAGTTCTCAATCAGATGCCGCGCTTTGTATAGCTCCTTGTCGTAATCACGCGGTGTCTTGCGGTTTCGCTTGGGCGGAATCACAGCCGTCTTGCCCTGTTGTTGGAGTCGCTCAATCACCCGTTGGTCTGCGTCATATCCTTTGTCAGCCAGGACTGTATCAGCTTGAATATTCTCTAGCAGCACATCAGCCCCATCAAGGTCACAGGTCTGCCCGGGTGTGAGGTGAAAGCCTGTCGGATTGCCCAGTGCATCGACAGTCGCATGAATCTTGGTGCTCAATCCCCCTTTACTACGACCAATGGCTTGGGCATTGGCATCCCCCCCTTTGCCCCAGCACTATGCTGATGAGCACGCACAATCGTGGTGTCGATCATGGCGTATTCGTTGTCTGCATCTTCAGACAGCACCTGAAACACCCGTTGCCATACGCCCGTCTTTGCCCAGCGCCGAAAGCGGGTGTGAACCTTGCGAAAATGACCAAACCGCTCTGGCAAGTCTCGCCAGGGAATGCCGGCTCGATATCGATATAGCACTGCCTCGACAAACAGACGATTATCCTTTGCTGTGACTCCTACCGCCCCCGCTCGTCCAGGGAGCAAATCTTGGAGCCGTTCCCATTGGTCATCGCGCAGGGCGTAGCGTCGGGTTGTCATAATCGTCAGATAGCTGAATCACTGCTGATTACAGCTTATCTAATTGATGACACTCCCTAGCTGGCGAATGGAAATTTAGCTCACAAAACTGGGTTCACAGAACTGGGCAACAGCCAGAACTTACGATTGCCTAACGCCGACAGGCCAGCCACAGCATAAACGCCAGCATGACCGACAGCACCAGCGCCGCCACCACCCGAAACGCCACCTGAGAGCCAGCGGGCGCGCTCAGCGTCGTCAGCAGCAGCAGAAACACCAGCGCAAACATAAACAGCAGCGTCAGCGGCACATAGCCCTTGCCCAGCGATGGGTTCACCACAATCCACTGATGGCCGTTCCAGCGCCACGCCCGCTTGTAGGGATAGTTGGTCGAAAGCTGCTCAATCGTATGTCCGCTGTCTTGCACGACGAAAATTTGCTGACATCGGTTGCAGCCAAAGGCATCCGTCAGCGCAATGGGTGTCAACTTACCCCGCCGACGACAAGGGCAGGGATAGTCGCCATTCAAATCGATTTTATGGGGTTTCTGAGTTTGCACAAGCAGAGCAGCGATGAGTGTGATGCAAGCGGTGCAAGGCCTAGCGAGTCAAGCGCCAAAGGAATGTCATCCGAGAACAACCAGGGAGTTGTCTGAGCAACGTTACCAATACGCGCCAAGATTCAGACCGATTCTAACATTCCCATTTGTGAGAGTCAGCGGCGAGAAAGCACAAGCGCGATCGCCCATAAAACCAGTACAAGTGAGGCTATCTAAACTCATCCTACAGTTGTGAGCTGAGAGATCAGTGGAAAATTCGCTTAAGCTTGGATAAAGCTCAAGAATTTGGCAAAAATTCAGTCAAAAAGAGTCTCATTTGGCAGATACCAAAAGCCCGTGCCGCAGGCCATCCACCTCTGCTTAGAGCTTGCTTAGGAAAACCAGTTAGCTTCCTGTAATCGAAGCGGGTAACGCGATTCGAACGCGCGACATTCACCTTGGCAAGGTGACGCTCTACCACTGAGCTATACCCGCGAAACGCACTCAAAAAAAGCGTAATTCCTATTGTGTGTGAAAGGTCACAGTTTGTCAACTCGAATCGAAAATTTTTTAGAGGCTTCTCTGGGCGATCGCAGCGGGCAAAAATCCGCCTTAGTTTAGCGTGCTGATGATGATTCCCAGGAAGGCGAAGATGCCAATCACCATGAGGGCGATCGCCACGGCCAGCGCATTAGAGCGTCGCGACGTATACAGATAATCATCCCGCTGAATTCGCCGCAACTCCCGCCGATGCTCAATTGTCGCCGACAGCATCGCATATAGCCCGACCGCGATGAACGCCAGTCCGGTGATTCTCGCCAGGTACATGGTCTCCAGATCGTCGAGCCTGCGGGTTCGCTGAATCGCGGTCACAATCTGGTCAATACCAAAGCCAAAGCCAATCAGCGACAGCGAGGTGCGAATCCACGCCAGCAGCGTGCGCTCGGCAGCGGCTCGGTTGCGCTCTTTGGCGAGTTCGTTGGTGAGGTTGCGGGGCGCGTCGGGCATGGGCGGGCGAGTGTAGCCTAGTAGCGGCGGCGGCTGCGCTGAGTCAGGCTAACGTAATAAAGCAGTTGCATGAGGGAGGTTGCGGCGGCGGCGATGTAAGTCCAGCCTGCGGCACCGAGCATTTGTCTGGCTCCCTGGCGCTCCTCTGGCGTATCCAGCAGCCCCGCATCTTCCAGCAGCTTTAGGCCCCGACGGCTAGCATCGATTTCAATCGGCACCGTCAGCACTGAAAAGAATACCATCAGACCAAACATGAGAACCCCAATCCACATCAGCCCTACCATGCCAAACATAAAGCCCAGCAAGAAGGCCATGTAGGAAATCGTTGGGGTAAATTGCAGCGCAGGTAACAAGAAACTGCGGGCAGCGATCATCGGCGAACCCGTTTGATATTGCTGCACATGCCCCAGCTCATGGGGCGGCGATCGCCATCGACGCAATCGACGCTTCGGCACACACAGGCTCCCGACAGGCGCACTACATTTGCCCGCGGATCGTAGTGGTCGGTCAAGGCTCCGCGGGGTCGGCTCCAGCGGGAATTGTGTTGAGCGACGTACGGTTAAAAATCGTCTGCGCCACCTGCATTCCTGTGTAGCGTTCGCTGTTGGGCACGCGGCTCCACTTGGCAAAGGCGCTTTTGAGTCGGCCTTGCACCAGCATGGAAATCAGCATGGTAGGCAACATCACCCAAAGTAAATAGGTCGGATCGTAAAAGAACATAGTTTCAGTACGAGTTTAGTAGACGAGATTTGAATTGTTTTAATCAAGTTTTTGAACAGTGAGATGACCCCTTAATGCTCCACTTGCAGACTGGTTCTTACACCCCAAGTGAACAGCTTGCCACCAGTTCCCTACATCCAAAAGCGAACGAACTCTTGCTTGGCAAACTCTACGCTGCGATAGCGCCGCAGTTGATAGAGAAATCCGGCGATCGCCAGCCCACTCCACAGCAGCAGCCAAAACCAGGCATCTTGAAAAATGGGCAATAGCGTGTTGCCCGCGTCTTTCAGTTCCTCAATCGAGACGCGCCCGTTCAGCAACAGCAGCGACAGCACCAGCGCATTCGCCCCGCCCTGAGCCGACAGCAGCATCACCAGATATTTTTGCCAGTTTCGCATATAGGTCAGCACGCCCAGCACCAGCCCCGCTCCCAGCGCCACCAGCGCAGGCAACGTCCCCTGCTGAAAGCCGAGAATAGCCATAATGCTCGATCCAAACAATGCGCCCGTGGCTGCGCCCATCAGAACCACACCCACTTCGTAAAATTGCCAGCAAAAAACCGCCAGCAAAATCCCCAGCACCAGCCCGACGGTTAGCCCAGTCGTCGTGGCCAAAAAGCCGCCACCCAGCAGCAGAAACACTGCCTTTGCCCCCAGCCACAGCCCCGCAAAAAACGACCAAACGGGTAGCATCACCATAAAAAAGCGGTAGCCTCCAAAACAGAGCAACACGCCAAATACTCCTGAAAACAGCGCTAGCAGAATAGTTCTTAACATAGGTATTTAAAGAGCGTATCTCGAAAACCTATCCAAAACTATCTGGAAATGAGTGCAGAGCGCTGTCATGCAGCAAACCGAACTGCCTGTAGCGGCGGCTTAATTTTAGATGGAAGTTTCGTTTTAATTTCACCCCGACGGGGTTTGTGATCTGGGACGCACCGAAGTCTTCTAATACCTCGTTTATGATTGCCGTGGGCATACAGCGTTCTTACTGACTTAAATGTGTCGATTTAAATGACTATAGAATGCCTGTTCAAGGGCTTCTCGATTGTTTAGAGATGCCTTGCAAAAGGCTGCTTTTCCGTTGATTTGCTCAGCGAAAGCATTAAGAGGTTTGCCTTCGATCTGATGCTAGATTTAGAAATCTTTACTTCAAATTTCTTCAATTTATTGAATTAGATAATATGAATCATCAAACAGTTCCCGCTCTAAAGCTTGATGCCGAGGGTCTGGATCTAAACGATCCGCAGGTCTTGCTCTCGACCCTAAAAGCATTGCGTCAACTCGTAGCCGATGAAGGGCAGGCAATTTTCTCCCGATGGCGATCGCACATTCATCGGCAAGCGTTTTTACATAGCGCCCTCAATCTGTCCCACTATCTGGCGCTGCGCCGCCATGACCTGCGGGATCTACAAGCCGCGCTGATGCCGTGGGGTTTATCTTCGCTTGGGCGCAGCGAATCTCGCGTGATGCCCAACTTAGATGCAGTCATTGCCACCCTCAGCGCCGTTTGCGGACAGCAGAACCCGCCTGTGCGGCCGCCCATCGAAGCATTTTTTGAGGGTGACCGTCTGCTGAAACAGCACACTGAAGATCTGTTTGGGCCGCCCCCTGCCCGACGGCAAGTCCGAATTATGGTCACGCTTCCAACCGAAGCAGCAACTGACTATGGCTTAGTATGCGAGATGCTGCGGCGGGGCGCAAACTGCGTGCGGATCAACTGCGCCCACGATACGCCAGAGATTTGGACTCAAATGATTGACCAAGTGCGCTGGGCTGAGCAAGAAACCGGAACCTCATGCAAAGTGATGATGGACTTGGGCGGCCCCAAAATTCGCACAGGCGCGGTGCTGGCCCCAATTGGGCAATCCCGCGTCTTTCGGGGCGACACGCTGATTCTGGCGCGGCAGTTGCCCCAGCCGAGTGACCCCATCGACGCGGCCCATCCGCCAGCGGGCGATCGCTTCTACATAACCTGCACCCTGCCCGAAGTTCTAGATCGCCTCACTGATGGCGCAACAGTTTATATCGATGACGGCAAGCTTCGCACCCGCGTAATAGATTCGCACTATCCTCTGCCAGATGGACAAGTCGGACTGTTGTTACAAGTGACTCACGCCAGCCCCAAAGGAACTAAGTTGCGTCCTGAAAAAGGGCTAAACTTTCCGGGCACTGCACTGCACCTCAGCCCTCTGACTGCTAAAGATTTGGACGACTTAGACTTTGTAGCGACCCATGCCGACATCGTGGGCTATTCGTTTGTGCAACAGCCCGACGACATTACGCTCTTGCAGACAGAACTGCGGCAGCGATTGGGCAACGCCAAAACCGACTGTGCTGCAAATCCTAGGGCGTGTCATCAATTAAGCCAAATAAGGGCAGCCGCCATGTAAATTGCACTCAGAAACGTCTCGGCTAACTTGTCATAGCGTGTCGCAATCGCTCGATACTGCTTGAGTTTGGCAAAGAAGTTCTCAATCAGATGCCGCGCTTTGTATAGCTCCTTGTCGTAATCACGCGGTGTCTTGCGGTTTCGCTTGGGCGGAATCACAGCCGTCTTGCCCTGTTGTTGGAGTCGCTCAATCACCCGTTGGTCTGCGTCATATCCTTTGTCAGCCAGGACTGTATCAGCTTGAATATTCTCTAGCAGCACATCAGCCCCATCAAGGTCACAGGTCTGCCCGGGTGTGAGGTGAAAGCCTGTCGGATTGCCCAGTGCATCGACAGTCGCATGAATCTTGGTGCTCAATCCCCTTTACTACGACCAATGGCTTGGGCATTGGCATCCCCCCCTTTGCCCCACACTATGCTGATGAGCACGCACAATGTGGTGTCGATCATGGCGTATTCGTTGTCTGCATCTTCAGACAGCACCTGAAACACCCGTTGCCATACGCCCGTCTTTGCCCAGCGCCGAAAGCGGGTGTGAACCTTGCGAAAATGACCAAACCGCTCTGGCAAGTCTCGCCAGGGAATGCCGGCTCGATATCGATATAGCACTGCCTCGACAAACAGACGATTATCCTTTGCTGTGACTCCTACCCCCGCTCGTCCAGGGAGCAAATCTTGGAGCCGTTCCCATTGGTCATCGCGCAGGGCGTAGCGTCGGGTTGTCATAATCGTCAGATAGCTGAATCACTGCTGATTACAGCTTATCTAATTGATGACACTCCCTAAGGTTCTGGCAAAGATTCCGGCAATTGTTGCCAAGATTGAAACTGCATTAGCAGTCTCCAACCTGCCAGAGCTGATCGTCTACGCCGCCGGGCAACAATCCTTTGGCGTGATGATTGCAAGAGGCGATCTAGCAGTAGAAATTGGCTACCAGCGCCTCATCGAAATTCAGGAAGAAATTCTCTGGCTATGCGAGGCAGCGCATGTGCCCGTTATTTGGGCAACGCAGGTGTTGGAAAGCTTAGTGAAAAAAGGCGCACCGTCCCGGGGTGAAATGACGGATGCTGCTATGGCAGAACGCGCCGAATGTGTGATGTTGAACAAGGGCCGGTTTGTCACCGAAGCCATTGCCATCTTAGACGATGTGCTAGCACGCATGGAGACTCACCAGCTCAAGAAAACGCCCCAACTCCGCGCCCTGCACTCTTGGTTACATCGATCCTGACAGTGCCGTTTGAGATTGCATCACCTGTGCCAGATTGAGTAAGAAAATTGGGGCACAGTCAGCACGGGACAGGACAAGTCCGCTGACACAGCGAATCCCGCCTTCCTGCTGGTAAAGTCCAGACAGGGGTTGGAAGGCAGATTCTGCAAAGCGCTGGAGGGTAGGCGGCCCATCAATTAGCAGCCCAGTGATATCTCCCTGCAAGTTGTAAACCAGGATTAGGTATTGAGGTGTGGCAAAGGTGCTGGGCTGCTGATTGGCTGCATCCTGGCTACTAACGTGCTGCGTGTCAATTTGCGTGTCAGATTCTATGCGTTTGGCGGGTGTTTGTGCATTCACAAAGATGCGCTGCTGGATGTTTAACACGGGAATATTTTCGTTATGGGCGAGGGCGATCGCCGTTTCTGTGCCATCCTGCTGAGCATAGAGACGGTCGATTTCGATGACCCTATGCACAATTGCCAGCGGCAGGGCAAACCGCTCCTGTCGCAGCGGAAAAACCAGCAGTTGCCGAGTAGCCTCGACGGGTTTAGAGCGCAGCGCTCGCAGAGAGTTCAGAAGAGCCATGAATGTGTTGTGCCAGTGTAGACAGGAGGGTTTGCTCGTTGTAGGGTTTCGAGAAATAGGCGATCGCCCCCAGGCTCAGCGCCAGTTGTCGATGTTTGGCGCTGGTGCGCGAGGTGAGCATGGTGACGGGCAAATGCTCAAACTGCGGATCAGATTTTACTTTTGCCAAGAAGCCGTAGCCGTCCAAGCGCGGCATCTCGATATCGCATACGACCGCGTTCACCTGAAGCCCAGCCCGCAGCTTTTCGACCGCCTCTTGTCCGTCTTTTGCCTGCTCGACCTGATAGCCTGCTTTCTCCAGGGTGAGCGCCAAAAATCGGCGGACGTTGATCGAATCGTCGATGACCAGAATCGCGGGCTGTTGCTCAAGCAGAGCAGCCTGGCCCGGCAATAGAGAATCGATATCTGCTAGCCTGAACTGGCGATCGCCCAGTGGAGCAGACAGGGGCGCTAGCGGGTCGGCTGTCTCGGCGCTGGCGCTAGCAATCCAGTGCAGCAATTCTGGTATATTGACCAGCGGCACCACGCGCCCATCGCCCAGAATGGTGCAATTGCTAAAGCCAGCAGGTAGCGGAATCGTGCTTTTAATGCGGCGTACAGCGGTTTCCTGCTCACCCCAGCAAGACTCGATTTGGATGCCAAAGATTTGGTTGTTGTGTTCTACTAACAGCACCACTGGTTCACTAATGCTGGGGGGTGTTTCCAGGCGATAGGGATGACGGGGCCCGGGGAATCGGAGCCAGCGTGATAGAACGACCAGCGGAACCAGGTTGCCTTGCACATTCAGCATTTCGCTGTTGCCCACCCGAACGATCTTCTCTGGCTCAAGCTTTAGCATTTCGCCAATCACGTCGCTCGGAAAGCCAATCAGCATGTCGTTGCTTTCGGCAATTAGCACGCGCACCACAGACATCGTGAACGGCACAGAGAGCGTAAACGTTGTGCCGTAGCCTGCTTTGGTTTCTACTTTGATGTCGCCGCGAATTTGCTTGAGATGATCCCGCACCACATCCATGCCTACGCCACGCCCAGATAGCGAAGTGACCTGTTCCTTGGTACTAAAACCGGGTTCAAAAATCAGGGAAACCAGTTCTTCTTCGCTGGCAACCCCCAATAAGCTGGGATCTAGCCCCATGGCGATCGCCTTGGCGCGGATTTTTTCAAGCGGGATGCCCTGTCCATCATCTTGGATAGTGATGAACGTGCGATTGCCACGATGGAAGGCTTGGATTTTAATCACACCTTCCTCTGGCTTGCCCTGAGCCAGCCGGGTTTGCGGATCTTCGATGCCATGATCGAAGGCATTCCGCAGCAAATGCATCAGCGGGTCGTTCAGTGCTTCGAGAATATTGCGATCGATCAGCGTGCTAGCACCATTGACCTGAAGACGCACCTTCTTGCCATGTTGCAAGCACAGTTCCCGCAGGGCGCGAGGGAAGCGATCGACCAAGTCAGACAGCGGCCGCATTCGGACTTGAGTCAGCCGAGACTGGAGTTGGTTGGCTGTCTTGTCTAGGGTGCGAGACGCTTGCTCCACTTCTTCCAGCGTCAGGTCGATGTCCGTGGTGACTTCCTGAACCTGGACGATGGTTTCCAGAATGTCTTGCGAGAGCAGGTGAACATCTTCATAGCGATCGAGTTCTAGCGCATCAAACCCACCGCCAAGCCCGGCCCCTAGCCGATGCTCAGACGGCTGAGGAGCAGCTGAGGGCGAGGACTGCGGAAACCATTCTGTTGCCTGGTTTGAATTTGGCTCAGCGCCACTGTTTGGGAGCGTGCTGCTGGGTTGAGCCGGTCGGTTGCGATCGCCCGGCTGGGCAGACCGCGTTTCGCTGCTCGGTAGCAGCTTGAGTGCGGATGGGCGGGGCGATCGCCCACCATCGGTCGCTAGCCGATCATACGTAGTTCGCAGTTCCGAGCTAGCCTGCTCCAGAATTTTTACCCGGCGGTTGAGCAGCCGCGTCAAATTCCGGAGACGTTTGAGATAGAGGCTCAGCGCATTGCGGTCAATGGTCAGCTCACCAAACAGATCACTCAGTTGATTGAGTTGTTGCACAGACACCCGCACCGTATTGTCTTGCGGCGTTTCGGTCGGGTGTGTGTTGCTGCTGCGGTGGCTTGGCTGAGTTGAGGCTATTACGGGGCGCTCCACGGGGCGATCCATAGGGCGATCCACGGGGCGATCGCCAGATTGAGAGCGGAAAGAGCCAGAAGCGTTGGCTGCGGCCAGATCTTCAAAGCGGGGAGCCTGCTCGGATGACGCTGATTGCGAAGCCGAAGGCGTGAAATCCCCGACATCTTCCCCATCCAAGGCTGCCGATGCACCCGAAATCTCCGTCGCTGCCAGATCTGCCGCAGACTCTCCAGGTTCCACACCCGCAAATTGAGAATCTACCTGATCTGCAACCTGATCTGCAAAATAATCTGCAACGGCATGATCTTCAACTGCGGCCGCTTCGAGCATCGTAGAATGGTCTGCTACACAGGCAGCAGTTGCTTCAGAGTGAAGCTCGGCTGGGAAGGCAGAAGACATCGTAGAGGCTGACACGCCAGCCATCTCGCCAGCCCAGGAAGCTGCAAACGCCCCAGAGTCGGAATGTTCAGTCCGCAGTTCTGTGGGGATAGCTGCCAGGTTTCCAGTCAGAACGAGCGCCTGTGCCCGTCGCCAGGCCTGTAATGCAGCCTGTGCCAGGGTGGAAATGGCAGTTGCATCCGCCGTCTCTGTTTGGGCTATTTGAACCCCGATCGATTGACACAGTTGAGAAAAGCTTTCGAGCTGGAGCATTTCTCCCAACCCCTCTAGCTCCTGTGCCAAAATTTCGACCTCCTCTTTCAGGCGAGGAGACTGTTCATGAATTGCCGCCTCAAGCCGCTGCAAACAGCCCTCGACTTCGGTTTCAAACAGGAGGGGAATGATATCTTGCCCGTCTTCAGGAGACAGGAGCGAGTAGGCATCTTCATCCTGGGGCGTGCCCAACCGCTCATAAAGCTGCTGATAGGCGGGTTCAATCTCTTCCAGCAGCCAATCTGGAGCCGTGGTTGGGCGGGGGCGATCGCCCTTTTGGGCCAAACTTTGGCGATCGCAGGCAATCACCTTCCCCAAACCATCCACACATGCCAGCAAAAGCTGTTCCAAACTGCCATCCACGTCCAACGATTGACGCTGCACCTTCAACACCTTCAGCCCATCTTCTAGGCGATGCGCCAGATCACTGAGGCTTTGAAAGCCCATCAGGCCCGCGCCCCCTTTAATCGAGTGGGCAGCCCGCAGTGCCTCATTGATTTTGTCTACATCAATCGCCTGGGCCAGCCCGAGCAGTTGAGATTCCAATGTGTTCAAATACTCTTGAGCTTCCTCCAAGAATTGCAGTTGGATTTCAAGTTCCTTGTCGTAGACCATAATGACTCTCTAAGAAAGGCGACAAGCGAAAGGCGACAAGCGATATCGCAAACCCAAGAAAACAAACCCAAGCTTCCCAGACTAGCGCAATGTCATAGCTAGAACTTAGGTTGGTAGTCAGCGCTTTAGCGCTGAAGCACTGACTACGAGCCAAAGCATCACCCCAAAACTAAACCGTGACACTGCACTAGACCTGTTCTCCAGTCTTAAAAGTACCGACAGAGGCTTGCAGTTCACGTGCCACCTCGACCGTTTCTGCCAGCGCCTCAGAAATCTTCCGCGACGAGTCAGAAGTCAACTCCGACACCTGAGCGACCTCCTGCATCAGCATCGCCACGGCCGCAGAAGTTTCCACCTGAGACACCGTTGCTTCCGAAATTGACTGCACTAGCTCGTCAATTTGACGCGACAGATCCAGAATTTGCGCCAAGTTTTGTTTTGCATCTTCCACGTAGTGCGTACCCTCGACCACCTTGCTGGTGCTCTGCTCCATCGCTTCCACCACCTCCACCGTTTCCTGCTGAATGGCTTCCACAATGCGCTCGATTTCCTTGGTTGCATCCGCAGATCGCGCCGCCAGCTCGCCCACCTCTTCTGCCACCACGGCAAAGCCCTGACCCTCTTCGCCTGCGCGAGCCGCCTCAATCCCGGCGTTAATCGCCAGCAAGTTGGTTTGCATGGCGATCTGGTTAATCAGCGACACAGCCTTTGAAATTTGCTGCGACGACTCACCCAAGCGCTTCACCTTCTTCGAGGTTTCTCCGATGATTTCTCGCAGATTCAAAATATTTTGCACCGTCAAATCCATCGCGCTGCCGCTGACCTCTGCGGTAGCCGAGGCAGTATGCGCCACCGTGGCCGCCTGCTGCGCCCGCTGGGAAACCTGCTGAATTGAGTGCGTCATTGCCCCCACCGAGTCCATGATGCGCGTGGTTTCCTCGGCTTGCTTGAGAGCTGCATTTGCCAGGGCAGCAATAGCGCTTTCGTTTTGTCCGAGCGACTCGTTCACCTGGTTGGCGGAGCGTTTCACCTGGGTCACAATCTGGCGCAGGCTCTCAATAATCGAGTTGAAAAAGTCGGCAACGGTGCCAATTTCTCCAGCCGTCACGTCTGCCCGCACGGTGAGGTCGCCCGAAGCCGCCCCTTCTACGTCGTCTAGCAGGGCCATAAGCTGCCGCTGAAGCGTTTCTTGCTGCCGACGGCGTTCCTCAGAGAGGGCGTTGGCTTGGTTAAACAGGCGGGCTTGCTCAAGGGCGTAGCCAAGCTGGGTTGCCACCTGGCGGAAGAAGTTGATGTCAAGCTGGCTCCAAACGCGGGGGGCATCGCACTGGTGGGCAATCAGCAAGCCCAGCAGACTTTCACCAAAGAGGATGGGCGCAACCAGGTTTGCCCGGACTTGGTAGGGTTTGAGCTGCTCTAGATGGCATTCGGTGAGTCCGGCTTGGGTAATATCGGCAACGACTTGCACGCGGCCTTGGCGATATTGCTCGACATACTTTTCGGCAAAGCAGGGGTCATAGATTTTGTTGGACAAGGCAGCCGGATAGCCAGATTCGACTGATTCGGCGATAAAGGTGCCGTGCCAGTTTTCGTCGAAGGCATAGACCGCGACCCGCTGACAGTTGAGCGATCGCCGCACTTCAGTAACGGCAACTCGCAAAATCCGCTGCTCCTCAAAGCTTTCGCGCATTCGGGACACAATCTCCGCCAGTTGGCGTTCCTTCTCGGCGGCGGCTTGCTGTTTTTGCAACAGCTTGGCCTGACTCAGGGCATAGCCAATCTGCACAGCAATCTGTTGCAGCAGCTCAATCTCGACCATTTCCCAATGCCGTGGGCCAGAGCATTGGTGGACACACAGCAGCCCGACCAGATCATCACCTGCCAAAATGGGAGCCACCATGTTGGCCTGCACCTCTAGGCGCTTCAAAATTTCGCAGTGGCAGTGGGTTAGTTCGGCGGTTTCGCGATCGGTCACAAAGCTGACTCGGCCGGTGTAGTAGCGCTCGATGGCTTCGGGGGTGAGGGGGTCTTCAATGGTTTGCCCCAAGGCCCGTTTCCAGCCGCGCCCGACATCTTCCGCACTGATGTTGCCACTTTTTAGGTCAGGGGCAAAGCGATAAATCAGTACGCGATCAGCTTTCAGCACTTCCCGCACCCCTTGTACGGAAGTGGAGAGGATTGTCTTTTCATCCAGGGATTGGCGGATTCGGCTGGTCACCTCTGCTAGCAGCAGAGCCCGTTCGGTGGCCTGCTTTTCTCGCTCGCTCTGCATCTGCAACATAGCCTCGGTTTGCACAACGCCATCTGCCAGTTGGTTAAAGACCTGAGCCACTTCTCCCAGTTCATCGGTTGCGTAGATTTCAGCGCGGGCCTGGCGATCGCCCTGGCTAAAGCGCTGGGCAGTCGCTTGCAGTTGCCGCACAGGACGTAGGATGGATAACCCCAGCACTTTTGCGAGCAGCAGGTTTGACGCAATAACGAACAGCACAATCAAAAACTGCACCTGTAAGCTCTGGAGAATGAGTTGGTTTAGCGCAGTTTCGGAACTTCCCCGCACTAACACAGCCGTTGGCTCACCGTTGAAATTGGGAATTGCCTCGGCAGCCAGTGTGTGGGTTATTGAGCCAACCTGTCCACGCCCGGTCACAACTTGACCACGAGCGGCGATCGCATCGCGCAATAGCTGCAGATCTTGTAGGCTAACGCCTGGGGATGCCTTACTAATGTCGGGGTTGTCTCCAGCAGCCAGAGCGGTTGTTAGTTCCAAGCTGCCATCAGGCTGCACCTGATAAACTGCACCATATCCATTTTTAAATGCAGAGAGTGGTTTTTCGACAATCCCCAGCTTGCCGTTGACGATGTCCCCCGAGACTAATGCCCCAATCACCTCTTCTGTACCGGGCGCAAAGACCGGCGTTACCGTATAGCGAATAAGCGCGTCTTTTCCCCGAATGTCTTTGGGCAGTGGCGGAGCCTCATTTTTTAGCTCATCCCACGAGACGATTGCCGTCGTTTTAATTTGTCGTGGGTTTTGCAGCACCGTACCCACTAATCCGTTGGGGTCAAATCGTTGCCCCGTGCGTTTTGCATTGGCGCTAGCGATAATCCGCAAATCCTTACCCACTAGCGTTGCATATTCAATCCCGTAGGTCTTGATCTCCTTTTGCAAAATTGTTCTAACCTCAGCTTCAGACCCTGGCGAAAGTTTTCTGCCTGCCGCATGGGTAGCTGCTGCGGCAATAATCGCTTGATTATCAGCCTGGACTTGAAATGCAAAGCCCATTTGGTTGACTTTGATGTCATAGGCAATCTCAATCATCTCTAGCTCAGATTTTGCCTGGTTTCGTAACTGATTGCGGCCAGAGGTTACAATCAGCAGCGCACCAATTCCAACCAAGCCAGCAATCGAAACTGCTGTGGAGGCTGTCAAACCGATGACTTGCTTGTTGCGAATTTTCAGGTTCTGGAACCACTGTGCCCAAGGATAGGGACTCGGCTGAGTTACTGTAATCGACTCCTTTCGATTGTTGCCGTAGGTAATGCCCCGATAAGTTAATTTATCGTTATAGTCGGGCCACGAGGATAATGCTTCCTCATGACCATTTTGAGGGAATGAATCGGTGGATGGAAGCACAGTAGAATCCGTAGAATCTGTTTTCTTGGAAGTTGGGCGAAATTCAGTGGTCATAGTTCAAAACCTAGCGCAAGAGAGGTTCAGGAATGAAATTAGGCAGCAGTGATGGATGCCGCAATCATGAGGCAGAAGGATTGGCTGAATGATGAGCCGAGGAAATGAGAAGTACGAGCTGAATCTTTTTAGCCCTGACGAAACGCAAGCATAGGTGCTGAGGGGCGTGTCATAAAACCCAAACAGGAAAACCTTAAGAGGGCTGCAAGAGGGATGAACGGGCGATCGCCTCTGCATTTAACACCAGCAGCAGCTCAGAATCTAGGGAAACACAGCCGTCTACATAAGGCGCAATGTTGCTAGAAAAATTGGCTGGCGTTGGCTGAATTAAATCGGGACTGATATTTAGAATTCCACTAACTTCTTGAACTCGAAACATGAGAGGAGTCGCTTCCGTCCGCACCAAAATCAAGTTGAACTGTTGAGAGCTGTAAAAACCAGACGAAAACCCTAACATTTGTGCCAAATCAACCACCCAGACCACCTGACTGCGGCGATTTATCAAGCCAGACAAGCAGGGATGCATATTCGGCATCGGGGTGATGCGCTGCGCGGGTACGGTGATGGCTTCCTGCACACAAGACAATGGCAGCACCGCAGGTGTTTGTGGAGTCAGATTGAATCGAATATGGGTGTGCGATCGCCCCACATAGGAGACTGGAGCCAGGGAAGACGGCGGATTGGGAACTAGAGCCGCACTCATAGCCCAACTCCAACAACGCTCATGACTGCTCGTAGCAATTGTTCACGGGTATAGGGCTTGGTTAAATACGCATCTGCCCCCTGCTTCATTCCCCAAAGACGATCAATTTCTTGGTTTTTGGACGTGCAAATAACAATTGGAACCTTGGATGTCTCTGGCTGCTTTTTGAGGCTGCGACACAATTCAAAGCCGCTCATCCCTGGCATCACGACATCTGTGACAATCACATCTGGGCGGTGTTGAATTGCTTTTTCCATTGCTTCTTTGGCAGTCACTGCATTAATCACTGTGCAGCCACTCTCTCGAAGGTAATGGCTCATCAACTCCATCTCAGAAGGCGTGTCTTCAACAACCAGGATCGTTTTCGTCAACGTGGGAGTCATGGATTCGTTTCCTCTATGAATAAAAATTGCACATGGTGTTTTGAGCAGCCTTTGCGAACGATGCTATGCCACTCTTGCTGTCTTTCAAACTTGTTCTAGCTCAAGTGCTTGAAGACAACCTTTAGCAAGTCGGATTGATTGAATGGCTTCGTTAGATAGCCAGATGCGCCAACCAATTTCGCCTTGGCGCGATCAATCAAGCCTGTGTTGCTAGTCACCATCACCACAGGAACATTTCTGAAACTCGGATGGCGGCGCAAAAGAGAACACAATTCATAGCCATCTAAGTTAGGCATCGTTACATCCAGCAAAATTAGATCAGGCTTAGTTCGTACAATTTGCATGAGCGCCTTTACCGGGTCGCTAATCAAAACGACTGAAAATATCGTGTCGTCTAGAAATGCTTGAATTGACCGCAAAATCGTTGGACTATCATCGATGCAGACGACGGTATAATGCTCTTTAGAAAGCTTGGGTGGATCTACCTCTATAGTCGAGCCATGCTCTGTAGGCGCTGTTTTCTCAGGTGCATCTTTAGATTGAGGGAAGACGGGCTGCGATCGCCCTCTTTCGATTGGAATGGTCTTAAAGGTAGGCGCTTGGGCGATCGCCATTTGTGGCTTTTGATGCGTCACATGCTGCTGACAATATTCTGCCAAATCTCGCAGATCGATCTTGCAAAAAGTCCTCCACTCTGAGAATCGCTCTCTTTCAAGCAGCTCATAGCTGCCCGCATTGATCAGCAAAAATCCCTCAATTACTTCCTTCGCCAGACTGTCAATTAAATTAAAGATATGTTCACCTATCAGGTGATTTTGATCAATCAACCAGCAAATCGCCTGATAATCTGGCACAAATTCTGATTGATAGATGGGGCGGTTTTCAAATAAGAGCCGCAGTTGCACTCGCACCGCGCTGACCAGGCTGGGCAGATGACGGCTGATTTTGCTGAGATGACGATCCAGTCGTCCAAAGGAATCAATAGAACTGGAGGCATACACCAAGTCGCCCTCTTCAAGATAAATGAACCAAGTTGTGGAACCATCAGTGACGCGCAAGCAGCCAGTCGCTTTTCGACTTTTAAGCTGGGCCAAAAGATTGAGTGGATATAACTTTTGAGGAAATCGATATCCTGCAATTGAGGTGGTATTCATGAGTCACTACTTGACCTTACTTCAAACTGTTGACAAACCTTCATAAAAGGTTCCGCAGCGTGTATCTGATTGGTTCAGTCTCTTGGGTGATGCAGTGCGACCAGCAGAGAGAACGAGGGCGATCGCCCAATCTCTTTCTTGAATGGTTCTACAGCGTTTTTGAAGCTAGTGAGGTACGTGAATAGTCAAGAAGCCCTTGCCTCGTTAGGACTGTGCGTACCTCACCCTGCAAGAAAATGCTGTATGCGCTTATTCCAGTTCCCAAATATTTGAACTACTGGAGAAGAAATGAAGTGTTAGCCTTGAGTGCTTGAACCGATAAGCAGGTTGGGCGTATGGGTTCAAGGGAGGCTTGAATGTTTTGGTGGAGATGCAGCGCTGAGCGTGGTAGAAGAGGTGGTAGATGCTTCAGGCAGGCTCTCTAAGGTCTGACTATTTCAGCAATTTGGCTGATGCGTATTATTAGATTAACAGACTTGTAAGCAACTTTTGCAAACCTCAAATAAAGATGAAACGGCAAATAAAAAGAGTGTCTTTAATTGAGCTTTTTGATTCATCTTGTATCTGCATAAACTTTAATAAAAGTGTCCGGATGTTCGCCCAAATCAATGCCATACACCAGCTTCTAATGCTATGTCATAGCTAGAACTTGGGTTGGTCGTTAGCGCTTCAGCGCTGAAGCGCTGACTACGAGCCAGGGCATCCCCCTAAAACTAAACCGTGACACTGCCCTAGCCACTAATCAGACGGCACTCCGTAGTCTCTTACACGGTTTTAACCGTAGATTCGGGAGAGCCAAAGATTAATTGAGCGATCGCAGCAGGCGGCGGATCTTATCTTTTTGCTGGCGATCGAGATCGGGTGGGAAGCTGAGTTCCAAAATAGTGCGATCGCTCAACCCAGCCAGCATTTCCACCCGCATGATTTGTGCGACCAGACTCTGCGGTTCTGGGTCATCCGGCTGACGAAACACCAACAGGCTGAGCAGTGGTTGGTTGACCTGCAATTCTTCGATTGTTTCAAGCTCAATCATTTCTATCTCCAGCCGCAGATCGCGCATCCCTATCTCCGTCAGCGTCGCCGGGTAGGATACATCACCCCACCCTTCCCAAAACAGATAGGACGCAGCCTGTACCTGCTTTCGCACGGCAATGCTGGATTCGGGTCGAAACTCGCGAAAGACTCGCCCAATGCTGGCGGCGATGAATTTAAAGGAATCTACCGGATTGTCTCGCTGCTCGCGCTTTTGGGAATACCACTCCTTTACATCGGAATAGAGGACAAGAACAAGGTCATCAGTCTGAGTGCGGCTCAGATTGATAAACTGAATGGCAACTTGTACCTGCAAGTTGCTGGTCGCCTTGGCGCGAATGATTTTGGCATCGAGTAAGACTCGCGCTCCATAATCCCCAATCAGTTCTACCCGAACTTCATCTGGTACATTAGGCCACTCATCTAGTAGTAGCAATGCCCCTGATTCGCTCACATTTTGTGTCGTGCCGCTCCACTGCTGGCCGTCGCTGTGGATGATAGCGGTAATTTTGCGAGGCAAGCGATGAGCATCGCGCAACTGGGGTTGTTCAAAGGCGACCAAGCAGGCCGCCAGCAGCAAAAACAGGTTAAACACATTCCAAACTGCATTAATCAGCACAGCCTGCGCGTCCTGTGGACTGATGACCAGCCAGAAGGGGATGGCCAGCAGGGAGGCAGCGGCGATCGCACTCAAATATACAAGATAGCGAACGCTCTCAAAATCGAAGTTGCGCTCGGTCACGGTCAAGCCCTTGTCTGTCACGTTGAACGATCCCAGCTTTGGATTAATCAACGCCAGCAGCGTCACAATGCCCGCCTGAAATGACATGGCAAATTCATACACTTCGTTCCAGAAAGAGAAGCGAACGTGCTTGTAGGGAATGTGGTTGGTCTGCATAGACAAGAGAATGTGCGGCAGCGCATAGGCCATGGTCTCTAGCCCTAGCCCGCGCACCGATGAAATGCCCAGCAGCAGGTAAATCATCGGCGCAATCACATACATTAGTCTCGGAAAGCCAAAGAAAAAGTGTGATGTGGCGCTGAAATAGCACAATCGCTGCGCCAGCGTGAGTTTCAGCTTGCGGTTAAACAAAGGATTTTCGAGCCGCAGAATTTGCGCCATGCCCCGCGCCCAGCGCACCTGCTGACCCACGTAGGACGAAAATTTTTCGGGAGCCAATCCCGCTACCATGATCTTGTCGTAATAGACAGACTGGTAGCCGAGCGAATGTAGCCGCAGCGCCGTGTGGCAATCCTCGGTGACGGTTTCGGTGGCGATGCCGCCAATCTCCCGAATATACTCGCGCCGCACGACCGCCGCGGAGCCGCAAAAAAATGCAGCGTTCCAGTGGTCATTCCCCTTTTGCAGCACTTTGTAAAATAGCTCGTTGCCCACGGGAATTTGTCCACGAGTCAGCAGGTTGCGCTCGAAGGGGTCGGGGTTGTAGAACCAGTGCGGCGTTTGCACCAGTGCGACTTTAGGCTTCAGGAAAAAGCCCACCGTTTCTTTGAGAAAGCAGCGGGCGGGAATATGGTCACAGTCCAAAATCAGCACCAAATCGCCGTGGGTTTTCTCTAGGGCGGTGTTGATGTTGCCGGCCTTGGCGTGGTCATTGTTGTCGCGCACCAGCATGATTGCGCCTACTTCGTCGCACATGGCTTGTAGCTCGGCGCGGCGTTCGGGATACTTGCGGCCGTCGTCTAGAACGTACACGCACTTTTTGTCGGCGGGATAGTCGATGGCGAGGGCGGCGATCGCCGTTTTTCGCACAATTTCCACATCTTCGTTGTAGGTCGGAATGTAGACATCGACACTGGGCCACTGCGCTTGGGGCACGGTGGAGAGGTCAATGGGCTGGCGCTGGCGGATGCGGAGCGTCTGAAAATAGGCCAGAAATAGCGTCAGAATTGCGTACATCTCTGCTGCATAGAGCAGCACGCTAAACACCGCATTCAGCCAGCTATCCAGCGACAGGGTGTAGAACGTGCGGTAGTAGAAATAGCGGAGCGTGGTCAGTCCGCTGAGGGCAACCAAGACCAGATGCAGCCGTTCGCTGAGCGCAGTATCTTCTTGCTGTTCCTCTAGGCGTACTAGCCAGTTGCCTAAAAAGACTAGCGACAGTCCAAAAATGGCCTGCTGCCAGATGCCAGGACGGGCTGTAATCATGGGCGTGGCCAGCCACAGCAGCGCACTCAGCAGCACCAAAAACACATAGCGATGGCGGCGAAATGCCGTCTCAAAAAAGAGCGGAATGCCATTGACTAGGCGAAGTAAGATCCGCTTGGTGATAGGATCTCTGGTCTGATTGGATGCTGGCGTTGCAGCAGGGGCGATCGCGCGAACCATAGACACCTCCTACTGCTTTTCTTGAGACAGGGTTCGATTCAGCCAGGCCTGACCCACGCCATACATCAGCAGCGCAATCAAAATCGTGCCAGGAATCAGCAGCAGCCAGTAGCCGCCCACCCGCTGCATCAGGCGATCGCGCCAGTTTGCTTCACTCAGGGTGGTGCGCTGGCGGGCCTGTTGCAGAAATTCCAGCGTGTAGGCATCGGGGCTATTGGCCTGCACTGCGGCATCATTAGCGCTGATCAACACTGTGTCTTCTCGCAGTTGATAAAACAGGGCATCCTGTTCAAATAAGGCCTGCAACTGCTGAATCCCGGTGCTGGATTGTCCCGTCAGTGCCAGCAAAACGCGATCGCCATTCCAGGGCGACACGATTTGTTTGGCAACCCCTTCCACATCTGGCAAGGTGCGAATCGCTGCGCCTTCTCGTTTGCGTTCAAACAGTGCCTCCAGGTTGAAGCCGCTGCTTGGGAAGGCTTCGGGCAGCGGAAAGCGCGATCGCTCGCCAATCGCAATGAGATGATGGGTTTTTCGCACCTCCGCAGGCAGTTGCCCAGCGCGATAGACATTGAACTTGATCGATTCGGCTTTGCTCAGTCGTCCCAGCCGCTCGCTCACTTCCATAAGCAGCAGTAATTCTGCGGGGTTGGGGTTTTGGGGTAGGGCGATCGCCGTCTGTGACAAATCCTGGGGTGCAGCAAAGGGATAGCCGACTTGCAACAGCTTCAGGTCGGGCACTCGCGCCATGTTTTCGCGCTTTAGCTCGAAGCTCGTGTCTGCATGAACCGTGCCCCAAAGCTGCTGATCGATTGCCCGATTACAGGAGCGGCGTTCGCGGGGGTCTAGCCGAAAGCGGATCTGAAGCTTGGAGTTGGGTTTGATTTTATCTGGGGGTAGGTCTACTTTGAAGGTAGCGTTTCTAACGCCGTCAACTGCATCCAGCTTTCGCCCTGCTAGCGGCAGTCCGTCGATCTGCACCTCCAAAAGCGAAGTGAGCGGGTTGAGCTGCGGCCCGTAGCTATAGCGCAGATTCAGCACATTACCCACCAAAAAGCGGTCGTCTGGCAGGGCCCGAAAGTCGATTTCGATGGGCGGCGCATCGGAACCGCGAGTGGTGATGTCCTGGAATGGCTCATTGGCCTGGGTGAGCAAGTCCTTGAGTTGGAAGGAATTTTCGACGGGCAAATAGCCCGGCCAGTCACGCGGATCGGGCGTGGGCACGTCGGCCAGGTCTTTCACCAAAATCACGCTGCCGGTTCCAATCTGGCGATCGCGGCTCTGGAGTAAAAATTGCACTGCCTTGCTAGCAGCGGCGGGTGTATTGCCTGTAGCCACTAGCACCAGGCTCTTTGCATCTGGCGAAGTGGTTAGCATTAGCACGCCCACATCATTGGCGATCGGCTTCTGGGTTTCATCTAGCCAGCGATCGCCCTGCAATTTCAGCGGCAGCTTCAGCGATTTCAGCACAGGCTGCATTTGAGTCGTGCCGATCACCACCAGTCGCTCGCCGGGGCTAAGTTCGTTGACCCGTTTTACCAGCCGCGTATCAATCGGGCGAAACTGTGCCAACCGTCCGAGGCTGCTCTGAAAGCGACTGGCAGCCGTCAGCCAGACTTCATCCACTGCGTTGGGCAGCAGATAGGCCAACTCATTGGGGCTGAGGCTGAGTTCGTCAAACAGCGGAAACGGATAGCGGCTAAAATCCAGCGATACTGGTCGGGGCGCAAGGTCAAATACAATCTTGGAATCGGGTAAGATTTCGGTCCAGAGTGACGGATCGTAGGGATCTTGGGTGCAGGTGGGCGAGTTGTTTTGTAGCGCTGCAATCACCACTTCGTTATAGTCTTGCAGCAGGCTAGTGGGCACATCATAGATGGCATTGCCGATTTCGCCCTGGGGCTTGTTGAGCGGCACACTGCCCACACTGGCCCCGTTAACCAGCACCGTCAGGTTCGACCGAGTGGCATAGAGCGCAGGCGAATGGCGAAACCGCAGCGACACTTTGACCGATTTAGTTTCCCAACTGCGCGGGCGCGTGAATCGCAGCCGCGACTCGTCATAAATCCCCCGCAGTTGCAGCCGCGTTCCCACCACAGGGCTGCGGTTAAATTCCAGGACATATTGCCCCGGCGATAGGGGCTTCAGTTGCACGGTCGCTGGTAACGTCGCTTGGTTGGGAGTGCCTGTGGCGGGTCGGCGGTCGGGCTTGGTTTCGGGAGGGATGGCGTTTTGCCGAAAGTCGGGAAGTTCGGTCTGGGCGATCGCCCCACTGTTTGCCAGCAGCGTCCCAAATAGCAGCAGCAAAAGGAAACCAGCGACCCGCTTTTGTGAACGCAGTTTGGAACGAGAAAACAGCCCGAAGAAGGAGACAAGTGGACGAGAAGTGTGACGCTTCATGGAAAGCCTGGAGGATGTTGGAATGCAAGGGAGTGTTGGAAGGAAGAGGGACGGATTTTGGATTTTAAATTTTGGATTTTGGAAGTGGGCGGCAATCCAAGACCCAAGATCCCCAATCCAGAATCAATACCGTTCCCAGAAGGGTTGATAACCCCGGCGGCGCAGCAGGTTATGTTCGACTTGCTGGAGGCGATCGCCCACGGTCGGATCAGTCACACCCTGTGCTTCTTGGGCAGTCCGCACCTGGCGCAGTTGTCGAATACCACGCTGGATCTGATCCTGGGCAAGGTACAGTTCTGCCATGACGCGCTGGGTTTCCAGGTCGTCTGGGCGCAGGGTCAGGACTTGCTGATAAAGCCGCTGGGCAGCAGCATATTGCTGTTGCTGGAACCGCACGCCTGCTAGGGCAGAGAGCGCACCGACCTCATTGGGCTGTACTGCCAGGATGCGCTCATAGGCCTCACTCGCCAAGGCCAAATCGCCCAGCGTTTGCGCCAGTTCGCCCTGGATAAAATAGCCAGCAATCGGGTCATCTTGTCGAGCCAGGATCTCGGACAAGCGCGATCGCGCTGCTTCTGGGTCGCGTTGGGCAATGACTTGCAGCAGTCGCCGCTCAATGGGTAAGTAATTGGGAGACGTTTCCAGCAGGCTAAGATACAGCGGTTCTCGCGGCTCGCTGGCAGGCAACGCGCCAACCAGGGCATAGAGTTCGGGATAGGCAGGCTGGGGCGAGTTGTCCGCCAGCCATTGCGCTAGGGCTTGCTCGGCGGCGGCATCAGAGATTTCGCCCAATTCATACTGGTGACTCAGTTGGGCAATCTGGGTGCGGGGCTGATCTGGCTCGCGGCGGAGGATTTCGTCATAGAAGCGGCTGACGGATGCCAGGTTTCCCTGCTGGCGGCGGATGCTGCTCAGTCCCAGCAGCGCGTCCAGCTTTACAGAACTGGGGACATTTTGAGACAGGATGCTTTCGTAGCGGCGGGCGCTGGCCTCCAGGTTTCCGGTCTGCCGCTCCAGGTCGGCCAGCAGCAGGTCTGTGCCAACGTCGCTCTGTCCTATCCGCGTGTTTTGGTAGGCCAGCAGCGATCGCCGTGCGTCGTCCCAGTTGCGCTGCTGGAGGCGGATTTGGGCGATGCGGAAGTGCAAAAACGGCACGTCTACCTCAGATTGCAGCAGGCTCTCGTAGATTGGCAGCAGGGCGGCAGGTGGCGGGTCAAGCTGGGTCAGGGCGATCGCCACCGATTGCCGCTCAAACCTGGCCTCGGGCAGCGGTTGCAGCGCATCTTGTAGTTGGGTTTGCAGCGTGGCTAGACTGATTTGGCCGAGCTGCTGCTCCAGCACCCGCCGCCGAACCAACAAGCTGCGATCGCCCGGATATTGCTCGCTCAACTGTTGGTAAATCCGCAGCGCCTCGGCCCGTCCCGCGACCGATTCGCTCAACACATCCGCCGCTTCAAGCTGCACGCCCAGGGACGGTTCGGCGGTGGTGCGGAGGGCCTGTCGATACAACTCTGCTGCCTGCTGGAGCAATTGCGGGTCGCGTTGGCGGCGGCCGATGGTGCTGAGGGCGCGGGCTAGGGGCAGGATGGCATTGGCTTGCTGGCGGAGTGGCTCTAGGGCTTGCAGTGCTTTGGGGAGTTGCTGATCAAGCTGGTAGGCGATCGCCAGCGTGCTGCGGGCATCAGGCACCAGCCAGTTAGGAACTCGCGGCCGCCGGAGCGTGGTTTCTAAAAGCTGAATCGCCTGTGCCGGGTCGCCCGTTTCTGCCAACGTGCGGGCATAGGCCGTCAGCGCCCCATCAGGAATTGCCTGTCCGGTGGCGCGATAGCGGGCAAAGAGGGTTTGCGACCGGGCGTAGTCGCCGCTGTAGGCATAGACCTGCGCCGCGCCCAGCAGCGCCGCCGGGCGGGGATTGTCGGACAGCAAGCGGTCATAATCTGCAAAGGCTTCGGCATAGCGCCCCTGATAGCCCAAAAGCAGGGCACGCTGGGTGCGAGCATCGGTGTCGTTGGGGGAGAGTTCTAGCAGTTTGCTTAGCGCGTCGATGCCGTCTGCCTGCCATTCGGGTCGATAGCCACCCAGCAAGCCAATGGCGCTGAGGGCAGTTCGGTTGGTTGCGTCCTGCGCCAACACTTGCTGATAGGCGTTCCAGGCATCGGCATCGCGGCCCGCCCGCTGATAGGCGATCGCCAGTCCTAGTCTGGCATCTAGCGAGTTGGGCAACTGCCTAAGCGCTTGCTGAAAGGCGGCGATCGCATCGTTTACCCAGCCGCGCTCTAGCAGCGTATATCCATTTCGCACTGCCGCTGGGCGAGTTGTTTGTGTGAATCCTGAGGGGGCGATCGCACCGCAAAGACTGACGGTCAGCCCCAAAATGCCGAGCCATCTTCCTATCTTTTTCATCTGAACTGTGCCTCCTGGAAGGGTTTCAGGCTATCTTCATCAGGACTTTACGAACTTTATGAATAGACACGAGATGTGAAACGGCAAGGCTTTCACCCGCACAATGCAAGTGATCATGACCAAGCAGGCATTTCAGAATTCAGCGTTATGCACTAAATTTCTGCACTAAATTTCTGCATTAATCTGCATTAATCTGCATTAAATTTCTGCACTAAGCTGCACAGCAACGTGATTCAGAAATGATGCATATTTGACAAGAACCTATACCCGTTTTGGCGTGCGATCGCACACGTCAAACACATTCCATCATTTAAGCTCCTGATGTATTCCTGGTTTATCTATGTAGCATCAGCCAATGCGCCACAAATCCAGATTCAGTCAGAGAAAACCCCTTGATGAGAACCCTGAGAACGTGCCCGAATGCAACCCTGAGACGCAATAAACACCCTGAAAATCGGCAAAATCAGCAATTTAGCCAGTTTATCGACTGACAGCATTTCTGAAGCCAGTGAGGTACGCGGATAGTCAAGCAGCGCTTGATTCGTCAGGACTGTGCGTATCTTACCCTGCAAGAAAATGCTGTATCTCGCAACCCACTCCTCTCCTACTCTGTACTATGAGAATTGCTGAGATCCGTATAAATTTTATGTAAACTCCTGCGTGAGGAGAGATCCAGAGCGCGGCGAGAGTCCCTAAAAATGCACTAAACGATGCACCGACGGCACATAAACCGATAGCACATAAACCGATAGCACATAAACCGATGGCATATAAACCGATGGCATATAAACCGATAGCACATAAACCGATGGCACATAAACCGATGGCACATAAAATGATCACAAAATGATCACAAAATGATCACAAAAAAGCGAGGCGCTGACTGCTCAGACCTCGCTTGTTACAAAGTTTTACAAATCTTGGGTACAGGCCTGCTTAGAAGCGGCGATCGCCCCGGCTATATTCGCCGCCGCCATTGCCGCCCCAGCTATTGGCCGGGCGCTTTTCTTCGCGGGGACGGGCTTTGTTCACCTTCAGATCGCGCCCCATCCAGGTCGCGCCATCCAGCGCCTCGATCGCCGCTTGCTCCTCACTTTCCGACGACATTTCCACAAAGCCGAACCCACGAATCCGACCTGTTTCCCGGTCTACCGGAAGCTGAACCCGCGTAACCGTACCATAATCCGAGAAGACGGTTTGCACCTCTTCCTGCGTAACCTTGTAAGAAAGGTTACCAACGTAAATCGACATGGAGTAACTCCGACAGTTAAAGCAATTGCAAAGGCTAGAGATTCAGAGCAGCGCCCGCCAACAAATTGATCCGGTTCGCTCGATCAGATTTGCTCTATCGAATATCTAAATCCGATGCGCTTAATCAGATGAACTCAGATGAAATTAAACCGATAAACTTGTAAACAAACTCGTCAACCGAAACTAAAGCCTCACCCGTTAGTCTAACACGGGCGCGGGGCGGAAGCGGCGATGAAAGCCCGCTGTCACGAATCCCTGCTCCTTCTCCCCGAACCCCTCATGTTTCAGGCCACTCGCCGCCGCCTTGCTCTGTGGTATACGACCGTTACAGCCGTGCTGCTGATTGTGTTTGCCAGCGGCGTGTATCTCTATGTGCGGACGACCCTGATCGAGCGGATCGACGACACGCTGAGCCATGTGGTAGAGGTGGTGGGGCGATCGCTCGTGATTGAACCCGCCAACCCGGCCAGGGGTCTGCCGCCACGGGTCAACATCGAGGCCAGCTTTCGCGACGACTCCGACTCGGTAGAAGACGACCACATCGACCTAGAGTGGTTCGACCCGGCGGGAATACTGCTCTGGTCTACGTTTTCGTCTGCGCCAGAGATTCCGCTGCATCCCAACAGCAACGGCGAAACGGTTCATGTAACGGAGGATTTGCTGCTGCGACAGGTGACGCAGCGCATTGAGGCAGGCGGGCAACTGCTGGGCTATCTGCGCGTCAGCCACCCCTGGTTTGAAGTGACGAAGCCCACGCGACAGCTCATCCGCGATCTGGCGCTGGGAACGGCGCTGCTGGTGGGCACGGTGGCAGGCATCGGCTGGCTGCTGTCGGAGTTGGCGATGGCCCCGGTGCGCGAGTCTTACCAACGGCTGAAGCAGTTCACTGCCGATGCGTCGCACGAATTGCGAAACCCCATCGCCGTGATCCAAACCAATGTGCAGGTGGCGCTGGCCGATGCGGAACCCGACCCTGCGATGCAGCAGCAGCAGCTTAAAGTGATCGAGCGGCTGACGCGGCGACTGGGGCGGCTGGTGGATGATCTGTTGTTTCTGGCGCGGCAAGACAGCGGTACAAAACTGGCCCGACGAGAGGCGATCGCCCTGCCTGTGCTGCTCGAAGAAGTGCTGGAGGAACAGGAGAGCATCGCCGCCGACAAGCCCGTATCGCTGAATTTGGAAATCAGTCCGGAGCTTCAGCAATTGCCTGATGCCGTGCAGATACAGGGCGATCGCGACCAGCTTATTCGCCTGTTTACGAACCTAATCGGCAACGCTATTCAGTACACGCCTGCGAACGGCAAAGTAACCGTCTCAGTGAATCGTAATAAACACAACCCAGCGCAGGTTCAGATTCAAGTCCGCGACACGGGAACAGGCATTCCAGCGGAATCGCTTCCATACTTGTTCGATCGCTTCTATCGCGTTGATCCCGCCCGCACCTCCGACAGTCGCAGCAAGGACAGCAGCGGCTCCGGCCTCGGACTGGCGATCGCCAAGGTGATTACTGAAAACCACCACGGACAGATCCAGGTAGACAGCGAACTGGGCAAAGGAACAATATTTACAGTGACGCTGCCTGCGGGGTGAGCAGGGGTTGGCGTGTTGCGAATGAGAAGATTGGATCGCCCGTCCCTCTCAGCACCGATATCTTCGGGCGATCGCCCTCATCTCTCAGCACCCGCACCTCTGGGCGATCGCCCCCCTGATATCTCTCGGAACCTCGAACTGCTGACCCAAATCTACCGCGACTTAAAGTTTGCAACTTACTCGAAAGTGTTTGGGAGTGTTCGATTTGACCCAGATCTTGAAGAACCGAGCCTTCGCAAGTGGGGGGCGAATCGCCTACCCACCGACAAGCTGACAGAACTAGAGCGCTGAGGGCTAACTGTGAAGCTCAACGGCGGCAAGTAATCTTTGCCACCCCACCGAGATCTCACGCCCGTCCGTTGCAGCGCAGTGTTAGCCTGCTCTAGACTTAGAAGTAGATGGAAACCCCTACTTTTATTATGAGCTATCGCGACATCATAACTATTGAACCTGATAAACGTGGAGGGAAGCCCTGTATTCGCCGAATGCGAATTACGGTTTACGACGTTCTTGGCTGGCTAGCCGCTGGGATGTCTATTCCTGAAATTGTTGATGACTTCCCGGAACTGACAGAGACAGATATCAGAGCTTGCTTAGAGTTTGCGGCTGATCGTGAACATCGTTTAGTTGCTTCAGTGAGTGCCGCTTGAAACTACTCTTTGATCAAAACCTGAGCCGAAAACTTGTCTCTCGCTTGGCTGATATTTTTCCGAATGCTAGCCATGTACAATTTCATGAGTTAGCGGAGAAGTCAGATACAGAGATTTGGGAATTCGCTAAGTTAAATGATTTCTGCATTGTGACTCAAGATGCAGATTTTGCGGAAAGAAGCCGACTATATGGTTCTCCACCAAAAGTGGTATGGCTAAGATGTGGAAATGCACCAACTAGCCAGGTTGAAACTCTCATTCGTTCTGGGCAAGAAGCAATTGAAGAACTTTTAAGAAATCCTACTTTTCACTGTTTGGAACTCCATTAATGCCAGAAGTGTTGAAAGATAGATTAAGCGACGAAAAAAAGGGACAGAATGCAGTATTCTGTCCCCTAGTAAACAAAAAATGATGCCTGATGATAGCCTCATTTCCGAAGCTTGTCAAATCGATCTTGATGCAGCTTTGTCCGCATGACTATCCCGTTTTGAACTCGCGCTTGTTCTTTGAAATCTGGTTGACCTTTGTGTTGGACAAGGGCTTAACCAGCATGAGAGACTTATTTTACCGCCTAAATCGTACAGGTGTTGAGGTCGATATATCCACCTTTTCTAAAGCTTGCAAAACTCGAACGGATGGGCACTTTTGTCGAATCTATGCACAGTTAATTGAGCAAGTAAAGCGCAACAGCCGACCGCGGCTCAGATACTTTTCCGATGATTCAACCATCGTTACACTTACCAGCAACTATTTTGGCTGCAAGGATATCACCAAGTTAAATTACTGAATGGAACAACTTAGAGCAAGATATTCGAGTGAATGCTGATTCATTTTGGGCAAGGACATGAGCAAAGTTTGCCGATTCGATTAGCACGATGATCCCGAAACGGCCGATCATGGATAGAGGCTTCGCAAGCTGGGAATTTCTCGACCAAATGAGTCTCACTCAAACAAAGTTTGTGGTGCGAATCAAGAACAATATGAAGACTGAACTTGACCACGACCGTTACGTCGTGGTTGGTTCTGTGATTTGGAGAGTCGGAGCGAGTTTCGTCTGGCAACTAATGTCAATGAGAGCGACGAAGAAATCAGTGATACCTATCGCATCGTTGGCAAATTGAGGTGTGATGGAAGTTTCTCAAGATGCACTTAAAGCTCGATCGCTCTCATCACCAAGAATGTGAATGGGGTGAGTATTCAGATTTATATGGTGCTCATCACGTATTTAATCTTATTGTTAATCGAAATTCCAGCATTCTATGGCAGTGAATTGCTCGACAAGTTCGGTATTTACAACTGGAACTGAGCCGTCGCTGCTCAATGGTTCATTGGAGCTACGATCTGCTGCCCGAAACACTCGTATGACTCTTGTAAGCTAAAATGTAAAGTTTTCTATCTGGATTCAACACTTCTGCATTAATGCACCTTGGGCTGATTTCTCAGTATCCTATGCTGTTTGATGTTGCGTGATCTGATCTGGCAGCGATTTAACTGCTCGACAAAGATCAATAATCGATATAATCGCTATCCAAGTTCTGCCCCTGCTGATCCCTGCCAGAAAGAATCAGATCATGAAAAGCATCATTTGCAAAAAAACTAGACTTAGATGGATCTGCATGAGCAATTTTGTTCAAAGCATCTCTTAAGCTAAGTTCCGTAAAACCAGGCTTCTCGCTGTAAGGTGGTCGGTAGCTGTTAATTACATCAGAAACATCTTTGCTGCTGGCAGAATGCTTTAAAGCACCAACAGTGATATCTTTGAGTAGCTTTTTTTGAATGCTGCATTATAATCCTGTTCAGGGCGGATTGAGAGAGCTAGAATTCGCAATATTTCAACACCTTTCTCGGATGAGTCTCGTAGAATCTCTCCCTCTTGTTTTGTTGATCTACTCCAAAACTATTGATGAAAGCAGTTTCTAAAGTTTTGGCTGATCATCTCTAGCTCGTCAGCACATTCATGGGAATGTTCTCCGTAGCCACATTCTAAAATCTCCACCTTAAACAGGGAATTGCAAGGTAATACTAAGCGATAATGCAGGCTAACGTTCCTCTTCAGCGGCGGCTAGTAACCTTTTGCATCTCCACTGAGATCTCTCAACCGTCCGCTGCAAGAGGGTTGTTAGCTGGCTTTTTTAGGGCAACAACTCAAAAGTAGTCACAGTGGCTTGGACGAATAATCGAAAAATCTCGATGATCGAGCGTATAAACGCGAGTAATAGCAAGCCCTCTCAGCTAGAGCAACGATCGCTGCATCTGTGAAATCAAGCTGATTATCAGCATATTTTTCCAAAATCTCATGCACCCGTACTAAATCCTCTGGGATTACAGGCTCAACTTGAACCGCATCAGGTGTCATGCTGGACACAAAACGACGCATTGCTTGATGACCCAATCTTGATGCAATCAGATAGCAGACTTCAGGTAGAACAACTACAGGCAGCACCAATGGCTCATTCACGCTTTGAGCGATAGCTAAGACCCGCTGATGATTACGATCGCTCTGATCCGTGAGCGCAAACAAAAAACTGGTGTCGAGTATTGCCGTCATGCCGGATTGCTTGGCTTGGAACTCCAGCCATACATAGGGTCAATTTCATTACGGAGAATCTCTTCATCCCGTTCTGAAACATCCTGTTGACCAGAGTTGCCCAAACCCGCAACTGCAACTAAGAAATTAGCAGTATGACCGTTAACCTCATTACGTTTAGCTGATTTATAGTGAAGATAATCTAGAAAACTGGCGAGTTCTAGCAAAGCCTCTTCAGGGAGAGCGCTGACTGCTTCAAGAATCTGTTGCCGTTCTATAGTGCTGCTGCTCATTGCCAAATCTCATGAGGAAACCTCCCCTATTTTACCTCGCAACTCAGCAATAGGGCTTATTTGATGCTTGTTGCAGCAGGTGGCACCTAAATGCAGTTAGCACCTGAAAAAATTGGTTTAGAAGTTTCTAATTACTGTTTCATATGTAGCACAGAGCATACCATTTAGTCTTCCAGAACCAGATGCCGCTGTCACAAACTGTCCAATATCCACCGTTACAGAGTGAGAATGATTTCCCCCGCCTTGTGTATAGGCATCTTTGGCATTAGTACCACCGGTATCAATTGATGTAAACGGACCCCCATCTTTGGGAAAATTTCGGCTGTACCATGCCTGAGGTAAAGCATGTTGGTGGTCGCCTGATGCGGTGGTATTTGCAGAAATGCTTGGTGGGTCAACAACATGATGATGTGAATCAGCCTCACCCTGTGTTCCTGCTTGCGGTCCGCCCGAACCTGCTCCACAAATAAAGCGATCGCGTAGATCTGGCGTACCCTTGGTGCCATCACATAGAAGCCATCCTGAAGGAATTGCCTCAGCGATTCCAGACCACAGCATAATTGTCCTAGAGGGGACAAGATAGGCTTTCATTTTCTCTAGTTCCATATTTTCTCCATAAATTTCTGGAAGACCGATCTTTGCCACATAAGCATCTGGAATCGTATAATCTTTCCAAGACTTACAGGCATCTGCTGCCACCTCAACACTCCTTAGGTGAGTTTCGATGGTGTTGAGTTCAGATCTAATAGCCTGCATTGTAATCTGCTGAGATTCTTTAACGGAATCCCGTCTAGCATCTCCGCTCGCTTCAGCGTTTAGTTCCTTGAGTTGGCTGGGTTCTATTGAAAGCAGGTTTTCAACAGGTTTACCGTTGATTGCAAACACTACGCCAGTACCAGTTTTATAGTCATTAAAGCGACGTCTAACAAAGTCAAAATCGTTTCGCAACTGAATTAGTTCAACGTACCGTCGTCCAAGAAGCTCAAGATCTGCTTCCCGCTTGTCGGCACTGAACTCTCCAGAACCATCCCTGAACTGAAGATTCGACATATTATCGTAAGGCTGATAGATGCCATACGCCACACTATACTCATTCCAATCAGCTTTACCAAAAGCGACAACTTGTTCAATCATCTCATCGGGCGTTTCCGGATTTCTTTGTCCAGTTGGGTAGCCATCACGAATTGCAAACACTCTGGTAGAAGATCTGCTTGCCACTCTTGCCAACTTGGCAGAAACAGAAGCGTCTGCGCTTGCTCCTTTCCAACCTGAGCCAGATACGGCTACCGAGATTTCCATTTGTTGATCTTCAGTCGTCGATTCCACTTCGATCACACCGATGTAAATACTCCCCGGAACAATTCCTGCTAAAAACTCGGTACCCAGAAGTGTTGAATGATAGCAAATATGTTTAAAAAAATAGCCCCTAATCGTGTAAACTAGAGGCTATAAAAAAGAAAATAATGTTAGTATCATGATATCAAACTTTCCTGAGATCGTCAAAAAGCATCTGGGCCACCTCGCCACGGATGACTATCCGGTTCTCAACAGCTTTCTATTTGTTTCTATTTGGCTCTCCTTGGTTCTCGATCAGAGTCAAAGCAGTATGAGGAGCGTCTTCAAGCGCTTAAATATTCGTGGCATCAAGGTCAAGATTTCTACTTTTTCTAAAGCCAGCAAGAACCGTGATCCCCAGATACTTTATGATCTTTTTTGGGTATTGAAGCAGGAACTCCACAAAAGGCATAAGATTGATGCTGCAAAGCTGACTTTATTTCCGCTGGATTCAACCATTGTTAGTTTGACGAGCAAGTTGCTCTGGGCGCAGGGTATTCACCAAGTAAAGCTGTTTAGTGGTTTAGATTTAATGACACATGAGCCGGGGGTGTTTTCATCCACTTTGGTCAAGGTCATGACAGTAAACATGGAAAACGATCGATGCTGTGCCTGATAATAGTGTCGGGGTCATGGATCGGGGCTTTTTTAGCCTAGCTCGAATTCGCTATTTACTGAATCAAGAGAATCGCTACTTTATCGTCAGAATCAAGAATAATATTAGTCTCAAGATGCTAGAAAATGGCAACTTCTTGATTGGCACGGGTAAGGAGCAAGTTGAAGCACGGGTTGTCGCCTTTTGTGATTTAGAATCACAAACAGAATATCGCTTGTCAACGAATCTACCGATAGGGGGAGAAAATACCATTTCCAATGAGGAAATTAGCGAATTTTATCGTTTGCGTTGGCAGATAGAGTTATTTTGGAAATTTCTGAAGATGCATCTGAAACTAGATCGACTAATTACTAAGAATGTGAACGGGATTGAGATGCAGATTTATGCGTGTTTGGTAGCTTATGTGATTTTGCAATTGGTGACAATTCCGAAAGAATTTGGCAACAAAGTATTAGATAAGCTACGATATTTACAGGCTTTTATGTGTGAAAATATCAGTTATGCCCACTGGCTCCAAAAATTAGTGTTTTGTTGACAAAACCAGCTTGCCACAGGATTAGTGTGTCTATTTTTAGAAAAGAAAATCTTAAGATTCAACACTTTTGCTCGGTACCATACTTTCTGGTAAATTCTTCTTTTGTCAGCTGCTTCGCTTCATTGATCACTTCCTGGGTAATTTGCGGTCGCTCAATCGTCTGTGTCGGATACTGAACGACACACTTGGCAACAATGTAAGTGCTGTAGCGGCTGAGGGAAGACTTACCCATAAATTCAGCACTTGCACTTGCAGTGAAAACACCTGAATAGCTTGCAGAGGCAGCAACATTTAGCACTTGCATTAAGTGTTCCTGGCTCCGAATCATCGTCAAGCTATACTCTGCACGCTTACCAGTTGCTGTAGGTAAAGTGCCTGTAAACTTGCCATTAACCGCGAAGCTGTGCATGGTTTTGAGGGATCGATTAACCCCTTGTCCTGCCTGAAGACCTTTTATGTAATCAGAGATCATGGATTTGTAATTACACTAATTTCAACAAAACTTGCTTACCCCCAAGCGCTCAGGTTGTTACACCCCCCAAGCTGTTGTTCAGATTACCTCAAGTGCATTTGCAGATCTTGCATAGCGTTGCTGCTTTTGCACAAAATTGCTATGAACTGGAAAATTTTTTGGGTGTCACGCCAGTCAATCGCTTAAAGTGACGATTGAGATGGCTCTGATGGGTGAAGCCACAGGCGATCGCCACCTCCAAAATTCCCATCTTGCCGTCTTTCAACAACAGCTTTGCCCGCTCTACTCGCTGCCGAATTACATATTGATGAGGAGTAAAGCCAGTCGATCGCTTGAAAGAACGGCAGAAGTGATAGGCACTGAGTTGGGCGATCGCAGCTAATTCCTCTAAACTCAACTCCTGGTCTAGATAATCATTGATATAGTCAGTCACAAGTCTCAATTGCACGGGAGGTAAGCCACCCACATAACGAGAAGACTTGTGGTTGTGAGATGAATAATTCCTCAAGAGATGGACTGCCAATGTATTGGTTAGAGCTTCTGAATAAAGTCGTCCACCCGGTCTGCAAGACTCCACATCGGCTTTGAGTGCCAGGGCAATCTGAAGAATCAGTGGATCGTAAAGCACAACCTGAGGCAATAGTTCAACTTGCTCCACGGCTAACATTTCTGCCGCATTGCGGAGCAGTAAGTCTGCTTTCAAATTAAGCATGATTGATTCAATCGGGTGTCTCCAGCGTCCCCAATAGGAATGCTGCATGGGAATGAGCGTCATGCCACCGTTGAAGTACGTTGCTGTTTGCAAACGCCCTTTTTTAATCCCGTCCATTTGCTGTTCTAGCTGGAAGCTTTGCCCGATACAAATACCGATCGCGTAGTGATCAAGGCAAAGTTTGGGAGTTTCTCCAACTGGCTGTTTATAACACTCTAAGCTGACACTGTTCCACTCCGCCGCATAGCTTGTTGACAGGGGTAACAGCCGCAGTGCATCGGAAAATTTTGGAGGCGAATCGGAAGGTTGATTAGGCTGGTTCTGCTCAGCATTTAAGGACAGTTCTGGCACGACTTACTTGTTCTATCACCTGCAAGCTGATTTTCCTACCAAATGTGATTAATTGACAAGTTTTAACCTTTTTGCTGCTTGATTGCGCCCCAACCATTGCCACACGCGATCGTCTTCCGGGTAATTTTGCATTGAGCAGACAAATTTGAAGCACGAGTTCAAGACCTTGATGCGGAGCCAGCTAACGGTGTAGCTCAACGGCGGTCGGTTGCTCTCGGTCTTGCTCAGAGTCTCTGTTCCGTCCGTTGCAGCGAGGTGTTAGCCTTCGCGATCGCCCCTCATCTCCCAACTCCCACACCTCTCGGCGATCGCCCTTCATCTCCCCAACACCAAAACCTCTCGGCGATCGCCCCCCCGACACCTCTCGGAACCTCGAACGGCTGACCCAAACCTATCACCGCTCAACGTTGGCATCTTACCCGAAAGCTGTTGGGAGTGTTCGGGTTGACCGAGCGCTGGAAGAACTAAATCTTCGCAACTGGGGGGCGAATCGCTCACCCACCCGAAAGCTGACTGAACCAGAACGCTGAGGGCTAACGGTGAAGCTCAACGGCGGTCAGTGGCTCTCGGACTCAGCCAGGATCTCTGTTCCGTCCGTTGCAGCGAGGTGTTAGCCTTCGCGATCGCCCTTCATCTCCCAACACCAACACCTCTGGGCGATCGCCCGTTTCTCTCAGCACCCAAACCTTTCGGCGATCGCCCCCCGGATACCTTTTGGGGCGTTGCACACTGACCCAAGTCTGTCGCTGCTCAACCTCTGCGGCTAACCCGAAAGCTGTTGGGAGTGTGCGGCTTGACCCGGATCTCGAAGAACCGAGCCTCTGCAAGTGGGGGGCGAATCGCCTACCCACCGACAAGCTGACAGAACCAGAACGCTGAGGGCTAACTAGTAATTAGACTGATCCCGTCTGCCTATCTACCCCGCAGAGGGCAATTAGGCTGAAATCCGTCTGTCTAAGATCCCAAATTGGGTAGATAGGCTGATTCAGATCTGTCTAAGATCCCAAATTGGGTAGATAGGCAGACGATAATCCGCATAATATCCCTGATTCTGGGAATTAGGCAGATGGCTTTACAAAGGCATCAGATAAGTGGGGCTAATGATTAGGCGCGATGCAGCGTTAGGTGCAGTTGCCCTGTTTGAAATTTTTGATTGGGGAGTTTGGATTTTGGATTGGGAGGTTGACCGGCCAAAATCCAAAATCCAAAACCCAAAATCGCCCTTATCTGTTCTTACTCATTCGCGCCAGAGTTGCTCCGGACTTCACGGTGCAGGCAGCGCAACACTTCGCCAGGTTGCTCGGCGTTGAGGACGATGCCGTTGGGCGGAAATTCCAAGGCGTGCGTCCACTCGAAGCGTTCGGCGTAGCGGAGCAGGTGCAGCCGGTCGATCGCCAGTTGCGCGTCTTCGGGCAGGCCGATGATGTAGTGGCGCAGGCGGCGACGGTGGGGCAGTTCGCAGGTGAGCGGGGGCAGCGAAAACTGGGTCGCCTCCGAGCGTGGGGACGACCAGGGTATTGAATTGTCAGCATTTGGGGTTTCCTCCAGGAAACGAGTGGGGTAGGAAACCCCGAAATGTTGGCCGCCCCCGGAGGTGAAGCGCTGGGACAGGGCGGCCTACAATGGACGCAGCCCTGAGACAGGCACAAGCTGTCGAGGGGTCAGGCGTTGGTGGGTGCGGCGAACACCTGCCAGCGCCGTAAGTGACTAAACGACCAAAATTTCGGGGGAAAACAAGCTGCTCGCACGACAGCTATGGCGCTGTATTATACACCGAATCGGGCGATCGCCATCTTCTTTTTTTGGTTTAACGGCTGTTTGATTTGGGACGCGACAGCCTTTGGGGGAGGAGTAAGCTATGGTAGCTCGTGATACAGAGCCTCTGGGGCGATCGCAGGCTCAATGGTATAAAGAATGGGTGTAGAGATTAGGAGGAGCCTCCTGCGCTGCTCAGGCTGTAACCCCATCCTTTGGAGGGATTGCTAAACGTCGGTGTCCGAATCGTCTGCTAATTTTGTAGATGCAACGCGCCTGCTGATGGGCTTGCAGCAGGTCAGTTCGCTGGTGCAGCAGTTTGGGGACTGTCGAGAGCCAGAAGAAATGGTGCGCCGGGCTACTGACGGACTTGTGGAAGCGTTTGATTGTGCGTTTGCCCGCATCTGGCTGATGGAACCAGACGGGCAGTTTTTGCGGCTGGTGGCTTCGTCGGGGCTATATACCCGGCTGGATGGTTCCTTTGCGCGAGTGCCGCTGGGGGCGTTTAAGGTGGGCAAAATCGCCCAAAATCGCATTCCGTTTTTGAGCAATAATCTGTCCAATGAAGCCTGGGTGAAGGATCGCGACTGGGCGATCGCCAACCAGATTACGGGCTTTGCGGGCTATCCGCTGGCACTTGGCGATCGCGTGATTGGCGTGCTGGCGGTCTTCAGCCATCGCCCGCTGTCGCCAGAGTTTTTGGAGGTACTGCAAAGCCTTTGCACCACGCTGGCGGTGATGATCGATGCGGGGCAGCGACAGCGGCAGGAAAAAAGGGCGATCGCCGCTCTGCGTCCTGGCTCCCCCGCGCCGCTGCTTTCAGAACAAATTGCCCAGTGGCTGCCGCCGACGCGCCTCAGCCTGGTGGGGACAGAGCGGGTGCTGTCTCCGGCGATCGCCTGTCTGTTTTTGCGGCTGGTGGAGGTGCTGCACGGGCTGTCCTGCACCTATTGCCGCCTCAGCTACGAGCCGCATCAGGTCATTCTAGAAGCGATGATTGTGCCGCCCAGCTTTGCAGCCCATCGCCTACAAGACTGGAGTGAAGCAGCGTTTGGCGAGTTTCCGCTGGCGGCGGCCGGTTTGCGAGGCACGTTGCAACTCTTGCCCAACCCGTCGCAGAACGTGCTGCAAGTGGCGTTGCAACTGCCCGACGCAGGGGCAGCAGCGGGGCCCACCGTGCGCGTCGTTTGCACCCGTGCGATTGTGCAGCTTGCCCTGACGCAACTGGCCATCCTGGCAGGACTCTCTGTGCCCCCATCTGCCGGACTCGCAGATGACGCAGATCTGCCGCTCCTCACCGACGACCCCGCCGCCGCCGCCCACGCCCGTCGGGTGCTGTGGCTGCAAACCCAGGCTCAGCCGTTGCCCACGCTGCCAGCCACCGTGTTGGGACGGATTGACCTGGACATTACCCCAGAGCAGTTGCGTCAGGCTGTTGAAACCGTGCTGCAAGACCGGCCCTGGCCGCCGACGCTGGGCGAAGAACTGAAGGGGCTATCGGATCGAGAGCGCGAAATTTTGGGACTGCTGGCGCAGGGATTGCGCGATCGCGACATTGCCGATCGGCTGATCCTTAGCGAAAGCACCATCAAGTTTCATCTCAACAATGTCCTGTCCAAGCTTCAGGTGCAAACGCGCTATCAGGCGATTTATCAGGCTACGCGCAATGGTTGGATTTAGAGGCTTTTAGAGGGAAATGCAGAAATGCAGGAGAATGCGTTAAATCAGAAAAACAGCGATCGCGTAAAGGGCTTTAGGAATCCTGCCATTGTTCATAAACGTGGCAATGAATAATCGAATAAACGTTAGGGCCGCAGAGGGCACCGCCCTAAGTTGAGGCACTTTCCAAATACATAACGATAAAACAAGGAAAAACTGCGCTGTATTGAAGCCATGCGAGGAATTAGCTCCATCTATTTATTTTGTATAGGCATGGACTTGCGAAATTCTTCTGCAACAAATAAACCTGATTCGTCTTACGTCGGGCGAATAGGTTCAACATTGCTCAATATTTTGCTTAGCCTTTTAAGGATTTCATTTTGCTAAGAGCCAAATGGAGATTTGTATAGATTTGTCGGGTATTCTGGAACACTGGAAGTAAAAACTCATTTCTTAACAAAGTTTTATCCTCTAGGCTGCTAGACGCTTTGAGATTCAGATTTATGCAACTTTTCAAAAATCGCGCTGGCAATCAGCACATGGATACACAACCTTCCCCGTGATGCAGTATATTCCGTGAAGTGTTTTGTGCGAATCCGGCGGCGAGTCTGCTGCTGTCTTTTCCTGAAGGGCAGATTCTGGAGATCAACGAGGCGTTTTGTGAATTGGTGGGCTGGAGCGCCAGCGAGGTGACAGGGCAGCGGATTGCTGAGACGGGGATCTGGGCAGAACAGGGGAACTACGAGCGACTCATCCAGCAAATCCAGATGGGTGAACCGATAAGCGCGATCGCCGATGTTTTTTGCACCCGCGCGGGTAGCCTCCGGCCTGTGCTGCTGTCGGCCCGTGCTGTATCATTTGGCGACGAGCCGAGCCTGTGGATTACGGCGATCGCCCAGCCGACCCAATCCACAGCATCTTCTCAGCCTTCGCCTCCGCACCTTGCCAGCCAGATGCTCGATCAGGCGGCAGCATCAATCGGGCAGATTCGCCTGTATCCCGATCGCCATTGGCAGTATGACTATTGCTCCGCAGGCTGCGAACGGGTGTTTGGCTTCACGAATACGGAACTGATTGGCGGCGCGTGGTTAGAGCGAGTGCTGCCGGAGGATCGGGAGATGGTGCTTTCCACAGGAACGGATGCGGTTTTGGCAGGGCGATTGCATCGCATGGAGTACCGATTTCTGCACAAAGACGGCAGCCTGCGATGGATCGCCAGCTACCAATCGCCCCGCTGGGATGCCACAGAAAACTGCTGGCGAGTGGTGTTTGTGGATACCGACATCACCGAGCAAAAGCGGCTAGAAACCGAACTGCAAGCCACGAGCGTTGCCCTGCGCCAGAGCGAAGAACGGTTTCGCCAAATTGCCCAAAGCATCAAGCAATTTATTTTCATCCGGGATGCCCAGACGCAGCAGTGCCTCTACGCCAGCCCAGGCTACGAGACGATCTGGGGACGCAGTTGCAACAGCCTGTATCAAGATCCCATGTCCTGGCTGGAGGTGGTGCATCCAGCGGATCGTCCAGATGTGGAAGCGGTTGTAGAGCGACAGTTTCAGGGCGATCGCATTTGGCATGAATATCGGATTTTTCGCCCTGACGGCACGCTCCGCTGGGTGCAGGCCGAGGTTTTTCCGGTTCTGGACGAAACCGGTGCATTTACCCGCTGCGCGGGCATTATCGAAGACATCACCGAGCGCAAACAGCTAGAAGCAGAGCGGCAGGCTGCTGAGGAATCTTTGCGACAGAGCGAAGAACGGTTTCAGCAAATCGCCGGCCATGTTAATCAACTTTTTCTCGTGTGCGATGCCGAAACGGGGGAATATCTCTACGTTAGCCCCGCCTATGAGCGAATCTGGGGCCGCAGTTGCGAAAGCTTGTACCGCAATCCCCAGTCTTGGCTAGAGGCAGTGCATCCGGGCGATCGCGCTGCGGTTCTTGCGCTCATTTCGGCTGAACAGCAACACAAGTTTATGCATCGTGAATATCGTATTGTTCGCCCCGACGGAACGATTCGCTGGGTGCAAGCTGACAGTTTTCCTGTGAGAAATGATGCAGGCGGAATCACGCGCATTATTATCGTCGCCGAAGACTTTACCGAACGCAAACATGCCGAATTGGCCCGCGAACTAGCAGAAACTGCCCTGCGAGACTCTGAGCAAAAATTTGCTTCTTTTTTTCGCTGTAGCCCAGCGGCGATCGCCGTCTCATGTCCCTCTACGGGGCAATATATCGAGGTCAATCCTGCGTTTGAGCAATGCACCGGCTATAGCCGTGATCAGGTCATTGGCCGTACTGCGGGCGAGCTAAACCTGTGGGTTGACTTGTCTCAGCGCGATCGCCTGCTGCGGCGAGTCAAAGAACAGGGCAGCGTGGCGAATTTCGAGTTTCAACTCCGCCGCAAGGATGGAGCGATTCGCACGGTCTTGATGACGGCCGAGCGCTACGAAATCGACGGCTACGACTATTTAATGACCGTCGGTGTAGATATTACCGAGCGGCGGCAGGCAGAATTGGCGCTTCAGGAAATGAGCGCCGCCATGAGCAACGCCATCGAGGGCATTGCGCGGCTTGACCCGCAGGGGCGATATCTGTCTGTCAACCGAGCCTACGCCCGGATCATGGGCTATGAGCCAGCAGAAATGATTGGCATGAACTGGCAGCAAACCGTTCACCCTGAAGAACTTGTGAGGGCGATCGCAGGCTATGAGTCCATGCTGCAACACGGCAAGGCTGAGCTAGAACTGCGGGGCCTCCGCAAAGACGGCTCCATCTTCTATAAGCAGGTCATCATGGTAGCTGCTTATAACCAGGAACAGCAGTTCACTGGCCATCACTGTTTCATGCGAGATATCAGCGATCGCAAACAGGCAGAAGCCGCCCTTGCTAGGGAATTGGCCCGCAGTAAAGCCCTATTCGAGGCATCCGTAGACGGTATCGTGGTGATGTCTGAGGGTAAGGTGATCGAAGCCAATCCCAGCTTTGCCCGAATGCTGGGTTATTCGCTAGAGGAAGTCCAGTCCTTGACGGTCGCCGATTGGGAAGCGCAATGGACCGGGGAGGAATTAGTGCAAGTCAAGGCGGAGTTCAAAGACCAGAGTCATCGGTTTGAAACGCGCCACCGCCGCAAAGATGGCTCAATTTATGAAGTGGAAATTAGCGCCAATCCGGTCAATTGGGATGGGCAAACGGTGCAGCTTTGTATTTGTCGGGATGTGAGCGATCGCAAACGCACCGAGCTAGAGCTAAAGCAGGCTAAAGAAACCGCCGAAGCCGCCAATTCTGCCAAGAGTACATTCCTGGCCAACATGAGCCACGAATTGAGAACTCCGCTCAACGCCATCCTTGGATTTAGCCAGCTTCTTGCCTATGATCCTCTGCTCAACGACAGCCAGCGAGAGCAATTAGAAATTATTAACCACAGTGGCGAACATTTGCTGAGTTTAATTAACGACATTTTAGAAGTCTCGAAGATCGAAGCGGGTCGAATCAAGCTCAATACAAATAGTTTTGATTTGTATCAACTGCTGGATGGACTAACACAACTGCTGCGCTTCAAGGCATCCGAGAAAAGTATTTCACTGGTGCTAGATCGCGCCCCAAACCTGCCGCAGTATGTAGTCACTGATGAAGGTAAGCTTCGACAAATCTTACTCAACTTACTCAGCAACGCCATCAAGTTTACCGAAGCGGGGTAGCGTTACCCTGCGGGCAGGGCTGCCGAAACGCCTGATTGCTTGCCCGACGATTCTTCGCAGTCGGACACGCCTCAAACCCAGCGACTCCAGTTTGAAGTCATCGACACGGGCTGTGGCATTGCAGCGGAGGAAATCGAGGATTTGTTCGATGCCTTTGTGCAAGCAAAGCACAGTCACCGAGCTAATGAAGGAACGGGCTTGGGGCTGACGATTAGCCGCCACTTTGTGAATTTAATGGGTGGCCACATCCGCGTTCAAAGCGCCTTGGGGCAGGGCAGCACTTTCGCCTTTGAGATTCAAGTAGAGGTACAAGCTGAGGCAGCAGTGTTGTCGCCCGTTGAGACTAGCCGTGTGTTGACGCTGGCGCAAGACCAGTCCCCTTGCCGGATTTTGATTGTGGAAGACCAGTGGCAGAATCGCCAGTTCTTGGTGGAGTTGTTGTCGTCTATTGGGTTTGAGCTTGAAGAAGCAACCAATGGCTATGAGGCGATCGCCCGTTGGTCTACCTGGCATCCCGATTTGATTCTGATGGATTTGCGAATGCCGGGAATGAACGGGTTCGACGCGGTTCGACAAATCCGCCAGGATGAACAGGCGCTCAGGTCTCAAAGTCAAACGCAAAGCAACATAGACTATTCCCCATTTAAGGCAACTAAGATTATTGCGCTGACGGCAGATGCGTTTGAAGAAACCAGAGCAACAGCGCTAGAAGCGGGCTGCGACGACTTTATTCGCAAGCCCGTTCAAGAGAGCTTGTTGCTCACCAAAATTGCAGAACATTTGGGCGTTCAATACATCTATGAAATGACTGAGAAGCGATCGCCGGAAGCCAATGTCGCGGCAGAAAATTTAGACTGCGATCTGTCGCTTATGCCTGTTGAATGGATTGCCGAACTGCATCAGGCCGCCACGGAAGGATTTGACGATCGCATCCTGCAACTGGTGCGGCAAATTCCCCCGGACTATTCCTGCCTGTCAAGTTCTTTGACCCATTGGGCAACAAACTATCAGTTTGAGGCGATTACTCAACTGACGCAGCCGCTCATCGAATACGAGACAGACTCAGCACCCTAGAGCCAGAGATTCAGCCCCGGAAGGGCTGTGACGTGGCATGCAGTGAATTGAGAACTGCGCCGATGCAGAATTTTTCGCAGGCTGTGCTTGCAAGAAATCGTTCGATCGGGGCTGGATCGTGGCGCGACCTAGTAGCCGCCAGATTTGCCTATCGGAAAACTCTGATTAGAATCTTGAGTGTGGGGATCGGGGGCGATCGCCCCAAAAACTCCCAAACACTTGTTAGGCACGGATTAAATTTTGCGGAACATTCCCCATGAATAGGACAGAATCATGGAAACGAAACATGATATTCAGGCACCTTGCAGGGGGACAGCGTGCGGTTGTTTAAGACCATTGCAGGACTTCGCTCCTATCTTGCGTCGTGCCTTCAGGAGACAGACAGTGCAGTGACAGCGCAGACCAGGCGATCGCTCGGTCTAGTGCCCACAATGGGCGCACTGCACGCCGGACACCTCAGCCTGATTCGCCGCGCCCGCCAGGAAAACGCCGTGGTCGCAGTCAGCATTTTCGTCAACCCGCTGCAATTTGGCCCGCAGGAAGATTTTCACAAATATCCCAAAACCCTGGCGCAAGACAGCGAGCTTTGTGAAGCCGCGGGCGTGGACGTGATTTTTGCCCCCAGCGCCGAGGAGTTGTATGGCGGACGCAGCGGCTCCAGAAAGGATATACTGACGCAGGTGATTCCGCCGCAGGCGATGATGGCGGTGCTGTGTGGGCCGCATCGGCCCGGGCACTTTGAAGGCGTGGCGACGGTGGTGGCAAAGCTGCTCAACATCGTGCAGCCCGATCGCGCCTATTTTGGGCAAAAAGACGCTCAGCAGCTGGCCATTTTGCAGCGGGTTGTGGCGGATTTGAATCTGCCCGTTGAGCTGGTTGCTTGTCCTACGGTGCGCGAAGCTAGCGGGCTGGCCCTGAGTTCGCGGAACCAATACCTTTCGCCGGAGGAGCGATCGCACGCTGCTGCTCTTTATCGCAGCCTGCATCGGGCTGAGCAAGCGTTTCACCAGGGTATTCGCAAGAGTCAGGAGCTAATTTCAATTGTGAAGGAAGAGTTATCAACCGTCGCGGCGGTGCGGCCGCAGTATGTAGAACTGGTGCATCCAGAAACGATGGTGCCGCTGGCCGAAGTGGAGGAGCGCGGGCTGGTGGCGATCGCTGCTCATTTGGGCAACACGCGCCTGATCGACAACATCGTGCTGAGCGCCCGCAAGCCGATTATCGCCATCGACGGCCCCGCCGGGGCTGGAAAATCTACCGTTGCCCGTCGCGTTGCGGCCGAACTGGGTCTGCTGTATCTCGACACGGGAGCCATGTATCGCGCGGTGACCTGGCTGGTACGGCAGTCAGGCATAGAGATTTCGGATGAAGCGGCGATCGCCGAACTGGTGAGCCAGAGCAAAATTGAGCTAGTCCAGCACTTAGAGATGCAGGAGCCAGAGGCAGGGGATGCTTCACTGAGTTTGGCAAGTCCGCTGACGGTTTTGATCAACGGGCAGGATGTGACCCGCGAGATTCGCACGCCAGCCGTGACGGCCCAGGTATCGGCGATCGCCGCCCAGGGCGAAGTCCGCAGGATGCTGGTCAAGCAGCAGCAAGAATACGGTCGGCGCGGCGGCGTGGTGATGGACGGGCGCGACGTTGGCACGCAGGTCTTTCCTGATGCCGAACTCAAGATTTTTCTGACGGCTTCGGTGCGGGAGCGAGCCCGCCGCCGCCAGCTTGATCTAAAGGAGCAGGGACAGCCGGAGATTTCTCTAGAAGCTCTGGAGCAGGCTATCTTTGAGCGCGACCAGAAAGACAGCAGCCGCAAGGTCTCCCCCCTCCGCAAAGCTGACGATGCCATCGAACTGGTGACAGACCATCTAACCGTCGAGGCAGTGGTGGATAAGATTATTGGTCTGTACCGCGATCGCCTTTCATCTGGAGCTTGAACTGGGGTTGCAGGTCTAGCTAGAACCGCAGCAGCAGTGGGCTAAGAGCATGGCACAACCACCGCTACTGCCCAAGCCATCAATCACCATCAATCAATCACCATAGGACTTACGCACTTGCAATTAAATTTTCTGGGTTTTGGACGATTTCTCCGCGAGAAATCGTCCAACTGCGTAAGTCCTACACCATTAATCAATTGAGATAGACTGCGGCCCGCTGCCATTGCTGCTGGGCGGCGCGTCGCTAGGGGAAACGCTGCTGCCTGATTGCTGGTCTAGCCAGCTTTTCACGGGGTCGTCGTTGAGATTTAGCCGGAATAATCCTGAGAAAAAGCCCCCCAAAAAGGCGACCGGGTGGCTGGTGATTTCTCGAACGACAGGCGTTAGCTCATCCAAAAACATGAGTTTCTCCACTGCGGATTCTAGTCTAGGCAGAATTTTAGCCTGAGTCAGCAATCTGATGGCGATCGCCCTCGGCAAATCCGGGGCAGATCCCTGCTTGCCCCCCGATCCTAGCGCGAATTTCTGGGCTTCTCAGCGGACAGACAGGCTCCCAGTAGCGCCTTTCTGCCACTCATCAGGCTATCCCGGTTCTACAGCGAGAAATCCTCAGCAATATCTGCCCGCGAGGTGGGCTGGTTGACTAGAATTCCCTCGCCGCCCAGCACCTCTAGCGGCTTGCCTTCGATGGTAATCCACACCTTTGCGTTGGGATCTAGCGTGGTTGCAGTATATACCACCTGCGCCAGCCGCCCGGTCATGGAGGTGCTGCCGCCGCCCTGGGTAAAGCTGTTGGACAAATCGACATGCACGCCATCGTCTTCCACCTTGACGCTGCGGAGGGTCGTGTCGCGGGGAATCGTAGATCCCACCGTGTTGTCGCTGGGGCCGAGCAGCAGCGCCTCGAAGGTGGCTTTGAGGATTTCTTCAGGGCGATCGCCCGACTCCACAGACACCGAAGCCGGAGCCAGTGTCGTTTTTTGACCGTCATCCTTCAGCCAGTAGACCTGCACCGTCCGCTGTTGCACCACGGCGATCGGCTCACCCGTCGGCTCTGCGTTGGAGGGCGCGTCCACTGCGGGTTCCTGCGCGATGGGCGGATTTTCGATGGGGGCTGCTAGGGGCGAGGGCGACACAGCGACGGTTGGCTCTGGCTGAGGCGCTCTGGAGGTGACCGTCTGCCAGGTAAACCAGGCCGTAGCACTGCCCGCTGCCAGCACGACCCCTGCCAATGCCGCAACCACGCCCACCGGCAGCCGGGAGGAGGAAGGAGCAGATTCCGGGAGTCCGGGCTGTTCGGTGGTGTCGGACGGTAGGGGCTGGTCTTGAAACGAGTGATTATCCATAGAAGCGTCCCCACGCTACAGGGGTAAGGGGTTGGATTTGAAAAAAGTTTGGAAAACCAGTGGAGGGGAATGTCAATCTTCCTCAGAGGGGCTGCGAATAGAGTTGCTGAAGGCCCCGCAAAGGCTGATTGGGCAACCCAAAATCGCAAATCCAAAATCGAGAATCGACATCAGTCCAAGGGCGGGGCGATCGCCACAACTGCTGCCATCCCATACGATCGCTGCCCTCATGCAAACACCCAGTCTTATAGTGCGATGCAGTGCTGGCCCAAGTTTTCAGACGGGCAAACTGAATGTTTGTTCCGCTGCTAGCAGTCTTGGGGGCATCTCCAGCCTGACACCCCATTTCCTTTATTCTAGAAATCTTGCGCTCATCCGGTGCGATTTGCTGAAAACTGCGCCATTTTGAAATGCTGTTTGAAATGCTGTCGGCGTGACCATCTCACGCTTCGCGGGAGCGCTGAAACTGGGTCATCAATTGCGCCACAACCTGGCTATTCTCTGTCTGCTTGGACTGCTCTTCTAGCGCAGCTTGCAGCACCGACAGTTCCAAACCTGTTAGAACCTGCGAAACGGTAATGCGGCGGCTGCCTTGGTCGGCAATTTGAAAGGCAATAAGCTGGCAGGTAGTGACATCCACCACCCAATACTCCGCCACGTTCAGTTCTTCATACAGCAGGCGCTTGATTCCCAGATCATCCGCTAGTGACGAGTCGGCAATTTCGATCGCCAAGTCGGGTGGCGGCGTGTCGTCGAGGTTGGCGATCGCCCGCCCCTGAGGCGCTAGCGCAGCGCGATCGCCCACGTAATAAGAAATATCCGGCTGAGCCTCTCGTACACCTGCTTTTCGATAGCTGCAATTGACCCAGCCAACCATTGCAACTTCCTTAGCACAGCACCAAAGGGCCAGAGTAAGTATCAGGATGGAATAGGCAGAAGCATGAGCGGCACTGCCTTCCATCGCTTCCAGTCGCATTTGGCTATTGAAGTAATAGCCTTTGGTTTTGGCACAAGACGGATGGCTGCTCAGACGTAAAAAATCATCCCAAGCAGCCGGAACCCATTGACTTGCTGGCTCTGTAGCCGTCACTGGAGCCGAAGTTCCATTCATCCCTCATCCTTCATCCCTAACTACCCGATCGCCTCCTGTATCCACTGCTGGAGCGTGGGCACGACCTGATCCAGCGCGATTTCCTGCGATTCTTTGGTGGCGCGTTTCACGACTTCGACTTTGCCCTGCTGGAGCGATCGCCCGGTCACCACGCGAAAGGGAATGCCCACGAGTTCAGAGTCTTTGAACTTGACACCAGCCCGCTCGTCGCGGTCGTCTAGCAGCGTTTCCACGCCAGCAGCGTTGAGGTCGGCGTAGAGCTTCTCGGCAACCTCTACCTGAGCCGCATCGGTGATGTTGGGGATGACGACAATAGCGTGATAAGGGGCGATCGCCACGGGCCAGATAATGCCGTCTTTGTCGTGGTTTTGCTCCACTGCCGCCTGCGCCAGCCGAGACACGCCCACGCCATAGCAGCCCATCACCAGCGGCAGTTCTTCGCCCGTTTCGCTGGTGTAGGTCGCGCCCATTGCTTTGGAATATTTCGTACCCAACTGGAAAATGTGCCCCACCTCAATGCCGCGGGCAGTTTGCAGGATTTGGCTGGGGTCATGCATTGCGCGATCGCCCGGCCGGGCCTTGCGAATGTCCACCACGTCCGCAGGCAGCGGATACTGCTTGCCCCAGTTTGCGCCGACGACGTGATAGCCAGACTCGTTCGACCCGGTAACGAAGTTCTGCAGGTCCACGGCCGTTTTGTCCACCAGCCGCAGGAATTTGGGATGCAGCTTTTCCTGCTTGCCGATGTAGCTGTCTTCTAGCCCAGGGGAAATGTAGCCCAGCGGCAGCGGTTTTGTCGCCCACTTGGCCTGCGCCTCGGCATCGGGCACGGTCAGCGCCAGCAGCGTCTTGCCCCCAAAGCGATCGCCCAGCTTCACTAGCTCATTCGTCAGCTTTACCTCGTTTACATCCTGGTCGCCGCGAATGCTGGCCAGCACCAGCACCGTCACGCCGTTGTCGTAAACGGCCTGATACAGCACGTTTTTGACAATTTGCGTGGGGGAGCATTTGAGAAACTGGGCGAGTGTTTCAATGGTGGGCGTGTTGGGCGTGTCCAGCTTTTCAAATTTCGTAAAGGTGGAGGGTACAGCATCGGGCGGCAGCGACACGGCTTTCTCAGTATTGGCAGAATATTTGCCGTCTTCGGTGTAGAGGATTTCGTCCTCCCCAGCGTCCGCCAGCACCATGAATTCCTGCGATCCCGATCCGCCGATCGCCCCGGAGTCTGCCTCCACCGGGCGGAATTTCAGCCCTGTGCGGGTGAACATATTGCGGTAGGCGCGATCCATGTCGGCGTAGGTCTGCTTCAGGCTTTCTTCACTCGTATGGAAGGAATAGCCGTCCTTCATGATGAACTCGCGCCCGCGCATCAGCCCAAAGCGGGGACGAATCTCGTCACGGAACTTCGTCTGAATTTGATACAGGTGCAGCGGGAGCTGGCGGTAGGATCGGATCATGTCGCGAGCGATCGCCGTAATCACTTCTTCATGGGTCGGGCCCAGCGCCACCTCGCGGTTTTGCCGATCCGTCAGGGTAAACATGATGCCTTCCGCCTGGGTGTAGGTGTCCCAGCGACCCGACTCTTTCCACAGCTCCGACGGCTGCATCGCGGGCAGCAGCACTTCCTGCGCCCCGGTCGCATTCATCTCCTCGCGCACAATCTGCGACACCTTTTGCAGCACTCGCCACATCAGCGGTAGATACGCATAGACCCCGCTGCCGATGCGCCGAATGTAGCCCGCCCGCAGCAGCAGCTTGTGGCTGGGAATTTCTGCCTCTGCCGGGTCTTCGCGCAGGGTGACAAATAGCATCTGAGACAGGCGCATCGCTGGGTCGTCCTTCCTACTAACGTTTGCGTTGGTTCTCTCAGTCTACCGAACCCCCTGCCCCCTGACTGCCGCAATTTCGTTCCCACTTCCACCAGTGGCTATAATCTTGCATAGTTGAGACTTGGCTAAGATTTTGCAGGGCGATCGCCCAACCCTAAAATCCTGATGCACCAGCAGCCTAGTCATCCCTATCGGGGTCATCCCTATGTGGTGCAGGATTGGTTTACAGATCTGTTTTTGTCTAGTTTTGTCTAGCCTTATTCACCTGTAGTTATGTCAATTACTCAAAACCGTCTTCGCCAGGACGGGCTGTATTTTCTGCAAGGCATTGCAGGAACCTGTGTGGTCATGGGAGGGCTGGCGATCGCCCTCACTTCGTTCACGCTGCTGTTGTCTGCGTTTGCGCCGGGGCGCTTTCGAGAGATGATTCGCGACAATTTGCCCCCCGATTTGCCCCTGGTGCTGGTAGCGCTGCTGGTGGGGTTGGCGGCATTTTTGACCTTGCTGGTGTGGGCGCGGTTTACCTCGCGGCGGCTGGCGCTGTGGACAGGGGGCGTTTTGGGGGCGATCGCGCTGCTGTCGATAGTGGTGGCGGCGATCGCCAGTCCCTAGCGAAAAACCAGGGAAGTCGGCACTCAAGGGCGATCGCATCGCAGGCGACGTAAGAGGGCGATCGCCCAAAAACTGAGCAATACTCCTAGCAGCTTGCTTTTAGAATTATGCTAACCTAGTAAAGCTTGAGAATTTCCCAACGCCTTTGCCTCACACCTTTGACGAGGGCCGTTATGGGAATGCTCGCGGGCATAGTTTAGTGGTAAAACTACAGTCTTCCAAACTGTTGATGCGGGTTCGATTCCCGCTGCCCGCTTCGGAAGGATCTAAACAATCTGACAGGCTGTTTATCAGAACGGATTGCTAAGCGGCTTGTTAGATGGCTTTCCAAGCAGTTTACAAGTCTTGGTCTTCGTCCTGTTCCTTCACTTCGGGCGAAGGAGAAACCAGCGTAAAAGGTGCGAAAGAGGGCGTGGTGGCTGTGCGGCTCATGGCGGGCGGGCGCACGGGGGCCGTGTTGCTGGGGTTGGCGCTATGGAGCGGACTGGTGGCCGAGTGGCAGAGCAGCGTCAGCGCACAAGAGCAAACTGCCAGCGATAGGAAATCCAGACCCTTCGTGGTCAGCACTTCTGGCTGGGGCGCAACAGCAGCAGCCACCTTGACCCGCGACCCGGTGTAGGCATGGGGCGAGCGGGCGGCGCGGCGCAGCATTGCTCTCTGGTTCCATTCACTGGACTTTTCAATCATGACAACGGTTTGGTAAGGGGGAAGAACGAGGAAGGAAGAACGAAGAGGGAAGAACGAAAAGGGAACCCCTAGCGTAGACTACCCAGATTGGGCCTATTTCCAACGTGGGTAGACACAAGCATAAACTTGCAGACGGTGGAATTGGGCAAATTGTTCGCGGGTAAGCGAGAGCCGGGTTAGACCATTGCGGGGGCAAACAGGGCTATCGCGCTCGCCTGATGTTTGAGCAGAGTCGCCTTGGGCAGTGGCCCATGCAGGTGCTCCCAGGGCAGCAGGTCATCCGCCTGCCAGGAGTCGAAAACGTAAGCCTCCAGCGGTGGCAGGGTTCCCCGCAGTTCCTTGAAGGCGCGGCGGTAGCTGCCCAGCGTGTCGCCATAGTGGCGCACCCTTTCTAGTAAATGGGACAAACGGCGATCGCCCCGTGAAATTAACGCCTGGATTACCGACCAATTATAGCTTTCAGGACGAAACTCGACTCCCAACGCCCCCAGTCGCTTTTGCAAAAACTTTAATCGCTTTTCCGCCTCTGGGTTCACGCCAAACCACTGAAACGGCGTGTGCGCTTTGGGCACAAAGGTGCTGCACCCCAGCGTCAGGCGCAGACCGGGCGCGGCTTTTTTCAAGGTTTTCAGCATTTCAACAGTTGCTTCTAGGTCGTCGGGCTGTTCGCCGGGGATGCCCACCATGCCATAGAGCTTGAGGCTGCTGAGTCCACCCGCTCTAGCGTGGATGGCGGCCTGAACAATTTCTTCAGTGTCCAGCTTTTTGTTGATGATTTGCCGCAGGCGATCGCTCCCACTTTCAACCGCAATGGTAATGGAGCGAGTGTCATGCTGTACGAGCGATCGCGCCAGTTTTTCCGTCACAGTACCCGTCCGCACCGATGCCAAACTCAGCCGCACATCGTCAAACTGCGGCTTGTTTAAATAGTCCAGCAGTTCGTCAAACTCCGGGTGCTGCGTCACGGACGCGCCCAACAGTCCCAGGCGATTCGTCACCGCCAACCCCCGCTCGATGGCGGGCATCAGCGATTGCTCCAAACTTGCTGGGCGAAAGGGCAGCGTCAGGTAGCTGGCCAGGCAAAAGCGGCACATTTCGGGACAACTCCGCACCACCTCCACCATGTAAATGTTTTCCCAGGCGGCCCGCTCGGTGACGACGGTCGAAGCCGACAGCACATTGCCGCGATAGGTCTGCTTTTCAATGACCGCAGGTGCGCCTTCCAGCGGGGCGATCGCCCGAATTTTGCCATCTGGTGCGGTGTAGGTCACTTCATAGAGCGAGGGGACATAGACACCGGGAACCTGCGCCAGGTGCCGGAGCTGCTGCGATCGCCCCTCCTGCCGCACTGCTTTGTAAGCCGTGATGAACGCATCCAGGAGCAGTTCACCGTCGCCCAGCAGCACCACGTCAAAAAAGTCGGCAAAGGGTTCGGGATTGGCCGTCAGCACAGGGCCGCCCCCAAAAATGAGCGGGTGGGCATCGGTGCGGTCGGGCGATCGCAGCGGAATCTCCAGTGACTCCAGCAGCTCCAAAATGTTCACATAGTCCAGTTCCCAGGATACAGAGAACCCCAGCAATTCGGGGCAGGCTGGCAGCGGCTCATGCAGATCGGTAAACAGGCGGCTGACCTGCACATCGGCCCGCGTCGCTAGCGTCGCCCAGACCACCTGATAGCCCAGGCTAGTGATGCCAACGGTATAGTCGTTGGGAAACGCAAAAATTACCGGAACCGCGTCGGCATCCGGCGTTGCAGGCGTAAACAGCAGCCGCTCATCGGCAAAAATAGCAGTCACAAAGGCAGAAGCAAGAGAGGAGACATTCTCCTTCAGCCTATAGCAAAAGCCTAGAAGATGTGGGCAATGTGGCGATCGCCGCCAGCAATGGACTCCAGGCATGTATATTTAGCTACTAAAAAATATGGGGATGTACGCAGATGTAGCGGGAGCAATTGAGGAATTGGAACGCTATAGGCGGCATTTTTCAGGGCATCTACCGTAGGAGTTTGCACAATCTTCATGGCAAGCTGAAGATACCGAAAAGTTCAGCCCTCACACATTGACAACTTTGTGACGAATTTTGCTGCCCTCAAGAGCAGTTATTAAACCCTGGTTGAACCCTAGTTGAACCCTAGTTAAACCCCAGTTGAACCCTAGTTAAACCCCAGTGAAATCCTTAGTTAAACGCTGATCAAACTCTAGTTAAAGTCCGATGGGTTAAGGGCCGAGTTACACACAAACTTGTTGAACGCTGATTGATTTCCAAGCTCAATTGAGAGAGTGGAACAGGTAGATAAGCTGGTTAAAAAGCCAGAGATAATTCATTAGGTCTGCGGCTAGATTTTGATCTACGAGGTGATCGAGTCACTAGTAATTTGCAGCTAGGACTACAGATATATTTCATTTATATTTCATTGAAGAAGATTCCATCTGGATGGACGTTTGTATCTGCAATGATCCGACGGATTGGAAGATGGACTGAATCGGGAGGCGATCGCAGTCATGGCTGATTTTTTTGATTCCCATCGGGGAACCTTTGTCCCAGAAACCGAGCGAACCACGGACGTTCGCAATTCAAAGGCAGCGAGCTTCAGCACTCGAAAAGCTGAGCTAGATCAACTGCTGGAAAAAGCGATTGAGCAATATCAAATTCGGGACTATCCATCAGCCCTGAAAACATTTCGGCATGTCCTCTTTGGCTACCGAGAGGTGCATGATTTGCAGGGCGAAGGCATGACCCTCAGCGGCATGGGTCTGGCCTTTTATGCGCTGGGTCAATACCAAGAGGCGATCGCCCATTCCTATCAAGCGCTGGCGATGGCTCGTCAGACAATGGATCGGCGCACCGAGCGTCAGGCCTTGGGAAATTTGGGCAATGCCTATCGCCATTTGAACAACTTTGAAAAGGCCATTGAATATAAAGGGCAAACGCTGGTTGTAGCCCGTGAAATTCAGGATCGGCGGGGCGAAATGGCGGCGCTCAACAACCTCGGCATGGTGTATAAGGCAATGGGGGATTGTGAACAGGCGATCGCCTATTACGAACAAAGCCTGCGTCTGGCGAAAGAACTGCATGATTTGCAGGTAGAGGGACAAGTTTTGCGAAACTTGGGCAATGCCTATCACGCACTAGAAAACGGTCAGAAAACGGTGGAGTGCTACGAGCAACTTTTGGAAATTGCTCGACAGCAGGCTGACCTGTCTACCGAAGGGCAAATCCTCAAAAACTTGGCGAGCGCCTGCTATTCTCTGGGCAACTACAACAAAGCCATTACCTATCATCAACTGCGGCTGGCGATCGCCCGCACCCTGCGCGACAGGCGCAATGAAGACCAGGCGCTCGAAAGCCTCAGCGTGATTTACGACGCAATGGGAGACTATGCCAAAGCCATCGAGTGCTATGAACAACGACTGGCGATCGCCCAATCTGCTCAAGATAAGGACTTGGAGCAGCAGCTATTAACCAGCCTGCGAAATGTATGCTATGCCGTTGGCGATTTTGTCAGAGCCAATTCGTATGAGTAAGGAGTAAGTTTTTTGCAAGTTCTTTTCTAAGGCTCCTTTCTGCGGAATAGACCCACGTTGCCAAACTTCGGAAATTGGACTGAGAATCTCACATCCAGACAATGTTTTACATTCACAAGGGCGTGAGTTCTGAAACCAAATAATCAAATTCAAAAGCCCCTAAGCTCACTGAAACTCAAGGGGCTTTTGGACAAGCTACGCTCTTGACTTGCAGACTAAAAGTTGCGTCGCCAAATCACACTATCGGTTCTGAGTTGCCTTTTCCAGGGCACGCTCAGCTTTTTCTTGAATCGTTACCGCCTGACGGGAGTTAGACGGACGATTCATCTTGTCTACGTCAGCATTTTCCTGAACTTCATTGATTCCCTTACGGGCCCGATCCTGCACTTCTTCCATGCTTTGCAGACCCGAATCCAGCGCCTCTTCCGCCTTTTCGTAGATTCCATCCAGCTTTTCTACGCCTTCGTTGGGTGCGCTAGACTGATTGCCAAAGCCAAACGCAAGAGCAGGCGAGGCGGTAAACAGCATCAGGACGACAAACGAGAAGGCGATTGCCACTTTATAGATCGACTGCTTTAGTTGGTTCCAAGTTTTCATGGGAGTTCCTCCAAGAATTACAATTCGTCAAGCCTGACTCAATCGAACTGCGCTAATTGAATTAGATAGTTGGACTTAGAAATCCGCTCAATCCATAAGCACCGCTTGACTCATTTGAATCATTTTTGAATCATTGAGTGACTCATTTATCCTGCACTTAGTTATACGCTGAATACCCCCTGCTTCAAATCAATCTCTAGAGCGAAAGCGGTTAGGTTTTCACAGTTTTTTCTCAGCAGAGCGGAGGATTAAATCTTGCCAAATAAGATTTGAAATTCTCCCTAAAGGAGGAGACAATAGAAGCGACTAAAAAGCGACTGATTCCTGAAACCTAGAGGCATTCATGCTTTCTCGCCTTCTCTCAACGGTTAGACCGAAAATAAAAGTGAGTGTGCTTTGCCAGACAACAATGCTGGGAACAGCCGCCTGCTTCAGCCTAGGAGTTTTGCAATCTTCTGCTGAGGCAGCACCGATTCGCTTTGCCTCGTTCAACGCCTATCTCAACCGCGAAACAGAGGGACAACTGCTGGCGGATCTGGCAACACCCGACCATCCGCAGGTGCAGGCCGTCGCCGAAATCATCCAGCGGGTGAACCCTGATGTGCTGCTGCTGTTGGAGTTTGACTATGACACGACGGGCGAAGCAGTGCGCCGCTTTCAGGAGAACTATCTCGCCGTGGGGCACAACGGCGCTGCGCCCATCCGCTTTCCCTACGTCTATCTCGCACCCAGCAATACAGGCATTCCGTCCGGCTTTGACCTAGATAACGACGGGCAGGTCAGCACTACACCGGGGACTCGCGCCTACGGAGGCGATGCGTTTGGATTTGGGCTGTTTCCAGGGCAATACGGCATGGTGCTGCTGTCGAAATATCCCATCGCGCTAGATCAGGTGCGGACGTTCCAAATGTTTTTGTGGAAAGATATGCCCGGTGCGCTGCTGCCCAGCGATCCGGCGACCCCCGACGCGGGCAACTGGTATTCTCCAGAAGAATTGGCGGTGTTTCGGCTGTCGTCCAAAAATCACTGGGATGTGCCCATTCGTGTGGGAGATCGCACGATTCATGTCCTCGCCAGCCACCCCACGCCGCCCGTATTCGACGGGCCCGAAGACCGCAACGGCCGCCGCAACCACGACGAATTGCGCCTGTGGGCAGATTACATCACGCCTGGCCGCGCCGACTATCTCTATGACGACCGGAGACAGCGGGGCGGGCTGAGCGACACAGCTTCGTTTGTAATTATGGGCGACCTGAACGCCGACCCCATCGATGGCGACGGAATGCCAGGGGCGATCGCCCAACTGCTCGACCATCCCCGCGTCAACGCCGACCTCGCGCCCAGTAGCGCAGGGGGACAGGCGATCGCCGCCGCCAGCACCGCCACCGGCCCCACCCGCTTCCACACCGCCAGCTTCGGTCGCCAGAGCCTCCGCCTCGACTATGTGCTGCCCTCGACAGATCTCACCGTCGTCGGCGCGGGTGTTTTCTGGCCCGCTCCGGGTGACCCGCTGTTCCGATTGGTGGGCGATGGCGATCCGATTATCAGTTCCGACCATCGCCTGGTATGGGTGGATGTGGAGGTTGAGTAGCGCGTTAGCAGTGGATGGGTCGGGCCGCTTGACCGCTCGCTAGTCCGTCGGCGGGTGCGTGGAAAACACATAAATCCGCTGGGTTGCCAGACTAGTGCAGACTTCCGAGGGGCGCACCTGATTAGCGCTGTCGTCCCGCTTCAGTCGAAAGATTTGGCGATCCAGTTGCACCTGTAAATTGGTCATGGGGTCGCCCCCCGCAGACACCAGAAACTCTAGCTGCTGCACGGTTGGCCAGGCGGCAACTTGGTCAAGAATTTGGGCGATCGCCCGTTTCGCGGGATGCTCTGGCTGCTGAAACCAGTCGGGGCTAGCGGTCTGCGATTGTCCAAAACCTAGATGCACGATCAGCGACGACTGGTTAAAGAGGGCGATCGCCACCGGCCGCGCCTCTTCCTGCACCAGCAGATCGTGGGCCTTGGCCAGATAACGCAGCTTCTCCAGTCGGTCGTAGCGCTCCGTCACCGAGGGGTCGTCTTCCCAGCGAATCGCCAGCGTCAGCAGGTAGGTTTGCAGCAGCAGATGTCCCAGTTTTTCTGCTTTCGTTGCCAGATAATCAGCATTGAACGGAGTCGCCTCGATTAGCAGCGGCACCCGGCTCACCATCTCCAGCCCATACCCCTTGAGTCCGGCAATCTTGCGCGGATTGTTGGTAATCAGGCAAAACTGGCGCACACCAATGTCGTTGAGAATCTGTGCGCCCATGCCATAGTTTCGCTGGTCAGCCGGGAAACCCAACCGCTGGTTTGCCTCCACCGTGTCCAACCCCAAATCTTGCAGCGAGTAAGCCTTTAGCTTGTTAATCAGCCCAATGCCGCGCCCCTCCTGCCGCAGATACACCACCACACCCGCGCCCGCATTTTCAATCATCTTCAGCGCCGCCTGAAGCTGCATCCGACAGTCGCACCGCAGCGACCCCAGGGCATCTCCTGTAAGGCACTCAGAATGCACACGCACTAACACAGAGCGATCCTTAAACGTCTCCGGATCGCCCTTCACAATAGCCACATGCTCGGAGTTATCCAGCAAATTTCGATAGGCATAGATTTTGAAGTGCCCAAACTGGGTCGGCAGATCCGCCACTGCCTCGCGATGCACGAACCGCTCATGCTGGAGCCGATAGCTGATCAGGTCGGCAATGCTGATTAGCTTCAGCCCATGCCGCTGAGCATATTCCACCAACTCTGGCAGCCGCGCCATTGAGCCATCGGGATTTTGGATCTCGCAGATTACGCCTGCTGGGTATAGACCTGCCAGTCGCGCCAGGTCTACGCCTGCCTCGGTGTGGCCGGCCCGCTTTAGCACGCCGCCTTCTTTTGCCCGCAGGGGAAAGATATGGCCGGGTCGGCGCAGGTCGCTGGGTTTAGTCAGCGGGTTCAGGGCAATTTGAATCGTGCGGGCGCGGTCTTCGGCCGAGATGCCTGTGGTCACGCCGAGGTGGGTTGCGCCGTCAATGCTGACGGTGAAGGCGGTCTGCTCGCTTTCATCGGTGTAGCTGCTGACCATCAGCGGCAGGTCAAGTTGGTCGAGCCGTTCGCCGGTCATGGCCAGACAGATCAGCCCCCGCGCTTCCACGGCCATAAAGTTGATCATGTCGGGCGTGGCGAACTGGGCCGCGCAGACGAGATCGCCTTCGTTTTCGCGGTTTTCATCATCGACCACGACGATCATTCGACCCGCCTTGAGATCGTCCAGGGCAGACTCGATCGAGTCGAATTGAAATGCAGGAGTAGGTTGAGCGGGTGTAGTGGCGGGCGTGAGCGGTTCCACGAGAAAATTCCTGATTGAAGAGAGAAAAGAAGAGACTGAAAATGCAGCCCTCTCAATGGTTGAGCGAGGCTGAAATGTAAACTTCTCTGAAGCGATCGGCTAAGTCGATTGTATCTCTTTCGGCTAAACCATTGACAAGCACGGCGCTATGATGGGGGCGGTTCGCATTGCAGACGGGTTTATTCGCACAATTTGGTAGCTAGGCGCTAGCAGCACGAATTCAGCACGGTCGAGGCTGGCTCTGCGGGGCGGCTCGATTTCCCAAAAATCTTTTGATTTCCTAGATAGCGCAAAATAGCAGGGTGTTTTATTGTTAACCTACTGATTTATGAACTTTTGAACTGACTGAACGATTCTCGTTTTTTAGGTTAGGGCTGGGCATCACCTGATCAGGCGATGCAGGGTATCGAGGCTGATCTCTTCAGATGCATCCGTAATGTGCACCCGTCGATGAATGATGGAATGCTAAACCTGATTTTTGCAGCCGTTGAGGCTGAACCTGTTGGAGTGAAAATTGCTGAGGCTAGCGTTGTATAAGGGCAATCATCATGGGTGATTTAGAACGTATTCCCGTCGGCATTGTGGGCGCGTCGGGCTATGGCGGCATTCAACTAGTCCGGCTATTGCTAGAGCATCCCAAGCTGGAGTTGGCGTATCTGGGTGGTGAAAGCACGGCGGGTAAGCCGTTTGCAGAACTCTATCCCCATCTGGGGCACCGGGTGAATCTATCGGTGGAGTCGGTGGATGTAGAGGCGATTGGCGATCGCTGCCAGGTTGTCTTTCTCTCTTTACCAAATGGTCTCGCCTACAAGATGGCTCCGCGCCTGCTGGAAAAGGGCTGCAAGGTGCTGGACTTGTCCGCCGACTACCGGTTCAGCGATTTGCAGACCTATAAGACCTGGTATGGGGGCGATCGCGACGATTTTGCGGTTGCGACCAGGGCGGTGTACGGGCTACCGGAGCTATACCGCGATCGCATCGCTGAAGCCCAACTGATCGGCTGTCCTGGCTGCTATCCCACCGCTAGCCTGCTGGGTCTTGCGCCGCTGCTCAAGCAAGGGCTGATCATTCCCGAAACTGCCATCATCGACGCAAAATCGGGCACCTCCGGTGGCGGTCGCCAGCCCCCTAAGGTGGACATGCTGCTGGCCGAAGCTGACAGTTCCTTCCGCGCCTACAACGTCGGCGGTCGCCATCGCCACACGCCCGAAATCGAGCAGGTCTGTAGTGACCTGGCTGGGCATGAGGTACTGGTGCAGTTTACGCCGCATCTAGTGCCGATGGTGCGCGGTATTTTGGCAACAATTTACGCCACCATGCGCGATCCGGGGCTGGTGCGCGATGATTTGCACACCATCTATTCTGCGTTCTACCGCAATGCGCCGTGGGTGCGCGTGTTGCCCAGCGGCACCTATCCCCAAACCAAGTGGGCCTGCGGCACGAACCTGTGCTACATCGGCATCGAGCTAGATTCGCGCACAGGCCGCGTGATCGTCATGTCTGCCATCGACAACTTGCTGAAAGGGCAGGCGGGTCAGGCGCTCCAGTGCCTCAACCTGATGATGGGCTGGGAAGAAACGTTGGGGCTGCCGCAGTTGACGTTTTATCCATAGTCGCTATCTTTAACTTGTCGAGTCTTGTGGTCAATAAGCTGTTGGGCGATCGCCAGCGCACGCTGGCCAATCTCTGCTGGAGTGCGCGAAAGAATGACTTTTTTCTTTACAATGACTCATCAAAATAAGACTTTTGTGGTGTCGTGATCAGGGTTGGGCGATCGCCCCAATTTCATCAATCGTATCTGCCATTACGCCGAACTGGAAGTGCAAAATTCTGAGTTTACAAACTCAGCCTCCTCATCCGTTAACCAGGAACCGCTAGAAAATACAAGCCCAAATTTGGGGAGGGCGGATATAAAGTTGAACACCCTACAAAATTGGGCTTTGCAACAAAATAGTTATCAAAAATAGTTATCAAAATAGTCATTTCTGAGCAACATAACTTGATTCAACACTTAATTCAAAGACGGGTCAACGATTCCAGCCGACGACTCTGTGGGAATTTTGGACTGAATCTTCTGAGTTTTCTCAAGGTTGTGTTAGGGTAATTCAAACTCACGGCACAGAAACCATTTTCTAAGCGCCTTAACTGTCTTAACTGTCCTATCTGCTGGATGGATATTTGGACGGATACGGGGTGTTGTGAAAAATATTGTGAAATCTGTCAGGGCGATCGCCCCGTAAGATCACCCCGTAAATTTTTGAATTCGCTCTTATTTTTGACGTGATAGAAAACGCTCCCACCTGATGACTATCCTGCACCAAAACGAAACGTCCCAACAGCAAATAAACTCCTCCGTTTCAATTGCGCCCCACAGCACCAAACTGCTCAGCTTCAACACATCACGACAATCGGCTGATGCCCTCCTGCGAGGCCCAAAGCCAACAGTCAACGCTTTTGAAGTCACTCTAGAGCGGCTCAGTTCAGCCGTAAAGATGGGGCTTTATGAACCCGGCGACCAACTGCCGAGCGAACGGGAAATTGCCGATATTATGGGCGTGAGTCGGGCTACCGTCCGAGAGGCAATTCGCCTGATGACCGAGCAGGGCATTTTGGTAGCGCGTCGGGGGCGCACGGGAGGCACCTTTGTCTCCAAGCACCCGGTGCCCGAAACATTACAAAATCTGCGAACCCGCCTCAGTGCTAGAGGAACCTCCGTCGCTGGAATTTTGGATCATCGGCTAGTCGTAGAGTCGGGTGTGGTAGAACTAGCCGCTCAACGGGCGACCGACGAGCAAAAGTGGGAACTGCAAGCGCTGGTTAACGCAATGGAGCAAGCAGACAACCATGCAGAATATCGCAAGCTAGATACGCGATTTCATCTGCTGATTGCCGCAGCAACCCAGACCGATCGGCTGTCGTCGGTTGTTGCAGATATTCATGCTGAACTGTCGGATTTGCTGACGGCTGCACCCTACAGTAAGTCCCAATGTCTCCATGCTAATGATCAGCACCAGATGATCGTAGATGCAATCTGCCTGGGACGACCCGACCTCGCCCGTCTCAAGATTCAGGAGCATATTTTGGCTACTAACAGTTACTTAAATGCCCTGCTATGAAAGTTGGTTTGAGATATTTTTAGAGTAGCTTTTGCGCCTGGAAACTTTTGCTTTTGATCAGAAGTGTTGAATCCAGATAGAAAACTTTACATTTTAGCTTACAAGAGTCATACGAGTGTTTCGGGCAGCAGATCGTAGCTCCAATGAACCATTGAGCAGCGACGGCTCAGTTCCAGTTGTAAATACCGAAACTTGTCGAGCAATTCACTGCCATAGAATGCTGGAATTTCGATTAACAATAAGATTAAATACGTGATGAGCAACATATAAATCTGAATACTCACCCCATTCACATTCTTGGTGATGAGACGATCGAGCTTTAAGTGCATCTTGAGAAACTTCCATAACACCTCAATTTGCCAACGATGCCGATAGGTATCACTGATTTCTTCGTCGCTCATCTCATTGACATTAGTTGCCAGACGAAACTCGCTCCGACTCTCCAAATCACAGAACCAAACCACGCGGTAACGGTCGTGGTCAAGTTCAGTCTTCATATTGTTCTTGATTCGCACCACAAACTTTGTTTGAGTGAGACTCATTTGGTCGAGAAATTCCCAGCTTGCGAAGCCTCTATCCATGATGCCGATGCCGTTTTCGGGAATCATCGTGCTAATCGAATCGGCAAACTTTGCATCATGTCCTTGCCCAAAATGAATCAAGCATTCACTCGAATATCCTTGCTCTAAGTTGATTCCATTCAGTAATTTAACTTGGTGATATCCTTGCAGCCAAAATAGCTTGCTGGTAAGTGTAACGATGGTTGAATCAATCGGAAAAAGTCAGAAGTGTTGAATTCGGACATAAAACTTAACATGCAACTACACGAGCGTCTCCGGCACCCAGTCAAAGCTCCAGTGGACAATTGAACAGCGACGGCTCAATTCGAGTTGCAAATATCGCAGCTTATCTAACAACTGACAGCCATAAAACGCTGGAATTTCTATTAACTGCAAAACGAGATAAGCAATCAATACCATGTAAATTTGTATCGTGACTCCATTCACACTTTTCGTGATCGGTTTGTCCAACTTTAAGTGCATCTTCAAAAACTTCCATAGCACCTCGATCTGCCAACGATGACGATACACTTCGCCGACCTCCTCATTCGTCATCTGTTCTACATTAGTGGCTAGACGAAACTCGGTTTGGCTTTCGAGATCACAAAACCAAACGACCCGATACCGCTGATGGTCAAGTTCGGTCTTCATGTTGTTCTTAATTCGCACCACAAAGAGTGTCTTGGTCTGGCTTAGTTGGTCAAGAAACTCCCAACTCGCAAAGCCTCTATCCATGATGCCGACGCCGTTCTCAGGAATCATGCCTGTTACCCACTCGGCAAATCTTGCATCATGTCCTTGTCCAAAATGAATCAAGCGCTCGCTCGGATTGCCCTGAGTTAAATTCACTCCGTTCATCAATTTAACCTGATGATAACCCTGCATCCAGAATAACTTGCTGGTTAACGTAATAACGGTTGAATCAATCGGAAATAGCATTCGCGCTGTTGCTGGATTCTTCCGCTTTAGCTGCTCCATTAGTTCAGCATAGATCCGAAAAAATGCTGGTCTTGTCGTATTTTGCAAGCTTTAGAAAAGGTGGAAATGTCAACTTCAATACCCGCCTTATTCAGGCGATAGAACAAGTCCCTCATGCTCGTTAAACTCTGGTCTAAAACGAAGGTTAACCAGATTTCAAAAAATAAGCGCGAGTTCAAAACGGGATAGTCATGCGCGCAGAGTTGCTGCAATATGGATTTGACAATTTGAGGAAACGTGGCTACCATTGGACGTTATTTTTTCTTTATCTGGGGACAGAATACTGCATTCTGTCCCTTTTTTTCGTCGCTTAATCTATCTTTCAACACTTCTGGCTTTTGATGTCTTGAGCGAACTAGGATAAATCTTGAACACGAGCCATCGGCATAGCAGTGGGGTTCGTTGCTCACCGGGTCGTTTCAATACTTTTGGCGATCGCCACAAATCGCTCTCACTTTTAAGTTGTATTACCGGAATCTAGACTTTGTAACACTAGCTACGGAAGCATACTCAATAACCGCATACCTTTAGCTCTGAGGTTGAATGGAATAGATTCATACCTTTGGATGAATGTTGCATCTTTTGCTTTTGCATCCACATTCACTCAGAGCATTCAATCTATATAAACTATATAAATCGTTCCATCTATATATCTTTCATTGTTCACGGTGGCATGGTTTGCATTATTGGTTCACACCATTGATTTGCGCCGTTGCAATCTTCTTGAACAATGGCTTGAACAATGGCTTGAAAGTGACTCGACAATAGACTTGATGTGGACTTGATCTTGATATAAATGGTGATAGCGTGACGCAAGGTTTTGGGACGCAAGATTTATTGATTGGGGGCGATCGCCTCCCCGCCGAGTCAGGGCAATATACCGAACTCATCGATCCCGCCACAGGGGATGCCTGGATTAAAGTCGCCGCAGCCACAGCCGATGATGTCGATCGGGCTGTGCAGGTCGCCGATCAAGTGCGATCGCCTTGGCGTAAGGTTAATAGTCGCGATCGCACCCAACTGTTGCTGAAGTTGGCGACCCTCATCCGCGAAAATTTGGAACCGCTGGCCCAACTGGAAAGCCGCAACGTCGGCAAACCCATCCGCGATGCCCGCGACGAGGTGAACCTGGCCGCAGACTGCTTCGAGTATTACGCTGGAGCCGTGAATAAGATCAGCGGACAGACGACCCCCGTGGCAGCAGCAGGCACCCATCTGACGTTTCGGGAACCCATCGGCGTGTGTGGGCTGATTGCGCCGTGGAACTTTCCCATCGCCATCACCGCCTGGAAGGTTGCGCCTGCTCTGGCAATGGGAAATCCAGTGGTGCTAAAGCCTGCCACCCAAACGCCGCTCACAGCGCTGCGGCTAGGCGAACTGGCGCTGGAAGCAGGCATTCCGCCCGGTGTGTTTAACGTGGTTCCGGGCGCAGGATCGGTGGCGGGCGAGGCGCTGCTGCGGCATCCGCTGGTGCGAAAGATCTCCTTCACTGGCTCGACTGAAATCGGGATGCACGTCATGCGGACAGCGGCAGACGACCTCAAGCGCGTGACGCTGGAACTGGGCGGCAAGTCGGCGAATCTGGTGTTTGCCGATGCAGATCTGGATCTGGCGGTTCCCAAGGCGATGTGGAGCGTGCTGGACAATGCCGGGCAGGACTGCTGTGCGCGATCGCGCCTGTTGATTCAGCGCCCGGTTTACGACGAGTTTTTGCATCGCCTGACGCAGCAATTCCAGGCGCTCCAAATTGGCCCACCGCTCGACGAATCGACAGAAATCGGCACACTGATTTCCACCCAGCAGCGCGATCGCGTGTTGGACTATATCATGCTGGGGCAGCAGGAAGGCGCAACCCTGCTCTGCGGCGGCACAGTGCCCACCGAATCCCCGCTCGACCAGGGCGCGTACCTCACGCCTGCCCTCTTCGCCCACGCCACGCCCAATATGCGAATTGCCCAGGAAGAAATCTTTGGCCCGGTTCTCTGTGCTATGCCATTTGACACAGAAGAAGAAGCCGTGGCGATCGCCAACACCAGTCTCTACGGACTCTCTGGCTCTATCTGGACCCGCGACATCGGCCGCGCCCTCCGTGTTGCCCGCGCCATTGAAACGGGCGTTCTCTCTATCAACACGGGCCACAGCGTCCACCTAGAAGCCCCCTTCGGCGGCGTGAAGCACAGCGGCATTGGTCGCGAACTGGGACTTGCCGTGTTAGATCATTACAGTGAGTGGAAGAGTGTCTTCATTGCAGAGTAGCGGAGCGTCCGTCTCTTTTTTACTTCTCTAGCCAATACTCCCCATTCTTTAATCCTTCTATTTCGTATTCCTTTATGCATTCTTCTTCTCGTGGCCGATTGACTGTCGAAACGCTGACGCAGCTTGTTCAGGATGAACAGATTGAAACTATCCTTGCCGTGTTCCCAGACCTCTACGGACGGCTGATCGGCAAGCGGATTACGGGCGATTTTTTTGTGAACGACGTGCTGCAAGATGGCGTTCACGCCTGCGATTATTTGCTGGCCTGCGACATGGAAATGGACCCGGTTCCGGGATACCACTTCACCAGTTGGGCCAGTGGCTATGGCGACTTTCGCATGATTCCTGACCTGAGTACGCTACGAGTTGCGTCTTGGCTAGAGAAAACAGCGATCGTGCTGTGCGATGTTTACAACGAAGAAGAAGACGTGCTAGTCGAGATTGCGCCGCGCAGCCTGCTGAAGACGCAGGTAGAACGGGCCAAGTCGCTGGGCTATGTTGCCAAAGGGGCATCGGAACTGGAGCTATACGTCTTTGCCGATTCCTACGAAACCGCGCGGCAAAAGAACTATCATGACCTCCAGCCCATCGGCAGCTACATTGAGGATTATCATATCTTCCAGGGCACCAAGGAAGAGTTTCTCATTGGCGCAATCCGCAAGCATTTGGAGCGATCGGGAATTCCTGTCGAGTTCTCCAAGGGCGAATGGGGGCCGGGGCAGCAGGAGATCAACTTGCGCTATGCAGATTTTCTAGAAATGTGCGATCGCCATATTCTCTACAAGCACGCCGCCAAGGAAATTGCCTGGCAAAACAACGTCGCTGTCACGTTTATGTCTAAATGGGACGAGCGCTATGCCGGGTCGAGTATGCACCTGCACGCCAGCCTGTGGGATCAGGAAGGTAAGATCGCGCTGTTCCCCGGTGAGGAAGCCTTCGGCCCGGTGCATAGTTCGCCGCTGTTTCGCTGGTTCCTCGGCGGCTGGATGGCGCATATCCGCGAAATCTTCCCGTTCTACGCGCCCTATCCCACGTCCTACAAGCGCTATGTAGCAGGTTCCTTTGCGCCAACGGGCATTGCCTGGTCCTATGACAACCGCACAGCGGGCTTTCGCATTTTGGGACACCGCTCCTCGCTGCGGCTAGAGTGTCGCGCACCGGGAGCCGATGCCAATCCTTATCTTGCCTTTGCTGCCACCCTCGCGGCTGGACTCGACGGCATCAAAAACCAAATCGAGCCGCCGCCCATGTTTGAGGGCGATGTGTATGAGGCGCGGGATTTGCCGCAGGTGCCCCACAGCCTGAATGAGGCAATTCATGAGCTAGAGAAGAGCCAGTGGGCGCGGGACACCTTTGGCGAAGCCACGATTGACCACTATTTGCATTTCTTCAAGACCGAGCAGCGTAAATTCGACGAAGTGGTGACGAGTTGGGAACGGGCCCGCTATTTTGAACGGGCCTGATCCCCCTCTAATCCCCCGTCGATCAGCGAACGCCTAGCACCTGCTTTGCCCGGTTCAGGTATTTTTGGCGATCGGCTAGACCGTTGCGGCCGCCATTCACCACGCGGGTGACAGCAATCAGGTCGTCGCGGTCAGCGTGTTGGTTGATGTTGCGGGTTTGCCAGAACCACCCAGCGGCAGTGACAGCATACTGCGGCGACGCAACCAAATCGGGATTTGCTACAAAATCAACCCCCATTGCCCTGGAAAACTGAGCATAGTTGGAGCGACCCGTTAGCTGAATTACGCCGCGCCCCATATAGCGTGCGCCATCGCCCGGTTGCGTATTGCCCAGATTTCGCGCCAGACTCGACGGCGGCTCGTAGCGGCGCTGGGCATCTGTCGGGCCCCAGATTTCGCGCAGATAGCGGAAGCCACCGCTTTCGTGCAACACCTGCCCAAAGAAATGGGCCATTCGCAGGGGGGTGTTGATTTCAAACCGCTCGAAGGTGGCGTTGATGCCGGGGGTCATGGCAATTACGCGATCGCGCAATTGGCTAGAGCCAATGATTTGCAAAATTTGATCTGTCGTGACGAACTGCCGCTTTGCGGGGGGATAGTTGGCCTGGGTATTGGGTGGTGCGGGCTGGGGCAGTGCGTCCTCAGGTAAGATAAATAGCCGCACGTAAGGTAAGCTTCCAGCGGGGCGGGCAGGCAGATCTGAGAGCAACCGGATAAGCGTGTCGATTTCGCTATCCAGCGGGTGTAGTTCTGGCTGTTTCATCAGCAAATCCCGCAGGCGATCGCTCCCCCCATCTCGATAATGGGCCATAGTGAACGTTGTGCCGTAGATGCCGTGATAGGGATGGGCACTGGCAGGCGCGGGCGGCAACCCCGTGAGCTGACGAATCGCCCGATCTAGAAACCGATCGGCATCATGGGGCTGGGGGGGCAATTGCAGCAAAAGCTGCTCAAAGCGGCTAATTCCATAATCTCGATACGTCCTAAGTTTTGCGCTATCAAGCGTAGGCGCAGGACTAGCAGTGCTGCTGGGCGCGGAATTGGCCGCGTGATTAACCGAAGCATTAGTCATGGCGATTTTCCCTGATTCCGAAGTGGTTATGAAGCAGTGTGCGATCGCGCCTACGGGGGGAAGGCTAAACGAGCGATCGCCGGGGCAATGTCTACCGGGCAGATGCATAATGAATGACTGAGTTTAGAATGCCCAAACTCACGTCCGCAGCACAGCGACCCGCTTTGAAATCAGTCTTCATACGGCCATCCTGTGTTTAAGCGGTCAAGTCAATCTGGAAAATCCTACAGCCAACAGCAATCTGCGTGGTCAGTCCTGAATCGCAAACTCGAACCTGTGAAACGGCACTTTGAAGGGGTGGAATGGTGTGAAATGGTGTCCGGAGCGTGTTGTGCCGTCTTGCTGGATACTTCACGCTCTGGCCGTAGAATTCCAGACAAAGCCCCAACTTGTTTCCTAATCGGCAAGGAACCAGATCCAGATAAACAAACGCTCTTAAATGGACACAACTGGACTCGAACCAGTGACCCCCACGATGTCAACGTGGTGCTCTAACCAACTGAGCTATGCGTCCTAAACAGTCTACTACTATAGCAGCCTTGGGCGATCGCATCAAGCTTTTTGTCCTCAATTTTACAAAACGCTGGCTGAAATGCTTTTTCTGCCTGGGGTTCACGCTTTGCCGTCCCATTGCTGCTTCATCCGCTCGATGCGCTCTAGCAGGCTCTCGTTCGACAGGCGCGAGTTGAGCCGCTCCACCAGCAGCGGAAAAGCAAAGGGCGATGGTCGTTTAGTGGTTTGCCACACCAGAGAGAGCGATCGCACTCTATCCAGCGTTTTGGCCAGCCGATGCACCTCTAGCTGATCTGTGAGGACTTCTTGCTCTGCTTGCTTCAGCAGCAAGTTATCCGGTTCATATTTGGAAAACACTTCGTAAATCAGCGACGAACTGACCTGGAGTTGCCCTGCCGTCTTTTTGGCAGAGGGATAGCCCTTGAACACCAGCCCAGCAATCTGGGCAATGCCGCGAAACTTGCGGGCGGTGAGTTCCGATAGGTTGAGGCTGGCGCGAATGTCGGCTTCCAGATTCTCTAGACTAAAGAAGTCATCGGAAAACAACTCCTGAAAGGGATAGTCTTTGGGTGCGAGGATTTCAAATCCATAGTCATTTACCGAAATCGTAAACGTCGCCTGCTTTTGTCGCGCAAACCGATAGCCCCACAAAAAGCCCAGCCCCTCATGCACAAAGCGCCCTTCAAAGGGATAAACATAGAGATGCTGTCCTTCACGGGTCTTGCAGGTTTCAATCAGCAGTTCGTTTACGGCGGGCAGGTGGGAAATGCGCTGCTGAGCAGACAGAATGGGTTTCAAGCAGGTGAGTTCTAGATTTGTGTTTGCATCCTGGCTCTGTTCAATTTCACGTCTCAGGTGCGTACTTAATGTGTCGGATATTGCGAGATTTCCGCCGCCCCAGGTCGGAGTTACAGTAGACTTCTTGCTTGTGCCCTTGACGTAAACCACCATGTCTTTCATTTGAAAAAACTCAAGCTGCCGCCCTGCAAAAAAGAACACATCGCCCTTTTGTAGTTTGGATGCAAAGCTTTCCTCAATCGTGCCAATCTTGCGGCGATTGGTGTACTGGATCTGTACCGATTGGTTAGACGTAATCGTTCCGATACCCATCCGATGCATCCGGGAAATTTGCGGATCGATAACCCGATAGCGGTCATCCTCCAGCGTGATTTTTCTGTACCTTGGGTAGGCGCTAAGCGACTTCCCACCCTTTTCCAAAAAGTCGAGTATCCAGGTAAATTCGGCATCCGTTAAGCGTTCGTAGGATACTGTTTTGCGAATGGCGGAGAGCGTGTCGGCAGGCGTGAAACCATCCCCACAGGCCAGGGTGACTAGGTGCTGAATTAGCACGTCGTAGGGCTTATGAAGCGGGGCGGGCGTACTTCGATATCGCCCTGGGCCAGCCCATTGCGAAAGGCAGAAATTTCCAATAGCTCCAGCGAGTTGGTCGGCAGGAAGAAAATCTCGGACGTGCCTGCGGGGACGTGGGCCGATCGCCCAGCTCTTTGCAATAATCGGGCCAGGTTTTTGGCGCTGCCAATTTGCACGACGCGCTCCACGGGCTGAAAGTCTACACCCAAATCCAGCGATGAGGTGCAAACCACCCACTTGATGGCTCCAGTTTTCACGGCTGCTTCAATCGCCTCTCGCTCTTGCACGTCGATGGAGCCGTGGTGGAGTGCAATGCGGTCTGCGTGGTCGGGGCAGGGCAAAGGTGAGCGCCTGATACCACTTTTCTGCCTGGGGCGCGGGTGTTGGTAAAAAATTAGCGTGGGAGGTTTCGATATCCAGAGCATCTACAAGTTCCTGAAACATTCGCAGGCCCAAATGCCCCGCCCAGGGAAAAGTGTCTACCGAGTCGGGGCAGGATGCTGCGAATGATCGTTTGCCGCTGGAGGTTTGGTTTGAATCACCACGGGTTCGATATCTAGCCCCACGGCGACCTGGGCAGCTTCCTGAATATTGCCCAGCGTGGCCGACAGGGCCCAGGTTTGCAGCGACGGGCGCAATTGACGCAGTGCCGAAAGGCAGAGTTCGGTTTGGGTGCCCCGTTTGGAACTAAGCAACTCATGCCACTCGTCCAGAATCGCCGCCCGCAGGCTGCCAAAAAGCGTCTCTGCCCCGGCATAGGACAGCATTAGAGCAAGCGATTCTGGTGTGGTAATCAGAATCTGCGGCATATTTTTGAGCTGGCGGGCTTTGCGGCTAGCGCTGGTGTCGCCCGTGCGCGACTCGACCCGCAGATCCCAGCCCATGTCTTCGATAGGGCGGCGGATAGATTGCTCGATGTCGCGGGAGAGCGATCGCAGCGGGGTCAGGTACAGCAGTTGCAGCCCTGGCTTGGGGTCGTGCAGCATAGCGGCGATCGCCCCCATGACCGCTGCGTAGGTTTTGCCAGACCCAGTGGGCACCTGCACCAGCCCACTGCGCCCCGCCAAAAACGCCTCCCAGGTTTCCTGCTGAAACGACAATGGCTCCCAGCCTTGGTGCTGAAACCACGCGGCAACAGGCGCAAGACTGGGAGTGTTAAGTTGAGTCGTGCGGGGGGCGATCGCCTCTTCATAGGGCACAAAACGGGGCATAAAACGGGGCACAAGACGGGGCATAAAACAGGGCGTATCCTAGTTCTGCAAGTTTGCCCTCATCCCCCAGCCCCTTCTCCCAAAAAAAGGGAGAGGGGAGCCGGATTGGAAGTCCCTCTCCCGCCTTGGGAGAGGAATTTAGGGTGAGGGTTACAAAAGTGGGGTACACCCACAAGACGGGGCATAAACAGGATACTTTTTGCCCCACAACGGGGCGCTTCTGTCCATCAAGAATTGCCTCAAACCGTTTGCCGTCCTAGGATGCCTAACCCTAGATCGCCTTTGAACGGATCATAAATCACAGGCAATCTTAAGCTTTACACCGTTTGGCAAATCGCTGTGTAGCCGTTCCATGCAGTGATTTTCACGCTCTGTTGGTGTTTGGGGAGCATCCTTTGCCAACTATAACAGGCAACCGTTAGATTCTATTCCTTGCATCTTCAGTAATTACACGCGAATTCTCGCTGTAATTTTTCTATGAAGCACATAATTAACCGTGAGTTTCAGGACGCTAGGCCTCTACCGAAAGATAGATAGTCAAAATATGAGTTTAGGAGCGGTTTATACAAAATTGTCTTGTCTGTTTCTCGAAGGGTTCTATTGCAGCAAGTGCCTTCTGTAGCGTGTCTCGCTCTCTCTAAGGCTGAGTGGCTAAGTTAAAAATCTACTAACCGCTAGCCTTGCCGTAATTTTGTCTGGTTCGCTTCCTTAGAGCAGTTCCCATCACATCGAAGCGAGCAAGCCAAGCCGGTTTCCGATCAAAATACGCGCCTGCATCCCCGCCGCCTTGTTTCTCTGTCAAGGGGGTGCATCGTCGAGACAGTTGGCGCATTCTACAGCACACTTTCCCGTCGCCTGTTCTTGGCGCTGATTTTTGCACAGTTTGCATCTGTGTACCATACGTCTCTGCGATTGCAGAGCGGCAGAGCGCGCTGCCTCAAGCTTGCCCTGCTTTAGAGTCCAGTCCGTTGATTGGGGCTATTCATTTACCTGCTGTTTCATCCTTGCTTAGGAGCGATCTTAGCTATGTCCGCAGTTTGTCTTCCCTCCTCGGTTTCCAGATTGTCCTCATCTGCCTTGACCCACTCGACCCAGCAAGTTTTGTCGATCTCTAAGAGCGCCCACACGCTCGTCGTGTTTGATCGAGGCATTGCGGATCTAGAAACGCTGGTGGCGGGTGTTTCGGACGCTGCGGGCGTGCTGGTGCTGGATGCTCAGCAAGATGCGATCGCGCAAATTACAGCCGTTCTGACCCAATATCCACAGGTTAACCAGGTTCACCTCGTGTCTCACGGCAGCGAGGGCTGTTTGCGGTTGGGCGATCGCCCCCTCTCGCTGGAAACCCTCGACCGCTACGCCTGGGAGCTACAGTCCTGGTTTTCCGCCGCCGCAAACGCGCCGAGCCAGCCCATGCTAATCCTCTACGGCTGCCGTGTCGCAGCAGGCGAAGCCGGGGCAGAGTTTTTGCAAAAGCTGCACCAACTGACTGGAGCCACTATCGTCGCCTCCACCACCGACACGGGCAGCGCATCTCTGGGCGGCAATTGGGAACTGGAAGTCAGCTTTCCTCAAGGAACTGGAACCCTATCCCAGCCAGCCATTTCTGAAACTGCCAGACACCTCTATTCAGGAATTCTCAGTCCAGGCAACGACAACTTTGCTAATCGATTTTTCCTGAGCGGCACTAACGTCACCACTACAGGTTCCAACGTTGGCGCAACAGCAGAGATGGGTGAGCCAGCGCAAAGCGGCATCGTCAACTCTGCGTGGTGGTCTTGGACGGCTCCCACGACCGGGCAGTATGTTATCGACACCATCGGCAGTAGCTTTGACACATTTCTCTTTGTCTACACCGGATCGACGCTCGCCACACTCAATCTAGTGGCTTCGGACGACGACTCAGGGGGAAGCCTGGCAAGTCGCATCACCCTCAATACAACTGCTGGAACAACCTACCAAATTTCGGTTGATGGCTTTAATTCAAACACGGGGGCGATCGCGCTCAACATCAACCAAGTTGTGAACAATGCCCCAACGAATGTCAACCTCAGCAGCACCAGTGTTAACGAGAATGTTATCGCTGGTTTCACAGTGGGTGGACTTAGCACCGTTGACCCCGACGCAGGCAATACTCACACCTACAGCCTGGTAGCAGGGGCAGGAGACACCGATAACGCTACTTTCAGCATTGTCGGCAACCAGCTTCGGATCAACACCTCACCCGACTTTGAAACCAAGAACAGCTATAGCATCCGCGTCCGCACGACCGATCAGGGCGGATTGTTCTTTGAGCGCGTCTTCACTATCAACGTGAACGACGTGAATGAAACGCCGACCAACCTGACGCTGAGCAACACCACACGAGATGAAAATATTCCTGCCAATTCTCTAATTGGCAACTTCGGTACCGTTGACCCCGACACAGGCAACACCCACACCTACAGCCTGGTGGCAGGTGCGGGAGATACCGATAACGCTGCCTTCACGATCGTCGGCAACGAACTGCGGATCAATGCCTCCCCCGACTTTGAAACCAAGAGCAGCTACAGCATTCGGGTTCGCACGACGGATCAGGGCGGATTATTCACCGAGCGCATGTTCACGGTCAACATCAACAACCTGGAAGAAGCGCCAACCAATCTGCAACTCAGCAGCAATGAACTGTTGGAAAACGTCCCTGCCGATACCGTCGTCGGCACGCTAAGTACGGTTGACTCTGACCTGGGAGACACCCACACCTACAGCCTGGTCAGCGGCACAGGCGATGACGACAATGGTGCGTTCACGATTGTTGGCGACGAGCTGCGAATTAACACGTCACCCGATTTTGAAGCCAAGAACAGCTACAGCCTCCGGGTTCGCACGACCGACCAGACTGGGCGCTTCTTTGACCGCGTCCTGACGGTTTACGTCAACAGCGTAAATGAGGCTCCGACGGATATTATCCTGAGCAGCACCAGCGTTGAAGAAAATGTGGTGCCGGATACGGTGGTGGCCACGCTCAGCGCCGTAGACCCAGATGCAGAGGACGAGCATACCTATTTGCTGGTGGCAGGTGCGGGTGACGACGACAATGCCGCCTTTACCCTGGAGGGCAACGAGCTACGAATCAACGATATGCCAGACTTTGAAGCCAAGTCGGTGTATCGGGTTCGGATTCGCGCCATCGATCGCGATGGGCTGTTCTATGAAAAAGCCGTTCAGATCAACATCACGGATGTAGACGAGTCGGGCAATGCGCCGCCGACCAGCATTAGCCTCAGCACCGCCAGCATTGATGAAAACGTTTCTGCCAATACCGTCGTGGGCACGTTTTCGACGGTCGATCCCAACCCTGGCGATGTGCATACCTATAGCCTGGTGAATGGGGTCGGCTCGACGGATAACGCAGCGTTTACGATTGTCGGCAATCAGCTCCGAATTAACGTATCGCCTAACTTTGAGGCGAAGCCCAGCTACAACATCCGCGTGCGATCGCGCGACCAGAGTGGCGGCATTTTTGAGCGGCAGATGGTGATCACGGTTAACAACGTGAACGAAACCCCGACCGCCATCAATCTCAGCACGACGAACGTCAATGAGAACGTTCCTGCGAACAGCGCTGTTGCAATTCTCAGCACAGTTGATCCCGACACAGGCAACACGCATACCTATACGCTAGTGAGCGGCGAAGGTGACACTGACAATGCTGAATTTAGCATTGTAGGTAACCAGCTTCGGATCAATACTTCACCTGACTTTGAGACCAAGAATGGCTACAGCATTCGTCTTCGTTCGACCGATCAGGGTGGATTGTTCACCGAACGCACGGTCAACATCGGCATCAACAACGTCAACGAAGCACCGACTCAACTGGAGTTCAGCGCTACGAACGTGAATGAGAACATGCCCGCGAATAGTGTGATCGGCACGTTCACCACCACCGATCCCGATGCAGGCAATACCCACACCTACACGCTGGTATCGGGCGCTGGCTCGGCTGACAACACTGCCTTCACCATCGTTGGCAACCAGCTCCGCATCCGCAACGCTCCCGATTTTGAAACCAAGCCGAACTACACGATTCGCGTCCGCACGACGGATCAGGGCGGGCAGTTCTTTGAGCGGCAGTTTAGCATTACCGTCAACGACCTGAACGACGCACCCAGCAGCATCACCCTCAGCAACAACGCTGTGCGAGAAAACGATGCTGGCGTGGTGATTGGCCGCCTGACGGTTGCCGATCAAGATCGCAACCAAACTCACAGCTTTACGGTTAGCGATCAGCGCTTTGAAGTGGTGAATGGGCAACTGAAGCTGAAGTTTGGACAGAGTATCGACTTTGAACAGGAAAAGCAGGTCAATCTCAGCATCACGGCCTTTGACAACGGGTCGCCCAGCCTCAGCCGCACCCAGAGCTTCACGATCAACGTGCAGGATGTGCCAGAAATTGATGTGGAGAAGTTCCGCTCTGGCGTGACGGGAGCGCTGACCCAGCTAGCCGTAGTGCTGGACAACGACCTAGCGCGGAGTTCTCTGCCGATTCTGGGAACGCTGAGCGATCGCTATGTCCCTGCTTTCCTGAGGAACCTGACCAGCACCCTCGTCGGCGGCATGGCTAATGGGGAGCAACTGACCGTTAGCGAATTCCAAAACCGACTGAGCCGCAATCTGCCTGGTGTGCGAGTGCTGACCGACTTCAGTCAGGCGAAGCAGTTTGAAGTGACGCTAGACATGACCCAGACCTACAACCTGGGTTCCGTCGGGCTGAATAGCAACATGGGGCTGCCGATGCTGAGCATGAGAACCACGGGTTCTGCCAATGCCAGCGTCCTCGGCGGCATGAAGCTGACCTTTGGGTTCCATGATGACTTCGGCTTCTATTTCAACACCAACGCCAGCAAGACTTTCTTTGGGGCAGAACTGACGGCTGCGTTGTCGAACAACTTCAGCGCCCAGGCCACGCTGGGCTTCTTGCAGGCAAACCTGACCAATGATCTGTCCAATCCTACGCGGGTGACGGGCGGCTTTAAGGCGCTGTTGAAAGACATCGACAATATTCCGGGTGCGCCCAATGATGGCGATCGCCTCACCCTGACCGAACTGCGGCGACGCAACGCTAACTCCAGCTTCCGTGAACTGTTTGGCACCGAATTTGCCATCACGCCAAACCTGGGTATGAAAGCCCGCACGGGCATCGCCAACTTTGAGGGAATGCCCTCCATCAACTTTGACCTGGCGCTTAAGTGGAACGCCTTTACCTATCGCGATGGCCGCAGCTCATCGGGCAATCCCCAGCTTGAGTTCAACAACGTCACGCTAGATCTAGGTTCCTTTATCTCTGGCTTTGCCCGACCCGTCCTCACTCGCATTGACAACACCATCAGACCCTTCCGCCCGGTCATCAACTTCCTGAACGCTGACACTCGCATCCTTAGCAGCCTGGGCTTGACCGGCCCCTTTGACCAAAACCGCGACGGCCGGGCCACAGTCGTAGAAGTTGTTAGCACCCTCAGCCGCTGGCGCTTTGGCCGCGGCATCGACACTCGGTTCATCGATGCCATTAGCGCCCTGGATGCAGCCATCACTGCCCTCAACCAGCTCACCGCCAGCGACGGCAACCTGGCCATCAACTTTGGCTCCTACAGCATCGGCACTGTAGACACCAATGCTGCACCGGGCAGCCTGTCCCAGAGCAGCCCCCGCACCACCAGAGGGCAAAGCACAAACTCCCTGACCCAGGCTTCGAGCAACTCGCGCGTGCGGAACTTTATCAATGCGCTGAACCGGGTCGAAGGGCTGGGCTTCCCTATCCTGTCTGATCCCAACCAGGCGATTAACCTGCTGCTGGGCCGCACGGCGACACTGTTCCGCTACGACATGCCCGACCTGGACTTCAACCTCCACCTGGAGCAGAAGTTCCCCGTGATTTGGCCACTCGAAGGCAGGCTGTTCGGCGATCTCCGCGTGCGAAGCAATCTCGACTTTGGCTACGACACCTTTGGCTTCCAAGAGTGGCAGCGAGCGGGCTATTCCAGTTCTGCCGCCTCCAGGCTGATTGATGGTTTCTATGTCACCGACTTCCCTGGCGATGAAATTACCGTCGATGCGACGATTGGCGCAGGTTTTGGGGTGAATGTGGGCATTGCCGAAGGGCGCATTGACGGAGGTCTGCGAGGCAAGGCAGGCATCGACCTGATCGACGTAGGCGAAAATACTCGAAATCCAGTTTGGGATTCGGAGTATAGCCGAGTCTGGAACGAGATCAATCGGCAGATTGGCCATATCTCTTTTCTCCGTCCACTTGTTGGCGCACAAACGATTGCAACGCTCAATTCGCGGGGCATTCGCGAGTTTGTCAACCTTAGTGACGGCCGCATCCGCACCACTGAGATTACGTCTCGCCTGAGCAATCCGCTGAGCCTGTTCCAGATTCAGGGCGTGGTGAACGTGTTCCTGGATGCCTATGCGCGGGTTGGGGTGCGGATTTTGGGCAAGCTGATTGGCAAGGAATGGCGAAAGAACCTGGCGACGTTCAAGATTATGGAGTTCAGCGTGGGGGGCGGCGCTTCTGTAGGACGGATCAGCCAGAAATATATTTCAGGGGCCACGATCTTCCTAGATGCCAACAACAACGGCGTGCTGGACGAGAACGAGCCTTACACCATCAGCAGCTTCGACGGCTCCTACGAGCTGAAGTTTGCTACCGAACTGTTTGACAAGAATGAAAACGGTGTCATTGACCCCGACGAGGGGCAAATTCTGGCGGTAGGTGGCTACGACACGTTTACCAACGAAAAGATGGATGTGCCGCTGTCGGCTCCGGTGGGCTATAGCATGGTCACGCCAGTCACCACTATGATTAACGCGCTGGTGCGGATGGGTGATGTGGATGTAGCGACGGCCGCCGCTCAGGTGAAGGCGGCGCTGGGACTGCCTGCGGCTCTCGATCTGGGAACCTTTGATCCGATTATTGCTATGCGCGACGGCGACCCGAACGGGGCGAAAGTGATGGCGGCCCATGTGGCGATTTACACGTTAATGGATCAGGCGGCGACGCTGCTGCGGGGGGCAACGGGGCTATCGGGCGAAATGCTGAGTATGTTGGTAACAGGGGCGATCGCCGATGCGATTGAACCGGGCAAGCCGCTGGATTTGAGCAATAGCTCGGTGGTGGCGAATATCCTGAAGACGACCGTTGGCGCACTGGAAATGGTCAGCCCTGCGCCAGAGCTAGCCAAGGTGACGGCGATCGCCGATCAGGTCGCTACCATCATGGCAGAAGGCGTGCAGCGGCTCCAGGCGGTGTTGGCAAAACCGGGCAATGCGGCGGCGCTGCTGCGGGAAGTTAGCGAACTCCAGGGCTTCCTGGTCAACAACACCTCGAAGGATCTGGCGGCTGCGATCCTGGGTACGAAGACCATCGATCAGGTGCTAGATGCCAATACGGGCGATGGGCTGCTGGCCGGTCTGAAGCGCCGCGAAGCTATGAAGAACCGCGCGACCCTTCCGGGCACCAACGAAATCGACTTCCTCAAGGGCACCAACCAGAGCGAAATTTTGGTAGGTCTGAAGAAGGGCGATCGCATTCGGGCGCTGGGCGGCGACGACATGGTGGCCGGCGACCTGGGCAATGACTGGCTGCACGGTGGCACCGGCAACGACACGCTGAACGGCGGGCAGGATGACGACACCCTGATCGGCGGCGCGGGCGATGACGTGCTGATTGGTCGCAGCGGCAAGGATATGCTGATCGGCGGCAGAGGTCGCGACACCTTCCAGATCGCTGCCAACAAGAAGGGCAGCAACTTTATCCGCGACTTCAAAGCAGCAGAAGACCGCATCGAAATCACGCTGGGTCGAGAGTTTGCAGAACTGCCCACTGGCAAGGGCATCAGCGCCGACCAGTTCCGCCTGGGCAGCAGGGCAGCGACCGAAACCGAGCGGTTTATCTACAACCAAAGCAAGGGAGCGCTGTTCTTTGACCTCGACGGCAGCGGCGCGGGTCAGCAGGTGAAGATTGCTCAACTCAACGCTGGCGCGGCTCTGACCCATACTCAGATCTCGATTGCTTGAGAAAGCGTGATGGGGGACAGCGCAATGAAACGCTAGTGTAATATCAATTCTCTAAATACCCGCTACACATAGAGCATCGACAATCCAATCCCCCTGAGTCAGCGATCGCAGCGACTCAGCCGAAAGGCGACAAACCCACTGGCTGATGGCGGGCTGGAGTTGGCCAACATCATCAAAGTGAACCCAAGCTAGCTCCCGCTTGAGTTCCCGCCAGACCCGCTCAATGAGATTGACCTCAGGGCAATAAGGCGGCTGAAACACCAATTGAACCGTCAGCAGTCCGACGCGGCTCTCATCACTGCACCAATCGCGGATTCGCCCAGCATAGCGTTGTCTCAAGGCTGGCGGAAGCGACTGGCTGATCTGGGCTGCAAGGTTTGCTGAAAGGACTCGCACGCCCCAGGAGTCTGCTTCTGGGACACCGGACGGGCCACTTTGAGCTTCGCTTTGAGTCGATAGCGCACCGTCTTATGCACCGTCTTGTAGGGGACGGGTTGACCCTGCACCGCTGCAAGCCACTGCTGCACCGCTCCATAACTGCTAAAGCCTTCTGGATTTTGCAGTTCCCGCTCTAAAGATGCCAGGACTTCACCACTAATCGCTCGCGGTCGTCCACTGCGAGATGCTACCTCCACCAACCCTTCGAGTCCACTCTGTCGATACTGGCTCAGCCAACGAGACACGGTCGTCCGATGGCAACCGCTCAGTTGGGCTAACTGCTCAACACGCTTCGCTTGTCCTGTTTTTAACCACCACAACACCTGTACTTTACGGCGCTGAGATGACCGTTGCTGTTGTTCCAAGACGGCTTTTAGCTCTTCTGCTGTTTCAGCGATATCGATTTTGAGGACTCCACTCATGGCGGCTAGCTCTAACGTCTTCTTATATGTAGCAGATCTTTGGAGATTTGGTATTACGCACTTGCGATAAGGTTTCTGGGTTTTGGACGATTTCTCGCGGACGCAGCCCTCGAGAAATCGTCCAACTGCATAAGTCCTATCCCTCTGAAAATTGCTGAAAATTGCTCAATCCGACTTGCCTTCATAGCCGCGTTCCAGCGCTTCCAGGCTACGAAGCACGTTGAGCGTGGAATAGTAGGCTTCTTCGGTGAGTTCAATCTGCTCGTCGAGGTCTGTCACAATGCCATCGACCAACAGCCGCAGAGAGCCGATCATGGCGTTGAGCCGATTGCGGATTTCGTAGGAGCGGCGGGCTAGCTGGGTGGGTACGGCGCTGGCACTGGGGGCCATTTCGTCGGCAAACTGGAGGGCGCAGAGGCGGGCGTAATAGCCGTTTTGCCGCAGCAAGTCTTCGTGGGTGCCCAACTCCACCACGCGGCCCTGGTCGAGGACGGCGATTTGGTCGGCCCGCTGCACGGTGGAGAGGCGATGGGCGATGACCAGGGTCGTGCGATCGCGGCTGAGGGCTTCGATGGCGGCCTGCACGAGCCGTTCGGATACGGTGTCGAGGGCGCTGGTGGCTTCGTCGAGGATGAGGATTTCGGGATTTTGCAGCAGGGCACGGGCGATCGCCAGCCGCTGGCGCTGCCCCCCAGAGAGCAACACGCCGCGATCGCCAATCCGGGTATCCAATCCGTCTGGCAACTGCCGGATAAACTCATCGGCATAGGCGAGTTTTGCCGCCTGCCATACCTGCGCTTCGGTCGCATCGGGACAGCCATAGGCAATGTTGTCGCGCACCGAAGCGTTAAACAAAATTGTGTCCTGGCTGATAATGCCCATCGCCCGCCGCACGGTTTTCAGGTTGAACTGCCGCAGGTCGATGCCGTCTAGCTCCACGGTGCCCAGCGTCGGGTCATAAAAGCGGGGCAGCAGATCCGCCAGGGTCGATTTGCCCGCGCCAGATGCGCCCACCAGCGCCAGCGTCGTGCCCTTGGGCAGTTCCAGCGAGATGTGTTCCAGCACGAAGCAATCGGGTTCTGCGATGCTGTTGCGTTCTGGCTGTGCAACGCTAATACGATCGCTCGCTGCATAGCTAAAAGACACATCCCGAAACCGAATGCCCTGCCGCAGTCCGGTAAAGGGAATCGTGCCATTTTGCATAAACGGCTTGTCGCGGCGATTCAAAAAGGTCTGGGTCTGCTGAATGCTGGGCAGGGCATTGGCGAATTGGTTGCGGGCGGTGTTGAGCTGACCTAGCAGCGGCAGCATCCGAAACAGCAGCAGCAAAAAGGTCAGTAGCACGGTGGAAAGCGTCTGCATTTCTGTAGCCAAAAACGTGCGCCCAATCCACACGATTAAAATCAGCGCTACCACGCCGACGACTTCGCTGAGGGGGGCGATCGCCGCTGAGCTAGCCAAGGATTGATACTCGGCCCGTTCGCGATCGCGCACCCGCCGCCGCAGTCGGGCATATTCTTGGTCTTCCGTCGCCGCCGCCCGCACCAGCCGCATCCCAGTTAGCACGTCCAGCAGGGCGATTGAGTAATGCTTTGATGCTTCCGACAGGGCTTCTCCATACTGGCGCGATCGCGCGACGCTCATCTGATTTACCAGCGTCACCCCCGCCAGCAGCCCCGCCGCCACTAGTGTCAGCGGCCACGACAGCGCCAGCAGCAGCCCCAGAAAGACCAGAATCGTGATACCCGTAGTCAGGCCGCGCACCGCCGTCGCCACGGCCGTCGCCGAGCGATTCACCTCCACGTTGAGTTGGTTCATCACGTCGCCCAGACTGCTGCCTGCAAAAAAACTCAGATCCACCGACAGCAGCAGCCGCAGCCCCGCCTCGCGCCAATCCGTCACCAGCACTCGCTTCAGCGCCCCCGCCACCAGTGCATTGCCATAGGCCGCCAGATTTTTCAGCCCGATTAGCAGCACCACTGCCACCGTCATCACCCACAGCCGCTGCCCTTCCGGTAGATTTTCAAACGGACTCAGCAACCGCTGAATCGCCTCCGGCAGCCCCCGCAGCGGCACAGGCTGTCCCAAAAAATTCAGCAGCACGGGCGCAATCAGCGCCGTACTTACGCCATTAAACACGCCGCCCAACAGCCCCAGCAGCACCGTCAGCCCGATCCAGCCGGGGTATTGGCGGGCGATGTAGAAAAGGAAACGAGAGGGGGGCATGGGAGGGTGGGGGGATGGGAATGGGAGCATAGAAGGGAGAGCGACGTTCTGGGGGCTGCCTATTCTCCCTGATCTTCCCGCTCATAATCCCCTCCCGACCCATACTTCCAGGCATCTAGCCAGCGTGAGATGCGATAGCTCCAGGGGGGCGGCAGCGACTTGCTCCAGGGCCAGCGCGATATGCCTCCAAAATGCTTGTGCAACTGCCCGATTTGGTTTAGGCCCGCGTATAGCCCTAGGTTGGCATAATGCCAGAGCCAGTCCACAAGAGTGCCCAGCCCCACCTGCGGGATAATTTGCAGCACCACACGGGGATGCACCACCGAGGTTCGCAGCATGGCTTGGGCCAGCGCGGGAAACTGCACCACGTCTTGCAAAAAAGGCTTCAGCACGGGGTCGCCCAGGACTGCCATATCGGCAAAGACAGCCGAGAGTAGCTGGTTAATCTGATCGGGGGGCACAGTCTGGTTGACCCCAACGCTCATGGCGCGTTGGAACAGCCAAGTCACGGAGATGTTGGGCTGGTAGGGTTGCAACAGTGCTAGGGTGGAGCGGTGGAGTTGATCGGTTGCCAAGGCCTGGTGAATGCCGTCTGTCAGACGGGGCAGGTGGCGCAGCATCGCTCCAAAGCCGCCAAAGCTGAGGGGAGATTGGCCGCCGCTGCTGTCGCCGATGGGCAAAATCCGGCTCCACTTGGGCTGGAGCGGACTCTGGCGATAGCAGGGAAAAAAGCCATAGAGCGATCGCCCAATGTTTAGCGCCTCCAGCGCCACCCCCTGATACTGTGGCAATAGCCGAAAATACTCGTCAAACAACTGCTCCAGGCTGGGGCGGCTGGGGTGTGCATCCAGATAGGTAAAGAGATACGTCGTCCTGCCATCGCGGGCGGGAAAGGCCTCCCAAAAATACTGGCACTGATTTTCAATCGGCGTAATCGAAGCAAACAGGTCGCCCGTTTGGTTATGCGGAAAGCCCTGGGCGCAGGTGCCCACCACCATACAAACCGCGTCTGGCTTCTGCCCGCCTCTCGCCTGCTGACTAATGGGCGAAAAGTGCCCCATCGCGTCCAGCAGCAGGCGCGTTTTGAACCCGTTGCCAGCCTGTACTGCCACGCCATCCGGATGAACCGTCGCCGCCTCAAACCCGGTTTGCTCGAACAACTGCCCGCCCGCTGCCAGGAATTTTGCTTTCAGCGTTTCAAGCAACTGTCGGGGACTCACGCCCACATTCAGCACATCTCGCACCCAGAGTTCCGTGCCGCCGTGAAAGGCGATGCGGGCAGGGTTATATTCACTGGCGATCGCCCCCTCCAGTTCTGCCGGACTCAGCAGATGCCGGTTGACCAGCACCGCCAGTTCTCGCCGCGAAATATTCCACTCCTGGTCGCGCCCCTGCAAAATTCCCCGCTCCAGCAGCGCCACCCGCCAGCCCCGCCGTACGAGCGCACAGCCCATCAGCAGCCCCAGCGTGCCGCCGCAAATCACCACGTCCCACTCGGTTTCGCCCAGTGGCTCTGAGGATTCAGTTATGACAGTGGAACAGGGAATCCTGCCCTCTCGATAGGCTTGCCACAGGGCATCGGCTCGGCGCAGCCCCAGTAGCGGATTATTAGGCAAGGCAGACAGGAGGGTTTCGGCAAGTCCCATCGGTTGCTCACAGAATTAAAGTTCGCAGGAAAAAACCGTGTGCCCTTAGCCACCCGTTTTCAGATTTTCCAGCCCTGCGGTAACGCGGGCCGTCTCGATGCGATCGCCCTGCTGAATTTCGTCCACCACGTCCATCCCGCGGGTTACATAGCCAAACACAGCATACTGCCCATCCAAAAAGCCCAGATCCGCCAGGGTGAAATAAAACTGCGACGAAGCCGAGTCCGGAAACTGCGATCGCGCCATCGCCACAGCCCCCCGCATGTGTTTCAAGACCGGGGAAGTTCCAGGTTCCAGCGTTTTTCCATAAACGGGTTCTGCCGCACCCTCCGGCTTGATTTCTAGCGGAATGTAGCGCGGGCTAGAGGTGGCAGGGTCAATAAAGCTGCCCGTCCCCAGCATCCCCAAGGGCACGCTGGCATCCTTGCTCTGGGGGTCGCCGCCCTGCACCACAAATGGTTCCGGCTCACGCACCACCCGATGAAACATCAGCCCGTCATAGACCCCGCGATTCACCAAATCGACGAAATTTCCGGCGGTAATCGGCGCGTCCTGGCCATTCACCTGGATTTCAATGGGCGACCCCTTGACCCGAATTTCGACGGTTGCTTTGCCGTCCAGTCGGGCTAGGTTCGCATAGGGTGTTGTGGGACTGGGGGCGGGCGTGAGGCTAGGCGATTGGGCGATCGCCGAGTCGCTAGATACAGTACCAGAATTGGCGCTGTCCGTATTTGCCCCCGAACAGCCTCCAATTAGCATCAGGCCAACCAGCCCAATCAGGGCGAACCACCGCCCCATTTTCTGTCTCATTGCGCGTCTCCTAGCTCACTAAACTTGCTATAGCCCTTCGAGCGGCACACCCAGAAACCGCGCCAGTTCAGCACCTTCAGTTTCCAGCTCTGCCAGCGCCATTGGCTGTCCCACCCGCGTCAGGGGAATGTCGCCTTTACCCTTAATCCGCAAATAGAGCGATCGCTTCGGGTTGAGTCCTTCTTTAATCTGCACGCGAATCGCCTGCACGTCCTCTAGCCTATGGGTGATCTCAATCTTGCGGTTTTTACCCGGAAAGCCCCATCGGAAAATTGTCAGCATCCCCGTGTCCCGGTTGAATTCGTTGTAGCCACCGCCTACGTCCCACAAAATCACCAGCCACAGATAGGTCGCCAGCAGCAGTGCCGCCACGCCATAAAATCCCATCACCAATCCCTGCGGAATGAAGACGAGCTGCGTCGGATCAGAAAATGGCAGAAGATTCACTTTCAAATAGCTGGAAATGCTGGACAGCAAGAAGCCCAGTCCTCCGCCAAAAATTACCGTCGCCCACCAATAGTTGCTCAGGCGGCGAGACCCCACAACCATCTTCCGCAGCACGCGGCTCTCGGTGGACACACTGGATGCAGTCATACTCTAAGTTCCCAGATCATTTTTAATGTTTTCAGATTGATTTTGATATCTACTGGATATCTGGCTGAGAAGCAAAGCACCTCAATCTCGATTATGCTGCACATCTGGCCCATCAGCCGGAGCAAGCCTCTCCTCAGCAGCATTTGCACTAGCCTCGTCTAAATTGAGCACTTAACTCTCAAAACTCAGGCTCAGCACTAGCTCAGTTTACGACCTGCTTAATTTCCTTCCAGTCTCTCTCAGGTTTTTACAGCGTTCTTGGAGCTTCTCCGAAACCCAACATCCAGAGAAATTAAGCCATTTCGGGTTCAGCCAAGGACGCACAATCTGAAATGAGAGGTACGTATCGGATTGTAAAAATTTTCGTATGTACTTATCATATAGACAAATCTAAACTGGCTTGGTGAATTAAGAGCTGGGTACAAATACCTGCTTGGGGTTTGTTCCCCTAGAGCCAAGTTGAGTCACACCACTCCAATCGGGACGCTGATTTTGGTCAAACAGAGTCACACCGTGAGAGGATTGGATTTTGCGCCATATTAAGAGGTTATGAAATGACCATAGCAATGGGAAGAGCGCAAGCCCAGCGAGGATGGTTTGACGTTCTCGACGACTGGCTAAAGCGCGACCGATTTGTCTTCGTAGGATGGTCAGGCATTCTGCTATTCCCCTGCGCCTACCTGGCGCTGGGAGGCTGGCTGACCGGCACCACCTTCGTCACCTCCTGGTACACCCACGGCATTGCCAGTTCCTACCTAGAGGGCTGCAACTTTTTGACCGCCGCCGTATCCACCCCGCCCAACAGCCTGGGTCATAGCCTGCTGTTTTTGTGGGGCCCCGAAGCCCAGTGGAACTTCACCCGCTGGTGTCAGCTCGGCGGCTTGTGGACGTTCGTCGCCCTGCACGGGGCTTTTGGACTGATCGGCTTCATGCTACGACAGTTTGAGATTGCCCGTCTGGTTGGCATCCGTCCCTACAACGCCCTGGCATTTTCCGGTCCCATCGCCGTGTTTGTCAGCGTGTTTCTGCTGTACCCACTAGGACAATCGGGCTGGTTTTTTGCCCCCAGCTTTGGGGTTGCCGCCATCTTCCGATTCATCCTATTCGTGCAAGGGTTCCACAACTTTACCCTCAACCCCTTCCATATGATGGGAGTAGCGGGCATTTTGGGGGGTGCGCTGCTGTGCGCCATTCATGGCGCGACGGTGGAGAACACCCTGTACGAAGACGGCGACAAGGCGAACACCTTCCGCGCCTTCAACCCGACGCAGTCTGAAGAAACCTACTCGATGGTGACGGCCAACCGCTTCTGGTCCCAGATTTTTGGGATTGCCTTTTCCAACAAGCGTTGGCTGCACTTTTTCATGCTGTTTGTGCCGGTGACGGGTCTGTGGATGGCGAGCATTGGGATTGCGGGCTTGGCGCTGAACCTGCGGGCGTATGACTTTGTATCGCAGGAGATTCGCGCGGCGGAAGACCCAGAGTTTGAGACGTTCTACACCAAGAACATTCTGCTAAACGAGGGCATCCGCGCTTGGATGGCTCCGCAAGACCAGCCTCACGAACAATTTGTATTCCCTGAAGAGGTACTGCCCCGTGGTAACGCTCTCTAGTAACTCAATGGTTGCCGGAAACCGCGACCAGGAATCCTCTGGGTTTGCCTGGTGGGCCGGTAACGCTCGTCTGATTAACCTTTCTGGAAAGCTGCTGGGCGCTCATGTTGCTCACGCTGGTTTGATTGTCTTCTGGGCAGGCGCGATGACCCTGTTTGAAGTGGCTCACTTCGTGCCCGAAAAGCCCATGTATGAGCAAGGGCTAATTCTGCTGCCTCACCTGGCAACGCTGGGTTGGGGCGTGGGCCCTGGCGGTGAAGTGCTGGATACCTTTCCCTATTTTGTGGTGGGTGTGCTGCACCTGATTTCCTCTGCTGTTCTGGGTCTGGGCGGGATTTACCATGCCGTTCGTGGCCCCGAAACGCTGGAAGAGTACTCTTCCTTCTTTGGCTACGACTGGAAAGACAAGAACCAGATGACCAACATCATTGGGTATCACCTGATCCTGCTGGGTTTGGGTGCCTTCCTGCTGGTGTTTAAGGCTATGTTCTTCGGCGGTGTGTATGACACCTGGGCACCGGGTGGCGGTGACGTTCGCGTTATCACCAACCCGACGCTGAACCCAGTGACGATTTTTGGCTACCTGCTGAAGTCTCCCTTTGGCGGCGAGGGCTGGATCGTCAGTGTCAACAACATGGAGGACGTAATCGGTGGCCACATCTGGGTCGGCTTCATCTGCATTGCAGGTGGTGTGTGGCACATCCTGACCAAGCCGTTCGGCTGGGTGCGCCGCGCCTTTATTTGGTCGGGCGAAGCTTACCTGTCCTATAGCCTGGGCGCTCTGTCGCTGATGGGCTTTGTGGCTTCCACGATGGTTTGGTACAACAACACGGTCTATCCTAGCGAGTTCTTCGGTCCCACCGGCCCCGAAGCGTCGCAGGCTCAAGCTCTCACCTTCCTGATCCGCGACCAGCGTCTGGGTGCAAATGTGGGATCTGCTCAGGGCCCCACGGGTCTGGGTAAGTATCTGATGCGCTCTCCGACGGGTGAAATCATCTTTGGTGGTGAAACCATGCGCTTCTGGGATTTCCAGGGCCCCTGGTTGGAGCCGCTGCGTGGACCTAACGGCCTGGATCTGGACAAGATCAAGAATGATATTCAGCCCTGGCAGGCTCGTCGCGCCGCTGAGTATATGACCCATGCTCCGCTGGGTTCGCTGAACTCGGTGGGTGGTGTGGCGACCGAGATCAACTCGGTGAACTTTGTGTCGCCTCGTGCCTGGTTGGCAACGTCTCACTTTGTGCTGGCGTTCTTCTTCCTGGTTGGTCACCTGTGGCATGCGGGTCGCGCCCGTGCTGCGGCGGCTGGCTTCGAGAAGGGCATCGACCGCGAGTCTGAGCCGGTGTTGGCAATGCCGGATATCGACTAGTCTGCCGACTGGTATTGGCAATTAGTTGCTGACTAGTTGCTGAACTTTGTAAGCGCCCTCTGTGATTGCGGGGGGCGTTTTTTACGCTTTTCTTACTTTTTTCCTAGTTTTTTGCTATCCGCCTAATTCTCGCTGGAGTCGGTATATGACCGTGTCTTCGTCTACCTGGCTGAGGATGTCCTGAATCACTGTGTTGGGCCCGTCTGGGCCCCAGGTGCAGCCGCGCTCTAGGTAAGCTTGGGCGGCCTTGCCGACGCGGTAGGAACCGTATCCGGCGATCGCCCCTTGAGCTACCGCTGCACTGCCGTAGGCCATTAGCCCCCCGACGCTGTCGAACATCGCGCCCACCGCCGACGCACTCTTGCCCGCTCCCAAGAGCAAGCCGCTGCCCACTTCACCCAGCAGCAAACTGCCCGAACTCCACAAAATCGCCTGGAGCAGTTTGCCCGCCTCAAAGCTGGTCATGGGTAGGCCATAGAGCTTTGCCAGGTTGCGAATCATCACCAGATCGGTGACTGCACCGCCCGCCAAGTCGAGAATGGCGATCGGGTTCACGCCAACGGCGATCGCCTTCCATTTGGCAAACTTCCAGATCAGTTCCTCGGCTTGCTCTTGATTCAGCTTCAGGGCTTTGCGGGCGATGCCCTGTTCCGTTTCTCGTGCCTGCCGCAGCGCATTTAGCGCCAGCAGCGACTTGCCTTCCTTTTGGATAATGTCCACCAGCAGCGTCCGCAGTTCCTCCATCTGTGGCGGCGGTGATTCCCATTCGTGCGTCACGCTGCCGTCGGGCCACTCCACGCGCACTTGCACGGGCGCAGGTTCCGCCGACACGCGCACCACGTCTTCTGGCATGAGGAACGGCCGACCGCGATCGCCCCCCTCTGCAAACAGAATTTTCAACTTCTGGTAAATTGCGTCCCGATCCTGGTCAGGATACAAATCTGCCTTGTTAAACACTAGCAGCATGGGCTTATGGGCTGCCTGCAACTCTGCCAATGCCTGATACTCGGTGCGCGTAATATCGCCTGCAATGACAAACAGAATCAGGTCGGCCTGATTAGCCACGTCCCGCGCCATCTCAGCCCGCGTCTGTCCGCCCACTTCATCCAGCCCAGGCGTGTCGATGAGTTCCACCCGCAGGTCACTCTCCGGCAGCGCCCAATAGACCGATCGGGGATACTGCGTCACGCCGTTGATCGGCCCGGTCGGCAATAGCTTTTGCCCGATGAGTCCGTTAATCACCGCTGACTTGCCCCGGCTCACCAGACCAAACACTGCAATCCTCAGCAGGCTGCAATTCAGCTTGTCCAGCGCCGCTGAAAGTTGGTTCAAATCGGTTTTGAGGGAGGCCTGAAGCTCCACATCTCCTGCGCCTCGTCGGGGCGATCGCGCCTTTTGGGTATAGCGCCCGATGGCTTGCCGCAGGCTGGCCCGCGCCCGCTGAAAATGTGTATCTTGCATTCCCAAGGGAATCAAGCCAACATGCGGCGCAGCAGATGAGTCGCGAGGCGGAAACTGAGTCACAGCAGAAAAGAAATTCTTCAGTTATATTTTGGACGATTCTACCCATCGCAACGATCGGAGATCGGGAGCAGTGGAGGCGAAATTGCCGTATCCCCCCGACCAATCTGGAAAAATCCAGCCGAACCCATAGCCAAAGCGTCATCAAAGTCACAGCAATGTCCCAATCATCCAGGCTTCGATAACAGCATTCCGCCAGTCCTAACTCCTCGCTCGCCGCCATGCGCTATTGGATTCGCCACACAACAACTTATCGATACGATCGCCCCGTGACGCTTGCTCCGCACTGGGTTCGGCTGCGGCCCCGCAGCGATGTCACACAAATCTTACATGATTTCTCCCTGACGGTAGAGCCAGCGCCAGAGCGTATTGCTGAGAATTTAGATTTAGAGGGAAACAGCGTCCTCAAGCTGACGTTTGGCGATGAACCGCTAGAGCAGTTCCAGCTCACAACGATTTCAAAAGTAGAAACCTTTCGCACCAATCCCTTTGACTTTTTGCTAGAACCCTGGGCTAGCCGCCTGCCCATCGACTATCCCATTTCGCTACATCGACAGCTTCAGCCCTATCTAGCCACCTCGACGGCTGGACTGCCCGCCCTTGACCCGATCGCCCTCCAGTTGGCCAACGACCTGTGGCTGCAAACAGACGGAAACCCCGTTACCTTCCTTTGGCAGTTGAACCAGCAAATTCATGCCAACTGTCGCCACATCATTCGGGAGACAGGCGAGCCATTTCCGCCCAGCATCACCTGGGGCAAAGAGGCGGGGTCTTGCCGCGACCTAACGGTGCTATTTACGGAAGTGTGTCGGGCTGTGGGGTTGGCGGCACGGTTCGTTAGCGGCTATCAGGAAGCCGACGCAGGCAACGATCCCGAACTGCATGCCTGGGCAGAAGTGTACCTCCCTGGCGCGGGCTGGCGCGGCTATGACCCAACGCAGAATCTCGCAGTGGGCGATCGCTACATTGCCCTGGTGGCCAGCTCCAGCTACCGAGATGCAGCCCCTCTTAGCGGCACGCTGAAAACCGGCATCGGTGCAAGCTCAGAACTTCACACCACGTTAGAAATTGAGGCTCAGACGTAAGCCCGCAGGCATCGTTTGGAATCTGTGTCTGGCAACTGGTAGATGGAGGTGGGTCTTCTCCAGCCTACTTTTTCTACCTAAAAGGTGACACGCACCCTAGGCCAGGCTTCGCATTAGCCAGGATATTTTTACATTCTTAACATTACATGTCCTGAAACTGGGTGAGTAGCCAGCGGATGACTTCGCTTTGGGGAGTTTCGCGGGTACGGCGGAGGGTATCTTCCAGTAGGGATAAATTTAGACCAGGAAGCACTTGAGATTCGGTGATGCGCTTGCTGCCGCCGTCGGCGATCGCAAATGCCAGAATTTGCACGTTGGCAACATCGACTACCCAGTATTCGCCAACGCCCAACGCTTCGTAGAGCAGTCGTTTCTCGCCTTTGTCATCGGCTAAAGAGGTGTTGGCAATTTCAATCACCAGGGTTGGCGCGGGATATTGATCGAGGTCAATAATCGTGGTTCCCCAGGGAATTGCGCTGGCTGCATCGCCGATGTAATAGGACACGTCGGGCTGCGCTTCGCTATGCCCCGTTTTGCGGTAGGTGCAGTTGTCTCTGCCAGTGAGGGTGATGTTTCGAAGCGCTGAAAACAGCCCTACAGCGACGATAACAACAGTGTGATCGCAAGCATGGTCATTTCCAATTGGTGTCATTTCAAGTCTCATTCTGCCATCGCAGTAGTATCCTTTTGCTTTTCCTAAAGCTGGATCTTGAATGAGACATAGGTATTCATCCCAGCTTGCGGAAACCCAGGTGTTAGTTGGCAGTTTTGTTTGCATAGTGTAGGTCAGCTCGTGAGAATTGTTTGACTGGTTTGCGGGGTGAGCGGCTGCTCACCCCGCTAGTCATCTACTGCTCTGCACCTTCGATCGGAGCGAAGCCCTGCCGCTGGATGTTTTCGCTGATGTGGCGAGGCTCCAGGAATTGCAGCAGGTAGTCTGGGCCGCCCGCCTTGGAGCCAACGCCAGAAAGCTTGAAGCCGCCGAAGGGCTGACGCGCCACGATCGCCCCGGTGATGTGGCGATTGATATACAGGTTGCCCACTTCAAACTCCGCCTTGGCGCGATCGAGGTGGGACGGTGTGCGCGAATAGATACCGCCCGTCAGCGCATAAAGCGTGCCGTTGGCAATGTCCATCGCTTCGTCAAATGTCGTCGCTTTAATCACCGCCAGCACCGGGCCAAAGATTTCCTCCTGGGCAATCTTGGCGTTGGGCGAGACGTTGGTAAAGATCGTCGGGCCAACGAAATAGCCATTGTCGGGCGCAGGCATTTCCAGCGCCAGCGTGGCTTCCTCTTTGCCCTTTTCGATATAGGCTTTGATGCGGTTTTGCGCTTGCGCGTCGATCACGGGGCCGACCTTAGTATCGGGTGATTCCGCAATGCCAACGTGCAAGGATTTAGTCGCTTCGATCAGCCGATTCACGAACGCATCATAGATGGGTTCCAGCACGATCACGCGAGAGCAGGCGGAACACTTCTGACCACTGTAGCCGAACGCAGAATAGACCACGCCCTGCACGGCTTGATCCAGATCGGCGCTTTCATCGACGATAATGGCGTTCTTGCCGCCCATCTCCGCCACCACGCGCTTGAGATGGCGCTGACCCGGTTGCAGGATCGCAGCATCGGCATAAATGCGACAGCCAACTTCCTGCGAACCTGTAAACGTGATCATGTGAATATCCGGATGCTTGACCATGTGTGCGCCCACGGTGGAACCTTTGCTGGGCACGTATTGGAACACGCCAGCGGGAATGCCTGCATCAATCAAAATTTCCGTCAGCTTGGCCGCAATTACGGATGAGGTTTCCGCAGGTTTCAGCAGCGTGCAGTTGCCCGCGACCAGGGACGCAACCGTCATGCCGGTGGGAATGGCCAGCGGAAAGTTCCAGGGCGAAATGATCAGCGAAATGCCGCGCGGCTGATAATGATAGCGGTTGGTTTCGCCCACCACGTCGAAGTTTACGCCTGCGTCCAGCCGCTCCATCTCGTCGGCATAGTAGCGGCAAAAGTCGATCGCCTCCGACACTTCCGGGTCTGCCTGGCCCAGCACCTTGCCCGTTTCCAGCACCATCCAGGCGCAGAGTTCGGCGCGGCGCTGTTCCATCAGATCCGCAGCGCGGCGGAGAATAGCGGCGCGTTCCGTCGCAGGCGTGTTTTTCCAGGCAGGGAAGGCAGCTTTGGCAGCGGCGATCGCCCCATCTGCCTGCTCAATGCTCAGCAGCCCCACCTTGCCCACCACCTCCGACGGGTTCGACGGGTTCAGCGATTCGATTACTTCCAGCGTATTCAATCGCTGCCCGTTCACCAGCGGCAGATAGGTTTGCCCCAACTGCTGACGCACGGTTTGGATGGCGGCCAAGGCGCGATCGCGCTTTTCGGCAATCGAAAAATCCGTGTCGGGGGCATTGGTAAAGGCATGGGGAGATGGCGGGCTGGCGGATTGAGGCGCTTTCTGATCCCACTCATCCTTCATCTGCGGCACGGCCAGCAGTTCCTCCACCGGACGCTCCTCCAGGTTTTGGCGCAGGAAGGAGGTGTTCGCCGTATTTTCCAGCAGGCGGCGGATCAGGTACGCCATGCCGGGAATCAGGTCGCCGTAGGGGCAATAGACGCGGACGCGGTAGCCCTGATTCACCATTGCCTTGGCCAGCTTGTCGCCCATGCCGTAGAGGACTTGAAACTCGATGCGGCGGCGGGGGATGTTGAGTTCCTGGGCGATCGCCATTGCGTGGGCCTGCGATCGCACGTTGTGGCTACCAATCGCGGCGTAGAGATATTCGTGATTCTCCAGCAGCAGGCGCGTTAGTTTCTCAAAGTTGGCATCGGTCGATTCCTTATGCTGAAACACGGGTACGTCCCAATGGTGCTGGACGGCTTTGATGGTTTCCTGATCCCAGTAGGCTCCTTTCACCAGGCGAATCGTGATCGGCGTGCCACGTTCTTTTACCCACGCGATCAGCCCTTTCAGGTCGGCTTCCGTGTCCTTCAGGTATGCCTGGAGCGTTACGCCAATGTCGCTGCGGCTGCGAAACTCCTCTTCCATCAAGATTTGCTTGAGGATGGAAATCGTCAGGTCTTTGTAGGCGTATTGCTCCATGTCAAAGTGGACGGCGGCACCGAGTTCCTTGGCGCGGCGCAGCAGGGTACGAGCGCGATCGCTCACCTGCTCCTGGCTGCCCTTCGCGTCCAGCGGGTCAAACTGCGAATAAAACGCCGTCAGCTTCACCGACACCTGCACCTTGGGCAGCGCTTCGCCATCGGCCTCATCGATTTGCGGAATCGTGGGCCAAGACTTGGCGGCGGCGGTCAACTCCTCCATCAGCTCCAGATAGCGATCGAGGTAGGACTGCGCCTCCGCTTCGGTAATCACCGCCTCGCCCAGCAGATCCACGGTAAAGCACATTTTTTCTTTGCGAAGCTGCTCCAGGGTTTTGATCACCTGTTTAATGGTTTCGCCAGAAATGTACTTGTGGGCGAGGGTTTCGACAGCGGTGGAAACGGTCGTCGCGGCCACCTGGCCGGGCATCGAGTCCGGGCTGGCAAAGTTCAGCATTCCCTTCAGCGCGGCGGGCAGTTCCACATTTTCCTTGCTGAGATACTCCTGGAGATGGCGGGCAATTTCGGGTTTGCTTTGCAGGGCGGGCAGCGCGTCGATGAAGTGAAACAACTGCACCCGCAGCCCTGGGTTGCCCATCGTCCAGCCCAGCAGTTTTTCGCTCATGTTCATCTGGTCGCGCATCTGGGCAAAAAAGGAGCGGTTTTCCCGCGTGGCGCTGAGCAATTGGCGGGCGATCGCCTGGGTCTTGGTTTCGTATTGGGTTTGGGCAATATTGCTTACCACAGGTAAACACTCCTAAATAAGTTTGGTGTGAAGGCGGCGTGTCGCTTTAAGAAACCCCTCATCCCCCAGCCCCTTCTCCCAAGCGGGGAGCCGGACGGATCGGAAGTCCCTTTCCCGCTCTGGGAGAGGGATTTAGGGGGAGGGCGGTTAGGTAAAGCTACACATCAAGAACTTAAGGGTTTGTCGGGGGCTTTAGAAACGGCTATCTTTCCATTGTCTGATCTGGGGATCAAAGCGGGGGAGGGCCTTAAATTAAGGTAACGACTTTGGGGCAGGGCGAACGCGAATCAAGTTCAGAATGCCTGACGATTTTGTTAGGTCATGCTCAAACACGCTGGAAAAACCTTAGGGGCGATCGCCCTTTCCTCTACCCCGCCTGCCTTTATGGTTAGACCAGGGTGCATCGTAGCCCAGCACACAATTTTTCCTATTTGCAACCTCCTAACCTGACGATCAGCAGGTTCTTGACATCACAGGGTTCGGCAAACCGGAGGTACGTTTTGGAACAGCACTATCCCGTCATTGTGGTGGGGGGCGGTCAGGCTGGATTGTCCATGAGCTACTGCCTGAAGCAGCGGAGCATCGCCCATCTGGTGTTTGAAAAGCACAAAATCGGGCACGCCTGGCGGGAATATCGCTGGGATTCGTTCTGCCTAGTCACGCCCAACTGGCAGTGCCAGCTACCGGGGTTTCCCTACGCGGGCGACGACCCACACGGCTTTATGGTCAAAGACGAGATTGTGCAATACATCGAAGCCTACGCCGCCGCCTTCGACCCGCCAGTGCTGGAAGGCGTGGAGGTACGCCATCTGCGAAAAGAGGGCGATCGCTTCTCGATTAGTACCACCAGCGGCGACTTCACCGCCGATCAGGTCGTGGTGGCCACAGGCGGCTACCACAAGCCCAAAATTCCGGCGATCGCCCAGCGCCTTCCTGCCTCCCTCCAACAACTCCACTCGTCGCAATATCGCAACCCAGAGCGACTGCCCGACGGCGCGGTGCTGGTGGTGGGCACGGGCCAGTCTGGCTGCCAGATAGCCGAAGACCTGCACCTGGCCGGGCGAAAAGTTCACCTGTGCGTGGGCGGTGCGCCGCGATCGCCCCGTCGCTATCGTGGCAAAGACGTGGTGGACTGGCTGCACGAGATGGGCTACTACGACCTGCCCGTCGATCAGCATCCGCAAAAAGAAGCCGTGCGCCACAAGGCCAACCACTACGTCACCGGGCGCGACGGCGGCCGCGAGATCGACCTGCGCCAGTTTGCGCTCGAGGGAATGCAACTACACGGGCGCTTGAAGGACGTGGACAATCGCGGCGCGTTTCCTCAGGAAAATTGCCAGCTTTCTTTTTGGGACGACCTGAAGCAAAATCTCGACCACGCCGATGAAGTCGCCGAAAGCATCAAGAAAACCATCGACGGCTACATCGAGAAAAACGGCATCGACGCACCCGTTGAGCCTCCCTTCCGCCCTGTCTGGGAACCAAACGACGAACCGCTGACCATCGACCTGGAAGCCGCGAATATCACGTCTGTCATCTGGTGTACGGGCTACCTCTCCGACTTTAGCTGGATCGAGATTCCCATTTTTGACGGCAAGGGCTATCCGGGGCACGAACGGGGCATCGTCCTGGGGGCACGGGGGCTGTATTTCCTGGGGCTGCCGTGGCTCTATACTTGGGGGTCGGGTCGTTTTTCTGGCATAGCCCGCGATGCTCAGTATTTGGCAGAACAGATTCTCTCTCGCTACAAGATGACGCAGGCCAGCCCACCAAGCTACATGAACGTGGCGGCGTTCGGCTCCTGAGTTTAGGGGTCAGGCAGAATTTCCCCGTCCCTGATCACCTGTCTAAATCGATAGGTGCTGTCGCAAAAGCGAATAAAGCCTGACAACAAAATTTTTCGTACTACCTGTATGGATAGTCCTGGATGCTTGGTATGAAGAGATACAAACTGATCTGGCCAAAACCCCGTAACGTGGCAAGTCAAGCGCCCGGTTACTAGTGCTACGTTACGACTAGAGCTTAGGTTGGTAGTAAGCGCTTTAGCGCTGAAGCGCTTACTACGAGCCAAGGTATCACCCTAAAGCTAAACCATGACACTGCACCAGCAAAGTTTCGAGTAAATAGCTTAACAGCGGGCGATCGCCAATGGGTTCCTGCATCAGGCGAGTATAGATGCTTCACGATTTTTCTGAGGTTCGACAGCCCGCTCAACTGCGTCCTAGCCTTTCATGAGCATCTAAAGATTCCCTCTCATACCTATCTCGGATTGCGTCATACAGCCATAGCCAGCTTTTCACTGTTTTCAAGGAGGATCGTATGCCCGAAGTTACTACCCCTGCCCATCAGCCAGGCGACTATTTTGTTGATTTTGAAGAAAAAGTGTTTCCCGATGTCAAAGCTGATCCAGGGGAAAAAGCACTGGTCACGTTCCACACAGTCGCCTTTGAAGGCTCGATCGGTCTGGTGAACCTGCTGCAAGCGCTGCGGCTCCTGCGGAAGGGGTTTGAAACCTCAGTGCTGCTCTATGGGCCGGGCGTAACGCTGGGCGTACAGCGCGGTTTTCCAAAGATTGGCGACGAAGCGTTTCCGGGCCATCAAAATTTCAACAACCAGCTCAGCAAGTTCATGGCGGAAGGCGGCAAGGTCTATGCCTGCCGATTTGCGCTCCAGGCACTCTACGGACACGGTGAACCGTCGCTAATTCCTGGCATTCGCCCCATTAGCCCGCTCGACGTGCTGGATCTGATCCTGCTGCACCGCAAGGACGGCGCATTCATCCTCGATACCTGGACGGTTTAGGGATTAGGGATTGGGGGTTGGGGGTTAGGGGCGATCGGAAGATCCCCCTAAATCCCCGCGCTAACGCGCCGCTGCGCTAGAAACAAGGGGGACTTTCGAGCCGTAGCCACCCAGTTTCTCCAAGGGCGTTCCGGTTCCCCCCTTACTAAGGGGGGCCAGGGGGGATCGGGTCGGACGCTTTAAGCGCATTCACGTTCTCAAAGCAGTTTCCTGTTCTCCGGCGATTCCAAGCTTTTCTATCTCGCATTCTTTTAGAACATCGGCGCAGAGCATCGCTCCTATGCGTCTTGTTTTGGGCGGCTGAGTTTCGGACGCTGATCCAGTTTGTTGCGGCAGTGAGAGCAGCAGTTAAAACCGTGGGGTTAAAGGCAATGGATGATTCCCGCATTGTTCGAGCAGCAGCAGTACAAATCAGTCCGGTTTTGTTTAGTCGGGACGGCACGACGGAGAAGGTGTTACAGGCGATCGCCCAGGCTTCTGACGCGGGCGCACAGCTCGTTGTCTTTCCCGAAACCTTTGTCCCGTACTATCCTTACTTTTCCTTTGTGCAGCCGCCCGTGCTGATGGGCAAGGAACATATGCGGCTGTATGAGGAAGCGGTGGAAGTGCCGGGCCCGGTGACGGATGCCGTCAGCCGAGCGGCTCGCTCCTACGGCATTGTGGTGGTGCTGGGGGTAAACGAGCGCGATCGCGGTTCGCTCTACAACACGCAGTTGGTGTTTGATGCAGACGGAACCTTGCTGCTGAAGCGCCGCAAAATTACGCCGACCTATCACGAGCGGATGGTGTGGGGACAGGGCGACGGCGCAGGGCTGACGGTGCTGGAAACAGCGGTGGGTCGCCTAGGGGCGCTGGCCTGCTGGGAGCATTACAATCCCCTGGCGCGGTATGCCCTGATGGCGCAGCACGAGCAGATCCACTGTGCCCAGTTTCCCGGCTCGATGGTGGGGCAGATCTTTGCCGACCAGATGGAGGTGACCATTCGCCACCATGCGCTGGAGGCGGGCTGCTTTGTGGTGAACGCAACGGGCTGGCTGTCGCCGGAGCAAATCGCCCAGATTACGCCCGACGAAAAGCTGCAAAAGGTGCTGACGGGCGGCTGCTATACAGCAATTATCAGCCCCGAAGGCGTACCGCTGTGCCCGCCAATTACCGAAGGCGAAGGAATGGCGATCGCCGATTTAGATTTCTCCCTCATCACCAAGCGCAAGCGCATGATGGACTCGGTGGGGCATTATGCTCGTCCCGACCTGCTGCAACTCCATCTCAACGCCAGCGCTTGGTCGGTGATGCAAGGCAATGGCAGCGCAGCGCTTGCGCTGCCCGAACCGCTGTCTGCTGAGGCTGGCTCTTTCACGACGAACCATAGGATTCATGAACAAACAGCAGTTGATTACGGCGCTTCAGTCTCAGGGTCTGAAGCTGGTTGAAGACCGCGTGGGGGCATCGGGGCGCAGGGGCGGCGCGGGCCCGTCGGATCACAAAGCGGTGACGGTGGACGGCACAACCATCATGGTGCCTGTGTTCACCGATGCAGCAGCGCGATCGCCCTTCTCGGTGTCCCTGGACGACCCCGCCGACCTGCCCCTGCTGCGCGTGGATGACGAGGCGATCGCCCCGCTGCACTTTCCCCAGCAGCCCAAGTTTTATGGGCTATCCACCGCCGACGGCGTTCCCTATTGGAAAATCGCCCTGCTGCATAGCCACGACGTGCTGGCAACGACCGTCTTGCAAACCTGCCGCCGCTATCGAGATGAATCCACCGTTTGCCAGTTTTGTGCGATCGAGAAATCGCTAGAAGCTGGTCGCACCATCGCCCGCAAAACGCCCGCCCAGCTAGCGGAAGTGGCGGAAGCAGCGGTGCGACTGGATGGCGTGAAGCATATGGTGATGACCACTGGTACGCCCAACACGGGCGATCGCGGGGCGGCATACCTGGCGGAGTGTGCGCGGGCGGTAAAGCAGCGGGTGGATTTGCCGATTCAAGCCCAGTGCGAACCGCCAGACGACTTTGCCTGGTTTGCCAAGCTGCACGCGGCGGGCGTAGACAGCCTGGGAATGCACCTAGAGGCAATTACGCCGGAGGTTCGCGCCCGCATCATGCCTGGAAAAGCAGACGTGCCCGTGGACTATTACTTCCGGGCATTTGAAGCGGCGGTGAAAGTATTCGGGCGCGGGCAGGTTAGCACCTACCTGCTGGCGGGACTGGGCGACACAGTAGAAGCGTTGGTGCAGGGGTGCGATCGCCTCATCCAGCTTGGCGTATACCCGTTTGTTGTGCCGTTTGTGCCGATCACGGGAACGCCGCTGGCTCAACATCCTGCACCCAGCAGCGAATTCATGATGGCGGTCTATCAGCAGGTCGGGGCATTGCTGCGGCAAGCCGGACTGTCTTCCCGCGACATGAAAGCCGGATGTGGAAAGTGTGGCGCTTGCTCAGCGCTGTCTACCTTCGAGTAATCACCTTCGAGTAAACAGAATTCACACATCAAACGAACACCCAAAATCCAAAATCTAAAATCCAAAATCAAAGCTATCAGGAACGCAGTATGGACAGTAATCGATACCATTTTGAACTGGCGCGATCGCCCTATGAAGTGAACGAATATTTCAACCTGCGCCGCATGATCTTTTGCACAGAGCAGGGCTTGTTTCAAGATAGCGATGTGGACAGCATTGACGACATCGCCTATCCCATCATTGCAATTGAAAATGCAACGGATCGAGTCGTCGGTATTGTCCGCATCTACGAACCCGAACCGGGGCTGTGGTATGGCGGACGGCTGGGCACGCACCCCGACTATCGGCGCGGCTGGCAGATTGGCAAAGGGCTGATTTACAAAGCAGTCACCACCGCCAACACCTGGGGCTGCCATCGGTTTTTAGCGACGGTGCAACTGCAAAACGTGCGTTTCTTTCAGCGGCTGCACTGGCAAACCCTGGAGGAACTGACCCTGTGCGATCGCCCCCACCATCTCATGGAGGCTGATTTGCACCATTACCCAGCGGGAACCGAGGTGCGGCCTGCAATGCCCTACAATCTCTACAGCACGGTGCAGTACGAGCGGGCGAGCTAGGCGCGTGAGCGAGGCAGGACAGTTTCAAACGCTGATCAAAAAACTTCGAGCATCGCTGGGTATTTTGCACAAGCAAGACATCCAGGCGATCGCCCATTCGTTTCGTCTGGATGCGTCCGATATTCTCCTGGGCGACGACTGTGCCGCGATTCCCGATGGCGACGGCTATCTGCTGCTAGCGGCGGAGGGCATGATGCCATTTTTTGTGGAGAACGACCCGTGGTTTGCGGGCTGGTCTGCGGTTATGGTGAACGTCAGCGATGTGTACTCGATGGGCGGTCGCCCAATCGCCGTGGTGGACACGCTCTGGAGCCAGTCTGCCGAACGCAGTCAACCCCTGATCGACGGCATGAAAGCCGCCGCTGCCGTGTATCAAGTTCCCATTGTCGGCGGACACACCAACTGCCACAGCGTTTATGACGCGCTGAGTGTGGCGATTTTAGGACGGGCTAAGCGGCTGCTGACCAGCTTTTCGGCAACACCGGGCGATCGCCTGCTGATGGTCGTAGATCAGCGCGGCAGGGCCCATCCCCGCTATCCCTTCTGGAACGCCAGCACCGATGCCGACCCTGCCCGCCTCCGCGCCGACCTAGAGCTGCTGCCCCAGCTTGCCGAAGCGGGCCTCTGCGACACCGCCAAAGACATTAGCAACGGCGGCATCATTGGCACAATCCTCATGCTGCTGGAAACCTCCGGCTGTGGCGCGGCAATCGACCTGGATGCGATTGTGCCGCCCTGTGACATTGCGCTGGACTGGTGGCTGACCTGCTTTCCCAGCTACGGTTTCTTACTCAGCGTCCGTCCAGAGCAGGTCGGAGCAGTGCAGCAGCAGTTTGGCGATCGCCATCTCACCTGTCAAATCATTGGCGAAATCCAGCCCACAACTCAACTCGTTCTGCATTCTCAAGGAGAATCCGTCGCATTCTGGGATTTTGCCCAGCAGCCTCTCACTGGATTTTCGCCTGCGCCATGAGTCTAGATCGTCCGCTACGCATTGCCCTCTTCACCTATTCCACCAAGCCCAGAGGCAGCGTCATCCACACGCTAGAGCTGGCGGAGGCGTTGCATCAGCAGGGGCACTTTGTTTGTGTGTATGCGCTGGATAAGGATGACCAGGGATTTGATCGAGATCTATCCTGTTTGCATTATCGAATTCCATCTCTACCTGTGCAGGGAGATGTGGATAATCTGATTCGTCAGCGCATTCAAGAAGTTGTGAATTTCTTGAATGATGAGCATCTTCAGGATCATCATTGCGAGATTTATCATGCACAAGATTGCATGACAGCAAATGCGCTGATTTTGCTGCGAGATCAAGGCAAAATCTCGTCCGTTGTACGAACCATTCACCATGTCGAGGCATACAATAGTCTATACCTGCGGGAATGCCAGGATCGATCCATCTATCAGCCGGATCTGTGTCTGTGTGTGAGTCAATACTGGCAGAATGAAGTTCGGCAGCAGTACCAGATTATTCCCGATCGCGTGATGAATGGCGTGAAGGGCGATCGCTTTTCTCCCATTTCCACTGTTCGTAAAACCGAGATTAAACAGACCTTTGGGCTACACGGTTCCCCGATTTACCTAACTGTCGGCGGCATCGAACCCCGCAAGAATTCGATTACCTTACTCCATGCCTTCGCGCAGGTTTTATCTGATCAGCCCCAAGCGCAACTTGTGATTGCGGGCGGCGCAACGCTGTTTGACTATCAGTCCTATCGAGATGAGTTCTTTGCGCGGGTGCAGGCGTTGGAAATCGAAATTGGGCGATCGCTCGTCTTGCCCGGTGTGGTTTCAGATGCAGACCTACCCGCCCTCTATCGCAGCGCCGATGCGTTTGTGTTTCCTTCCACCAAAGAAGGCTGGGGACTCGTCGTGCTGGAGGCGATCGCCGCTGGGCTGCCCGTCCTCACGGCAAACCGTCCGCCCTTTACCGAATTTCTCACCGCTGAGCAGGCGCTCCTGGTTGACCCAGAGGATGCGGGGGCGATCGCCCAGGGGATGCTAGAACTCAGCCAACCCGCCGTTGCCCAGCGCCTCGTCCGGGCCAGTCAGCCCATTCTCCAGCACTATACCTGGGAGCGCTCTGCTCACCTGCATGTGGCAGCTTACCGCAAGCTGCTCCGGGCAAAGCCATAAGCTGACAAAGCCATAAGCTCAGGATCGCCGTTTTCGGGAACGAGTCGTGCGTTGTTTCGATTTCCTAGATTTTGGTGTCTTGGGCAAAAACGCCCGCCAGCCTTGCGTCTTGAACCGCTTGCTGCTAGAAACGAAATAGTCGGCAGCGGAGTGGCTCAAGGCCCCCAACTCCAGCCCGCCGCAAAACGCCAGCCAGGCCCAGGCATGTTTTTGGAGCGATCGCCCCATCACGCCACCAATGTCGCCCCACGTCCAGCCAAGCTGCCAGATTTGATTCAGCAGTGCCAGTCCGAAAAAACTGGCAAATCCCACCCATGCCAGCAGGTACAAAATCCGCAAAACAGTTCCCGTGATGGGCGCGTGCGAGAGGGGCGATCGATGCTTCAGACTGCCCCGATAGGGAATCCAAATCCACCGAAACCAGCCCCACCGCTTGAACTGCACCGAATGGATGTCTAAATCGGGCCCAAACAGCAGCCCGCCCACCAAAAAACCCGCACACAAAATCAGTGTCAGGCTGCTGCTGCGCGTCAGTCCCAGCGCCAGCCCGCCCACTACAGGCAGCGTCCAGAGGGTAATGCGATCGTGGGTGCGGCCCGACGGCATGGTGTTTGCCAGAGTTTCAGAACAGAAATACTGTTATGAATCCTAGCAGGTGTTGCGAATTCTGCTATAATTGACTTTCATGGTTGATGAAGCAATGCTGCATTGCAGCGCTTTCGTCGGGCGGTTAGCTCAGTTGGTAGAGCGCCTGCCTTACAAGCAGGATGTCACTGGTTCGAGTCCAGTACCGCCCATAGGTTTTAGGAATATGGAGTAAAAAATTTCCCAAAATATTACCCACTACTGAGGGTTGGGGAAGTTTTAAGCTTTGAGTTAGAAATTTTCCTTGTTACGTTGTTACGTTGTTACAGATTTACCCAAAAGCCTTGATATTTAAGGGTTCTGGGGTGTAACAAGACCCGTAACAAGGGTGTAACAGGACAAGTCGCTTGTTGCACTCCGTTTTGATCTAAAAAGCATCATCATCACGAACATCTAGAATCGAATTAACCCCCAGCGGGGAAGCCCTTCACCGCCCCGCTACCATCAGCAAGCTCTAATGTTGATTGAGCAGTACGTCACATCCCTGCAAGCCGAAGACCTCAACGCCGCCTATGACCGGGCTGCGAGGAACCTTTTTGTGTTCCTGCGTGAGTATGGTTGCAGCAATGATCAGATCGCGCTGGCTTGCTCAATCATTCAGCAGCACACGGGCTATTACCCTAGCCAGATCAGAACCTTGCGAGACACCGAAACCGTCACGACAGCGCTGTATGGTGCCCTCAACTCTGAGGCGTTGGGACGCAGAAAAGCACCTGACCAACTGCGAAACCCATCCCGGTGGGCAATTAAAACCGTAGACTTTGGCTTTGGTGGGGAGGTCGATCCAGATGAACAAAGCTGAGTTTTTAGCTCAAGTCGCCTATGCGCGGCGCTTCTCTGCTGAGGATGTGTTCTTTGGGGACACACACTCAGAGTATCCAGACCTGGCGATCGCCACCCTTGAGCTTCTAGAGAATGGCGAAACCGCCTGGGGTGTACCGGAATTTGAGCAGTGCCTCTATCAGGCATTTCTGGGCTGGGCATCTCAGGGGCAACTGATCCGGCTCTGGCTAACGGGCAAGTGGCTGCTAGGGTCAGCACCGCCTTCCTCGCGGGCATGGTTGCAAGACCTGTTGGCTGGCGAGTTCTGTCAACACCTGGATGGGTTTGAACTTCAGGGCGATCGCCTGGGGCCTAGCCAGGTCTACCTGTATCCGTTCAACTTCAGGATGTTGGTTCAGTCACAGTAGCGCCGCGATCGCCAGACCGATGAACGGCAGGCCAGGGCGATCGCACTTGTAGGCAAGTAGGGAGGGGCGATCATGACAGAACAAACCAGCGTCACCCGTGACGAGTCTGAGCAGATCAAGACCCTGCTGGCATCAGCGGCGCGATATACCGAGACGGCTAATGCCGGGTTGGGGCGATTGGAAGCGGCCCAGCAGCGCAGCCAGTTCCAGATCGACCAACTCACCTTGCTGATTGATCAACTCACCTTGCGGGTAGATCAGCTACTCGAAGCCCAACGCAAGACAGAGCAGCGATTTGAAGCCTTTATGTTTGCGTCGCAGCGCCTCATGACGGGCCACGCAGAACGCCTTAATAAGCTCGAAGGCATCAGCGAACGGCTGGAAGGCATCCCGTCGTGTTTGGTACGTCAAGAGGGCAGAGGGGAGTAGGGAGAATCGCCATGACGCAGACCCAAAACAAGACCCTAACGATTGCAGAATATCGAGAATTTTGCGCTCAGTCTGACGAGCGCTATGAATTGGTGCGAGGGAGACTAGCGAAATTGACCCCACTGACCTGGGCCCACATCTTCATTGCGGATTTTCTGGTAGGGATTTTCAACGCCGAATGCGCCCGCTTGCAAAATGGCGATCGCGCGATTCGCGAAGGCGGGCAACGGACGGAAGAAAACTCCGCCCGGTTGCCTGACGTGATGGTGGTGTCGTTGCGGGCGATCGCCCCCTATCTCAATGAGGTGGCGCTGCTGGAAGATGCCGCCCGGTTGGTTGTCGAGATCGTTAGCCCCAGTTCGGCGCGTGAAGACTATACCGACAAGCTGCGAGAGTATGAGGCGAAAAGCATCCAGGAATACTGGATCGTGGATTATGAAGCCTTGGGCGCTGGGCGCTATATTGGCTTGCCCAAAGCCCCAACCATCAGCATCTACAGCATGGTGGATGAGGAATATGAGGTCGCAACTTTTCGGGCGGGCGATCGCCTGGTGTCTGCGGTCTTCCCAGCGCTAGAGCTAACGGCGGATCAGGTGTTCGCGGCTGCCTATCCCAATGGATCAGGAGAATCGCCATGACGCAAGCGAAACCAAGATTTTCGAGCTTTGCAGAGTATCTCGCCTACAGCGACGGGCTGGAAGGGCGCTACACGTTGGTCAATGGGGAGCCAATTGAGTTGCCGCCAAAATCGCCAGAAAACGACTTCATCGCCCGTTTGCTACTGCTCAATCTGGCGACTAGCGGTATCGCGCCCTTGGCACTCGTCACGATCCACACACTTCAGATTCAGGTGTCGGTTTTGGAGCCAGGCGACCCAGCCAGCCGCTATCCCGATTTGGCGGTATTGCGACCCGAACATTTAGAGCTGATGCAGCGCCGCCTAGCCATCACGCTGGATATGCCGCCGCCGCGTCTGGTGGCCGAAGTGATCAGCCCTGGCAACCGCAATCGCGATTTTGAACGCAAGCGGGCGCAATATGCGGATCGCGGCATTCCTGAATATTGGCTGATCGACCCGGAAGACAAGACCGTGACGGTGCTGCTGCTGGAGGGTGATGAGTATGGGGTATTTGCGGTCTATCGGGGCAACACCCCGATCGTCTCGCCTGCCCTCGGTACGCTGGCGATCGCCCCGGCTCAACTGTTTGGAGCGGAGTAGCACCATGACCACTACGGAGTAGCACCATGACCACTACAAAGACCAGATGGACGCTTGACCAGTACCACCGGATGGTTGATGCAGGCGTACTGGAAGATGAGCAGGTTGAACTATTGAGAGGAGAGATCGTCCTGATGTCGCCTGAAGGGATTCCCCATGCCAACAAGCGCATCAAAGCGGGCGGGCACTTGCAAAAGCTGTTGGGCGATCGCGCTCAGGTGCGCCCCGCAGCCCCCATTACCCTGAGGGATGGTTCAGAGCCAGAACCCGACCTGGCGATCGCGCAAATGCCAGAGGAGCGCTATGACCAGCACCATCCCTATCCAGAAGACCTCTACTGGGTCGTGGAATACAGCAACGCCAGCTTAGAAAAAGACCTGGGCATCAAGGCAGAAATCTACGCCGCCGCCAATATCCCTGAATACTGGATCATCAACCTGCGGACAGGCGTGCTGATTGTGTTGCGAAACCCTGTGGATGGGCAATACCGCGATCGCCAGGAATTCACACAGGGGACTATTTCACCCCTAGCGTTTCCTGACCTGCTCATCCCGGTCGAACTGTTGCTCTAGCGAGGTAGAGAATCGCCATGACGGTCAAGACAGCAAAATTCACGATTGACCAATATCACCGGATGGTTGAGGCGGGCATTCTAGAAGGCTTGCCAGTCGAGCTACTGAATGGAGAAATCATCGAGATGCCCTCAGAGGGGACAGACCATGCGGATCTCAGCACCGAGACCAGAGATTACTTGATTGCACTGCTGGGCGATCGCGCCCAAGTGAGAGAGGGGCATCCCATCACGCTGCTAGATACAAACTCAGAGCCAGAGCCAGACCTGGCAATCGTGCGACGGCGGCAAGGCGGCTATCGCGATCGCCACCCGCAAGCGTCCGACATTTTTTGGCTGATTGAGTTTGCCGACAGCAGCCTGACGAAAGACCTGGAAGAAAAGAGCCGCGCCTATGCAGCTTCGGGCATCGCAGAATATTGGGTCGTAAACCTGCGACAAAGGACGCTAGTGGTGAAGCGCAACCCTTTCGAGGGAGACTACCGCTCTACCATCACGCTAGAGTCTGGCGACCTTAGCCCGCTGGCGTTCCCTGATGTAACGGTGTCGGTGGATTGGCTGCTCAGGCGCTAGGACACTCTCAGCAGGGGCGATCGCCCAACATCTCCAAAGGAGGATCACCATGAGTGACAACCGACCGAATATTGATGAACGCCTCGACCGCGTAGCCGGGCTGCTGGAAACCTCGACCCAGCAGATCGGCTATCTGTCGGAGCTAATCGTCAGCAACAGTCAGGCAGCAGCAGAGCGCGATGCCGCGCTAAATGCCAAGCTTGACCGCATCGCTGAGGCGATCGCCATGCTCACTCACCAGATGGGCGTGATGACCGAAACCCTGACGCGGGTCGATTTGCAGCTAGAGCGGCTGGCAACTGTCGTAGAGAACCAGTCGAGGATCAGCGCAGAGCAGGCAGCCACCACCGCCGCTCTCGTGCGCTTGGTCACGGTGCTGACAGAGCGCAGCGCCTAGATCAAAGCCTTCCCCATCCGCAGCGGCTCAAAGTCCTCACAAGCGGCATTATCCACCTGAATCAGATGTAAATCATCGGGGAACTGAGCCGCAAAGCTGTGCAAAAACGCCTCAAAACAGGAACTGTCGAGATGAGAGCACTCGACTCTCCACGAGGCACCGCTCAGCGGTTCCACTAGACCGTACAGCCACCGATACACAAACTCCCATTGAATTGAACCCATCGGCTGCACCCCAAAGCCCGTCAACTTGCGATGTTGAACCGTCAGCAGTCCGACGCGGCTCTCATCACTGCACCAATAGCGGATGCGCCCGGCATAGCGTTGTCTCAAGGCTGGCGGAATCGACTGGCTGATCTGGGCTGCAAGGTTTGCTGAAAGGACTCGCACGCCCCAGGAGTCTGCTTCTGGAACACCGGACGGGGCACTTTGAGCTTCGCTTTGAGCCGATAGCGCACCGTCTTATGCACCGTCTTGTAGGGGACTAGTTGACCCTGCACCGCTGCGAGCCACTGCTGCACCGCTCCATAACTGCTAAAGCCTTCTGGATCTTGCAGTTCCCGCTCCAAAGCTGCCAGGACTTCACCGCTAATCGCTCGCGGTCGTCCACTGCGAGATGCCACCTTCACCAACGCTGCGAGTCCACTCTGTCGATACTGCCTCAGCCAACGAGACACGGTCGTGCGATGGCAACCGCTCAGTTGGGCTAACTGCTCAACACGCTTCGCTTGTCCTGTTTTTAACCACCACAACACCTATACTTTACAGCGCTGAGATGACCGTTGCTGTTGTTCCAAGACGGCTTTGAGTTCTTCTGCTGGTAGTACCCTTTAATAAAGGACGGAGAAAATTAGGAGTCGATATTATAGAGATTATAGAGCAGCCCTGATTGTGTACCCACTCACGAACTTGATCCATCATGAAGCCGTATCTCCTCTGCCCGAGCTGTGATTCCGATGACATCATGAAAAATGGCACAACTCGTCGGGGCAAACAAAACTATAAATGTCGCGATTGTGGTCGTCAGTTTGTGGAGAATCCTCAATGGAAACCGAAAGACAAGGACACCTGTGCGCTGATTGATTGCATGCTGCTCGAACGCATTCCCCTTGCTGGCATTGCCCGGGTGCTGCAATTGTCCGAGAGTTGGTTGCAACAGTACGTGAATGCTAGCTATGCCGAGGTACCTCAGCAAGCGGAGGTGGTTGCCAAACCAACGTGCCGACTGGTGGTGCAGATGGATGAGTTGTGCTCATTTGTGGATGAGAAGGGCAACAAACACTGGGGCTGGCTGGCGATTGATAGAGCAAGCCGTGAAATTATCGGGTGTCATGTGGGAAACCGTTCTGCTCAATCGGCACAAGCGTTATGGCAGTCTCTACCTCGTCAATACCGTCAGTATGCACGGATTTACGCTTATAGGAGTGTACTGCCCAGTAAACGGCATTTTGCAGTGGATAAAGATTCGGGTTTAACGAGTCATATTGAGCGATTAAATAATACGTTGCGCCAGCGCATCTCCCGGTTAGTGCGACGGAGTTTGTCATTTTCAAAGAAGCTCGAAAATCACATTGGGGCGATTTGGAACTTCATCCATCACTACAACCAAAAGATTCGAGAGAAACTGCAACGAGAGCAAACAACTGATTTTTCCCCATCCTTTACCTAATGGCACTACCCTTCTGCTGTTTCAGCAATATCGATTTTGAGGACTCCACTCATGGCGGCTAGCTCTAACGTCTTCTTATATGTAGCAGATCTTTGGAGATTTGATATGACAGCATTCACAGCATGGACAGACTGAGTGAGAACCGTTTGTAAGGGCACCAACTTATGACCACCTCTGTGCTGAGTCGCCCCTACAGCACCAAAGATAAGCTGCAAGCCAAAACCCTAAATGTCCCAAAAACCTAAATGTCCAAGTCGGTAAGGTTGAGCTTCGGGCCGTAGGTTTCGATGAACTCGCGGCGGGGGGCCACGCGATCGCCCATTAGCACGGTAAAGATGCGGTCGGCTTCGGCTGCGTCTTCAATTTCTACGCGCTTGAGCGTGCGGCTGTCGGGGTTCATGGTGGTGTCCCAAAGCTGCTGCGGCATCATTTCGCCCAGACCTTTGAAGCGCTGAGTTTCCACTTTGGCGTTTTCGGGGAAACTGGCGATGAGCTGATCCCGTTCGCGATCGCTGTAGCAGTAGTAGTGGTTGCGGCCGCGCTCGATCTTGTAGAGCGGCGGACAGGCGATATAGACATAGCCTTGATCCACCATCGACCGCTGATAGCGATAGAAAAACGTGAGCAGCAGCGTGCGGATGTGCGCGCCGTCCACATCTGCGTCCGTCATGATGATGATGCGGTGATAGCGCAGTTGCGATGCGTCAAACTCTTCGCCCTTGATGCCCAGACCCAGCGCCGTGATCAGCGCCTGAATCTCCGTGTTTTTGTAGATCTTGGCATCGTCTGTTTTTTCAATATTGAGGATCTTACCCCGCAGCGGCAGAATGGCCTGAAAGCGGCGATCGCGCCCTTGCTTTGCCGATCCGCCCGCCGAATCGCCTTCCACGATGAAAATTTCTGACTCGCCCGGATCGCGAGAGCTACAGTCTGCTAACTTACCTGGCAGCGTGGAAGACTCCAGCACCGACTTGCGGCGCACCAATTCTCGCGCCCGCCGCGCTGCCTCGGCTGCATTGAAGGCCTGGATGGCTTTTTCAAGAATTGCATCTGCTACATTGGGGCGAAAGTCGAGGTATTCGCTCAGCGCCTCGCCCACCAGCGTATCCACAATGCCGCGCACTTCCGTATTGCCCAGCTTGGTTTTTGTCTGTCCTTCAAACTCCGGGTCGGGCACTTTGACGGAAATCACCGCCGTCAAGCCTTCGCGGACGTTTTCACCCGCCAGGTTGGAATCTGATTCTTTCAGCTTGTTGCGCTTGCGGGCGATCGCATTCATCGTCCGCGTCAGCACGGCCTTCAGCCCTTCCAGGTGTGTCCCGCCGTCTACTGTGCGGATATTGTTGGCAAAGCCCAGCAGATTATCGGAATAGGCATCCACGCACCATTGCAGCGCCACTTCCACTTCCACGTTGTTGCGCTCACCCTGCACGTAGATAATCTCTTCGTGGAGCGGCTGCTTTTCGTGGTTCATGTATTCCACGTATTCCCGAATGCCGCCCGCATAGTGGTAGGTTTCGACTCGCGGCTCGTCGCTTTTTAGCAACTCCAGGCGATTGTCGGTAAAGGTAATTTCTACGCCCGCATTCAGATACGCTAGCTCCCGCAAGCGGCCCGCCAGCGTGTTGTAGTCAAACTCGATGCCCGTAGTGAAGATGGCAATATCGGGCATAAACGTGACAGACGTGCCCGTGCGGTCTTCTTTGTAAGGCTGAATGTCCATTTCGCCTTTGGTCAGACCGCGCTCAAAGCGCATCTTGTGAACCTTCTTATCGCGCCAGACGGTGACCTCCACCCATTCCGACAGCGCGTTCACCACGGAAATGCCGACACCGTGCAGGCCGCCAGATACTTTGTAGCCGCCCTGTCCAAACTTGCCGCCCGCGTGCAGAATTGTTAGCACCGTTTCCAGTGCCGATTTACCCGTGCGCGGGTGAATGCCTGTAGGAATGCCCCGGCCGTCGTCAGTCACCGTAACCGATCCATCTGCGTTGAGGGTGACCTGGATATGTGTGCAATAGCCAGCCAGCGCTTCGTCTACCGAGTTATCCACCACCTCGTAGACCAGGTGATGCAACCCCCGCGGCCCCGTGCTGCCGATATACATCCCCGGACGCTTGCGAACGGCTTCCAAGCCCTCTAGGACTTGAATTTGTTCAGCATCGTAGTTGGTCGTCATGGATGAAGCGCTCCAAACGTTAGCTTAATAGAGAAACCTAGAAAGAATTTTATAGATCGAGCAGGTGATGGACTGAATCGGGCGGGCTTCCTGATGGTTTACTGATGGCTGCCTGACGGTTTGCCGATGATCTGCGTGATTAGGTGGGTTTGCTGCTTTTGGTAAACGGGTCTAAGACGCACTGGTCTAAAATAGGGATTGCCTGACTGTGGCGATCGCCCAATAAATTGACTTAAAAGGTCAGCTAGAAGCCGAAACACCAAATCTATCCAAAATTATATCACAAAAGGCTTAGATGCGCTTCCAGGGGCGACAGGAGCAAGGTTTGACTCGGCAATCCAGTTTTCCTTTTTGAGGCTTCTTCGATGCTTCTTTGGGTGTCCTCGTTTTGCCTGAATTGAGCAGCGCTTCAGAACCCTATGGCTAAGATGGCTGAGGGGCGATCGCCCTGATCGCTATTGCACCATCGAAATCACTCTCCCAAATCTAGCCAGAAGGTTTACCATCAGTCATTTTCAGCCTGCTGCATCCCCAACTTCCCACCTTGCATTATAATACCTCTGTACTAAACCCGTCTTTCCCCATTCTAATCGTAATCTGTGGGCCCACTGCCGCTGGAAAGTCGGGTTTGGCGCTAAACCTAGCGCCCCGGCTCAATGGCGTTATCCTCAACGCCGACTCCCGCCAAGTGTATCGCGAATTCGATATTGGCACTGCAAAACCTTCTTCTCAAGAACAGCAGCAAGTTCCGCACTATTTACTAGACGTTTGTGACCCCACGCACACGCTCACGGTCGCCGAGTATCAGCAGCAAGCCACCGAGTTGATTGAAGCCTTCCATTGCGGGCAGGCAGCCATCAGCGTGTCAGAGGTTGGGAGTGTTGAAGAACCTGCCACCACCGCCTCAACCCCCTTCCTGGTGGGCGGCACGGGCCTCTATATCCGCGCCATCACGCGGGGTCTCCGCATTCCTCAGGTAGCTCCCCAGCCAGACCTGCGATCGCAGTTGACCAGGCTGGGGCAGTCCTTCTGCTACGACCTCCTGAAGCAGGTAGATCCTACATCCGCCCATAAAATTCACCCCCATGATCAGGTGCGGACGCTGAGATCGCTCGAAGTGTTTTATGTCACAGGTCGCCCCATGTCGGCGCAGCAGGGCGAACAGCCGCCCGCCTACCCGATTTTGCAGCTTGGGCTGGACTGTCTGGCTACTGTTGCCAAAGGCGACCCCGACCCGCTGATGCAGCGCATTCAAACGCGCACCGCGCAGATGGTGGCGCAGGGCTTTGTGGACGAAGTGGCGGGGCTGGTGGCGAAGTATGGCGCAGACCTGCCGCTGCTGGATACGCTGGGCTATCGGGAAATGCGGCAATATCTGGCGGGAGAGATTTCGCTGGAGGAGGCGATCGCCCTCACTGCGCTGCACACGCGCCAGTTTGCCAAACGCCAGCGCACCTGGTTTCGCGCCGATCCGTCCATCCACTGGTTCGATACCGAAGATCCAGACCTGGTGGAGCGCGTCTGGTCAAAAATTCAGCAATTTATAGCGACGCTCCCCGCCCAAGCCAAAGATTCATTCTTCTGAGCGAAGCCAAGGAACAATGGCTGGAAGCCCCGCAGACGCTAAATTTCTACCCCAAAATCGCAAATCCAAAATCGCAAATCCAAAATCCAAAATCGACTGCTCCCAATTTTCGACCTGCGCTGCAAGCTCTGTGAATCCTTCGCAATATTCAGCAACCCCGCAAAGTGGCTGTGCTAGGTTGGGGGCGTTCTTGGGCGGGAGGCTTGCCCCATGGCCACCGACTATCTATTGTTTGTGCATGGCGTGAATGTTCGTCCCCAGCGGGCCGATGCAGACAGCGCCAACTACGCAGAAGCCCTAATCCACCAGATCACCCGACTCAACCAAGCTTCTGCCAGCCCGCTCACGCTCAAAATGCAGGAGTTGCAATGGTATAGCTTGATGAAGCAGGCGGAAGCAGAACTAAAAGACCTGTTTGCGCGATCGCCCGACTGGTCAAAGTTCTGGTTTCGAGACTTCCGCGAAACGCGGATCATCCCGTTTATGGGCGACGCGGCGCTCTACATCAGCCGCTACATCGGCTCGGAGGTGGCCAAGCTGCTGCTGGCCCAATCGCTGCAATTTCTGAGCGCTCGACAGGCGGGCGATCGCCTCCACCTCATTACCCACAGTTGGGGCACCGTGATCCTGTTCGACATTCTCTTTGCTGGCCGCTGGGACGATCCCAAAATCCCCGGTCACCAAGACGTGCAAACCATCCGCAGCGCCCTCTTTGGCGTGGAACCCAACCTGGCCGACGGCATTCCCATCACCAGCATCCACACAATGGGTTCCCCCATTGCCCTGGCCAACCTGATCAACCTCAAGCGCGAGGAAATGGCTCCTGCGACGCTCACGATTCAGGAAACGCGAACCGTATTTACCCACGACATCACGCTAGGACTGGAGAAGTTTCTGGCTGCGCTTTACCAACAGCGCCAGCGGCCCCTCCCCTGGAAAAACTACGCCCATCCTGGCGACCCGATCGCCTATCCGCTGGCGACGGTCATTCCCCAACTGCTGGCACCCCAGGGCGCAAAAGCAGAATACCTAAATATTCAGGACGTGCTGACCAGCGGTGGCGGCCCGATGGAGTGGGTCGCCAGCCCTTTCAAAAGCACCTTCCTCTCCCTAGCGAACGGCGGCAGCGCCCACGGCAGCTATTGGAACAGTAGGCAGGTCGCCCAGACGATTTTGGCAACCGTCAGAGAAGCGGGCTGATGCAGGATTTGGAATGCTCGGTTCGCCCGCGCCGCTCCTGCATCACTTCCTTTGCTCGCCTCCCCAATTCTCTGAGCCACTGTCTGCAAATTACGCAATACTGGAAAGAAATCTTAGAACTAGTGAAAAGTAGGGCACGATGGAGCTGCGAGGGATTAATACGCCACTGCTGGAATGGTCAGGCGATCTGCTGGTGGTGGGTCTGTTTGAAGACGGCATAGACCTGGGCGGCGACCTGGCAGCGCTGGACGAAAAGCTGGCGGGCACGCTGCAAGAACTCATTGCTGAAGTCGAGTTTAAGGGCAAACCGGACAGCAGCGCGGCAGCCCGCGTCGGGTCGAACAGTCCGGTGCGAAAAATTGGCATTGTGGGCCTGGGCAAGGCGGAGAATCTGACGCTAGACGGGCTGCGGCGGGCGGCGGCTGCGGCGGCCCGGATGGCCAAGCGCGAAAAGGCAAAGACGCTGGGGCTGAGCCTCCCGCTTTGGAACCAAGATGCGTCTGCCACGGCACAGGCGATCGCCGAAGGAATTGAACTCACCCTGCATCAAGACAGCCGCTTCAAATCGGGCGAAGACGACAAAAAAGCACCGCCGCTGGAGCGGGTCGATTTGCTGGGGCTAGAAGGGCAAGATGCCGCGCTGACTCGGGCCCGCCAGATTTCGCTGGGCGTAATCCTGGCGCGGGAGCTCGTGAGCGCCCCGGCCAATATCGTTACGCCGATCACAATGGCGGAAACGGCAGAGGCGATCGCCCGCGAGTATGGTCTGGAGATCGAAATTCTGGAGCAGGCCGAGTGCGAAAAACTGGGCATGGGCGCGTTTTTGGGCGTGGCCAAAGCCTCTGACCTGCCGCCCAAATTTATCCACCTGACCTACCGGCCCGCAGGCACACCCCGCAAGAAGCTGGCCATCGTCGGCAAAGGCCTCACCTTCGACAGCGGCGGGCTGAACATCAAGGGCGCGGGCAGCGGTATCGAAATGATGAAGACCGATATGGGCGGCGCGGCGGCCACCTTTGGCGCGGCCAAGGCGATCGCCCAAATTCAGCCAGATGTAGAAGTCCACTTCATCAGCGCCGTCACGGAAAACATGATCAGCGGCCACGCCATGCACCCCGGTGATATCCTTACTGCCTCGAATGGCAAAACCATCGAAATCAACAACACCGATGCTGAAGGGCGGCTGACGCTGGCCGATGCGCTGGTGTTTGCCGAAAAGCTGGGCGTGGAGGCGATTGTCGATCTGGCTACGCTGACGGGTGCGTGCATCGTGGCGCTGGGCGAAGACATGGCCGGGCTGTGGAGTCCTAGTGACGAATTGGCGGCGGCAATCCTGGCGGCGGCAGAACCCGCAGGCGAAAAGTTCTGGCGGATGCCGCTGGAGGAAAAATACTTCGACGGCATGAAGTCGGTGGTGGCCGACATGAAGAACACTGGCCCACGGGCGGGCGGCGCGATCACAGCGGCGCTGTTTCTAAAGCAGTTCGTCAAAGACACACCCTGGGCGCATCTGGACGTGGCGGGCCCCGTGTGGAACGACAAAGACAGCGGCTATAACAACGCGGGCGGCACGGGCTTTGGCGTGCGGACGCTGGTGAACTGGGTGTTGAGTTAGGTCACGGGAGCCATTTCGCCCATCGCCATGCTGGAACTTCACTGCCACACCACGTACTCTGACGGAACGCTGACCCCAGCGGAACTGGTGCAGGCGGCCGCAGCGGCGGGCGTAAAGGCGCTGGCGATTACTGACCACGACACGCTGGCGGGCTGGGAGGAGGCGATCGCCGCTGCCCGTCAGCATTCTCTAGAAAATTCTCTGGAAAATTCCCTGGAAATCGTCCCTGGGGTAGAGCTGAGTACGGTTTGGGGCGATCGCTCGCTGCACCTGCTCGGTTTTTACCCAAACCCCGACAGGCTTGCGCCCGTGCTGCAAGACCATATCGCTGGCCGCAAGCGCCGTGCCCAGCAGATGCTCGACAAGCTAGCCGAGTTGGGCTGTCCCATCATGCTGCCAGAACTGGGCGCGGGCATGGCTCCGGGTCGCCCCCACATTGCCAGTGCCTTGGTGAAGGCGGGCTATGTGCAAACGGCGCAGGAAGCCTTCGAGCGGTTTTTGGGCGATGACGGGCCGGCCTACGTGCAATACGAAAAGTTTTTGGCGACGGACGGCGTGCGTCTGCTGCGCGAGTGTGGCGCAGTGCCCGTGTGGGCCCATCCCTATCTGTTTCGCGGCGGGCCGCTAGAAGAGACGCTGACGGCGCTGCTGGATGCCGGACTCATGGGTCTGGAGGTGTATCACCCCGTCCCCATACGCCGGGTCAAATTGAGCGACTGGAAGCCCTGTGCGATCGCCATTCTCTCCTTAAAACTGGCGGCAGCGACTATCACGGCCCCCGGCGAGGCTGCCGACCAGCCCCTATGCCCTCAACCGCTTCAACCTGCCGCTGTGCCTGCTGTTGCCGTTGCAACGCGCTGCCCAATCCCTCGTTCCCCAGGCCCGCGAGTCTGGAGCAAGATCTGGGTCAATAGGAAAATAGTCACGCCCAGACTGGGTTTCTGGGTCTTCCTATATCTCTAGAGGTAGATTGCCCAGGTATGATGAGGCAGTTAATACTAGGGTAAGGGCGAAGTTTACAAAGCGTAACGATTGCCGGAAGGCGATCGCTCGTACCCCATGCCCGCTAATGCGCCGGGTTTGCACGGCTCAGGCTTTTTCTGCAAGCCGCCCGTGATTCGCCAACTTCACGCCCAATTCGCGCCCCGCGCTGGTCTTCCGCCAAACCTGACTCGTCGCTGACTTCCGTAGCAGTCTCCAGCCGGAATTCTGCGCCTGGGTTTCGCGTCTGCCGCCCCTGTTTGGCAAAGCGCCTCCCTCAAGCCTTTCAAGTCTCTAAAAAGATTCAGGTTCGCTGTTTGACCTCCAGCTACTTTGCCCTCAAGTCCTGTCCTCAAACTTGATATTTATGCTGCGCTCTCTCTCGTCTCTCTGGAATCGTCAGCCTGCGGAGGGCGGTCGTCTGCCTCGCGGTTCAAACCTTGCCCTGTTTCTCGCCTGTTCTCTGGTGGGGCTAGTGGCGATCGCCGGATGCCGCATTCCCTCGGAAACGGCGCAGGCGCAGCAGACCCAGCCAGGGCAACCAGGCGGCCCCAGCGGCGGGCGACCGGGCGGCGGGCCGGGTGGGCCGGGGCAAGGCGGCCCGGCTTCGGTGGAAACGGCGATCGCCCGAACTGGCTCTTTGCAGGAAGCGCCTACCTACACAGGCACAACGCAACCCGTGCGGCAGGCATCGCTGCGATCGCAGGCAGAGGGACGGCTCCTGGAATTGGGTGTAGACGTGGGCGACTCGGTGCGAGAGGGCGAGGTGGTGGGACGGCTGGATAGTCGGCTGCTGTCGGCAGCGGTCAACCAGGATCGAGCCGAGCTAGCGGCACTGGAGTCGCAGGTTGCCCAGGCGCAGGCAGAGGTGAGCGATGCCCGCGCTCAGGCGGCTCAGGCCGAGGTAGAGTTGCAACAGGCCCGGCTAGATAGCGATCGCCTGCAAAAGTTGGCCGCCGAGGGAGCCATTTCCCAGCAGCAAGCAGACCAGGCGAAAACCGCCGCCCTCTCCGCTGAGCAGGTGTTCCGCTCGGCTCAGGAGCGCATCCGCACCCGCGAACGGGCGGTCGTCGCTGCCCAGCGCCGCGTCCAGGCCCAGCAGGCCACCGTCGCCGAAACCCGCGAACGCCAGACCTTCAGCCTGCTGACCGCGCCCCTCACGGGCATTGTCCTGGAACGACTGACAGAACCAGGCAACCTGGTGCAACCGGGCAACGAAGTTCTGAAAGTGGGCGACTTCAGTGCCCTCAAGGTGGCCGTGCAGGTCTCAGAACTTGACCTGGGGCAACTCCAGGTCGGCCAGGCTGTTGAAGTCCGGCTGGATGCCTTTCCCGACGAAACCTTTGTGGGGCGCGTCAGCCGCATTTCGCCCGCCGCCGACCCCAGTTCTCGACTCGTCCCCGTTGAGGTCGTCATTCCCAACTCCGGCAGCCGCCGACTGGGGAGCGGTCTGCTGGCGCGGGTGCAGTTTCAGACGGGGCAAGCTGGCCGCGTGGTGATTCCCGAAGAAGCACTAGAAGCAGGCGGCGAAGGCAACGACTCGGTGCTGTTTGTGGTGCAAGGCGAGGGTGCAGAAGCCAGAGCCGTTGCTCGACCCGTGCAGGTGGGCGATCGCGCGAACGGTCGCATCGAAATCCTCTCCGGCCTCCAGCCTGGTGAATCCTTTGTCCTCCGCAGCAGCCGCCCCCTAGAAGACGGACAAACCGTTCGGCTGAGCATTCTGTCTGAAGGTTGAAGGGAGGGACGGAAAAAACGAAGAACGAAAAACGAAGAACGAAGAACGGAACTTCTTCTCTCTTCGTTCTTCTGTCTTCGTTCTTCTGTCTTCGTTCTTCTCTCTTCGTTCTTCTCTCTTCGTTCTTCTCTCTTCGTTCTTCTCTCTTCGTTCTTCTCTCTTCCCTCACTCCACCCCCCCTACACTCTCCCCCTCCCCCCCTCTCTATACCCATGACCTCCCTCAGCACCCTCTCCATCCGCCGCCACATCGGCACGCTCATGCTTACCCTGACGGCCATCGTCCTGGGAGTTTTCTTCTTGGTGCGGCTGCCGGTGGATTTGCTGCCGTCCATTACCTATCCGCGCATTGGGGTGCGGGTGGATGCGCCGGGGGTTGCGCCAGAAGTGGCGGTGGACGAGATTACGCGACCGCTAGAGCAGGCATTTTCGGCCACCGATGGCGTGCAGCAAATCTATTCCCAAACGCGGGAGGGGCAGGTCAGCGTAGACCTTTACTTTCGTCCTGGGGGCAATATCGATCGCGCCTTAAACGACGCAACGGCTTCCTTCAATCGTGCCCGCAGCCGATTGCCCAACACGATTCAAGAGCCGCGAATTTTTAAGTTCGACCCGTCCCAGCTTCCGGTGTATGAGTTTGCGCTGACATCCGATTCGCTCCAGTCGGTTGATCTGCGCGTGTTTGCCGACGAAGAACTGGCGCGGGAACTGTCGGTGGTGCCGGGGGTGGCCAGTGTGGATGTGTCGGGCGGCGTGCGCGAAGAGGTGCAGGTGAATGTAGACATCAATCGTCTGCAAGCGCTGGGCGTAGGCTTGACCGATCTGCTCAATACCCTGCGGGGGCGCAATCAGGACGTGTCGGGTGGGCGCTTGCGAGGCGGGGAAGCAGAAGTGCTGATCCGCACCGTCGGACGGTTCCAGTCGGCAGAGGAACTGCGGAATCTGTCGCTGCCCGTAAACGGGGCCAGCAGCGCGTCTGGCGGCGAGGTATCGACCAGCAGTTTTCCAGAAGCGCGGCGCGTCTACCTGCGAGATGTGGCGCAGGTGGTGGATGGCACTGAGGAACAGCGGATTTTTGTGACGTTGAACGGCGACCCGGCGGTCAAGGTTAGCATTCAAAAGCAGCCCGATGCCAATACAGTGTCGGTGGTAGAAGGGGTGAAGCAGCGGCTAGCAGAATTGGAGCAAGCGGGACTCTTCCCAACGGGCATGGCGGTTCGCACCACGCTGGACGAGTCGCGGTTTATTCGCAACTCGATTTCCAACGTGGCCATGTCGGGACTAATCGGGGCGCTGCTGGCGGCGATCGCCGTCCTCCTGTTTCTAGGCTCACTCCGCCAAACCCTGATCATCGTATTCGCCATTCCCCTGGCTACGCTGATTGCAATTTTGCTCATGGGCACTTTTGGGCTGACGCTGAACGTGTTTAGCCTGGGCGGTCTGGCGCTGGGCGTGGGCATTGTGGTAGACAACTCCATCGTGATGCTGGAGAGCATCGTGCAGGGCGTAGAGGCCGCCAAGCGTCGCCGCGCCGTAAACAGCATTGAGACTGCTGAATACTCCACGACCGAGGATGTGGAAATACCAGATGAATCGAACAGCGGCGGGAATGATTACGGTTACAGCAATGGACATAGCAACGGTCACGATTCCGGCAATGGACACGGCAATGGCAATGGCAACGGCAATGGCAACGGGAATGGAAGCGGAAATAGCAACGGGAATGGGAATGGCAACGGGATTTATGCCAGCCGTGGACACGACTATGACCCCAGCAGCGATGCTGACAATGTGACCCGTGGACGCACAGGCAAACAAGTCAGCGCGACGGCATTTCTCCTGCGCCAGGCGGAACTGGCCAGCCAGCAGCTAGAGTCGGCGCTGGTCGCGTCTACAACCACCAACCTGGTGTCTGTGTTGCCCTTTTTGCTGATTGGCGGTTTCTTTTCGTTGTTGTTTAGCCAGTTGATTCTGACCATTAGCTTTGCGGTGGCAGCTTCGCTGATCGTGGCGCTGACGGTGGTGCCCATGCTGACCTCGCGGCTGCTGGCGGTGCGCTGGTCGAGTCGGGTGGGCGATTCGGCTCCGCTGCGGGCGTTTCGAGCGCGGCTGGCAGATGCGACCCATACCTATGTGCGGGGGCTATCGTGGGTGCTGCGGCATCGGCTGGTGGTGATTGGGCTGGCGATCGCCCTGTTTGGCGGTACGAGCTTCTGGATGGCGGGCCAACTTCCGCAGGAGATTTTGCCCCGCATCAACACGGGCCAGGCCCGGCTCAACGCCCAGTTTGCCCCCGGCACCTCCCTAGCAGACAACCGCCGGGTGATGGAACTGGCCGACCAGATTTTGCTACAACAGCCCGAAGTGGAGTATCTCTTTTCCACCGCAGGCGGGTCGCTGTTTGGCACAAACACCAACGCCAACCCCCTGCGCGGCTCCAGCACCATTACCCTGAGGCCGGGAACCAATGTGGCTGAGTTTACTGAGCGGATGACCGCCGAACTGAATCGGCTGAACCTGGTGGGAACGCGCCTGCGGCTGAGTCCAGAATCGGTGCGGGGGTTGATTGTGAACAACTCGCCCGTGCGCGGGGCCGATGTAGATATCCTGCTCCAGGGGAGTGACACCCGTTCTCTGGAACAGGCGGGACGCGAAGTGCTGGCAGCCTTGGATTCGCAGGCCCGGCAGGCCCGCTATCGCCCCGATGCAGATCAGGCGCAGCCCGAAATCCAGGTGCGCCCAGACTGGGAGCGAGCTTCGCAGTTGGGCCTCTCCACCGAAGATATTGGCGACACGATTCAAACCGCCATTACGGGATCAGTGCCCACGCAACTCCAGCGGGGCGATCGCCTGGTAGATATCCGCGTGCAGCTTGCCGACAATGCCATCCAGCGCCCAGCCCAGCTTGCCCAACTGCCCGTCTTTACGAGCGGTGGTCAGCTTGTGCGGCTGGCCGACGTGGCGCGGATCGAGGCTGGCGAAGCGCCTGGAGAAATTCAGCGGATCAACCAGCGGCAAATTGTCCAAATCGTAGGCAACCTGGTGGATGGCGCAAACCTCAGCGATGCGATCGCCGAGTCAGACGCAATCCTGGCGAGCCTGACGCTGCCCGAAGGCGTGAGCCGCCTGCCCAGCGCCAGTGCCCAAAGCGCCCAGGAAGTCCGCTCGTCCCTAATTCTGCTGGGGGGGCTGGCCGCCTTCTTGGTGTTTGTGGTGATGGCGGTGCAATACAACTCGCTGGTTGATCCGCTGGTGATCATGCTGACGGTTCCCCTGGCGCTGGCGGGGGGCATTTTCGGCCTGTTCCTAACCCAGACGGCGATCGGCGCGACGGTGATCGTGGGCGCTGTGCTGCTGGTGGGCATTGTGGTCAACAACGCCATCATTCTGGTAGAACTGGCGAATCAAATCCGCGAAGAGCAAGGGTTAGACCACCGCAGCGCCATGCTGCAAGCCGCGCCGCAGCGCCTCCAGCCCATCCTGATGACCACCATTACCACCGTGCTGGGGATGTTTCCGCTGGCGCTGGGCATTGGCGAAGGGTCAGAATTCCTGCGGCCGCTGGGCATTGTCGTGTTTTCGGGTCTGTCGCTGGCGACGCTGCTGACGCTGTTTATCATCCCCAGCTTCTACACGCTGCTGCATGAAGTGCCCTGGGCCAAAGGCGCAAAGCTGGGCGCAAAGCGGCTGCGGCAACTCAGCGGCTCGACTCGCAAGCAGCCGCTGACCAAGTGAACGGAGGTTAGGGGTCAGGAGTCAGGGGTTAGGGGTCAGGCTTCGTGCCCCGAAGCAGCCGGATTCGAGCTACAATTTCGGGACGAATTTGGGTTGCCTGGGGGATCAGTCCAGGTAGCAGAATTGGGGAATCTATGGGGCGATCGCCCCTCGGTTTTGCCAACTCTGTGGGGAAAGTCCGGTGCAAATCCGGCGCTGTGCCGCAACTGTGAATGAGGGGTTTGAGCCTTGCCGGAGCGCATTAGGCAAAACCCGCCTCAAAGTCAGAATGCCCGCCCGATGTTGTCCATTGCGATGCCCGCGATGCACGGGTCGAGGTGAGAATGCACAATTTAGAACGGCGACAGCCTCTTTTGTCGGAGGTTGGTGCGCCTGGGGTTCGTTCGGCGATCGCCCCTGCACCGATTGCTTATCCGGCGATGGATTGCGTGGCTACGGTTTTGTGTCATCGATCGCCCTCACGCCCACAATTCAGGCGATTCGCTGCAGCTTGATCAGCAGATTTTCGGTTTTGGCCTGGGCAGTCAGTGTGGCCCCGATTTCAGCGAGACGGCAAGCAGTTCAGCAAGATTTACTCCATCGCGTCGTCGCCCTCGCGCTGCCCAGAAGTCGAACTGTGCGTGTCGCGGGTGGGCTGGAGTTCCGCCTATTTACAAGATTTACCCGTTGGCGGGGCGATCGCCCTGCGCGGCCCCTACGGCTTGATGACGCTAGCGCAAGTTCCCGATCGGCCGCGCCTGTATATTGCCCGAGGGTTCGGGCATTGCCCCGCTAAAAGCCAGATCGACTGGCTCTACGAGGAGAACTTTGACCAACCCGTGTGGCTGGTGCAGGCGAATCCAGAAACGCCGGACTGTTTGCCCTACGAGGCGTATTGGCAAGCGCTCTCGCAGCAGTGGGCAGCGTTCTGCTATTTACCCACGCGGCCGGCTCAGATCTGCCAAACGTTGACCCAGTTGGGCATTGACTGGACTGGGGTGGATGTAGACATTTGCGCGGTGGGCGATCGCCCAGCCCAGCTTCAGGATATAGCGGTGCTGCTGGGGGCTAAACTAGACCAGGTACGCTCAGAATCGTTTTACGCCTTTTAACCGCACTGCTTAGCCGCCTGCATTTTCCCATGACGACTCCGCCCGGTGACCCGCCCGCCTCAGACGCTTCGCTGCCCAATGCCAGCGAACCCAGCCCAACGGTCACTTCCCCAAGCTCACCCGAAACACTGGTGGGCGATCGCGCAAACCTGCAAACTCAGCGCAGCGCTGGCTTTTGGAAAACCCAGCGAGAGAATGGGCTGGTTTTGGCGATCGCCCTGGCGCTGGCGCTCGTGATTCGGCTATTTGTAGCGGAGCCGAGGTATATCCCATCGGACTCGATGGTGCCGACGCTGCAAGTGGGCGATCGCCTGGTGGTGGAAAAAGTGTCCTATCGGCTGCATCCGCCAGAACAGGGCGACATTGTGGTGTTTGACCCGCCCGCCCAGCTTCAGCAGTTGGGCTACACCACCGACCAAGCATTCATCAAGCGCGTCATTGCTCAGCCAGGACAAACCGTGCAGGTTCACTTGGGCAAGGTCTGGATCGACGGAGAACCCCTGACGGAACCCTACATTGCAGAGCCACCGGGCTACGAAATGCGTCCTGTGACGGTGCCACCCGGCCATGTCTTCGTCATGGGCGACAACCGCAACAACAGCAACGACTCCCACGTTTGGGGGTTTTTGCCTGTTGAAAACATCATCGGCCGCGCCGTGTTCCGCTTTTATCCGATTGCCCGCTTTGGCAAGCTAGAAACTGCTTTTCCAAAAGCAGACACATTAGAGACAGCAACAAGCGAGACATCAACAAGCGAAGCCCCAGCCAGTTAGTTGCAGATGCTATCCCTGCCATATCTGCCTTGCTGGAGTGCTTCGCTTATTTCATTCACCTGAATCGCGTCACGTAGCTCTAGATAACGCCAACCCCTTTGCTGCGGTTGTCTCCATCTTCAGTTAGCTTGCCATCTTCGTCGGTGTCGTTGATCTCGGCAAGTTCCGCCGCGCGGGCCGCTTCCTCTGCCTCTTCCTTGGCTTTCAAATCACCCGGCACTTCGTAATACATTTCCGGTTCGACCGCAAAGTTATTGATCAAACCTTCGTTATCTACGGTGTAGCCGCCTGCGGTGTCGATGTCGCCTTCTGCGGTAGGCGTTTGCTTGTAGGCATCGCCTTCGCGCTCTTTGCGAGCAGCCGTTTCCGCAGGAATAATGCCGCGATCGTAGGTATCTCGTTCGACTCGTTCGTTCGTTGACATAGCACTGTCCTCCAAATATTCCAAACAAGTGTGCAAAAAGGTTTTCAAGAAGCTTTGCATGGCGATGGAATGGCGATCGCTAAAGCGCTAAAAGCTCTCAGATAACCATTGAAAGCTATCAAAAACTTCTCGAAAAGCTTGAATTAAAACCAAGCTCAACGGCTCCGCTTGTCTCAGTAAGCTCTGATTCGGTTTTTGCCGAATTCCAATCAAATTCCAGATTAAACTTCTAGACTAAACATGGGGGTTTGGATCGACTTCGGGCACAACGTCAGGGCGCTCTTTATTTTCCCAACCCGTCGGGCGGCGCGAGTTATACCAGGCAATAGAACCCAAGCCAGCCGCTGCCAAAAAGCCGACGACAAAGACCGCAGCCAGCGATATGCCCGCCCCATCTTGGGCAGCCGATACAGCAGGTTCAACTAGAAGTAAAGCGTTAATACTCAGCACGTTCAGCACCTCAACTCAGAGATTTTTGATGCGAGATTGAGATACAAAAGCGACCCCAAATTGCCCATAAATAAGAGTTAGTCTAGGGCAGTCCTAAAAGCTCTAATCGCTGTTTCAATCTTGCTGTATCACAGCATAAATCACTGAGTTTTTGCGGGTATCCCTCACAGGTAATGCTGGGCGATCGCCCTTGGTTATAGGTTTGAGAAGGGCTTTTCCATCTACAGGAATATAAAGCACTCGTTTCCTGAGGGTGGGTGCATAGCCTCCTGTGCGATCGCCATAGGTACAGCATTTTCTTGCGGGGTGAGGCACATGCTGCCCTCACGAGGCAAGGGCTTATTGACCATCCGTGTGCCTCACTAGCTTCAAAAACGCTGTAGCGACATCAAGGCATTATAACTGCGGCAATCCCCAGGCTTCTCGCGCTATTCTGGCCTCATCTCGATTTAAGAGAAAAGGAATGCAGTTGAAAGGTTTCTGATGAGCTGCGCCTGCGAAACACGATTCAACCCCGAAATTTCCATCGCAGGCGGGTAAGTTCTGTCGGAGATGAATAAGACACTAAGGCAAGCTATAGAGATAGCTATAGAAATATGGATAGGATTCGGCGAGTACTGCTGGTCGGCGGCACACATGGCAACGAGTTGACGGGAATTTACCTGATCCGGAGATTTCAATACGCTCCCCAACTCATCTCGCGCCCCAGTTTCGAGACAATGACACTGCTGAGCAATCTGGAGGCGATCGCCGCTGGAGTGCGTTACATCGATCAGGATATGAACCGATGCTGCGATCGCGCCCATTTGGAACTACCAGACCCCGTCGATTATGAAATCCGTCGGGCGCAAGAGATCAACCGCCGCTTTGGGCCATCCGGCTCCACACCTGCCGATGTCATTCTCGATATCCACAGCACCACGTCGAACATGGGGATGACGCTAATCCTGGATGATCACCACCCGTTCAAACTGAGACTGGCAGCAGCCCTCAGCGCCCAACAGCCCGACCTGCGGATTTACAGTTCGGCCGACTCAGGGCGACAGCAAGACGCGCTGCGATCGCTCGGTCGGTTTGGTATTTGCCTGGAGGTTGGCCCGGTGGCTCAGGGCGTGCTACAGGCAGACCTGTTTCAGCGCACCGAGGCGCTGGTTCAGCAAATCCTGGATGTGCTAGACCAGCAAAACTGGGACAAACCGTTGCCTGCGGTACAACCGCTAACTGTTTATCGATATTTGGGTACGGTACCCTACCCCAGAGATGCCGAGGGACAAATCACCGCTATGATCCATCCCCAACTCCAGGGGCAGGACTACGAAAGACTGAGTCCTGGTGACCCAATGTTTCTCTCACTCACCGGAGAAACCCTGCCCTATACAGGCGAAACCGTCGCGTTTCCCGTGTTTATCAACGAGGCCGCCTACTATGAGAAAGACATTGCGATGGTGCTAACGCAGCGGCAAGAGATCCAATTGGGCGCGATAGAACCGCTATCCACAAAACCGCAGGAATAGAACCACTATGCGACAGCGCTATTGCACCCGAATGCGCGACAGAATCGCCCCGCGATAGTAGTGCGTCACGATGTCTCGATAACTAGAGCCTTGGGAAGCCATGCCAAACGCGCCGTACTGGCTCATACCAATGCCATGCCCAAAGCCCCGCCCCGTCACCTGGAAGCTGGGTGGAGCCGCTGCGCCCTGAGCGCTGGCCACCTGACCCGCCTGGGGTTGAATTGTAAACAGGGTGCTGCGGAGATTTAGCGCCTGCCGCATCTGATCGCCCGTTAGCTCTCTGCTGCCTGCATCGCCTACCACACGCACCCGCCGCAACCGCTGATTAGGCGAAGCCTGTACCAGTTCAAACCGGAGGATATTGCCAACGCCCGTAATGCGCTGCCGCATCTGCTCAGCCGTAAAGGTTTCTGTCCACTGGAACACGGGAGCTGCTTGGTCATAGTCGGGCACGCCGCGCAGGTAAGGCAGCGGACTCACCCATACATCTTCGGAGTTTTCCGTATGCCCGCCAGAGGAGGAGTGATAAACTGCGTTGATGAGTTGCCCGTTGTAGGTTAGCACTTGCCCACGGGTTGCTCGCACAGCAGCGATAGTGCTGCTGGCTTCTTTTTCTGCGCCGCCATAGGCCTGCCAGCGGGTTGTGTTCCCCACGTCGAAAACGGTGTTGCCGCTGGTTTGCCGCTGATAGAGGGCGTAGGTACGGGCAGCAACCGCCTGGGCTTTGAGGGCTTCCAGATGCCAGCTTGCGGGCATTTCGCTGCCTACCACGCTGTAGAGGTACTCCTCCAGGTCAACATAATTTACAGCAGTTAGTCCGGAGGAGGTGGGAACCACCAGCACTCGCCCGCGATAGTAACGGCCGCGCGTGTTGTCGTTGGGGTTGTCGATGTAGACAAAGCCGCCGTTTTGTGGCTCTAGCCAGACAGCACTAAGTTGCCAGTCGTTCACCCTCAGACCTGCGGTATCGGGCGTAGCGATGAGGGAGGTTCCCTGAGGAAGTTGCCCCAGCACCCGCCCAGAGCCATCTTTGAGAACAGAGGCGGTGTTGCTACCAATTTGCACGGCGGGCACGTCGCGCTCGATCGACACGCGCAGGTCAAGTTCGGCACGAGCAGGGGCGATCGCCACCAGCCACAGCACTGCCGTCAGCCACCAGGAGCGTTTGCCCAGTTTGAAACCCAGCTTGACGAGGGCTTGCAAAAAGCCTGTGTATTTCAGCGTTTGAATCACAACAACCTCACACCGACAGAGACAGATTGTTCAGGATCAGGGACAAAATTAGGGACAGATTCGGATCGGTTTTTCGGGGTTTCCTGGCGAAACAATCAAAAAATTTGTAGCAAAACCGTCGCTACGATTCTTTACAGAAGGGTATCACGGAATGTTGGGTTGAACGCAGAGTGAGGGCGATCGCCCTCGTTCTCTGTACTCACCCCCAGTTACATAGCGTTGCTCGGAGACCTACAATCCTTGAGCATCAACGCTTTGCAGGGCAACGCAAAGGCAAATCCCACTTTGTAAAGTTTCGATGAATCCCCAAAAATGCGGTCTTCCTTCGTTAGACCGCGTAATCTATCTAATTAGTTCCAGCCAGAGTCAGCTAATTCAGGAAACGTGGTGCTCAATCGACAGAGTCAGCCATCCCAGAGAGTCCGCTATCCCAGCCATTCTTATTACCGCTTGGACATATAGCGAGAAAAGAGTATCTCTAATACTTGAGACCGATCTAGATTCTAAGCGACCTCCACCGTATGCCAACCCGCACAAAAACTCGCATAACCAAAAGCGCAGCAAAGACGGCAACTTCATCTGACTCCAAATCTGGACAAAAAGCCACAAAGAGCAATTTTGTGGCTCGATCTGATTCATCGCGAAGCTCCACCGCAGTTGACAACCCAGACGATGACTACCGCGGAGCCAAACTTACACCAGAGGCACTGACGCTGATGGCAGATTTTTTCAAGGTTCTGAAATAGTATTACGCTCAAAAGCTCGGAGAATACCTGAGCTAGGTCAACCGCGATTTGCACAGGTCATGGGCTGCTTGTCCAGGATGGGTGCCAAGTCAGGCGAACTTCTCGTTTGGGAAGGGTGGCCGGGCGATCGCCTGTGGCTTTGGGGAAGGCGTAGGCGGCAGCGACTTGGGTGCCTCAGGGCTGACCAGGCATTCTCTTCTGTTCACCTCTGATTTCTCCTCTATGTGTTCTGATTCAGTGGATCAAATTTTTGTCTTCAGACCATGACAGAACACCATGAAAGAAAACGTCCAACCCGCCTCTCCACAGGAGTTTCAGCCGTCTTTGCAGAACGGGGCTGCGGGCGATTCGCAGGCGCAACTTGTGCCTGGTTTGGCATTTAATTCGTCTGTGTCTCTGTTGCGATCGCCCGTATCGTCACCAATTTTGAGGTGCAGGTAATGAACCGGATATCGCTGCCTGTGCCAGCCGCACGATCCAAGTCAGAAATGGACAAGTCGTTAGTTAGCACTTCTTCTAAGCGGCGCTGTTAAGCGGCGCTGTAGCTAACGCAACTTGGGGCGGTTGTATCTAGATGATCCGCACGATCAACCGCCTCGGCGCAACGCCGCCCAAAAAAAAGCCCACTCAGAACAAAAGCATACCACCCCGCTAGAACCCGCGAGCCGACTGACCCAGCCGTTGCCGCGAGGTGTTTCCAGGAACCGCCACATCACCAGACGGATCGTAGGTTCTAGAACTGCCGGGTTCGCAGCGTTCTTCTAGCACGCAGATGGCGTAGAGCAGGGCCCCGCGCTGGCGTTCGTGATGGTCGGCAATCCAGCCAACGCGATCGCCCGTGCTGCCTGTTGTTGCGGCTTCTACGCCGTCGCGATAGTGTCCCAGATCGGTCAGGTCGTCGATGTCCTGGGCGCTGCGATCGCGCGTGGCTCGGTCAAAACGCTCCCAATAGTCCCGCACGGCTTGCTGCTGGTCGTAGGCTTCGCGGCCGCGCCGGGCCCAGTCCCAATAGCGATCGCCCTGGGCTGTGAAAAATCCAGGCAGCGGCAGGGCGGCTGCCAGCGTCACCGGATTGCTGGCGGCGCGGCGTGGCGCGTGGGTAAAGGCCCAGCCCTGATTTTGCAACTCAACCTGTTCTGTTTGGGCGCGATTGGCGGGGTTGGGGCGAGTCAGGCGCACGGATTGAAAGGCGTAGGCAACCAGTTGCGGATCGGTGGGGTGGGGGCGAGGTGCGATGCGGTCGTCGTAGACTACTTCGCTGCGATACCCCTGGCTATCTGTGACAGATGTAATCCGCCCCAGCGTGTCTCGCGTGATGGTGTATCGATCGGGTAGCGCAAACTGAACCTTGGTGCGGCTATAGCCCGACGGGTTATAGCGAATGAACAATCCGCTGGGATGCATCGACCAGCGGCCAGTTGGAACCTCACGACTCCCCTCGCCCAACCCAACCTCGCCTGCCAGCACGGCGATGCGCTCCATCTCGGCATAGGACGCATTGCCTCGCGTCAGGAGCGATCGCAAGTTTGCCTCGGCCTGCACCACCTGGCGCACCGCAGGCGGCAGTTCGGCAAAAATGCGGCGCTGCACCTCTGGCGGAATGTTGCCTAGTGCGCCGCCGTTCAGGTCGTTGATATCTTCGCGGGTGAGCAGCCGTCGCCCCGCTGCCTGTAGGTCGCTGGACAGGTCATTGAACCGGGTGCGCGATAGAATTGCCCACAGCAGCAGTTGGATATCCCGCTGGGGGATGTCGGGATGGGCGACGGAATTTTGCAACACCCGCCGCACGATGGTTTCTCGCTTGCCCAGCAGCGGCGCATAGAGGTAGCCATCGCCCTGCCCTGGCCCGTGCGTCCCTGCATGTAGGCAATAGCTCTGTGCCTCGTATTCATACACACCGGGCACGACGACAAAGCTGCCGTGTTCGCCGCGCCGCAGTTGGCTGGCAGATGCAACACGCTGGGGATCGTAGTCGTCGAGTAGAGGCAGTTCTGTTTTGGCATCTTCCAGGCTGGTAGATACAGGAGGGCGATCGCCCATTAACTCTCCTAGTCCTGGCACGGGCGGAATCGGCACGCCACCGGGCAAACCGGGAATATTTGGCAGCCGCAACTGCGCCATCACCGGAACCGGAGCCATTGCCACCAGCCCTACCCCAACTGTTATTAAGATACGCCGCATATCCATGTCTCCAAACACACCAAGCCAAACTAAGGGTTTTAACGCTGATTGTTGATTCACACCGACGTTTGATTCGTACCAACGTTTGATTCATACCAACGTTTGATTCACACCAAAACAGCGTCGATCCGGGATACTGAATCCAGACTGTATCCAAGATCGCCTCAATTCTGGCAGAGCGATCGCTCCCGCCGCCACAGTTGATTCTAAATGTAACAAGCATTACAAAAAACAAGCTGAGGCAGTTCCCCAGAACCGCATCCCCGCCTCCACGCTCTATCCATCTAGACAAGGAAAATTCATGGTTTTAGCATCCCACCTAGCGCAAGTCATCGAACCGGAAACGAAAGACCTGGGCGGCTTTCTGGCACGGCGCGTATTACCGAGCGACACCCGCACGATGGTCGGCCCGTTTATCTTTTTCGACCACCTCGGCCCCGCTGTTTTTCCACCAGGCAAAGGGCTGGACGTGCGCCCCCATCCCCACATCAACCTGGCCACATTGACGTACCTGTTTGAAGGCGTGATTTTGCACCGCGACAGCCTGGGCAGCGTCCAGGAAATTCACCCCGGCGCGGTGAACTGGATGACAGCCGGACGTGGAATTACGCATTCAGAGCGATCGCCCGACTGGACCCGCCCCATCGAATCGACGCTGCACGGCATCCAGACCTGGATCGCGCTGCCCGATGCCCACGAGGAAACCGATCCCTGGTTTCACCACTACGCTGCCGCAGAAATGCCGTCCTGGGAAACGGGCGGTGCGTCGATCAAGCTGATTGCCGGACAATTGGGCGATCGCACCTCGCCTGTAAAAACTTTCTCGCCCATTCTCTACCTGGATGTAGAGCTTGCAGGTAACGCTGAATTTACGCTGCCTGCGCTGTATTCCGAACAGGCCGTCTACGCCGTCACACCGGGAATCGCGCTGAACCAGGAACCGCTGACCGTCCACACGATGGCGCTGCTAAAATCGGGGGAATCCGTAACCCTTTCGACGGATCAGCCCGCCCGCTGCATTGTGATTGGGGGCGAACCCGTGGGGCCGCGCCAAAAGTGGTGGAATTTTGTCTCCAGCCGTCCAGAACGTATCGAGCAGGCCAAGCGAGACTGGCAAGACTGGAAGTTCCCAGAGGTTCCAGAAGAAACGGAGTTTATTCCCCTGCCCGAAGCATAGGGTTAAACTCTGGGGTCAGGAAAATGCCGATAAAAAAATCAGGGACCGGAGGATTGCCGACCCCTGATCCTGGGTTTCTACTGTCCTAACTCATTCAATCAGTCAGCCTCAATAGGTCAGCCATTCTTCTACAGCTTCCTCCTGGGTGTTGGTGCGGCGATCGAGCGTTTCGCGGGTGAACTTCATGTGAATGTTGCGGGTTTGTTCGCCATCGGCCGCAACCGCCATAATCGGATAATCAATCAGCCCGTCCTGGAAGGACATCTGGAAGCGGAAGGTGCCGTCGGGATTGAGCTTGATGGGCTGGCCACCAATGGTAACAGTGGCATCGGGTTCCGTTGCGCCGTAGACGATCAGTTCAGCATCAGCAATCAGCCAGAACTTGCGGGGACGAATGGGCGGCGCGGAGGCAGAGAAGCCGATCCCGCTGCCCGATGCCGTGTAGGCCAGCCCCGCGCCCGATGCCATATAGCCCACGCCCGATGCCGTGTATCCCACGCCAGACATGGTGTAACCCATGCCCACGCCCGATGCCGTGATCCCCGACATCGTGGGCACGGCCCACAATCCTGCACCCGACGGGAACACATAGGAACTGACGGCTTTTTCGGCCATGTGAACCGAGCCAAACAGCGATCCTGCAACGTTCGGCACTGCGCCCATCATCGACGCATCGACCCGCTGCCCGCCAACCATCGCCTCGCCAAAGAGTTGGTCGTAGATGGAATCGGCGGCCACACCCCGCTTGGTGGGGGGCACTAGTTCCAAGAACTGCTTGCCGACCAGTTCCTCGTCCCAGCTCACAGTGATGAACTGATCATCAACCCAATCCGATGGATACACCGGAGGGACGCGCACCGGAGCAGACCGGGCCAGCACCAGCCAGCGACCATCGGTGCAGACGTAGCCAATTTCAACCAGATAGTCGCGATCGCTCACGGGAACGGGCAAGTACCACTCCCGCGCCAGTTCGTCACATTCGTACTGCTGGAGGCTGTGGGGACGCTGCACTGCTAGGTTAATATCCGTCACGTCGTAGAACCGCAGCGCCAAGCGTGAGCCACCCTGCCGACGCAACTCCTCTTTTTGGCTATTGGGAATGTCCCAGTAGGCGTAGACCCACTGCGGGTCGCGGGGCATCAACACAATGCGGCTCTCGCCGTAGCCATCGGGGAGATCGCTGAGGGGTTCATCCACTTCTGCCAAGGAAATGGGAGCGCGATCGCTCTGCCCGACATCAAACTTGGCTGCTTCGACCTCCGCCTGTGCTTCCACCAAGCGAGAGGAGGCAGGCGCATAGCCCGCAGCCCGCTGAGCGCTCAAAATGGCAGCGATAAGCTGCTCTTTCCTCATCCGGCTGTAGCGTGAGACGTTGAACTCGCTAGCCACGCGGCGCAACTGCCGGAGCGTCATCTCTTCCAGGGGTGGGCGTTCCTGTGCCATGATTTTCCTCCAGTAAAGGGATGAAGAAGTGGGTAAAGGAATGACGAATTGACACCCTGCCCAAACGGACGCCAGCCATGTTGCCTACGGGGATCACCAACGGAGCTTATAAACCTTTTGGGATCACGGGGATCGAATCGTTAAGACCTATAGTGCGTAAAAATTCCTATTCGGTCAAGGGGTGGAAAGGGTTGAATAATCGGGACTTCACGAGATTACAGGTTTTATTGGGATCGTATTGTTAGGAAAACATGACTTTTAGCTGAGTTGGGATCAGCTGTGAAATCGCCTCATTGTCAGGAATTTATGACTTGCTTTGTGCGGGCTAAAGGCAAAATTTAGGCACAAGAAAAGGGGAGCGATCGCCCCCCTTTATTCCGGTTAAATCAGGTTTTAGAACCGTACCAAACCGTTCTTGTTGCAGCCTCAGTTCTACTTGGTTTCCGAGAATTCTGCATCGATCACGTCATCGTCGCCGCTGCTAGAAGGCGTTCCCGCATCTCCACCCGGAGGCGTTGCGCCGCCGTCGCCACCGTCGCCGCTCTGATAGAGGTTGCTGCTCAGGCTATAGAGGGCCTGTTGCAGCTCGCTCATCAGCGACTTGATGCTGTCCATGTTCTCCTGGGCGATCGCATTCCGCAGATCCTTCGCCAGCCCTTCCACCTTGGTTTTGTCGGCTTCGGGCACCTTGTCGCCTTGATCAGCCAGCAGTTTCTCTGCCTGATAGGCCAGCGAGTCGGCCTGGTTCTTCAGTTCGATCTTCTCGCGGCGCTCCTTGTCGGCAGCAGCGTTACGCTCGGCTTCGTTCACCATGCGCTCCACTTCGTCCTTCGGCAGCGTCGAAGCACCCGTAATGCTGATGGACTGCTCCTTGCCCGTGCCTTTGTCCTTGGCGCGCACGTTCAAAATGCCGTTCGCATCAATATCGAAGGTCACTTCGATTTGCGGTACGCCACGGGGTGCGGGAGGAATGCCGTCCAGCCGGAAGGTTCCCAGACTCTTGTTGTCCGAAGCCATTTCGCGCTCCCCTTGCAGGACGTGGATTTCTACATTGGTCTGCCCGTCAGCAGCCGTTGAGAACACTTCCGACTTTTTGGTGGGGATTGTCGTGTTGCGCGGGATAATCTTGGTCATCACGCCACCCAGAGTTTCCACACCCAGCGATAGGGGGGTCACGTCGAGTAGCAGAATGTCCTTCACTTCGCCGGCCAGCACGCCCGCCTGAATCGCAGCGCCCACCGCCACCACTTCATCCGGGTTTACGGTTTGGTTAGGCTCCTTGCCCAGCACGCGCTTCACCACTTCCTGTACCGCAGGAATCCGGGTGGAACCGCCCACCAGTACCACTTCGTCGATATTGTCCTTCGACAGTTTCGAGTCGCGCAGCGCGGCTTCGACGGGCACGCGGCAGCGGTCGATCAGGTCGGCGCAGAGTTCCTCAAACTTGGCGCGGGTCAGCGTTATGTCGAGGTGCTTCGGCCCGTCCTGAGTCGCGGTGATAAAGGGCAGGTTGATTTCTGCCTGGGTAACGCTGGACAGCTCGATCTTGGCTTTCTCGGCCGCTTCTGTCAGGCGTTGCAGGGCTTGCTTGTCTTTGCGGAGGTCGATACCTTCGTTGCGCTTGAACTCTTCGGCCAGGTAGTCCACGATCTTCTTATCAAAGTCGTCGCCGCCCAGGTGAGTATCGCCAGCGGTGGCCAGCACTTCAAACACACCGTCGCCCACTTCCAGAATCGACACGTCAAACGTACCGCCACCCAGGTCGAATACCAGGATGGTTTCGTTACTCTTTTTGTCCAGACCGTAGGCAAGAGAAGCGGCCGTCGGCTCGTTGATAATCCGCAGCACTTCCAGACCCGCGATTTTGCCAGCGTCCTTCGTGGCCTGCCGCTGGGAGTCGTTGAAGTAAGCGGGAACGGTGATCACCGCCTGGGTCACTTCTTCGCCCAGATACTTCGTGGCATCTTCTTTGAGCTTCCGCAGCACCAGCGCCGAGATTTCTTCAGGGGCAAACTGCTTGCCTTCGGCGGGGCAGTCCAGCTTGACGTTGCCGTTGACGTTTAGCACCTTATAGGGCACCTCGGTCGTTTCGTGGGTTACTTCGTCAAACTTGCGACCGATGAAGCGCTTCACCGAGTAAAACGTATTTTCGGGGTTAATCACGGCCTGCCGCTTCGCAATCTGACCCACGCGACGTTCTTTGGTCTTGGGGTCAAACGCGACGACGGAGGGCGTTGTGCGGAACCCTTCTGCGTTTGCGATGACCGTGGGCTTGCCGCCTTCCATCACTGCCACGCAGGAGTTAGTGGTTCCCAGGTCAATTCCAACAACTTTTGCCATAGATAGTCTCCGGTTCAGATACAGTTCCAAGTCTTGATTAACCGATGTGTGCGATCGCCCCTTCTTCAGCCTCTTAACAGCTCAGAAGCGCGATCCGCTCGTCCCAGCAGCCTTGGGCCCTTGTGCCTGGGTTTAAGTACCCTCCCAAGCTGCACATACTCTGGGGCTGGAGTGCCTTCAGCCAGCACTGGCCTAACCCTTGGGCGGCAGTGGTACCCAATTTATATACTGCGTACCTTTTCCGAGTTCGATGAAGTCGTATTTCCCGAACCTGGGGTAGGGCGGTTGTGAATTCGCCACTGGTTTGCAGTCTGGGGAGCGATCGCCGCCTTGCGTGCAAACCTGCCTGACAGCAGACTCACACGAATCGAGGTAGGCGGAAATTGCTTCTAGAGGGACGGTTTCCTGACTCGTTTGCTTGAGTCGGATATTGTTACCGTTGCTAAGGGCTTGGTTATGCTGCTGTTTTTAGTGTAAGAAGCAGGCGCGATTGGGATTGACGGTGAACCGTAATGCGCTGGGGCGTGTTTACCGTCTGTCGCTGCCTAATTTTGGGTTGCTGCTATGATTGGCTTAGAAAGTTTGAGTTGGTTTCCTGATTCACTCCTGGGGCTGTAGCTCAGTTGGATAGAGCGATCGCCTCCTAAGCGATAGGTCGCGCGTTCGAGCCGCGCCAGTCCCGTTAACCTCAAAAGCTTTGATAGTAAAGGGTTTAACCGTTTTGGTGCAATTCTTGGCAAAGCCTGAAATGGCGTAAATGCGTTAGCAATTTCCAGTAATGTGGTCATACCGCTACGCTGGCTAGAAATGCCCTGACGCTTTGCCGTATTGACCAGCGAGCGCACTTGAGCGAATAACTCCGCACCCCAGATTGCTATATCTCTTCTAAATTCTCTCTACTGGAGTGATTAAAGAGGGATCAGTAGATCAGACGACTTGCCCAAATTCATCCAGCGTAATTTGGAAGACGATAGCGAACCGAGAAAAAGCGGTATGAAGAGAAGGGTGAGCGTGGCTTGGCCTTTTCTGCTTCTTTGGAGGTGGTGGTGGCAGGATTATGGACATTTCTCAGCACTCAGCCAATTCTGACGCTGTTTCTGGTGATTGCGCTGGGCTATGCGGTGGGCGAAGTGGCGATCGCCGGATTTAGTCTGGGCGTGGGGGCGGTGCTGTTTGTTGGATTGGCGATGGGTGCGGTTGCCCAGGAGGCTGCGCCGCCTGCGCTGGTGGGCACCGTTGGGCTGATTTTATTTTTCTATGGCATCGGCATTCAGTACGGCAAACCCTTTGTGGACGGGCTACTCAGCCCCAGCGGTCGCCGCCAAAATGCGATCGCCCTGCTGAGCGTGCTGGCGGCGGGGCTAGTCACGGCGCTGCTGATGTCCTGGCTGCGGCTCGATCCGGCACTGGGAGCGGGCCTATTCACGGGGGCGATGGTCAATACAGCGGCGCTACAATCTGTGACCGATAAAGTCGGGGGCGACCTGCCTGCGGTGGGCTACGGCGTGGCCTATCCATTTGGCGTGCTGGGGCCGATTTTGGGAATGTATCTGGCGCAGCGGTTACTCCGTCCGCAAGTGCAAACTCCTGTGACACGGGGCGTAGAGGAAATGGAGGCGCTGGTCAGCCATCCGTCTGCGGTGGGAAAGTATCTGTCGGAGGTGACGGCGCAATTTCCCGACGAGGTGCAGGTGGTCGCCGTGCGCCAAAATGGCCACAACCGGATGCCACGCCCCAACCTGCGGCTGCAAACGGGCGATGCGCTGCTGCTGCTGGGCGCAAAGGGCGACGCGCTCAAGCAGGTTTGCCGCGCCATCGGTGACGTTGCGCCGTCACAGATTATTCCCGACCACACCGAGCTAGATGACCTGGATGTGTATGTCTCCAAGCACAGCGTCATTGGGCATCGGCTGGGTGCATTGAACCTGGGCGAACATCCGGGCTGTACGATTCTCTCGGTGCAGCGGGGCGACGCGACGCTCTATCCGCATCCGGGGCTGGTGCTGGAGGCGGGCGATCGCATTTGGGCCGTAGCAGAGCGCGATCGCCATGCTGCCGTCCGTCAGTTTTTCGGCAACTCCGCCCGCAGCACCGCCGAAGTCAGCTATCTGGCGCTGGGGCTGGGCATGGTGCTGGGCGTGTTGTTTGGGCTGATTCCGTTTCCGCTGCCAGGACTGGGCACCTTCACCTTTGGCGCAGCCGGGGGCGCGATGATCGTCTCGCTGTTGCTGGGATGGCGCGGCCGCATCGGTCACTTGAACTGGACAATTCCACCCTCAGCCAATCTAACGCTGCGAAACTTTGGGCTGACGCTGTTTCTGGCTGTGGTGGGAATGCGGTCGGCTCCGGCATTCTTCTCCACCCTCAGCAGCACGGGCCTGCAACTGGTGGGGCGTGGGGCGCGGCCATTACCGCCGCCATCGTGGTGGCCGCCTTTGTGGTGGGCTGTGGGCTGTTTCGAGTATCCTTCGACGAGGCACTGGGCATTGTGGCTGGGGTGACGGGCAATCCGGCGATTCTGGCCTACGCTGCCAAGTCCGTTCCCTCCAACAAGCCCGAACTGGGCTACGCCATTGTCTTTCCCAGCAGCACCATCATCAAAATCATCGTGGTGCAGATTTTGCTGGTGTGGTTTGCGGCTCGTTAGCAGAAGTAGCGCTCCTGCCTGGCCCCTGCTGCATAGCGCCCACACTGCTGAATCAGCTTTGCCACCAGTCCCGTCCAGCCTGTCTGGTGGCTGGCTCCCAGACCTGCGCCATTGTCGCCGTTGAAGTATTCATAGAACAAAATGTAATCCTTCCAATAGGGATCAGTCTGGAACTGTTCTAAGCCGCCAAAGACAGAACGCTGACCGTCTGCATTTTGCAAAAATAAGCAAGTAAGACGCTCTTCCAAAGCAATCGACACATCCCACAGGTTTTTGACCTGATCTGACCCGGTGGGGCAGGCGACCTGAAACTCGTCGCCCAGGTAGTGATGAAATTTTTGCAGGGATTCAATCAGTAGGTAATTCACCGGAAACCACACCGGGCCGCGCCAGTTGGAATTGCCGCCAAACAACCGAGTGGTGGATTCTGCCGCTTCGTAGGCGACTCGATATTCGCTGCCATCGGCGTAGAAGGTATAGGGATTATCTTTGTGATAGCGCGATAGTGAGCGAATCCCGTAGGGACTGAGAAACTCCTGCTCATCCAGCATCTTATCCAGCACGCGCCGCAGCTTGTCGGGGCGCACCACCGCCAGCAGTCGCCGCCGCCCCATCCCTTCCGCTGTAAAGCTGGCAATATTGTGGCTCAGGTCTGGGCGATTGTCTTCAAACCATTCCAATCGTTCTTTGAATCCCGGTAACTTATCTAGCAACTCTGGCTCCAGCGTTTCTACGGCAAATAAAGGAACCAGCCCCACCATCGAGCGGATTTTGAGCTTGAGGCGATCGCCGTGGGGCAGGTGCAGCACGTCATAAAAGAAGCCGTCTTCCTCATCCCATAGCTCCGTCTTGCCGCCGCCGATGTGGTTCATGGCATCGGCAATATAGACAAAATGCTCAAAAAACTTGGTCGCCATGTCTTCATAGACCGAGTTTTCCTGCGCCAACTCCAGCGCAATAACGAGCATATTCAGGCAATACATCGCCATCCAGCTTGTGCCGTCGGACTGTTCCAGGAAGCCACCCGTAGGCAGCGGGGCGCTGCGGTCAAACACACCGACATTATCCATGCCCAAAAAGCCGCCCTCAAACACATTGCTGCCCGTGGTGTCCTTGCGGTTCACCCACCAGGTAAAGTTCAGCAGCAGCTTTTGAAACACGCGCTCTAAAAACTGGCGATCGCCCTCGCCCCACATCCGCTGCTCAATCTTATAAACCCGCCAGGTGGCCCAGGCGTGAACGGGCGGGTTGACATCGCCAAAGGCCCACTCGTAGGCCGGGATTTGCCCGTTGGGATGCATGTACCATTCCCGCGTCATGATATCGAGCTGGTACTTGGCAAAGTCAGGATCGATCATAGCCAGCGGAATGCAGTGGAACGCTAAATCCCACGCGGCAAACCACGGATATTCCCACTTGTCGCACATGGAAATGATGTCATCGCTATCGAGATGCGTCCACTGGCGATTGCGACCGTGTAGTCGTTCTGCGGGGGGCGTGGGCATAGTGGGGTCGCCCCGCAGCCAGCGGCTTACGTCATAGCGGTAATATTGCTTGCTCCACATCATGCCCGCAAAAGCTTGGCGCTGGATATTGCGGCGATCGCCCTCCATTGGATAGGGATTGACCTTGTGATAAAACTCGTCGGCTTCTTGAATTCGTTGGGCAAAAATTGGGTCAAACTCTGCCCCAAACGGATGGCGAATCGAAGGGTGATGACTGAGGCGCAGCCGCACACAGCGCGTTTCCCCAGGGGCAATATTTAGCACATAATGCACAGCGGCCTTAGTCCCCCGCTGCTCTGGATTAACCGCCCCCGCTTCTCCCTGAATCACCCGACGGTGAATGCCATCTTTTACATAGGGCGTAGCGTTGTCTACATCAAATAGCGCTTTGTAGTTAGTTTCGTTTTCGGTGAAGTAGACAGGCGGTGCAGCCTCGTCTGCGGTTGAGCCTTCGCAATAGAGCCAGTGTTGTCCCAGTTCGGCGTGGGTAGAGGCGATCGCCACAATGCCCTCCAGCCCCTTCTGCCCCAGATGCGACAGGTGCATTCCTGGCTTTTCAACCGCATCACCCCAACTCCAGGTATTGCGAAACCACAGTGTCGGCAGCAGGTGCAGCGGGGCGGGGTCTGATCCTCGATTCGTCACCGAGATCCGAATCAAAATATCCTCCGGTGCGGCCTTCGCATACTCCACCATCACGTCAAAGTAGCGATTTTCAGCAAAGATACCCGTGTCGATTAGCTCGAACTCCGGCGTAAACTTATCGCGCTGCTGGTTTTCTGCGACGAGTTGCTCGTAGGGAAACGCTGCCTGGGGATACTTATACAGCGCTTTGAGATAAGAATGGGTCGGCGTGCTGTCCAGGTAGAAGTAATATTCTTTTACGTCTTCTGCATGATTGCCCTGCGGCCCCGTCAGCCCAAACAGGCGCTCCTTTAGCACCGGATCTTTGCCATTCCACAGTGCCAACCCAAAACAAAGCCGCTGCTTTTCGTCCGAGATGCCCAGCAGCCCGTCTTCGCCCCAGCGGTAGGCGCGGCTATGAGACTGATGATGCGAAAAATAGTCCCACGCGGAGCCGCCTGCGCTATAGTCTTCACGGACTGTCCCCCACTGGCGATCGCTTAGATACGGCCCCCACTTTTTCCAGGGTGTCGCTTGGCTGCGCGATTCAAGCAGGCGTTGGTGTTCAGGAATCATGGGCATTAAGAGAGCAACGGCTAAACCACAGCACCTCGTGGCGTATTTTAATGCTAACTATGCTAGGCAGACTCAGGAACCGATAAAATCTGCTTTGCGACAGAAACCGTTCTATCTACAAAGACAGGCAGATCATCTGCTTTTGTAATCTGTGTCGCCTTTAGCACTGCACCTACCCAGTGATCGGTATGCCAATTGCCAGACTCCAGCGCTGGCAGGTCAGATAACTCTGGATACGGATAAGGCGAAATATACCAGTAGGGTTCGCTATAGGACGGGTCGCCTGGCGACAGCCCCACGCCGAGGTACTTGGTATCCGCTTCGGTGGGGCCAGCATAGGTCATCAGCGTGGCCATGTCAAAATGGTGGGGCCAGATGGCGATCGCCGCCGCTGCTGGGTTTTCTGCCACAATTTTTTCCAGCAGCGGTTGCGTTTGGGCAAAATAAGCCGCCACCGCCTCGCGCCCTGCTGAATTGCCGACCTCAAACGCGGCTCCGTGCGCCAGGGGGTGATCGGGGAAATCGTCGGGCGGATATTCCAGCAGCTTGATCGAGTCGGTGGCAACCCCCAGTTTTGCTAGTTCTGCTTTGTGCCAGTCGAGCGCCTGCTGCATTGTTTGTCCTGCTAAGGGCAAAGAGGCGATCGCTGCTCCATCTTTCAAAATTACGCTAGTCAGCGAACCGGGCAACAGCACCAGTTGGATTGACGTGTCGGGGATTGGTTTGCCGATAAAACCAAACAGCGCTTCGTCCCAATCCAGTGTCACCTGGCTCCCATCGGGCTGGGGTTTGCCCAGTGCTGCACCCACTGCTGCAATAAACTGCACTGCATAGTGAAGCTGAATGCGATCAGAGACAAGATCTTGAGGATTCATAGAAAGTCCAGGGATGAAGGGGCGAAGGAGAAAGGGAGCATCAGTCATTAAATTCCTGTATTTAGTGTTGTACTTAAAGTTGTACTTAAATATCTATCAATCATGTTTTATAAATCACATCGCAAATCAACTCGCGAATCGACAAGATGCCGATCACGCATTGCAAATTACGCATTGCAAATTACACATCAACACTCTTTATGGATTTCCCTCTATGGATTTCCCTCTAGAGACACTTTCTATTAAACGCGCAGAACCGAAGCGAAAAATTAGAGTACTCTGAATTCTACCTGGAAAAGTTCAAATCCAGGACTCTCTAAAAGCGCACTCAGCCAGTCGTCTTAAAAGCTAAGAAAAGCTTAAAAATTGAGAAACTCCTGAAGAAAGCTGAGATTTTGCTGAGAAATTCATGAGTGAAATCTCAGTCTTTATTGAGATGAGTTTTAGTAAAAATCGAGGTTATCATCATTTTGAATTTGAGATTCCTGTCAGAATCAGCACCATGTTATCTGAGCGTTCAACCGAGAGTTTAACCATGTCCCCTACGACCGTTGCAATTTCTGAGGCATTGCCTCCATTGCAGCACCAATATTCAGCAGTTCGTGAACTGAGCGAAACGCTCTGCCGTCCTTTAGAAATTGAAGATTATGGTATCCAGAGTATGGCAGATGTCAGCCCGCCAAAGTGGCACCTGGCCCATACAACCTGGTTTTTTGAGACGTTCTTGCTCTGTCCTTTTCTAAAGAATTACGACGTTTTCCATCCGAAATATAGCTATCTGTTTAATTCATATTACGAAGCAGTTGGAAATCGCCATCCTCGTGCCCAGCGTGGATTACTCTCGCGCCCAACTGTGGCAGAAATTTATCAATATCGGGACTATGTAGATGAGGCAATGCGATCGCTCTTGTCTAGCACCGATCTTTCGCCCCAAATCACCGAGCTGATCACCCTGGGTCTGCACCATGAACAGCAGCATCAAGAATTGCTGTTGACCGATATCAAACATATTTTCGCCACCAATCCTTTGCGCCCTGCTTATCGACCTGCCGCATCAAAAATTTCGCTGGCTTTGGTAACATCACCTCTTCGATTTATCGAATTTTCTGGTGGACTTCATACAATTGGACATCAGCAATCCGGCTTTGCCTTTGATAACGAAGGCCCTGCCCATCGCGTCTATCTTCAGGATTTTTCGCTGGCATCGCGCCTGGTAACGAATGGCGAATATCTGGAATTTATCGAAGCGGGCGGCTATGAAAAGCCAGAATACTGGCTGTCGGAGGGCTGGGCGACGGTGCAGACCCAGCGATGGAATGCGCCTTTGTACTGGGAAAAGATTGACGGGCAGTGGTGGGAAATGACGCTGATGGGAATGCAGCCGCTCAACCTGGCGCAGCCTGTGTGTCACGTCAGTTTATTTGAGGCAGATGCGTTTGCGAATTGGTGCGATCGCCGTTTGCCCACCGAGGCGGAATGGGAAGTCGCAGCCGCTCGTGTCGCAGTGTCGGGGAATTTGCTGGAGAGCGATCGCCTGCATCCCCAACCTGCCACAGATTCACAGCCGATTGAACAACTCTACGGCGACGTGTGGGAATGGACGCAGAGTGCGTACCAGCCCTATCCTGGGTTTCGCCCCGCTGCGGGAGCGGTTGGTGAATACAACGGCAAGTTTATGTGCAATCAGACTGTCTTGCGGGGCGGATCATGCGTCACACCGCCTGGACATATTCGCGCTAGCTATCGCAATTTCTTTCCTGCAAGTACGCGCTGGCAGTTCAGTGGCATTCGTCTGGCGATGTAGTCTGGCATCCTGGACAGGTTCTTTTTCAATTCTCTATTCTGATGCACTAGGATGCTCTCTTCTGTGCAGAACTGTATGTATTGTAGGATTTCGAGGAACGGTCTATGACTGCGACGCTCAACTCTCAACTGCATTATCGTCCGGTTAAGCTATACGACTTTCACCCGCCGATAGAGGACTTTCGATCGTCAGTGCTGGACGGCTTGCAGCGTTTCCCCAAGTCTATCTCGCCGCAGTTTCTCTATGACAAACGCGGATCTGAATTGTTTGATGCAATTTGCACGCTGCCGGAATATTATTTGACACGTACTGAAGTCCAGCTTTTGCAAGATCACGCGAATGAAATCGCGACGCATTTAGGAAATGGAGCGCTGGTGGAATTTGGCAGCGGCAGCAGCCAGAAAGTCCGCATTTTATTGGATGCTGCGCCCCAGGTGCAGACCTATGTTGGGCTGGATATTTCGCGTCAGCATTTGTATGAAGCCTGCACGGCGCTGGCGCAAGACTATCCTGGACTGGAGGCGATCGCCCTCTGCACCGATTACACACAGCCGCTGCCGATCGCCCAAATTCCCGAATTGCAAAACCGCCACACCATCGGCTTTTTTCCGGGGTCTTCCATCGGTAACTTGGAGCCGCTAGAAGCGGTAGCATTTTTGCAAAATGCAGCCGTGCTGGGCGACTTGATCATCGGCGTTGATCTGAAGAAATCAGCAGCAATCCTCGAACCTGCTTATGACGACGCTCAGGGGATCTCCGCTGCCTTTGCGCTGAATTTGCTGACCCGGATTAACCGAGAACTGGGCGCAAATTTTGATCTGTCGCAGTTCACCTATCGCGCTCATTACAATGCCATCGCTGGACGCATCGAGATGGAAATTGTGAGCCTTGCCGACCAAACAGTGTGCATTGGCGATGCCAAAATCCGCTTTGGCAATGGCGAAACGCTGCGAACTGAGTATTCCTACAAATACACGCCCGATGAGTTTCAAATGCTGGCAATGGCGGCTGGATTTCAACCTGTGCAGGTGTGGATTGATGCCCAGCAGCTCTTCAGCATCCATTACCTAAAGCGTCTGTAATCAACAAATTTCTGTAATCAACAAATTAAGGATGGTCAGCAGCGATCGCCCCCAGCACTTTTAGCGACGCTTTTTGAGCCGGAGTTAGCCCCGTAACTCCGGTAATGTTCATGCCTTCATAGGGGCGATCGCTTGTTAGAGTTTTCAGGCATTCGCCCGTCTGGACATTCCACAGGCGAATCGTTTCATCTTTGCCGCTGCTGGCGAGAGTATGATAAACAGGATCAAAGGCGATCGCCCAGATCCAATCTGTGTGATCTTTCAGGACGCAGATCAGTTGATGAGTTTGCGTATCCCACAGGCGAATGGTGTGATCGTTGCTGCCGCTGGCGAGAATGTCGCCCAAGGGGCTAAAGGCAACCGTCGTCACAGAGCTAGTGTGTCCATCCTCTCCCGCCAGAATCGCCAACAGTTCTCCTGTGGACACATCCCATAGCCGAATGGTGCCGTCTTCGCAGCCGCTGGCCAGTCGCTGCTCATCGGGGCTGAAGGCAACCGACCACACCCAGTGGTGATGCCCCTCCAGGACATGAATGATTTCACCAGTTTTTGCGTCCCACAGCCGAGCCGTATGATCATCGCTACTGCTGGCTAATCGCTTGCCACTGGGGCTGAAAACAACTGACGTGACCCACTGGGTATGTTCTTCTAGCACTTGGTGAAGCTGGCCAGTTGAGACGTTCCACAGCCGAATAGTCTGATCGTTGCTGGCGCTGGCGAGGAGGGGCTGTGTCGGGCTAAGGGCGACGGCCCGTATCCAGTGGCGATGTCCTTTTAGCGTTCTCAGGCATTGTCCAGTTTCGAGGTTCCACAGCTTCACTGTTGTATCATCGCTGCCAGTAGCAAGCAAGTTTTGAGACGGTTCATAGGCGATCGCCCGAATGCCCTGCGTGTGTCCTTCCAGCATTTGCTCTAGCGTTCCAGTGTTCAGATTCCACACCCGCACTGTGTAGTCTGTCTGCCCGCTGATGAGTCGCTGCGCCTGCGGAGTCGAAGCAAAGGTGACGGACTGCGCCCAGTTGATATAGCCACGAAAGGTTTTGAGGCTCTGGCTCGTTTGGGTGTCCCAAAGTCGGATCGTCTGGTCGAGGCTGCCGCTAGCCAGCATTTGCCCATTGTGAGTAAAGCAAACCGATGTTACCCAGGCGGCGTGTCCGCGAAACATTCTGAGGCTCTGCCCGGTTGTCGCGCTCCACAGGCGAATCGTGCCGTCTTCGCCGCCGCTGGCGATCGCTTGCCCGTCGGGGCTAAAGGCAACCGACCACACAGAACCAACCTGCCCTGACAAAACTTGGGTCACTTGAAATGGCTCACAGTCCCACAGCCGGATGGTTTGGTCGGTGCTGCTGCTGGCGATCACTCGCCCATCGGGGCTAAAGGCAACCGAGCAGACCGGGCCCTCGTGTTCTCGAAGCTGCGCCAGTCTCTCTCCAGTTTCGAGGCTCCACAAATCAATGCAGCCGTCGGTGCTGCCGCTGGCGAGAGTGTGCCCATCGGGGCTGATGGCCACGGTCAAAACTCTCCCTTCGTAGCCTGTTAGTGTATTGAGCAATGCTCCAGTGTCTACATCCCACAGCTTAACTGTGCGGTCTTCGCTGCCGCTGACCAGCAGGTGCCCCCCAGGGGCAAAGGCGATCGCCCAAACGGTTGTGGTGTGTCCATCCAGCGTGTTTAATAAACGCCCTGTGGCAAGATCCCATAGGCGAATGCGGCTTTCTTCTCCGCTGCTGGCCAGCAGGCGATCATCGGGGCTAAAGGCAACTGACCAGGCGGCGGTGGGGTGCCCCTCCAGCGTCAGAATTTGCTGCCCGTCAGACAATCGCCAGACGTGGATTTCGCCGTTTTTGTCGGCGGCGGCGAGCAGGGTTCTATCATGGCTGATGGCGATCGCCATCATGCTGCCAAAGACCTGACTAAACTGCGTTTTGGATAGATCCGCGCCTGCAAAATTGACCCGCGCCAGGTTGACCTGCTGCAAATCGGCGTGCCAGATTGGCAGGTTTGAGAAATTCCACCCCGTCAGGTCAACCTTGAGTCCGCTGCATAGATTCATCAGGTTGCCCGCGCCATATCCCAGCCCCGGCAAACCGCTCTGTCGGAGCGCGTCTAGCAGCCGCAAAAGCTGCGATCGCAGCGCCATTGGGTCTGGAAACGCCTGCTGAAACCGCTGGGCGATCGCCTTCAGCAAAACCCGACTCTGGCTTTCGCGGATATAGTCGCTGACAGTCACTTTTACGAGCGCATAGCGTTCCAAAAAGTTTATATTTCCCGTGATGAGTTCTGTTTCAATTCTTTCGATTAGACAATCGCTCACGTATTCCATCACCACGGGCTGTTGGGTGTAGCTGCCTGCGCGTTTCTCAATCAAATTCCGCCAGCTCAAGGATTCTAGTGTTTCTAGCAAACTGGCGCGCGAGACAGCAGGAACGATGTCTTCCTCTAGCGTGGCGATCGCCGTCCACTCGCGATTGATTGCCAGCCAATACATGACGGACTGTTCCAGATAAGATAGCCGCTCAAACTGCTGCTCCAGCAACCGCCGAACGCCATTAAACAGAAAGGTATCCTGCGTCAGAAACGGCTCGATCTCGCCTGCAAACAAATCTTGAATAGACGTGGCGACAATCTTAAGGGCGAGGGGGTTGCCGCTATAGCGATCGCACAACTGCCGCTGCTGGGCAGCAGAGCCGATTAGCCCTTTACCCTGAAGTAATGCCTGCCCCACCTCTAGGGAACCGCTCAACGCCAGCGATCGCACCGCAAACCCAATCCCTTCTGACGCGGCAATCTCTGCGGGTTTTTCTCGGCTGGTGAGAATGATGCAGCTTTGGTGAGGAGTTTCTCCAAGGGTTTGAAACAGATCGCCATAGTTTTCATAGCCATTCCGGTAATGCCCAGCGCGATCGCCCGGTTGCAAAATCGTTTCCACATTGTCGAGGATGAGCAGGCAGCGATGTTTGCGGAGCCAGTGCAACAACTGCCCTACTTCCGCTCGAATGTCTGACTGATCGGAGAGAAACGCCACCAGCGCCGCCAGCAGCGTGTCTAGCGGAGGAGCATTGCCAAGCCCGCGCCAGATAATGTACTGAAACTCCCCTGTCGCGGCCAACTCCTGCGCCAACTTAGCAGCCAGAGAGGTTTTGCCGACACCGCCCATGCCCAGGATCGCAACCAGACGGCACTGGTCTTGCACAATCCACTGACTGAGGGTGTGGAGTTCGTCGCGGCGAGCAAAGAAGTGGCGCACATCTACGGCTTCGCCCCAGTCGCAGAGCGGGCCGTGGGACATGGGCGGCGGGCTGGCGGGCGTGGGGGCGATCGCCCCGACAGGCTGCGCGGCGGCGGTGGCAGCCGTCCTCGCCCGATAGCGCTCCAGCGCCCCCTGAAAGCTAGTTTTGCTGACCTTTTCGCCCAGCGCTGCGCTGAGGCTGCGCCAGAGGACAGGGCCAATGTCCGTAGACAGATAGCTGAGGGAATATCCAGAGGCCTCGGCGATCGCCCCGTAGGTCTGCCCATTCCACGCACCGCGCACGATCGCCAGCTCGGCATCCGACAGATACTTGCCCGCCTGGGCAAACATCGCCGCATTAATCAGGTCGATCGCCTCCTGAAGTTCCATAGTCCGAACAGGAAATTTGCAAGCCGAGAGCCAACAGCTTACCCCAAATTGCCAAGCTAACCCAACCTGAGATTATCGAATAAACTCCATATTCTTCAAGGCTTCCAGGTTTTCTTAAGACTTTGTTACACCAGTCGATCCCCAAATTACCCCAATTTTCCCCAAGTTGCCCCAGTTTCAGGATGCCGCAACTCCCCAGTTTTTCTGTAATGACAGTCACGGAATGCGCCGCTATTGTGGTACTCGTGCGCCGTTTGAGACTCTTGCGATCGCCCGTTTTTCTAGATGGTCATGGCAATTGAAGGGCGATCGCTTTCCTAAACTAACGAAGAGCGAAAAACGAAAAACGAAAATTCCAAATCGCCAAACTTAAGCCCAAAATCCAAAATCTTCCTGGGGCAGCCCTGTCCTGCCCTTGGCTTCGCGATGCCAATCTTCTTCCCGATCACTCCAAAACTCCAACATCTAAAAGCCATGCAAACTCAACAAAAATTCCTGACCCAATCCCAGCTAAAACAGCTCTCCGAAATATCCCAAATCAATCGCCAAACCATGCCAAAACGCATTCTCGAACTCTGGCATACCGTATGTCGTTTCACATCCTGGCTGCTGCTCGATCCGACTCAGCCTGTGATTCAAGAAAAGCGCGATCGCCACGGTCGGCTGTATTGGAAAGTCTATGACCCGCGCACAGGGTATTGCGTTATCTGCGATTCCGAGCAGGAAGTCTGCACCTGGATCGAAGAACACTGGTTTGGCAATCGTCCGTAAACCATTTTGCAGGAGGTATCAGGATGCCGCATTCACTTTCAAAACTCTCACCCTGTCTTGGATGTAGTGCCATGGTTCCCTTTAGCAGTGGAGCAACCCATGAGTACCTGTTGGCATCTCCCGGATGTTGGGCAATGTATGGCGACGTGTTGGCACGAGAATATTCTGATGCTGCCTACGCCAGCGTTCATCGACTCACGGTTGATGCCTATGCCGTTCAGCATCCAGGCGTTCCCTCACCGCAAAGTATTCAGTCCGTTGCGCTCCATCTAATCAGTCTGTGTCTGGTTTTAGAGTGTGGGTTTGACATGGATCAGGCCACCAGAGCCATGCGACAGCACACCCACCGTAAATCTGATTTTGTCTGGCTCACCCCACCCAGCCACCTGGGCGACAAGACTGTGTTGGAGGTATGGCAAGCCCAGGATGCGGCAACCCACATCCAGGCGGTGTGGGACTGGGCCAGGTCAGCCTGGTCAGCCTGGGAATCGCATCATCAGCAAATTCGACAGTGGATCGTGAGCTGAAAGCTGGATTCTGCATCATCGCTCAGCCCTGACTTCCTGACTCGACGCGGCTTCCTTCCAATCGTCTGACCTGTTTCCGCTAAAGCCACGTAAGTCGTAACGCGATTACCCAATTCCTCAATAAAGGGAGACTCACAACGTTTGAATTGCCTGCTTCTTTCCTCGCCGTAGCAGTGGGGAGGGGGAAGGTTTGTCCCAAAAACACTCAAAGGAGAAACGTCAATGACCCGACAAATTTTTGATCGCGAAAGCAACAACCAGAGAAGCCAAGCCGTGAATGCAGGCAATGCCAATGGTGGCTTTTTTGTCCGAGATGGCAACCTCAACAGCAATGACAAGCGAGACTTTTACCAATTTCAGGTTGATCGCCCAACGCAGGTTGACCTGACGCTGCAAGCCAAACCATTCCTGGGTCGCGTGAATGCAGCGCTGCTGCTACAAGATAACAATGGCAACCTTTTGACCTTCGCTAATTCTATCAACAACCGCGCCCAACTGTTTATGCCCAATCTGCCCGCTGGGACATACTTTCTCGAAGTTTTGAATGATGGACTGGAAAGCTATAGCTATGACTTGAGTGCTTCAGGAGCGACGGTGACGAATGCTCAGATAAGTGTCACAGTCGATCGCATTCGGGCGATCGATAAGTTCGATTTCACACCGGGCGATCGGGCAGATTTTTACATTGAAGAGATCTTCATTGGTAATCAATTAACTGGAAGAAGCAGAGTATTTTGGGATCAGGATGATGTTCGCCCAAACTATACGGTTGCCAGGAGTGTGGATATCAATAGTATCGATGACTTTACTCATAATGTAGGGATTGATGTAAGGGATGACGATCCACCTTTTCCTAGATCCTTTCATGATCGAGCAGATATAGATGGTACACGAGGCAGATTTGCGGGAGGCATTTACGATCGCCGCACCAATATGTTTCGCAACGGTGAGCAAACATTTGTAGAAAATGGTAGAAGCCTGACAGAGACTGGCGACGGTTTTGCAATCGGTACTAGACTAAAACGGGCCAGCATCGAGTATCGAGTAACCTACAGCGCCTTTACCTCCTCCAGCACCTTCAACCAGCTCAACCGTTCCTCGACGCTCACGGGCGACAACCGCAGCAACACCATCGTTGGCAACAACCGCAACGGCATCCTCGATGGTGGTGGTGGCAGCGACAGTCTCTCTGGCATGGGTGGCAACGACGTGCTGTGTGGCAACAACGGCAACGACACCCTGTATGGCGGCACCGGGCGCGATATGCTGTGGGGCGGTCGCGGCAATGATACCTATTACGGCGGTGCAGGGCGCGATACGTTTGTGCTGGATCTGCTGCGCGGTGTGGATGTCATCAAGGATTTCAAAGACGGCACCGACAAGATCGGGCTGACCAACGGCATTGTTTACGAGCTGCTGGACATCAAAAAAGAAGGCAAACACTCCGGCATCTTCCTGGGCGACCAGAAGCTGGGCGTGGTGGAGAATACGCGCCCGCGCGACCTGACGGCAGACGATTTCCAGTCCATCAGCTTTGTCACCATCAAGGACATCCTCACGCCCCAGGTGATGGCGTAGGGCTGATCCCCCTAAATCCCCCTTAGTAAGGGGGACTTCCGAGCCGCTCCGACCCGCTCCAGTTCCCCCCTTATTAAGGTAGGGTTGATTCTCTACCCGGAAGAATACAGATTGGAAGAGATGAGATCAAGGCGAAGAGATGGGAGTAGAGGCATTAATTGAACAATTAGAAACGATTCCAGATTGGCGCGGGACGGAAAGTCCAATATCCCCTGTGGTTGATGCTGTTGATGACCTTGTTGGGTGTCATGAGCGGGTATAGCAGCCTCAGAGGGCTAGAAGACTTCATGAAGCGTCACCAGCAGGAGGTCGCTGAATTATTCGACTTAGCGAAAGCGAAACTCCCCAGTTACTCCACCTTGCGGGATATGACTCTGCATGTGGATGCCCTCAAGGTTACTGAAATATTCATGCGATGGGCGAACCAAGCATTGCCGACAGAACCAGGGGAGGTGATATCGCTGGATGGCAAAGCGTTAGCTAGTACCCTGAAGGACTGCTATGGCGAGCAGCAAGATTTTGTCACCGTCGTGAGTGCCTGTGTGCAACGGTGGGATGTGGTGATTGGGCAAGTGAGCTTCCATAATGGCGAAAGCAGTGAGATTGTAAGCGTTAGACACTTGCTGCAACAGCTTGATGTCAAAGGCGTGTGGGTGACCTTGGATGCGTTGCACACCCAAAAAAACGGTTTGTGAGATTATCGACGTTGGCAATCATTACTGCATTGGACTCAAAGCCAATCAACGCAAGTTGCTGGAGCAGGCACAGCAGTGCGCTCAAACTCAAGTTCCTCTGAGTTCTCACGAGTTCCTCGATACCTCTCATGGTCGGGTTGTGACTCGTCGGGTTCGAGTCTTTGCTGCTCCCCCAGACTATCCCAAGATTGGCAAGCGTTAGCGGCATTTGTCTGCGTTGAGCGTTCGGGAGTCCGTCAGCGACAGCCTTTTAAGCGACAGTCCTGGTTTATCATCTCTCAAGTCATAGACGCTCAACAGCTGAGTGGGATGATTCAAGCCCATCGGGGCACAACAGAAAACAAATTACATTGGGTTAAAGATGTCGTGCAGGGTGAAGATGCTTCCTGGATTCGCGCTGCTAACCCTGCAACGCTGATGGCACTGTTGCGCTCCTGGGCAATTTCTTTGTTTCGTAAAGCTGGCTATTCCTCCATTACAAAAGCCATTCGCTTGTTCCAGCATGATTTGCCGACTCTGATTTCTTTTATCTAGAGAATCAGCCCTACCCTTATTAAGGGGGGCTAGGGGGGATCTGCCGATCGCTTCTGCATCCGACCCGATCCCCCTAAATCCTCGCGCTACCGCGCCGCTGCGCTAGAAGCAAGGGGGACTTCCGAGCCGTCCCGGCTCCTCTTCTTCTGCGGGAGAAGGGCTGGGGATGAGGGCGATCGCTCGTTTTTCAAAAAGATCGCTGATTTATTTACGTAGCATAGGTACTTAAGGAAATGGTTCTGAATCTTGATCAGATTATTCGAGACCGATTAATTCGACTGGATAGCGGTCTGGGTGAGAATATACCCAAAACACCGTTTCAAGAGCAGACTGGTTCGGCTAATCCGTTTGCTGGGATTCAATCTGAGGTAATCGCGCCGAAGTTTGTGGATATTGACGGCGATGGGGATGCCGATCTGTTAGCCCGCACCGCATCGGGATTTAAGTTTTTCCGCAACAATGGCGGCAAGCTGCAAGGAGTGACAGGTAGCAGCAACCCCTTTCGATCGCTGCCTTTGCAAGCGGGCGATCGCCCCAATTTTGTGGATATTGACGGCGATGGTGACATCGATGCGTTTATGGGTCAGCGCGATGGAACGATCCGCTTTTTTCGGAATGACCGGGGGCAATTTCGGCAGGTCACAGGGGCTGAAAATCCGTTGAATGGGATTCGAGTTGGAAATAATTCGGAGCTGATCTTCGCGGATATCAACAACGATGGAACGCCCGAACTTTTTGTCACCAACAGTAGTGGCATTCGGTTTATCGAAAAGCAGCGGGCAGTTGACGATCGAAACGGCGATCGCAGCGAACCCGGCGGCTTTGAAGATATGACCAATACCAACCGAAATCCACTCCGGTCTTTGTCGCTCAGGGGTGCGGTGCAGCTAGCCTTTGGCGATCTGGATGGCAACGGCTTAATAGAAATGCTGGTGGGCGACCTCAGTGGCAGGGTATCTCACTTTGAGTTTGACTTTTCTAGTAACGCCTTTGTGCCAGTCAGAAATAGCCACTTTACGGGTCTTAATTTTGGTAGCCTGGCCAACCCAGAAATTGGAGATATAGATGGGGATGGAGACCTCGATGTCATCATGACTTCTGTGGTGGGCACCAACCGCCAGATGCGCTTATTTAGCAATACAGGACAAACAGCGCCCCCGATTCGTGGCACTGATGCCAATGACATCCTTAGAGGAACGCTCGTCAACGACTTGATCGATGGCGGCAAAGGCAGAGATACGATCTCAGGCTTGGCTGGTGACGATATTATCTTTGCAGGCGATGGCAATGATGTTGTGAATGGTGACAGCGGCAGGGACTTCCTCTTCGGTGAGGATGGCAACGACACGCTGCGAGGCGGCGACGGCAACGATATCTTAACCGGATCGACTTTCAAAAATTTCCAAAATGGAGTGCCTGTCAATACGGATGTCGATACGCTGATTGGCGGCAAAGGATCTGATCATTTTCGCTTACCCGTGGATGGGGCCAGGGCGATCGTTCAGGATTTTGAAGACGGTATCGATCGCCTGAGTTTATTTGGCAGAACGCGCCCATTGCGGTTTGAAGATTTGGATCTGCGTCAGCAAAATAAGGATGTAGAAATCCGGCTCGATGGCACCCTCATCGGCGTTCTGAAAAATACCGATGTCAATCGAATTACCCGCGATGATTTTATTAACCCTGACCGTTTGGGGGGCGATCGCATTGCCACGCCTGATCCATCAACTCCGCCGACCAACATTGGTGATCGCCGGGGAAATGTCATTCTGGGTCTCGAAGTTGGCGGCATTATGGATGGGCGCGGCGGCAACGACGACCTCTCTGGCATGGGCGGCGACGACATCCTGTGCGGCGGCAATGGACATGACACGTTGCGCGGAGGGCAAGGTCATGACATTTGCTGGGGCGGTCGCGGCAGAGATATTTATTACGGCGGTGCAGGACGCGACACCTTCGTTCTCGACCTGTTGAAAGGGGTCGATGTCATCAAAGATTACAAAGATGGGATCGACAAAATTGGTTTGACCAACGGCATCACTTACGAGCAGATCAGTATCCAAAAGGAAGGCAAACACTCTGGGATTTATCTGGACGATCGCAAGCTTGGCGTTGTAGAAAACACGCGCCCCGGAACCCTGAGGGCAGATGATTTTAAGTCCATCAGCTTTGTCACCGTTCAGGACATTCTCACGCCGCAAGTGACGGCATAGCGCAGGTCTTCCTGAATTCCTGAATTCTCTAAATCCTTAACGGAGAGACCTCCAAACTGAGGAGAAACAATCTACTGAAACAATCCAGTATTCTAAGGAGCAACATCATGTCACGACAGGTTTTTGATACGGAAGCCAACAACGTTACGTCAACTGCGGTAAACGTTGGAAAAATCGACATCACCAGTCAGCAAGGTGGCGCATTTGTAAGAGACGGCTTACTCTCTGGCACAGACGTAGTGGACTTTTACAAAATTGAGATCGATCGCCCGACTCAACTCAATAGCACCTTTACGGTTAAGTCTGGTGCTCTGTTCGGCAACTTTCAATTGCTTAACTCTGCGGGGCAGGTTTTACAAACTAAAACCTTGGGAGGTAGCTTGACAAACACATCCATTTTCATGAGCAACTTACCCGCTGGAACTTACTTCTTGAAAGTTAACCAGGAGCGGAACACAGAAGCTCGGTATGACCTGAGTATGTTAGGTGCGCCTGTATCGGGCGCAGAACTGCGCGTGGCAATGATCTCCGTAGCAGCAGTGGACAAATTTGATCCGCTGCCGTTCGACAGTGCAGACTTTAAGATCACGATGGATATAGAGGGAGACACCAACCCCAGACAGATTATCCGGAGCGTAACTAGCCCAGTTTTCGACAATAGAGATAACGTGCCCAACCCCCTTACTGTGCAGGCACCTGTTCCTATATCCGATCGATTTATCAATGTCTCAATTGGTGTAGTGGATACCAATAATCTGTTTTTCCCAGATAAACGTGCGGATATCAATCCCTCGGTGTCCGATTCTATCGTGCGATTCAAGTATGACACGCTGACCCATACGATTTTTGATGATAGTCTCGATGGTCGCGGCGGGCGTGTCAGAGATAAGATTCTAGGTCGGATTAACGAGATAATCGTCAGTCGGGGAGATGGAAGGGCAGGTATTTCCAGACTCGATCGCGCCGAGGTTAGATACTTTGCTGCCTATCGAGCATTTACGTCGCTGTCGGCTCTGGCATTGCAGAGTGCGCCTGCTCGAATTGGGAACGATCGCAACAACACTCTGATCGGCAGCAGCGCAAACGGCATTCTGGACGGTGGTAAGGGGCATGATGAGCTGTCGGGAATGGGCGGCAACGATGCTCTGTGCGGCGGCGCGGGCAATGACACCCTCTGGGGCGGTCGGGGAAACGATACCCTCTGGGGCGGCAAGGGCAAGGACACCTACTATGGGGGTGCGGGGCGCGATACGTTTGTGCTGGATTTTGAAAAGGGGGTGGACGTGATTAAGGACTTTCGGGCTGGTGTGGATAAGATTGGCTTGTCGAGCGGCATGATGTATGAACTGCTAGATATTAAAAGAGAAGGTAAGCACTCTGGGATCTATGTGGGTCAGCAAAAACTGGGGGTCGTCGAAAATACGCGCCCCAGAGAGCTGAAAGCAGACAGCTTTGTACACATGAGCTTTGCTACAGTTCAAGATATTCTCACGCCCTACGTAACGGGTTGAGCGTGTTGTTTGGCTATCAAGGAACTCAATTGATGAAGCGAGTGTGTGTCTACTGCGGCTCTAACTTTGGCGATCGCCCCAGCTATCTGGCGGCTGCACAGTTGCTCGGAAAAGAGCTGGCGGTGCGCGGCATTGAGCTGGTGTATGGCGGCGGCAATGTGGGGCTGATGGGGGCGATCGCCGATGCGGTGCTGGCGGCAGGCGGGCACGTCATCGGCGTGATTCCCCAGGCGCTGGTCGATAAGGAAGTGGCGCATCAGGGGCTGCCCGATCTCCGCGTTGTGCAGTCTATGCACGACCGCAAATCCCTGATGGCAGAGCTGTCGGATGCGTTCATTGCCCTGCCCGGTGGTCTGGGCACGCTGGAGGAATTCTGCGAGATCGCCACCTGGACACAGCTCGGCTTTCACCGAAAGGCGTGCGGTTTGCTGAATGTGGACGGTTTTTATGATGGGCTGCTGGAATTTTTGAACCATGCCACAGCCGAAAAGTTTATCCGTCCTGAACATCGAACGATTGTGCTGGCAGATAACGAGCCTGGCGCGCTGCTCACCAAGCTAGAAACCTACGAGTTGCCCAACGTGCAGAAGTGGATTGGTCGCGACCAACAGTAGCCCCACCCTCGCCGCAGCAAACGGTCTGAGAAACCCAAAAGCCTATTGTCCAAATCCCTCTGTCAGCGCTGGCAGAGGGTTTCAAAGTAAGAACCAAAATCTAATAGACCTCTTGTGTGAATCGTGGGGCGGCGGTGCTGCCCCACGATTCATCGCCATTACCCTAACTGCCTCTGCCGTTCAGACTTGCTCCCCACCCCTCGCTCCAGCCAGTCCGCATCGACGTACAGCGTTTGCCCGATCGGCAAAGCGTCCCAGGTTTCAGTAAAGTGCTGAAGCTGCGATCGCCCGCCCCCCAATTTACCCCAATTTACCCCAACTTTTTCAGTTTTGAGTCAGGCCAATTCCCCAGTTTTTCCCCAATGACAGCGCTGAAACGGAGCGTTATTCTGGCAGGGTAAATGGTTGAGCCGATGTTTGATGGCGATCGCCCTCGGATTGTTGCTTTGAGGGAAAGGGCGATCGCTCCTCCTCTTCGCGTTCACGCTTTGTAATCCTTTTTGTCACCATCAAGGACATCCTCACGCCCCAGGTGATGGCGTAGGGCTGATCCCCCTAAATCCCCCTTAGTAAGGGGGACTTCCGAGCCGCTCCGACCCACTCCGGTTCCCCCCCTTAGTAAGGTAGGGTTGATTCTCTACCCGGAAGAATACAGATTGGAAGAGATGAGATCAAGGCGAAGAGATGGGAGTAGAGGCATTAATTGAACAATTAGAAACGATTCCAGATTGGCGGCGGGGACGGAAAGTCCAATATCCCCTGTGGTTGATGCTGTTGATGACCTTGTTGGGTGTCATGAGCGGGTATAGCAGCCTCAGAGGGCTAGAAGACTTCATGAAGCGTCACCAGCAGGAGGTCGCTGAATTATTCGACTTAGCGAAAGCGAAACTCCCCAGTTACTCCACCTTGCGGGATATGACTCTGCATGTGGATGCCCTCAAGGTTACTGAAATATTCATGCGATGGGCGAACCAAGCATTGCCGACAGAACCAGGGGAGGTGATATCGCTGGATGGCAAAGCGTTAGCTAGTACCCTGAAGGACTGCTATGGCGAGCAGCAAGATTTTGTCACCGTCGTGAGTGCCTGTGTGCAACGGTGGGATGTGGTGATTGGGCAAGTGAGCTTCCATAATGGCGAAAGCAGTGAGATTGTAAGCGTTAGACACTTGCTGCAACAGCTTGATGTCAAAGGCGTGTGGGTGACCTTGGATGCGTTGCACACCCAAAAAAACGGTTTGTGAGATTATCGACGTTGGCAATCATTACTGCATTGGACTCAAAGCCAATCAACGCAAGTTGCTGGAGCAGGCACAGCAGTGCGCTCAAACTCAAGTTCCTCTGAGTTCTCACGAGTTCCTCGATACCTCTCATGGTCGGGTTGTGACTCGTCGGGTTCGAGTCTTTGCTGCTCCCCCAGAGCTATCCCAAGATTGGCAAGCGTTAGCGGCATTTGTCTGCGTTGAGCGTTCGGGAGTCCGTCAGCGACAGCCTTTTAAGCGACAGTCCTGGTTTATCATCTCTCAAGTCATAGACGCTCAACAGCTGAGTGGGATGATTCAAGCCCATCGGGGCACAACAGAAAACAAATTACATTGGGTTAAAGATGTCGTGCAGGGTGAAGATGCTTCCTGGATTCGCGCTGCTAACCCTGCAACGCTGATGGCACTGTTGCGCTCCTGGGCAATTTCTTTGTTTCGTAAAGCTGGCTATTCCTCCATTACAAAAGCCATTCGCTTGTTCCAGCATGATTTGCCGACTCTGATTTCTTTTATCTAGAGAATCAGCCCTACCCTTATTAAGGGGGGCTAGGGGGGATCTGCCGACCGCTTCTGCATCCGACCCGATCCCCCTAAATCCCCCTTAGTAAGGGGGACTTCCGATCCCCCTAAATCCCCCTTAGTAAGGGGGACTTCCGAGCCGACCCAGTTCTGTTTATCCAAATCACAGGAGATTTCTCATGAAGACTCAATCTCGCGCATTGCGTGCGCTCACGACCGAGCTTCTGGTCGCCGAAGACCTCGAAGCAACCGCAGAAAGCATTCTGGGCACGCTGGAACAGGCACAGCTGATCCAGCCCGCTCGCGGCAGAACCTTTAGCGGCACCAGCAAAACCGACATTTACCTGGGCGGCAGCCAGGGCAACGTGGTGGATACAAAAGGCGGCAACGACATCGTGCTGGGCAAGGGCGGCAACGACAGCGTGTTGCTGAGGCAGGGAAACGACCTCGCCTTTGGGGGCGACGGCAACGACACGATCTCAGGTGGGGGCGGCCGCGACACGATCTTCGGCGGCGTGGGCGATGACCTGCTAGACGGCGGCGCAGGCGACGACTGGCTGAACGGCGGACTCGGCAGCGACACGCTCCTGGGCAAAGGCGGCAACGATACGCTGGTAGGCGGTGACGGCGTAGACACCATGACGGGCGGACTGGGGCGCGATCGCTTCTTGTATCTGGGCAATCCCTTCGCCACGCCTGACCCCGACATCATCACCGACTACGAAATCGGGACTGATCAGTTTGCGCTGAAGGGGCGCGATCTGGGCATGACCACCCTCGCGTTTCAGAAGGGCAACGCCGCAGAAATCACCGCCGATGGCAATGCGCTGGTGCTGCTGGATGCGTTCGACAGCGCTGGCGATGCGGCAAAGGCGATCGCCGCCAACGGCAACATCACCACCAAAGAGGGTGTGTTTGTTTACCACAACCTGACGCAGGGCATCAGCCGTCTGGTGTATTCCAAAGACCTGGCGGGGGGCGGCGACTTCACTGTGCTGGCCAACCTCACCAACCAGGCAGGGCAGACGGGCATCACCAATCTGGCGGCATTTTCGGCCAGCGATTTCAGCCTGATCTAAATTGCAATTTTGGGTTTTAGATTGGCGATTTGAGATTTCGAGTCCACAAGGAGCGACAACATGGAACATAACTTTGAACGCTATTGCGAATTGGAATTAATTCCCGATTTGCGCCCTTCGCCCTACGATTTTCAGCCGCGCATTACGCGAATGTGGGACATTGGACAACTGCTTGTGTATCGCCTTGCGTCGGGGCATGAACCGATGATTCGCCAGTGCGTGAATCACAAAGGCGAGGTGAAATGGCGCGTCTATGACCCTGTGGGCGATCGCATCTATTTTTTTGATTCCGAACAGGAGGTGCGTGAGTGGCTTGAAAACCGACAAAACTAGCTTTTTTGACTTCAAATTCGTGCAAATGACTGATCTATCTTCATTCATGTCTACATTCGTTTACTCATCACACGCTAACATCACAAAAGGACTCATCATGAAACGGACTCAGATTGCAGCTACAAATCTGCTGATGGCGGCATCCCTACTGGGGCTGGTGCCAGGGGCGATCGCCTCCGAAGTCGCCGTTAATTCCGAAAACCTGCCCGCTTCCCTCAATCAAGCTGCACGGGGATGTAGCTTACTCAACGGCACCTATCACGAGATGGCTAACGGCAACTGGATTTGCTTATACGGTGCTGTGCGCCCAAATCCTAGCTTAGGGATTCACTGTAATCTGGACTACGAGTGCGATCGCCTGGTCTATCGCCCAAATGCCAATGGCAACGCCCAGTTGCAGTGGGAGCGCATCATCTCCGAAGAACGCCACGAAGACTAGCCTCGCGGTGTTCTGGCTCTATCATACTTAACCCAAAAACCAAAAACTGACTGGCTCATACTCATAGCGCGGAAATGACTTCCCCCTTAGTCCTTTCCGCCACCCCTGATTCTCCAATGCCCTCGCATCAGTGCTGTGGAGCAATCATCCCCAACCCCTTTCACAGGAGATATTCCCCCATGTCTGCATATCGTCGGCATCGAGCCTTGCAAGATCTCTATGCCCAGGCTTGCCTGTTCGATGAGTCGTCTCATCTGCCAGGTGAACCCAATACGTTCTCAGAGCTATTCTCAGAAGAATCCGTTTCACACTCAAAGTCCATGCCCAAACCAGTTCAAAAAATGCAACCTTACTCGCAAAAAGAGCGATCGCCCATCTGACTAAAACCTATCTGAATCTTGCCCGATCTCAGTCTCGACTTAGGGTTTTCTGAATCCATTTCTGATGCACTTTCTCATTCCATTGATCCAAGAGGAATTATCATGGCACGTTCTGCATTATTTCGTAAGTTTGTGAAACTACTGCACTTATCTCGTTCTAGTTCTGATTCGCCAGCACCTGCGCCAGTTTCAGTTTTTGCCGATTCAGAAAGTGAACAAACAGGCTCTCCAAAGTATTCGCGGCGGCGGTTTCTGCGATATTCTGCGCTGGCGACTGGCGCGGCGATCGCCTCCACAGCGCTTTCCGAGTTACCACGTCTGGGCAGCGTTTTGGGCTACAGTAAACCCAATGTGGCGGTCGTAGGCGGTGGCATCGCAGGACTCAATGCAGCCTATCAGCTTAAGAAACTGGGCATTCTTGCCACCGTCTATGAAGCAAAATCCTACCTGGGCGGACGCATCCAGTCACGTACTGTAGCGGGCGATCGCCTGGTGAACGACCTCGGCGGCAGCTTCATCAACACCGACCATGAAGATATCCTGGCGCTGGTGGAAGAGTTTGGGCTGGAACTGTTCAATCGGGTGGAAGATGCGGCACAGTCTGAGTTTCCTGAAACCGCCTATTACTTCAACGGCAGGGTCTTGAATGAGGAAGAACTGGTAAACCTGCTGCGGCCGCTAGCCGACCAACTGGCCACCGATCTAGCATTGCTCGACGAAGATTTCGACACCTACGCGCCGCAGTTTGATGCGCTCAGCGTCTCCGACTATCTCTATCAGCATCGAGATAAGATCCCTGCGCCCGTTGTGCGAAAACTGGCAGAAAATGCCATCCGCACCGAATACGGCGTGGAACCTCATGAATCCTCAGCATTGCAGCTTATCTACACCGCCCAACTGCTGGATGAAGATACCGTATCCATCATCGGCAGTGACGAAGCTTATTACCTCAAAAACGGCAGTGCTGATTTGATCAGAGCTTTGACCGAGGCTCTGGCAGATCAGATTCGCACCAGCCAACCGCTCACCCAGGTGCGATCGCACGGCGACGGGTTCCAGCTTACTTTCAGTACGGGGCTGACTGTAGAAACTGATTATCTGATTCTGGCAACGCCATTCACGGCGCTGCGCCAGGTCGATTTGCAGATAGAACTCCCCAACACGCTGCGCCGCTTTATCCAGGAGGTGAACCTGGGCACCAACGAAAAGCTATTCGCGGGCTTTCAGCAGCGCGTGTGGCATCAGGCGCAGGGCTTTGTGGGCGAAGCCTGGACAGATCTGGGCTATTCGGGGCTGTGGGAAGAAACCCAGCGCCAGCCAGAGCGATCGCAGGGGGTGCTGACCTTCTTTCTGGGCGGGAGCGAGGTGGCCCGCGCCAAGCGCAATCCCAATGTGCAGGGTCGCGTGTTTGTGAACCGCCTGAATTCCCTTATGCCGGGGATAAAATCCGCCGCCACAGGTCAGTTCTATCGAACTGCCTGGACCGATGATCCCTACATCCAGGGCGGCTACACCAGCTTCAAACCTGGACAATACACCGAGTTTGGCGAATATCTCTACATCGAATCCGACGACCCCGACGAGCGTCAGGATGTGGCGATCGGCAAGCTAGTGTTTGCCGGAGAACACCTCAGCGATGAATACTATGGCTACATGAACGGCGGTGCCCAGACAGGGCGATTGGCCGCAGAAGTCATTGCAGAGATGCTTCAGGCGTAATCCCTATAGGGCTACTAAGTACACACATCTCGGCGGAGAAACCCAAACCCTGATCAATCTCCCTCAATCCCCGCGTTGATGCGCCGCCGCGCCATAAAAAAGGGGATTTTGAATCTAGCCGCCCCGGTTTTGTGGCGGGCGAAGAAGGATTGCTAGACTGTGGTGTACTTAGCTAGCCTTTTGGGATAGGGCTGGAGTATAGCTGGCTCCTGCGAAGCGGTGGGTAGATTTGAGCGTTCTTATCTTCATTCGGCAATGCCCAAGACTTTCTTATTTCAGCGCGATCCTGGAATTGGCACGATATCGCTGCTAATCCCACATTCATTTGACGCACTATGAACACGTAATGTGCTGGATGGGTCAAGTGATGATGCGCTGAGTCATCAACTGGCTGCGACTCTGCGGAAATTGGGGCGATCGCCCTTTCCTGTCCTGCTCCCTGCACTTCGACCACTCCGCGAAACATATTCATGCCGCAGGTAAACTCATATCGACCGGGTTGTGTGGGGATAAACTCAATCGCTGTCGTTTGATTTAGCGGCAAAACTTGGGTAATGCGAAAATCGGGAAACCACACTTCCTCCAGGCAACTGCTAGGATCTTTGCGATCGAAATTGAGCCGCACAGGCTGACCCACCTGCACCACAATCTGACTAGGTTCATAGCCGCCATCCACCATCACGGTTACTTCCTGAACGCCGCCCTGCGTTGTGGCTTTGCGCGATTTGGGCTTGCTCAGCAAAAACCACCAAAGCTCCAGCCCGATTAATCCCAACCCGCCTGCGGTGACCGCAACTTTAGCCCACAACGGCTGTTCAATTCGTTGAAATTGTTCTGCCTTTTCGGTGGTGGAAGGCTGCATTTCTGTGTGCATTTCCTGGGCGATCGCCTGACTCGACACTGTTCCGATCAGCATTCCAATGGTCGCAACGCCAGCAATCAGTTTTTCATGGTAAATCATGTTTTTTCTCTGCATTCGCTTTGCAAATTTTGTCTTGGATCTGTGTCTAAAAGAATCCTGAAAACTGCTCTAAAACTATCTCGATAGCTTAGGCTGAAAGTTTCTGAGTCGCAGCGCATTCGTGACGACAGACACGGAACTAAAGGCCATCGCCGCTCCGGCAATGATGGGATTGAGCAGCCAGCCAAACACCGGATAGAGAATGCCTGCTGCAACTGGGATTCCGGCAACGTTGTAGACAAAGGCAAAGAACAGGTTTTGCTGGATGTTGCGGATGGTGGCGCGACTGAGCTGAATTGCGGTCACAATACCTTGCAAATCACCGGAGATCAGCGTGATGTCGCTGGCGGCGATCGCCACGTCCGTTCCCGTGCCAATTGCAATCCCCACATCGGCTTGAGCCAGTGCAGGCGCGTCGTTGATGCCATCGCCCACCATTGCCACGATGCGAGACGAGGGGGAGAGGGGGAGCGGGGGAGAGAGGGAGAAGTTTTTTGGTTTGCTGTGATGTGGGCTGAGATTGCCATCCTGTTGTAGGCGGGCGATGACGGACGCTTTTTGGTCGGGGCGCACTTCGGCAAAGACGCGATCGATGCCGACTTCACGAGCGATCACGTTTGCCGTCCGCTGGTTGTCGCCTGTGAGCATCACGACTTCCAATCCCATTCGCGTCAGCGTGCGAATCGCATTCACTGAAGACGGCTTCACAGCATCCGCAATGCCCATCAACGCTTCCACATTGCCGTTCACTGCGATCCAAATCACCGTTCTGCCCAGGTATTCCAGCTTGTCCCAGGAGGATTGCAAAGCGGTGGTATGAATGCCGAGTTCATTCATCCAGCGGTGCGTTCCAATCTGCACAAGCTGACGATCGACAGAACCCTGAACACCGCTGCCAGCAATGGCTTCAAATCCTTGCGGTTCCGTCAGCTCCACCTCTTGCGATCGCGCGTATTGCACCACAGCTTCCGCCAGGGGATGTTCGGAATTTCGCTCCAGTGATGCGGCTAACCGCAGCAGCGTCAGTTCGTTCGCGATGCCATTGACCGGAACAAAATCCGTCACCGTGGGTTTGCCTTGGGTAATCGTGCCGGTTTTGTCGAGGACGATGGTTTGCAGCTTGTGTGCCAGTTCCAGGCTCTCTGCACTTTTGATCAAAATGCCGTTTTCTGCGCCCTTGCCCGTGCCCACCATGATCGAAGTCGGCGTGGCCAGCCCCAGCGCACAGGGACAGGCGATAATCAGCACGCCGACAGTCGTGATCAGCGCCATCGTCACGTTGCCCATGAGGTTGAACCAGAGGACGAACGTGAGAATGGCGATCGCCATCACCGCAGGCACAAACCACCCCGTCACCTGATCCGCCAATCGCTGGATCGGCGCTTTGGAACCCTGCGCCTGCTGCACCAGTTTGACGATTTGCGCCAGGAACGTGTCTTTGCCGACGCGAGTAGCGCGAAACTTAAAGCTGCCCGTTTTGTTCAGCGTTGCGCCGATTACCTCATCGCCCGCCTGCTTTTTCACAGGCACACTTTCTCCCGTCACCATCGCCTCGTCAATCGTGGACGCGCCCTCCACAATCTCGCCATCCACTGGGATTTTCTCGCCCGGCCGCACCAGAATGACATCGCCCCGCACCACGTCCGAAATGGGAATGTCAAATTCCTGCCCGTTGCGAATCACCCGCGCCGTGCGGGGTTGCAGCCCGATGAGTTTGCGAATCGCTTCGGAAGTTTGCCCCTTGGCGCGGTTTTCCAGCAGTCGCCCCAGCAGCAGCAGCGCAATAATGACCGCTGCCGCCTCGAAATACACATCGGGACTCAGCCCCTGCGCCAGGAACCACTGCGGCGCAAAGGTCGGAAACAGCGAGTAAAGAAACGCTGTGCCCGTGCCCACTGCCACCAGCGTATCCATCGTAGCGGTGTGCCGCTTCAGCGCTTTCCAGGCGTTGGTGAAAAAGCGACTGCCTGCCCAGAGCATTACGGGTGTCGTTAGCACCAGTTGGAGCAGCGGATGGTGCATCCACATCGGAATAAAGGGAATCGGCAGCCCCGTCATCATGGGCAGCGAGCCAATCACGAGAATCGCGCTGACGACACCACTCAGCCACACTTTGCGCGTTAGCTGGCGCTGCTCGGTCTGTCGCTCTTGGCGTTCTTCGTCTGCTTCTGGAGCCAGCACATCGTCTTTTAGGGGCAGCGCCGCATAGCCCGCAGCATCTACCGCTGCTTGAATTGCAGCAACATCCGTTTTGTGAGCATCGTAAGTCACGGCTGCTTGCTCTGCCCCAAAGTTGACGCTGCACGCCTCGACACCAGGAACCGAGCGGATGGCATCTTCGATGTTGTTGGCGCAGGCGGCACAGCTCATGCCGCGCAATCGAAACGTTTGATTTTCCATGATGCGCCTCCTAGGCGACGGTGTACCCTGCATCGGCGATCGCCTTGCGAATGTCTGCCTCTGCCGCTTCGGTGTCCACGTTTACCTGCTTGGTCTTCACGTCGGTCTGCACGGTCGCCCCTGCGTCTATTGCGTGAATTGCTTTGGTAATGGTGTCGCTGCACGCCGAGCAAGCCATATTGGGGACGGTGAATTCATAAGCCATTGTGGAAATCCTCCTGATTTGAATCTGTTTTGATCTTGGAGTCTCCAGTGAGCTAGAGAGTCAAGCGGTAGAATGATTAAGTTTTTTGAGCCGCCATTTTTGAGCCGCCAAAATAAGTAAGGATGTGCCGCTTGGTACGCAGCACATCCTCTCTCAACGATTCGCAAAGCAAGTAAGCTAACCTGGACGTTTAACGACCGACATCGATCAGGATTTTGAACGTGCCTGGTGTGGGGGAGACGGCGCGATCGACCGCAGCGGCGAGGTCACTCAGCGGAAAGCGATCGCTCACCAGGGCATCCACATCAATGCGCTTGTTGAATACGATATCGGCGGCGAGGCTCTGCACCTTGTAGGACGAGCTATAGCTGCCCATCAGGTCAATCTCGCGGCGATAGAGAATGTTGGGATTAATGGGAATCTCCACCTCGTCGGGAAATTCCGCAAAGAAGAGAATCTTGCCGCCCTTGCGGGTGCAATCCAGCGCTTGAAAAAACGCCTTGTCGCTGGGGACGGCCAGCAGCGTCGTGTCTACGCCCATGCCGTTGGTGAGGGCGTGGATTTTGGCGGGTAGGTCGGCATCTCGCGGGTCGAAAGCGGCGTCGGCTCCGAGCTGGCGGGCTTTTTCCAGACGGGAAGGGATGAGATCAGTGGCGATCGCCCTTGCGCCAAAATACTTCACCAGCATCACAAACATCAGCCCAATCGGCCCCGCCCCCGTCACCAGCACCGTTTGTCCGGGCTGCACCTGCGCTTTTTTCACCGCCTTCAGGCAGCAGTTGGTCGGCTCCACAAAGCTGGCCTGCTCAAAGGTCACATCGTCGGGAATTTCGATCAAGCCGCCGTGCTGCACAATATGCCCCGGCACCTTCACGTATTCGGCAAAGCCGCCGCCGCTGGGCACAAACCCTGCCGTCGTGCTGATGTTCTTATACACCTCGCACATGGAGTAATTTTCATTCAGGCAATAGCCGCAATGCATACAGGGAATATGGTGCAGCACCACGACCCGCTGACCTGGCTGCCAGCCGCGCACATCGGCCCCCACCGCCGCAATCACGCCCGCCGTTTCGTGCCCAAAGATGCGCGGCGGCTCATATAGCGGATAGCGAATCTTTTTGATATCCGACTGGCACAAGCCCACCACCCGCACCTGCACCAGCACCTCGTCTGCCGCCAGTTCTGGCACGGGCACGTCTTCGTAGCTCAGTTGGTTGACCCCGCGAAATACCTGCGCCTTCATGGAAAATCCCTTTCACTCAACAAGATTAGGATACGGTGTGGCGCGGTCATCCTTGGGCTGCGGACAGCATAAAGCGGGCAAAAAATGTTACAAGGCGGCTCTTTCCCAACCCTCAGCGCGAGGAGAACTGAGCCGCTCAGGGAACTGGGGAAAGCAGAACTAGAGGGCGATCGCCCCTCTAGGCAGCCGACAGCCCATAGGCAGACATCCGCATGATGTCGCGAGTGGTGAAGCCGATGTTGCTCAGCGCTTCGCCGTAGCTAATCATGAAATCTTCTACCAGGGCTTCTTTTTCCATGCCCAGTTCCTTGGCATCGTTTTCCACTTGGTTCAGCATCCGCCATACCAGCGGCAGGTTTTGCTTGTTGGCTTCCTCTAGCTCCGCTTTGGACGCTTCAAAGTTCGCCTTCAGCCATTCTTCGCCAAAGTTCAGGTGCAGATACTCATCCTTCACCACGCCTTCGGTGATCTTGCGGGCAAAGTCATCTGCCACCGGAATGTAGATGTTGTAGGCAGAAATCGCAAAGCACTCGATAATCAGCGACTGAATCAGCAGGCAGGTCACGATTTTGCCCTGGGCTGCGGCCTCTTGAAAGTTGCGGTGCAGGTCGGCAAAAAATTCCTTGGCAAAGGCCATGTCTGGCTCAACGGATAGGTTCCGCCCACAGGCCTGGAAGCCTTTCTTATGACGGCTTTCCATTTTCGACAGGCCGATTAACTGGTCTTTGTGATCGGGCATTAGCTCCGCAAGGCGCTGGTAGTTGTCGAAGGCTTCCTCCTCGCCCTCAATCACAATGGCGTTGATGCGGCTGTAGGCATCTTTGTAGACGGCACTCTGATAGTCGAGTTCTGGGGTAAGCTCAAGCTGAGGCATAGTAGGGTCGGTCTCCTGACTGAGGGTCGAAACGGTGGAAAACAAGCTCCTGTAGGTCTGCTCGGGCAGCGCTCAGGTCGGCGGTGTCCAAACATTCAGACGAGAGCGAGTGGGCAATGGCGGCAAATCGAGCCGTGACGTTAAGCATTGCGGGGTCAGTCTGTCTGCTGGCGTGGTTTGGAGGAAAGTCTCAAACTTGCAGCAGCTTTGGGAAGAAACCAGTGTAAAGAAATCAGTGCCCTAGTTTGCTTAACTTAAAATATGCCCAAACTCTACTCTACTGGGTTTCGGCATGGAATGGTTAAACTAGAGTCCCCTTATAGCTGATATCCTGTTCAACGACATCATAGATCTATATCTATGCCCAAGCCTAAACCGTTGATCCAAACTGTATCGCACAACATTTCGCTGCTGGCTCCTTCTCTAGAATCACGTTATGCTCTCTAGTCGGTTTCCCAGCCTGTCGTTGAATCTGTGGCGCTGGCTCAACGGGCTGCTGCTGGGCCTGGGGGCGGGGCTGGTGCTGCTGCCACTGGGCGTAGTGCTGTGGACTTCGTTTCAGGCGGGAGATGGGGCGGGGCTGACGCTCGACCACTATCGCCAAGTATGGGCGCGGGGGCACTTTCTGGGGGCGATCGCCAACTCTACCTTCGTAGCGCTGGCCGTCACCGCTCTGCAAATCCTCCTCTCGGCGCTGGCGGGCTATGCGCTGGCCCGGTTTCGCTTTTGGGGACAGCAGGCGGTGCTGGCGCTGGTGCTGGCAACGTTGGTAATTCCATTTCAGCTTTTGGTGATTCCAATTTTTCTAGTGCTAAAGGCGGGGCACCTGATCAACACCTATGGGGCGCTGATCTTGCCGACGGCGGTGAATGGCTTCGGCATTTTCCTGATGCGGCAGTTTTTTCAGACCATCCCCATCGAGCTAGAGGAAGCCGCCACGCTAGATGGCGCAACCCGTCTGCAAGTGCTGTGGCGGGTGGTGCTGCCGCTGGCGCGTCCGGCGCTGGTGACGCTGTTTCTGTTCACCTTCATCGGCGAGTGGAATGATTTGTTTAAGCCGCTGGTATTCACGACGCGCCCAGAGTTGCGAACCGTGCAACTGGCGCTGGCGGAGTTTCAGGAGCAGTTCACGAATAGCTGGTCGCTGCTGATGGCGGCGGTCGTGCTGGTGACGGTGCCCGTGGTGGCGCTGTTTGCGCTGGGGCAGCGCCAATTGATTGGCGGCATTGCAACGACAGGGCTGAAGAATTAGGCACATGCTTGGAACACAACTGCCTGCAAAATGCACGGTTCCTAGCTTTGCGACAGGCGCTTGACCGCTGCGCCACCCAGCAGTTCGTGAGTCTCGGCCAGCAAGCGGGGAATCTGGTCGGCGTGGGGGCTATGGCGCAGGCAGTCGCGCAAGTCGAGGGATTGAATCTGATCGGCTTTATTGCCCGGAAACCAGTGGCTAGCCCCGCCCAGCATGTTGTAGCGGGTCTTGGCGAATTCGGTGAGGCCAAAGGCGATCGCCAAGTTTCGCAGCCACAGGATCGAGCGAATATTCACCTGGTTGGGCACGTCTCGATAGTTCGGCAGGCCCACGTCCCAGGTTTTGTACCAGTCTTCGCCCAGCGCGGCGATCGCTGCCTGTTCAAGCCGATGCAGAATAGGCGGCAGCACTTCATCAGCCCGATCGAGATAGGCTAACGTTTTCAAATGCTCATCAAAGTCGCTGGGGCGGGCTGCGCCAATGCTGAGGGTATGCACCTGCGGATGGCTGAGGCAAAAAAGATTGTTGAACACGATGGGGCTCAGCGGTTGGCAAAGTTCTACCAATCGCGGCGGCGGGTTATAGAGCATTCCGCCTTTGTCGGACGGGCTGATGATGAATACGCCCATGTCGTGGCGCTGGGCGGCTTCGATGGCGGGCCAGTTGACCTGGTTGATGTAGTACCAGTGCAGGTTGACGTAATCGAACTGGTCGGAGGCGATCGCCCGCACAATCACCTCCGTCGGCCCGTGGGTCGAAAAGCCCACAAACCGCACGCGCCCCCGCGCCTGAAACCGTCGCGCCACGTCCAGACAGCCGCCCGGCCGCAGGCTATAGTCCAGCAGTTCTGGCGTGTTGATGCCGTGCAGCCCCAGCAGATCGACGTATTCCAGGTTGAGATAAGCGAGCGATCGCTCCAGGTTTTGCTCAAAGTCTCGCGGGTCTGCCGTAGGCGACACTTTGGTCTGCACAATGATCTGGTCGCGCGGCAGTTTTGGCAACATCTGACCCAACTGCATCTCTGATGTGCCGTAGCCCCGTGCCGTTTCAATGTGGTTAATACCCACTTCGAGCGATCGCCGAATCGTGGCTTCTAAATTTTCCTGATTGTCGGCCGGAATCTGCTCCAGTGGCGTATCCTGCCACTTGTGCTGATAGCGCATTCCACCACAAGAAAAAACGGGCATCGCCAGCCCGGTTCGTCCAAACCGTCGATAGAGCATAGGAGTTTGAGAGGGGGTCTTAAGCAAAAGGGCAACCCCTTCAAAAGTAGCAACAATAGGAGTATCGTCAACTTAGTACGTTAATAAACCGACGGGCGCGATGACTAAGCAGTGTGATATCCCAAAAAAAGGGAGTTGAGGTTTTGGCAACCAAGACTCATCAAAACTCAATACTTATTTTATCAAGATAGTATTCAAGATCCGATTCGAGATAGTATGTAGGTTCTCATAGGGGGAATACTAGGTTCTTCCGAGACGTTGGTATCAACTAGATATCAACTGAATCTCAACCAAGATAGACGCATAGATGCCACTGTTGATACTACCCAATAATCGATATCACCCGATATTGGTACTGCCAGTGGGCACCAGCAATCCTTTCTTTTGACGCGACCCAATTCATAGCCCCTAAATTAATCACTTATTGCTTCGGAGAAAAACGTATGGATATTAATGATTTAGATGACTTAGAGTCATCTGTCAAAGATTTATTATCCCTAGCAAAGATAGAACTGGAAGAAAAAAGATTACAGCAGCAGCGGGATGAGCAAATTCAGCAAAAAGTTGTCGAAATTCGCCAGAGACTAGAACCGTTACTGCAAGAAACCGAGCGAATGCTCGCTAAATTTGGAGCCGGTGATTTTTCAGACAGCGTGACCCGCACCAAGCTAGAAGAAAAAGTCGCCGATCTGCGCCAGAAAATTGCCGATGCGCCAGAACTGGCGGCTCAAATGGTCGATCGCCAGATGATTTTGAACGAGGAGCGGCTGATTGATGAGCGCGTCGCGGAGCAGTCAGCCCGCTGGCGACAGGCCCTCAAAGATGACCTGCTGGAAATGATCGCAGAGCAGGAAGATTTTTATAGTGCAACCGATGCGGCGATCGCCATTCGAGGCTATGTGCATGACCTGAAGGCAATCGGAGCGCTGGAAGAGGTGGTCGATAAGCTGATCGAACAAATTAACGCCTACAGCGAAGAAGGCCCCGTCGCCCGTCTGCGCGGCAGCCACGAGCAGACCCTCACCTTTATCTACAACAAAGCCCTAGAAAACCGCTCCCGCGTCGAGCGTGCGCCCAATGTGCAGCCCCGCGTTCGCCATCGCACCTCCGAAAAGCGCCCCAACCCCTATGCCCAGCTTGAGGGCAAAGTTGTCATTTTCGGCGGGCACGACCGACTAGAAACCGCCGTGCGAAACCGTCTGCGGGAGTCCAAAGTTGAGCTAGTCTGGTGTACGGCGCAGTCAGGCCCACAGATTGCCGAACAGGCCGAAAGCCACGTCGCCAGCGCCGATTTGGTTCTTGTGATGACAGGCTACACGAGCCACAAACTCACCGATAAGGCCATGCAGGCCGCTCAGCGGGCGGGCAAGTCTCCTGAGATGATTAACACCACAGGCGTGATTCGCATTTTGGAGGCCATCGAGTATGGGCTGAAATCTCAGCTTTTTGCCCGCCAGGTGAACCACTTCTCAAAACCTGCCTAGGATTCCGCCTAACCCATCTGCCTATCCAAAAGGAATTGCCTGAAAGAATTGCCTGAAAGAATTGCCGAACTAGGAAGCGCTTTAGAGTCTCTTTTGGCAAGTCTCTTAAGTCTCTTTTAGAAAGCCTCTTTGAAAGAGACGACGGCACAAGAACTGCCCTCAAGCAGCCGGATTCCTGACTTCCATCGCCTCTTCCCCAATCGGAGCGGCTATAGCTCTCGCACCGTGGGCTGGCCCTCTTTGATTTCGCCCACCAGCACCACATCCGCCAGCCCCACGAACAAGCCGTTGTCCAGGACTCCAGGGATATTATTCAGCGTCTTCTCAAACTCGGCCGGATTAGGAATGCTGCCAAAGGTCACGTCTAGAATCATGTTGCCCTGATCCGTGATCACCGGGCCGTCCTTCTTGACACCCATCCGCAGTTCGGGTTTGCCGCCCAGCGCCTCCAGCGCCCGCGTCACCGGGGCCACCGCCACAGGCAGCACCTCGACGGGCAGCGGAAACGTAGACCCCAGCGTCTCTACCAGTTTGGTACTGTCTACGACAACGATGAACAAGTCCGCCAGAGAGTCCACAATTTTCTCGCGGGTGTGGGCTGCGCCGCCGCCTTTAATCAGCACCTTATTGGGATCGACCTCATCGGCTCCGTCAATGGCGATGTCGATCTTTTCCACATCGTCCAGCGTTACCAGGGGGATGCCGTATTTCTTAGCCAACACCGATGCCTGAAAGGAGGTCGGAATGCCTTTAATGTCTTTCAGGTCGCCCGATTTGAGGCGATCGCCCAGATGCTCAATGGCAAAGGCCGTCGTAGACCCCGTACCCAGCCCAACGATGGAGCCAGACTGCACGCGCTGCGCTGCCGCAATACCCACCTGCTGCTTCATCACCTTAACGGCATCTTCGCTCATAACGCCTCCCTCTACAACACACGTCAACTCTACAGGCTACCACTTCGAGGCGCGATCCTTGAGCAATTCAGCCGACACGATGGATACAAAGGTTCGACTCCGCAGATTCAGGGATCAGTTAGCATGACCTAAACGGGGTGCTTGAAGCCGTAGGTTACCAGTTGCAGGCAGTTGCGCCCGTCGATGTAGCGGTCATAGGACACGCGATCGGTCAACCGTCGTAGCAAAAACCAGCCATAGCCTCCCGATTGCAGCGTGCCGGGTTGGGGTTCCTTGAGCCGATCGGGATTAAACGGCCGGCCGTAGTCCCAAATGCGGATTTCGATCCAGTCTTCGTGCAGAGCCAGCGCAATCTCGATTGGTGTTTCTGGCGGCAACCCCCGGTGGGCGTGGCGCACTGCGTTAGTGAAACCTTCGGCAAGGGCTAAATTAAGGCGATCGCACTGATGGGCCAGCCAGGGATAGTGCCTTTCGTTTTGCAGGCAAAACTGTCGGAACCAGGTTTGGATTGGATTCAGAGCGGTTAGCTGGCTAGGCACCACCAATCGCTCTTGCTGCTGAATGACATCCACCACGATTAAAGATTCGGCGAAACGGCAAAGGATTGAGGCAGTCTGCGTCGAGCGCTCCGGTTCAAAGCCAGGACTATTTCACTTCACAACTTCACTTCACAATAAAGCGCCCGTACAGCAACCAGAAGAGAAAAACACACTCCCAGTAGATGCACGAGCGCCGAGTCAGCCGGAGCAAGTCGCTCCAATGAAGCTAGGAAAACATCCCTAGAACAAGCCCAGGGTCAGAGACTTGTCGATCGGGAAGGTTGCGCCGATGCCTAGCCACAGCGTCACCAGCGTTCCAAACAGGAAGACCGTCGTCGCGACCGGACGGCGGAAGGGGTTCTGGAACTTGTTCACGCTTTCGATAAAGGGAACCAGCATCAAGCCCAGGGGAATAGCACTTTGCAGCGCCACACCCAGCAGCTTGTTCGGCACAATCCGGAGAATCTGGAATGCGGGGTACAGATACCACTCCGGCAGGATTTCCAGGGGAGTCGCAAAGGGATCGGCGGGTTCACCCACCAGAGCGGGGTCTAGCACAGCCAGCGCCACTACGCAGCCAATGGTTCCCAGGATTACCACCGGGAAGATGTATAGCAGATCATTGGGCCAGGCGGGTTCACCATAGTAGTTGTGACCCATGCCTTTCTTAAGTTTCTCGCGCAATGCGGGATCGCTAAGATCCGGCTTCTTAATGGTTGCCATATGATTCAGGTTTCTCCTAAGCAGCAAGGATCGAACAGAGGGAAAGACGGTTGGGTTCCCAGCAGCTAACTGATTCCAGCAGTGTAAAGGATTGGCTGAAGCATTGAAAGGGCGATCGCCCTCTTCCAACTCAGCGACCCAATCACTGCAATTTATAAGGGGCCAGAAATGCCCTGCTTGCGGATCATCAGGAAGTGCAGCAGCATGAACACCGCAATCGACCAGGGCAGCACGAACGTGTGGAGGCTGTAGAAGCGAGTCAGGGTCGCCTGCCCCACGCTATCGCCACCGCGCATGAGTTCTACAATCTGGTCGCCGACGACGGGAATAGCACTGGGCACGCCAGACACGATCTTGACTGCCCAATAGCCGACCTGATCCCAAGGCAGCGAATAGCCCGTCACACCGAAGGAGACGGTGATGACTGCTAGAATCACGCCCGTCACCCAAGTCAGTTCGCGGGGCTTCTTGAAGCCGCCCGTTAGATAAACCCGGAAGACGTGCAGGATCATCATCAGCACCATCATGCTGGCAGACCAGCGATGGATCGAGCGGATGAGCCAGCCAAAGTTCACCTCGGTCATTAGATACTGAATCGAGGAGAACGCCTCAGTCACTGTGGGTTTGTAATAAAAGGTCATTGCAAACCCGGTGGCGAACTGAATGATGAAACAGACTAGGGTGATGCCACCGAGACAGTAGAAGATATTGACGTGGGGAGGGACGTACTTGCTGCTGATGTCATCAGCAAGTGCCTGGATTTCCAGCCGCTCCTGAAACCACTGGTACGCTTTCGAGTCAGTTACCTGCTTTGTAAACATGAAGCAAGAATTCCAAAAAAGAGATGTATTGCCATTTCTAAAGAATGTAACATAGCTACTCATCAGATTTCACGCTGTAACCAAGATCCGGCACAGGTTTCATTCAACTTTTTGGGCGGCGCTGCAATTTTTACAGAGAAGTCATAAAGACTGCGGGTTCTGCTACGATGGCTGGTTAACTCGAAGGGAGCAGGCTTGGGGCGATCGCCGCCGATCCTTTCAGAACGGGTACGCCTGGGATAGCCGCCAGTCTGAGTAGAACGTTAAGATATGTTTTATGAAGCAACATCGATTAAAACGCCTGGGGTTAGAGCGCCAGGGATTAAAGCGACTACTTGGGTTTGCGTTGGTTTGGCTCTTCACGGGGCTAATGGCGTTGCAGGTGAATACGCCGCCTGCTTATGCTTTCACTGAGGAGCAGAAGCTGCTGAATGAAGTTTGGCGGATTGTCGATCGCGCCTATGTAGACAGCACCTTTAATAATCAGAACTGGTGGCTGGTGCGCCAGAAGGTGCTGAAGCAGGCTCCGACCAACCGTGAAGATACCTACGCCGCGATTCAGCAAATGCTGGCAGGGCTGGACGACCCCTATACGCGCCTGCTGAAGCCGGATCAGTATCGCAGTCTGCAAACCAATACGTCTGGCGAACTGAGCGGCGTAGGGCTGCAAATTGCCCAAGATCCCGACACGGGCGATCTGCGCGTGATTACGCCGATTGAGGGTTCTCCCGCAGACCGGGCTGGGCTACAACCGCGCGATCGCATCTTGAAAATCGATGGCGAGGTCACTGCGAACCTAACCCTAGACGAAGCCGCCGAGCGGATGCGTGGCCCAGCGGGAAGCCGTGTGGTGCTGACGATTGGGCGCGATGAAAGCCCGAAAAGCTGGGAGGTGGAACTGGTGCGCGATCGCATCACCATTAACCCGGTCTACGCCGAACTGCGTCCCCAGCCCGACGGAACCAAGGTGGGCTACATTCGCCTCACCCAGTTCAGTGCCAACGCCGCAGAAGAGGTAGCCCATGCGATCGCCCGTCTAGAAAAGCAGGATGCCAACGCCTACATTTTGGACTTGCGGAACAATCCCGGCGGCTTGCTGCAAGCAGGCATTGATATTGCGCGGCTGTGGCTGCGCGACGGCACGATTGTCTACACGGTCAACCGCGACGGCATTCAGGATAGCTTTGAGGCCCTATCGGAGCCGCTGACGGATGACCCGCTGATCGTGCTAGTGAACCAGGGCACGGCCAGCGCCAGCGAAATTTTGGCGGGCGCACTGCAAGACAACGGACGCGCCCAGTTGATTGGTGAAAAGACCTTTGGCAAAGGGCTGATTCAATCGCTGTTTGGGCTGTCGGACGGGTCGGGTCTGGCGGTGACCATCGCCCGCTACGAAACGCCTAGCCACAGAGATATCAATCGCCTTGGCATCGAACCCGATCGCTCGGTTTCCCTCAACATTACTAGCCGCGAACAGGTCGCCACAGAAGCTGATGAGCAATATCAGGCGGCGATTGAGGCGCTGACGCGGCAGATGGTCGTGGCTGGGGCAGCGGGGTGACGGGGAAAATGGTGTGTTGGGAAGAATGATGATGGTGAGATCAGGGATTCGACCATGCAGGATCTCTTCATCTTTCTCCAACCCTAGCTCCAGACCCCCATTCCTAAATGCCCGGACGCACTTATCACGACCCGCTGCATGGGGCGATCGCCCTCGATCGCGCTGATCCGACTGAGGCATTGTTGATTGACCTAATCGATACGCCTGCGTTTCAACGATTGCGGCGGATTCGCCAGCTTGGCCCCGCCAGCCTGACGTTCCACGGGGCCGAGTCGTCGCGGTTTACCCACTCGCTGGGCGTGATGGCGATCGCCCGTCGTGCCTTTGACCGTCTGGCAACCCGTCATGCAGAACTCCAGCCCCACCGCGCAGCGGTTCTCTGTGCGGCGCTGCTGCATGACATCGGGCATGGCCCCTTCAGCCACACCTGCGAAGAGATTTTTGGTAGCCACCACGAACACTGGACGCGGCGCATCTTGGATGAGTCCGAACCCGTGCGATCGCGGCTGGATAAACACGACCCCGCATTATTGCCCCAACTCTCGCAGATTTATCTGAAAACACACCCGCTTCCTGTGGTGTGGCAACTCGTGACCAGCCAGCTAGACTGCGATCGCCTGGATTACCTGATGCGCGACAGCTACTTCACTGGCGCATCCTACGGACGGCTCGATCTGGATCGGATTGTTATGGCGATGGGCTACGATCCCACGACTCAACAGTTGGTAGTAGCGAAAAAAGGGATGGCGGCGATTGAGCATTACCTGATCGTCCGCTACTTTATGTATGCCCAGATTTATAACCATCCCAAAAACATCGCGGCGACTTGGGTCTTGCAGCAGGCGTTTCGGCGGGCACGGGAACTGCTGGCACTGGGCAAGCTATCCGCCGACGACACGGTGACGGCGTGGCTACAAGGCGACTGCAACGATCTGCCCCTGGCGCAATATCTCCAGGCAGACGACGGCGTGTTTGTGTATCACCTGCAACGCTGGCAGCAGCATGACGACCCGGTGCTGGCGGATCTCTGCCGCCGATTTGTGGATCGAGATTTATTCAAAGCAACCGATATTAGCCCGCTTTCCCCAGAGTCCCACCCAGATGTGCTAAAGCAGATGAGGCGATCGCTCTCCCATCGGGGCCTCGCTGCCGACTATTACTGCGGCATTCGGGTGGCACTGAGCCGGGGTTATACACTCTATCAGCGGGGCATCAAGCTGCAAACCGAAAACGGACTGCGAGAGCTAAGCGAACTATCCCCGCTGGTGAAAACGCTGACCCAGCCACTCCAGCGAAGCTGGCTGATTCATCCACGAGAGATTGATCCGGCGACTGGGTGGCGATGAGGCTGCCAGCCTAAACCGCTCGTTGATTTTGAGCAGGCAATCGCGTGTGGACATTCCCTCGTGCCAGTTTTTTCCCTGCCACCTGGTTTATAAACTCTTGTGAATTTTAAGGGTATGATCGGCGTGATCACTGGCACATAGGTTGCACCGGGAGGCGAGAGCCCTGTTAGGAGTCAAGTTTGGCGTGAAGGTGCGCGGCTATGGGCGAGAAACGCTGGCAGTGGCGCAGCGAATTTTGCGGGAACTGGTGCGTCGGGGGCGATCGCTCCTGTTTTGGACGCTGTTTCCGGTCACGATTTTGCTGCTCAACGGCTACCTGCTGACCGAATCTGGCAATCTCTCTGAAGCAGAAGCCTTTGAGCGCTGTGTGCCTGCGTCGCTGGTGGGCGCGGCCCTGTTCTTTAGCTGTTTGGGTGGCAGTGTGTCCACGGTGGTCGCAGAGCGCGAACAGCAGACCCTCAAGCGGCTGTTTATCTCGCCCCTCAGCGGCACATCTTATTTTCTCGGCATTTTTCTGGCGCACACTTACATTGGGCTGGGGCAAGCGCTGCTGATTTATGCCACTGCCAGCATCATGGGCGCAACGTTTGAGGGGTCGCCGCCGCTGAAGCTGCTGGTGATTTTGCTCAGCATTGCCAGCTACGTTGGCGTGGGCTTTATTCTGGGGACGCAGTTTGCCCGCCGCACGGAAGACGTGAATGCGCTGGTGGCGACCTTTGGCGTGCCGCTACTAATTTTAGGTGGCGCGTTTGTGCCGACGCAGTTTTTCCCGGACGCGCTGCTGAATCTGGCAGCGTTCAACCCAGTGTTTCACATGATTGAGGCGCTGGCCGGCGTGTCCGTGGCGGATGGGGAACGAGCTGAGGTGGGGCTACATCTGCGATTTCTGGCTGGCTTTGCGGCTGCTGTGGTTGCCGGGGGCTGGTTGGCCTATCGCCGCATGGTGCGGGTCGAGAGGAGGCTGTAGCACAGTGCTGCATCTAGAAACGCTGACCAAAACCTACGGCGATCGCCCCGTTTTGCAAAATCTAACGCTGGACGTTCGTCCCGGCGAGGTGTATGGCCTGCTGGGGCCCAACGGTGCGGGCAAAACCACCACTATCAATCTGATTTGCAACCTGCTGCAACCCGACAGCGGCCGCATTACGATCGACGGCATTCCTGTCTCGGATGCCACCAAGCGGCTGATCGGCATCGTGCCTCAGGAAAACCTGCTGTATCGATCGCTCACCTGTGCCGAAAATCTAGACTTTTTTGCGCGAATTTATGCCGTTCCCAGGGAAAAGCGGGATTTCCGGATTGCCACCTGTCTGGCGGCGGTGAACCTGCTCGATCGCGCTAACTCCCCTGTAGAAACCCTCAGCGGCGGGATGCAGCGGCGGCTGAGTCTGGCGATCGCCCTGGTGCATCAGCCCAGACTCGTGATTTTGGATGAACCCACCACCGGACTCGACATCGAAGCCCGCTATGAACTGTGGGAACTGATCCGTCGTCTGCGCGACCAGGGCATTACCACCCTGCTGACCACCCACCTGCTGGAAGAGGCCGAACGCCTCTGCCATCGCATTGGCATTCTCAAAGGCGGCCGCCTGTTGGCCGAGGGAACCCTGGCAGAACTGCGGCGCTACGTACCAGCCCAGGAGGTGGTGCTGGTGCAAACAACGGAGGAAGAGAGGGCGATCGCCCGCGCCCAGCAACTCGGCTTTCCCTGCCGCCGCTACGGCAACGACCTCACCTTCTGGCTGCCCGCCTACCTGGACATGCAGGATATCATCGCCTGCTTTGAGGGCATTTCCCTCGATTCGGTCTGTCGGCAACCCGTGGGGCTATCGCACATTTACATGGAAGTGACCCAGCTTGGCGCAGCGCCTCTGAACTGAAGAAAAAGGAAGAAGGAAGAACGAAAAAGGAAGAACGAAAACCTGCTCTTCTCTCTTCGTTTTTCTCTCTTCTCTCTTCGTTTTTCTCTCTTCTCTCTTCTCTCACCTACTTACCTCACGGCCTGCTTCTGGTTGGCAATCAGCGCATGGGCGATCGCAAAGTCTTCCTGCGTAATGTGGAGCGCACTCGGATCAGGGTTTCCGGCTGCTCGGTGGCGGCGAATGGCTTGCAGGGCGGCTTGGTTGCTCAGCAGCGCTAGGTCTGCGCCGTTCCAGCCATCCGTTTGGGCGGCCCAGTGGGATAGATCGACGTGCAACAGGGGGCGATCGCCATTATGCACCGTCAGAATTTCCAAACGGCTGGCGGCATCGGGCAGGTCAATCTTGAGCTGGAGATCCAGCCGTCCAGACCGCATCAGCGCTGGGTCGAGGGCATCGGGTCGATTCGTCGCTGCCACCAGCAGGACATTGGTGCAGCTCTGCAAGCCGTCGAGTTCGGTCAAGAGCTGACCCACGACGCGATCGCCCACGCCCGAATCGCCCTGGAAACTGCCCCGCACCGGAGCCAGCGTGTCGATCTCGTCGATAAACACCACGCAGGGAGCCGCCTGCCGCGCCTTGGCAAACAGTTCCCGGACGGCTTGCTCGGCCGCGCCGACCCACTTGCTCAGGAGTTCGGGCCCGTTCACTGCAATGAAGTTGGCGCGGGCCTGGGTGGCGATCGCCTTTGCCAGCAGGGTTTTCCCGGTTCCTGGCGGGCCCCACAGCAGGATGCCCCTCGGAGCCGTCGCCCCCGTGCGCCGATACAGATCGGGATAGAGCAGTGCGCCCTCCACCGATTCTTGCAGGGTTTGCTTGACGCTCTCTAGCCCGCCGATGTCGTCCCAGCGCACGTCCGGTGACTCCACCTCCACTGACCGCAGCACCGAGGGACGAATCTCCTGCGCCGCCTGCAAAAAGTCTGCCTGGGTAATATGCAAATCGGCGGGAACCGGGGCACTGAGGCTGGGCACTTGCCGCCGCAGGGCCAGATAGGCAGCCTTCTGGCACAGCGCCTTCAGGTCTGCCCCCACCATGCCCACCGAAAGCTCGGCGATCGCCCCCAAGTCCACGTTTTGCAAGGGCATGGCGCGGGTCTGGATCTGTAAAATCTCCAGCCGTCCATCGCGGTCGGGCACGCGAAACTGCACTTCTCGGTCAAATCGGCCGGGTCGCCGCAGGGCCGGGTCGAGGTGATCGGGTCGATTCGTCGCCGCCAGCACGATCACGCCTTGCGACTTGGCAAAGCCGTCCATCAGGCTCAACAACTGCGCCACCAGCCGCTTTTCCACCTCGCCTTCCACTTTGGCCCGGTCGGGCGCGAGGCTGTCGATTTCGTCGATAAACACAATGCAAGGCGCGGACTTTGCCGCTTTCTCAAATACGCCCCGCAGTCGCGCCTCTGCCTCGCCGTAGTATTTCCCGATCACCTCCGGCCCGACTAGGGCGATATAGCTCACCCCCAGTTCCTCCGCCAGCGCCCGCGCCGTCAGGGTTTTGCCTGTGCCCGGTGGCCCCACCAGCAGCACGCCCCGCGTCGGCTCCAGCCCCAGCTTTTGCAGCAGGTCAGGGCGCTTCAGCGGCAGTTCCACCTGCTCGCGCAGTTCCCGCAGCACCTCGCCTAGCCCGCCCAGGTCTTGCAGCGATGCGGTTGGCGCTTCTCCCGGTGCTTCCACGGGCGGCGTGTCGGGGGCAGCATCGGATGCGGCATTGGGTGCGGCATTGGGGCGGACACGGCTGGTTCCAACTCCCGCTCCCCCGGTCGGACTGCCCGTGCGGGGAATGTTGCCCTGGCGCGGAATATTCCCCAGCGGACGGCTATGGATCTGCACGTCGGTCTTGAGTTCGCCGCTGGCGGCTTTTGCTTCGAGGGCTTTGGCCAGTTCTAGCAGTTGCTCAAATCCCTTAAACAGGTCGCTCATGGTTGCGATCGCCCCAATTTGGCGAATGGGTCACGTTTCTTCATTTAGTCATCCCAGCGGGTGGGGAACCCTAACGAGTGGGGCACAAGCGTAATACGGCGTTACGTTCGATCCCCCCTAACCCCCCTTAAGCAAGGGGGGAACCGAGCCGCCCTCCGGAAGTCCCCCTTAGTAAGGGGGATTTAGGGGGATCGGCTCGGATGCGAGGCACTTGGAGATCCCCCCTAGCCCCCCTTAAGCAAGGGGGGAACCAACCTGCTCCGGAAGTCCCCCTGACTAAGGGGGATTTAGGGGGATCGAGCCTTTCAGACCTAACCCCCAACCCCTAACCCCCAACCCCTAACCCCTAATCCCCAACCCCTAACCCCTGCTATATGTATCCATTTGACTCTGTGCGTCTGCTGATGGTCAGCGGCAAGGGCGGCGTGGGCAAGACAACGCTTTCCTGTGCGATCGCCCGCCATTGGGGCAAGCGATTTCCCGACGAGCGCGTGCTGCTAATTTCCACCGACCCAGCCCATTCCCTGGGCGATGTGCTGCTGACGGAGGTGACAGACGAAGCGCGATCGCTCGCTGATTTGCCAAACGTCCAGACCCGCGCCCTGGATGCGGCAGCCCTGCTGGCAAAGTTTAAAGCCCGCTACGGGTCGGTGCTGGAGCTATTGGTGGAACGCGGCAGCTTTGTCGAAGGCGCAGACCTCAGCCCCGTGTGGGATTTGGGCTTTCCGGGGCTGGACGAACTCATGAGTTTACTGGAAATTCAGCGCATTCTAGAAGACGGCGAGAGCGACCGAATTGTAGTAGACATGGCCCCCAGCGGACACACGCTCAACCTGTTTGGGCTAATGGACTTTTTGGATCAGTTCCTGGCCGCCCTCAGCCTGTTTCAGGAAAAGCATCGAGTCATGCAGCAGACCTTCACCGGAGCGCACACCGCCGACGCAGCCGATGAGTTTTTGGCAGAGATGCAAACGCGCCTATCCCACGGTCGCGCCCTGCTGCAAGATGCCACCCGCACTGCCTGCCTTGCTGTCGCCATCCCGGAACCGATGAGCTACCAGGAAACCCGACGGTTTCTGGAGTCCCTCGACACGCTCCGCATTCCCATTGGCGGCCTTGTTGTCAATCGCGTCTTGTCCGACAGCCAGCCCAGTGAGGGCGATTCGCGTAGCGATTCCTATGGAAATCGCCTCTGCGAACAGGCTGACCTCCTGGAAAAGTTCGCCGCCCTCTGCCCCGATCCTCCGCTGCTCATCCTGCCCCAGCAGCCCACCGAACCCGTCGGCCTCGAAGCCCTCGACAGGCTCCTGCCCCAACTCCTGCCCCACACCCTCGCGCCACTGCCCCCGGTTTCGCTACCCGTCGCGCCATCGACCCTTCACCCGATTCCGCCATCGCTTCCCGATTTTTTAGACCTCCACCGTCGTCTTCTGATCATCGGCGGCAAGGGCGGAGTCGGGAAGACAACCCTCTCAGGGGCGATCGCCCAGGGCATGGCCCAACGCCATCCCCAGCAGCGGGTGCGGGTCATCTCCATCGACCCGGCCCATTCCTTGGGCGATGCCTTTGGAACCGTGCTGGGGCATGATCCGACTGATCTTTTGCCCAACCTCAGCGCCCAGGAAATCGATGCAGACACCCTGCTACATCAGTTTCGGGAAGATTATCTGTGGGAATTGGCGGAGATGATGAGCGGCGACACGGGCGACGACGCGCTGCAAATCGCCTACGGGCCGCAGGCCTGGCGACAGATCGTGTCCCAGGCGCTCCCCGGCATCGACGAGATGCTGGCGCTGATCGCCGTGATTGACCTGCTGGAGGAGGGCAGCCAGGATTTGGTGATTTTGGACACGGCCCCGACCGGGCATCTGCTGCGCTTTTTGGAAATGCCGACAGCGCTGAATGACTGGCTCGGCTGGATTTTCAAGCTCTGGCTGAAATATCAGGACGTGGTGGGGCGGGTGGATTTGATGAGCCGTTTGCGGACGCTGCGGCAGCGCGTGGTGAAGGCGCAAAAGCTGCTGAAAGATCCCAGCTTTACGGAATTTATCGGCGTGGCGCAAAATCAGTCGGCGATCCTGGCAGAAGCGGCCCGCCTGACGGATTCGCTCAGGGCGCTGGGCATTCAGCAGACCTATCTAGTGCATAACCGCTACGTGCCGGGTCAGGAGATTCCTGCGGCGCAGTTTCCGGGGCAAACCATTGTGCGGCTGGCCAGTCTGCCCAGGGGAATTCCGCCGCAGGAGCTAATTCAGCTTGCCGCCACGCTCCTCTTCGAGCCGTTGCCATCAATTAATTTGGGTTAGCTTGGATAATTTAGGGGCTGCGGCTAGCTACCCCCGACCCCCCGCAGCGCCAAGTCTGCACAAAAATGGGCCAGCATTGCCGCCTCTAGCCCAAGCTTCCAGTAAAGCGCCCCAAAGACGAGTCCCAGCAGCCCGTTTAGCAGCAGCGATCGCCCAATCACCACCCCCGTCAGCGGCCAGACTGCGGCGGCGGCAGGCAAATGCCCCAGTCCAAACAGCAGCGACGAGAGGGCGATCGCCATCCCAAATATCCAACTGGGTGGCGACGCGGGACGTGCTGCCAGCCGCCACAGTGTCCAGGCAATCAGGGTCATTAGCCCCAGCCGCAGCCACAGTTCTTCAGTGATTCCGCCGTAAATGCTGGCCAGTAGCCCTTTCCACAGATCCACCTGGGGCAGGGCGGCGGCAGAACCCGCCAGCGGGTCTGGCATCCACGGCTGAAACAGGATGTCCAGTCCCAGAATTGCCAGCCCGCCCAAACAGCCGAGGAGGGCAACGCCGAGCCAGCGATGACGGGGCACAGGGGGCGCGGGACTGCCCGTTAGCCAGGCGCGAGCCAGTGGTGAATCCAATTCTAGCGATCGCCCCAGCCGCAGCCCCAGCCAGCCCAACGGCCACAACACCAGGCCGGTTTGGACAGCCTGCCCCAGGGCGACGACCGACAGCGGCACCGCCAGATCCTTAGGCAGAGGGGCGATCGCCATCAGGTAGGGAAAAGCAGCCAGCACCCCCAACGCGCCCAGGATGGCCCAAAATAGAGCAATTTTTGTGTTTGGCTTGGTCTTCCAGGTTCTTTGCATGTAAACTGCGCCCGACCGTGGGCATGAATTTTAGTAGGACTTACGCAGTTGGACGATTTCTCGCGGGCTGCGCCCGCGAGAAATCGTCCAAAACCCAAAAAGTTTAATCGCAAGTGCGTAAGTCCTATTTAGGTTTTGGGTCAGGTTTTTGGGCCAACGGCTGCAATGGCGGCTTCGAGGGCGATCGCCACATGAGTCCAGTGGGTTCCCCCCTGGCAAAAGACCGTGTACGGCTCCCGCAGCGGCCCATCGGCAGAAAATTCCGACGTGCTGCCGTCGATAAACGTGCCGCCTGCCATCACTAGCTCGCTCTCGTAACCGGGCATTTCCGCAGGCACAGGACTGAGGTACGACCCAATGGGGGAATATTCCTGGATCGCCTTGCAAAAGGCAATGACCTTTTCGGGTGATCCGAGGCGAATCGCCTGGATCACATCGCGGCGGGGCGCATTGGGCAGCGGATTCACTGGATAGCCCAACTGGTGAAACACATGGCTCGTCAGGTGGTTGCCCTTCATCGCCTCGCCCACCATCTGTGGCGCTAGGAATAGCCCCTGAAACAGCAGCCGATTTTGGTCAAAGGTCGCGCCGCCCTCACTGCCGATGCCAGGGGACGTGAGCCGACAGCAGGCTTTTTCTACCAAATCCGCCCGGCCGGCCACGTAGCCGCCTGCGGTGACGATCGTGCCGCCCGGATTTTTGATCAGCGACCCGGCGATCAGGTCTGCCCCGACGGTGGGCGGTTCGCAGTCTGCCACAAACTCGCCGTAGCAGTTGTCCACAAAGCAGACGGTATCAGGATTTTGCTGCTTTACCAGGTGGATAATTTTGGCAATGTCGTCGATGGACAGGCTTTGCCGCCAGGAATAGCCGCAGGAGCGCTGGATCAGCACCAGTTTGGTTTCCGGGCGAATTGCAGTGGCCAAATCTGGCCAGGCGATCGCCCCTTCTGGGGTTAGTTCCAACTGCCGATAAGACACGCCAAAGTCCTTCAGCGACCCCTGCCCCTCGCCCCGCAACCCGATGACCTCCTCCAGCGTGTCGTAGGGTGCGCCCGCCACCGCCAGCAGTTCGTCCCCCGGCCGCAGCACCCCAAACAGCGCAGAAGCGATCGCGTGCGTCCCCGACACAAACTGCACCCGCACCGCCGCCGCCTCTGCCCCCATCACCTGGGCAAACACCCGATCCATCACCTGCCGTCCCAAATCGCCATGCCCATAGCCGCTGACGCTGGCAAAGTGATGAACCCCTACGCCGTGATGCCGAAAGGCCTCCAGCACCCGCCGCAGGTTCGCTTTTACCTGGGCATCGATGCGGGCAAAGGTAGGCTGGAGGGCGTGTTCTGCTTGGACGATTAGACTGGCACTGAGCATGATTAAGAGAGCGTTGTGCGAACAGAGGAAAAATTACACGAATCTCCTATGATGCCATGCAAAATCAGGGTTTTGCATAGAAGCATTGGTCTTCAAGCAAGGTTCAAGCAAGGTTCAAACAGGGTTCGGACAGTATTTCGGACAGTATTTCGGACAGTATTCCAGCAGAGAGCCGTTCTGGAACAGCAAGGAGTCGGGAAAATGCGGGTCGTGTTGCAGCGGGTGTCGTCATCACAGGTTACGGTAGCGGGCGAAGTTGTAGGGCAGATTGGGCGCGGGCTGAATCTGCTGGTCGGCATCGCCAGTACAGACACCGAAGCGGAACTGGATTGGATGACGCGCAAGTGTTTGGAATTGCGGGTATTTTCCAATGGTGACGGCAAATTTGACCAGTCGGTGCTGGATGTTGGTGGAGACCTGCTGGTGATTAGCCAGTTCACCTTGTATGGCGACTGTCGCAAGGGGCGACGACCGTCGTTTGATCAGGCCGCAGCTCCCCCGCTCGCAGAGGTCCTATATCACCAGTTTGTCGAAAAGCTTCGCCAGAGCGGGCTGCGCGTAGAGACGGGGCGGTTTGGCGCGATGATGCAGGTGTCGATTGAGAACGATGGCCCGGTCACATTAATTCTGGAAAAATGATATTGGAGCGGGTGTTGGAGAAACTAGCCACCAGTTTTAATCTGGACGCAATCTGGACGCAATCTGGACACACGCGAACCGCAGCCCGTCCCCTTCACAACTCACCCTCTAGATTCCGCATTTTGCTGCAAAAAACACCCTGTTAGGTGAGGGCTTTCCCGAATACCGAACAGTATTATGAAGCCAACCGTAAAGCGCTGGGCGGTGAGCAAGCCCGTCTGAGACGCTTTTGTCGGGGACTGAGTCATTGCTTCTGAAGTGCAATCAGAGTCGCAATGAAAGCAGCGCCATTAAAGCAGTGCCGTTAAAGTAGTGCCGTTAAAGTAGTGCAATTAGTGCAGTTAAAGCGAAATTTCTAACAAGTGGCATGAGTTGGAGCAAGCGTTTGACAATGGAACCTGGCATCGTCTTACTAATTCAGCATGACCCAGAAACGTCGGTTAAAGCGTCGGATGCATTAGATGGAACGGGGTTCAAATTGTCGGTTTGTGAACCGGGCGAAGGGGCAATCGCCGAGGCTGCTCAAATCCAGCCCGCGCTGATTCTCTTGGATGCCGGGTCTGAGGCGATCGCCCTGGAAACCTGCCGCCAACTTCAGTCCAATCCAAACACGAGCAGCATTCCTGTTCTGCTGCTGCTGCCGCCGACCAGCAATCCCGACCAGCTTTATCCTGGCGTGTCTGATGTCTTGGTGAAGCCGCTGTTCACCCAGATGTTGCAGTCTAGAATTCGCATTCTGATGTCGCTCCAGGCGTTGCAGCAGCAGGTACGCTCTCAAAACCAGCGCCTCCAGCAAGAAGTCCTTAGCCGTCAGTGTGCAGTTCAGACGCTGCGGGATGTGATGCATGCGATCGCCCATGATCTGCGCAATCCTGTCTTGGGGATGCAGATGGTGTTTGGGAACTTGCTCAAGGGGACGACCTGTCCCCAGAGTCCCGATGCGGACTTGGTTTCAGTCTCTCGTTCCGAACTAGAACGCATGGCTCAGGGGGTCGATTGCTATCTCGGCTTGATCAATGCCATGCTCAGTGCCCACGCCGAGCCGGATGCATACCTGGCGATTCAGCCCCAGCCCTTGCGTCTGGATGTGCTGGTGAAAGAGGTGATTCAAGATTTGGAGCCACTGCTCAAAAAGTCGCGGGCTACGGTGTTCTGCAATATTGACCCAGAGTTGCCCCCCGTCAAGGGCGACCCAAAGCGATTGTGGGATGTGCTGGAAAATCTTTTGGTCAATGCCCTTAAGCATAATCCGCCGGGGATTCAGTTGACGGTAGAACTGCGTCAGGAAGACGACTCAGTTTGCTTTAGCGTGCAGGACAACGGCATCGGGATTCCTCAGGAGCAATGCAAGCGGCTGTTTGGTCTGCATCAGCGGGGTCCAAATGCTCGACAGGGCTTGGGGCTGGGTCTATACCTCTGCCAGCGAATTCTCCAGGCCCACGGCAGCGAAATTCTAGTAGACAGCCGTCCCAAGGCGGGTGCAAAGTTTTGGTTCCTGCTGCCTCTGGAAAAAGAAGACGCGAAACTAGCGGCGATCGCCTGATTAGCCCGCGTGACCTATTGTCTGGATTAGGCAATGCTGCCGCGTTTGCGTGCCTCTTTATAGGAGGTTCCAATATTTTTCAGCCCGGCGCGGATCATTTCTCGCTCAAGCAGCGCAAAAAACCGAGCGCGATCGCCCCCACGCACCACAGCTTGGTTGTGGGCTTCGGCCAGCGCTACGGGATAGCCATAGCCCTTCTGCACCTGGGCCAGCGTCAGGCTGAGGGCGCTGTTGAGCAAGGCGGCATCTTCTGCGACCCACTGCGGCAGGTCGATGCGGGCAATCTCTGCGCCCACGTTGACATAGCAAAAGTAAACATGGTGCGGGCCGTATAGCTCCAAAATGCGGGAGGAACTGCGCCACAAGGGGCTGCGCTCTCCGGGTCGCAGCAGCAGATTCCACAGCGCTGTATCGCGCAGCGGCGCAAATACCTGACAGGGCGCGTCCTCGGTCTTTCCCGGACAGTGAGTAAGGCAGTCGGGATGGGGATGGGGGCAGGTGTGTAGCCGTAGGAAATTCAGCGCTTCACTGCTGCGGGCAGCGCTGAGGTAGCCCACCAGCGGAATGCGGGCCGCTCGCAGCCGATCCCACGCTTCCAGGATGGGCGGCAGCAGGCGATCGCGGGCTTCCGTTGGCAGCGGCTCCAAAAACCAGTGAATCAGCGACCCGTCTACCATTGCCAGCGCGGGCATCTCTGGAGCCTCAGCTTTCTCTCCTTCGCCCAGTTCTGCCAGCACCGCCGCCTCCGACACCGTGCGCCGCAGCCCCATCCATTCCTCGGTGCGGATGCCCCACTGGCGAGATACGTACAGGTCTTCAGGTCGGTAAAACACCTCCGGCTGGCTGTCCAGCAAGGGATAGCGGTTTTGCCCGTAGTGCAGCACCACGCGCCCGACGTTAATCAAATAGCAATAGGCGATCTCATGATGGCTGGGGGCAATTTGGGAGCCATCGGTCGCCAAAACGGTATGCAGCCGGGGGGCCGGGGCAATGGGGAGGCGCGTGTTTAGCGGCTCCACGGGACGAGCAGCAGAAAACCCTAGGCGATCGCCCCATTCCTGCTGGCGGGTGACCAATTCTGCCTGCTGCCCTTGCACGTCCTGCAATAGCGCTTCAGCCCGTTCTAGCCGCTGGCGGGCGGCGATTGACTCCGCAGTGAGATGCTGGCTAATGCCTTGCATCTGGCGGGCAAGCTTGGTCAAGTCGAGCATAAAAGGCCGCAGTGAGGTTCCCAATCATCCCCCAGTCTGCTCCAGATCCTACCTCAGGTCAGCAAAGCAATACAAGCGTTCTGATTAGAAATGCCTAGATTAACTGGCGGATTAACTGGCTGTTTTTTGCAGTTCGTCCAGTCTTGCCAGCACCTCGCGGCTGTGAACGGCCGGATTGACACCCAAAAACCGCTCACGCAAAATGCCCTCCGGGTCTATCAAATAGGTGTGCCGAAGCGACATAGTACCCAACCAGGACCCGTAGGCCTTGCTCACCGCACCCGTCGTATCTGCTAACAGGGGAAACTTCAGCCCTTCAGAGTCACAAAATTCTCGGTGAGAATCCACATCGTCTACGCTGATGCCCAAAATCTGCGCGTTGCGAGCCTGATATTGCGGCAGGTCCCGCTGAAATCGCTGTGCCTCTAGCGTGCAGCCGGAGGTAAAGTCCTTGGGGTAGAAATACACCACGACCCACTTACCGCGATAGTCTGCCAGAGAAACTGTGCCGTCGCCAATGTTAGTGGGCAGAGAAAACTCTGGGGCGGGCTGGTCGAGTGGGGGCTGCGGGCCGCCCAGCGCTAGGACAGGGGGGAAAGGCGGCACAACCCAGAGCAACAAGCCTAGCAGCAGGCAGGCAGCAAGCCGGACGAGCGATCGCCCCTGCGGTAAAAGTTTCCAAAGCGCTCCAAAGAAAGCCATGACGCTCACCTGAGTAACGGCAAAGGGGGGAGGGGGGAGTAAACCTGGCAACTGTGAGTTCCGTAGCTCACTTTTCTTAGCATACCGTTACATTTCCCTGGCAGGCAGAAGATCGGACAAGAAACCGCAAAACGCCCGACCCGCGCAATTTTTAGATAAGCTTGCTGCTTTGCTTATCGTGTGGCCGAGGTTGCACAGGCTGTAGCGAAAATTTGCAAATCGGCGAAAATTTGCAAATCGTCTGTTCCCAATCTAAGTCAATCTAGCTAAGTCAATCGAGTCTCAAAATCATAAAGCCCCTCTGAAGTTCACTCCAGAGAGGCCTTAACTCATTTACCAACCGTTAGCGGGATACCCCCAGGGGAATTCGAATCCCCGTCGCCTCCGTGAAAGGGAGGTGTCCTAGGCCTCTAGACGATGGGGGCGTGTCCCAGACCTAAACTAGACTAGCGAATGGAAGTGGCGAATGTCAACACCTTTTTCACAAATCTGGCATTATCTGGCATTGATATGTAATCCGGTTGAGGTGGAAGCTCAGTTGCAGCCCGCGATAGAGCTGGGCAGGCGCAACTGAACAGGAGGCAGATCGGCAATAGGCGGGAATCCAGGCGATGGGAGACTGAAGGGCGATCGCCACAATCTCGAACACCGCAGTGCCCAGAGGACCACAGTTGCTGAAGCGTCAAAACCTCAGAGTTCAGTTTGCACAGGCCCATTCTGTTTGGCTAGCTTGCGTCGCTGGAGTTTCTCAGCCGAATCAACTGGCGGCGCATTTGCGGCGAAGCGTTGACTTCGGGAACCTCTTGAGCCGACACTTCTACCTCGATGGGTTCTAGGTATTCATCCGCACCACAGGCAAAGGCATCCAGCAAGGTGTCAAGCAAGTGTTCTCGGTTGCCCAAGGCTCCTTTTTCCTCGATCAGGCGAAACTTGAGGTGAACCTCGCAGTCATAAACACCCACATCGGGATTAACGGGCTGATATCGAACAGAATTGGGTTCCATGTTTGAAAATCGCACTCCTGCGCCGAACAAAGGACCAGTAGAAACTCAGTAAACGCCAACGAAGACCCGGAGCGTAAACAGACCAAATAACCAAATATAAGTACGTCAAACACTTTGGTAAAGCCGTCAGCCATTGATTAGAGGGAGTTGCTGACTCGATGCGGATTTTAAGTAGCGACTCAATCACTTCAGTCCAACGGACTATACTCCAGGATTCCCAAATTGTGGATTGAACTTGCGAACAAACAACTCAAGGTGAGTCAACAAAGTTGGATTGCTGGATGAGTTAAAGTTGCCAACTGAGTCGAAATCTGAGAGTCCCCTGGCAGTGCCCTGCGGTCTGCTATTTGCCACTAACTATCAAACGCTATCAAAGCCCCGGATTTCTCGAAATCAAGTGCCTAGATGGCTCGTAATTTGAACATAGCATTCTTCTTTGGGAGACTGGAGTTAGTTTCTATGAAGTGTATGTGAGGACTTATTCTTGTCTTTATATGTCCTTCAAACGAACTTTTTTGACTTTCAACACGCAGTTGTTAAAGACACTTTTAAATCTGAGATGACACGGAATCTCCCGATTCAAGAGCGTGCTGTTTTTCTGTAGAGTTGCCCCAGGAATTTACGGAGTGAACAACTCACAAACTACACGGAGATTAGTAGTCAATATCCTTCAACCGTCAGGTAAAAAATACGCTGAGGGCGATCGCCCGTCCGCACTATCAAGGGTTTCGGCGCTTCAAGCAGTTTGAATTGACTGTGAATTATGCATAATGGCTTTTCGTACTCCCGCATCATTAGAGACATATATACTTATACCCATGCTTGTACGGAGTATCGATCCGAACTTCGGATTTCCCGCTGTCAACGCTCTGAGCGGTAATTCATGACTGTACAGATAACGCACCAATCTTGTTCTACGTACTTACGTATAGAAGTTGGTGGCTCTGAATGAACTTGAAGTCGGGAATCTGATTTTATCCTCATTACAACCGCGCAATTCTCTACGCAAAACGTCCTATTCTAATCAGGGTTCTACCGTTGGATTCTTCAGCACGCCGGAATTGCCACATGATCGCCCAGAGAAAGAAGGAATTCGCGAGTTCTCAGCAGAATTGAAAGCGAAATTAGAATGTATGAATTGTGCAACTGCTTGCATTAAGAAATCTACTCGGTACAGGTTTTTGCTGGGTTTGTACGGGCATTTTTTAAGTGCTGGTAATATTTATCACAAATCGAATGGGCTATTGTCTGAACGCAGGAGAGTGGACAGGGCGATCGCCCGACTTATGCCCGACCGGGTTAAACCCCTGCACACGCTGGAGAATCGCTGTAGGATCGAGAGTGGAGCAACGCTGGGTTTGGAACTTTACGTTTGAAGCTTTCTACTGCCCGTTCGCCATTCCATCCCCTGCGCTGCAAATTCTTGTCGTGCAATCTCCGCTTGACGTAATCTGTTCAATCTTGCCGTGGATCTTCAGAGCTTGGTCGATTTTCAAGATGCGTTTGATGTCGTGGTTGTGGGTGCGGGCCATGCTGGCTGCGAGGCGGCGCTGGCGGCGGCCCGGCTCGGCTGTCGGACGCTGCTGCTCACGCTGAACTTAGACAAAATCGGCTGGCAGCCCTGCAACCCAGCCGTGGGCGGCCCGGCCAAGTCGCAGCTGACCCATGAAGTCGATGCCCTTGGCGGCGAAATTGGCAAAATGGCCGATCGAACCTATCTGCAAAAGCGCGTGCTAAATGTATCGCGCGGGCCGGCGGTGTGGGCGCTGCGAGCGCAGACCGATAAGCGGGAATACGCAGCCGTCATGCGCGGCATTGTAGAAAATCAGGAAAACCTGACCCTGCGCGAGGGCATGGTGACGGATTTGATCCTGGGCAAAAACGAGGAAGTCGTCGGCGTGCAGACCTACTTTGGCGTGGCGTTTGCCTGCAAGGCTGTGGTGCTGACGACGGGCACGTTTTTGGGCGGCATCATCTGGGTGGGGAACAAATCCATGCCAGCCGGACGGGCAGGCGAGTTTGCGGCGACAGGGCTGACCGACACACTGAATCGCCTCGGCTTTGAGACTGGGCGGCTGAAAACCGGAACTCCGGCGCGGGTGGATCGGCGCTCAGTGGATTATTCTCGACTGGAGCCGCAGCCCGGTGATGAAGACATACGCTGGTTCAGCTTTGACCCGGAGGTGTGGGTTGAGCGGGAGCAACTGTGCTGCTATCTGACGCGCACCACCGCAGAAACCCATCGACTCATCCGCGAAAATCTGCATCTGTCCCCGGTGTACGGCGGCTGGGTGGATGCGAAGGGGCCGCGCTATTGCCCCAGCATTGAAGACAAAATCGTGCGCTTTGCCGACAAGGAATCGCACCAGATTTTCATTGAACCCGAAGGGCGCGATATTCCTGAACTTTATATCCAGGGTTTTTCTACCGGGCTGCCAGAGGCGCTGCAAATCCAAATGTTGCGATCGCTCCCCGGTTTGGAAAACTGCGCCATGCTGCGTCCCGCCTATGCGGTGGAATACGACTATCTGCCTGCGACCCAGTGCTATCCCACGCTGATGACCAAAAAAGTCGAAGGGCTGTTTTGTGCGGGTCAGGTGAACGGCACGACCGGGTATGAGGAAGCCGCGGCCCAAGGACTGGTGGCAGGCATTAACGCGGCTCGCTTTTGTCGCGGCGAAGCAATGCTGATCTTCCCGCGTGAGCAAAGCTACATCGGCACGCTGATCGATGATTTATGCACCAAAGATTTGCGGGAGCCATATCGAATGCTGACCTCGCGCTCAGAATATCGGCTGGTGCTGCGATCGGACAATGCCGATCAGCGCCTCACCCCTCTGGGCCGAGAAATTGGGCTGATCGACGATCGCCGCTGGGACTTGTTCACCCGCAAGCAGGCGCACATCACTGCCGAAAAAGAGCGGCTGCACGCTACCCGCATCAAGGAACACGACGATCTGGGCCAGCAAATCTATGCTGACACGCAGCAGGCCATCAAAGGCTCCATCACGCTGGCGGATCTATTGCGCCGACCCGGTTTCCACTATGGGAATTTGGAGCGCTACGGCTTGGGCAATCCCGACCTCAGTCGTGCCGAACGGGAGGGCGCAGAGATTGATATTAAGTATTCTGGTTATTTGCAGCGGCAGCAAAACCAGATCGACCAGATTGCTCGGCAGGCAAACCGTCCCCTGCCGCCGGATCTGGATTATCACAGCATCGACACGCTTTCCAAAGAATCTCGCGAAAAACTGTCGCAGGTGCGCCCGCTGACGATTGGGCAGGCGGCGCGGATTGGCGGCGTGAATCCGGCTGATGTGAACGCGCTGCTGCTGTATCTGGAACTGCGATCGCGCCGAGTGGAGGCGGTGGGAGGATGAGGAAAGAACGAAGAACGAAGAGCGAAGAGGGAAGAGGGAAGAGGGAAGAACGAAGAGGGCTTGACCCTGGCTTGCTGCCTTCTCCTCATTGGGGCATTCCAACACCCTGTCACGTAGCGTTCTTGTTAATGTGTTACGGAATCTATGCAGGCTGTGAAGACCATTAAGTTTCTCAAGGAGCCGACTTCGGTCGCTTGGGTCGAGCAGGCGATCGCCCATCTCGACACCATCCTGCTCGACCATTCCCACTGCGAACGCAAGGCAGCGGGCGTAGCGCTGAACCTGATGTTTCGCTATCCCTCTAGTGCCAAGCTGGTGCGGAGCCTGACGGCGATCGCCCAGGAGGAGTTGGAACATTTTGAACTGGTGAACCAGTGGCTTGATCGGCGCGGCGTGGCCCTGGCTCCCCTGTCGGCTCCCCCCTACGGCGCAGGCCTATCCAGCCAAATTCGCCGCCAAGAGCCACACCGAATGCTCGACTCGCTGCTAGTGTCGGCGCTGATCGAGGCTCGCAGCCACGAGCGGCTGGGGCTATTGGCCCAACACTGCCCCGATGCAGACTTGGCGCAGTTTTATCGCGGGCTGATGGCTTCGGAGGCGCGGCACTATGGCGCATATTGGACGCTGGCGGCAACCTATTTTGACCCAGACACCGTGAACCAGCGGCTGGCAGAACTAGCAGAGGTCGAAAGTGCGCTACTGGCGACGCTGCATCCAGAGCCGCGAATCCACAGCTAAGGGAGTGCTGGGAAAATGGGGTGGTGGAATAATGGGGAACGGCTGGAGACGGCGCGGCTGTGGCTGGAACCCGTGTCACGGGATGACCGTTTGGCAGTGTTTCAGGAGTTTACTGCGGCGATCGCCACCTTTATGTATCCCAAGCCGCCCCAGGAGATCCGCGAAACCGACGAGTTTCTCAGCCATGCGCTCAAGCAAAATACCAGTGGTACAGATTTGCACCTCACCATCCGGCGACGAGAAACCGCAGAGTTTCTGGGACTGTGCGGCATGACTCAAATCCAAACCCCCACGCCAGAGTTGGGCATCTGGCTGAAGGAGGCGGCCCACGGCCAGGGCTTTGGGAAAGAGGCGATCGCCCGCCTCAAAGCCTGGGCAGACGAGCATCTGGACTACGAATGCCTGCGCTATCCCGTCGATCGGCGCAACCTCGCCAGCCGCAAGCTAGCCGAACATCTGGGCGGGCGCATCGTGGGCAAGTATACGCAGATGAACCTGAGCGGGCGAATGCTGGACGTGTTGGAATATCGGATCTATCCCTAGTGCAGTGTCATGGTTTAGTTTTAGGGTGATGCCTTGGCTCGTAGTGAGCGCTTCAGCGCTAAAGCGCTTACTACCAACCTAAGTTCTAGCTGTGACATAGCACTAAAGCCGAGCTTGGATTTTAGTAGATAGACGACTTTGGATTGCTCAGCCAACCCTCCTATCGTCTGGGGCTAAGAACAAGATTACTGAAAGCTCCGCAGATGCTCGACTGACTATCCAAAGCGCAAATCCAAAATCGAGAGAAAATCCAAAATCAAGAACTGATACAAGACCCAAGAGAACAAAACGCCAGGGTTGGGGGGCAGATATGCCAAAATTGCAGTGACTCATTCAGAACTAGATCTCTGCCTTCAGCCCCAAAAGCACCCAAATGCGCGTCCTCTTTTTGCACAACAACTTTCCGGCGCAATACTTGCACCTGTCGCAACTCCTAGCCGCTGACCCCAATAACACGGTCGTCTTTGGCACCAAGCACACGGAAAACGTGCAGCTTGCCGGAGTGCATAAGGTCAACTTTGCCCCCTCGCGAGAGCCAACGCCCAATATCCACCATTACGTCCGCAATTACGAAAGCGCTGTTTTGCACGGACAGGCGGTGTATCGGTTGGCAGAGCAACTAAAAGCGTCGGGCTTTGTGCCTGATGTGGTCAGCGCCCATTCAGGCTGGGGCGTGGGCATGTTTATTAAAGATGCGTTTCCCGATGCGGGCTATCTGGCCTATTGCGAATGGTTTGGACAGGCACACGGCAGCGATGCCGACTTTGATCCAGCATTTCCCATAACGCCAGATGATGTGCTGCGGATTCGGGCAGGCAATGCGCCAATGCTGGTGGACCTCTATAGCTGCGATCGCGGCTTGGCTCCAACGCTCTGGCAGCGAGACCAGTTTCCGCCAGAATTTCACTCCAAAATTTCTGTCCTCCACGATGGCGTAGATACAGACTACTTCTTTCCTGACCCAGCGCAAAAAATGCTGCTCGTCAATGAACGAGGCGAGACGGTTCTAGATCTGTCCGAAGAGGAAGAGATCATCACCTACGTATCGCGCGGTATGGATGCCTACCGGGGGTTTCCGCAGTTTATGCAGGCGTTGGGGCTGGTGCTAGAGCGCCGCCCAAAGGCTCATGTGGTGATTGTCGCTGCCGACCGCATTGCCTACGGCCCTGCCGCCCCCGAAGGCAATAGTTTTAAGGACTACATGCTAAAGCAAGTGCCACTGGATTTGTCGCGGGTGCATTTCGTCGGCAACTTACCTTACGGGCTGTATAAACTGGTGCTGCGGGCATCGTCGGTGCATGTTTATCTGACTCGCCCCTTTGTGCTGTCGTGGTCCTTTATGGAAGCAATGGCATCAGGCTGTCTGATCGTCGCGTCCGACACGCCGCCCGTCCGCGAAATGATGCAAGACGGGGTGAATGGTCTACTGGTTGATTTCTTTGCGATAGAACAAATTGGCGATCGCATTTGTGATGCACTCGAACATAGAAAAGACATGCAGCACATCCGAGACGCTGCACGTCAAACGATTGTCGAACGCTATTCTCAAAGCATTCTGTTGCCCAAGCATGTGGAATTATTGCAGGAACTGGCCGCAACCTGAAACAGGCAAAGGGATGAGGGCAAGCACAGTTCTGAAGTACAACAAGAAGTACAACAACAACAAGCACAACAAACCACAACAAACAGTGTCACAAAAAGTGCCATAAAAAGTGCAACAAAAAAAGTGCAACAAAAAAAGCACCCCGGAGGGTGCCTTGGTTTCGCCACAGTTGCTAATCCAAACTTGCCAAACGGAAAAACCTAGCGCTACTTGACCCAAGCGCCGCGATACTTCAAACGCAGATCGATGGGCTGGTTGGGAACATTCCGAAACTGATGCTGGCGGACGGGGACACCCCGATACTTGCCAATGACCTCGCCTTCCCACCCTTCAACGGCGTTGTTGGCGGGTTCATAGGTCGCACCACGATAATGAAGTTGCATAGTGACCTCTCAAGACACTCAAAAAGAATTGCTGGTAATCGAATGACCCGATTTGACTAATTCGGTCACCGGAGGGTCGTAGGTTAAACGTTGTAGCGCACTCTCCAACACACGGCTAGCGCTGTTTCAGAGCGGCAAATTAGTGCTGCAAATCAGGCATTGAATTAATTCTGTATTCATTGTTACCGTTTTTCGAGGTTCTGTCAATGCCGACCCACAGGATAGTCGTAAACCTTAACAATTCAAGCCATTCCTGTCTTGCAAACCCTGCGAATAACCTGACACAGCAGAATGGCACGAATCGTTTTTGCGCCGTAGAGCAACGATCCGTGCCTGTTTAGAGCCTCTTTAAGGCACTAATCTACTTCACGCAGCAATTGCAGCCCTCACCCTAAATCCCTCTCCCAGAGCAGGAGAGGGACTTCAACCCCATATCTAGCTCCCCTTCTCCCCACTTGGGAGAAGGAGTTGGGGGATGAGGGCAGTAAGTTTGCTGTCTCAAGTCTGTCAGTGCCCTCTTTAAAGGGTAGGCTGCAAAGGGTAGGCTGCTTTAAAGGGAGGCTGCTTGAACCGGGCAGTGGCTCAAGCCGTCCGACGACGGTTTGCTAGGGCCATCGCTGCGTAGTAGTAGAACGTGAACAGCACGCTAGAAAATAGCTGTCCGCCCCAGTGTCCGTGCCAAAACTTGAAGGCGGCGTCGCCCCAATAGACCGAGGCAATGGTGAGCAGCATGATGCGTGGCACGTTGAAGATGAGCGCCAGCACAGCGCCGATCGCCATCATGCCCAGCACCTTAGGCCAAGTTTGCTTGAGAAATAAACCCATGATCATCCCAGCAGCGGTCATGGTGAACGCCATGTTGAAGCCGTTGCAGCCCCAGTCTACATCCACCGCGCCTTGGGGGAGGGCGACCACCGTGCCATCGGCGATCGCCGAATGACCAATTACCCGCAGCGCTGCGGCCCCCGCCTGCGCCATGATGCGCTCTAAAAACTCTGGCGGGGTTAGCGCTGTCCATACAAGCCGCGCCATCACGCCGGGTTTTGGGTAGGCTGTCAGGATGAGCAACCCGACGGGTAAGGGATAGCGCCAAAAAAAGCTTGCGCCCCATGTGCTACAGGCGATGCCCGCCAGCACCAGCAGCCAAATCACAGACTGGGGCCAAATGTCGAATCGGCAGAAGGGAAACAGCAGCACCCCGCAGAGAATCAGCAGGTGTCCGAGAACCTGGTCTTCTTCGGAGGCGTGCATTTGGGCGAGATGGTCGCGCCGCTTCCAGAGCTGACGCAAGCCCAAAAACACCATGACCGAGAGGAGCGGCAAGCCTGCTGACCCTTGCGCGGCGCGAGTCACCAAGCCCGGTAGCCATGCCGCCAGGTAGCATAGCCCGACCGTCAGCCCCGCCAGCACCAGCCGTCCGTGCCAGGTTTTCACTGCGTCTTTGAGCAGCGGCAAGATTGTATTGCGAATGCTCTGACGAACGCTGGACTGAATGCTCTGGAGAATGCCGGGGCGCTTCTTTTTACGACTTTTGGTTTGGCTCATGAGGTTCCATTTTCAGGCTTTAGCTTCGGCGCGATCGCATCCCGACTCGTCCCAGACCAATCAGCCCCAGCCCCACAATCACCAGATTGCCGACGCTGGCGATGCTGGATTTGGTAATGCCCGTTTTGGCGTTTTGCTTGAGGGAGTCTGCCTGGGCTTGCACCTGGCGGGCGGCTTGCTCAAGCTGCTCTGGAGTGACATTGGGCGGCAACTCCTGATTGCGGCTTTGCTCAATTTGGGTTTGAATTTCGGCGGCGCGGCTGCTGATGTTTTCGACGGTTTCTTGCTGCAAGACCAGTCCATCGCGGATCACCACCAAGCAGCAAATTTGAAAAAGTACACCAACGGCCAGCGCGATATAGGCCAGCGGCTTGCGCTGCGATCGCTCTTCCCAGAAGCCATACAGCAGCAGCGCCATGCCAAACAAAAACACGATGCTGCGATCGCCCAGTTGTTGCAATACGCCAATGCGCCACGCCTCGCCTGCCCCAAACGGCAGGGCGATCGCGCTCATATCCAGCAAAAAACCCGCTAAACAGGTAAATCCGACAATTCGGCAAAGTCCTTTTGCCACCTGCGGATTGACCATCGACTGACCCGGCACGCTAACCATATGCACACCACCTAATGTGAAATTGTGAGATTTTGAAACTGTGGAATGATGTGAAACTGCGGAGCTGTGAAACCTTGCAGCTTGAAGCGCTTCAAGGGTGAATTCACAGATGAATTACGTCCGAATTCACACATGAATTCACGGCTGAATTCACGGCAGGGCGATCGAAACGGAAGCGTTTCGACAGGGCGATCGCATTCCACTTCTTCTTTCACTGACAGAAAACAGTCGTCCGGGTGATGCCAGCACAACTTCTTCCGTGCTTCGCACGGGCTTTGTGAAGGCTTTACATACAGAGGAGAGAGGCTACGTAGCGCCCAGGCTACCAGGCGCAATACCAAACTGTTCAGCACAGATGGGCTGAAGCGTTTCGAGCCTGATCCCCCTCGCCCCCTTAATCAGGAGAGAATTCCAAAAAGCCCGCTTTCAAAAGGGTTTGGGGAATCGAATGGCGTAAACCGTGATAGGCTTCAGGGGCTTCGCTTACTTCACGATCGCCCCAAAGTCGGCCAGCACCCGCGCATGGTTTCGCAATAGCCCCAGCAGGTTGAGCCGATTGCGGCGCACGGCTGGGTCATCCGCCATCACCAGCACGCTGTCTTCGCCATCAAAAAAGCGGCTGACCACAGGCGCAGCTTTCGCCAGCGCATCGATTAGTTTTTGGTAATTGCGCTCGGCTTTGGCGGCTTGCGTTTCGGGCACCAGCGCCACCAGTGCGTCATAAAATGCCTGCTCAGAGGGCTTTTCAAACTGCTTTGGATCGATTAGGGGCCTGGGGTCGAGGGCGGCCGTGTCTAGATCGCCCTGCTTAGCCAGCCGCGCCGAGCGGTTGACCGTTTCATAAATCGCGTCCAGGGTTTTGTCCTGGCGAATGGACTGGAGGAACAGGGCGCGATCGCGCACATCCAGCACATCCTGCAAAGCGCGATCGCCGTATTCAGCGTCATTTTCGCCCACGACGGCGTTTACCAGATCATAGTCAATGCCCCGGTCTTCCTGGAGCAGCGTGCGAATCCGCGTCAGGAAAAAGTCGCGGAGTTGGTGATGCAGCGCGGCGGCATCTTTCACCGTGCCCGTGGGATAGTCGGCAATCACGTCCTGGAGCAGCCGATCCAGATTTAGCGGCAGGTTTGCGCCCCAGGCGATGTGGACGATGGCGTTGGCGGCGCGACGCAGCGCGAAGGGGTCAGAGGAGCCGCTGGGAATCATGCCCAGGCTGAAAATGCCCACCAGCGTATCGATCCGATCGGCCAGCCCTACCACCTGCCCCGTCTGGGTTTGCGGCAGCGAGTCGGATGCGCCCTTGGGCAGGTAATGTTCGGCGATCGCCACTGCCACAGCTTCCGGCTCCCCACTGGCGCGGGCATACTTTTCGCCCATCACGCCCTGGAGTTCTGGAAACTCGCCCACCATCTGCGTCACCAGATCCGCCTTGCACAGCAGCGCCGCCCGCAGGACGTGATTTTTCGCCGTGCCCGCGATCTGGAGCTGGTCGCACAGCCGCTCGGCAATGCTAACGAGGCGATCGCCCTTGGCCCGCATAGAACCCAGCGCTTCTTGAAACGTGACGGTTTCCAGCTTGGGCAGATAGCTCTCTAGCGGCTGCTTGCGATCGCTCTCAAAGAAATAGCGCCCGTCCGACAGCCGCGCCCGAATCACGCGCCCGTTGCCTTCGGCGATGATGTCTGACTTGGCCGGGTCGCCGTTGGAAATCGTAATGAAGTAAGGCAGGAGTTCCAGGGAGCTTTCGGACTTTCGCACCGGAAAATAGCGCTGGTGGCTCTCCATCTCCATCACCAGCACCTCAGCGGGCACCTCCAGAAACTCCGGGTCAAACTGCCCGACGACGGCGGTGGGATATTCCACCAGATCCACCACTTCATCCAGCAGACTGGGGTTAACGGCAGCAACCCCGCCGACCCGCTTGGCAGCAGCCACGGTTTGCTCTTGAATCACCTGACGACGCTCGGCCGGGTCTACTTCGATGAATGCCTTCCGCAGCGTGGTGACGTAGAGCGAGGCGCTGGGAATCTTGACGGGTTCGGGGTGCAAGATGCGGTGTCCCTGGGAGAGGCGATCGCTCGTCACGGTTTCGCTGCCATTCACCAGCGTCAGCGGCAGCACGGCCTCGTTCCACAGCGCCACCAGCCAGCGAATCGGGCGAGAAAACCGCTGCTCGCCGTCGCCCCAGCGCATAAACCGCTTGCCTTCTAGCTTGAAAATCCAGTCGGGCACGAGTTCCTTCAGCACGTCGGTGGTGGGGCGGCCGGGAACCGTCTGCTGCACGAAGACAAACTCGCCCTTGTCGGTTTTGCGAATTTCAAAATCTGCGACCGACACGCCGCGCGATCGCGCAAAGCCCTCTGCTGCTTTGGTCGGCTGCCCGTCCTTAAACGCCGCCTGCACCGACGGGCCCTTGGCCTCTTCGACCCGATCAGGCTGTTGCTCTGGCAAGCCCTCGATCACCACTGCCAGACGGCGCGGCGTGCCGTAGACATTCACCGCTGAGGGATTTAGAAAATGCTCACTGAGGCTGGCGGGAATTTTCGTCTGCCACTGGGCGATCGCGCTCGCCACAAACCCGGCAGGCAGTTCTTCCGTCCCCACTTCCAATAAAAACGTCGCCATAGGTGCGATTCTCTCCAGACGTGGCGGCTCATGCCCCAGCGCCTTGCTAGTCCTAACGGTTCTCAACTTCAACAGTGTATCGCAGGGCCGGGGACGGAACGATCGATGCCTCGTCGAGAGATGGGGGACGCGGGGGCAAAAAGGTCTGCAAGTTTATGCCCAGTCTGCCTCCGAGAAGCCTTGAATAGGGCGACTGAAGTCACCACTACAAGAAGTCACCACTACGAACGGTGAATAGGGCGACTGAAGTCACCACTACAAGAAGTCACCACTACGAACGGTGAATAGGGCGACTGAAGTCACCACTACGAGCGGTCGAAGGAAATTGCTGGAGTCCTTACAGACGCATACTGGCAATCTAAAATCAATCGCCAATCCAAAATCGCCAATCCAAAATCGCCAATCCAAAATCGCCAATCCAAAATAGCAGCGGCGGTTGATAATAGCGGCATGGACGACTCGACTCTCTCGACGCTGTATTGCCCGCTGGCGGCGACCGACCAGCTTTGCTATATCCACATTCCCAAAACGGCGGGGTCTACCCTGACGGCGATCGCCGATGCCCAGTTCGATGTGCGCCAGATTGCGCCAGGGCCGTATCAGTTGCCCGCGCTCGACCCGGCCGCGAAAAATTGTACTCCAGAGGAACTGAGGGGGCTGCTGACCCGCTATCGCTTCATCCGGGGACACTTTAGCCACAATCTGATTCGGCAATTTCTGACGCGCCCAGTCTACATCACTGTGTTGCGCGACCCGGTGGATCGGGTGATCTCGCTGTATGAATTTTTTCGGCGGGCGGCTCAGCGCGGCACTGCGGAAACGCCAGAATACGGAGTGCTGATGCGGGCAGCGGCGGAACACGACCTGCTGGGCTTTGTGTTGCATCCCGACCCCATTGTGCAGCAGCGGACGAGCAATTTTCAGACGCGGCAGTTGGCGATTTGGGATGGAGACGAGGCGGCGCTGTCGGTGGGCGATCCCCAAGGGGATTCCTTGGCGAATTGCCTCCAGTTGGCCTGCGCCAGCGTGGATCGCTTTGCCTGGGTGGGCGTGATGGAGCAGTTTCACGCCTCGGTGCAGTTGCTCAACTATCGTTTTGGCTGGTATCCGGCGGCGGAATATCAAAACCTGCGCGTGGTGACGCATCGGCCGCGGCGGGAGGGTCTGTCGCCAGCGGTGATCGAGGCGATCGCCCAGCACAACGCCCTCGACCAGGCGCTATATGACCACGCCAAAACCCGCTTTGCCGCGCAATATCAGCAGATGCTCAAGGCGCTGCACCAGCACGAAAACCTGCAAGATGCCAGCGACCCGACCGCCGTGCAAGCCGCGCTCCAACAACACTACGCCCGCCACTATGCGGCGACGCATCCGCCAGAAACGTTCTCCGGACTCTCCCGCAAGCGGTTCGTTTACGACTTTCGACAGCCGCTCTCTGGCAAAGGCTGGCATCGGCGCAGCGGTCGCTTTAACGGCATTTCGCCGCAGGATGCCACGCGCTGGTCTGGGCCGGGGCCGGTGTCGGTGCTGGATTTGCCGCTGGCAGGGCCGCTGACGGGCAATGCCGATGTGCGGCTGACGCTGGAAATCGATCGGGCAATCGCCCCCGATGTGTTGGATAGCCTGGAGCTGACGGTGAACCAGCACCCGGTTTCGCTGCGTGTTCAATCGCGCCAGGGCAATGGCGGCGTGCTGACGGGCACGATTCCGGCGATTCGCGAAGCGTTCGCGCAAGCGGTGCAGCGCACTTTCCCTCCGGGAAGCGCCCTCCAACATTCCCAACCCTTTGCCCGCTTTACGTTTCGAGTCCCCCACACGCTGCCGCTGAATGCAAACAATCCTGCGTCAGAGGACGATCGGCTGGTTGGTTTTGCCCTGCGGCAGTTGACGCTAGAACCCCTTCGCCGCTGGCGGATTTGGTAACAAAGTTTAAGGGGCAGGGTCTGGATGACGCTAAAAGCCTGCTAATCCCACTCTCCAGCGGGGTCGCCCTCTGCTTCAGCCATGACCTTGAGGCGGATGCGGCGGGAAGTGCCGCTGGTGGGGTCGCCCAGTTGCAGTTCCAGAATTTCGCCGGAGAGCGGAGTTAGATACGCCAGGAGCGATCGCAAATTGGGAGTGCTGCTGCCGCTGTCGAGGTAGACTCGTTCCGACAGGCTGACGATGCGCCGCCAAGTCGTGTAGAGTTTGGCGATCGCCTGTTCAAGCTGGGCTGCCTGGTTGACCAGGTCGGCAGTGCTGTTCAGGCAGCCGATTCGCATCGCTTCTTCCAAGGCGCTCTCCAGATCCAACCCATCGCGATTGAGTGCCTGCACCTGGGTTGCTGCGTTGAGGTATTTTGCCAAAAAGCGGGCCTCGGCGGTGACCTGCTTCACGGTGTCGATGTCGGGATTTTCCGCTACTTCGTCCCGTAGGTGAACCTGGTGTGCTTCGGGGAGTTTCTCCATTTCGCGCACCAGCGGAGCCAGATAGCGCGTCGGCAGGGTGTGATCAGCGGCTTTTTCTTTCACCTCGATGGGCAGCAGGTCGGAGGTGACGGCAGTCCACTCGTCCGCTAGTTGCCGTACTTCTCGCCGCGTGATGCGATCGCCCCGGTGGGCTGCTTCGCTCACCATTTGCTGCACCTCTGGCGCAGCCTGAGCCGTTTCGATAAAGGCGCGTTTGCTGAACTGGCTCACGTCTTGCGGCTCCAGCAGCCCTTCTTGCAGCAGCAGGTCGGCACTGTCGGCTAGCTCCATCAGACTGTAGGCCTGACTTTTGCTAATTTCCCGATCTGCCAGCCAGCGCAAAAAGCCGGAGCCGCCAGCATTGCCGACACGCTTTTCGCGATCGCGCACCGTTTTCAAAATGCGCCCGCGCCAGATGTCGGTCTGCAAATCAAAGCGATCGCACACCTGCCACGCCGCCTCGATCTGCTGCTGAAACTCGTAGTCAGAAATCTGCTCATCCTCTGGGTCGGGAAGCTGAAAGGTCAGATAAACCTCAGGGGTGGTGGACGTGAGGTCAGAAATATCGGGTGCGGCAACCATATCTAGCGTTTGGCGGGAGCAGTTTGGAGGGGCTGGATTATTATGGCAGGTTTCCCGCAACTTTTCAGAAGACCCGCCAAAAGCTTTGTCTAGCCCACGGCCGTCAGTGCGGCCAGCAGCGCCCTCAGCAGCGAGGCCATCAGCAGCGAAATACCGCCCACAATGGCAACAACGGCGATCGCAATCAGGGCCACGGTTTGGCGATCGGCTGCCTCACGCTGGGCGGGGTTGGCCAGGTGCGCCTCCAGCAGGGCCAGGTTGCGGGCGTTGCTTTTCCACACCGCATCAAAAAAATCGCCCATCCCTGGCAGCAGCCCCAAAATACTGTCTAGGGCGAGGTTTCCCACCATGCGGAACAGCGTTTCCGTGGGCAGGCGAAACCGCAGACACTCCAGTACCAGATAGGCTGACAAAAATAGCCCCACCACGTCGCCGCCCCCCGGAATCAGTCCCATGATCGGGTCTAGCCCAATGCGATAGCGCGTTCCGGGGATGGGAATCGCGTTATCCAGCAGATAGGCCAGGGTGCGAATGCGCTGGAGAGCGCTGGCATCGGCAAGGGCGCGAGAGTCTCGCTGGCGTGACATACAGAACTTAGTCTAAAGGCGCGATCGCCCCGGTAGGGTCTCTCTCAAACAAGCTGGGCGGGTATGGGCACCGGGGGCGATCGCTGGGAAGGACTATTGTGGGGACAATGATCGGGAAGACGATGATCGGGAGGACGATTGTGGTGAGAACTCTGGTGACGATGACATAGTCGGAAAAGGAGTCGTCTAGGGTGTAGAAGCCACGGTGTAGAAGTCACCCTATTGTTCCTGAAGTCTATCTCTAAAGCACTGCGGTTGAGGCCCATGATCATGCGTCCTATTCAAGCAATTTTCGGCAGTTTGGCGATCGCCACGATGCTCTCGGTGGGCTGCTCCTCTGTGCAGCCACAAGCCTCGGTTAGCCCAACGTCTGGGGTTGCCCCGTCCGCCCCGGTCAATCCCCAGGCTGAACCTCAGACCGATGCGAGAGATGGATCAAGGGGCACGTCTCCCAGTCCTGCACCCGACGAACCGTCTGCCCCTGTCGCCCAGTCCCTCGGCACCCCTCTGCCCATTGAGCAAATGGCGATCGCAGGCATTCCGCTCCAGGCTCCAGAGTCAGCCGTCCGACAGCGGTTTGGGGAACCCCTGAACCAGGTGGATGAAGACTGGGCCTGCTGCGGCATGGTGCGAATCTTGGGCTATGCTCCGGATACCACGATCAAGCTGTTAGAAAGCCTGGACGGCAGCACGTTTGAGGTTTTTTCTTTTAGAACGCGCAATCCCGACTTGGCAACGCGGGCCGGCATTCGCGTCGGCGACTCGCACCAAACCCTGCTCCAGACCTATGGCCCGCCAGACGGCATCCGCGAAGAAGAGGGCGACACCCTGCTGTTTTATGGTGTACCCGATGAGTATGCGGCAGCGCTGTGGTTCAAGCTAGAGGGCAATTTGCAGAGCGATCCTTCCAGGAATCGCATTGTCGAAATCGGCTACGACGCTCAATTGACTTAGACGTAGGCAGTGCGAAAGGAGCATCAGTCGCATTCTAATCCCAAATCCCCGGCAGCGGAAAAGGGGAAAATCGAGAGAATGTTTACGCGAAAACCCCGTCGAAATTTGATACCTTAGTACTATAAAATTTCTCGCAACTGCCATGTAGAAACGGGTTTGGCGCTATCTACTTCTTGATCGACAGACTCCACATCTAGAGTTTTCGTTACAAGAATGGCGCTTCAAAATCCAGGGATGGTGTTAATCTGATGCTCAGCCCTGTTTGTGGTTTGAGTTATGTCTTTTGTCGGCCTGCACATCCACAGCGACTACAGCCTGTTAGACGGCGCGAGTCAGCTCGACCAGCTCATCGATCGGGCGATTGAGCTAGGAATGCCAGCGATCGCCCTGACGGATCACGGCGTGATGTACGGCGCGATCGAAATCCTCAAGGTGTGCAAGAAGCGCGACAACGCCGTCAAGCCCATCATCGGCAACGAGATGTACGTGATCAACGGCGACATCACCAAGCAGGAGCGTCGCCCCCCGCTACCCACCAGGTCGTCCTCGCCAAAAACACCCAAGGCTACAAGAATCTCGTCAAGCTGACCACCATTTCTCACCTCCAGGGTGTGCAGGGGAAGGGCATTTTCTCGCGCCCTTGTGTCAACAAGGAACTGCTAGAGCAGTACAAAGACGGGCTGATCGTCACTAGCGCCTGTCTCGGCGGCGAAGTGCCCCAGGCGATTATGCAGGGCCGTCCGGATGTGGCGCGGCGCGTCGCCCAGTGGTACAAGGACGTATTTGGCGACGATTACTATCTGGAAATTCAAGACCACGGGCTGCAAGAAGAGCGCATCGTCAACCCCGAAATCGTCCGCATTGCCCGCGAGCTAGACATCAAGCTGGTCTGCACCAACGATTCGCACTATATCTCCTGCTACGACGTGGAAGCCCACGACGCGCTGCTCTGCATCCAAACGGGCAAATCCATCGTGGAAGAGAAGCGGCTGCGCTACACGGGCACGGAGTATTTGAAATCCGCCGATGAGATGCGGCTTTTGTTCCGCGATCACCTGCCGCCGGATGTGGTGGAAGAGGCGATCGCCACCACCCTCGAAGTGGCCGAAAAGGTCGAGGGCTACAAAATCCTGGGTGAACCGCGCATTCCCAACTATCCCGTGCCCGATGGCTACACGCCTGCTACTTACCTCGAAGAAACCTCCCGATCTGGGCTAGCCAAGCGCCTCCAGGTCGCCACCTACCGTGAAGTCCCCCCAGACTATCAGGAGCGACTGGAATACGAGCTGCAAATGATGCACCAGATGGGCTTCGACGGCTACTTCCTGGTGGTGTGGGACTACATCAAGTTTGCACGAGATCACGGTATTCCCGTAGGGCCAGGGCGCGGATCGGCAGCGGGGTCGCTGGTGGCCTACTCCCTGGGCATCACCAATATCGATCCGGTGCATCACGGCTTGCTGTTCGAGCGCTTCCTGAACCCAGAGCGCAAGTCTATGCCTGATATCGATACGGACTTCTGCATCGAACGTCGGGGCGAGGTGATTCAGTACGTCACCGAGAAGTACGGCACCGATCGCGTCGCGCAGATCATCACCTACAACCGCATGACCTCCAAGGCCGTGCTAAAAGACGTAGCGCGGGTGCTGGATATCCCCTACGGCGAGTCCGACAAGATGGCGAAGATGATTCCCGTCGTGCGCGGCAAGCCGGCCAAGCTGAAGGTGATGATCTCCGACGAAACGCCCGCGCCGGAGTTCAAAGAAAAATACGATAGCGATGCCGTCGTCCCTGGCAGCGAACCGCCTGTCACCTATCGCCGCTGGATCGACATGGCCATGCGGATCGAGGGCACCAACAAATCAACGGGCGTGCATGCGGCGGGTGTGGTGATTTCGGCAGAACCGCTGGACGAAGTGGTGCCGCTGGAGCGCAGCAAGGAAGGTGGCATTACCACACAGTACCCGATGGAAGACATCGAACTGCTGGGACTGCTCAAGATGGACTTCCTGGGGCTAAAGAACCTGACGATGATCCAAAAAGCCGTCGATCTGATCAGCAAGACTCATGGCATCCAGGTCGATCTGGACAACCTTCCGATGGACGACCCCGCCACCTACCAACTGCTGGCGCGGGGCGAGTTGGAGGGCATCTTCCAGTTGGAATCGTCGGGCATGCGGCAAATCGTGCGGGATCTGAAGCCGTCGGGTCTAGAAGACATTTCCTCGGTGCTGGCGCTCTATCGACCGGGGCCGCTGGACGCGGGACTGATTCCCAAGTTCATCAACCGCAAGCACGGCCGCGAACGAATTGAATACGAACATGAGCTGCTCACCTCCATCCTGAACGAGACCTACGGCATCATGGTCTACCAGGAGCAGATCATGAAAATTGCTCAGGACATGGGGGGTTATTCGCTGGGGCAAGCCGACCTGCTGCGGCGGGCGATGGGCAAAAAGAAGAAGGAGGAGATGGAAAAGCACCAGAGCATCTTCACTGAAGGCGCAGAGAAGAACGGCGTGCCCAAGAAGGTGGCGGCGGAACTGTTTGACCAGATGGTGAAATTTGCCGAGTATTGTCTGAGCTACGACACTCAGATTCTGACCGTGGAATATGGGGCGATCGCCATTGGTGAAGTCGTAGAACGCCAGCTTCCCTGCACTGTATTCAGCGTCGATGCGAATGGGTTTGTCTATACGCAGGCGATCGCCCAGTGGCACCAGCGCGGGCTGCAAGAGGTGTTTGAATATACCCTGGAAGACGGCTCCACCCTCCGCGCCACCCCCGATCACAAATTCATGGCAGAAGATGGCGAAATGCTGCCCATTGATGAAATTTTCGAGAAAAATCTGGCGCTAAAACGAGTTACCGTCCCTGTGCCTGCTTGTTCGAGAGGTTAAGCAATGATCTCCCCAAACCTTTACCCTGGTGAGTCCTGAAATGGTCAGCACTGCTCCCCAATTCTCGGTCCCGCGATCGGCGCTCTCTGGAGAGCGCCGCGTCACGATTCATCAGCTCAACTGGCAAGGCTATCAGCAGATTCAACAGGCCCTGGGAGAGCGGCGATCGCCCCGGCTGACCTACGACCACGGCACGCTAGAGCTAACTATGCCCCTGGAAGAACACGAGAGTTTTGCAGAGTGGATTGGGCTATTCATTCGGATTTTGGTAGAGGAATTCGGATTGAAAATTAAGTCCATTGGCTCAACAACGCTGGAGTATCCCAACCAAGCGCGCAGCGCCGAACCGGATAATGCTTACTACATTCAAAACCAGGGGCGGGTGACCGGACGACGGATTAATTTTGAGCAAGATCCCCCACCAGACTTAGTGGTAGAAGTCGATATCACGCACACCGATATTGATAAGAATCGCCTCTATGCCAGCATTGGTGTACCAGAGTTTTGGCGCTTTAATGGTCAAGTTTTGAAGATTTATCAACTCCAGGCACAAGTCTATGTAGAAGTAGAAAATAGTCCCACGTTTCCCACAGTTCCAAAAGAAAAACTCTATGACTTTTTGCAGCAGGCGAGTTGTGATGAAGTCGAAGCGAGTCGTGCCTTAAGAAGCTGGATACACCAGATGCGCGAGTCCTCTTAATATTCGAGATATTCGAGGGAATATAGAGTTTAGAACGCAGTTTGACAGAATTTGACTAAGAGGATGTTTGAAAAGTCCTACTGTTTGTAGCAAAGCGTGCAAGATCCCCCTAAATCCCCCTTAAAAAGGGGGGACTTTAAGGCGGTTTCCCCCCCTTTTTAAGGGGGGTTGGGGGGGGATCTCTGAGTGCTTAACATTACAGGCGATCTTTTCAAACATCCTCTAAAGAATTTGACTCACAAGATAGCAAGGGGCGATCGCCAAGATGGTTAGAATTATCAGCCGCAAATCATTAGGCACCCAATGGGTTTACGATATCGGCGTCGAACGCGATCACAATTTTGTGCTGCAAAATAGCCTGATCGCCTCCAATTGCTTCAACAAGTCGCACTCGACGGCCTATGGCTACGTCACCTTTCAGACGGCGTATCTGAAGGCGAATTACCCCGTGGAATACATGGCGGCGCTGCTGACGGCCAACAGCGACGACCAGGACAAGGTGCAGAAGTACATTTCCTCCTGCACGATGATGGGCATCACCGTGGAGCCGCCGGACATCAACCGATCGGGCGTGGACTTTACGCCGCTGGAGCGCAGTATTTTGTTTGGGCTGTCGGCGGTGCGAAACGTGGGCGCAGGGGCGATCGAGAATATTTTGCAGGCGCGAGAGGCGGACGGCCCGTTTAAGTCGCTAGGCGATTTGTGCAGCCGCATCGACCCGCGCACGGTGAACCGGCGAGCGCTGGAGGCGCTGATCCAGTGTGGGGCGTTGGACTGCATCGAGACGAATCGGCGGCAGTTGATGAATGATCTGGATTTGGTGCTGGAGTGGGCGCAGTCGCGGGCGAAGGATCGGGCGATCGGGCAGGGCAACCTGTTCGATATGATGGGCAGCGTCAGCGAAGCGCCGGGAAGCTTCGAGGCGGCTCCCAAATCTCCGACCGTCGAAGACTTTCCGCAGCAGGAGCGGCTCAAGCTTGAAAAAGAACTGCTGGGCTTTTATGTGTCGGATCATCCGCTGAAGAACATTCGAGAAGCGGCGCGAATTCTGGCCCCGATTAACCTGGGCAGCCTGGAAGAGCAGCCAGAAGGGACGAGCATTAGCGCGATCGCCATGCTGACGGGCGTGAAGCCGGTGGTGACGAAAAAGGGCGATCGCATGGCCATCATCCAGCTCGAAGACCTGACGGGGCACTCCGAAGCGGTCGTCTTTCCGCGCACCTATGAGCGCATCGGCAGCCTGATCGTGCAGGATGCGCGGCTGATGATCTGGGGCAAAGTAGACAAGCGCGACGAGCGCAGCCAACTGATTGTCGAGGATGCCGAACCTGTGGAAGACGTTCAGTTGGTGATGGTGGAACTAGACGCACAGATTGCAGGCGACATTGTGCAGCAAAACACCCTGCGCGAGGTCATTCTCAAAAACCGGGGCGACGAAGACCAGTGCAAAACGCCCATCGTGGCGATCGTCGCCGGGGCGCATCGGCGGGAACTCGTGCGGCTGGGCAACCAGTTTCGCGTGCAGGATTGTCAGGCCGCTGTAGCTGCGCTGAACCAAGCCGGCTTCCGCGCCCGCTCAACAGCGTTGACCAGTGCCTCTTAAAACACGAACGCACTGGGTCAGAAGAAAACCTTTACCACTTGTCCCTGAATCTCTTGACCCAGCCAGGGTGTGTTTGCCGAGCGAGATTGCAGCGTTTGGCGGGTGACTTTCCACAACGGGCGCGGGTCGAATAGGGTCAGGGGGGGAGGCGTGTCAGGGGCGATTCGCGAAGCGCTCCCTACAGGAATCGCCTCTGGTTGCTCTCCCAAACAGCGCAGGGGGTTCGTACTCAGCGCCCGCCACAGCGTCAGCGCGGGCAGGTGTCCTGGCTCCACCAACTGCTGCCAGAGCAGCGGCAGCGCCAGTTCCAGCCCAATCGCCCCCGGTGGTGCTTCGGCAAAGGGGACGGTTTTTTCTTCGTAGGTGTAGGGGCTGTGGTCGATGGCGATCGCCTCAATTACCCCATCACGCACCGCTTCGATCAGCGCCGCCTGATCGTCTGGCGTACCCAGCGGCGGCTCCAGGCGCAGGTTTGGGTCATAGCGGCCGACGGCTTGCGTATTCAGCAGTAGATGATGCCAGGTCGTGCTGGCGGTGATCGGCAGTCCGCTGGCTTTGGCTTGGGCAATTAGCGCCACGCTGCGAGCCGTGGAGACGCGCATCAGGTGAACGGGTGTGCCGATTTGGGCGACGCATTCCAGCAGGGCCGCCAGAGGCGCAGTTTCGGCGATCGCTGGCGCACCGGGTAGCCCAAACCGAATCGCGTCGGGGCCGTCGCGCATCACGCCGTTGCCCCGCAGGGTTTCGTCGCAGCACCAGAGGGCGATCGGTCGGTTCAGCGCCTGGGCATATTCGAGCGATCGCCGCAAGAGTCCCCACTGGCGGATGGGTCGCCCGTCGGCAAAGCCCGCAATATCCGTCTGTGACAGCTCGCCCAACTCTGTCATCTGGTCGCCTTTGGCATCTAGCGTCAGGGCGGCCCAGGGTTGCAAACGGGGCAGTCCGGCTGGGGCGTGTTGCCGTATCCACTCCACATCGGCAGGCGTGGCGATTGCCGGATCGGTGTCGGGCAGCAGCAGCACCCGCCCAAAGCCACCCGCTCGTGCCGCCCGGTGCAGCGAGTCCAGCGTCTCTCGCGATTCGTAGCCCGGTTCCCCAGAATGGCTGTAGAGATCCACCAGCGCCGGGCCCAGCACTAGCCCCGAAGCATCCGTCACCGTCACATCAGCGCTGGGCGGCTCCACATCGTCGGCAATCGCCCGCACGCCGTCCGACTCGAGCCACACATCCACCACTCGATCCGTCTCTGCCATCGGATCGAGCAGCCTGACCTGGCGGAACAGTTCACTCGCCATAGCCCCTCTACAGCGCTCCAGCAGCCGTCTTGTCCAGCACGCCGCTGCCCAGGTGGGTAGTAATGTTGAGCGATTGCAGCATGGGCCGCCCTGTTGGGCCGTGGGGATAGTCGATTACCGTGACTGCGCCGTTGCCCTGCTTAAACACCCAGAACTTTTCTGGGCCCCAGCCCATCAGACCGCTAAGGATGGCTTTGTTGACCGCATCGTGGGCAACGACGAGGATGGTAATGGGGCGATTGCTCGGTGCGCTGGCGACGATTTCATTCCAGGCGGCGATCGCCCGCTCCCACACCTGTTGCAAATTCTCCCCAGCGGGCATCTGAACTGTTTCGGGTGTCACCTTCCAGGCGGCCAGTTCATCGGCGTAGACCTCCTGAATTTCCTCCTCCAGCTTGCCTTCCCATAGCCCGTGGCTGATTTCCTTGAGGCGATCGTCCGTCTCTAGGGCAACATCGGGGTGAAATTGCAGAATCAGTTCCGCCGTTTCCTTGGGGCGCAGCATGGGGCTGGTAATTGCCCGATCGATGGGGATATCTTTCAGAAAGAACGCGGCTTTTTCGCCCTGGACGCGCCCATTTTCATTCAGCGGTACGTCGATTTGCCCCTGAAAGCGCTTTTCGCGGTTCCAATCGGTTTCGCCGTGGCGCACCAGCAGCATTCGCGGCCCGCGATGGTTGCCGCGCACGTCCGGCAGCGGCTTGCCCAGGTGATCGACCAGATTCACCGACTCCAACTGCACGGGTTCGCCAAAGCCGCCCGCAAAATTCAGCACGCTGATGGCGCAGTTGGCTTGATTCAGCGCATGATAGTCCGCTGGCCCCAGACCGACCGCCGTGCCAATTAGCGCCCGGTTGATGCCGCTGTGGGCAACGAGCAAAATCGTTTCGCCTGCGTGCTGCGGCAGTGTGTCCCGCCAAAACTGCGCTGCCTGACGATACAAGTCCACCACCGGGAAAAATTCCTGCTCCCCTTCTGGTGTCAGAAGCCGCATCTTCAGCTTTTCTGGTTCCTGTTGCCAGTGGCGATAGGACTCCGGAAACCGCTCCTTCACCTCGTCAAAGGGCAGCCCTTCCCACTCCACCATGTTGATTTCCTTGAGGTCGTCCCGCAGTTGCAGGGCGGGCGGATTGTCTAGCTGGGCCGTGAGAATTTCGGCCGTTTCCCGCGCCCGCTGGAGCGGACTGGCATACACGGCGGCAAAGGGCAGCCCGCGCAGTGCCAGCCCCGTCAGCTGGGCCGCCTCGCGCCCTTCGTCGGTCAGTGTAGACTCGTCAAAATGTCCCTGGATGCGGCGCAGGGTGTTGTAGGTGCTGATGCCGTGGCGCACCAGGATGACGCGAGTAGCCAGGGCTGTGTCCTCCGTGTATGAAAGGGGTGTACTGGGTGCAGAGGGTTGCTTTCAAATGCTTTCAAATAGAAGCATTCTACCCCGTTCGTTCTCCAAATCTGGGGGAATCTGGGGGGAACCTGGGACGAAATATAGGGAAAATCTGGGGGCGATCGCCCTGCATGACACCCCATCCTGCTACACCTGTTGCTCTGACCAGGGGATCTCCAGGGGATCTATCGAGCGATGGAATTCGCTCGGTCATCACTGCTGCGACTGGGGAACAGTGAGATAATGCCGGGGTAACCCTGCACGATGGCTGAACGTTCGTCACTCCACTTGTCACTCGAAGCAGCAGGATTGAGTCCCGTTGTCAGTGTTCTACTCCCAACATCAAATCCCTCAGTAAATCTCTCAATGTTAATCGTCTGTTGACCTGGCGCATAGCCCCAAACCCGTTATCTCTTCTCCAAATCTCTAACCCTTCTTCCCAAAAGGCATGACCCTCAAACGACTGATTCTCAGCGTGTTGACGCTGTTTGTGGCAATTTTGGTCGGCGGTTCGCTCTGGAGTAGTTTTCAAGAACCGCAAATTACGAACCGTTTACAGCTTTATCAGACCAACTTGCTGCTGCACGCCACGGCGGCCACCGAAATCACGGGAGAGGTCGATGGGGCGGCCTTGCAAAAGGCGCTGCTAGGAGAGTCTCCGCTGAAGACGGCGCTGGAGCAGTATCAAGCCGTTCGGAAGGCGGCAGAGGCCGATCTGGCGAAGCTGGAAAAGCGGTTGGCGACGGTTGATCCGGCGACGCTGGGAGACTCTGGCCCGCCGCCCGCTGCGTCCGCGCGCCCGATTCCGTCGCGCACGGTCGATTCGCAAGCGGCCCGCCTGACTACTGCGCTCCAGCAGCAGCGATCGCTCCTCGATCAGTTGGATTTGAGCATTGGCATTTTGCAGGCGGAGCAGGGCGATTTGACCGCTGCCCAGCAAACCTGGGGAAAACTGGCCGAGAGCGCCGCAGCAGGCAGCCCCGCAGCGGACACCGCCAGAACCCTGACGGGCCTCTGGAACGAGCCGCCTCGCATTGTGCCCGATGCCGAAATGCAGCTTCAGAAGGGGCTAGAGGGCTGGTTTCGCTATACGGCGTTGGATCGACTCTATAGCTTGCAGCAGCGCACTGAGGCGCTGAACGCGCTGCGGGCAGACGAGGCAGCGATCGCCCAGGGAACCCTCGGCAAGCTGGCGCTGGTGGGCACAGTGCCCGTGTTAGGGGCGATCGCCGGGGCAGGGCTACTGGTTTTTCTGGTCGCCCAGCGGCTGACCCAAGGCAAACAGTCGATCCTGGCGCTAAATGGCGAGGTACCGTGGGACGTGCCCTGGGACTGGGAAATCATCTGGCAAGTGCTGATTGTCGGCTTTTTCATTGCGGGGCAGGTGGTGGCACCGCTGATTGTCGGGGTGCTGAGTCCAGTCCTGACGGCGTTTGGGCCACGGGCAAAGGCGGTCTATGCCTTCACCTATTACCTGCTGATGGCGGGGTCGGGGCTGGCGGTGCTGTACTGGTCGATCCGCAAGTGGATTCCCCTACCCAAGGACTGGTTTCAATATCGCGTGGCGGGCCGCTGGCCGCTGTGGGGGCTGGGTGGCTATCTGGTGGCGCTGCCGCTGATGATTGGCGTGTCGCTGGTGAATCAGCAAATCTGGCAGGGGCAGGGCGGCAGCAATCCGCTCTTGCAAATTGTCCTGGAAGAAGGCGATGCGCTGTCGCTGGGGCTGTTCCTGTTCACCGCTGCGGTGGCCGCGCCGATTTTTGAAGAGACGCTATTTCGCGGGTTTCTGCTGCCGTCGCTGACGCGGTATATGCCCGTGTGGGGGGCGATCGCCCTTAGCAGCCTGCTATTTGCCGTTGCCCACCTCAGCCTATCGGAGGTGATCCCGCTGACCACGCTGGGCGCAGTGTTGGGAATGGTCTATACGCGATCGCGCAATCTGCTAGCGCCTATCCTGCTGCACAGCCTGTGGAACGCCATCACCATGATTGGGCTATTTGTGCTGGGGAGCGGGGCACGGCTATAGAGCCAGCAACTTGTTCAAAACTCGCAGCCCTACGGTCGGATAAACGCTGACGGCGGCTGGAAGTTCTCCACAGGCACATCCTTCAGCGCCCGCAGCATAAAGTTTCGCCAAATCGGAGCGACATAGCGCCCCCCCGTTACGCCCTGTCCGACGGGGCTGTAGTTGTCGTTGCCTACCCACACCGCCACCGAAAGCTGAGGCACATAGCCCACAAACCAGATATCTCGTTCCGCAGAAGTGGTGCCCGTCTTGCCCGCAGCAGGTCTGCCGATACTGGCCCCCTGCGCCGTGCCGCGAGTAATCACGCCCTGCATAATGTCGTTGAGCGAGGCCACCGCCCAGGGATCTAGCACAAGCTGCGGGCTGGGCGTATTGTCCAACAGCACGCGCCCGGTGCTGTCCGTCACGCGGACGATAAAGGTCGTGTCCGACTGCCAGCCGCCGCTGGCAAAGGTGGCATAGGCCGCCGCCATCTCCAGCGGGGTCAAATCCACCGACCCCAAGGGCAGCGACACCACGGGTTCAATCGGACTCTTGATGCCCAGCGTTCGGCAGACTTCGATCACGCGGTTAATCCCCACCTCCTGACCCAGCTTTACAGCAGGAATGTTGCGCGACTGCTCCAGCGCCGCCCGAAAGCTCATCGCTCCATAAAAGCCGCCGCCATAGTTTTGCGGACGGTAGGTTTCGTAGCCGTCGGGATAGCTAACGGGCGTGTCCATCACAGTAGACTCTGGCGTGTACTTACCCGATGCCAGCGCTGCGTAGTACACAAACGGCTTGAAGGCAGATCCCGGCTGTCGCAGCGCCTGGATCGCTCGGTTGTATTGGCTGGTCTGGTAGTCTACACCACCGACCATTGCCTTCACGAAATGGGTGCGTGGATCTACCGCCACCAGCGCCATCTGGTCTGCCCGAACGCCCTGGCGACGCAGGCTGCGGTGGCCTTCCCGAACCACCTGCTCGGCCATGTTTTGCATATTCAGGTCGATGGTGGTCTGCACGCGCATTCCGCCTTTCAGCACCGCATCCCGACCAAATCGTGCCTGGAGTTCCTGCTCGACGGCTTCGGTGATGTAGGGCGAGCGGCTGGTAGTGAACGAGGTAATATCACCCAGGATAATCGGCTGTTGCTTTGCGGCGGCGGCTTCCTGGGGCGTAATCCACTTCAGCTCCAGCATCCGATTCAGCACAATCGCCTGACGGCGCTTGGCTAGCTGGTAATTCACAAAGGGACTGTATTCTTCTGGAGCCTGGATTAGCCCAGCCATCATGGCCGCCTCCGCCAAATTTAGCTGCGAGGCGGGCTTGCGGAAATAACTCTGGGCAGCGGTTTGTGCGCCGTAGTTGTTGTGTCCCCAATAGACCTGGTTCAGGTACATTTCCAGGATCTGAGGCTTGGTGAAGATTTGCTCTAGACGCAGCGCCAGCACGGCTTCGGCAATTTTTCGGCTGAGCGATCGCTCTGGCGTGAGAAACAGGTTCTTGATCAACTGCATCGTCACCGTCGAGCCGCCTTCCACTGTGCGCCCTTCTTCCAGGTTGCTGAGCAGCGCCCGCCCGACGCTGGTGGGGTTAATGCCGTGGTGCTGGTAGAAATAGCTGTCTTCAATTGCAAGCACAGCCCGCTTCAGGTGGGGCGATACCTCATCCAGTTCTACCACTTCGCGGTTGAACTCGTCGTGAATGCTGTCGAGCAGCACCCCTTTCACGTCATACACGTAGCTCGTTTCAGCTGGGATATAGTTCCGCAGGACTCGCACATCGGGCAGGTTGCGGAAGCTAATGGCCAACCCCACCAGCCCCCCCGCGATGACGGAACTGGTCAGCATCGTGGTGCCCAGCAGCGTTCCAGCCGTGACCTTGCCAACGGCCTGCACAAACTTGTAGATGGGGGCGAGATTATTGGTCTGAACATAGCTCTCAACCCGAGGCGCATTGGCGGCATTGGCAGCACGCGACTTGGCAGATGCTTTCTTTTGGGGTTTCTTTTGACGGGCGGTGTTTGACGACACGGCAGGAAGGGTTTAAGGATTCAGTCAAGAAATGTTCAAAGCGGGCAGATGATTTCGGGCAGGATTTGGGGCAAGCGTTTGAGCAGATTTATATAAAAACAGCAGCATCAAAAGCAGCAGAGGCAGTGGCAAAGCCGAGCGAGTCGTGAAAAAATGAAACCTTGGCTCTTGCAGATCGCTCTTTTGGCAAGGGTTGGCTTTTTGGGTCTGGACAGTGCAGGCTTTAAGATACCCTGCCCTGAGCTATTCCAGAGACGGTGCCAGCGCTGAGAGCGTCAGGTAACTAAATACGATAGCGAAGGATTCGCGCATTCGTCATAGTTGCTGACAGGGGCTGTCGCCAGGTGGTTGATGAAAATCGCCGCTTTTGTACAGCTTTTAGTAAGTATGGCTGAAGATTACATAATTTTCGAGTATTGTGCGGTTTTCTAAAGCCCCTGAGTTTGTAAGAGTTTGTAACCCCGTCTGGATTAACCCTATGGCTGATTTATCGACTGATCCCTCTTTTCAATGGCTGTATCGGGGCATCAGCGAAATTTTTCCCGATCAGCGAGAATCGCAGAGCGCTGACGAAAACCTGGCGCGACGGCTGGCGGAGAGCGATCGCCCCCTCCGCATCAAGTTTGGCATCGACCCCACGGGCACCGATATTCACCTGGGACACAGCACGGTCTATCGCAAGCTGCGGGCGTTTCAGGATGCGGGCCACACCGCGATTTTGCTAATCGGTGATTTTACCGCCCGCATTGGCGACCCCACGGGCAAATCGGACGTGCGGAAGCAGTTGACCGAGGCAGAGGTCGCCCAAAATGCCCAGACCTATCTGGATCAGCTCCGCCCGATTTTGGACTTTGATACGCCGGGGCGACTGGAGATCCGCTACAACTCCGAATGGCTGTCAAAGCTTGATCTGGCAAAGATTCTAGAACTGCTGGGCACGATGACCGTGGGGCAAATGCTGGCGAAGGAGGGCTTTGCCGAGCGCTACGAAAAGGAGACACCGATTTATCTGCATGAATTTCTCTATCCGCTGATGCAGGGCTACGACTCGGTGGCGCTGGCGGCGGACGTGGAACTGGGCGGCACCGACCAGAAATTTAACCTGGCAGTGGGGCGCGACTTGCAGCGGCACTTTGGGCAGCGACCGCAGTTTGGGCTGCTGATGCCGATTTTGCCAGGAACGGACGGTGTTCAAAAAATGTCCAAATCGCTCAACAACTACGTGGCGCTGCGGGAAGACCCGCTGTCGATGTATTCCAAGCTGGAGAAAATTCCCGACAGCGCCATCCTGCAATATTTTGAGCTGCTGACCAACCTGCCGCTGGATGCGCTGCCCGAAAACCCGCGCGATCGCCAAAAACTCCTCGCCCTCGAAGTTGTTAGCCAATATCATGGCAAAGAAGCCGCCCTCGAAGCCCAAAAGTCTGCGCTGAATCTGGTGCAGGGCGACGCGACAAAAGCCGAAGCAGTGCCAGAGTTTTCCCTCAGCGGCATTCAGTTTCCCGCTAAGCTGGCCTACATCCTGGGAGCCAGCGGCCTGTGCAAGAGCAGCAGTGACGGGCGACGACAGATCCAGGGCGGTGCAGTGCGGCTAGATGGCGATCGCCTCGACAATCCTGACACAAGCTTTGACGCACCCGACGCGCTCACAGGGAAGGTGCTGCAAGTGGGCAAAAATCGCTTTACCCGACTCGTGCCCTAGTGCTGTGTCACAGCTAGAACTTAGGTTGGTAGTAAGCGCTTTAGCGCTGAAGCGCGTACTACGAGCCAAAGCATCACCCTAAAACTAGACCATGACACTGCCCTAGTCAGTGTCACAGCTAGAACTTAGGTTGGTAGTAAGCGCTTTAGCGCTGAAGCGCGTACTACGAGCCAAAGCATCACCCTAAAACTAGACCATGACACTGCCCTAGTCAGTGTCACAGCTAGAACTTAGGTTGGTAGTAAGCGCTTTAGCGCTAAAGCGCTTACTACGAGCCAAGGCATCACCCTAGGGCGTGTCATCAATTAAGCCAAGTCAGGGCAGCCGCCATGTAAATTGCACTCAGAAACGTCTCGGCTAACTTGTCATAGCGTGTCGCAATCGCTCGATACTGCTTGAGTTTGGCAAAGAAGTTCTCAATCAGATGCCGCGCTTTGTATAGCTCCTTGTCGTATTCACGCGGTGTCTTGCGGTTTCGCTTGGGCGGAATCACAGCAGCCTTGCCCTGTTGTTGGAGTCGCTCAACCACCCGTTGGTCTGCGTCATATCCTTTGTCAGCCAGGACTGTATCAGCTTGAATGTTCTCTAGCAGCACATCAGCCCCATCAAGGTCACAGGTCTGCCCGGGTGTGAGGTGAAAGCCTGTCGGATTGCCCAGTGCATCGACAGTCGCATGAATCTTGGTGCTCAATCCCCCTTTACTACGACCAATGGCTTGGGCATTGGCATCCCCCCTTTGCCCCAGCACTATGCTGATGAGCACGCACAATCGTGGTGTCGATCATGGCGTATTCGTTGTCTGCATCTTCAGACAGCACCTGAAACACCCGTTGCCATACGCCCGTCTTTGCCCAGCGCCGAAAGCGGGTGTGAACCTTGCGAAAATGACCAAACCGCTCTGGCAAGTCTCGCCAGGGAATGCCGGCTCGATATCGATATAGCACTGCCTCGACAAACAGACGATTATCCTTTGCTGTGACTCCCACCGCCCCCGCTCGTCCAGGGAGCAAATCTTGGAGCCGTTCCCATTGGTCATCGCGCAGGGCGTAGCGTCGGGTTGTCATAATCGTCAGATAGCTGAATCACTGCTGATTACAGCTTATCTAATTGATGACACTCCCTAAAACTAAACCATGACACTGCCCTAGTCAGTAGCCTGATTGAGGCGAGTTGGGGACGCAAAACGGCTGATTCCTCTCTAGCGGCTACTGTTGGGCAGCAGCGGCCGCACCACCATAAACCCAGCCCCAAAGGCGGTGATAATAATCGCCAGCACCGTGAACCAGAGCCAGAGTCCGCTGAGGTCGCGGGGGCGGCTCTCGGACGGGTCGCCGATGGGCAAACTGCTGGGCTGCTCCGTAAACCGGAGGCTGTTGGCTAGCGCGTGCGCCTCGGAAATGGCGGGCTGCGACGGCGGGGCTTTGGTTTTTGGGGAAGTAGGCGATTTCTTGGAGGGCGGTTGCGAGGCTGGCGGGGCGACGGGGCGGATTTGCTGGGCGATCGCCACTGCGTCTTCCTGGTCGGCGCGAGTGGGCGCGACCCACCCCGGTTGGGACATCCCCGCAATCTGCTGAAGATTTAGCACCGACGCACTCAGCCGCTCAATTTCCTGACGAAACTGCTGATTTTGGCGGGCAAGCTGCTGGTTCTGCTGATGCAGCGAGTCCAGCAGGGCTTTGCTGGCCTGAAGCTCTGCCGACAACTCGCGATAGACCGACATCGGCACTGTCGGCGCGTAGCCCGCAGCAGGGGCGGCAGGGGGATTGGGCAGGGCGGCCCCAGGGTTCCGCAGTGAAGGATCTGAGTTGGATTGGGGTTTCATGCGTCGGATCTTGCGTAAAGGGATTAGGGGTTGTCTAAGGGAGTGTCTAAACGATCAGGACTGGACAGCAGTCAATCACGAGTCTTACTAAGGGTATGGGCAATTTTCAGAAAAGGCGCATTCAGTCCGCTAAATTTTCTGTCGCAGGTTTGTTTCGGGTACAAATGCGAGAAAGTCCTACCGTTCTGAGGAAATCTTTGGGCGATCGCCCTTACTATACACCTAAAACATCTGCACTATCCACAGTCGATTGAATGATCGAATGAATGATCGACAGATCGAAGCAATGCAGTTTCTTAGCCAGGGGCTTCAGTCCTGTTCCTCAGTTCATCACTTCAGATCATCACTTCAGACCAGCCCCTCCAGTTCGCTATGGTATGACTATTGCAGGTCGCTCCCATCATTTTCCATACGAATCATGATTTCCAGGCTTTTCTCACGGCTAATGGGTCAGCAGCGCCGTCGGCGCTCTGGGCAAACGGTCTTTCGCCAGAGCGCTGTCCGAACCGTAGTCTCTATGCCGCGCTGGGTGCTGCCGTCTTTGGGCTGGCTACTCGTCGGGGCGATCGCCCTCACAGGCTGCAACCCAACGCAGTTCACCACTCAGGCAGCGCAAGTGCCGCGCATCGTGCTGGCAGAGCTGGGCGATCCCAAAACGTTTAACCCCCCCATGAGCAACGAGGTCAACCCCTCGCTGGGGCTGATGTTCAACGGGATGCTGTCGCAAAACGGGCAAACGGGCGAACTGGAGCCAGAACTGGCCGAGTCCTGGGAAATTTCCGACGATCAGCAGCGCATTACCTTCACCCTGCGCGACGGGCTGAAATGGTCTGATGGAGAACCGCTGACGGTGGATGATGTGGTGTTCAGCTTCAACGACATCTATTTCAATCCCGACATTCCCAGCGGCGAGAGCGACATTTTGCGGATTGGCGCAGAGGGCAAGTTTCCCACCGTGACGAAAGTGGGCGATCGCCAGGTCGAGTTTGCCTCTCCCGAACCCTTCGCGCCGCTGCTCCGCTTTGCAGGCGGCATCGCCATTCTGCCAAAACACGCATTAGCCGATTACGTCTTCTCCACCGGAGCCGACGGCAAGCCTCGCTTTCTCTCCGTCTGGGGCACCGACACGCCGCCCTCAGAAATCGTCTGCAACGGCCCCTATCGCCTCAAAAGCTATCAGCCCGCCGAGCGCATCGTGCTAGAGCGCAATCCCAACTACTGGCGCAAAGACACCCAGGGCAACCCCCAGCCCTACATCGAGCAATACATTATGCAGATTGCAGGCTCGACTGATACCGCGCTGATTCAGTTTCGCTCTGGCGGGTTGGACGTGCTGGGGGTCACACCCGACTATTTTGCCCTGATGAAGCGCGAAGAAGAACGCGGCAACTTCACCATCTACAACGGCGGCCCGGCGCTGACTACGACATTCCTCGCCTTCAACCTCAACCAGGGCAGCCGCAACGGCAGACCCCTGGTAGATCCCATCAAATCCCGCTGGTTCAATACGCTGGAGTTTCGTCAGGCCGTCGCCTATGCTCTCGATCGCCAGCGCATGATTAACAACATTTATCAGGGCGTTGGCGTGCCTCAAGACTCGCCCATCAACAAGCAAAGCCCCTACCACCTGTCTCCAGAAGCGGGGTTGCCTGTTTATGACTACAACCTCGACAAAGCCAAGCAACTGCTCCAGCAGGCGGGCTTTCGCACCAACGCGCAGGGACGGCTGACCGATGCCGACGGCAACCTCGTCCGCTTCACGCTGATCACCAACGCGGGCAACAAAATCCGCGAGAGCCTGGGCGCACAGATCAAGCAAGACCTGGACAAATTGGGCATTACAGTCGATTTTCAGCCGATCGCCTTCAACACACTCGTCGGCAAACTCTCCGATACGCTGGATTGGGAAGCGCATATCCTCGGCTTCTCTGGCGCAGGCGTAGAGCCAGACGGCAGCCGCAATGTGTGGTCCGTAAACGGCACGCTGCACGCCTTTAACCAGGGCGCACTGAGCGGGCAAGACCCCATCGAAGGGCGCGTTATCGCCGACTGGGAGCAGCGGATTAGTGACCTCTATATTCAAGGTAGCCAAGAGTTGGATGATGAGAAGCGCAAAGCCATCTATGCAGAAACACAGCGGCTCGCCCAGGAATATCTGCCGTTCATCCATTTAGTCAACGCGCTGTCGCTGTCTGCTGTGCGAAATACAGTCGAGGGTGTAAAATTCTCTGCGCTGGGCGGTGCGCTCTGGAATATCTATGAGTTGAAAAAAATCAGCCCAGAGTAAGCCAGAGGGGGAAGATTGAAAATTGAAGATCGAAGATTGAAAATCGAAAACTGACATAGCTTATAGCTCTCAACTGCAAAAATGCCGAAATACGTCATGTGGGGCAGCTACTGCGAAAACGTCGTCGAAAAACGCGCCCCCTATCGCCAGGCCCACCTCGATCGCCTCGCGCAACTCAAAGCCGCTGGTTCCGTCGTCACCCTCGGTCCTACCCAGGATCTGACGATGGTCTTCGGCGTGTATGACGCACCCGATGAGGCCGCCGCTCGCACGCTGATCGAAGAAGACCCCTACTGGAGCGCAGGCATCTGGACGGAATATCACCTGAAGGAATGGATTCAGGCGTTTTAATCCGCCGGGTCGTTTGCTGGAGCGATGTACTGCTGTACTTCTGTCAACGGCAGGCTGAGGGCTTCGGCGATCTGCTCGGCGCTGAGGCCGAGGGCTTGCAGTTTGGGAATGGCTCCGTAGCGCGATCGCTCTGCCGCATCTGCCCGCTGCCGTTCCTGCTCCACCAGTTCCCACAGCTCATCGGGAATCAGCAGTTTTTCGCCCGTGTCTTCTCGATAAAAGGCGATGAGTTCCCCATCGGGTTGTAGCCGCAGGTTTAGCACGGCGCTGCGGCCGTCGGTAATCGGCTCGTACACTTCACGATGCAGCCGAAAGCCCCGCAATTGTTCGGGAATCCATTCGCCCTTGGGGTCAAACAGCCAATATTCCTGTACGCCCAACTGCTCATACAGCGTGTATTTGAAGGTTTCGTCGTGCCGCGCTGTGCCCGCTGAGGTCATCTCAAAAATCACCGCAGGCACTTCGCCCTCTTCCCAGATTTTGTAGCTATCGCGTCCGCCCGGCTCTACGTTTTGGATCACCATCACGTCTGGTGCCACCCGCAGGCGGGGAAACCCCTGGGCGTAATACAAAAACTGATCTGCCAGCACCGTTGCCCGCTGCCCTTTGAGGTACTGTTTCAGCACTTCCAGGGTCACGATAATGGCGTAGAGGTGAATGTAAGTTTCGGCCAAGGGTTTACCGTCGGAACAGGGATAAACGACAGGGGGTGGCGGCGGGGCAGTCTCCGGCGGCAGAATGGGCTGTGTTTGGAGCGGCTGAGTCACCATTGGCGCTGACCCCATCAGTAGAGAGTGATGAAACTAGACTAGCAGCCATAGGGCGATCGCCCTGAAACCAGCCTAAAACCAGCCAGCCCCCATCGGCAGGTTTCCCCAATTCACCCCACGCTCTAAAATGCTGGGAGGACTTCACTACATTTGGGCATCGTTTGGGCATGGATATTAAGAGCGGATTTGTCGGCACGATTGGGAACACGCCCCTAATTCGCCTGCACAGCTTTTGTGAAGAAACAGGCTGTGAAATTTTGGGCAAGGCGGAATTTCTCAACCCCGGCGGTTCTGTGAAAGATCGGGCAGCGCTATACATCATCCAGGATGCCGAAGAGAAGGGACTCCTGAAACCGGGTGGGACGGTGGTGGAAGGGACAGCGGGCAACACGGGCATCGGGCTGGCCCACATCTGCAATGCCAAAGGCTACAAGTGCTTGATCATCATTCCCGAAACCCAGTCTCAGGAAAAGATGGACCTGCTGCGGACGCTGGGGGCGGAGGTGCGCCCGGTGCCCGCCGTGCCCTACCGCGACCCGAATAACTATGTAAAGCTGTCGGGGCGCATCGCCGAAGAAACGGAGAACGCTATCTGGGCCAACCAGTTTGATAATCTGGCGAATCGTCTGGCCCATTATGAAACCACCGGGCCCGAAATCTGGATGCAGACGGGCGGCAAGATCGATGCCTGGGTGGCGGCGACAGGTACAGGTGGCACCTACGCCGGAGCCGCAATGTTTTTCAAAGAAAAGAACCCCAATATCCGCTGCGTGCTGGCTGATCCGATGGGCAGCGCGTTGTATCACTATTTCAAAACGGGAGAGCTAAAGATCGAAGGCAGCTCGATTACCGAAGGGATTGGCACGAGCCGCGTGACGGCCAACCTGGCGGGTGCGCCAGTGGATGACGCGATCCGCATTGACGACCATGAAGTGCTGCGCGTGGTCTACCAGCTTTTGCACAAAGATGGGCTGTTTATGGGCGGTTCAGTCGGCATTAACGTGGGGGCGGCGGTGGCGCTGGCCAAGCAGATGGGGCCGGGGCATACGATCGTGACGGTGCTGTGTGACGGTGGAGCCCGCTATCAGTCGCGCCTGTATAACCGCGAATGGCTGGCAAGTAAGGGCTTGCTGATTGCCAGCTAGGGCAGCAGGCGGGTGCGCTGGAGCCAAAGGCGCATGTCGTCGTATTCCAGTTCGCAGTCGCAGCTTTCGGCTAGCACGATCACGGTTTGCGAGTCTGGAGACCTGAACCAGGCGCGAACTGTGTAGCCCGGTTCGGGGCGAGTAATCAGAACCGGAATTGCGTCCAAATTGCCCGATTGGGCGCTGGGATCTGCTTCGCCCTGCTGCCGGAGAAAGTCCGGAAGTGCGAGGTTCGCTGGATTGGGCAGGCTGCGAATGCGGAAGGAATACATGCCGCGAGGGGCGATCGCCCGTCCCCCCTGTTCTACACAACGCAGCACCTCAAAGGTTCCAGGATCGAGGATTTCTACCGTGCCGTCGGGCAGAGTGCGGGTTCTGAAGTTCTCTGGAATGGCGATCGCCACGCCAAACTGTGGCAGTTCTAGCGTCCGCAGGCTCTCTGAGGCGGGCACTTCGGCGATGTCCGGGCAAGGCGTAGCCCCCAGTTCTGATGCCAGATTGGTTTCTGATGCCAGATTGGTTTGCCCAGAGCGTGGCAGCGCCAGGGGCATTCCTGCACCCAGCAGCGCGCCTGTGAACAACACCAAAAGCTGAATTTTCATCCCCTGAACCTGCTTCTAGACATTCAGCAGCCAGCACCATCGCCAGCGTCTTGATCTAGAACTACAGCAGAACAGGTCGGACTTCCAGGCAGCTCGAACTACCAGCGGCGAGTTTTTTGCACAATATCCACCACGCCTGCGCCAACCGTGCCCAGCAGCAAGATCCACAGCAGCCCGCCAGGAATAAACGTGAGAACGCCCAGCCCGCGCATTACCCAGACTGTAACCGTGATGCCCAATAGAATTAGAAACGCCGCAGTTGTTGGCTTCATCGAAGTCTGTCTTGATAATCAGCCCTATTAGCCACAAAGGGGCGACGGCTTAGCCTCGCCTGCGAACGCCCGCCAAGATGCCCGACCCGATCGCCAGCAGCACCAGCGCATAGACCGCTTCTCTAGGAATTTCCGTCAGCAGACCAAAAGATTGCAGCAGCAGCAGGACTGCCATCATGACCAGCAAAATGCCAGCGACGTAGAGAAAAATAGTGATGGCTAGGTTGGGAGAACGACCCACGGGTGAAACTCCATTCAGGGCAGGGCGGTGTGTTGAGCAACAGGGCACGAAGGGCCGGGTACGATGGTCTATTTTGACACGGGATTGACCCTGCTGGGGAGAAGTTGGCATCTCTTGGTTTTACGGAAGCCGCAGAGCAAGGCAGGATGGGAAAGGATTGGGGCGATCGCCCGCACCAGTTAGACCAAGACCTGCCGATCTAGGGAGTGTAATCAATTAAGTAAGCTGTAATTAGCAGTGATTCAGCTATCTGATGATTATGACAACCCGCCGCTACGCCCTGCGCGATGACCAATGGGAACGGCTCCAAGATTTGCTCCCTGGACGAGCAGGGGCGGTGGGAGTCACAGCAAAGGATAATCGTCTGTTTGTTGAGGCAGTGCTATATCGATATCGAGCCGGTATTCCTTGGCGAGACTTGCCAGAGCGGTTTGGTCATTTTCGCAAGGTTCACACCCGCTTTCGGCGCTGGGCAAAGACGGGCGTATGGCAACGGGTGTTTCAGGTGCTGTCTGAAGATGCAGACAACGAATACGCCATGATCGACACCACGATTGTGCGTGCTCATCAGCATAGTGCTGGGGCAAAGGGGGGATGCCAATGCCCAAGCCATTGGTCGTAGTAAAGGGGGATTGAGCACCAAGATTCATGCGACTGTCGATGCACTGGGCAATCCGACAGGCTTTCACCTCACACCCGGGCAGACCTGTGACCTTGATGGGGCTGATGTGCTGCTAGAGAATATTCAAGCTGATACAGTCCTGGCTGACAAAGGATATGACGCAGACCAACGGGTGGTTGAGCGACTCCAACAACAGGGCAAGACTGCTGTGATTCCGCCCAAGCGAAACCGCAAGACACCGCGTGATTACGACAAGGAGCTATACAAAGCGCGGCACTTAATTGAGAACTTCTTTGCCAAACTCAAGCAGTACCGAGCGATTGCGACACGCTATGACAAGTTAGCCGAAACGTTTCTGGGTGCAATTTACATGGCGGCTGCCCTGACTTGGCTTAATTGATGACACGCCCTAGATTTTAGTGTCACTGAAGATGCTAAGTCGGTAGACCAAATTAAAAACCGGATGCCACAACTTGCACCGCCCGATCAGCAGACAGCGCAGAATTTTTTTATGCTTATTTATGTGCATTTAGTTATATCAATTCTCCTTAGCAGAGCTACGAATGAGATCGCTGGAAGCCCGGCAGGCGCTTGGCTGGCAATCCAAAATCGCAAATCTAAAATCGAGAATTGATATTAGTCAAAGGCAAATTAACCCGAAGACAAATTAACCCGAAGATATTAGCCTAAGAGCAAAGCCAGCTCAAAAATAAATTAGCCCGAAGATAAACTAGCCCAAGGACAAAGCCAGTTCACATCTCAATCTCATACTCTTCACCGTTAGAGCGTTAGTGGCGATGCTCCAGGTCTGCAATTAGCGTGCGGATTGCCCAGGCTACGGCTTTGGCTGAGGCATCGCCGCTTACTCCAAACTCGTCTCGCAGGTGCTTCCAGGTTTCTGCGGTCACGAGGTGTCCGATGACGGCTCGCACTGCTTTGGCTGAGTCAAGGTCACCCGCCAGTGAACTGAGAGCAGTCTCAACCGATTGACGACGCTTGGAGCGAAGGCGGGAGCGAACACTTTTGCCCAGTTCAGATGCCAGTAGAGCTTGCACCAGCACAGCCTGCTGCTCAAATTGGGGAAAGGCCTGCTCTGCCAGATCCGCCACTTCCATCGGCGTTGTAGGGTAGGGGAGATCGCCAAGCTGCTGATCGACCCATTCCCCGACCGCATCGAGCAAGACCTCTCGATTGGGAAAATAACGATAGATGGTGCGAGTCGCCACGCCTGCTCGTTGAGCCGCGTCTGCAATCGAAAAATCTTGCAGCCCTTCTTCTGCCAACTGTTGTGTCAGCGCTTGCAGAATTAGCTCTCGCGTTGCGGCTGCTTGCTTTTGGCGCAGGGTGCTGTGATAAGGGCGCGATCGCCCAATTGAGCGATTAGAGAGATTAGAAGCTTCTTTCATGTCATCCAGTCTGACATAAATGCGATGCTGCTAGCACCCCTCAAATATGGATGGGGCTTACGCAGTTGAAACGAGTCTGATAGATTCTGGATGACTTTCCGCAGGCGCAACCTATAAAAAATCATCCAACTGCGTAAGCCTTGATTGACTATGCTGACGGCAGCGGCGCAGCAAGGACGAGCTGCTCCCAGTTTTGAGGCGTTGAAAAGTTCTTATATTGCTCGGTCATTTCAGGCGTTAAAAGTTCTAGCAAAACTCTATTTTCAATCCAAAACTCAACCACCTGAAAAAACGGGCCCCGGCTCCCCAACAAAGTCTGCCACCCTTCGCGAATGGCAATTTGCTCAATTTGTTGCTGCTCAAGGGGCACCGACACGGCTGCATGGGTCGCCGTGAAGTGAGCAGGCACGCGATTGGCCCGTAGATCGGGCAGGTCGGGGCGGCCAGGAACCAATTCACTGCCCAATGGATAAACCTCAATCGCCGTGCCATAGCTATCTCCGGCAAAAGCGATATAGCTATTGGGATACATCGGAAATGGGTAGGCATGGCCATTCCAAAGCTCTGCCAAAACTGCTGCAACTCGCTGGGGATTTTCGGCCGCGATCGACATGTGATGAATCATAGGGGTTTCCTCGGTGGATATTCATGTCACTCATATTGACATGAATACTCTAGCCATGACACTAAAGATTGCAGAATTTTTACAATGCGCCTTCTCAATCCATTCGGAACGCTTACGCTACATGGCTTAGCTCCCAAAGACCGCGTGTGGGATTGCTGCAAATACCCATGCGGTCTGCCATTACATCGATCGTTTGGGCGTTTGGGCTACAAGTCCATGCCGTGAGATAGGGCTATGGCGCTTGCCAGGATTGCAACCCACAAAACCCGTGGAACTGTGTAGCCTGGAGGTACTCCTCACCGCCCTTGACCTATGGCACACCTCACCCAGCGCCGTCCCGAAAACGTGAGTGGCGATTTCTATGTGGATTCCACCTGCATCGACTGCGACACCTGTCGGTGGATGGCTCCCGAAACCTTTTGCGAAGCAGGCGAGCAGTCTGCGGTTTATCATCAGCCGACGACCGAAGCCGAGCGCTTACGGGCGATGCAGGCGCTGCTGTCTTGCCCCACCGCCTCTATCGGCACAGTTCACAAGCCCCTGGACGTTCAACAAGTCCAGCGCAGTTTTCCGATTCCAATTACCGACACTGTTTCGCACTGCGGCTATCATGCTGAAAGCTCCTACGGCGCAGCCAGCTATCTGATTCAGCGGGCAGCAGGTAATGTACTGGTCGATTCGCCCCGGTTTGCGCCGCCGCTGGTGAAGCGACTGGAAGAACTGGGCGGCGTTCGTTATTTGTATCTTACTCACCGCGATGACGTAGCAGATCATCAAAAGTTTCAGGCGCACTTTGGGTGCGATCGCCTTTTGCATGAAGACGACATCACCCGCGCCACGCAGGATGTGGAGATTCAGCTATCCGGCAGCGACCCCGTTCAGCTTGCGCCCGATTTGCTGATCATTCCGGTTCCTGGACACACCAAAGGGCACACCGTTTTGCTGTATGACGACACGGTTTTGTTCACGGGCGATCACCTGGCCTGGTCTGCTGAGCTTGACCATTTGTATGCATTTCGCCGCGCCTGCTGGTATTCCTGGGCGGCGCTGTTGCAGTCGATGAAACGGTTGGCAAATTACTCGTTTGAGTGGGTGCTGCCAGGGCATGGCCGCCGCTATCAGGGCGATCGCCAAACAATGGCAGACCAGATGCAAAAATGCATCCTCTGGATGGAAACTCAGTAGCATAGAATTGCTCGGCACCCTGTCCCCGGTCTAACCGAGTTTATCCGTTGCTGCATCGGCCCATAGCCCTGTGAAAGAACTGCTCGACGAACTTTGGAACCAGTTGCGGCCGCCCCGGACGTTTTCCTGGCAAACGCTGGTGCTGCTGAGCTTGTTTTCGTGGGCGCTGTCTATCCTGGTCGAAACGCTCATTCTCAAGGATTTGCTGTCGCGGTTTGGCTGGCTCTTTCTGACGTTCGGCGTGGGCTGGGCGCTGTCGGGAAACAAGCTCAATATTCTGGGATTAGAAATTCAAACCGGGCCGTGGATTACCGGGGCGCTGGCTTGTGTGGTGCTATTTGCGGGGTGGGTGGGCGATCTGGGGCGGGTGGCGTGGGTGAGTTGGCCGATCTTTTCAGCAATTTCAGCGGCCGTGCCCTACTTTTTCCCCCGATTTACCTTCAGCATTCCCGACCCCAAGGTGCGACAAGACCTGATTTTGCGGGCGGTGCTGGCGGGCACGATGAGCTGTTGGATTCAATTTCATTTTGTGGTGCAAGACTGGCTACGCGACTATCCCAGTTTGCTGTCGGATGATTTTCGCCGCAGCTCGTTTGTGGTGCGGCTGGATGAGGAGCAGCGCAACCCCGACCACAATATGCCACGGGTAGAACTGTTGATGAATCTGGCAGAGGGCTATATCAGGCGATCGCTCGAAGGGCTGCCCTGGAGCGATACCGAGCGCTGGCTGATTGCGCTCGATCAGCAAGTTCCGCAACTGCAACAGCTCGTCTTTCGACAGGCAAACGAAGCGACCGCACGCCCCCTGCCCGAAGATGCTTTCTGGCGGTTTAGCGCAGTCGTGCCACCCGGCGAACCCGAATACACACTGCGGCTACGGATGCTGTGGACTGGCCCGACCAGCACCAACCTTCCTTATGTATATGAAAAAGCTTGCCTTATTTCCCAAGTCACACAGCCACCGGGCGCGGGCGAAGTGGTGGCAGGTGCGTCCCTGACGCGGGTAGAATGCAACCCAATTCAGCGAATTTCGCTGACGCAACCACCGTAAAATCAAAGCATGTAGCTTTAACCAGGAAGCTAGAGTCAAGCTGCTCAGAACATTTACGCTTGCAGGCCGCAGGCGGGTAGATCTGGTTTGCAAGGGAGAAGAGAAACGGTGAATCTCGGTCGCGTGTGGGTGATTGCCGTAAATGTGTTTCGTGAGGTGATTCGCGATCGCATTTTGTATCTGCTGGGATTTTTTGCGATCGCGCTAGTGGCGATCGCCGCGCTGCTGCCAGAAGTCGCCGCAGGCACCGAGCAAAAGATTTTGCTGGATGTAGGGCTGGCGGCCATCAACCTGACAGGGCTGGTGATTGCCATTTTCGTGGGCACTGGGCTGGTTAATAAAGAAATCGAGAAGCGCACGGTCTACGTGCTGATTTCCAAACCCGTCAGCAAGGCAGAATTTATTCTGGGCAAGCATTTGGGGCTGGCAGCCGTGCTGGCGGTGCTGGTGGCGGCGATGACGCTCATCTACGTGGCGGTGGTGAGCTTTTATCGGCTGCCTTTTCCGCTGGGCAGCATTTTAATTACGGTGCTGTTTCAATTTTTGGAACTGTCGCTAATCGTTGCAGTGGCGATTTTGTTTGGCGTATTCACCAGTTCTTTGCTGGCGATCGCTCTTACGGTCGGCATTTACCTCATGGGTCACTTTAGCCGCGATCTGGTCAGCCTGGGCAGCCTCAGCGAAAACCCCGCCCTGAAACAAGTCACGCAAGGGCTGTATCTGTTGCTGCCTGATTTGGCTCGGCTCAACCTGAAAAATCAAGCGGTCTATGGATTGGCTGCCCTGCCGCCTGCCCCCGAACTCTGGGCTAACGCGGCTTACGGTGTGCTGTATACGGTGCTGCTGCTGGCGATCGCCACATTATTTCTGCTTACGGGCGTGGTGCTGCCGCTGGTGCCGATGATCCAGCGGAGCTTTCAGGATACTGAGGGCAACTGGGTAGGCTGGGCCAACTACGCTCGCTACCTGACCACGCCCTCGCTGCTGGTGTCATTCACAAATACAATCTCGGTGGCGATCGCCAGCACGCTCCTATCCGTCATTTTAGGATTCCTCTACGCCTACGCGCTGACGCGCACCGCCATGCGCGGCAAAGGGATCTTTCGCATTCTCGGTACTTTGCCGCTGTTTATTCCGCCGCTGGCCCATGCGATTGGGCTAATTTACCTGTTTGGTAATAAGGGCCTGTTTACGACTGGATTTTTTGGGCTGTTGCCGCCGTTTGATATCGGACTCTACGGCCCCGTTGGCATTACTCTGGGTGAGGCGCTCTACTGCTTTCCGCAGGCAGTCGTGATTCTGGCGACCGCCCTCAGCCTGACGGATGCCCGCCTTTATGAAGCCGCCGACGTGATGAGAACGCCGCCGCTGCGGACGTTTTTGACGGTAACACTGCCCAGCGTCAAGTATGGGCTGATGAGCGCCATTTTTGTCTGTTTTACCCTGGCCTTCACCGACTTTGGTGTACCCAAGGTGGTGGGCGGCAACTTCAACGTGCTGGCCACTGACATCTACAAGCAGGTGATTGGCCAGCAAAATTTTTCGATGGGCGCAACTATCAGCGTTTTTCTGTTGCTGCCAACGGTTTTAGCGTTTATCCTCGATCGCATCGTGCAGCGCCGCCAGACAGCAATGGTCAGCGCCAAGTCGGTGCCCTACCAGCCCAAGCCCAAGCCCGCCCTCGATTGGCTGATGTTTGCGATTTGTGGGGCGATCGCCTGCTTTGTGCTGCTGGTATTTGCGGCAATCGTCCTGGCTTCGATCGTCAAGGTCTGGCCCTACAACTTTGAGCCAACGCTGCGGCACTACAACTTCAACGCAGTCGGAGGCGGGGGCTACGCTGCCTACTGGAACAGCATTCGCATGTCGCTCTATACGGCGATTTTTGGGACTGCTGCTGTCTTTGCGATCGCCTACCTCGTCGAAAAGGGCAAAGGACTCAAGGGCTTGCGGCTGGCCAATTATTTCCTGGCAACCATTCCCTTGGCGCTGCCCGGACTGGTGCTGGGGCTGGCCTACGTATTCTTCTTCAACAATCCCACCTGGAATATTGGCGGGCTGGTGCTCAGAAACCCGCTGAACTGGCTCTACGGCACGATGGCCATTTTGGTGCTGTGCAACATCATCCACTTTTTCACGGTTTGTTTTCTCACGGCCACCACTGCCCTCAAGCAGATTGATCCAGAGTTTGAGTCGGTATCTGCCTCGATGCGGGTGCCGTTTTACAAAACCTTTTGGCGCGTCACGCTGCCGCTCTGCGTTCCAGCCATTTTAGACATCGGCATTTACTTTTTTGTGAATGCGATGGTAACAATTTCTGCCATCGTTTTTCTCTATCCGCCAACGTTGCCGCTGGCGGCCGTGGCTATTGTCAACATGGATGATGCTGGAGACATTGCGCCCGCTGCGGCCATGTCTACCCTCATCGTGGTCACCAGTATCGGCGTGCGCCTGCTGTACTGGTTTTTGACACGCGGCCTGCAAACCCGAACCCAAGCTTGGCGATCGCAGGCAAGATAATTTTAGATAAGATGATTTCAGGCAAGATGATCTCAGGCGAGAGTAGGCTACAAATCTTGAGCCTCGTAGACTTGCTGGCTAAATCGCTGAAAGTCTTCTTCACAGAGCCTTAGCGCCTCTACTGCCGGAGCATATCCAGCCGCCTCGAACAAGTCTCGCTCGCGGATCTTGGGCAGCCATGAGCGCAGCTTGCTTAGCTCTGCTTCATTTTCGTCGAGTTCAGCAAAGGTAAGATTCTTCTTTTGCCGCTCACGCTCTAGCTCTTGGTGAAAGTCGCGGCAGCGTCCCAGAAATTCCATATACTCGGCCGCTGCCTGCTGCTGAAATCGCTCAATCAGTCTTGAGTTTTGTTTATCTTCTTCAATTGTGACGGTCAGCAGGTCTGCCTCCCCCCCACCGTTAATAATTTCCATTGTCAGTGCCTCTAGCTGTCTCTGCAAATTCTGACGCTGGGGCAGCACGCAAACCGATTGCTGGAGATACAATCCCCCCCACCCTTTTAACTTTCGCCAGACGTAGACCCTCTGCGTGGACGGCTGAGAGGGAACCCGGTAGATCAGCAGATTCCAAGATTGACGAGACATAGGCTTATTGTAACAGGTGTTGCATTTATCCTGGAGACGTGTCAAACTCTGATGCAACACTTGTTGCTTAACCCGCTTGTTGCCTGATGATGCTTTAGAAGCGGTTGCTCCCCTGGAAATTCTGGGAAGATTATTTACTACAAATTCTCTGGCATGAAAAACTCTGCACTTTGGTTCGTGGTGTGTTTGGGGGTGGTGAGTCTGTGCGCGGATGCAACTTATGAAGGGGCGCGGAGCATTACGGGTGCGTATCTGGGTAGCCTGGGCGCAAGCGGCGCGGCGGTGGGTTGGGTGGCAGGGCTGGGCGAACTGATTGGCTACGGGTTTCGGCTGGTCATTGGCTATTTGAGCGATCGCACTCGACAATATTGGCGCATCACTACGCTGGGCTACTGCATCAACACGGCCGTCGTGCCGCTGCTGTCGCTGACCACCGCCTGGCCCGCCGCCGCCGGACTGATGATCGCCGAACGCACGGGCAAGGCCGTCCGCACGCCGCCGCGAGATGTGCTGCTGTCCCACGGCGCAATGCAGATCGGGCGGGGATTTGGCTTTGGGCTGCACGAGGCGATGGATCAAATTGGGGCTGTGGGCGGGCCGCTGATGGTGGCGGCGATGCTGACCTGGCAGTATGGCTATCGCGGCGGCTTTGCGATTCTGGTGATTCCGGCGGTGCTGGGGCTGCTGGTGCTGCTGACAACGCAGCGGATTTATCCGAATCCGAGAGACTTTGAGCCGCCGACTCCGGCGGATTTGCACACGGAGGGGCTGCCGCGCCGCTTTTGGATTTATCTGGGGGCGATCGCCCTCGTCGCGGCGGGCTATGCCGACTTTCCGCTGATTGCCTTTCATCTGCAACGGACGGGTGTGGAATCTACCAGCCAGATTCCGCTGCTGTATGCGCTGGCAATGGGGGTAGATGCGATCGCCGCGCTGCTGTTTGGGCGCTGGTTTGACCGGGTGGGGCTGGGCAGCCTGATGCTGGCGATCGCCCTGTCGCTGCTGTTCGCGCCGTTGGTCTTTTTGGGCAGCTTCCAGACGGCAATCTGGGGGATGGTGCTGTGGGGCATTGGCATGGGCGCACAGGAATCCATCATGAAGGCGGCGGTTGCGGGTATCGTCCCGCCCCAGCGACGCGGCTCGGCCTTCGGCATTTTCAACACGGGCTATGGGCTGGCGTGGTTTGCGGGCAGCGCCCTGATGGGCACGCTCTACGATTTTTCGCGGCCCGCCCTGGTGATTTTTTCGGTGCTGATCCAAGCCCTATCGCTGCTGGTTCTGTTTTTCGTCGCTAGGGGTGTGCATCCGTCCTGACGCTGCCACCGTACTGGGTTCACGCACCAGCACCTACTCTTTCCGGCTCTACACTGCCAGCAGCGGCCTGCACCCGCTGCGCCTGAATTGCAGTGATGGCGACAGTGTTCACAATATCGGGCACGGTGCAGCCCCGGCTGAGGTCGTTGACGGGTTTTCTCAAGCCCTGGAGGATGGGACCAATGGCGACGGCGTTGGCAGAGCGCTGCACGGCCTTGTACGTATTGTTGCCCGTGTTCAGGTCGGGGAAGATAAACACCGTCGCATGACCCGCCACTTTACTATCGGGCAGCTTGGTTTTGGCGACGCTGGCATCCACCGCCGCGTCGTATTGGATCGGCCCTTCGATTTGCAAATCGGGGCGCTGGCTTCGGGCAATGCGGACGGCTTCGCGCACCTTGTCCACGTCTTCACCTTTGCCAGAGTCGCCTGTGGAGTAAGATAACATCGCTACCAGCGGCTCGATGCCAAACAGAGCAGCGGTTTCCGCCGAGCTAATGGCAATGTCGGCCAACTGCTGCGGGTTGGGGTTGGGGTTCACCGCGCAGTCGCCATAGACCAGCACGCGGTCTTCCAAACACATGAGAAACACGCTGGACACAATCGAGCAGCCAGGCTGCGTGCGGATAAATTCCAGTGCTGGACGAATCGTGTGGGCGGTGGTGTGCAGCGCTCCCGACACCATGCCGTCCGCCAGTCTTTTATAGACCATCATCGTGCCAAAGTAGCTGACATCGCGCATCAGGTCGTGGGCAAACTCCAGCGTGATGCCTTTGTGCTGGCGCAGTTCGTAATAGGTCTGGGCGAAATCTTCTTGCCAGTCTGATTCTAGCGGGTCGATCAGCGTTGCGCCGTCGAGATGGAGTCCGAGGGCGGCGATCGCCTCCTGAATCTGTCCCCGATTGCCCAGCAGCGTCACGTCCACCACGTTGCGCTGGAGCAAGATTTCGCTGGCCCGCAGGATGCGCTCGTCGCTTCCCTCTGGCAGCACAATTCGCTGGCGCATTGTCTTTGCCTGCTGAATCAGCTCATATTCAAACATCAGCGGGGTCATGCGCGTCGAGCGGGCCACCTCAATACGGGCCTCCAGCCTGGACAAATCCACCGACGATTCAAACAGCCCCAGGGCGGCGGCGATTTTGCGCTCGGTGAACGGGTTGAGCTGGGCGCGCACCTGGCTGGTGCGGGTGGCGGTTTCGTAGGTATCGGTGGCGACGGCAAAGATGGGCAGGGGCGATCGCCGAAAGCTGTCCAGCAGCGCCCGCACCGACGGAGCCAGCTCCAGCCCGCCCGTCAGTGCGATGCCGGAAATCTTGGGATAATTTTCGGCAAACATCGTCGTCAGGCAGCCCAGCACGATGTCTGCGCGATCGCCCGGTGCAATCACCAGCGCCCCTTCCTGCACATGGGTCAGAAAGTTAGGCAACTGCATCGCCGCCACCTTATAGCCCAGCACGTCGCGGTTGAGCTGGCTGTCGTCGCCCATGACCAGCACGCCGCCCAGCGTGTTCATCACTTCAGCAACCGTGGGCTTGGTGATGCGCGGCTCCTCCGGCAGCAAAAATACGGGGTCTTCCGTCTGCCAGCTTTCCTGGAGGCGATCGCCCAGTTCCTCGCGCATTTCTGGCGCGATCCGGTTGATGAACGTAGCGGCGATCGCGCAGCCGTAGTTGAGAAACGCTTCTCGCTCAGTCCGCACGTTGCTCACCAGTTCTTCCAGCGTTTTGCCCTCGCCGCTGGATACCAGGGCAATTGGCGCTGCTAGCAAATTTGCCACCTGCGCGTCAAAATCATCCACAAAGGCAGAGCCGATCTCCGTCGCGTCCACGCCTTCGCACACGACAAAATCGCACTGTGCCTCCAGCGCCTTATACGCTTCCACCACCCGCTTTAGCAGCGCATCGGTGTGGCCCGCCGCTAACAACGCCTGCGCTTCGTCGTGGGTGAGGGCAAACTGCGACTCGTAGGGTGCGGCGATCGCATAGCGGCTGCGGACCAGATCGATATCGTTGTCTGGCGTGTTGCCCGCGTGGATCACCGGACGAAAAAAGCCCAGCCGCCCTACCCGCTTTGACAGCAGTTCCATCAGACCCAGCAGCACCAGCGACTTGCCGTTGCCGGGTTCGATTGCAGCAATGTAGAGGTTTTTAAGCATAAGATTTTGAGCGGGGGCGATCGCCAGCAGACATTACATTAGCGCTAGCCCGGTTTTACCAGCCAGCCAATACCCAATGCGATTGCTCCACATTCTACGCAGGCGCTTCCCGAAGATTTGGTAATCCTGAACACGACGCACCGCGCACTCTTTTCGCTCAAGAGGAATTTGCAGTGAAAACGCAGTATTACACGGCGACCAGCCTGGACGGCTACATTGCCGACGCAAACAATTCTTTGGAGTGGCTATTTCAGTTTGGCGATCCCGAAAACGGCAGCTACGCTGGCTTTATACAAGAAGTGGGGGCGATCGCTATGGGTTCCACCACCTACGAGTGGATTCTCAATCACAACAGCCCCGACAATCCTGATTCCAACCCGGCGCAGCCCGCCTGGAGCTACACGCAGCCCGCCTGGGTGTTTACCACGCGCACGCTGCCTGCCATTCCCGGTGCAGATATTCGCTTTGTGAAAGGCGACGTGCGTCCGGTGCATGAGGCAATGCGGGCGATCGCCCAGGACAAAAACATCTGGGTGGTGGGCGGCGGCGACCTGGCAGGGCAGTTTTATGACCACGGGCTATTGGATGAAATTATCGTGACCATTGCCTCGGTCACGCTGGGCAGCGGTGCGCCCCTGCTGCCACGCCAAATCACCACGCCGCCCCTCAAGCTGGTGTCTACAACGACCTATGGCACGGCCTTTGCCGAACTGCGCTATGCAGTGCAGCGAAGCGTCGATGCCGTCTAGTCTGGTCTGGCTCGGCCTATGCCGCCGCTTCGACCTTTTGCAGGAGTTCTTGAGCCAGCGACTCAAAGGACGCAAGCGCATTCTCGGCAGCGGTGCGGTCTTGGGCGCTGAGTCCATCCAGAGAATCAATCGCAAACAGCGGACAGCCCTCACTCTGAGACTTGGACACGATGTTGAGGCGGGGCACCCAGGTTGCCTCAGAAAACAGTTGCACCTGATTTCCACCGGGCAGCTTATTTAACCGTCCGTACAACTCTTCAACCATCGACAGGTTAAAGGCCCGCGAGGTGCGGTCGTGCATACTCACCGCAATACCCACGATGGGCAGCGGCGTTTCGCGAAACTGCCCGACTTCTTCGACCTGTCCTAGGACAAATTCCAGCGCCCGGATGGGATAGGGCGAAAGCTGAGTCGGCACTAGCACACCCCCAGAGGCCATCAGAGAAATGCGGTTTACCTTGCCAAAGGAGGGCGGCGGGTCGATAAACACAAAGTCATAGTCCTGGCTTTTGAGCTTTTTGGCCAGAATGCGATCGCTGTCTACAATCTGAATCAGTTGATTCTCCATATTGCTGAGGCGAATGTGGGAGGGCACCACGTCTAAAACCACACTGCCCCAGCGCTTTTTTACAATCACGTCGTCCAGCACCAGCCGGGGTTCCGTCAGCAAGTGGGTAATGTCTTTTCGCCCGACTTTTTCTATATCTTCTAGCGGGTCGATTCCCAAACCAGTTGTCAGGTTTGCCTGTGCGTCGATGTCAATCAGCAGCACCCGCTTGCCCATTTGCGCCAGCGCCGCAGCGAGGTTAATCGTCAGGGTGGTTTTGCCAACGCCGCCTTTGTTGTTGAAAACGGTGATGATCATAGCGTTTCGGGGTGCAGTGAGGGGAGATAAATCGGGCTGTATCGGCAGGACAGAGAGAACTTGGGGGTCGTGCGACAGTTGGGCGATCGCCCGCACAAGCTGTTCGTGAATTTTGCGGTGGCTGCTGCCAAAGACCTCCATGACGCGATCGCAGTTTCGCTTCCACAGCAGCGACCCCAACACCCGATAGCTTTGATACAGGTAGTCGCGGCTGTAGTTCCAGAGCGAGTGAACCGTCTCGCCATCGTTGTAAAGCAGGCGAAATTGCTTGCCGTTGGTCAATAGTCCCAAAATGCTGCCCGAAGCGAGCAGATAATCCCGCAGTTGCCAACTATTGTGGGCGATTGACTGTTTGGGAGATTTGGCTTCGATGATTAGATAGTGGCAGTAGGGAGCAGACTGCTGCGCTCTGAGCAAAAAGTCAACCCGCTTTTTGCCAAATGGAACCTGCTGAAGAATATCCTGCGGCCGATAGCCCAGCAGTTCCAGCATGGGCAAGAGGACTTCGGTTTCCAGGGCTTTTTCAGATTTGCAGTCATCGACGCGCTCCAGCAATGCACACCAGCGCCGATGAAACTCCTCTGAAATTGCCATAGGAAATTGCCATCAAAAATCGCTACAAAGCCCGATCCTACGTTCGTCGCCCAACCTATCTTGGCACAGGGCAGCTCGCCCTAGCTACTCGCTGACCGCCCGCTGCAACCAGGCTTCGATGCCGTCGGCCAGGGCATCGGCCAGCCGCGCCTGCTCTTGGGAATCGACAATCCACTCGAATTCAAAGGGATTGATCATAAAGCCGAGTTCTAGAAGGACAGACGGCGCGACGGCAGGGCGCGTCAGGGCGAGATTGTTCCAAAACACGCCGTAAGAGGGGCGATCGCGCGTTTCGACTAGGTAATCGTGCAAAAATTCCGCCAGGTCTTGCGCCTGGTTTTTGATACCAGAACGTGCCGATGCCTGCGGTGTTGATCGCATCGCCATCGTCGGGGCAGAGCGTTGTAGTGAATGCTGAGGGGCGAGGTGCGGCTCTTGCTCCACGATCATAGCGGCGCGTTCGTTGGGGCCGAGGTCGATGTCTTCGGTGCGGCTCATGATCACCGTTGCGCCTCTGGCTTGCAGGCGATCGCGCAGCAGTTTGGACACAATCAGCGCCACGTCTTTTTCGGGATAGCCCGTGGGGCCGCGAGCGCCGAGGTCATCCGGGCCGCCGTGGCCGGGGTCGAGAAAAATCCGCAGTCCCGTCAGCGGTTGCCGCCGCGATGACGACAGCACTGGCGGGTTTCGCAGCGACAGCACCAGGCTAGTGCCCTCGTAGCGCAGCTGATAGCCCCACTGGTGGCGCGAGTTAAGCTGCACGGTGTATTGCACCTGGGTTGGGGAAATTTGCTGCCAGTCGAAGCGCTGAATCAGGCGATTGCGCGGCACGAAGATCGTGTCGGTTTTGGGCGATGGTGTGGTGCAGGGGTTAGGGAGAGAGTGCGATCGCCCTGATGCAGCGACACGGGCACAGGTGCTTGCAGCGGAAACACGATTTCCGTCCATTCCCCCGCGGGGCGAGAGCGAACGCCGCGAATCAGCGTTTGGGGCGGCGCGGCATTGGGCACGGGCTGCGTCTCGGACTCGCGAATCCACGCGCCATAACCCAGCCGCAGCCAGCCGCCCTCGCGCCCCGTCACCACATCCCGTGTGCCCTGGGGCAAGGGCGTGAGGCGGGAATAGTCGGTGCTGGGGCCAGTGCGGGCGGTTCCCGATGCAGCGACCACCTGCACCACAGGCGGGTTTAACAGCGGCAACAGCAACACGCTGCCGGGAGCCGTCTGGCGCACCGTTTCGCCGCGAAGCTGGAGTTGATAGTCTGGCTGTCCCAGCATGACGGTCTGAGTCGGGTTCGGCAGCACGGCCCCGGTGGAAATCGCGTTGCCGTAGGTAAGGATCGGCTGGCTCAGCGGCAAGCAGCCCTGGTAGCGCTGGGCCGCCTCCACCACCGCGGGCTGGTTCAAGTCCGTCAGCACGGCGGAGTTGGGCGGCAAATCCACGGCGCTGGGCTGGGGCGCGAGGGGAAGGGTCTGCCCCGCAAGGCTGACGGAAACGGTGGCATTGGGCGGGGCGATCGCCCCAAAGCAGACTGTTTCTCCGACCTGCCGCGCCACATCCACCGCCGGCCACAGCGACCCCTCGGCAAAACTAGCACCCACCGGAGCCGCCGCCCCTGCCGCCACGCGCACCACGCGAATCACCACCGCCTCCGCACCGCGCCGCAGCGTGAAGACGTTTTCGCCCAGTTCTAGCGGAAAACTGGGGGCAAAGTGGCCCGCCGGACTGCGCTCGATGGGCTGGCCATTCACCGTCACCTCGCCGCCAGGAGCCGCCGTGCCGATCAGAAAAATGCGGCTGGCGGTGGTTTCGTGTGGCCATCGTCGGGGATAGACCACCCCCCAGGGGCTGCTCGGCGCGGGCGATCGCCGCCATGCTCACCATACCCACCATGCCCACCAGCGACAGCCCCAGCCCGTGTTTGATCCAGTTCATAGTCTACCCAGGTTCAGTCTTTTCAATCCACGCTCAATCTGTGTCGGACGGCATTGCGGCATCGGGCGATCGCTCCCAAAATGGCTGGATTGCTTTTACTTCTGCTTTCACGCCTAAAAGAAGCCGCGTGGCACATCCTGCGTTAGACGAACTTCGATAATCTGGTTCGGCAGGATCGTCGCAGGCTGGGGGGGCAGTGACAAAGGTCGTTGCCGCTCCAGCCCCCGCCCCCCAGGGCCAGCCCCACCAGCCCAATGCCGCCTGTCAGCAGGGCCCAGCAGCAGCGCCCCACCTGCACCAATGGCGGAATTCCGCAGAATGTCGTCTTCAGAGACGCGGCGATCGCCCGACAGTCGATCCCGACCGCCCCTCAATGCGCTGGTTACGCCCGTTCACGCTGATTGCCTGCACCACAAAGCGACTGCCCTCGCGGTTTGTTTCAAACCGTCCCAAAGCTGGCTGTCCCCGTGGAAACACCACGCGCCCGCTGTAGTCGCGCACGGATTCTGTTAATACAAGAACTTCTTTGCCAGGGGCGATCGCCACTCAGCGTCAGCGGTACGCGGCCGGGATACCCGCGCAATCATCGACGTTCCCTGATGGGCAGCAGCACGTTCGGGGTTAAATGGTGTCGCGGCGACCGATGCAGCGGGCAGGCGACTGGCGCTCGACGGGCGACTCGAAACGCCTTCATTCACCACACCCGGCGCAGGTTGCAGCACGGGAAGCGATGGACTGGGCGAGAGGCAGGCGCACGATTCACCCTCAATCGAAACAATGGGGTTCGGGCGTAGACGCAACTGGCGCAGGCGCAATCGGCGGCAGCGGATCGGGCAAAATTGGAGCCGCCGCAGGAGCCGCACTGGGAACTGCACTGGGAACCGCACTGGGAACCGCCGCAGGAGCCGCATCCAGGGGCGGAATCGTCACCGTGACCGGCCGCCCGTCTGGCGCGGAGGGTGGCAAGGTTGCGGGAATCTGCCATGCGCCAGAAGCACTGCTGCTAGGCAGTGTGGGAATCGAAACCGCGCTGGGCGCAGTCGCCCCTGGTGGCGTGGTTTGCAGTGTCGCTGGCATGGTTTGCAGCGCCGCAGCGGGTAAACTGGCGGGTGGTGCTGTCGCCGGGGCTGCGGGCGGAATCTCAACGGGCACAGGCGGGGCGCTTGGCAACGGCGTTTCAACTGGTAGCTCGTTGCGACGAATTCGCACGGTGGTATTGCTGCCCGCTAGCTCAGGCGGAATCGGAGAGGACTGGGACGGCGTTGTGGCAATGACAGGCGGCGGCGCGGGCTGGGGAAGGGGCTGATGCAGGGGGGAAAGCTGCGGCTGGGAAACTTGTGGCTGAACAGATTCAGGCAGAGCCGCAGGCTGGGGCACGACTGGCGCAACGGGCGGCGCGGCAGAAAGTCCGAACGGTTCCGCAGGCGGGATAGACGGCGCAACGGGCTGAGTTGCAGTGGTCGTCGCCCCCACCAGCACCGGACGCAGCACCCAGCGGCTCTGTCCGCTGGACGCAGGGCCCACCTGCTGAAGCTGCACCTGCTCTGGCGCAAGGGTGGCATCGGGCGACAGTTCCATCACAATTCGCGTTAGCCCAGGCTGAAACTGGCTCACGCGCACCTGCCGCACTGCGCCGCCATAGACTTGCCCAGCCGACACTGCGCCCACATCGGTGTTGGGCAGATCCATGACAATTCGCGTCGGCTGCGCCAGCAAAAACGTGCGTGGCGTAACGCCTGCGGGCACCGTCACCTCTAGCTGTGTGCTGGCGGGGTCAAACTGCCACTGGGTGAGGGTGGAGGCCTGGACGGGCGCGGCGGTTGTGGAGAGGAGGGTGGCGATCGCCCCCAGCCCAATCATGGCCGGGTTTGCAGCCATCACCACCAATCCCAAACTTGCGCCCCATCGCTTCAAGCGCGTGCCGCTCAGCGTACTGTTCTGCGTTCCATTCCGCCGTGTTGCCTGTTGCATAGTCCTAATAAAAACCTGACTGGACTAACCCGCCGCGCAGCCCAAACCGTAACTCGACTGTCCCTGAAGCAGACCCAAACGCTGCGTGTAGCGGCTTATGAAGATTTTAACCGCTTAGTCTGGTGTCAAGTCTAAGTCAACCGCTGCCAAATTCTCAACTTTTTTTACAGGAAGACAGCCTATTTCACCTGCCTGTGCGAGGCCGTGGAACTCAGTCGCCGAGTAGAATAGGCTGGAATGATAACCATTCTCAAAGAAGCTGTCTTAAACCTCCCTCAAAGAAAAGCGACTCCATGTGGCTTGAACGAGATTAATGGCAGGTTTGGAACGACAGGTTTAGTGAACGCTCCATCAGGAGGTGTGAATTGCAAGAGGTTGTGTTAGCCGTGGAGGGGCTGACGGTCTATCGAGAATCCTACGCGGCGGTGCAGGACGTGTCCTTTGTGCTGGAGGCAGGCACCGACACGGCGATCGTCGGCCCCAATGGCGCAGGCAAAAGCACGCTGGTGCAAGCGGTTTTGGGAATTTTGCCGCGCCAGTCGGGTCATGTGCAGTGTTTGGGACATCCGCTCAGCCCGTCGGGCAAGTTGCCCATGAGCGTGCGGCGGCGCATTGCCTATCTGCCGCAAAATCTGTTGTTTGACCGACGTATCCCGATGACCGTGAGTGAACTGGTGGGGCTGGGCTGGGACGCGCTGGGAATACAGTGGCCGTGGGCGGGGCAGGGCGATCGCCATCGGGCGGTGCTGGAGTCGCTGGAGCGAGTCGGCGCAAGCCATCTGCGCCATCAGCCCATCAGCGGCCTCTCCGATGGCGAAACCAAGCGGGTGCTGTTGGCCTATTGCCTGGTGCGTCCCCGGCGGCTGCTGATCCTCGATGAGGCTCCGGCGGGGCTGGATGTGCGCGGCGAGTCAGAGTTCTATCGCCTGCTCAGCCAGCTCAAACAAGAGCAGGGCTGGGCGATTTTGCAAATTTCTCACGACTTGGAAATGGTGCGCCGACACTGCGATCGCGTGCTGTGCCTGAACCGCCGCCTGCTGTGTCAGGGCATTCCCGAAGTAGCGCTCGCTCCCGACAACTTGGCTGCTGCCTACGGCTCAGAGTTTGTGCAATATCGACACATGCATTAGTGCCATGTCTCTTCAAGCTGATTTGATTCGCGTAATTGAGCTATTTCAGTTCCCGTTTATGCAGCGGGCGCTGATGGGTGGCGTGCTGACAGGGCTAATGGGCGGCATGTTGGGCAGTTTCACCATCCTCAGACAGCTTTCGTTCTTTAGCGATGCCTTGGGGCATTCCACCTTGCTAGGCATTAGCCTGGGCGTGCTAATGGGCATTAGTCCGTCGATTGTGTTGCTGCCGTCGGCCGTGTTGTTTGCGTTGGGCGTGAATTACTTGCTGCAACGTACTCGCCTCTGGACAGACGCACTGCTGAACATGATCTATTCTTCATCGCTGGCGATCGCCGTCATTATCCTCAGCTTTATTGACTCCTATAAAGGCGGCCTCAACAATCTCCTGTTTGGAGACATTTTGGCTATTCAGTATTCTGACTTGTGGACGAGCGGCATTCTGCTTTGCATCTGTGTTCTATTCGTCAGCCTGTCGCTGCGGACACAAATGCTGATGACGCTGAATGAACCGCTGGCGATCGCCCGTGGGGTATCTGTTGAGGTTCACCGCACGGCGTTTATCGTGCTGCTGTCGCTCGTCGTCGGGGTGTCGATCAAGGCGATTGGGGCGCTGCTGGTGAGCGCCTTTGTGGTGATTCCAGCCTGCGCGTCGCGACTGCTGAGCCGCACTTTCTCCCAGTACGTGCTGCTGTCGGCCGCGCTAGGAGCCGCCAGCGCTCTGTTGGGCATTGTTCTATCGGCCTGGTTTAACCTGCCGTCTGGGCCCAGCATCGTCGTGACGCAGTTGGTAATTTTTTTGGGGGCGATCGCCTTCTCCCAGCTTCGGCCCACCGCCGTCCGCGCCTGACCAGCCCCTTGTTTGGCAGCTAAATCTTTGACCCGCAGATGGTTCAGTCCACCCGACACGCTATGCAACGTCACTCAAAAAAAGAAGTCCTGTAGGACACACGACCCTCTCGATCAATTGAGATATATCGCTTCTTTTGAAGCTCATAGACAATCAGTTCCTTATCCACCTCGGAGATGCCCCCCTGGAACTGAAACATCGCCCCAATCGAGTTCAGTAACGTGGTCTTCTTAGTCGGCTTTGACTTAAGCAGTCGTTCTGCAACGTACTGGATCGTTTCTGGGTCGTGGGCCCGGGATTCTTTTTGATCGGGATGTGCTTCTTCCTCTTCTTTTCGTGCTAGCTGAATGAGATGCTGGGCCAGCCGGAACTTTTCCCGATACGTCAGTTCCTCACAAATATCCAATATTTCGTTGTAGGCTTCGCTGTTCATCTCAGGCTTTGTCCGTCTCAGTCTTTATTCAAGGTATTTGTGTGTCCAGTATCAATTCTCTCTGGTGGCGCTACGAGTGCAACGGGTGGCAGCCCCGTAGACGCTTGACTGGCAATCCAAAATTGCAAATCTAAAATCGAGAATCGATAAACGCCAAAGGCAGAAGGTCGTCTATCATGCGGCTAGAGAGCAGCTAGAAAGCGGCAACAAGTACCGCTTTCTAAAGATACGTCAGATACTTTAAAAAAATACGCTGGTTTCGCCTTAGCGGAGTGCGCTGCTGCTCTTCCCAGCAGGTTGCAGTTCTGCGGTGCGAACCGATAGTGTGCGGGTCAGATCGCCGCGCTTTACCGTAATCTGGAGCGGCTTGCCCAGTTCACTGTTTTCCACAATGGTTTGCAACTGGTCAGCACGGGTAATGGCTTGCCCATTCACCTGCGTAATCACATCACCGCGACGGATGCCGCCCTTGGCAGCGGGGGAATCGGGCACAATCCCCATGACCAGCGCCCCGTTCACCTCTGGCAAAATCAGGGTCGCGTTGGGGTCTTCGTTGTTGTCTCGCGCTTGTTCTGGAGTCAGCGTGGCAATTTGCACGCCCAGGTAGGGGTGCTGCACAGACTCGCCGCGAGCTAGCCGGGTGGAAATGTCCTTTGCTTTGTTTATTGGGATGGCAAAGCCGATGCCCATTGCATTGGCGCGGATGGCGGTGTTGATGCCAATGACTTCGCCCTTCTCGTTGAGCAGGGGGCCGCCAGAGTTGCCGGGGTTAATCGCGGCATCGGTTTGAATAAAGTCTAGGCGCTTGTCGGGAATGCCCACGTCGGCACTGGAGCGGTTGAGCGTGCTGACGATGCCCAAGGTGACGGTGTTATCCAGTCCCAGGGGATTGCCAACGGCGATCGCCCAGTCCCCCACCTGCACCGCGTCCGAGTCGCCCAGCGTGGCCACCGGAAGGCGATCGCTCGTGTTAATCTTCACCACTGCCAGGTCGGTCACTTCGTCTACGCCGCGCACTTCGCCATCAAACTGGCGACCATCTTTCAGGCGCACCGTCACCCGGTCGGCATCGTCCACCACATGGGCATTGGTCAAGATCGTGCCATCGGCGCTGATGATAAATCCCGACCCCTGCCCGCGCAGTCGCTCCTCATAGCGACCGCCAGGGGGCATCATGCCATCGCCAAAGAACTGGCGGAAAAAGGGATCGTTGAACATCGGGTCTACGTTTCGAGAAACCGTGCGCTCCGTGTCAATCCGCACGACCGCCGGCCCGACCCGGTTCACCGCTGCTGCCACAAAGCTGCTCCCGCGCGCTGCCCCCACGGGCACATCAGCCGACGCGGCTGGAGTTGCTAGCGGATTGAGCAACAGCAGCCCACACAAAAACACCATCATCAGCCGCGCCACAACCCGACGCGGCGCTTGTAACTTCAGCCCATTCATGAACCTGTCCCGTTGCATGGCAATTTCTCGTCTCGCGCAATAACTCTGAGCGTGCCGGAACGCCCTTGATGCATACAGCGCTCCATCGTATATCTTAGCGATCGCCCTTCATTAGCGACACTCCAATGGCGGTACGGTTTTCAGGACTGGGCTAAGATGAGGGCAGTTTGGATCGCCGATGAGCGAACCCCGACCACCTGCTCTGTGGCAGTAATTGTCTAGCAGTAATTGTCTAGCAGTAATTGTCTAGCACTGCTCGTTTTGTCCCTTTCTTGCCCCTATCATGACCGCCCCCAAGCTTTCGCAAAACAGCTCTGAGCATTCCCATTCGCAGTCTGATGCGGCGCATCTGCATACCGACCCTGCGACGCCCGAACACGCCCACATCCACAGCGAGGAATCGCTCCGGCAAATCCTCAACCGGCTATCTCGAATTGAGGGGCACATTCGCGGCATCAAGCTGATGGTGCAAGAAAGCCGCCCCTGTCCTGATGTGCTGGTGCAAATTGCTGCTGTGCGGGGAGCGCTGGATCGCGTGGCGCGGGTCATCTTGGACGAACACCTGACCGAGTGCGTCGGCCGCGCTGCCCAGAATGGCAATATCGAGCAAGAACTGGAAGCCCTGAAAGCCGCGCTGGATCGATTTTTGCCGTAGATTCTGCGCTGATGACTGGCTCAGTTTCCGGCGATCGCCAGTTCCTCCCGCAGCATCTCCTCGTAGATATAGGGCAGCGAGGCGCTCATGGAATTGGTTTCGATGCCGTAGCCCAGGCTGGTCCAGGTGGGGGAAAGGATATACAGCACGTCCTCAATCGCCCCTTCACGCAGCAGTTGGGCTAGGTCTACGCCCCAGGCCTGGGGGTCGCTGAGCCAGGCATAGACCACAGCATCCTGATATTCTGGCTCAAAGCTGTAGCTGCGCCAGCGCCACAGGCCAGACGGGTTGGGGTGATAGATCTGCGCCTGCTCTAGCCAGGTGGAGGTGATGAACTGGTAGCGGCCCGCAGCCGTGGTGCAATCGCCCAGATTGGGCCCTGCGACGATGGGAACGCAGCGGTCGGGATGCTGGGAAAAATCCTCGAAGCGATCGCCCCCATAGATCAGCGAATAGGGACGCGGATCGTTGGACTCGCTGGCAGAAATCGTCCGCATTAGCGCTCGAATGTAGGGGTCGCCGCCCTTCATCCGCAGGGGAATCGGCGTGACGCTGCCGACGGGTTCTCCACTCCGGGGCAGAGATCCGTCCCAGCCCATCACTTTTTCCACGACAGGCAGCGCCATCAGCGCCAGCGCCCCCATCAGCAAAATGCGGGTCACGGTGCTGCGCTTGGACGGCAGCGGCTTGGGGGATGAGGTTGGAGAAGGAGGAATCAGAGTCACGAGTTGGCAAGAAGGTTCAGCATTGTGGAGTACCCAGCGGAGTACCCAGTGAATTACCCAGCCTGGATTTAGGCGATCGCCCCAAACAGTTCACCATAGGAACGGGCGGGGGCATCGGGACGGGCCACCACTTCCACAATCTTATTGCGGGCTTCCGGTAAGGTTAGCGCTTCTACGCAGACTTCTGCCACCTTTTGGCGGGGAATGCGCCCGTCAAACAGCGTGTCTGGGCCCTGCATCACCACCGCATCGGGCAGGTCATCTTCCAGTAGCCCACCGGGCCGCACGATCGTATAGGTCAAACCGCTCTGCTGAAGGTATTCCTCCGCCTGCTTCTTCCACACCAGGATCAGCCAGAACAAGTTAAGCGGATGAAATAGCTTGGATACGCAGAGCGACGATACCAGAACAACGTGCTGAATGCCCTGCGCTTTGCAGGCATCCACCAGATTCTTTGTGCCTTCCAGGTCTGTTTTGTAAGGGCCCGTCGGGTCGAAGCTGGGGGCGGCTCCGGTGGCGCAAAGCACGACAGTACAATGGGCGATCGCCGCTTTCAGGCTGTCCGGTTGCAGCACGTCGCCCACCACCAACTCGGCAGCCGGGGGCAACACCTCGCGCCCCCGCTCCAGGTTTCGCACCACCGCCCGCACAGGAATCTCTCGCCGCACCAGCTCTTCCACAATGCGTCGCCCCGTGCGCCCCGTTGCGCCTACCACACAAGCCTTCATCGCGATTCCTCCTGAATTTCAAGCCCTGAATTTCAAGCTTGTTCTGCCCGTTCCCGTTGCAGAACCTCCCAAATCCTACCCCAGCCCGCCCGCTTTCCAGGTCGGGAAATCTCGCTCTGAACTGTGTAGCTACCCGATGTTAAATAAAAACCAGGGGTTTGTCTTTTAGCGGGGCAAACGCATCGGCATCGAAACGGTAGAGGCTGGCGGGTCGGCCTGCGCCGCGCGACACCTTGACCCCGGTGTCGGCCAGAAACCCCAGCTTCAGCAGGCGCGATCGAAAGTTGGAATAGTCTGAAAAATTTTCGCCCAGCACGGTGGTATAAAGCTGGTACAGATCGCCGAGGGTAAACAGTTCAGGCAGCACCTCAAAGGCAATCGGGCTATATTCCAGCTTGTTTCGCAGGCGGCGATAGCCATATTGCAAAATTTCCTGATGGTCAAATGCTAGCTCCGGCAACTGATTCATGGGATACCAGGCGATGCCGCTGACTCCGTCGGCAATCAGTTCGGCATCGGCCAGCCGCACCAGCGCAAAGTAGCTCACCGACAGATAGCGCACGCCATAGCGGTTAGGCGCTTCTCGCGGATCGCGCTGGGGCCCGCCAAAGGTGTAAAGCTGCTCCAGATAAAGATTGTTGACGCGGATTTTTTCGGATAAAACTCGGTAGGCGGCATCTTCTAGCGACTCGCCCTGGCGTACCAGCGTCCCCGGCAGCGACCAATAGCCCAGATAGGGGTCGTTGTCGCGCATGACCAGCAGCACCAGCAGTCGATTTTGTTCCGTATCGACCGAAAAGATGACGTTATCCACGCCCACTTTGAAATCTGCTAGCTGGTGTGGAGTGGAGTCACTAGGCTTGCGGGAGTGTCGTCCTGGCATGAGGTGTAGAGGCGCTGTTGGTGGATATATGCCTCGATGGGAGGAATGAGCAGGTGCGGGTCTTTGTCGGTGCGGTAGGCGGTGGAGGAGGCAGGAATGCCTTCGTGGGGGGCGATCGCCACCGTTGCGCCCAGTTTCCGCAGCGGCTCCAGATCCGTCTCTCGCAGCGGATAGCCCGGCCGGGGCACCACCAGCAGCCGCACTGTTTGCAATAGCGCCTCCACCCGATACCACTTGGGCAACTGCGCCACCAGGTCAGACCCTACCACCAGCGTAAACGTCGCCCGCTTCCATCGCCTCCGTGCCCGGTTCACCGTCACCAGCGCTCGCGGATGGCTGAGGTCAGGATAGACGTGCAGATTCCGGCGAACCGGGCGAATCTCTGCCACCATCAGCCGCAGCATGGCCGTGCGATGCTTCAGGGGTGTTTGGTGCGACTTGAACGGATTGTTCGATGCCCACACCGCCACCTCATCAAACTGATCCGCCAGCCACACCAGGATATCCTGATGCGCTCGGGTGGGCGGGTCGGCGCTGGTTCCAAAGAGGGCGATGTGCATGGTTAGAGGCGAGGGCTAAGGTTAGGGTTCGGAGTTGATTTGAGCGTTGATCTTTTTAGCGCGAGCCAGATAAACCATCAGCAGTTATCCCCGCAGCCGTGCCTGCGTTTCCTCGGTCAGGCTATGCAGCGCGGGCGTGATTTCCGGTGTGTAGGGGTCGATGCAGATGACCTGGCGGAGGGTGGAGGGGAGGGCGGCCACGTTGGCGCGGGTGCGCTGGGCGATCGCCTCTAGGGGTTCGGAATGGGAAAGGCGCTGGCCCTGCTTCATCACCTGTTGCAGCAGGGGTTGGGCGTTGGGGTGAGTTTCGGTGCAGAGACCGAGGCGATCGCCCCCAAAGTGCCCGTCTTCGATGTAGCGAAACACCTGCTTGCGGCCAGGGTAAGTGGCTTTGCCGCTGGAGCCTTTGAGCGTGGGAATGCCGTCGATTTCAACGAGCTTATACACGCCGTTGACCGGGGAACCCGTGACCAGCTTGGTGCCAAAGCCATAGCCGTCGATGCAGGCTCCGGCCTGTTGCAGCCGCTCGACTTCGTATTCATCCAGGTCGCCGCTGGCAAAGATGGGAACGCCAGGGAGGAGCGATCGCACAGATTTCGACAGTTCCACCAGATCGCCAGAATCCAGCCGCACACCGCCCAGTTCCAGCCCCTCGGTCTTGATCCGCTCTGCCAGCCGGGCCGCCGCCGCTTCGGAATCGTAGGTGTCGATCAGCAGGGGCGCTTTGGGAAAATAGCGATGAAACGCGCTAAACGCATCCTGCTCGCTGCCTTCCAGTGCCTCCAGCGCCATCACCAGCGAGTGGGCCATCGTGCCACTGGGCTTGCGACCCAGTTGCAGCGCCGCCAGCACGTTTGAGGTCGCATCCAGCCCCGCCGCCAGAGCCGCCCGCGCCGCCCAGATCGAGGCTTGGGGGCTAAAGGCCCGCCGCGTGCCAAATTCCAGCAGCGTCGCTTCGGGGCCGGCCAGATCTCGCAGCCGCGCCGCCCGCGTTGCAATCAGGGTTTGATAATTCAGCGTGTTCAGCAAGTAGGTTTCCACCAGTTGCGCTTGCCAGAGGGGTGCTTCGATTCGCAGCATCGGCTCGTGGGCAAACACGACCGTTCCCTCTGGCATGGCCCACACGTCGCCGCTAAAATGCCCCGTTTCCAAAATGTCCCAAAATGCGACGGGTGCCTGGTCAAACAGCCCAGTTGCTTTCAGCGCATCGATCTGGGACGTGCTAAATTTCAACTGTTGCAGGTAGTCCAGCGCTTGCTCTAGCCCCATTGCCACCAGATAGCCAAAACTCTGGGGCAGCCGCCGCACAAACAACTCGAAGCTGGCAGGTCGTAATGCCAGGTCTTCGCCGACGTAGCAAGCCGCCATCGTGAGCTGGTAGAGGTCGGTCAGCAATCCGTAGTCTGCGGGCGTAAGGTTCAGCGCAGAGGCAGCCATAAGCCAGTGCAGTGTCATGGTTTAGTTTTAGGGTGATGCCTTGGCTCGTAGTAAGCGCTTCAGCGCTAAAGCGCTTACTACCAAACTAAGTTCTAGCTATGACGTAGCACTAGGTTGACGAGTGAGAGAGAAGTGAGCTTCAGCGTTTATGGCTAAAATTATAGTAACTTCAACCATAAATGTCTATTGCCAATTCAGGTTGTCTTGGAAGAAATGCTCAACAAAGTGATTAATAGAGGGTCGGGCTGGGCCTAGTTTTACTAAAAAAAACCAAAACTGAGGACGAAACTTTTACAAAGATTACGTTGAGATGATTCTTAGAAATCTTAAGCATTTTCGCCTGGACTGGGCTTCTCACCTACGGCTAGTGTTGAAACCAAGCCTCGCAGTCTAGCTAGAGTCATTCTGGATTGGTTTTGGGGCGATCGCCCTCGCCGTCTACACCTTGGGATCTAAAACGCTACAGCCGCCCTATGGACATTTCCGTTCTCACGCAAACATTTCTGGCAATCTTTGTACTGGCTGATCCACTGGGCAACGCGCCGATCGTCGTGCTACTTACCAAAGGCATGGATCTCGACCAAAAAAACCGCGTGGTCGATCGCGCCACGCTGGTCGCTACGCTAATTTTGCTGGGCTTTGCCTTTGTCGGTCAGCCGATTCTCACCTATTTGCACATCAGCACGGCCTCGCTGAAGGTGGCGGGCGGGCTATTGCTGCTGCTCGTGGCGCTGGATATGTTGCAGGGAGAAATTAACACCTATGAGGCGGAGCAAGAGCGCGACGTGGCGATTACGCCGCTGGCGCTGCCGCTGCTGGCGGGCCCGGGTGCGCTGACCACCGTCACGCTGCTCATGGCTGATCGTCCTACGGCTCGCCTGAGCGTGGTGCTAGGGATCGTATTATCAATGTTTGTGACCTGGGTCATTGTGCGCCAGTCTACCCGCATCGAAAAATGGCTGGGCGAAACCGGAACCATCATCGCTGCAAAGCTTCTGGGCTTTATCCTGGCGGCGCTGGCGGTAGAAATTGGCAGCGAGGGAATTCGAGAACTGTTTTTGTCCTGAAGGTTGTCCAGCAGGTTTGGAGTGGGCGTGATGGCGTTTTGATGTGTTGAGAAGAATTGATGGTGGGATGATGAGAGGAAGAGAGCATTGAGGGATTGGAACTTGAGAATCTTGGGCAGCATTTTGGGCTGTATTCAAGATTATGCCTATCCCCCACTCCATCGTCCGTTCCCTTGCTAGATTCCCAGTCATGCGCCGCCTTCTCCCACTCCTCCTCCTCTGCCTCTGCCTGACGGGCTGCATTCAATACGACGTGGGCATTACCTACGACAGCCAGACCCACGGCGAACTGGTGCAGCGGATTCGGCTGGATGGGCAGATTCCGGCAGCACGGCGATCGACAGCGCGGGCGTGGCTGGACGGGCTAGAGCAGCAGGCGCGGAAACTGGGCGGCAAGGTGCGCCACCCATCGAAGCAGGAGTCGCTAATTACCATTCCGTTTAATAATGGCAAAGACTTGGCTGCGAAATTCAACCGCTTTTTTAACCCGTCGCAGGAGGAGCGGCGGCAGCTTTGGGGGCCGGATCTGGCGGAACTACCTGCGATCGCCGCTCGGATGACTGTGCGTGAAACGAATCTGTTGCTGGTGCAGCGCAATCGGCTGAGCCTGGATTTGGACTTGCGATCGCTCGCCGTTCGGGGAGCGGATGGCCGCCTGCTGGTGTCGCCCGGTGGTCTGCTGGATGTCGATTTCAATCTCAACACGCCCTGGGGTGTCCGCAGCGTAGACAGTACGCCAGAACCAAAACTGGGCAATCGCCAGTTGACCTGGATCTTGCAGCCTGGCGAACTGAATCATTTAGAAGCAGTGTTTTGGGTGCCTAGCCCGCTCGGTTTGGGAACTGTGGCGATCGCCGTGATTGTCGGCATTGGTGCCCTGGTCAAGGCGCTGCTGGAGGGGGATGGGGGAGTGGAGTGATGGGGCGAGAAAAAAACGAAAAACGAAAAACGAAAAACGAAAACTGGAATCCCTTAGCCCTTCGTTCTTCGTTCTTCGTTCTTCACTCTTCTCTCTTCACTCTTCGTTCTTCACTCTTCACTCTTCATTCTTCACTCTTCATTTTTCTCTCTTTCTCCCTCCACCCCTCCTAACTCCCAACCTCTGGCTCTCGCTCCGTCCGAATCCACTGGGTTTGACGATTGCTAAAGAAGCCAAAGTAGCGGGGGATTTTGCGAACCACGTAGAGCGGAATACTGAGCAAGGCGCTGGCGGGAATCAGATCTGTGCCGAAGCGCACCCATGCGCCGGAGATCGCGCCCAGCAGCAGGCAGCCCTGAGCCAGCAGCAGCGCCGCAGGTAGGGCAGATGCGCCCAACAGCAGGGCGATCGCCGCTATTCCCAGCACCACAGCCCACAGCATCACTAGCAGCGACAAGGGCGGCACGGCCAGATCGAGGGCGATCGCCAGCAGGTCAACGCGACCCCGCCGCAGCGTTTCGCCTAATAACCGAGGCACTTGAGTCATCAGCGTGTGCAGATGGCCATGCTCCCAGCGAGTGCGCTGCTGGTCGGCGGCGGTTCGGCGGGCGGGCAATAGCCCCATCACATAGGCAGTGGAGCAAAAGAGGGGCGGATGTCCGGCGATCGCCAAGTCCAACCCAAGCTGCATATCTTCCACAATATTGCCGCTGGCCAGGGGTATCCCCCGAATCACATCCCAGGGAAAGGCCATACCTGTGCCCGTCAATAGCGACGGCATTCCCAAGCGCGATAGTCCCAGCAATCTCACTTGATTTTTCACCAGAAACGCGAGAGACGATATGGCTGTGGCTGCACTGGGGCGCGGTGGTGTTTCCATTAGATAAACCGATTGCACCGGGCGATGCGTTGCTGCTGATAGGCTGGCAATTTCGGACAGTGCGCCAGGGTTCATCCAGCAGTCTGCATCGGCCATTACCACCACCTCTGGCGGGTTTTTGGCAAGATAGCGCAGCCCAAAATCTAGTGCATAGCCCTTGCCACGACGGTCGGGATCGCGCCGCTCAATCACCTCAGCGCCAGCCGCGAAGGCGACAGCGGCGGTATCGTCGGTGCAGTTGTCGGCTACCACCAGCAGGCGATCGCCCGCTTGGAGCTGCGGCAAAATCGTGGCGATCGCTGCGCCAATGCCTGCTGCTTCGTTATGGGCAGGCATCAGCACTGCCGTCCGGGGATGCACTCTGCGGCGCGAATTTAGGCGCAGGCAGCGGCAGCAGCGCCATCACGCATTCCACAAACAGTACCGACACAGGCACCAGCAGCAGTCCACCAAGACCCAGTAGCAAAAGATTGAGCAACAGCATAGGGCTTCGCCTTCAGCAACCATTCAAAACACACAAATCAAGACACACAAACTAGCGCTCTCTTAGTGTGGGTGGAGAATGGCAGCGGCTAACTCCGAAAACTCACGCAATTTGCCAATCTTCTGATGCTTGTATCTGTACTTGGTCTTGCGAGATATGCAGTTTTTATCCGTTCCTCAATGCAAAAAGTCCTGGAAAGCGAATGGATGAAAGAATGTTGTGGCTTAGTCTAGGTAGACTTATAGGAGAAAACCAGACAGGAAAGAAAAAGGTGAAAGAGCAGTTGCCTGAATACCTTCTAGCTTCATTAAAAGCTGATTATTACTCGCCAACCTAATCCAGGTATCTGCTGCGTCTGCGCCTGTGCCTTGCTCAATTTTTAAGTCATTGGGCAGCAGATTGCTGATACGCAAGTCGATCAAATCCTGATTCAAATCAAAATCTTTTACAATCGCAGTTCCATCTCTGGATAGACCGAAGATGTCAGCGCCCCCATTGCCAACCAAAATATTAACGCCAGAGCCGCCCCTCAAGATATCATTTCCTGCACCGCCTCGCAAAATATCGTCACCACCCAATCCCAACAAAATATCATTGCCTGCCTGTCCATGAATTACGTCATTGGAATTATCGAAACCTCGAACCGTATTGTTCAACGCATTGAGAAACGTGACAGAATTTGAGTTTAATACCTGGTCAAAGTTCCATTCAGAATTGAATACATCAAAGCTATCCTGAATTTGCTCCTGTCCATCGAACAAAATATTTCCAAGGTCAACGGCTCCACCCGTCTTCTTTGTAAGGTTATCCAGATTTTCCAGCGAAAAGTTTTTGAGAATTACTTTTGTCTCAGAACCTTCAAATGTAATTTCCAGGTCTTGATTGTTTTGGGTTAGCAACAGATTTTTAGCCGTGAAGCGATCGCCCTTAAATTTCAGCGTGTCTAGCTCGGCGATCGCCTCTGCCGTAGGATTCGTTCCGCGACCGATGCCGCCGAAATTGTCGATGATAACGAGGCGATCGCCCTCATCTATCTCGATAGTTTTAGAACCGCCCGCACCGTCTTCTCGCTGGATATCCCCTGGGTTGACCGTTCCCAGTGTTCCTCCTTTTAGAAATACCGCAGAGTCTAATAATCCGTCGCGCACATCCTTTAGCTCAATGACCAACGTGTTCCTGGCGCCAGGTTCAATCAGCCCCACAAAGGTAAGCGGCTTTGTATAACCATCCAGACTAGTTTGATTGCTAAGCGGGCCGGTCAATGCCTCATTCCGAACAAAATCAGGATGGTAAGCGCCATAGGGTCCAAAAGCCAGGTTATTGATCGAAACGTTGTCGCCATTGCTGAGCCGAGCAAAGTTAAACCCATTCAGCGTCAGGCTAAATGAATCATTGAACTGACTCCCTGCAAACTCGACAAATTCTTCAGAACCAAACACATACTCAAAATACAGAAACTCTGCGGTATTATCTGCGTCAAATTCAATCTCAATCTTGATTGAATCGTTTGTGGCTCCTGCAAACCCAAAGTCAGTACTCAAATCATTCAATTCATTAATGAACCTGTTTGATACTGAAATCAATCCATCAGGCGATTCACCTTCGCTGCTTTCCCCCCGACCCGACTCCCCAACATATAGATAAAGCGGTTTATTAACTGTTGAGACTATTTGAGTTAAGTTAAAACCAATTTTTCCATTGTCACCCAAACTCATAGCTCCAACTAATTCATTTGTGGATCCTGTTGAATCAAATCTCTCTAACGTAGCAACTAAATTATTAATATTTCCATTCAGGATACCCCGTAGCTCAGGAGTAATCTCCACATCGTTATCTGCGACAGGAGGACGTTGACTTCCAGGGGCAAGAACAGTTCCAGCAGGCGTAAAGTCAAAAACGTCCAGACCTGGAATTGAATTAACAGCTTCGGCTGACTCAAGTTTGACATTGCTAAGTTTTATAGAGTCTAAATCAAAGCCGCTAAAGGGCCCCGTTGAACCTCCAAAGAAACTGCCGCTATCAGCAAACAAAATGGAGTTAATATCAAAACCAATCTTTGATAGATCGGCATAAAATACATCACTTCCTGATGCTTCATTGGGCCTTCCCGGTAGTTTAATGAACCTTAGCGGGATGCTGGTTCCGGGGGAAAAGCCGCCGTCTGCAATATTCTTGGTTGCCAGGTTTTTCACGTTGCCTGTGCTGAGGACGATGCCAGATTTCAAGTCAAATGGATCGTTCTGAAAGGTGCCAGATGCGTTGGCATTGCCGGTGAGCTTGATGCTGAAATTGCTGAGTCCTTTTGTGTCGCCCAGCAATGCCGTTTTGAGGATTTCAACATCATTATTCTGAGTGATTTTGAAGGCGATCGCCTGATTGTTTTCCATAGATTTTTGCCAAAAACTAAGTGGCGAAATGCTCATCCCTAAATCAGGACTCCTTCGCATTCCGATAGAAAAGTCGTAGCGCCTTTAATTGCATTGACATCAGCAATACCCTGGACAATTCCAATTAACTCTCTAGTGTTATTGAGGTAATTGATGTAAATTCCAACACCAGTGGGCAAGTTACCAGAGACAGCTTCAAACTGATAAGACTTAACACAACCAGATATCAGAATTCGATCTCCTTCGCCCGGATTAAAGTCCGTAATTAGCCCATAATCTTTGTCGCCAGCGACATTATAGAAATCGCAAGGAGTGGTTCCTGTAGTAGTTCTTACAGGCTCTAAACCTAGCCAAAACTCGTCGGCTCCTGTTCCACCCGTGAGGATGTCAATATTTGCCTGTAGATTTACATTGCCGCTATAAGAAATGTCGCCAAAAAGCGTGTCATTTCCCAGCCCTCCATTTAAGCCGTCGCTGCCTTCATTCCCTTGAATTAGATCGTTGCCGTTTTCTCCATTAAGGGTGTCATTTCCCAAATCGCCGCGGAGGGTGTCATTCGATGCGCCACCGAAGATTAAGTCATTTCCGAGAAATCCAGACAATTCATCGTCTCCATCGTTTCCTCGGATGACATCATCTCCGATATCTCCGCCAATTGTATTTGCCTGGTCGTCTCCTTCCAGCGTGTCGTTATAGATAGAACCTAGAAGATTTTCAATGTTAATTAGAACATCGCCTTCGGCGCTTCCTCCGCTGGCAATTTTGTTCTTCAAACTAATGTTTACTGCTGCCGCAGAAGTAACGTAGACAGCGGCATCTATCCCTTCTCCACCATTGAGTGTGTCGGCACCTGCGCCGCCATCTAGCCAATCATTTTCGGCTGCGCCGTCTAAGTAATTTGGCTCGGCATTCCCAATTAAAATGTCACCAAATTGTGAGCCTTCAATCTGCTCGATCGAGATTAAAATATCTCCAACTGGATCAACACTGAGATCTGCAAAGCCCTGTAAAGGAGAATGATTCAAATCAACGCGGACGGAAAATGTAGAGGTGCGATAACTGGCAATATCCCAACCTTCTCCGCCATCTAAGACATCTCCGCCCGGCCCACCAATCAGCAGATCATTGCCCTCATTTCCTCGCAGGAAATCGCTGCCGCTGCTGCCATCTGCTGTGTCGTTTCCCGCGCCCAGAACCAGAATGTCGTTGCCCAGTCCACCGCGAACGCTGTCGTTTTTAATCGTGCCCGTAAGCCGCAGACGGCTGATAGTATCGAAGGCGATCGCATCCAGCGTTCTTGCATTGTCAGCCGTGTTGCGAAACAAGAAGCCACCAGTATCACCCTGAAACCCGCCTGTGATGCCAGTTCCGACATCGTTGATGGAATAGTCCACGACCAAGACATCGTTGCCTGAGACTCCAGATACTGCGTCAATCTTGCCGCTGCTTAGTCCTGGATCAATTTCGTTATCGCCTGCATCACCTGTTAGGGAATCGGCGAACTGGGTGCCGCGAATGTTCTCGACGGTGGCGATCGCTCCATTCTTCTCAAACACATCGCCGCTGGCATCCGCATTAAAGCCGATGCCTGCTAGCAAACTGACGACGACATAATCTGGAGAGTCGCTGTAATCGACCCAATCCAGACCCCTGCCGCCCTCAAAGGTATCTGCGCCTGCACCCCCAAACAGGGTATCGTTGTTGCACCGCCCATTTAGCTTGTCATTGCCGCCGAGTCCTTTGAGGATGTTGCCTGCTAGATCCCCTTCTAGCGTGTCATTGTGGGATGAGCCTTCCAGATTTTCAATCGTGCTGTAGCCTTCTATGGGTTCAACTTTTGGCGCTTTATTGGGATCTTCTGATCGCGTAATACGCCCAGCAAAATCGAGTTGATCGCCTGCTGCGTCCCCGCCCTTACCTGTACCCCGGATCAAGCTGACATCCACCCCCGCCGCAGAAGTAAGATAAGAAGCCCAATCCTGTCCTGGTGATTCATTGACATAGCCGCCGCCATTGAGCGTGTCTGCACCTTTACCACCGAGCAGCCAGTCGTCTCCCAAATTGCCGCTCAGTCCTGCGTTGTCGCCCTCTAGCGAGTCGTCTCCATCGCCCCCATAAAGGCGATCGTCGCCGATAAGCCCTGCCAGATGGTTATCATCATCGTTTCCGAAAATGATGTCGTTATAGGCAGATCCCTGGACGGATTCGATACTAATCAGGCGATCGCCCTCTGCATCGCCACCAAAAGCAACGCCAGTTTTCAGATTGATAAACACTGCGGCTGGCGAAGGAATGTAGCTGGTACTGTCTTCGTCTGCGCCGCCATCAAGCGTGTCGCTGCCCGCGCCGCCCACCAGAAAATCTTTGCCCTTGCCCCCGGAGAGCGAGTCATTTCCGTTCAGCCCTTCCAGCGTGTTTTCATCGTCATCACCAAGTAAAATATCGTCCCCATTGGAGCCTTCGATGTACTCGATATCGATCAGGCGATCGCCCTCTGCATCCCCGCCTGAGCCAATAAACGCCTTTTGCTTGGGCCTGGTCAAATCGGGCGAAAAGCGCACACCGACCAGGGATTCTCGATAGCTGACCTGATCAGAGCCATTTTTGCTCTCCTTCCCTCCGTCGATTTCATCTGCACCCGCGCCGCCCAGAAAATAATCATCATCGTCACCACCCCGCAGCGTGTCGTCTCCTGCGCCACCCATTAAAACATCCTCTCCATCGCCGCCCTCTAGCAAATCATTGCCGCTGCCGCCATAGAGCTGGTCATTCCCTTTTTCGCCTTTCAAAACAGCAGGCAGAAACACACCATCCGCTACGACAATTACATCATCTTCTTTGCCGCCGTCCCCTTGGATTTGGGTAATATTCTGCCATTGCTTGACCAAGCCAAAAGCGCCGATTTCGACATTGCCTGTGGCCGGGTCTTGTGGAAGCTGAATCGTATAAAACTCTGCGATATCGCTTGGTCTTTGCCCATCAATCTCACCGCGCTCCTTCGCTCGATCGCCAATATTCAGCACCAGAATGCCTGGTGAAATCTCAGTTGCCAGACCTTTAGCCAGCTCCTCCTTGTCGCTGCATCCTGTCTCGAAGCTGAGCAGCATGACTTTAGCAATATTGAATCGTTTCTTAAAGCTAAAAATGCCAAATCCAATCTTTATAAATGCATCGAGAAATGCTGAAAGCTTGCCCGTGATTGGATCAAAAAGGCAGGATGAACCAAGTTCATCAACGTGAGCTTTACCATCTTTATTTTCACCGTCACTGAGGAAGATATCCAGCTCTCCCAGGATACCTCCGCCCACTCCGGCTTCAAAGATAAAAACGCTCAATGCGGCATAAGCAGCCAGACTAGCATCCAGGCTGGCGATCGGGTCATAGCCTCCTGGCGCATTAGGATTTGGTCTAGTTGCAATGTAAAAACCATTGGCGATTTTTTCGGGGTCGTTGTGTCCAGCCTGTCCAAATTGAATGAGTCCTCTTGTGTCGAACCCGACATCTAAATCAATGGAACCGCCCAGCAATCCTTCAATTTTTGCGCCGAGCGGGCCTAAGATTGGGAAATATTGGGCGAACTCAGCAGAAAAGCCAAGTCTAGGAATGTCATACCGAATCAAATCGACTTGCTTATTTAGCAGGAGATTAATCACCTGACCTGGTTCATCAAGCAGAGGAATTTCTAGCCCAGTTGTATTGCCAATCTCTGCTTTGAAAAAGCTCTGGGTTTTCTGTGCATCTGTATTTCCGCTCTCAGCAAGTTTTTCTAGCTGAGTGGCGATCGCCTCTACGCCACCATTGAGAATTGCGGTTGCCTTATCGAGGGTGAAATTAGGATCGCGAGGATCAAAGTCAGGATTTAAAGTGTAGCTGCCAAAATCAATCGGGATGTCTCCCAAATCGATCAGGTCACCAACCTTATCCACAATGTTTTTGATCTGAATGACCGCATCAATGAAATCGAAGACAGGCTTGGAATCGCCCAGCGGAAATCGCTCGATAATATCTCTCAGGCTGACTCTGCCATCTTTGTTGAGATCTAATCGAAAGCTGCGACCGAAGTCATCAATGATGGGCAATCGTTTCTGAAGAACGTTAACGATCGGCCCGATGGGAAATGCATTAACGATCGCCTCTACTCTCTGAAAGATGGGTTCCAGAAAGTCTAGAAAAGAGCCGAGATCAAGTTTGACGTTATCAAAGCTGATAGTGGGGCGATCGCCCAGCAAGCCGGTATTTTGAGCCAGCACTAAGCTTTTAGATGAGGCTGGAGCTACAATTGGGTCGCCAAAGTTCCATTGCAGGTTAAAGTCCGTGCTGATGGAAGGCAAAAACTTCGTGCCCAGATCGGTTTTCAGCGTGAGATTAACATTGGCAGCACCGCCCAGTTTCCAGTCAATTAAATCCTTTGGGTCAACAACTTCAAGCTCTGTTGTTGTTAACTGATCGTCGGCATCTTTGAGATCAATCGTGAACTTTCCGCTGAATTTTGTGGGTATATTTCCATCACCGTCTGCGTCTTGCCCTGCATTGTCGGGATTATCGTCTGCATCCTCATCGGTAACTGCTACTTTGAGGAAACCGAGAACCCCTGCTTCAGCTTTCATGTCGGGGATTGTGGCATCCAGCGTAATGGTTAGCTCGTCTGGGTCTTTGGTATTTACATAAAACCCATCAGTTGCATTGATGCCAAAACCCACATCCAAAGAGAACCCTAGCTGAGTTTTGACATCGCCTTCGACCTCTAAACCTAGTCCCGGCAACCCCAGATTAAAATTAACGGGTAATGTGAGTAATTCGAGCGATCGCCCCAATTTCAAGTTAATGCTGAGATTATCGCTGCTCTCGCTAACCTGGACATCCTGCTTATCAACATCGCCATCTCCATCCAGATCCTGAAGCCATCCAGTTTCATCTAGCGCCTCGTAGAGTTTCTGCTGAATAAAAGCAGAAGTTACAGGTTCTCCAGTGCCCTGGGCAAACTTTTCTCGAATCTCGTCTCGAAGCGTAGTTAGAAATTTTGCTGCCGGGTCGCTCGTCTCCTTGAGATGATTGCCGATCAGCGGCAGACTATTTGCAAGGACAATGGTATCAATTGCAGTTTGCAATTTTTCTAGAAACGCATCAACACCAGGCTGAAAAACCTCTAGATTTTCTCCCAAATAGGTTCCAGAAGCTGAAGTTTCAACATTCATGTTATTAATTCCAGAAATTAAGTGAGCTGCTTTTGGGGCTGCGGGCGAGTTCTCGTCAGCTCAGCCAGGTAAGCTACTTGCTGAATCCAACGGCTTTTAACTAAAAACAAGAAAATCAGTATTGGTCAGCTCTAGATTGGGAGATAGCGCAGCAATTTGAGTCTGAATTGCCGTCGTGCCGCTGCCGTCAGCGTCAAAAAAGAGCGCTCCCGTTGTGGGATTGTAGATAAACTGCTGCGTCGCAGTCGAAGCGCTGCTCCCGATAGTAAATCGGTCAGGAGACAGCACCCCTCCTACCAAAGTTGTGTCAAACCCTCTGGAAGAAACGGCGATTTTGTCGCCTTGAATCAAACTAAAATCTGTGATGACATCGTTTCCAGCTTCTGGTCGAGAAAAGGCAAATACATCTGCCCCTCCTCCACCTGTGAGTACGTCATCTCCGAAGCCACCGTCTAGTCGATTATTTCCCACATCGCCAATAATTTGGTCGTTTGCTTGGGTTCCAAATACGTTCTCAATGTTGCGAATGATATCCTGGCTGCCGTCGCTATACGTCACATCGCCCTGAACTAGATTGACCACTGCGGCAATGTTCAAGTCACCCAAGTTGACAGAATCAATGCCCAATCCGCCATCGATAGTGTCTTCTCCTAAACCACCAAGGAGCATATCATTTCCGGCTCCGCCAAAGAGAGAATCATTGCCCTCTTCACCGTCTAAATAATTGTTCTCAGCATCGCCAATTAGCGTGTCATCAAATGCACTGCCAGTAGCCCCTTCAAAGTTCAGAATCGTTTCAGATATATCCTCGCCAAGTGAGTTTTTATAGGTCACTCGGTTTGTTGTCAAATCTATTGTTGCGCCTGCGGGCAGATCGCCTAATAGCACCAGGTCAATCCCATCACCGCCGTCCAGCAGATCAATCCCGGTATTCCCTGCCAGAGTGTCATTTCCCGCACCGCCCACGAGGATGTCATTGCCTGCCAATCCAGATAATCGGTTGTCCCCTTCATCACCGACTAAACGGTCTCTTTGTGCAGTTCCTTGCAGTTGTTCAATGCTGATCAAAACTTCCGAAACTGCAACTCCGTTAGAAATATAAAAGACTCGCTCCTGGGTCAGATCAGCAATGACATCAACCTCTAAATCAAGCCTGATGTCTGCGTTTAAATCGCTTAAAATTGCCAGATCTTCGCCATCGCCGCCATCTAGTTGGTCAATGCCTGCGCCACCTGTTAGCTGGTCGTTGCCTGCGCCACCCCGAAGGATGTCATTTCCGGCTCCACCAATTAGGAAGTTGTTGTGGTCATCTCCCAGCAGCACGTCGTTGAAGGGTGTTGCAATGACCCCTTCCATGTTGAGGATGAGTTCGGTCTGTAGGTTTCCGGCGGAATCTAGATAGGTAAAATTCTTGGCTGCAAAGTCAACCGTTACAGCAGCGGTCATTTCTTCGAGGGTGAAACCATCGATTCCGCTGCCGCCATCCAGCAAATCAATGCCGTCGCCACCGTTCAATATGTCGTTATCTGCGCCGCCTTGCAGGATATCGTCACCTGTGCCCCCGCTGAGCCGATCGATTCCTGCCTGTCCTACAAGCTGATTATTGGCTGCGTCACCGATCAGGAGATCGTTAAACTGAGTGCCTACAATATTCTCAATATTGCGAATGGTTTCAGTGAGAGTCTGTGTACCCCCAAGCGGCAGATAGGTAAACGTCTGAGTTTCTAAATTCACTCTGACGTTACGCTCGGCATCGGAAAGGTAGGCAGTATCGATTCCATCACCACCGTCTAGCGAGTCTGCGCCAATGCCGCCAAAAAGCAGATCGTCTCCTGCACCACCAACCAGCGTATCGTCTCCTGCGCCGCCGACCAGAACATCATCTCCAACGTCGCCTTCTAATAGATTATTTTCTGTGTCGCCCAGCAGAAAACGATCCTCTGCTGTTTCAAGAAGCAGGATTGCTGCTGTATTTCTTTGCATGTTGCCTCAATAGGTTTGCTTATGGGACGAGTGATGCGCGATCGCCCTCTAACTGCTATTCGCATTGAATTGTATGGCAAGGGGATGAGACTGTCAGGGCGATAAAGTCGTGACTGCAAAATAACGAGGTCGGAATAAGCCGCAAAAAGTCGTGAAAAGCCGTATAGTTTTGAAAAATCGACTAAACGTACCGAGTCCGGCGATACACTGCGTGGTGTGAACCTATGGATCTGGATGAGTTGATCAGGGTTGCGGATGCTGTTGTTCGGCAAGAACTGAAACGACCGCTGAGCGATTTGGAGCGCTATGTGCTGCAAGAGTCGTTTAAGGGCAAAAGCTACGAGCAAATGACAGACGGCTGGGCTTTTAAGACGGTGAAAGATGCAGGTTCGCGGCTGTGGAAATGTTTTTCTCAGGCGCTTGGAGATGGCGTAAAAGTTCAGAAGTCTACGTTTCAGATGGCGCTAGTGCGCTTGTCAGAGCGGCTGGGGCATCGCCCGCCCGAACCTGCTCAAGCGGCTCTCTTTCCAGACTCATCCCTTCAAAAAAAGGCAGTTAACTTACCTGCCAATCCATTTGGCGATCGCGGCCGTATTACCGACCCTTCTCGATTCTTTGACCGATATGAGATTCTCAGGCAGATCTTTGAAGCGTTGCATCGAGGGGCTAGTGTGTCGCTTGTGGGCGAGTCGCGGATAGGAAAGTCTTCTTTGCTGGCGATGATTTGTGCCCAGGGTCCAAAAGAGCTTCAGCTATCGCCCACCGCCTTTGTGCAGCTCAATATGCAGTCGATTCGAGATGAAGCTGAATTTTTTGAAGCGCTGTGTCAGGAACTGGGCATCGAGCCGCCCTGTCGGGGCTATGCGCTGCGTCGCAAGCTGAAAGATACGCATCATATTCTGTGTCTGGATGAGGTAGAGCGGATGAGCCATTCTGACGACTTTAGCGGGCGCGAGCGGACGGAACTGCGGGGGCTGGCAGATGGCGCAAATGCTCCGCTGACGCTCGTTACCGCCAGTCGCTTGCCCCTGAGCCAGTTGTTTCCCGATTCGCCAGAGCAAACCTCGCCCCTAGCAGGCATTTGCCAGACGATTCAAGTAGAACCATTTTCGCCTGCGATCGCCCAATCTTTTATCATGCACCGTTTGCAAAATAACCCAATCCAGTTCACATCTGCCCAAATTCACCAGCTAATTGCCCAGAGCGGGGGACATCCTGCGCGTCTACAAGAGAGTGCGTCAGACCTGTATCGTCAGTTGTTGGAAGCCTGAATTGACCGCAATGCCACAGTTTTCTGTAGATTCCCAATGCTCCTGGGCTTCGAGGCGGACTCGCTGCCTTAGCCTGTTGCGAGGGCAACACTATCTCTGGCTACTGTATTGGGTTTATTTTCGCCCAACTCGGTTGAAGGAATATTTCTATCACATTAATCCTGCAATCTATAAGGCTGAACCAGGGCTTCAGACCATCTTTCGCACAACTCAGCTTTCGCCGTATCGGAATCTTTACTGCATGGTTCCTATCCTGAGTCTATGTTTTGGACTGGGGCTGGGGCTACCTTTATTGTGGCTCGCGAGCTGGCACTTGCAGCATTCTGTTGGTCTATTTTGGGCCATAGGTGGGGCGATCGCCGGAGCAGCCGTAGGAAGCTTATTTTTTATCTTATTTCTAGGCGTGCTTGGAACTGCGGTCAGTATTGCCAGAGGACTAATGGCAGGCACAGTGGTTGGCGTTGCCAGCGGCATTATGAATAGTATTTTATTCTGCGTCATCCTTGGCATCTCGCAGGGCTTGCCCTGGCTAAATGTAGAAACACAACCTGGGGTTATTGCGACCTTTGCGTTGTCTTTTGGGCTGGCAATTGGAATTATGGTCGGTGTGACGATCGGTGGCGTAGCGGGGGGCATTGTGGGGCTGGTGCTGGGAAGCGCTGGAAGCCTCATCGTTGGCATGGTGTTTAGCGTGCTGATCGTTGCCCTATCGGCAATTGACATTGCCGCTGAGCATACAGGTATCGTATTTGGATTTGTGTTTGGGTTGGTGGCGATCGCGGGTGGTGGGGCTGCGGTTAGTCTGGTAAAAGGGATTTTTAGCAGCGTCATTATTTCAGCGGCCGTGGGGGTTGCGGTTGGGTTTTCGTCCACTCCGGCTGTCGGTCTGCTGACGGGGGCGATCGCCATCTCCTGCTCACTACGCTTGCCGTTTTATATTATCGAGTTAGTTTGGGCAGGGTGCTGCCCTCAAAAATACAATCTTGCTGCGTGGGATGAACTGCTAGTTATTTATCTTCCTGGGTTGCGACAGCGGCTTTTGCAGCAGATACAGCAAGATTTTGATCATGGTGTGATACAGCTTTGTTATGTAGCCTGCAATCCTTTTCAGCGTTGGGTTGCACAGTCTGCATTAAAACATTATCTTATCCATCACCCTACGCCGCTTCATGAGCTGCATCAATTACTGACTCACCCAGCAAGCCATGCATACGTTTTTGCTCCTCTCAGTCATCACGGCTGGCTGTATATTCCAGCAATTAACCATGTTCTTTTAGGGGAATTACACGATCGCTGGGTCAACTGCACTACTGATCCCAGCAGCCGCTTGTTTGAGCATCTGATTTATCAGATCAGCCGCTGTTTGCGAAACAATAGCCAGGCCCCGCTAACCGAATGGGCTAGGATCTTATTCCAGTTGCAGCTTGCAGAAATATCCCAGCAAAAGCTTTCATTGCGGCATATTGCTGAAATCCAGGCGATCGCAGCTCAGCTTGCCTCCTATCCTGGCGGTGCAGAAATCTGTCAGATGTTTGATGTTATTCATATTTTTCTCAAGGGCGATCGCCTTGTGCCTCTTGCGGAGACAGTCTCTCATACAGATCTCCGCTTTCTCCGCAAACAAGATGCGCTTAATCCACCCGCACTAGAGATTTTGCATCAATTGCAAACGATTGCAATCGACATCTACACATCTGGGCAAACCAGCCGAGTTAATCAACAGGCGGCCTTGCTGCGAACAAGCAACACGCTCAACTTGCTAGAAGAAAAGCTCGACGCACACGTTATTACGCCTGAGCGAATCCTTTTGCGACAAGTGATTCATCACTGGCAGAATCTTGTTTGCATAGCCAGTGGAGAAATTGGCAATGCCCAGCTTATTCAGCCAGTCCCTAATCCCTATGTCATCGGCAACCCAGTGACAGGTAGCCTTTTCGTGGGTCGTGAGGACATTATGCGTCGGCTCGCAGAACTCTGGTTGCCCAGTCAACAGGTGCCGTCTGTGGTGTTGTATGGTCAGCGACGCATGGGGAAGTCTTCAATTTTGCACAATCTTGAAGCTATTTTGGGCGATCGCGCTGTCATCATCGACTTCAATTTGCAAGTCATGGGCATCGTCAATAATACTCACGAATTGCTCTATGCGCTTGCCATAGAAATGTACGATGGGCTGCCTCACCCCTTACCTGTTACATTCCAGGAACCCCAGCTTTCTCAGTTCACTCAGAATAATCCTTATCAATCCTTTTTGCGGTTCCTCAAGCATCTCGACTCTGCTCGTGCCGACAGGCGATTTATTATCACAGTTGATGAGTTTGAGTTGTTAGAACAGCTTATTGAAGCCAATGTGGTAGAACAACGATTAATCACCTTTTGGCGAGGGCTAATTCAAACCTATCCGTGGTTTGTTATGGCCTTTGCTGGACTGCACACTCTTGATGAAATGCGGCAAGACTACTGGTGTCCGCTTTTTAGTAGTGTAACTGCTATCCCAGTAGAGCCTCTCTCGTTTTCAGCAGTGCAGCAATTAATGATGCAACCCTCTCCTGATTTCGAGTTGGAATATGATCCAGCAGTTGTTCAGAAAATTTTTACCCTTACGAATGGACAGCCTTACCTTGTGCAACTTCTAGGACATACGTTAGTTACTTGCTTCAATCGGATGGTATTTGAGCAAAGTGCTATACGAGATAAGAAGATAACACTTCAGGATCTAGAAATGGTGATCAATTCCTCAAGTTTCTATCGAGATGGAGATGCTTATTTTATGGGAATTTGGCGACAGGTAGGAAGTGGCCAGCCTGAGCATCAATCTAAAGTACTGTATTGCTTGTGCGATCGCCCACTCTCTATCTCAGAGATTTCAGACAAAACTGGGCTGAGTGTTTCGACTCTCCAATCGATTCTCTCAACATTACAAAACCGTGGCATTGTTTTGAAAATAGGCGGGCGTTATACCTACACGGTGCCACTCATGCGAGGCTGGATAAAGCGTCTGCATCTGCCTTCTCTGTCTGAGTAGCGCGTTGGCAATGGCGAGACCCAATTTGCAAAATCCTGCAAGGTCATACGAATGGTTGTGATGCGATGCTCCAGATGCAAGGCTCCAAATGCGATCGCTGAAAGCCCAGCAAAATCCCAAATCAGCATTGTAAAACCGTCAACCCAAGATTCCAAATCGGAATGGGTTGCACAAAAGCGCAAAGGCTAGATCGCAAAGCCGCAAATCCAATGACCTGTTTTACCTTATTAGTTGGCGCGAAGGCGTAGTGACTTCTCAAGCTCATCTCGGTAGGCTAATAAGCATCAAGGTAGCGCGTAAAACAAAATCGCAAAACTATTAACAGGGCGATCGCGCTTGACTCTTGAACCCGTTCCGATCTGATTGCACGTCCCCCCTAACCAATCCAGAAGAGGACATTCACCATGACTGCTACACTCGCTCCCACACGTCCGCCTGCGCTAGTTCCGGTTTCTGCTCCCCAGTCTATTCAGAATGCTATCCGTAATGTCGCCTTTCCGCTGTCTCCGGTTCCCGAATTTGAGCGTTCCATTTTTGATTGGACCGTCATCACGCTGACGGTCGGGACGATGATATTGGGCGTGTTGGGTGGGTCGTTTGCCCAGCGGGCCAGTGCCGCAGAAGTTCCCACCACTCCCGCGACCGAGGTGCAGCCGAATCCTGGCACTGCGGCAGATTTGGGTGGTGTAGTGGTGCCATTCTGCTATTTTCCTGAAGACCCGGCGATCTGTTTCACCGGCGTTGGAGGCAACGAAGAACTCGTCCCGCCGCGCCCTGTTCCGCCGATGATCAAGCCGCCGCTGATTCACGTCCGCCCCACCTTTTCGCCAATGGAGCCGGAGCCGCCCGTTTTGCCGATTGTGATTGTGCCGTTCTCTTGAGAATGGTTTTGCGGCTCATGCTATAGGTTTGCCTCAGGGTTGCATTCTCGGCTTAGCACCAGCCGCCCGTCGGTTAATTCATACAAACCCTGCGGCTCGATAATCGGGTCGCCGGGTTGCCAGGAACGGTTCTGGGGCGCTGGCTCTGGAGCCGTTTCGGGTAGCGGCTGCACGTCTCCGGTGGGGAAGGGCGACAGCGACGCATTTCCTGGCGCGTAGGGCAAGCCGCCAGATCCCGTGATGACAAAGCGGCCCGATTGGCGATCGCGCACCACGCAGCTATTAGCCAGCAGCCGCCCTTCGTCTATCGAGGCATCTGCCAGCGGCGTGAGGCTATTTTGAACCCCGCTGGTGTCGGGCGTAGTGATTTGCCCAGGTGCAGCTTGTCCCGATGCGTTTAGATCGACCTGATCGTTGTTATCAAAGTTGTCTGCATTGCCAGGTGGATTGGTTTCGCTAAAGAAGGGTGATAAGGTAATGTCGCCGCCACGGCCTTCGGCGGCACGGCTCACGATGTCGCTGTCGTCGAACGCCACAACCCCAGCGCCGCCGATGGTGATGTTGCCGCCGTCGAGTTTGCTGTCGGTGGTGATGTCGCTGTCGCCTTCGAGTAAGGTAACGCTGTTGGAAGCAAGTTCGCCTGTGTTGATCTCAATGTTGCCGCCGGAGGAGCGTGGGGCGCGGGTGGTGATGTCGCTGTCGGACATTTGCAGGCGATCGCCCACCTGAATCCGGATATTGCCCGCCGTGCCACGTCCGTTGCTGGCGGCGGTGATGGCTGCTCGCTGAGTTAGAAACAGATCGCCCGTGTTCAGCGTAATGTTCCCGCCTGCATCTCGTCGGCTGGCGGCAGTGATGTTGCTGTTGCTGAGTGAGGTGCGATCGCCCACTTGAATCCGGATATTGCCCGCCGTGCGTCCTCCCCTGTTGGCGGCAGTAATCGCAGCATTATCGTCCAGGTTCAGGCTGCCTGTGCGAAGCGTGATGCTGCCGCCTGCGGCAAGTCGTCCGGCTGCCGTGATGTTTGCGTTGCTCAACTGCGTGCGGCCACGAATTGCGATGTTGATATCGCCCGCATCTCCTCGCCCTTCGGTTTGGGCAGAAATGGTAGCGCGATCGCCAAGCTGCAAACTGCCACCGCGCACGGTGATGCTGCCGCCGCGCCCTCTGGAGTTGGGCTGGGTGTCGGCAAACAAGCCGCTCTGTCCATCGCCCGCGTTGGCGACCGCAGTGCCAAATTTTTCGCGGCGATCGCCCACTGTCGGATCACTGCCCGAAAACGTGAGCTCGCCACCGTCGAGCGTAATGCTGCCCGCCCGCCCCCGCCGCAACGCGCTGGCAATCACCTGCCCGCCGCCCGTGGACTCAAACTCGTTGACCGATAGGCGAATGCTGCCGCCCCGACGGTTGTTTTCACTAACCGCATAAACCGCAGCCCCATTTAAAATTCGCAGGCGGTTGGCTCGAATGAAAATTTCGCCACCGCGCCCCTGTGCGCCAGAATTCGTATTGGTAAATAGAGCGCTGGAGCGCCCTGTTTCATTAGTGAAGCCCGCCAGTCGGATATTGCCTGTTGCGATCACTCGGATGTCGCCTGCATTGCCCTCTCCGCGTGTATTGGCAACCAGTTGGGCCCCACGGGTGATGGCCAGCGATCCGGTTCTGATATTTACCCTGCCGCCTTGCCCGATTCCGCCAGTGTCTACACCGCTGAAAATGCTTGTGCCTGTGCCAGAGAGGAAGATGCGATCGCCCGCCCGAATCCTCACTTGACCTGCATTGCCCCGCCCGGAGGTGTTGGCCACCAACGACGCGCCATTGGTAAGAAACAGCGAACCCGTCTCGATATCGATCGCGCCGCCCCGCAGCCGAACGTCGTCGTCCAGCGCTAGCGTATCTGCGCCCACGCTGCTGAAAATAGCGGTGCCGTCGCCGTCGAGGGAGATGCGATCGTTCGCTCGAAGAATCACATCGCCAGCATTGCCCTGTGCGCCAGTGCTGGCAACGAACTGTGCCCCGTTAGCAAGCTCCAATCTATTAGCGTGAATGCGAATATCACCGCCATTTCCAACAGCATCCCCTTCAACATTGGCAAACGCGACGCTGACCTGGCCGCTTGGGCCGGTTCCAGCAAAGCGAACTCGCTCTGTTGCGTGGATAATAATGTCGCCGGAATCGCCTTTCCCCAACGTACCCGAAAACAGCCGCGCCCCATAAAGCACAGAGAGGTTGCGGGCCTGGATGTCGATGTTGCCGCCGCGCCCCACCGCACCATCGTTGACTCGGCTAAAGATTGCGCTGGTGAACTGCTGATCGGCACTGAGTCCCTGAAACAGTACATCGCCAGTTGCCCGAATCAAAACATCTCCTGCGTCGCCCTGACCGTTGGTATTGGACAAAAGCTGTGCGCCGTTTAGCACCGACAGTGACCCTGTTTCAATGTCAATAGTGCCGCCGCGAAGCTGAATGCTGTCGTCCAGGGCCAGAGTTTCTTCTCCCACGCGACTAAAGATGTCGCCGCCGTCGAGTAAGATGCGATCGCCCACTCGAATCACCACGTCTCCCGCATTCCCTTCAGCGCTCGTGCTGGCGATCAGTTGCGCCCCGTCAGCCATCTCTAGCACGTTGGCGGTCAGGCTGATGTTGCCTCCATTGCCTACCGCGTTTCCCTCTGTATTGGCGAATACTACGCTGGTTTGCCCGGTGGGGCTGGTTCCGGCAAATCGCACTCGCCCGGTGGCATTGATGATGATGTCGCCCGAATCGCCCTCGCCCAGCGTGCCCGAAAATAGCCGCGCTCCATCCAGCACGAATAAGTTACGGCTACGAATATCGATATTGCCGCCACGCCCTTGTCCACCTGCACCCACTCGGCTAAAGGCAGAGGAAGGCAACGAGCCATTGGCGCTGCGTCCCTGAAACGTCACGTCTCCCGTTGCTCGGACAATCACGCTACCTGCGTCACCTTGTCCGGTGGTATCTGACTGCAACTGTGCGCCATTGGTCACAGTTAGAGTGCCTGAGGTGATGCGAATATCGCCTGCTCGGAGCTGAATCGTGTCGTCCAAAACCAGAGTGTCCTTCCCAACATTGGTGAAAATGCTGGTGCCACCGCCGTCGAGCGAAACGCGATCGCCCGCAGTAATAATCACGCTGCCTGCGTTGCCCCTGGCACGAGTATCGGCAACCAATTGAGCGCCATCTGCCATCTCCAGAACATTAGTGGAAATATTGATGTCGCCGCCATCGCCTACGCCGTTTCCTTCAACATTTGCGAAGGCAACGCTGGTTTGCCCGTTTGGGCCAGTTCCGGCGAAGCGCACCAAGCCAGTGACATTAACAATAATGTCGCCAGAGTCACCCGTCCCCAGCGTACCTGCAAACAGTCGCGCCCCCTCCAGCACAAACAGGTTGCGGGATTGAATGTCGATATTGCCGCCGCGTCCTCTGGCTCCTTCATCAACGCGAACAAAGGCAGCGGATGGCAGCGAAGTATCCGTAGAGCTGCGTCCCTGAAAGGTCACGTCTTCGCGGGCCCGGATCAGGATGCTGCCTGCGTTGCCCTGCCCTGCGGTGTTGGCGAGCAGTTGCGATCCGTTGAGCAATACCAGAGACCCCGTGGTAATTTGAATGTTGCCGCCCTGAAGCTGAATGCTGTCGTCCAGGGCCAGAGTTTCTTCTCCCACGCGACTAAAGATGTCGCCGCCGTCGAGTAAGATGCGATCGCCCACCGTCAGAATCACGTTCCCCGCATTGCCCTGCCCTAGCGTACTGGTGCTGATCTGGGCCGTGTCTAGCAACTCCAGTTGATTTGCCACAATTTCCACATTGCCCGCGTTGCCAATCGCGTTTTCATTCACGCGGTTTCTCACGAGGCTGCCTTCTGCGATTCGCACGGTGCCCGTTGCATTCAGCCGGAGGTCGCCCGCTTGGCTGCCCTCCGCGCCGAAGGTAGATGCGATGCCCGCCTGCAACTCGCTATCGCCCAGCACTGAGATGTTCCGCGCTGTGACGCTAATATCGCCCTTGTCCCCCAGCAGCACGTCCACAATTGCGCCATTGGTAAAGGTCACGTCACCCCGCGCCACGCTGTCGGGAATGACCAGGCTGCCGTTGGGATTGAGCTGCACCGTGCCGCCTGCGCTCACTGCGCCGATATCAATGCGGCCGCCAAAGGCGCTCAACCGTCCTCCTTCGACCTGCACGTCACCGCCCAGCAGCGTCAGGCTTTGCCCATTGGGAACCCGCAGCCCCACCAAAAACGTGCTGCCCGGAGCAACAGGCGTGACGGAGCGGTTGACGATGCTGCCTGCCGCCACCTGGTTGAAAAATAGCGCTGAGGGATTGATGGTCAGCAATGCCGAGGGAACTTCGGGGGCAGTGGCGCTGAATCGTCCTAGGTCGCCAAACTGGAAGCCGCTGGCGGTAGTAGCCAGGAAAGACCCCTGGAGATCGAGGCTGGCGGCAGGGCCAAACAGAACGCCGTTGGGGTTGAGGAAATACAGGTCGGCGCTGCCCAACACGCCCAGCCGTCCCAAAATATTGGACGGGTCGCCCCCGGTGACGCGGCTAAAGATGGCTTCCACCCCAGCAGGATTGGCGAAATATGCACCCCGCCCCGCGTCGATATTGAATTGCTCAAAGCTGTGAAACAAGTTTGCCCCGCGCCGTGCGCCGCCATCAATGCGATCGCTCAAGATACCGCGAATCAGCACATCCCGCGTCACCACGGAGCTTTCTGCCCCCAGCGTGCCATCTTCAAGAATTGCCTGCGCCTGGGCAGTGGATGGCAAGGCGGTCAACAGTCCCAGGGCCGCCGTGAGCGCAATGGCTGTGACAGTTGCCTGGGGTGGCCCAGACCAATCAGAGCTTTGGGGCAGGGTGCAGGTTTGGGGACGCATAGACGCTTTCCAGAGAGCAAAAGTTGCCCATAGTCTACCATCCTGCTTTTGGGTGAAACGCACCTAAAAAGTTCATTAAATTCAGCAGTTTCAGCCGTTCCTTTAATGAGCGATTGCAGAAAAGTGCAAGCAAGTTTTCAGGTTTTGACAAATCCTTTGAGCAAAAACTTCAGCCCTGCGGCTGGGTGGCTCCGATATAGTTCTGAGTGTGGTGCAGTTCCAGTTTGGAAAGTGTCCCACCCCAGCCCAACTTGAGCGGTTCAGTTCTTAAACCACTATTTCGCGTTTGCGATTCCGGGTTCCTTTGTGATTTCTGTGCTGTTGATCGGTGTCCTGGTTTGGCTGGCAGTGTTTCATTGGCAAACGCAGCGAGCCTTGCGGTGGTGGTTTGAGCAGCAGCACCACTGGCTTTGTCGCGAGGCGGAGCAGGTACGCAACGGCCCTTTGCAGAATATCTTCGTCATGCGGCGACAGTTGGAAATGAACTCGGATACTCTGAGCAAACCCCTCACCGAGCAGCCCGCCTGGATGGCACAGGTGACGCTACTCAACGGGCAACTGGTGCGGCTGAGTGATGACCTGTCGCCGCCGTATCTGGAAACTAGCCTGCCGCTGGCGCTTCAGGCTTGGGCGCAGGAGGCAGAGTTGTCAGGCTGTCCGAGGCTGCTGCTGTGTTTGCCCCCAAGCTGGCCCGTAGAGCCGACGCTGCGGGTGTCGCTGTTGCTGTCGATGTTGAAGCATCTGCTGCGGGGAACCCAGTCGGCGGGTGACGGGCCAAAGGCCGTTGCCCTGGAACTGGCAGAGCGATCGCCCCTTAGCATCGGTCACATTGGCGTACTGACCATTCGTCTGGAGTATCCAACGGTGGCAGCGGCAGAGGCGGCAGGGCGATCGCCCCAGTGGGAGTTGCTCAGTCGTGCGTTTGCGGTGCTGGCTCCGGGCCGCTGCACCCGACGGCGACAGGCACAGCGCATCGTTTGGCAGTTTCGCTGGCGGCTCTCGCCAGACCCATCGGCCCCCCGATGTTAGCAGGGAGTTGAGCCTGGGCTGAAATGCGGATGAGTTTTGCGACCCTCAGTTTCTCTCGGATTCGCCCCCTATCCACGTTATGCAAGAGCAAGGATGACGCATTATGACCCGAGCATTAGCCTTTAACCCCGGTGTCGCGGCGGACAGGAGCCAAAAACGGCGATCGCAAATGGCCGCAGCGCTTGCGCTTAAGCTAGAAAGGGAGAGACGACGGGAGGCGCAAATGGCGGAAACCGCTGCACTCAAGAAAATTGTTGTCGTGGATGACCACGAACTCGTGCTAAACAGCACAGTGGAAGCGCTAAAGCAGCAGTATGCCGATGCCCAAATCACTACTGCCCAAACCGCAGCCAGCGCCCTTGCCCAAATTGCTCAAGCCCAGCCTGATCTGGCAGTAGTGGACTTGGCGCTGCCCGCACAGCCCGGCCAGCCCTCGCGCCCGGACGTGGGATTGCAACTGCTGCGGACGCTGATGCAGCAATATCCTACTCTCAACATCGTGGTGCAAAGCGCCAATGCCAAATCGCTGGTGCGGCTAAAGCCTGCGATCAATGCCCACGAAGGCGGCTTTATTATTGCCGACAAGAGCCTGTCGCTAAAGGAAATGTTAACCAAGGTGGAGTGGGCAATGCAGGGGCTCGTGTTTACGCCAAAGGAAATGCGAACTGGGTTGGAAATCAAACCAGAGTGGTTGGAGGTGCTGCGGTTGGCGTTTCAGGAAGGGCTGCAAGATAAGGCGATCGCCGAACGGATGAACGTCGCCGAGCGCACCGTCCGCCACTATTGGACGCAGGTGCAAGACGCGCTGGGCGTGTATCCCGACACGGGTAAAAACAACCGCATCCAGACCGAAATCCGCGCCCGCGAAGAAGGGCTGATCGACTAGATGAGTAAGCGACAAACGCCCTGGACTGCGCTGCGGCGCGAGTGGCGCATCTGGAAAGCAGGGGCGCTGCCAGGGTTGGCAGTGATTGGGCTGGTGGCGCTGCTAAGGCTGACGGGCGGCCTGCAAGTGCTGGAGTTGCTGGCGCTGGATGCGCTGCTGCGGCTGCGTCCGGCAGAACCCACCGACCCGCACATCCTGATCGTCGGCATCGACGAAGACGACATTCAGGCGATCGGGCAGTATCCGATTCCCGATGAGCAACTGGCGGCGCTGATCCGAACGTTGCAACAGGCAGCGCCAACGGCGATCGCCCTTGACCTCTACCGAGACTTGCCCCAGGAGCCGGGCAGCGCAGAGCTGGCGGCCCTGTTTCGCAGCCAGCCCAACCTGTTTGGCATTGAAAAAGTGATTGGACGGGCGATCGCCCCGCCCGCCGACCTGCCCGATACCCAAGTTGGCTTTTCAGACCTGCCCACCGATCTGGATGGCAAGCTTCGCCGCAGCGCCCTCGGTAGCTACAACGCAGCCAAGACCGAGTTTCGCCTGTCGCTGGCGCAGCGTCTGGCAGAGCGATTTTTGTCTGATCGCGGCGTGTCTCTGGAAGGCGGTCTTCGTGATCCCTATGCCATGCGGTTTGGCCCGGCAGAACTGCCGCGCACCCAACCCAACACGGGCAGCTATCGCCAGTTGCAGCCGATGGAAGTAGAAACGCTGCTGTTCTTTCGCAGCGGCGATCGCCCGTTTGAGATCGTCACCCTGCGCGAGGTGCTGGCGGGGCAGGTTTCAGCAGAAAAAGTGCGCGATCGCATCGTGCTGATTGGCATGGTCGCCCCCAGCGTGCGCGACACCTTCAACTCGGTGGCCGCCGTCACCAGCGTCCCAGAGATGGCGGCGGGAACCCTCGCCGGAGTCGAAGCCCACGCCCACGCCACCAGCCAGATCATTCAAGCCGCGCTCTACGGGCGGCCGCTGCTGCGCGGCTGGGCAGAACCCTGGGAATATGGCTGGCTGATTCTTTGGGGCATTTTGGGCATCGGGCTGGGGCGGTTTCTGGTCAGTCCCCTGCGGATTCTGGCGGGGCTGGGGCTGGGGTTAATCATTTTGCTGGGGCTGTGCTTTGCGCTGCTGCTGGCGGGCTGGTGGGTGCCGCTGGTGCCTGCGCTGCTGGCGTTTTTCCTGAATGGCGTGGGGCTGACGGCAGCACTCTTCTATCGCCATCAGCAAGATTTGAAACTGCAACTGCGCGATCGCCAATATGTCATCGACCACACCTTCAACGCCATCCACAGCGGCCCGCTGCAAACCCTGTCGCGCCTGCTCAGCAAAACCCGCTCAGGCCACCTGCCCGAAAGCCAGTGGGAAACCGAGCTAGAGCTTCTCAACCGAGAACTGCGCGTCGTCTACGATTCGGTTCGCAAAGAAATCCTGACAGAAGATGGCAGCCTCTACCTCTCCGAAGATCAGGCCCTCGACCTGAATGGCCCCTTCGAGGAAGCGCTGTACGAAGTCTATGACTACACGCTGCGGCGAGATTTTGACTGCTTCAGAACCTTGAAGTTGCGACTGACTACCTTCGAGCCGTTAGAGACTTCTGGACTTACGATGGAACACAAAAGAGAACTCTGTCGGTTTTTAGAAGAGACGCTGTGCAACGTTGGCAAGTATGCTGTTGGAACCACACAGTTGAACGTTGTGTGCAAGCAGGAAGACGGGAATAATCTCATCCGCGTGATTGACAACGGCAAGGGATTTGAATCAGAAAAATCTGTCAAATCCTCTGCGGTCGGAGGGCGCGGCACACAAATTGCGGAAAGCATCGCGAACCAGCTTGGCGGGAAGTTTCGTCGAGAGCCAATCACGCCTCACGGAACACTGTGTGAGTTGAAATGGAACCCCAGTAAGATTCGATTTTGGATGTGAAGTTGAACCCTATTCTGATGTCATGTTGTTTTCTGCAAGGGGGATGACGGTTTTGGGCGATCGCCCCCTCCCAAACTCGCCAGCGATCTTTCCAAACTCTTCATAGGCAAAAGAAATTTTCTCCAGTAGCCTAATGCATAGGTGAATTAGCTCATTGAATAGAGTCTTATCGAAGGGACTGGGACCAGGGCAGCTATCCAAAATCCAAATCCCTCCCCTTCCACCGCATTGACCTTTAACCTAGCCCTGAACGAGGAGGTTCCCCCATGACCCGGCGTTCGCGTTTTCATCGACTATCCAGGCGGCGTGTTCTGCCCCCGGCGATCGCCACTGGATGCGTGCTGGGGCTTACCCTCCTGGGTGTCTTATTCCCGGCAACCGTCGGGCAGGCAAAACCCTCGCAGCCCCCCGCTGCGCTCAAGTCCTACATGCCGCCGCCGCCAAATTCAGGCTATCAAGCACCCGCCCCTGGCGGCGGGGTCAGAACCTTTGTCGGTGCTGAGCAGCAGAGCAGTTGCACCAGCCGCACCAACCTACCGCTGCTCGCCCTTGCGCCCCAGTTTCACCAGGGGCAGACCAGCACCCGCCGACCGACCCTCGCCTGGTATGTGCCTGGAGATGTGCCGGGAAGCCTGGCGATTCAGGTATTTCGGGGAACCCTGCGGGATTTTGAACGAGAAACTGAGCCGCCGCTGCTAGACGAAACCCTCATCAGCCGCGCGGGCATCATGACCTGGACGGTGCCGCAGGATCTCGCGGTGGGTGAAACCTACGTGTGGCGCGTGGTGCTGGTGTGCGACAGCAATCGCCCGTCGCTGAACCTGCGCGATGTGGCGGAGTTTGTGGTGGTTGCGCCGACTGCGGCGCGTTCGGCAGACCCCGTGCGCGATGCCCAGCAGATGGCCGAAAGCGGCATCTGGTACGATGCCCTGGCGCTGACGCTCAGTTCGCCAGCATCGCCCCAACTGCGATCGCTCCGCATCAGGATGCTAGAAGCCCTGGCCGATCTAGAATCCCGCAACGATAGTGTGCAAGCCGCTATCCGCGTTCAGGCGTTGCGTCGGATTGTGGCGGCAGAGCAATAGGGAGGGTCAGATTTGGGATTTTAGGTTTGAAATTTTAGGTTTGGGATTTGGGAGTTTGGGGCTGAATTTTAGGCGTGGGCGATTAAGCGTGGGCGATTAGGCGTGGGCGATTAGGCGTGGGCGATCGCCCCAGTTGCCGCCCCTCGCGAGAAGGCTAATACACCATTGGGCGGGTAGGATCACTGGCGAAGGCAATCCACAGCGGGAATTGCAGCAGCGACAGGTTGACCACGTCTTCCGACTCGTCCATGATGATCAGCGGTAGCTGCTTTTGCTTGAGCAGGCGATCGGCCCGCTGGGCCAGAGGCTCCGGCGCTTCAAACAGCACCACGCCCTGGTCTGCCCCAAAATCGGTGCGGGAAATGCCGAGGCAGTCTTGCAGACCGCGCCGCCACTCGCCCAGCCGTTCTGGCGTGTCTGCCAGAATCAGCGTCCGCACCTTGGGACCATACAGCTTCCGCAGGATGGAGATAATCGCCGAGGCCACCAGGATGTTTTGCAGGCGAGACCCCATCGTTCGGGTTGCGCCGCGGCCGCCCTGAGTAAAGAACCAGTTGGCAACGCGCTCGGCGTGGACAGGCTCGAAGGTGCGGCGCAGTTGCCAGGCGGGGCCATAATAGTCGGGCGAGGTGCGATATTGCTCCAGCAGTTTGCGGATCTGCCGGGTTTCTTCTTGAAACGCAGGTTCGCCGAACTTAGGCTTGGGGGCGGGTTCTTCGCGCTCTTTTTCCCGCTCTCGATCGCGCTCCCGCTCTCGCGGTGGCGGTGCAGACAGTTTCAGGTCATCCGCCAGCGTCACTAAATCTTGCAGGCTGCCCACCAGGTAATCTTTGAAGCCCTGGATGCGGATGGCGATATCTTGCGAACTGCCTGCAAAGGTACTCCGCATTTCGGCGCGAATGCGCTCCTGGCGACGCTCCAACTGTTCTACAGACACTTGCAGGGCTTGTTTCCGCTGTTCCAACTCGCCCAAACTTTCGCGGGCCAGGCGACCCAGCATTCGCTCGGTGGCGGCAAAATCGGCCTGGAGTTGGGCGATCGCCCGCTTCAGGTCTTGCTCTTGCGCTCTGAGGGCAGCAACCCGTGCGGCGATCGCCGTTGGAGAGTCATCATCGGAATCCATTGACCCATCCGCTTGAGCGGCCGTCGGCTCCGCACTGGGCTGTGATGCTGCAATCCAGTCGCCGGTCTCTCCCTCAGACAGGTCTAAGGGCGCAGGGTCAGACGCACCTTCTGGCGAAAACTCCGAATGGCTCGTCTCGTCTGAACTGGCGATCGCCCCGACGCTGCTCTCGTCATTACCGGGCTGCGGGGTTGGAGCCGCAAGGCTGAGCGGCGCAACGGCACCGTCGGGCATTTCGCTGGAGGAGGGGGTGAAATTCGCATCGGCGGACTGAGAAGGCTTCTCCTCGTCCGAGTCAAAAAAATCTTCGTTGGATTCGTCTGGGTTCATGAGGCAACTTACTCGGAAACGGTCGGACAGCGCTGCTCCAGGCAGGCTTGTAGGGCTTTGGGGTCAAATAGAATTGGCAAAAAATGGATACTGTTCACCTCTTTGAAATAGAAGAGAATCGGCACGGGCGGCCAGAAAATCGCCCAGTTTTGCCAGTCCTGATAGGGAAAACGGCGGATGAGCGTTTCGCCACGAAAGATGTCGAGGGCAGTGGCGGTAAATTGGAGCCGCAGCGTTGCGGTTTGCACCAGCAGGAACACGCCAAACAGCCCAACCGCCGCACCGACCCAAACCTGGAGCCACACCAGCGGCAGCGCCAGCAGCAGGAGTCCGATGGGCAATCGATAGCTGGGCGCAAGCGTCACAGTATCCGTAGGGGCGATCGCAGAGGGTGAGTTCACGTTGGATTTTCGAGTTGATCTTTGACAGCGACGTTAAGAGATTCCCCTCTATTCTAAGTCGTGTTGCCGACAGCCCTCTCAGAATGCGGTTTGAGAACACCGAGTTGAATTGCCCGCCGTGGTTACCCGTGGAACCCGCTAAGCCGCCAGCATCAGAACGAAGCGCCAGTGTCGATGCTTCTGAACATGAGCCAAGACATGAAAAAGTTGCTGACAAAGATCGCTAGCAGCGCTGTCACCACGGCGGCAGTGGTGGATTGACCAACCCCTTTTGCGCCGCCCGTGGTGGTGAGGCCCCAGCTACAGCCGATGATGGCAATCAGCGCCCCAAACACCACCGACTTGATCAAGGCGCTGATCAAATCCCACTCTCGCAAGAGGTTTTGGGCAGAGTCGAGAAAAACCTGCGTCGAGATATTGTAAAGCGACTCCGCCAGAATTGCGCCGCCTGCCATTCCCGTGACGAAGGACAACACCGTCAGCAGCGGCAGCATGAGGCAGCAGGCAATGACGCGGGGAATAACCAGGTAGTCGATGGGGTCGGTTTTCAGCATGTAGAGCGCGTCGATTTGCTCCGTCACTTGCATGGTGCCGATTTCCGCCGCAAAGGCAGACCCGATGCGCCCTGTGACCACGATCGCCGTGACCAGAGGGGCCAGTTCCCGCGAGAGGGCGATCGCCAAAACGCCCCCCACCGCCGTTCCTGCCCCAAAGGCGATGAATTCTCGCGCCACGCCGATGGTAAACACCATCCCTACGGTCAGCGCAGTCAGCAGGTTGATGGGCAACGACTCTGGCCCCACGACGGCCATTTGCTCTGACGTATTGCGGACGTGGATTTTGCCCGTTAGCAGGTGGACCAGCACCTGCCCGCCCAGAAACACTGCTGCCACGAGCCGTCGCCACCAGCGCCCCAAACTCGAATTTCCCAACTCCGTACTCAAGGATGTTTCCGCCGACTCTCTAGGGTGTGCAATAGATTGATACTATGCGAACTTCGCCCCTCTAACATGACTCGATCGCGCTAGAAACTGAATCGGGTTGCTCTAGAAAGCAGGGGCTTGATTCCGGGTGTCTTTCTTAACTCAGCGTTACAGAATTCAGAAAGGGCAGGACGGGCGATCGCCCCGACCCCGGTTTCTCGGCCGCGCTTTGGGGTTGGAGTGTGCTAGAAGCCGCGAATACTCATCGGTTTCAGGTTGTCTCAGTGATTTCTCTGGGGCGATCGCTCGCAGATTGCGTTTTCTGAGAGCGATTTAAGATTTCTGTCATATTCTGCGGGTCGCCCCAGATTCCGCCTATCTTGGATGCAACAGGCTGACTGGGGCGATCGCCAAAACGGGGTCGAGCTTGCGCTGGTTCAGTCTGCATCGTGAGCGATTGCACCGAATATAGGGCTTATCCATTGCACCTGTATTTTGCTGCACTTGCCTATCGCACTTTGCGTCCTAAACTCTGCCACCGTTCGTTTCCCTGGTTTTGTCACACGTTATGCGTATGTTTCCTAACCTGATGCGATCGCTCCTGATTACAGCCATTTTCAGCTTTTTGCTGCCTGTGGTGCTGGTGGGCTGTTTGCTAGTGCCGCTGCGGTTGCTGCAAGAAATTCCCAGCCTGGAAGTTATGAGTCAGGCCGGCATTGCTCCAGTGGTCGAGTTTTTGCGAGTCTTTGGCAGTGGCAACCCGCTGCATGGAATGCTGGTGATTGCGTCCGTGTCTAGCCTGGTGGGTATTTTGTTCGATTCCTACACACTCTATCGCCACGAAAAGATCGGCTAGTCCGGGCTTTAGATTTTGGATTGTGGGTTTTGGATTGGGGATTGGGGGCGAACGGTTTCCAGCTTTCAATTCCCCAATCTCCCTGTCATTCACCCCTAATTTCCTAGCCAGCGCACCAAGTTGCTGACATAGCAGTGAATATCGGCGATCGCCTGGGGGTTATCTTTCATCCCGGTTCCCGGTGGTTCTGCCACAAAGCTGGGGCAGCCTGTGCCCACATCCCAGTTGTAATCCGCCAGATGATGAAACGTGGACTGGGCCACGATGCGCCCGGTGCGTTGTCCATCCTGCTCAACGCCTTCTGCTGCAACCACCAGGTTAAACTCTCGACCGGTGATTTTGCTGGTTCCGGTAGCGATGACGCGGGCATGAGTTGCGCCGTTGGGTACGCCAACGCCGCCTTCGTGGGGATGGGCAGGAAACAGGGCGATCGCGCTGCCGTCGGATCGGCGCAGCAGGTCGTGCAGCGGCTCTAGCGGCGTGATGTGCTGATAGTCACCATTGCGACCAGAGTGATAATTGGGAAAAGAGATCGTCTTCGTTTCACAGTCGTCTTCGCAGCAGCGCGACTCGTCAGGGTCGAGGTTCTGCGTATGAAAATAGTGGAAACCGCCCAGCGGTGGAATCGCCACCATCGACAGCCCCATGTCTTGGTGGTCGCGGGTGCTAAAGATGCCACCGCCTTGCTGATGGAAGCGCAAGATTCCGGCCTGATCATTGGGGCTGAGGCCATCGCCGGTATCCAGCGCCAGCAGCCAGAGCTGGTCAAAGTCGGTGCGGCTGAGCTGGCTGAGAACGGGGTCGTCGCCGCTAGCATCGGGCTGGCGATCGCGGGCGGTTACTTCACACAAGGGCTTGCCGTTCTCATCGGTCAGCGACTTGAGATAGGCTTCCAGCATGGAAAATCGGTCAATCGTCCAGTCGTCGCCGCCCGATAGCAGCGTCGTTTGCAGCAGGATACGAGTGGGCATAAGGGGGTCAGGGTAGAGATTCGGCAACTGGGGTGAATTTGAACCTGCGCCATTATCGCTTATTCGCCTTCAAAGCTGAGGATGCCGCGATCGCCATCCAGCCAGACGGGTACACCAACGGGCAGCGCTGCATTGCTGCCGTCGTGGCCAAAGGGCAGATCAGACACGACCGGAATGCCCAAATCACTGAGGCGATCGCTCAACACCCCCTCCACCGAAAAGCTGGGGATGTGCTGCGGCGCGTCGCACTGGCTAAAGCGGCCCAGCGCAACGCCGCGCACCTGCGACAGCAAGCCGCTCATGCGCCACTGGGTCAGCATTCGGTCGATGCGGTAGGGCGCTTCCATCACATCCTCCAGCGCCAGGATTACGCCATTCAGATCAGGCTGGAGCGGCGTATGCAGCAAATGCGTCGCCACGGTCAGGTTTGCAGGCAGCAGCAGCCCCTTGGCCATGCCGCCGCCCCAGCCATCGCCCTTCAGCGGGGCAAGGGGCTTGCCTTCTACATAATGGATCAGCCGTTCCACCGACCAGTCTGGCTCGACGCACAGCGTGGTCAGCACAGGCCCATGCACGCCGGAGATGCCCTGCTGCGCCAGCCCCCACAGCAGGCTAGTAATGTCCGAAAAGCCAATCAGCCACTTGGGTTCCGCTGTGCCCCAGTCCCATTCCTCCAGCAGGCGAGTGCCGCCATAGCCGCCCCGCGCACAGAGAATGCCGCGACACTTTGGGTCATTCCAGGCATCGGCAAACTGCTCGCGCCGCTCCAGATCGGTTCCTGCCAGATAGCCCCAGCGCTTGTCGATGTGGGGCGGCACCTCGACTCGATAGCCGTGCGATCGCCAAATTTCCACGCCCAGATGAAACGCCTCCATCTCTCGCAGGGCCCCACTGGGAGTAATCACACGCAGCAAATCGCCAGGTTTGAGCGGCGCAGGAGGCAGGCAGGGACGCATTGGGTTGACAGGAAGACATCTCAACTATTTTTCCCTCCTATCATCGCATCATCTTCGGCTCTCCTGTCTACCACCTTTACCCCACGGTTTGCTTTACAAACTGCACGACTGCCAGGGCGATCGCCTTTCCCAGCCGCTGACGATAGTCGGGATGGGTCAGATTGGTAAAGTCCGTTTCGCCAGTTAGATATCCTAGTTCCAGATGCACAGCGGGAATCGGCTGACGCAGCAGGGCAAAGGCGGCGGTGCGAATGCCGCGATCGCCCATTTCCAGCGTTTGCACAAGATTGGTGTGGATGCCCTGGGCTAGGCGGCGGCTCTCGGCGGAGTCGGGCGCGTGGTAGGTTTCCAGCCCGTTGACGGCGGGGCGCGGCGGACGGGTGGCGTTGAGGTGCAGGCTGATCAGGGCGCTGGGCGAGGGTTGGGTTTGTTGCAGAATCGCAAGGCGATCGCCCAGCGACACCGTGCGATCGTCCGTGCGGGTGAGGCGGGTTCGCACGCCATAGTCTTGGAGCAGTTTGGCCATGTCCAGGGCGATCGCCAGCGTCAGGTCTTTTTCCTGGACTTCGCCCACAACGACACCCGGATCAGCGCCGCCGTGCCCCGGATCGAGGATCACCATTGGCAGATCCGACCGTCGGCCGGCGGGATAGCTGCCTGGCGGAGACGATTGCCCCACCGACGGGGCTGCTGGAGCCATTGCAGACTGCGCCGCCACCTCTGGCTCAACGATGTAGGGAGAGAAAATCGCGGGCGATCGCCCCGCCTGCACCAGCGCCTGATACACCATCGCCGTCACTTCGGCGCGGGTGGCTTCGCGCAAGGGTTCCAGGCGATTGAGATCGGGATAGTTGACCACGAGGCGCTGGCCTGTGGCGCTGGCCACAGCGGGCTGGGCAAAGGTGGGCAGCGTGTCGCGGTCGGTATAGCGGTTGAGCAGCAGCGGATTTCCGGGCGGCAGCCCCAGCCCATTCACCAGCGACAGCAGCACCTCGATGCGCCGCACGTTCTGGTCAGGGCGGAACTGGTTTTCGCCCACACCCGACAGCAGCTTGCCGCGATAGGCTTGCTGAATGGCGCGATAGGCCCAGTGCGTCGTGGGCACATCGGTAAACTCCAGCGCGGGCCGCCGGGGCAGTGGATTGAAGGTATTGACCAAAAGCGCGGCATACTGGGCGCGGCTCATGCCGGACTCTGGCCGAAACGTGCCGTCGGAAAACCCGCTGACTGCGCCCTGGCTGACCAGGCCCTGAATAAAGTCTGCTGCCCAGTGGCGGGTGGTGTCTGAAAAGGCGACAGCGACCGTATCGGGAACCACGATGTAGGGCGAGGGAATGGCGCGAGCCTGGGCAGTAATCACGAGTGCCTGGTACAGAATGGCCGACACCTCAGCGCGGGTGATGTCGTTCATGGGGCGCAGCAGATCCACCTGGGGATGGTTCACCACCAAGCGCTTTTGGGTAGCGGTGGCAATGGGAATCGTGGCGTAGGTGGGAATTTGGGCGCGATCGCGATACACGCCCAGATGCCCCGGATGTCCGCCCGTCAGCCCCAGCCCGTTGACCAGCGCCAAAATAGACTGCACCCGCGTCAGGTTGACGTTCGGGCGAAAGGTGCCATCGGGAAAGCCTGCCAAAAAGCCCATTTCTACAGCGCGGGCGATCGCCGCTGTGGCCCAAAAGTCTGGCGCAACATCGACAAAACTGGAGGGCGATCGCACGGCGGGCAGGTCGAAGGTGCGCGTCAAAATCGTGGCGAACTGGGCCCGCGTCAGCGGCAAATCGGGCTTGAAGGTGCGGTCGGGAAAACCGCCAATAATGCTGCGTTCTACCAGTGCCGCGATAAACGCCTCTGCCCAATGTTCCGATATGTCGGTCAGTCCGGTTTCGGGAATCGGGACGGGCGGCAGTGGGGGAGTTGGCGCTGGCGGTGGCTGCGGCTGTGGCTGCGAGATAGGCCGAATCTGCTCTGCCACCGTACTAGCAATGAACTCCAACCCTTTAGCCGATGGCAATGCGCCCAGGTTGACGCGGGTTGGATTAATCTGGTTGCCCACGGATGCCAGAACAGCGCTGGTGCTATTTCGCACATCGGCCGCGCCGTTATTTTGAAACACGTTGCCGCCGGGGTCCTGGGGCTTGCCGAGATCGGGTGCAGCGTTGCCCACGGTCACCAGACCGTCTTCGCCGTTGCGCTCCACGACATTATTCCGCAGCACTGGCCGGGCATTGCCCGAAATCACAATGCCCACCCGGTTTTGCACCAGCCGATTGCCCACCAGCAGAGGCGCGGTGTTGTCGCTGAGGGTGATGCCTGTTGCGGTCTGCTGGCAGAGGTTTTGCAACAGTTCGCCTTTGGCGTTGCGGCTGAGGGAAATGCCGCTGACGGTGTTTTGCTGAAACAGGCAGTCAGCAACCTCCGGCAGGGCGCTGCCTGTGGCCACGATGCCCTGACCGCAGCGGGTGAAGGTGCATTGCGCCACGCGAGCGGCTGGGTTGGCCCCAGTCGCTCCTTCCAGCCAAACGCCTGTGCCCTGGGGCTGGGGATTGATCACCGTCACGCCGCGCAGTTCGGCCTTGTCCTCCAGCCGCAGCGTCACGTTCTGTCGGGCAAAGGTGGGGCTGAGGTAGTCGCCGCCGCCTTCGATAATCAGGCGATCGCCCTTCGAGGCCGGATCACCTACCACGGTAATCCCCGCACCAATCACCAGCGGAAAGGTTTCGCCCGTCTTGGTGCTGTAGGTTCCTGCCGCAAGCTGGATCACTGTGCCTGAGGTCGCCCGTCGCAGCGCCCGCGTGATGGTGCGATAGGGGGCTGACTGGCTGCCGCTAGCGTCGTCGCGACCTGTAGCAGGGTTGACATAGAGGACTGGGAGGGAAGAAGAGGAGGCCATGTTTCAAAAATCCCCCTTTGCGCGGGGGGCATGATTCAGGATGGAGTCGAGGGACGGTCGAGTTTGGGCGTGATTTCAGCCTAAATCCGGCCAGTTGTGATTAGAATTTAGGGGTCGGGTGCGTTGGAAGGAGGCCTAATGGGGGAACTTCTAGTTCAGCACTGGTTCAGCAAGCGTCTGGTGATTTACGAGCGGTTTACAGGCGACTTGATGACGAGCAACTTCATGAAGTGGACGCAGTGAGTGAGGAAAACCCAAAACCATGCTGATGGCGGTGGTGGTGCTTAATTTTAGCCTGGCTCTGTTTGGGTTGTATGCAGCTTGGTGGGTGTGGCAACTGGGGCAGGGGCTGCGACAGGTAGCCGATACGCTGACCCATGCCGAGCGCCAAACCTCTCGGACGTTGCAAGGCGCACCTGTGGCGATCGCCCAGGGGCAGACCACTATTGAGCAACTGCGGCTGCAACTGCGGCGGGTTGGTCCCCAGGTGCAGCGGCTGCGACAGGCGATCGCCCTGGTCAGCTTAGCGCAATCCCTCTGGTTTGGCGGCAGGGGGGTTGGGTTCCGGAGACGCGCTAAAGCAAAGGCAACGCCTAAACAAGCGCGACAACTCCAAGCCTATCGCGGGCACAGCAAATCCAGGGATTGATGGGCGTTACCTGTTGCGCGTTTGGGTTGGATACAACTCTGGATTGCGAGGTCAGATCTTGAGGTCAGATCTTAGAGTAGAGTAGCGAACTGAACCTCTCAAGCTAGAAACGATAAAGCTTGGGGCAAGGCAGGGCTTTAGCAGATTTTTAGGAGAACAGGCAGGAGGAGAGGGACATGGCAGACAATCGGTCGGGTTCGGCAGGAACCTTCTTGGCAGGGGCAATTGTGGGGGTGGCAATTGGCGCAGTGACGGGGCTGCTGCTGGCTCCGCGCACCGGGCGCGAGACGCGCCGCCTGCTGAAAAAATCCGCCGATGCGCTGCCCGAAATTGCCGAAGATATTTCCAGCAGCGTGCAAATTCAGGCCGACCGCCTGTCGGGGTCGGCGCTGAAAAACTGGGATGGCACGCTGTCTCGCCTGAAGGAGGCGATCGCCGTCGGCATTGAGGCCAGCCAGCGCGATCGCCAGGCTACCGCGCAACAAGAGACTCGCCCTGCCCCTGACCTGCGTCCCCCGGCCCGCGATTCTAGCTTGACGTGAGCAGAGGTTAATACAAGTCTGCCGTGTCTGATCCCCTGTTTTGGCTGGCATTGTCGCTGCTCCTGGTGGCCGTCTCGCTGACGGCTGTGCTAGTGGCGCTCCTGCCTGCGGTTCGAGAACTGTCGCGGGCCGCCCGCAGTGCCGAAAAACTATTTGACACGCTCAACCGAGATCTGCCGCCTACGCTGGACGCGATTCGCCGGACGGGGCTGGAGCTAACTGATCTGACCGATGACGTGAGCGAAGGCGTGCAGAGTGCGGGTCGCATGGTCAAGCAGGTCGATCAGAGCCTTTTGGGGGTGCAGCAGCAGGCAAAAAAAGCCCAGCGCGTGACGCGCAGCCTAGTAGTCGGGTTTCATGCGGCCTGGCAAACCCTGTTGAAGCCTGCGCCGCCAGACAGACCAAGCCACAGCCGCCGCGCCGTGCCGCCGGACTGGGAGGGCGATCGCCCCGATCGATACCCCCACGCATCGCCGAAGCGATACGATGCCCAAGACGATTGGGAGGATTCGGACGGCCCGCTTCGCGCCTATGGGGCTGAGAAGCACACTGAGAAGTATGCTGCCCACTGCCCAGAGACCCACAGCCCAGAGACCCACAGCCCAGAGACCGACTTTGACAGCGCCCACGATCCCGATAGCTATGCGCCCAAGGTCTATAGCTCGGAGCAGTATAACGAGCCGAACCGTTGGGAGGATGCCCCTGCGTCTGAGCCTGCTAGACCCGATGCAGCAGCGCCATTGCTGAGTCGGCGATCGCCCACGTCCACTCGACCTCTGGAAGGCGAAGCCCGCGACGGTTTTGAACAGGATCTTTGGGAAGAAGACCCCCCACCGCTGGAAAATTGACCCTAAAGCCCCCCTCTCATCCCTCTCATAAACGCCGCAGCGCTCGTTGACAGGCGTTCACCCACTGCCTTGTGCTTGCTTACGATTCCCGCAATCGTCCGCGCCACTTCTCGACCGTTGGCGCGGCTGTTTCCGTGTCTACTACTTGTTTACGCCACTTGTTTACACCTGCGGAATGCAGCGCTTCACGAAAAGCTGACGACAATCAGGAAGCCTGTCCGTGGGGTTGAGCGAACGTTCAGTCCTCACTCCTGCTATATTTAGACTAAAGTAAAGAATCGTAAACAATTGCGGCTATCGCTTAAGCTTTGCCCCAGGTTAGGATTCTAGTCATCTCTACACGCTGATGAAGCTGATAAGTTTGCCCATGCTGCGGTCATTGTTTTCACGGTTGAGTCTTGGTTTGTTCGTAACGCTGCTGGTGGTTTCGAGTTGGGCGATCGCCCCGGCCGCCTATGCCTACGACAACCCAGACCTGCTGCCCGATCGGCCGACCAACATCATCGACCTGGCAAACGCCCTCACCGACACCCAGCAAGACCAGCTGGATCAGCATTTGCAAGATTTTGAAGCCGAAACGGGCTGGAAACTGCGTGTCCTCACCCAGTTCGATCGCACCCCTGGTCGCGCCGTCAAAGACTTTTGGGGACTCGACGACAAGAGCGTTATGCTCGTCGCTGACCCGCGCGGCGGCAACCTGCTCAACTTCAGCGTCGGCGACGCGCTGTACGATCTTCTCCCCCGTACCTTCTGGATCGAGCTACAAACCCGCTATGGAAACCAGTTCTTCGTCCGCGACAACGGTGAAGATAGTTCGATCATCCAGGCGCTCCAGTCGATTGAAACCTGCTTGCGCCAGGGCGGCTGTAATGTGGTTCCTGGTCTGCCCCGCGAACAGTGGATTTTGACGTTAATTACCTCTGTGCTGGGGGGCATAGTTTGCGGTTTTGCGGCCCATCCGCGAAAGCCCGGTCAGGTGATTGCATGGCAGTGGGCGCTAATCTTCTCGCCGCTCTGGGGCATTTTGTTCATCGCGTTTGGCATTGCCCCAGTGATTACCCGCACTGCCGACTGGCTGCCCCTGCTGAGGAACGTGGCAGGCTTTGCAATGGGCGCTCTGGTGGCGTTTTTGTCGCCCATGTTCAACGGCTCCACACCGTCTGAAACTTAAGGTTCGGTCGGATGGGGGCACTTCTGCGGGCGGCGGAATGAGCCTTCCCGACGCGAACCGACCTGGTCAGAACCTTCCTTCTTTATCTCCTGGAAATCTCCCTGAAATGGCGAGGCGGCTTCGTGAAGGTGGCTTTTTCCCACAAGTTCTGCGAAGTGCAGGGCAACGGCGGGATGGAAATGTGCCACTATTGAATGTCAGTTAGCACCCTGAGGAACCGGGCGCATGGAGTGGCATATTACCGATGCTCAAAGCCTGAGAATCATTGATCGAGAAATAGGCAATCACGCCTTTTCGCCTGCGGAATATGAAATTGTGCGGCGAGTTATTTATGCAACGGCCGACTTTGAGTATCGGGATCTGCTCCGCTTTTCGGAGCAGGCGCTGCAAGCAGGAGCCGCAGCCCTCGCAGCCCGCAGCACGATTATTGTAGATGTGCCAATGGTGCAGGTCGGCATTGTGCCCATTATTCAGGCGACATTTGCCAATCCAGTTTATTGCAGCATGGACGCGCTGACCCGCCCCCAGCGCGAGAAAACCCGCGTGGCCTGGGGCATCGAGACGCTGGCTCGGCGCTACCCAGAGGGCATCTTTGTCGTTGGGCAAGCCCAAACCGCCCTCTCTGGATTAGTCGATCTGATTGAAAAAGAAGAAATTAAGCCTGCGCTGGTGATTGGCACGCCAGCCGGATTCATCGGCATGGAGTCAGCGGTGGAGCGGCTAAAAGATTCTCTTGTCCCCCATATCCGCATTGAAGGGCGCAAGGGCAATGCGGTGGTTGCAGCGGCAATTGTCAGCGGGCTGGTGGATCTGTCGTGGCAGGCCTACGGCAAGGAAAACGAGTGAAGCTAGAGAGCCACAGAGCCACGAGATAGGCGGCAGGGAACTTGCAGCGAACCGTGAGAGACTGGTTTACTCAGGTTGACCAGCTTTGGGATGGTTCCAACCGAGGCTTCCCTGACTGGATCGAGCGCCCGATCGGTTACTATCGGGGTTGCAAGGTTTCGGATTTTGCGCGGTTTCTCAATCTCTTCTAAGGCCTATGCTACAAAAGTCCTTCATCAGCCGTCTCCGCTGGAAGTCGCTGGTTTATCCCTGGCAGGACGTGGATTGGATGCTGCTGCTGCTGACGGTGGCGCTGACTGTGTTGGGGGGGCTGGCGATCCGGAGTGCAGAGCTAACGCTGCAACTGACGGACTGGATTCAGCATTGGATTACAGGCGGGGTGGGGCTGGTGCTGGCGCTGGCGATCGCCCGCTGGCGCTACGATAACCTGGTGAACTGGCACTGGCTGATTTATGCCATTACCAACGTGTCGCTGGTGATTGTGATTCTGATTGGCACAACGGCAAATGGGGCCCAGAGTTGGGTAACGATTGGCAACTTCAACGTGCAGCCGTCAGAATTTGCCAAGGTCGGCGTGATTATTTCCCTGGCGGCGATTTTGCACGAGCGGACGGCTTCGACGATTCCGGCCATGCTCCAGGCGATCGCCATTACCGCCCTACCCTGGCTGCTCATCATGCTGCAACCCGACCTAGGCACGGGTCTGGTGTTTGGCGCGATTACCCTGGGGATGCTGTACTGGGCGAACGCCAATCCCGGCTGGCTGCTGCTGCTGCTGTCGCCGCTGGTGTCGGCTATTTTGTTTAGCGTCTATTTGCCGGCCTGGTTAGCCTGGACGGCGCTGATGATTTTTTTGGGATGGCGCACCCTGCCTTGGCCGCTGCCGGGGGCAATTGGCGCAGCAACCATCAACTTGGTGGCCGGCGGCATGGGCAAAATTCTTTGGGGAATGCTGAAGCAATATCAGCGCGATCGCCTGACGCTGTTCCTCGATCCTGATAAAAGACCCCCCTCAACGGCGGCTATCACCTGATTCAGTCGCGCATTGCCATCGGCGCTGGGGGGCTGTTTGGTCGGGGGCTGAATCAGGGCACTCAGACGCAGTTGAATTTCATTCCTGAGCAGCACACCGATTTTATTTTTTCTGCGATTGGCGAAGAATTGGGCTTTGTTGGCTGTGTGGCAGTGCTAATTTGCTTTTGGCTGATTTGCTTCCGGCTAGTCATCATCGCGCAAAACGCCAAAGATAACTTTGGGTCGCTGCTGGCGATCGGCGTGCTGTCGATGATTGTGTTTCAGGTGTTGGTCAATATTGGTATGACAATCGGACTGGCCCCGATCACCGGGATTCCGTTGCCCTGGCTAAGTTATGGGCGATCGGCCCTGATCACCAATTTCGTTGCCATTGGGCTGGTAGAGTCTGTCCACAACTTCCGGCAGCGATTGCGCTTTTAGACTGGGGTCGTTTCTGAGTTCTGCGGTCAAACGCACGTTCAAGCAGGCTGATGGCAAACTGCCTCAATGCGATACCCATCGGGATCTCGCACAAAGGCGGCGTAGTAGTTGGGGTGATAGTGGGGGCGGAGGCCGGGCGGGCCGTCGTCGGTGGCCCCGTGGGCGATCGCCGCTTTGTAGAACTCATCTACGGCCTGACGACTCTCGGCCTGGAACGCGAGATGAAAACCAGGCGCAGGCTGAATCGGGTTGGGAAATTCTGCTTTGTGGGCAATCCAAAACATCGGGCGCGAACCAGGGCCGTAGGCCGCAATGTGGGGAAGGGCAAAGCAGCGCGTAACACTTAGTGGGGCAAGGATGGCATCGTAGAAGGCAAGGCTGCGAGCCAGGTCTGCAACGCCCAGCGAGAGATGATCGAACATGTATTTGTGAGTTGGGCGTGAATATCCAGCCCTAAAGTATCACAGACAATTCATCCACAATCTGGACATGGCCGCGGCACACCGCGCGAAGAACCCGGTTGATGGCGTGGCGTTCCTCTTCGCTCAATGAATCTTCTAGAATTGCGGCGAGAAGACCGTAGCGATCTGCCAGCGTCAACACGCCCGTTACACTGGCTTGGGCAAAGAGTTCAGCGATCGCACCGGGAAGCAGGCTCATAGACGGAAACATGGTTAGTGAGAGGCTCTAAGGAAAAGTGACGTTTTCAGGAACGTAAAGCGATTCAGGATGTCTTAAATATCGGGGATTTCTCGGGTTTGGGAAGTGATAGAGCGGGGGGCGATCGCGTGATTCTACCCGTAAGATAAAGTGACCCATCCGGTCGCCAAACGTGACCAAACTGGGGCGATCGCGTGATAGAGATCACAGGAGGAACGGCGAGATGACCCGCACCCTTGCCCAAAAACTTGGCATCAAACCCAGCGCTCGCCTGCTGTTGCTGAATGCGCCAGCCGACTATGCTACGCAATTAGAGCCATTGCCAGAGGGCGCAACGCTGCACACTCAGCCCAGTGCCACCTACGATTTTGTGCAGATTTTGTGCAGATTTTGTGCAACTGTTTGTCAGCAGCAAAGCAGACCTGAAAGAGCATTTGGCGATCGCCCAGCAAGCGCTAAAACCTGGCGGGCTGCTCTGGTTTGCCTATCCCAAAAAAAGCTCCGGCGTGAAAACCGACATCACCCCCGACATGGGCTGGGACGCAGTGACCCAGGCAGGACTAAAAGGGGTTGCCCAGGTTGCCATTGACGAGACCTGGTTGGCGCTGCGGTTTCGCCCGGTGGAAGAGGTGGGGACTTGAGGAGAGAGTGACGGCGTAAAGGGGAGTAGAGTTTACGAGATTTCCTTAATTGCCCCAAGTTCTGGCCTGCTGAAACCGAATTGGTCCTTTGGCAGTCTGGGGGTCAACGGGGATGCCCTTCTGCGTGACGACGATCGCCCCAGATTTCGCCAGGTCTGCCCCGACCTCGCGCACCAGCGGCATCAGCGATCGCCAGGTTTCGCCACCGAGCGATCGCGCCACTTCTGACGGGCAAATGCTCTTGTCGGGCCCGCGCTGTTGCACTTGTTTCAGGATGCATTCGCGAATCATGTCAGAATTCATGCCATCCCCTGTAATTTCTAAACTAACCCTCTATGGAAATTGATCCAGAGTTGCTGGAACCGTCGCTGCGCTACAAGCTGCTGATCGGCAGCGTGGTGCCCCGTCCGATCGCCTTCGTCTCCAGCCTATCGCCCCAGGGCGTGGCCAATCTTGCCCCGTTTTCCTATTTCAATGCAGTGGGGCATATTCCCCTGGCGCTGATGTTTAGTGTCAGCCTGAAGCCCGACGGCAGCGAAAAAGACACGCTGCGGAACGTGCGCCCGCCCAACGAAGGCGGTACCGGAGAATACGTCATCAACCTAGCGATCGAATCCTACGCGCATCAGGTGGCGGAATGTGCCGAGCCGCTGCCCTACGGCGAGTCGGAGTTTGACTATGTGAACCTGTCGCCTGCGCCCAGCAAGGTCGTGAGGCCGCCTCGCGTGGCGGAGTCGCCCGTGGCGTTTGGATGCCGCACGCTGCGAATTGTCCCAGTGGGTCAGTTTCATGTGGTGATTGGGCAGGTGGTGCATCTGTTTGTGCGAGACGAGGTGCTGGGCGATCGCAACCGGATTGATTCTGACAAACTGGGCGCGATCGGCCGGATGGCAGGCTGTGAATATTGCCGCACGGGCGATCGCTTCGAGATTCCCAACGGCTTTCCCAAACCAGCCACAGGACAAAGCCAGACACCAGCACAAGGGTGAAGTCGTGGGGTGAGATGATGAGGGACGTATCGATTGCGGTGTGACCGAGGAGTGACCGAAATGCAGAATATAAGTGAACAGGATCTAGTCATGTTGCGGCGGGCGATCGCCCTGTCTCATAGCGCCCGCGAGTCAGGCAACCGACCCTTTGGCGCGGTGCTGGCGAATCCGTCGGGGCAAATCCTGGCAGAAGCCGAAAACACCCAAATCACCGACCACGACTGCACTGGGCACGCCGAAACCAACCTGCTGCGGCAAATGGACAAAAGCCTCAGCCTGGAGGCGCTGGAGCAATGTACCCTCTACGCCAGCACCGAACCCTGCCCCATGTGCGCCGGAGCCGTGTTTTGGAGCGGCGTGGGGCGGCTGATGTATGCCCTCAGCAGCGATCGCCTCTACAAAACTCAGGGCGAGTCGCCCTACCAACTGCCGCTCAGCGCCGAAGAGGTGCTAAAACACGGTAAGCGCCCGGTCGAAGTCATCGGCCCCGTGCTAGAAGAAGAGGCACTGGAAGCGTTCTCAGGCTTTTTCTAGGTTTTTCTGAACGGGCTTTCCCAGTTAGTCCCGTTCATCGAGCCGATATTTCTCAATTCTGGGCGTTTTTTCACGCTCCCTCTCAGAAAGATTCGCCTCTCGCTGTGAGTGCTTCAATCAATAGCACCTCGATCGTCGCAGTGAGCGATCGCCTATCCCGCTTGGAAATCTCTTCCAGGCGGGCTTTTAGTTCAGCAGGCAGATAGACAGTCACTCTCTCCTTATCGGTAGTCATTAAGCGTTTCAAACCAAGTCTAGACAATCCTAAAGAAGGTGAGGTATTTTGAGGTAGTTCAAAAAAAATTTAAAATACCTCACCCGCAAACCAAACAAACCAGAAGTGTTGAATCCAGATAGAAAACTTTACATTTTAGCTTACAAGAGTCATACGAGTGTTTCGGGCAGCAGATCGTAGCTCCAATGAACCATTGAGCAGCGACGGCTCAGTTCCAGTTGTAAATACCGAAACTTGTCGAGCAATTCACTGCCATAGAATGCTGGAATTTCGATTAACAATAAGATTAAATACGTGATGAGCACCATATAAATCTGAATACTCACCCCATTCACATTCTTGGTGATGAGACGATCGAGCTTTAAGTGCATCTTGAGAAACTTCCATAACACCTCAATTTGCCAACGATGCCGATAGGTATCACTGATTTCTTCGTCGCTCATCTCATTGACATTAGTTGCCAGACGAAACTCGCTCCGACTCTCCAAATCACAGAACCAAACCACGCGGTAACGGTCGTGGTCAAGTTCAGTCTTCATATTGTTCTTGATTCGCATCACAAACTTTGTTTGAGTGAGACTCATTTGGTCGAGAAATTCCCAGCTTGCGAAGCCTCTATCCATGATGCCGATGCCGTTTTCGGGAATCATCGTGCTAATCGAATCGGCAAACTTTGCATCATGTCCTTGCCCAAAATGAATCAAGCATTCACTCGAATATCCTTGCTCTAAGTTGATTCCATTCAGTAATTTAACTTGGTGATATCCTTGCAGCCAAAATAGCTTGCTGGTAAGTGTAACGATGGTTGAATCAATCGGAAAAAGTATCTGAGCCGCGGTCGGCTGTTTGCGCTTTACTTGCTCAATCAACTGTGCATAGATTCGACAAAAGTGCCCATCCGTTCGAGTTTTGCAAGCTTTAGAAAAGGTGGATATATCGACCTCAACACCTGTACGATTTAGGCGGTAAAATAAGTCTCTCATGCTGGTTAAGCCCTTGTCCAACACAAAGGTCAACCAGATTTCAAAGAACAAGCGCGAGTTCAAAACGGGATAGTCATGCGGACAAAGCTGCATCAAGATCGATTTGACAAGCTTCGGAAATGAGGCTATCATCAGGCATCATTTTTTGTTTACTAGGGGACAGAATACTGCATTCTGTCCCTTTTTTTCGTCGCTTAATCTATTTTTCAACACTTCTGGTTCGGCGGTGCATGGCACGTAAGTTCCCCTATGGCGTTCTCTATACAATTGAGCAAGATTACATTTTGATTTTGGCGGTTATGCATTGTAGCCGTGAGCCTGGATACTGGAAAAGTCGCAAATAATTGAAGCTGCCAGCCATCTAACACTACGTTGGTTCGGACGGTACAGAGGCTATCAATGGGAGTCCCAGGCTATCTGCCGCCGCACAACTTCACCGTTAGCCCTCAGCGCTCTGGTTCAGTTAGCTTACGGGTGAGTGGGCGATTCGCCCCCCACTTGCAGAGGCTCGGTTCTTCGAGATCTGGGTCAAATCGAACACTCTCAAACACTGTCGAGTAAGTTGCAAACTTTAAGTCGCGGTAGATTTGGGTCAGTAGTTCGAGGTTCCGAAAGGTGTCGGGGGGCGATTGCCCAAATATGTCGGTACTGGGAGATGAGGGCGATCGCCCAACGGTACGGGTGCTGGGAGATGAAGGGCGATCGCGAAGGCTAACACCTCGCTGCAACGGACGGAGCAGAGATCCTGGCTGAAACCGAGAGCCACTGACCGCCGTTAAGCTACACCGTTGTGCTGCCTTAGTTATCGGTGGGAGCGCAAGCGGCAGGCTATCTGTGGGACGCGATGCCCAAGCAACTGTGAATCTTTGATTGATACGTAATTAGGAGGTGACTGGTGGGCTACAATTCTCGATAGGTTTTTCTCTTCATTGCAGGTTAGATAGTGCGAAAACAGGAAGTCCTTACACTACTGGCAAAGCACCAAAACACGCTGAAGGATTTTGGCGTCAAGTCTCTGATTCTGTTTGGTTCAGTGGCAAGGGATGAAGCACGAACAGACAGCGATGTCGATTTGCTTGTAGAGTTCGATCGCCCGGTTGGGTTGTTCACCTTTGTACGGTTGAAACGATACTTGGAGGAGATTTTAGAGAGTTCGGTTGATCTGGGTACGCCCGACTCCCTCAAACCTTATCTACGGGAACCTGTTTTCCGGGAGGCGATTCGTGCCTTCTAGAGATTGGCAAAATAGTGAGAGATGTACTAGCCGCGATCGCAGAGATTCGAGAGTTCACAGACAACATCACGTTCGATGAGTTTCAAGGCGATCGAAAGACAATCAGGGCAGTTCTATATAACCTTGCAATTATTGGTGAAGCGATTCGTGGTATTCCACCAGAGTTGGAGGCTTTACATCCTGAGATTCCCTGGGACGATGTGCGCGGGATGCGAAATGTTGTGATTCACGAGTATTTTCAGGTGAATCTGTCCATTGTCTGGCAAACAATTCAAGAAGATCTTGTTTCATTAGAAGCCTCTCTTCACCAATTAATAAACCCCTGAGGAGAATGTTATGACAGCAGAATTAACGTCGGCATAACAACCCCAATGCACCCGACCGTCGAGAGCCTATTGGTTAGAGTTAAAGGTTATTTGCGGCGGGTGATTGGGAGCGTTAGCCCTCAGCGCTCTGGTTCTGTCAGCTTGTCGATGGGTAGGCGATGGCTGCTCCGCAGGACTTACGCCAACGCCCCCCACTTTTAGAGGCTGGGTTCTTCGAGGTTTCGGTCATTGCAACACGCCCCAACAGCGTTCGGGTAAGCTGCAAGCGTTAAGCAGTGCTAGATTTGGGTCGCCCGTTCGAGTTCCCAAAAGGTGTTGGGGGCGATCGCCCAAAGGTGCGGGTGCTGAGAGATGAGGGCGATCGCCCAGAGGTGTGGGTGTTGGGAGATGAAGGGCGATCGCCTAGAGGTGCGGGTGCTGCCAGATGAGGGGCGATCGCCTAGAGGTGCGGGTGCTGAGAGATAAGGGGCGTTTGACGCTCCATCACGCGGTTTTTTACGACAAATGATCCCATTTCCTTCACCCCGCGATTTGAAGCTATGGTTTTTCACTGGGATGGGTCAGATTGACTGAGGACGGGCGCTTTGTGGGAGCATTGGGCAGCGTGGCTGGTGGCGGCGCGGTCGGGGGTGTGGATGCGGTGGGCGGTTGGGCGATCGCCCCGTACATAAACAGTTCCACCAGCGCCTCAATAAAACTCTCTCGACTCGGCCATAAATTATTAAATTCACTGGTAAATTCCAGGACTGCATAGCCCAGCAGCATACTATTGAGCAGACTAGCCAATTTTTCGGTTGGCAAGCAAGTTTGTAGCTGCTCATGCTCCATAATCGTCGCCAGGTATTGTGCCGTGTAGCGATTGGCCTGGAGCAACCCCCGTCCAAGTGCGCGTCGGTTTTCATCAGGATAGTGCCCTGCTTCACCAATGAGCGATCGCACAAATTCCTGAATTTGTTCTAGCGCCTGTAGGTGAACATTGGCATAATCTTTGATGGCTTGCGAGGCGCTGCCCATTTGGGTCGATTGTTGGCCTAAGGCCATTCCCAAACGGCTCAGGGCCTCTTTGTCTTGCATCACCGCCCAGCAGCAGCCCCATGTTTTATTACCGAAGTGACGAAACAGCGTCACTTCATTGACACCGGCCTGCTCAGCAATTTGCCGCGTCGTGGTTTCTGCAACGCCCTGGGTCATGAATAAATCCACAGCAACCTGAATCAGGCGTTGGCGAGTAGAGGTGCGTCGATCCGACATAGACAAATGCAAGTGAAACTTGCACAGAAAGGTTGACTACTGCTAAGCTCAGGGTGTAAGTAGCACTTGCATTACCCCTACTGTAGCGACATCTTTACCAAAAAGGCAGGATGCACCCCAGCGAGCAAGTTAAAAAGCCATCGGTATCTCTTGTTCAGGACATCTTTTAATCTCCTGCTTGACCGACTTTTTTCTTCTGGAACCTGTTTATTAGCTAAATATTGCGATCGCCCAGTAGGCCTGCAAGCCTCATCACTAAGGATGATTTATGTCATTGATTTCATTTAGCCCCACTCTTAAGGGTATCAAGCTACCCCCAATGAGTTGGGGACACGTCTTTTTTCTTTGGGGGTGTACCACATTCTTGCGCTCACCGCCCCTTTTCACTTTTCCTGGGCAGCCCTGGGTGTCTTGTTGTTTTTACACTGGCTCACTGCCAGCATCGGCATTTGTCTAGGCTACCATCGCCTGCTGACGCACCGCAGCTTTCAGGTTCCCAAGTGGCTGGAATACATCTTCGGCACGATCGGCGCTCTGGCGGTAGAAGGCGGCCCCATCTTCTGGGTTGCTAGCCACCGCCTGCACCACGCCCACACCGAAGAGGAAGAAAAAGACCCCTACGCCGCCAGTCTGGGCTTTTGGTGGAGCCACTTGCTGTGGATGATTTTCCCCCGCGAAGAATTCTTTAACAAAGAAGCCTACCGCCGCTTCGCCCCCGACATGGCGCGTGATCCCTACTACCAGTTCCTCGATCGCTACTTCCTGTTCTTGCAAATTCCTTTGGCAGCCATGCTGTATGCCCTCGGCGGCTGGCAGTTTGTGCTATACGGCATCTTTGTCAGGACGGTTTTGGTGTGGCACAGCACTTGGTTTATCAACTCTGCCACCCATATGTTCGGCTATCGCAACTTTGACTCCGACGACAACTCTCGTAATCTCTGGTGGGCCGCCCTTTTTGCCTATGGCGAAGGCTGGCACAACAACCACCACACCTATCCCAACATGGCCAAGGCAGGTCTGCGCTGGTGGGAAATCGACATGACTTGGTGGGCAATCCAGGTGCTTCGCGCGACAGGGCTAGCCAAGAAAGTGGTGATGCCGCCTTCCCAGGCGATCGCCAAGATCAGCCCCTCCGCCTAAGCCACCTTTGGGTTTCGCAGCGCTCTCTAGCAATGCGAAGAGGTCCTTCAGACGATTCTAAGTACACAAGCCGCTGCCAAAGTTTTCTCCTTGGTAGCGGTTTACATTTGGTGCGTGGCCCTATACGCTGTCCTGTCGTTGCTCTATACGTCCATCTACCTAATCAGTGAGTTGTAATCGGTGAGTTGCAGAAGTGTTGAATCTCGATACACAACTTTACAAACCTGGAGATTTTTGGCGAGTTTGAGCTTCTGTTAATGAGAATGGGGTCAATAGTCAGACCAATTCGGTATCACCAGCACCAACGCACAACTTGGCACTACCCGCCAAAATCTTAAGATTCAACACTTGTGGGTGAGTTGTAATTGCAATGGCAATAGCAGGCAGCATCCTCAGCGCAAGGATAGATTTTTGCTAATACTTACAATTGATTGTCTTTAAGTTTAAATACTTAGTCATTTTTGCTTGAGGTTCAAATTAAGTCGGTTCCGCTTTTTGTAAAGCGAGTTATAGAGCAAGTTCCAAGCCATTCTCTACTAAAATGCCTGTTGAAATGTTTGGCTCTCTGCAAGCAAATCGCAGCTAGATGCAGCCAGATCATAGATTCAAAAACCTGGCATTTTATGGTCATGATTGAAAAGCTGAGGGTGCCAGATCCTCACCTGCCAGCACATGCAGACCGCGAATATGTATTCTTTGAAACGAAAATTGAAGGATTTTCGCCAAATTGGCACTACAAACTTAAGAACATCTTAAAAGGCAGCACAATTTGGAAATCTGCGAGTAATCTTATGGACAAGATACCTCCTAACTGCGTCTCCAGCCTCGCCCGCCTCCCTCTAGGCACTGATGGGTGAGGCTGATCTTTTTTAGAACTTAACGATATTTTTTGTTTTGTTGACGATTCCTGACCATCATTGTTAGGGTATGCTTGAACAGCTCTAGATGCATCAGCCTAATTCGAGGTCTGGCAACTGTGGTGATTTGCTAAGCTAGCCCTTCGAGTTCCTTGTCTCGATCAGGGGCTGCCTCTGGGGACATTACTCTATCCGGGCAGCATTCATGTTTAGCAGTGCGCGATGTGCGCGATCGCCCCTTTGTGCAGCACACCAGAAGCGGAGGAACCATCCTTTGGGGCGTATCTTTCGTGCGGTAGAAGGCAGCTTTTTGAGCTGCCGCGTATAGTGAAGCTGGCTTTGTCCAGATTTTATGACATTGGCTCTACCGTACTCAATGAGGGGCACCTCTCAGCCCTAGCCCGTCAGCTAACTCCGTCGGCTTTGGGAGGAGACTGAAGTAAAGTTATTCAGTGTCCTCAGAACTGATAGAGCCTCCAGCTGGCACACTCTGCCTGCTGGATCGTTGCATGTGGCGTTTTTCTGAGGAGGCTACAGGTGGTTATAGGCAGATATAGAAGTTGGTAATTGGAAACGTCTCTTCTGGAGATTTTCTTCTCAGGATTCTCTGGTTTAGATGGAGTCATTTCAGGCAAGTTGACTAGGGCAGATTGCTTCACAGAAATGGGGCGAGTCTGCGCCGAGCCTTTTTCCCAGTTCTGGGAAGGATTCATGCTTTTAGGCCATTTGGCCGAGGAGTCTGCCGCTTGTGCAGAGGATTTACCTCTGGTTTAGTGATGGCGATCTGAATCTGTAGCGATCGATCTGTAGCGATCGATGTTCTAATGGGCGATCGCCATCAGGGTCAGCAGTCTTGTTCTGGCAGCGTTAGGGAGTCGCATCTTCAAAATTCTGTTTTGGGAGTTTTGACGATGAAATCAGAGTGCCGCTTGTGGAAGGGGTTTCTCCAAAAGGGCGCTGCACCAAGAGTGCTGGCTGAGCAGATGCCGACTGCATTTTCTGCGCTGTCTCCTTTAGTGCCTTTAGTGATCGAGTCGTCCAATCCCTGCCTGATTTCCAGTTTTAGCGGGTTTGGCTTTCTTTAAGGCTTTGTTTTTAAGTTCTGTCGGTTTATTGTTTCTGACGAGGTGAGTATCGTGAAGATTAAGTCAATGCTGATGCGTCTGCAAAATGCCCTGGGGCAGCCTAAGCTGGTGGAGCAAATGCTGCTGGCATCTGGCAAAACGGCGCTGGATGCCGCAGAAACCCAGTCAGATGAGACGGTGAATCTGGTCATTGGCTACAACGGATCGCCCAATAGCCAGGTGGCACTGGATTTAACGCTGTGGATTGCTCACCAAACCCGACTGGCAACGCAGAAGCAGGTCATGGTGCATGTGGTATACGTGGTCGATCGGCTGCTTAATGGGCGATCGCCCCAACCCTCTCAGAAATCGCAAAGAGCGCGATCGCGCCAAACAGCAACGCTAGAACGACAGACCGAGCGCGTGGGCAACACCCTGACCTTGCCTCGACTGACTCCGGCAGAATCGTTTGTCCCGCTCAGTACGCACATCCACTACCACGCCAACCCAGCTTGCCTGACCGATTGCCACATCACCCCCGCCGAACCACCAGCACAAAATCTGCTGGAACAGGCCGACTGTATCCTCTGGCAGGCTCGCTGTCTGGCCGAAGAATGGCGCGGCGCTCTGGAGGCACACCTCCGGTTTGGCGCGACGGATGCTGAACTCCATCAAGTTGCCGAAGAAGTGGGCGCGGATCTGATGGTGCTGGGCTGTAGCACCAAAGCTCATCCACTGGTCAACAAGCTCAGAGCCAACACACACTGCCCAATTTTAGGTATCCCAGAGCAGTTGGCGGGGGTTCGTCCGCTGGAGCGCGGATAGGACGGGTGAATTGGGCTGGATAGGGCTGAACAGGGTGCAGTTGGGAAAGGCTTATTTGTCCCGTCTGCGCCCATTGCTTTATGTCCGCTTCTTTGCCAACAGCGTTTGCAATGGGGACAACCCAGCGCCCTTGCGCCTGCGATCGCAGCACAAGCCCCCAACACCCAACCGTCCTGGGGGCTTGATATAGTGAAGAGCGAGTGAGCCAAGTTGCAAAGGGCAGAGTGGAGGGCAAAATGTCCGGTTCAAACCTGCCGCCTAAAAACCTGCCACCTAAAATTTGAGGCTGATTTCGCGCTGCCCTGACCGAGCGAAATCAGAATCCAGTGAACACAGATCCAGCGAACACCTGATAAAGCGAACACCTGATAAAGCGAGCGCAATAGACGTTTTGGTTATGCATCCCCCTGTTGACCCCGTTATTTTTGAATTTGGCCCGTTTGCGCTGCGCTGGTATGGGCTGCTGATGGCGATCGCCGTGATTGTAGGGGCAACCGTTGCCAGTCGCGAAGTAGAGCGACGGGGGCATTCCTCCGACGACTTTTGGGACATGCTGATTTGGGTGCTGGTGCCGGGGTTTCTGGGGGCGAGGCTCTACTACGTCTTTGTCCAATCGCCGCGCGATCGCTTGGGAGACTACCTTTCAGACCCGCTGTCCATCTTTCGCGTGTGGGAAGGCGGCATCCATATTTTTGGCGGGTTTATCTTTGGGGCGATCGCCCTCTGGCTCTACACCCGCGTTCGCAAACTGCCCACACTGGTTTTCTTAGATGCGATCGCGCTGGGGTTACCACTGGCCCAGGCGATCGGTCGTTGGGGCAATTTCATTAACCAGGAGCTATACGGGCCGCCCACCAATCTGCCGTGGGGCCTCGCCATCGACTACAGCACCGATCCCACGAAAAACCGTCGCATTCCCCCGTATGACGATATAATCCTGTATCCTGAAAGCACACGATTTCACCCACTCTTTCTCTACGAGTCGCTGTGGAACCTGGCCGGTTTTGTCCTGTTGCTATGGATTTCCCGTCGGTTTGCACGCCAGCTTCGTCCAGGCGATTTGCTGTTGGTCTATCTCATTTGGTATCCATTAGGGCGCTTTTTCATCGAGTTCTTGCGAACCGACTCATGGTTCTTTCCAGGCACACCGTTCAACACGGTACATTTGCTGAGTGCTGTTTCTCTGATTGTCGCCAGCATTTTGCTCTATCGGCGACATCAATCAGCCCCCTCCCAGTCTTAAACTCCTGATATTGACTATCGGCAACACTGGTTTACCAGTTTCCAGCGCAAATTCATGAGGTTCAAGATTGGCAGCCCGTGAATAAATTCACCCGATCAGGTTCAGTCAAAATAAGGAGGTCAGATCCTGTGGACAAGGGTACGCTGACATATAGATAAGAGAGAACGCTCATGGACTCCTACTTAGATTTACTGGTTCAGGAGATTGTTCAGGCAGCACAATCTGAAGAAACGCCTGCCAAACCTAAAAAGCAGCCGAATCCACCCACAGATGAGCTTCCTGCCGAGTCTCACCTCGATCTGTTGCTGCAAGATATTCGCAACATTGCAGATTCCTCATCTGATCCATAGCTTTGGCGCAGGGGTTCAGGGATTGGGATTTGTTGTATTGAGGACAGATGACGCAACTTCTGGTGCTAGTTGGAGTGCCGTTCGGGTCAGGAGCAGTTTGGGCTGAAAATCGTTTGAACGGCATGAAATTTACATGAAATTTAAGTGGGGTTCTCGCTCACTCTGCAAAAGCTGTCCAGTTTTTTAACTCTCAGGATTCACGCAATGAGTGGGTTCTCGCGAGTTGTGCCTCAACAAGTTTTCTAAAATGCAGGCATTCTTTGCAAGCGCGTCAGGACTGGCGCGATGCCCATTTTTTTAACGCGATGCCCATTTTTTATAAGTAGTCGATAAGCAGTCGATACCCTCCCAAAAGAAATTCCCCCGAAACTCAATCGCGTGAGCCTGGGGGAATGTTGAATCAGGGTGCATCTACCACTCCATTGTTCTCAGGCTAGAGGGGAGTATCCGGAGGGTTTTGCAAGGTTCGGAAATTTTTTTGCTGATGAGGCTTCAGAAGTCTGCACCCCTAACCTAGCAAGGACTTCAGGCATGGCTCCAAGCGACGTAGGGCAGCTTTGCTGCTGTGGCTTTAATCTGCTCTGTCTGTGCCACCAGTTGTCCCGTTGCGTCCCAACTGCCAGAGAGAAACATCTGACGCGGCCCCTCACCCATTAGCACTGGAATTGACACGTCGCCGCAGGTGGCGGTCATCGCGCTCAAATCGACTGTTACCGTTGCCTGGGGATGAGCGGCGATCGCCCCTTGCAGCGCCTTTACGTCGTCGCCTGTCGCCGTGACGCAGGGAATCCCCATCGCCACGCAGTTGCCAAAGAAGATCTCGGCAAAGCTCTCGCCCACCAGCGCCTTGATGCCCCACTTGGCGATCGCCTGGGGTGCGTGTTCTCTCGAAGAGCCACAGCCAAAGTTGCGATTCACCACCAGCACCTCTGCGCCCTGATATTGTGGCTGGTCAAACGGGTGCTGCCCCTGCAACTGAGCGCGATCGTCCTCAAAGGCATGGGTTCCCAGCCCGTCGAACGTAACGCATTTGAGAAACCGCGCTGGAATGATGCGATCGGTGTCGATGTCGTCGCCCACTAGAGGAATGCCGCGACCGGAAATTGCTTGAACTTGACTCATGATGTTTACCTCAATTAAAAACAACAAAACTCAAAAACCGACTCGCCTATGATGGATGTACTGATGAATGTCTAAATGAATGTCCCGATAAATTGCCCCTTTCACCCGCGAGTTTAGCCCGCAAAAGCTCATGGTTCTGAATGCGCCGCGCCCGACCCAATCGCTCAAAGTCACCTGGGAAGCGCTCCCCGATGACTATCGCCTGCCCGATGATCCTGTGGAAAATATTCAACAACCGCTGCTGGCCGCTGCCCTCACCGATGCGCTGGGCGAGGCGGGACTGATTCAGCCAGAGATGCTGATCGCCTCGAACTTTGGGCTGGTGGCGACTGTGAACCAGAAGGTCGTGGTGAAAGCGCCAGACTGGCTATACGTGCCCCGTGTGTTGCCCTGGACGGGTGAAGGCGTGCGCCGCAGCTATACTCCCATCCTCCAAGGCGATCCGGTGGCGATCGTCATGGAGTTTTTGTCGGATGAGGAACTGGGCGAGTATTCCATTCGCCCCGTGTTTCCCTATGGCAAACTGTTCTTCTATGAGCAAATCCTCCAGGTTCCCACCTACGTCACGTTTGATCCCTACAGCCAAACGCTAGAGGTACGGCATTTCAGGGACGGAGCATACCAACTTCAGGAGCCAAGTGCCGAGGGGCGCTTCTGGATTCCTGAGCTATCCCTGTTTCTGGGCATTTGGTATGGCCCCCGACTGGGTTCTACGATCCACTGGCTGCGCTGGTGGGATTCGGACGGCAATCTGTTGCTGTGGAGCTTTGAGAAAGCCGAGCTAGAACGCCAGCGCGCAGAGCAAGAAGCTCAACGGGCTGAGGCAGAAAAACAGCGAGCTGAGGCAGAAAAACAGCGGGCCGATGCAGCCGAAGCAGAACTAGCCAGACTGCGATCGCGCCTCAACCCACCCCACCCCTAACGCCCAATCCCTACTTCACCTCCTTGATCATGCCGGCCTTGATGAACTGGGTAAATAGCCCATCGGGGAGGAGCTTTCGCAGTGCCAGCAAAAAGGACGCATTGCCCCCGGCGGGATAGCGCAGGCGAGAACTGCCATCGGTGGCAGCAGTGTAAATCACCTGGGCAGTGACTTCGGGCGGCGAGGCGGTATCGCCCACGTTTTCGAGCTGGGGCAAGACGCTGGCGACGAAGGGATCGTAAGCCGTCAGCCCTTCCTGCTTTGCCACAACGAGCGATCGCGAGAAAAAGTCCGTCTTGATTGGCCCCGGCTCGATGATTTTGACCCGGATGTTGAACGGCTCTAGCTCATAGCGCAGCGAGTCCGAAAATCCTTCCACCGCCCACTTGCTGGCGTGATAAAGGCTGTAGATCGGCAGCGCCATCTGCCCCGCGATCGAGGCAACATTTACCAACACGCCCGATCGCCGCTCCCGAAAATGAGGCAGCACCGCGCGGGTCACATCCATCAGCCCAAACACATTCACCGCGAACTGCTGCTGGATCTGCTCTGGGGTGCAGGCTTCAAAGGGGCCAATCAGCCCGTAGCCTGCATTGTTCACCACGACATCGATCTGCCCAAACTGGGACAGCGTGGTGGCGATCGCCCCCGCAATCGATTCCTGGCTCGTCACGTCCAGCGGCGGACAAATGACGCGATCCAGCGCTGCCAGGTCGCAGCCATCGGGCGATCGCATCGTTGCCGCCACGTTCCAGCCCTGCCGCTGAAACAGTTGCGCCGTTGCGTAGCCGATGCCCGTCGAGGCACCCGTAATCAAAACCGTCTTCGGCACGTTCACTACTCCTGTAGGGCTGCTTGCAGAATATCTGCTAACTCGTCTTTGTTTGGCGCTCCTTCCACCACGCGAATTACCAGTTGGTAGGCCTCGTCGTCGGCGAAGCCGAGCAGAACCCCATTCAGCCGCAAAAACGCATCCATCGCCGCGAAGGCAGTGCGCTTGTTGCCGTCGATGAACGGGTGATTCATCGCCAGATGATACAAGTAGGCAGCGGCTTGTTGGGCGATCGTGGCGTGCAAAAACTCGCCGCCGAAGGTCGCCTGGGGCTGTGCCAGAGCCGATTCCAGTAATCCCTGATCGCGCACACCAGGGCTGCCGCCAAAGCTATCGATCTGGTCAGCATGAATAACTAGCACGTCTGCAATTGAGAGAAATTCAGGAGTTTGCAAGGCGACGATAAACCTCCTCCCGCTCCCGCTTGGAGGCGAGATAGGCTTCCCAAACTCTGGGATTGACCCCTTCCGGCAGTTCGTTTTGCTTGAGCGATCGCACAAACTCAAGCACCGTTTCCACCATCGAGTCGGGCAGCGTCTCGACCTCTTGCGCCAGCTTCTCGCGATTGGTCATCTTAGCCTCCTACAACTTAGTCCTACAACAGCGTGCGAACGTCCGTTACGTGACCCGTCACCGCCGCCGCCGCCACCATCGCCGGACTCATCAGCAGCGTCCGCCCGGAGGAGGAACCCTGCCGCCCCTTGAAGTTGCGGTTAGAAGAGGAAGCGCTGATCTGCCGACCCACCAGCTTGTCGGGGTTCATTGCCAGACACATCGAGCAGCCCGCATTGCGCCACTCAAATCCCGCCGCTTCAAAGATTTTGTCCAGACCTTCGGCTTCGGCCTCCTGCTTCACCCGTTCGGAACCGGGCACCACAAAGGCTTTGATGCCTTCGGCAACGTGGCGACCCTTGGCGACCTTGGCGGCTTCGCGCAGATCGCTGATGCGGCCGTTGGTGCAGCTTCCGATGAAGCACACGTCTACCTTAGTGCCCGCAATCGGTGTGCCAGGAGCCAGATCCATGTAGGTGTAAGCTTCCTGGGCGATCGCCCGGTCTTCTTCCGGCAAAGAGTCTGGCGCGGGGATGCACTCGTTCACACCAATGCCCTGCCCCGGCGTGATGCCCCACGTTACTGTCGGCTCAATCTCTGCCGCATCGAACACTACTACGTCGTCGTATTCAGCATTGGCGTCGCTGCGGAGGCTCGTCCACCAGGCCACGGCCTTATCCCACTCGTCGCCTTTGGGAGCAAAGTCGCGTCCTTTCAGATATTCAAACGTGGTCGCGTCTGGGTTCACATAGCCGCAGCGTGCGCCGCCCTCGATGGACATATTGCAGACGGTCATCCGTTCTTCCATGCTCATCTGCTCGAAGGTGGTGCCCGCAAACTCGTAGGCGTAGCCCACGCCGCCCTTCACGCCCAGCTTGCGAATAATGTGCAGAATCACATCCTTGGCGTAAACCCCCGGTTTCAGCGGGCCGTTGACTTCCACTTTGCGGACCTTCAGCTTTGCCAGCGCCAGCGTTTGGGATGCCAGCACGTCGCGCACCTGGCTGGTGCCAATGCCAAAGGCGATCGCCCCAAATGCGCCATGCGTCGAGGTGTGGCTGTCTCCGCAGGCGATCGTCATGCCCGGCTGGGTCAAGCCCTGCTCCGGCGCGATGACGTGAACGATGCCCTGGCTGCCGGAGCCAATGTTATAGAACCGAATGCCGTTGTCTTTGGCGTTGCGCTCCAGCTCCAGCATCATCTCCTCCGCCAGCGGATCGACGAAGGGGCGTGCCTGGTTTTCCGTCGGCACGATGTGATCGACTGTCGCCACCGTGCGCTCAGGAAACAGCACCTTTAGCCCGCGCTCTCGCAACATGGCAAACGCTTGCGGGCTGGTCACTTCATGGATCAGGTGCAGCCCGATGAAGAGCTGCGTCTGTCCCGACGGCAGCGTCCCCACCGTATGCAAGTCCCAAACCTTGTCGAATAACGTTCCTCGGCTCATGGCTGTGTTCTCTGTGGTTAATATTCTCCCTGATTACACAATAGACAAGTCAAATAATCTCGTCCAATATATTTTTCCACACGTATTGAGATCCAAAAAGTATCAGAGATAGAGCCGTTGCTGAAAGTTAATTGCAAATCGTTTTTAAGTAACGGTATTCAAGTCAGGATTTTTTGTTGAGTAGGCACCAGTTGTAAGACATCCGTTTTTGCAGAAGTACCCGGAAGGGGCCCTGCCTAAATCTGAAATCTAGCCGAGGATAAAAATGGTTGGTTACGTAATCAACTCATTCCATTCAATCTTTTCCAATGAGGCTAGAGTTGTGAAGAAGTTGATACTGACTGAAATTAAATGTGATGGTTTGGCAGATGGGGAAATTAAAAAACTGGTTCCTCGATTTCGCAGGCGACCTGTAGGAAACCCTGTCGATGTAACGAAAACCTGGAAGCGGTGGGGTGATCCGGAGGAAATTCCTGACCCGCAACCGTTTAGAGAGATGCCGGATGAATTTAATGGCAAGATCTATTTGCGATCGCCCGAAAATCAGCCTTTGTTTGAAAGCAGTGAAGATATTTCGGCAAATGACTCTGGGGCAGGGCAGACTTCATTTGTTCCAGTTAACCCATCTACGGCAAGCGCCGGCATTGTTCCGAAACTAAGATACGTCATTCAGTAGAAAAAGAAGCATATCGAACGTCTGAGACTGGCAAACTTCTAAATCTTAAATACGGTAGAGCGGATTATGAAAATCTTGAGATTGACTCGAGTCAAGTGCAAGGGCCTATCAAGTAGCGAGACCTTGGAACTTCGTGCAGTACTCCGAACAGACTACCTGGGTAGCTCAGTAGAATTTACCCAAAATTGGCAGGCATTAGTTTCACAGCATGAAGGAATGATCCCTTCTACTGACTTTACTGGAAACCTCTACTTAGAGTCATCTCAAGGGGTTCGTCTTTTTGTCAGTCGTAACACTGTTTCTTATGCAGATATAGGGAAAAAGGTGGCGCGGTTTAATCCAGTGAATCCTTCAACAGCAGGAAATAGAATTAAGCCACGTGTGGAATATGATGTACAACAGGTTGTGCCGTTTTCTGCTCCGGGCCCTGTTCTTTACTTGTTGCGTCCTGTCTTTTTCCTGTTTGATCTGGTCGTTGGTCTGTCAATCACACTTTCTAAAGCTGCTGGCAGCCTGATTCGCCTGATTATTGACCCTGGCAATCGGCTGTTTGTGCCGTCAGATGACGATGAAGATGATGACACCGATCAAAAGCCGCCAGAAGAAACCATTCCGCAGTAAAAGCGTTTGTGGCGGTTGGTTCTAAACAAGCAATAAGGGAAAAACCGGTGAAGCAGACTGTGCCCTTCTGGAAAGTGCGCTGGTTTTTGAGTCGCAAGTCTCTAAGCAGCGCGATCGCCCTTGTCTTGTTGGGATGGGCGCTGGGCGATCGCGCTTTCGGTCGCCCCATCGCCGACAACAGTTTGGGCGCAGACTCTTCACGGGTCGAGTCTGTGTCTGGGATGAATTTTCAGATTCACGGCGGGGCACAGCGGGGGCGCAACTTATTTCACAGCTTGCAGCGGCTGGATGTCGAGCGGGGCGGCAGCGTGTTCTTCGTGCCCAATGCAGGGGTGCGGACGATTTTGACTCGCGTGACGGGCGATCGCCGCTCAGAGATTCGCGGGCACGCTGGGGGTTGTGGGGAAATGCCAACCTGATTTTGATGAATCCCAACGGCATTTTGTTTGGGCGCAATGCGCGGCTAAACATAGCCGGGTCGTTTGTAGGCACGACGGCAGATGCGATCGCATTTGGTGATCAGGGCGTGTTCAGCGCGCTACCGACAGAAGTGCCCGCGTCTTTGACGATTAATCCTTCAGCGCTGCTGTATCGGCAGATTGCGCCTGCGCCTATCGAGGTCTATAGTCGCCATCCCAGAAGTCTTGAAGATCCGCTCTTTTTCAGTTTCACAGGCTTGCAGGTTGGAGATGCACAAAGCCTGCTGCTGGCAGGAGGAGAAGTTACATTAGACGGCGGCAGTCTCAGCACGCTAGGGGGAGCCGTTGAGCTAGGCGGGCTGAGACTGCCAGGGCGGGTCGGCTTGCAGTGGCAGCGGGCGGGACAGTCGTTTTCTGCGAGGCCGCGCCTGCAATGGAGTCCTGATGCCAGCCTGGCCGATGTCCGCGTGGTGAATGATGGGCAAATTGTGACCACGGTGTTAAATCCAGCGATTGAGGAACCAGGAGGAATTGCGATCGCTGCCCGTCGATTTACTGCTCAAAATGCACAGTTTTTAGCAGGCAGCAGCGGAGTCGATGCAGGTGAAATCTCGCTGATTGCCAGCGAGCGGATTGATCTGCAAAATATTTCTGCCATTGCAACAGATGCCACAAACGGAAACTCTGGAGACATCACACTCTCAGCGCCAAACATTACCCTGTCAAGCACTTACGTTTCCTTCAACACACAAATCGAAGGGAACGCCGGAACGCTGCGAATTCAAGCTAGCGATACCCTACTACTTCGCAACTCAACGCAACTCCGCAGTGAAGTTGATGGCAGGGGGAACTCTGGCAGCATCATTTTGCAGGCTGGACGCTATCTAGAGATTGACAACAACACTGCCATTGACTTGTTCACTGGCGATGGTCAATTTGGCAACATTGAAGTCTTTAGCGGCGGGGATTTAACGCTGGACAACCAGAGCCGCCTCTCAGCCCAGACTGGAGGAAGCGGAAGCGCAGGCGATGTAGTAGTGCAGGCAACAGGCTCGATTGTGATTCGCGGGATGTCTCAAATCGACAGCTCTTCCTTTGCAAACACCCGCCAGCCCGGTCTTTTTGGCAATGCAGGTAATGTCCGTTTGCAAGCAAGCAATATTCTGCTTGATCAGAAAAGTAAAATTACGACTGTTGTTTCTGTGCCCCAAGGACAAGGGGGAAATGTGTTTGTAGAAGGGCGATCGCTCGTCCTCAGAAATGGCAGCAGAATTACCAGCAGAGCAGATATCGACGAACGTCTGGGTGGTAGTAACGGAGGCAACATTTTCGTTAATGCCGACGTGATTGCAGCCGTAGAGTCTGAAAACAGCGACATCGATGCCAGTGCCATAGATGGACGAGGCGGAACGGTTGATTTAACAACCCAGGGACTTTTTGGCATCACTTTTCGTCCAACACCAACCGATCTCAGTGATATTATCGTCAACTCTAGATTCGGCCCAGACGGCACAGTGACAATTAACGGGTTGACGGTTGATCCCAGCCAGGGTTTGACCGAGCTGCCCTCGCAACCTGTGGATGTATCGCGGCTGATCGCTAGGGGCTGCGGCACGGCGGGCACAGCGACAGCTCTAGCACAGCGGGAATTCGTCGTCTCTGGGCGGGGCGGACTGCCTGCTGCACCGGGGGATGTGCAGGGTGGCGAGGTTGTTGCGGCGGAATGGGCAGGGCAGGGGTTAGGGGTTGGGGGTCAGGAGGGGTCAGGTAGCAGGGGTCAGGGGTCAGGGGTTGACTCCAATTCTCCAACACTCCAACACCCCAACACTCCGTCCCCTCATCCCCTCATCGCCTCATCGCCTCATCGTCTCATCGAGGCTCAGGGCTGGGTTCGCGACGACAGCGGGCGGGTGCGGCTGGTGGCGGCGGTTCCGGTGGCTGAACATGGGCGGGCGATCGCGGCGGTTTGTGGGGAAGGGCGATCGCCCACTCGTAACTCTACTCGTCAATAATGGCGCTGCGATCGAGCAGGAGGAGCTGTCGGAGTTGGTCGGTGTCGAGTTCGGTGAGCCAGTTTTCGCCCGTGCCGACGACCTGCTCCGAGAGGGCTTTTTTGCTTTCGATCAGGTCGTGGATGCGTTCTTCCAGCGTGCCCGTGCAGACGAACTTGTGAACCTGGACGTTGCGGGTTTGCCCGATGCGGAAGGCGCGGTCGGTGGCCTGGTTTTCCACGGCGGGGTTCCACCAGCGGTCATAGTGAAAAACGTGGTTGGCGCGGGTCAGGTTTAGCCCGACACCGCCCGCCTTCAGCGACAGGATGAAGATGCGCGGGCCCTGCGGATCGTTCTGGAAGCGATCGACCATTTCCTCGCGCTGCTTCTTGGAGCTGCCGCCATAGAGAAAGATAACTTCCCGCTTAAACTGCTGCTCTAGATACGCCTGGAGCTGCTTGCCCCACTCGGCAAACTGGGTAAAGATCAGCGTGCGATCGCCCTCCGCCAGCAGTTCCTCTAGCATTTCCGTCAGCCGTTGCAGCTTGCCAGAACCCGCCAGGAAATCGGCGGGTGAGTCTATTTCAAAGGGTTCAGCATCATTTCGCTCGTCTTCCCCGATTGCCTTCAGCAATGCAGGATGGTTGCACACTTGTTTCAACCGAGTGAGCAGCGACAGGATCATGCCGTGGCGCTGAATGCCGTCGGCAGATTCGATCTGCTCCAGGGATTGATCGACCAGGCGCTGGTAAATCGCGGCTTGGTCGGCGGTGAGGCCGCAGAAGACGGTCATTTCCTGCTTTTCGGGCAGGTCTTGAATGATGTCGCGGTCGGTTTTGAGGCGGCGCAGGATGAAGGGCTGGACGAGCGATCGCAATATTTTCAGGGAATCCGTGTCGCCATAGCGCTCGATCGGCACGCCAAACCGCCGCTGAAAGAAGTTGCGCGGGCCGAGGTAGCCAGGGTTGAGGAAATCCAGAATCGACCAAAGTTCTGACAGGCGGTTTTCTACCGGAGTCCCCGTCAGGGCAATGCGAAACTGGGCCTCAAGCTGGCGCACCGCCTGAGACTGCTTCGCTTCGGGATTTTTGATATTCTGTGCCTCGTCCAACACGACACCCTGCCAGGAGACGCGCTTCAGGTCTTTTTCATCGCGGTAAACCAGAGCATAGCTGGTAATCACCAGATGGTAGCGCTTGGCCGTGCGGGCAAACTCTGGGCCCTGCGGCCGCTTGTCGCCATGCTGCACCCACACCCGCAGGCTGGGGCCAAACCGCTTCACTTCTCGCTCCCAGTTGCCCAGCACAGAAGTTGGACAGACGAGCAAGACGGGCTTTTCCAACTGTTCCGTTTCCTGCAAGTGCAGCAGTAGAGCAATGAGCTGAATGGTTTTGCCCAGGCCCATGTCGTCTGCAAGGCAAGCCCCCAAGCCCCACTTTTCCAAAAATGCCAGCCACGACGCGCCGCGAAGCTGGTAGGGCCGCAACTCGCCCTGAAAGCCTTTCGGCGTAGGAATTAGCGATAGGTTTTCGTTGCCCGTGGCGAGGGTGCTGATCAGGTCTTGCAATGCACCCGATGCTTCAAAGCTGACGACGGGCAGCTTTTCGATGGTCTGCGTGTCGCCCGTGCTGATGCGGAGCGCATCTTCCAGCGACAGCGCCATCTGGTCTTTGCGGCTGGCGAAAAAGTCCTGGGCGGCACGGATGTCTTGCGGACGCAGTTCCACCCATTCCCCGTTGATCTCCACCAGCGGCGTGTTCAGCGCCACCAGCCGATCAAATTCTGCCTTGGAAATGCGCTGTCCGCCGATGGTCAGTTCCCATTTGAAATTCAGCAGGCTCTTTAGCCCCATGCTCGCGCCGCCCTTGGGTGCTTCAGCGCGGACGCTCAGCCCCAGACGATTGGCCCAGCCCTGCTCTTGCGACAGGCTGGGCGGCAGCACCACGCCAAAGCCGCTGTCTTGCAAGCGCCATGCGGTCGAGCGAATGAATTCGTAGACTTGCAGGGGATTCAGTTGGCAAGACTGAGGCTGGGAGGTTTGCAGGCTGGGTTCCAGCACGGGGTAGAGGCGGGAGGCCAGGCCCAGCCCCGCCAGCAGTGTTTCTTGGGGATGGGGGAATGGGTGCGCTCTAGGTAGACCAAGCGATCCACCGGGTTGTTCCAGATGGTGCGGGCGCTGATGAGAAATTCGGGGTCATCGGTAGCTTGCAGGAAGTATTCCAGCGTCCAGTCGGTTTGTCCGGCGGTGGGGGGATGCAGATAAAAGCAGGTGCGGAAGGCAGCGACCTGCTGATTCAGCACTGAAGCGATGGGTGCAGTCCACTGGGTCAGCGCAGATTGCAGACGCTCGATGCGGGCAGGCTCGGCGGCGATCGCCCCTTCCTCGTCGCCCAGCGCTTGCAGCCATTCTCGCAGGGCAATGTCTTTGGGCAGGGGTGCAGCAGGGAGGGGCTGAGCGGCGATCGCCGCTCGAATTTGTGCCTCCGTCACCCGGTTGAGAAAATCCAGTAGCACCAGCCGCGCCGCCGGGAAAGGGGATTCTTCTGCATGATCCGGGGCGCTGTGGGGAAGCTGGTAGGTGCGGCAGGCGGGCGGCATCCGGCGGGAAAACTGCTGGAGCCGCGTCTGATCGACCTCGCTGTCGAGCAGCACTTGCCAGGTGGCGATCGCCGCTCCATCTTGCAACCGCAGTCCTGGCAAAAACTTGGCCCGTGCCAGCAGATCCAGGCTCCATCGTGCTACGTGCGACCAAAAGCGCAAATCCCCGCTGATGAAGGATTCTGCATCGCCCGCCGCGTCGCCCACCGTAGATAGAGGCAGCGAATTCAGCAGTTGAAACGCCTCTAGCGGCGACAGCAGCAGCCCCTCGATCTGCCAGGGGTGCAGTTCCAGCGAGGGCGATCGCCCAGGTTCATCCGCCTCCCCGTCAGGCAGCGCGACAGAATATTGCGGCAGTCGAGAGATTTCACCCTCAACCTCGGTTGTGTAGGTCGGCAAAGAGAAATGCAGGGTTTGCCAGCGGGCTTCAGGAATCGCGGGCGATGGCTCTAGCGTGGCGGTGCGCTTGCGCCCTCGACCTCTGGCAGCAGGGACGGGTTCTATCAAAGGAACCTCCGCAACTGGCCAGGCAAGCCGACGAGCTTGGTGGAGCGATCGCAACAAATTCAGCAGTTCTACCCGCGACATCGCAAAGGGATGGGGCAGAACCTCACAGTCCAGGTCTGGCTCTCTGCGGCTATTCGTTTCCACCCGTCGCCAGGTTTCACCCCAAATCAAAAATTGCCCGCCTGCGGGCCACGCCGATGATTCGCCGGATTCTGACGTGCTTAGAGAAGAAACCTGGGGCTGAAACAGCCAGCTACCGTGTAAGATTGCCATGCGAGCAAAGGACGATGCAATGAGCAGTGCTGAACCCGAACATCAATTGAGACATTAAGACATTGAGATGAGAACGTGAGAATGCCGCCTGAAACCCGATCTAACCTGGAACTTACTTCACCCCTTGAGCTGCCAATTCGCAAAACCTTGCCCAATGGGGCGATCGCCGAACTGGATACCCTGCGCCCAGAAGAAACCGAAGCCGTGCGGGCGCTGCTGAACTATTTCGTGACCTCATCAGGAACCGAAGGATTAACTTATCCCCATGCTCAGCCGCTCTCTCCGTCAGAGTTTGCGGCCTATTGGCTGAGCCGGGATGCCTTTGTGGTGCGGGCTGTGGGGGATGCACCGCCGCCTGCATCTCAGGATACATCACCCAAAGAGATGTTAGTCGAAGCGATATCGCAAGAAATGTCGCTCAAAGACCCGTTGCCACAGAATCTATCGTTAGACAAGACCTCAACCGAGACTTTACCAAACCGCGCATTGCCTACTACGCCTGCGCGAGGGGAAATCTTGGGAGCCTTTTACCTAAAGCCCAACTTTCCCGGCTGGTGCAGTCATATCTGCAATGCTGGCTTCATTGTACAACCTGCCATGCGAGGACAGGGGATCGGCCGCTGGATGGCAGAAACCATGCTGGCGATCGCCCCCACCCAGGGCTACACCGCCGTCATGTTCAACCTGGTGTTTGCCACCAACGAGCCATCACTCAACCTGTGGCGATCGCTCGACTTTTCCATGATTGGTCGCATCCCTCAGGCCGCACGGCTACCCAATGGAGCAAGCGTTGATGCGATTATGCTTTATCGAGAGCTATAAAGTTTGCCAATCCGAAGAGTTTGCGCGTCTAAAAGTTTGCCAGTCTACAAGTCTCGCCAATCCAAGCAAGATAGGGATATGCTGTCCCCCTCGTCTGGCCCCTCAGTCCTCAAGATTCCAACGCGCAGTTGGGGAATCGGCCCAACTGATTAGCTTCCACAATCGCGTTGCGACAGGTCAGGGCACTCTGGCCCGTCTTTCAAGAAAGCTCATGCAGATTAATCACCGGATGGCTGCCTTCCGCCGCTTGCAAATGTAGCTCATAGGCCACCTCCAAAACCTGGTGATTGAGCATCAAGGGCTTGACCGTCGCTTCGACCAGATTAAACACAGAAACCCTCCCACTTCATGAAGCAAAGGTTTAGGCAACAGGGCTGATGTCGATCAGCGTAAGGGGATTGTCACCGAATTTTTGGGCATTTGCTTCTGTAAAAAGGAGGGCTTCTAGGGTCTATCGAAGGGTGGATCGTCGGACTCTAGCAGATCTGCATCAAACGGCTCTGCATCAAACGGCTCTGCATCAAACGGCTCTGCATCAAACGGCTCTGCATCAAACGGCTCTGCATCAAATAAATGTGGAGGAAATAACACCGCCAGACTGACGGGCAGATATCCCACCGCGCTGATAAATTCCTGGGCATCGATGATGTCCTCTTGCAGCCATTCGTGCAGCAGGTGGGCGATCGCCACGCAGGCCGCCTCAGTCGGGTCGCTAGGAGCGGGCGTTTCATCGCGCCCACCTTGGCAGAACGGGTTAGACATATGGCGCTTTGCTCCTGTGGAATCTTTTGGTAAATTTCTTGGGGCAAATTTCTGGGGTGAATGGGATGCTTGATTCACCCTATAGGTCTTCACTAAAAATGGATTGAATTACGCATAGAGCCGATCACCCGATGCCGCCGCCTCAGATCTATTGCCCTCCGTGACGCTACGAAGGAAGTTGCCGGAAGCCCCGCAGATGCTCGACTGGCAATCCAAAATCGCAAATCCAAAATCGAGAATCGATACAACCCTGGCTATCTATCCAAGTACTACGCCGCGTTATGCAAAATAGTTTCTGACAGACAGAACCCCTGGCTGCTCATCCCCTGGACGAAACTGAATGCCCGTCACCTCCACCAGTAGGTCATTTTTTGGACGGAAGGCAGCCCGGTTGTCATTGACCGAGAGGTAGGTCTGGCCCTGGAACTCGAAGAATAGCGCCTGATTGGCCCCAAGCCGCTGATTTCCGGGCTGGTTGGGGCGCGTATCGGCGTAGGCAGCGTTGACGGCCTGAGCCAGCGTCGTGATGCCGGGTTGATCGATTGCGCCAAACGTTAACAAGGCTCTGGGCAATTCCCGCGTTTTCAGCCGATTGTCAAAATCAAGCTGAATGCGATCGCTCTCGGTTGGGTTAAAGTCAGTTATTCGGTCAGGGGCCCGCAGCAACGATGTACGGAGCGCCTGAGCTCGGTTGCGTCCCGAAAACACAAAGCGATCAGCTCCTGCATCCCCTGTTAGCGTATCGGCTCCTAGACTGCCGATCAGCACGTCTCGCCCTGTGCCGCCCAGCAAGGTGTCGTTGCCCGCTTCGCCGCGCAGGGTGTCGTTGCCGCCGCGCCCGTCGATGGTGTCGTTGCCGCGGCCGCCCGTCAGCACGTCGTTGCGATCGCCCCCGATAATATTTGCCCCACCGACCGAAAATCCCGGCAGCGGCCGCTTATTAAACGAAAGAATCGTGAGGTTGTCGATTTCGTGGTTGTTGGTCAGCACCCCCGTCGCCGCCGCAAAGCCAATTTTGAACGTCGTGGGGACGGGGCCATTGCCCGCCTGCACCACGTTGAACCGATCGACCACCACTTCGCCTGCATCGTTAAAGTCGCGATCGCCATTCAGGTCTACAAACACCGACAGCAGCCCCGCAGGCGACAGCTCAATCTGCACAATCCGCCGCGCCTGGGCGCGGGTGCCGTTGGGATTGTCCAGGCTGATGGGGAGCGTGCGGCTGCCTGTGAGGTAGCGATAGCTGTTGGCGGCGCTGCCGCGCACCCCGACTGAATCTTGCAGCGGCGGCCGCCGACCGCCCACCCGCCCTTCCGTCGCAGTCGAGAAATTGCCCACCGCATCGAAACCAATGCCCAGATAGCCGCCCACCAGGCCTGGCTCGGCGTTTCGCGGCGCATAGCCCAGAGATCCGCCAAATCCGCCTGCCTGGGTCGGTGTAGCGTTGCCGTCTACCAGAAAAAAGCTAACGCCATCACCGCCGCTGCCACCGTAGGCATAGAGGTCAAAGCCAACGGAAAAGCCCGTGCCGGTGCTGATGGTTTGGGGAAACAGGACGAGGGAGCCTTGGTTTGGTTGGGCCGTAGTGAGTTTGAGCAGGGTCATGATGGTTGCAGGGTTGGCGGACTGTAAAACTCTTCGGCTTTGAAGAGACGGAGAAGATAGATGCAGGTCTTTTGAAAGACTTCCAAGACTTTTCTCTGGCTAGATTCTCAGGGATTCCCCGGTCTTTCTTGGTGGCTTTTTCGTAAAGATTTCATGAAACATCATGAAGTAGAGATGAGTGAGAGGGGCTGGCAGAAATGCGCGATCGCCCGCCTGAGCAAGCTTTGGAGTCGATTTAGGGCGATCGCCCCTGTAGAAAACTAGATTTCGGAAGATTGCGAAACGTTTTGCACGCTACTATGTCGAGCCTGGATTCCGCTCTTAAATGACTCTAGCCATCAGTTCATTGACCAATAACTGTGTTTTGACGAATAGCTAAGACAGTTCGCAGTGCAGTTAGCAATGTTTAGAACAACTCAATCAGGGGGGCATTCTTATGTCAGCGGATCAACTCAAGGTCTTGCTATTGATTGAGCAGTGCAATCCTGATTTACCGTCTGTGCCCAGCGTTGGCTATCAGTATTTCAGAACGATTTGTGAACAGGTTAATGCAACCTTGATCACGCATGAACGGAATCGAGATGCGCTGGAGCGAGTTGCGCCCGATCAAGAAATTTTCTATATTGCTGAAAGCCGTTTGATGCGGCGATATTATCACCTGGTTGAGCGCCTGACGATTATCAATAAACGGGTGAATTGGCCGCTTTATAATGCGCTGACCTACTTGCTATATGAAGAGTTTAATCATCGGGTTTATCGCCTGTTTCAATCGGATGTGCGGCGCGGAAAATACGACATTGTTCACGCGATTACGCCGATGATGCCGCGCTATCCGGTGAAGCTGGCGCAAGCCTGTGGCAAAACACCGTTTGTCTTGGGGCCCGTGAATGGCGGTGTGCCTTTTCCCAAAGGGTTTGGGGCGATCGCCCGTCAAGAATTCTCTTACTTCAACTTCCTGCGGGGACTGGGGCTGCTGCTGCCGGGATATCGCGACACCTATCAAAAAGCAGATCGCGTTTTAGCCGGATCTTCTTATACGTTTGGAATGCTGCAAAAGCGCTTTCATTTGGGCGATCGCCTCCAGCTATTTTACGAAAATGGCATTCCCACGGAGTTCTTTAGGCCGGGTGCAAAACAAGAGAAGGGCGATCGCATTCATCTACTTTTTGTTGGTCGGCTAGTGCCCTATAAAGGAGCAGACATTCTGTTAGAAGCACTGGCAAAAATCAAGCCATTTGCCCTATCCAAAACTCGATTGACGATTGTTGGCGATGGGGCAGAACGTAAGCATTTACAATGGCTAACTCAGCGATTGGGGCTACAAGAAATTGTGGACTTTGTAGGCTGGGTTCCCCATCAGGAAACGCATCGCTATTACAGCCGGGCAGACATTTTCTGCTTTCCGTCGATTCGCGAGTTTGGTGGGGCGGTGGTGCTGGAGGCGATGGCGGCGGGGCTGCCCTGCATCGTCGCGGACAACGGCGGCATCGCGGAATACATGACCCCCGACACGGGTTTCACTATTGCGCTACATTCCCGCGACTATCTCGTGTCTACGCTGGCGGAAAAAATTCAACTGCTCGTGGAAGATGAGGCGCTGCGATCGCGCTTCTCGCAAAATGCGATCGCCCATGCCCGCCAGTTTGAGTGGGAACACAAGGCCGAGCAAATTGTAGCGCTCTATCAGGATGTGCTGGCAGAACGTCGGGTGTTCTCGCCTGCGGAAGCGCTGATCTAGGCAGCATCAACGATCCCAGGGTCTGGGCTTATGTCGATTCTAGAGTTTGGATTGGTGATTTTGGATTGCCCATCACCTTTCCCTCTTCGTTCTTCGTTCTTCCCTCTTCCTTCTTCGTTCTTCCCTCTTCCTACACCGACGGACTCAACGCGGTCGGCGGATTCGTCTCTGAACTCGCGGCTTGTGCGGCCATTTCCTTCAGCCGCTTAATCCGTTCCTCCACGGGTGGGTGTGTCATAAACAGCGTCATCAGCCCTTCCCGCGACAAGGGATTCACAATAAACAGCGGCGCAAAGGCAGGATTGCCGTGAATCGGCACTTTTTGACCCGTTGCCTCCAGAGCTTCCAGCGCACGAACCAGCGCTAGCGGGTTGCCCGTAATCTCGGCGGCTCCAGCATCGGCAGCAAACTCCCGCGTGCGAGAAATCGCCATTTGAATCAGCCCTGCCGCCAGCGGCCCAACGATCAGCAGAAACAAGATCGCAATGGGATTATTGCCGCGTCGCCCTGCCCGCGACACCGGAAAATACAATGCGCCCAGCGTCAGAATGCGCCCCAGGTAGGTGAGCGAACCAGCCAGAGTGCCTGCTACAGCCTGCGTCAGCGTGTCGCGGTTGCGGACGTGGGTGAGTTCGTGGGCGATCACGGCATCCAGTTCGTCTGGGGGCAGCAGCTTGATGAGGCCTTCGGTGAGGGCGATCGCCGCGTGGTTGGGGTCGCGCCCGGTGGCGAAGGCATTGGGGGATTCCGACGGTACGATGTAAACCGAAGGCATGGGGATTTCAGCGCGATCGCACAGTTTTTCAATGCGGTCGTATAGCTCTGGCGCGTCTTCTCGTGGCGTAGGCTTCGCTTGAAATGCCGCCAGTGCCGCCTGGTCAGAATAGTACCAGGAGCCAAAGCTGCTCAGCGCCGCAAACGCCAGCCCGTAGTAAAGGCCCGTCTCGTTGCCCACCAGCAGATAGCCCGCCAGCACAATCAAGCCGCTGAGCAGCGCCAGCAGCGCCAAAGTTTTGAACTGATTCATCCCCGCCATAGAACCCTCGTAAATCGACAAGTTTGCTTGAGGTTTCTACAGCATCGCAGACTCTCGGTTTGGCAAGGTCTATCTGAGGAAAGAAAATTGGCAACTGGGAGTATGGTCAGTCCCTCTCCAAAGGAGGAGGCGGCTGAAAACTAGGGGCTGTCATCAATTGTCTACTCGACATGAAGTTTCTTGGGAGGTTCAGCCCCTAGCCTGGTTTGATTGGGCGGGCGCGATCCTGCTGATCCCTTAAAGTTTCTGGACTTAATGGATGACGCGCCCTAGACGCGGGCGGCGGCTTTGGCGGCTAGCGTTGCCAGACCAAAGCAGAGCAGCGCATTTAGAGCCAGGAAACCACGGGCGATCGCCCCTGCCCCCAGCCCCGCCACCTGCGGATCGACCACCGCGCTAATGCCCAAACAGGCCGACACGCCCAGCGTTGCGCCGATGGCCACCCACTTGCCCCAGGAATGCCCCAGCAGCAGCGCCACCAGCCCAAACGGAATCAGCACACTGGCGAATAGGGGGTTCAGTGCTGCGCTGCCAGATACCGCGCCGCCCAGTTCGGGAATCGAGCTACCCAGGAGGCGGAAGGGATATTGCGGCAGATCGTAAATATAAAAGCCCCGGAAGGGGAAAAAGCCGCTGCTGCCCGCCACCAGCCCCAGCCCCAGCGACAAACTCAGCACGGGCACATAGCGCCGCAGCAGCCACGCCAGCAGATAGGACCCCAGCACCATACCCAGCTTGGGTAGGAAAGCCACCGCGCCGCCGTCAAACCAGAAGCGTAGGTTGAGATAGCCGTTGTCGCGCAGCCAGCGCAGGAAGTCCTTCACGTCCAGGTTTTCTTGCTGGGCCAGGCGGACGGCGGCGTTGGCATCGAGCCGCCCTGCGCCGAAGTGGTTGAGCGGGTCTTCTGTGACCTGGCGGGCGGAGGATTTGAGGATTTGGGCGATCGCCTCTGGCTCTGTCACGCCGACCGACTTCACCAGCGCAGCAACAGCGGCAACGTGGGGCGCGGCCATGCTGGTTCCCTGGAAGGCTCGAAACGCGGGTTCGCCCGTCTCCGGATCGATGGTCTGCTGCAAGATGCCGCCTGCGTCGTTTTCGCCCTCAAACGCGCCGCCCGGTGCGGCAATGTCCACGCCCGCGCCAAAGTTAGAATAGGGTGCTTTCGCTCCGGTGGCATCCACGGCCGACACGGCAATCACGTTGCCATAGCGGGCTGGAAATCCGGCAGCATTCGTATTGGCGTTGCCCGCTGCGGCCACAATCACCACGCCTTTGCTGTGGGCATAGTCGATGGCATCGCGCATCACGCTCGCATCGCCGCCGCCGCCCAAGCTGAGGTTAATTACGTCGGCTCCGTGGTCGGCCGCAAAGCGAATCGCCTCGGCAATATCGGTGACAGTGCCGCCACCCTCAGCGCTCAGCACCTTCAGCGGCATCAGGCTGGCTTCGTAGGCAATGCCCGCCACACCGAGGTTGTTGTTGGTCGATTGGGCGATCGTTCCGGCAACGTGGGTGCCGTGGCCGTTGTCGTCGATCGCCTCTTCTCGGTCGTTCACAAAGTCGTAGCCAGGGACGAATTTCGTCTGCTGCAAATCGGGCACCGGCGCGATGCCCGTGTCGATCACGGCAATGGTCATGCCTGCGCCTTTGCTCTCGTTCCAGGCTGACTCCATCTGAATCGCCTGGAGATTCCACTGTTTGGGATAGTCCGGGTCGTTGGGCACGTCGAGCGTGCGGTAAATATAGTTGGGGTCGATGGATTCGGTGTAGCGGCGCAGATCGGAGCGGCGCAGCGCCTGCAGCGTCTGTTTGTCTCCCGGCAAAATGTAGACCTGCTCGGCTTGGGAGAAGGCGCTGTTGAGACGGGGCGTGATGCTGAACTGTTGGGCGATCGCCCCTAGCTGCTGCTCTACCTCTGCCGCCGCCAGATCATCTCGAAAATCCAGCACGATGGACTCGTACTCGCCCCGGCTGCCCAGCCCCGGCACCTGGCTCAGCGCCAAAATCAGCCCCGCCAAAAACAGTCCAACCCACCATATCTGCCCCCACCATGTCCGCCCCATCGCTTCGACTCCCAGGAAGTGTTTCTTCCTAACGATAGCTCAGGCGCTAGAAGAGTTTGAGGAAGGAGTCAGAAAAAGCAACTCAAAACTCCCAACCCGCGATTGGATAAGGTTTGCCACATCCACCTTGTTATGCCGCGTTATGCCGCGAGCAGCTTCCCGCTGCTGTTTCTCCCGCACTCGCGGCAAAACTCGCGCACATCACGTGCGATCGCGCAAAATTCGCAGAGTTTTGTAAGCAGCAGCACTGCATCCGCAAACTCTCGCTATTCGGCTCCATCTTGCGCGACGACTTCAACCCAAACCCTAGCAATGTCTATCACGGATACTTGATTAGACAATCCGCTTCTCCAGGTATTGCCCAATCATCTGCTGTTCACCTTCGCGGGTGATGATGGTTTGGCGGGTGCGATAGAGTTGCCCGATCAGCTTAATTTCTTCCTCGAAAGAAGAGCCTTTGTATTCGGTGCGGAGGCAGAGGGTTTGGGGATTGGTGAAGTAGTAGAGCGCGGTGACGGGCTTGGTAGTGGCAAAGCCGCGATCGCGATACAGCAGATTTCCCATTGCGCCAAAGAGTGTGGAGCCTTTGGACTGGGTGCGTCCTGACACGGCTTCGGCGCTGTTCCACAGAACTTCGGTGCCGCAGGTGAGGCAGGTGTCGTCTTCTAGCTCGTGCAGGCGGGCGAGGTGGCGCAGTTCGTCGCAGCCCTGGCTCAAAAAACGGACTTGAATCTGGCTGACCATTTCTTTGGTTTCGCCGTCGGGCAGGGTGTAGTAGCGCCGCTCGGAGCGCCATTCGCCCGCGGATTGCTGGAAGAACTCGGCAATTTGGGAATCGCCCGTGGTCGTGGTCAAAGAAGTCTGAAACGTCACCGAACTGCCCTCACACTCACAACTAAGGTTAATAGAGCTAATGGGGAAACCTGCACTTTTGTCAACCAGTGCTTGTTCTTCTGTAATTCTTTTTAATATAACCCAGAGGGTGGGATTTGAGGGGCCCCTGAATGGGTAATTATTCTCAGCGATCGCCCAGGGATATTGTTCCCATCCAACCCCGAAAAGGGGCAAATCCGGCATGATGTAAGAAGGCCGCTTGTTCTCCGCCACTTAAAAGCTATCTAAAAACGGGTATGTCATCGTTTAACATTCAGGCACCGTTTGAGCCGAAGGGCGACCAACCAAGGGCGATCGCCCAACTGACGGACTACATCCAGCAGGGACACCGCTATCAGACGCTGCTGGGCGCAACGGGCACGGGCAAAACCCACAGCATCGCCCGCGTGATTCAAAACGTGGGCAAGCCGACGCTGGTGCTGGCGCACAACAAAACGCTGGCGGCGCAGTTGTGCAATGAGCTGCGAGAGTTTTTTCCCGACAATGCGGTGGAATATTTCATTAGCTATTACGACTATTACCAGCCGGAAGCCTACATTCCGGTGACAGATACCTACATTGCCAAAACGGCATCGATCAACGAAGAAATCGATATGCTGCGCCACTCTGCGACGCGATCGCTGTTTGAGCGCAAAGACGTGATCGTAGTGGCCTCCATTAGCTGTATTTACGGATTGGGAATTCCGGCAGAGTATTTGAACGCATCGGTTCGCTTTGCCGTGGGCATGGAGACGGATCAGCGGCAGATCTTGCGCGATCTCTCCACCGTGCAGTATGAGCGCAATGATCTGGACGTGGGACGTGGCCGCTTCCGGGTCAAAGGTGATGTGCTGGAAATTGGCCCGGCCTATGAAGATCGCATCATTCGGATTGAGTTTTTTGGTGACGAAATCGATGCGATTCGCTATATCGACCCGATCACGGGTGCGACGCTGCAAAGCATGGAATCGGTGAACATTTACCCTGCCAAACACTTTGTCACGCCGGAGGATCGGCTAGAGGCGGCCTGCATCGCCATTCAGGATGAACTCAAAGAACGGCTGGCGGAATTGGAAAGCGAAAATAAGTTATTGGAAGCCCAGCGGCTAGAGCAGCGCACCCGCTATGACCTGGAAATGCTGCGGGAAGTGGGCTATTGCAACGGCGTGGAAAACTATGCGCGGCACTTGGCAGGTCGCCCGGCCGGGTCGCCGCCGGAGTGTTTGCTCGACTATTTCCCCAAGGACTGGCTGCTGGTGATTGACGAATCGCACGTTACGCTGCCGCAGTTGAAGGGCATGTATAACGGCGATCGCGCTCGCAAAACCGTTCTGATCGAACACGGGTTTCGTCTGCCCAGCGCTGCCGACAACCGCCCCCTCAAGGACGAAGAATTCTGGCAAAAAGTGAATCAGTGCATTTTCGTATCAGCCACACCGGGCGACTGGGAGTTGCAGGTATCGGATGGCGTATTTGAAACGATTGGTGAAGGGAAGGATGCATCGAGCGTATATGTTCGAGGAACCGGGCGCGTGGTGGAGCAGGTGATCCGCCCGACGGGTGTGCTTGACCCAGAAATCTTCGTGCGGCCGACGGAGGGGCAGATCGATGACCTGCTGGGCGAAGTGCGCGATCGCGTGGAAAAAGGCGAGCGCACGCTGGTCACGACGCTGACCAAACGCATGGCCGAAGACCTGACTGAGTATTTGCAAGAGCGTGGTATTCGGGTGCGCTATTTGCATTCCGAAATCAATTCCATCGAGCGGATCGAAATCCTGCAAGATTTGCGTCAGGGTGCATTCGATGCGCTGATTGGTGTGAACCTGCTGCGGGAAGGATTGGACTTGCCAGAAGTGTCGCTGGTGGCGATTTTGGACGCAGATAAGGAAGGATTTTTGCGGGCAGAGCGATCGCTCATTCAGACCATCGGCCGGGCAGCGCGACACGTCCGGGGTCAGGCCATTCTCTACGCCGACAATCTGACGGACAGCATGGCAAAGGCAATCGAAGAAACCGAGCGCCGCCGCCAGATCCAGATGGAATACAACGAAAAGCATGGCATTACGCCCCAGCCGATTGTGCGCCGCCAGAATAACGCGATTCTGCAATTTCTGGAAGTGTCGCGCCGCGTCAGCGCCCATGAGCTAGAGGAGATCATTGACCAGTCGGACGAGCTGCCGCTAGAAAACATTCCTGATCTGATCGTGAAGCTAGAAGCCGAAATGAAAGAAGCGGCCAAAAAGCTAGAGTTTGAAGAAGCGGCCAAAATGCGCGACAAGATCAAACAATTGCGCGATCGCCTCACGGGTCGCCGTTAGACCCCAAATTCACAAAACAATAAACAATTCAACGGTTAAATAAACAACCAAACCTCCTTCAAGTCCGCATCACAGTTGCTTGAAACCTGTCTCTTCGCAGGGTCAGTTGATGGTGAAGTCTGGATTTCAAAACTATTCGTAGACCCATTCGCAACTCTATGCACACCCACGTCACGCCCATGATTGGACAGTTGAGATCGTCACAATCCAGCGATTTCCCCAAATACTCCATTGTGGTGCCTGTATACAACGAGGAGGCGAATATTCCAGAGCTATATCGCCGCGTCAGCGCAGTGATGGATTCGCTGGATGGAGACGCAGAGCTAATTCTGATTGATGACGGCAGTGGCGATCGCACGCTATCCATGCTGCGCGACCTGCATCAGCAAGACCCCCGCGTTCGCTATCTCAGCTTTGCGCGAAACTTTGGGCATCAGACAGCGGTGACAGCGGGGCTGCACTTTGCGCGGGGCGAGGCGGTGGTGACGATGGATGCCGATTTGCAAGACCCGCCGGAGCTGATCTTGCAACTGGTGGAGCAGTGGCAGCAGGGCTATCAGGTGGTCTACGCCCAGCGGACGCGCCGAAAAAAGGAAGGGCTGCTCAAGCGCGGGCTGGCCTACGGCTTCTACCGCATTTTGCGAAACCTGGCGGACGTGGACATTCCCACCGACACGGGCGACTTTTGCCTGATGGATCGGGCTGTGGTGAACCTGCTGAACCGAATGCCAGAGCGCAACCGCTACATTCGCGGCCTCCGCGCCTGGGTGGGCTTTCGGCAGACGGCGGTGCTGTTTGACCGCGACCCCCGCTTTGCGGGCGAGGTGAAGTATACCTTCCGCAAGTCGCTGGCGCTGGCGATCAACGGGCTGGTGTCGTTTTCGATTATTCCCCTGCGGCTCTCGACCTATATGGGCATGGCGGCAGCGGCGATCGCCCTGCTGATGATGGGGCTGGTGGTTTACTGGCGCTTTTTTGAACCCAACTCACGGCTGACGGGCTTTGCCACGATTGCGATCGCCGTCTTTTTTCTGGGCGCGGTGCAGCTCATCTGCATCGGCATCTTGGGCGAATACATCGGGCGCATCTACGAAGATGTGCGCGGCCGACCGCTCTACACGCTGGCCGAGGCAGGTGGCTTCGAGAATTTACCCAACCCCCAACCCCTAACCCCCAACCCCTAACCCCTAGCTACTGGGCCACATCTGCGGGCTGACTTTCTGGCGCAGCCGAGCTAGCCAGCAGCGCCTCCAGCAGGTTGCCCCGATTGGTGCGAACCGTATCCACCGTTGCCTTGATAAAGCCTGCAATTGGCACTGCCACCAGCAACCCCAACACGCCGCCCACTTTTAGCCCGATATCCAGCGAAATCAGCATCCACACCGGGTTCAGCCCCGTTAATTCGCCCACAATGCGCGGGCCGATCAGGTTTTCGCAAATCTGGATAATCACCGCGCCGACGATCAGCACTTTTACACCCAGCCAAAAGTTTTGCAGCGCCAGCAGGGAACTGACGATGACCAGCGTCGTGCTGCCGCCAAAGGGAATCAGGCTGGCCGCACCGATGCCCAGCCCGAACAGTTCTGCCAGGGGAATTCGCAAAATCAGCATTGCCGCCGTTTGCGACAGGCCCATGATGGTGGCTAGCGTCGCCTGCCCCACAATGAAGCGCTCGAAGTTTTGCGGCAGCGATTGTCGAATGCGATCGCCCCACGGCGCGGGCAGCCAGCCCAAAATGCCCGCCCAAAGCTGTTCGCCCCGCAGCACCAGAAAGATGGTAAACACCACCGTCAGGAAGATATTCACAATGCTGCCGATGGCGCTAAAAACGAGGCTGATGACCTGTGTGGTGAGCGATCGCAGCACGCCCGTCAACCGCTCGATCTGCTGATTCAGCGTCGTACTCAGGTCTACCGGAATCTGCTGCTCAATCGCCCAGGCTTCCAGCGATTTCAACTGCTGCTGTCCCGATTTCAGCCAGTCCGGCAGGCGCGTCAACAGCTCGTTCGACTGGCGCAAGATCAGCGGCACGATAAACACCAGCAGCACGCTTAGCACGATCAGGAACAGCAGAAACACGACTCCAACGGCAATGCTCCGCCGCACCCCGCGCTGCTGCAAAAAGCGGATGGGATAGTCGAGCAAGAAAGAAATGAGCGTGGCGGCAATCAGAGTGCTGATCAGCGGCTGGAGCCATTGGGCAAACAGCAGCAGCAGCCAGGCGTTGAGAAACACGACGGGAAAGATCAGCCCAATCGTAAAAATGCGGGGTAATCGACTCAACGACTCAAGCATGAGGGACGCAGTGGCAAAAACCAGAAGTTAAGGCGCTTCTGATGATCCTATCGCGATGTCGCTCCGTTCGTCCGACTCGACGACGCTCGTGTCAATGTCCACGCTGCCCGGCGTGGGGATGGCGCGATAGAGAAACCGGATCGTGTCTCGCTCATCAAAGCGCTCTAGTTCCTTGCGGACATCTTCTTCGCTGGGCGCAGTCACCTGCATTAAAAAGGGCAGCAGCTTGAATGTCGGTGTGTAAGTAAAAAAGTAGCCGCCATGTACGTCAATGCGTCCTGTCAGATAGAAGAATGTATTAATCGCGTCGATGGGAATCGCGGTGAACGGGTTGAGATCCAGGGCAACCGCGTTCACGCCCTTCATCTTGGAGCAGTCCAGGTAGCTGAAATTTTCAAACAAATCGTAGGCAGACGTGGGACGCACCGCCTGACGAGTCAAAATTGCGCCGCGAATCAGCAGAATCTTCAGTTGCTCTCGGCGGCGCTTGCGGCGGGGCGTTTTTTGGATTTCTTTCTCTGGGTTGGGTGGCAAAAACACGTTGCCCAGGCGCAGCCCCGACATTTCCACGCTGGGTTCGCTAAACCAGTTACCCAGGGTAGAGAGATAGCGCAACACAATGTCGCGATCGCTCGACATCAGGTAAATCTGTTCGCAGCGGCGGATGGCAGAGCGGACGTAGTTGTTTCGCCCTTCGCGCAGCAACTCCAGCGGAATGTCGGGCGAGGCCAGAATCAGCTTGCCTAGCTTGAGGCAGTCGCCCAGTCCGTCCTCATTGGATTCCTGATCGTCTTTGCCAAAGCGATCCGACAGGACGCGCAGCACATTCACCAGCACCAGTCCGCCCATGCTGTGACCGATCAGGTTCACCAGTTTGCGATCGCGCTTGAGGGCCAGTTGGGCCCGCTCGTCTCGTTCTGGCAGTCCCATGTCCTGGAGCATGAGCCGCTTTAGTGACTTATCTAGCCGCCAGAAAAACTCCGCCAGATCCGGTGCGCCATAGTGAATCGCCCGATAGCGATCGCGCTGATAGACCACCGACCGCAGCAGCATCAGCAGCGACAGCCACAGAAAGAAGACCCCAGCGGCGATCGCCAGATGCCACTGCGGCCCCACATCCCGCACAAGGTCAATCTTCTCTGCCAGTTCCGTAATGCCAATCAGCACCACGCTGGGAATGAAGCTGAGTAGCAGCAGGCTACCCAGAAATTTCATTAAAATTTCCAGGTTGCTCATCGAGTCGCGCATCAGCCCCCGGTTAAAAACGGGCTGTTCGCTGGGCCAGTGATAGCCGATATAGAGGTGGTCTTCGCCCAGCGTGTCGGTGGGTTCTGCGCCAGGTTTGGGGCGGGCATAGAGGTAATTGGCTTCGTCCGAGAGAAATTTGTAGAAGCCGCCCGCTGGGTTGGCGTAGCCGTGGGTTCGCAGGGTCAGGGCGCGGACTTTGCGCTGGTGGATGATCTCGGCCAGCTCATCGACGTTAAACAGCGGGCGAAACAGCTTGGGATTGGGGAGCGATCGCTCGACTGCCAGCGACACCGATGCCGTGCTGACGACCAGAAACGTATTCTGGGTACACCATTCGCCGCATTCGCCCTGCTTGCCCGCCTGCCCCAAATAGCGATACACCTCAAAGTTTCGCCCGATCGCCTTGGTAAACTCGCGTCGCTTCCAGCGGTTCAGCGTGTTGATGACGTAATCTTCGTCTACAAGCCGACAAAAGCCGGGATAGCGCTCCTGGCACTGGGCCCAGTCAAAGGCTTGGGCATAGGCTTTGAGTTCATCATGGAGCGCATCGGCGATCGCCCTGGGGTCGGGTTTTCCTAAATACACGGTTGAAGTTTCCCCATCGAGCGGCTTGTAGGCAAGCTGCACGATCCGCGCCTTGGCCCACCAGTCCGAAAACGGGGCCGCGTTGGCCACAATGCCGCCCAGCCAGCGCTGATCATTCGTGCAGGACTCTCGCCCCTCTGGCGTTGCCGCCCAACTATAGGGAAGCGGCTCATCTAGTTTCAATGCACCCATGACGGTTCTCCTTCTGCGACCGTGGTTGATCCAGAACTCGCGGCGGCTTAAAATTCCGCGCCAGGATATTCCCGAAATTTTAGAACCATGTGTCTGGTCTAGTGCAAGAAGTTAACAAAGCCTTAGGTCGGCGCTCAGGCTTTGGAATGGGGCAGCTTGACCTGAGTGGCCAGTCCCAGTTTTTGCAGCAGCACGATCGTCGCCCAGGTGAGGTCAATCTCCCACCAGGCCAGCCCGTGGCGGGCGGAATATTGAAACGCATGGTGATTGTTGTGCCAGCCTTCGCCATAGGTCAGCAGCGCCACCCACCAGCAGTTTGTAGAGCGATCGCCCGAATCGTGGCTGCGATAGCCAAAGCGATGCGTGGCGCTATTCACCAGCCAGGTGCAGTGATACACCACCACCAGCCGCACAAACACGCCCCACACTACGAACGGCCAGCCGCCCAGCAGATAGAGCAGCCCACCAAACGCCACCTGAATCCAGAAGAAATGCCGCTGAAAGAATTGATAAACCGGATCGCCGGAAATATCGCGGGTGTAGCGGTCGGTTTCGGCCATGGCGGGCACGTCATAGAACATCCAGCCCATGTGGCTCCACCAAAAGCCGCGGCCGGAATCGTGGTGGTCGCGCTCTTGATCAGAATGGACATGATGATGGCGGTGCAGCCCCACCCACTCCAGCGGGCCGCCCTGCATACTCAGCGTGCCGCAAAATACCAGAACATATTCCAGCCATTTGGGCACTTGAAAGCTGCGGTGGCTGACCAGCCGATGCCAGCCCAGGGTGATGCCCAGCCCACCCGTCACCCAATGCAGGAAGACGAGGAGGGCGATCGCCCCCCAGTTAAACATTCCTGGCAGCAGCGCCAGCAGCGCCCCCAAATGCACGCCTACCATAAACAGCAGAACAACATATCGAGGCTTTTGTCGAGTCAACGGAGCAATAGTCATAAAATCCAACGAAAACTGTATAAAGGGTCAGGGGGTCAGGGGTTTGGGCTGAGGCGCAGGTCACATGCGCTTGGCTAAGCCGCTAGATAAGCAACTAGTGGGGCAACTAGCGGGGCAACTAGTGGGGCAACTAGTGGGGCAACTAGATAGGCAGCCCAAAATCGCCAATCTAAAATCCAAAATTGGCACAGACGAATCCACTCCGCCCCAATCTCATCATTTCGGGGAATGGTCGCTGGGTCAAGGAAGGCCCGCCACACGCAGGAATACTAGCGGGAAGATTGGCACAGACTCGGATACAAACTTGGGTGCAAACTTGGGCGCGAACTGGGGCGCGAATTAGGGCGCAGATAGGCACTGCAAATTGGGCGCATCCCAGTTCTGCAAGTTTGCCCTCATCCCCCGACCCCTTCTCCCTTTTTGGGAGAAAAGGAGCCGAACTGGAAGTCCCTCTCCTGCTTTGGGAGAAGGATTTAGGGTGAGGGTTACAAAAGTGGGATACCCCCTCCAACTTAGCTCGTGCAACGGATGCAGCAGACTGCAACCGCACAGGAAGGACGAAATGAGAAAACTCCAAGAAAGACCTGATTTTAGAGATAAACCGACTCAGCGAGAGAAGGGCAAAGGACGCGATCGCCGCACTCGCGAACCGTCAATCGTGTGGATTTCCTGGTCTTCCAAAATCGTGCGAACCCGATTGGACTGGGCCAGTGCAGGAATGCCTGCCGCGTCAATTTCGACTGGAACTGCGCCAACCGCGTCGGGAGAGGGCGCAAGCAAATTGGCGTGAAAGGCTTCCAAGATGGGGCGAATCTCCTCCAGAGAACGCTGGGCGGCAGTGCGAATGCGGGCGATCGCCGCTTGTCGTTCCTCTGGCGTTTGGCGGCGAGCCGGGGCAGGCGGCAGTGGGCTACCCGGCCCTTGTCCACCCTCAGAGCGATCAGTTTCCAGCATCACCACCGCCCGAATTTTCTGCTGAGGCTTCAGATGCTCCAGCCGTGCGCCAAATTCTGGGCTGATTTTGGACAGATGCTTGGGTGAACCAACGCGAATTTCAGGCTCAATAATTTTAGGCTCAATTTCGGGTGGGTTTGCTCTAGGCAAGCGCTCTTGAACGCGCTCTTGAACGCGATCATCCTGACGACCTGTGCCATGACTGGCGCTTTCCCGACGCTCTCGATAAGCGGCATGGCAACCCCATGAAGCCTCCGCCTGCGGCATAGGCGAAGACTCCAGAGAACTTATATCGCTATTTAACCAGCCGTCCGTATCTCGCAGCGCGTCTGCCATAGCTCAGCCAACCTCAAGCTCACCTTGGCAAAAGAGTAGGAAATGACCTGCAACCCAAGTGTGTTCCTTCAGCCTATCTGAAAACTCAAAGCAATGACAAAATCTTCAGAAAACTCTGCCAAACGCAGTATGACGCAAGATAGAAAGTTCAGCAAGTGAGCTGTCCACAAGAAAGCGCTCAAACAACCCACACCGTCGCCCAATCAAAGATACTCAAGTCTTGGCTAGGAATTTAGCGCCTTGAGCGCCTCTAGCGGCTGGATCAGACCATAGCCCCAGCGGTTGTCGGGACGATATTTCTCGCCATCGGGGTGCTTGGCAGTTTGGCAGAGGGCTTTCAGGATTTCGGTCGTAGGCACGTCGGGTTTGGCTGCCATCAACAGGGCGATCGCCCCAGAAACGTGCGGCGTGGCCATCGAGGTGCCGTCCATCGCAGCGTACTCGTGCCCTTCCGATTCGCCCTCCGGCGGAATGCAGGAATACACATTGCAGCCAGGGGCGACGATATCAGGCTTAGTCACCAGTTTATGGTTGGGATCGGGATAGACCAGGCTGGCTCCACTGCTGAAAAAGGCGACATCGGCCCGATTGCGAGACATCCGCCCCACTGCGCCGACCGCAAACGCGCTGTAGGCATTTCCCGGAGAGCAGGAGTTTCCGTGGTTGCTGTTGCCAATCGCCACCACCGAGGCAATTCCATACTGCTGCATCAGTTCCTCAAAAATCAGCCCAAATCGAGGGTCATAGTAGCTGAACCCAAGGGACATATTGATCACCTGCGCTCCGTTTTCCACCGCCCACACCAGGCCGCGCACCAGGGCGATTGTGGTTCCAGAGCCATTCAGCACGCCGCCCACCACTAGGTCGGCTTCTGGCGCAACCCCAATGGCGAGTCCTTGCGGCGTTTGCCCCCCTGCAATCGTGCCGCAGACGTGGGTGCCGTGCTGGTCGCTGTCGAAGCTGGTTGAAGTTTTAATCGTGCGACCGAGGGGATCGATCACCACAAATTCTTTTACCCGATCCTGGAGCGCTGAGTGGTCGCCATAAACGCCCGTATCCAGCACGGCCACACGCACGCCCGCGCCCTTGGTCGTTTCCCACAATTCAGGAATTTCCAGATATTGCAGTCCCCAGGTTGCGCCTTGCTCTAGTTCTTGGCGATCGGGCAACTCATAGGACACGTCCTGGGGCTGGATCAGCCTAACGCGCTGGTTGGGCAAAATGGCAACCACGTTGGGATGGCGGGCCAGCATCGGCAGCGAACTGCGAGTCACCTCGACTGCTGCCACGGGCAGCGCCCCAGAGCCAATCTGGGCGATCGCCGGTTCCTCATGGCTCTGGAAATGCTTTGCGCCCTGGGTCTGATAGCTCTCAAACAGTTGCGCCTGGATCGCCTGCTGACGCTTGGCCCGCTCTTTGAGATAGCTGAGGCGCGTCTTGTTGCTCCGCAATTCCTCCAGCGTCGGCAAGTCTTCTAGCTTGGGAGATTCGTAGATGACGATTGCATCGATCTTTTCGTTGGATTTTCGCTCGGCAAGCAGCGGGTCAAAGGCAGGCGAGATCTTATCTTCGATGCTCATCGGTTATGAACCTCCCCTTCTGGTTCGTTGGTATCCTCATTCGTCGCCCAGTTTTGTGGCAGAACCGGGCATCGTCGGCTTTTTGTATGCGCGTTCTAAATACACGTCCTGTAGTACTCTTCAGCAGCGCGATCGCCCATCCCGGTGGTTTTACGGAGTTTTTGGGCGATCGCCCTGTTCTGCGTAACACGAAGACCAGTCATATCAATATATGATATCAAATAGATTTCGGTTGGGGTTGACTTCTGCAACCTCACGCACACCCTGACTGCACAATCTCCAGCCCCAACCCCTACCCTACATGCGTATTGTGGCGATCGCCGCTCGACTCCAGCCGGAGGGCACATCCTCCCCAGTCTGATGGCGAATTCTGCCCAAAAATAGTTCCCCCGCAAAAACAAATTGGTTGCGGGTTAATTGCTCGTGAGCAGATTGGGCATAAACCGGGACTCAAGTTCGGGACTTAGGTTGAAGAGCCGACTTGCGGTGCGTCAGAAGAGGGAGTCGCCGCTTCGGCGTTCACCGTTTCCGGCGATTTGCCGCGCCAGAGCCAGTTCGTGATCAGGTGCGACAGCAGCCCCATCGGCCCGGCAAATAGGCACAGCGCCAGCGAATGCACCGTCCACACACCCGTCCGCTGCCCTTCCCAATAGATCCAGCGGCCCACAAACAAATCCATCACCAGATAATGCACCCAGCCCGTCGCGGCGATCGCCTCATTGCTAAACAGCCGCGCAATGTCCGCCAGCTGAGCGCTGGCAAAATCCTGGGCAGAGGTCGTAGTGAGGTTGCTGGCAAACAGGTACACATACAGCCCCGCCAGCGCCACAAACGGCAAGTAGGACTGCATCACCCGGCGCGTCATGCCCCAGTTTGGCAAGAAAATCATCAGCGCCCAGAAGGGCAGCACGAAGAGGTTAGCAGCGTTAAAAAGGAGTTCGAGCATGATGAGTGACGAGTGGGTGACGGGTTGGGGAGAGCAAAAAAAGGGACGAGAACCGGAATGGGGTGGGACGCGATTTCACACCCCCACACCGCGAATCGAGCAGTCGAGCAACTGCATCGGGTGCAGCACAGGAACCGACTTGCCCTGGCGTTCTAGGTGGTGGCTGATTTGCACGAAGCAGCCAATGTTGGCAGAGGCAATAACCGATGCGCCCGTGTTGAGCAGATTGGTCACTTTTTGCCGCCCCAGTTCCTCGGCTACTTCGGGTTGCAGAATGTTGTACACGCCCGCGCTGCCGCAGCAGAGGGCGGCATCGATGGGTTCCCGAAGCTGCACACCGGGAATTTGCCGCAAAAGCTGGCGCGGTTGCAGGCTGATTTTCTGCCCGTGCAGCATATGGCAAGCGTCTTGATATACCAGCGTCAGCGGGCCGTCTTGCAGGGGATGCAGCGGGGCCGTTAGCCCGACTTCGGCGAGAAATTCCTGGACATCTTTGACGGTTTGCACAAAGGCTTGAGCGCGATCGCCATAGGCTGCATCCCCTTTCAAAATGTGCCCGTATTCCTTCAGCGTGTGCCCACAGCCAGAAGCGTTGATCAGCACAAAATCCACCTTTGCTCGCTCGAAGGTGTCCATCATCTGCCGCGCTAGAGCCTGGGCCTGCTGCTCTTGTCCCTGGTGGTGCGACAGTGCGCCGCAGCAGCCCTGCGCCTTGGGAATTACTACATCGCAGCCATTGGCCGTTAGCACGCGCACCGTCGCCTCGTTCACCTCTGGGTTAAATAACCGCTGCACACAGCCGAGAATCAGCCCGACGCGATACCGCGCCTTGCCCTTGGCAGGGACAAATTCTGGCAGGCGATCTTGAAACGCTTGGGGCGAGAGGGGCGGTAAGAGTGCCTCCATTGCCGCAAGCTGGGGCGCAAGTTGGGGCAAAATGCCGAGCGATCGCACGAGTTTTTGCAAGCCCGATTTTTGGTATAGCTCCACGGGCCGCATGAGTAGCCGCATTCGGTTGGGATAGGGAAACAGTGAGAAGATCAGGCGGCGCAGCAGACGCATGGGGAGCGATCGCTCGAAGTTACGCTCAATCTGCGGGCGCGTCGCGGCGATCAGCTTGTCATATTGCACCCCAGAGGGACAGGTGGTGACGCAGGCCAAACAGCCCAGGCAGCTATCAAAATGCTGTACCGTGCTGGCCGCCAGCGGTGCGTCGCCCTCGTTAATCGCGTCCATTAGATAAATCCGGCCGCGGGGCGAGTCGGTTTCTTTACCAATCACCCGATAGCTGGGGCAAGTCGCCAGGCAAAAACCGCAATGAACGCAAGCATCAATTAGCTTGGGGTCGGGTGGCTCCTGCGCGTCAAACCCTGGCAGGTCGGCCGTCGGGTTGAGGTTGCTAAAGGAAATGGGCGGCTCAGAGGTTTGCATAGGGAAGTGGGCAATGATCTAGAAAGTCAACCCCGGTTCGAGTTGCGGAGGGTTGGGCAATATCAATCTGGACTCATCCTCAGTATGAGCCAAATTGAGGCAAATCAGCGTGCCGCTTGCCTTCTAAGATACAAGGGATAGGCGAAGGGGAGCCACAAGCGAGATAAGCTCAATCCACAAACACCCCCACTCAATCCCTCTTCCCTCTTCCCTCTTCGTTCTTCGTTCTTCGTTCTTCGTTCTTCCCTCCTCCCTCTTCCCCCATGCCCCCTCTCGACTACGACCTGATCATCCTCGGCGGCTCTCTGGCAGCGCGAGAAGCGGCGAGCGCCGCACGGGCACTGCAAGCAAGGGTAGCCCTGGTAGAACCGGACGGAGCCGAAGCAGCGCTACGTCTAGAAACACAACATCAGGCCCTCGTGCAGATCGGGCGCTTGATAGAGGGGCGATCGCGCTTGGCGCAGATGGGGCTATCGGCGTTTTCGTCGCCGCCAGCGTGGGCAGCGGTGCGGCAATGGGCAGAGGTCATAGCAACCGACTTGGCAGAAGAGACCTCACTCTCGCAGGTGGCAGCGGCGGGCGTGGATGTGGTGGTGGGGCAGGGCGAATTTTTTCGACGGCCCCATCTGGGCGTGCGGGCAGGAGAGCGAACGCTGCGATCGCGGGCCTATTTGCTGGCTCCAGGAAGTCGGGTGCTGCTGCCAGAGTCCGGGCGCTTCAATGCTAAGGTTGAACTGAAGACCCTTGCCCAGACTTCGGCAGATTTATGGAATCCTGCCCTGTCCCACCTGCCTGGGCGAATTGCCGTCTGGGGAGACGGCGCACAGGCCGTAGAACTGGCGCAAGCGCTGCATCGACTGGGCAGCCAAGTGACGCTGCTGCTGGATTTGGCCTCGAATGCTGTAAGCCACAGCGGGCTTCCTGGTGGACGGTTGACACCCGCCTCGCGGAGCCGAATTGCCTGTCTCGATGCTGACCTCCGCCGCCTGCTGCTGGCCTCGCTGGAAGCAGACGGCATCGCAATCTACCCGGCGGACACGCTGACCCAGGTTCATTCCCACGCCGGAACCGTGAAGCTGGCGTTGCCGGACGGGGCGCAGACGGTGGATTGCTTGCTCAACGCAACGGAGCCTGTGCCCGACTGGGACGGGCTAAACCTGGAAGCGGCAAATATTCGCCTAGAGGCAGACGGGCTGCGGGTTTACCCAACGCTGCAAACCTTTAATGCGCGAATCTTTGCCTGCACCAGCCCCCGCGCCGCCCGCCAGCAGGCCCAGCTTGCCGTCCGCAATGCTGTGTTTTTGCCCAACCGCCACCTGCGCCCAGAACTGCTGCCGATGGTGATTGCAACGCAGCCCGCGATCGCCAGCATTGGGCTGACCGAAGCCGAGGCTCGCGAGGTTGCTTCGCAACGCGGGCGCGACCGCCACGGGGCAGAGGTAGTTGTGCAAACGCTGCCGTTCAAACTCAACCCCAAAGCGTCCATGCAAGCGGCTCCTACTGGATTCTGCAAACTCATCGCCCGCCGCAATGGTCGCATCCTCGGTCTGCACCTGGCGGGGCTGGATGCCGAAGAAGCGCTGTCTACGGTGGCGATCGCCCTCCAGGAACACTGCCGAGTGCGATCGCTTGCCCAGCTACCCATTGCCGCTTCCCCCAGCACCGCAGACATCTTGCGGCAAACGGCGATCGCCTGGCAACAGCAGCGCCTCGCCCAGCAGCCCCGCCTGCAAGACTGGCTCGAAACCTGGCAAGAAATCCGGCGATCGCGCTCCCGCTGGACACAGCTTTAGCCCCTTTCCCAGCAGAGACGCATAGAAATGCACCGATGAGACACGCGCCCAGCGCCCATCTCAACGGTGATTCAACTGGTGGGTCAGGCAAGAAACCCTCTATGCCGCAATCGCAAAGTCGATGCCCGCCATCCAGGGCGTACCCGCCAGACCCGCTCAATGGGATTGACCTCAGGGCAATAAGGCGGCTGAAACACCAAAATGACATTGTCCGGTATCGTCAGGTTCAAAGCTGTATGGGCTGCGATTCACCTGAATCAGATGTAAATCATCGGGGAACTGAGCCGCAAAGCTGTGCAAAAACGCCTCAAAACAGGAACTGTCGAGATGAGAGCACTCGACTCTCCACGAGGCACCGCTCAGCGGTTCCACTAGACCGTACAGCCACCGATACACAAACTCCCATTGAATTGAACCAATCGGCTGCACCCCAAAGCCCGTCAACTTGCGATGTTGAACCGTCAGCAGTCCGACGCGGCTCTCATCACTGCACCAATAGCGGATGCGCCCGGCATAGCGTTGTCTCAAGGCTGGCGGAATCGACTGGCTACAACCAAAGCAAGGGAGCGCTGTTCTTTGACCTCGACGGCAGCGGCGCGGGTCAGCAGGTGAAGATTGCTCAACTCAACGCTGGCGCGGCTCTGACCCATACTCAGATCTCGATTGCTTGAGAAAGCGTAATGGGGGACAGCGCAATGAAACGCTAGTGTAAGCCACACGGCTTCGTTTAGACTCATCGAGGGTGTTTCCTGGGGAATGCCCTCGATTTTTTTTCGCGTTAAACCATGCTGCTAGACTTGCCAAATTCGATTCGCTTGATTGCCACCGATATGGACGGCACGCTGACCCGCCAGGGCAAATTTACGCCGCTGCTGCTGCAAGCACTGGAGGCTCTGAAAGCGGCTGGCATTCCGGTGGTGATTGTGACGGGGCGATCGGCGGGGTGGGTGCAGGGCGTGGTGTCGTATCTGCCCGTGGCAGGGGCGATCGCCGAAAATGGCGGCGTGTTCTTTCCCGGAGACACTGAGCCGGAGTTTCTGGTTCATGTGCCCGATCTGGCAGCCCATCGGCGATCGCTGGCCGATCTTTTTCACGATCTTCAAAGCACGTTTCCCAAAATCCAGGAAGCCCCCGACAACCGCTTCCGGTTGACCGACTGGACGTTTGATGTGCGGGGCTTGTCGGCGGCGGATTTGCAAACAATGGGCGATCGCTGTCATGAGGCAGGCTGGGGCTTTACCTACAGCACCGTGCAGTGCCACATCAAACCTGCCGCTCAGGACAAAGCCAGCGCCTTAGAACAAGTTTTGCAGCGGCACTTTCCCCGCATCTCACCCGCGCAACTAGTGACCGTGGGCGACAGCCCGAATGACGAGAGCCTGTTCGACAAAAGCCGCTTTCCCTATTCCGTCGGCGTGGGCAATGTGCGCCATTATCTTGATCGGCTGAGCTACAGGCCCCACGCGATGACGGAGGCTGAAGAAGTGGCTGGTTTTTGGGAACTCAGTCAGCAAATCCTGGGTCTGCCGTTGTCAAGTGATGCATAACCGAGTTTGCGATCGCCCACTGCTTTTGCGGTAAACTGTCGTACCAAGGCAAAGACTGTCGTACCAAAGCAAACTGCGAGTTCATCCCATTCTTGCTTATGAACCCAACTCAAAAACGCTTGCTAACTTGGCTGGGCTGCTCTGGTGCAGTGGCGCTGGGGTTGGTTCTGCCAAAGCCGCTGCTGGCGCAAACGGTGCCCATTCGAGAACTGATTTTCTCCAGCACACAGACGGGCGAAATGGTTCCGCCGGACGACTTGGACTGTGGCTGCACGGGATTGGGTGATGGGCTGGCGGTGCTGACTGGCTCAGACGCAGAGGGCGAAATGGCGATCGCCCTGCGCGGCTGCGACTGTGCTGGATGCCGCTTTATTGCCCGCCAGGAGATACAGCGCCAGTTGCAGGCGAGTCTCTCGATTCCAGTACAGTTGCCAGAATAGCTCTGGGGAGTTGTTCCTGGCTTTACAAGTTTTACAAAGTGTCGCGAAGCCTGGGTTGAGTGCTAGGCTCGTTGCAAGCCAGCCCTGCTGCAAACTAGCCTTGCTGCAAGATATTGGCGATCGCCGCCTTTACCTCTGGATATTGGTAGGCAAAACCGCTTTCCTGCGTGCGTTTGGGGAGAACCTGCTGACCTTCTAGCACGACCTGTGCCGCATCGCCCAGCAGCGCCTCCAGCGCAAAAGCAGGCACGGGCAGCCACGACGGACGACCCATCACCTGCCCTAGCGTTTGGCAAAACTCTGCCATCCGCACTGGATTTGGCGCAGTGGCGTTGTAGGTTCCCGACAGGCTGGCATCGGTCAGCGCTTTGAGAATCAGGTTCACCAGATCATCGCGGTGAATCCAGGAAAACCACTGGCGACCCGTGCCCAGCGGCCCGCCCGCAAACAGGCGAAAGGGCGTGAGCATTTTGCCCAGTGCGCCGCCCATGCCGAGGACGATTCCAGTTCGCAGAATCACAACGCGAGTGCCGTTAGACTGGGCCGACTCGGCGGCGGCTTCCCACGCCTGACAGACCTGCGCCAAAAAGTCGTCGCCGGGGGCGCTGCTTTCGTCAAACGTGGCGGTTTCGCTGGTGCCGTAATAGCCGATGGCAGAAGAGTTCACCAGCACCGACGGCTTGGGGTTCGCCTGGGCGATCGCCTCTACGATCTTCTCCGTCCCCACCTTGCGGCTGTCGAGAATTTCCTGCTTGCGCTCTGGGGTCCAGCGCTCGTCGGCGATGCCCGCGCCCGCCAGATTGACCACGCCGTCGCAGCCAGAGAGCGCCTGCTGCCACGCGCCCGACTCCAGTGGCGAATATTCCACCACCTCCACACTGGGAAACGCCGATTTTGGAAAGACGCGATTGCCGTGCGCCTTGCTGCGAGTCAGCGCGACAACGCTGTGCCCCTCTTCGACCAGCCGCTCTACCAGTCGCGTTCCTACAAATCCGGTTGCCCCGGTCACTGCAATTTTCACGATGCCTCCTCTGCAAGCGGCGCGGGGAAGTGTGCGGTTCTCCGCTGCCGTTCGGTTCTCAATCTTGTCTTACTGGTCTTAAGTCTTGTCTTCAGTATATCGGTTGGGTTCGAGCGGAAATGAGCTGCCGTTGGAACTGCCATCGATCAGCGCGGTAAAAGCGTGATGCTCGTCGGCATTGCCCACCACCAGCAGGCGATCGCCCGCCTCTAGCACCGTGTCGCCTAGGGGATAGGCGTGGAGCTGTTTCTGACGCTCGATCGCCATGATTGTTGCGCCAGTGGCGCGGCGCACACGTTTGCCTGGGCCAGGCTCAGCCCCCACCAGCGGCGACTTTGGCTCTAGCAAATACCAGTGCTTGGGAAAACCCTCGGTGGCCGCGTCCAGATCCGATCGCCCCCAATATTCTGCCCGTTCTGGCAGGATGTCGCGATAGCGCCCACTGCGGTAGCGATGCACCACCTGCTGCACCGCAGACACCGAATCGCCCAGCTTTAGCAGCAGATGGGCCCCCATTTCCAGCGAGGCCTCAAACTCTGGCTGCACGACTTCCTGCGCCCCCAGTTGATAGAGCGCGTCGATTTCATCGGTGGCGTGGGCCCGCACAGTGATGTCCAGATCGGGCGCGAGGCTGAGGGCGCGTTGCAGCGTAAGGCGGGTGGCGAAGGGATCAGGCAGGGCGATCGCCATCGCTTTGGCGCTAGATAAGTTTGCCTTTTCCAACAACACTAGACTAGACGCATCCCCCAGCAGGTAGGGAATTTCGCGATCGCGCAGGCTAGCCAGCACCGCCTCGTTGTTGTCGATTACCAGCAATTTATAGCCCTGAAAGTACAGCATCCGCACAAGCGTTTGTCCAACGCGCCCATAGCCCGCGACGACGACGTGATCGGTCAGCTCTTGGGGGCCAACATACTGGGGCGATCGCTGCGGTTCTAGCCAGCCGTGGACTTTGGGAAATTGCTCTAGCCACGTCAGCAAGTGCGGCGTAGCCCGCATCACAAACGGCGTAATCAGCAGGGTTGCGGCGGCAGTGCCGACGGCCAGCCCATACACCCGGTCGGTGAACAGGTTGGCGCTCCGGGCGACACCCGCCAGCACAAAGGAAAATTCGCCAATTTGATTAATGCCCAGTCCGACTAGTAGCGCCGTTTTTAGTGGATAGCCGAAGGCGCGGACGAGGCCGGTGGCGATCGCCGCTTTGCCCAGCATCACCGTCGCCACCAAACCCGCCAAAACCCAGGCATTCTCCCACAAAAATACTGGATCGATCAGCAGCCCAATCGAGGCGAAAAACAGCGTTGCGAACACGTCTCGCATCGGCAGCACCCGATCCAGTGCGTGGTCGGCATATTCCACATTCGACACCAGCAGCCCCGCTACAAACGCGCCCATCTCGATACCCAGCCCAATCGTCGAGGTGAGCAGCGCCACGCCAAGACACAGCACCAAAATTCCTAATAAAAACAGCTCCGACGAGCCGCTCCGCGCCAGCAGCCGAATCAGCCGAGGAATCAGCCAGATGCCCGCGAGAATTGCCCCACCCATAAACAGCAGCGCTTTCAAAAAAGCCGCCAGAAGCGCAGTGCCAATCTCTTCGGGCGATCGCGTCAGAGCGGGCAGCACTGCCAGCATGATGCCCACCGCCAGATCCTGCACGATCAAAATCGTGAGCATAATCTGCCCGTGCAGGCTGTGCATTTCATTGCGGTCGAGTAGGCTTTTCAGCACGACTGCGGTGGACGACAGCGACAGCACCGCGCCCAAAAACACCGCTTTGGGAATCGTGGCGACCCAGCCCAGCCCGTAGGCCAGTCCACCGCCCAGCAAAATTGTCAGCAAAATTTGCAGCGTGCCGCCGCCCAGCGCAATCCGCCGCATCCGCATCAGGTCTTTGAGCGACAGCTCCACCCCCAGCGCAAACAGCAGCAGCGCGACGCCGACCGTTGCCAGCACCTCGATGTCGCCTTCTAGCGCTACCAGACCCAGCCCCGCCGGGCCGACCACGATGCCTCCCAGCAAATAGCCCAACAGCACAGGCTGTCGCAGTCGGTTTGACAAATAGCCGCCCGCCGTAGCTGCCCCCAGCACCGTCACCATCTCGACGATTAGCTTGACTTCGCTGGCCATGCTCCGCTCCCGGTTTTCCTTTCAGCCTACCGGGTTCCAGAAGCTGTGAGTACAGCAGCAGGTCAGAATGATACAAAAGGCAGAATTGCCTTGCGAGATAGCGCAAAATTGAGAACCGCAGCGGCGATCGCCATCATCAACAGGCTCTCGCCACCCAAAATTAATAGCAGCGTTGGGTTGCCGTGCAGCGTCCAGCCCGTCTCAAGCTGCGCCAGACCGCGCACCAGCGCAAACGCCAGCACCGCGCCGGAACTGAGGTGGGGATTTTCGCCCTGGCGCACCACGTAGCGATAGGTCACGCCAAAGAGAAAACCCGCCAGAACCGCGTTGGCAAGATGCAAAAAAATTGCCCAGTTGAGCGAGAGAACGGTCAGCACGCTCCAGTGAGGGGCTAGTAGAGTATTGGCGATCGCCCCCACCAGCACCACCGTCCCGCAGACCAGGGCACTCAGGCCCCCTGCCTTAATCGACTCGATCCGCTCTGCCTGAAGCCGTTCCACCGTCTGCTCAATATCCGGGCTGAATATAATCTGGGCTAAACACACCCTGGGCTAACCACGAAAAAGACCCGGAGACCACGCCTATTACAAGCATCCCGTATTGCTGCTACCTTCCGGTCCTGACAAGGTTTGGGCGTTGTAATCGCGTGGATCCAGGTCTTCTCCACAATAGCATGGTGTGAGGAGTCAAGGATCAGGTGCCAAGGTTTAGGTTTTCGGCAAAGGGCCGATTTCCAACCTTGATGCTCCCTGACCCCTAACCCCTGAGGTCTGATCCCTGCCTACAGAATTTGCGACAGAAACTTCTGCGTCCGCTCCTCTTTGGGATTGTTGAAAAAGGTTTCGGGCGTGCCTTCTTCGACTAGCAGACCGTCCGCCATCAGCACCACGCGATCGGCTACTTCGCGGGCAAAGCCGACCTCGTGGGTGACGCAGACCATTGTCATGCCCGATCGCGCCAGGGTTCGCATCACGTCCAGCACCTCGCGCACCATTTCTGGATCGAGGGCGCTGGTAGGTTCGTCAAACAGCATGATCTTCGGCTCCATTGCCAGCGCGCGGGCGATCGCCACCCGCTGCTGCTGCCCCCCCGAAAGCTGCCCCGGAAACTTCTTCGCCTGCTCCAAAATGCCCACCCGCTCCAGCAATTGCAGGGCTTTTTCCTCAGCGCGAGCCTTGGGCCAGCGGCGCACCCAAATGGGAGCCAGCATCACGTTTTGCAGCACCGACAGATGGGGAAACAGGTTGAACTGTTGAAACACCATGCCGACTTCGCGGCGAATCGCGTCAATATTCTTCAAATCGTGCGATAGATGAATCCCATCGATAACAATCTTGCCCTTTTGATAGCTTTCCAGCGCATTGAAGGTGCGAATAAAGGTGGACTTGCCCGAACCGGAGGGGCCCATCACCACCACCACTTCACCCTTCTGCACCGTCAGGCTGACCCCGCGCAGCACATGAAAATTGTTGTCATACCACTTCTCCACATTTTCAGCCAGGATCACCGGCTCAGAGCCAACATGTCCATTGCCGTTGGTGATTGCGTCCGTGTGATACTGCGTCATTGGAAAAATGTCCTAATCGAGATTCAGTAAAGGGCGGATAGCTTGAATTGTAATAGTACGGGCCGGTGTTTGTGCAGTGTGATTTGCTACGGCACCGATGAAACGACTGAATGAAACGACTGATCATACTGAATCATTCAGTATGGTGACGAGGAAGAATTCGGCAAAGCGAACAGAAGGCGTTAGTATAGTTAGAATTATCCAAATTCTTAACCAAAAATCTTCCGTCAAGGATCGTCAACCACTTGACCACACTTCTTTCGACCCAGATTGCCCAGTTTCCTGCCCAGCGCTACACCCTCGAAAATGGGCTAACGATTATTCATCAACAGGTTCCTACGCCCGTTGTCACGGTGGACGTGTGGGTGCAGGCAGGGGCGATCGCCGAACCAGAGCCTTGGGCTGGTGTCGCTCATTTCCTGGAACACATGATTTTCAAGGGAACTGAGCAACTGCCGCCTGGGTATTTCGACTATGTGATCGAAAACTATGGCGGCGTGACCAACGCTGCTACCAGTCACGACTACGCCCATTTTTTCATCAACACCACGGTCGAGTCGCTGCCCGAAACGCTGCCCTGTCTGGCAGAATTGCTGCTGCGGGCGGCGATTCCCGACGACGAGTTTGAGCGAGAGCGGGACGTGGTGCTGGAAGAACTGCGCCAGTCTGAAGATGATCCCGATTGGCTGGGGTTTCAGGCGCTATCGGAAACGGTGTATCAGTCGCATCCCTATGGGCGATCGGTGCTGGGTGATGTAGAGCGGCTGATGGCGCTGCGGCCAGAGGAAATGCGCTCCTTCCATCGCGCCCACTATCAGCCGGAGCGGATGACCGTGGTAATTGTGGGCAATCTGGACGCAGCCTATGCGATTGATCTGGCGCGTCAGGCGTTTTCAAACTTTGCCCCAGCGGTCGATTTTCCAAAGATTCCCGTTAGTGCAGAACCGCCGCTGGCGGGCATTCGGCGGCAGCAACTGCGGCTGCCTCGCCTGGAAACGGCGCGGCTGATGATGGCGTGGGTGGGGCCGGGTGTCGATCAGCTCCAGAGCGCTTATGGGTTGGATGTGCTGTCGGTGCTGCTGGCGGGTGGGCGTACGTCGCGCCTGGTGCGAGAGCTGCGAGAAGAGCGGCAGTTGGTTCACGATATTGGCAGCAGCTTTTCGCTCCAGCGAGATTCCAGTCTGTTTACCATCACCGCCTGGCTTGAGCCGGAGTATCTGGATGTGGTGGAAGCGATTGTGGGCGATCGCCTCTCAGCTCTCAGCGCCGCCCCCATTGCCGAGGCAGAGCTAAACCGGGTCAAGCGCCTGCTGTGCAACGATTACGCTTTTTCCACCGAAACCTCCAGCCAGCTTGCCGGCCTCTACGGCTACTACAACACCATCGCCCAGGCAGAGCTAGCCGTCACCTATCCCAACCGCATCCAGTCCCTTCAGACCGAAGACCTACATCGTCTCGCCAGCCAGTACCTTTCGCCCTGTCATTATGCGGTAACGACGCTGCGACCGATGGAGGAGTGATGGAGTGACGGGGTGATGGGGTGATGGGGCGACGGGGCGGAAAAAACGAAAAACGAAAAACGGAACCTCTTCGTTCTTCGTTCTTCGTTCTTCTCTCTTCCCTCTTCCCTCTTCCCTCACCCCAACACCCCAATACCCCCACACCCCCACACCTCATCCCCTCATCCTCTCTTTCCCTCACAAATGCCCAACTCCACCCTCCAACCCGCTGCGCTCCCCCTCCACCGGACGGTTCTCAGTAACGGTCTGGTCGTGCTGACGACGGAGAATTCAGCGGCTGATATTGTGGCGGCGCGGCTGTTTGTGCGGGTGGGCAGCCGCTACGAAGTGCCAGAGCAGTCGGGCATTTCGCACCTGCTGACTTCGGTTCTGACGAAGGGCACCACGCACAAGTCTTCGATGCAGATTGCGGAACAAATCGAGTCGGTGGGTGCAAGCCTGGGCACGGATTCGTCGCCCGATTACTGTCTGCTGAGTTTGAAAACGGTGTCGCGGGATTTTGCCGATATGCTGATGCTGGCGGCAGAATTGCTGCGATCGCCCTCATTCCCAGAATCAGAAGTCGAGCTAGAGCAGCGGCTAACCCTCCAGGGCATCCGCTCGATGCAGGAACAGCCCTTTGCGGTGGCGCAAAAGCAACTCCGGCAGGCGATGTATGGCGACCATCCCTATGCCCTGCCGGGGCTGGGCACCGAGGAAACCGTGTCACAACTCACCCGCGCCGACCTGCTGCACTTTCACCAGACTCACTTTCGCCCCGATAATCTCGTGATCAGCATTACGGGACGGATCACCCCCGACGAGGCGATCGCCCTTGTTTCGGAAGCCTTTGGCGACTGGCAGCCCCCGACGGATGACACTGGCGCACCTCTGCCGCTGCTGTATCCACCCACGCCGCCCGTTCTGTCGAACCCACACCGCGTGGCGACGACCCAGGACACCCAGCAGGCGATCGTCATGCTGGGCTATCTGGCTCCAGCGGTTCATGCAGAAGACTATATGGCGCTGAAGCTGATCAGCACGTATCTGGGCAACGGACTGTCGAGCCGCTTGTTTGTGGAACTGCGCGAAAAGCAGGGTCTTGCTTACGAAGTGTCGGCCTACTACCCCACCCGGCTCGATACGTCCCAGTTCATCGCCTACATGGGCACGGCTCCGGGCAACGTGGCGATCGCCCTCGAAGGTCTGCACCGCGAAGTCCACCGCCTCGCCGCCGAGCCGCTGAGCGAAGACGAGCTGCAATCTGCCAAAAACAAGCTGCTGGGGCAATACGCCCTGGGCAAACAGACCAACGCCCAAATCGCCCAGATCTACGGCTGGTATGAAACGCTGGGGCTAGGCATCGACTTCGATACGCAATTTCAAGGGGCGATCGCCCAAATCACGCCAGACCAAGCCCAGGCTGCTGCCCAGCGCTACTTTACCGAGCCGTATGTGTCGCTGGTGGGCCCGGCGAGTGCAGTAGGGTAAGGGAGGAGGGAAGAGGGAAGAACGTCGATTTTCGTTCTTCGTTTTTCGTTCTTCGCTTTTCCTCTTTCCTTCTTTCCTCCATCTCTCACGCTCACTCAACCCCCCTTAGTCTTCCTCACGCCGCCACCCGCCAGTCTCGCCCAAAGCGCACACAGGTCAGCGCCAGCGCGATTTGCTGAGCCGCCAAATACAGGCGCAACAATTCGTCTTCTTGCAGCGAGAAGGGCTTGCCCCAGCGGAGCGACAGCACGGCGATGCTGGCGTTTTGGAACAGCACGGGCATCACCAGATGCGCCAACACGCCTTCCTCAGCGCTTTCGTTGACTTTGACCTGGGGCTTTTGGGTGGCGATCGCCTCTTGCACCACCGGGTCATCGCCGAGTGCAGGCAGCGCAGTGCCGTAGCTGCCTTGCAGTGTGGCGGGTTTGCCTGCTTCCACCAAGTGCAGCGTGCAGCCGTCGGCCTCATAGGTTTCGCCAAAGGTCTTGGCGATCGCCTCCAGCGCTTGCTCCAGTCCGGTTGCCTCCTGAGTCACCTTCACCAGCGTTCCCAGCAGAATGGTTTGCACCTGGGCGCGTCGCAGTTCCTCGGTGCGGTGTTTCTGCACGTCGTAAGTTTCCACCGCCCGCTGCACCACGGCTTTTAGCTCATTGGGGTCCCAGGGCTTGGTGATGTACTTATAAACCTGTCCAGAGTTGATCGCGTCCACCAGGTCTTCTACGTCGGTAAACCCGGTCAGGATAATCCGCATCGTGTCGGGAAACTGGGGCACGGTCTTGCTCAGGAATTCAGTCCCTTTCATTTCGGGCATTCGCTGGTCGGAGATAATGACCGCAACTTCCCCCTCGGCCGCCAGCACCTCCAGCGCCATCACGCCGCTCTCGGCTCGCAGCACGTTAAAGTCACGCCGGAACGTACGATAGAGCAAATCCAGATTGTCTGGTTCGTCATCAACCACCAGCATTTTGGGCTTTTTAGGTCGCTCCAGGCTGGCCAACTGGCGATGTATATGTTCTAGTTCCGGCAGTGCAATGTCCATAACCATCCTTGGCTGCTTTTTGACTGGCTGTGTTCTTTGATAGTGGATTGAAACATGCTGTAGCTGTGCTTTTAGTTTGGGCACATTTGTCGCAGTTATAACGCTACAGAAAAGTAAAATTCAAAACTAGCGCGGGGGAGTGCCAAAAACCAAGAAAAATCGAGCGCTGTATAGTGGAAGATGCGCTCTGGTTAATTGACTCGTCGATGAACTGGCTCCTTATCACATCCTGTTCACTGTCATGGTGTCGCTTCCTCGCATTATTCTCCGAGACAACAAAGCCGATGCTGTGCGGCGGTTCCACCCCTGGATTTTTTCAGGGGCGATTAAGCGGATCGAATCAGACGCGCAGGAGGGCGACTGGGTTGAGGTGTACAGCGATCGCGGCGAATTTTTGGCGGCGGGCTTCTTCGGCGCGGGCAGCATTGCGGTCAAGGTCGTTTCGTTTCGGCCGGTCGAGTCGCTCGACGCGCTGTTTCTGGAACGGTTTCAGCAGGCCTATGCGCTGCGAAAACAGTTGGGACTGGCGATCAGTGATCAGACCAACTGCTACCGCCTGATTAATTCTGAAGGCGACGGGCTGCCGGGGCTGATTGTGGACTGGTATAACGGCGTGGCGGTGGTGCTGACCTATTCTCTGGGCATGGCACAGCAGCGCGATCGCATTGTGGAATGCCTGAAGACGCTCTACGGCTCCGACCTGCGGGCAGTGTATGACAAAAGCGCGGCTGTGCTGCACGGGGGCAAGTCTCAGCCCACCAATCAATACCTGTTTGGCGAAGCAAATCTGGGCGAAAAGCGGCTAGGCGAGGTGCTGGAAAACGGGCATCGCTTTGCGGTGGACTGGGAAGAAGGTCAGAAAACGGGGTTTTTTCTGGATCAGCGTGACAATCGCCAACTCGTGGCGCAGCACGTCGCCGGAAAGAAAGTGCTGAATACGTTTTGCTATTCTGGCGGCTTTTCAGTCTATGCCCTGCAAGCAGGTGCGGCGGTGGTGCATTCGGTGGATAGTTCCGCAAAGGCGATCGCCTGGACAGAGCAAAATGTCTCGTTGAACCCGGCAACCCCAGGCACTCACCAGTCTTACGCTGCCGACGTGTTCAACTTTTTGAAAGACTGCGACGATGACTACGACGTAATCATCCTCGACCCGCCCGCCTTTGCCAAGTCTCTCTCCGCCCGTCATCAGGCGACCCTCGCCTACCGCCGCCTCAACTATCTCGCCCTGCTCAAGATTCGTCCCGGCGGTCTGATTTTTACCTTTTCTTGCTCCCAGGTCGTCTCACTCGACAATTTCAAAGGAGCCGTCACTGCCGGGGCAATCGACGCGGGCCGCCCCGTGCGACTGCTCGGCCACCTCAGCCAACCCGCTGACCACCCCACCAGCCTCTACCACCCGGAAGGGCAATATTTGAAAGGGCTAGTTTTGGAAGCGGGATAGAGGCGCGGCTTGCCACCGGGCAGGATTCACATTCCAAACGCAGGGCAGCCGAAAGGATGGTGTTGCCAAATGGGCGATCGCCCGCCTGGTTTCTTGTCCTTCAACCTCACACACTAGACAGGATGCCACGTTGGGGTAGCGATTTCCTCACGCCATACCGACCTGTTGTCGCACCCATGCGCGAAATTGTCTGACCATTTCGATTTCTCCGAGCGTAGATGCCCGTTGCAAAAAGTTGGGAATATCTTTTACAGGAATTGGCGCAAATGCTGGACTGAGGTCGGTTTCTTCGTAGGCGCTGGCTGTCAATGCGTAGACGAAGAGCGATCGCCCGTCATAGCGCCACACCTCCGGCACACCCAACGCTGCATAAATGGGCAGCTTGTTGAGTGCTGCGCTGGAATACTTAATCTCCACCACCAAATCGGGCGGCGGATCGTCGGGCAGTTGAATTTGGGCATTTTGCCAAATCAGCGGCTCGTTTTGAAGATAGTAGGCGCTGTCTGGCTCCACGCCCCGCTGCAAATCTTCGCGCTTGCATGTCAGAGAACCGACGCTGCGGAAGTTCAGCACTAGCTCCTCTGCCAGGACAGCGATGAGTCGGTCAATGCTACATTTGCTGCTTTCATGGGGCAACAGGGGAGACATCAGTTCCAGCGTTCCTTGGTCATAGGTGAGGCGCACCGCCCGCCGCTCACCCAGCTCTTGCAGCATTTGCTCATACAAACGCCAACTCACGCCTTGCAAGACGACCCGTTCTTCACTCTGGACAGGCGCAGCCGCAGTCATCTCCTCGCCTCACAGTTGAGTTTGGTGCTGTCCCTATCGTAGGCGAATAGCAGGCGATCGCCCTTCTTGGCCCGCCATTGTTCGTGCAGCCAGCAGCGCCAAACCTGCCGCCTCGAAGATACTTTGCCAAAAACGGATTGCAATGGAGTGATTTACCTTAATAGCACTGAAATAGCACTGATCCCAAAGACGAAAAGTCAAGGATTCGCAGAGCCTTTGCCGTCATTTTTGAGAATCTGCTCGGCTCAGAATCTGCACTTTTTGCTCATTCCAAGGTGCAAAATCGGGCAGATGCATCGCCTCACGAATTGCATTGTCGGGCTGCCGTTGCTCCAGAAAGTGTTGCGCTCGACGAACGATAGGTTCGTATTGCAACCATTGCAAAATAGCCTGAACTCGCTTCTGCCAATAGGGATGGCGGCGGACCTGGCTCAGATGTCGATATGCATCCTCAAGCTTGCCTGCTGATAGGCTTGCTCAAACGCTTCCAGGTGCTTCTGATTTTCTATGAAGGCACAGCCAGCAACCCTAGCATTATTCGGGCTTTTGGAGATGCCTATGTTCAAGCGATCAACCAAATTTTGAGTACGGTTTCTTAAGCCCACAGATTGAAAAACCTTCGGAACTAAGCTTGATCGACCACAACGATAGGAATCTCGGCCGTCTCCAGGACGGATTGAGAAACGGAGCCGACCAGTCCCACTTCCCAGAGGCGATCGCCCCGTTTGCCCATAACAATCTCATCCACCCGGAATTCCTGAGCAACGCGCACAATCTCCTCCGGCGCAGGGCCAATTGTGGTGAGGAAGCGGTGGCGAATGTCGGCTAGCAGCGTTGCGGTTTTGTCTTGCAGGTTTTGAATACTAGCGGGGTCGTTGACCTGGACAACGTGCAGCACAATGACGCTGGCATCGGCGCGGCGGGCCAGTTCGGCAGCTTTTCGCAAGACGGCGGGGGCGAGGGGCGAGGTATCGACGGCGGCCAGGAGGGTGATAGGACGGGCGATCGCCACTTTGGTCGGGTCTACATCGCCTCTTTCTAGCAGCCGGGGTGCAAACGTGGGGATGGCCCAGGCTCCCAAGGGTGCTGTGACCAGGATGGAAAGAGCGGCGATCGCCAGAATCGCCGCTCCACCCGCGATACCCTGCGATAGCGGAATTGCGCCGATCGCCGCCTGCACTGTCGCCTTGGCCGAGTTTGCAGGCAGCAGGAACAACCGCTCCTTCCAGTTCCAATTGCTGCCCAGCGTAGACAGATACCAGCCCAGCATCCGCCCAACCAGCGTGCCGATTGCCAGAATCGCCAGCCCCACGCCCAGCGTGTTGCCCAACACGTTGAGCTGAATGCTAGCCCCCAGCAGCACAAACAGAAAAATCTCCGCCACGCCCCACAGCGCATCAAACCCGCCCCTTAGCCGCCGCGCCAGGGGAGCATCCAGTTCGATCAGGAAAAACCCCAGCGACATCACCGCCAAATAGCCCGAAAACAGCGGATATTCCTCTGCCAGCACCACCAGCAGCAGCGCAAACCCTGCCGCCACCAGCGCATCCTGTACGGCGTTTTGCGTCCAGTTTTGCTTGGCCAGCAAAAAGACGAGCAATTGCGCCGTCAGCCAGCCCAGCAGCACCCCCAGCGCAATTTGCAAAATCAGTTGCAGCGGCAGCAGTTGCAGAGGGGTAAGCATGAGTCCGCTGGGGAGGGTCAGCCCCGCCGCCGCGCCCTGGGAGAGAAACGCCAGTAGCAGGCTAAACACCAGCAGCAGCAGCACATCCGACAGGGCGCTGCCCGTCAGGATGGCATCGGGAATGCCCTTTTGTACGCCCCAGCCGAGACTTTTTAGCCGCAGCATTCCGGGTACGATGACGGCGGGCGACTCTGCGCCGATGATGCAGCCTAGAAGCAGCCCTGTGGCAAAGTCAAACCCCAGCAGCCAGATCGCGCCCAGAGCAACGGCGATCGCCTCAAACGTCGCAGGCAAAAAGCCCAGCCGCAGCGCCACGGTTCCCTGCTGTGCCAGTTTCTCGCGATCTAGACCCAATCCTGCCTTCATCAGGATCACCATGACGGCGATTGTTCGCAAGATGCCCGCCGATGCCAGTAGCTCTGGCGCGAGGGACTGCGTCACTTGGGGCCCCAGCACGATGCCCGCCAGCACCATGCCCACCAAAGCGGGCAGTTTCAGCCGTCGGGCTAGTTGTCCGGCGAAGAAGCCGATTAGAAGGGTTAGAAGGAGGCTGGGGAGCATTTTAGGTTTCGAGTTTTAGAGTTTGGTTCTGGTTTCTAGATTTTGAATCGGTGTTGCAAATCGGTGTTGCAAAATTCAAACTGGGCTGAGTCTGCTGCGTTTACTACCTAAACTCTGCTGTCTTGAACCAGGCATTGCAGCCCAACATCCAAAATCTAAAATTTTGACAAACTGCGCTATTCTCTACTCCGCGTGATTTCTTCTCTACTCCGCGTGATTTCTACCGCGACCTGTCCTGTAAAGTCGGGAATCGGTGGGTTGACCTTGGTCAGGCGCACGGTGACTTGTTCAACCTGTCCGCTTGAGAGCATGATTTGGGCGATCGCCCCGGCCAGTCGCTCAATCAGTCGAAACCGTTCGGTGCGAATAAGTTGGAGGACAGTGGCCACATTGTTGCGGTAGTCGTAGGTGTCTTCCAGGCGATCGCTCTCTGCTGCTTTGGACAAATCAACCCACAGGGTCAAGTCCACCTGAAACCATTGCCCCAAGACCTGCTCTGCCTCCAGATAGCCTGAATAGCCAAAGGCCCGCAGCCCGGTTAAATAAATGCAATCTGCCATTAATCCGCAATTCATGTAATTCGACAAAGCCTGGCCCGCCCAACAGTCCCAGCACGCAGTGATGTCCATTCTTCTGGGTGGCACGACGAAGGGAGGTGCTGGACGCTCAGCAGGCGCTGATCTGGCAATCCAAAATCGCAAACCCGCAATCGAGACAGAACCTACGCACTTGCGATAAGTTTGCTGGGTTTTGGACGATTTCTCGCGGGCACAGCCTGCGAGAAATCGTCCAGATGCGTAAGTCCTACGAGAATTAACAAAATTAACAATAAGCCACAATAAGCCAACTGTACGCCAAATCGCATCATCCAAGCGGCGGGAGCGTATCAGGAATTCTGTCATCTCCTATCAGGTCGGCTTTCTGTTCTGCTGCCCGCTGTTTGGGCAGAGCGAAGCCGCTGCTCTGCCCGTTGTCAAGCCGCTGGCTCAGATTGACTTGGGATTTCTAGCAAAGCCTCAAACGGCTATCTCCGATTTCCTTCCAAAACTTCCATCAGGTCTTGAATGGAGCAGCCCAGCACCCGCGCCAGGGGCACCAGCATCGACCCATCAATATCGCCCATTGAGAGCGCTTCGAGCTTTTCTTTGGGTAAGCGATAAGAGTCGCAGAACCGTTCAAATTCGGCATCGGTTACGCCTAGCTCGGTCTGGCGCTGCTTGAGCCAGCGGGCGATCGCCCCCACGCCCGACCGGGGCTGCGTCGCCCTCGCCAGATACTTGTTCACCAGTTCCTCAATCTCGCTGTTGCCGCCGCCCGCACGGCTCACCAGGTCATAGCACGCCAGCCGCAGCGCCCTGCGAGCGCGGTATTCTTCGTTCAAGATATCGGCAACGCGAATCGCAATATCGGGCTTCAGAAAGCCCACCAGTTCGTCGTCATAGTGCAGCGGCACCAGGGCATCGTTGGGACGAATCTCCCAAGCGGGCGTGTCGTCAGGTAGAGGCATAGGGACGGGTTCCGAAAGGGCGAGTTCCGCAAGGGGATCTGAAGATTTCTGAACGGGGAAGGGGGCGATCGCCCACAATGACTTGGATCTTAATGCAATCCGAGCAGGCCATCTAACATAGGTCTGCGGCTCGCTCCCAGTAGCCCTTGATCCACCCTTCATGCGTTTCCCTAATTTGCCCAGATTGATTCCTAAAATTTGTCCTGATCCCCCCCCCACTTTCCGTATAAGTCATTGGTAGATGCACCCTGATTCAATAACCTCCGGTTTCGCGGCCGGAGGTTTTTTTTTGCGCCTGACAATCTTGTGGGAAAGCCACCGTGGGACAATAGAACCGCTGCGTTTGGAATCCTCCATGCTAAAGCGATGGATTGTCACGGTGCTGGTCGCGATTGGTCTGACGATGCAGGGCTGCACATCCGTCACGGCGGCGCTCGATCGCTATGTAGACAGCACCGAGGGCTACGAGTTTCTCTACCTCAACAGTTGGGTGCCCGTCACGGTGAAGGACGGCCCCCAGCTCGTGCTGCATGACCTGATCGAAAGCACCGAAAATGTCAGCGTCATCATCAGCCCCGTGCCCGACGACAAAACGCTGGAAGACCTAGGCAGCCCCAGCGAGGTGGGCTATAAGCTGTGGAAAAACGCGCTGCAACCCAACCCAGCCGGGCGACGGGCGGAGCTAATCAGCGCCGAATCCCATGAGGTCGATGGGCAAACCTATTATTTGCTGGAATTTGCCGTGGACGCGCCCGATCTCCAGCGCCACAACTTGGCAAGCGTTGCTGTGAAGCGAGGGAAATTATACACCTTCAACCTATCCACCACAGGACGGCGCTGGGCCCAGGCCGAGAAAACGTTTCGGACGATTGTGGAGTCGTTTTCGGTGAGCTAGTGATGAACTAGCCCATTGCGCGAACCTGCCCCTCAGCCCCAAAAACCGGAGCTAACCAGTTCGCCATTGTTCCAGGCTTGTCCCTGCTGGCGCTGCTGGAGGCGCGATCGCCACTGGCGAATCTGCTGGGCGGTCTGGGCAAAGGGCGAAAACCGGGGCGCAGGCTCAACGACCGCTTCCGCAGCACCCGCAGCAGACAGGCGGCGGTTGACGTTCATACAGTCGGCCAGGTTGTCCAAGTATGGCTCCAGGTCGAGCGATCGCTGCACCTGCTCGACCGACGTATAGCGATCGCGCAGCGACACCCGCAGCAGCTTAGCCAGGATCTTGCCAAAGTGGTCGCTGACGTGAACGTAGTCTTCCCAGAGCATTTCGCCCGTGTAAGCGTCATACTCAAACTCCATTGGCGGCTTGCCCGTCAGCAGATACAGGCAGGTCACGCCGACCGCATACAGGTCGCTGGCGTAAGTGGGGCGCAGGGCAAGCTGCTCTGGTGGTGCAAAGCCGACCGTGCCTACGAACTGGGTCGTGGCGGTTTTGTGGGTCGCTTCTTCCACTTCGGCAATCTTTTCTTTCACTGCGCCAAAGTCAATTAGCACCAGTCGTCCGTCGTCCTCGCAGCGAATCAGATTGGGCGGCTTGATGTCGCGGTGGATGACTTGCTGCTGATGGACATATTCCAGAATCGGCAGCAGCTCTCGCAAAAAGCGCTTGACGGCCAGTTCCGAAAAGGGGCCATTTTGCTTGACTTGCTTGGCCAGAGTATAGCCTCGCACGTATTCTTGCACCAGATAAAACTCGCCCTCAACCTGAAAATAGTCCAGCAGACGGGGAATACTGGCATGACTACCCAACTGACTGAGGGTCTTGGCTTCCCGCTCAAACCGCTCGGAGGCCCGCTTTATCACAGCGGCATTGTCTATCCTGGGACAAAGCTGCTTAATCACGCAGAGGGGGCTACTGGGCAGCGACACATCCCGGGCCAGAAAAGTGATGCCAAAGCCGCCGCGCCCGAGCGCTTTTAGCACCTGATAGCGATCGCGAAACAGTTGGCTATTTTGGCAAAGCTGGCCGGGCTGAGTCAGCAGTTGCCGGGAGGATCGGGCTGCATTTAGGGGGGGGGTGGAGGACGCCATCATTAAGTTTGAGATGTGAAGTCAAAATTAAAGAAGCCAGCGCTGATCCGAAAAATCCCTGAGTCCGAGCCAGATGGTTCTGATATCTGCGCCAATGAAACGCACGAGCGGACTCTCCAACTGTCTGGAGCAGCGTTCGCTGCCCTTCACAACCTACCCAGTAGCATAAACCAATTTAGGAAATTCTGTGGATTTTCAAGGGATTTGCCATCTCCAGATAGGCTTGGCATTCCTGATGCTCCAATCACATTTCCAATAGATTTCCAACCTTGGGATGATTCTGGTTCTAAACCGCATTCCCTCATTCTGGATAGGGGCTATACCCAAGCTTCATCTACTTAAAGCCCTAGCAAAATTCTGACCCGCCTTGCCGGATAAAGCCTGCGTGGATTTTGGGAAATTCGTCTTGAGAGTCTGGAAAGGCTGGTAGGCAAGGCGAAGCGCGAATCTCAGGAGACAAATTGTGAAGCGTCCTTTGAAGGAAAGCGGGGCTGGTGATGCGAGGCTAATTGGGGCAGGCGCAGCACAATCATGGCTCGATGCCCAAGACACAAGGTGGGCGAAGGCAATGTGAACCAGGACAATGGGTGAATGACAAGCAAATGACAGGCAAAGAGGGCTAGAAACTTATTCTGGCGAGGGCGATCGCCACCCGGAGGCTTCCCTGCCAAGTCTGGGCGAACTCCGCGATTATTGCGAAGTCCACAACTCTTGACGATATCGCGATCTAAAAGTGCTAAGGTTTTAGCATTCGAGTGTGTGTAATTCACAAAGCGCAACTAATTATGACGAAAGGACAGGGACTCGGCGGCTTTGGACTCGGCAAAATGAAAGAGCTGACCGAAGCGTTCAAAAAAGCTCAGCAGGTGCAGGAGGGTGCAAAGCGCCTGCAAGAGGAGCTAGAAGTCATGGAAATTGAAGGCGAAGCGGGCGGCGGGTTGGTAAAGGTGGTGCTGAGCGGCAACCAAGAGCCTCGCCGGGTCGAGATTACGCAAGACGCGATGGGCGAGGGGCCAGAGGTGCTGGCAGACCTTGTGCTGGCGGCGGCCAAAGATGCTTATAACAAGTCCACTGCCACTATGCGCGAGCGAATGGAAGAATTGACGGGTGGGCTGAACCTGCCTGGAATGGGCTAGTCTAGCGGGGACTTGTAGCCAAAGTCTCAGGCTCAAGGGTTTGGGTCTTCAGGTTCTGAGCGCTTGTAGTCCTTGACAGTTCTAAATCTCAGCAATTCTGAGTCTTGGCAATGTCTTTGTAACTCTGAGAGGAGGCGCAGTTTGCGGCTGCGTCTCTTTTATCGTTCCGAAGCCTGCTATTACAAGAGGAGCGGGCGATCGCCCTTCCCTCTGCCTCTTTGCAACTTTCTGCAAAACGCCCTGGGACAGTCTTGTAACAAGATTCCTACAAAATCCCCGCCGACTCGTACAGCCGCCGCACCAGCGCCATAATCTTGTCGCCATATTGTGGATCGGCTGACCAGCGCCCGCTGAGCTGCCCCACCAGCGGCGCAACCCCCCGCGCCACAAATCGAAAGCGCGGATCGACTAGCCCCTGCACCAGCGGAGCTGTGCTGCCGTAGGCCTTGAGGTGCTGAATGTGGGCCCGCACGCCAATGCGAGCGCTGGGAAAGGACGCACCGCTGGGGCTGCCCGCCGCATCGCCCAACCCACCAAAGTTGTTTTGTCCTGGCTGGATTGTGCCGCCAAATTGCAAAAAGCTCGTCTCGACGCACATCTGGCAAAAGGCGAGGTCATAGTTCACGCCCTCCACGCTGCCTTCTTCGCGGTAGAGGCGCGGCAGATCAGGAAACTGGTTCAGCCCGGCTTCGTTATTGTTTTTCAAAAACATCCGCAGTTGCAGTTCTGAAGTCTGCCCAAGTCCCATAATTCGGTCGATTTGCCCCGGACAGATGCCAGAGTTTTGCAAAATTACGGTGCGCGTGGCCGCGTCCCAAGTAACGGAGACATTGAATGGCCGCAGTTCCACTGCCCGCACGTAGACAATATTGCGATAGGTGACGCGGCGGATGTCGGGCGACTGGCTGATATCGATGCCCAGGCGATCGACCAAATCGGCGGGAATAAAGGCATTGCCGTTGACGATAATGCCGCGCTCCTCATACAGCCCGCCGTTGATGTTAATGCTAATACTGGGGTAGGTTTCACCGCCGGGGTCGGGGGGCAGTCCGGCTACGGCCCGGCTCCAGGACGAGAGTCCGTCGGCAATGCCCAGCGCCAGGTCGCGCCGCTGGTTTTGCAAAATGCTGCGGTCTTCTGGGCTGGTGAGGAAGCCGACATTCATGAGCAGCGACGGCACAATCAACTGGCGGCAAAAGGCGAGGCTGCCTGTGCCTGAATCTGTGTCGGGCTTTGCGCCACGACTGGGCAGTTGGGGAACGCGCCGCAGCAGCGCCAGCAGCAGCAGTTCGGCATGGGCTTTGCGCTGGCTGTTGGTGGGAATGTAGAACACCGTTGCGCCGCGCACGGATGGGTTGGGTGAGGCATCGGCATGAATTTCTAGCGCCACATCTAGGTTTTGCGCCCGGGCGTTGATCCAGGCGAGGGTCTGGGCCATGCTCAGTTCGTCTGGCACGGACAGCACCTCCAGCCCCCGCGCCCGCAGTTCGGCCACAATCAGGTCGCGGGTCAGGATCATCTCCCGCGCCTCCGTTGTGCCTGCCACCACAATGCCAGGGTCGATGCCTGCGCCTTCTGTGCCGCCATGCCCCGCAGAGATAAAAATCCGTCCCATCGACTGCTGATCCTCGTTTGCGTGCCCGTTTCTAATTTGGTGGCGATCGCCCCTTGCACTCTGTAAGCTGGGAACGGGCGATCGCGCTACCCGTAAGACTAGCTAAATTCCGCACCCTTGGCGCAGGTTTGTGGGCAGCAGAAATTCGGAATTAGAAATTCGGAATCCGCCCTGCCGTGCAAGTGTGTAGAAAAGCGTCAAAATAGTCAAAGTAAAAGATACGCCCTGGCTCCCCTTCTAGCCGCATGGTTACGCCTCGCCTCCACCCCGACACTATCGAAGACGTGAAGCAGCGGGTCGATATCGTCGATATCGTGTCCGAGCATGTGGTGCTAAAAAAGCAGGGCAAAGATTTCACCGGCCTGTGTCCGTTCCACGATGACAAATCGCCCAGCTTTTCCGTCAGCCCCAGCAAGCAGTTCTACTACTGCTTTAGCTGTGGGGCGGGGGGCAACGCCATCAAGTTTTTGATGGAGATTGGCAAGCAGTCTTTTGGGGAAGTGGTGCTGGATCTGGCGCGGCGCTATCAGGTGCCTGTGAAGACGCTGGAACCGGAGCAGCGGCAGGAGTTTCAGCGGCAGTTGTCGCAGCGAGACCAGCTTTACGAAATTCTGGCGGTGACGGCCAAGTTTTTTGAACATGCGCTGCACCAGAGCCAGGGGGCGATCGCCCTCGACTATCTGCGCCACAAGCGCAAGCTCTCCCCAGAAACGATTCAGCGGTTTCAGCTAGGCTATGCCCCCGGCGGCTGGCAGACGCTCTACGGTTATCTGGTGGAGCAAAAGCGCTATCCGGTGGAGCGGGTAGAACAGGCGGGGCTGCTGGTGCCGCGCCAGGGCGGCAGTGGCTATTACGACCGATTCCGCGATCGCCTGATGATTCCCATCTGCGACGTGCAGGGGCGGGTGATTGGCTTTGGCGGCCGGGCCTTGGGCGACGAGCAGCCCAAGTATCTCAATTCGCCCGAAGGCGAACTGTTCGACAAGGGCAAGACGCTGTACGCGCTGGATTTGGCCAAAGGGGCGATCGCCAAGCGGGACGAGGCAATTGTGGTGGAGGGATACTTTGATGTCATTGCCCTGCACGCCGCAGGCATCACCAACGTCGTCGCGTCGATGGGCACTGCGCTGACCCAGGGGCAGATCAAGCAACTGCTCCGCTATACCGAATCCAAACGCATCATTTTCAACTTTGACGACGACAAGGCCGGCCAAAAAGCTGCCGACCGGGCCATCGGCGAACTGGCAGATCTGGCCTATCGCGGCGAGGTGCAGGTGCGGATTCTGAATCTGCCCGACGGCAAAGACCCCGATGAGTTTTTGAAGGCTCATTCCCCCGCCGCTTACCAAGACCTGCTGCAAGCTGCCCCCCTCTGGCTCGACTGGCAAATTCAGAAACTCTTGGCAGACAAAGACCTGAACCAGCCTGACCAGTTTCATGCCAGCACCCAGGCGATCGCCCAACTCCTGGGCAGCCTGCCCAACGCCACCCTCCGCACCCACTATATCCACCGCTGCGCCGAACTGCTGAGCCAGGGCAACGCCCGCCTGGCCGTGCAGCTTGAGCAAGATTTGAGAACGCAGGTGCGGGGGCAGCGCTGGCACGGGCGATCGCAAAAATGGCAAACCCCGGGCGATCGCACCCTGCTAGAAGAAGCCGAAGCCCAACTGCTGCGCCTCTACCTGCACCAGCCCGAACACCGCGCCGAAATCCGAGCAGCGCTAGAATCCCGCGACCTAGAGTTCAGCATTGCCCACCATCGCCTGCTGTGGCAGCAGATTTTGGAGATTGAGGAGACTACGACCGTGGAGGATGCAGTCGAGAGAAATGAGGGCACGGAGTGGTTCGCGACCTCTCAGCCCGCCGCCCCTTCGTCACGCCCATCCTCCCCCTCATCGTCTTTGCTCTCTCGCCTCCAAGACCCCCTCGCCGAACTCCCCGGCCAGCACGAAGCCCTCTATTCTCTCTTTCAGCTTGACGAAAAGACCCGACGTGACTTGGCGCGACCTGCCCTGGTCATTCGCACCGCCACGGCCTGCATGGAAATGGTGATGTGTGAGAAGCGGCGGCGGCATTTCCTCGACCTCTGGAAAAAAACGGACATCAGCACGTCGCCGGAGTTGGGGCAGTATTATCAGCAGCAGCTTTATCTGGAAGACCAGCGCATTAAGGTGCTGGAGCGAGAGCAGCGCAGCACCACCTTTGCCGATTTGGCACAGAGTCCCTGGGTTGGGGCCGGGGGGATCGAGTGATAGAGCAGCGGGGTCGAAGGAGCGCGGCCAGATCACAACCAGCCAGATCGCAACCAGCCAGATCGCAACCAGATTGCTCCGGTGGCCGACGCGAACCCTTCAACCGTGATCACGCCTTCCCTGGCCCATCCACTGCTCCCAGGGGGGTCACCAGCCCGTCCAGGCTGATGCGATTCTTGGTCTGGCGATAGGCTTTTAGCGCGTCTTCGCCTTTTTGTTCAGCCCATTGCACCAGATCCTGCCGCTGCTGCTGATAGTGGAACAGCGGCACAGCCATTCCGCAGGAGGTCTGGACTTGGGTGACCTCAACGTGGAGGATTTGGCGAGCGCCGGGCAGCGGTGGAAACAGCGGATAAAGCGCGTCCCATTTGGGAGATTGGGGTAAAACCGTCGTGCCGCGGCCATAAATCCGCAGAATCATAGGCGGCCCCTGAAACGCGCAAAACATCAGAGTGATGCGGCCATTTTCCTGGACATGGGCGGAGGTTTCGTTGCCACTGCCTGTTACATCTAGGTAGGCGACCCCGTGGGGCGACAGAATGCGAAAGCTATCGAGTCCTTTGGGTGACAGGTTGATATGCCCGTCGGCGCTGAGTGGGGCACTGGCAACAAAGAAGAGTTGCTGCTGGGCGATGAAGTCCTGAAGTTTGGGGGTGAGGGAGTCGTATTGCTGGGCCATGGCAGGAAGGGCGATCGCCAAAAGAACGACCAGAGAAACCACCAGAGAATGGCAGCCATTCTAGCGCAGTCTCGCATCGTCCCGCCCGATCGGGGCACTTTATTCTAACTACACAGCCCACCTACACAGCCTACGACAGCGCTCCGGAGTTTTTTAGATAGGCATAGACTTGCGACAGTACTTGTCGCGCCGGATTAAACGTGATCTTCTTCACCGCATCGTTATAGGGCAGCCAGGCATAGTCTTTGATTTCTTGAGCCTGACAGGTGACGACTGCCGACCTGACCAGCGCGGGAAAGTAGGTCACGGTCTTGTCGATAGGCTTTTTGTCACGCATGAAGCGGTAGTGTTCCATAAAAGCGTCTTCGCTGAGCAGGTCGTAGGCGGTGATGCCTGTCTCTTCCTCAAACTCGCGGCAGGCAGCGGCGATCGCCGTTTCGCCGGGGTCAGCATGGCCTTTGGGAAAGCCCCAGTGGCCGGCGTGGTGCTGAATTAGCAAAAACTTGTCGCCGTCCTCTTGGCGCAAAATGGGCACAATGCCAAAAGCCTCGTCTTTCATAGCAAGTTCAGTCGTGTGGGAGTCAAACCTGGTCGTTTGTCCAGAATGCTTGCATCACAGTTTAATCGATGCGGATTCTAGGATGTCGTATCTTGCGACAGAAAAATGCACCCCAGTCCTACTGACCTGAGGTGCGTCGTGAATTAGGGGTCTTGAGAGTGGCGTAATATCAATTCTTCTAAAGAGCGCTGCGAATTGAACTGTCGGAAGTTCTGCTACAGCATTTTCTTGCGGGGTGAGGCACATGCTGCCCTCACAAGGCAAGGGCTTATTGACCATCCGTGCGCCTCACTAGCTTCAAAAACGCTGTAGCGGCTAATTGGCAATCCAAAATCGCCAACTCCAAAATCGAGAATCGATATTGCCCGTATGCTACAAACTCGGCACTGGACTAGACAAACAGCCCTGCGTTGATTTGGGCGACGCTGAAGTTTTTCAGAATGGCGATCGCATCACTGCCCACGCTGATCGTGGCTTCGCGGTTATTGCCTGTCACCGTCAGGTCGGCAAAGGTGAGGCCGCCGGTGAGCTGAATGCGATCGTTTAACCCGAAGCGGTTGATGGTGGCCACGCCGCTGCCTGCCCCCAACACAAAGCGATCGCTGCCACTGCCCGCATTAATCACATCGTTGCCGATGCTGAAAATCAGGTTATTGCCTTCTCCGGCATTAATGGTGTTGTCGCCTGCCCCCCCATAAATCGTGTCGTTGCCTGCCCCCGCAAAAATCAGATCGTTGCCGTCGCCGCCGTCAATCCAGTTGGCCCCTTCGCCAGCGTAGATTGTGTCGTTGCCTGCGCTGCCCAAGATTTCATCATTGCCTGCGCCTGCATAGACCAAATCGTTGCCGTCGCCCGCCAAAATCAGGTTATTGCCCTCTCCGGCATAAATTTTGTCGTTGCCCGCGTTGCCATAGATTGTGTCGTTGCCGCTGCCTGCGTACAGATTATCGTTGCCGTCGCCGCCATAGAGTCGGTTCTGACCTTCGCTGGCATAGAGGCTGTCGTTGCCTGCGCCGCCATTCAGCACATCGTCGCCGTTGCCTGCGTAGACCTTATCATTGCCGTTGCCTGCATAGACGCGGTTGTTGCCATCCCCTGCAAAGATATCGTCATTGCCATCAAAACCGTAGAAGATTTCGGTGGCGCTAGTTCCATTCAGGCGGTTGTTGCCACTGGTGCCATTGATGACGGGCACAGTGCCTCGGCCGCTGGCGGTAGCAATTTCATAAGTGGTGGTGGTATTGCTGACTTCATGGGTCACAACCAGCAGCGGCTTGCCCGTGGGACTGTCTTCAGCAACCACAAACGCCAGTCCTTCTGGTGAGACATCGTCGGGCGTGTTGATGTATTGCACAAAAGCAGGGCTGGTAGGATTGCTAATGTTGTAAACCATCACCCCACCCGTGCGTTCTAGCCCAATGAAGGCATAGGTCTGACCATCGATTGTCCCAGTTACTATTCCTTCGGGTTCGGGGCCCTTGTTGTCGCTGCGGGTGTCGAAGGTGCTTGCGGTGCCATTGGAGTTAAACAAGTCCGGCACTTGGACGGCGGTAATCTGCTCAAACTGGTCGCCACTGTCGTAGACTAAACTGCCGTTGGCGTTCCAAATTGAAAAGGAGCGAGCGCCAAATACATAGATTTGGTCGAAGTCGTTGTCTCCGTCAGGGTTGCCCAGTGCATTTGTAACAGTGAGCCGTCCTAGATTTGCATTGTTTTTGAGTGTGGCAGCGTTGGGGAACGCGGTTGGGTCGAGCCGGTAGCTGTTTGCCCCCCACGCGCACTTCTTCGGCAAAGCCAGTGTAGTCGCGGGCATCGCCTTCATTGGCGGTGATCAGATAAGTCTGCCCGTTGACCGTGAAGCTGGCGATCGCATCGGGTTGATACATCCCCAAGACGGGCCAGTTTTGGATGTTGATGCCACTGTCGCGATCGCTCGCATCTAGCCCGCTCCCTGACAGGCTGTGATCTTTGAAGCCCAGCGGCTTGATTTCTTTCACCGTTGCCGTTTCCAAATCAACGATTGCCAGGGCGTTATTTTCTTGCAGCGTCACCCAGGCCGTTTTGGAATCGGGCGACACAGTGATGTATTCTGGCTCCAGATCTTGAGCAACGGTCGCATTGGGCCCAAAGATCCGCACCCCAGCAGCAACTAGTGCATCCTTTAATGCATTAAAGGCAGAAAAATCCGCCGTTTTGACGCTGCTCTGATCAAGCCGCAGCACGCCTTTTGACAGGTCGATAATGCTAATCGAGCCTTCTGGGTCTACAGAGTCGAGTTGGTTATAGCTATTTGGCTCACCTTCATTGGCTACGACGATCTTTTTGCCGTCGGGGGTAAAGGTGAGCATATCGGGCAATGCGCCAACCGTGACGGAATTCAGCAGGTTGCCATCCAGATCGTAAAAAGCCACAACGCCCGGAGCCTGCTTGTTCGCTCCATTTTCAATGGCCACGGCAACAATGCCGTTTTTAACCGCGATGCTGTTGGCAATCCCAAAAGCAGAGGTGTCGATGGTTTTCACGAGCGTCGGCGCGGTGGGGGTGCTAACGTCTAGCACCTCTAGCGCACTGGTGCCTGCCACAACGTAGAGGCGCTGTGTGGTTACGTCATAGGCTGAGATTTCCGAGCCTGCGCCTTGATAGGTTCCAAGTTTTGAGAGCGTAATTGCCATAATCTTCGTAAAAATTAGAACAACAGTTGAGCGATCTACGTGAATTTACTTGGGCAAGAGATGACCGTTCTTGCAAAGCGGTCTCAAACGCGCACCAAAACTTGAGGGCTGCAAAGGCAACCCTGAAATCTGGTTCCAAGGACAAGCTGAAGCCAGATGACCGATCTCATCAGCAGATCGTCACCCTGATCCAGTTGCCATATTTCTGAGGAAATACTTAGCTAGAAAATACCATTGGTCTTTTCACTGACTCATGTATTCCTAAGCACAGAAGCCAACAAGAATGTGTAAAGCAATACTTTTTTGTAAACGGGCTTCACGTCCAGGGAATTGTTTGAGCCGGAAAGGCTTGATCAGGGAATCGAGCAGAACTTCCTGTGTTCCTTATTGGAGTACTGGAGGGCTGACTCTAGGCGGGGGCTGAGGAAATGGAACGCTGGGAGCGCAACGACTGCACTGCCTGCACCACGGCTGCACCTGCCTGCTCAATCTCCGTTTCTGTGGTAAAGCGGCCGATGCCAAAGCGCAGGGATGTAAAGGCCAGGTCGGGCGATCGCCCAATCGCCGTCAGCACATGGGAGGGGGCGATTTTTGTGGAACTACAGGCCGCACCGGAAGAAACTGCGATTTGCGACTGCAACGCCAGCAGCAGCGCCTGGCCGTCCACGCCTTCGATGCTGAGGTTCAGGTTGCCAGGAAGCCGCTGGGTGGGATGGCCGTTGAGATACACGCCGCCAAGGGGCTGGATCAGGGAAAAGAGGCGATCGCGCATTTCCGCCAATCTTGCCCCCTCTGCTTCCCGACTCTCCAGCGCCAGCTCCACCGCCTTCGCAAAGCCCACAATCTGCGGCACATACAGCGTTCCCGACCGCAGCCCCCGCTCATGCCCGCCGCCGTGAAGCTGGGGCGCAAGCTGCACACGCGGGTTGCGTCGCCGCACGTACAGCGCCCCAATGCCCTTCGGCCCGTAGACCTTGTGGGCCGTCAGCGACATCAGGTCAATCTGCATCGTCTGCACGTCCAGCGGAATTTTGCCAATCGCCTGCGCCGCATCCGTGTGAAACAGCACGTTGTGGCGATGGCAGATTGCGCCAATCGCCGCCAGCGGTTGCAGCACGCCAATTTCGTTGTTCGCCGCCATCACCGACACGAGGATCGTGTCAGGACGGATCGCCTTTTCTAGCGCTGCCAGATCCACCAAGCCATCGGGCTGCACGCCCAGCCGCGTGATCTCAAACCCCAGCGATTCCAGATAGGCGCAGGGGTCGAGGACGGCGCTGTGTTCCGTCGCCAGAGTAATCAGGTGTTGCCCCTGGGAGAAGTAAGATTCCGCCACGCCCTTGATCGCCAGGTTGTTGGCTTCCGTCGCACCACTGGTAAAGATCAGTTCTTCGGGTGCGGCATTGATGGCGGTGGAGAGAATGGAGCGCGATCGCCCCACTGCCGCCTCTGCCTCCCAGCCGTACTGGTGTGTCGTGCTAGACGCATTGCCAAAATACTCCGTGAAATACGGCAGCATCGCCTCGACCACTCGCGGATCGACAGGCGTGGTCGAGTGATTGTCCAGGTAAATCGGGCGATGGGGCATCAGCCAATGATTGCTAACAAAAGGCTTTGCAAAGAAAGCTGAGCCAGAAGAGATCCCCCCTTCACCCCCCTTAAAAAGGGGGGGAATGTTCAGCAAAGCCCCCTTAGCAAATGAGGAATGCCTAGCAAAGCCCCCCTTGCTAAGGGGGGGGTGGGGGGATCGCTTCTACACCAGCTTTTTCACTTTGTCGATAATACCCACAGGGTCAATGCCCTGATGGGGGAACTGCTCCCACAAGCCACCACAGCCCTCTTCGTGCGTGCCGTAATAGGCGAACTTCGGCGTGTAGCCCCGCTCTAGCAGCCAAGACCCAAAGCGACTGCCCAGCCCTGTCCGGCGGTTAAAGGCTTCTACCACCACGACAAAGGGTGACTTGCCAATCTTCGCCATTACGTCTTCATCCACCACATTCAGCGTGGACTTGTTGATCAGCCCCACGTCCAGTCCCTCTTGCTTCAGCCGCTCCACGGCATCCAGGGCGCGATAGACCGCATCCCCGACGGCGACAATGTAGCCCGCCGTGCCTTCCCGGACGACTTCATCTTTGCCGGGGACAAACTTGTAGTTGGCACCGTAGAGTTCGTTGCCGCTGCTGTCTAGCAAAATCGGCGTTTTGGAACGGGTAGAGAAAATAAACCGCAGCCCCGGATCGAAGAAGATCGCCTCGACGCAGGCCTTCATCTGGTTGGCATCGGCGGGGAAATAGAGCTTGGTATCATAGCCATCATCCAGCCCGTTGTCGGCAAAGAAGTTGTTAATCCCAAAGTGGCAGGTGTTGTCGGCCATGTCGTCGATGCCAGAGTGCGAGAAATGGCACAGCAGGTTGGAGTAGTTCAGCCGCGCCATCGTGATTTCGGAAATGCACATTTCCAAGAAGGCGGCGAAGGTGGCGAAGATGCCCTGCTTGCCCTGTTCCATGCCAAAGCCCGCCGCTGCCGACAGGTTGCCCCGCTCCATGATGCCAGAGGGAATGAACACTTCCGGGTAGGCATCGTGAATTTTCTTCAGACCGCAGGAGCCTTCCAGGTCGCTATCGACCACCAGCACTTTTTCCTTGCGCTCGGTTTCGCTCATTTTGGCCAGCACGCCATTTACCGCGTCGCCAAACACATTGCGGTTGGAATCCCACTTGCTGCTGATGCCCAGGAAGGTGTAGTCATTCTTGGGAGCCTGGATGCTGCTGAGGTGGGCAGCGGCGGCGGCATGGCCCCGCTTTTCCAGGTAGGACACGGCCAGTTTCACCGAAATTACGTCGTGCCCGTGGTTGGAGCCTTCTAACCCTTCGATGCCGGGGCACATGGGGCGCTTGCAAATAACGGCGATTGGGCCGGGCGTGTTCACGGCTTCGCAGATGGCGGCGTAGAGCGCGTCGATATCTTCACCATTAACCTCCAGCACCTTCAACCCGTGCCCTTCCAGAGTCCGCTTGACGCTGTAGCCGGGGAGGTACTTGGAGGGGTGTCCTGCAATGGTGACATCGTTGTCGTCGATGATCAGCTTGACGTTGAGGTGCTGCGCCACCGCCAGGCGAGCCGCTTCCGCATCGTTCCCTTCTTGCTGGGAGCCGTCGGAGCCGAGGCAGAAGACCGTCTTGCCAGGATTTGCAAAAGCTACACCGTTGACGTAGGGCCACATATGCCCCAGACGGCCAGAACTGAACTTGACACCGGGTGTTAGCCCCAGTTCTGGGTGGCCGGGCAGTTTGGAATGGGCCAGGCGATAGCTCATAAGCTGCTCAGCGGGTAGGTCGCCATTCAGCGTCGCCATCAGGTATTGCGTGCCGACGCGGTGTCCTGCCTCGTCGAAGAAAATTGGCACAAAAGACTCTGGCTTGCCACGAAACAGCGCGTCCAAAATCATCACTTCGGGCACGGTGTCGTAGGGGCCGCCCGTGTGACCGCCAACGCCGTGGGCTGCACCCGTAGCGGTGAAGAACACGATCGCATCTCGGCAAAGCTGGATATTAGCCTGGAGGGCCGCTTTTTGATCGGCTGTGAGCGTGGGTACGGCAGGATCAAGCGTCAGTTTTTGATATGCGCTGAGGTCGATGGGGAAGGTTGCGCCAGTTGCAGTCATAGCGTTTGTCCATAAAAGATTTTGGGGCAGTGCAAGCGATCGCCCGCGTCGGAGCATCGATCGGCTGCTATCGATTTTCCCTGAAAACCAGGGCACTCACCTCACTAGGGTTGATCCTAGAGATAGGCCTACCAGAATGCAAGTTTAGTGGCGAACGTGCCTCTGCTGATTAACTATTGATTAATAACTATTGATTAATAACTATTGATTAAATTGTTTGCAAACCTGTCTGAGGAGGTTCATGAGCGGCGAGCCGCAGAGGTCTGGGTTTGCGAAGATCCAGAGCGCTGCTGTAGCGCCAAAGTGCAAGCTTCAGTCGGCTGGAGGTGTGATGGAGCGATCGCCCATTTGCATAACCCGTAACACCTCATCTCGAAAACTACAGTAAAATCAGGGCACGCTTGCAGGTGGTGTGATTGGGCAAGGCATAGCACGCAACGAATTTACGCTGAACTTACGCTAGAACAAATCTTACGCTAGAGCAAATCTTACGCTAGAGCAGATCTAGAGCAAGTTCGCCAGGTTTTTTAGAGCAGCGATCGCCTTCTGTCCCACGTTTTGATTCTGGAGGAAAAGATGTCTTTTCAGTTTAACCAGATCGATCGGATTAAAGATTTTGACAAGGCGATCGAAGCGCTGGAGTCGGAATACTTGCCGGGGCTAGTTGAGGCGTTTGGCAACTCTCCCGAAGGGCAGGCGTATTTGAACTCTCAGCCAGCGGAGGAGGCTTATCTGGGCGACTGGGTTGGCAATTTCGTCTATCTTGGCTATTCGTATCTGAACGTGACGCTGCCCAAAATGCAGAAGCGGGATGCCGAGGTCATATTGCAGCAGCTTTTCCCCAGCAAAATTGCCCTTTCGGAACCGGACGATGCGAACCGCATTGTGCCAGAGATGATCGCCTTCTGGGAGTTTGTGCAGCGGGAATACAAACAGCGCCACAGCGGCAAAATCCTGACATTTCTCCACAAAATTGAGCCGACCTTTGCTGCCACAATGAACGACCCGCGAAACTTTGGCACTGCCAAGTCGTTTTTCATGTCTGGGCAGGCGAGCGGATTTGACATGACCACTCCAGAGGGGCTTGCCGCCTATCAGGAGCAGTATAACCAGCAGGTTCGCAACGATCCATCAGCATCGATCTTTCCCCTGCAAGGGATGCAGGGAATGCCAATGGCGCTCAATCCCTTTGCTGGGGGCGTGCCGGAGGGTGTGCCGCCGGAGTTTGTGGCGTTGATGAGCCAGCAGCTTGGGCTTGGCCCGGTGCTAGGGCTGGAGCATTTACCGACCGATCGGGAGGAGCTAGTGAGCGCGATCGCCCAATATCTGGTGCGTGAGGGGCTGGTCACGCTTGAAGCTATGGAAGGCTCAGAGCGAGAAGGTGAAAACGATGGCAACTTGTTGGGCTTGCTGGATTTTCCGTCCCAACTCCAGCAGGACTTTTTGCGGCAAGCCGCTGAGTCCCAAGACCTGGCGCTATCCGAAGAGGCGATCGCCCTCCTGCAAGACCTCCGCATCACGCCCACCACCCCCGGCACCATTGTTCAAGATTTTGATCGGCTGCTGGAAAGAATCGGCGCGGACGGCATTCCGGTTAGCAACACCCGTCAACAGCTTAATCTCAACATCCTCAAAGAGCTGAACGCTTTGCTGAGCCAGCCGATTCAAATCGACCTCAAGCGGCCGCAGCAAAAATCCTACCCCAATCTGTACGGACTCTATCTACTGCTGCGGGTTACGGGACTAGCCCAGATCCGCCAGATGGGCAAGACACCCAAGCTAGTGGTCAATCCTGACCTCTACGCGGCGTGGCAAACGCTTAACCCCACCGAAAAATATTTCACGCTGCTAGAGGCCTGGCTGATCCGGAGCGATCTGGAACTGCTAGGAGAAGACCGGAATCCGCTGAATGAAGGGAGCCGAGTTCTAAAAGCTTGGACTGATTTGTCGAAGCAGCCCAAAACTTACCGAAACTACGGCGAACAAGATCGGCTGAACTACTGGCCAGGATTTCACAATCTGACGCTGATGCAGATGTTTGGCTGGGTGGAGTTGGTCTGCCCCCGCCCCGATGCGGGCAAGGGCTGGCGCGTTAAACAGGTAAAGCCCACGCCGATTGGAGATGCGATCGCCACTGTAGCGCTCAACGCCTATTACGACCAAGAATTCCAGTGGGCCTCGGAAAGCGACTTTACCCTGCCCTGGGGCGACTTTCAGCCCTATTTTCAGCCCTATTTCCCCGAATGGCGACAAAATCTGCCCGCGCTCCAGCCCCCAGCGCATCAAACCGGAACCTACATCTTCAAAGTTTCGCTCGGAAAAATCTGGCGGCGACTGTCGATGTCGAGCGAGTCTACTCTAGAGGCATTGGGTGACTTGATTCGAAAGTCGGTGGATTTCGACTCTGACCACCTCGATTTGTTTTCCTTCAAAGACGCGATAGGTCGCACGGTTGAAATTCATAATCCTTATATCAACTGGCGCGAGGGCAAAGCCAGTAACGAAGTGCTGATTGGCGACCTGCCTTTACAGCCTGGTATGGCAATGACTTACCTATTCGACTTTGGCAACTGCTGGGAATTTAACGTGCAGCTTGAAGAAATTCAGCCCGGAAAACCCAAGCGGGGCAGCAACAAGATTTTGGAGCGCCACGGCAAAGCGCCGGAGCAATATCCCAACTGGGACGAGGACGAATAGATCTGGTTACAGGAGGCGATCGCCCGTTTGCGAGTCAAACAGGAACAATGCGCGATCGTCGAACTGGAGCGAGAGGCGATCGCCCACCGCAACCGACTGCTCTGGCGCAACCAGCAGGCTGATCGGACGCTCCTCTCCTGGCACCATCGCCCGCACCAAAGTTTCGCGCCCCAGCGGCTCCACCAGCGTCACCTGCGCGACTAGTCCAGCGTCTTCCGCAGACCCAAGGCGCAAATGCTCTGGCCGGATGCCCAAGTTGACAGACTGATGGGGGTGATTTGCGAAGCGTTCGCGCAAGCGGTGCGGCGCACTTTCCCTACGAGAATCGTCCAGCGTAGACTGCCAAATTGCCGGGCAGGGCAGCGCCTGTTCGCCAATGTGTAACTGATCGTGAGCGTAGGTCGCGCTCAGCAGGTTCATCGGTGGATTGCCGATAAAGGTCGCCACCATCTGGTTTGCGGGCTGGCGGTAAATTTCTTGCGGCGGGCCAATTTGCTGAATCCGCCCCCGGTTCAGCACGACGATCTGATCCGCCAGGGTCATGGCTTCGGTCTGATCGTGGGTGACGTAGATCGTGGTGATGCCGAGGCGCTGATGCAGTTGCTTGAGTTCGGCGCGGGTGTCGTCGCGCAGTTGGGCATCCAGATTGCTCAGCGGCTCATCCATCAAAAACGCCTGGGGTTTACGGGCGATCGCCCGCCCCAAGGCCACCCGCTGCTGCTGCCCGCCAGAAAGCTGACCCGGCTTGCGATCGAGCAGGTGCGTCAGGTCAAGCGACTTGGCCACCGCCTCAATGCGCGGCCGAATTGTGTCGGAATCTGCCCCGCGCATCCGCAGCCCAAAAGCCAGATTTTCCGCCACCGTCATGTGCGGATACAGCGCGTAGTTTTGGAACACCATCGCCACGTCGCGCTGGCGGGCGGGCACGTCATTCACCCGGCGATCGCCAATATACAAATCCCCTGAAGTCGCCGCCTCCAGCCCCGCAATCGTCCGCAAAATCGTCGATTTGCCACAGCCCGACGGCCCCACCATCACCCAAAACTGCCCATCCGGCACCTCAAAGGTAATATCGGCGATCGCCGTCGTCGCGTTAAAAATTCGGTTAATTTGCTTTAGCGCAATTCGAGCCACAGAGCAAAGATAGCAGTATTTTTCTATTCTCCATCTATCTAAACAAGGCAGGACTTACGCACTTGCGATAAGTTTTCTAAGTTTTGGACGATTTCTCGCCGGCTGCGCCCGCGAGAAATCGTCCAACTGCGTAAGTCCTACAAGGAAAAACGAAAAACGAAAACCTGGCCTTCCCTCTTCCCTCTTCGTTCTTCCCTCTTCCCTCTTCGTTCTTCGTTCTTCCCTCTTCGTTCTTCCCTCTTCGTTCTTCCCTCTTCCCTCTTCCCTCTTCCCTCTTCCCCCCCGTTCGGCCAAGTTTGACAACGTTTTAGCTATCAAATGTAGCAAATCTTGCAAATCTCTTTAGACCCGGCGTTCGTTTTACCTCCGCGCTTAGAATAGGAAAATTATTCTCCACCCACCCAGGAGCAACTGTTATGACCCTGATCGCCGTTGTGGACTACGACATGGGCAACCTACACTCGGCCTGCAAAGGTCTGGCCAACGCTGGAGCCACTCCCCACGTCACCGATTCGGCCAAGGATATCGGACGGGCAGATGCCATTGTGCTGCCTGGCGTGGGCGCGTTTGACCCGGCAATTCAGCACTTGCGCGATCGCGACCTGATCTCACCACTCAAAGATGCAGTCGCCAGCGGCAAACCCTTCCTGGGCATTTGTCTAGGGCTGCAAATTTTGCTGGATGGCAGCGAAGAGGGGCGTGAACCCGGTCTGGGCATTGTTCCCGGTTGGGTGCGCCGCTTCCGTCATGAACCGGGCATCACCATTCCCCATATGGGCTGGAACCAGTTGCAGCTTCGGCAGCCCAATCTGCCCCTGTGGAATCAGCTTGGAGTCGATCCGTGGGTTTATTTCGTCCACTCGTTCTATGCAGACCCGGCGGATGCAGGGGTGATTGCTGCGACGACCACCCACGGGTCGCAAACCGTAACCGCAGCGATCGCCCGCGACAACCTGATGGCCGTCCAGTTCCACCCCGAAAAATCCTCCGACACCGGGCTAAAGCTGCTGGCCAACTTCGTCGCCTCGGTGCAGGCCAAAGAACTTGCGGGTATTCGCGGCTAGCTGCCGACCGTTGGGGCGATCGCCCTATGGTGAACCTAGACTGGACATTGGGGGGCAACAGACCCCCTGTTTTTTTGCCGACCGCCAACCATGTCTCTCCGCATCTATGGCAATCGTCTGATTAAAACCCTCCCTGGCGGCGACACCCGCCCTACGCCCTCGCGGGTACGGCAAGCACTGTTCAATATCTGGCAGGGGGAGATCGAGGGCTGCCGCTGGCTAGATTTGTGCAGCGGCAGTGGCTCTATGGGGGCCGAAGCGCTCTGTCGCGGTGCGGCGCTGGTCGTCGGCATCGAGCAGTCGGGGCGGGCCGCCGCCGTGATTACAGAAAACTGGCAAACCGTCGCCAAACCGAATCAGCAGTTTCGGCTGCTGCGCGGCGATGTGCGGCAAATGCTGCCGAAACTGAGTGGGCAACGCTTCGACCGGATTTACTTTGACCCGCCCTACGCCAGTGAGTTGTATGAACCTGTGCTGGAGGCGATCGCCCGTCATCAGCTTCTAGCCCTCGATGGCGAACTGGCAGTCGAACACGCGGGCGATCGCTTTTCTGAAACGGCTCTGGCGACCTTGCTGCCCCGCATCGCGCCCCTGACTCCCCGTCGCGAGAAGGTCTATGGCAATACGGCGCTGATGTTTTTTGGGTGGCAAAATGAGGGGCTGGCGTGAATGGGGATCTAGGGAGTGGAGCGAGCTAAAAAAAAGACCCCCGAAAGGGCCTCCATTCCGACAATTTTCCAGAAATTTCTAGAGATAGTTCACAAGGTTTTTTCAAGTGTTGCTGGGGTTCGTCTCAAATGCCCCCTGCGGGATCTCAACACGGAGAGCAGGCAGAAATCCGCCTACAGACCCAACTGGTCGCCCCGGCGATATTGCAGATAAGCCGCAACGAACAGACCAGCCAGCGTCACGGGAATCAAGCCCAACACAATTCCAGAAAGCAGCGGTTCAACCACGGTTCAATCTCCTTAACGTTAAGTCAAATTTTAGCAACGAATGGTTGAGCAGTCAGCCCTGTGGCGATTTTTTGGCACGGCTTTTAAGGTTTTTTACGTTTTCGCTCGCCCCTTCTCAGAAAAGGGCGATCGCCCTCTCATCTGATCCACTCCGCCAGGACTTGGGGTCGAAACCGTCAGACCCAGCAAAACCTTGCCATTTGCACTCCTTAAATAAATCTGTGCAGAGTTGCCGTCTCCGCTCAAGAAACTTTAAGCTAGGTTATAAATCGAAACGCTATTCACACCCCGCCTTGACCCCGAATCTCTTGAACGAGCCAATTCTAGAATCGCAAGTGACGAGTGCAGCCAGCGATGCTCCGGATCGGTCGCGGCAGGCGCTCTGGTTGCTGCTGGGTTCGGCGGTGGTGATGCTGGTGGCGATCGCCGCCCTGCTGCTGCTCCGCCATCCCGACCCCTACGTGCGGAGCGTGCTGGCTCTAGAGGGCAACCCGTCCCAGGGGCAAGTTATTTTCCAGATGAACTGTGCAACCTGCCACGGATTGACGGGGGATGGCGTAGTTGGCCCCAGCCTGCATCATGTTTCTGCCCGCAAGTCTCGCATCAAGCTAATCGAGCAGGTAATCAGCGGCAAAACGCCCCCCATGCCCCAGTTCCAGCCCAACGCCCAGGAAATGGCTGACCTGCTGGAGTATCTCGAGTCTTTATGACTGTCCCTAGTCGCGGCATCTACACTGCGTTGGCCCACAGTCTCTCGGTTGGTCATCCACGCTTTGTTGGGCTTATTGGGCTGACTAAAGTCAGCACGATGAGCATTTTTGGCAGGGTGCGGCACGCGCTGCCCGGACGAGATGAGGGCTTCTTGACTATCTGCATACCTCACTAGCTTCAAGAAACCTGTAGCCGCGTCTAGCAGGTTCTATCGATCTCTAGCTGCTGGGTGCATCTTCAAACTTATAGCCTACGCCGATTACCGTTTTTACAAAGCTCGGCGTTGCTGGGTCGAACTCAATTTTTTTCCGCAGGCGGGCAATGTGCGTATCTACCACGCGCTCATCCCCGAAGAAGTCGCTACCCCAGAGTTTTTCAATCAACTGTGCCCGGTTCCACACGCGGCCGGGATAGCTCATGAAGGTAGTCAACAGGTCAAATTCCAGCGTAGTTAGGTCAAGCCGTTCGCTCTTTTGTCCTGGCCCGTCGCCGTGGCGATAGGCCGCCCGCTGGTCTACGTCTACCGTAAAGTGCTGCGTATGGTAGGTTTTGCTCTGTCCACCCTGGCGCAGGGTGCGCCGCAGCAGCGCCCGGACGCGGGCCACCAGTTCTCGCGGACTAAACGGCTTCACCATATAGTCATCCGCGCCAGTAGACAGACCGATCACTCGATCCATCTCTTCGCCCTTCGCGGTCAGCATCAGGATGTAGGGGTCTTTGTGGCCGGGCTTTTGGCGAATGCGGGCACACACCTCTAGCCCGTCTAGCTCTGGCAGCATCAAGTCCAGAATAATCAAGTCGGGCTGGAGTTCTTGAAATACGCGAATGGCCGTCTGCCCGTCACTGCAAACGCGACAAGAAAAGCCTTCTTTCTCTAGATAAAGCTGGATCAGTTGGGCAATTTCGGCTTCGTCTTCAACGATTAAAATATCCATGACCTGCGGAGGATTCGTCGCTTGCGTTTACCATTAAACCTGAGTGGTGGTATGAGAGCAGTTTGTAAGCCGCTCGCTGCATCAGTCCTGGTTAATTCCTCTGGTCAATTGCTCTGGTCAATTGCTCTGGTCAATTGATTTGGGTAAGCATCCAGGGATATGGGACTCGATCCTAGCGTAGCGGTGTGGCAGACCGCTGATCTACGGTTCTTCTAGAGCATGATAGACGGCATGGTAACAGCAACCCCCCCTTCGGAATTGCATCGGCTGGGCTTCCAGTTGCAAACCTTGTTGCAGAGGGCGCAGCCAGGATTGCCGCCAGTGCAGGTGCGGTGTGCGCTGCGGGAAGGCGTGCTGATGGTGTTGGTGCAGCAGGTTTCGCCTGACCCTGGAGCGGCTTCCGCCGTCCGTCGGTTAGAGACTTTTGAGGCTTCAGAGATGTTCGCTTGTCTGGAGGATGAACTACGGCGATCGCCCCCCAACCTTTCCCCAGCGAAATCTCCCGATTCTCCCACCCCGGTTCGGCCGCTGTCTGTGCGGGTCTATTTGCGGGCGGCTGGACAGCCTCGTCCCTATGCGATTCACCAGTTTCGCCTGGACGGGTCAGTGCCCTCTGCGAGCGATAGAGACCAGACCAGGCCTCAGGAGGATAGTCAGCATAAGGATAAAGAGGATAAATATGAAGATAAATTGAACACCTTTGTCTCAGCCGCAGCGCCAGAGCGGTTGTCTCGTTCTACACAGGATGCTGCCAGTCTGGATGCGGCAGACTCAGCAGAGGCGTTGCTGCCGGATTCCGCGCAAGACCTGATTATGGCCGAAACGGGGAGATTTGCGCTGCCTAGAATGGCGATCGCCCTGGCGGTGGGGGTTGCGGCGCTGGCCTTTGGCGGCACGTTTTACGCCCTGACCCGCCCCTGTGTGATGGGCGGCTGTGCGGAGTTGCAGACTGTAGAGCGGCTGCATCAGGCAGTGAGCCAGCAGTTGAGCCAGGGCGCGACGCTGCAAGACGTGTCCAAGTCTTACACGCAGCTTACTGATGCCAGCTATCGCCTCAGTCGGGTTCCTCGCTGGTCGCGCCACTATGCAGCGGCGAACCAGATGCAGCAACAGACCGAATCGACGGTCGCCGCGCTGGGGCAAGTGCTGTCGGCCCAAGCGACCGCAACCGAAGCCGTCGAGATGGCCCAAAATCCTCCCCATCCGCTGGAGGTGTGGCAGCGGGCGCAGGCGCTCTGGGAAAAGGCGATCGCCCAGTTGCAGCAGGTGTCAGAATCCAGCCCGGTCTATGATTTGGCTCAGCAGAAGCGGCTGGAATATGCCGAAAATCTGGCCATGATTGAGCAGCGCATCACCCTGGAGCAGCAGGCGCAGGACTGGGTGAATCGGGCGCGGCAGGCGGTGGAACTGGCGGAAGCACGACAGGGTGCGGCCACGTCGATGGACACTCGGCTGGAGGCCCACGGCACCTGGCGAACGGCGATCGCCCTGTTGCAGCAGGTTCCCGAAACGGCGATGGCCTACGCCGAAGCTCAGCAGTTGTTGGCGCTCTACCAGCCGCGTCTGCTCGACAGCAGCGCCCGTCTCCAGCAGGAAGAAACGGCGGTGGCTGCCCATCGGCGGGCACTGCGGCTGGCAGATCTGGCGGCGCTGGCGGAGCAGCGCAGGCAATGGTCGCAGGCAGTGCAGCACTGGCAGGGGGCGCTGGCGGCGGCGCAGCAGGTGGCCGTGGGCACGACCGTCCATCCCCAAGTGCAGCCGCTGCTGTCGTCTTATCGGGCATCCCTGGCGGCGGCGCAGGAAAAGCTGAAAGGGGCGATCGCCGCTCAGGCGGCCGAGCAAGACCTAGAGCGAAACTGTAGCGGTACGCCGCGCATTTGCACCTACGCGCAGCAGGGCAGCGTCATGCAGGTGCGGATCACGCCCAGCTATGATCGGGTGCTGCAAGAGGCGGCCGCTATTACTCAGGTCACGCAAGAGACTGATCCGGACTCGGCCATCATGGCCCACTTCAACCCACTGCTGCGGGCGATCGCCACCGTCGGCGAAACGGCTCAAATCCCGATTGAGGTCTACAACGCTGACGGCTCCCTGTTTGGCATCTACGATCCTGCCCTCGACGGCTACGTTTCGCGCGAAGTCCGCAACCAGCAGCAAAAGCGTCCCTAACCCCCAACCCCCAATGCACTGGCCCGACATTCTCGACTTTGCCGAAGCCGCTACTCACTCAGTTGGCCAGCAACTGCTCCAGGACTTTGGGCAGGTGCAGGCCGACGAAAAGACCGACGGCAGCCTGGTGACGGGGGCTGACCGCTGGGCCGATGAAACCCTGCGGGGGGCGATCGCCCAGCGGTTTCCCGACCACGGCATCCTCAGCGAAGAGTTGACCCACGTTTTTCCGCATCAGGACTGGTGCTGGATCATCGACCCGCTCGACGGCACGACCAACTTTGCGCGGGGCATCCCGATTTGGGGCATTTCGCTGGGGCTGCTCTATCGCGGCACGCCCGTCTTTGGCTATGTGTATCTGCCGCCCATCAGCCAGTCGTTCTACGGCTACTGGCCCGGCAACAGCGGACTGGAGATGCCGACCGGAGCTTTTTGCAATGGACGGGCGATCGCCCCTAGCCCCGACGCGCCCAGCGGCAACCATTTCTTTAACCTGTGCGCCCGCAGCATTGCCATCCTCCAGCAGCAGCCGTTCCCCTGCAAAGTTCGGATGCTGGGCGTTGCCACCTATAACCTGCTCACGGTAGCAGCAGGAGCGACCCTGGGCGCAGTCGAAGCCACCCCCAAAATCTGGGACATTGCCGCCGTCTGGCCGATTGTGCAAGCTGCCGGAGCCGTGTGGCAGCCGCTAGAGCCGGGGCCGATTTTTCCGCTGGTATCAGGACAAGACTATGGCGATCGCCCCTTCCCAACGCTCGTCGTCAGCCAGCCCGCCTTTCTGGAAGTGTTTCTCCCCAGAGTCGCTGTTTTAAGCAAGTAGGAAGAAGGAAGAGGGAAGAACGAAGAGGGAAAGGGAAAGAGCGAAGAGGGGTTTCTGCCCAGGATCGCTCTGAATCCTTGCCCCCTGTCTTGGTGTTATAGACCTGTAGTCTCTAGCTGCGCGGCATCACAGGCAGGGATGAAACCGACTCGGCCCCCGCATCACCTTTCACCCGGCGGATCTGGGCCCCCAGCAGCTTCAGCTTGCCTTCCAGGTCATCGTAGCCTCGATCCAGATGGTGCAAGCCCTGAATAATCGTGGTGCCGCGTGCTGCCAGACCGGCCAGTACCAGCGCCGCCGATGCCCGCAGATCCGTCGCCACCACAGGCGCACCCGTGAGGAACGGCACGCCGCGAATCACCGCGTGATTCCCCTTGGTGCGAATATCCGCGCCCATGCGGTTTAGCTCTGCCACATGGCCCATGCGGTTTTCAAACACCGTTTCAGTGATGATGCTATCGCCTTCGCTGAGGGTCAGCAGCGCCATAAACTGCGCCTGCATATCCGTCGGGAAGCCAGGATAGGGTAGCGTTTCGATGTCGGTGCCCCGCGAAGCACCGGGCACAATGCGGAGGCGGTTGGGCGTTTCCTGAATCACTTCAGAGCCGATCGCCCCCAATTTGGCAATTACCGCTGTCAGATGGTCGGGCACCACCGGAGCCAGCGACAGTTCAGACTGCGTAATCGCGCCTGCCACCAAAAATGTGCCCACTTCTACCCGGTCAGGAATTACGGCGTAATCGACCGAGTGGAGGCTGGGCACGCCCGAAATCACGATGGTATTCGTGCCCGCGCCGCGAATCCGTGCGCCCATCGCTCGACAGAAATTAGCCAAATCCACCACTTCCGGCTCTTGGGCGGCGTTTTCTAGAATCGTCTCGCCATCAGCCAGCGTTGCCGCCATCATCAGCGTTTCTGTTGCGCCGACGCTGGGATAGTCGAGGTAAATGCGTGCCCCCTTCAGCCGCCGATTCACACCGGGAATGCAGGCGTGAACTGTGCCATGCTCGATCTGCACATCCGCGCCCATCGCTTGCAGGCCGCGCACATGCAGATCGACTGGACGCGCTCCAATGGCGCAGCCGCCGGGTAGGGGAATTCGGGCAATGCCCAGCCGTGCTAGCAGCGGCCCAATGATGAAAAAGCTAGCCCGGAGTTGGCTCACTAGCTCGTAGGGCGCTTTCGACTGGCTGAGGTGGCGGGCATCGATTTCCAGCGCATCTTCGCTGCGGGTAATCTTGACACCCAGGGCGCTCAGCACTTCGCCCATGCGGGCCACATCGGCCAGAGAGGGCACATTGCGAATGCGGCAATCCTGGCTGCACAAGAGCGAACCAGCCATCAGCACTAGCGCTGAGTTTTTGGCACCGCTGATACGAACTTCGCCGCTTAGGCGGTGTCCGCCAATGATTTCCAGAACGGGGCTGCGTTCTTCAGGTGAAGAATGAGTCACGGGTGAATTAAGAGAGGGGTTAATGGGTCTGTCCTCCAAGTGCGCCTGTCAATCTTAAAGCCTTTCTTTCGTTTGTCCTATTTCTTGCTTTTGTTTGTCCTACCAGTTCATGTCATACCATTCCCCAGCTTGATGCCCGACTTTCGTGTCTTGGCAAATCTCTTGACGGAATTTGGTCTTGATTTTACCGGAAAGGATTCTTGTGTCTATAGCTTTGCCCATTACCTGAATAAAGTTGCGCGATCGCCCCACTGCAAAAATCTTCAAAAAAATTGTCCGCAAGAGTTGACGAAAGTTTCATCTATGCAGCATGATGGTAAATCGCAGCGTTGATATGCGTTGATGCGGAACTGGCGGAATTGGTAGACGCGCTAGATTCAGGTTCTAGTGTCTGCAAAGACTTCCGGGTTCAAGTCCCGGGTTCCGCATTGAAAGGATGGCTGGCAGCGATCGCTGCTGGTCATTTCTTTTTATGGGGTCTTATATGGGGACTCCAGGCTGGGGCTTTGCGCGGATCTGGTTTGGGGCGAGTGAATCCTGAATTCCTCGGCTGAATTCCTCTGAAAATCAGCCATTTCTCCAGGGAATCTGCGACATTTGATTGAAATGGCGGCGAAAGGGCGATCGCTCGTTTGATTTGCTTATCATTCCATTGCAGATTGCAACAAAAGATTAATCAGAAGCGCTCGCCTGGGCTTTTCGCTGCCAGAGCGCCAAAGCAACCCCAAACTTCTCCTATTCTCGCCATGCTGACCAGCCTGCAAAATCCCCTGACCAAGCAACTCCGTAAGCTGCATCAGGGCAAAGGCCGACGCGAACAGCAGCAGTTTTTGCTGGAGGGGACACATCTGCTGCAAGAGGCGCTGGCGGTGGGCTATCCGCTGGCGGTGGTGTGCTGCACGGAAAGCTGGCGATCGCGCTATCCCGACTTGTTTGCGGCGGTCAGTGGGCGAGCGGAGCGGCTGGAGCTGGTGAGCGAACCCGTGCTGGAGGCGATCGCCACGACGGTTCACCCCGATGGCGTGGTGGCGACGGCTCCGCGCCAGTCTGCCATGCCGCAGCCCAGCGCCCGACTCAGCCTGGGGCTGGCGCTGGAGACGGTGCAAGATCCGGGCAACCTGGGAACGGTCATTCGCACTGCTGCGGCCGCTGGAGCAGACGGGCTGTGGCTCAGCGCCGACAGCGTAGATCTGGATCATCCCAAGGTGCTGCGGGCGACGGCGGGGCAGTGGTTTCGGCTGCCGATGGGCGTTGCCGAGAATTTGACCAGCGTGGTGCAGCAGTTTCGGAGCGCAGGCGGACAGGTCGTGTCTACGCTGCCCGGTGCCGCCCAGACCTACTGGGAAACTGATTTCACTCGGCCTACGCTGATTTTGCTGGGAAACGAGGGCGCGGGGATTGTCGCCTGCGCTGTCGGGAACTGGCGGATTGTGCCGTGAGCATTCCGCTGGCGGCTGGCGTGGAGTCGCTGAATGTGGCGATCGCCGCTGCTCTGCTGGTTTATGAGGCGCGACGACAGCGTAGCCAGTCTTGAAAGCCAGGCTTACGCGCTCCGCTCTTGCGTAAATTGCTCGATGTCTGCCACAGCGTCTTCCAGATCTTGCACCGTGAACTGGGGCGATCGCGCTCTGGTGGTGTCTCGGCTGGTGTCTCGGCGGGCTGGCTCAGCCGCTAAAGCTGGATCGGGTTGGCTGAGGCGATCGCTCAGTTGATCAAGCGACTCGATAAACGCCTGAGATGCTGCATACCGTAGCTCTCTTTGCTGTGAGATCATAGCAGACTCCTGATCGACGCTGGGAAAAACAGTCTCCTAAACAGTCTCCTAATGTCTCCATTCATAGAACCCTCCATTCATGGAAACCCCGGCGAGAGGAAACTCGTTTGTTCACGCGGTCTGGTCGGAAAACCCTTCCCAGTCTAGTGAACTGCTTTGAAAATGCCCAGCTCTGCTGGAGAAATGGGAAAGCCCAATGGACTTGAAGGGTATGATCCGGTTTCTTCAGCTTGCCCCTGTGGCTTTCGCAATGCGTCAGAAAATCTGCTTAATTTCCGACATTGAGGGGCGATCGCCTGCCTGTGAAATACGCGGAATTATGTGCGACGTTCCCCATATCCACCTTCCAAAGCCGTGCCCGAAATTCACGTAGAATTTAGAACATAGGACTTACGCACTTGCGATAAGTTTTCTGGATTTTGGACTATTTCTCGCGGGCTGCACCTGCAAGAAACACTCCATGAGTAGCCCCTAGAACAGATAAACAATTAAGAAATTCAAACGGACATCCCTTCGGAGAAGCAGACGTGAGCGAAGCATTTGATTACGACCTGGTGATTATTGGCGCGGGCGTGGGGGGGCACGGCGCGGCCCTCCATGCCGTCAGCAGCGGACTGAAGACCGCCATCATCGAAGCGGCAGACATGGGCGGCACTTGCGTCAACCGGGGCTGCATTCCCTCGAAGGCGCTGCTGGCTGCGTCGGGGCGGGTGCGCGAGCTGCGCGATGCTCATCACCTGAAGAATCTGGGCATTCAGCTAGGCAACGTCGGGTTTGATCGACAGGCGATCGCCGACCACGCCGCCAATCTCGTCAGCAAGATTCAGGGCGACCTCACCAACAGCCTCAAGCGACTCGGCGTGGACATCATCCACGGCTGGGGAAAGCTGGCAGGTGCCCAAAAGGTGAGCATCGCCACTGCCGAAGGCGAAAAAATTGTAACCGCCAGAGACATTATTCTCTCGCCCGGTTCCGTGCCCTTTGTGCCGCCGGGAATCGAGCTAGACGGCAAGACGGTGTTTACCAGCGACGACGCAATCAAGCTCGACTGGTTGCCCAACTGGGTCGCGGTGATCGGCAGCGGCTATATCGGTCTGGAGTTTGCCGACATCTACACTGCGCTGGGCAGCGAAGTCACCATTGTTGAAGCGCTCGACCAGCTCATGCCCGGGATTTGATCCCCGATATCGCTAAGCTGGCGCAGCGCATTTTGATTGCGCCCCGCGACATCGAAACTCGCGTGGGGCTGCTAGCCAAGACGGTGAAGCCCGGTTCCCCTGTGGTGATCGAGCTGGCGGACGTGAAGACCAAAGAAGTCGTGGAAGTGCTGGAAGTAGACGCTTGCCTGGTAGCAACGGGCCGCATTCCCGCCACAAAGGATCTGGGGCTGGAAACCGTCGGCATCGAACTCGATCGGCGCGGCTTTATTCCCGTCAATGACCAGATGCAGGTGCTGATAGACGGGCAGCCCGCACCGCATCTGTGGGCGATTGGTGATGCCACGGGCAAGATGATGCTGGCTCATGCGGCCTCGGCGCAGGGCATTGTGGCAGTAGAAAATATGTGCGATCGCCCCCGCCAGGTGGATTACCGCAGCATTCCCGCCGCCGCCTTTACCCATCCCGAAGTCAGCTTTGTCGGCATGACGGAACCCGCTGCTGTGGAACTGGGCAAGGCTGAGGGCTTCAAGGTCGCTGTTTCTCGCTCTTACTTCAAAGGCAACTCCAAAGCCCTGGCCGAAGGCGAAACCGACGGCGTGGCCAAGGTGATCTACCGTGAAGACACGGGCGAAGTGCTGGGGGCCCACATTATCGGGCTACACGCCTCCGACCTGATCCAGGAAGCCGCCAATGCGATCGCCCAGCGCCGCTCCGTCAACGACCTCGCCTACCTCGTCCACACCCACCCCACGCTGTCGGAAGTGCTGGACGAAGCCTATAAGCGGGCAGTTACAGCGCATTAAACGAAAAACGAAGAACGAAGAACGAAAAAAGAAACCTTTTATCTCTTCGTTCTTCCTTCTTCCCTCTTCCTTCTTTCCTCTTTCCCCACCCCCTTTTCCCTCAATGCAAATCCGTCGTCGCCCACCCAACCCCGCCGTTGCGGTAGAAAACCTGCGGTATCAGATCAGTGCGCCAGACGCGCAGCCGCAGCATATTCTCGAAGAAATCGTCTGGCACAAGGAAACCGAAGTCGATCAGATGCGCGATCGCGTCTCGCTGCTGGACTTGCAAAAGAAAGTAAAAGATTTGCCGCCGCCGAAAGATTTTTTGAACGCGCTGCGACAGGGCAAGACGAGTCCGGCGCTGATTGCCGAGGTGAAGAAGGCATCACCCAGTAAGGGCGTAATTCGAGAAGATTTTGACCCGGTGGCGATCGCCCGCGCCTACGAGCAAGCTGGGGCCGCCTGCATTTCCGTTTTGACGGACGAAAAGTTTTTTCAGGGCGGTTTTGCCTATCTTCAGCAGGTGCGCGATGCGGTCGATGTCCCCCTGCTGTGCAAAGACTTTGTGATTTATCCTTACCAGATCTATATGGCCCGATTGCACGGAGCCGACGCGGTATTACTGATTGCAGCAATTCTCTCGGACAAGGATTTACAATACTTTATCAAGATAGTTCAGGCACTTAACATGACTGCCCTGGTCGAGGTTCACACCCTCGAAGAGTTGGATCGAGTGCTGGCACTGCAAGGTGTCCATTTGGTCGGTATTAACAATCGCAACTTGCAGGACTTTTCCGTAGACTTGCAAACCTCTTGCAGTCTGTTGGCCGATCGGCAAGCTCAAATTCAAAAACAGGGCATTCTAACGGTAAGCGAGTCGGGACTGCACACTCCGACAGACCTCCGCCGCGTAAAGCAAGCAGGTGTCGAAGCCGTGCTAATTGGGGAGTCGCTGGTCAAACAGCCCGACCCCGCAGCGGCGATCGCCAGTCTGTTTGCCAGCTAATCCTCTAAGGCGGAAGTTCTGCCGCTAGCTTGTAGTGCAGACTATTAGACTGCCTCTGAGGGACTAGCCGTGAATAGCGACTGAAGTCACCACTACGAACGGCCAGCCTATTGACGCAGCCTCATAGTAGACTGCCGTCACTCGATTGGGTCAGCCGGATGGGCAACCGACCGCAGTCATGCTCAGCGCTCCGATATCAGCAATAGATAGCGGTTTATGCCTAAGCATGGAGGTGGTGTATCTCAGGTTTGAACAAATTTGAACAAATCTGAGACATTTGTTCACCGATTCTTTGGGTCGCCCCTGCCTGCCTCGCTCCAAGCTGCGCTGGACAAGACACTTTTCTGCATCTTTTTAGCCTTTTTAGCCCTGATTAGAGTTAGCCTTTAGAACCCCATGGAACCGATCCCCCTGCCGTCCCATATTCACTACGAACTGCTGCTGCAACTGCTGGAACGCCAGACCACGCCCGCTGCTCAGCACCAGTCTCAGCATCAGGCCCAAGTTCATGAGCTAATCAGTACGCTGCGAAAGGCGCTGACCCAACAGAAGCGCCTAGAGGAAAGCCTGAGCCGCGCCAATGTGCCCATTGACTATCGCTGGTCGCTCAACAGCGCGGGTCTGGAGACAGTCTCTTCTGACGTGCGCTGAGGTGACAGTCCGCGCCTTGTAGATTTCAGATTTCTTTAACAAATCGGGCGATCGCAGATGGATAGGCAGTGCTAGCTGGGCTGGCGCGACAAGAAAGCGGATTCAGCCTTGCTTCTTTCAAGTTGAATCTCGGATCTGCTGAACACATCCTGTAAACTAGGATCAATTAGAAGCAAGCATCGGTTGCAAAGGCTATGTTCTTCATAGACTGCATGGTGATTGCTTGGTCTTCTTCACTACGCTTCTGTTTTTAATAGATTGTTAATAGATTGATCGTGCATCTTCTAGATCAGTTTTGTTCAGGTAAACTTGCCTGAGCGCTTCGACATAAGCTTGACTTTAATTCCCTGGGTTGATCCTCTCGATAGAGGACGAACCTGTTGTTACGCTATTCATGAGGCTCAGACACATGGGGAATGACACAGATAATTTAATAATTTAAATGGTCGAGTAAATGGTCGAGTTCAAATAGTCGAGATCAAAAATTAATCGAGATCAAATAGTCGAGTTTTGTTCGTTGTTGGAATCTTCTAGGAGTTGGTTTGGTAACTGCTCATTGGTAACTGCTTAGCTGATGTTATAAGTGGCTTAAGTTAATACTTTTGGCATTTACTCTTGGCATTTTTGCTCTTGGTATATGTTGACATTCCCTAGAGCGCTAAGCATTGAGCAAGATTGAGCAAGTTTAATTCATTTTAATGGGTCGGTTCTTGTCATCCTGGGCATAAGGTTTAGTTTGTTGCTTTGATTAGTTTCTGCTGGCTACGCTTCTGATTTAAGTTTCCTTTTAAACCCACTGGTTATCCCACGGTTGGCTGAGTATTGTGTGGCAAAACGATCGGGAGGCGCTGCGTGTCACAACCAGATTGGACAATGGTTTCCGCGACACCAGAGCGGTCATCTCTTTCCGTCGAAGCCAGTTCTGACGGAGCGAGCTTTAGTGGCAATGATTTGGGCGGCAGTCCTCTCAGGGGAGAGGATTCGAGTCCAAGCGTAGTGGCTGTTAAAGCGCCAGTTGTGGAACTATCAGCCGAATTGCCCGTTGAATCGCCACAATATACGCGGCTGTTGAGTGAGTTGGCCCAATTGCGATCGCAAGATCGAGAGCGCACCGCCCGCATTCACCATCTCGAAAAGGCGCTTGACCAGGCCCTGTCTTGCATGGATGAGCTGCGGCTGCAAATGCAAGACCAGGGTTTGTTAGAAACGCAGCTTGCCGCCACCGAAAAGTTTGCCAGCGTGCAGCAGCAGGCGATCGCCCGCCTCAAAGTTCGCCTCAAGCAGCAGCAGCAGATCATTGATGCTCAGCTTGCCGAAGCCTACGAGCGCGATCGCCAAACCCAGGAAAAACTTGCCGCAGCCGAAGCCCGCTTTCAGGCGCAGCAGGAAGAACTGGATCGGCTGCGAATCCAGCTTAGCGGTCTGAGCCAAGGCCACGGGCGCGATGGATGGAACGGCCGAGAATCGCCAGACGCAACCCACCAGCGGATGCAGCAGCTCGAAGAAGCGGCCCAGTACGCGCAAGAACTGTCCTATCGCCTCCAGGGACAGCTAGAAGCATCGCAGCAGCAGGTTCAGCATCTAGCCATTGCCCTGAGCGCCGCCGAAACCCGAGTTGCCGAGATGGAATCGGCGCTGGCCCAGATTCAGGCATCCCGGGGCCCAAGCCAGGAACCAACGGGTGGATTGCGGTCGGCGCTGCCCTCGTCTGCGATCCGAACTCGCCCTGTCGCTCGCCGGACAAATGCGATCGCCACGCTGGGGCAAGACCTGGCCCGCGCTCAGATCAAAGCCGATGAGCTAGAAATTGAGCTAGGACGGCAGATGCGGCTGCAAACCCTATGGCTGCAAAATAACCGGGAGTTGGAAGCAGAGTGCGATCGCTATCGGGCCCGCATCGCTGAGTTGGAAGCCCAAAATAGCGACATCCAGGAGCAAATCTTTCACCATGCCCGCCAGGTCAGCGAGTACGAAGCCACCATCCACTATTGGAAAGATCAGTACATTGCCAGCCAGCGCCAAATCGCCGGCTTCAAAGAACTGCTCGACAGCGTACAGGTGCATCTACTCGCCAGCGAACAGGTCGATCCAGAGCTAACTGCGATTTTCTCTGAGCTGATGACCATGATGGAAGTTGTGGCCACCCTCGACAGCAACAGCCTCAACAGCCTCTCTGAACCGCTTGTCTCGCGGTTCAATCCGCTGGATTTACCTGATTTTCTGGTGCGCTGCCGCAGCCACCGCCATCGCTAGCGACCTGATATACCCATCGCAAACGAGTCGATGGCTTTAGAAACGCTGTAGACTGATGAAGACGTTTTCAGCGTGACTTGCCGTGACCCCAGCCGAGCTTGCTTTGCTGCTTTCCTCTATTGCCCTTGGCGTTGCGGGGCAGTTTTTTTTGAAATCGGGCGCACTAAAGCTGGGTCGCGTTGAGGCGAGTAATGCCATCAGCCATGTGTTGAGCATTCTCACCGTGCCGGATTTGCTGATCGGGCTGGCTTGCTACGGGTTGGGCGCAGTGGTGTATATTTTGGTGCTAACTCGCGTCAAACTCAGCGTGGTGGGGCCAACGGTCGCGCTCAGCTACGTGTTTTCGGTGCTGTTGGGCTATTTTGTCTTCAAGGAAACGATTCCTGGTGTGCGGCTGGTGGGGCTGGGGCTGATTGTGGCGGGTGTGATTTTGGTGGTGTGGCAGCCGAAGTGAGGGGCGGGGTGGCTTGCTGCAAACGCTCCGGGAGCTAGTTGCGATAGACCTTGCTCAAGCGCTTGCTATAAAAATTGGCTACAAAAATTGACTCAGCAGTGCGCGAGTCGTGGCTCCGGTTTTTTCCCAGCTAAACTGGCGGGCGCGGGCCAGTCCAGCGGTGCGGAGGTGCGATCGCACGTCGGGTTCTGTCACCAAGCGCTGCATAGCATGGGCGATCGCCCCGGTATCTTCCGGGTTCACCAGCAGCGCCGCCTTCCCCGCCACCTCTGGCATTGCCGAGCGATTCGACGTGATGACGGGCGTGCCGCAGGCCATCGCCTCCAGCACCGGAAAGCCAAACCCTTCCCACAGGCTGGGAAACAGAAGCGCGATCGCCCGATTTAGCACCTGGGGCAGGTCGGCGTAGGGCACGTAGTCCAAAAACTTTACCTGGGCTGCGATGCCCAGCGCTTCGGCGTGCGTAATCAGGTCGGGCGCAAAGCGGGGATCGGTCGAACCCACCAGCCACAGTTCATAGTCTTGGCGGCGGGGCAGCGCTGCAAACGCATCTAAAACGCGGTGCAGATTTTTGTAGGGATCTTGCCGCCCTAGATAAACAAAATAGTTACTGGTGGGTAAATCGAGCCAGCGAAAATGGTCGGCATTGTAGGCCAGCGGAATCGGCGTAATCTTATCCGCCGAAATGTTGTAAAAAGCAACAATATCATTCGCTGTCGCCTGCGAGTTGCAGACAATATGTAGCGCCTGATTTAGCACCAGCGGCACATAGTATTTGGCATAAATTGTGAGGGGCGATCGCCAGTTTGGAAACCGCAGCGGAATCAGGTCATGCACCATCACCACTGAGCGACACCGACTCCATAGCGGCGCTTCGGGGAGTGGAGAAAAAACGAGCTTTGCCTTCAAAGTCTGATAAATTTTGGGAAGCTGAGCTTGGGTCCAGCGCAGTCGCCTGGCGTGTCCTGCCTTGCCATGTTCAGCGCTCATTCCAGCAGGAATTTCATAACAGGAAAGTCCTTGCGCCTGGGTTTTAGAAATTTGACGCTGTGCTTCCAGGGAGGCTAAAAGCAGTGTGTTTTGAATGGATAAATAGGGCGCAACATTGAGCGCGTAGGTGGCTAATCCAGTTGGGCGATCGCCCACCACCGACAAACTCACCATCAGATCAACCAATTAGAGATCTCCTCCATTCTCAGCGTCCCAATTACAGCACCCACTGCCCGGTTCACACTCCTGCCAACATCCTACAAGACATCGGTTCTCTGAGTTGCGATTGGATGTCCAGCAGTGGCGCAAACAGCGAGATTCAGCCACCTCAAAAGAGTAAACACTGTCTGAAGTGATATCTACATTCTCTATCATTTGTTCTTGCATCCAGAAACCGCTAAATTCATCTGCTGGAACGTCCCGTTGAGCGTCTTTGGTTGTATGAGCCAGCGGTTCAGGCGCTTCACGATCCGTTCTCGATTCCTCTGGAAGGCTATCCGAAGAGTTTGTTTGCCCAGATTGGTTGCTGCACCAAATTAGCGAAAATAGGCTGGGCAACCATAAGGTAATTCTATTTACGTTAGATAAGAGGAGACTAAGATAAAGCCTGGATCGACCTTGCCGCTGCAAGGATGCCCCAAGCATCATCTGAGGAAGCTGTATTGCATGGTAACCGTACATAAAATCAACCCCAAACTAAGCTAAGTGTTTTACAAAATTGATTAAGCTTTTGCGATTGAAGCATCAAAGCTATGCAAAAAGCCATGAAAATAAACTTACAAAGAGTCATTTCTGCCTATTCAGGCTAGCTTGCTTCAGTACAGCATTTTCTTTCAGGGTGAGGCATGCACTGCCCTCACGAGGCGAGGGATGCTTGTTTATCCGCGTATCTCACTAGCTTCAAAAACGCTGTACTGGATTCTGCCACGGAGTGTCAGGTCTGAATCTTCACTCCAGAAATTGAAAGCCAAAATATTGAAGGCCAAAACTTGGGAGTGAGCTTCACAACTCAATTCCCTCCCATCAAGAAACATATTTAAAGAATACTTTGAGATGCTGGCGATCGCCTCACCCGCTCGCCTCATCCAAACGAGTCATTTCTGAGTTTGATTAGCGCTAGATTCGGTTCAATGAGTACAGAAATCAACTAAAATTTACATCAGTAAAGCCATCTATTTTCTTCTCTATGTTGACCGTTGCGCTGCCCAAAGGTGGACTGCTAAAAGACAGTATTCAGCTTTTTCAAGCTATCGGGCTTGATTTCAGCGAGTTTCTCAACCCAGCCAATCGCCAGCTTGAAATCCTTGATGCCAGCGGACGGGCGCACGGGCTGCTAGTTCGTAATTACGACGTGCCCGTTTATGTGGAATATGGACAAGCACACCTGGGCGTAATTGGTTACGATGTGTTGCGTGAAAAACAGCCCAAGGTTGCCCATCTGGTGGACTTAGGATTTGGGCAATGCCGCATGTCGGTCGCGGTCAAAGCGACCAGTCCCTACCGCGCCGCACTTGATCTGCCGCCCCACTGCCGAGTTGCGTCCAAGTTTGTGCGCTGCGCCCACGACTATTTTCAGAGCCTGGACTTACCCGTAGACATCGTGCCGCTCTATGGGTCTGTAGAGCTGGGGCCAATCACAGGGATGTCAGAGGCGATCGTGGACTTGGTGGCGACCGGGCGCACCCTCCAGGAAAATAACCTGATTGAAATCGATCGCCTGTTTGAAAGTACGGCCCGACTGATTGCCCATCCGCTCAGCTATCGGCTCAATCAAGACGGCGTGCAGGATATTGTGGAGCAACTGCGGGCACACACTTCTCAAGTAGTCGCTGGCAAAGCCTTGGCTGAGGCTGCAATTAAAACTGCGGCTGAAACTCCGGCTTCTGCCTGAGTCTTGACTCGACCGAGATTGCAAGAATGGCGCTTATTCCGATTGCCGACCCAAAAGCGCAAAGTGTAAAGAAATATTTAGTTTTCCCGACAGACCCCATATACAGTTGATTTTTTTCGATCAGACAACTATATATAGTAGTTACAGGAACAACTTGGGTCAGCAGTAGCGTCTTGAGGCGTGTTTTGCATACTTCTGAGCGGCGAATTATAGGTGTTGTTTCCTAGGCTGAGTTTCTGCATTGTGCTGTCTTTTTGTCTGTAAAGACTGTGTAATGACTCGAAAATCCGCTCTGGGAGCGCGTCTAGATTCTTGAAAAAGAAGTTAGAACGCCAACGGTCGGTTATGCTGGTGAGGCTGTGGAGATGATTTCGATCGGACGCAATTTTGGTTGAAGTCGATCTGGCTTTGATGTTCCGGGTTTGATTTGGATTTGGATTTGATCTGAGTTTACGCTACGGGTTTCGGTTACCACTCAGGCTTCAAGACTGTGGGCAGCGGTTCAAGCGCTGCTAGAGGTTGTTTGACATAAGTTGTTTGAACTGCTGATTCTTCAATGTTTCTAGCATTGAAGATCTGCTTTTTGTCGGCTTGTTTCATGCCGCAGGTTGAAGATCAGGGTGCAGCGTACCTGCGTGGGCGCTGGAGATAGATTCGGCTTCACTGAAGCAGATTCAACCAGGTCTTTCAGGCAGTTCTTTCAGGCAGTTCTTTCAGGCAAATCTTTCAGAACTAGACGCTGCTTTAGAGAGCGCTCTGTCTGGAGTGCGCTACCTGGGATGCGCTACCTGGAATATGCTCCAGGGTTTTGCTCAACAAGCTGCTTTTCAAGTCCGGCGGCAACCATACCATTGCTTAAATTTCAACTAAATCTCAGCAAGGAGCCATTATTATGACCTATCAAGATCAGCTTAGCCCTTGGGTTGTCTACAAGTTGCTGCCCACTATGCAGAATGCTCCCGTAGCGCGGTTTCGCTATCGCAACGATGCGGAGTCCTACCTAAAACTGGTGAGTCGCGTTTTGCCCCAAACTTCGTTTCTGATTTCCTTTGATGGGCCGATTCGACCTGCGGCAGAGCAGCCTGCTAAAGCTACTCCGGCGACTACTACGAAGACGGCTAAAAAAGCACGAACCACCCGCCGCAAAGCGTCGCTAGCCTGATTGGTGATCTTTCAAGCTGTCGATTGCTGAAGTGATCAGGCAGCTTGAAAGATGCGTGGCGGATTCTGAACGCTCTACGGGCGAACGGTTTCGCGTTCTAAATAGGTCGTCACGCCGCTGCCCATTTGCATCAGGTTGGGGCCGATCTTTTTGCCCAGAAAGTCTTCTACGATGCCGCTGACCATGCCTGCCAGGAACGGCGGAACGTCCTTGAGCTTGCGGGGATCAATAATGAGTTCCCCCCGACTTTCGATCACGGTCATCCCCTGGTCTTCAAAGAAGTGGTTGGTGCCCAAGCAGCGCACCGCTTCGGTAAAGGCGTGGGTTTCAATTTGCCATTCGGTGGTGAAGCGATCGCCATGCCAGACGGCGTGTTCCGTCCAAGACAGCATCGATTCATTCAAAAAGGCGCGGGCGGCGGTTGGGATATCGCCGCCTCCCTGCCACTCGTTGACGAATTTTATCCAGTCGCCGCTGCCCTCGCGCGATCGCACCTGCACGCCGCGAATATTCGGCATATAAGGCACCAGTTCCATGAGCTTGTCGCGGTAGGTGGAATAAACCAGCGGGCGGGGAAACGGAACGCGAGTATCGGCAGAGATGAGCATTGGCGGTGTCAGGAATTCACTATTTCCAGTTATAGAGGTTTTGGGTGCAAACCCGATGTGTTCAGGACTGGGCTTGAAGTGGGCAATCCCGATCCCCCCTTCAGCCTAAAAAGGCCAAGGGGGGATGCAAGAGTTGCCTCATCGCGCCACTAGACGGTGGTTAGCTCGGCGGGCAGCCGCTTGAAGGCTAACCGCTCGTTCTCCACATCGACGCAGATCGTGTCGCCGTCGGTGAATTCGCCGCGCAGGATGGCTTTGGCGATCGCCGTTTCCAGTTCGCGCTGGATGGCCCGCTTCAGCGGACGAGCGCCATAGACCGGGTCGTAGCCCACCTCGGCGAGGAAGTCGAGGGCGGCGTCGGAAAGGCGCAGCGCCATCTTGCGGTCTTCCAACCGCTGCTCCAATCGCGCCACTTGCAGCCGCACGATGTTCCGCAGTTCCGACTTTTGCAGGCTGTGGAAGATGATGAACTCGTCTACCCGGTTGAGAAATTCGGGGCGGAAGTGCGATCGCATCGCCTCGATCACCCGACTCCGCATTTCGTCATAGCGGCTGTTGTCGCCGGCCACATCGAGGATGTACTGCGAACCGATGTTGCTGGTCATGATGATGATGGTGTTTTTGAAATCGACCGTGCGCCCCTGAGAGTCGGTAACACGCCCATCATCCAAAATTTGCAGCATCACGTTAAACACGTCGGGGTGGGCTTTTTCGATTTCGTCGAACAGCACCACAGCATAGGGGCGGCGGCGAATGGCTTCGGTGAGCTGCCCGCCTTCGTCATAGCCGACATAGCCCGGCGGTGCGCCGATCAGTCTGGACACCGCGTGCTTCTCCATGTATTCCGACATGTCGATCCGCACCATTGCCTCTTCGCTGTCGAACAGGTAGCTGGCCAGGGCTTTGGCGAGTTCCGTTTTGCCCACGCCCGTCGGCCCAGGAAGATGAAGCTGGCGATCGGGCGGTTGGGGGTCGGAGAGTCCGGCGCGCGATCGCTGGATCGCGTCCGCCACAGCGGTCACGGCTTCGTCTTGCCCAATCACGCGGCGGTGCAGTTCGTCCTCCAGGTGCAGCAGCTTCTGCATTTCCGACTCCACCAGCTTGCTGACGGGGGATGCCCGTCCACTTGGAGATGATTTTCGGCAATGTCAGATTCGGTGACTTCTTCCCGCAGCAGGGGATTTTGCCGCTGGTTTGGGGTCTGGGGCTAGGCGCGTTTCGGCATCGATTAGTTCTTTTTGGAGACTAGCCAGCTTGCCATACTTCAACTCGGCGGCGCGGTTGAGGTCATAGTCGCGCTCAGCCTGCTGAATCTCGATGTTGACCTTTTCGATCTCCTGCTTGATGCGCTGGATGTCTTGAATGATGCCCTTTTCCGCATCCCACTGAGCATTTAGCGCGGTTTGGGTTTCCTTCAGGTCGGCCAGTTCTTTTTCGAGCCGCTCCAGGCGATCGCGCGAGGGCGGGTGTCTGTTTCCTTTTTGCAGCGACAGTTTTTCCATCTCAAGCTGCAAAATCTTGCGGTCTACCTCGTCCAGTTCTTCTGGCTTGGAGGTAATCTCCATCTTCAGCTTGGCGGCGGCTTCGTCCACCAGGTCGATCGCCTTGTCGGGCAAGAAGCGGTCAGAAATATAGCGGTTCGACAGCATGGCGGCGGCCACCAGCGCACTGTCGGAGATCTTCACGCCGTGGTGGTTTTCGTAGCGTTCGCGCAGACCCCGCAGAATCGAGACCGTATCTTCCACCGTCGGCTGATCTACATATACCTGCTGGAAGCGGCGCTCTAGGGCAGCATCTTTTTCGATGTACTTGCGGTATTCATCCAGCGTGGTCGCGCCGATGCAGCGCAGTTCGCCCCGCGCCAGCATGGGCTTCAGCAGGTTGCCCGCGTCCATTGCGCCCTGGGTTGCACCTGCGCCGACGACGGTGTGGATCTCGTCGATGAACAGAATAATTTGCCCATTGGAGTCGGTGACTTCCTTCAGCACTGCCTTCAGGCGTTCTTCAAACTCGCCGCGATACTTCGCGCCCGCGATCAGCGCACCCATGTCCAGCGCAATCAGCCGCCGATCTTTCAGCGATTCTGGCACGTCGCCCTTAACGATGCGCTGGGCTAGCCCTTCGGGCGATCGCCGTCTTACCCGACACCAGGCTCACCGATCAGCACGGGGTTTGTTCTTGGTGCGGCGCGACAGGATTTGGATTGTCCGGCGAATTTCATCATCCCGCCCAATCACGGGGTCGAGCTTGCCCTGCTTGGCGGATTCGGTCAGATCGCGGCCATATTTTTCCAGCGCTTCGTACTTGCCTTCGGGGTTTTGGTCAGTCACTTTTTGGCTGCCTCGCACTTGTTCTACGGTTTGCTTGAGCTTGGCTTCGTCGAGCCGGATGTCTTGAAACAGCGATCGCCCAAATCGGTCATCTTTAGGATAAGCCAGCAGCAAGTGTTCGACGGAAATATAGTCGTCGCCCAGCTCCTTGCGGGCGGCTTCGGCGCGATCCAGCAGCGTATCGAGCGATCGCCCCAGATACACCGACGAGCCACCGCCCGACACCTTTCGGCTGCCGCGCAATATAGCTATCGGTAAACTCGCGCACCCCGCTGCACGTTCACACCCGCCCGGGTTGAAAATGCTGACGGCCCAGACCCTCTTGCTCTAGCAGCGCCTTCATCAGGTGCTCGGTTTCGATCTGCTGCTGCTTGGCCTGGCGGGTAATTTCCTGGGGTGTTGACAATGGCTTCCCAGGCTTTTTCAGTGAATTTGTCAGGACTAGTCGGGTTGCATAGTGTCTTTAGAAGTGAGGGGTTGGGGGAATAGGAATTTTAGATTTTGGGGATTTTGGATTTTGAGACTTTGGACGTTTAGGAGCCATCGGGGGTTGAGCCCGAAATCGAAAATCGAGAATCCAAAACCCGGTATCTGAATCCCTGAAGCGTGAGATCATACAGTCCGGCTAACCCGGTACATAAACTCATTCTACGGGAGAGAGGAGCGATCGCCAGGATCGGGCTTCCCACCCGGGATAATACGGGTTTCCATTTAATTTTTCTTAAAGCAATGGGGCAATGCCTAGACGAGGGCAATTTGGCTGGGTTCACGCTTGAGAAATTGCCTCCAGGAAGTGGGCATTCTGAAGCAGGGCAGTCTGAAACAGGCATCCACGTTTTCAGGGTTTGTCTAATACAGCTAATCCAGCGGTGAGCGCCGGGGGGGGGCGCGATAGGGCAAAGCAATGTTAATCGGCGGGGCGATATGAAACGATTCGAGAATTAGGACGGGGTGGCTTCGGCAAGACGTATCTCGCCGAAGATACCTATCGTCGCAATAGTCCCCAAGTGCGTGGTCAAAAAGATTCAGCCCCAGTCGAAGCTGCCATCGGTGCTGGCGCAGGCGCGATCGCTCTTTGAAGCCGAAGTCGAAAAGCTGTACGTGATCGGCAAGCACGACCAAATCCCCAAGCTCTACGACCATCTGGAGCAGGGCGGTGAGTTTTATCTGGTGCAAGAGCTGATCGACGGGCACGACCTGCGGCAGTCGCTGTTTTTGGGCGATCGCCGCGATGAGAAAGAAGTGCTGGGCTTTTTGCATGAGGTGCTAGAGATCCTGGCAGTGGCCCATGCCCAGAACGTCGTGCATCAAGACCTGAAGCCACAAAACCTGCTGCGCCGCTGGAGCGACAAAAAGCTAGTGCTGATCGACTTTGGCAATGTCAAGGTGATCCGCCATTTAATGGTGAATGCCGAGGGCAAGCCCTACTTTACGCAGACCGTTGGTACGGCGGGCTACGTGCCGCCCGAACAGTCTGCCGGACAGCCCGTTCCTGCCAGCGACCTCTACGCGCTGGGAATGCTGGCGATTCAGGCGCTCACGGGGCTATTCTCCCAAACAGCTTCCCCGCGATCCCGGCGACGGGCGAAATCGCGTGGCGGGGACGAGGCGCGGGTCAGCGCTCAGCTTGCCGATGCGCTGGATGGCATGGTGCGTCAATCGGTCGAGCAGCGCTTCCGGTCTGTGGCCGAGGTACGGGCGGCGCTGCCCGTGCTGCCGACTGCAAAAACCCTTTCCCCAGAGGAGCTTGCCCAATTTTTGGGCGAACCGGAGCGACCACGCTACGAACTGGCGATCGCCCCTCAGTTTGACCTGGCACGAAACTTTTCTGAAGGGCTGGCGGCCGTCGTGCTAAAGAATCGCCTCGGCTACATCAGCAAGTCTGGCGACATTGCCATCCCGCTCAAAATCGAAGTCGATCCCATCGGCATCTACCGCGAAGGGGCCTACGAGTTCTCGGAAGGACTGGCGCGAATCTCCGTCGGGCAGCGCTGGGGCTACATTAATGATCTGGGAAAACTGGCGATCGCCCCCCAGTTCGACAGCGCCGAAAACTTTTTCGGAAGGGCTAGCGCGGGGTCGAGCAAAACCACCGCTACGGCTACATCGACACCCGCGGGCAATGGCTGATCAAGCCCCAGTTTGAAAGCGCGGCTCCGGCGTTTCGCGAAAAGCTGGCCGGCGTGGAAATCGACCACCGCTATGGCTACATTAACCCAGCGGGCAAAGTCGTCATCCCGCCCCAGTTCGACAGCGCCGACGAATTTTCGGAAGGTCTGGCGCGGGTCACGCTCCAGGGCAAATACGGCTTCATCGACAAAACTGGCGCACTGGTGATTCCTGCCGAGTTCGACGTGGCTCACACGTTCCAGCACGGGCTGGCGCGAGTCCGCATCGACGGCCGCTATGGCTACATCAACCCTGCTGGAGAACTGGTCATCCCCGCCCAGTTTGACGACACCTTCAGCTTCACCCACGACCTCGCCCTCGTCCGCCACGAAGACCTCTACGGCTACATTTCTCCCCAGGGCAAAGTCCTAATTCCGCTCCAGTTTGAAGATGCCTATCCCTTTTCCGAAGGACTTGCCGCCGTGAAGCTGGGCGGACTTTGGGGCTATATCGACACGCAGGGAACCTTCGTCGTCGAGCCGCAGTTTGCCGATGCTGGCTCATTTCACGGCGATCGCGCTGCGGTTAAGCAGGGCGGGCGGTGGGGCTATCTGGGCAGGGCGTGAGCGAAGAGGGAAGAACGAAGAGGGAAGAACGAAGAGGGAAGAGCGAAGAGGGAAGAACGAAGAGGGAAGAGCGAAGAGGGAAGAACGAAGAGAGAAGAACGAAGAGAGAAGAACGAAGCGTTTTCCTTTTTCGTTTTTCCTTCTTCATTTTTTCTCCCATCACCCCGTCATCCCGGCGCACCCCTGAAGCCCCACATACACCAGCGCCAGCAGGCTCAGCAGCGCCAAAACTTTCAGACCCTTGATAAACCGCTTAGGGAAACTTTTTGCCAATTTGCGAGTCGGAGGCATGAGTACAGCGCTGTCGTGCAGCGTGGGTTGATTCTGTGCCTAACATTTTAGTTAGCTTGAACAAGCTTAGCTAGAACAAGCCGATCCTGATTCTCCGGAAACACTCTCCCGAAATAGTCTATGGAACGTCGCACCTTTCTCGGACTGACTGCCGCCAGCGCCGCCAGCGCTGCTCTGCCTGCTTGTCGATCTGCCGAACCGCCCAGCCCGCCTGCGGCAGGAGGCGCATTTCAGCAGGTGGGAACCCTGAGCCAGCTTGCCCAGAGTGGCGATCGCCTCGATACGCAAGTCGGCACTGCCCCCATTACACTACTCAAAAATCCTGACAGCGGCGACCTCATGGCCGTCAGCCGAATTTGCCCCCATGCAGGCTGCACCGTCGAATGGCGGACGCAAACCGCCCTCTTTGCCTGCCCCTGCCACAATTCCCTCTTTTCACCGACAGGCGGAGTCGTGCAGGGCCCTGCAAACCGGGCACTGGCGACCTATCCTGTCAAGGTAGAGGGTGAGACGATTTTGGTACAGGGGTAAGACGAGTGGCAGAGGGTTGGAGTATTGAAGTGACAAAAAGTGACAGCGTTTTGAAATAATCCAACCCATCACCCTCATCCCCCTAGACACGGTTCAGCCAACGGTCTAAATTCTCTAAATAACGTTTTGGCTGCGATGCGATGACTCAGACCGTCAAGCAGGTTGGCGAGATGCAGGTGCGCCCAGTGCTATCGCCGGGCGACCAGGAGCTATTCCTGGATGTGCCGTCGGTGGTGTATGCGGGCGATCGCCACTGGGTTCCGCCCCTCCGCAGCAGCATCGCCAAGTATTTCAAACCTGAGAATACCTTTTTTGAATACGGGCGCTTGCAGCAGTTCATCGCCACGCGCTTTGGGCCAAACGGCACGCAGCCCGTGGGGCGTGTGGTGGCTGCGGTGAACGATCGCCTGATTGCGCGAGAGGGCGAAAATATTGGATTGGTGGGCTTTTTTGAATGCATCGACGAAGCCGAAGTCGGCAAGGCCCTGCTCGACTCTGCCTGCGACTGGTTGCGGCAGCAGGGAATGACTCAAGCGCGGGGCCCCATCGACCTGTCTACCCATAACAACTGCCTGTTTTTGGTAGACGGGTTCGACTCCATGCCCTACATGATGATGCCCTACAACCCGCCCCACTATCCCCGCCTGTTTGAGCAGCACGGCTGGCAAAAAGCCAAGGATGCCTATGCTTACCTGCTAGATCTCACAAAACCCCTGCCGCCAGAGTTTGAGCGGGCATACCGGATTGCCTCAAAATCAGGCATCACCTTCCGCAACCTGCGGCTCAAGGGCGATGAATTTATCGAAGACTGCACCGCAATTTATCACCTGTTCAACAAGGCATTTGCCAACAACTGGAGTTCTACGCCGCGCACGCTGGAAGAATTTCTGGAAGAAGCCAAATCGCTTCAGGATATTGCCGATGCCGACATCTTTGTGATTGCGGAATACGAGGGCGAAATGGTGGGCTTCTTTATGGCACTGCCCAACTATAGCCCCGTGCTGCAAAAGGTGAACGGCAAGCTCGACTGGCTGGGCATTCTGAAATTTCTCTGGTATCGCCGCAGCATCGACACGGGGCGCGTCGTAGCGATCTGCTCCCTGCCGGAATACATCCGCAAACTGGTGCCGATGGCAGTAATTTATCTGGGGCGAGAGGGCGGTGTAACCAAGCGCAAACCCTACCGCGAAGCAGAACTCTCCTGGGTATATGAAGACAACATGCCATCGCGTAAGATTATCGAAGCGACGGGTGCAAAGATTTACAAAACCTATCGCATTTACGAGAAGATTTTGTGATGGGGGGATCAAGAATAATGAGCTACAGACGGATGGGTTGGGTAATGTTGGCGATTCTGGGGGCGATCGCCCTTACCTCTTGTCTCAATTCACGAACCAGCGATAGCATTCCCGCTCCAGCCACACCTGCAACACCCGTCGCGCCTGCCCCGCCCAGCAGTCCTATAGCTATGCAGCCTGTCACCTGCAACACGACCAACTACTTTGCCGAAGTGCTGTGGGAAAACAACCAGCCCTTGATGTCGTTTTTGCAAAAGCCTAATCTAAACAACCTCAGCCGCGCACAGGGCGTAACGGTCACCAGCAATCCCGACGGCAGCACCACCTACGGATATCAGGGTGAGACCATTTTCTACGCCCGCGTCTTTCCTGATGGCACCTGCTTTGTGCAATCCCTCACCAGTTCTGGGCAACTCCTCGTCGAAGAGTCCGGCAGCATAGCCGAGTTCACGCCTGCCCCGCCGCCCCCCGCACCGACTCCCGCGCCGCCCGTCACCGTAGCCCCAGAAGAACCCAACCAGGATAATTTATCCATGACCTGCAACGGCACGGTGCAAGACCGGGTTGATTTCATCGCCTTCTACACTCGCGAAGCCGGGTTTAGCCGCGTCGAGTTTCGCCCCCGCACGTCCACCAACGTCCTCACCTCCAACCTGTCCTACGTCGGCAAAAACGCCGCCGGAGAAACCATCTGGAAAGGCAATGTTGCCCAGATGGCAGACACGACGCTGGTTCACCTGTCGCCCTTTCCTGCCAAGCCCGGCGATCAGGTGTCGGTCAGCTACGACGGTCAATGGGGACGAGCGACCTGCCAATAATCCAAAATTTCAAATCCCTAGTATGCCTCGTCCGTTTCACGTTGCGTTTCCTGTCCGAGATCTATCTGCAACCCGCGTCTTTTATGAGGCTGTTTTGGGTTGTGCGGTAGGCAGAACCGATTCGCGGTGGATTGACTTCAACTTGTTTGGGCATCAGGTGACGGCACACTTGGTGGATGATACCCCAGAGGCAAGGGCCACTAATGCCACTAATCTAGTCGATGGCAAAGCAGTGCCCACCCAGCACTGGAGCGTAATTTTGGAGATGAATGAGTGGGAGGCGCTGGCAGACAGGCTGCGATCGCACGGCGTGGAGTTCATCATTGAACCGTACATTCGCTTCAAAGGCGAAGTGGGCGAGCAGGCAACGATGTTTCTACTCGACCCCAGCGGCAATGCGCTAGAGTTCAAAGCATTTGCAGACGATGCGGCGATCTTTGCTACGTCGTAGCTTGGGAAATCCGTCATGACTGACTTACATGACTGACTTAAAGGAGAGAGGGAGGGCGATCGCCCTCGACAATCCATAGAGCCTCCATACCCTCGAATTTTCCCGCCGAATTGGCCAAGTGACGCTTCACAATGCGTCCCTCCATTCCACCCCAATCGTCTCCGCGCTTATAGAAAAAATTCAGCCGTACTGCCGGATAGCCTCGCAAATTTAAGAAAAACTTAGAGTTGGGCATGGCTAGAATATCCTCAACTGCTGCCTTGCTGCACCCCAACTATATCGGCAGACCATCCAGCAGCTTTACCCAGAAAAATTAGTCTGCCGTCGGCGCAAAATAACCTGCCATCGATACTGTTCAAATCAACGCACCTACTTCTTTGTGCGCGATTGGTTAAGCGATTTGCTTTCGCAAAGGATATTATTCTTGCGGCAGATTGCAGTTAAACATCAGCGCCTTCCTCTCTTTGGTTTCTTTGGCAATCTTCATCCGGCCTGTCATTGCTGCAATAAAGCTGCTTCGATAAAAACACCTAGTCGCAGCAACAGCCAAACAACATTAACCTTCTCTTAGCTTGCTCTTATCCCAATAATCGCCGTAGTTACATCATCATATTTGGTTCTCCCGTCAGTACGGTGATAACTTTATTTAATCAGAGAAGCAGGCTAATAGTCTTTCTCGAAAATTGTTGAAATTGACAAAGCCATAAGCTTGCCGTTTAATCAATTTAATTCGGTTGTTGATTCCCTCCATTGCGCCACTCGTTGTGCGATTCCGAAAGTAGTTGCTAATTCCATCTAAATGGTTACGAATCGTTGTGCTTGCTTCTCTATAGACGACTCGCGCTTTATCGAGCCACCCTTGGATCTGACGCTTGCCTTCCTCAACGGTTAATGGTTGTTCATAAATCGCGCGAAACTCTTCTTTCCACTCATAGGCTTTTCCTAATCGCTTTGACCGTTTCAGAATCTCTTCTAACTTTGTCTGTTCTTCTGCGGTTAAATCCTTGCCATTCTTGAGCAAAATGAATTTGCTACCTCGGTCTGATACACCCGATTGTCTACGAATTTTATTTAACTCCTCATTGACTAATTTCATGACATGAAAGCGGTCAATCACTACCACGGCATTGGGAAACACTTTCTTGACTACCTTTGGGAATCCTCCCCACATATCCACGCTCACCTCTTCAACTTTTGCACGCACCTCTAGGGGCTGCTGCTTCAGGGTTTCAATAATGTCTTCCTGTTGGTGACTGTCAATCACTTCAATCAATTTCCCGGTCTCAACGTCGCCGATAACGGTGGCGAATTTTGATGCCCTTTCCGCTTGCTGATTTCATCAATCCCAATGCGTTTGACTCCTGCCCATCCCGTGTTTTTTTCTGTGCATACTGATGTTTGAAAATCCCTTCAATGCGCTCAAAGCTTAACCCTTCTACGCGACCCACTTGCTCCATACTTGACAGTTTTACTTGCTGGTAAATATGCTCCTCATAGCGTCGAGTGTACTGCCGTCCTGCATCCATAAATGTCAATGACTCAGTAAAATAACGTTGGCAATCACGACAATAAAACTGACGACGAGGAATTTTCAAATAAGTGACTTGACCAAAAATCGATAGGTCTCGAATCAAAATCGGACGGTTTTGATGCAACTCTGAACTTGATTTCTTACAGTGTGGACAGCTAGATTCTTGATTGAGCAAGCGCAACTTTAAGTACACTTCATTGTCTTTTTGAATGCAACTTTCAACCGTAACGTGAGGGAAGTTAAGCAATCTATCAAGATGTATGTCCATTGGCGCAACCCCTGACTTAAAGTATCATATTATACGATTTTCACCCCGGATCCGGAAGAGCCTCATATTTAGAGGAACGAGGGTATTAAAAAAGACCAGGGTGTTGTAGAGGTTAGCTTTCAAGCTAGGAAAAGTCACTAGAAGTTCATTAGGGAGCCTCGATTAATTGCAGTATCGAGAAAATAAGCCACAGCATACAGCATTTTTTATGGGGTAAGGCACGCGCTGCTCTGTCAAGGCGAGGATCGCTTGACCATCCACACACCTCATCGGTTTCAAAGACGCTGTATCTAGCTTTTCTCAAACAGCAACCCTACTTTCGAGGCTCCCATCAGTTACTTCTACTACTCCTAATCTCCTAATTTAGTGTCTAACTTCCTAGTGTTTGATCCCCGTCTCAATTACTAGATTGAAAAATCATCCCAACAGTTCTGTCTTTGAGATTCTATATGTCAGCTATGTCAGCGGCAAAATCCAACTCTCCGACTTATACATCGACGACGCTTATCCAGCTTCATCTAGGCTCGACATTGCAAGAACTAACTTCACATTATCTCGCTGTTGACATAGAAATACCTGGCGGACAGTTGTTTCAGTACTTTGAACAAGAGCCACTACTTCCAGGTGTTATTTTGACAGAATATGGAACACTTGCAGGTATTATTTCGCGTCGTCGATTTTTTGAACGAATGAGTCGTCCCTATAGTTTGGAGTTGTTTACTCGAAGACCTCTCCGAATTTTGTATGATTTCGTGCGTACAGAGCCACTAATTTTACCCGGGGATACGCCGATTCCAATTGCATCTAAATTAGTGCTGGAGCGACCCGCTGACGAGCTGTATGAGCCTGTTTTAGTTGAGACAGCGCCTGATAGCTATCGGTTGCTTGCTGTCGATCACCTGCTTCTGGCGCAATCTGAAATGCACCAACTTGCGCTACAGGCATTGCAACATAGTCAGCAGGCGCTAGCAACAGAAAAAGAGCACCTGGAGCAGCGGGTACTGGAGAGGACTCAAGCTCTGGCTGAAGCGCTACAACATCTCAAACAAGTTCAGGTTCAACTAATTCAAACAGAAAAGATGTCGAGCCTAGGTCAAATGATTGCGGGCATCGCACACGAAATTAATAACCCCGTGAATTTTATTTCTGGAAATTTGAACCATGTCATGGACTATGCCAACGATTTGCTAGAGCTGATTTCGCTATACCAGCAAGAGTGTCCTCAGCCTACTTCTAGGGTACGCGAAAAGATTGAGGCTATCGATCTTGATTTTTTGCAAAGCGATCTGCCAAAGACGTTGACATCCATGCGAGTCGGAACACAGCGAATTCAGCAAATCATTCTTTCGTTGCGTAACTTTTCTCGGTTAGATGAAGCATCCACAAAGCCTGCTGATCTTCATGCTGGGATAGAGCAGAAGTGTTGAATCCAGATAGAAAACTTTACATTTTAGCTTACAAGAGTCATACGAGTGTTTCGGGCAGCAGATCGTAGCTCCAATGAACCATTGAGCAGCGACGGCTCAGTTCCAGTTGTAAATACCGAAACTTGTCGAGCAATTCACTGCCATAGAATGCTGGAATTTCGATTAACAATAAGATTAAATACGTGATGAGCACCATATAAATCTGAATACTCACCCCATTCACATTCTTGGTGATGAGACGATCGAGCTTTAAGTGCATCTTGAGAAACTTCCATAACACCTCAATTTGCCAACGATGCCGATAGGTATCACTGATTTCTTCGTCGCTCATCTCATTGACATTAGTTGCCAGACGAAACTCGCTCCGACTCTCCAAATCACAGAACCAAACCACGCGGTAACGGTCGTGGTCAAGTTCAGTCTTCATATTGTTCTTGATTCGCATCACAAACTTTGTTTGAGTGAGACTCATTTGGTCGAGAAATTCCCAGCTTGCGAAGCCTCTATCCATGATGCCGATGCCGTTTTCGGGAATCATCGTGCTAATCGAATCGGCAAACTTTGCATCATGTCCTTGCCCAAAATGAATCAAGCATTCACTCGAATATCCTTGCTCTAAGTTGATTCCATTCAGTAATTTAACTTGGTGATATCCTTGCAGCCAAAATAGCTTGCTGGTAAGTGTAACGATGGTTGAATCAATCGGAAAAAGTATCTGAGCCGCGGTCGGCTGTTTGCGCTTTACTTGCTCAATCAACTGTGCATAGATTCGACAAAAGTGCCCATCCGTTCGAGTTTTGCAAGCTTTAGAAAAGGTGGATATATCGACCTCAACACCTGTACGATTTAGGCGGTAAAATAAGTCTCTCATGCTGGTTAAGCCCTTGTCCAACACAAAGGTCAACCAGATTTCAAAGAACAAGCGCGAGTTCAAAACGGGATAGTCATGCGGACAAAGCTGCATCAAGATCGATTTGACAAGCTTCGGAAATGAGGCTATCATCAGGCATCATTTTTTGTTTACTAGGGGACAGAATACTGCATTCTGTCCCTTTTTTTCGTCGCTTAATCTATCTTTCAACACTTCTGGGGATAGAGGACACGTTACTGATTCTTAATAATCGACTAAAGCTTGGCGTGGATGTTGTTAAACAATACGGTGACTTACCGCTAGTTGAGTGTTGTCCGGCACAGATTAATCAGGTTTTCATGAATTTATTGAGCAATAGTATTGATGCGCTTCTCGAAGTACCTGAGGATCGTCCAAAGCAAATAACTATCTGCACTCGGCAAGTGGATGAGAACCAAGTCTGCATCTCTATTGCTGATAATGGCCCCGGTATTCCCAAAAATATACAGAATAAGCTGTTTGATCCGTTTTTCACAACTAAGCCAGTTGGAAAAGGAACGGGTCTGGGGCTGTCAATCTGTTATGACATCGTGAAAAAACATCAGGGCAAAATCTGCGTTCAGAGCGATCGCCCACAGGGAGCAGAATTTCAGGTTTTCTTGCCGATTCGGCTGAGCTGTGCCGTTGATAAGGCCGCGGTGAGGAAGTAAGGATATCGGGGGGCGATCGCCAAAGTGCATGAATGCTAGGAAAACTGGGCGATCGCCCTCCTAGCACCTTTATGCCACGGACTTCAGCCCATTACCCTCTTAACGTGAGCTAGAGCCTCGATAAATGCGATCCTGCTGTTCTGGCGACAGGCGCGTGCGAGGAAACCAGTGCGCCCTGCGAGACGCGCCTGGGCTCGCAGATTCTGACGCAGTCGGTGGAGCAGACGTTACGCCCTTAGATGCGCTATTGCCGTTCGATGCGCCATTGCCATTTGCCGCCGCAGCACCACCGCTGCCGCTAGAACCTTTACTTGTGCTGTTAACATACCAGGTGTTGCTGGTCGTTGCGCTGCTGCTTTTGCTGTCGGGGGCGCTCACTGCCGAACTCACTGGCATATCGCAGGCGACTGGTGCATCCGTCAGCAAATCAGGATCTAGATCGTCCTCCGGAAGCTGGGCATGGGGCGGAATATAGGCGTGCTTTTCGGCATCGTAGGCCCAGACCTCACCGCGATCCATGTCGTAAATCCAGGCATAAATCTTGAGGGTGCCGTCGTATAGCTTGGAGTGAATCGACGGATAGGTTTTCAGATTTTCGATCTGCGTCAGGACATTTTCTGCAATCGTGGCGTTCAGCAGTTCCTCACCCTCCAGGTGGGTATAGTTTTCCTTGATCAGCAGACGGGTTGCCTCAGCGTGTTTTAGCCAGTTATAAACCAGCGGCATTTTTTCTTCTAGCGTGTTCAGCTTGAGTAGCCCTTTCATCGCGCCGCAGTGGGAGTGCCCGCAAATCACAATGTTGCGAATGCCCAACGCTTCGACCGCATACTCAATCGAGGCGCCCTCGCCGCCGTTGGTGGCACCGTAGGGCGGAATAATGTTGCCTGCATTGCGAATTACAAAGATTTCACCAGGCTGTGCATTGGTCAATAGTTCTGGCCCGACTCGCGAGTCTGAGCAGCAGACGATAAGCGCTCTCGGATGCTGCCCCTGTGCTAGTTCTTCGTAGAGGTCAAGGTGAGTACAGTAGAAGCTCTTTTTGAACTCACGCAGACCCTTGATTAGTTTTTTCATGGCTCGATGCCTTGGGCAGTAGAAGTGCGGGACGAGGGGGAGAATGCGCTTTCTCTGAACTAATTTCAACTTACAGAGAATGAGCAGCCTCAGCATGTTTTAGCAAGCAATCTTTATTATCGAACAGCGCGGCCCGTCCTCGTGTTTATGGATGCTAATCGAAGCAATAAGCAAGGGAGAGAAGTCAGCAGCCTAGACTAAACCCGCGCCAAAGCCTTGGCTCCTGTCCTTGTTTCCCTGAAATCGGCAGCAATTCTTCCTGCCAGCGTCTCTCACACTACAATGAGATGCAGTCTGCTGAAACGCAGCATTGAGATACAGCCTGCTGAAATGCATTGCGACAATACATTGCAATGATGCAGTGCAATGTAGCCTATAAACGCCCTCTGATTTAACTCGCAATACAATCCATGACCGCTGACACCCCGAATCCATCCCTGAATCGTCTCAATCGTTTTGACTGGCGGCTGTGGAATCGCTTCGTGGCGATCGCCCAACCCTATTGGTTTCCCACCGGGCGCGGCGGCTGGCAGTTCTTTGTGCTGCTTGGGCTACTGATCGTGTTTCTGTTTGCGCTATTGGCGACGGTGGTGGGCCTGATCACACTTGCGATCGAACGGGGCTTTCCCGAATTCATGGCAGAAACCGCAGGCGGCATGGTGTCCCTGGCAAACACGCTGTTCAGCCCGCCAATGGTGTTTGTGCTAACGGCGGGGCTGATTGTGCCGTGGCTCGCTTTCTTTTTGGCGCGAGACAAGGTGCTGCCCCGCTGGCAACAGTGGACGTTTTTGGCGGCGCTGCTGCTGCTGCTGCTGTGTGTGAGCGGCATGAATGTGGTGATTAGCTTCGTGGGCAATTTCTTTACCACGGCGCTGGCTGAAAAAGACGCGCCCACGTTCTGGCGATTTTTCATGGTGTATGCAGGCGTGTTTGCGATCGCCACTCCCTTTGTCGTGTTTTACCGATATGTGCAAGACCTGCTGGGGCTGCGCTGGCGCGAATGGATGACTAACAATTTTCTCAATAAGTACCTTACTAATCGCGCCTACTACGACATCAACTCCGACGAAACAATTGACAATCCCGACCAGCGCATCTCGCAGGATATCAACTCCTTTACGACCTACAGCCTCAACTTTTTGCTCATCTTTCTAGGATCCATTATTGATGTCATCTCTTTTACAGGCATCCTGCTGTCGAAGTCTGTCGGGCTGACCATTTTCCTGGTTATCTATGCCATTGCTGGGACGATCGTGGTAGCGCTGCTAGGGCGACGACTCATCTTGCTCAACTTCAACCAGCTCAAAAAAGAAGCCGATTTTCGCTACGGACTGGTGCATGTGCGCGACAACGCCGAGTCAATCGCCTTTTATCAGGGCGAAGCACAGGAAGCGGGGCAACTGCGTCGGAGATTTGTAGATGCGCTGCAAAACTTCAACTTTCTGATCGGCTGGCAGCGGACGATGGGGTTTTTCCGCACACCCTATCGTTATCTTACCTTTATTCTACCGTCTGTGATTTTGGCCCCCATGCTGTTTCAAGATCAAATCCGATTTGGGGACATCACCCAGGCCAATTTTGCGTTTGCTCAAATCTTCGATGCGTTCGCGCTAGTGGTCACGCAGATTAACCAACTGAGCGAATTTGCCGCCGGGGTGAACCGTCTGGAAACCTTTACAGAGGTGCTGGAAGACAAGGTAGACAAAACACCCGAACCGGGAACCACCGTCATCGACACCGTAGAAGATTCGCAAATTTCGCTAGAGCACATCACGCTGGTGACCCCCAAAAATCAGCGCCTCCTGGTGCGCGATTTGTCCGTCAAACTGGAGCCGGGCCAGGGGCTAGTGATCGTGGGCCACAGCGGCGCGGGCAAGAGTTCGATTTTGCGGGCGATCGCCGGATTGTGGAATCAGGGCACCGGTCGCATCGTCCGCCCCAACCTGGACGAGATGCTGTTTTTGCCCCAGCGGCCCTACATGGTGCTGGGCACGCTGCGCGACCAGTTGCTCTATCCTCATCCTGACGCACTCATTGACGAGGGGCAGTTGCGCTATGCCCTAGAACAGGTGAATCTGTCGGATTTGCCGGAGCGGGTCGGCGGTTTTGATGTAGAGCTAGATTGGGCCAACGTGCTGTCTTTGGGCGAACAGCAGCGCCTCGCCTTTGCCCGCTTGCTGCTGACCCGGCCGCGCTACGCCATTCTAGACGAAGCCACCAGCGCTCTGGATTTGGCAAACGAGCGCCGCCTCTACGACCAACTCCGCCAAAAAGACACGACCTACATCAGCGTTGGCCATCGCCCCAGCCTGCTGAAATATCACGACTACGTGCTGGAACTCACAGGCGACACCACCTGGCGGCTCACCCCCACGGCTGAATATCAGCCCGATGACTATGTTTTCGCCTAATCGACACGCTCCTTAACTCCCAAAACCCGACTCCTATTTGCGATTGATGGCTTTTGACGCTGACCTTGCGCTTCCCAGCGATCTACCCCTCGACCCAGTAGATGCGCTGCTGAATCGGTTTACTCATTTTGGCGTAGAGCTGGGTCTGGAGCGAATTACGCGGCTGCTAGCGGCTCTGGGAAATCCGCAGCGGCAAGTGCCCGTGCTGCACGTTGCGGGCAGTAACGGTAAAGGGTCGGTGTGCGCTTATTTGTCTGCGGTGCTGATGCAGGCGGGCTATCGAGTGGGACGCTATACGTCTCCGCATTTGGAACACTGGTGCGAACGGATCTGGCTCAACGGCGAGGATATCTCGGCGAACGCGCTGCACTCGCTTCTGGAAGAGGTTGTGGCCGCGATTGATCCTAATCACCCGTCGCCTACCCAGTTTGAAGTTGTCACTGCGGCGGCATGGCTGTACTTTGCGCGACAGCAGGTCGATGTAGCAGTGATGGAAGTGGGGCTGGGCGGGCGGCTGGATGCGACCAATGTGTGCGATCGCCCCTTGGTCAGCCTGATTACTTCCCTCAGCCGCGAACACTGGCAGCGCCTCGGCCCCACCCTGGCCGACATCACCCGCGAAAAAGCCGGAATCCTGAAAGCCCACTGTCCAGCGGCGATCGCCCCCCAGCCGCCAGAAGCCGCCGCCGTGCTGCAAGCCCGCCTGCAAGCGCTCCAGTGTCCTGCGATTTGGGTGCAGCCTGCGGTCGATCTGGGCAACGGCTGGGCCGAGTGGCAGTGGGATGGCGGATTAGGCAATGAGGTAGGCAATGAGGTAGGCAACGAGATAGGTAACGAGGTAGAAAACGCCCCACGCCCCAAAGCCGTCATCTCCTACCCGCTCCCCCTCCCCGGCGCACACCAGCTCACCAACTCCGCCGTTGCCCTAGCTGCCTTGCAGCTGCTGCGGCTCCAGGGGTGGGTCATTTCGGATGCAGACATCGTGGCAGGCATGGCCAGGGCGCAGTGGCGCGGACGGATGCAGTGGATGGACTGGCAAGGGCATCGGCTGCTGATCGACGGGGCGCACAATCCGGCTGGGGCGATCGCCCTTCGGCAGTATGTCGATCAGCAGATCGAGCAGCAAATCGAGCTGGGCGATATTGCGTCAGAACGCTGGCGCGATATTGCTCCACAACGCTGGCGCGACCGCCTCTCGCCTCCCATCACCTGGGTCATCGGCATGATCGGCACGAAGGATCACGCGGACGTATTTCGGGCGCTGCTGCGGCCGGGCGATCGCCTCCATCTTGTGCCTGTTCCAGAGCATTCTCCCGTTGACCTGGAAACGCTGGCCGCGCTGGCCACCGAGGCACAGCCGCAACTGGCGCGATCGCAGCAGCATTCAGACGTATGGTTGGCACTGGAGGCGGCCTTCAGTGCCCCTGAAGCGTCTGTCCCGATTGCTACACAATCGGCTAATGGCGCACCCTCCGTTGTGTTGTGTGGATCGCTGTATCTAATCGGGCATTTTCTGAAGCGCTGTCGGCTGACAAGCACCAAGAATCTTGCGTAATCTGGTTCATTTTGGACGCAAGTGACATAGGATGTAAGCGCATAGAGAGCAGGCGATAGACAAACTCGTTTAGAGCGTCCGCTTGGTTTATCAAAACGCCAAACAAGACCGTTTCATCTGATTCATCTGAGATTTGCGCTATGAGTAGGATTAAACATCGGGGAACCTCCGCCGCGACGCTGGTGTTTCTGCTGTCGGCAGCGATCGCACCGCCCATCGCGGGGACTGTTGCCTGGAAAACAATGGGCATAGCGCCGGCCCTAGCTCAAAGCGGCACAACCGGATTTGCGCTGCCTGCCAGCGTTCCCAGCGGCACTCGCATTAATATCAACGGTTCTCCCAGCCTCAGCGCAATTAATCAGGTACTCAAACAGCAGTTTGAATCGCGCTATGCCGGGACGCAGGTCAATCTTTCTGCCGACGGGGCCGAGGATGCGTTGCAAGCGGTGGATGCGGGCCGGGTAGACCTAGCGGCGATCGCCCGGCCGCTGACGGATGCCGAAACAGCGCGAGGGCTAGTGGCGGTGCCTGCGGGACGGCGCAAAATTGCCTTTATCGTCGGCAGCAATAACCCATTCAACGGCAGCCTCAGTGATGAAGCCGTCTCCCAAATTTACTGGGGCGATGTGACGGATTGGTCTGCCTTTGGCGGTGCGCCAGGAGCCATTCGCCCCATCGACCGCCCCGAAGGCAATGACCTGCGGCAGGCGATCGCCACCTATGACAAATATCGCAGTCGTCCTTTTGGTAGTGGCGGCAACGTGGTGCGGCTGAATCAAGACACCACCGATGAACTGGTGCGGCAGTTGGGCAACGATGGCATTGGCTATGCGATCGCCGATGAAGTGCTGGGCCGCTCAGACGTTCGCGCTGTACCGATGGACGACGTGCTGCCATCCGACCCCCGCTATCCCTTCTCGCTGCCGGTGTTTTATGTCTATAAAGGGCCCCAGCCCAACGAGGCGGCCCAGGCGTTCCTAGGCTTCGCGACCGATGCCAATGTGCAGGCTGCGGTCAGCCCTGGTGCCAGCGGCGCACCTGTTGCCCCGCCCCCGGTCGCCGTCGCGCCGGCCTCGCCCGTCGCGCCGGATGCCTCGCCCGTCGCGCCGGATGCCTCGCCCGTCGCGCCGGATGCCTCGCCTGCGGAGCCTGCCGCAACGCCCGCACCGGGCGAACCCGTGCCAGGAGAAACGCCTGCGGGAGCCGTTTCCCCTGCGCCAGAGTCTCCCGTTGAGACTGCCGATGAGCCTGCGGAAGGCGGCAGTTTCCCCTGGTTCCTGCTGCTGGCTGTGCCAGTGCTGGGTGGGCTACTATGGTGGCTATTCCGCAAGCCCGAAGACGAAGCCTTGCTGGATTTACCAGGCACTAGTCGGCTGGTGTTGACTCCCCGTTCTTGCCGCGATGTCTATGCCTATTGGGAACTGTCGGAGGCGGATCGAGCCTTGCTGACGGAGCAAGGCGGGCGCAATCTCCAGTTGCGGCTGTATGACGTGACGGGAAAGGACGCAAGCCGCGCCGATGAGCGCAATATGCAGCAGTTTGACTGCGATGAAAATACGCAGGATTTCCACATCCCCGTTGCCGAAGCAGCCGGAGATTACGTTGCAGAAATTGGCTATCTTTCGGAGCGAGAAGAGTGGCTGCCGCTGGCGCGTTCGGCGGCGGTGCATGTGCCTGCCTGCGTGCCGGGTGAAACCGAGGGCGGTTGGGCAGAGTCGGGCACTGAGTCGGGTACTGAGTCGGGGATTGCGACGGGTACAGTGCCTCCCGTTGGCGTGCCAGCCCCGACTGCGCCGCCGATTGGGGCGATCGCCCCCAGCCGCATCATCCTGGTGCCCCGCGATGAGAGCGATGCCTACGTGTATTGGGAAGTGTCGGAACAGCGGAAGGCAGCGGCGCGGCAAAACGGCGGCGAGGTGATGGCGCTGCATCTCTACGACGTGACTGAGCGCGAAACGGGCGGTGTGTTGCGCCCTGTGCGCCAGTTCCAGTGCAACGAGGCCATACCCGATTGCCACATCCCAATTCCGCAGCCCCACCGAGATTATCTGGTGGAACTGGGTTACGTGACGCGCGATCGCCGCTGGATCAAGCTAGCCCAGTCTGAACCTGTCCGAGTTCCCCCAGCGTCGGACGTAGTCACGGCGGAACAGGTGCTTGCGGCGGAACCTGACCCGCTCAGCAACTTAAACCTGAGCGACCTGGATCTAGACGACCTGGATCTAGATCTGTAGGACGACGCTAGCCACAGCGTGGTATCCTTAAAACTTTGAAGAAGCTGCCCGGACGAGAACCCACGGCGATTGTAGTTTCACAGTATAATCGCCGATATGGGCGAAGTTTTATTGACCTTGCCCGGTGAAGTTTTCAACTCACAAGTCCTCTACCTTAGAAAGCATCGAAGACGCGGCCTGAGTAGACGGATGCCCATAGGTCAAAGCTGGGAGTCCTGCGCGTGTTGCAACGCAAGGCGCATGGGTTCTAGCGCGGCTCGAAGGTGTCCAACTGCTGAGAGCAGCACGTCGGAAAAGCATTCTAAGGCTACTTTCACGAGGTAATCCTCACGACCCAACCATGAAACAAAAGCCGTGTGCGGTGCGGGGCATTTTGTCCTAGAGCCAAGCCACGCGGCGACACGCACACAATCAAGTCCCACGCCAGGGGAAGGAGACTCGAAATGACCCTAGATCAACAGCGGGCGATCGCCAGCAAGCCACTTGCAGCGGCAATCGTTTCTGCCAACCCAACCTGTTTGTACCCCTGGGATACGGGACACGCCGTTGCCGAAGTGCAGGAATTGCTTTGCGCTCATGGCTATCGGGTCAAGGTGGATGGAGATTTTGGCTGGCTGACGGAAGAAGCAGTTCGCGCCTTCCAGCGGCGGCAAAATCTGCGGGTAGACGGGATTGTTGATCCCACCACCCTCGCCACCCTCAAGGCCACCCTCCAGCCCGGCTGTCGCACCCTGCGTCCTGGTCATTCTGGAGCCGATGTCTACGTATTGCAGAAAGTCCTGAATCGATTGGGCAACGCCTTGACCGTGGATGGCGTGTTTGGCGAAAAAACGGCTGAGGCGGCGATCGCCTTTCAAGCCCAAAACAGCCTCACCCCCAACGGCACTGTCTGTCCCCGCACCTGGACGGCGCTCCACAAAGCGCTCAATCCTGACCCCCAAACGGCTCAACCTGAGCAACCCAGGGTGAAAATGCATCGTCTGCGCCGTCTGGTGCCCGCTTTTGGGCGAGTTTAGCCGGTCGTCGCCATTGTCGAGTTGAGAGGTTTAATTATTTTGGATAGCCATAGTTGAGTGGGGCGCTTAATCAAGTGCCCCATTCTTGTTTTAGAGTGACTTTTGTAGCGTGTTTTGTAGCGATTTTGTGTAGCAACACTGAATTTTAGCGATACAGATTAGCAACACTGAATTTTAGCGATACAGATTAGCGATACGGGTCTTGCTGCGAAACAAAACACGGTTACGCACAAAACATGGTTACACAAAATATTACACAAGATAATTGCTAACCCGCAGCGCCCCCCCGGTTGGCATCGCCCCCATCAAACTGCATTCCCGGGCATCGCCACCAGAAAATCATTGCGGGGACTGAAGCCTGCCTTTTGGTCATTCAAGGTCAGATACGCTGTACCTCGATAGATAAAGAACGTCGCCTCCAGCGCCCTCAGCGCTTGATTGCCTCGCTGCTTCTGGTTTTTGTCGGCAAAGGCGAGCCGGGTGGCATCCAGCAGCGTTCTGGCGCGAATTCTGCCTGCGTTGAAGAGCTTCCTGGGCAGATCGGGAGTGGCAAGATTATTGTCAAAATCAAACTGAATGACATCGGTCTGCCCAAAGTTCAAAATGCGATCGGGTCTGCGAACTGGAGAGGTTTGCAGGGCTGCTCTGAGCGTTGCGCCTGCAAATACATGCACATCGGCCCCAGGCCCGCCGTCGTAGGTATCTTGCCCCAGCCCGCCAACCAGCGTATCGTCGCCGTCGCCGCCCATCAGCAGGTCGTTGCCTGCCAATCCCCAAATTCGGTTATTCGCGGCGTTGCCTGTCAGGGTATCGTCGTTTTCTGTGCCGATAAATTCGATTTGCAGGGGTGTGCCGCCTGTGCCGCCACCCGTTCCACCACCCGTTCCACCACCCGTTCCACCACCCGTTCCACCACCTGTACCACCACCTGTACCACCACCTGTACCACCACCTGCGCCGCCTGTTCCACCACCTGTACCGCCGCCCGTACCGCCGCCCGTACCGCCACCTGTGCCACCCGCTTGAATCGTGATAGTCGCGGTTTCAAAGGCTGCGCTGAAGGGAGTAGAGCCGCCGTTTGTACTGGTATTCGTGCGATCGCCATTCGACTTGCCATCTGTCGTGTCCCACGCCCGAAAGGTGAAATTTGACGTGCCGCTAAACCCTGCGTTCGGCTGAAACCGCACCCGCGTCTGGGTTTGCAGCGCCAGTTGATAGAAATTTACCAAGGCCCGCGCGGAAGTCGTATTGTCGCCCAGGAAAATGACATTGGGTTCTTCGTAGGGATCGATCGGTTCCGTACCGCCCGGTGGTGTAACTCCTTCAAACGCCGTATAGTTTCGCAGTGGCCCAGACAGAATTTGATTCCCGTCGGCAAACAGCGTGTAGTTATTGCCCAGAATTGTCAGTCGGTAGTCGGCAACCTGATTGGTGTTAAAACTGACGGACTCTGCCGCTACAAACAGGTTGTTCGGCTCTCCGCCGGGATTGGGCGTGATACCGTCACCCTGGGCAAAGATCTTACCTGTTGAGCTATTAATCTGCTGAAAGCCCAGTTCAATCGCCTTGGTGTTGGTCTGGGTTGTCACGAGGATGCTGAAGCCGGCCCGGTTTTCGTTGCTGCGAGCCTCCGAGACTAAGTTAATGCTAAAGGCAACCGTAAAACCCTTCTCAGCATCTAGTGTTGGAAAACCGGGGTTGACCAGATTGCCGCTGGTGTTTTTGTTGCCGTATCCGGCATAGGTCAAGTTTCGGATGCCTCCAGGAAGCGCAGAGTCACCTAGCGTATTCAGATTCACGCCTTCAGCGATCAGTGATTCGGTGATTGTCCCCAAATTGCCAAAGGCCAGCCAGGGCTGGTCGGTGGGTTTGGTGCCCAATAGTCCGCTGTAGAGAGTGTAGGCTCCCAGAATGAGGGAAGAACTCTCGGAGACAGAGCCGAAATCAAGCCAGGTGGTGCCGCCGTCGAGGGAATATTGCCAGGTGCCGTTGGTATTGTCTGCGCCCGTGATGGCGATGCCCGTGGGGTCGCCGTTGGTATCGGTGATTTGGCTGCCGACGAGCTCCGACAGGCTGATGCCGAGGTTGGCGGCTGGGGAAATATCAGAGGCGATCGCTCCCAAGGTGAGCGTTCCTGACGCAGCCAGCACAGGTGCAAGATTTGCCATAAAACCTTCCTATTTCCCCTAGTTTCCGAAGCCAACGAAAATTCTCTCGCAGCGATTCCAGATTGGCACAGTCAATTTGAGGTTTTCATGAAGTGCGGCTAACGCTACGTAATCTTTGGGAGAAGGTTCCGTATAAACAATTCAGCAGAGGATTTATTTACAATTTCGTGGAAAGGCTCACTGCTAATTCCTCAGTTCCCTGGCCGCACTGGCTCATCAGACTGGCGCGGCGTGGGGCGATCGGGGTTGGCGGGGGTCGTGATCACGCGATCGACCGCCAGATTAAGCCGATAGCGCAACCCATCTCGACCTCTAGGCACCACGACAAATTCGTAAATAGCCGCTCTGGGGCAAGGTTCCCGCCCCAGCGGGTCGTCTCAGAATCTTCCAGCATCGGCGGCACCTGGGCGCTGGGGCTAGGCGGGTATATGGAAAGCAGCGCTGCGCCAGAATTGGTTTCCAGGTCAAACCGGGCGGGTTGGTCGGCTTGCAGGTTGGCAATGTAGACCCCTGCCTTCCCCAGGTTCAGGTTGCCGGTTGCCGATTCGCTCAGCGCTCCGGGTGCAAACTCGATGCGGCTGAGGGTTTTGCCTGCCTGCATCGCCGCCACTTGGTCGGCCGCCATCCCCTGCCACACCTGGCCGATGGGGGCGTTGATAAAATCCTGCCCGCGCAGGTCGGGGAAGCGGTTGAAAAATTGCGCGTCGGTTATGTCATTCAGGGCGCGGCTGCTGACGTAGAGCTTGTTCACGGCCTCTCGCCAAGCCGTGCGATCGCTCGCCGAATATTTCCCCAGTTTGCGCCGAGCCGTGCTGCTGAGTTCCTGCTCAAAGATGTCCAGCCATTCAGCGGCGATCGCATCCCATTTTTCGCGCCATTCCGCATCTTCCTCGCCCTTGCTGAGGCTGCGGCCACCCAGTTCGGGATAGCGCTGGTGAAAGGTGGTGTCCGTAATCCGCACCAAAAAGCCAGAGTCTACGCCCAAATCTTGCCGTCGTTGGGTGAGGGCTGCTTTGCGCTGGCGCTCCTCTGCCGAAAATTCTGGCTCTGGCGATGGGCTGACGGTTTCCACCACGTCGGGCGGCGACTCGCTCCCCGGCAGCAGCGATAGCCACACGTCGCGCGTGCCCCACACCGCAGCAGACACCCCAGCGGCGATCGCCACCGTCGCCAAAATCGGCCCAATGCCAATGCCGCCCGAGGGAGCCTTCGTCGCAGGCAGACGGGGCGCGGGCGCAGGCGCAGGCACAGCCGCCGTGGGTACTGGGTTCGGCGGCGGCGAAGCCGGAGGCTGGGGCGAAACAGCGTAGGTCGGCTGGGTCGAGGGCGGGGCAGGGGGCGTGTAGGCGGCGGGTGGCAGCGTTCCCGGTGTGGGCGCAAGGCTGGGATTCGTGCCGGGAAGTCCTTGCAGCGCTTGCAGCACCTCGGCTGCGGTCTGGAAGCGATCGCGCGGCGAGTCCGCCAGCATTTTCATCAGGGTACGGCTAAGCGTCGGACTCAGCTTTACCCATTGCCGCCAGTTGCCCGCCGACAGATCGCCCAACTCCCCTGGCTCCTTGCCTGTCAACAGCACCAGCACCGTCACCGCCAGCGCGTACAAATCGCTGTGGGCATAGACCTGACCGTGATCCATCTGCTCATCGGGCGCGTAGCCCACCTTCCCGACGCGGGTCGGCGTAGGGGCGCTGGGGGTATATTGCGAGGCGACGGACGCAGCGACCTGCTTTACGCCACCAAAGTCGATCAGCACAGGCAGTTGATCGGCGGTTCTCAAAATCAGGTTATCTGGCGAAATATCGCGATGCACCACGCCCAGCCCGTGGATGTAGTGCAGCACGGGCAGCAGGTCGCGCATCAGTTGCGTCACTTCGGCTTCGGAAAAGGTTTGCCCCTGGAGGCGGCGCTGATCCAGCAGTTGGCGATAGGTCGGCCCGTCCACATAGTCCTGCACCAAAAACAGGCTGGGCTTGCCGTTAAACTGGGCGCGGCAAAGTTCTCGAAAGCGCGGAATCTGGGGATGTTGGAGCTGATACAGCACGCCTGCTTCTCGCTGAAACAGTTCCTCTGCCTTTTGCAGGGCGTAGCTGCTTTGCACCTGGGGCGCAAACTCCTTCAGCACGCAGGATTCCCGAAAGCGGTTCTGGTCTTCGGCGAGATAGGTCCGCCCGAAGCCGCCGTGCCCCAGCTCGCGCACAATTTTATAGCGATCGCCCAATAATTCCTGCCCGCCCGCCGCCGCTGATAGCGCCTCTCCACACCAGTTGCAAAAGCGACTGCCGGGGGTGTTGGCGTGGCCTTGGCTGCAATAGAGCGACATGGCGGGAAGGGTGGGGGAGGGTTAGGGTTGAGAAATCTGGAATGGCTGAGCAGTCGTTTGATTCTGGTAATTCTGAACTGCAAGCTGACCTGGCTAAACCTAGCCTAGTCTAGCAAAGGGAGTCGGGAGGAACTGCAAAGGAGCCTGGCCGATCGATAGACGAATCGGCCCGGGCGAATCTGCCCAGGCGAATCGGCGGTTGCCCATTCGTGTTTTACTGGCATTTATGATTGGGTGTTTAATCCTTCTACAACCGTTTTTGCGAACGGTCTGGACACTGGATCAACGTAGTAATCTGGATCAACTGTTGGAACTGTTTTGCGCCTGCGATCGCCCTCTATAGCAATCGGGATGGGGGGCAATCGGGATGGGGGGCAATCGGGGTGTGGGGGCGATGGGCTGAACCTATGACCAAGCTGATTATTCAAATTCCCTGCTACAACGAAGAAAAGACGCTGGGGCTAACGCTATCGGAACTGCCGCGCCATGTTCCGGGAGTAGACGTGGTGGAATGGCTGATTATTAACGACGGCAGCCGCGATCGCACGGTGGACGTGGCCAAAGCCTACGGGGTCGATCACATCGTCAACTTTTCGACCAATCAGGGCTTAGCCAAAGGTTTCATGGCAGGCTTAGAGGCTTGCCTCAGGGCAGGGGCCGATATTATCGTCAACACCGACGCAGACAATCAATATTGCGCCGAAGACATTCCCCGGCTGATCCAGCCAATTTTGCACAAGCAGGCGGAAATCGTCGTTGGCGAACGCCCGATCTGGGAGACAAAACACTTTTCCACCACCAAAAAGGTGCTGCAAAATCTGGGAAGCTCCATCGTGCGGCTGGCCAGCAATACCGACGTGCCCGATGCGCCCAGCGGCTTTCGCGCCTTTAGCCGCGAGGCCGCCATGCAGCTCAACGTGTTTAACAACTACACCTACACGCTGGAAACGATTATTCAGGCGGGGCAAAAAGGGATGGCGATCGCCTCCGTGCCGATTCGCACCAACCCCCAAACCCGCAAGTCACGCCTAGTTCGCAGCATTCCGTCCTATGTGTGGCGATCGGCCACCACCATTCTGCGAATTTTCATGCTCTACCGGCCGCTGCGCTTTTTCCTGATGGCGGGCACGCTGCCGATGGGACTGGGCGCACTGCTAGGGCTACGGTGGCTGCTGCTGTTTTTCTTCGACGACCCCACCCGCGCCCGTGCGCCGAGCCTGATTTTGGCGGCGGTGCTGGTGCTGATCGGGTTTCAGCTCTGGATGTTTGGGCTAATCGCCGATCTGATGGCGGCAAATCGGCAACTGCTGGAGGAAAATCGCCTGCGGCTACGGCGCATCGAGTTGGAGAATAAGGAGTGAGATCATGTCAAGCTGCTTTGACCCTCGGTAAAGGTAGGTGTGAATTCTTGCTAAATTTGGAGTATCTATCTAAAAGTACTCAACAAGCATTAACTCAAGGTAGAAAAGAAATCGCTAGGAAACTGAAAGTTAAAGAGGTATTCATTCGTAGAAAATGATTATTACTCACATAGTCTTAAAGAATTGGAGAAACTTTCGAGCAGTAGATGTAAGCCTGAGAGATCGCGTTTTTCTTGTTGGGCCTAATGCTTCAGGTAAATCTAATTTTCTCGATTCTTTAAGATTTTTACGGGATCTTGCAAAAGACGGAGGAGGATTACAGAAAGCCGTAAGAGATCGAGGTGGGCTTTCCAAGATCAGATGTCTTTATGCAAGGCGATATCCCGATGTTGAAATAGAAGTGCGTCTATCAGAGAACGAACTGGTAGAACCCACCTGGAGATACGGCGTTGGAATTAAGCAAAGAAAGGGAGGACAGAATGAGCCTATCCTCTCTTATGAAAGGGTCTGGAAAAATGATGAGCAGTTAATTAATCGCCCAGATTCTGAAGATGAGAGAGATGAGCTACGGTTAACTCAGACGTATTTAGAACAGATTAATGCAAACGCTGAGTTTAGAGAGGTTTCAAAGTTTCTTGAATCTATTTTATATCTTCATCTAGTTCCTCAGTTGTTACGATATCCAGAGGCTTTTAGTGGGCCGGGAATTCAAGATGATCCATTTGGAAGAAACTTCTTGGAGCGAGTTATTAGAACGCCGGAAAAGACTCGCCGTTCTCGCCTGAGAAAGATTGAAGACGCTTTGAAGATTGCAGTTCCTCAGTTAAAACAGTTGACTGATGTCAAAGATGAAATGGGTATTCCTCATTTAGAAGCAGTTTATGAACATTGGAGACCTGGAGCTGGCAAACAAAGGGAAGACCAGTTTTCAGATGGGACATTGCGCTTGATTGGTTTACTGTGGTCTCTTCTTGAAAGCAATTCTTTACTGCTTCTTGAGGAGCCTGAGTTGTCCTTAAACTCTGGAATCACAGCTAAACTGCCTTCTTTAATACATCGTTTACAAAAGTCAAGAAAAAGACAGGTTATGCTGAGTACTCATAGTGCTGATTTGCTTTCCGATGAAGGTATTGGAGGTGAAGAGGTTTTATTGATGACCCCAACTTCTGAAGGGACAAAAGTCGAAGTGGCTTCTTCAATTCAAGAGATTCGTGATCTTCTTGATGGCGGCCTTACCATCGCTGATGCAGCTTTACCTCGTGCTACACCTTCGCAGGTTGAACAGTTGAGTTTGCTCCAATGACAGATATCCCTATTAATTTAGCGGTTGAGGATGATTTAAGCGAAGCAGTGTTGAAGGAAATACTTAAGCAGTCTCAACGGAGTGCATCCCACTTTTGCGATGAGTAAAAGTGCTTAGTTCTAGACTTTGGCGATAGCGATAAACTTTGAGTATTGTACTTTTACCCGATACCGTCATGGACGCTGAGAAAAAACCCAAATCCAAGCCCATGCTCGTGCCCTTGCCGCTCTGCTATACGAGGAAACTGACCCAGAGCAAGTGAAAACGTTGGCAGGGATTGAGGCGGCAGTGCGAGGACATCTGCTCGAACATGTCAGCCCAGAGATCGGGGATTTTTTATTGCAACAAGTAGCGGCACGACAAGTGGACGAAAGCGTCGCATCGAGAGCATCCTTGGACAACTGCAAGTGAGTGAGAAACAAGCTCAAATTCTGGAGGTGAAAGCGTACACACGATGGAGTCCTTACCTGGAGCGGTGTTGTTTGTTGGTGAGTGCCAATGAATCGTATGAGCGGGCGGCAGAAGACATTGAAGTGTTGACTGGGATAAAGGTTTCTCACAGTACTCAACAGCGATTAGTGCATCGTCAAATCTTTGAGTTACCGCAAGTGGAAGAAACGGTTGAGGAGATGAGTATCGATGGAGGTAAAGTGCGATTGCGAACACCCGAAGGAGAACCGAGTGAATGGCGAGATTACAAGGCAGTGAATCTGCACGAGTCCTGTGTTGCTGCCTTCTTTCAAGACAATGAGCAGTTGGTCAACTGGGTCAATGTTCAGTCTTTATCTGACCCATTGACTTGTATTGGAGATGGGCATGATGGGATCTGGAATGTCTACACCCAGATTGGCAACCAGACCCAAAGACGGGAGATTTTGGACTGGTATCACTTGGTTGAGAATTTGGGCAAAGTGGGTGGTTCTGTGCAACGTTTAGATGCCGTGGAAACCTGTTTGTGGCAAGGCGATGTCGAGGGCGCAATTGCACAGTTTGAGGATTGGCAACACGAGCGGGTTACGAATTTCGTTAGCTACCTTAACAAGCATCGACAGCGGATTGTCAATTATGGCTACTATCAAGCTGAAGGAGTCTCCATTGGTTCCGGGGCAATTGAATCGACCGTTAAACAACTTGGGCGGCGAATCAAGATATCGGGGGCGCAGTGGGACAAAGATAACGTTCCGCAGGTGCTGAAGCAACGTTGTGCCTACCTCAATGGGCAATTCTCAACATGAGTCTTGCAAAATTGGGATGCACTCGTCTCAACGTCCTTTTTCTATTGGAAGTTGTCTAAAAAGAAATGGTTATGGTTATCTTAAAAAAATTCTTCCAGGTGTAAACCGAGCTGCAAAGGGTTCACCCTACTTAGTGCTAACGGATCTGGATAATAATGAATGTCCATTGGTGCTTTCGGGATTGGCTGCCTTGTCCAAAACACCCAAATTTAATTTTTCGAGTTGCAGTTGTAGAAGTAGAGGCTTGGTTGCTGGCACATCGTGAAGCATTTGCAGAGTTTTTGGGCATTTCAGTAAACTTAATTCCTCACAATATAGATTCTGAACCTGATCCCAAACGTTTGTTGATTGAGTTGACTAAAAGGTCAAGGAGGCGCAGCCTGCGTGATGCGATTGTTCCTCCTCAAGGTAGTACTGCCAAAATTGGCAGAGATTACAACGGTCAACTTATTCAGTTTGTTAACCAAAACTGGCAAGCTAATACCGCAAGAGCTTGCTCTCGAAGTTTGGATAGAGCAATGAACGCAATCGCTCATTTTGAACCTACCTGGTAGGTTCAGTACACGAAATGCTCAGGGTTCGGCATTTTTTGGGAGATCCGTTCTCCTTTTTGAATCAAGCAGTAAAAATCCTCAATGTTAATTGCTAATTTGTTCGTTGCACCAGGTGAAAAGAAACGAAAATCTAGCGTTACTACTTCTCTAGCAAGCCACTCTATCGTCTTATTACTCTAAAGCAATGCGTGACCTCTTCGCCCGTGAGGCGCTGGCCCAAATTCCCAAGATCCTGACGCTGGGCGATCGCAATCCCCACAGCCCCACCTACGGCTGTTTCGATCGCAACTTCTGGCATTACAAAATCATCGACTTTCCCAGCGGCATGGCGCAGGAGTTTGTGCTGCCGCTGGCGTTGGCCTACGAGACGGACGCACCAGAGAATCCTTATTACCGACAGATTGCCATCCGCAACTGGGTGGAGGCAGGAATCCTCTACGCGGCGAAAAGCGCCCACAAAGATGGCTCCTGCGATGACTATTTTCCGTTTGAGCGGGCGGGCGGCGCGGCGGCATTTTCGCTGCTGGCGTTTGTCGAAAGCTATCGGCGGCTGGGGCTGCAAAATGACGAGATCATCCGCTTTCTCGTGCGGCGGGCCGACTGGCTGGCGCATCATCAGGAGAGCGGCCGGCTGACCAACCACCAGGCGCTGATTGTGCTGGGTCTGGAGCTGTTGTCGCGGATGCTGAACACATCCCACTGGGACAGCGCCAAGGCGCAGCGGCTGGAGCAGGTGCTGTCCTGGCAAAGCCCGGAAGGCTGGTTTCAGGAATATGAAGGCTGCGATCCGGGCTATCACACGCTGACGATTTCCTGCCTGGCGTGGCTGCATCGGCTGATTCCCGATGTTCGCCTGAAGGAGTCGCTAGAAAAAGCCGTGGGGCTGGCGGCGCATTTCGTTCATCCCGACGGCTCCTTTGGCGGCGAATACACCAGCCGCAATACCTACAACTTTTTCCCCTACGGCTTTGAGTTGGTGGGGCAGTGGATGCCGGAGGCGCTGAGCATTAACGATCGCTTTTTGCGCGGGCTGGCAGATGGCAAAGCCCCCTGCTATGCCGACGACCACATCATTGGCCACCACACCTGGAACTATCTGCTGGCGTGGCAAGACTTTGTGCCGCAGCGCCCGACGGTGGACTATCGCCCCAAGGAAAGCCTGTGGCTGCCGGAGGCGAAGATTTTGGTCGATCGCCGGGGCGATACGGAGCTATACCTGGGGCTGAATAAGGGCGGCGTGTTTAAGCTGTTTCGGGGCGATCGCCTCCTGCTTTCCGACACGCAGTTCTCTCTGCAAGTACAACAGGGCCGCAAGCTGAAAAACGCCGTGGGTCACCTCGTCGGCCGCTATGATATTCACCTGGAACCCGACGACCTCACAATTCAGGGAAATCTCGGCTGGGCCAAGCAAAAGCAGATGACCCCGCTCAACCTGATGATTTTGCGCGTGGTCATGCTAACGGTGGGGCGCTTCTTCCCCAACCTAATCCGCAAACTATTGCAAAAAATGCTAATTGTCGGCAAAAAGCCTGCCCCCTTCCGCTTTTCGCGGCGGCTGCGCTGGGTGGGCGACGGAGAAACCGGACGGTGGCGCATTACCGACGAACTCCGCGCCGAGGATTGGCGACCTGTGGTGAACGCAGGCATTGGCGGCGATCAGACCTCGATCTACGTCGTCATGAGCCGCACGTTCCAAGCGGGCCAGCTTCAGCCTTGGCTCGACCTGACCGACCAAGTTAGGGCATTGCGTCCCAGTGAAACGCTAGTGGTGGAGCGAGAGATTTAGCGGGTTTGGAGCATAGACAAAGGGCGATCGCCCCCTTTCAAAACCGCCCCAATTCAGTAAGGTTTCGTATGTGATTTCCACAACGCGCCCGTTTTCTAGCGCGAAGGAAAACCACTCGGATTCATACGCTCCGCTAACGTAATAAGTCAGCATTTCGCCACTTGCCACAGAAGGCGAACCATAGGCATTAGTCACCGCCTCGTGGGTGTCTCCCACGCGCACCCCTGCCCCCGTCGCCACATCACGATGGGTGGCAGTCATTTGAAAAACGCCATCCTCGGATAGCCCCAGCGAAAAATTGGGGATATTCCAAGTAAATTAGGGGGGCCGCAGCAGCCCGTGTCCTCAACCTTTTCAGAGAGCGGCTGGCCTAACCGCTGCTTTACCTGGGCGACGGTCATATCGACGGAAATGCCGCCCAACACAACCTGCTCTCGCGAAATCACTGGCGTGTCAGAGACGATAAGATCCGCGTCAGCCGTTTGCAGCGCATCGAGTAAGCTAGAAATGACCTCGTTCGACAAGCCCAGGAGCGTCAGTTGACCGGTCTCAATGCTGGAAGCGTGACCGACCTTGTCTATAATCGTCCACTGACCATTTTGCTTCCTGAGCAGGTAATACCCATTAATAATGGGCAGGTCTTCATATCCTCCCTCAGCTTTTGCCAGAGCATAGTTCTCGACAATGGCGATCGCCCCCACCGACAGCGGCACCAGTGTTCGATCTGGCGTGTTATAGTCTGCCAGAGCTTGCTGAAGTTCTGTCTTAAGCGATGGGTCATTGAGCAAGGCCTGTCGTACTGCTTTCTTTGCGCGCTGGCGCTACTTTTAGCTGCTGCTGGGGTGGCTGGTGTCTGTAAGCGATCAGCCTGTGCTGCTGATCCTTCAGGTGACGTCCCAGTGGACGTAGACGCTGCCGATGCACTGGCTGTCTGCTGGGCAGGAGTGCTGGGCGCACCGCCGGCACCATCTTCTTTCGACAGCGAGGCTGAGGTTGTAGATATTGGGCAACCCGCGAGCAGAAGGGCGATTCCCGCAGGGATCGCTTTGTGAATCGCCCCCGGCAGCACCATCGGCAAAATCCTGACAGGTCTACCTAACCGTTGGACTAGAGCAAAGTAAGTCCATACTTTCATCGCTTTCATAAAAGTTCCTGCAAAGGCTTTTTTCGATGGGGTCGTTTGGCTCATTTCAGCTCGGCATCGAGCAGGCTTAGGGGTTGAGCGAGCGCCACGTTTTTAGGGTCGGCGACAAATCCAATCGATTGAGCAGCGCCTCGTTAAAGTTGGCCCTAGCTTGAGGATGCATTCCTGAGGCGATCACCTGCTGCAACACCTGGCGGCGAACTTCTTCTGTATGTCGGTCGAGGGCTGCTTCGAGGGCGTAGAACTTATCGATGGCGAACCCATTAAAACGGGCGATCGCCGCTTCAGCAAAGGCTCCATCCGCACCGCGATAGAGATAGCGCACTAGTGTATCAGCGGCTTCGACAGCGAGTTCTTCTTCCTTTGCCTGCAATTCATCCAGGTTCCGTTGCACTTCTGCAAGCGAACTGCCGCAGGACACCCGCGTCAGATTCATCGACACCCAGCCCACCAGCGGCTGCCGAATTTTGAGCCAGCCGTCCAGCGGCGCGATGACTGTAAGAGAAGTGCCGTTGGGGAGTTGCCCAATGGCATTATCCGAAGCCACTACAGGTGTGAATCGAACATTGGTCGGTGGATTGGGGTCGTCAAGTCGGGTCACACAGGGCATGATGGGTTCATACATGGGCATATCAGAAACCTCAAAGTTTGCCCCAGCTTGCCGAAATGCGTTCAACAACTGTTGAATCGTCGCCTCTGGCAAGCCCAAATTTGCCATCTGAGCCGTCACAATTTCTCCTGGAAACCCGATGCTGTCGAGCATGAGCCACCGATTGTTTTGTCGGATAAGCAGCCCATAGCCATCTATTGGCAAATCGCCTACGCCAGCAAAGTATTCTGCCAAGGCGTAGTTTTCAACGACGGCGATCGCCCCCACTTGCAGCGGATGGATATCTGCCGGGTCGCGCCCTGACACTCGCTCAAATTCTCGAGTAATAGCTGCACTGAGCAATGGATCGTTAAGTATTGCCTGCTGCACAGCCCAATTCTCCTCAGTGCCGCTTTTGGTAGCTGCCGCTGGTGATGCAGTGGTCTGCAAACCGCTTTCTGTCGGTGTTGATGGTGTCTTAGAACTCGCCAAATCTGCTGCTGGCTGCGGCGATGCTGAATTGCTAGCGTCGCTGCTAATTTCAGATTGTGAAGCAGAGGTTGTAACTGCTGGACAACCCGTGAGCAGGAGGGCGATTCCCGCAGGGATCGCTTTGCGAATCGCCCCTGGCAGCATGACCGAAACAGGCCTCCAGCCCAACGTCCATTGCCGAGTCGTCGCCGAACCGACTTGCGTTTTCATAAAATTCCCTGGAAATTCTGTGCGTTTTGGAGCGTGCGTCTCGTGACCGTGACCCAACAAACAATCGATCCGAATCCAGCGTCACCGGATGCCTCGCGGCTCCTGAAGGGACATTCCCATTCACAGTTCAGAATTCCCAAAATTCACGCTCAAAGCAGGATGATTTTACGTGAACTTTGCAGAAAAATAAGAAATTGACGAAATCGAGGGCGATCGCCTTGATTTCATAATTAAGAGCATTTGTGGTGTGACTATGGCAAACCCCCTATGAGAAATATATGAGGTAGATATGCCCCTCTCACGACAGTTTTGGCGTTTGATGGTGACGACAATCGGCGTGATTGGACTGGTGACGGGTTGTGCCCCCTTGGATAGTTCTCAGCTTGAGCTTGCTCAAAGCGGCTGGATCGATACGCTACGGCGGTTTGGCGAATGGTCTACCCTCTGGCTGTGTTCTGTGGCTGGGGTGTGGATCTTCTTTCGGCTCCCCCAAGTGGATCTGGGCTGGATCGGTTCAGAAGTAGGGTTTCACCATCGAGATCGAAACTTCGGGCTGCTGGAACGTTGGGAAACGCAGCCCCTCCCCGGCGATGCAGAAAAAGCCAATGCCCTGGCGACCTATTGGGCGATCGCCTATCTCATCGGCGCAGCCTACATCCCCTGGGCCAGCACGCTCCAGCTTCCCGTTGTGGTCAAAAATCTGCTGATTCCAACCGCGCTAGCCATTTTGCTGGCGTGGCTACTGTGGAAAATTGCCAATTCCAACACGCCTGCCAGCAAAGCCCTCAAGCAGCTATGGCGTACGCTGATGATTCTTAGCTTGGTGAACTGGCTGGTCTGGTTGATCGTGTGACGGGTTCCCAGAAACGGAAAAAACTGCTGTGCGGCGATGCTGCACAGCAGTCTTGAAAACGAAATCGAATCAGTCGTCTAAACGCGGTTGGTCAATCCCAGAGGCAGCCCCTAGCGGTTGGCATAGCCCGTGAACGCTGCGTCAATGTACTGAGACTGCACCCAGCCGCCCTCGGCCAGTTCCACCCAGTTGTTTTCGCGGCGACCTGTCAGCGCAACGCGCTGCCCGTCGTAGAGCGTGCTAGTGACGCGGTAGCTGCTGTCTGGGCCAGAGTGGACATTGACCGACTGGTCCGCAGAACGGACAACTCCCTCCGGACGCACTTCACGAGCGCCCACATAGCGGGGGTCTTCAGCCACCGTGCGAGTCACGGTATCCCGGCCGCGGAATAACGCCAGCAAGAGGGGGAAGCCCACGATCGGCAGCAGCAGCCACCACCAAGGGAAGTTCCGGGCAGCACCCACCGCATCGTCAAACGTCACGCCGCCATCGGCCACGCTGTAGTAGCAGGTCTGACGAGCATCTGCACCGTCCTTGGTCACCATCAGCACCACCTTCGCATCCTTACCAGGACGGTCAGAAGCACCCGCTTCCACGACTTCCTTAAGGGCAAAGCCATTCTGCTGGGCATTTCTAATGCAAGAATCAGTAGCCGTCTGCACCACCGCTGGATCTTGAGCAAAAGCAGGAGCCGCCAGCGTTGCACCTGTCAGCAGCACAGCCACGCCAGCCGAACGAATTGCTAAAGACGTTAAGTTCTTCATGTTCAAACAATCCTATTTAGAAAAGAGGGGCAAAAAGCTAAACGGGAATCAATATTCAGACAAAATTTGGACAAAGTGGACGAATTGGACGGATAAGATACTTCTCCAAAATCGACCAGCCAATTAGAAAACCAAGCGTTAGATAAGGACAAGTCATCAAACAAAATCGTTAAATCGAGTTCGTCAAGCAAGCAATCCAAGTCAACAAATACCGAGAAAAGCAGATGCACTAAGGCTCGATCGAGGACGGGCTATCAGGTCACCACTGCAATCACCGCTGCAATCACAACCGTCACCACAACTGCAAAAGCAGTGTGACCCGATAAATCACCCTGCTATTTGCTGGTCAGCGAAGAAGCCAGCTCGACGACCTTGCTCAAACTGGCCAGGTGCTCAGAAATCGACTTGACATCGACAGACCCCGTGCTGATGCTGCTGGCATCGTCTGCAAGCTGCTTAATTGCCTGAGCTGCCTGAGAAACCAAGTCCTTGGAGCCGAAGACCTTAGTTTCGATCTGCTCCTTCAGAGCGTTTCCAGCATCGTCAGCAAACGCCTTCAGATCAGCCTGGAGCTTGCTTGCAGCAGCCTTAGACGCATCAGCCACGGTGTCAGATTCGACTTTTAAGGCATCCAGCGCAGCGACCGACTCATTCAGCTTGGCGCTAGCTTTAACAAAACTCTTGGAGAGTTTGGCTTGCTCAGCAGAACCCGCAGGCGCAGTCGCCAACTTGTCCAGAGTTAGCTTCAGGTCATCTGCCAGCTTCTGAGCATCTTTGAGACTCTTCGGCACGAGTTTGCTGACATCCGAAGCGTAGTCATCAATAACTTCCTGGGTATTGGACAGGGTTTCGATGAAGCTCTTGAGTTGGGAGGACAGCGTTGGCTCGGCAACCTTGGCTAGCACTGGAGGTGTGATGCTCATCGGAGCGGCGATCGCCCCATCGCCGACTAGCGCAGACAGCAGTAACAAAACTCCAGCGAGGAACCCAACAAGAACCCGATTGAAAAATGAAGTCATAAAACTACAAAATCCCTTTGAACTCAGTAAAGCTGACTCAGCAGAATCTAATCACAGAACGTAGACTCGCCCTATTAAGAAATCCCAAAGAAATTAATGGTATTGCATCACAACTAGAGTCGAGCAAGCGCGATGGAACAGACCGAAACCTTCAAACAATGAGAATCCTAGAAACAGAATCCCTAGAATTGGAATTAATAAAACATTAGAAAATGAACACTCTATCGATCGCGCTACTCCTGCACTACTCCACGCAACTTAACAATGGCATCGCAGCAACTATTTCTATGTTTGAGCAGAGTCAGAAAATCTTTAAGAAACTTGATGACCGTAGATTAATAGAGCGCACTCCTGAGGTCAAGTCGCCTGTGCTACAAGGAGGAAGGAGGGGTAATCTACGAATTTTTTAAGCGTCAATCTCAAATTTACTCTTTGAACTTACGGAAGGTTTTCGATTTAGATGTATCCGATTTTTGTCAACACTACGGAATCCCGAACCACCTGTTTGAAGAATAGATCTGAAGGGCGAATTTCATCCTTTTCTAGGCAATCAACGTTTCAAATCCAATCCAAGCTCCGCTTCTGACTTCATGTGAACGCAAGAAGCTAACAGGTGTGATTAAACCATGCAAACTTACCTACTGCTTAGTCTGGTTGTCAGTCCGTTGATTGTCGGATCTGTGCTTGCTTTTGTGATCAGCGCATCGTGGATATCGATGTTGATGGTTTTGCTGGGTGCGATCGCCGGAGCAATTTTGACTATGCCCTCAGGGATTTTCTGGTTACAAACGCTGCACCAGGAGTGGATACAATCCCAGGCTGCCGGGTTTGTTTTTGTCCCGATCATTCTTCCATTCTTTGCGTATGTCGGGGCGATCGCAGGCGCAAGTTTGGTGGTTTTCCTCTATGGCTACGACGGAAACCCTGCGTCTGGCATGTGGCTTCATCTCGTGGCAAGTTGCCTCACGGTTGTCGTGGCTGGGTTGATTCCCTCGGCGATCGCCGCGATTCCCTCTTTTCCCAATTCCGCGAATGCAGCAGGGCAAGCAGACGAACGATTGGTGTTTGTCCTTCTGTTTGCCATAGGCGCTGGAATTGCAAGTTCCTGGCTGGCAAGCCAACTCGCTTACCTGCTGATCCTCCTGATCATTCAGGGATACAGCAGCTTGGTTAACTAAAGCCCAGCGCCGAAGGGATAAGGCGAGAAATAGGCGAGCAATAGTTCTATCAACTCATTTTGGGCGAAGATGCTTGGGCGCAAGTCAGATCGTTGGTTCGGTCATGAGGCTTATCTTATCCTCTAGAACCGTTCTAGGGTGGGAAATGCGCTAGGGGCGATCGCCCTTGCGGCTTCTCCACAAGTCTTGGGCGTAGGAAAGATCTTGCCCGGATTCGCCAGCCCTTTGGGGTTAAACACCTGGCGGACGTATTGCATCGTCTCCAAATCGGCAGCAGAGAACATTTCGGGCATATAGCAGCGCTTGTCTGCACCAATACCATGTTCACCCGAAATACTGCCGCCCACCTTCACGCACAGCTTCAGGATGTCGCCGCCCAGCTCCTCGACTTTCTCCAACTCTCCAGGAATCGCGTTGTTATAGAGAATTAGCGGGTGCAGGTTGCCGTCGCCCGCATGAAATACATTCGCCACACGATAGCCGTGCTTTTGGCTCAGCGCCTCAATTTCTTGCAGCACATATTGCAGCTTCGTCCGGGGAATCACGCCGTCCTGCACGTAGTAATCGGGACTGATGCGGCCCATCGCAGCGAAGGCGGCCTTGCGGCCTTTCCACAGCGTCAGCCGCTCTTGCGGATCGCTGGCGGCAGTGATGTTTCGCGCCCCGTTTTGGCGACAGAGGGCTTCGACGCGCTGCGTGTTGGTGTCCACTTCTATCTTGGAGCCGTCTAGCTCAATCAGCAAAATCGCCTCAGCATCGCGGGGATAGCAGTTCGTGCCGACGACATCTTCCACGGCGTTGATGCTGAAATTGTCCATCATTTCCATGCCGCCGGGGATAATGCCCGCGCTGATAATGTCCGACACAGTTTGTCCCGCTGCTTCCACGCTAGAAAAATCCGCCAGCAGCACGCGGATGGTCTCCGGGGCTTTTAGAATCCGCAGCGTAATTTCTGTGGCAATACCCAGCGTCCCTTCGGAGCCGACGAAGATTCCAGTCAGGTCGTATCCGGGCATTTCAGGGATCTTGCCGCCCAAATCGACAACCTCGCCGGTCGCCGTCACCACTTTCAACCCCAGGACGTGGTTTACCGTCACACCATACTTCAAACAGTGAACCCCGCCAGAGTTTTCTGCCACGTTGCCGCCGATGGAGCAGATAATCTGGCTGGAGGGATCGGGCGCGTAGTAAAAGCCAGCGCCGCTGACGGCTTGCGTCACCCAGTTGTTGATCACACCGGGCTGCACCACGACGCGCTGATTTTCTAGGTCAATGTCCAAGATCTGGTTCATGCGGGCGGTGACGATCAGCACGCAGTCTTCCACAGGCAGCGCCCCGCCGGAGAGTCCCGTGCCTGCGCCTCTGGCGACAAAAGGGACTTGATGGCGATCGCACACTCGAATCACCTGCGCTACTTGCTCCGTCGTGCGTGGCAGCACCACCACCGCCGGCCGCTGCTTGTAGCTGGTCAGCCCGTCGCATTCGTAGACCAGCAGTTCTTCCTTGCGCCGAATCACGCCGGACTCGCCCAAAACCGCGTCAAATTCTCGCAAAATCGGGGCCCAGTCGCGTTGGGAAGACGTTTCGAGTGTCAGCATGTCCAGAGGTTCAGAGTAGTAGGAGAAGGAGTCAGGAATTGAAGATTAACTATAGATAAGGGGTTGACCGAGATGCGAACGAATCATTTGCCCTAACCTTATCATCAGGCGTTTTGCTGAAAGATGCTAGTCGTCGCCAAGGATGCAGATTCTCCTATACCTTTCCTATCTAGCCTATCTAGGAGGGACTTGAAATCCGCCCAACTCTTGCGTCCCCTGGCGTAAAGATCCCCTCCCCTTCACCAAGGGGGACTTCTAGCGCCCCCATCCCGAAGCCTGACTCCTGACCCCTGCAACCCCACTCCTGCACCCCGATCCCCTATGAAAACGATCGCCGAAATTAACGACAAGATTCAGCAGCAAACAGCCGTGGTGTGGACGGTGGAGGAGCTAAAGGCGCGGGTGGCAGAGTTGGGTGTGGCCCAGGTGGCGAAGACGGTGGACGTAGTGACGACGGGCACATTTGAGCCTGCGGAGTCATCTGGGGCGGTGCTGAACCTGGGGCATACGGACCCGCCGATTAAAATTCGCCAGTGCTGGCTGGATGGCGTGATGGCCTATTCGGGCTTTGGGGCGGTGGACTTGTATCTGGGCGCGAGTCAGATGGCGGAGATGGGCGGCGCGTGGGATACGCCTGATCCGGAGGAACTGCGCGAGGGCAAAGGGCGCAATGTGCCGCGAGAGCGGGGCGGCGGCCATGTCATCGCCGATTTGATTGCTGGCAAACCTGTAAAGCTGCGGGCGATCGGCCAGGTGACGGACTGCTATCCCCGTGCGTCGGTAGAGACGACGATTACCCGCGATACGATTAATCAGTTCTATCTATTTAACCCACGCAATCTGTATCAGAACTTTATCGTGGGCGTGAATGGGGGCGATCGCCCGCTTTATACCTACCTCGGCCCGCTCCAGCCGCGCCTAGGCAATGCAGTCTATGCCAATCCAGGAGCGCTGTCGCCCCTGCTCAATGACCCCGATTTGAAACTGGTAGGCATTGGCACGCGAATTTTTCTGGGGGGCGGCGTGGGCTATGTGGCCTGGGAGGGAACCCAGCATTTCCCCCTGCAAAAGCGGCTGCCCAACCGCACACCCATCGGCCCGGCAGCGACACTGGCGCTAATTGGCGATGCCAAGCAAATGAGCGATCGCTGGGTTAAGGGCTGCTATTTCAAAGGCTACGGCCCGTCGCTGATGATTGGCATTGGCGTGCCGCTGCCCGTGCTGAATGAAACAGTCGTGGAGCGCTGCGCCGTGCAGGATGCCGACTTGGTGGCTCCGGTGGTGGATTTCTCGATTCCTCGGCGGGTGCGTCCCACCTTCGGACTGGTCAGCTATGCCCAGCTCAAATCAGGTCGCATCACCCTCGACGGCCGCAGCGTCCGCGCCGCGCCGCTGTCTAGCATTTTTCTGGCGCGACAAATAGCCCAGGAGCTAAAGCAGTGGATCGAGGCGGGAGAATTTACGCTGACGGAACCTGTGGCTCCCATTCCGGGCGATCGCACATTTCTAGCGCAAGATCGACTGGGGCCACAGCTCAGCCTGGAATAGCGGTTAGCCCAAAGCCAAAACCACCCTCAAGCATCTTCCTCAAACATCTTTCTGACGCTTGATAGGCTTAGACACGCCCTCGCGCCGCACGGGAGCCGACGCTGCCCCACCCTCGCCAGCGCGAACGGGACGAGACGGCGCGCCGCCCCGATCGGGGAATCGCTTCTTGCGAGCAAAGTTGCTCCGTGAACCGCCCCCCTTCGACTTGCGCTTCTTGGGTGGCACAAGTCCAATCATCGTGCCGTTCTGCAAGGTCAGGTTGTTGCCCTGTCGCTGTACGTGCAAATCCCAGAAATAGCCGACGGTTTTGCCTTCCAGAGTTCCATGCAGGATGATTTTGAACACCCGCTCCTTGTCTTCGCCAGGTTTATCAGTCTTTTTAGGAGACTGCTGGACGCGCACAACGACGCGGTTGTCTTCGGGAGAAACTGACATTACCTCGCCCCGCACCGAGAAGTAGCCGTCGGTAAGCCCATCCGGCATCCCAGTCTCCACAGTTTTAGATGCAGTTTCCGAAGCGGTTTCAGAAGAGGCTTCATCCGCTTCTGGTTCATCTGTGTCTCTGGATTTAGTTAAACTTTCAGGCTCCCAGACTCCCACAATCTGAGCATGGAGATCTGTTGCCTTTTCGCGGGTGCGGGGATACACCACCCACAGGTGCGCCTGGGTCAGGTCGAGATGCTTTTTCACCAGGCTCATCACCCGTCCCAACAGCACGGCATCGATCACGGTGCCGTCTTCTGTGGTCAGCGTGCCACGGGTAAACTGCTCCTCAGAGGGGGCATACACGCCGCGCACCAGCCCAATGGCGCGATACTGCATGGGTTCGCTGGCGGGCGGAATGGGGTGATTTCGCGGGGTGTTCTTTTCAGCTACGCCTGCGTCAATGGTTCCAGAGGCTGCCTCAGCGTTCCCTTGAGTTCCCACCTCCGCCACGGGTTCAGTCGCCGCTGGAGATTCAGCCACCGTGCTGTCTAGCTGGTCTGGCATTGCTGCGGGTTCTGCGACCGAAGGCTTAATGCTCTGAGGCTTGGGGTCTTCTTCGGGTTTGGCGGCGGCCGGGCGGACAGGCGGCTTGGGCGGCCTGGGTGGTGTTAGCGGCTTCACAGTAGCCGTCTTGTCATCCTGCGATAGGCTTTCTGAGGCATCCGGCTGGTGGGCATGAGCGTCAGCACCGTTGGGCGTGGGCAAATCGGATGGCACGGTCGGGGCATCGCTGGACAAAGCGGGGGCGGAAATCTGATCCATATCGGTCGGTACTGGTGAGGATAGCTCAGGTGCAGATGATGCCTGAGACGGTTCATTGGGGGACGACGATGACCCAGAAGACTTGGACGACTGAGCGCGAGACGAACTCATGCAACCTCCTTATTGCGGGAACCCATCCACCCGCAAACGCTGACAGGTAAATGCCAGTGAAACAACAAGCGAACCACTTGGAAATAAACACTAGGTTAACATCCAGGTTGATGCTGGCTGCCAGTCTTGATAGGCATTTTTATCGACTGAGCGTTTCAGGGTCAATCGGCTAAGGGCGGTTGGGGCATGTCCCCACTTGCAGGGAGTGAGCCTAGACAGGCCCAGAGTTGCCCGTTGCAAAGCGCGGGGCATCATTATTCCCTGCTGATTTATACAGAGGCGATCGCCCAGGATCAGGGATTTCGGCTGATGTTTTCGATGTTGGATCATAATGGAATGGCATTTGACAAATGCGAATTTCTATTTGAGTTTGGGGTTTGGCCGTGTTTGACAAGCGCAATCGTTGGATTGTTAACGGGGTGATGGCGATCGCCGCCTTCGCTTTCTTGGCCCTGCTGTTTCTGCCGTTCATGACGGCGCTGCGGTCAGGAGTAGCCAGTTCGGGTGCGTCGCCCAGCGCCACGCCCGGCGCGTCTCCTGCGTCGCAACAGGCGGAACTGGCAGATCAGGCGCGGGGCTATGAGCTGGTGCTGCAACGAGAACCCGACAATCAAACCGCGCTGCGGGGGCTGCTGGAAACCCGCATTCGCCAGGGCGACGTGCAGGGCGCAATCGAGCCATTGGAAAAGCTGGCCAAGCTCAACCCTGACCAGAGCGACTACACCGTGCTGCTGGCCCAGGCAAAACAGCGCGTGGGCGATCGCGAAGGAGCCGCCCAGGCCTACCGCAGCATCTTGGACACCCAGCCAGGAAATATCAACGCGCTGCAAGGGTTTGTGGATCTGATGCTAGAGCAGCAGCGCCCCGAAGCAGCCGTCAGCCTGCTGCAAGACACGCTCCGCACCGCCGATGAGCGAAATCGGGTGGCTCCGGGCAGCGTCGATGTGGTTTCGGTGCAACTGCTGCTGGGGCGGGTCTACGCGCAGCAGGGCAGGACGCAAGAGGCGATCGCCCTCTACGACCAGTCCATCGAGCAAAACGCCCTCGATTTTCGCCCAGTGCTGGGCAAGGCGCTCGTTCTGCAAGCCGCCGGACGCACCGAAGAATCCAAGCCCCTGTTTGACAGCGCCGCTGCCCTAGCTCCAGCGCAATATAAAGATCAGATCAACCAGCTTGCCAGCGGCGGACAGGGGCAAACTGCTGCATCGCCCTTGGAATCGGCTCCAGCGGAGGCACCCGCAGGCACAACGCCCCTGCCCAGCCCAACGACCCTCCCAGCAGGCAGCCCTGCGGCCGAGAGCAGCCCTTCTTCGCCATCCCGCGTCACGGGCAATCCCTAAACGGTTCGCAATCTGCCACATCCAACTCCCTTAAAATCTGCAACCAGCACTCTCTCAGCCACCCATGAACTTTTGCAGCGATAACGTGACCGGAGCGTCGCCCGAAATTCTGTCTGCGCTGATTGCTGCCAATGGCGGGGCCGCGATGCCCTACGGTGATGACGAAATCACGCAGCGACTTCAGCAGCGGTTTTGTGACCTGTTTGAAACGAACCTGTTGATGTTCCCGGTGGCCACGGGGTCTGCGGCAAACGCGCTGGCTCTGTCGGTCGTTGCGCCGCCCTACGGCGCGATCTACTGCCACGCCGAAGCCCACATCAACGTAGACGAGTGCGGCGCACCGGAACTGTTTACTGGCGGCGCAAAGCTGGTGACGCTCCCAGGGGAAAACGGCAAAATCACGGCAGAGGCACTGGCAAACGCGCTGGCAACAGCCGGAATCGGGTTTGTGCATCATGTCCAGCCGGCTGCCGTCAGCATTACCCAGGCAACCGAAGCGGGCACAGTGTATACGCTGGAAGAAATTCGGGCGATCGCCCAGGTGGCCCATCAATACCATCTGCCGCTGCACATGGACGGAGCGCGGTTTGCCAATGCTCTAGTCAGCCTGGGCTGCACGCCCGCAGAGATGACCTGGAAAGCAGGCGTAGACATGCTCTCCTTCGGGGCAACCAAGAATGGGGCGATCGCCGCCGAGGCCGTGGTTTTCTTTAATCCGCAGCAGGCGCAAGGGTTTGAATATCGCCGCAAGCGGGGCGGACATCTGTTTTCCAAGATGCGCTTCCTCTCTGCCCAGCTCGAAGCCTACCTCACGGACGACCTGTGGCTGCACAACGCCACCCACGCCAACCGCATGGCTCAGCGCCTCGCCACCGGCCTCCAGCCCCTCCCCGGCGTGACCCTCGCCTATCCCGTCGAGGCCAACGAGCTATTTGTTCGCTTTCCAGACCCCGTGCTAAAAGGACTCCAGGCAGATGGCTTCCGATTCTATGCCTGGGAGTCAGACGGCCGCTCGATGGTGCGCTTGGTGACGGCGTTCAACACCGCAGAGGCCGATGTCGATGTCTTCCTCAGCGCTGCTCAGCACCACAGCCGACAGACAGTAGAAGGGGCGATCGCCTCCTAATACCAGGATGTTTGATCAACTTTGCCCTTTTTGCTCTGCTCTTTTTTTCTCTTTCGACTAGCCAGCTCGGTGCAGCGACGCAGGCACGCTTAGGTGACAGGTTCGCAGCGGCGGGAAGATCGTCTCTCCGTTCACCTCTACACCGACGGCTCCCTCTACGCCCAGCGCCAAGGCGACCAGTTCGTGCTTGGTCTGGGGGTTGGGAAAGCGACCGGTCAGCAAGACGATCGCCCCTCGCTGGCTCACGCGCAGCCCCAGCAGGTCATCTTCGCAGCAGTGCTGTCGGAAGCAATGCTCGACCCGCTTAGAGAGTCCGTTGTAGTCGTATTCTCCGCATAGCCCAACCCGCTCTGGCGGAATGCGCCGGAATAGCGGCAGAACAGGAGAAAAAACTGACAGAGCGCCAGAGCTGTCGCTACTCTGGTTCTCTTCTGGCTCTGAAAAGGATTGCCGTAAGCTCATCTTGAAGGATGTCACCTGAGGGGTTATCAAAGCCAAGACATCAACAAACGGGGAAGACACGAGATCGAGAAGACACAAAACAAGCGTGATCCTGAACCTGCAATCCGGAGGGCGATCGCCCAAATCGTCTGCCCTAAAGTCGCCTCATCATAGGAGCAGCCCTACGCAAAAAAGCAGCAGGGAACACATTTAAGTAACTGCCCTGAGTGACTGCCCATTTTGCTCCTGAGTCATGCAAGTCATGTGTAATCGGGTGACAGGCAAGTAAGAGGCAAGTAAGGGGCGAACGAACGATGTGGGCAACGCAGGGATTGCCTACTGAAAAGCCGCTCTGCGCGGAGACTCAGTTGCTTCCGAAAAAAGTCTAACGAGAGAGCTATTTCTCAATAGAAACTTTTCACAGACGTTTGAGCTTTCCGTATTTCAACTGAGTGCGCCGCATAGCGTATACATAAACATACCGTGTACTCCGCAAAAAATCAACCGATTGTTGTAATAATTATCACTTTAGCTGATCCATTTGCGGATCTTTGAGCGTTGAGTCCGTAAAACTCCGTAAAGCTCTGATGAGGAAAGGCTGAATCTTCATGGTTGCACCAATGGTCGGGCAAGACTGAGGATTCACTCAGGAAGTTCCCGGCAGACTGGCTTTTCAAACTGGCTTCTAAACTGGCTTCTCAAAGGCTTCTCAAAATTGAGCGCGACTTCCCTGAGGCGAGAGACCCTAGTGCCCTATTGCCGAAGTTCCATTGCCGTAGTTCCATTGCCGTAGTTCCATTGCCGAAGTTCAATGACCTGAAGCTATCCTGTTCCATTCAGATGACGTAGGGTTACAGCAGGTCGAATGACAGTCAGCGACTTTCTGCATCGCCGGTGTTTTTAGCTACAGGCTGAGACAGCAAAATTTCGGGTCGTGAAGCCAAGGATTGTGCCGAGGGCGCAGCAGCGGAGGGTGGGGTTGTGGATAGACCAACGAGTGCGGCCTTCGTGAGATTGAGGGCGTTGGCGCTAGCCTCGCGGAGCGATATCGCCCGCTGCACGGCCACCATCCGGCGGGCCTGGTCGCGGGTGATACTTTCGGTCGTGTTGCCCAGCCCTGGCGCATTCCAGCGCTGTGTGTCGGGGTCGAGAAAGGCGCGGGTGCGGGCCCACAGAATCGCTTCTTCGCCCGTGATCCCCTGCTGACGCGCTTCGAGCAGACGATCGAGATAGCCGCCTCGACTCAATGCCGCACGGGGCGATTGATTCGCTAGGTCAATGCCGTTGAGTTGTTCTGCCAAACTTAGCTCCAATCCCAGGTTGGCGGCAATTTGCTGGAGTTGATGTGCCTGCCGCTGGAGCCGCTGGATTTGCTTGCGGTCGGCTTCGGCCGGGGAAGCAGCACCGTGCTGGTAAGAAAAGGTGCCCAGGTTCCACACGCCATTGCCCGGATCGGTGTGCCCCTGGTAGGCGGCTGTGTAGTCGCCGCGCGGCGTGCGTGTGCCCTCGGCGCTGCCCACGGCGATCGCCACCAGCGAGTCTATTCCACCTGCAAAGGCCGCCTGAAGCATGGCGGGTAATGCAGCGGCAACCGCTGAACCTTCTAGGGATTCTGAGGTGGCAGCAGGGGCGATCGCCGCCGGAGCCATTTCCAGGTCAAAACTCAGGGCCGGATCTTTGGCAACGGGCGGCGATACCACCAGCGTCATAGAAACAGGCACTTCAGACCAAGAAACGGGCGGAGAGGTTTCTGATGGCGGTGCCTGCCCCAGGGACGATACATCGGGCAGTGGCGCAGGCGGCGCGACCTGGATATTTGCAAGGTTGGGAGCGGGTGATCTGGGCGGCGGGGGTGGCAACTTTAGCTGGGCGGCGGTTCGTCCTTTTCCTAATGGTGGTTCGGTCGCTTGAGGGGGCACGGCCAGCGGTACGATGGGCGGCTGAGCAGCAGGTTCGGGTGGCGCGGAGGGGGCGATCGCCGCAATCGTAGAGCCTGGTGGATTGGAATCTGTGGGGCTGGAGGCAGGAGGCGATAACTCCAGTGATAGGGGAGTTGATAGGGGAGTCTGGGAAGGGGCGATATCGCTCCGCGAGGCCAGCGCCAACGCCGTCTGGTTTACCACCGATCCCGCCAGCACCAGCGCCATCGATCCCGCCAGCAGCCCTCTAAAAGTAGACCAGCGGATGGTACAGGGCGACTCGACAACCAGCGTCAGCGACGGGCCGGGCGAGTCGTCCGCCCAGTCCAGCGGATAGCCGCCGACGATATAACCCAGGATTGCCAATTCTGCCATGTTGGAGGTCGGTCAGGGAACGGTTTCGACTTTGGATTGGCGATTTTGGATTGCCAATTGAGCGTCTACTGAGACTGGGGCGATTCGCGCAGCGATCCCTATGGAAATCGCAGCACTCGGGTGAGCAGCGCGGCCGATGGTTCCACCCAGGGCCCAGCGGCCCGTCGGTTTGTTTTCTGAGAGCGGCAAAATGCAGTATCTCGCCCCGCCCCAGCGGTTGCCCTTCTCGCACACTGCCCAGGCTGGATCGCCGCAGCCCACACAGCCGCAGCAGATATGCAGGCACTTCGGGACTGGAAAACACCACGCAATCGCCCGCAGTTGGTTGTATCTGTCCATCAAACGGGGCATAGACTTGCCCGCCTGCCAAATCGATGGAAATATCGCCTAGCCCCGCCAGCACACGATGACCTGCGATCGCACTTCCTGGCTGGATTTGCCAGGTCTGATGGATGGGCACACTGCGAGCAGTTGGCGGTTCCTGGGCTATGCCGCAAGCTGCCAGAGGAAGCAGCAGGGCGATTCGCAAAGCGTTCGCGCAAGCGGTGCGGCATACTTTCCCTACGGGAATCACCCCCCAGATTTGCCATCGACTCTGGCGGTTGCTGTGAGCGTTCTGGGTTTGCCGCCCACTCAAGATGCTACTTCTTAAACACAAAGTCATAGCCTGCATACTCGTTGCCCTCGTACAGCACCACAAACCAGGTCTGCGGGTCAAATGCCAGCGGATAGGCCTCGCGCTCGGCGGGCACTCCAGCGCGAATTTCGATCTGCGGCAGCCGACAATAGGGTTCGCTGATCACTGCTTTCACCTGATCCCGGCTACTGCGCTCAGGAATGCTGAGCAGTTGTGAAAGCTTGTCGCGGTGCAGCACCGACTGCGACTGCACCACCTCCAGACACTTGTTGCTGACCGGCTTAGGGCGGCGATCGCCCAAATCCGTCATCAGCATCGCCAGCATCAGCAGCGCCCCACCCATCACCAAATAGGATGAGGGGGTTTTGCGTTCGGGTTTACGGTGCTTCATCATTTCCTCCTTCGCCAACTAGCACAAAGCAAGACAGCACAATTAATAGCCAGGCCGCTCCAAGAAGTACGCTCATAGGAATTAAGGGGGGTGAGGGGGTTAACTTTAGAGCCAAAATCCGGTCAGGAAGAGTCCAGCAGCAATCAGACAGAGGTGATAGCCCAATAGCAGCGACAGACGCGGAACTCGGAACGACAGGGCCGTTGCCACGATTGCAGGGGTGAGCAGGGCGATCGCCACGGGAACCCAAAGCTGCGGCAGCGCCACTAGAATTTGGTGCGTCACCACCCGAAACAGCACACCACCCGCCAACCAAACCCCCGCTTCGGCACAAAACGACAGCGGCCCGGTCGGCGGTTGCAGCCATTTCGCCAGCCTTCGCCCCCAAGCTGGATAGCCAGCCGACGATTGGGGGCGAGTCCGTCTGACCGCTCGCCCTCTAGAAAGAGCCGGGTCAGCCGACGCTGAAGAACGCGGAGTAGCTGGGGCAGCCGCTGGGGATGAACCGTTTGCTTTGGGCGGAGCGGGGGCAAGCTGAATTTGCATAGGGCGGATTTGCATGGGGCACGTTAGCGCGAGGGAAGATTGGGAAGCCCAAAGCCTGATCCATCCAAAAATTGGAAGCATTGCAGGCGATTCGGGAATTCAGAACACCAACTTCAGGTCGGGCTTGCAACAAAGCGGGTTTACAGTAGTGCAATCCAAAACAGGCAGTACAAGATAACGCTCTGCAAGATAGTGCAATCCAATAAGGAGTGGGTAGTAAGCGGTGAGCAATTCGCAGTGGGCAATTAGCGGCGGGGTGAGTGAAATTGGCGATCGCGCTATCGTTGCAGAGCAACATCGCCCCTACAAAACTGCGTTCCTTTAGTTTAGTACAATTGTACTTAAAACGTAAATGATCTAACGCCCTAGCTTTTGTGCGCTTTTTCCTGAGGCCGGCGTCTGGCTCGTATTCCCGTTCTCTGAACGATTTCCGCCCCTCTTTTCCCACGCCATCGCGCCTATCTCGTGCGCCCAGCGACGCAGCAACGTTATGATTCCTTCTGTATCACACACTTGCTGGGCCGTCCCCCGATCCTCAAACGCATGGCCTCCCCCCTGTCTACTGAACACGCTTCGGCTGCCCGCCCAGTCCGCACCAGGGTATGGCTTTCACGGCTCACGCCCTACCTGTTTCTGGCTCCGGCGCTGCTGGTGTTGGGGCTGACGATTTTTTACCCCGCGCTCAACGCCTTCTACCTCAGCTTCACCCGGTTTGAATTTGACATCACCCAGCCCCCCGCCTGGGTCGGCACCGAAAACTTTCAGCGCCTCCTCGGCGATCCCATCTTCTGGCAAACGCTGCGAAACACGCTGCTCTATTTAATCTGCGTTGTTCCAATCCTGGTGACGCTGCCGCTGGGGTTGGCGATCCTGGTAAACCGGGCGCTGCCGGGGATTGGCTGGTTTCGGGCGGCGTTTTATACGCCCGTGGTGATTTCGATGGTAGTGGCGGGGATCGCCTGGCGCTGGCTCTATGCCGAAACGGGGCTGCTGAACCAATTGCTGCGCTGGCTGGGGCTATCGGAAGCGGGTGTGCCCTGGCTGACCAGTCCGCAACTGGCCCTGTTTAGCGTCATGGCGGTGACGATTTGGAAAGGGCTGGGCTATTACATGGTGATTTACCTGGCGGGGCTGCAAGCAATCCCAGCGGATTTGTATGAAGCGGGGGCGATCGATGGCTCCACAGGCTGGAAAAAACATTGGGATATTACGGTGCCGCTGATGCGTCCCTATCTGCTGCTGGTGGCGGTGATTTCTGCCATTTCAGCGACCAAGGTGTTTGAGGAAGTGTTTGTGATGACGCAGGGCGGCCCGCGCAACAGTTCCAAAACAATGGTTTACTACGTGTACGAGCGGGCGTTTCAGGATTTGGAGTTGAGCTACGCTTGTACGATAGGGCTGGTGCTGTTTCTAATTATTTTGGGTTTGTCGGTGCTGCGGCTGATGCTGCGTTCGGAATCGCTAGATTTGCCTGGATGACGCATGATTTCTGACGATTTCTAACAAAACCTCGGCAAAACCCTTGCAAAACTTTAGATAAAACTTTCCGGTTAGCTTCTAGAAAGCTTCGCCGTATAATGTCTGGGCATCTATCATTTTCATGAACCGAATTGTTCTGAGTGCATCCCATTCATTAACCCGACTAAACTCGTCCTATAAGCTGCTCGGTTACATTCGATACTTGTTTCGCTGATTGGACAAGATTTGCTTCTTGCCTGCATTGTCACCGTTGCCATCGATCCTTAAAATCTGACTACACAATCCTGTGATAGCGGTTTATCCTGGTAGTTTTGACCCCATTACCCTGGGGCATCTCGATATCATCGAGCGCGGCAGTCGGCTATTTGGTCGGCTGATTGTCGTCGTTATGCGGAATCCAAGCAAAACGCCGCTGTTTCCGGTTCATCAGCGGGTGGCGCAGATTCAGCAGGCCACTCAGCATTTGCCGAATGTCGAAGTTGACACATTTGATGGATTGACCGTGACCTATGCCAGAATGCAGGGAGCAAAGGTTTTGCTGCGGGGGCTGCGTGTTCTCTCCGATTTTGAGAAAGAGCTGCAAATGGCCCACACCAACAAAACCCTGGCTGAGGATATCGAAACTTTCTTTCTAGCGACTTCGAGCGAGTATAGTTTTTTGAGCAGCAGCCTAGTCAAAGAAATCGCCAAGTTTGGCGGCCCCGTTGATCATCTCGTCCCTTCCGCCGTCGCGTTAGATATCTGCCAATGCTACGCCAAGACTCCCCCAACCGCATCGCCCCAGACCGCAATGGAACCAGCGCCAACGCCGGCCTCAACGGAGAGGCGAGCCGAGTCGGTGGAGTAGACATCCAGCGCGAACTGGCCAAGCTGGAAGAGATGATCCTGGAAGGGTCACGGCTGCCGATTATCAATCGGACGCTGATCAACGAGGATCAAGTGCTGGATCAGCTGGAGCTGGTGCAGATGAACCTGCATCCGGCGTTTGAAGAGGCGAAGAAGCTGCTTCAGCACAAGGAAGAGATTTTGCTGGAGGCGGAGCAATACGCCCAGGAAATCATTGAAACGGCAGAGCGACGGGCAGCGCAAATCCTCGACGAGATGGGGCTAGTGCGGCAGGCGGAGCTAGAGATGAAGCAGATTCGCCAGCGCGTGCAGCAAGAGTGTGAAGTGGCCCATGAGCAGGCGATGGTGGAAATTGAGCGGATGCGGCGGCAGACTCAGCAGGAAATTGAAGAGATGCGGCGGCGGGCGATCGCCGAGTGTGAGGAAATCCAGGCTGGCGCAGATGACTACGCCGATCGCATTCTGCAAGACCTAGAGCAGCAGTTTTCCGACATGCTGCGTGTTGTTCGCAACGGCCGGGGCCAGCTCCAGCCCGCAGCTCCGGCGCGAAATCTGTCGCGGGGGGGCGATCGCCCTAAGAAATAGAGTCAGAAATAAAAATAGAGTCAGAAATCAAGTCTTGGGGCTGAGTCTTAGGGCTAGCGACTGAAGTCTAGCCCTGATCTCTGCCGCTCTGCTTTCTGGGTTCAACCAGCGCCCCTTGCAGCGGCTCGGTCAGCTTCTGGTAGGTGGTGGCCAGCAGCATATCCAGGTAGGCGCGGAGGCGGTGCCACTGTCGGAGGTTAGGGCGATAGGTCTGGTTGTCTTGCTTGAAAAACAGCGGTGCTTCTAGCAGTTGGGCCGCATTAGACTGGCTGGCGGTGGTAGGCATGAGCAGCGCTGTGTCCAGCATCGGCACCAGGCCGGGCGGCAGATGCCCCTCTAGCAGCGCAAGAACATGCTGGCGACAGGCAGCGGTATCAATGCCGCGCCGTTCTAGCGTGTGCAGCACACTGTCGAGGGTAACAGGGTGTTCAGGGAAGGTTCGCAGCAACTCCATCAGCAGATAATAGTCGCTGGTTTGGTGGCGCGGCCGGTTTAGCACCTGCGGATGCAGCGGCAGCACCGCTAGACCGTAGGCGACGCGGCTACAGGCGGTAGAGGCATGACCCGCTGACAGGTAAGTGTCCTGGATGATGGTGGCGTTGGGCAGCTTTTGATGCAGCCAGCGGGCGATCGCCACTAGCGAGGCGCTGCCCCCAGAGCAGATCACCTGGCGAATTTCCAGCCGCGACAGGCCGGTTTGCCGCAGCAGTGTGTTTAGCTCCCGATTCAGCCGCTCTATGTAGGGCAGCAACACCCGACTGCTGAGGTCGTGGCGCGTCAGGCTGAGGGTCTGGTTGCCCAGCGTGAGGCTGACTTGCTCCTGCTGCTGGAGCGCAATCTTGACTTGCTCGGCAATATGCAACAGCCAAAGTCCCAGATCGGAACTCCGTAGCCGTTGCAGCATTCGGTGGCGATGAGCTGGGTCAGGCGCGCCTACTGCGGGCAGGGTCAAGTCGTCCCATCCTACGGCGAGCCAGGGGTCGGCTGCCGCTTCGGGAGAAACGGGAGGTTCGTGCCAGTCTGCTCCGCTAGTTTTGGGGGACAAAACGTTTGACGATGTTGGGCGATCGCCCCCATTCTTGGGAGTTTCGACAATAGGGCGCTGCGGGCCGTGGGTCTGGCGCACCCAGGCAGGATACACCAGTTGGCTCAGAATGTCCTGGTCGAGGGCGGTGCCCGCGTAGGGCAGCGTGCGAGTTACGAAGTCGCAGGGGCTGAGGTGCTGCAACTGGCTGGGTAAGTTCACCAGTGCTAACTCCGTCAGCGTTGCGCCTGCGCTCAGCACCAGGGTTCCGCCCTGCCAGTTGCTGCTGTAGAGGTCGGCGGGCTGGGCCGGGGCAGGCGAGAGCCGCAGCGGACGCGCATCGGGGCTGGGCAAGCCAGACAGCAGCGTGGCGATCGCCTCTTCCAGCAGAAAAATCTGCTCAGGCCGGCGAACCAAACGAGCCGACAAAATCGCCTCCCGCAGGTTGAAGCTATAGGTATCTGACCAGTTGGCGGGATAGCTGACAATCACGCCCGTCAACTGCCGTAGCGCAAGCTGAAACTGGTCTTCTTCCAGATCCACTGCGCCGCAGGTGAGCAATGGGGTTGTCGTAGCAACGTCTTCGGAAGCATAGCCGCCCGTTGAGAGTGCAAGGCTCACCAACAGCGTCCGCAGCGCTTGCTGAAACAGGCTCAGCGGCAGGGCCTGGGCATCACTCCAGCGGGCGACGGGTTCCCATTGCAGCGTCTCGGTGGAATAGTAAGGCACGCCGACTTGCAGGTAGGGCTTGAGGTGGCTGAGAGTGAGCCGATGGGGCTGTTGGGTGCGCGGCTGGCCGAGGCTGATAGAGAGGGGGGCGATCGCAATGGGAGCTGTATTTTGATCGCTCTCATCTGCCGCGCTGAGTTGCACCTGCACGGGCAGCCGAAACGTCTTGCGGGCGGGCAGGCGATTGCGCTCCGACGCAGGTGGCAATTCCAGCCAGTAAACCGGGTACAGCGCTCCCGCTGGATATCTCAGCAGCACTGCCGAAATGCCCGTTGTTCCAATGTCCAACCCCAGATACCACTGGACATTCTCAGCTTGCTTTGCCGATGCTTCAGCGGGTTTGCCTGCCTGGGGCGAACCAGATCCAGACACCTCCGATAGGGCAGACAGCAGCCGCGACAGCGCCTCCGGAGCAATCCCCAGAGTTTGCATCAAATCCTGTAGCTCTAGATCTGGCTCATAGTCTTCTGGATCAAAGCTTTCGAGCCAGGGTTGCGATGGGTCAGTTGCAGACAGCGGCAACTCGGCCGCAGGAGCAGCGGCAAAATCTGGGTTTGGGCCCGAATTGCCTTCAGCGGCGAGCGACGGCTCCCAAGCTGGCTCAATGCTATTGGGGACGGCGGGTGTTGGGCTGGAGCCGTCCGAAGCCTTTGGGTTCGCGGGGGTTGGGCGGATTAGAGGATTTTTTTTTTGCCTCGCTGGAGGAATCAGGCAAATCCGCAGGCTGCGCCTCATCCACCGGATTCACTGGATTCCCCAAGTCAGCCGCAGGAGTGGGTTCTGCATCATCCAACAAACTGGTCAAATCGGCTGCGGTTAGATTGGTGCTGGGCGACCCCGGCGGCGGTACGGGAGTTACCTCACCCACCGACGGCAAATCCTCAAACAGGCTCTCTAAGCCGCTCAGCGTAAACGCTGCCTCACCTGGCGGCGGCGCAGGCACCGATAGCGATAGATTTTCCAGGATGCTATCCGGGAGGGAGTCGCTGGGTGGGGGGACGCTGGGTTGGCGCAGACTGGGCTGCGGGGCAGGCGGCACTTCTGCAAACAGATCTTCAAGGCTGTTGGGAATTGCCGGAGGGGGAGCGAGGTCAGGGGGGAGCGCAGGAACGCCCTGGGACGGCGCAGGCGAGGCAGGCACAGCAAAATCCGCCGAAAAATCGTCGAGGCTGGTAGACGCTAGCCCGACATCCTCAGCAGGCATGTCTGAGGGCATGTCCGAGGGCGTGGGTGCAGGCGCGGCTGAGGGCGCTTCTGCGAGAGGTACGGCGGGAGATACGGCGGCACTGCCTGGGCCAAAACCTTCTAGGCCAGAGACTTCTAGACCAGAGAATAGATCCTCGGCAAGCAGATCGCCGGAAAAATCACTGGAGAAATCGCCAGAGAAGTCATCCGAAAAATCGTCAGCGAACGAGTCCTCTAATGACTCCTCCACTGACTCCTCCACCAGGGACGACTGATCCGCTGGGTGGAGGGGTGTTTGCACATTGGCGATCGCCCCCATCCCGTCCGACGGTATAGGCTCCGTTTGCATCACCGCCTGAAAGTCGCTCAGGCTCAGGTCTTCTCGGTCGGGCGGCAGTTCGGTTTCATCCAGCGCGTTGACCCAATCCGCCAGCGATTCTGGTGTGGTCAGAGGAGCGATCGCTTTTTCGGGCAAGGGAGTGGAGAGTCCCGGCGGCCTGTCCAGCAGCAGCGTCATCTCGTCGTCCGACCCATCTTCGACAGGAAACAGGCTGGAGATAAACAGATCCTCTTCCGTCGGGGCATTCTGAGCGAAAGAACCGCCCTGCCAGTAGGATTGGCCCTCGTTGGTCAGTTCGGCAGCCGAACCCGCAGCGGGGAACGGATCGGGCGATTCGCGCAACGATTCCTGCGGGAATTGCCCCCAATCTGCCAGCGAATCTGTAAAGCTACTGCTCGTTTCAGAGTCCGTTTCAGAGTTCGTTTCAGATACGCCTGTGGCGGGCGCTGCTGCGGACGAACTGAGGGCAGCCAAGTCGGTGCTAAAGGCATCCGCCGCCAGCCCCTCCAGATCTGATAAATCAGCCGCCAACTGCTCCAGCGTGGTCTGGGTCACCTGTACATCGGGACGGGGACTGGACAGCACATCGTCGCCACCCAACAGGTCTTCGCCCGGATTTGCAGGCTCGTAGCGATCTTCGGCATCGGTCGCCAGTCCATTTGCTGGCAGCCCCACCGCCGACTCTTCTGCGGATTCTGCCGCCATCAGTTGCAGCAGGTCGTTGAGGGAGCGGATCACCTCCGGCTTGTTGGGCTGGGGCGAAAACAGTCCACCGTCCGGCTCCTCGGCGGGAGGCGGCTCCGGAGATTCCCCAAACAGCAGATGCTCGACTGCTTCGGGCGATCGCTCTGTGGAATAAGGCGCTGTGGAATGAGGCGGCTGAAAGGCGGAGGACTCGGTTTGCGCCGTCGGCTCGGCTGGCTCTGCTAGTTCTCCAGCACGGGCTTCCCCAGCAGGGACATTCATGAACTCGCTCAACAAGTCCACCAGTTCATCAACGCTGGGGCTGGCGATCGCCGCATCGGTCGCATCGGCTGCATCGCTGGCTGGGTCTGCCTGTCCGCCAAACAGAGCCTGATCCAGGCTGTCCAGGCTGCCCAACTCAGCATCAAGGGGGGGCGTATCGCTCAGATCTGTCGAACCAGACAGATCAGACTCATCAGACTCATTCACCGAACCGGGTTCTGCGACGTCCGTCAGATCGGGGGCGGGCTGAACGAGCGATCGCTGATCCGCATCCGACAGGTGTTGATCGACTGGCTCATCATCTGCCGTGTCTGCCGCCTCTCTGGTGGCCCCAGCCGCGTCTATGCCAAACAGGCTCTCGTAAAACGCATCCAGTTCGTCATAGGGGTCTGTACCGCTAACGGAGTCAGCATCCAGCCCAGATCCCGTCGTCAGGTCGGCGCTATTAGGCCCGTCGGTGGAGCCTGCCTGCTCTAGCTCGGCATCCAGTTGGGTACTAATTTGCCCTAGTAGATCTAGCGCCGAGTCCAGATCTTCAATTGACAAGCCTAGGCTGGCGGGGGCTTCTTTAGCTTCTTCTGTCGCTTCAGCCTCTTCGGCATCCTCTTCAGCCTCTTCGGCATCGACCTGCAAGACCGTGCGCGGATCGCCCAGTGGCTCATCCGCCGAGAAATCCGTCATCGCCGACTCGTCAATCTGGAACATCGTCAGGTCTTCGTCGCCATCATCTAGCGATGCAAACTCCGCGTCGTCCTCCAGTTCTGGCAGTTCCGGCACCGATGCCAGTTCCAGCCGCTCTAGCTCCTGAGTCAGCAGTTCCAAGGCTTCCAGGTCATCAATTTCGTCCAGCAGTCCCGGATAGGCAGTGGAACCCATCGGGCGGGTATCGGCGGACATTGGGTCTGACCCGCTTTCGGGGGCCACACGATCAGCCGCACCAGATTCCGGGCTGGGTTCCGGAACCTGGAATACCGTCAGTTCCTCATCCAAATCGGATTCCGGCACCTGGAATACGGTCAAGTCTTCATCCGAAACAGGTTCCGGCACCTGAAATACCGTCAGTTCGTCTTCCAGTTCGCTGAGGAGTTGGTCGATTGGGTCGAGGCTGTCGGACTGCGGGCGGGCAGAGGAAGCGGTGGTTTCCAGCGAGGCGGGTGGCCACTGTTCCGTCGCTGGCTCTGTCGTTGGCTCTGGGACGGGCGGGCGGGCGGACGACTGGGGCAGGCTAGTAGCGGGCTGCCATTCGGCATCTTGAATCGATGCCTGGAGATAGTGGGAGGCTTCTCGGCTAAGCTGTTCGGCTAGGCGATTCACCATTGCCGCAAAGATGGACTCGCCCTGCTGCCCCAGGGTATTCATCTTGTCTAGCCCCAGGCTGAGCGATTCCTGATAGGTTTCGATGTTGCTCTGGAGCGACTCGAAGATGACGCGCAGGCTGTTGTCTAGCTTCAGCAGCAGTTGGTCAGACTGAGCCTGGATGCGCTGAATTTGCTGGAGGCGCTCGGCAGGCGTGAGGGCGGGCACCTCAGTTGCAGATAGGGGCACAGCCGGGTCGGCTGTTTCTGATGCAGTAGAGGGGCGATGTGGCTCTGCAACGCTGGCACCAGCACCCGCAGCCTGGGCCTCGATCTCCGTCAGCATTTGGGCGACCTGCCCTGACAAATCTGCCTGCAACCGGCCCATCAGCGTTTGCAAAAACTCGGAGATGAGGCGCTGCTGGTCGGCGGCGGGCAGCGTGACCGCAGGCGGCGGTGTGGCATCCGTCAGCACGGCCTGCTGGCGCTGAGCCTCAAGCTCGTGGATTTCTTGCAGGAGGCGATCGCGCTGACGATACAGCACTTCCAGATCCTTCCGCAGCGGCTGCATTACCGTCGTCCGCAAGTAGGTCATCTCTTGCAGCATGGCTTGTAGCACCTGCTGGGCTGACTCCGCTGGCGAGACTGGAGACAGAGACACCCCATAGCCCTGATTCACGGGGTCGTGAGCAAGGGCGCTGCTCACCGCCGTAGCCCCCTGCTGCTGCATCTGCGCCAGATACCGCCGGGTTTCCTCCAAGATACGACGCTGCTGGTCTGCCTCGCCGCTCATCACCCAGGGCAAGCGGGGGCTGGATTTGCCCAGCACCTCGTCAATCGCCCGAATTAAGTCTTGAAGTTGCGCCGGTTGATACGTCACGGTTGTCTTGAAGGAAACGAAGGGAGGGGCTTGGAGTTGCTGAAACTAGCAGGTTGGTTCCACTGGGAGCGCCTAAGTACGCACCTACTCTATGCACCTACTCTACAAAGTACGCCTCTACAAAGTACGCCTCTACAAGTGCGCCAAGAAGTACGCCAAGTACGCCTCATTTAGCTTAGGATTCCCCGAAAATGCCGCTATTCTTCCCATGTCGCAAGAAAAATCAACGTTTTGGGGTTGGATTTTGGCTTACAAACCTGCCCATGCTTGCATTTCAGGGCTTGAGTGCGGGCGCTGATGCAGCGTTGTAGAGCGCGTCCAAATTCTAGTGCGGAATTGCGTAATTAGAATCACGGTTTATGTGCGATCGCTCTTTTAGTCTAGATCGGTGTTCTTCGGAATAGACGGGCATTCTGCAAGATTTTTGGCAGCTTACTCTCTCTTGAGAGGGACTAACTTTGCGTTTCACGTTAAGATAGCGCAGGGCTATGGTGTCTTTAGCACACTACACCGACCCACGCGATGTCTGCGGGGGGATTACCCTGCTTCAGCCGTGCCTGCGTAAAATCCTTGCCGATAGACAGATCGCGCCTCATCATTTGTTACTTTGTTTGTTGCTTTATATTGGGTGTGGTTAAGAGATTTCGCATTTTCTCGTTTTTGCGAACTTAAATTTTGCGAACTTAAATTTTGCGAACTTAAATTTTGCGAATAGTCAAGACGCAAAGGGCACGGAGGTCATAGCAAGCCGTAATTTTTTGTTTTGATATCGTTTTGTTGATTTTGATATTGGTTTCATTCTGTTTCTTGCTTTTGCATCGTCAGCTCAGTCAGCACGTTGTTTGAAACGTTTGAAACGGTCGGCCCAACGCAGAGCAATCCCAACGTAGAGCTAGCCAAAAGCCAATATGGACAGCCCTCTTACATCACTTAGAGAGATGCGACTTGGAAAGATGCAGCGCCGCAGCTTTGTGAACCGAGTGAATCGAGAGGAAGCCCCCACCACCTCAGGCACTTCCTTTACCCAGCGCCCTGCCTTTGTGCGGTCGGGGCTGACGGGCGCAGTCATGATGGCGGCTTGCTGGGTTAGCATGGGCGATTGCGCTTTGGCTCAAACTGCGCCCCCGCCCAACCCCGTGCTAAAAATCGGCATTGTGCAGCGCTTTGGCGACGAACCACAGGACGTGCTGACGCTGCAACCCGCTGAGGGCGATCGCCTCTCGCTCCGCTTCAAAACCGAAGACGGACAAGACCGGATCGTGACCACCGCCGCTCCGGTGAAGGTGGGCGTGGTCATGGAACCGCTGCCAGAACCAAAGGTGGTGGAAAAAGTGGTGTTAGGCAACCACCGCAGCTTTGAGAGCGCAGAAGACCAGGCCAATCAATGGCGATCGCGCGGCATCGAGGTCGAGCTGGCCCAGCCGCGCCAGTGGCAGGTGTGGGCCAAGCGCGACACCTACAAAACGCCACTGGTGCGTCGGCTGTTGCTGAAGAATTTGCAAGCTCAGGGCGCGCGCACCGCCTTTATCGATCGCCGGGTGCAGCGGCAGGTGCCCCGCGCCGTGCTGGAGGTGGAGGGCAACCGCCTGATGCGCGATGAGGTAGAAATCGTCTCGTCCTACAGCCGCGTGTTTGTCACGGAGGGCGAACTGCCCCCCAACGCGGCTCGCAATGCCAATGTGCCAAACCGTCGGCTCTATGGCGGCAGTCTGCGCCTCCAGCCCAACGCCTACGGCAACTATACCCTCGTCAACTACGTCCCCACGGAAACCTACCTGCGCGGGGTCGTGCCCCACGAAATTGGGCCGTCTGCGCCGCCTACCGCAGTCCAGGCCCAGGCGATCTTGGCGCGCACCTATGCCCTGCGAAACCTGCGACGATTTGCCATCGATGGCTATGAACTCTGTGCTGATACTCAGTGCCAGGTTTATAAAGGACTGACAGGCGCGGTCGAATCAGCAGATCGGGCGATCGCCGCCACGCGGGGGCAGGTGCTGACCTATCGCAACGAGCTAATCGACGCGCTCTATTCCTCCACCACGGGCGGCATCACGGCTCCTTTTGCTGACGTGTGGAACGGGCAAAACCGTCCCTACCTGAGGGCCGTGGTGGACTCCGTAGAAGGCGTGTGGGATTTGGCCAATCGCCCCCTGTCAGACGAGATGAATCTACGCGCTTTTCTGAACCTGCGGCAGGGCTTTAACGAAGCGGGCTGGGACAGCTTCCGCTGGCGCAAAGAAAGCACCCTAGAAAACATTGCCGAAGGGCTACGCCGCTATTTGCAGAGCCAGCGTCATCCCTTTGCCAACCTAACGCGAGTCGAGTCGGTGCAGGTGGTGGAGCGATCGCCCGCCGGTCGGGTGCAAAAGCTGCTCATCCAGAGCGATCGCGGCCCAATCACTCTAGAAAAAGACGAGATTCTCCGGGCGCTCTATGCCCCCACTAGTACCCTGTTCTACCTGGAACCCGTCTATGCCCAGGTGCCTATTCCCCAAAACGCGCCTAGCTCAGCCGCGCCAGAGGACGGAGAGGCGGGTGCTGAGGTTAATCTAGCCCCTTCGGTGTCTAAGCCATCCCCCATTGCGGCCGAACCTGACCCCGCCGAGCCATCGCCTATCAAAGCTGCAAAGCCCGCCGAGGAAGCGACAGGCGATTCGCTAGAAGCGCAAAACCGCGTGCCGACGATGACGGTACTCAAGGGCTACACCTTTGTCGGCGGGGGACTGGGCCACGCCGTTGGCATGAGCCAGACAGGGTCTTATCGATTGGGACGACTGGGCTGGTCAGCCGCCCGCATCCTCAGTTTCTACTACCCCGGCGCTCAATTGGTCACGCTCAACGAAAACATTGTCTTCTGGCGCGATCCGTCGAACTAGCGCCATCACGCTGCTAGTTGTGCGGACAGAAAATTTACGGCGAAGTCGTTCTTTATACAACGGCACTAGTGTATCGTGCCGACCCCGCACCGATGCTCTGGGGCATTCACTGGTGCATCAGCCTGCGTAGATTTCCGAACGCTGCCTGACTATCCTTGCATCAAGTCAGCCCATTGAACATCTGCCAGAATCCTTTGCTGAAAGGTGTTTGACGGCAGAAGTGTTGAATGATAGCAAATATGTTTAAAAAAATAGCCCCTAATCGTGTAAACTAGAGGCTATAAAAAAGAAAATAATGTTAGTATCATGATATCAAACTTTCCTGAGATCGTCAAAAAGCATCTGGGCCACCTCGCCACGGATGACTATCCGGTTCTCAACAGCTTTCTATTTGTTTCTATTTGGCTCTCCTTGGTTCTCGATCAGAGTCAAAGCAGTATGAGGAGCGTCTTCAAGCGCTTAAATATTCGTGGCATCAAGGTCAAGATTTCTACTTTTTCTAAAGCCAGCAAGAACCGTGATCCCCAGATACTTTATGATCTTTTTTGGGTATTGAAGCAGGAACTCCACAAAAGGCATAAGATTGATGCTGCAAAGCTGACTTTATTTCCGCTGGATTCAACCATTGTTAGTTTGACGAGCAAGTTGCTCTGGGCGCAGGGTATTCACCAAGTAAAGCTGTTTAGTGGTTTAGATTTAATGACACATGAGCCGGGGGGTGTTTTCATCCACTTTGGTCAAGGTCATGACAGTAAACATGGGAAGGAAACGATCGATGCTGTGCCTGATAATAGTGTCGGGGTCATGGATCGGGGCTTTTTTAGCCTAGCTCGAATTCGCTATTTACTGAATCAAGAGAATCGCTACTTTATCGTCAGAATCAAGAATAATATTAGTCTCAAGATGCTAGAAAATGGCAACTTCTTGATTGGCACGGGTAAGGAGCAAGTTGAAGCACGGGTTGTCGCCTTTTGTGATTTAGAATCACAAACAGAATATCGCTTGTCAACGAATCTACCGATAGGGGGAGAAAATACCATTTCCAATGAGGAAATTAGCGAATTTTATCGTTTGCGTTGGCAGATAGAGTTATTTTGGAAATTTCTGAAGATGCATCTGAAACTAGATCGACTAATTACTAAGAATGTGAACGGGATTGAGATGCAGATTTATGCGTGTTTGGTAGCTTATGTGATTTTGCAATTGGTGACAATTCCGAAAGAATTTGGCAACAAAGTATTAGATAAGCTACGATATTTACAGGCTTTTATGTGTGAAAATATCAGTTATGCCCACTGGCTCCAAAAATTAGTGTTTTGTTGACAAAACCAGCTTGCCACAGGATTAGTGTGTCTATTTTTAGAAAAGAAAATCTTAAGATTCAACACTTTTGGTTTGACGGTATTGGGGCGACTGAAACATTTGGATGCTGCAAAGCACGACGTGCCAATTCCTCGTGGCGTTTTGCAATATCCGGAAAAACTCTGAGAAAAATTTTTACAAGCCTTACGTAGATTCTCGCAACATAAAGGCTCCGTAAAACTTACTAGATTTCCTTTGCAAGGGGCGATCGCCCTCAGGTACTTGTATAAGAGATCACGCTTAGTGTCGCTTTAGGGAAGAGTGCAGACTCTCTAAGGGGGGTCATAGTCGCCCAGGGCGAGGTTGATTTGGTGTGCGTACAAGTCGATTTCGCGACCTGGCCTGAGCCAAGGGTCATGGTCTGAAGGCGACTGCTTGACGATTTGGCATTCTCAGCCTGCTGAAGTTTTGCAGATTTCATAGATTTACCAGAAGCAGTTATGGCTACTTTTTCTGTTGCTACGTTCCTGGAGTTAGTCAACGCCATCAATTCGGCAAATACCAACGCCGAAGCGGATGTTATTGAAATTACTGACAATATTGTCCTGACCAGTGCGCTGCCCTTTATCAAGGAATCCGTTAGCCTCACCATCCGCAGCAGCACAGGTAACACCTTCAGTCTCAGCGGCGATGCCAACAATAACAGCATCAGCGACGAGGGCGATGTCCGGATTTTCTTCATCGAAGGCGGCACCGTCACACTAGAAAACCTGACGCTAACGCAGGGACGGGCTGAAGGGGGCGACGGTTCTGGCGGTGGTGGCGGCTTGGGCGGTGCGCTCTTTATCTACGATGGCAACGTCACCCTCAACAACATTACCCTCAGCGAAAACGTAGCGGCTGGCGGACAAGGGCGAGCTGGGCTGGGCCAGGGTGGCGGCGGCATGGGCGGCGATGGCGGCGCTGCGAACCTCGTGTCGGGTGCTGCGGGCGGCGGCGGCGGTTTCGGCGGCAACGGCAGCCCTGGAAACGCCGACGGCACAGGTGGCGCGGGCGGCCCTGGCGGCTTGTTGAACAGCGCAGGCATCGGCGGCGTGGGCGGCAACAGCGCGGGTGTAGACGGCGGCGGCGGCTCTGGCGCGAGCGGTGGCTTTGGCGGCGGCGGCGGCGGTGGTGGCGGCGGCAGCTTTGGCGGCAACGGTGGCGATGGCGGCTTCGGCGCGGGTGGCGGCTCTGGGGCAGCCAATCCCAACGGCAGTCAGGGCGGCAAGGGCGGCTTTGGCGGCGGCGGCGGCGGAACGACCCTAACGCTATCGAGTGCGGGCGGCTTTGGCGGCGGCAATGGCAATAGCAACGGCGGCGGTGGCGGCGCAGGCATGGGTGGTGCCATCTTCATCCGCACGGGGTCTCTGACGATGACCGACACGCGCTTCATCAATAACAGCGCTCAGGGCGGTGCGGGCGCAGGCGGCGATGGTCAGGGCTTGGGCGGCGCGATTTTTGCGCTCAACTCGTTGACCAATAGCAACGGCAATAATCTGGGGATGCCGACTCGTCTGCCCACCGTGACGGGCGATCGCCTCTTTGCCCAAGGCAACAGCGCCAGCAGCGACAACAACTCGCCCGCCAACAACGACAATTTCTTTGGCGTGATTCTGTCGGCAGAGTTGCCAGGCCCGGCTCCCCGCGTATTCGCCATTTCCCGCGTCGGCCCCGAAGCCACCAATGCCCCAACCGTCAGCTTTTCGGTCATCTTTAGCGAACCCGTCACGGGTGTAGATGTCACCGACTTCAGCCTGTCCACGACAGGGCTGACCGGGGCAAGCGTGGCCAGCGTCACAGGCACAGACGGCAAATTTACGGTGGTGGCCAACACGGGCACAGGCAGCGGCACGATTCGCCTGAATGTGCTGAATGACGGCTCCATCAAGGACTCCGAAAACTCGTCTCTGGTGGCTGGTGTCAACGGCACTGTCGCTTTCACCATCGACCGCACGGCTCCGACCGTCGATATTTTAGATGTTGCGCCCGATCCTCGAACGGCGGCGCTGGGTTCTATCACGATCCAGTTCAGCGAAGCCGTCAGGAACTTTGACCTGAGCGATTTGCAGCTCACCCGTAGCGGTACTGCGCTGGATTTGAGTACCGCTACGCTGTCAACGGCCGACAACAGAACTTTTACGCTGGGCAACCTGAATCGGCTGACCAGCCGCGCCGGAGCGTATAACCTGGCGCTAAGCGTGAGCGACATCACCGACCTGGCAGGCAATGCGCTAGCCGCAGCCGCTTTTGACACCTGGGAGATGACCGCAGACGATCTGGGCCCCGGCAATGAAGAACTATTGCCCGTGCCGTCTGCGCCCAGTGGGCAACTGGGAACACCCCTAGTGTTTTCGCTGGGCCGTCGTCCCAACGTTGTCCGAGGCACCAACCGAGCAGAAACCCTGCGGGGAACCAATCGAAATGATCGGATCATTGCGCGGAGCGGCAACGACCGCGTGATTGCTCGCGGCGGCAGTGACTTGGTGGATGGAGGCAGCGGCAACGATGACCTGCGCGGCGGCGGCGGCAATGACCAACTCGTCGGCGGCGCGGGCGATGACACGCTGCGGGGGCAGGCAGGCAACGATATCTTGATCGGTGGCGCAGGCAACGACGTGCTGATCGGCGGCGGCGGCAAGAATATGTTCGTGTTCAATAGCCTGGCCGAAGGCGTTGACACGATCGCCGATTTCAAGACGACCGATGTCATCGACCTGCGCGGCATCTTTCAGCAGCCCGCCTTTTTAGCAGGGGGCACGCCGTTCCAGCGGCTCAGCGCCTACGTCAAGCTGTCGCAAGTGGGCACAGCGACGCGCATTTTTGTCGATGTAGACGGCAGCGGCGCAGGAACCAACTTCGTGGCGATCGCCAACCTAAGCAACACCCTAAGCAACACCCAGGCTAGCAGCGTCACCTCCGCCAACTTCGTCATCTAGCAACATCGATGCAGTCTTTTGTTTTCTAACTCCTGTTTTCTAGCTCAGAGTTCTCCTGAGGAGCGGCCGCTGGTCGCTCTTTTTTTGCTTATTTTTTACTCATTCGTAACGCAACGCAATGCAGTAGAGAAAAAGTATTAAGCCCCGCATCCTTAGAATCTGCTCAGGACACAATACAGGAGTCAGAATCAATTCTCGATTGTGGATTTGCGATTCTGGATTGCCAGCCCATGTCTGCTCCAAATCTCCCAGCAACCTCATCCCCAGCCCCCCACCATTTCCCCTCAGAAGAATTCCCCCCCTTCCCTCCATATTCTTCGTTCTTCCCTCTTCGTTCTTCGTTCTTTTTTCTTCCCTCTTCCCTCTTCGTTCTTTTTTCTTCCCTCTTCGTTCTTCCCTCTATGAAACCCATCCGCACCTTCAACGTCACCCCTGCCCTGCCGCCCCAGCTCGAACCGCTGCGGCGCATCGCCTACAACCTGCACTGGGACTGGAATTATGAAGCCACTGACCTGTTTCGACGGCTGGATCGGGATCTGTGGGAAACCAGCAAACACAACCCCGTGCTGATGCTGGGTACGATTAGCCAGACACGCCTGCGGGAGGTGGCCGAAGATGACGGATTTCTGGCACAGATGGAGCGTGTGGAGCGGCAGTTGGATGACTATTTGCGGCAGCCGAGCTGGTTTCGCAAGCGGCGATCGCCCAAATCTGCCACGCCCAACGGCAAAACGCCCCAGGCGATCGCCCCCGACGCTGGGCTAACCGACTGCTATGCCTACTTTTCGGCAGAATTTGGGCTGACTTCGTGCCTGCCGATCTACTCCGGCGGCTTGGGCGTGCTGGCGGGCGACCATTTGAAGTCTGCCAGCGACCTGGGTTTGCCCCTGGTGGGCGTGGGTCTGCTTTATCAAAAAGGCTACTTTGCCCAATACCTCAACGCCGACGGCTGGCAGCAGGAGCGCTACCCCATCAACGACTTTTACAATATGCCGCTACATCTGGAGCGTCACCCCGACGGCTCCGAGATTCGCATCACGGTAGACTACCCCGGCCGCCAGGTCTACGCCCGCATCTGGCGCGTGCAGGTGGGTACGGTTCCCCTCTACCTGCTGGATACCAACATCGAGCCAAACAACCAATACGACCAGGACATCACCGACGAACTCTATGGCGGCGACCTGGACTTGCGGATTCATCAAGAGATGATGCTGGGCATTGGCGGCGTGCGGATGCTGCGGGCACTCGGCCTTAGACCCACTGCATATCACATGAACGAGGGGCACTCGGCGTTTTTGGCGCTGGAGCGGATTCGCCTGATGATTGAAGAAGACGGGCTGACCTACGAAGAAGCGGAACAGGTTGCTCAGGCGAGTCAGGTGTTCACCACACATACGCCCGTGCCCGCAGGCATCGACTTGTTTCCCGCCGACAAAATCATCTACTACCTGGGGCACTATGCCGAAAAGTTTGGGCTGGCGCGGGAGCAGTTTCTCTCGCTGGGACGCGACAATCCGGGCGATCTGGCGGCTCCCTTTAGTATGGCGATTTTGGCGCTCAAGATGGCCTCATTTGTCAACGGCGTGAGTAAATTACACGGCGAGGTATCGCGGTCGATGTTTGCCACGCTGTGGCCGGCGCTGCCGTTGGCAGAAGTGCCGATTACCTCGATTACCAACGGGGTTCATGCCCGCAGTTGCGTGGCCAAGTCTACCCAAGATCTCTACGATCGCTACCTCGGCCCAAGCTGGAACATGGCTCCTGCCAGCGATCCCTTGTGGGAGCGGGTAAGCAACATTCCTGATGAGGAGTTTTGGCGAAACCACGAGCGCTGTCGGTCGGAGCTGGTGCTGTTTGTGCGGGAGCGGTTGCAGCAGAGTTTGCGCGATCGCGGCGGTTCCCCAATCGAACTCAGCCAGACGCAAGACGTGCTAGACCCCAAAGTGTTGACCATTGGCTTTGCGCGGCGCTTTGCCACCTACAAGCGGGCGACGCTGTTTATGCGGGATGTGGAGCGGATCAAGCGGATTATGCTGGGGCTGGGCGATCGCTTCAAGTCCAACCATCCGGTGCAGTTCATCATTGCGGGCAAAGCCCACCCCAAAGACAATCCTGGGAAAGAACTCATCCGCCAAATTGTCCACTTTACTCGCGAGGCCGACATTCGCCACCACATCGTGTTTATTCCCAATTACGATATTCACGTTTCGCGGATGATGGTGGCGGGCTGCGACATCTGGCTAAACACGCCGCGCCGCCCGCGTGAAGCCTCTGGAACCAGCGGCATGAAGGCGGCAATGAACGGCTTGCCCAATCTCAGCGTGCTAGATGGTTGGTGGGATGAGGCAGACTACGTTCGCACAGGCTGGGCGATCGGGCATGGCGAAGATTACGACGACCCAGAGGAGCAGGACGAGGTAGAAGCAAATGATCTCTACGACCTGCTGGAGCAGGAGATCGTGCCGCTGTTCTATGACCGCGACGAAAACGACATTCCCCACGGCTGGATTGCCAAGATGAAGGACGCGATTCGGCTGAATTTGCCGACGTTCAACACGGCGCGGATGGTGGCGGAATATGCAGAGCGGGCCTATTTTCCGGCGAGCGATCGCGCTCGTGCCATGATTGCCAACGACTATGCCCCCGCCAAAGACCTGGCCCGCTGGCATCACCACCTGTTTGAACACTGGTACGACATGAAGGTTGATCGGGTAGACGTGTCTTCAGATGGAAACGTCCAGGTGGAGCAGGAAATTCTCGTCACCGCCTATATCCGACTGGGCAAATTGACTTCTGACGATGTGCAGGTGGAACTGTACCTGGGCGCAGTGGATGAAAACGGCGAGATCGCCAACGGGCAGCCTGTGGTGATGGATTATGCTGGGGCCGATTCCGAGAATCCTGAAACGAGTGTGTATCGGCGGGCGATCGCCTATCGCAACAGCGGCTTTCAGGGACTTTCGCTTCGCATCCTGCCCAAGCACGAAAACCTCAGCAGCCCCTATCAGCCGGGGTTGGTGCTTTGGGCGTAGTTTGGCAAAAGACCAAGAGAGTCATAGAGTGATAGGGCTAATCCTTAGCTCTTGGAACGATCACCGAATGCATTAGCATTGAATCAGGTTTGAATTCAGTGCAGAAACCGTGATTAATGTAAGCAATATCTATTCGCTGACGGACTTCAAGCGTAATGCTAAAGAGTTTGTAGAGCGCATTCGCCAGACAAATTCTCCGCTCGTGCTGACGGTCAACGGCAAAGCAGAGGTCGTCGTGCAGGATGCTAAAGCATTTCAAGAAATGGTCGATCGGCTGCGATTGGCTGAGGCAGAATTGCAGCAAATCAAGCTAGAACTGCTTCAGCGCGACCTTGCGCTTGGAACAGCCCAACTTGACCAGGATGAAGCTTCAGACTATGACGACGCTTCTTTGCCCTTGCTGAGAGAAACAATTCGGGCGAGGGGAGAGCGCCGCCTCAAACAGGCTCGCAGCGATGGATGACGCATGAACCGCTACAGGCTGTCGCGCAAGGCAGAGCAGGATTTAGAAAACATTTGGGTTTGCACCGCCAACCGAGATCCAGTTGCGGCAGATCTGATGCTCGCAAAGATCCTCGATCGGTTGCCGATGCTGGCGCAGTTTCCAGCGATGGGGCGAAGCCGTGACGAACTGCTGCCCAATTTGCGGAGCTTTCCCATCAAGCCCTACGTTGTGTTCTATCGAAGCACCGAAAAAGGGTTGGAAATCATCCGAATCCTGCATCAATCTAGAGATGTAGCTAGAGATGTAGACACCACGCTTTAGCGCGTCTTAATCCCGCAGCACATAGCCCACGCCGCGCACGGTTTGGATCAGCCGTTTGTCGCCCTGGTCTTCGAGCTTCAGGCGCAGGTAGCGGATGTAGACTTCGATGATGTTGGAATCGCCCATGAAGTCGTAGCCCCACACTTCTTCCAAAATGCGATCGCGCGTGATCACCTGTTTGGGTCGGCGCATGAGATGCTCCAGCAGGTCAAACTCCTTGGCGGTGAGTTCGATCAGGCGACCATTGCGGAACACCTCGCGGGTGCGGCGATTCAGCGTCAGGTCGGCAAACTCCAGCGCGTCGGGGTCGGGTTCCTGGGTGCGGCGCAGGTGGGCGCGGACGCGGGCCAGCAGTTCCTCAATGCTGAAGGGTTTGACGACGTAATCATCGGCTCCGGCATCCAGCCCCGTCACGCGATCGCCAATTTCGTCCTTCGCCGTCAGCAAAATCACCGGAATCTTGCTGCCCGTCGAGCGCAGTCGGCGGCATAGCTCCACTCCCGTCATCCCCGGCAGCATCCAGTCCAAAATTGCCAGGTCGGGCGGCGTTTCTCGCGCCAGCGTCAGCCCGCTCAAGCCGTCGTGGGCGACGTTGACCTGATAGCCCTCGCAGCCCAGTTCTAGCTGAATGAAGCGAGCCAGCTTTTCTTCGTCTTCAACTAAGAGGATAGTAGACATGATCAGGGGTTGGGGGTTAGGGGTTGGGGGTTAGGGGTGTTGGGGAGAGAGCGAGAGGGCGGGAGGGGGTGAGAGCGGGAGTGGGTGAGAGCGGGAGGGGGTGAGAGTGAGATATCTCCTCATCTCATTACTCCGTCACTCCATCACTCCATCACTCCATCACTCCGTCACTCCGTCACTCCATCACTCCGTCACTCCAAAAGCGGCAGCTTTACCGTAAACACGCTCCCCACGCCAAGGGTGGATTCGACGCTAATCTGCCCGCCCATGCCTTCGACGAGGGATTTGGCGATCGCCAGCCCCAGGCCCACGCCGCCTGTGGCCCGGCTGCGGGAGGCATCGACGCGATAAAAGGATTCAAAAATTCGCGCCTGGTCTTCTTTGGGGATGCCACAGCCGCGATCGCGCACCTGGATCAGCGCCCAGGGCGCTCGACGGCTGAGCGTCAAGCTGATGGGCTGGTGGGGTTCGGAATACTGAATCGCGTTGTCTATCAAATGCACCAACACGCGCAGCAGATGTTCGCGGTCGGCCCGGGCAACAATCGGCTGGCTGGGTGTTTCCAGCTTCAGCGATCGCTGCTTGAACTGTTCCGTCATGCGGATCACGTCGTCTACCACATCGCCAATCGCCACGGGTTCCAGGTTGAACAGCACGGCGCTGCTGTCGGTGCGGGCGAGTTCTAGCAATCCCTGGAGCAGCTCGATGGTGCGCTCGGTTTCGGAAACCGCCATCGACAGCATCTCCTGCTGCGCCTCGGTGAGGTTGGGGCTGCGGCGGAGGGTGCTTTGCAAATAGCCGTAAACCAGGCTCAGCGGCGTGCGGAGTTCGTGCGACACGTCGTTGGTAAACTGGCGCTGCTGTTCGGCGGTTTGCGATAGGCGATCGACCAGTCGGTTGCAGGTGTGAACCAGCTCTTGCACTTCCACGGGCACTTGCTTTGGGTCGAGGCGAGAGATGCTGGTGCTGCCAGCGCTGTAGGCTTCGGCGATCTGGTTTGCCTGCCGCAGCGGCGAGAGCGATCGCCAAATTAGCCAGGCCGCCAGCCCGCTCATCGTCACCACCCCCATGCCTGTGCCCATCATCAGGTCGCGGTTGACCGACTGCAACATGCTGTAGTCGCGGGTCACGTCCTGGGCGACATAGAGTTGCCCGATGATTTGCCCGCTATGCTCTAGCGGATAGGTACACCAAATGATGAACTGCCCCTGTAGCCGCAGGATTTTGGGCGTAGGGGTTGTTTCCGACAGCTCCAGCAGCGCATCCTGGTTTTCAGAAACCTGAAGATTGTTAGAGCGGGCTAAGATGTCGCCATTGTTATCTCGAATCCACAGCCACGTACTAGCCGACGACAGCCGATTCACCATGTCCTGCAAGTCGCTCTGGGAGGCAGATCCGTGGGCGATCGCCACTTCCTGATCGGGCATCTGCTGCACCACGGCCGACAGCTTAGCCCGGTGATCTGCCAAAAACATTCGCTCCGTCCGCCAGGACATCCACAGCATCCCCAACCCAAGCCCGCCCCAAATTGCGGCGATCGCCCCCAGCGTCAGCCTCATTTGCAGAGACGCTCGCAGCGGGCGTTGAGAATTGGCTCCGTCAGCCGGGGAAAACATGGGTTTTGGCAAATATAGCGGGTACATTGCAAGCCCAGCGGCTATCTTCGGAATGTCTCCAATTTAACTGGATGCCCGAAACCAGAAATGAGTTTTTCCTGAGCAGAAGGGACGAACTCGCTGAGCAACAGCAAGGGTGCATGGTCAGAATTTGAAGGTCAGGTAGCGCTTTTGGTCTCCTCAAAGTTCGGTTTTTTAGGGGCTGCAACCGGGTCTGGCTAATCGTCAGCCGAAACATCTCCAACAAAGCTGGCTCTAAATATTCTTCGACCGTCAAAAGAGCTTAACAGATTGAATTACAGATTGAATTAGTCCTAAGCATACAAAGCTTGACGGGTCATTTCATAGGCTTCTATTAAGAAGTCTGCTGCTGTGTCAATCTCCTTATCCTGACTAAACTTACCAATCCCAATACGAAGTGCCCCATCAATCACTTTGTCTTGTAGCTTCATTGCACGCAGCACATGGGAAGGTTCTTCCACCCCGGAAGAACAAGCTGATCCAGTTGATATCGCTAATTTAGAACGAACTCTAGCGATGACAGCACTATTGGGAATACCAGGAATTGAAATGTGAAGATTTCCTGCCAGCCGATGCTCTGGATCTCCATTAATGACTAGGTTAGGGATCTTCTCTAGGAGCAGATCTTGAAGTCGATCGCGCTTCATGGCAATCGCCCGCTCATCTTCTTCCATCTCCAGCGATCGCAACCGACAAGCTTCTCCCAACCCAACGATTCCAGAGACGTTGAGAGTGCCCGATCGCATTCCTTGCTGATGACCGCCACCAAATATAAGCGGCTCCAGGTGATAGCCTCTACGAACAGCTAGTGCGCCAACCCCCTTGGGTCCATAGAACTTGTGAGCAGAGATTGCTAGGTAGGTGATGCCCCATTCCTCAAACTGAATGGGAATCTTGCCGACTGCCTGAGATCCGTCACATAGAAAAGGAATGCCGTAGTGTTGGGAAATCTGCCCAATCTTTTGAACAGGGTAAATGTTGCCAATCTCGTTGTTAGCCGCCATGACACAGAGCAGGGACAGCCCCTCGGCGCAGACTTGTTCCAAATGTTCCAAGTCAAGTCTGCCCGTGGAATCTACTCGGAGATAAATTAATTCAGCCCAACCTCGCTTCTCTAAAGCATGGCAGGTATCGAGGACGGCTTTGTGTTCGATCGGCATTAAGCCAATTCGATGAGGTTTCGTTGGGTTAGGGGTTAGGCTTCCCTGAATTGCCAGATTGATGCTCTCGGTCGCACCAGATGTCCAAATGATTTCCCTCGGTGAGGCTCCTATGAGGTCAGCAACTTCTTTAGCAGCTTGCTTGATGGCAGCTTCAGCGCAATCGCCCCACTCATGATCGGTGCTGCTAGCATTTCCAAACTCATCAGTCATGTAGTGCAGCATTAAGCTGGCAACTCGCGGATCTGTAGGCGTAGTCGCGTGATAGTCCAGATAGATAGGTTTGGGGAGGGTGCTTGCTCGCTCGTTCATGCCCCAAATTATAGGTTAGGAAGTCCTCGTAGGGTTTCTTATTGCTGCTTAATGATTTCAGCGATCGCAGCCATCTCTTCATCCGCTAGAAATGGCACCTGGGCGTAAATAAGATCAGATTGGTTGGTCAGGCGGGCAGCTAGATGTCCCTTGCCTAAAAGGTTTTCTGCTCCTTTTTGACCCAGTGAAATCTCCGAAGTGCCGACACTCTCGACTCTCAGGATTAAACGATTTCCTAAGTTGTCTCGAAGCTGCACCGGAAGGACATTCGCATCAGGACGCTGGGCAGCAAAGATGAGATAAATCCCTGCGGCTCTTGCTTTTACCCCCAATCGTTGTACTGCTGCCGATACAGCCGCTTTATATTCATCGACCAGCATCCACTCAGCAAACTCGTCGTGAACCAGCCATAGCACCGGAAGCCTATCCTGCTCAGGAACTTTGCTGTTGTAGTCCTGCAAGGATTTCGCTTTTTGAGGAAGAAACTTTCGATATCGATTGTCCATTTCCTCGACCAGAAGATCCAAAACCTCGATCGCACGGTCTTGATCAATAATGATTCCTTCTTTGAGATGAGGTAGGTCGCTGATGTTGGCATAATCAACGCCCATTTTGGGATCGATTAGATAAATGCTTGCCAGTTTGGGAGAGTTTGTTGCACAAATATCGAGAAGGAGGTTTTGCAACAGAACCGATTTACCGCTGCCTGTAGCGCCAGCAATCAGCGTATGTGGAGCGTGTTGTTCTAAATTCTCGAAGCTACTGCCTAGATTAAGGTAAAGCAATTCACCATCCAGTTCTTTAACTCCAATGACAAAGCTAAGGTTCACACCCGAAGGCGATCGATTGATTTTTCGTTTTGCCCACACTTCTCGTAGGGAAATCGTTTGGCGCTGGGGACGGGCAACGGTGACAACGATTTCACCAGGCTGACCATAAACGCTAATAACGTTTAGAGAGTGAGTGGTCAGGAGTTGCGATCGCTTCTTCTCGATGTCATCTAGCTTCAGATTGTCTGAACCTTTGAATCGGACGATCGCTGCGTTTGGAGTCAGGCGCTTACCTTCAATTTTGGCTTGCAGGTTGTATCCCAATAAAGCCGTCCGCAGTTTTCCAGCCGCTTCCTCCAACCATTTTTCTGCCACTGCATCGCCTTGGCTGGTCTGTGCCTGTCCCTGCTGCCACCAGGAAACCAGTGCTGGACTCGCCCAACTATCTACGCTTTCAACAGATGAGGCACCCGGAAGGATAGTAGTTTCAGGTTCGATTGGCTGGTCAGACAGGGTTAGCTGAAGAGGACTGTCAGGATTTTCAGGCGGATTAATTTTTGCAGGTGTTGCTGGGGGAGGCGTTGCTGTATCTACCTTCCCAATTTCTAAAACCCATGTGACTCGATCCGCAGGTTGTAATGCTTCTGCTACTGCCCAAGGCTTGTCATCGCCAAGCTGTTCCCTTATGGGAAGGAGTAGATCTCCTGTCTCATAAGCCAGAACCAGTTTACGGACAGATTCCCGATCGAACACTTCTTGGAAGCAGCGTTCCACCTTAGGAATCGGCGATCGCTCCCCCTCTACATTGCTCTCATTCGTTCCGGATACAAAGACTTGAGAGTAGCCGGATAAATCAATCCGAAGCGTCCCTGAACGGATTTGTTCGCGCCATTGTTCAATGTTCAGTTTGTTGTTGGAGCTAAATTCAATGCCATCGAGCAGAAGATCGCTAAGGCGAGATAGCCAGAGGTCCCGATCAAGACGACCTGGACTGATAAAGAGGGCATCGGCAATGCGATCAACTGTTTGCCGGAGCTGGTTCTGGGAAGTCTTGCGAGCATCAGCCAAGCCCGCTACATCAACGTATTTTGCCTCAGAAACAATGACTTTTAGAATGGGTTCGCCATCAACATACTGGGGTGAAATTGCCATGATGTCAGCAATTTGACCTTCTTTTTGCCCTAACCAAGAAGCGTAGTCATCCAGAAAGTACCAGCCGATCGGGTTTTGCGCTCCCATCTCTGCTGTGATTAAGGCTTTACTGAGAACAACGCCCATTAGCTCGCTGGCGAATCTACCGCATTTTGCGGCTCGTAACACGATGTCACCGGAAACGGCGTTAGCTTCGTTAATTAGGCGTTCTACCAGTTTGTCGATTCTGTTGCTTTCCAAGCCTAAGTTCAAGGCTTCTAAGCGCTTCCTGACTAGCACCTTAAGGACATTCAGAGATGCGTCCGAAGAGACAAGGAAGTTCCGTTCATCGGTACGGTTCTGTTGATAACGGATAACCTTTACGCCCTGGTTAACGAGTTGTCGTCGTTCCAGCAAATCATCGTAATTGACTACCCACTCTCCTAAACGGTGGCTTTCGTCAAAAGTTGTCTTTGTAGTTTCTTCCTGGAAGGAGATCTGACGGGCAGGTAAAAAGTGCTGATCAGGAGAGCAATCTTCACCTTGAATCAGGCTATACACCATATCGAGGTAGGCTTGACCCACCATCGTTTGCTTCGGACAGGTGAGATAAACGGTGGATTTAAGCTCGTCTTTAGCAGACGGGCGTTTCCGTGCCCAACGAGCAGGAGAATGGATTAAGATTTCGGCTGTGTTGCTGTCAAACGGTGAAGGCTGCCAAACCACTTTCGCCTGCCGGGAGATTGCATCTTGCAGAAACACAATGTCGGCAAATTTGCCTTCTGTAGGGGTTGTGGAAGGAACGTCGTTGGACATGACTGAGATCCGCAGTCTTGCCATAAAGTCTTGAGAAACCTCACTGGCAATGAAGGCATCGGGGTCAGCGTCAGAGCTTTCCAACATCTGCTCATAGAGTTGAGCGAGTTTTTGTCCATTTCGATGGCGCAGAACAACCTGACAACGAACTTCTTCGCGATCGTCTTGCAGTTCTTCACTCAGCTTGTTAACGATCGCTTGAGGCAGTTTGATCGAGTCGGTTTGGTACAGAACTACGCTCAAATTCGTTTTCTCATGGGGCAACAGTTCCACGTAGCGACGGATGATCCCTAGCAAGCGATCGGCTGCTTCAGCCGGATTTTCGTTGGTTGTGCGATCGCTCTCGTCCCGCGTGGGGCGCTCCATCAGGCTGTAGTCGTTGACCGTATCAGAGACAGACAGCAATTCGGGCTGCTGCCCCTGGTAGCCAACACAGACTTCAGGATAGTAGGGATGATCGAGTTCGTTTCGCAAATCAGCAAAAAATAGGCGGGAATCGCCAAAGTTGACCTCTGGTGTGGAGATGATGTACCTAAGGAGTCCTGCTAATTGGCGGGCTTTGACGGCTAGGGAGGCTAATCGTAGCGGATGCCAAGGGGCGATGATGGCAGCGGGTTTACCAAGCTCCACTCGAATGCAGCCCAAGCGCAAGATAGGTTGATAGAAGTCAATGCGATTGAGATCGCCTTTGACATGTTCTAGAACAGTCTTGAGTAGGTTGCCATAGGCTTCACACTGGTGCAACAGTTCTGGACTGGCAATCCCTTGTCCTTCGTTGGTAAAGCTGGCGATCGCTGCTCTGTATCTTTCTGCAAAAGTTTCCCAAGCAATGGTGATTTCTGCCGCCGCATCCTTTGAGAGACGAGCATCTGCGACGGCTTGTTTGAGTTTTGCGGGAAGAACTTTATCTAGATCGCTCTTGCGATCATATTTATTGACTAAAGAACCCCGATCTTGACGATATGCGGCCATTAGGGTTCCAACATCTGATAGAGAAATGCCCTGCAACCGCCCCTTCTTACTGACTAGCTCCCGCGACACCTGGGACAGTTGGAAAGGTGAGTCTTTGCGTAGCCGTTCCAAATCACTACCCAATTCCATTCCAATTGAATTTGGATTACAACGCCAGACCAGTTGAGTCTTTGCAATTAGCTCCTGGGCGTTATCCCGCATCTCGACATAGAATTTGATTTCCGTCGCAGTTCTTGCTATCGAAGTATTCTCTCGGTACTTTGTTTTCTGCTTCTTTTTAGTCTCTTCTAACAATGTGTCGTACTCGAACAACCAATGAGTTTCCCATTGAATATGAGGGTTTGTTAGTTGTTCAATACCTCGATAGCGGGTACAGAAATACCGACCTACATCGGCATTGAGTTCTAACCATTTACTTTTTCTACTGCTTTTCTGAGTTTCAATTTTGAGAAATTTAACGCCAGCAGTATTTTCTGCTTGATCAAACAGTCGCTCGAATGCTTGTAGTAAACCAATCAGAAAATCTGTACATTCAATGGGTTGTCCGTAAACGAATTTATCCCACTTTGCTTTGAGTTTGCGATCGCCCTCAAGTTCCTGACGGTGCGCGTCATAAAATTCCCGATCCTCGTCTAGCGCCTCACGTTTATTGCGCTTTTTCAGAGCGTTGATGTACTGAGTTTCTGACTCCGTTAGGGTATCGGGATACTCATCATTAAAGAAGTCCAGGGTGAGAGAAGCAATATCTGTCTTTTGAGCTTGTAGCCCAGAGAACAGCGTGTTGATATTATCCGATTCCCACTCAAACTTAGAAAGGGCTTCAGTTTCAGGAGTCCAGCCAGCAGCACTGCCAATAAAGGAATGAATGGTAGGATGGGCGATCGCAGGAATATCATCCTTCACCTTGTCAAAGGCAGTTTGAAGATCCTGCTCATCAATTGGTTTGCGGCTAGGGGTTTGCTTCAGTAGTAAACACGCACGTTTCGCAAAGGCTTGCTGAAATAGCTTTTCCCATCGTTGAGTCTGTCCTAATTGAGTTTCAGGGATGGCACGAAAGTAGCCAGAATCACGAGGAAGCCGTAGAGCGGGAAGTGCCCATCCAAGTGCATCGATGACTGGAAGGCTTTCTTCAAGAATGCGCGATCGTGTTTGAACAATGTATTCCGCAAAATTTTCTAGACTGGGTGTGCCGACTCGTTGGAGTCCGTTGAGGGCTTTACGCCAGTATTCAATCTGCTCAGCAGGAATTGCCAGGTCTTTTGCAGCCAGGTTAATCCAGCACTCAATCTGTCCCTTCAGTTCCTGAGCGCCAACCGAGGTAATGTCATTGAGAGATTGGGCTTGGTCGTCGCTGATGTTAGCCAGCAGTAGTGCAGGGCGATCGCAAGCTGAGTGACGCAGGTGAACTGTGCGTTCATCGGTCAAAATCTCGTCAGGTAAGCCGAAGCCTGCCACGAGATCTCGTGGAACTTGAATTTTGATGAGCGGGGCAAGTTCAGAATCCTTCAGAATGGTTTGAGAGACGGCAGCAACCTGCTGAGCAGTAAGGCGATTTAGCAGAAACCGGGCTACTCCCTCGTTGGTCTCGTCGGTTTGAATTGAGCGTTTTAGGAAGTCAGCCGCAACTTGACCAATCAGTTCAATGGTCTGCATCATCTCACCTCCGAGGCAAAGGGATTTTGAACGTAGGCACAAGCATCGGAAAGGCGTTTGAGCAGCCCAATGCTGGCAAGGCGGCGTTCAAGCCGTTCGGCATTGGCTACAAAATCTTCGCGATCCGCATCACCGGAGTTGATCAAATCTGTTGCTTGGCGATCGCCAATAATAAACCCATATTTCTGGTACAGTTTCGCCAAAAACTCTTGAAACTCCATACGAGTTGGTACAGAAGCGAGTACCAACGTCCTCAGCAAGGAATCAGTTGGGGCATAGCGAGTGCGACGACTACCTCGACTGGACGATAAGCCGATTTCGCGTGACCAGGTTCTATGAAACTTACCAAGGTGCTTCTGGTGCCGCTCAACCGCATCTTTGCGTAAGTCATCTAGAAGTGCATCAGGTGAGGAGCCACCTGCACTTGACCATGAGAAGTACTGTTTTAACAGATCAGTAGCATCATCAATAGAGCTTCCGGAATTAAGGCAATCTTGCCACTCTGGTAAGTCAGCAGTACTTCGGATGTAGTGCTCAATTGCTTGTTGTGGCAGATTATCGTTCTTCTGAAACTCATCCGAAGCCAACTCACGCACTGTTGTTTTCTTAGGTGCGACAATCTCTAGCACAAATTGCGGCGGAGTAGACTCACCTAATGTCGCCTTGGCACGGCTTAACAAGTAGATAATCAGGTGCAGCCCAGTAATAGTGACAATGTGAGGTAGAGAATCGTAGTCAGGTAAATTACAATTTAGGATGTCAAGCCAGTCCTCAGCTAAACGCTCATACTCAGGTAGCTGAGCATAAGGAAGATAAGGTGGATTTCCGCTAGATTTAAAGCTAGTACGATCTTGTTCAGGCTGAAGAGCAAGTACTAGCTGGTTCCACTTGGTTCCTTTATAACTGGGAGAGTAATCCTTTGCTATGAGACCTATTTTTTCTAGATGACTTAGGATCTCTTTGCCCCGACCACTACGGCATAGCATTAAGTAAAGAAGTTCACCTGTTCTCTTGAAAAAACGACGATCTGCCGTAGATTCTGTCTCTTTTACTTGTAGATCTGTAAAGAGACAATCAGGACCATAGGGAAATATAAATTGAGAACTCCATCGTTTATTTGTGTCTTTCTCTATTGCATTTCGCTTTAAAAATCTCACGACTTCAACAAAATCTTTGAAAGAATTGAATCGGCTTTTCAAGTAGCTAAAATCAGGTAGCGCAATTCCTCCAACGCTGCTTTGAAATAAAGCGAGCCATTTTTCCCACCTTTCTTTGTCATTTGAAGGATCATCAGCAATGACTTCAAGATGTGGATTATTGAAAAGTAAGTTCCGTAGATATAAGCGTGTGAAGGGTTTATATTGAAGCACATTATAACCCTCTTCGGAAAAAGCTACTCCTTCAGATGCTTTTGACTGGACTATAAGCAAAAATTCCAAAATCGTAAGCCAAGGTAGTTGCTCATCATAAAGTCGAACTCCCCAAATTGCTTCATCAATCCACATTTCATAATCATCAATATTCTGTGGAGGAGGTAATACATCTAATCTCATACATTAATCTCCAAAGGTCTTGGGATTGCTGTTCCATCAGAGTTAAGTTCCAAAAGTTTTAATTGAGTATTCTCTTCACCATCAGCCTCTTCTCCTTCTCTTTTTCTTCTAATCTTTAGCTGCTTCAATATCTGTGATTTAAATGCCAATAAGTCCTCGTAGCATTCTTGAGAAAAGTTACTTGGTAAAGCCCCCTCGGCAACACGGCTTAGGTACTCATATCGAGTTAAATTTAAGCGTAGTAAAGCAGGGGCAACATTAGGATCAGAGGAAAGGTAAACAAGAAGGCTTAGTGTCCTCAACTCAGAATTCAAAATTACATCAACGCGCTCACCTCTCTTGGGCCAGGTAGAAATAGATTCCTCATGAATTCGGCTAATTCTGGCTTGTGAATGGCTTCCTGAAGTTGCCAAAACTAGTTCATTTTGGTTACTAACCAATAATCCTGTAAAGATGCGATTTAGTCCTTTGACCAACCGTGCAACAATTGGCTTAGGAGTCTCCTTGCCCTTCTGTAAAACCCTATAAACGTCATTTAAATACTCGCCAGCATATTGAAAGATCGTGAGATCCCAAAGCTTCATGTCTGTTGTGCGATCGCCAGGAATAGTAAAAAACAACCGCTGCCGTTGGGCTTGAAGAACGCCAAGAAACTCTTCTCGTCCCTTAGCAGCATCCCCTTCCAAATAGGAACGCTGTTGAGCTTGGTACTTTAAGTCGGCTCCGTAGAATGAATCAGATAACACTAAGTCAGCGTAGAGCGGTTGTAGTTCTGGATCGTCTGCTCCAAAAATTAGAATGTTGTCAATTTGATTGCTGGTTTCCACCCCAATACCAAAGCTACGTAGAACTTTGAAGACTTCAGTTGATTCACGCCGCCGCTCAGGTAGGTTCTCGCCAAAGATATTGCGATAGAGGCTGGCACGCGATGCCGTTTCAGCCGCAATAATATCAGGAACTTGCCGACAATTGAGTAACCGATCTTTTGCGTCTGGATGACCTAATAGTGCATTGGCAACCAACAGAAGCAATTGGCGAACTGGAAGATGCATCTGGTTTAGTTCGCACAGTTCGAGAAGGTCGGTCAATCGTTCTCGTGTGGTTCGATCCGCATCAGTTCCCTCTAGACGCTGTTTGTTCTGCCAAATCGGACATCCCTGGCTCTGATAAGCACATTGATTGCAGTCGTTCCAACCCGGATGCTCCAAAACGGCTTTCAGAATCCGGGGAAACAAAACGGCAGCGCTTTGACGGCTGAGGTTGTAGAGTTTGACTTGGAAGCCTTCTAATTCACGTAAGTCTCCCACTAAAAGATCTTCGATTGCCTTTCGTACAGGCTCAAGTTCTTGAATTTGTGCTGCTTCTGCCCACGCTTCCACTAGCTGTCCATCGTTCGCTGCAATTAGATAGACCTTGGAAGTGTCCGTACCCAAGATAGCAGTTGCTATTTGTGGCAGGAGCGACTGTTTTTCCTCTAGAGTAAGTTCGCTCAAATCCTTGATGACGATTAGCTGGCGTACCGAAGGGCTGCTTGGAGCATCGCTCAACACCAAGCGTTGAATCTTGCTATCCTTTTGCCAATCATCAACAGACCCACCAAACTCTTCCCAAATCTGCCGACAATAGTAGGTTTTACCATCCCCAGCCGTACCCGTTAAAATAACCGACTTGGGCGAAGTTGAACGGAAGTTATCCAGCAATTCACCTAGATACTCAGTTTCAAAAGCGATCGGTTGAAGCTTCTTGCGCCGTAAAGCACGCTGAATCACCTCGTCATACATATTGTCATTGCGAGGAATTGGTCCGTACTGACGTAGAAAACTTATCCAATCTGATGCAGGGCAAGATGACTGTTGAAAAGGCATATCATAATTTTCCTGATGACGCAATGTGAACTAAAATTCCTAAAATCTGTTCGACTGGCGGCATCGCATACTCCTTCAGATCAAACGTCACAGTCCGGTGTTCTAGCTTGAGAAATCGCCATAGGCTACCGCTGGTCACGGTGCAATAAATTGTAGCAACTGCATTTCCTTGTTGCTGGTTAAACCTTCTGTGCTGCCACCATTTCCGCAATACATTGCCCTAGCCCTGCATCCAGATCACCTTTTTTAGCCTCCACGATAACCGCGACCGGGTGCGATCGCACCACAGCCATTCCAGACAGGCCACCAGCAGCGCCAACTGGGCATAGTGTAACGAACTTTCCATCTCTGGTTCATCGCTCTCCAGTTGACGGGCATCGGGCATTAAGTCTGCCAATTCCTGAGCCGTTAGGGTCATGATGGGTTCTCTCCACAAGGAAAAACTTGGGCAAGGGCGAGGGTCTGGTCTCCCACCGGCAGGGCGATCGCCCCAGACGGCGTGACAATCTGGCGATTCAGATAGCCAAACTGCCCCGGTGTAATTTGAGCCGGTTCGCTGTAGGCTTCCAGCGTGCGATCGATGAGATTAAATAACCAGTAGTGGGGAATGGCAGCCTCAGCATAGAGAGCCAGCTTCACCGTGCGATCGTACTCTAGCGATGAATCCGCTACTTCCATAACTAGGAGCGTGTCCGCAGGGGTTGGATGGGCTGATTCATAATCATCATCTCGGTTCTTCACGATTGCAAAATCTGGCTCTGGCTCTCCATCGAACGCAAGCGTGATAGGAGACTGACACCGAAGAGTCGCCCTATCTCCAATGATTGGGAGTAAGATCCTAAGTAATCGAGTGATACAGGTTTCATGAGCAGTGCCCTTTGCTGCCATTTGAATAAGCTCCCCCCGAATTAGCTCGATATGGTCATCTTCGCCCAGAAAGCCAAGGTCCACTAAACGGTGATAGTCCTGCACTGTGAATCGTACAGGTTGAGGGGTTTGAGTGGGTTGGATGGCGGTGGTGATCATCAAGCCTCCTGGATGGACATCTCGAACGGTACTCAATCCTGTGAGTTCAGCTTATAGATGGCACGCAAGACAGGGCAAGGTGTCGTCCTCCTCATCCAAAATAGCTTCCAGGCTCTCCACCAGGGGGCGATCGGGCTTTTGTTGGGCCTCTCGTGCCATTGCCTTGTGATGATCGGCAATAATTTGGTCTTTCCGCTCTAGCAACTCCAGCAACGTTTCGCCCTGGGTCCAGGTGTAGGTTCTGCCGTCTTTGTGCTGGCTTTCATAGTCCACGGCTCTGGCAAACAGGTCGGGGTGGGTTTCATGTAGCATCACCCATTCGTACTTGCGCTGAAAGAAGCAGAAAAAGCAACCAGAGCGCGATCGCCAGCGGTAGTAATCGGGCATTCCGATACCGCTTTCTTCCAGCAGGCGAAGAATATCCGCTTTGACCTTTCCGTGTTCTTTAAAAGGGAATACGGGAGTGATATTCGGTTTAGTAGAGATATAACCATCACGGTTTTCATCAGCTCGAATACCAATGTAGCTAAACACCTCATCATCACCTACCCACTTTTCAAGAGGCCTAATTTTCATTTGTTCTGTACACCACCTTTGCCTGGGCGAAGGTAGATACCCACTATGAATCTGTAGCCAGTGATCAAACCCTCGCTCTGCATCTAAGTAGTGAATTTTAATCTCAAGGTAATTTTCAATTCGCTTGAGATAGTTGTAGGTTTCAGGCAATTCCTTATGGGTATCGCAGAAGAAGTACTCAATCTCTAGGTCAGGATATTCTCGACGCATAAAGATAGCAAGAGCGGTACTGTCTTTGCCCCCTGACAGCCCTAAGATATGTCTTGGTTGTTTGTTGGTACTAGTGTTTTCCATACTGTTCACATCGTTTGCGTCTGCTTGATTGCCTCTCTATTATCGGCAAGGTTAAACCATTGTGGATTTTGGATGGCTTAGCTGATGGTTGGTTGATTGGCAGCGGCGGCGGCGAGGTTTCTGCCAGCACGCGCTCGCTGAGAAGAGTTAGAAAAGCTTGGCGTAATTGAGGGTCAGAACATTCTGCCAGCACTCGTTCAACTAGCGGCTCAAGGCGTTGCTGCTGTTCCTGATCCATCCAGACCATGCGGTGAATTTCGCTGCCATCCGGTCGCGTCACCGTCAACCGTCGCGCCTCAAAGCCACTTCGACTCTGGGCAGCGACATCTTTTTGCAACGCTTCTAAATTTTTGAACCGTCGCGCCAGGTCACTCAGATTTAACTCAAAGGCTGTGATATCCTGATCCGTCCAGGCTTCTGCGGGTTTGTCGGCCACAATCATCAGCAACGACTCTAACCAAATGCGATCGCTGACCGTTTCATCGGCTGCCGCCCGCACAAATCGATTCAGCTTGCTCTCCAGACAATTCCCCAGCAAGTACTTTGCCCGAAACTGCAAATCCAATCGCAGTTGATCGCGATCGCTCCTCAGCCCAAAGGCGTTGTACAGCATCACTTCACAGTCTTGCAGCAAGACATCGTAGGCCGTGTGGATTTCCCGCAAGATCTGCACCAACTGTTCCCGAAACCGTCGCGCTGTTGCTGAATCCGTCGCCGTTTCATGCTCCGGGTCAATCCGAATTGGGTCTAAACCCAGTGCCCTGGGCAAATCCGCAAACAGTAATTCATCCGGCTCCTGGGTTTGCCGCAGTGTTTGAATGACAGCTTGAGCATTGGCACTGAGCCGCTTCGATTTCACCGTATACGCGGGGAGCTTACGGACAAACTGCACCAACGGTTTCACGACTGACAAAATCGTGCGATTACGGGTGCCCGGTTGCCCCTTCGCAGGACTGCTTCTGAGGATTGCCTCCAGTTCCCGGAACACCTGCGATCGCACTCCCATCACAGCAATATGTTTGACAGCAAACCGGGATGGATCTTTGACCAGTAGCTCAAAATGTTCTGCCCCCAGCACCGGGATAAACGTGCCATCTTTATAGATCGAAACTTGATCGACATAATGCAGCAACACAGCAGCTAATAATAGCGGTAATACTCCTGACTTCACCCCATGGGGCGGATCGGCCAGTTGCTGATAGAGTTGAGCGATCGATCGCGGCTTGTCGGTGGCTTCCAGACAAAACCGGGCGATCGCCTGCCACACAATTGCCACGCCTGAATCAGCGATCGCAGGATAAAATCCCCACACCCCATCCTCCTGCCGATGGATTCCCGTAGCTTCCAGCACCGAACCATACATGGCGACTTCCGGCCCATAGCCTGCTAACCCCAAGCGTTGCTTGTCAGCGTGTTTGAGCATGGCCTCAATCAGTTCGCGCCGCGCCTTGGCCCCCTGGGAGGTCAGTTCACGGCGATTGATCAGTTCATTGTCGAGTACTAGGCCCTGGCAATAGGTGCGATCGCACAAGTCTGAAAGCGCAGATTGGAAGCCTCTGGAGGACTCAATGGCAGTGAGTTGCCCATCAATCCAGCAGGTATTTTTTTGTGCAGACCAGTTGAATGCTAGAGCGACGGTTTCATTCAGCAGTTGCTCTGCTTCGATTAGGCGTTGTCTTACCTCTCGCTTTGCCACACCATCCGTTTGCAACTCAGGGGCATCTTTCCAGATCTGCTTCAGTGCCCAAAAATCTTCACTCCGCATTCGCAAAAGTTCAAGATTAGCAACTGTAATCACAATCAGTGGTTTGCCATCCGCAGTCCGTGCTGGAACTGATTCAGGTGACGCGGTATCTAACCAGTAAGCAATTAAGCCGTCACTCCCTGAATTAGCACCAGTTAACGCCTTCAGGTCAACCCGACTATCCACATACCGCTGCTCAAAATAGCGGAGATTACCCGTCGTGGTGTAGTGGCGTTGAGCAACCAGCGGTTTTAGCGGATAGGTGGTGGTCAACAAATCGGCTAAGGGATTGTAGGCTCGTTCGATTTGCCCTTGAATGGCGGCTTCCACATCGAAATCAGAGCCTTGCCAGATTCGCAGTTCGTCTTGAGCGCTGCGGTGGGTGATTAATTTTTTCTGCTTCAGGTATTGGATCGTCTTCTGCCAATGCTGACGGCCCTTTTCATCGGTGGGGGTGTCGCACAATGCCAGTGCTACTAATTCAGGCGTTGCGCGAAACTTTCCAGTTGAGGTGACCAGGTTGAGAATTCCAATGGTTTTCAGGACTTTGAGCACATCCTGGCTCTGGTCTCTGGCATCCTGAATCAACCCCTGTACTTCCACCCAACGTTGTAAGTTGAGTCGCGATGCCAATCCGGTGACGGCATCCACAAAGTAGTCATAAAGCTGGTACAGCTTCAGGGTGGGGATGTGATCTCCCTGAATGGCAGTGGATTTAAGAAACTGCGGCAAGGCGTAAGGCTCGTCGCTGGTGAGAAAGGTAAATAAAGAGCGATCGTTCTGGGCGTAACGCACACAGAGCATGGGCAGCACCAGCGCCGTCAGGGGGTGCAGGGGATAGGCATCTGCTAGCACCTTTGCCGAAATTTCGTATTCTGAGAGTACCTCTTTTAACGCCTCAAACCAGCGTTCGGCCTGCAGGTGAATGCTGGGTCGAATTTGACTGGAGCGAACGATCGCTTGCCCAATTAAGCGAGTCATCTGACTGGGCGATTCAGTGAGAACAATGTCCGTGAATCGTCCGTGAATCTTTGTCCATTCGCTTTGTTCTACTGTCGAGAGGCGATCGCCATACCCGGCAAAGGACTGATGCAGAATCCCCACCAGGTGAACTTGGTAATCGCCCTCTAGCTCTAATTCGGCAATTTGTTGCAGCAGGTATAGATCTTGAATTCCCTGATGATGCGCCGCATATTCCAGATTCTTGCCCAACTCATCAATCATGAGCAGCACATCTGTTTCAACCGTCTGGACGATCGCCCGAAGCAATTTCAGCACTTGTTGGTCGGTAACCTGGCAGTTGCCCTCCTCCGCCTGGAAGCGCCACTCATTCAAATCCATCCAGAAATCTGGCTTCCGCCTTTTTTTCCAAAATCGATCAAAGCCGTAGGACAGGGCGCGTACCACCGTCCAACTCAGCGGTTCTCGTTGAGCGGTGGCGATGGCTCTCACTAACCCTGCTTCAGGAATGCGTCTGATCGCTTCCATTTCGGGGCTATTGGCCGGAAAAACCGATTCAGCGATCGCCCAAGCTGCCTCAGCAACCGGACTTTCTTCAGGGGCACACAACGCCGCCAAAAAATGGGCAAAGGCTGACTTCCCTGTTCCATAGACTCCAGTTAATGTCCAGGCGCGGTGAGCATTCGGATCGCCAATGGCAGATAAAATCCGCCGCAACGCTTCAGCCGATCGCTCAGTCGGAACATAACCCTGCACCGCATCAGGCTTATCTAAATCTCTCTCTAGGTTGACGGATCGGTAGTAGCGGCGGTGTAGCTCAAAGTAAGTTGCAAGCGTCTTATGGGTCATCTTACTCACCTTGCTCACCTTCCCGTTCGCGGAGCGTCTCCAGAGGAGAACCGATAATACCCATCTAAGATAGCCGCTGCTAGGCTCAGTGGCTCCCCTTCAAAGGAAAATTGCAGCTTTCCGGCAGCATCAGACAGTCGAATTTGCTCCCATCGTCGAGCCATCACCTCGATCGCGTTGCAGATGGCGCTCTCAGTCAGCTTAAACACGAGTCCTGGGCTGCCGAGGTCGTAGAGCAAATTGGCAATGGGCATCGTTTTAGCAGGGCTACCCGTTCGAGCATGGTGCTGTAAGCAGGCATAGACTACCACTTCTGGCGGCAAGTTGGGTTTCTGTCCAACGCGAAATAGATAGTGCCGCGAGTCCCCTGCGGTGTGAATCAACCCTAGTTCCGTAAAGGGGCAATCCAGTGAATCTTCGCTGACTTGAGCCTTACCACTGGGTTGCACAACATACATCCGCAAAATGCAGCTCACATCCTTTCTGAGTGAAGACTCAGAAATACGGGGGGCTTCGCGATCGCGGTACTCACAAAGCTGGTAGAACAAATCTTCAGTCGTAAACTCGACCTGACGAAAATAATTGAAGGCAACATCCCAGGCAGTTGCCAAGTTAGGCGCTTCTAGCAATTTCCAGTGCAGCAGCCAAAGGGAGGCAGGATCTTCTAGATAAGAGTCCCAACCTTCCTGCCCTAAGAGTTGGTGACCAAATTCTGTCGGCTGGTCATCCTTCAGCAGCTTAAAGGCAGAACACCAGTACCGAATGGAGCGCACCATGTTCTTTCCCACGCCGAGCCGAACAGGGGCATCCTCCCTTAAGAAAATCTCTGAATCGATAGAGGCACGATCAAAACCCTTCTTCAACCAACCAAAGCGGGGATGAAACGTTTCATGACGAGCAAAGACGATGGCTTTAGAATTGCCATTGGTCTCTGTGTTGCGATTCGCTTGCTCTACCGCCATAATTTTATAGAACGAATGTACCCATTTTCTACGATTCAGAGCGTACTGGAAAGCCCCAGCCATAGCGTGCATCTATTATGCTACTCCATATATAGGGGGAGGAGCTTAATTGTCCTTAATTAATAGGGATTACGCAGAATAATGAAGCACACAAAGTGATCAACCGTTTAAGGTCAGTAGCATAATGGGTTCAAATTGCGACTTAGGCAGATGAAGTCTTTTGCGGATGTTTTGTAGCCTTGATGACTTTAGTGCGATCGCCATTACCTGCCAACGCAGCAAGGTGGGTAAGCTTCTGCCGGATGCTTTATACGTCCACGTCTCAGCCCTAGAATCACTAGACCCGCTTCTTCAAGAGTATGAGAGTGCAGCAAGGGAAATTGCTGCCCGCCCAGAAGGGATCACACTCGTTAAGTTCAATCTGGAAAAGCCAAGCATCTCCTATCTCTCATACCCAGAGTTTGATAGCGATCCCCACCCTGCCCTTCAGTCCAGCATTCAGGTGAACCTGCAAAGCCGTGAGGTGAACTATCGAGATTACGGTGAGGCAGGCAACCCTTTTATTCTTCACAGAAAAGAAACCTTTGTTACGACTGATTATCCCCACTACCAGCAGTTCGCTGCCCTCACTCGTCAAGAAGAAGCTCTAGGACTATTGGATAATCCGAAGGCGATCGGGACGCGGTTGGCTTGGGAGGAACGCTTAGCCCAATTTAAGGTGGCGTTTCAAGGACATACGCTGGTTCATCGCTCTCTACTGAATTCTCGTTCTTCTCAGGTCAAGATCGATCGCCACAAAGCAGCCATCAGCCGCAACGACTTCTCTAAACCTGTACGTCTGGCATTAGAGGCAGGGCTGCTGAACCAGACCACAACCTTCTTTGACTACGGATGTGGGCAGGGCGGAGACCTGGAACGGGTGGGCAAACTGGGCTACAAGAGCGCAGGTTGGGACCCCTACTACCGTCCAGATTCTCCCCTAGTGGCTGCGGATGTCGTGAACTTGGGATACGTCATTAACGTCATTGAATCTCAGGCAGAGCGGCGCGAGGCTTTGATTAAAGCCTGGGAGCTAACCAGGCAGGTGCTCATTGTCGCTGCCCAGGTTCTCATCGCGCAGGGGAATAGCCAGATTGCCTACGGGGATGGGGTAATCACAAGTCGCAATACTTTTCAGAAGTATTACGACCAGGAAGAACTAAAGATTTACATTGACCAGGTGCTTGGGGTCGATGCAGTTCCAGCAGCATTAGGGATCTACTTTGTTTTTCGAGACGAGTCCCAGGCTCAGACTTTTCGGGCCTCCCGATTTCGATCGCGTGTCTCTGTGCCCAAAGTTCAACTGGCGAATAAGCGGTTTGAGGATTACAAAGAACTGCTCACTCCGTTGATGGCATTTTTTACGGAGCGGGGACGACTACCAACCCTAGAGGAACTGCCTGAGACAGAAGCCCTCAATACCGAATTTGGTAATTTGCGACGGGCATTCCAGATCGTCCTACAAGCCACAAACCCACAGGAATGGGATGAGATTAGCGATCGCCGCCGTCAGGACTTGCTGGTTTATCTAGCGTTAAGCCATTTTGGTCGTCGTCCCAAGCTGCGGGACTTGACACCTGTGGTTCAGAACGACATCAAAAGTCTATTCGGTGGCTATCAGCAAGCCTGTGCTGCGGCAGATTTGATGCTGATGAGTTTGGGCAATCTGGAAGTCATCGAGAAACGTTGCAAGAGTAGTGCGATCGGGCAGAGGCGACCGAATTCGCTGTGGGTGCATGTGTCGGCGATCGAGGCACTTGACCCGCTGCTCAGGCTTTACGAGGGTTGCGCTTCTCGCACGATCGGTCGCCCCCAAGAAGCCAATGTCGTCAAGTTCCACTTCCGTAAACCCAAGATTTCTTACCTGTTCTACCCCAATTTTGACACCGACCCTCATCCTGCCCTGCACACTAGTATGGAGATCGACCTGCGAGATCTCCGCGTTCATTACCAGGATTATGACCCCAACGATAACCCACCCCTGCTGCACCAAAAAGATTCAATAGTGACAGCCGACTATCCGCTCTATGAGAAGTTCGCGAAGCTGACCCGGCAGGAGGAAGGGTGGGGTTTGCTGGATGATTTGCGCCTGATTTATGACACTCGTGGCTGGCAGAAATGCCTAGAGGAGCATTGTGCTGAATTAAAGGGGCATCGTGTGGTGTGGCGAAAAGATGCTGATCCCTATCGGGTGAAGTTGGTGCGATCGGCTATCCAAGCAAAGCAAACAGGGCGAAAGAATGAGGAAGAATAATGCTTGAGCTAGAGAGAATTCAGTCGCTTGCTCAGTCCTACTCACCTCAGGAGCTATTTGCGGCTCTAGTCTGGCAACGTCGGTTTAACGAATTTGATGGACAAGAAGTAATCACAGATCTCACTAACCATCACCATCTGTGGAAAAGTTTTCTTTTTACTAAGCCCATCTATGCGCCAGATAAAGATGGATTGAGTTTTAATGGAGTGCTTGAAACGCTACTGGCAATGGCAAACTATCGTCCAATGCCAAAATCAAGCATCATTCACTTTGTTCCTTATCCAGCAGACACACTGTATGTCTTAACAGAAAACCGAGACACGACGGTAGCTCAATTAATGGATTTGGGAAAGAAGTGGCGAGCAGATTGTGTAGATGTGTGTGATGGCACGAATGCTGAGGAGACTGAAGATTGGGAATTTCGAGACTATGTATCACTTCGTCTCCGCAAAGCTTTATGGAGTGAAGACTTGAAACGCGATCAAGATGCTGTGATCATCTCTTATTGGTGGGATTAAGATATGTACCGTTCTTTAATTACACAATGGATTCGTAAACTACGTTCTCGGCGTAGTCAAGGTGGAGAATTTAAATATAAACCTCTTTTAGTTCTAGCTGTTCTAGAGATCTTAGATAGAGAGCCTGAACATCCAAACTCTTGGAACAATAATACTTGCCATTTCGATTTTTCTCATGTGCCATGTGCTGATCCCGGCTTGGGTCAACCCGACCATTCTTGATGCCTATCTCTGGGTCTTTCTGAGCCAGAAACCGTTTCAAATCCCTTGAAAGGACATCGAGCATGAACCCATGCTGCCCTAACCGATAGACAAACCCACCGCCCAACGACTGTCCCAATTTCTCATATCGCATTCCCACCCCAAACATTGCCATCTGTAAGGCTTGCCGCAGTTGAGAATAGGAAAATCGCCAACTGCCATGATGGGGAGGGTTTTCTGACTGATAGTCAATGATCTCCGCCCACTGTTGCAGTGTGGAGGCATCAAGCCCATCGAGACTGGTGAACGTTGGTGCGCCGAACGTGTGGGATAATGCCTGCCACCACAACTGTTCTGGTGCAAGGGCAGCGGCGGCAACAGCAGGTGCGGTAGCACGTATCGCCTCTACAACTCACCCTCGAAGAATTTGGCTCAGTAATCGACGAAAATATTCCTTCGATAGCTTGACAAAACTTGACGGAAGCGAATCTTGGAAAAGTTGTCCAAAATTCCAGGCGCAATCTCACTCACCCACTAAGCCTTCTACTTTCTAGGGCGTGTCATCAATTAAGCCAAGTCAGGGCAGCCGCCATGTAAATTGCACTCAGAAACGTCTCGGCTAACTTGTCATAGCGTGTCGCAATCGCTCTGTACTGCTTGAGTTTGGCAAAGAAGTTCTCAATTAAGTGCCGCGCTTTGTATAGCTCCTTGTCGTATTCACGCGGTGTCTTGCGGTTTCGCTTGGGCGGAATCACAGCCGTCTTGCCCTGTTGTTGGAGTCGCTCAATCACCCGTTGGTCTGCGTCATATCCTTTGTCAGCCAGGACTGTATCAGCTTGAATGTTCTCTAGCAGCACATCAGCCCCATCAAGGTCACAGGTCTGCCCGGGTGTGAGGTGAAAGCCTGTCGGATTGCCCAGTGCATCGACAGTCGCATGAATCTTGGTGCTCAATCCCCCTTTACTACGACCAATGGCTTGGGCATTGGCATCCCCCCTTTGCCCCAGCACTATGCTGATGAGCACGCACAATCGTGGTGTCGATCATGGCGTATTCGTTGTCTGCATCTTCAGACAGCACCTGAAACACCCGTTGCCATACGCCCGTCTTTGCCCAGCGCCGAAAGCGGGTGTGAACCTTGCGAAAATGACCAAACCGCTCTGGCAAGTCTCGCCAGGGAATGCCGGCTCGATATCGATATAGCACTGCCTCGACAAACAGACGATTATCCTTTGCTGTGACTCCCACCGCCCCCGCTCGTCCAGGGAGCAAATCTTGGAGCCGTTCCCATTGGTCATCGCGCAGGGCGTAGCGTCGGGTTGTCATAATCGTCAGATAGCTGAATCACTGCTGATTACAGCTTATCTAATTGATGACACTCCCTAACTCTACTTTCTAAAAATGGAGCTAAGCGGATTCGAACCGCTGACCCTCTCAATGCCATTGAGATGCGCTACCAACTGCGCTATAGCCCCTAGTGCGTTTTCTATCATGCCTGACGAATAGCAACTTCGTCAACTAATCTTTGGGTTTCAAGTGAGAGATTTGGCGTTTAATGGGGAATAGCCTGATTGCGATCGCCCTCTGGCACAAAACCTCACAACTTAGTTCTCATTAGTTCTCACACTGCTCCACACTGCTCACACGTTATGATTGACCTGCCACCTGAACCTGCCGAACCCTCTCCAGCGTCGCCGTCTCCTGACCGCGCCCCCGCCGAGCCAGACGTGGAGGCGCTGCTCTTGTCGCTGCGGCGCAAGCAGGGCACCTGGATGGACTGGGGCAAAGCCTGCTTGCAGTTGCAAAAAGCGGGCTATTCGCCGCAGCAAATCTTTGAGGCGACGGGGTTTGAACCTGTGCAGCAAAACCAGATTGTGGTGGCGGCGCAGGTATATTTGTCGATGCTGAAGGTGGGCGTGTCGGATGCAGTGCGGGCCCGTTTTGAGCGGACAGGTAGCGACACGCTGTATGAGTTTCGGGTGCTGAGCCAGGGCGATCGCGCGGCAGTGGCGGAGCTAGTCGTGCAAAAGGGCGTGGACTCGGAAGGGGCCCGGGATGTCGTGCGAGCGGTCAAGGAATATTCGCGGCTGGCGGCCCCGCCAGAGAAGTTTCCCCTATCACCGGGAGATGCGGTGGCCTATTTTTGCTGGAACCTGGCGCGGCAGCAGGCGGATCTGCAAGCGCGATCGCGCCTGATTGCCCAGGGGTTGAAATTCGCCAGCAGCGACAGTGCCCGCCAGCAGCTCGAGCATTTGCTGACGGATTTTGGCGTGGCTCGTGTGCAGCAGGCTCCCCGGCTGCCGTTCTATCGGCTGGAAACGGAATCGGAAGTGCCGAGGGTGATTCCGGTGGCGGGTCGGTTGCCGCTGTCTCGCGCCCACCTCCAGGCGGTGCCGATTCTGCAAGAGGAGGAACCCTTTGGCATTGTTAAGTTTTCGGGCACGGGGGCGTGGGTTCCAGTTCCCGGCTGGCAGGTGATTTTGGCGGCCGAAGACCCAGTGGCGCTGATCACCGACAGCGACCAGTTGCCCAATGCGCCGGAGGGCCCGTCGGAGCCGGTGTTAGTGATTCTTGACCGGGCGCAGCGCCAGTGGGACGAGTTTAGCTACTTTGTGGTAGATCAAGAGGGACAGTTGGATATTCAGTGGTTTGACGTGCCGCCTACCAAGCCAATCCTGGGGCGAGTGGTGCTGATCATGCGACCGAAGCGCGTACTGGACGAAGACTTTAATAAAGAGCTGTGGCAACTGGAAGAATAGGGTTCGATCTGGGCGTGGAGGGCGGTCTTGAAGAGTCTGGCGATCGCCCGGCCAATTCGGCTGCCAATCCGCTGAAGGCAACTGCGGCGGCGATTGACCCGGTGATTTGGAACGACTGGTATGTGGTGGCTCGGTCGGTGGATGTGCCCATTGGCACAGTGGGGCGATCGCGCTTGCTCGATACGGGCATCGTCCTCTGGCGCAGCGCAGATGGGGCGGTGCAGGCGTGGCGCGATCGCTGTCCCCATCGCAGCGTGCAGTTGTCAAAAGGGCGGGTGGCGGGCGATCGCCTTGTGTGTCCCTATCATGGGCTGGCGTTTGACCCCAGTGGGCGCTGCGTGTCGGTTCCGGCGCACCCCGGCTATACGCCGCCGCCCCAGTCCTGCGCCAAAACCTACGCCGTGCAGGAGCGCTACGGGCTGATCTATGTCTGCCTGGGGAGTCCGGAGCAGGGAATTGTAGACTTTCCCGAATGGCGCGAACCGGGCTATCGCGGGCTGATCGCCGGGCCCTACACCATCCACACCAGCGGGCCGCGGGCAATCGAGAACTTTTTGGACGTAACCCATCTACCCATTCTGCACGCTGACATTCTGGGTTCTCCCCAGCGCCCTGAAATCGCCGACTATGAGGTGCAGGTCACGCCCGCAGGCATCGTGGCCCGCAATCTACGCATCTGGCAGCCCGACCCCTACGGCACAGGCAGTGGCAGCGAGGTAGTCTATGATTACCGCGTGGAGCGTCCGCTAACGGCACACCTCCGCAAGCCCAATCCCAACGGCGAAAATCTGGCGCTGCTGTATCACGTTACGCCCGTCAGCGAGACGGAGTGCGTCGGCTGGATGGCAATGGCGCTGAACTTTGGACAGGAGATTCCGAATGCAGAACTGATTGCCTTTCAGGATCGCATCGTGCAGCAAGACCTAGACAATCTGGAATCCCACGACCCGCCGCAACTGCCGCTAAATCCTGCGGTCGAGTTCCACCTGCCGGGCGATCGCACGTCGCTGGCCTACCGTAAGTGGCTCCGGAAACTGGGCGTGCGGTATGGAGTAATGGTCTAGCTTCCGAAATCCCTCTAGCCCCTCGCGCCCACGCTGGCAGAGTCGCGAATATGCTCCAGGGTCAGCGTGCCCACGGGGGAACCATCTTCTAGCACGGTGAGCTTGGGTGCGCCGGTGCGGAGAATCAGCGACAGGGCATCGCGCAGGCTGTCTTCGCGGGCGATGGTGGGGTGACCGTTGAGGGCGTAGCCGTCGGGCAAGCGAGTCATGGCGGTGGCCACGCGCAGCAGGCTGAGCTGGCGCACCATGTCGTCTGCGCCCACCAGGTTATGCACAAACTCGTTCGTGGGCTTGGTCAGAATATTGAATGGCGTGTCGTATTGCACGATCTGTCCCGCCTTCATAATCAAAATGCGATCGCCCAGCCGTAGTGCCTCTTCAACATCGTGTGAGACAAACAGAATCGTCTTTTTCAACTGCCGTTGCAGCCGCAAGATTTCGTCTTGCAGCGTGGCGCGGGTAATCGCATCGATTGCTCCAAAAGGTTCGTCCATCAGCATCACCTGCGGGTCGCCCGCTAGCGCCCGCGCCAGCCCCACCCGCTGCTGCTGTCCGCCCGAAAGTTGGGCGGGATAGCGATTGCGATATTCCCCCGGCGGCAGCGCCACCAGATCCAGCAGTTCGTCGATCCGCGCCTGAATGCGGGGATTGGCCCAGCCTAGCAGCCTGGGCACAACAGCTATGTTCTGCGCTACGGTCATGTGGGGAAACAGCCCCGACTGCTGAATCACATAGCCAATCTGTTGGCGGAGGCGGGTCTTGGGCAGTTGGCGAATGTCCGTGTCGCCCAGATAAATGGTGCCTGCTGTCGGCTCGTACAGCCGATTCACCATCTTCAGCAGGGTCGTCTTGCCGCAGCCGCTTGGCCCCAAGATGACGACCAGATTGCCCGACTCCACCTCACAACTGACGTGATCCACCGCCGCCCGCGCCATGCCCGGAAAGCGGAGCAGCACATTGTCAAATCGGATAGCGCTCATGGAGTAGCCCCTAAATCAGCCCTTCGCTCGTCAGAAACTCGCGGGCCACGTCGGCGGGTTCCTTCTGGTTGCCGCTGACTTCAAAGTTGAGGGTTTGCATCACATCGTCGGTGAGCTTGGGCGCAAGGGCATTCAGCGCGTCGGCAATTTGAGGATTGGCATCCAGCGCCTTTTGCCGAACCACAGGCGCAACCTGGTAAGGCGGGAAGAGGTTTTTGTCATCTTCCAGCAGCACCAGATCAAAGGCTGCGATTTCACCATCGGTGCCAAAGGCAACAGCGACATCTGCTTCGCCATCCACCAGCCCTTTGTAGCGCAGACCTGGGTCAACGGCTTTGTAGCCTTTTAGCTGGAAGTCGCCGTAGGCTTTTTTGATGCCAGGGAGACCGTCTTCACGCTGCTCAAACTCTGGCGGGCCGATAATCGTCAGTTCGCTGGCTCTAGCAGCCATCTCAGAAATGGTTCTAATGCCCAGTTCCTCAGACTTGGCGCGGGTCATGGCTAGCGCCTGGGTGTTGTTCATGGGCGACGGTTCCAGCCACACCAGGTCAAATTGCTCTTTATAGCCTTTAGAGACGGCTTCAAACACGGCCTGGCGATCGCTCTGGGCAGGCAATTTCAGCACCGTTAGCAGCCCCGTGCCCGTGTATTCGGGGTACAGGTCGATTTCGCCACTCATCAGCGCTGCTTGGGCCACAGGCGTTCCCCCCAGGTTCAGCTTGCGGTTCACCGTTAGCCCCGCCTTTTCCAGCACCAGCGCATACATCTCGCCGATGATAAATGCTTCGGTGAAGTCCTTGGAGCCGACGGTGACCGTCCCCCCAGAGGTGGAGCCACTGGGGCCGCCACTGCCCCCCGCGCAGGATACCACCACAAAGGCGGAAAACAGCGCCACCAGGGGCAAAATCAGCAGTCGGCGCAGGGACTTGGAAACGTGCATGTTGAAACCTTGCATAGTCTAGTTGGGCACGATGGAGGAGTTAAGAGTTAGGGGTTAGAAAGCCGACCTAATCAGGGCTTTTAAAGCCTCTAACTGTTCTGATAACTGTTCTGAGGAACCGTTCTAAAGATTGCGCTAACGCTGTGCAATTGCCAAAGGCCCGAAGCCTGAAGGCCGATTTACAGCCAAAAGTTGCTCAGCGAAAAAGGTTTCACTCATCATAAAGGATTCAGCCCAAATCCAGGCGTTTCGCTGGGCAAACTCCGTCCAAGGGGGCAAAAATTTTAGCGCGTCTCCCTTCGCTGGGTGGATCGAGTCGTGCCTAAGGTTCCATTCGCAGACCCCGTTCTCGACAGGCTTGCCTATGGCAACCATCGCGGTCGCAGCCCCGCCACTGCGAGCGGCTGGGGGGCAACTTTTTGGGGATTGCCCGCTTCGTCGAGTTGCAGGGGCAAAAACCAGAGGCGACTGGTGGCGATCGCCCGTCCGTCGCTGCCCTGGGCGATGCCCTCCTCAGTGGTATCCGAGGCAGACACCACCTGGTCAAACAGCAGTCCCAATCCGTCTGGGGCCAGCGCGATTTGGATATCCCGCTGGATGGGTAGCTTCAGCAAGTCAGTCCGCTTTCCCGATTTCAGATTTATGGCCACGAGGTAGGGCTGTTCGACGTAAATATCCCCTGGCAGGCGGGTGGAAACCAGACAGTAGAGTAGCGAGTTTGTGGGATCAAACTGGGCGGTGAAAATAGAGCCGTCGGTGGTCAACAGTTCCTTTTCTTGCCCCTGATTGGTGACGAGAAAGAGCGATCGCGTCGGGTTCTGCGGGTCGCGGTTAAAACGCACCATCGCCGCCGCTGCGCCATCGTTGCTAAAGCTCAGTGCCACGCCATACTTTGGCAAAAAATCCAGCGGCTTTCCCTCTTCGGCTGCATCTTCCTCTGGCGTGAGCGACAGGATTGCCATGCCTTCGCCCTGGGCCATGGCTAGCGTTTTGCCGTCGGGGGCAATCACAAAGTCGCCGCCCGGTTCAGTCGGCACGGGCTTGGCAGGCTCACCTGGCTCGATCACCCACAACCCAAACTCGGCCGGATTTTGCCGATTCACCCGCTGCACGGCAATGCGCTGCCCGTCGGGCGACAGGTCAAATTTCAAATTCTGGTACTGATTGTCGCCCAGCACCAGTTGCACGATGCCCGCTGGCTGGGGGGAGCGATCGCCCTGCACTCGCTCTCCCGCTTTGATTTGGCTAATGGTGGGGGCGGGCGCTTCCGGCAGCAGCCCCGTGGTGACCGTGTAGAGGAACGGGCTGATATCGTCGGCGCGATGTTTGCGATCCACGGCCGAGAACAGGATGCGATCGCCCTCTGGATACGGCTCGTAGTCGAAAATACCCAAATCCGCTGGGGTGAGAATCGTCTTTTCGTCGCGGGTCAGGTTTTGCAGCACCAGCCGCCCTGCCTCTTCACCTTCGGCACCAAGATACACAAAGGCGCGATCGCGCGTCTGAAAAGTGCTTTCAAAGGGTTGCAGCAGGTTGGTATCCGTAGACTGATTGAAGCGATCCCGGGCCCCTTGAAGCCTCACTTGATATTGTGTTCCGTAGGGGGCTGGCGTGTCGAGTGTGTAGGCCATGCGCCGCCCCGCCCAGCTAATCTTGCCCGACAGCGGCGGCTCGATTCGCAAATTTTGCTCCACGCTCTGGCGATCCATCGGGCGGCTAAAGGTCATCAAAAACGCCCGGTCTTCTGCGCCCACCTGTCGCCCATCCCAGCTAAAGTCACGCACCCGTGGCGAAGCGTGATCGCCCCCCGCCAGCAGCAGCCCCGTCAGCACCAGCAGCACCACCATCATCAGCCAGGCCACCCGGTCAAGCGGCTGGAGCCAGCGAGCAGCAGAACCAGCAGAGGGAGCAGTGCGACGAGCCATACGCAAATCTAAAAATTCTAAAAGCGGAGCGAATCGACATTGCTTACCTTAGCAAATGACGGGGGGAGAAGCAGGCAGCGAAACCAGACGAGGTGCTGTGTTCGGTTCAGTGAGCAGAACGCGCTAGCTCAGCCGCACTTGAGGCATGATTGGAGACATGATTTCACTTTGAGTGTATGCTTCCTGCGGCGCGACTGTATCAACTCATCCTGGCTGGGACGGGGGCGGGACTGGCGATCGCCCTCCTCCTTTCCAGCCAGACTCGCCCCTCTGGGCTAGCGATCGCACTGGGGCTAACGCTGCTGTATGACGCGGTGGTGCTGGGGCTGGGCGTGGTGGATGCGCGGCGGGGGCGATCGCGGCGGGTGCAGGCGAGGCGGCAGCCGCTGGACAAGCTCTCGATTGGGCGCGACAATCCGGTGCATTTGACCATCACGGCGGGCAATGCGCCAGCGCTGGTGAAAATTCGAGACGACTACCCGGCAGACTTTGGCGGGCCACAGGTGGAAGAGACGCGGGCGATCGCCCCTCAAGAAACTCAGGAAATCACCTATACCGTTGTCCCAAAGCGGCGCGGAGCCTATGCCTGGGGCGACATTTATCTGCGGCAGCTTGGGCCGTGGGGGCTGGCGTGGCACGACTGGCACATTCCCCGGGCGGCTTCTGTGGCGGTTTATCCCGACCTGATCGGGCTGCGGGAGCTGTCGCTGCGGCTGACGCTGCAAACCAGCGGCAACATCCGCAAGGCGCGGCGCATGGGTATGGGCACCGAGTTTACGGAACTACGCGACTACAGCACGGGCGACGACCTGCGGTTTGTAGACTGGAAGGCGACGGCCCGCAAAAGTCGGCTGCTGGTGCGCGTGCTGGAGCCAGAGCAAGAGCAAACCCTGGTGATTTTGCTGGATCGGGGGCGGCTGATGACGGCGCAGGTGGCGGGGCTGGCGCGATTTGACTGGGCGCTGAATGCGGCACTGGCGCTGGCGCTGGCGGGGCTGCATCGGGGCGATCGCGTCGGGGTTGGGGTCTTCGATCGACAAATGCACGCCTGGATTTCGCCGGAGCGCGGCACACACCAGTTACCAAAACTGCTGGCTCAGCTCACGCCCATCGAGCCTGTATTCCAGGAGCCAGACTATCTCAGCGCCGTGACCACCGTCGCCCAGCGCCAGACCCGCCGCGCCCTCGTGGTGCTGCTGACCGATATTATTGACCAGACCGCTTCGGCTGAGCTATTCGGCGCGATGGCTCAGCTTGCGCCGCGCTATCTGCCGTTTTGCGTGGCCCTGCGCGATCGCCGCGTAGACGACCGAGCCAACCGCCCCGCCGAAGACGTGCAGTCCGCCTATAGCCGCGCCGTTGCTCTCGATCTGCTCGCCCAGCGTCAGCTTGCCCTGGCCAAGCTAAAACAGCGCGGCGTGCTAGTCCTGGATGCACCCGCCAATCAGATCAGCACGCAACTGGTCGATCGCTATCTCCAGCTCAAAGCCCGAAATCTCCTATAGTCGGGTATGGTCGGGCTGATAGTCGGGACTGTATTGATCCTAGATTTTGGATTTGCGATTTTGGACTGCTAGTCGAGCGTCTGCGGGGCTTCCAGTAACTTCACTCGTTACTTCTCCAACCGCACTGCATACCATTGCAAAAACTGCCCCGGCCCGATGTCTAGTTCGCAGGCGGTGTCGAGCAAGTGACGCGCTTGCGCTGCCGACGTGGGAATGTTTTGCAATTCGCGGGGCAGGCTATCCTGCATGGTCTCTAGCACCGATGCCAGCTTCTGCAACAGTTCCTCGGCGGTGAGGAATTGTTCTGGCTGGTTGGTTTCCAGCACGACGAACGCATCCTCTCGAAACATGATCGGGTCGGGCATGGGAGAGTTGGGTTTTAGTCTTCTGCAAAGACGTACTTATACAAATCAGCAGGATTTGGCTCAGGGCTTTCCAGCGCAAACTGAACTGCGTCTTCCACAGTTGCCTGAATCTTGCGGTCAATCGCCTTCAGTTCCTCATCCGTCGCCAGGTTTTGCTCAATCAAGTGGGCCGCGAGGCGCTTGATCGGGTCACGGGCAAACCAGAACTCCTTCTCTGCCTTGGAGCGGAGTTCGTCAGGGTCGGCGAGGGAGTGCCCCCGGAAGCGGTAGGTGAGCGCTTCGATCAGGGTGGGGCCTTCGCCTGCGCGGGCCCGGGCGATCGCCTCTTGGGCCACAGCCCGCACCGCCAACACGTCCATCCCATCGACCTCCACGCCCACCATGTCAAACACGCTGGCTTTTTTGTAAATTTCTGGCTGCGATGTCGCGCGGTCGTGGGCCATGCCGATCGCCCACTTATTGTTTTCCACCACAAACAGGATTGGCAACTTCCACAGCGCCGCCATGTTCAGGCATTCAAAAAACTGACCGTTGTTGCTTGCGCCATCCCCAAAGAAGCAGGCCGTCACCTGATCTGCCGATTCGTCCCCTAGCGCTTCGCGGCGATATTTGGTCTGAAACGCTGCGCCCGTCGCCACGGGAATACCCTCTGCCACAAACGCATAGCCACCCAGCAGGTTATGCTCTGCCGAAAACAGGTGCATCGAGCCGCCGCGCCCTTTGCTGCATCCGGTCACCTTGCCAAATAGCTCTGCCATCACCTCGCGGGCAGGCACGCCTGCACTCAGCGCATGGACGTGGTCGCGGTAGGTGCTGCACACGTAGTCATCGCTCCGCATGGACTTGATCACCCCGGACGATACTGCTTCTTGCCCGTTGTAGAGGTGAACGAAGCCAAACATCTTGCCCCGATAATACATCTCGGCGCACTTGTCTTCAAAGGTGCGTCCCAGCACCATGTCTTCGTAGACCACCAGCCCATCTTCCCGGCTGATCTGGGAAGGGCTAGCGGAAAAGGCGGGCAATACACGTTCCTGAACCATGAGACTGTCCTATGGGGTCGAGAAGGATGGGGCGAGGGCGATCGCCCCTACTGAAAAGCTTGGCAAACCCAAACTGGCACGTACAAGCCAGCGGGTAAATCTGGGAAAAGCAGCTATGGCTATTAAAATACCTGAGCGACCTATTCGCCAAATGCCACTGCCAAATGCCGCTGCCAGAAACCAGCGCCAGAAACCCAAGGGCCGTCAGCTTGCCAAATGGCTTGGATCTCCGCCAATGGCTTGACTTGCCCAGTAACAAATCGTAACAGGAATTCGGTTGCCTACACTAAACTGGATGCTGGTTTTGTTTGCACCGGAGGTTCGCGTTGTTAGATACGGCGGAATATTTAGATACGGCGGAATATTCGGATACAGCGGAATATTCGGATACAGCAAAATATAATGTCGCGAACCTTAACCTTTTCCTTCACTGACAAATGCAGGGGTTTACGTGAAACTATAGGGACTGGAAACTATAGGGACTGGCACTGGATCGGGTGCATCGGTGTATCAGGGTGCATGGGCCGTCAATGAAGTTTGTACAGAAGTTTGCACAAAATTCGCATAATGCCAAAAACCTGTGGCATTTTTCTGGGTTTTTTGTATGCTGATGAGTAAATTTTGTCGCAGGAGTCGCTACCCGACGCAGTTTGCGAAGAGAGGATGACTGGGATAAGAGAGATTGACGTAGCCTGGACTGGCTTGATTCATCGCAGAACTCGAACCAGGACTTGGGTTCGGAGGACACGTTGAGGTTGCTCATCCAGCAGTTAATGCTGATAATAGGTGTCCGCCTGTAAACAGATGTCCGCCTGAAGATGTCCGCCTGATGAGCCTGCCCAATGGAGTAGTGCCAAGAATATGCAGGGTCAGAGGGGTTTACGAAATGTGCTTCTACCTGCACGGGGTTTTGTTGAGCATGGGTTGAGTTGTTGTAGGTGAATCGTTGCTTGATAGCCTCTTAGTTCAGTTTGCTGAACTTAGAAACTGCTTTTAGAAGCTGCTTTGGGAGCCTGGATTTGGCAAATGCTAAAGCCTGTTGGAAGTTAGTCTGGCTGATCTTACAAGGCTACGTGATGCCGCCTGCTGGCATGGGTCGATTTAGAAAATGTCTTGATAACGTTGAGTTTTGGGGAAGTGGGCCGTGAGAATTCCGCTTGATTACTACCGCATTTTGGGGCTACCTATTCAGGCAACGGCTGACCAGCTTCAGCAGGCCCACCGCGATCGCACGCAGCAGCTTCCCCGACGCGAATATTCCGAAGCGGCGATCGCCTCTCGCAAGCAGCTTCTGGACGAGGCCTACGCTGCCCTGTCGAACCCGGAGCAGCGCCGCGCCTACGATGCCACCTTTCTCGCCAGCACCTACGAACCGACGGGCGATCGCTTTGCCAGCGCCGACTCGGGGGCGATCGCCCTGGAAACCGAGGCAGACCCCTACGCCCCCAGCATCGACATCGACGACCGCCAGTTGGTCGGGGCGCTGCTGATCCTGCTGGAGTTGGGAGAGTACGAACTGGTGCTGAAGCTGGGGCATCCCTACCTATCTAATAGCGCCTTCAGCGGCAGCGCGGGCCGCAGTGCCCAGGCCGATATTGCCCGGTCGGATGTCGTGCTGACGCTTGCCTTCGCCTATTTGGAACTAGGCCGCGAACAGTGGCAGCAAGGACAGTACGAAAGCGCTGCCGAATCCCTTGAAGCGGGACAGGAACTGCTGCTGCGGGAGGGCATGTTTGCCGGAGTGCGCGGCGAAATGCAGTCCGACCTCTACAAGCTACGCCCCTACCGCATTCTAGAACTGCTGGCACTGCCCGAAGCCCACGAGATTGAGCGGGGCCAGGGCATGAACCTGCTGCGCGATATGCTGCAAGATCGCGGCGGCATCGACGGCACCGGCGACGACCGCTCTGGGCTAAATGTGGAAGATTTTTTGCGGTTTATGCAGCAACTCCGGGGCTACCTCACCGCCGCCGAGCAGCATGCCCTGTTTGAGGTCGAAGCCCGTCGCCCGTCGGCTGTGGCGACCTACCTGGCAGTGTATGCCCTGCTGGCCCGCGGCTTTGCCTATCGCCAGCCCGCCCTGATTCGTCGGGCCAAGCAAATGCTGATGCGTCTGGGCACGCGCCAGGATGTGTATCTGGAGCAGGCAGTGTGCGCCCTGCTGCTGGGGCAAACAGAAGAAGCCACCCGCGCCCTAGAACGCAGCCAGGAGCATGATTCCCTAACCTTCATTCGCGAACATTCCCAAGGCTCACCCGACCTGCTGCCGGGGCTGTGTCTCTACGGCGAACGCTGGCTGCAAAACGAGGTGTTCCCCCATTTCCGCGACTTGGCCCAGCAGCGGGCATCCCTGAAGGATTATTTTGCCGACGACCAGGTGCAGGCATATCTAGAAGAACTGCCCAGCGAACCGGACACAGCTCAATGGGAGTCGGCTCCGGCTCCAGTGGGCAGCACGACCACGCCCTTTGCCCGTCGGGCGACTGTGCCCCAAAGCCGCTATGACCAGTCCAGCACGGCAGGTAATGGACTCGGCATGGGTGGCACGGCGACGCTAGAGCCTGCGGCCGCCGCCTACACTGCCACAAGCGGCACTTCAGCCGTTCCAACGGCCGAGCGTGTGTCCCAGATGTCTCCTTCGGGACGGCTGACCCCGGGGGACGGCGGCGGGCGATCGCCCCGGACTTCCTTCAGCGACAGCAGCCGCCGCACCGCCACCTCGCTGCCCAGCAGTTCCGGTGGCGGGGGCATCACGCTGCGGCTGGATCGGCTGATGCTGCTGCTGGCGCTGGGCGTGCTGAGCTTGGGACTCCTGTGGCTCTTGTTTAGCTGGGTGGCCCGTTCGTTCAACAGCGGCCCGGTGCTGGAGGGCGAACAGCTCAGCATCAGCCTTGCAGAACCCGTCGTTCCAATTCCCGAAGAAACGGAGCCGTCGCCCTCCCCTGCTGACCCCAGCGCCCCCCTCACGGCTGAGTCTGGGAAGACACTAGTCGAAACTTGGCTGCGGGCGAAATCTGCCGCAATGGGCAGCAGCTACGACACCAGCCAGCTTGGTCAAATCCTGGCAGATCCCATGCTGTCGCAGTGGCGCAGCAACTCCGAGGCAGCGCGACTGGCGGGCGAACCCCTGACCTACACCCACCAGGTGCAGCAGGTCAATGTGTTGCCTCCGACCGCTTCTAGCAGCACCGACGAAGCCCAGATTGACGCGGTGGTGGTGGAAAACGGCGAAACCCTAAATGTCCGCTACTACCTGACGCGCCAAGGGGGACAGTGGCGGATTCGCAGTAATGAAATTTTGCCCGATGGGCCGCTAGAGAGCATGACCACCAATGAATCCTCTGACCCGGCCAGCAACCCTGCTGCGTTGCCCATGACTTCTCCAGGCTTGCAGCCTGCGCCCTCCCCTACGCTGCCCCAAAACTCCGGCCCTAGCCCGCTCCCCGAAGGTTCCTTGCCTGCACCAGGCAGCGCGGTTCCCGGTGCGCCCAATGCCGCTCCTGCGGGGAGTGGGACTTCTGGCAGAATCGATCCGGCAGATGCCAGTAATTAGGGTTCGTAAGGCATTTCGGTGAGGCATTTCGGTGAGGCATTTCGGTCAGGCATTTCGGTCAGGCATTTCGGTCAGGCATTGAGATGCATTCAAGTCATAATCTGGCTAATGACCGGGGTATAAGTGCGGGCTGGCTTGGCGAATGGCGGCTGTTCCCGTAAAGTACCCAGTAGTCGAAGGCGCTGATTGCTGACACTCTGGTGCTGAAAATGTCTGATACGCTGCTCCACGCCTATGGGCCGCTGATCTTTTGGACGGGGCTGGGGCTGCTGTCCTGTTCGCTCTTGCCCGATTCGCTGCCGCGCGTGCTGGGGCGCGGTCTGTATTGGGTGGGTGTGCCCGTGCAAATTTTTACGCTGGCCCGGCAGACGGATTTTTCGTCTCAGGTGGGGCTGGCTCCGCTGGTGGTCGTCTTGGCGCTAGTGGGCGGGCTGGGTGTTGCCTGGGGGACGCTGCAAGGGCTTCGCTGGCTTGAGCAAGGGCGATCGCCCTTGAATCCACTCGTCCCAAATCTACCCACCGTCATCCCCAGCGTCTCTAATTCTGCCGCAAGCGCGACCCCGCTAACGGCGGCTCCAATGCTTGAGGAGCCAGTTGCAGCACGCCCGGTCGAGTCCAGTTGGGAAGATTCGGCGCGGCGCGGCAGCTTCCTCGTGTCTGCGGTGCTAGGCAACACTGGCTTTGTGGGACTGGCGATCGCCCCCAGTCTGATTTCCGAGCCTTACCTAGGCTGGCTAGTGTTCTACAGCGTTACACAGAACGTGGTCGGCACCTACGGACTGGGCGTGTGGCTGGCGAGCATTTATGGGCGATCGCACGGCGGCAAAGCCTGGTGGGTTCACCTGCGCGATGTGCTGACCGTGCCATCGCTGTGGGCCTTTGGGCTGGGAATGCTGACGCGGACGATTGCACTACCGTCTGGCGTGGACGCAGTGCTGCATGGAGCGCTATGGTGGGTGATTATTCCTGCGGCGCTGCTGCTGATGGGGCTGCGGCTGCGGCAAATTCACGGCTGGCGTAGCCTCAAGGGGGCGATCGCCCCAGCATTGCTCAAGGTCATGGTGCTGCCCGTTGGGGTGGCCGGACTAGCCACGCTGCTGGGCCTGTCTGCCGAGCCAAGATTGGCGCTGGTGCTGATGTCGGGAATGCCGACAGCCTTTGCCGGACTCATTCTGGCTGAAGAATACGACCTCGAGCGTGAGCTGATCGCCAGCAGCATTGTCCTCACAACGGCCATGCTGCTGTTTACTATCCCGGTGTGGCTGCTCCTTAGATAACCCAGATAGCAATAACCCAGATAGCAATAACCCAGATAGCGATAACCCAAAAGCCAACCTGGGTTCGGCAGCCCAGCACCCAGCGCTAGAAGGATCTCGGCAGCAGCGATGGCGCTTCCCCAGCCGCCGCCGCCACAGGCTCCAGTTCTGGCCGGGGGGCTTCGTCTACAAACATCTCAACCAGTAGGGCAATGGGCTGAGGTTCTGGAAGAACGAGCGGCGGGCAATGAATCACCTGCTCGACCTCCGCCACCGCAGCGGCGATCGCCACTGGCAAAAACTGTGGCTGCGCCATCGGGCAAGCGTCCCAAGCGCCCTGCACAGGAACCCCCAAGAGTTGGCAATGGCCGCCGCGTCGCCCCTCAATGTGGTAATGGGCACAACGACGGCAAGAAGAAATGCTGTGATGTAAATCATCCATTTCGAGAGGAGCGGTAAAGGAGAGCAAAGACCGGATCTTCTCTACTATTCTGAGTCAACAAATTTGGTCAAAAATCATCAGAAAAACGTTGCTTTGTAGAGCAGGCAACCGTTTCAGCGATCCCAAAGAAAAGTAAGTATTTAGATTGTTTTTAGCTTCAGATTCTGAGAGATCTCTAAATTTAGAATTCCCCTGATTCAAGCAAGCACACCAATAAACCCCGTAGTTTTGCTTAAAACTGAGCGGGGATCACGAGGAAATGAGACGTGTATGAGACAAAAATGATTTTTCTTGAATGCCTTTAAGAATTGAAAATAATAGTTTTAGAACTGTAAGCAAAAGCAAAAATAGAAGACTATTGAGGCTTAAGTGGCAGGCTAATAAAACTGCTTCTCACTATAGAACGACAAGAAGATAGACGATGGGCGATCGCCACAAAGCAGCCTTGAAAGCATCGACTCAACCATCCCAAAGCTGCAATTGGCAGGCTGCCTGAACTGACCTGCCTGGACTGACTTGCCTGGACTGACCTGCCTTGAACCTGTACTTCAGCGCATACCTGCTCGCTTAAAGGCTAGCAGCCCTCCGCAAAGACCGTTACGGTGAAACTACTGTGAAATGATCGTGAAATTACGGTGTTACGATTGCGGGTTTACCACTGCTTGACCGCACACAGCCCACAGCAAGACCAGCGCTCAAGTTCTCCCTGGGGGGTGGGGCACTGACAGCGGGGACACAGCGGCATCTGAGCCGTGCGCGATCGCATCTGGTTGGCCCAAGCACGAAAGGCTGATTCGGGGTCTGTGGGTTGAGCAGCCGCGCCGTGGGGAAGGTGATCGCCCGGTGGCCTGTCCAGTCGGCTGGGGTGTTCGCGCCAAACCCGTGCTGATTCGGTTTGCAACTCGGCCGGGCTGTGGAGCGATCGCCGATGCCACCAGGTCGTAGAAAAGCGGATATCGGTAATGCGGTAGGGCAATCTGGCATTCAGCTTTTCTAAAATGCGGAGTCGCTCAAACATCAGCGTTTGCACACCCAAGGGGGAGCTAGACACGCCCACCTGAAGCACCCCCGCTTGTAGGGCCCAAGGGCGAGTCTGGGCTGCCCACCCGCCGGGCCGACCAGCTCTGGGCCAGACCCGCGAGAATCTGCTGGATCTGTCGGTGCGATCGCCAGGATGGCTGCCGATCCAGGGCACCTAAAACACGCTGGAGAGATTGAAACGTCATGAGCAACGAGTTTTGTAGATAGTGAGTGCAACAAAGGGTGATTCCTTAATTACAATTCCAAATAATCACAATGCTAAATAGCTGTTTTGAACGAGAATTATAGACAGTCAGGGTGCGCTGTGATTTGGCGCGTGATTGAGATTAATTAAGATACACTGAGCTTCTATCAACCTCTACGGGGCGGCTGGGCGCTGTGTTGACTTAGCCCTAATACAGCATTTTCTTGCGAGGTGAGGCACACGCTGCCCTCACGAGGCAAGGGCTTATTGACCATCCGTGTGCCTCACTAGCTTCAAAAATGCTGTAGCTGATTTAGCCGTGTATGCAAAGCCCTGCATCTAAGCCCCCATGACAAGGCCCTATGCATAAAGCCCCATGCATGAAGTCCTATATCGAACCCGAGATTCTTCGCTAGAATTTCCTCGGTTGCCTGTTACTGGGCGGCTCCTGGCCTTGTCGAAAGACTGGCTTCAGGATAGCCTAATCGCCGGGAGATGTTTGAGCAGAACTGATTTAGATTGATATTGATTTAGATTGATTTGGACAGGATTGCTTTACAACGATACTGAACGGTACTGAGTAGCCACCGTTTCATTAACATAATCGCTACTTAAACTTAGCCTTGGCAGGAGTTCTGCGATGCGTCGCTCACCCGCTACCCCGTCCCAATCTAGCCCCTCTACGTCGCTGCATCCAGCGCTGCAAGCTATTTTTGAAAATCTGGATTTGCGACTCGAAGATGAGCTAGCCCGCTATCGTCGTCAGCAAGCTCGTCGGGGCGTTGCACCTACGCTTCAGGGCAATCGACGAGCAGACTATCTGGCGACTGAGGCTGAAGCGCGATCGCTCCCAGCAAGATGGAACGAGTCATCCAGGGGTGCTGCTGAGTCTCGCCCCGATCTCTGGCTTGCGCCAGACGCAGCCAGGAATACCGATTCGCATCGCCCATTGCCAGATCTGGGGTATGCCCCTGAGCCACAAGTTTGCCCAGAACTGCTGCTGGGTGGGGCGATCGCCCCTCAAATGGCTCCCCCTACGGCGGATTATGGTGCAGTTCCGCTGCATCCTCAGCATGGGCCAAGACCTATACCCCACCCGCCGAACCAGCGGCCGAGCCAGACAATTATCTGGAATCCTCTGAGTATCTGCTGCGGAATCTAGCAGAAGACGAGCGCGACTTGCGGGCCAGCCAGCAAGAGCCAGGAATGCTGCAAAGCTTGCTCACGCCACTGGGCATCGGGTCGATGATTTTGCTGCTACTGTCGAGCCTTAGCTTTGGCTATCTCGTGATGAATCCGGCTGGATTGAGCGTCATTGGTCTGGGCGAAGCGGCTCGCAGGACGGCAGACAGCTCTACGCCAGGGGCAAATGTGGGCGCAGACGGCTCCCTAGCAGCGGACGCAGGGACTAGGAACAGCGGCATTTCTCCCGATTTGTCTGCTCAAGAGTTCCCTGAGGTCAATCTGGATACCCTGAGTACGCTTCCCAGCGGGCGCACTGCCATTCTGGAACCCTCGGCTGAAGCTGATTCATCGGCCGAGCCGCCCGTTCTGTCGGGTTCACCGCTCCCCGCAGAGGCTCCAACTGCTCCAGCCGAAGCTTCCACAACCGAGCCTGTTGCACCGGCCCCACCTGCTGCTAGAAGCACACCTTCTAGCCCAACCCCTCCTCACCCCGCCAGCCGAACCAGTGCTCCGGCCCGTTCTCAACCTGCCGCCAGTTCCCGCCCTGCCGCCAGTTCCCGCAGCGAGAGCCGTCCTGCTGCCACCGCTGTCGCACCAGCGCCCCGTGCTAGTGCCTCCAATCCCGTCAGCCGATCAGCCGAGCTAGCCCCGCGTCCTGCGCCCCGTGCTGAGCCTGCTGCACCTCAGGACGTGGCTACTGCGCCCCGCCAGCCTGCGATCGCCCCGACCCCGGCCGCTGCTTCGGCAAATCGCTACTATGTGGTAGTAGACTTCAGCGGCGATCGCAGCCTAGAGCAAGCCCGCGAACTGGTCGGCGATGCCTGGGTTCGCAACTTCGACAACGGCGCAAAAATCCAGCTTGGCGTATTTGGCGATGCCGCTAGCGCCCGCGACCTGGCCGCCTCGCTCCAGCAGCAGGGACTTCCCGCTCAGGTCTACCAGCCCTAAGCCTCTAGCCCTAAGCCTTCCAGCCCCACTCTGATCGCGTCTCATCCAAATCCCCACACGGCATGGCCAAGCCTGATCTGCGATCGCGCCTCTTCCTCTCTCACTTTGCCGTGATGCTGGTGGGTTTGGTGACGCTGACGGTGATTGGCAAGGTGTCATCACCCCGCTTTTTTGTAGTTTATCTCCAGCACATCGAAGGGCGCGTCATCAGCATTCGCACCCTGCGAACCGAGCTAGTGCGCGGCTTTGAGTTTGCCTGGAGCCGGGGCGCACTCTGGTCAATGGCACTGGGAGCCAGTGCTGCCGGAGCGCTCAGCTATCTGGTGGCCAAGCGGATCGTGCAGCCGCTAATCCAGATGGAAGAGATTACGCAGAAATTTGCCGCCGGAAAACTCGACGAGCGGGTTCCCGCCAGCGAAATCCCAGAACTCAACCAGCTTGCTGCCAGCTTTAACCGAATGGCGGCTGACCTCCAAGGGGTCGAGCAGCGCCGCCGCGACCTAGTGACCGACCTGACCCATGAACTGCGAACGCCACTGACGGTGCTGGAGGGCTATCTGGAAGGGCTGTCAGACGGAACGATTGCCCCAACTCCAGAAGTTTACGAACTGCTAGGCAAAGAAACCGTGCGAATGCGCCGCCTAGTCAACGATTTGCAAGAGCTGTCCAAGATTGAAACGGGCTATTTGCCCATCGATGCACAGCAGATGGATCTGTATCCGCTGCTGACTTCGGTGGTGCAGCGCTTTTCAGATCAGCTTTTGACCGGCGACGGCCCGCTGATCAGCCTGGAATATCCGCCGGAAACGCCGCTGGTGCTGGCCGATGCGGGGCGGGTCGAGCAGATCCTTGTGAACTTGCTGAGCAATGCATTGCGCTATACGCCTGTCGGCAAAATTACGCTCCAGGTCTGGCATACCGAAACCCACGCCTGGATTGCTGTGAGCGACACGGGCCAGGGCATCGCGCCCGAAGACCTGCCCCACGTCTTTGAGCGGTTTTGGCGGGCCGATCGCTCCCGCAATCGCCACTCTGGCGGCACGGGACTGGGGCTGGCCATTTCCCAGCGGCTGGTGCAGCTTCAGGGGGGCGAGATCGAGGTGGAAAGCGAAGTGGGCAAGGGCAGCACGTTCCGATTTTCGCTCCCGCTTGCCTGAGCCGAGTCCTAAACTGAGTCGGGCTGGAAAATCCCCAATCCCAAAATCACCCTCAGCCCCAATCCCGCACCAGCTCGCCGCTACTTAGCTTGTCCCAGATTAGGGTTTGCACCATTTCCATCTCTTCTGGACTCACAATGTGGTCATGATTGATGATCTGCTGAATTCGGTCTTGTTCGTCTGCGGTTAGCACGCCATCCGCGATCGCCCCTTCGATCACGGCCTTGAGGTGATCCAGATTTGCCAAATCTTCGCGAGTCAGCGGTTTTGCGTTCGGACGCTCGACTTTCATCAGAACTTACCTCGTGAGGATGCAGAGTGTAGCTTTACCCTATCGGCGGGATCACAGCCGCCCCAAATTTCACCAAATCTTTTAATAACCTCTAGCTACTGGGGCGGCGGTGAATGATCAAGCAGGCGATCGCCCTAATGCCAGGTGCAATTTGCGCTGCCTTGAACTGCCACAAACTTGCCGGATGCTGAAGCGGGCAAGAGTAGAGTATTATCAGCCTTGGAAAGCCACGTCTTTAAGATTGGCTTTAGATTTAGCCATTGGTCGGTCTCAAAGCGCTCGAATGCTTCGACAGAGTATGTTCCAGGCATAGGGCGATCGCCCTCTGGCAACATAGCATTCAGGAAGCGCAATCTTACAAAGAGAAGAGAGCGCCGTTCGTTTACAGCCTGCGGATGTGTCATGCAAGAACCGGTTATCAGCTTTGATCAGGTTTACAAGTCCTACCCGATGTATCACCACGTCCGGGGAGTCAAAAACCTGATGTTCAACTTTCCCCATAACCTGAAAGCACTCCGCAGACAGCAGTTTGAAGCGCTCAACAATATCAGCTTTGAGGTTTATCGCGGCGAAAAGTTCGGCATTGTGGGCTATAACGGCGCAGGCAAAAGCACCACGCTGGGATTGATCGCAGGGGTGCTAAAGCCCAGCAGCGGGCACGTGGTGGTGCGCGGGCGCATTTCACCGCTGCTGGCGCTGGGAACGGGCTTTCATCCAGAGCTAACGGGCCGCGAGAATATTTTGCTCAACGGCGTGCTGCTGGGGCTGACCCGCCGCGAGGTGAAAGCGCGGCTAGAGGAAATTATCGAGTTTTCAGAACTGGGCGATTTTATTGAGCGGCCGATTCGCACCTATTCTACGGGCATGATGGCGCGGCTGGGCTTTTCGGTGGTGGCACACCTCGACCCAGAGATTTTGCTGATCGACGAGGTGCTGGGCGTGGGCGACATCCGCTTTCAGCAAAAGTGCATTAACAAAATGGCGGAGTTTCGCGACAGCGGCGTAACGATTGTGCTGGTGAGCCATTCTATGACGAGCGTTTCGGAAATTTGCGATCGCGCGCTGTGGATTCAAGACCACCATGTGAAAATGATCGGCAGCGCCACCGAGGTCGCCGAAGCCTATACCGCTGCCGCCCAGCTTGACATCGCCGCCGCGGGGAAACGCATCAATCGCCGCAAGCTTTCAGAAAAGGTCAGCGGGCCGCTGTTCTAGCCCGGCCTGGTTTTGGCTGGTCTGGTTTCGGCTGGACTCGTTTTAGCCTGGTACGGTTCGCTTGGTATAGTTTTACCGTAATGCGACAGCCGGGCGATCGCTCTGGAAAGCTCTGGGGAACAATGAGACATTTTCCTGCCCAATACGACTTGCAGCCCGACGACACACTCTATTTCTGCCACATTCCCAAAACGGCAGGGATGACGTTTCGGACGATTCTGGAAGATTACTTCGCCTGCGAGGAGATTTGCCCAGCCACGCTGTCCAACCAGATTGCCGACTACACACCCGAGCAACTGCGCGAATATCGCCTATTTCGCGGGCATTTGGGCTTTGTCAACATTCCAGGGCTGCTAGCAGGCAAAAACCTGATTAAGGTAACTGTGCTGCGTGAACCCGTGTCGCGGGTGATTTCGCACTACGAATACATCCGCCGCACACCGGATGACCCCTATTACGAATCCGTCAGCCAGATGACGCTGGAGGAGTTCGCCACGGGCGAAGGGCCAGGGCGCGTTGGCAAGAACGTGCAGGTGTACCACATTGCGCGGCTGCTGCAATACGACATTGGCAGCCTGGAGCCAGAGGAGGCGCTAGCGCTGGCGCAAAAAAGCCTGCACCTGTGCGCCTATGCTGGAATTTTGGAGCGGTTTCAAGAGTCCCTGTTTCTGCTGTCCTACATTTTTGGCTGGAAGCCCATTGTCAACAGCCGCCGCGAAAACGTCGCCAAGTCCAAAACGCCCCTGAGCGAGATTCCGCCGGAAACGCTGGCGCGGATTCGGGAAGCCATGTCGCTGGATCGGGCGCTGTATGACGATGGCTGCGAGATTTTTCAGCAGCGGTTTGACGAAATGCAGCAAGATCTGGTGCAGCGCTATGGCGATCGCCTCGCTCTGGATGCGCCGCCACCGGGTCAAGTGCTGGAGTTTGCCACGCTGCAACACCTGCTGGAATGGCACTCCCAAGACCGCTACCAGGCGCAAAACCCGCCCCCTTCGGAGGTGTCGGTTTACAACTTCTGTCAGCCGCTACGAGGGCTGGGGTGGCAGCGGCGCGACTGTGCCCAGAACCGGCCCAACGTCGCCCATCGCTGGACGGGCCCCGTCACCACGTCAACGCTGGATCTGCCCATTGCCCCCACGCCGACCGATTATCGAGTCGAGTTGCAGGTGTCTCAAGTCTGGGCCACCGAACCGGAGGTGCTGGATAGCCTGAAATGTCTGGTCAATGGGCATCCAAGCGATCTGGCGATCGCCTATAGCAGCGACACCACGCGACTCTATCAGGCACAAATTCCGGCAGATTGGCTACCGCCGGATCGACTGTTTGCAGAACTGACGCTTCAGGTGGACCGAGTTGCGCCAATCAACCACAAGAATCCCGACCCCAAAGATAAGCGGCTGGTAGGCGTGGCGCTGAGCTATGTGCAACTGTTCCCTGCTGCGCGAGAAGCAGAATTCAGCCTGCTGCGATCGCTCTTGCGGGATGCCCTAACCACCGCAACCATCGACTTTGTGCGCGATCGCCTCAAGCCCCAAGAGCAGATCGCCGCGCCGCCCCAGTTTCGGCTACCGTTTTCGGGCCAAGTAGAAGGATATGCAGACTTTTTGCAATCGCCCGGTCGCTATCACTGGCTCGTGTTGCACAAAGGCATGGCGCTGCCTGTGGAGGCACTGCTGTTTCAACTTGCCCGCTGCGGCTTTCGTCCGGTGTTTGCCAATGAGGTGTACGTGGTCTTTGTCCGCCGCCGTCCAGAGTTGCCCGCGCTGTCCTATTTCACGCCCGATGTCCGGCATCTCTACGTCGGTCGCTACCTCAACCGCCTCCGCAAAGGGGTTGCCAGCTTGAAGCGATCCTGATGCAAGCAATCTGGGTTATTGTAGCCCCGTCGTCACGGCTGAGCCTGGGGCTAGTCACCCACTTGCTGAGAAAAAATATTAGATTTGGGCGATCGCACTAGACGGGGAGCGTCATGGCAGTCTAGTATAGAAGACTGTGAGTTTTTGCAAAGAGCCAGAGAGCCATGAAAGCCCAGGAGATCATCCGCTCCATTGAGTCGGAACAGTTGAAGACCGATTTGCCCATCATCCACGTCGGCGATACGGTCAAGGTCGGAGTTGTGATTCAAGAAGGTGGCAAGGAGCGGGTTCAGCCCTATGAGGGCACCGTGATCGCCATGCGGAATGGCGGCATTAACGAAACCATCACGGTTCGCCGAATTTTTCAGGGCGTTGGGGTAGAGCGGGTGTTTTTGCTCCATTCGCCCCGTGTGGCTAGCATTCAGGTGTTGCGCCGAGGCAAGGCCCGTCGCGCCAAGCTCTACTATCTGCGCGATCGCGTGGGCAAGGCAACCCGTCTGAAGCAGCGCTTCGATCGCCCACTCTAGGTCTGGTTTCTCAGGGGCGATCGCTCAGCAATCTTCAAAACTGGGCTAGGCTGGGCGATCGCAACCTGATAGACTGGACTCAACATGGTCTGAAAGCTGTAGCTTTGCGTCCTTAGTTCAGTTGGTAGAACGCAGGTCTCCAAAACCTGATGTCGGGGGTTCGAGTCCTCCAGGGCGCGTTTTCAAATATTCATCCAGTTGCCTCCGCTCGGCGCAGCGCTCTGACCTTCCTAGCGTTTTGGTTTGTCGGGCGGCATTCCTAGGGCAATCGGCAGCAGCATCCGGCTGAGAATGCGACCGTCTTCAAGCTGATACAGGCTCAGTTCGCTGCCCATCTGCTGCATGAGGGACTGGCAGATTTCCAGGTGCAGCCCTGGTGGCGTGTCGAGGATGGAGGGCGCAAGCAGGTCTTCGGGGCGGCCCGTTTGCAGTTCTTCAAGCAGGCGCGGTTCGATGATGCCGTTGTCGGTGATAGACAGTTCCAACCAGCGGGCATCCAGCGGGCGACACCACACGTCCAGGCGGCTGCCAGCAGGCGATCGCAGGCAGGCATTGGTCAACACTTCATGCAGCACGAGTTCCAACTTGGGGATATCGCCGCCGATGTTGAGGCTGCTTTCTTCGTTATGCACCTGATGCCAGAGCTGGCGCTGGCGAATCAGCGGCTCGACGCGCTCCATTGCCCGCTTGAGTAGCGATGCCAGGGGCGTGGTTTCATACTCGCTATGAAGCTGCCACTGCTCGTTTTTTAGCACGGGGGCGATCGCCGACAGCAGTCCGCCCAGTTGCCGCACGACCTGCTGATAGCGGTTGTGGGCCAGGGGGTCTTTTTGGTTGCTGAGTTCGTTGAGCCGTTTCACCCCAATACCCAGCGCCCGGTAGATCTCTTCCAGTTGCCGATGTTTGTACCAGTTGATTTGCTCCAAATCGCGCTGTCGCAGGGTGAGGGCTTCCGACAGGATGAGGTAGCGCCGCGACCAGGCTAGCTGGCTAACGAGGGTTCCAAAGGCATTCAGTTGGCGCTCGTGCCAGTAGCGATCTAGGTGGTCTGCCACGATGACCATGCCACCCGGTTCATGCTCTGGGGTCGTCCGCAGGGCCATGACCAAAATTTGCCCAATGTCGCTGCCGTTGAGCCAGCGGCGTGTTTCGGCATCGATGTCGTCGATGGTGAGCGGGAGGAGGCCGTCGGTGTGCTTGGCCCACTGCACGAGGGAGTCTGAATGGAGGGCGATCGCCGCATCCAGGTGAATCGAAAAGCGAGCATTGCCCACCACAGCGGCGGTAATGTAGCCCAGATTGCGACCGGGCTGCCAGGTGATCAGCGCCGCCAGGGGAACCTCAAGAATTTGGGCAATTTGCTGCATGGCTGAGCGCTCAAGCGTTTCCAGCGTGTGGATTTGCTGGAGGGTGGTCATGCCCCACTGGATAGTCTGGTTAATCTTTTGCTGCTGCTCGGTCTGCCGCTGGAGCTGCCACTGGTGCAGGATAACCCCGATTTGCTGGCTGGCGACGCGCAGCACGGCCCGTTCGGCGCGGTTCCAGGTGCGGGGCAGGTCGTGACCCAACACCACCAGCCCTTCGAGCGATCGCCCAATCGCGGTATGGCACACCACCACCGATTGCAAGCCCGCGTCTAGAAACGCCTGCCGCCAGGCCATCAGCTTCAGGTCTTCGGTCAGGTTTTCAATGCCGACGGGATCGGTGCTGCGTTCCAGCATTTGCCAATCGACCTGGTTGAGCGCGTCCAGCCAAGGGGGCAAATTGCGCCGCTGCGACCCGTGGCTTTGATACACCACCTCAAAGCCCTCCTGCTCGGAACTGTAGAGCAGCACCGCAAAAGTTTCGGCCCGCAGCCGTTGGCTCAGCAAGTCGGAGGCCCGCTTCAGGGTTTGGTTCCAGTCGTAGTCGCTAAAGATGGCGGTGGACAGTTCAGCCGTGAGCGCCTGATCCAGCTTCACCTGCTGAATGGTTTCTTCCATGCCTTCTAGGGGCGCAGTCAGAGCGATGAGTTGGGCCGCGCCGCGCACGTAGCTCTTCTCCTCATCTGACCAGATGCGCGGCTCGCTGCCCTCGACGGCTAAAAAGCCGTGTAGCTCGTTATGCAGCAGGATGGGAGCCACCAAGAGCGATCGCGCCTGGATTTGCTGCATCAGTCGTCCCGTTACTTCTGCTTTCAGCGAACTGTGGGCCTCGCCCACCGACACCAGTTGATCCGCCGCCAGTGCCTGATAAAAGCTGTTGACTTCCTGAGCCGTGAAGCCTGTCACCGCTTGCCCGCTGCCATAGCCACTGCCATAGCCGCTGCCATCGCGACTGCTGGCCCGCAGCCAAAAGTAGCGTCGTTCTGGCTCAAACCAGTAGACATTGGTGCGCGTAGGGGCGACAAAGCGCTGGGTTTCGTCTACCACTGCCGCCAGCCGCGCTGAGAGATCGGGGAGCGATCGCAGCTTGCCCAACAGCGACAGCAGCGGCTCGGCCGGGCGCTTGGTTTGCTGGCGCTGCCGTTCTGCTTCAAGCTGAAAGAGCGACGATGCCAGCGCCCCAAACACCATCGACAGTCGGGTGCGTTCGTCAGCGTGGGGCGACACGCCCCAGAGAAACGACCCCAAAATCACCACGCCCAGGCATTGATCTCGATGCCGCAGGGGAAAGATAGACGCTCCTTGAATGGCATACTTTTGGGCCAGCTTGCGCCAGTCGCCTGCCCGCATCTCTTCGCGCAGATCCGGCACGCCCATCGGCCGCTGCTGAATCACCACCTGCTCCATCAAATCGCCCGGATTTAGCCCAAACTGCTGCCGTAGCGGCCCTGGGTCGCCATTGGGCACGCGCCCACCCCGCCCGCGCAGACAGTGCCCCACGCGGTCGTAGGACGCGATCCAGATGAGCGAATAGTCGCATTCTTCCTCGACATAGGCGATCGCCGTCTCTACCAGCGCATCTTCAGTTTCCTCTTCACGCAAAGCCTGAAGAGTCTGTTTTAGAGTCGCCAGTTGTTTCTCAGGGTTTGACGGCTTTTTGGAAGAACCCATGTCAGCGTGACGATCGTGCGCGGGTATAACTATCTGGGAAAGTCCTGGGAAAAGTCTACAGAGAAATTTACAGAGAAATTTACAGGGAATAATCTGCGAAAAGCCTGGGTCAGCCAGTCGATAGGCAGCTACCGCAAGACTGTTGTCGGGCAGAGCGACTGAACGAGTCAGGTCAATCGTCTGAGCGTGAAGCAGCCTAGCGCAAGTTTAAGAACACCCGCTGACCACTGTCGATTTCAAACGCTTTCAAACGCAGTCTTCGGGGCGGGGCTGGACCATCTGATGTGCGGGATCGACTTATTTTATCGACTTGTATTGGCTTGTATCGACTGAAATCCCGATTGGGATAGCACCCCAAAATTCTAATTACACCCTGCTGCTGAGTGCCAGTTTAAGTCTAATGACAGCTTAAATCTAGCGACAGTGTCGAAAGCTGTCTGTTGGGACAGAACGTTTTATAAGCTGCATCTGGATGGAGGTAGCCCTGGCGGTCAAATCCCAGGCCTTGATTGTCGAACAGGGTTTGTCGAATGAGCGGTTGGCGCGGGGTCTGTTTTTTTTGGGATGGCGCGGGCGATCGCCCCCCATGAATCTCCTGGGCTAAACATTCCTTGATCTACAAAACCGAGGACGCTCCCTGACGTGATCTAGAATGCCCCATCAGCGGGCGAGTCTATCTGGGAAGGCTCAAATATGGCTCGGCCCTGCTCAGCGTGGAGAGGTGTTTATCCCACGGGTCAAGCAGGGCCAAAATTCAAAAAGGTGCAGCGTTAAAACTACACGCTAGTGCTATGTCACAGCTAGAACCTAGGTTGGTCGTAAGCGCTTTAGCGCTGAAGCGCTCACGACGAGCCAAGGCATCACCCTAGGGCGTGTCATCAATTAAGCCAAGTCAGGGCAGCCGCCATGTAAATTGCACTCAGAAACGTCTCGGCTAACTTGTCATAGCGTGTCGCAATCGCTCGATACTGCTTGAGTTTGGCAAAGAAGTTCTCAATCAGATGCCGCGCTTTGTATAGCTCCTTGTCGTATTCACGCGGTGTCTTGCGGTTTCGCTTGGGCGGAATCACAGCAGCCTTGCCCTGTTGTTGGAGTCGCTCAATCACCCGTTGGTCTGCGTCATATCCTTTGTCAGCCAGGACTGTATCAGCTTGAATGTTCTTAGCAGCACATCAGCCCCATCAAGGTCACAGGTCTGCCCGGGTGTGAGGTGAAAGCCTGTCGGATTGCCCAGTGCATCGACAGTCGCATGAATCTTGGTGCTCAATCCCCCTTTACTACGACCAATGGCTTGGGCATTGGCACCCCCCTTTGCCCCAGCACTATGCTGATGAGCACGCACAATCGTGGTGTCGATCATGGCGTATTCGTTGTCTGCATCTTCAGACAGCACCTGAAACACCCGTTGCCATACGCCCGTCTTTGCCCAGCGCCGAAAGCGGGTGTGAACCTTGCGAAAATGACCAAACCGCTCTGGCAAGTCTCGCCAGGGAATGCCGGCTCGATATCGATATAGCACTGCCTCGACAAACAGACGATTATCCTTTGCTGTGACTCCCACCGCCCCCGCTCGTCCAGGGAGCAAATCTTGGAGCCGTTCCCATTGGTCATCGCGCAGGGCGTAGCGTCGGGTTGTCATAATCGTCAGATAGCTGAATCACTGCTGATTACAGCTTATCTAATTGATGACACTCCCTAAAACTAAATCATGCCCCTGCACTAGCCCGCAGTGGCTTCCTCATGCGGCGGATTTAGACGGATTAATACTGAATCACGCGGGGCAGTTCCTTTGCCTGGGCGACCCAATTGGCAACGAGTATGGCTTCGGGCAGCAGCTTGACGATATTCTGTTCTTCGTTCAAGCGGACAATTTGCTGATGCAGGTTTTCGGGGTTGCGCTGGGCCAGTTCGGGCACGGTGTCTACGCCCGCCAGTTCCAGCAGGTCGGCATATTCTCGCCCGATGCCTTTGATGCGATACAGGTCGGCCAGGTTGAGCCAGCGCAGTAGATTGGCTTCGGGCAATCCGGTTGCCTGGGCCAACCGCTTGCGTCCGGTTGGGGTTGCGCCTTTTTCGAGCAGGGCTTCGGTGGTTTCGATGCCTGCTGCTTGCAGGGCTTTGGCGGCCGCGTCGTCAATGCCTTTGATTACGGTTACAGCGTTATCTCTCATTTTTAAGGCGATTAGATTGGGAGTTTGGAATGTGGGGCGATCGCCATTCTGCCGTCAGCCTGACCAGCCATCTGCTTGAGACAGCGGTCAGCAGTGCATCCGCATGGCAAATCCCTAGCCCCTAATATCCGCTGTGGGCTACATCCCTGTAGGTAATCCGGGTGACATCCGGCAACGGGAAGAGAAATTTGATTTAGGGCGACACAGGCGACCTGAACCCTTATTGCATCGGCCGCCTAAAAATTGCCCCTAAAAATTGCCGTAGTGGGCGATCGCCCCGGTCAACCGCTCCAGCACCTCCGCCACGGGGATTGCCCCCAGTTCACCAGAGGCGCGGGTGCGGATGCTGAGGGCGTTGGATTCCATTTCTTTCGCACCGATCACCGCCATCACGGGGGATTTTGTCCTTTTCGGCATTGCGGATCATCTTGCCCCAGGCGTTCGCCGCTGTTGTCCAGTTCGGGCGCGGATGGAGCGCGATCGCATCTGCTCCACCACCAACTGGGCAAAGGGCATCTGCTCCTCCGTCACGCACATCAGCCGCACCTGCACCGGAGCCAGCCACAGCGGAAAGTCGCCCGCGTATTCTTCAATTAAAATCCCAATCAGCCGCTCCAGCGAGCCAAAGGGGGCGCGGTGGATCATCACCGGACGCTTGCGGGAACCGTCTTCGGCAACGTATTCCAAATCAAACCGCTCCGGCAGGTTGTAATCCACCTGCACCGTGCCCAGTTGCCACTCGCGATCGAGCGCATCCTGGAAGATAAAGTCCAGCTTTGGTCCATAGAACGCGGCCTCGCCAATGCCCAAGAAGTGATCCATGCCCAGGGTTTCCACGGCGCGGCGGATTGCGCCCTCGGCCTTGTCCCACACTTCATCGGAGCCGATATATTTGTCCTGTTCGGGATCGCGGAAGCTGAGGCGGGCGCGAAAGTTCTTAAGCTGGAGGCTCTTGAATACGCTGAGAATCAAGTCCACCACGTTCAGGAATTCCTGATCGAGCTGCTCTGGCGTGACGAACAGGTGCGAGTCGTCCACGGTGAAGCCGCGCACGCGGGTCAAGCCGCCCAGCTCGCCCGATTGCTCGTAGCGATAGACCGTACCAAATTCCGCCAGCCGCATCGGCAGTTCCCGATAGGAACGCAACTGACTCTTGTAAATCTGAATGTGAAACGGGCAGTTCATCGGCTTCAGCACGAAGCCCTGCTCCTCCAGGCGCGACTCGTCATCGTCCGCCATCATGGGGAACATATCTTCTTTGTACTTTTGCCAGTGCCCGGAGGTCTTGAACAAATCAATGCGGGCAATGTGCGGTGTGACGACGGGGAGATAGCCGCGTTTAATCTGCTCCTGCTTGAGAAAATCTTCCAGGAGCGATCGCAGCAGGGTTCCTTTCGGTGTCCACAGCGGCAGTCCGGGGCCCACGATATCGGTGAAGATAAATAACCCTAGCTCCTTGCCCAGTTTGCGGTGGTCGCGGCGCAGGGCTTCTTCTTTGCGGCGCTGATATTCGGCCAGTTGTTCTGGCGTTTCCCAGGCGGTGCCATAGATGCGCTGGAGTTGAGCTTTGGTTTCATCGCCGCGCCAATAGGCTCCGGCCACGCTTTCTAGGGCGATCGCATCTGGATTCAGTTCAGCGGTCGATTCCACATGGGGCCCGGCGCACAGATCCCACCACTGGTCGCCCAGGTGATAAATCGTAATCGGTTCCTTCAAATCCGCCAGAATTTCTAGCTTATAGGGTTCGCCCAGTGCTTTAATGCGGCGCTCGGCCTCTTCCCGCGAGACCTCTTCTCGGATCACGGGCAGCTTGCGATTGATGATTTTGGTCATCTCTTTTTTGATTGCCTTCAGATCCTTTTCAGTAAAGGGTTCTGGGCTATCAAAGTCGTAGTAAAAGCCGTTCTCGATCCAGGGCCCAATGGTGACTTGGGCTTTGGGAAAGAGCTTCTGCACAGCCATCGCCATCACATGGGAAGTTGTGTGCCGAATCTTCTTCAGCGTTTCCGATTCGCTGGTGCGCGGCAGATAAATCTTCTTCGGTGATTCGTCTTCGGGTTGTGCAGAAGGAACGGCGTTCGACATGGATTGGCTAACGGTTTGAGTAAAAAAGCAGGAATGGAATGGACGCTTTCTATCTTACACGCGAGGCTGGCTGACCGAGGTTCTGCCGCAGTTCTGAGGCTGGGCGGAATCGGGGCGATCGCCTCCATTACTGCTTTCGAGATCAGCTTCCCAAGCCATCGCGACTTCCAAACCCATCGCTATCCGCCGCCGCCAGCATCGAGGGTTTGCCGCAAATAGCCATAGATGCCCAGCAATATCAGCAGAAACGCGCCGTAGCCCAGGATCGTGCTGCGGAGAAGCCTCCCGATCGGTTGCCGCGCCGCAACCCAGCCCAGCCAGCTGAGCCACAGAGCGATTGGCAAACTGACCCACAGAAAAATTAGACCCAACAGTTTTTTGGCGCGATCTAGCTTGGTCAAAAAGCCATCTGGAAAGCCCAACCCCTGCACTTCGAGGTAGACCCATCCCGACAGCACGAGCAGCAGAGAAGCGCCGAGAAACGCAGCGATCCGGGTTCTTGCTGAGGTCTGTCTCATGGGCGATCGCCCTCTAAATCCATGCTGTATGCATACTCGCTATTAGGGCTTGATTGTGAGCTGCGGGGAGGGAGCTACGCTTCAAAAAGCGCACTCTACGGATTACTTGAAGATTGATGTTGCGCGATGTATGCGTTGATTGCATCAACCGCTTCTCGCAGCGTTACGTTTGTTTCTTCTTTATAAAGCCGAATCGCTTCAACTTTACGTTCGGGATCAAGCGCAATTTGTTTAATCCGCTCGGAAAGCTGAAACGGTGTGTCAATTTCCAGTCGATCGAGGATGAGATCAAGGCAAAGCTCTAGGCGCTTGGTTCGCCGATCAATCCGCTTGACAGTAGAATCCAAATCAAAAAATAGACCCACAATCATGCAGGCAAAAGCAAGGCTGGTAATTAGCTCCAGAGTCGTCATGGGGTTGGTTTTGCCGAGTGGATTCGACTGTTTGAACGTTGGAACTGTTTGAACTTGGAATTAAATTGAGATTCGCTTGGCGATTTCAGAGCTCGGCAACGATGCCACGACTGGCTACAAACAATCGCTACTAAATCATGGCTACAAAACCGCGACCTAATATTCCAAAAACACCAAAAGTGTTGAATCTTAAGATTTTCTTTTCTAAAAATAGACACACTAATCCTGTGGCAAGCTGGTTTTGTCAACAAAACACTAATTTTTGGAGCCAGTGGGCATAACTGATATTTTCACACATAAAAGCCTGTAAATATCGTAGCTTATCTAATACTTTGTTGCCAAATTCTTTCGGAATTGTCACCAATTGCAAAATCACATAAGCTACCAAACACGCATAAATCTGCATCTCAATCCCGTTCACATTCTTAGTAATTAGTCGATCTAGTTTCAGATGCATCTTCAGAAATTTCCAAAATAACTCTATCTGCCAACGCAAACGATAAAATTCGCTAATTTCCTCATTGGAAATGGTATTTTCTCCCCCTATCGGTAGATTCGTTGACAAGCGATATTCTGTTTGTGATTCTAAATCACAAAAGGCGACAACCCGTGCTTCAACTTGCTCCTTACCCGTGCCAATCAAGAAGTTGCCATTTTCTAGCATCTTGAGACTAATATTATTCTTGATTCTGACGATAAAGTAGCGATTCTCTTGATTCAGTAAATAGCGAATTCGAGCTAGGCTAGCTAAAAAGCCCCGATCCATGACCCCGACACTATTATCAGGCACAGCATCGATCGTTTCCTTCCCATGTTTACTGTCATGACCTTGACCAAAGTGGATGAAAACACCCCCCGGCTCATGTGTCATTAAATCTAAACCACTAAACAGCTTTACTTGGTGAATACCCTGCGCCCAGAGCAACTTGCTCGTCAAACTAACAATGGTTGAATCCAGCGGAAATAAAGTCAGCTTTGCAGCATCAATCTTATGCCTTTTGTGGAGTTCCTGCTTCAATACCCAAAAAAGATCATAAAGTATCTGGGGATCACGGTTCTTGCTGGCTTTAGAAAAAGTAGAAATCTTGACCTTGATGCCACGAATATTTAAGCGCTTGAAGACGCTCCTCATACTGCTTTGACTCTGATCGAGAACCAAGGAGAGCCAAATAGAAACAAATAGAAAGCTGTTGAGAACCGGATAGTCATCCGTGGCGAGGTGGCCCAGATGCTTTTTGACGATCTCAGGAAAGTTTGATATCATGATACTAACATTATTTTCTTTTTTATAGCCTCTAGTTTACACGATTAGGGGCTATTTTTTTAAACATATTTGCTATCATTCAACACTTCTGCAAAAACACCATGTCAAAACTTTCAGGAATGGGGTGAGCCAAACCGGGCAGCGAGCGAGAGGCAGGTTCCTCCTGTTCGCGCAGGGACTCAACGCGGGTTTCCAGGGTGGCGATCTGGCTGTCTAGCGCCGAGAGGCGATCGCCAATTTGCTGGCGGCGCACCTCAAGCGACTGAAGCTCTTGCTGGAGCCGCTTCTTTTCAACGGAGAGTTTATACAAATCCAGAAACGCAGCGGCTTCGGTTTTTGGGCGGGGCATGGTGCTGATTTTGGGGCGAATTGCGCCGGAATTGGAGCGAGGACGCATGGAAATCACCAGGGTTGAAGGGTCTTGTTGAAATGTCTTGTGAACTGTCCAGCCTTAGTGTGCCCAGTCTGGTTCAGCGCTATCAGGCGTTGGGGACGGGCAACAGAGCGATCGCCCCATCGCCCAAAACCCTTACATCGGGTAAACATTTGCAGCATCGTGCCTGGGGCTACAGTTTGCCCGTTTCGCCTGACAAACAATTAATAAGTAACTAATAAGCAATTAATAAGCCAGAAGTTGGGTTTTTTTGAGACTTTGGAGCGCAGCGTGCGATCGCCTTTTCTATCACCTTTTTTAAGGTTGGCAGGAAGGCTATCAGGCGTGAATCCTGCGTCCCGCTGACGGGAAATATGGCTGACAATCAGGAATTCATGAAACCAAGAATTATCGTTTGTGGTCTGGGTCGAGCGGGGTACAAGATTTTCTGCCTGCTGAAGCAGCAGGGCGCAGCGGTGGTGGGGATCAACAGTCGCCCGGTTGCCCAGGCTGAGCATGGCGGCGCAGACATTATCGTGGGCGATATGCGCTCGGCAGCAATTTTGCTGGAGGCAGGCGTGCAAGAGGCTCATACGCTGGTGTTGGCCAGCAGCGACGACGCGCAAAATCTGGCCGTGCTGACGCAGGCGCGAGTGCTGAATCCCCGCATTCGCATTATCAATCGCCTGTTTAACACCAGCCTGGGCGATCGCCTCGACCACACGCTGCCCGATCACGTCAGCATGAGCGTGGCGGCACTGGCGGCTCCGGTGTTTGCCTTTGCCGCGATGGGCAGTCGGGCGATTGGGCAACTGCGTCTGTTTGATCAGGTCTGGCCGATGCGGGAGGAGTTCATCGACGAAACCCATCCCTGGCTGGGGCGACCGCTGAGCGAACTCTGGGAAGACCGCTCGCGGATGCTGATTTATTACCTGCCAGAAAATAGCCGTATGGATCTGGTGTCGGGGGTGGTGCATGGGCAGCTGCTGCAATGGGGCGATCGCCTGATAGTGGCTACCAAGCCCGAAGCCCAAGTCAGCGGGCGATCGCTCAGTGAAACGCTGCTCGTTTGGGGCAACCACCTGCGCCAGTTTCAGCAGCATGTCCGCCCGACAGTAATGGCCATCCTGCTCTTGCTCGCGGCGATTCTGGGGGCTACGCTGCTCTACACCGAGCATGTCCGCGCAGATTTCATCGATGCCCTCTACTTTTCGGTAGGGATGATCACAGGGGCAGGCGGCAACGAAGGCGTGGCCGAAGGAGCGCAGCCCGAAATTAAACTGTTCACGGTGTCAATGATGCTGATCGGTACGGGCGTGGTTGGCATCTGCTACGCCCTGCTGAACGACTTGGTGCTGGGAACTCGGCTACGGCAGCTTTGGCAGTCGGCCCCCATTCCCCGCCGCAATCACTACATCGTCTGCGGGCTGGGCGGCGTGGGCATCCAAACCGTGCGCCAGCTCCACGCCAGCGGTGGCCGCGTGGTGGTGATTGAAAAAGATCCAGGCAATCGCTTTTTGAGCGCCGTGCGATCGCTGCGCGTGCCTGTAATTCTTGGAGATGCCAGTCTGGCCTGCACGCTCCAGGATGCCCATATCGCTTCAGCACGGGCCCTGATCGCTGTCACCAGCGATGACGTAGCCAATCTGGAAATTGCCCTGACGGCTAAGGGCATCGCGCCCCGCATCTCCGTCATCGTTCGCAACCAAGATCCGCAGTTTGCCCCGCTAGCAGAACAGGTCTTTGATTTTGAAGCCGTGCTGAGTCCGGCGGATCTGGCGGCTCCCTCCTTTGCGGCGGCCGCACTGGGCGGTCGCATCCTGGGCAACGGCATGGCCGGCGACAGCCTGTGGGTTGCCCTGGCGACGCTGATTACGCCGGGTCATCCCTTCTGCGATCGCCCCCTCAAGGAAGCCGCAATGGATGTCGATTTTGTGCCGCTGTACCTAGAGGCCGAACGCAAAACCACCCACGGCTGGAACCTGCTGGATGTCACGCTGCAAGCCGGGGACGTGCTTTACCTGACCATGCCCGCCACCCATCTGGAGCAACTCTGGCGCACGGTGCCGTCAGAGGTGGGGCTGAGGGGAAGAGCGTAGGAACGCGGGGATGATGGGATGATGGGAGGTTGAGAAGCCCTCTCTTCTCTGGTTCATCCTGTCTCTGGTTCATCCTGTCTCTGGTTAAAATGCCGTTTCCCCTCACCGACCCCGCCTGGATCGAAACCCGCGATTTCCTAAAGCAACACGCCCATGAACTCGACGCGATTCTTGCACCAAACGAGTTCATGGAGTTCTTTCCGGGCAACTATCACTACAACATCACCTACCTGCTGCCGCCGTCCCACTTTGACTATGTGGTGATGCACAAGGGCATGGTGGCGGAAATCGAGCCACCCTTTGCGCTGGAGGTGCTGCGGACGTTTCAGCCGATTTTTGCCAATGCGGTGTTTGTGGTGTTTGCCAAGCAGCCACCAGAGAACGCGCCGAAGGCAGCAGGGGTGCATCTCCAGCCCTTGCTGAACCAGCTTGCGGTGGTGGAGGCGCAGCAGCGGGGCAAGGTAAAGCCGATTCGCTATGGCGTGACGATTACCACCTACAACCGACCAGAGAGCCTGGGGCGATCGCTCCCCCAGATCCTTCAGCTCGGTGCGCCCGTGGTGATTGTGGACGACGCTTCCACCCCCGAAAATGCCGCCGCCAACCAGCGTATTGCCGACGAACACGGTGTTCCCCTCATCCGCATTCCCGAAAATCGCGGCCTGCCCAACGCCATGAACGTCGGCATCGGCTACTGGCTAGCCGACCCCGCCATCGACTGGATTTCCTACTTCCAGGACGATGTGGACGTGCATCCCGACCTGTTCAAGATTCTGGAGCAGATCCAAGACCCGCTGGAGCGACCGATTCTGGCAGGGCGCGACGCGCTGGAGCATCCCACCTTTGCCAGGGGCAGCATTGCCGGGTACGAAGTGCTGTTTAAGCGCTCTATGCCGGGGCAACACCTGCACGCCCATCGGGACTATTGGGCTGGGGTGATGCCGATTCCTACGCCGTACCTGGGCGCACCCAAGCCGACGGGCGGCAAGCCGGGTCAGGGAGCCGATGAGGACTGGTGGATCACTGCCTGGTCGCCCCATGCCATTCCCAAGCGGGGCAAGTACTTGGTCTGCGTGCCGGGGCTGGTGCGGAGCTTCCAGATTACGGAGCAGGGTTCCACTTGGGGCAACATCAGCGAACGGCAAGAGGACGGGCAGCCGATTCTGGATGCGGCGCTGAAGGATCTGGCGGTTCCGGCGACGAGTCGAGACGGGGGGCTGGAACTGGTGGAGCGCGATCGCCCGCCAGAGCCACCCCTGGCCGACCCCGTCCTCGCCGGACTCAAAGTTCTCGTAGATGGCTACAACCTGCAACTGACCACGGGCACGGGCATCCGCACCTACGCGGTGAACCTAATTCGGGCGCTGACGGTGCTGGGGGCGGACGTGGACGTGCTGCTGAGCCGCAACAGCAATAAAAAAGATGCCATCCTGGACGAGGTGCTGTTTTTTGATGAGCAGGACGTGGGCGGGCGCAAGCTCGTCGAAAACCTGATGCTGATCAAAGACCTGCTGAAATCCTCCGTGCCGTCGCTCTATCGGGCGTGGGCGGCGGAAACCGTGGGCGAAGTGGTGCTGAAGCAGGGCAAGTTTACCGAAGATTTCATCGAGCTGGCCCGTTCCTACAACCTGCCGAAGTGCTACAGTGTCGCCAATGCAGCGTTTAACCTGTTTGGACGATCGACCTCGGTGACGATTCCCGAAAAAATTGACCTGTGGCACGCCACGTTTCCGCTGCCCGTCAGCATTCCCGGCGCGAAGAAAATCACGACGATTCACGACCTGATTCCCCTGCGCCTGCCCTACACGACGCTGGACAACAAGAAAGATTTCTATAACAAAGTGAAGCGATCGCTCAAGGATTCCACCCTGACGATCGCCGTTTCGGAACACACCAAAAAAGACGTGCTGGCCTATTTCGATGCCGACCCCGATAAAATCGTCGTCACCTACCAGCCCGTCAATATCAAGCCGCTGGACGCAGAGCCGGAGGAAATCGGTGAATTTCTCAAGCGCTATCGGCTGGGCTACCAGAACTATCTGCTGTTTGTGGGGGCGATCGAACCCAAGAAGAACGTCGGGCGCTTGCTGGAAGCCTACGCCGCGCTGGAAACTGACCTGCCGCTGGTGATCGTGGGCAAAAAGGCCTGGTCCTTTGAGGACGACCTGGGGCGGCTGGATTATCTGTTTGACCCCGGTGCCAAGCAGGACGTGCGCCTGCTGGAATATGTCCCCGGTGATGCCCTGCGCTATCTGTATCAGGGGGCGTACTGTTTTGTCTTCCCGTCGCTCTACGAAGGGTTTGGGCTGCCGCCGATCGAGGCGATGACGATGGGCTGTCCGGTGGTCACATCGAGCGCGTCCTGCTTGCCAGAGGTCTGCGGCCCGGCGGCACTGTACGTGAATCCCTACGACGTGGCGGATATTCAAGCCAAGCTAGAACAAATCTTGGGCGATCGCCCCCTACGCGACCAGCTTGCAGAAACCGGGAAACAGGTGGCCCAGAACTTCAGCCTAAAGAACTACCTGAACCGGCTCAGCGCTGCCTACCTGAGGGCGATCGGCTAAGGTACGTCCTGTTGTGAACGGTCGCTCCTGGCTACGGATTCGGGATTCGCACCAGCAGCACGGGGCACGGCGCATACACCCGCACGTAGTCTGACAGCGACTGACCCAGCAGCCGATCCAGATCGGGCAATCCCTTGGCAATGGTGGGGCGGCGATCGGGCGAACCGAGCATCAGCAGGTCTACGTTCAGGTCTTCCGCAAGCTGACAGATGCGTTCGCCGGGCTTGCCTTCGGGGGCGGCTGCTTTGTAGGAGATGCCGTATTTTTTGGCTTCAGCGATCGCCGGAATCAGCACCGGATCTTCCTCTGGGTTCGCTGCAATTTCACCGGGCTTGAGCTTCATCTCCGGGTTGGTATGCACCAGCACCAGTTGCCCGCCCTTGATGTCGCGCAAGAAGGTAATAGCCAGCTTCAGCGTTTCCTTCGCCGAATCAGACTTGTCCATCGCCACCATGATGCGGTTGATTTTCTTTACGTAGAGATCATCCCGCACCAGCAGCATTGGCCGCGAGGCGAGCTGAAACACATACTGGCTGACGGAGTTTTCCAGAATTGACTGAATCCGCTTTAGCCCGCGAGATCCCATGATGATCAGGTCAGCATCCACTTCATCCGCTACTTTTAGCACCACGTCTTTGGGTTCGCCCTCGCGCAGCACCGCCGTCACCCGCGCCGGGTCAAGCTTCAGGTTTTGGATCGCCTGAGACAAAATCCTGCCGCCCTCTTCCCACTTGGCCACCATGTCATCGGCCGTCACCTGCGGTGGCACGACATGCAGCACGGTCACCGTCGCCGCCTGAAAAATCGGAATCTCCATCAGGCTTTTGAGCATTTCTTCGGTATGCCCAGTGCCAGAATCTGCCAGCAAAATTTTCTCGATCATGCTTGCCTCTTAACAGCTTTTCAGTCAGAACAAGTTAAGTCAGAACAGATGTCTTAAAAAGAATGCTCAAATGACTAGAACATTCACAAAACACGCGCTGGAACGTTCACCGAAACATCGCAACGATGCCAATCCAGATGAATAGGCTGGCGATCGCCCCAATGCCCGAATCCCTTGCAATATCCGTATTCCAGCTTAAAATACAGCGGTCTGGGCTGCGGCGGAAATGATGTAAAAATTGACGTGCCTCAGACAAGAGTCAGATTGATGTGTCAGATTGATGTGTCAGATTGACGTAGACGTAATCGACGTAGTTAGAGAGCAAGCAAGGGCGATCGCCTATTCTGCCGTAGACTGCGTGTTCTACTGATCTTGGCCAACCAAATTCTCTTCCTCTAATCTGAGATGCTCTAAAGCATCTCAAAAGTCATTCAATGTCCGCCCAGCGAGTGTATCCGCGCCATGCGTACCTTCCCCACACCTGAAGCCCTCAAACGGTTCCCCTTCGGCCTTGCCGATATCGCCGTGATTCTGGGCACGATCGCCCTGCTTGCGCTGATCGGTCGCTTGGGGGCAGACATGATGGTTCGCTTTGCGCCGCCCGAAGTCTCACCCGAAATCGACCTCGATCCGCGCAATTTGCCTTACTATGCCGGGCGATCGACGCTGCGGATGTTCATCGCGCTGGCGTTCTCCACTCTGTTTACGCTGATCTATGGGTATATTGCTGCCCGCAGCCGCCGCGCCGAGCGCATTATGATCCCGCTGCTGGATATTTTGCAGTCTGTCCCCGTGCTGGGGTTTCTGTCGATTACGGTGACGGGATTTATTGCGCTATTTCCAGGGAGCCTGCTGGGGCTGGAGGCTGCGTCGATTTTCGCCATCTTCACCAGCCAAGTCTGGAACATGACCTTTTCGTTTTACCAGTCGCTGCGGACTGTGCCCCAGGAACTTATGGAAGCCGCTCGGCTGTATCGGCTATCGGGCTGGCAGCGGTTTACGCGGCTGGAAGTTCCGTCGGCCATGATTGGGCTGGTGTGGAACGCCATGATGAGCTTTGGGGGAGGCTGGTTCTTTGTGGCGGCTAGCGAAGCCATCAGCGTGCTGAATCAGGAATACACGCTGCCAGGGATTGGCTCCTACGTGGAAAAGGCCATTGTGGAGGAGAACCTCTCCGCTCTGGGTTGGGCCATCCTAACCATTGCCATTGTGATTTTGCTGGTCGATCAGCTATTTTGGCGACCGATTGTCGTCTGGTCAGACAAGTTCCGCCTGGAGCAGAGCGCTGGGGCTGCGTCGCCCACTTCCTGGGTCTACGACCTGCTGCAAGCGGCCCGTATCCCGCGCACGCTGGGGCGGCTGCTGCGCCCGATTGGAGAATCGACCAAGCGGGCCCTGTCGGCCCTCACGCCGCCACGCAGCACCTATCCAGAGCGCGATGGGACTGGCGAAAAGGGCGATCGCCTGTTCAATCTGCTATTACTGCTGATTATTGGCGCAATCATCGCCTGGATGCTGCACTTTATCTTCAGAACCGTCGGCCCCGCCGAAGTCCTGAAAACCTTTTGGCTGGGGCTTTTGACCCTGCTCCGGGTAATGGTGCTGATGGTCATTGCCACGATCATCTGGACTCCCATTGGCGTGGCGATCGGGTTCAATCCCAAGCTGGCACGACTCTTGCAGCCCGTGGTGCAGTTCCTCGCCTCCTTCCCCGCAAACTTTATCTTTCCCTTTGCCACCCTTTTCTTTATCCGCACCAACATCAGCATCGAGTGGGGCAGCATTCTGCTCATGGCCCTGGGCGCTCAGTGGTACATCCTGTTCAACTCCATCGCTGGGGCCCAGACAATTCCCACCGACCTCCGGGAAATGGCAGACAACATGGGGCTGCGAGGCTGGCAGCGCTGGAGAAAAGTGATTATTCCGGGCATCTTTTCGGCCTGGGTAACGGGCGGGGTCACAGCTAGCGGCGGTGCTTGGAACGCCAGCATCGTGTCTGAGATTGTATCCTGGGGGTCTAGTACCCTCACCGCCACGGGTCTGGGGACTTACATTACCGAAGCCACCACTCTGGGTGACTGGCCCCGCATTACGCTGGGCATTGCCATGATGAGCCTGTTTGTGGTGGGTTTCAACCGCCTGTTTTGGCGGCGACTCTATGAGCTAGCTGAGACGAAATATCATCTCTAGTGCTATGTCACAGCTAGAGCTTAGGTTGGTAGTCAGCGCTTTAGCGCTGAAGCGCTGACTACGAGCCGAGGCATCACCCTAAAACTAAACCGTGACACTGCACCAGAAAACATTCCTCTGAAATCCCCCCCTTTAGGAGTGCCCCATGACCCCGAAGACCCGTCTAGACACCGCCTTGATTGCTGTTGAGCAGGTGAGCAAAAGCTTTGCCTCTCCTGAAGGGAAAGGAAGCTTCACGGTTCTGAGCAACATCAATCTTGCGATCTATCCTGGGGAGGTCGTGGCTCTGCTTGGCCGCAGCGGGAGTGGCAAGAGTACGCTGCTGCGAATCATGGCGGGGCTGCTGTCGCCCAGCGAGGGCAGGGTCTACAGCAACGGGCAGCCCCTCAAGGGAACAAATACCGACGTAGCGATGGTGTTTCAGAGCTTTGCACTGTTGCCTTGGTTGACGGTGCAGGAAAACGTTGAACTAGGGCTGGATGCTCAGGGTGTAGAACTGGCAGAACGACGACGGCGATCGCTCGAAGCAATTGACCTCGTGGGGCTGGATGGGTTTGAAAGCGCCTACCCCAAGGAACTATCGGGCGGCATGAAGCAGCGGGTCGGCTTTGCGCGGGCCCTGGTGCTACAGCCCAAAGTGCTGTTTATGGATGAGCCGTTTAGCGCCCTCGATGTGCTGACCGCAGAAAACCTGCGGGGCGAAATTGACGATCTCTGGAATGCAGGCCAGTTCCCGTCTCAAAGTATTTTGATCGTCACCCACAACATCGAGGAAGCCGTGTTTCTGGCTGATCGGATTGTCGTGCTGGGCGCACGTCCGGGTCGAATTCGTGGCATTATCGATGTCGATTTGCCCCGCTCCCACGATCGCACCCAGCCCCGATTTACCGCATTGGTGGACTATCTTTACACCGTCATGACCAACCCCGACCTGGAGGTGACTGGACTGGGAGTGGCTGGAGCAGTCGCCGCCAGCCCCGTTCCTGCCGCCCGATTCGAGGGTGCAGCCGCTAACAGCGTGCGGCGATCGCCCTACGAAATGCACCTGCCCCACGCCCGGGCCGGCGGCATCAGCGGACTCCTGGAACTGCTGGTGGAAAAGCCAGACGGACAGGAAGATTTGCCCCGCCTGGCCGAGCGCCTGGGGCTAACGGTCGATGATCTACTGCCCATTTTGGATGCAGCCGTTCTGTTGGGTTTTGCAACGGTTGCCGCAGGCGATGTGAGGCTGACGGAAGTGGGTCGAGAATTTGCCACGACCACCATCCTGCAAAGCAAAGACCTGTTCCGACAGCAGCTTCTGCGCCATATCCCCGTGTTTGACAGCATTTGCAGCACCCTGCGCGAAAAGCAAAACGGCTCCATGCGGGCAGACTTTTTCCTGGATCTGTGGGATGAACACTTTCCCCACGCCGAAGCAGAGCGCCAGTTTGCGACCGCTGTAGATTGGGGACGCTATGCAGAGCTATTTGAGTATGACGCAGACGAGGAGCGGCTTTATCTGCCGGAAGCGCAGCTTGTGGCATAGGCGCACTGCTGGCATTAGCCTGCTGGAGTCATGCCCCCATGACCGGGCGATATGACCGGGCGATCGCCCCTCACGCCCGCCTAGCCTCTCCCCTCCCTCGGTTGCAGCCCTCTGGCAAATTGCCCCAATCGCGCTGATAGCATAGAGGAGGCCGCGCCCAGCGCTCGGCCGCTTTCGGAGGACTTTTGATCTGTTTGCAGCCCATCCATGACCGAACTCCCCACCCACGCCATCCAGCCCGCCGTCGCTGCCAGCGACACCTGGTTTGACTATCCGGTGCGCGTCCAGCCCCACCACACCGACTATGCAGGCGTAGCCTGGCACGGCACCTACATCGCCTGGCTCGAAGAAGCCCGCGTCGAGTACCTGCGCTCCATCGGCGTGAACTATGAAGACCTCGTGGCGATCGGCTGTGAGCTTCCCGTCGTCGAACTTTCGCTGCGTTATCACCGGGCGATTCAGATGGGCGAAGGGGCGATCGTCCGCACTCGGTTGCAGATGGACGGCGTGCGCCTCAACTGCGACTATCGCATCCAGTCTCCCGATGGCGAAATCCTCTACGCCACAGCCCAGGTTACGCTTGTCGCGGTCGATCGCGAAAAGGGCAAGATCATGCGCGTGCTGCCGCCAGCGGTGAAGAGTGCGCTGATGCGCCTGGCGAGTCCGTGATCAAGGGTCAAGATGATGTCAACACAGAAAGGGAAAACCCAAAAACGAAACCCTTTCCCTCTTCCTTCTTCCCTTTTCGTTCTTCCCTCTTTCTTCGTTCTTCCCTCTTCCCTCTTCCCTCTTAACTCCCTATGTCCGTCATCGTCTTCGGCAGCCTCAACATGGATCTCGTCGCCCGCACGCCGCGTCTGCCCAAGGCGGGTGAAACGCTGACGGGACATATGTTTGAAACCGTGCCGGGGGGCAAGGGCGCAAATCAGGCGGTGGCAGTGGCGCGGCTGGGCGTGCCGACGGCGATGGTGGGGCGCGTGGGCGGCGACAGTTTTGGGCAGGACTTGCTGCGGGGGTTGCAGGAAAGCGGCGTAGCGTGCGATCGCGTTTTGATCGACCCCAGCACCCACTCTGGCATCGCCATGATTGCAGTGGATGATGCCAGCGAAAACACGATTATTCTAGTGCCTGGTGCAAACGGTCGGGTGGATGAATCCGACGTGGCGCGGCTTGCAGAAATTTTGCCCCAGGCGAAGGTGCTGCTGCTGCAATTGGAAATTCCCCTGCCGATGGTGGTCGCCGCCGCCAAAGCCGCCAAAGCTGCCGGGGTGACGGTGCTATTTGACCCTGCGCCCGCTCGCACGGATCTGCCCGACGAGCTATTTCCCCTAATTGACATCATCACGCCCAACCAGGTGGAAACGGGGCAGCTTGTGGGGTTCCCAGTGACCGACCTAGAGTCGGCTCAAAAAGCGGCGGCTGTGCTGCACGAGCGGGGGGTGGGCACGGTTATTAGCAAGCTGGGCAAAGCCGGAGCGGTCTGCATGACGGCGGACGAAACCTTTGAAATTCCTAGCTTTCCGGTGCAGGCCGTAGACACCGTAGCCGCAGGTGACTGCTTTAATGGGGGGCTGGCTGCCGGACTGGCCGCCGGGCTGAGTCTGCGCCAGGCAACTACGCAGGCCGCCGCCGCCGCCGCTATATCCGTCACCCGGCCCGGCGCACAGCCGTCTTTGCCCACCCGCGAAGAGTTGCAGTCATTCTTGCGAGAGCGATCCGTATCGCTACCTGGTTTTTGAAGGGCAAAATTTCTCAGCACCCGTTTTCAGCACTTGACTGATAGCGACGCTACAGCAGCCTGGACAAAACCCCTTAATCTGGGCATAGGCTTTTGTAGTGGGGATTTGGCTTTAGGACTCGTGCCCCGGAAGTCTTTGAGCTTGCTCCCTTCGGGGCCTTTGCCCTGCGACTCCTGACCTCTGAATCTTTCTATCCTATGACCCTCGCCTACGCCAACCCCTCTACCGACTCGACGCTTCATGCCATCCGAGGTGCGTTTCTCGATTTTCTAGATGATCCCTATTACGTGCCTGAATCGGAAAGCGTCCGCTATATTCATGACGGGCTGATGGTGCTGGAAAACGGCTGCATCCGGGCGCTGGGCGAATATGCAGCGGTGCGGGCGGAATATCCGAATGTGCCCGTGACCCATCAGCGCGATCGCCTCTTAGTACCCGGATTCATCGATACGCATGTGCATTACACCCAGACGGAGATGATTGGGGCCTACGGCGAACAACTGCTGGAGTGGCTGAACAAATACACTTTTCCAACGGAGGCAAAGTTCAAAGACAAACACCATGCCCATCAGGTTGCGGCCTTTTTCTTAGAGGAACTGATAAAAAATGGCACGACGACCGCAGTCGTTCTGGCAGCGGTGTTTCCGGAGTCGGTAGATGCCTTTTTTGAAGAGGCGCAGCGGCGAAATATGCGGATGGTGGCGGGCAAGGTGATGATGGATCGCCACGCACCGGACTATCTGACGGACACGGCCGAGAGTGCTTACACAGATAGTCGGGCGCTAATTGAGCGGTGGCACAAGTGCGATCGCCTCCTCTATGCCATCACGCCGCGCTTCGCTATCACCTCTACGCCAGAGCAACTGCGGGCCGCGGGCAAGCTGCTGGAAGAGTTTCCCGATGTCTATCTACACACGCACCTGTCAGAAAATCTCAAAGAAGTGGCGTTTACTCTGGAGCTATTTCCAGAGTGTACCGATTACCTGAATGTGTATGAATCCTTTGGGTTGGTGCGCGATCGCTCGATTTTTGCCCACGGCATCCAGCTCAGCGATTCCGAATTTGAGCGGCTGTCGCGGTCGGGTGCGACGATCGCCTTTTGCCCCACGTCAAACCTGTTTTTGGGCAGCGGCCTGTTCAACCTGAAAAAGGCGAAGTCGCCAGAAATGCCCGTGCGCGTTGGGCTGGCCACCGATGTCGGCGGTGGCACTAGCCTGTCGATGCTGCGGACGGCCAGCGAAGCCTATAAAGTAACCCAACTGCGGGGCGATCGCCTGTCTGCGTTCCAGACGTTTTACATGATGACGCTGGGGGGAGCGCGATCGCTCTTGCTAGAGGATAAAATTGGCAATTTCCAGGTCGGCAAAGAAGCCGATTTGGTGGCGCTGGATTTGCGATCGACACCGATCTTGGCGATGCGAAACCCGGTCGCTGTGCCCGCCGATTTTCAGGAAATGGCAGATGCAGTCTTTGCCACGATGATTTTAGGAGATGAGCGGGCGATCGCCGCGACCTATATCGCTGGGCAGCTTGCCTACGCGCGAGACGCAAACACGTAAAGTTTTGCATCTTTTTTCGTTGGATTTCGGCTAAAAGTGCCTATCAGTTACATAAACTACATCCACCGCCTGGTAACGGTGTTATCCCTAATGTCAACTTAAAACGCGAATGCGAATAAAACCTCCAGATCCGGTTCACTGGCACGCGAACGCGGCTAACTCTTGCCAAAACCTTGGGCGATTGCCCAAAACCAGCCTCTCCAACCTAAAACCCCAGGTGTCAAAGAAAAAGCGGAGCTATTCAATAGCTCCGCATTCCACTAGATGAAAAGCTAGCAATTTCTAATGAAACTTGGAAACCGCTTGCTCTAACTTGCTCTAATGTCTTGCTCTAATGTTGTCTCAGCTTATACGCTTACTATTGCGCTTGCAGCTTTGCCACTCCTGCTCCTGAATGCCCTGACTGCTCTTTCATTCGGATTAGCAGCGTCTAGCTATCTACTCAGCGATTCGCTACTTTTGCTGCCTGAACAGCACCGACATCAGAACATCAAAAGAACATTGAAAAAGAGCATTGAAGATTCGGATGAACCTTTCAAACTGACTGTAACAGCGCAATATAAGCTAGCCCCTGACCGAAGCGAGACTACCGACTTGAAGCGAGGGAAAGCTCATCGGACTCATCTTCCGACAGCCGCAAACTGGGGAACAGGAAATGGTTTTCCTCGACGTACTGCGCTCCAAAAAGCCCCTTTTCTGCCCAGAAATAGCGATCGGTGGTGTGTTCGTTTCGCTTGACGAGCAGCAGTGCTGGCGGCGCAATGCCTTCAGCTTGGATGAACTTTCTAGCAGCCGTGACGGGTTTATCTTCGCCACTTTCAATACTATACTGAGGCACCAACTCCAGGATTCTACGCCCCTCCAGGCGGCGACGACTCTTACGCTTGCGTCTCCTTGCCAACCTCCTGACCTCCTCTCTCTAGGAATAGATGTAACTGTAGTTACAAAAAACTAAACCGTCGCCAGTATAGTGTCCCGGCCTCAAAATTTCAACTTCTTTTAACCTAACGACATAAAATCTTAGAGATGTCGGTCTCAAAGCCTCGATGTTTCGCAGAATCGCTTAATTTATCTGCGGAGATGCTTAATATTTCGTTATACTTCACTCCCTGCCCTGGGCAATTCAGCCCTGCTGAAATCTGGCTTGGGCTTGACTCTTTCTCCCAATCTGAGGGGATGGGCGGTTGGCGCTGGCGTTGAGTGGATGCCCTATTGAGCTTTATCGATTTGAATCGACCTGACTATTGAGAATCCGAATGCTCTGAATGCTTTAAATGTCAGGAAATTGACAGAATGTTCTAAAGCGTGACCCGCCTCGGGTTTAATCCGTCTGATGCTCTTATCGCTTCTATAATGATAGGACTTGTGATAGGACTTGTGCAGTTGGGGACTTGTGCAGTTGAACAATTTTTCACAGGCTGCGCTTGTGAAAAATTGTCCAGAATCCAGAAAATTCATCGCGGGTGCGTAAGTCCTGTAACAAGTGGCTTAATCTAAGTGGCTAATGGGGATCAGCAGCGGCAATCTCGTTGAAATTGCTGAAACTGCCCACCCCATTTCCTGATGTGGTGAGGTACGCGCCACCTTAGAGAGGCAGAGGTGTGGTGAGCGACTTGTGCATCTTGTGTATCTCGTTTTGTATCTCAATTACCTCAATTACCTCAAGGGTGTATCCCAACTTCACACCTCGTTAGCTTTAACGCTGTAATAAGCTTGCAACATGTTGATGCCAGCCAGCCCTGAGTTTGTTTTGCTGTGTCAGTCGCAGATTGCGGTGCTGACGCAGGGGCTTGGTGCGGCCTTGAGCGTGGTGTATTTAACTGATGATCCAACGGCGGGTGGTGAGGCCGATCTAACGCCTGTTGCGGCTTATCCTGAAGAAGCAGTGGATTGGAGTCAGGAACAAATTCTGCGGCTGTTGTCTGGCGGGCCGTCTACCCCCCCTTTGCCACCCCAGCGGTTATTGACAGATGCAGGGCGATCGCCCGACTCTGCTTCTAAGGCTGCGAAATCAAGCTCGCCGCCGTCGGAGCGTACATCAGTTGAGCCAGAGACTGCCTTTCAAGGTTCTGCTGGGGCCTTTGCCGAGCCAGGGCTATATTCTCAAAAAATTGTCCTGCCACTCGTTTACGAGGGCATGATGATGGGGCTACTGGTGACTGCTTGTTCGGATTGCCTCTGGGGAGAACAGGAGCAGAGCCAAGTCGAGCATATTGCCCAAACGCTGGCGATCGCCCGTTTGCTGGATCAGCGATCGCAGTGGGCTGAGTTTGAGCTACATCAGCGCCAGGTGTTGCAAAGCCAGCAGCGCGACCAGATGGATGACCTGCTGCATCAGTTTCGCAATCCGCTGACGGCGGTTCGCACCTTTGGCAAACTGCTGCTGCGTCGCGTCCAGCCAGAAGACGAAAACCGCACCGTGGCAGAGGGCATCGTGCGAGAGAGCGATCGCCTGCAAGATCTGTTGCGCCAGTTTGATACCGTCATCGATCTCGACCCTGCTTCCCTGCCCGAAGCCAGTCCTGCATCGCCACCCCGTGATGCAGAGGTTCGTTCTGGCGGATCGCCGCCCTTGGCATTGCCATCTCAGGCAGTCCCGACCTCATTAGAACCTCGCTCTGTTACTGGACAAATGCAGATCGAAGCACTGGATTTGGCGGCTGTGGTCGAGCCACTGGTCAGTTCTGCCAGTGCGATCGCCCAGGAACGGGGCCTAACGTTGCAAACCGAACTGCCGCCTGACCTGCCCTCTGTGCGGGGCGATCGCCGCGCCCTGCAAGAAGTCCTGAATAACCTGCTAGACAATGCGCTGAAATATACTCCGTCGGGTGGCACAGTGCGGTTGATCGGCGGCATCGAGCGCGAGTTGGATGGACAGACCCAGCAGGCGATCGCCATTCTCGACACCGGCCCCGGCATTCCCAAAGCCGACTTTGAGCATCTGTTTGAACGACACTTTCGCGGCGTACAGTCCCAGGGCGAGATTCCTGGAACGGGGCTAGGATTGGCGATCGCCCGCGACCTCATTTCCCAGATGCAGGGCGAAATCCAAGTCTTTAGCCCAGCCGACGAGAGTGGATTAATCGAACCCAGCACCTCACCCGGCACTGCCTTTTTGGTTTGGCTTCCAATCCATGTCGCCAGCCAGGATTAAGCTTTCCAATGAGTTCCTTAAGCTATCAATATTTCCTGACGAAATTGCGACGTTTGTGTCGCGCAACAACTTGTCTTTCCATGCGGTTACGTATATCCTGCTACCAAATGGAATATTGTTGCTCTAAGGCAATCTGTTTTCCGTCTTATCGGGGTTGACATTGAGCGCAATCTTGACTTTGCGCGATTCCGTTTAAATTCACAGATTAAGTGTCTAGTCTCTAGCCACATTCTTTTGAGGAGCTTGTGTAAATATGTCCCTTCCTGTTCCCCTTACAAAGCGGCTAATCGCCGAGTTTATCGGCACTTTCTGGCTGGTGCTGGGCGGCTGCGGCAGCGCCGTGCTGGCAGCAAACTTTCCCTATGGTGACGGCGGCAATCCGCTCGGCTTGGGCTTTCTGGGTGTTGCCCTGGCCTTCGGTCTAACGGTGTTCACCCTGGCCTATGGCTTCGGCCACATTTCTGGCGCACACTTCAACCCCGCCGTGTCCTTTGGTCTGTGGGCGGGCAAGCGCTTCTCTGGTGCAGACCTGCTGCCCTACATCATTTCTCAAGTGCTGGGTGCAATTCTGGCTGGCGGTGTGATTTACCTAATCGCCCAAGATCGTCCCGGCTTTGCGCTATCCGGTTCCAACCCGCTGGCAACGAATGGCTGGGGTGTGCATTCTCCCGGTGGCTATGGCTTCTGGTCGGCCCTGCTGATCGAAGTCGTGCTGACCTTTGTGTTCTTGCTGGTGATTCTGGGCTCCACCGATCGCCGCGCCCCCAAAGGCTTTGCCCCCGCTGCCATCGGTCTAGCGCTGACGCTGATTCACCTGATCAGCATCCCCGTGACGAATACCTCGGTTAACCCTGCTCGTAGCACAGGCGTTGCCCTGTTTGCAGGTTTGTCCCACGTTTCTCAACTGTGGCTGTTCTGGCTGGCTCCCATCGGTGGTGCTGTTCTGGCTGGGTGGCTCTACTACAGCGTGTTTGAGCCTTCTGTCACAACGGAAGAGTACGTGCGCGAGCGGGAAGTCGTGTAGGAAATGGGAACTGCCAAAGCAGTTTGACCGCTTCTGACAACGCTCGAATACCTTCCAGCTTAAACACCTTCAAGACAAATGCCTGGGGCCTGGCTCCGGGCATTTTACGTTTGTTTGAGAACATTAGCTCACATTGATTCTTGATTTTGGATTTGCGATTTTGGATTGCTAGTCAAGCGTCTGCGGAGCTTCCAGCAATTTCAGTCGTAGCACCCCTTAAAAGAATTGATATTACAGACCGTGATGTTTGCCCACAAGCTGTGTCAGCGGGTTTTGACAGCTCGAACCCAGGGAGTAGCCACACAGTCACCAGTCCTTTACCCTTAAAGAAATCTCGTGCCCCTGAAGCCGCCTATGAACCTTCTGTTTGCCTCTGTCCAATCTGCCAACCGACTTGTCTGGATTCAGGCAATTGGTCGGCTACTCTGCCAGATTGCCTACGGACTGATCAGCTTTTATATCCCGATCCTGTTTGTAAACCATATTGGTCTGTCGGCGGCTTCTGTGGGTTTTGCGGTGGGGCTGAGTGCCGTCAGCGAGGTCAGCGGTCACTTCATCGGCGGCACGCTAGCAGATTTGTCTGGCTGGGGACGCAAGCGAGTACTGGTTTTGGCGGCGGCGCTGGGGATTGGGGTGTCGCTGATGCTGAGTGTGGCCACGACTTTGCCGCTGCTAATTGTGGCGAGCTTGGTGCTGGGCATTAGTTTGGGGTTTTATTGGACGGCTTCTAATGCAGCGGTTATGGATGCTGCGCCGCCAGAAGAGCGCCATCATGCCTTTGCGCTGATGGGCGTTTCGGAATATGTCGGTGTGGGGGCTGGGGTGTTTGGCGGCAGCCTTTTGCTGGGCGTGATTCAGGACGTGCCGCAGACCATTTTTCTAGGCTGCGCGGCGATTTTCCTGGCTTATCTGCTGCTGATGCAGTTCACCATGCAGCCAGGGCAGCAGCCCCAGGCAAAACCGGGCGCGGCAGAGCAAGGCATTCTGGTTGCGTTGAAAGATAAGCTGCTGTTGGTGTTTATGGCGGCGAATGTGTTTTTTACAACCTATGTGGCGCTGGTCACCAGCACTATTCCGCTGTACTTTACGAACTTTGTGGCAGGGGCTGACCCCACACCAGGGGTGTCGGTGTCGAGTACGGCCAGCCTGTTTACCTGGTGCTATATTGGCGTGGGGGCGGTGTTGCAACTGCCGCTGGCGCAATTACTTACGCCCTATCCCAGAGTGCGAGTGCTAATGGCGGCGATGTTGCTCTGGGGGGCAGGGTTTTCGCTGCTGTGGGCAACGGGTTCCTTTGAGGAGGGTCAGTTTATCTGGGGTGTGGTGGCGCTGTGTCTATTGTCAATTGGTTCGGTGGCTTATAAGCCTTTCTTTTCGGCGATTGTGTCTGATCTGGCTCCCGATACGCTGCGTGGGGCCTATATGGCCGTTAGCTCTCAGTGCTGGACGATTGGCTATTTTATTGGGCCAGTGATAGGCGGCTGGGCAATGGATCAATCAGCTTCGGTGGCTCATGTGTTTTGGCTGGTGGTTGGGGCAAGCTCGCTGCTGTGTGTGGGAATTTTGTGGATTTTTGAGGCTATGAATCCGGCGATCGCCCATTCCACAGTCACCCCCTCAGCGCTCTCGTCCAAGCCCGAATCCTAATCACAAAATTTTTCAGCACGGACTTACAGGACGGGCTTGTTTAACAGACAGGTTTTTTCTGTGGTTAATAAGACTTCTTGCTGTACTGCTTGGGCGGCTTGGGCGCGATTACGTTCACTACTTTATAGAGGTGTTGATCGACTTTGAGAGGGACTGGAAGGGCGATCGCCCCTGCTTCCTCACCATCTTCCGCTTCAACCGCACCCAGTCCAGACAGCACATCCACCGCTGGAACCTGGGCCAGGTCTTGAAACTCCTCCGCATAGCCCCAATAGGCCATTAGCAAGGCTTCCGAATTATCGACAGACTTCAGCAGCATGACTGAGCGTGGGGCAGGATACATTTTGGTGACGGCTGGCAGCGCTTGCTCTACCTCAGACAACACCTCTGGCAAGTCCTCTGTTTCTGCTACCGAGACCTCGCCCAGTTGCACTAGCGCCCCCTGTCCGCGGATCACAGGCACCATGCCGCTGGGAATCTGCATATCCGCGAGTTCAAATACTTCTGTTTTGGCGGGCGTTACCGTCATCGGGGGTTGACCGCCTTTGGAAGACTCTTTCTGATACTCCTTCTGATACTTGGTGTAGTCTTCAACGGGCTGGGCCATAAATGCTTCATAGCTAGCGGCATCCGTCCACTGAGTGAGGGCAACCACGCGAGAGCCGTCTTCGCTCTGCAACACCGATAGCCCCTTAAAACCTTCTGCACCCTTGAAGAATGCCTTACTGGACTTGAGTACGGTAGAAACGGCATTGAGCTGGGTGTCAGGTGTGGTTTCGTAGACCGACATCACGCTAACTGCCTCTGGCTCCGTGTCAAACACGAGTACCTGGGGCGCTTTGTCAGCATAGGCGGCGATCGCCCCACCCAGCCCGAACCACAGCACCAGTCCGATCGCAAATACACTCCGAATCCAATACCCTCCCCACAATCGACGGATTAGACTGCCCAAAACACTCTGCATCACGCCTCCCAAACATCTGTGAGCTTGCGCCATCAAGCTCAGTATCGTAGCCGCAGGTTTTAGCGATCTTTTGTATTGCGAGATACCCTGTATTGCGAGAGACCCAACTTCGGGCAAGGTTTAATCTCCCAACAGTCCCTCATGAGCGGCCAACCGTGGCTTTATGAGAACGAGGCAGGCTGTCGTATCTGAAGCTACAGCATCCGGGCGATCGCTCGATTACAGTTGTAGCCGTGGGCTGTATACAGTATTTTGTATGCAATCTTCCTGCTGCCTCACGGTGAGTATCCTTGGCAAACCTTTGCTCGAATGGTGCTTTTTAAGAGGTGACAGGATAAGCAGTGCAAGATTCTGTATCCAGGTCTTGGGGAACAGTCCTGACCGCAGCTTTGTTGAACAAAGGTCTGATTGCCCCCATTTTTTAAGGTTCTGTACTGCCTTTCAAAGGCGGGTTTCTTGATGCGTTTATCTACCTCTGTCTCAGATCTGTCTCAGGTGATTTACAGATTAATTTCGTATCTTTTGACACAAATAAAATTCTGATTGGTTGCGAACCTTTGATGCAACCCTCGTTTTATAAAATTTCTGTTCTAGCTTTTATTTCAGGAGATATGGAAGGGGAATGGCACAAGCAGATCATGATTTAACGCTGGAGGAAACCTCCGCACCGAGCGAACCGATTATTAAATCAGAACTACTCTATGGGCTAAACGACAAGCCTCCAGTAGGTGAGTCTCTGTTCGTGGCGCTTCAGCATGTGCTGGCATCGTTTGTAGGAATCATCACACCGCCGTTAATTATTGCAGGCGCATTAGGGTTAGATCCCGTCAATACGAGCTATTTGGTCAGCATGTCGCTCTTTGCGTCTGGGCTTTGCACCTTTATCCAGTGCCGCAAGATTGGCCCAGTCGGCTCTGGCTTGCTCAGCTTGCAGGGAACGAGCTTTGCCTTCTTAGGCCCTATCATCGGCGCAGGCACAGGCGCAATTCAGGGCGGAAGCACCCCGGAGCAAGCGCTGGCGCTGATCTTTGGCGTATGCTTTTTTGGCTCTGCGGTAGAAATTATTCTGAGCCGCTTTCTGCATCTGCTCAGCAAAATCATTACGCCAGTGGTTTCGGGTACGGTGGTGATGATTATCGGTTTGGGGCTGATCCGAACTGGAATTATCAGTCTGGCAGGCGGTGCGGCGGCCCAGAGGGCGGCGGATGGTAGTTTTGGAAGCTGGCAGAATCTGGCGCTGGGTGGGCTGGTGATGGCGATTGTTGTGATTCTCACCGTCTCTGGGAATCGGTTCCTACGCATGGGGGCGATCGCCATTGGTTTGCTGGTGGGCTACATCATCGCTGCTTTCATAGGTCTGGTCAATTTCAGCGCCCTGAGCAATCTGTCATTCTTCAGCCTGCCCATTCCGTTCCGCTATGGGATGCGCTTCGACTTGGGGACGTTCCTCCCCTTTATTTTGCTGTACGTTTTGACGGCAATTGAAACCGTGGGCGACTTGACTGCGACTTCGGCCGTATCTGGCGAACCCGTGAAGGGACCGCTCTATGTTCGCCGGATCAAGGGCGGCGTTTTGGGAGATGGGGTCAATTCGGCGATCGCCGCTGTGCTAAATACCTTCCCCAACACCACCTTCAGCCAAAACAACGGCGTGATTCAAATGACGGGTGTAGGCAGCCGCTATGTGGGCTTCTTTGTCGCTGGTATCTTCGCTATCCTGGGTCTGCTGCCTATCGTCGGGGGCGTGTTCCAGGCCATTCCTCAGCCTGTGCTGGGCGGTGCAACGCTGATTATGTTTGGCTCGATCGCCGTTGCTGGCTTAAACATCGTGTCTTCTGCAAATCTGGATCGTCGGTCGATGATCATTGTTGCCGTTTCTCTGGCGCTGGGCTTGGGCGTGCTATATGCCCCAGAGATTTTTGATGGCAAGCCGCCTCTTTTCAGAAATCTCTTTGGTTCCAGCATTTCCACGGGCGGCTTGACGGCAATCCTGCTAAGCTGGTTGCTGCCTCGCAAGGATGATGCAGAGGAAATTTCGCAGGGCTTCGTTGAAGAATCATAGGCTTGATGCACTATTTTGATTCGAGTTTGATTTGAGTTGGCGAAGCAATTTAGCCTCGCAAAAAGTGTTTCTAGAGTGGGCATGGTTGTCGTGAAGTAAGCACGCGCCATGCCTTCTTTGTTAAGAAGCTTACGAATTGATTGAAAAGCCTTGGAAGAGGTCTTTTCTAAGGATTCTTCAATCCGTCTTTAACTCTGAAAGGCTCTTTCAGCAAGTGTCTTGAACTATATTGGGATTGGGCTTTTTGCCAATTACTTTTGTCGATGCCTTGATCTGAAATCACGACGCAATTTAACTTTTCAGATTTGGATTGGCAAACTGGAATATTCTTTTGCAAATGTGACTCGGAATACAAATTCGAGATTCGGCTGAGATTAGCCTATATGAAATGTTTCTGGCTTGCTTGATAAGTTATATCTCTAAGTCTTCATGTCTCGATTTCTATTGGGTGTGGCTATTTAGAAAAAATGCATTGCAAGGATGCATGAAATACTTTAAGACCCGACAGAAATGCATTAAGACATACTTAATTTCTAGCAAGCTACAGCGTTTTTGAAGCTAGTGAGGCACACGGATGGTCAATAAGCCCTCGCCTCGTGAGGGCAGCATGTGCCTCACCCCGCAAGAAAATGCTGTATCAGATCGTTCTCGACCGTTCATCGTGGTGCTTGAGGAGCTTTTGAAATGAGATTTGAGGTGTTTAGACCTCTGCTAGCGGCGTTGGTCGTGGCGGGGGCATTTGGAATGGATCACCGGGCGATCGCCAGCCCAGTTGCGCCCTCCGAAGCTGAGACGCAACCCGCTCTGGATACCCAAGCTGAAGGTTCAGCAGTCGATTCCAGCCTGCCCATGTCAGACCTGGGACATGTAAGATTGGCCGACGCAGCCTTGTCTGAGCCGTCTCCAGTCGCCGATCTAGACCCTGCCCCTGCAACGACCGAGCTGCTGGAAGTTTCACCAGAACTAGCTCCAGAGGTAGAGCCGCTGGAGGCTCCTTCGACACTGCCCCCCGAAATGGATGGCGCATCCAGTGCCGTAGACCTGTCGGCCTCGGAGATCACCAGCGAGGCGATCGCCATTCCGGTAGACATGCTGCTAAGCGGCACGCTGCCAGTGGATGTCAACCCTGCAATGGCGCAGGTCACCTCGGTTCAGCAGTTTTCCGATGTACAGCCGAGCGACTGGGCCTACGAAGCCCTGGCCTACCTGGCAAACGCTGAGGCAGAAGGCGGATTAGATTGTTTAGAAGGCTATCCCGACGGCACGTTTCGGGGTGGCCGCGCCATGACCCGTTATGAATTTGCCGCGGGTCTGGCCTCTTGTTTGGATGCGATCGTGGGTCGGCTCGACTCCCTCGACCCAGAAGCCCTGGCGCGAATCGAAGCCCTCCAGCGAGAGTTCGCCGCCGAGCTAGCTGTGCTGCGGGGTCGGGTAGACGCGCTGGAGGCGGCCGTAGCCGAACTAGAAGCCAACCAGTTCTCGACCACCACCGTTCTGCGAGGCAACGCCTGGATGAACCTGACCCAGGCATTTCCCGACGGCAGCATTCTGACAGAGCGCAACCCCTTCGCGCCAAACGCCTTCGCGCCGCCCATTCGAGATGCCAACGGTCGCCCCAGCCGCGTCTTCCGCGACCAACCCCAGCTCACCTTTAGCTACTACGTCAACCTGAACCTGAATACTTCCTTCACCGGGCGCGATTCACTCGTCACGCAGCTTGCGGTTGGGAACGGCAACTCGCCTGCCAATGAGCTAGTCTCGTCTGGCTTTTTCAATAGCTGGGGGGTTCCTTTTACCGACCAAGGCGCTGGTACACCCAACAACGTCGTCGTGCGGGAACTGTTCTACTCATTCCCGATTGGCGACGCAGTACAGGTGGATATCGGCCCCCGCCTTAACTACTATCGCTATTTTGATGGCAATCGCTTCACCTTCTTCCAGACAGGTGCGTCTACCTTCAACTCGTCGGGCAGCACCCTGCTGAGCGCTATTGACCGGGGCAGCGGCATTGTCATTCGGTGGAAAATTATTGACCCACTGCAACTCACCGTGGGCTACCTGGCTGAAAACGCTGAGTTCTTAAATCCTGCCTTTGGGTTCAATACGTCCAGTAACCCTGGCGATGGTCTGTTCAACAGCAGCAACATTATTACGGCTCAGCTTGCCTTCTCCCCCTCCCGCAACTTCAACCTGCGTTTGCTCTATGCCCGCTCTAGCCTAAAGCCCTACAACGGCTTCATTGGAGGGGCTGTGGGCGAGCCAGTGCCCTACGGCTATATCGACGATGGCTTTGGTGGATTTTTGAATGACTCTGGCGCAGACACGCTGATGGCCAATTTTGACTGGCAAATTGCCGACTGGATTGGTCTGTTTGCCCGCTATTCTTGGGGACGGGTGGATGTGAACCCGGTGGCCCGCGAGGAGGGCCGACAGGTGCGGGTACAGTCCTTCCAGGTCGGTCTGGGCTTCCCTGATTTGTTTAAGCGGGGTGCGCTGGGCGTGATTTCGTTCCTGATTCCCCATGACTATTTGGCGGGTGAGCAGTTTTTGCTGTCGGGCGGCGGCGATGGGGGCACCCAGGCAGAGCTTGAAGTGTCTTATCGCTATCCTGTGAGCGACAACATCTCTCTGGTTCCGGCCTTTTATGCCATCTGGAACGCCAATAACTTCGACAGCAACCCGCCCGTGTATGTCGGCAACCTGCGATTCCAGTTCTCGTTCTAGCGGTTTTCTAATTTCTTCCGTGAGTTTTTTCCATGCATTGATTGACTGACCGCTGTGCTACCAGAGCACTGTGGCATGGGTAGTTCTACGAATCGGGTCTTTCCGAGTTTCCTGAAGTGGAGGCTTGTGGAGGCCCGTTTTTCTGTCCGTGGAGCGTCGCCATAAAGCCGTCTGCTAGGATAGGCTGCAAAATGTGAGGCTGTGGAGCTCAGACTCGCTATGATTTGAGCCGTAGCGTTTACGGAATTTCTGTGCCTGTTATTGCGCCTGCTATTGCGCCTGTCATTACAAACTTCATGCCCACCCCCTCTCGATTTTTCCAGTTTTTCACGCACCTGCGTCCGGCTGTGGTGCGCCGAGTCGCTCAGCGGGCCGCGACTCATCGCCTGCCAGGTTTATCCGCAGAGATGGCCTACAACGCCATGCTGGCTTTGTTTCCAGCGATTCTGGCGATTTTAACGGCGATTGGCTTGTTCCAGCCGTTGAATACGACTTTTCTGCGTCTGATGGATCAGGTCAGCGAAGTGGTGCCTGTGGAGGCGTGGCGGATTATCCAGTCTTTTACTGAGGAACTGAGTACCTCCCGCGATCGCACTCTATTCTCTCTCAGCTTTTTGGTGGCAATTTGGGCGGCATCGGGGGCGGCGAGTGCGGCCATGACCGCCCTGGATCAGATTCATCAAATTCCGCGCGATCGCCTCCGTCCCTTTTGGAAAGCCAAGCTCGTCTCTTTGGGGCTGACCGTCAGCGGATTGGTGCTGCTGATGCTGGCGCTGGCGATTGTGTTTATCGGAGATCTGCTGGTGCGCCAAGTGTCGATTCAGGCTCCTACGCTGCGACCCTGGCTGCTAACGCTATGGCAACTGCTGCCACTGCCTGTGGTCTTACTGCTGATTTCCCTGACATTTGCAGCGGTCTATCGCTTTGGCCCCAGCCGTTGGGACAAGCGGCGGCCCATTCTGCCGGGGGCGCTGCTGGCGGCAATTTTCTGGGCTGTGTTGTCCAATCTATTTCGGCTATACGTTGCAAATTTTGCCGACTATAACCGCGTCTATGGGGCAGTGGGTGCGGTGATTATTCTGTTGCTGTGGCTCTATCTCACGTCGCTGGTCATGCTGCTGGGGGACGAGATCAACGTCACCGTGGGCGAAGCGATGGAGCAATATGAGCAGCGGCGACAGCTACACTTTGAGGAAATGCGGGAAGAAATGCAGCGGAGCGCAGAGGCAATAGATTAGCAGAGCCAATTGCTCATCTAGTTGCTCAGCCAGTTGCTTAGCCAATTGCTCAACCAATTGCTCAACCAAGGTTTATCCAGGTTGTTGATGTAATTGTTGATGTAAATCGCTGTTCGGATTGCTTGAATCGCCTCGTATAAGAAACCGAATTAAGAAACCAAAACCGAATTAGAACAGGCAAATCAGCAGCAGGAAGCCCAGAATGCCCAGGCTAGATTCTAGGAAAAAGGGAAATTCGGCTTTGGTTTGGGGGGTGGTGGGTTGCATGGTGAAACTCCGGGGTGAAGTGTTGGGAGATTGGGGGGGGTAACGTCTAGACGCTGTTCGACCTAGCAGTAGGCGCTGATGTCTTCGCCGCACTGATCAGCGAGATAGCAGAGTGATCGGAATCGCAGCCCGACAAACTGTTCGTATAGCGGGTTTAGCTTGCACAGGGGCGGAATGTGCCCGACTTTGCGACCTAGCACGATGATGTCGCGCTCGAAGGGGCACTGGGCGGGAATGAGCCGAGAAATGAAGTGGGCAGTTTGGCGATCGCGGATTTGCAGATTATCCAGCCAGTTGCGGAGGGGCTGGAGCCAGGAGGGGCGATCGCTACCTTGATGACTACCTTGATGACTACCTTGATGAAGAGAGGATGTGGCGTTCATAGGACTCACAGGTTCGATGCAGTTCTCTACTTATTACTTCTCAGTTCCAGTCGCAAATTTCACGCAGCATTCAGTAAGAAATGATGAACTTTTCTGAGAAATGCTGATCCAGTTGCCGAAAGCAGTTCTGAGAGAGCATTTCTGCTGCCAAGCAATACCTATATCTCAAGCTTAGGAAGCGCAGTCGGGGGATCAATGAAGGAATTAAGAAGCTCCCCGAGAGTTGACTGAAGCTGAGGTGAATTTGTTGCTGGCTTCTTTACGGTGGAGTCAAAATACCTAGTGAACGAATTTTCTCGATAGACTGGCTCGATGAATTTGCTCAACCGCTGGCAATTAGTGGCGATCGCCCCGACAGTCTGGTGCTGCTGAGCAAATACTGTTTAGCAAAAAAAAGGACTGGAAGCTCCAGTCCCTCTTAGCTTTCTAGTTTCCTGTTCCAGTTGTGGGCAACGCCCCCATCTACCGTCCTCTTGCTAGGTCGAACTGCCCACGCCAGTATCGGGCAACTCGGCACCAAGGGCGCGTTCGCGGTCGAGCCGTCGCTTGCGGGCGTAGAGTTGGATGGCAGCGGCAAAGGCAATCAGCATTGCCACCACGCCATAGGCGGCAATATCCGTCGGCAAGTTGTTCTTAAACACTGCCAGCATTACCACTAAGATAAATAGAATCGTGGGGATTTCGTTAAACCAGCGGAACTGCTGGCTAGTCATTTTGCATTCGTCGGCCGCCAGCTTTTTCATCAGCCGCTTGCAGTAGTGGTGATAGCCGATAAGCAAGACGACCAGGGCAAGTTTAGCGTGCAGCCAGGGTTCCTTGAGGACTTCGGGTTCTGTGGTGATAAGGGCGATCGCCATCACCACGGTCAACAGCATCGCCGGGGTCATAATGATGCTGTAAAGCCGCTTCTCCATAATCTGATACTGATTTTTCAGAATGCTCTGGGCAGGTTCAGGCTGCTCATACGCCTCAGCATGGTATACAAACAGGCGCGGCAGGTAGAACAGCCCTGCAAACCACGCCACAATCCCCACAATATGAAAGGCCTTAAACCAAAAATAGTTCATCTAAAATCTCTTTCCGCAGCGTCAAAGTCATGCAAGCCCGATCATATCAAGCAGTCTTGGGGTCAGGGTTGGCTGGCTTTAGATTTCTTGAAATTTTCTGCATAAAATTCTGATTACTATTTAACACAGTGCTGACCTATACGCAGTGCTGACCTGTGATGTTTACCCATGACCTACCTGTGACCTTCACTCATGACGGTTCTAGAGGTGAATGACAGATCAGCACAGTTGTCTGTGGGCAGTTGTCTGTGGAACCAGGGTGCATCTGCTCATTCAGAAAAAAGCTCCCCGCTCAAGGTTAAACTCTGGGCGGGGAACTATTGAAGGAAACGGCTAGATGCTGTCGAGTGTGGCGTGAGCGAGCTTAGCCGTTTGGGGATCTGCCACATCACCCTGTGTCGCTTAGACAGCATCCCAAGCCCGTTAAACGGCCTTAAACAGCGTGCTTAAACAGCGTGTCGAGGTAAACTCGTGCCGCCCGACGGTAGCAGTGAGCAGTCGTGGGGCTATTGCTGCTGACGTGTTGCAGCAAAAACAGCGACAGCGCAGCACAGAACACCCGGTCTTGATCCCAATCGGGATGGGTTTCTAAGTAGCTCTTAAGAGACAGGTGCAAATCTTCAGGAATTTCGGCCAGAATGCTGACAGTTGCGTTCATGTAGGAAACCTCAGTAATGAAGCTGTGGACGGTAAAACAGAAGCTCAGACGCAGGATCTAAAGTCGGTAAACCTTCTCGCTTGGCTAGAGGCAGCCAGCATGAGGTCAGACTTTAAAGCAGCACGCACCTGATGGTGGAAGTGAGGGGAGTCAGCAAGTTGCTGCTTTATCCCAGCGCTCAGACACACTAAAGCAGCGCAACCTCTCGTCAGAGGGTAGACGGCGACACGCCAGATCGAAAAAGTCGAGCGCTGGTAGACGGTCGGCCCCCTCTGCCAAGGAGCGCTTTAATTGAGTAGGTCGCATCATTTTGCGCTAGGAGGGGGTAGGGTTGTCAACCTTAAGAACTGTTACAGAGGGCTTTAGATTTAAAGAAGCTTTACGGCAGAATCAGGGTTTGAGGTCAGTTTTTGTTACACAACTTCATTAAAGCCCGATGATTCTGAGGGGGCGATCGCCCTTCGGCGAATTCCCCAGAAAATTCCTCTAGCCCCAATGCCACCGTAGAAGCCTGTGGAAAACTGCCCGATCCCCTGTGGAAAACTACGACATTGCTGTGGAAAGCTTGTGGAGACTGTGGGGAGAATCGCCCCGAAAGATAAGAATTGCAAACTGCTGGAAAGCACCCTGACTTTTGGCCATAGCTTGACATTGCAGCGCCTATAGAGACTAGGATTCAAGGGCTTTCTGTCACTTTGGTCTAAGTTTTTGTCTAATTTTGGTCTATGGAGCTAATTCTTGAAGGACTGAGGGCACTGATCGTGTTCCTCATCGGCGCATCGGTCGGCAGCTTTCTCAACGTGGTGGTGTATCGGATTCCGGCAGGGCTGTCGCTGCTGCATCCGCCGTCTCGCTGCCCCTCTTGCCTCACCCCCATCCGGCCCTACGACAACGTGCCCGTGCTGGGCTGGCTGTGGTTGGGTGGCCAGTGTCGAACGTGCAAAGCGTCGATTTCTCCCCGATATCCGCTGGTGGAACTGATTACAGGCTTGCTGTTTGTCGCCGTGGCTCAGTCCTTTGCGCTACCGCTGCCTGGGGTGGGCTACTGGGCGCTGGTGAGCTGGCTGATGGCGCTGGCGCTGATCGACCTGGATACGCTCACCCTGCCCAATGTGCTGACCCAATCGGGACTGGTGGCGGGGTTGGTCTTTCAGGCGGCGATGGGCTGGTCGCAGGGGGTCGCCACTGGGCAGGGCGGACTGATGGGCAGCGCCGCAGCGGTGATGGGCGGCGTAGTGGGCGCAGTGCTGGGCATCTGGGGGCTGGATCTGATAACGTTTGTTGGCTCTGTGGCCCTGGGGCAAACCGCAATGGGCGGCGGTGATGCAAAGCTGGCGGCGATGATGGGGGCGTGGCTGGGCTGGAAATTGCTGCTGCTGGCGGGGTTTTTGGCGTGCGTGCTGGGGGCGTTTGTGGGCGGTGGGGCGATCGCCCTTGGCCTGCTCAGCCGTCGCCAGCCCATCCCTTTCGGCCCTTTTCTGTCCCTTGGCGCGATCCTCGCCGTCTTCTTTGGAGAAAGCCTGATTCGCAGCTACTTGGGGTTCTTTTGGGGCATTGTTCAATAAATTCCCTAATTTCCTAAATTCCCCAAACAGCGCCCCAGAGGAAATGGCTGGAAGCCTTACAGCCCAACAAACTAGCAATCTAAAACTGGCAATCTAAAATCGCTAATCTAAAAGCCAGAATCAAGATCTCAGGGCAAAGCGACAGGATGCAGAACCGCTCCGGCCCCCAACCCCTAACCCCTGATCTCCCCCCGCCTCTGATAGAATCAACATCGTAGTTTGAATCACATACGCTACGGATGTGGCTTGGACAACGTTGAGAACCACCAATACTTATTTGGAAGCAGAACTCATGCAGCAAATGCTGGCGGCCCATGAGATTCCGGCGCGGGTGGTGGCGCAGGGCGTTCAGGCGCATTTCGGCGGGGGAACGCCTGCGGCGGTGCAGGTTGACCCGCGAGACTGGTGGACGGCGCTGCTCCTTCTAAGTCCCATTGATGACGCAGAGGACGTAAAACCGGAGTAGCGCAGAGGGGCGATCGCCCTCTCCTTGCACACTAGAAACGCCCCCCCCATTTATCCCTTTAGTCAGAATCTCCCGTTTTTAGAGAATCTTCCCCGATCCACGCTTTCCATTTTCTTTTGCCATAGATCTTTTCCATCGATGGCCGCCTCAGCGAAGTTTAACACCACCCTTTATCCCCTGTTTTTTTCATGTCTCTGTTTGACTGGTTTGCAAATCGACGCAAAGCTGGTGCCATCAGCCAGAATCAGCAGGAGCGAGAAATCGCTGACGGACTCTGGAGCAAGTGCCCCAACTGCGGTGTGTTGACCTATACCAAAGACTTGCGGGCAAACCTCATGGTCTGCCCAGAGTGCAAGCATCACAACCGCATCTTTAGCGACGAGCGCATTCAGCAACTCATCGACCCAGGCACCTGGACCCCGCTCGACGAACACCTGTCGCCCACCGATCCCTTGGGTTTTCGCGATCGCAAGTCCTACAGCGATCGCCTCCGCGACACCCAAGACAAAACCCGCCTGAAAGATGCAGTGGCGACGGGCGTTGGCCGACTCAACGATTTGCCCGTGGCGCTGGGCGTGATGGACTTTCGCTTTATGGGCGGCAGCATGGGGTCTGTCGTGGGCGAAAAGCTGACCCGCATGATTGAACGAGGCACGCGCGATCGCCTCCCAGTGATTATCGTCTGTGCCTCTGGCGGCGCACGGATGCAGGAGGGAATGCTCAGCCTTATGCAAATGGCGAAAATTTCCGGGGCCTTGGAGCGACACCGAGAAGCCCGCCTGCTCTACATCCCCGTGCTAACCCATCCCACAACGGGCGGCGTAACGGCTAGCTTTGCTATGCTGGGCGACCTGATCCTGGCGGAACCCCAGGCCACTATCGGCTTTGCAGGGCGGCGCGTAGTCGAGCAGACCCTCCGCGAAAAGCTCCCCGACGACTTTCAAACCTCGGAATATTTGCTCAACCACGGCTTTGTAGATACCATCGTGCCGCGCACTGAGTTGAAAAAGACCCTGGCGCAACTCATCCTGCTGCATCAGCCTACACAGCCCGCAACCCACGCGGTTCACGTCCCCGACACCGTACCCGAAACCTTGCCACTCAAAATTCCCCACGAGTTGTAGTTTCGTTGTGACTTCGATAGTAATCTCAGAGTAATTTCAGTAGTTTCAATAATTTCACACCGCATACAAGTCGTCATTGCAAGCGGTCACCATCCGGACAGGAAAAAGCTTGTATGGTGGATCTAGTTGTCTTTGCTGAGATCCTGCTGCCACGCCCCTATGCAACTCATCGCCGCAATGCAGGAGGTGTTTCGCCAGCCTCCAATTCCCTACGAACCGCAAAAGCATTCCCTCAAAGCCTGGGCAAAATATTGCCTGCAAGACCGGGGCTACAAGATCCTCTATGCCGATCGCGCAGATTTCGCCATTGAGTCTCGCACCGACGGCAAAGTATTCTTTCGCGTCACCGAAAACCCCGCCGACGTGACTCCAGACTATGGCTGGATCGTGTGCGATCGCACCTCCCAAGTCACCACCGTCATCGCCCCCCACACTCCCGAATAAGGATACAGACTAGCACCACCATCCCTCCCCCCGACCTCTTCTCTTTTCTCTCTTCGTTCTTCCCTCTTCTCTTTTCTCTCTTCGTTCTTCCCTCTCTCCTTCCCCCTCCCATGCGGGATCTCTACCCCCCCATCGAACCCTACGCCTCCGGCACCCTCCAGGTTTCCGACCTGCACACCATTTACTACGAAGAAGCGGGCAACCCCCAAGGCAAACCCGTTGTGTTTTTGCATGGTGGCCCCGGCGGTGGCATTACACCCAGCTATCGCCAGTTTTTTGACCCGGAAAAGTGGCGCGTGGTTTTGTTTGACCAGCGGGGCTGTGGTCGCAGCACGCCCCACGCCGAACTGCGCGAAAACACAACCTGGGACTTGGTGAATGACATTGAGAGAATTCGGACGCACTTGGGCATCGACCGCTGGGTCGTTTTTGGCGGCAGTTGGGGCAGCACACTCTCTCTCGCCTACAGCCAGACCCATCCCGACCGCTGCAAGGGGCTAATTTTGCGGGGCATTTTCATGCTGCGGCGCAAGGAATTGCTCTGGTTCTACCAGGAGGGATGCAGCTACATCTATCCCGATGCCTGGGAAGACTACCTGAAGCCGATTCCGCCGGAGGAGCGGCACGATTTAATCAGCGCCTACTACAGACGGCTGACCAGCGATGACCCGGCAATCCGGCTGGAGGCGGCCCGCGCCTGGTCGGTCTGGGAAGCCAGCACCAGCAAGCTCTTGCCCGATGCCAACCTGAAGGAGCGCTTTGCAGAGGCGGAGTTTGCCGATGCCTTTGCCCGGATTGAGTGCCATTATTTCGTAAACAAAGGCTTTTTTGAACCAGACGACCAGCTTCTGCGAAACGTCGATCGCATCCGCCACATTCCCGGTGTGATTGTGCAGGGGCGCTACGACGTGGTGTGTCCGGCGGTGTCTGCCTGGGAACTTCACCGCGCCTGGCCCGAAGCGGAGCTAATTCTCGTGCCAGATGCAGGCCACTCGATGAACGAACCAGGAATTCGGACGGCGCTGCTGGAGGCGAGCGATCGCTTTTCTGCCCTCTAGCCCCAACCCCCTGCCCTGCTTCCTGATATGCTGAATATGCTGGGAGCCTGAACATGCCTGGATTTTCGCCATGTCTGCCGCCACGTTGACTGACCAACCCCTCAGTTTTCCCCTAACCGCCGTCGTCGGGCAAGAGGCGATTAAGCTTGCCCTGTTGCTCTGCGCCGTTGATCCAGGGCTAGGCGGCGTGGTGATTGCGGGTCGTCGCGGCACGGCAAAATCCGTTATGGCTCGCGCTATTCATGCGCTGCTGCCCCCGATCGAAGTGATTGAAGGCTCCTGCTGCAATGCCGACCCGCTCCAGCCTGAAGCATGGGACGACGATACGCTCAAAAGATACGCTGAGATCAAAGCGGCAGCGGCCTCCGATGGAGACTTTTCTCTGCCAAGGCACGTTATCCCGGCTCCCTTTATTCAAATTCCGCTAGGCGTAACGGAAGATCGCCTGATCGGCTCGGTGGATGTGGCTCAGTCCATCAAGGCAGGAGAAACGGTGTTCCAGCCGGGGCTATTGGCGGAGGCGCACCGGGGTGTGCTGTATGTGGACGAAATTAATCTGCTGGATGACCAGATTGCGAACCTGCTGTTGACGACGCTGACAGAAGGGCGCAACCAGATCGAGCGCGAAGGCATTAGCTTTCAGCATCCCTGCACGCCGCTGCTGATCGCCACCTACAATCCTGAAGAGGGCGACCTGCGAAATCACTTGCTCGATCGAATTGCGATCGCCCTCTCGGCGGACGAAATCCTGGGTCTAGACCAGCGCGTGCAAGCAGTGGAGCGGGCCACAGACTATTCCCAGTCGCCAGAAGATTTTCTGAGGCTCTACCGCGAAGAACTGGACAATCTTAAAACCCAGATCATCCTTGCCCGCGAGTGGCTCCAGGATGTCACCATTTCTCGCGCCCAGATTGAGTATCTAGTTCAAGAAGCCCTGCGCGGCGGCGTGCAGGGGCACCGGGCAGAACTGTTTGCGGTGCGGGTAGCCAAGGCAAACGCAGCGCTAGAAGGGCGCACCGAGGTCAGCGCCGACGATCTGCGCGTGGCTGTGAAGCTGGTGATTGTGCCCCGGGCGCTGGATCTCCAGCCACCGCCCGAAGACGAGCCGCCCCCACCGCCCCCGCCGCCCCCGCCGCCCCAGGATCAGCAGCCATCTGACCAGGATCAGGACGAAGACGAGCAAGAAGACAAAGACGAGGACGACAAAGACCAGTCCCAAGATCCGCCGGAACTCCCGGAGGAGTTTATCTTTGACCCAGAGGGTGTGCTGCTCGATCCGTCGGTGCTGTATTTTGCTCAGATGGCGAATCGACGCGGCAAGTCTGGGTCGCGCAGTCTGATTTTCTCGGAAGACCGGGGACGCTATATCAAGCCAATGTTGCCCAAGGGCAAGGTGCGGCGGATTGCCGTGGATGCGACGCTGCGCTCGGCTGCGCCCTATCAAAAGGCCCGGCGATCGCGCTACGAACAGTTTTCGGGAACAAATGGGCAGACTCGCAAGCGGGTGTTTGTGGAAGAGTCGGACATTCGCGCCAAGCGGCTGGCCCGCAAGGCGGGGGCGCTGATTGTGTTTGTGGTCGATGCCTCTGGATCAATGGCGCTGAACCGGATGAACTCTGCCAAGGGTGCAGTTCTGCGGCTGCTGACGGAGGCTTACCAGAACCGTGACCAGGTGGCGCTGATTCCCTTTCGGGGCGACCAGGCAGAAGTGCTGCTGCCCCCGACTCGCTCCATCACCTCGGCGCGGCGGCGACTGGAGCGGATGCCCTGCGGGGGTGGCTCTCCCCTGGCGCATGGGCTAACGCAGGCAGTGCGCGTTGGGGTGAATGCCCGATCGTCAGGGGACATTGGTCAGGTGGTGATTGTGGCCATTACCGACGGACGGGGCAACGTGCCGCTGGCAAAGTCTCTGGGGGAACCCATCCTCAGCGAGGAAAAGCCCGATATTAAGGCGGAACTGCTGGACATTGCAACCAAAATTCGGGCGCAAAATATTCAGCTTTTGGTGATTGACACAGAGAATAAGTTTGTGTCTACGGGTTTTGCTAAGGAGCTAGCGAAACAGGCAGGGGGCAAATACTACCACCTGCCCAAGGCCACCGACCAGGCGATCGCCGCTGCAACAATGGGCGCATTGCGCGATGCCAAGAACGGCTAGAGAACCTGAAAGGGGAAGCGGCGAATCACCACCCCCCCTCAAAGTCCGAACCCCAAAGCTCAATTCGTGCTAGCTAGCCAGATACTCGCGAATATCGGCCCGTCGTTTCCGCAGTTTGGTCAAGGCTTCCCGCTCGATCTGGCGCACTCGTTCACGGCTGATGTTCAGGCGATCGCCAATTTTAGCCAGCGTGAGCGATCGCCCATCTTCCAGCCCAAACCGCAGCGACAGAACCTCACGCTGTTGCGGTGTCAGCTCCGCCATCAACTGCTCCAGCTCGGTTCGCAGCGAAGAATTGGCAGCGTAGTCCTCTGGAGATGGCCCCGTGTCTTCCAGCAATTCGCCCAGTTCTGTGTCCTGGTTGTCGCCCACCCGCAAATCTAGCGAAAGGGGCTGGCGAGCCCGTTCCAGGTATTCACGCACCTGCTTCACCGACATATCTAGCTCCGTCGCCAGTTCTGAAACGGTGGCTGCTCGGCCAAGTTGCTGGGCAAGCTGTCGCTGCGCCTTCTTAATTTTGTTTAGTTTTTCAGTGATGTGAATTGGCAGGCGAATGGTGCGACCCTTCTCGGCGATCGCCCGCGTAATTGCCTGCCGAATCCACCAGTAGGCGTAGGTGCTAAAGCGATAGCCTTTGGTCGGGTCAAACTTCTCTACGCCTCGCTGCATCCCAATTGTGCCCTCCTGAATCAGATCCAGCAGATCCACATTTCGCTTGATGTACTTCTTAGCCACAGACACCACCAGGCGCAAGTTGGCCTCGACCATGCGGCGCTTGGCATTTTCGCCCTCGGCCACCACCTGCTCTAGCTCATCGACCGACAGGCTGGCCTGGTCTGCCCATTCTTCCAGGCTGGGCGATCGCCCAAGCTGCTCCGACAGCGCCGCCTTCACGTCCTGCAACAGGCTCAGCCGCTGAACCTGCTTCCCATACAGAATTTCCTGCTCGTGCGTCAGCAGAGGAACCCGTCCAATTTCTCGAAGGTAAGTGCGAACCAGATCGGTGGAGGCTTGACTCGTTTTCATGACAAGACACGTGAGGAGTTGGAAAAACACAAAACAGGGCAGCTACCGGACAACTACCCAACCGAGAGAAGTCAAAAACGTCAAAGACCAGAGCGCTGAGGGCTGGATACAACTCTATTCAATTGCTATTCAGTTGCTATTTGATTGCGAACCCTTAGCTACCACTCAATGGCTAAGCTTTGGCTGCTACCCTTTGGCAACAGATGCCGCCTCCCGACCAGAGCGATCGCCTCTCAGAAAAGCACCTCAGACCCAGCATCGAACCCGAAACCTAATCGCAGACTCATCAGGTGAATAACTTTTGGAAGACACGCCTGGGAAACAATCACACGAAGCATCTAATACGCTCCGATACTCACCACCCAGAAACCTTTCGCCCAATCTGAATATTAAAAAATGTAACACTTATGAGAGATGCTGTCACGCCCCTAGATCAGCGAATTGGGAGCATATCCAGAAACATTAGACCCAACATTACCGAGATTTTCCCGATATGAATGCATCCTGTACAACAAAACCAGTGTGATCAGAGTCAGCATCGGTCACCTCCGCAAGTAGCTCGTTCGTAATGTTTTTTTAAAAATTCAGCCCAAGTCCTAATCGCTGACAGAATGCGAACTGTAGAAATGCGAACTTAGAAATGCGAACTGTAGAAAGCTGGCTCAGACAACTGGATATGCAACGCACACAGCAATCTATCGACTCTGGGTATCATGCTATGCACCTGCGTCAGCCTCTCCCGCCTGCATAAGCCAATCATTCGGGCAACGCTTCCGACTGAGATACCTCAATCTACAAGACTTGCGTTGATTACTGCCTGTGCCTAAGGGGCCGGTTTAAACGCTTTCTGCTCTACAGAAAGCAAGAAGTTGGCTGAAGATGTGACTGAAAAATGCAAAAACCCGACACTGCCTAATTCTGAGAAGCAGTATCGGGATCTGGCGAAGCCATGAACTTGAAAGGTAAGCTGAGCAATTCAGCAAGAAACGCTGAACCCTAAGCAGAGCGTCCAATCTCTCGCGATGCACTAGCTGCCTCCGCGCCCAGCATAGACTCTTTCAGGAGTTTCAGTCCTTTCTTAACGCGGCGGGATACAGTAACCGCGCTAATGCCCAAGCGCTCGGCTGTCTCCTTTTGCGTCAGGTCATAGAGGAAAACGGCTTCTAGAACCTCGCGGGTTCGCTTTTCAAGCTGATACAGGGCTTGTTGAAGCCGGATCTGGTCTTCCTGAGCAAGCTGGAAACTGCGGTATTGCGAATCGGGCAACATTTCACCCAGCGTTGCGCCTTCCTCTTCTTCACGCATGGGCGCGTCGAGGCTGAGGGGCAGCCGATTGCGGTAGGCGAGTTTGATTTCTTGCCACTCGTTGAGCGAAACTTGCAGTGCAGAGGCAAGTTCAGCATCGGTTGGCGGCCGATGAAGCTCTGCCTGGAGGGTGCGAGTGATGGTTGCAGCTTGGTGCTGAAGCGCCTGCCAGCGGCGAGGAATCCTGACTGAAGACCCCTTATCACGCAGATAGTGCTGAATTTCGCCACGAATGTAGGGAATGGCGAAGGAGCTAAAGGCATGGCCTTTGCTCATGTCAAACCGCTCAATGGCGCGGATGAGTCCCAAGCTTCCTACCTGGAGGAGGTCATCATAGCTTTCGGTGCATTGATTGACCCAGTGATGCGCTTCTTTGCGAACCAGACCAAAATTGAGTTGCACCAATTGATTTCGGATTTCGGCGGTTGGAGAGGTTTGATAATCTCGCAGGAGTTGTAAACTTTCGGTCTTAAGTTCTGCAGAAATGGGTGTAGACATGACGAGATTCAGGTAGATGGGGTTAGCCGAGAGACCGTAACCTAGATGCATCCCTACGAAAGGCACAAGGGTATCAAACTGAGAAGTTGAAACTCAAGTTACCTGGCTTACTTGACTCAATGGCTGACTTAAATTCGGCAGGTTAGCAGAGGCTTAAACAGCCGCTTGCAGGTTGTGAACCCAGGCTAGTGAGCGCAGAAACGCTCCTGCTTGTTAACTGGAGCCTATCTGCTGCTTAGAGCCTGGTTACTACTTGCAAACATTTGGAGCAGCGAATTTAGAGCAGTGAGCTAACGTATGAAGCCAGAGGTTTCAACCGTCCTAAATTTCTAACAACGAACTCTAATCACTAAAGCCCCAGTAACGTTGCTTGAGTAACGTTGCTTGATAGTAATAAAAATGCCGCTTGACGAGGCCCCAAAAAATTTCTGAATTCAAGGTATTTGGTTTAGGGCAACGCCTACAACTGCATTTTTACGGAACCTGAAAGAAGCGTCGAAAAACCTGAATCGCCTCATTAGATGAAGATCGGGAGAGATCCTCTAAAAGTTTGAGATGGCTTGATGAATGAATTAGGAGGAAAGAATCAGACGCGAGTCTGTGGAATTCACTGACGAGTAGTTTACATTTTAAGATGAAAGCTTGCAATATTATGGAGCAATATCATGAGAAAGCGTTAAGCGCGATCGCCCCTCGGCGGAGCAGTGAACTGGACATCACCTTTAAGACAAAGAGGGCGATCGCCCTTCAAAAACAGCGTTTAACTGACCCAATACGGAGCCTACAGTTGGTTCTCAGTGAACTTTTTAACCCCTAACTTTGAGGATTACATGGTGTGAAAACTGTGATTCTCTCTAGATCCAGACTTTACAAAAGCGTGATTCCAAACTGCACTCTTTAAAGTTTTAGTAAAGTTTAGCTTTATGGAAACCTCATAAATTTAGCCCAAAAACTTAGCCCAAACATGAAAAGACCCGCCAGCGCCTTGCCAGCAGGTCTTTTCGTTTCAAAATCTAGAGAGGCTAACGGATCAAAATCTGTAGCCAGTTATTCTTAAGGATTTTGAGGACTACGCAGCGGGTTCAATCCGAGCGTAGAACAGCCCTTGAATTTGGACATCAAGAGGCTCCTTACCGCCCATATCAGTATCCGAAGGCTGCTCACTCAGGAAAGTTCCAGCGATTTCACCCGTTGCAGCGTTGATCTTGGCGATCTGAAAGGAGATATTGCCACGACCCGTCTTAAACGCTTTCTTGTTTTCGCGCTGAAGCTCGTCACTGTCGGCCTGGGCAGGCAGCGCAACCGCATTATCATAGCCCGCCGTCAGACCGCGACCTTTGGGATCAAGGAAGTTAGACGTGCGGTAGGAGGGCACCTTAAACTCGCCCTCGAAGTCCGTGGAGGCAGAGATGCTATCCAAGCCAGGCTGAGTTGTAGCAACCAAGTCCTTGATGGTGAACAGGAAAGGAACTTCCTCTCCACCAGGCAGCAGCACGGTGATGGGCTGGAAATCAAAGCCTTCTTCTTCGATGAAGGTAAGGCTACGATCGGGATTGACCTTCAGCGTGCCTCGCACCTGGTCGAGGCTAGAGGTATAGCGGGTCAGCGGTCTGCCAGTCACAAATTCTGCCTCTTGGCGTTTGTTTGCTGGCTCTGTCTTCACAGCGTAGTTGGTCGGTTCAAGGCAAAGATCGACGATTTTGTAAGTCTCATTGGGGTCGATCGGAATGGCACCCCGCTTGATGGTGTCAAGGGTGGGGCATTTGTTAGCTAGACCAGTGCCTCGGATTTGCTCATAGGTGAGCGGGCCGCTGGCGGCGGTAGGGGTGCCACTGCTACAGGCAGTGAGAAACCCCATACAGAGCGCAATCAGCGCGACAATTAGAGCGCGATACCTCATGGTCAACCTCGATATCTCAATCTTGATATGGCTTGGTGGTGGATGAATTCTAGTGGATGAATTCGTAGGTCTGTTGGGTCAAATGCTTGATCGAACAAGATTAGTCGAGCAAATCTAACAGATTGTGTCTGATACTCTAATGTTGAATTTTACAAGACCTTGTGCGTTTGTTTGTGGAACAGACCGACTTCATGAGACTTCAGGGCGAGACTTGAGAGTAAACCCTAGCTTTAGCGCAAATGATCAGGGACGTGAATTGTGTAGAAATGTATAGAAAATTGCACGGAACAAGTGTTTCATCGGTGTTGCATAGTTCTTTAGCAGTTGTTTCTCAGCAGTTGTTTCTCAGCAGTTGTTTCTCAGTTATGTGGAGCGTGGAGCGGCATGAGTGAGCAGGATAATGGAGGCGATCGCCCATCTCATCCAGATCTGGCAAATTTGGAGCAAGCGCTCCAGCCTCAGGAGACCCTTCAGCGCCATCTAGAGGCGATCGCCCAACAGGTGCAGGAAATCGCCAAAGCGTCTGAAGGCGATGGCGTTGCGCTGTTGCGGCTATTGCGCCTGCTAGAAAAGCTGCATCAAGAAATCCGCGACACGATGTTTCAAGAAACGCTGCCCAAAAATCGCCATTCGCTTTATGCCCTACTGCGCGATATGGAGGCGGAAGGTGGCTGGCCCTATATCAGTCGCATGAAGCTGCGATCGCTCTTGCGACACCTGCTAGATGAGCCGCCCACCGAATCACCCAACCCGCTGAACCCGATCGCCGACCCAGAAGACTTTCCGCGCCGATAGAGCAAGATCGGCAGGGGCAGGATTTTCTGGGTCTGAGCGGCCAGCTTTAAACCCTCAGCAACGACTTTCAAAACACGGCTTAAAATGAGTAGAAAGGTTCTACTTGGGAAAAGGCTCCATGATTCCTACCGTTATTGAACAATCGGGTCGCGGCGAACGCGCCTTTGACATCTATTCGCGTCTGCTGCGGGAGCGCATCATTTTTCTAGGCCAGCCTGTCGATTCTGATGTTGCCAACCTGATCGTGGCGCAAATGCTGTTTCTAGAAGCCGAAGATCCCGAAAAGGACATCTACCTCTACATCAACTCTCCGGGCGGCTCTGTCACCGCTGGCATGGGCATTTTTGACACGATGAACCATGTGCGCCCGGATGTTTGCACGATTTGCGTCGGGCTAGCCGCTAGCATGGGCGCATTTCTCCTGAGCGCGGGCGCTAAGGGCAAGCGGATGAGCCTGCCCCACTCGCGGATTATGATTCACCAACCCCTCGGCGGTGCCCAGGGTCAGGCGACGGACATCGAGATTCAGGCAAAAGAAATCCTCTACCACAAGCAAAATCTCAACCGCTGGCTGGCAAAGCACACCGGGCAGCCCCTAGAGCGGATCGAGCGCGACACCGAGCGCGACTTTTTCATGTCTGCCCAAGAAGCGATGGACTACGGCTTGATTGATCAGGTGATCGATAAGCATTCGGTCGGCAGTCGCCCAACAGTGGTCAGCGCTAACTAGAGCTTTTGGGGGGCTTTTGGGGGGCTTTTTGGGAGCTTTGTTGGGTTTTGCGGAGGCTTTCGGCAGTCCCCCCAGAAGATCGGCGATTTTGGATTGTAGAGTTTGGATTTTGGGCGCTGCCAAAAGCTTTCATCCAAAATCGTCAATCTAACTAAGATCCAAAGTCCAAAATCGGCGCAAAACTCAGGTTCAGCCCCAATCCTGATGCTCTGGCGAAGTAGAGAGCGCAATTCGCTGATGTAGGGCTGCCGCGTTGCGCTCTAGGTCGATTGCAAGGGTGTCGAGTTGGTCTAGCTGAGTTTGATAGTCGGTGAGTTCGCGTTTGGCGGCAACTTTTCGCTCTAGGGCGGCGCGGGCAGCGGGTTCTTTGCCCTGCTTGAGAGCCAGTTCTGCGACCCGATGCCAGGTGTCCATATCTTTCTGGGCTACCTGCATTTGTCGCTGGATCTGGTCGCGGGCGATCGCCATATTCCGTCGCGCCTGGTCAAATTGTTGCAACGCCATCGCAGGATCACTCGCCAGCACTGCATCTTCCATCATGCGGCGAGAACTGCGGGGGTTGAGCATGGCGGCATCGAGTCCAAAGGTTGCAAGCTGTTCGCTGACGCTGCGGCCCGTTTTGCACCAGGTCGCAAAGTGTTCGCAATTATTTTCGAGCAAGCTGTACCGCTGTTCGCCCAGGCGACTCTCGGCTCGCTCAATCACGATGTCTGGTAAGTAGCAAACGCTGTACTGCTTGACGAATACCCGGTTGCCCCAGGAAAATGCCGAAAACTCTGTTTGGCGAATCGTCGGCGGCTCGGTGGCTTTGCTGTAGTGGATAACGGTGCCATCGCCGCAGTCAATGCCGTGGTGTTGATATACACCGTCCATACCAGCAAGCGGTCGCATGACGTAGATTTGGTCGCCTCGTGCCATGTTGGGAGTTAGGGATTAGGGGTCAGGGGTCAGGGGTTAGGGGTTAAGGGTTAACAAGAGAAGGCTAGCTTTAAAGACCTGATCCCTGACACCCGATCCCTAGTCCCCGACTCCTGACCCCTCATCAACGGTAGGCAGCCTGGAGACTTTTGACCAGCAGCAGCAGCGAGGCGATCGCCATTAGCCCGCCCCAAAACCAGTAGGGCAACAGCAGGTTTTGAGCGATTTGCCCAGAGTCCGACAGGAGGACTTGCCCGCCGATATTGGCTTGGCGGGTGAACAGATAATCCATCTGGTGGTAGGTGCTGACGCACGCCTGCACACCCAGAAATTGGATCGCGAAGACCTGGAGCCAGGGATAGCTGGAGAGGGCGATCGCCAACACTGCCGCCCCCAGCAGCGGCACGGCCACCAGCCCAAAGAGCGATCGCACCCAGATGAGCGCCGACCCAATCAGCATTGCCCCCAGAAACAGCAGCGCATAGCGGGCCATCTGCCGACTGCGCGATGCCAGAATAAACAGCGCTCCGGCGATTGGCGGCCCCATCGGCCCGGCCGCCGCCACCAGCGCCCGACCAATCGGCCCCAAAAATAACCCGCCGCTGTGAACCGCAAAACCAGAGCCATTGGGAAACATCTGCAACTGGCGGAAATTGCCGCCCAGTAGCATGGCCATTAGCCCATGACCCATTTCGTGAAACCAGGTCGCCAAAATGCTGAAGGGATACAGGATGTAATTGCCGATGGGCAACTGCCAGAGCAGACTGGTGGCGATCGCCGCTGCAACCAGCCACGTCAGCCCTACCCGGTCAGCCTTGGACTTGGAGGCATCCCACAGTTGCGGGTCATCAAACGGATTGTCTTTGTTCCAGCGATTCGTCATGGCAGGGCTTGAAGGAGGAGTCTTGCAGAACCATGACTCAACTCTAGCGCTTGCCCCCTTGGATTGCCTGCTGCGCGACTCCAGGCATCATTCCAGGTATAACTCTGGGGTACTGGGTGTAGCCCGCTCAAAAACTCGCCAGTTCAGCCAGTGGCTCAGTCAGCAGTTCGCAACACCCGAAATCCCGGGAGAGATAGGGACGTACTAGAAGGCAACTAGAGGCAACGCCTCCCACTCAAGTCGGCGGATCGGGCAACTGCAAATGGGGCGGTACTGGAATTACCCCGCCAGGAGCAGGGGGGCGATGAATTTTAGTCGCTGCATCGGGAGAGTCCGGATCGCCGTCCTGCCGACCTCGGGTGATTTCGGTTGGGGCTTGGGGCAAATCAGAGGCAGGTTGCCCAACCGTGCGATCGCTCACCAGCCCCGTCGTGGGCGGATCATCACTGTTCTCACTACCCAAGCGAATCTTGATATTGGGCCCAGAGCGAGCCAGCCGAATCACTGCACCATCCGTCAGTGGAACTTGCGTAATTCGCTTGCCGTCCAGGTAGGTGCCGTTTGTGCCCAAGTTGACAATTTCCCAATTTGCGCCAACCCGACGCAGCTCTACATGATGGCGAGACACGACAGCGCTGTAGAGAATCACGTTATTATCGGTCGCTCGCCCAATGCGAATCACCGACTCATTTTCAAACTTCCAAACCTGGGCTGGAATCTGCTTGACCGGATGCAGAAGGGATAAGGTAATCACACTCGTGACGCAAAACCTACAGCGAAAGAACAGAGTGGCCAACTTTCAGGAAGAGATGCACGGTGGCAGGGTGACTAAATTGGGTGACTAATATTCTATGACTGAACCTTATGGATGAATCTTATGGCTGAATCTGGGTCTTAAAGATTATGACTGATCAAGTATTGTGACTGATCCGATGGGCTGCTGGGTGTGGGGCCAAACAACTGCTGGCATCTATCATCCACTCATCCTAAATCCTATGCTGCAATCCTATGCTGCTTTTTAGAACAGAGCCAAACTTTATAGCCAATAGCCAAGTCTGGGCAAACTGGCCCTCTTGCATGAGCAAATTCGGACAAGACAGCCTCAATCTAGAATAGGCTGGGAACCCTAGAATCTGCCAGGGTTTTGATTTTCTAAGCAAAACCGCCAGGTTATTTGAGGTAACTTCGGTCTGTCTCAGATTTTCTAGACTGGTTCTTCTGGTTCTTGTTGACAAGTTGACAAGGAGGGGACTGCTAATGATGCCCAACTTACCGGTAAAGCGCATGGTGCTATACAAGCACGGGGTCGGGTTCTTTGAGCGATTGGGATCTTTGGGCAGTGAGTCCTCCGTCACGTTGACGTTCAAAAAAGAGGAAATGAACGATATCCTCAAAAGCTTGGCGGCTTTTCCCCAAGGCGACGGGCAGGTGGTGAACGTGTCCTACGAAACGCCAGAGGAGAAGCAGAAAGCGCTGAGCAAAGCGCCGCTGGTCTTGAGCGATCGCCAGGCCTGGCTCGATTTAGTGCGATCGCTCCGAGGCTGCCAAGTGCGGCTTCACATTACTGGCGGCGAAACCGACGGGGCACAGGAGCGGATCATCAGCGCGTCTGGCTCCGAGTTTGTGGTCAGCGGCTGCATGGTGGGGCTAAACCAAATTGCCCAAAAGCCAGAGCAAACCCTGGTCGCCATCATGACTACAGGCAGCGAAGCCGACAGCACGCCCAGTCTGCGGACGTTTTTGCTGTCTCAGGTTCGGGGTCTGGATATTTTGGACGCTCGCAGCGGCGATGATCTGCGCTACGTGCTGGACTTGAGCCAATCTCGTGAGGAACAGCGCAGCGTCACCATTTTTCTCGATCGCCCCAATCAAGACCTGCTGGTTAGCTATGTTGCTCCCAGCCCTACCTGGCGCGTCAGCTATCGCCTCGTCTATACGCCCAATGCACCTGCCGAGGGTAGTGATGTTGCCGATCATAGCGACAGTGGGCAGTTATTCATCCAGGGCTGGGGCATTGTGGACAACCAGCTCGATGAAGATCTGGAAGATGTCTCCCTGACGCTGATCGCCGGACAGCCCATCAGCTTTATCTACGACCTCTACACGCCCCCGCTTGTCGATCGCCCCACTGTTGAGGACGAAGCGCGAACGGTGGCGGGCCCCGTCAGCTTTGCAGGGGCTCCCCGATACAGTTCCCCGGAATCTTTGAACGATACTACAGCTTACGGCTTTTTCGATTCTGATTTCGACCTGGATGAGGAGCCAACTGCCCCAGGAATTGGCGGCAGCCAGTTTAAGTCCGCCCGTCGCAACTTAGCCCAGGCAACTCAGGTTCAGGCGACGGGCGTAGCGCGGGGCGAGTTGTTTCAGTATGACGTGGGCATTCCGGTCACGATCAAGCGGGGTCAGAGCGCAATGGTGCCGATTTTGGGCGCAACGCTGGCCAGCCGCAAACAGCACTGGTTCAACGCTGAAAAATTGCCAGACCATCCAGTGGTGACCATCGTTGCAACCAACACGACTGGGCTGACTTTGGAGCGCGGCCCGGCAACGGTACTGGAGGCAGAGAACTACGTGGGGGAGGCGGTGCTGAACTTTACGCCTGCGGAGGGCGACTTTTTTGTGCCCTATGCTGTGGATTTGGGCGTGCAGATTTCGCGGGAAGACGAGTCACGTCTGGAAACGGCGGCGATCGCCCTTGGAAAAGGCGACTACCTCGTTCATGACCAGTGGGAAACCCGCCAGACCGTCTACCATATCGACAACCGCAACACCTATCCCGTTGTTTTGGTGATTGAGCAGCGCATTCTCAGTGGCTACGAGCTATTTGACACAGCGGAGCCGATGGAGCAGACGGCTGAGTTTCAGCGCTGGAAGCTGGCGATCGCCCCTCGGCAGCAGAGCGAATTTTGCGTGCAGCAGCGCCGGAAAATTTCTCGCCACGAACAAATCCTCAACCTCAATTACCAGACCCTCCAGGCATACCTGCACGACAAATTTATCAACGCCAGCCTGTTTCAGGAGTTGCGCGGCATTTTAGACCTGCATCAGCAGATCGCCCAAATGCAGCAGGAAATCCAGAAGCTTGCCAAAAAGCGCGATCGCCTCTCTGAAGAGCAGGAGAGCATTGCCAAGAAGTTGCAGCCCCTGAAAAACAGCGGCAGCGAAAATGACCTGCGCGAGAAGCTGGCAGCCAAAATGAGCCACCTAGAAGACGAGCGCGATCGCCTCCAAGACACCATCACCGCCCAGGAGCAAACGCAGGATAGCCTGAAGCAGCAACTTCAGCAATTGCTCCAGGAGTTGCATTAGCCTTGCCTTCGATTCAGCGTCAGGTCTAGCGCTGAACCCTGAGCAAAGTCATTGCCCGCTTAGGAAAGCTGGAACAGAAACGTCACGCGATCGCCCTTGCCCAGCGAGATGCGATCGCCCGGACGTAAGCGATGGCGATTGCCCATCGGCAGCGGCATATTGTTCACATAGGTTCCGTTAGAACTGCCTACATCTTCCAGGTAATAGGCATCGCCCTCCACCCGGATATCGGCATGAACCCGCGACACAATTTCCGAACTAGGAAAACCAGACACATCAATATCCGGCGGAATCCGGTCGTTGGGTTTGCCAATATGAATCACAGGCAGCGATTGGGGCAGTTCCACCACCTGATTGGTCTGCACATGCAGCAAACTGGCCCGCTGTGTCTGGAGTTGGGTCGGCCCCAAGGAAGCAGTCGGACTAGCTACTGGCAGCACTGCGACGGGCGGCGTGACAGGCGATGGCGGCGCAACGGGCGGCGTGACAGGTGGTGGCGGCGGTGGCGGAAGTTCAGAAATGGGCGAAACGCCCGAAGTTGCAGACGAATCCGGTGTTGCTGCAATCGGCGGCGTAATTGGCAATGGATCGGGTGGAACCAAGGGTTCTACCGCTGGCAAATCGGGAATTGCAAAGTCAGGCGCGACCGTTGGCGTGGATACCTCTGGCCCCGCTGCCACAGCCGCCCGCAGGTTAAACCCACACTGTCCACAAAAGCTAGCATCGGACTGAACCGCAGCCCCGCAATTGGGACAACTCATCATCGTGGGCAGCGGCGTGTAGCAGGCTTCACACTGCACCGCCCCGTCGGGATTTTGATGGTTGCAATTCGGACAAACAATCATAAATAGACCGCTCCCCTTACCGTGGGTCTTAGCTCCAGTGAATGAACAGGGCATCTGCGCGAGGCAGGCTGGGCAAGTCTGAGCCGGGAGAGGCTTAAGCTGGCACGGTTCGGCCTGCAATTTCAGCCTACAATCAGCCTACAATCAGCCTACAAATAGCTTGCCCCATTAATGACTCTACAAGCGCACTGGTGCATTTCCCGCCTATTTCTGGAAATGTTCTGCCTCGGTAGCAGCCCAGACCCGTCGCCCAGCCGTTTCACCCCTGGCTAACGATGCTGATTAACCAAAGAATCGCTTATATTAAAAAAGCTCAATTGAAGCCAATTGCCTACTTCAAAATCCGCCAGACCTGAGCCAATCTACGCTCAGGGCAGCCCAAGAGCGGCGGGTTCTCTAGATACCTGCTTGAGGAGGTCAGTCGTTTGTCGTTTTCCAGTGATGACTTTGCCAAAGCCCTAGAACAGCACGACTATGCGTTTCAGAAGGGACAAATCGTGCGGGGCAAGGCCTACAGCTATGAATCGGACGGAGCTTATGTCGATATTGGCGGCAAGTCCGCTGCGTTTTTGCCGCTAGAGGAAGCGTCTTTGCGGCGCATCAGCAATGTGTCGGAAGTGCTGCCGCTGCAAGAGGAGCGAGAGTTTCTCATCGTGCGAGAGCAGGATGCCGATGGCCAGGTGACGCTATCGCTGCGCCAGCTCGAACTGCGCCAGATCTGGACACAGTTTGCCGAAATGCAGGAAGAAAACAAGACGATCCAGGTGCGGGTGAACGGGTTTAACAAAGGCGGCGTGACGGTCGATGCGATGGGGCTGCGGGGCTTTATTCCGCGATCGCACCTGAGCGAGCGAGAGAACCTGGAGTCTCTGATTGGCAAGTCGATGACGGTGGCCTTTATCGAGGTGAACTCGACCACCAAAAAGCTGGTGCTGTCGCAGCGACTTGCTGCTCAAGCCGCTAGCTTTAGCCAGATTGTGGAGGGTCAACTGATTAGCGGTAAGGTGTCGGGTATCAAGCCTTTTGGCGTGTTTGTGGATTTTGACGGCGCGACGGGGCTGCTCCACATTAATCAGATCAGCAAGAACTACATCTCGTCCCTTGGCGACCTGTTTCAGCTAGGGCAGCCTATCCGGGCGCTGGTGAACGAGGTGGATGAAGTCAAGCGGCGCATTTCGCTGTCTACCAAGCCGCTAGAAAACTATCCGGGTGAAATGCTGGAAAACATGGCGGCGGTGATGGCCGAGGCCGAGGCTCGTGCCCAAAAGCTTCAGCAATCAGCCGCCAGCGCGATCGCCCCTGAACAGGCAGATAGCAGCGTCGAACCGACTGACGAAGCGGTGGAGGAGCCGGTCGCATCGCACGACTCACCCCCAGACGAAGCGGCTGAATAACCTGGGTCGGCGTTTTGATGGTGAGCCGTCCCTATGCCTGCAACGCAAATCACAATTCAAGATTGCAACCCACGCTGACAATCCACAATCACAATTCACGCTCACAATCCACAATCACGATCGAACACAATCAAAGCGGAACGGGGCCAGCAGGCGCTTTTGATCTTTGCGCTTGCTGGCCCTGTTGCCGTTCTGTTGTTGTGACCAGTCAGTGAACCTGAATTCAGTGTGGCTCAAACTTAGGTATAAGTCATCACATTACTCGGTTCTTTTACGGAAACTATGTTTTTGCCCCTGAGCGATCGCATATTCCACAAGATCCTCAAAAACCGCGCTTGCCTATTTTCCATAAATCAACGGATTCGCTGACTGAGAAATGCTTTCAACCCAATTTGTGGGGGATCGGTTTGCGTAGAACCCTGGAGGCTGCTGCAAGGAGCGGGCGATCGCCCCTCAGCGAAAAGTGCGTGCTTTCAACCGGTCGGGGATTGGGCTGGTATAAAAAAGACTGAAAAGATGCGATTTTTGGGGAAACCTCGCGGGTCAATTTCCTGGCTGAGGCATCGTCTGCGACTGAGCTACCCATACGAACGATAAATATTCTTTAAAGCACCCGCCCAACCGATTGACTCCTCTCTTCTTGCTCCCGACTCATCGTCTACAGAATCTATAGAACCCTTTCAGAACCCTTGTAGAAAACCGTAGAACATCGTTCTGAGAAATTTCCCAATAGCCAATTCCGCAACGGAGCTTAAACAGGCGCTAGGCTAGTATTGACTACACAACTATTGGCTACACGATTGCTCTATCCCGTTGCCATAAAGCTTGCCCATGACTGCCCCGACGGAAACCGACCTCGCTACCCAGAACGGACTGAACGCTGCTGCCGCCCCTAGGCGATCGCCCGCTGTGGATGTGCAGACAGATGACGTTGCCGATCTAGATGTAGAAATGTCCCTGTTCGACCATTTGGAAGAACTGCGGATGCGAATTTTCTATGCCCTGATCGCAATCGTGGTAGGCGTGGTGATTTGCTTCTGCTTTGTCAATCCCATTGTGCAGCTTCTGGAAGTGCCTGCTCAAGGGGTCAAGTTTCTCCAGCTTTCGCCAGGGGAATATTTTTTCGTGTCCCTAAAAGTAGCGGGCTATAGTGGTCTGCTGATTGCCAGCCCGTTTGTGCTGTACCAGATTATTCAATTCGTGCTGCCAGGGCTGACACGCAAAGAGCGACGCATCATCGGCCCCATCGTTCTTGGCTCTAGCTTTCTGTTTGTCGGTGGGTTGGTGTTTGCCTATGTGGCGCTAATTCCGGCAGCCCTGAACTTTTTTATTAACTATGGCGCGGATGTTGTAGAACAACTCTGGTCGATCGACCGCTATTTCGAGTTTGTGCTGCTGCTGTTGTTCAGCACGGGGCTGGCGTTCCAGATTCCGGTGATTCAGGTTTTGTTGGGAATCTTGGGGCTGGTCACATCTAACCAAATGCTGTCGGGCTGGCGCTATGTGGTGCTAGGCGGTGCGGTGTTGGGTGCAGTGCTAACGCCTTCTACCGACCCAGTGACGCAGAGCTTGCTGGCCGGAGCCGTGCTGAGTCTTTACTTTGGTGGCACCGGCATGGTGAAGCTGCTGGGTCGATAGGGCGATCTTGCTCTTTCCGAGACTAAATCATCCACTCCGAAGCGCGATCGCCCAAATCAATCGGATAGCTTACAGCCTTCCCCAGACGAGGCTTTTCGGTTGTCTGCTCGATGAATTGCTGGACTCGTTCGGCGCTGCCCAGAGCGGTGAGGTAATTTGCTACTTCGTCGAGATGCTCTAGATACTCATCCTCTGTCATTGGAAAGGACACCTGCTCCAGGTACTTCCACATCACCTGAAACAACACCTTTCCCTGCACCTTCCGTAGCTGCACATCAAAGGATCGGCTCCATTTGGTCAGTAATAGCTGATGCAGTTCCTCGCCAGTCATAGGGGCTAGGGGATTAGGGTTTAAGAATTCAGGGGTCAGATCAGGCTGGGCTGTCGGGTTAGGCTGTCGGGTTAGGCTGTCGGGTTAGGCTATCAGGTTGGGCTGCTCGATTTATTTTAGGAGATCTGAAGTTTTACGTTTCGTTACGATACCGCTGTTCAGAGGGGCTATCTGCGGTTTCTGGTGCGGTCAGCGCTATAGAATACTTCATAGAAAACTGTAAACCATTGCCGAACAAGGACTGCTGCCAAGGATGGAGGCCTTGCACCGGACAGGGTTTTACCCAACGTTACTTCTCTAAACTCACCGTTCATAATCATGACTCAAGCTTCTGGAACGCCTGATGTGCCCGATTTGGGCCGGCGGCAGTTTATGAATCTTCTTACTTTTGGGGCGGCCACGGGCACGGTGTTGGGAATGCTGTATCCCGTCGTGCGGTACTTCATTCCTCCCTCCAGCGGCGGCGCAGGCGGCGGCGTGATAGCCAAAGATGCCCTGGGCAACGATGTGGTGTTGAAAGATTTTTTGGCGACCCATGCGGTGGGTGAGCGCGTGCTGGCGCAAGGGCTAAAGGGCGACCCGACCTATTTGGTGGTAGAAGACGCTGGGGCGATCGCCAGCTACGGCATCAACGCCGTTTGTACCCACCTGGGCTGCGTCGTTCCCTGGAACGCCAGCGAAAATAAATTTATTTGCCCCTGCCACGGTTCTCAATACGATGCAACGGGCAAGGTGGTGCGCGGGCCGGCTCCGCTCTCGCTGGCGCTGGTGCATACCGACATTACTGAAGACGGCAAGATTGCCATGACCCCCTGGACAGAAACCGACTTCCGCACGGGCGATGCCCCTTGGTGGTCTTAAGGGTCTGCCTTTGTCTGATTCTGACCTGCCCCATTTTTGGGTTTAACGTTGGGCGATCGCCCATTTCTGCCGAGCCTTTTTCTAAACCGAACACGCACTCTAAAAATGAACTTCAAGGTTTGCTCATTTTCCTCTCGTCGCCGGAGCGTGACCGCTCTGATTCGAGGGCTGATGGTGGCGGTGCTAACGCTAGCGGTGCTGGTGTCGAGCGATGCCCTGCTGCCTCAGTCCGCTGCTGCCTATCCCTTCTGGGCACAGCAAAACTACGCCAATCCTCGCGAAGCCACGGGTCGCATCGTCTGCGCCAACTGTCACCTGGCCGCCAAGCCTGCCGAGATCGAGGTGCCTCAGGCGGTGCTTCCGGATTCTGTGTTTAAGGCCGTGGTGAAAATTCCCTACGATCATTCTGTGCAGCAGGTGCAGGCCGATGGGTCTAAGGGCCCGCTGAACGTGGGGGCTGTGCTAATCCTTCCGGAGGGCTTCACCATTGCGCCGGAAGACCGGATTCCTGAAGAGATGAAGGACGAGGTTGGCCCTAGCTACCTGTTCCAGCCCTACGCCGAGGATAAGCAAAATATCGTGCTGGTGGGGCCGCTACCAGGTGACCAGTACGAGGAAATCGTTTTCCCGGTGCTGTCGCCTGACCCCACCACGAATAAGAGCGTTGCCTTTGGCAAATACTCGGTTCACTTGGGCGCAAACCGGGGTCGCGGACAGGTCTATCCCACGGGTGAAAAGAGCAACAATGCCGTTTACAATGCCTCAGCGGCGGGCGTGATTACGGCGATCGCCAAAGCAGACGACGGCAGCGCTGAGGTCAAGATCCGCACCGAAGATGGTACGACCGTGGTGGACAAAATCCCTGCGGGCCCAGAGCTAATCGTTTCTGAAGGCGAAGAAGTCGCCAGTGGGGCTGCACTGACCAATAACCCCAACGTCGGCGGTTTTGGTCAAAAGGACACCGAAATCGTGCTGCAAAGCCCGAACCGTATTAAAGGTCTGATTGCATTCCTGGCAGCAATTACGCTGACTCAAATTCTGCTGGTGCTGAAGAAGAAGCAGGTCGAGCGCGTCCAGGCTGCTGAAATGACCTTCTAAAGGCTGCGTTCATCGCAGGTTGATAGGTACAGGGGCGTTCTGCTGGAACGCCCTTTTTTGTTTTTTGTTGAACTTTTTTTGAACGTAGAATACTAAAGCGGACGATGAGATTGTGGTGTTCATTCGTCTGGGTAGCGCTACAAATGAATTTGCTGGAAGCCCAGTAGACGTTTGACTAATCACCTACTTTGACTAATCACCTACTTTGAAAATCCAAAAATCGCAGACCCAAAATCGAGAATCGATACCAAAAGAGTCAGAGAGACTTGATTCTCCCTGACTCTTTTGAGTTCAGCCCATGAGTTTAGCCGATACAAGTGTCCAAGCTGGAGTTCAGCGTCTGAATCCAGCGACGGCTATTTCTTTGCCCTGATTGGGGTCGCCATGATGGGGGTTGCCAGGTGACTAGGAAGCGGGTGTGTCGCTACCAAACCACTTAACGATTAGCTTCTCTAACTCGCCGTTGGACTTCATTTCCGAAATGATGGGGTCAAACTGGCCGAGCAGTTCAGAGCCTTTGGGGAAGGCGATCGCCGAACCAGATTCGCCCTCATTAGGGAGGACATTCATCTCCAAGTCGGGGTTAGATGCTATGTAGCCTTTGGCAACCGTGTCCTCCATCAAAATGGCATCAATCCGTCCGGCCTTTAGCTCCTGAATCATCTCATTGATCCGGTTCAAAGCCTTAACATTCACACGCTGAAACTCTTTAGCAGCTTGCTCTTGAATCGAACCCAACTGCACACCCAGAGTTTTGCCGCTCAAGCTTGCAGCACTGGTCAAGCCCGCGCCAGACTTAGACACAATTGCATTCTTGGCTTCGTAATAAATCTGAGAAAAATCAACGTTTTGCTTGCGCTCCTCTGTTGGGGTCATGCCCGCCATCACAAAATCAGCCCGCTTCGACTGGAGGGTTGGAATTAAGGCATTGAAGTCAATGTTGTCAATTTTGAGATCGAAACCTAGCTTGCTGGTGATGTATTTGGCGATATCGACATCAAAGCCAACGATTTCCTGGCTGCCGCTCGACGTGTCAATGAACTCGTAGGGGGGATAGTCCGCAGAGGTGGCCATAGTCAATGTTCTGCCAGCGTCGCCGCCCGCAGTGGGGGTGCTGGAGTTGCAGGCGGTCACCAGTGTAATTGTCAACAGGGCCGTCAAAAAGGCCGTGAACAAGAACTTGAGTCGCTTCATAATCAAAGTCTGTAGGGGAACTAAAACCAACTCGTGCAAACGTTGCAGTCTAAAAGTTGCAGTCTAAAACTCGTCATCTTTTCACTGCTCGCGCAATGCCTGCTACACAACCGTTTTTAGCCTGAGGGATGAACCGTTTTTACGACGATTCAGGTATAGTGGCATTTTCCGAGTTGGGTCGGTATCTCGAAATACCAAACCAAATAGCCTCGCCTGCAATTAGGCTGGCCAGTTAGCTATTGTGCCACCTAAATTCAAGGTTGTGGGGCTTGCGTCTCTAAAAGCTGCTTTCTAGGTGTTTTAGCGGTTGAGTTTTGGCGGTGATGCTGGCGTTGCTTCTGCAATTCGCTCTGCAACGCGCAGCTTGGCCGAGCGAGCACGGGGATTGGCCGATAACTCTGCATCGGTAGGCTGGACGGGCTTTTTGGTGATGACGCGCAGGGCGGGTGTGGCTCGAAGGGCGTGTTTGACGAGTCGATCTTCCAGGCTATGGAAGCTGATAATGACCAATCTTCCATTCGGCGCAAGCCAGTCTGGTGCGATGTTTAGAAACGTTTCTAAGACCTTGAGTTCGTCGTTGACGGCGATGCGGAGGGACTGGAAGACGCGAGTGGCGGGGTGAATGCGCCCGTGTCGATAGGCGGGGGGAACGCTGCGGGCGATCGCCTCTGCCAGTTCTGTCGTCGTCTCAAACGGGCGCTGTTCCACGATGCGGTGGGCAATGCGACGCGATAGCCGCTCCTCGCCGTAGCGATAAAACAGGTTGGCCAACTCGACTTCATCCCAGGTGTTGATGATGTCGGCGGCGGTCAGGGACTGCTGGCGGTTCATCCGCATATCGAGGGGGGCCGTGTGGCGAAAGCTAAAGCCGCGATCGCCCCGGTCGAACTGCACCGAACTCACGCCCAAATCTGCCAGGATGCCATCGAATCTCACCTCGCCCGGATCGTAAGCCGAAAAGTTGGTATGGCAAATCGAGACGCGATCGCCAAACTCTGCCAAGTTAGCCCGAATCGCGGCGATCGCCTGCTCGTCTTGATCCAGGGCCACAATCTGCGTGTCGGGCGCTGCTTTAAGGATCAGCCGACTGTGGCCGCCGCCGCCGGCTGTTGCGTCCAGATAGCGCCCGCCAGGTTTGACCGCCAGCCCCGTCAGCACCTCCGCGCCCAGCACGGGAATATGGTGAAAGGCGGGTTCAGACGTAATGTGTGGCGGGGCGATCGCCCCGCTAGTCGGGTCTGCGGCTAAACGGTCTGCCGCTGGGGAGTCGCTGTGCAAAACCTTCCCGTCCGCCTCATCCGGCGGTGGGCCAGTAGCCATCTATCCACCCTCCATCCAATGGCTCACTGCACCACACGCCCCGGCGTGTCTACTGCGTCGATGCAGGTGGCCAGGGCCCGGTCGGTGGTCAGGGTGCTGCCGTTTTTGATGCCCACTACGCAGTTCGCAAACTCGTTGGGCAGCAGGCTGCGGCGACAGTGGCTCAGCACGCTCGACAGGTTGGCTGTCTCATCATCCCCCACGATTTGGTTGAAACATTGCGCCAGGTCTTCGGGACGACGCACGCTGCGGCAAGCCTCTAGCACATCGCTGACCACTAGCGTCTCGCCGCCGCCAATGCCTGCCACGCAGCGCGACACTTCTCGCGGGTGAAACGCGCTGGCGCAGGCCGTCGCTGCAACTGCCTCCGCTGCCCCTCGACCGATCAAATCCGCAGTACATTCGTCATAGTCGGACGTTCTGACACGACGATAGCGATAGCTGGCCAGCGCGGATGATGTGGGCAACCCCAGGACAAGTAATCCCGCCGTCGTCAGCACCAGGGCAGATACACGAGCAAGGGGCGATCGCAGTGCAGAATGTGGCATAACAAAACCCGTGAAAGAGACCGTGGAGAATGCGTCAAACGCCCCAATTCTACGACAACTTCCGTCCGCCCGCTGCGCCAACTGTTTTATTTCATGAACATCTAAAAAGAAGTTGCCAAGAAACTGTGCCAACTGCCCCAAAACGCGCTAGAACTCTCCAGATCTGCCTACTTTCAGGTTGGGGCTGCATCAAAGCCTCTCTGAATCTCTCTGAATCTGAACCTCGCTGAAAATGCCGTGCCCCGGTTCTTTGCCCCTTCGTGCTGATTTGCTACCCTCGCCCATTGAATCCATCCCCCATGCAACCTTTGGAACAACTTCTGGAACAGGTCAACCAGCAGCGTGTGAAACACATCATCAAGCTCTACGCGCTCGATAGCGAAGAGACGCAAGACGTTTATACTTGCCTAGACGCTTTGTTTCGCCGCTATCCGCCGCCGCTGATTGAACTGGCGCTAGTGGAAACGCTGGTGGATTGCTGGGCTGCTGTGCCCCTGCCCAAAGGACTGCCATTTATCAGCCAAGTGCGCGATCGCCTCCGCCAGTGGGAAGCTCAACGAGAGACAGAGCCACTACTCAGCACCCTCACGCCCCAGCAGTTTCACCACATTACCGGACTCGACCCCGCGCCGATCTTTGGGCTGGGGCTGGTTGATGCTGGGGGCGATCGCTCTGACCCTGCCTAAAGCCGAACAATCTGGCAAAAGAGCAAATAAAACGGCAAAAAATTTCGGATAAAGATTTCGCAACTCTTGTACCGTGGCAAACCAGAAAATCCTAGCCCTGGATGCTACTCTAAGTAGAACTACATAAGGCATTAACCTTTCAAAGACGAACTGGAGAGCAGGAGGCCCACTATGCGCTGGGAGTTTGGTCGGCGAAGCACCAATATTGAAGATCGGCGTGGAATGAGACCCTCTCGCGGCGTGGTTGGCGGTGGGCTGGGGGCTTTGCTGCTGGCTCTGCTGGTGGCGCTGCTGGGGGGCGATCCGTCAATGGTGCTGAACCAGTCTCCTGTGTACGAGGGCCCAGCCCAGGTCGCCCCCACTCCCCCGCAAGACGACAAAGCAGCCGCCTTCGTTTCGACGGTTTTGGGCTACACCGAAGATACCTGGTCGCAGATCTTCCGCGAAAAAGGCTCAAAGTATGTTGAGCCAAAGCTGGTGCTGTTTTCAGGCGTGGTGAATTCGGGCTGCGGCACAGCGCAGGCCTCGATGGGGCCCTTTTACTGCCCGCTGGATCAAAAAGTCTACTTGGACATGAGCTTTTATAACGACATGCAGCGTCGGCTGGGGGCGGGGGGCGATTTTGCCTACGCCTACGTGATTGCCCATGAGGTGGGGCATCATGTGCAAAACCTGCTGGGCATTTCCGACCAAGTGCAGTCTGCACAGCGCCGTGTCAGCAAAACCCAAGCTAATCAGCTTTCGGTTCGGCTAGAGCTTCAGGCGGATTGCTTCGCAGGCGTGTGGGCAAATCGAACCCACCAGGCTCAGCAGATTTTGGAGAAGGGCGATGTGGAAGAAGCGCTCAATGCCGCTGCTGCCATTGGTGACGATCGCCTCCAGAAGCAAGCCCAGGGCTACGCGGTTCCCGATTCCTTCACCCACGGCACCTCAGCACAGCGCGTCCGCTGGTTTACCCAAGGAATCAAGACGGGCGACGTGAATCAGTGCAATACGTTTGAGGCGACGACGCTTTAGAGTTTGGGGATGAGGCAAAGCCGGTCAGCCCCAAGCTTGCTCTCTTAGGCTGCGTTTTTAGGGATTACACCCAAACGGTGACGGCGGCCACGGCAATTAGCATTTCGTCGTTTTTGTCGTCGAGTTCTGGAATGGCTCGTCCTTGAACCACCATGCCGCCGGATTCCAAGATCAGGCGTTTTTGTCCAAAGGGAAGCACTGCCAGCACTTCTGCCTGCCGCACTTGATCTGGATAGGGCACGCCGATCTGCACTTCGACGAGCATTTCATCGGGGTGGTTGAGACCCGCGACTTCCCAGATACCGGGAAGGGCATTGTGGGCGATCGCATTTCGCACGGCCCGCGCTGCGGCAACCGTCGGGTCTTGTCCGTGCTGGTCGATCCCCATGCCCATTTCGATGATGAAGCGTTTTCGGGTCATATCCGCAACTCGCTAAACAGCATCAGCAGCCCACCCAGCACCCCGATTACCGCAATCGTTCCCAGCGCGTTGAGTTTTTGGGGTAGCGGCTGGGCAGCGGGTTGCAGCCAAAAGGACAGCGTGCGTGTGACCCACAGCATCACCAGCCAGGTCAGGATTGAACAGGAAATAAAATTGTCGAGCAGCATGGCGCTGGGGTGGGGTAGGTTTTTCATAATGCCCAGTGCCCCCAGCAGCACCGACTGAATCATTAGCGTCGGGTATAGCCCCAGCACGACTACTAGGTTTTGCTTCCGGGCAGGCGGGCCCAGCCCCATTGGCTCACCGCCGATTGATGTATCGGGTTGCACAATCCTGCTGCTGGCTTTGCGTTAGTTCTAGGCTGTTAGTTCTCGGCTAGATGATTCTACATTAGTCGGCATTAGTTGGCGTTAGTCAGTAACCGAATAATTCTAGTAGTCGGTGCAAAGCTTGTACCAAGCAGCCAGACCGCTTTTAAGCAGCGCTTTGAAAGGGCGCATTCTGCAAAATTTTGGAAGCTTGGGGCGATCGCCCATTTCACGTCATAAAACCACTCTAATCTTTTGCCTCCTGAGCAAAATCGAGTTCATCTACCCTCAGACACTACTCTTGCCGATCCTGTGACACAGCAACTTGAAACCCAACTGGCGATTACCATCAATGGCGATCGCGTCCGCCTTAAGGACATTCCCCTGACGACGACCCTGCTCGACTTTTTGCGGCTGACGGGGCGCGTCGGCACCAAGGAAGGCTGCGGCGATGGCGACTGTGGAGCCTGCACCGTGGCGATCGTCGGCACTAGCGTAGACGGCAAACCCAACTATCAAGCGGTGAATAGCTGCCTGATTCCGCTCGGCTCGGTGGTCGGTCGCGAGGTGATCACGGTGGAAGGCGTGGCGAATGGCAAGCTGCATCCCGTCCAGGAAGCGATGGTGAAGTTGGGCGGTTCCCAGTGCGGCTACTGCACGCCGGGATTCATCATGAGTATGTTCGCAGCCTACTACGACGGCAAGCTGGATGATGTGGCGGTGGAGGGGAATCTCTGTCGCTGCACGGGCTATCTGCCGATTCGCCGGGCCGCGCAGGCTGCTGCTGCCGAAACGCCCTGCGACCACTTCAGTGAACATCTGACGGAAGCCGATGCCGACCTGCTGCCCTACAGCTTCACGGGCGACGGTCAGTTCTATCGCCCGACGCAGCTTCAGGAAGTGCTGGAACTGCTGCGCGACCATGCCGACGCGACGCTGGTGGCGGGCGCAACCGACCTGGGGCTGGAGCTTCAGCGGCGCGAGTTTCCGGTGCTGATTTCTCTGGAAGCGGTGGCAGAACTGAAAACGCTGGTGCAAACTGATGAGTTTGTGGAAATCGGCGCGGCGGTTCCCCTCAGCCACATCGAAAGCCAACTCCACGGCGTGTTTCCCTGCATGGATGAGATGATTCACTGGTTTGCGGCGCGGCAGGTGCGGAACCGGGCGACGCTGGGCGGCAACATCGGCACCGCCTCCCCGATTGGCGATTTGCCACCCGTGCTGCTGGCGCTGGATGCGGAGCTAAAGCTGGTGAGCCTGGCGGGCGATCGCTGGTTGCCGCTCTCCCAGTTCTTCAAGGGCTACCGCCAGACCGACTTGCAACCCGGTGAAGTCATCGCCGCCGTGAAAATTCCCAAGAGCATCACGCCAGGAGCAACGCAGCGCCTCACCCAGTCCTACAAAATCGGTAAGCGCGGTACGGACGACATCAGCATTGTGGCGGCGGCCTACGTGGTGGATTTGGACAGTGAGAAGCGAGTGATTCATGCGCGGCTGGGCTATGGCGGCGTAGCGGCGACTCCGGCACGGGCGACGGCTGTGGAAGAGTTTCTGGTAGGCAAACCCTGGAGCATGGACACGGTGCAACAAGCCAAACCTATGCTCTATAGCGCCTTTACGCCGTTAACCGATCTGCGGGGCAGCGCCGACTATCGCAAGATGCTAGTGGCCAATTTGTTTGAAAAGTTCTTTGTCGAGTTTGCAGCAGCAGCGGGGGTGGAAGTATGAGCATGGTCGGTCAACGCAAGAGCCACGAAAGCGCCGAAGCCCACGTCAGCGGCAAGGCAGTCTATACCGACGACCAGCGGATGCCCAGCGGCATGCTGTCGATTTATCCGGTGCTGTCGCCCCACGCCCACGCTCGCATTCTCAGCATCGACACCGCCCCCGCGCTGGAAGTGGATGGCGTGGTGACGGTGCTGACGGCGGCGGATGTGCCGGGTGCCAACGACACGGGTGTGATTCGCCGGGATGAACCGCTGTTTCCCACCGATGAAGTGAGCTACTGGGGACAGGCGATCGCCTGGGTAGTGGGCGAAACCGAAGACGCGGCGCGGCTGGGAGCCGCCAAGGTGACGGCGGAATACGAACCTCTGGAAGCCGTGCTGACCATTAAAGGGGCGATCGCCGCCAACAGCTACCACAACGACCCGCAGTTCATCCGCCGAGGCGAGGTGGATCAGGCTATGGCCGAAGCCGCCCATGTAATCGAGGGTGAATTGGAGATGAACGGGCAGGATCACTTCTACCTAGAAACCCACACAAGCTGGGTCATTCCCGATCCTGAAGGCAATTACCAAGTTTACTCGTCCACCCAGCACCCCAGCGAAACCCAAACCATCGTGGCGCGAGTGCTGGGCGTGCCCACCAACCGTGTGGTCTGCACCTGCCTGCGAATGGGCGGCGGCTTTGGCGGCAAGGAATCCCAGGCAAACCCGATGGCGGCAGCAGCAGCCGTTGCAGCGCACAAAACGGGTCGCCCCGTGCGCGTCAAGCTAGAGCGCCACCACGACATGATCCTGACGGGCAAGCGCCACGGCTTTTTGGGGCAATACAAGGTCGGCTTCGACAGCGAGGGCAAAATCCTGGCACTGGATGTGGCGCTCTACGCCGAGGGCGGCTGGAGCCTGGATCTGTCGCCGCCCGTGCTGATGCGGGCCATGCTGCACGTCGATAACGCCTACTACATTCCCAACATGCTGGTGCGCGGGCTGATCGTGAAGACCAATCGCGTGTCCAATACGGCCTATCGCGGCTTTGGTGGGCCGCAGGGAATGCTGGTGATCGAAGACGCGGTGGATCGGGTGGCGCGGCATCTAGACCTGCCGCCGGACGTGGTGCGAGAGCGAAATTTCTACCACGGCGAGGGTGATAGTAACACCACACACTATGGCCAAGTAATTGTCGATAACCGTATCGCCCGCGTCTGGAATGAAGCCAAGGAACGCGCCAGCTATGCCGAACGGGTCGCCGCAGTAGTCGAGTTTAACCAGCAAAATCGTTACAAAAAACGGGGTCTGGCAATTACCCCGGTGAAATTCGGCATTTCCTTCAACAAGGTGCAATATAACCAGGCGGGCGCGCTGGTGCATATCTACACCGACGGCAGCATCCAGCTCAACCACGGCGGCACCGAGATGGGGCAGGGGCTGCATACCAAGATGCAGCAGGTAGCGACGCGGGCGCTGGGCGTGACGCTCGACCGCATCCGCATGATGCCCACCAGCACCGACAAAGTGCCCAACACTTCCGCGACCGCCGCCTCCAGTGGAGCCGATCTGAACGGGCAAGCCGTGAAAAACGCCTGCGAAATCCTCAAATCGCGGCTGGCTCCAGTCGCCGCCAAACTGCTGGGTTTTGACGCAGCCGAAGAGATGGTGTTTGAAAATAACGAGGTCTATTGCCGCACCTATCCGACGGCGCGGGTGTCGTTTGATGCGGTGGTGCAGCAGGCCTATGGCGATCGCATTAGTCTCTCTGCCACAGGTTACTACCGCACGCCGATGATCCACTGGGACCCGGTGACTGCGACGGGTCGCCCCTTCTATTACTTTGCCTATGGCGCAGCGGTGAGCGAGGTGGAAGTAGACGGCTTCACGGGCACGTTCAAATTACGCCAGGTGGATATTGTGCATGACGTGGGCGAATCGCTGAACCCGCTGGTGGATCAAGGGCAAATCGAAGGCGGCTTTGTGCAGGGCATGGGCTGGCTGACGATGGAAGAACTCGTGTGGGACGACCAGGGCCGCCTCCGCACCTTTGCCCCCAGCACCTACAAAATCCCCACCATCAGCGAAATCCCAGAACATTTCCAGGTGCATCTGATCGAGCGGGGCAGCCAGGACGGTACGATCTATGGCAGCAAAGCGGTGGGTGAGCCGCCGTTTATGCTGGCGATGTCCGTCCGCGAGGCGATTCGGGCTGCCGTGGCCGCCTTTGGCAATGCCGCCGTTGTGGAACTGGCCGCACCCGCTACGCCAGAAGCCACGTTGAGGGCGATCGAGGCGGTTCGGAGCGCTACCCCTGCGACAGAAGCTGCGCTATCGTCTACGTCGGTCTAGGGGTTAACCTGGTTTAATTTCGACCCAAATCCTCAAGGGAAAAACGAGCTTTGTGAATGGAGGGGCGATCGCCCCTCTTTTTATGTCTTTACCCAATTCCCCAGCGCTAGCGTTGTGGAGCAATCACCCCTAATCCCTAGTTTTCTAGTTTTTCTGCCCTCCGTTTTAGCTCGTCACGCTTTCAGATAATATGAAGGAATGCCTAATTTCCCACTGGGCCAAGCGCATCGTCGGTTCCCGGCAAATCGCACGCTTAGCGGACAGAGACAGGCAGTGTCCAGTTCTGCCGAGTTTCAAGTTTTTGGATTTCGGCTAGACTTGCACAACAGATTGAATTTCTTTGAATTTCTCAACTTGCATCCGCGTTGGGTAGGAACACAAAAGCTATGAGCGACGAGATTCTCACAAAGGTCAAAAAGATCGTATCCGAGCAACTGAGCGTCGAAGAGAGTGAAGTCAACCCTGAGTCTAACTTTGCCAATGACTTGGGCGCAGACTCTCTAGACACGGTTGAACTGGTGATGGCGCTAGAGGAAGAATTCGACATCGAAATTCCCGACGAAGCCGCCGAAGGCATCGCTACGGTTCAAGCTGCTGTGGACTACATCAAGCAAAAGGTCGCTGCGTAGGACTGGACGCAAGTTTCCACGCCTTCTCGAACCTCCTGCTGTTCTCTGCCCTGGCTACTTAGTGGATAGGCCTCGGCTATTCTGTGGTTTGGGCAAAAGCCCACGAATTTGCTGTCATGACAACTTTGGATTCTGGATTAAAGCGCGTCGTAGTTACGGGTCTGGGTGCTATTACGCCCATTGGCAACACCCTGGCGGAATACTGGGACGGCTTGATGAGCGGTCGTAACGGCATTGGCCCGATTACGCTGTTCGATGCGTCTCGCCACGACTGCCGCATTGCGGGCGAGGTCAAAAACTTTGACCCACAGCTTTATATGGATCGCAAAGAAGCGAAGCGCATGGATCGCTTTGCCCAATTTGCGGTGTCTGCCAGCAAGCAAGCCCTCGCCGATGCCAATTTTGTCATTAACGATCTGAATGCTGAACAGGTCGGCACGCTAATCGGCACGGGCATTGGCGGTCTTAAGGTCATGGAAGACCAGCAGGAAGTGTTTCTAACGCGCGGCCCCGATCGCTGTAGCCCGTTCACTGTGCCGATGATGATTGCCAACATGGCGGCGGGGCTGACGGCGATTCAAGTGGGGGCAAAGGGGCCCAACAACTGCACAGTGACGGCCTGTGCGGCTGGGTCAAATGCCATTGGCGATGCGTTTCGCATTTTGCAGCGGGGATTTGCTCAGGCAATGATTTGCGGCGGCACAGAGGCGGCCGTCACGCCTTTGTCTGTAGCGGGCTTTGCTTCGGCCAAAGCCCTATCCACCCGCAATGATGATCCACTCCATGCCTGCCGCCCGTTCGACAAGGATCGCGATGGATTTGTGATGGGCGAGGGCGCTGGCATTCTCATTCTAGAAGAGTTGGAACATGCCCTCAGCCGGGGGGCGCGGATCTATGCCGAGATTGTTGGCTATGGCATGACCTGCGATGCCTATCACATCACCTCGCCTGTTCCCGGTGGCGCAGGGGCTGCCCGTGCGATGCAGCTTGCGATGAAAGACGCAGGCTTGCGTCCCGACGAGATTCACTACATCAATGCCCACGGCACCAGCACGCCTGCCAACGACTCTACGGAGACGGCAGCGATTAAAACTGCGCTGGGTGATCAGGCGTACAAGCTCACCGTCAGTTCCACCAAGTCGATGACGGGTCACCTGCTGGGTGGGTCGGGCGGCATTGAGGCGGTGGCGACCGTGATGGCCGTAGCCAACGATCGTGTGCCTCCCACGATTAATCTAGAGAATCCAGACCCCGCTTGCGATCTGGACTACGTGGCAAACGAGAGCCGCAGCCAGACGGTCGATGCGGCGCTGTCCAACTCTTTTGGCTTTGGCGGCCACAACGTGACACTGGCTTTCCGCAAGTACCAGGGCTAGAGTCTAGAGCTCTTGCGATTTTCCTTACATCCGACGGGAAGTCGGGCTGTCAAAACTCTGAAGCAGTGCCCTAAAGTAGCCAAACCAACCTCTCGGCTGCCAAGCTGCTTATACAGTATTCGGCTTTACAGAAAGCTGTGCTTAACCCTTGTCCAGTTTTCCATAAACCGTTAAGCTAATTTTATTGAGTATATTTGCTTAGCGCGATCGCCCAGGAAATCTTTCACCTGTGATCCCCTGTAGTGGGATGATGGGGGAGATGCCTTTGGTGATTCAGGATTCTTCTGTTTGCCTATCCGCCTTGCCTGCCTATTTTGGCGTGTTTGTGAGCGCCTGTCACCCGTCGTTGAGTAGAAAGAAGACAATGGCTGTTGCGACCCTAACCCTCGAACAACTCTGTATTAATTCCATCCGGTTTTTGGCGATCGATGCTGTTGAAAAGGCAAAGTCTGGACACCCCGGTTTGCCGATGGGTGCTGCGCCGATGGCGTTTGTGCTGTGGGATCAGTTCATGCGGTTTAACCCCAAAAACCCCAAGTGGTTTAACCGCGATCGCTTTGTGCTGTCGGCTGGGCACGGCTGCATGTTGCAGTACGCCCTAATGTACTTGACCGGGTACGACAGCGTCACGCTGGACGAAATCAAGAACTTCCGTCAGTGGGGGTCGAAAACGCCCGGCCACCCCGAAAACTTCGAGACCCCTGGTATTGAGGTAACGACCGGGCCGCTTGGCCAGGGCATTGCGAATGCCGTTGGTCTGGCGATCGCCGAAGCACACCTTGCTGCTAAGTTCAACAAGCCCGATCTGACGTTGGTCGATCACTACACCTACGTCATCCTGGGCGACGGCTGCAACATGGAAGGCATTTCGGGCGAAGCCTGCTCGCTGGCGGGGCACCTCGGTCTGGGCAAGCTGATCGCGCTCTACGACGATAACCACATTTCGATTGACGGCTCCACGGACATTGCCTTTACCGAAGACGTGTCGAAGCGCTTTGAAGCTTACGGCTGGCATGTGCTGCATGTGCAGGACGGCAATACGGACTTGGAAGGGATTGCGAAGGCGATCGCCGAAGCCAAGTCCGTCACCGACAAGCCGACGCTCATTAAAGTCACCACCACCATCGGCTATGGCTCTCCCAACAAAGCCAACACCGCTGGCGTTCACGGGGCAGCACTCGGCGATGCTGAAATCAAGCTGACCCGCGAAAACCTGAGCTGGCCCTATGAGCCTTTTGTAGTTCCCGATGAGGCGCTGGCCCACACTCGCAAAGCCATCGAACGCGGTGCCAGCTACGAAGCCGAGTGGCAGGAAACCTGGGCACAATACAAGACCAAGTATCCTCAGGAAGCAGCGGAGTTTGATCGCCTGTTGAGCGGCAAACTGCCCGATGGTTGGGACAAAGTGCTGCCCACCTACAAGCCTGAAGATAAGGCGCTAGCCAGCCGCAAGCACTCGGAAATCTGCCTGAACGCGCTGGCTCCCGTACTGCCGGAACTGATCGGTGGTTCCGCCGACCTAACCCACTCCAACCTGACGGAACTGGAGATCAGCGGCAACTTCCAGAAGGGCGCTTACGAAAACCGCAACATCCACTTTGGCGTGCGCGAACACGGTATGGGCGCAATTTGCAACGGCATTGCGCTGCATGGCTCCGGGCTAATTCCCTACGGCGCAACCTTCCTGGTGTTTACCGACTACATGCGCGGCGCAATTCGCCTGTCGGCGCTGGCGGAGTGTGGTGTGATCTGGGTGATGACGCACGATTCCGTGGCCTTGGGCGAAGACGGCCCGACCCACCAGCCTGTGGAAACCATCGCCTCGCTGCGGGCTATACCTGACCTGACGGTGATTCGCCCTGCGGACGGCACAGAAACCTCTGGTGCTTACAAAGTGGCGATCGAAAACGCTCGGAAGAACCGTCCGACGCTGCTGGCGCTGTCGCGCCAAGGTCTGCCGAACCTGGCAGGTAGCTCGATCGAAGGCGTGGGCAAAGGCGGCTATACAGTGATCGAGTGCGGTGGCACACCCGACCTGATTCTGATTGGCACGGGTTCGGAAGTGAATCTCTGTGTCAAGGCCGCAGAGCAACTGGCCGCAGAAGGCAAGAAAGTTCGCGTGGTTTCTATGCCGTCTACCGAATTGTTTGAAGCGCAGGACGCTGCTTACAAAGAATCGGTGTTGCCCAAAGCAGTGACCAAGCGCCTGGTCGTGGAAGCAGGGACGACCTTTGGCTGGCACAAGTATGCGGGTAGCGAAGGGGATATTCTCGGCATTGACACCTTTGGCGCGTCGGCTCCTGGCGGCGTTTGTATGGAGAAGTTTGGCTTCACGGTAGACAATGTGCTGAGCCGCGCTAAGGCGCTACTTGGCTAAGCCGTTACTTTGCTAGAACGTTTCCAAAACCCAAGCCCAGCCAAGAGCAAATCGAGGCTGGGCTTTTCGTAGGGCTTTTGCGTTTCGGAACAGTCTGCTTGGGCTACCCGTCTAGCCGCTGCTGCTCGCTGCGATAGCGAATAAACTCTGCCGCAAACGCCAAGGTTCCAGAAGCCAGAATCAGCACGACGCTCAGTGCGTTAATGTCGGGCTTTACGCCGGTGCGGACGCGGCTAAAAATTTCCATTGGCAACGTTGTGGTGCCGCCGCCTGCGGTGAAGCTGGAAATCAGCAGGTCATCCATGCTTAGCACAAACGCCAGGAGACATCCGGAGATAATCGCAGGCATAAGCTGGGGCAGCAGCACCTTGATAAATGCTTGAAACGGCGTTGCGCCCAGATCCAGCGCTGCTTCTTCTAAGTGAGGATTCATGCCTGTGAGCCGCGTCGAGACGACGACCGCGATATAGGCGAGGCAAAAGACAATGTGTGCAGCCACGACTGTCCACAGGCTGAGCGGAATTGCCAGGGAAGCTAGAAACACTAGCGTTGCAACGGCGATCGCAATGTCGGGAATAATCAGCGGTAGGTAGGAAACGCCCTGATATAGGCTTTTGCCGGGAAACGTGTAGCGAGCCAGCCCCACCGCCATCAGCGTGCCCAGCACCGCCGCAATGCCCACCGCCAGCAGCGCCACCGCCAGGCTATCCATTAGCGCCGACAAAATCCTCGTGTCGCCAAGCATCCGCTGATACCACTGCAACGAAAAGCCACTCCAGCCCGCACTAAAGGGCGATGCGTTGAAGCTAAAGAACGCCAGCACCAGCACTGGGATGTACATGAACGCAAACATCACCAGCGTAAAGAGAAACTGCCAGGAGAGGCGACGCTTAGCGACAGTGGTTTTGGGTAGGTCGAGGGTTGCGGTCATGGTGGGGAAACGGGAGGGGTATTAGTAATTCTCTAGCTTGCGATCGCCATACTTCAGCAGCAGTACAATGCCCAGCCCCATCGCGCCAATCAGCACCATGCTCAGGGCAGAGCCAAAGCCCCAGTTGCGGGTTGCGCCGAGAAACTGGTTGTAAATCAGACGGGCCATAGTCATGCTAGACGCGCCGCCCAGCAGTTCAGGCACCACAAAATCGCCCAGGCTGGTGATGAACACCAACAGACAGGCTGCGGCAATGCCAGGGAGCGTCTGGGGCACGGTGACTTTCCAAAAGCCCTGCTGCGGCGTTGCGCCCAGGTCGGCTGCCGCTTCTAGCAGCCGCTTATCGAGCCGCTCCAGCGAAGCATACAAAATCAGCACCATATAAGGCAGAAAATTGTAAGCCAGGCCGATCATCACAGCAGTCTGGGTATTCAGAATATCCAGCGTTGGCAGCCTGATGGCGCTGAGCAGGGAATTCAGCACGCCCGATGGACGCAGGATGGTGATCCAGGCGTAGGAACGCAGCAGCGAGGAAGTCCACAGCGGCAGCACAAAGCTGACCAGCAGCAGATTTCGCCAGCGGGCCGGAGCCATCACCGCAATCCAGTAGGCGACGGGAAAGCCCAGCACAAGGCAAAGGAGCGTACTGGCGATCGCAAAAAACACCGATCGCCCAATCACCCATAGATAAATCGCCTGACCATCAATCAGCTCAAAGATCTTGCCGTAGTTGCCCAGTCCGTAGGGGGCAGGCTGGGTGCCAGGGCGAAATCCTGGAATCAGGCTCAGTTCCAAAATCATCAGCGTCGGCACGACCAGCAGCAGCAACAGCCAAAGCCCTGGTGGCCCCAGCAAGACAAAGGGCTGAATCAAACCCATCAGCCGCTGCTTTAGGCCTTTGCTGGCAGGGCGCTGGGGTTCGACCTCTGGAGTCGGGGAGAGCGGAGCGGAGGTTGCCATAGTGGAAAAAAAATTGAGAGCGATCGCTCAAAAACGAGGTTAGGCGCTGGTCAACTGCGTCCAGTACCGATCATAAATATCGACCGCTTCGCCCACATTGGCAAGAACCTCACACTTCGCCAGAACTTCTTCGGGGGGGAAGAGATCTGGGTTCTCGACCAACTCCTTTGGCAATAGTGTTAGCGTTTTCTGGTTGGGCGTGGGCAGTTTCAGTCGTCCCAGGTTCTTTGCTGCTGTCTGCGGCTCGACTGAATACTCAATCCATTTGTAGGCAGCATCGACGTTGGGAGCCGTTTTGGGAATGGCGATGGTGTCTGTCCAAACCGTTGCGCCACTGGACGGCACTACGTATTCTAGCTGGGGATTTTCCAGCACCATGTCGATGCCATCTACCGAGTAGGCATGGGCCACGGCCAGGTCGCCCACCGCCATTTGATCTCGCCAACCGTCGGTTGTAAAGGCATTGATGGCAGGCTTGAGTTCTTGCAGCTTTTTGTAGGCGGCTTCAATTTCTTTGGGGTCTTGGGTGCTATTGGAAAAGCCCAGCATCTTTAGCGCCATGCCCATGACCTCACGCACGTCGTTGAGCAGGGTCATTCTGCGAGATAGCTCAGACTTTCGTTCCCACAGGTCAGACCAGTCGGTAATGGGCTTCTTCACCAATTCTTTGTTGTAGACCAGACCGGTTGTGCCCCAGGTATAGGGCACGCTGTATTGGTTGCCAGGGTCGTAGGGGGGATCTCGCCACTGATCCAGGAGATCAGCGTAGCCAGGAACTCGAGCTTGGTCGATCTCGAGCAGCATGTCTTCCTCGATCATGAGTTCTACCATGTAGTCGGAAGGATAGACGATGCTGTACTGGCTGCCGCCGCCGGCCTGCATTCGCGCCAGCATGGTTTCGTTGGAGTCATAGACATCAGCAATGACCTTAATCCCGGTGTTTTGCTCAAAGCCCTTCAGCAGGTCTTCATCGATATAGGCTGACCAGGTGTAGACGTGGAGGGTATTGTCTCCACTGCTGGGCGATGAGGTGGCAGAGTCTGTGGCCGAAGAACTGCCCGTTGTACCAATATTTCGGGCGCAGTTGCTGAGCAGCACGCCAGAAAAGGCTGCTCCCGAAAGCTGCAAAAAGCGGCGGCGGCTGGCGAGGTAGGGCGAATAACGGGGCGATCGCCCACCACCAGGATTCCGCCTCAGCAAGGATTCAGAATTGGAACGACCAGAAAATCGATAGGGAGGCATAGCAAATCTCCTAAAACTGTGGTGTCCATACAAAGAATGACCACCCCTTTTGAGGGCAGTAATTCTAAGGAGTGCATCCAATCTTGACTCCCCAACGCCTTCGTGCTTAGTCCTGGGGTTTCAGGCTTTAGGTTCCAGGCTCTAGGTTCCAGGCTCTAGGTTCCAGGCTGAGTTGCAAGGGGCAAGGCATCTGCCGCCGACCAGGACACGTACACAGGCGTATCAATCTGGGGCATCGATTCTGGGCGATTTGGGCGCATGACCGTCACCATATCTCCCGTCGGCAAATCGACCACATAGTGGACATGGGTGCCCAGGTACATAGTGTGCCGGAGTCGCCCTTCAAAACAGTTCATTTCGCTACCAGGATGCTCCAGCGACAGCCGCACCTTTTCAGGGCGAATGCTAACCACCACAGGCTCCGCTGCTACACCAGGGCAAGCCTCTGTCGGCTTCACGACTATCTGGAGTCCGCGCTCAGTTTCCACCTTCATCAGCGTTGGATCTGCTGCCGCCACGTACCCCTGGAATAGGTTCGTCTCGCCAATAAAATCTGCCACAAAGGGCGTAGCTGGAAACTCGTAAATCTCGCTAGGCGTGCCGATCTGCTCCACCCGCCCCTCATTCATCACGGCAATCCGATCCGACAGGCTGAGGGCTTCTTCCTGGTCGTGGGTCACCATGATGAACGTCACGCCGAGTTCGCGATGCAGCGTTGAAAGCTCCACCTGCATTTCTTTTCTCAGCTTCAGATCCAGCGCACCCAGCGGCTCGTCCAGCAGCACGACGGTCGGCTGGTTTGCCAGGGCCCGCGCCAGGGCGACCCGCTGCTGTTGCCCGCCAGAGAGCTGGGCAGGATAGCGTCGGGCAAAGGATTCCATTTTGACCAGTTGCAGTGCTTCGCCTACAGCCTTTTGCACCTCGGTCTTGCTCTTATTTTTTAGCCGCAGCCCAAACGCCACGTTATCCCACACCGTCATGTGGCCAAACAGAGCGTAGCTTTGAAACACCGTGTTGACTGGGCGGCGATAGGGCGGCACACCCACCATCGACCGACCCTGAAGCAGCACCTCGCCTGCCGTTGGCTCATCGAACCCCGCCACCAGCCGCAGCGTCGTGGTTTTGCCGCAGCCGGAAGGGCCGAGAATACTGAAAAACTCCCCTTGCCGCACGTTCAGATCGATGCCGCGAACTGCCGTGTAGCCATCAAAGACCTTGAAGACTTTGCGGAGTTCGACATCGTATTGGGTTTCGGTTTCTACCGTGGACTGATTTGGGGTGATGGTCTGTGCCATGTGGCAAATTCCCTGTAGAAATTCTGCTAGAACGGGGCAGTGGTCAAGGCTTAGGTCTGAGATTTTAGCAGTTGAGTCCTTACGTGAGTATGTGTGTCTCTATGGGCGACGAGGGGGAAGACAGGCACCTGATTCTATATGATTTTATGACTCGTACTTTGATGACTTGTAAATATCCTAAGGGATGAAGCCTGGAGACTTGTGAAATTGCTGGATTGTGAAATTGCTGGATTTGAAACTGTTTGGATTTGAAATTGCTGGATTTGAAATTCGCAAGATGGAAATTCGCGAGATGGAAATGCTCGAATGCCGGGGCGTTTCCCAATTCAGGGACAGCGACTCAGCTTGTAAGTCAGTTTGCCCGCAACGGGGTCACGACTATCGCTATGCGCTTTTCAAGCTGGATCTACGCAGACAGCCGCCGACATGCCATGACAGACATTGCAGGACAGATGTTGCATAACAGACATTCCATCCGGCTAACTTTTCCTTCATCTTCAAAGAAGCCAGGGTAATCAACGGTTGTTTGGTATACCGTTTGGCGATTTGGGCTGAGTCATTTCGGCAGCGGCTATGGCAGGTTTGGGATGTGGGGGCGATCGCCCTGTACCCAGAGATAGACAAATCCGAGTCCGACAGCGCCGGGGATCAATACTGGGATCAATGGCGGTAAACTATGTAAATTGATTTACTAATGATTTACTAAGCATCCAAAGTTTCTCTAACCTGCACTGGTTTTCAGAGGTTCTGTCAGAGGGCGCGTTTTCATTTATGACGCTGACGCAAAATCCGCCAACCGTGCGGCAACCAACGGGCCGCACCGTGGGCAAGTCCTACCAGTCGCTGGTGGTGATGCTCACCGTCACCGTCGCTCTGCTGGGAGGCATTGGCACTCGCCTGGCCTATCTGCAACTGGTCGAAGGGCAATACAATCGGCAACTGGCAGACGACAACCGCGTGCGGCTGATTCCCCGACAGCCGGAGCGGGGGCGAATCCTCGACCGCAAAGGGCGGACACTAGCAGGGAGCCGTCTTTCCTACGCAGTGTTTCTCTGGCCGATTGCCAATCGCCAGTCCAACTGGCGACCGATTGTGAAGCGATTATCCACAATCCTTAACATTCCTGAAGAGAATATCCAGAAGCGGCTGGATCAGGCCGGCTACAGTTCGCCAGAACTGCTCCGCATTGCTCGTGGCATCAGCCCCGCCCAGGTGACGGCGCTGGCCGAGTTTAGCCAGCAGATGCCGGGGGTGCAGGTACAGGCGGAGGCGGTGCGCTACTATCCGCATGGCGATTTGGCGGCCCATGTCCTGGGCTATACCGGGGAGCTGTCGGACGAAGAACTGGAGCGACGGCGCGAAGAGGGCTATCGTCTGGGGGATGTCGTGGGGCAGATGGGCGTGGAGGCAGCGTTCGAGCGGCAGCTTCGAGGACAGTGGGGCGGGCAGCAGGTCGAGGTGGACGGGATGGGCCATGTGCTGCGGGTGCTGGGCGAAAAGTCGGCACGGGCGGGCAATACCGTGACGCTGACGCTGGATCTGGATTTGCAAAAGGCGGCGGAAACGGTGCTGGGCGATCGCAGAGGGGCGATCGTCGCCCTCGATCCACGCAACGGAGCTGTGCTGGCACTCGTCAGCCGTCCTGCCTTTGACCCCAATCTGTTTTCTACCCACATTACCGATGCTCAGTGGCAGGAGCTTCAGAGCAAGTCCTATCCGTTTGTCAACCGGGCGCTCCAGGGCTATCCACCTGCCAGCACCTTTAAGATTGTCACTACTACGGCAGCGATTGAATCGGGGCGCTATTCCCCCAGCACCGTTCTCGGTACGCGCCCCTACATCGAAGTCGGCGGCATCAAGTTTTGGGACTGGAACAATGCAGGCTTTGGCCCGCTGGATTTTCGCGGAGCCATGGCCTGGAGCAGCGACACGTTTTTCTATCAGACTGCGATGGGCATGGGCCACGAACCGCTGATTGAGTGGACACGGCGCTACGGCTTTGGACGGAAAACAGGCATTGAGCTGGCCGCTGAAGAATCGGCGGGACTAGTGCCTGATCCGGACTGGAAGCGCGAAAACCTGGATGAAGAGTGGTTCATCGGCGACACCATCAATATGTCCATTGGTCAGGGCTACATGCAGGCTTCGCCGCTCCAGGTGGCAGTGATGTTCGCTGTGCCCGCGAATGGCGGTGATTTGGTGCGTCCTCATTTGCTAAAAGACCAGGAAGCGAGCCGCTCTTGGCGGACACCAATTGGTCTAAGTCCCACCACGCTGAGAATTTTGCAAGATGGGCTGCGGCGGGTGGTTAGTAGCGGCACGGGTAAGGTGATGAACACGCCCAGTCTGCCGCCCAATGCGGGTAAAACGGGCACAGCCGAAGACCCGCCGCGCAAATCCCACGCCTGGTACGGCGGCTATGCTCCGCTGGATAATCCAGAAATTGTCGTGGTGGCGTTTGTCGAGAACTCCCCGGAGGGCGGCGGCGGCAAGGTGGCTGCGCCGATGGTGAAGCAGGTGTTGGAAACCTATTTCAACAACACCCAGCCTGATAGTCAGGCTGCGCCCCAGGGTGGGGTTGTGTCTGATTAGGTTGATGTTAGGTTGGTGCTTTTAGGTATAACGTGCGCTTCTATGCGGGGGCGCGTGGGGATGGCGATCGCCCATCAGGTTTACACCCGTTCGCTAAAAAAAGCGCTAGCGTGACGATTGGGGATGCAGGATGGCAAGGTGTAGCGCCCGTGAGAAGCCGCTACTGTCACTCTAGATAACGGCTGGCTTTTGAGCCGGGGGCCTGTTCCCAGTCTTTCTCAGTTTTTCGTTTTGTATGTCTAGAAGTCGATTAATTACGCTTTTTCGTCGAGCTTATCGAATTTCGCAATGGTCTGAGCAAACACAAATGTCTCTGCCCGAAGCGGCGGGATGGCTGGATGCACACTTGTCGCGGCGGCGCGTGTTGCAGGCAGGCGCGGTGCTGGGTGGCACGCTGGGGCTGAGCGGTTGGCGGATGGAAGACTTGGTGGGGGGCGATCGCCCTCATGCCTCTGGGCAGTCTGCTCGCTCTAGAGCAAACCCATCGCCTGTGCTGATTGTGGGCGCAGGCGTGGCAGGATTAACGGCTGCCTATCGCCTCCAGCAGGCGGGTGTGCCGTTTGAGCTAGTCGAAGCCAGTGCCCGCATCGGCGGTCGGCTGCGGACGGTGCGAAACCCGGATGGACTACCAGGAACCGTGGAACTGGGTGGCGAATTTATCGACACGCGCCATACCCACGTCCGCGCTCTGGCCGCAGAATTGGGTCTGGAATTGTCTGACCTGAGGGCGGCCGATGCAGGGCTAGAGCCGGAGGTGCTGTATTTTCAGGGGCAAAAGGTGAGCCATGAGGCAGTGGTGGAGCGGTTTGCACCCCTCGCCAAACGAATCACGCAGGACTTGCTGGCGATGGGGCGAGGCATCACCTATCGCCAGCATAATGACCACGCCGCCCAGCTCGATCGGCTGTCGCTGGCAGAATATCTGGATGCGGCAGAGATTGACCCGGTGATTCACCAACTGGTGCGGGTGGCTTACATCACCGAATTTGGGCGAGACGCAGAAGACATGTCCTGCTTGAACATGCTCTATCTGATCGGGACAGAGGTGGGGCAGTGGAGCACCTACGGCGACAGCGACGAGCGTTGGCATGTGGTCGGCGGCAACCAGTCGATTCCTGAAGCGCTGGCCAAGCGGGTAGAGGGGGCGATCGCCCTCAACACTTCTCTGGAATCCATCCGCCTTGCCCCCGATGGGCGCTATCGCGTCAGCCTGCGACAAGACGGCAACAGTATCGAGCGCAGCTACGAGAAGGTGCTGCTAGCAGTGCCATTTTCGGTGCTCCGACAGGTGGAACTCGCGATAGACCTGCCGCCCGTGAAGCGAAAGGCGATCGCCGAGTTGGGCTATGGCACCAGCAGCAAGCTAGCCGTTCCCTTCCGGGAGCGGATCTGGCGTACCCGCTACGGCTCTACCATTAGCGTCTACACCGATCTGGATTTTCAAAATACCTGGGAGAGCGCCCGCTACTCGCCGGGGCCAAGCGCCTGGGTAACAGACCTGCGGGCGGGACGACAGGGCGTATTGCTGGCGGCCGATAGCCCCGCCACCCACGCCAAGGCGCTCGCCGCTGATCTAGACCAGATCTTTCCAGGCATTGCTGAAGTGCAACAAGGGCGATCGCTCCGGGCAATTTGGGCGGCCGAACCCCACGCGCTGGGGTCTTATTCCTGCTATCGGCCCGGGCAGTGGACGGCGATCGCCGGAGCCGAAATCGAGCGCGTGGGCAATCTCTGGTTCGCAGGGGAACACTGCTCTCTAGAATCCCAGGGCTATATGAACGGCGCAGTAGAGACGGCTGAAATCGCTGCCCGCAGCATTCTTCAGACCTAAAAGTTTTAGGCGTAAAAGCTGCCAAGACTGGCTAATTTCATCAGAAACCCTGGCAAAATTCCAATCTTCTGCCAGGGTTTTTTATCGGTTATATCGCAGCTACATCACAGCGGTGCGATCGCCCAAACCTAGTCGCCGCCGCCACCCGACCCAACGCAGCGAGTTCCGTTCAAAGGGCAAGTGCTGGTTCCTCTGCGAGCAAACGCCGCTGGGGCAACGGCGGTAGACAGCACCAGCGCAAACAGCGCCATGAGAACAATCCGTTTCATCGAGAACCTCCTTGATGTTAGTCAATCTGTGGAAGGTTCCGGCCTGCCATTGGCAAGGCTTGGGAGTCCTTTCCGAGATAACTCACATCTTGGCGGCTCTGGCTGAGGGGAACCTGAAACAGCACTGAGTGCCCCAGAACCCTTTTGTGAGGAAACTGAAGCGACCGTGAGAATATTCCGAACCTTTGGGAGAAAGCTCAAGGGCACACGCAACAGGTGAGCTTTTGTCCAAGGGGCGATCGCCCCTTGCTAAAACTCAAACCGCGCTGTCTAGAATTCATTCCTAGAACTCATCGTCGGCATATCCGCCAGAGGCTGCTGCCGCCTCATTGTCTCGTTTAGATCCCAGCAAATCTAACCGATCTACTCGGATTACAGGCGCAGAGCGATCGGCTCCAGTGGTTCGATCTTTCCAATATTCAAATTTCAGGGAACCTGTAACCCCGATCAGGCTGCCTTTGCGGACATAGTTTGCAGCTACTTCAGCGTTTCGACCCCAAATTTCCAGCTTAAACCAGTCTGGCTCATCGCTATTTTTTCTGCGACGATCGACTGCAAGATTGATATTGCAGACCACGCTGCCCGACTCGAAATACTTTACATCCGGATCACGACCCGCTCGACCCACCAGGGTAACGACGTTTAAGCTCATAGGACATTCCCCAAACTTAAAATCAAAACTTTGGAAACAGAAATTAAAGCCAGATACGCAGAAAACTGAATCGATCAATCCTTTCAAAACTAATTCCTAAAAAATTGAGAGGAATGATTAGAATTGCATATCGCTTCAGATAGTATACCTGTCCTATTCTAACAGGATCTCGCCAGATTTTGAGGCGGTTGCTCCCCTAATTGCCGCACTATTCTGCCCAAACTTTTTCGCTTTAGCAAGCGCCGGACACACCGTCGAATTGGCATCGGTTGGCGATCGCACTGTTGGCGATCGCCCCCATCCATCCACCTTCCGGCAATCTTCCTGGTATCTTGCGCCACAGGGGTCAGTTTTGCGGTATCGTGAGCGGGGTGCAATCTGTCAGGGTCCAATGACCGGATCAAGCTGGGAGATAGCAACAGGATGTTAGCGGCTGACCTTCAAGCAGGGGCGATCGCCCTCATTCACTCAGTCAGCCCAAACTCGATCAGCATCTTAGGCATATTCCGACTAGACGGTTGACAAAAATCGTAATACAATCCCATCGACGGAGTTGGAATGCTTTGCTTGAGTCTCTTCCATACTCATAGGTTTTTGGAATCAGGTTGAAACTCTGAGATATTGTTTGGAGACATTAATTTTGAGGGCATCGGCTTAGCAGCATAGGGCAGATGGAGTGAGCTTAAGGCATAACGAATCCGGTCAGCATTGATAGCAAAGCTGCTTTTCAAAAGCAAAGTGGCTTTCTGAAAAGGGGAGTCCGGTTCATCGAGCAGCATCTGCAAGTTTACCCCTGAGCATCGTCATCACCTCAGAATCGTTAACCAGGTGCCAGCCAAGGGTCTTACCTGAGTTATCGGGACATTTAGAGCGATCGCAGTAGTGTTTTTGTAACTAGGAGCTTGTTAGGCTAGTGGGACTTTTTAACCGCTTCTCGTTGTCACGCGACATGGGTATCGACCTGGGCACCGCAAACACCCTGGTCTACGTTTCGGGTCGGGGCATTGTGCTTCAAGAACCATCAGTAGTAGCCATTGACCAAAACGAGAAAGTACCCCTAGCCGTTGGCGAAGATGCCAAAAAAATGCTGGGGCGGACACCCGGAAACGTGATGGCGCTGCGTCCCCTGCGAGATGGGGTGATTGCAGACTTTGACACAGCTGAGCTCATGCTCAAGCACTTCATCCGCCGCGTCCATGAAGGTCGGACGCTCGTTTCCCCCCGGATTGTGATCGGCATTCCCAGTGGCGTGACGGGCGTTGAGCGTCGGGCTGTGATGGAAGCTGCGTCCCAGGCGGGGGCTCGAGATGTTTATCTGATTGATGAACCCGTGGCAGCCGCCATTGGGGCTGGCTTGCCCGTGGCAGAGCCGACTGGAAACATGATTATCGACATCGGCGGCGGCACCACCGAGGTCGCAGTGCTGAGCTTGCAGGGCACGGTGCTGAGCGAATCGGTGCGGGTCGCTGGCGACGAGCTAAGCGAGGCTATTTCCCAGTACATGAAAAAGGTTCACAACCTGGTGATTGGGGAACGCACAGCAGAGGAAATCAAAATCACGGTCGGCTCCGCCTATCCAACAGACCACCATGACGACATCATCATGGACGTTCGAGGGCTGCACTTGCTATCTGGACTGCCCCGTACCGTTTCGGTGAAAGCGCCAGAGATCCGTGAAGCGATGGCAGAACCCCTGTCGGTCATCATCGAAGCCGTTAAGCGCACGCTGGAGCGCACCCCTCCCGAGCTGGCGGCAGATATCATCGATCGGGGTATCATGCTGGCAGGGGGAGGAGCCTTGCTGCGCGGGCTAGATACCCTGATCAGCCATGAGACAGGAATTGTGGTTCACGTTGCAGCGGATCCGCTGAGTTGCGTAGTGTTGGGCACTGGGCGTGTTCTAGAAAACTTCAAGCAGCTTGAGCGGGTCTTTAGCGGACACTCTCGCAATATGTAGCGTAAGGCTGTATACCTTACAGGTATTCCGAATTGGTGTTCTGAGCGAGTATTTCCAGTTTTCGTGGGGACTCCTCTCAGGGTCCATATCAGGTATCTCAGGACTTGTGTGAAGCGCTGGCGGTGAGGATTGAGCGCAGCTAATGTACGTACTGCGTCGATGGTGGGGGAAGAATGGGTTGCGGCTGGGGCTAGCAGTGCTGGCTCTCAGCACTGCATGGATGCTCAGGCAAACCCAGGGTGCATTTGTGCTGGAGCTATATCGAGCGATCAGCGCTCCGTTTCAGGCTAAAGGCCCGACTCGCGCTGAAATCCTGGATAACGCCCAGGTGCAGGAGTTGCAGCAGCGCTTGATTGAGCTAGAAAGCCAAAACCGCCGACTTCAAGAGTTGTTGAACTACAATGCAACGCAGCCACAACCAGGGATTGCGGCTCCGATTATTGGGCGCAGCGCCGACCACTGGTGGCAGCAGGTGACTCTGGGGCGGGGCCGGCGAGACGGGGTAAAAGTTGGCTCTATTGTCTCCGGAACGGGCGGGCTAGTTGGGCGGGTGGTACAGGTGACGGCGAATACGAGCCGCGTGCTGTTAGTCAGTGACCCCACAAGTCGTATCGGCGTGACGGTTAGCCGTTCTCGCTTTATGGGCTATATGCGGGGGCAGTCGGGTAACCGAGCGGTGATGGAGTTTTTTGAGAAGGTGCCGGATGTGAAGCCGGGGGATGTGGTGTCTACGTCGTCGTTTAGCCAGTTGTTCCCGCCGGGGCTACCGGTCGGGCGTGTTGAATCAATAGACTTTAGCAAAAGCCCAGCTCCAGAGGCGATTGTTGAGCTATCGGCCCCGATTAGCACATTGGACTGGGTATTGGTTGCGCCTAATCCAAAACCTGCTGCAACTGAACCGCCCCCGCCGCCCTCGCCTTTACCAGATTCAACCTTGCCCTGATTTTATGCCTGATTGCCATGAATGATTTGCTGCTTCTGAGTCCCTATTTGAGGCAGGCGCTGAATGTACTGGTGACGGCTGGCTCGGTTTTGGCGTGTTTGCTCATCTTGCCAACCCGGTTTGTGGGCATGGAACTGCTGGGGGTGGGGCCGAACTGGCTGCTGATCTGGGTTGTGGCCTGGAGTATCAAGCGATCGCCCTGGCAGGGTGCGATCGCCGGAATTGCACTGGGACTGCTGCAAGACGGCATGACAGCGGCCAATCCAACCCACACGCTGAGTCTCGCGCTGGTCGGCATTCTCACGGCGCTTATTCAAAAGCAGCGCTACATCCAGGAAGACTTTATTTCAGTGGCGCTGATCGTGTTCGGCATGGCGGTCATTGCAGAAACCGTGACCGCGTTTCAATTTATGCTTCAAGACCTGCGGATGCCTGATCGCCTCTCCTCGCGCACGCTTTCAGAAATTTGGAACTATCATCAGCAGATTGCCCTCTGCTCTGCTATTCTCAGTAGCCTCTGGGCTCCGGCACTGTATTACCCGCTGAATCGCTGGTGGCAGCGAGTGAGTCTGGCGGATCAATTCCAGGCCTAGAGAGGAACTGGGGCGTTATCACTGATCCACGGTGTCTAAAATTTTTTGATCAACTTGGTCAACAACGCATCTCTCGATGCCCATTGACAGGGATAATAGGGATTAGCTGAAATCTTGCTCAGTCTGGCTTCCAGAGAAAGCTCTAAGTACTTTTACTCAAAGCTGATAAGCTAAGCGACCGGAGCAGGACTTTCAGCTAGAAGATTAGATGACGAGCGAGAGGATGTAGGGTTTTCCTGCATTTTCTGGACGAAAAAAGCTTTTGCGAACACCTAGACGCATTGAACACACAGACGCATTTCTTGGAGCGATCGCAACAATGGGTTTAATTAAGAAACTACTTGGGGGACTGTTCTCGTTATTGAGTGGGCTGGGCAAGCTGCTGGGCTTGGGCAAGTCTTCAGAATATTTTCTAGAGGCTGAGCCTTCTAATAGTGCTGCTCCTGCAGCTCCGGTAGCGGCTGCCCCTGCGACAACCGAAGTGCCTGCGGCTGCCCCTGCACCTGCGGCGGCTGTGGCTGCGGTTGCGCCTCCTACAACGGATATCACGTCTAATGGCAAGGCTCCCGCGGCTCCGGCACCTGCGGCTGCCCCGGCTGCCAAGCCTGCACCTGAGGCTGCGCCTGCGGCTGACCAAACCTTTGCGCCGAATTTTGTGGTGTTGAGCAGCAGCCGGAGCGGCCGTCGTCGTCCTGGTCCTAGCCTCAATCCGTTCCTGGACATGGCGCGTCAGGTCAGACCCCAGGGCTAGGGCTGGTTTTTGCTTAGGTCTTGGCTAGATTTTTTGAGATTAGATTAAATTTTTGGCTGGATTGGAAGCTGCTGTTGAAGGGTTCAACGGCAGCTTTTTGTTTAGCTTTTTGTCTTGAAATTTGATCTTGTGCCAAGTTTTTGGAATTCTCGCGGGCGCGGCTCCTAGCCATCATGCAGATGCATAAGTTCTATTCTCTCTGTGTAAATCCTGTTTAAGCTAGAGGTAGCCAACTCACTGAAACCAGAGATAAGTCGCGATGGTTGCAATTGTCAAAAAGCCCCTTACCTTTGAGGAATTTCTCAACTGGGATGATGGCTCCGGCAGGTCCTTTGAGTTGGTGAATGGAGTTGCGATGCCCCTCAGCGAACCAACTGCGAAACATGAGGATGTCGTGGAGGGATTATGTCGTCTTTTGGTTGATCATTGCCAATCGCTCAAGCTGCCCTACGTACCTCGCCAGGGCAAACAAGTAAGGCTTGTCGCCAGGTCCGGTGAACCTCAATCCAGCCGCAAGGCAGATATCGTCGTGTTTGCCAAAGAAGAATGGGACAGAATGCGTGAAAGTTCTGCCCCGGCTGCGGCGTATATTCCACCGCCTCTGGTGATTGAAGTGGTTAGCACCAACTGGCGCGATGACTATCGAATTAAACTGAATGAGTACGAAACCTTGGGAATTTTAGAGTATTGGATTGTGGATTATGCAGGGCTGGGCGGTGTGCAGTATATCGGCTCTCCCAAGCAGCCAACCATCACAGTTAATTCCCTGATTGATGGGGAATACCAGGCGCAGCAATACCAGGGCGAAACCTCGATTGTGTCGCCGACGTTTCCGCAGTTACAGTTGGCGATCGCCCAGATTATTGCCATGACTGAAACGTAGGATTCATTCACCCGACTTTGTATCAACTCAACCAATCAAAAAAATTAGCCGCTGGAAGACGTGTCTTGCTCCAGGGCCGCTGCAAGGATTGACAGCGCGGCCGCAGGTGCGGTGGTGGCTCGCAGCACGCGCCGCCCCAGCGACACGACTCGATAGCCTACGGCGATCGCCCTGTCGATTTCGGCATTCGTCCAGCCGCCTTCTGGGCCAATAGCGATCGCAATCGGTTTTGTTGATGGGGATGCGCTATGCGCTGATAGGAGGATACTGAGCAAATGGGGGCGATCGCCCCTTGCTTCGCACAGATAAGCGTCATAGGTTCCCGCATTCCAAACGTTTAGCGCCTCGCTCCAGGGCTGTGGATCGAAGATCGTTGGCACAAACTGGCGTTCGGATTGCTCAGCGGCCTCTTGGGCAATGCGCCGCCAGCGGTCGAGCTTTTGGGGACTGGGATGGAGCAGCGTGCGATCGCTCAAAATCGGCACAATCTGCGCTGCGCCTAGTTCCGTTGCTTGGCGGACGACATCGTCCATGCCCTGACCCTTGAGCATGGACATCAGCAGCGCGACAGAGCGTGGCAGTTCCGTTGCTGCAATCGGGGTTTGTTCCTCCAAAATTTGCATCTGGTCGGGCGGCTCGACCGAAACCAGCCAGCAGTGCCCCAGACCGTCCATTGCCAGAAGGCGATCGCCCCCCTGAAGCCGCAACACCCGCCATAAATAGTGCTGCTGCTCTGGCGTAAGCCAGATATCAGACCCGCTGATTTGGGCGGGTGCAATGGTAAGCCGCTGAAGCTGGGACACAGGGGATGCAGCAGGAATCAGGGATTGGCAAATTAGCGCTCGAACACCTATCGCCTAGCGCATTTGAAGCTGAAAATACTCATCGTCTAGCGAAGTCCGCACCAAAAACATGCAGCCCCCCACCGTTTCAGATGGCTCATGCACCGTTCCCTGGCGAGAGCGAATATAGTCCCCCGCGCCGTATACTTCACCATCGATCCTCAAGTCTCCATCGAGCATGTAAATCTCTTCGGGAGCTGCATGACGATGAATCGGATAGACTGCACCCGGTTCTGCCTTGAGCAGTGCGGTTACTTCTCGCTTTGCCAGATCTACGTAGAGCGGCGCAACGGAAACGCCAGGAACCCGGTAGGGCTGCCAGTCGAGGTCGCGGCCGCGCACCGTCAGTCGGTTGCCGCTAGAAAACTGGCGCATCAATATCCGTGCGGCTGCGACTGCCTCTCGCATCTGGCGGAACGAAAAAGCAGCGAGGGGTTCTGCGGCTGGCGGAGGAGCGGCTTCGGACAGGCTTGAGCCAGCAGGCTGAACCGCGTCCTGATGGAGGCGCTGAAACAGTCGATCTTTTAAGTCGGCAGCGGGCGACATCCAATCCAAACTGTAGGGCAGCGTTGCCACAGTTTCTTCCAGTTCGGCCATTTCGGTAGCCAGTTCTGGACATTCTTCTAGATAGTCGTTGATTTGCTGAAGACCAGTCTCGTCGAGCAACCCCAGGGCATACAGCGCGGTCAGGTCACACAAGCAAGGGGCGTGATCCATAGTTACTACTGTCGTCATTTCTTCATCCTAGCTCGTGGATTGGATAGGTAGTCTGAAACCCCCAAACCAGTTGTTCAATGCTGATCCAATATCTCCCCCAGTGGCTTTTTAGGCATTTTGCGCTTTGCATCTGCGCTGGTTAAGCCGTGGGCTTTACAAAGAACCCTCATAGAGATCAATCACTCCAGCCAGTCGAGCGCTTCAAGTGCTTGCCGGAGCTTGTTCAAACCCAGACGGATGCGCGTTTTCACTGTTCCCAGGGATTTCCCCGTCTTGGCTGCGATTTCTACATGAGTTAGCCCTTGATAGTAGGCTAGCTCGATTACCTCCCGTTGTTCTGTGGGCAATCGCTGCATTGCTGCCAACACGCGATCGCGCCGTTCATTTATTAATACGTCTTCCGTTGGGTCTGAGATCTGTGTCTGGGAGACTGTTTTTGCGGCTTCGGTAGAAGACTCGACAGCTTTGCTAACCCGCTGGAGCGATCGCAGTCGGTCGAGCGAGCGGCTGCGGGTCAGCATAAACAGCCATGCGTCTACCCGGCCGCGCTGGGGATCATAGCGTTTTGCCAGCTTCCACACCTGGCTAAACACATCCAGCACAATTTCCTCTGCTTCTTCGACTGATCCCAAAATCCGAAACGCTAGGGAATACAGCACTCGCGCATAGCGATCGTACAGGGTCGAGAGAGCAGATTGATCCTGCTGGGCAATACGGGCCAACAGGTGGGATTCCTCGGAGGTTGAGGGCTGAGAGGTCATGAGTCAGGATTTGGGGGGGCAAATTGGTCTGTATCCCAGACTAAGACATGTGAGTCTAGACCAGTCCAGACTAGCCGCTCAACAGTGCTTCAACAAATTCATAGCTGGAGAAGGGGCGCAAATCTTCGATGCCTTCGCCTGCGCCGATAAAGCGAATGGGCAACCCCAACTGCTGCACTACCGCCAGGGCAATGCCGCCTTTGGCTGTGCCATCTAGCTTGGTTAACACGACCCCGCTTAGCTGGGCAGCGTCCGAGAAGACTTCTGCCTGACGCAAACCGTTTTGCCCCAGGGTAGAGTCCAGCACCAGCAGCGACTCGACACGCGCATCCGGCGCTTTTTTGTCGATGATGCGGCGAACTTTGGCGAGTTCATCCATCAGGTTTTTCTTGTTTTGCAGCCGGCCGGCTGTGTCAATGAGCAGCAGTTCAGTGCCTCGTGCCTGGGCAGCCGTGATTGCGTCGAATACAACGGCTGCGGGGTCGGTATTTTTGCCAGGGTTGGCGATGACTTCTACGTTGCTGCGATCGCCCCACACTTTCACCTGCTGCACGGCGGCGGCTCGGAAGGTGTCGGCTGCGCCAATCAGGGTTTTGTAGCCCGATTTTTGGGCGATGTGGGCGATTTTGCCGATGGTTGTGGTTTTGCCTGCGCCGTTGACCCCTGTGATGAGCCAGATGTTCAGGGTATCCTTCTCTGGGGCAAAGGTGGGGCTAATAGGCTTGCCGCCGGGGTTGTCGAGCATGTCTCGCAGGATTTGTTTGAGGTAGGCGATCGCCGCTTCGGGGGGCAGAGATTCCTGGCGTAGTTTGTCCTGCAAGCGCTCGATAATCAGATCTGTTGCTTCCACGCCCACATCTGCCTGGAGCAACAGCGACTCGATCTCCATCACCGCGTCCTGGTTGAGCGGCCCCTGACCCACGATCGCCCGCAGTTGGTTCACCAAGCTGCGCCGCGTCTTGTCGAGGCCCTGGCGCAGCCGCTTCAGCCAGGTGATTTCCTCTAGGTCTACTTGGTCGGCCCGGCGGCCCTGGGAGGCTAGCACCTGCGCCGACCAGAGAAAGCTTTCATCCAGGGGGAGATCTGGCTCTGGGGCTGAGTCCGTTGGGCTAGCTGCTTCAGGAGCCAGTTTTTCAGCTTCCGCTGCTGCTTCAGCCGCTTCTGCTTTGAGTTGCTCCAAGCGGGCCTGACGCTCGGCCTCAGCCTGTGCCCAAAAGGGGAGCGGGGGCGCAGCCGTCTCTGGCGCGGTTTCTGGCGCGGTTTCTGGCAGGGTTTCTGGCGCGGCAGCCGTCGATAGTCCGCTGGGCGCTACTGCTTCGGCGGGTTTCAATGCGGTTTCTCTGGCAGCAGCCGATTGGGCCGCCCCTAACGCTGCTTCGTCCGTCGTAGCGGGTTCTGTTTCTGGCTCTATGGCAGTTGCGGGCGCAGTGACCACAGCGGCTTCTTGCTGGCGCTTTTGAATATTTTTGTAGGCAGACTTGGCCCAGGCGAGATAGTCTTGGGCGATTGCCGCTTCACCCGCAGCAGCATCGGCAGACGCTTGCGACTCTGGCGCTGGGGCAGCGTCTTTCTGTGGCTCTGGCTCTGCCTCGGCGGGCTGGTTTTCGTATTGACGGTTGAACCAATTAAACGACGACATAGGGAGGGTCGGGGAGTTAGGGATATTGCTCTGGATCAGGAGCAAACGCCCAAGAGCGCCTGGAGCCGCTGCATCCAGATTTCCGCTTCATCTAGCTTATAGTGCTTGCGTCTTTCCTGGTGAAGAGATTTCCGCCAGCCTGGGACAGGGCAAGGCTGAAAGTGCGGCCCATCAGGATGGCTGCTGGGAAAGTCTGATAGCGCCTTATACGGAGCCTTATCTAGAACATTTAGAACTGGAAAGCCTGGGCAGCGGATGATCTGAGGGGTCTTCAGGCTTTTTCGAGCTTGTCTTCAGGTTTGTCTTCGAGCTTGTCTTCGGGCTTGTTTTCGGGCTTGTCTTCGGGCTTTTCGACCACCCGCCGCAGCACGCCATTGATAAAGCGATGTCCGTCGTCGTCGCTATAGCGCTTGGCTAGCTCAACGGCTTCGTTAATGGCCACTTTGTCAGGAATGCCCATGTACTGAAACTCCGCCACGGCCAGCCGCAGAATATCGCGGTCGATCTGGGGAAGCCGATGAAGCTGCCAGTCTATCATTGCGGCGGAAATAATCTGGTCAATTTCGGCGCGGCGGATGCTGACGGTTTGCAGCAGCGCCAGGGTGTAGTCGCGCACCTCCTGATGGTTAGCGAGTTGCAAAATTTCCGGCAGTTCGACGGCGGTGCCAATCCGGTTGATGGCTGCCTGAGCTAGTTCCAGCGCTTCTTTCACCATGACGCGGGCGCTGTCCAGATCTTGGGCTTTGGTTTCACTGGCTAATAGGCGATCGCTCCCCCGCTCGACCTCGGCGGCGGCGGTTTCCAGCAGGTCGTGAACTTCGCCTGTCAGCGTCCGCACAGCGGCCAGGGCGACGGACTGAAGCTGTTGAGCCTCCAGTTTTTCGGGCTTGGAGGGAAGCTGGCTCATGCTCAGCAGCGCCAGTTCTCGCGCGATGCGTCGAGCTTGCATTTCGGGTTCTCAATCCTTAAAAAATTCGAGTGGAAACAGAGGGCCGGCTGGTGGAAAGGCTCAAGTTGGGTCGGATGGCAGTGGCATGGACTGACGCTTGGCTTCGGGGGAGGCGTTTTCAAACGGCGGCTCCATCAGTGGTTCATCCAAGACCAAATCGAGGGGACGGATGTCTTTGACCGCAGCAGGGCGATCGCCATAGCTGCTCGTTCCTAGGTTAGCAGGGTTCAGCCCGCCCGTCGCAAGGGTTCCCGTGGGCAGGTTTCCGGGTGGCAGTCCGCCTGCGGGCAGCGCACTGGCCAGGTTGGGGCCGACAATGCCGCCAGAGACAACCACCTTAAAGGCATCTTCTACCGACATTGCCAGGTTGATGACTTCGGTCTCTGGCACGACTGCATACCAGCCCGTCGTGGGGTTGGGGGTAGTGGGAATGAACAGGCTCAGCATCTTGCCCGACAGGGGGCCGGCGATATCGGCGGTGAATGCGCTGGTAACGAAGGCGATCGCCCACACGCCGCGTCGGGGATATTCCACCAGCACCACTCGCCGGAAACGGTCGTTCGTATCGCGCAGCAGCGTTTCCAGCAGTTGCTTCAGGGTCTTGTAGACTGCTCCTGCCAGCGGAATGGCTTGCAGCAGGCGCTCGCCCACGTCCAGCAGCCAGCGTCCAGCGATGTTGCGAGCCATCAGCCCAATCAGCAGAATCAGCGCCAGCGGCACCGTAAAACCCACCACCAGGTTCAGGAAATCGCCTAGAATCGGCGGAAAATCGTTGAATGGGTTGATTTGCTTAGGAATTCGCGTCAAAAAGGCGATCGCCCAACTGGCGATCGTAAACGACAGCCAGATCGTCGTAGCCAGCGGAATGACGACCAGTAGACCTGCGATCAGGTCGTTTTTCAAATCCTGTTTGAAGCGTTGAAGAACGGACAACCCAGTATCTCCCTGATAAACAAGCTGAGATAAACAAGCCCAGTGCGGATGAGCGGGTGAACAAGCGTCTGTAAAAAAGTATCTGAATCTACAATCTAGCAGGTTAAGGCGGGGTTATCAGTGCTGCCTCTAGGGGAGCCTATTTTAGGGGATTGCTCTGGGAGACTGCTGCCCTAGTTAGCAGGTTACTTTATTTGTACGATTTGTAAAGAATTATTTCAAGTTTCAGGGCTACATTTGCCGTTTCTCAGGGGAGATGCAGGAGCAGCGATCGCCCGTTCCAAGCGAGTTATACCGAGTTATATCCTTGGCGAAGGGCGATCGCCCGACTCGACTGCTTCCGGCTGCTGCATGGCTGCATCCACCCTAGATTTGGCGAATCCTGACTCAGCTTGCGGGGGGGCTGCCGCGTGCTGCAATTCCCACACCTTGAGCAAAATCAGGTATTCGTAAAAGGCTTGCAGAACGCACCAGGTAAACCCTGGCCCACCATCCCGCCAGCCCCCCAACCCAACGTACATATAGAGAAACCGCAGCAGCGGACGGCCGGGCAGGCGGTGAGAAAGGTCTTTTAGGGCGCGGCGACGCTCGACCTCCGAAGCACCCCAAAAGAGCGATCGCCAGTTGACGGTTCCCTGCTGCAACTGCCGCAGGGTTTCGGCCGCTTCGTCTGAGGAATAGCGGTTGTGCTTGTCAATCCAGCGGCTAAAGCCCTTGCTGCACGTGTAGTGGGGATAGGTTTCCTGCAAAAAGCCCGTGGGCCCGTTGCAGACCTCGCGCTCGGCGTGGCCGTAGTCGTCAAACCAGACCTTGCCGTGGCGCAGCAGCCGGAGCTGATAGCGGGGATACTGCGTGCTGCGGCGAATCCAGCGGTTCATAAACATGACCCGCTCCGCGACGTAGTAGCCCACCCGCTCGTCAGACTGAATCACCCGGCAGCACTCCTGAAACAGCGCCGGAGTCATCCGCTCATCTGCCTCCAGGATGTAAATCCAGGGATGCTTGGGCGGAATGGACTCTAGCATCCAGGTGCGCTGTTTGCCGTGGCTCTCGAAGGCATGCTGCACAATCCGAACGGGATGGCGCTCGGCAAATCCAGCGGCGATTTCTAAAGTGCGATCGCTACTACAGGAATCCACCACCACCACGTCGTCCGATAGCAGCGCCGACTCCAGACAGGCTGCGATGTCGATCTCTTCGTTGTAGGTGAGGATGTAAATCGAAAACATCAAGACGCTTCGCTGCAAAACCGCTAATCCAGCGATTTTAGCCCCGTCCAGCCAATAATGATGTAGCCCACGGCCAGCACCAGGCTGCCCAGCCCAATTCGCAGCCCCGACTTGATGGATTCTGTGCGAGCTGTGGATTGAGCATCTTCCTTGCGAGTGCGGATTTCAGTCTGTCCCCGCGAGCGGAGTTCTTGCACGCGCTCCTGCAAAAACGGCTCCAGCCGCTCTGGATTTTGCTTAAACTCCCGAATTTGGTTCGCCTGCTCCTGGTTAATCTGGTTTGCCCGCACCGCCTGCTCGATCTGCTCGTCGCTGGCGTTGAGCAGTTGAGCAATCTGGGCCCGCTGCTGCTGCAATGCGGTCGCCAGACTTTGATCTAGCCGTCCTTCGGCCTGCTCGGCTTCTTGGTTGATTTGCTCTTGGGCCGCCGCATTGTTGAGCCGCAGGTTGTTGAGATGTAGGGGGAACAGCAGCACATAAATGAGACCCAAAAGGCTGGCTAACAGTAGCGCCCAAAATCGCAGATCTCGCGTCCGCCCCGGTCGCCGCTCATCGAGCGTTCCGGTTGCATGGTCAATCCAATATCCTGCAAACAGCAGCGCTAACCCCACCAGCGGCACGATGCCCCGATCGACGAATTGGGTCGTAAAAGCAAGCTGCCATTGGCGATCGAGCAGTCGATAGGGAATCGGCAGAATAAAGAAGTCGATCAGCGCGGAGAGCGTGATAATGATTCCGACTGTTTTCAGAATGCGGGAAGCCAGCGGAGCAGTGATGCGGCCAGCAGGTTTAATCGATGTCATAACGGTAATTTCGATTTGTTGGGATTCACAAGATTAGGGGTGAACAAAAACAAACCCGCCCGCATCAGCCTATCGTGAGGGTTCACAGGTCGGTTTCATCGGTCGGTTTTACAGGTGAGTCTCACAGGTGAATTTTACAGGTCGGTTCATACAGGTCGGTTCATACAAGACACAGGTAAATCAGCCGTTGCAGTTTCGCGCTTGTCATTCTCAAACTGGCCATTCTCGGAATCTTTAGGGATAGCGATATTCAGCGACTTTCAGCGACATTTAGAGACAAAGACAAGGTTGATCGCGTTGCTCAGAGACAGCGACCCGCTGGAGACGGCAGTTACTTAAAGAGACGGCATCTCAGAGACGGCATTGGACAAGCGCGATCGCGCTTGAGGATCGAACTTCGTCAAAGCTTGGGAAAGCGAAGCCTTAGGAAAAATGAGATGCTTTTGCACAGGTGTCCATCGGTCAATTAAACACCAAACAGGATGCAAGTCTGAAAAAAAATAGCGGTTCTATCGTGCTTTTCGACTTGTGCCGATACGCTTGTCGGAGTGGTGACATGCTGTGGTGTAAGTGAGGGACGCATGACTCAACAGGTAACTCGACAGGTTGAAGTATTGCCAGACGTGGCAGGCATTGTGAATCGGGCGCTGGCGCTAATTTTGGAGCGGGCCGAAGCGGCGATCGCCCAGCGGGGAACCTTCTCGATTGCGCTGTCGGGCGGCAGCACGCCCAAGCCGCTATACGAGGCGATCGCCCAGCAGCCCCTCCCGTGGGACAAAATCCAGGTCTTTTGGGGCGACGAGCGCTACGTCCCGCCCGACCATCCCGACAGCAACGAAGGCATGGCCCGCCGCGCTTGGCTCGACCAGGTGCCCATTCCCGCTGCAAATATCCACCCAATGGACACAACGCCTGCCGACCCAGCCGTCGCCGCCGACCTCTATGAACAGCATTTGCAGCGGGTCTTTCAGCTTGCACCCGGAGACTTTCCCACGTTAGACGTGGTGCTGCTGGGCATCGGCGACGACGGCCACACCGCCTCGCTGTTTCCCCACACCGATGCGCTCACAGTGGGCGATCGCCTGATCACCGTTGGCAACAAAGACGGCCAGCCCCCGCATCACCTTCACCGCCCCCCTGATCAACCATGCCCGCTGCGTCATCTTCCTCGTCGCCGGAGCCAACAAACGCCCCGCCCTCACCCAAATCTTCGCCCCCCAAGGCGATGCTGACACCTACCCCGCCCGCCTGATCCAACCCGCAGGCGAACTCTGGTGGCTGCTCGACCAAACCGCCAGCGTCCCCGTCCCCTAGGGGCTGTCATCAATTGTCTGCTCAACATCAGGTTTCTTAGAAGGTTCAGCCCCTAGCCTAGTTTGCTTAGGCAAGCGCGAGACTGCTGACCCCTTAAGGTTTCTGAGCTTAATTGATGACGCGCCCTAAGTAGCAGCGCCAAGAGGATCTTTCCGCACAGTCGCTTTTTAGCACAGTCGCTTTTTAACACAGTCGCTCAGTGCAGTCGCTTTTTAGCACAGTCGCTCAGTGCAGTCGCTTTTTAGCACAGTTGCTTTTTAGCACAGTCGCTTTTTAACACAGTCGCTCAGTGCAGTCGCTCGGTGCAGTCGCTAATTGAGGCCCATGCAATGCGAAGCGGCCTTCGGGACTCACCAAAACGCCCTTAGGAGGGGGTGTGGGGGGACGCTTCGTCCCCTGCAAAAGGGGGTTTGGGGGATATCCCCCAAGGCTGCTGACTCGGAACTCAGAACCCCTGCAAAGCCAGCGCCATTTCTGAGAGACATTTCAAAGTTTAATAACAAGCCGCCCATCAACCCCGCCATCCTCTTACCCGTAGTCCCTCTCGTCTGATACCTTTGATGGGGTAAATACATTTGCGCCTTCTGTGATTTCTGGCCCATCAGCTTCATCCGCGTCGGGGATCACAGAGCGGGCGGTGCAGCGAGGGCTATGACGTTAATCGTTCAGAAATACGGCGGGACATCAGTTGGCACAGTCGAGCGGATTCAGGCAGTCGCGCAGCGCGTGATGCAGACTGTCCAAGCGGGGAACTCGGTCGTAGTAGTGGTGTCTGCAATGGGCAAACCACCGACGGACTGATCAAGCTGGCATCGGGAAATCTCCAGCAACCCCAGCCGCCGCGAAATGGATATGCTGCTATCCACGGGTGAACAAGTGTCCATCGCCCTCCTCAGCATGGCGCTTCAGGAACTCGGCCAACCCGCCATCTCCCTCACAGGCGCACAGGTCGGCATCGTTACCGAGTCAATCCACTCCCGCGCCCGCATCCTGCGAATCGAAACCGATCGCCTGGAACGGCATTTACAAAAGGGCGAAGTCGTCGTCGTAGCAGGCTTTCAGGGCATCACCGATAGCGAAGACCTGGAAATCACCACGCTAGGGCGCGGCGGCTCCGACACCTCCGCCGTGGCGCTAGCGGCTGCCCTGCGGGCCGATGCCTGCGAAATCTACACCGACGTACCGGGTATCCTGACCGCCCGACCCTCGCCTGGTGCCCCGATGCCAAACTGATGGACGAAATCACCAGCGACGAAATGCTGGAACTGGCCAGCCTGGGGGCAAAGGTGCTGCATCCCCGCTCAGTAGAGATTGCCCGCAACTACGGCGTGATGCTGGTGGTACGCTCTAGCTGGACGGATGATCCGGGCACCCGTGTCATTTCGCCCCTGCCCCAGCCGCGATCGCTCGAAGGGCTGGAAATCGCCCATCCCGTCGATGCCGTCGAGTTCGACACCGACCAGGCCAAAGTCGCTCTGCTGCGCGTGCCCGATCGCCCTGGCATCGCCGCCCGCCTGTTTGGCGAAATCGCCTCCCAGGATTTGGACGTAGATCTGATTATCCAGTCGATTCATGAAGGCAACAGCAATGACATCGCCTTCACCGTCACCCGCAACTCGCTGAATCGAGCCGAGGCCGTGGCAGCGGCGATCGCCCCGGCCCTGCGCTACGACCCGTCGCCCACCTCCGGCGAAGCCGAAGTGATGGTGGAGCGCGACATGGCTAAGGTCAGCATTTCTGGCGCGGGCATGATCGGTCGCCCCGGCGTGGCAGCGCAAATGTTTGAAACGCTAGCAGCGGCAGGCGTGAATATTGAAATGATTTCCACCTCCGAGGTGCAGGTGAGTTGCGCTATTCGGGCTGAAGACTGCGATCGCGCCATAACTGCTCTGTGCAGCACCTTCGAGGTCACGTCTTCGCCCGTCCACCAGGCGCAAAAATCCCTTGCCTATGCCGATGCGCCACCCGTGCGCGGAGCCGCCCTCGACCGCAACCAGGCGCAGCTTGCGATTCGCCATGTGCCCGATCGCCCTGGCATGGCCGCCCGCCTGTTCCGCCTGCTAGCCGATCACAACATCAGCGTAGACATGATCATTCAATCCCAGCGCTGTCGCCTAGTCAACGGCATGGTGACGCGGGATATCGCCTTTACTGTGGCAAAGGGCGACGTAGATGCAGCAAAAGCGGCCTTGGAAGCAGCCGCCCCCGACTTGGGCTGTGGGGAAATTGTGGTAAACCAGGCGATCGCCAAAGTCAGCATTGTCGGCATGGGCATGGTGGGTCGCCCCGGCATCGCCGCCCGTATGTTTGAGTCGCTGTCGCAGGAGCAGATCAACATCCAGATGATCGCCACGTCGGAGATCAAGATTAGCTGCGTCGTGTCAGAAGAAGACGGTATTCGCGCCCTGCAAGCGGTTCACGCCGCATTCGGGCTAGCGGGGACAGAGCGGGTAGAAGTGCCCGCATGATGGCTGCCAAGGATTCTGCTACTCGTGTTTGGCTCGTAGCGCCTCCACATCAAATAGGCTAATCAATACCCCCGCCCCTGGAATCGCCAAAAATAGACCCAGCAGCCCCGCCACGCGCACCCCCACCAGCAGCGCCAGGAACATCACCACCGGGTTCATGTTGATCGATCCCTGCATGATCTTGGGCATGAGCAAGTTTTCCTCCACCTGTTGCAGCAGCACGCAGCAGACCAGGATCAGCAAGCTCAGCCAGATACCCTGGGGCAGGAGGATGAGGCAGATGAGGCTGATACCCAGGGTTGCGCCGATGCCAGGGATCAGATCAAAAAATCCGGCGATCGCCGCCAGCAGCAGCGCATAGGGCGCACCCACCAGCAGAAAAATAATCAGACAAGACAGCGCAAAAAACAGCGACAGCAAAAACCGTCCCCAAAAAAAGCCCAGCAGATTTTGCTGCACGGCTTCAGTGAGGCGCGGTTGCAGCGAGTCAGGAAAGCATTGCAGCACCCAACCCCAGAGGCGATCGCCATCCAGCAGCATAAAAAAGCTGACGATGCCAATCAGCAGCAGATCCAGCAATCGTTGCAGCAGCACTTGCAGCCCAATGAGGGACGTTTTCGCTGCCTCGATGGTTTGAGATTGCAGCAAATCCTCCAATGCAGAGAAATCTGCCTGGAGATTGAACCGCCGCAAAAACTCTTCGATCTGCTCCAGCGAGTTTAGCAGCACCGCCGCAATGCCCGGAGCCTGAGCCAAAAGCGCCTGCCCCTGCGCCAGCATGGCCGAGCCAATCGTAAACACAAACCCCGCCAGCAACAGTAGACTTAGGAAAAACACGGCCACCGCCGCCGCCGGGCGAGGCAGCCAGCGCTGGAGCCATCGCATGGGATAGCTGAGCAAAAACGCCAGGATTGCCGCGAAGGTGAAGATGACAATCACCGACGAAAAATAGGCAAGCACCTGGGCGATCGCCCAGCCCAGCAGCACCAGCAACAGATAGCGCAGTAGTCGAGCATTGTTTAACTGCGCCCACAGCGGCTGCATTGGCTGATCGTCCCGATTCACGGCAGTCCCACCCTCCCTATCCATAGCGCAGTCGAATTGTGGAGAAATCGGCAATAATAGAGTTTGCAATTGCGCCCTGAAATCTCGCGCACCAGCCTCTACGATTGAAATAGTTGAGACAGGATATTTGAGATGGAAATCGTCTCTCGCTGAAATCCCGCTCAGTCTAGCAGCATACGGCAGGCTCCAGGCTCAGGGCGATATTCCTTCCGAGCGACATTTTCTCCATTTTCCGACCCATCCTCGTTCCCCCTCTCCCCATCACGCTATGCAAACTGCTGACACGCCGCAAGCGATCGCCCGCATGGACGACACCAAGCAGGGTCTCCCAGTCACCATCATCACGGGCTTTTTGGGTAGCGGCAAAACCACTCTCCTGAACCACATTCTGACCAATCAGCAGGGACTAAAAACCGCTGTGCTGGTCAACGAGTTTGGCGAAATTGGCATCGACAACGAGCTGATCGTCGCCACCGACGGCGACGACAGCATGGTGGAACTGAGCAACGGCTGCATCTGCTGCACCATTAATAATGACCTGCTAGAAGCGGTCTACAAAATCCTGGAGCGGCAAGACAAGATTGACTACCTAGTGGTGGAAACTACCGGGCTGGCCGATCCACTGCCTGTCGCCCCTCACCTTTTTGGGAACACAGAACTGCGCGACCTGACCCGACTCGACTCGATTGTGACGGTGGTGGATGCGGCAAACTACAGCCTGGATCTGTTCAACAGCGACGCTGCCCATAACCAAATTGCCTACGGCGACATCATCCTGCTCAACAAGTGCGATCTGGTCGATGAAGCTGATCTGGACGCGCTAGAAATCAAGATTCGCGATGTTAAAGAAGGCGCACGGATTCTCCGCACAGTCAATTCGCAGGTGCCGCTGCCGCTGATCCTCAGCGTCGGCCTGTTCGAGTCGGCTCAATACTTCAAGCCCGAAGAGAAGAATCACGATCACGATCACGCGCACGATCACGCGCACGCGCATGACCACGCACCTGACCACGCGCACGATCATCATGCCCATGATGATCATCACGATCATTCAGCCTGCGATCATGACCACGGGCATTGCGCCCACGATCATGACCACGATCACCACCATCACCACCACCACCACTCCAATCACCTGGAGGTGGATGGCTTTACCTCGGTGTCGTTTCAGAGCGATCGCCCCTTTGCCATCAAGCGCTTCCAGCATTTCCTCGACAACCAGATGCCCGCTAACGTGTTTCGCGCCAAGGGCATCCTCTGGTTTGACGAAAGCCCCAAGCGCCACATCTTTCACCTCAGCGGCAAGCGCTTTACGCTGGACGACAGCGAGTGGAAAGGAAAGCCCAAAAACCAGCTTGTGCTGATCGGGCAAAACCTGGATCGTGAAACGCTGCTGGAGCAAATCGAGGCTTGTGTCTGCTTGCCGACCGCATCTCGTGGGCGCGGCTTTGGCAAATAGTTAGATTTTGACCATCTTGGGCTAGGGCGCGTCATCAATTAAGCTCAGAAGCCTTAAGGAATCAGCAGTATCGCGCCCGTTCAAACAAATCGGGCTAGAGGCTGAACCTCCCAAGGAACCAGATGCTGGGTAGGCAATTGATGACAGCCCCTAGCGCAGCCGCGCAAAACCCAAACCCGCAGCCAAACCCAAGCAGGCGATCGCCCATCAATCGAAAATCCGTTTAGGCGGGCAGATATCGGAGAACTCCGCATCTGCCCGTTTTTGCATCTCTATTGCCGCGCTCTAAAAGTCTCGTATCTCGATCTAAAAACCGTAGATTAAAAACTGAATTCTATTGTATGATGACTTCTCATGAGGTAAAAGCCTATATTCCGACCAGTAAACCGTAGATTAATTGTCTGCCACTGTTCACTATTTCCTTTATCAGGAACTATCACTCAAGGAGAATCCGATGGTTGCAAACTTTGGACTGCGATCGCCCAAAAAATTTCTCGCGCTTGCGGCTACAGGACTCAGCCTCAGCATGGCGATCGCCGCTTGCAGCCCCAGCAGCCCAGACACCGCCAGCACCACCACTAGCCCCGCCGCCGGAGAAAGCCCCGCCGCCGTCGCTAGCGGCGAAAAAGTCGAGATCACGCTCGTCTCTTACGCCGTCACCCAGGCTGCCTACGAAAAAATCATTCCCCAGTTCGTTGAAAAATGGAAAGCCGAAACGGGGCAAGATGTCGTGATTAATCAAAGCTATGCTGGCTCTGGAACCCAGGCCCGCGCTGTGATTGACGGTTTAGAAGCAGATGTGGTGGCCCTGGCTCTGGCCCTCGACACCAAGAAAATCGAAGAAGCCGGACTGATTGAAGCGGGCTGGGAAAAAGAGTTGCCCAACGACTCCATCGTTCACAAATCGGTGGCTGTGCTGGTGACCCGCGAAGGCAACCCCAAGGGCATTCAGGACTGGAGCGACCTGGCCAGAGACGACGTAAGAATCGTCACCGCCAACCCCAAAACCTCTGGTGGGGCCCGCTGGAACTTCCTTGGCGCGTGGGGTTCGGTAACGCAGAACGGCGGCACGGATGAGCAAGCGCTGGAGCTAGCTACCAAGCTTTATCAAAACACACCAATTTTGGCGAAAGATGCCCGTGAATCGACCGATATCTTCTTTAGCCAGAAGCAGGGCGACGTGCTGATCAACTACGAAAACGAGGTGCTGCTGGCGAAGCTGAAAGGCGACGTGCTGCCCTATGTCGTGCCCAAGACCAATATCTCGATCGACAACCCCGTAACGGTGGTGGATGCCATTGTCGATAAGCGCGGCACGCGAGAAGTAGCCGAAGCCTTTGTGCAGTTCCTCTTCACGCCCGAAGCCCAGGAAGAGTTTGCCAAAGTCGGCTTCCGCCCGTCGGATCAGACAGTGGCAGCTAAGTATGCCGACCAGTTTGGCGCAGTGGATAAGCTGTTTACCGTGGCGGATTTTGGCGGCTGGGACGATATTCAGGCCAAGTTCTTTGACGACGGTGCCGTGTTTGATCAGATTCAGTCCAAACTGGGTAAATAATCGCCACAGGTTGGGCAAAGGAGCGCGTTCTTGCGATCGCAGTCCGGCATCAATCGATGACATCTGCTGAGAACGATATTCTCGAATCCCTTAATCTTGACAGGGAAACCGTAGATTAGTCAGTGCTTCTAGTGTATGATGGCTCTCCAGGCAGCTTGAAAGCAGCCATGCTTTTTCGCCTGATATTGCATCAAACGCTGGAGAAGTCGATGTTTGCCCATTTTGGACTGCGATCGCTCAAACGGTTCCTTGCGCTGGTAGTAGCTGGAGTTGGGCTGGCAGTGGCGATCGCCGCTTGCAGTTCCAGCCGTCCGCCCGTCGCTCTGGATGGGCAAGCCCCAAACGGCAGCATGGTCCCTGCTAGAACCGATATTTGCCTGGTGTCCTTTGCGGTCACGCAATCTGCGTATGAAAAAATCATCCCCATGTTTGCCGCAAGGTGGAAAGCCGAGACAGGGCAAGAGGTGGTGGTTTACCAGAGCTACGGCGGCTCTGGCCCCCAAGCGAGAGCCGTCATCGAAGGGTTAGAAGCCGATGTTGTTGCGCTGGCAATGGCGCTCGATGTCGAAAAGATCCAAAAGGCTGGATTGATTCAACCCGGCTGGAAACAGGAACTGCCCAACGGCTCTATCGCCCACCGCTCGGTGGCAGCGCTGGTGACTCGCGAAGGCAACCCCAAAAATATCCGCGACTGGCGCGATCTAACCCAGGACGGCGTGCGGGTCGTCACGGCAAACCCCAAGACCTCCGGCGGGGCCCGCTGGAACTTCCTTGGCGCGTGGGGTTCGGTAACGCAGAACGGCGGCACCGAAGACGAGGCATTGACCCTGGTGACCCGATTGTTTCAAAACACGCCCGTTTTGGCGCGAGATGCCCGCGAGTCTACCGATGCCTTTTTCAAGCAGGGTCAGGGGGATGTCTTGATCAATTATGAAAATGAAATTTTGCTAGCGGGGCAGCGAGGTGAAACCATGCCTTTTGTCGTTCCCAGAACCAATATTTCAATTGACAATCCTGTGGCGGTGGTGGATGCCATTGTCGATAAGCGAGGAACCAGAGCCGTAGCGGAGGCCTTCGCCCAATTTCTGTTTACGCCGGAAGCGCAGGCAGAGTTCGCGAAGGTGGGATTCCGCCCGGTTGATCCGGCGATCGCCACTCAGTATGCCACCCAGTTTGGCAAGGTTGACACGCTGTTTACGGTGGATGATCTGGGCGGCTGGGACGAAATCCAACGCAAGTTTTTTGAGGATGGCGCGGTGTTCGACCAAATCCAGGCCAGTCTGGGCAAGTAATGATTCATCCGTTATGAATCCGCCAGTGTTAGCGGATCTTTTCCGAATCGTTGTCAAAATTTCGCTCCCTAACCATTACGCTTCATGGCTACTTCCCCTGTAACGACTACATCTATCAAGAGCGATCGCTCTTTTTGGTATCGCCTCACCCATTTGTCCTGGCCCTGGCGCGTGACGTGGGTCTATCTATCGGTGATGCTGTTCGTACCCGTGATCGCCATGCTGCTGAAAGCCAGCACGGTCGGCCCGGCAGAGTTTTGGCGCATCGCCACCAGTGAGATTGCCCTGTCTACCTACAGCGTCACCTTTGGCACGTCCCTGGCAGCGGCCCTGCTGAACGGCGTATTTGGCACGATCATCGCCTGGGTGTTTGTGCGCTACGACTTTCCTGGCAAGAGAATCATCGACGCAGCAGTTGATTTGCCCTTTGCCTTGCCGACCGCAGTCGCTGGGCTGACGCTGGCCACGGTCTACAGTGAGGCGGGCTGGCTCGGCTCTCTGTTTGCGCCCTTTGGCATCAAAATTGCCTTTACTCGTCTGGGCGTGTTTGTAGCGATGGTGTTTATCTCGCTGCCGTTTGTGGTGCGGACGCTCCAGCCCGTGCTGCAAGAAATGGAAAAAGAAGTCGAAGAGGCTGCCTGGTGTCTGGGCGCGTCGTCCTGGCAGACTTTTTGGCGGGTGCTGCTGCCACCGCTGCTGCCAGCGATTTTGACCGGTGTGGCGCTGGGCTTTTCGCGGGCAGTGGGCGAATATGGCTCGACGGTCATCGTGGCGGGCAACGTGCCGTTTCAAGACTTGATTGCGCCGGTGCTGGTGTTTCAACGGCTAGAGCAATATGACTACGCCGGAGCGACAGTGATTGGCACGGTGCTGCTGCTGATTTCGCTGCTGATGCTGTTGGTGATTAACGTGCTGCAAGCCTGGGGGAGACGCTATGACGACTGATGCAGAATTGTTTAACGTGCCAGAGTCTTCATCGGGACGCAGAGCCGCACCTCGCAGCCGGGGCGCGTGGGTCAAGTGGGTGCTGATCGGCGTTTCGGTGCTGTATTTGACGCTGATTTTGTTTATTCCGGCGCTGAATGTGTTTGTGCAGGCGTTTAAAGACGGAGTTGGCCCGTTTTTCTCGAACCTGACTTCTCCAACGTTTTTGAATGCAGTCAAGCTGACGCTGCTGATTACGGCGATCGCCCTCCCAATTAACACCATCTTCGGACTCTGCGCCGCCTGGGTGATTGCGCGTCACCAGTTCCCCGGTCGCACGCTGCTGCTCAGCATTATCGATATTCCTTTTGCGGTGTCGCCTGTGGTGGCAGGCTTGATGATTGTGCTGCTATACGGACGAAACGGCTGGTTTGGCCCGTGGCTCCAGTCCAACGACATCAAGATTATCTTTGCGGTGCCGGGGATGGTGCTGGCGACGATGTTTGTAACGATGCCGTTTGTGGCACGGGAGGTGATTCCGGTGCTGGAGGAAGCGGGCACCGACCAGGAAGAAGCGGCGAAGACCCTGGGTGCCAGCGACTGGCAAACCTTTTGGCGAGTGACGCTGCCGAATATCCGCTGGGGCCTGCTATACGGTTTGATTCTCACCAATGCGCGGGCGATGGGCGAGTTTGGCGCGGTGTCGGTGGTGTCGGGCAATATCATTGGCAAGACCCAAACCCTGCCGCTCTATGTGGAAGAGGCCTATAAGCAGTACAAAACGCCGGAAGCCTACTCCGCAGCCGTCTTGCTGGCGTTTTTAGCCGTAATTACGCTGGTGCTAAAGGAACTTGTGGAGCGCAAAACGCGCATTAAAGACGTTGAAGAGTAGCGCCTGTGCTGTGGAATAGCGCTGAACAGTCTCGCTCTGTGGTTTTGAATCCGCTGCTCGTCAGACCTCATCGAACTATAGGAGATTTAGCCATGACTGTGCCCACGACCTCGATCGCCCATTCCGACGGAGACGACCTGGATCACGGGGGCGATCGCCCCACCCAGACCCGTATCCGCGTCCGCATTCCCAAGCAGTATCACGAAGAACCCGTCATTTCCCGGCTAGTTTCCAAGCACGGGCTGACGGTAAACATTCTGGCGGCGCTGCTGGGTGCAAACGCCCGCGACGACGGCTGGTTTGACCTGGAGCTGCGCGGCCCCGCCCAGAACATTCAAAGCGCCCTGATCGACCTGAACGATCTAGATCTGGAAATCTGGCAGGGGGGCGATCGCCCCGACGGTTGGTAATCGCGATTTTGGATTTGTGATTTTGGATTTGTGATTTTTTGCTAGGCGAGCGTCTGCAAGACTGCTAGCAATATCACTTGCAGCATCGACAGCAGCATCGACAGCAGCATCGACAACTGATAGATAAGTCGTCAAGAGTGCAACACAAAAAACAGCCAGCCCTACAGCAGGCTGGCTGGGTTCGCTGTGTTGGAAAGAGATGTGATGCTAGGAGAACGAAGTCACTGGCAGACTGCCTGGATGAACAGTTGAAGTCGTCAGTGCGATCGCTTCGCAGGAATCTCTGTAAAGTAATGTAACACTATCACCCCGACAGCGCAACATTTCGCAATAAATTTACAGGCTGCTGGATTCGGCAATCCAAAATCGCCAATCCAGCGGGCGGCAATCCAGCGGGCGGCAATCCAAAATCGCCAATCCAAAATCCAAAATCGGCGCCGCCTTTCTACCGCCGGGGCGTGAGCGATGCCCCCAAGGCCTGCGACACCCACACTTCAAAGTTGCGAACGGGGCTGCGGCGCACCTCCACGGCGGGGTCTGCCATTGGCTCCACCAGGATGGTGAACATGCCCAGGCGATTGCCCGCTAGCACATCGGTAAACAGGCGATCGCCCACCATTGCCACCTGTTCAATCGGAATGCCCATTGCCTCCACGGCCTGCCGCAGCTTGCGCCGCGAGGGTTTGCCCGCACCCAGCAGATAGGGCAACTCCAGTGAGTTGGCAATGCTGCTGATGCGCGACTTGCTGATATTGTTGCTCACCAGCCAGATGGCGATCGCCGGCCGCAGTTGCGCTACCCACTCGCGCAGTTCCCCAGAGGCCTGGGCCACCCGGATTGGCACTAGTGTTTCATCTACATCCAGCACCAGCCCCCGCAGGTTATATTGCTGCAATAACTCTGGAGTCAGCGCCAAGATGCTGCTGCCCAACACCAGGTCAGGTTGTAAGAGTTTTCCCCAGGACATTTTTTCGTAAAGGCGAATTGAGGCGTAGCGCTGCGCTTCCTCAGCCAGAAGCCCAGCCTAAATTCTACCTGGTAGACCTGATGCCGTTGGATGATTTTCTGTAATCTCGAAGCTCTAGTTTTGCCGAGACAGTTCCGCATCGACCGCTCGCTTGGCGGCTTCGTGTTCGGCCAGCGTCCGGCTAAAGATATGCGTACCGTCGTATCGTGCCATGAAAAACAGGTATTCTGTATCGCCAGGATTGAGGGAGGCTTCCAGGCTAGCCAAACCGGGCGCGGCGATGGGCGTAGGGGTGAGGCCAGGGTTAATGTAGGTGTTGTAGGGCGAGGGCTGGCGCACCTGGGCGTAGGTCAGCGGCTGCTCAACGGTTTGCCGGATACCCAACCCATATTCCACTGTGGGGTCCGCAGCCAGAGGAATGCCCTCGCGCAGTCGCCGTGCAAATACGCTGGCGATGGTAGGACGCTCTTCCTGAACGACGGCTTCTTTTTCGACAATGCTGGCCAGCGTTACCCATTCCATAAAGCTGTAGGGCGATCGCCCTTCGTCATAAATTGGCAGGGCGACTTGCTCAAATCGACGGAGCATCTGGTCGATTGCCAACTCAGGCGTGAGTTCTCCCGCAAACTGGTAGGTATCGGGAAACAGGAAGCCTTCTAGAATAGGCAGGTTTTCGGGCAGCCAGGGAAAGCGATCGCGCGGAATGTCTTGGGCGGCAGCCATGAATTCCTCAGCGGGGAAGTAGCCCTGCTCCTCAAAATACTCCGCCATTTGGCGAATCGTCCAGCCTTCGGGAATGGTGAAGCTGTTTTGCACGACTTCACCCCGCCAGATCTGGTCGGCAATCGCGGGCAGCGGCTCAGCGGGTGAGAGGGCGTAGGTCCCTGCCTGAAAGCTGCCCGGCCGCTTTTGCACGGTTTGCCAGCGTGTCCACAGGTTCCAGGCTTGGGTTGAGCGAATGATGCCTTGAGCTTTCAGGGTTTCGCCGATTTGCTGGGCGGTGCTGCCTGGGGGAATTTTGACCTGCACAGTGCCCCTCTCCGTTGCGCCTTCCAGAGGGTCGCCACTATCGGTTGTTGAAGTTGCCGGGGCGATCGCCCCCAGCCACCAGCGCCAGCCTTGCCAGCCGCCCAGCAGCAACGCCAGCAGCACCAGCGTCAGCAGGATTAACCCCTTAGACCATCCAGACAATCGTTTAACCGACATGGCTGTCTTCTCCAAACCCAGAGCTTCCGAACCCAGAGTGGTAGGGCGATCGCCCTGCGGGTTTCTGCATCAAATCCCTGAACGCAGTCTAACCTTAGTCCAACGACAACAGACCTGCGATCTGCCTCCTGATTGATTGACGAATTGACCAATAAGGCAGGGAGCAGGTTCCGCCTGTGCCGTTTTAGCCAGGCGACCGCACGCTCAACCAATTAACTGAATCAACTAACGTATCTCCCAAAGACTCGTCCAAATTACGCATTCCAAATTACTCAAACGAGTCAAACAACTGCTCCTCGAGCTGCGGGCGGATTGCCTGAAACTCTTCTGGAGAGAGCAATTCAGGTTCGCCGCTGGCGTTAAGGCGGGCAAAAAACATGAGCGGATCGAGGGGCGTGCAAACGTCGTATTCCTGCTCTTCGTGATAGAAGGAGGTGAGCCGCTGAAACTGTTCGGAATCTACCAGACCGCCTTCTTCGCCCATGTCAATCGTGATCACGTCTTCTTCTGAAACTTCGGGCAGATCGCCCGCCGCCGTCAGCGTGTAGGCGGTGCGCTTAAGCGTTAGATCTTGCTCTGCCAATACGGCCCGGGCGGTTTCAAAAATCTCTTCAACCTGCGTATCTGCCAGGTCAACAAGCGTTTCTGCGTCTGCGTCTTCGTCGTCTTCCCAGGCAAAGATTTCAATCGGCGAATCGACTGGCAGCAGCAGCAGGTAGGCTTGTCCGTCTACTTCGACCGAATGCTCCACATAACAAACGAGCGATCGCCCGGCCTCGTCTGTCAGGCTGACGGTAGGCAACTCCTCTTCCAAATCGCCCTGGTTTGTCTCAAAGTCATCATTATTTTTCCCGACCTTTGCCATGCCAATATCCTTAAAAAAACTTCGCCAGCAAGAGTTCACAAGCGCATTGCTACTGAAAACTTTACCGCATCGCTGCGCCGCAATTGATGAAAAGGTGGATTCTGGTGGACTCTTCGGCGAATGGAAAACAGGAGCAGCTTTGGATTTTGGATTTTGGGTTTTGGATTTTGGGTTTTGGGTTTGTAAACACTCAGATCGGGTAAAAGGCTAGGTCTGAGGGGGCGATCGCCCGTCTAGCCACTGCTGCAAGATAAGGGCGGCGGCTTTGCGGTCGATCAGCGCCTTGTTGTGGGAGGGCGATCGTCCCTCCGCGTGAATTAGCTCTTCCGCCGCAACAGAAGTCAGCCGTTCATCCACATACTCCACTGGCAGATTCAGCGCCACTCCCAGCCGCTCGGCAAACCGCTGCACCTGCCGCGCCTGCGCCCCCACTTCGCCATCCAGCTTGTAGGGCATTCCCACCACCAGCACCGTTGCCCGCCGCGCCTCGACCAGCGTCCGCAGCCGCGCCACATCTTCGGCAAAGGATCGCCGCTCGATCGTCTCTAGACCCGTGGCAATCAGCCCCGTGCCGTCGCAGCCTGCTACGCCGATGCGCTTCCTACCCACATCCAGCCCCAGCGCCGAGATCCGCGTCATGCCGTAGAACTTAGTTGAGATTAGTGTTGAGATCAGTTAGTTGAGATCGGTTGGAATCTTCAGTTGGAATCTTTAGACAGCCCCGGTGGCTTGGTGTCGGGCTTGCCGTTGCCGTTGCCCGATTCCAGCGAGAAGCGGCTGGGCACTGGCTTTCGCACAGGCTGGAGATTTTGCAGCACGTCGGTTAGTTGCAGCCCCTCTAGCGGCTTGGCTTCCCGCAGCTTGTGCCACACCGAGCGCGACATCATCAGCGTGTGGTGGGTTTGCGCTGCGCCCAGTTGTTGCAAAAAGTCTTCCCGCTCCGGCTGATAGTCGGCCGAATCGACCATGAGCGCCTGCTCCGGATAGCCCCGCACCACCTGCGCCATCTGGCAGAATAGCTCTGGATAGAGCCAGGTGTAGGCCGGGTGAACCGTTAGCTTGGCTTCGTGGGGGTGGCTGCCGTCTTTACAAAGTTGCAGCCGAAAATAGCCGATCGCTGCTTTGCGCTGTGGCTCGAACACGTAGCCGCTAACCACCTGCACCGGAGTGAGCCAACTCCCCACCCCGTCTGTGACGCTGCCCAGCAGGCCAGTCTTGAAGTCGGTGATGTGGCGATCAAACACTTGACGGACGTGGGGCGGCATCGAGGCTGTGTCCAGTTGGCACAGTAACCCCGCGTCGGCGTTGCCCACAGGCAGCAGGTTAGGCAAATCGGGCTGTCGCTCGGCTAGGGCTTGCCACAGCTCGGGGGCGATCGCCCAGTAGGTCATCTGCGCCAGCGGTTGAAAGCCTGTTTTGCGGCATAACCCAATCACTGAGTTGTCGTTGACATCCACCTCAATCAGCCAGGTACGGGCTTCCCAAATGGCTTGCAGGCAGTAGCGCAGGAGTTGGGAACCCACGTCCATCAGCGAGGTTTGTCTGAATTCGCCGGGGGAATATTGCCCGACCGCAATTTGCTCAATCCGCCAAGTGCTGCGTGTGCGGTTGAACGGCGAAACCTGAATGACCCCGCGCACCTGATCGTCTTGCTCAGCCACGTAGGTTGAAAGCAGATGTTGCAGGGGATTGGGGAATAAACTTAACCCTTTGAGTAGCCCGTACCAGCGTCGGAGTTGCTGCACTCGCTGCGTTACCTCTAGACGGTTGCTCTCGGTGTCCGTTTCTAGTGCATCCAGCATCAACCGCTCCACGACTTCCAGGTCACGACGAAGCAGCGGTCGAATTTGCAACTCAGGAGTTTCCGCAGGAGATGAGGCCATCAGGGTTTGAATAATTGCACTGACTCTATGCTACATCCGAATCACGGGTTAGGGGAGGGTTTGCGGTGACAGGGGATTGGGGCGGTGGGACGATGGGGGAGTTCGCCCGAATACTCAAATTAATACTCAATAAATACTCAAACTGGGCGAATACTCAAACTGGGCGATCTTGCACAAACCCTGCGGGGAGAACGATTAGCGTGTTCCCCTGGCGACCGACGACGTGAACCGTCTGCCCAACGGCGATCGCCACGTCCGAAACCTGGCTGCGGGCTGACCAAATTGTGCCTTCATAGGTCACCTCTCCGACCCCGCCGCGTGGAATCGTCACAGAGACCTGGGCCTCACTCGGAGCTGCCAGAGCTTTGGACGATTGGGGCACTAGCCCGCGCATAACGATCGCCAGCGCCACCGACAAAATGCCCCACAGCATCATCTGAAGCCCCACGCTGGGCAGGCTGAGGGCGGCGATGGAGGTAATGATGGCCGCAATGCCCAGCGCTGTGATGGTTGGCTCAAACACCAGCAAATTCAAAAACAAGCAACACATTCCTCCCACCAGCCAAAGCAGGTAGGCAGGCTGATTGAAGACGGACTGCATCATGGTAGAAAGCTCCCGCGCATGGAAGACGGCAGACCGGGAAAGGAGGAGGATTTGGGAGCAGGCCAGCCGCTATGTTTCAAGACTACACGCTGGCGATCGCCAATTACAGGTAGCCCCAGCGAAAGGCTTCAATGTGCGATCTCAGTCTGGGCGATCGCGGGGAGAGCGGGGTTCAGCAGACTGCCTGGAATCAGCAGTCGCTCAAGGGCGTGAGGAAAAGAGATCTCTGACTCGCTTGACTAGACTCGCTTGACTAGAATAGACGGTATTGCTGTATCGGGTTGGATCATATTCTATGGCACACAACCTGCTAAACGACGACGCAATCGTGACGGAACTGGACATCAGCCATCTGGTCACCGAGGACGACACACCAGTGGACAATTTTCAATCCGAAAAACAGCAACGACTCCTAGTGGAACCGCTGTATAGCTCCTGGTCGCCGGGAATCCCGTTTATTGCTGCTGCCAATGTGGGGGTCTTCTATGCGCTCAAACAAGACCCGATTGTTCCCGATGCGATGTTGAGTTTAGGGTTGGAAATGCCAACAGACTGGAGCCAGAAGCAAAACCGCTCCTACTTTGTCTGGGAGTTTGGCAAAGTGCCGGACGTGTGCATTGAAATTGTCTCCAACCGAGAAGGAGATGAATTAGCGCTGAGCCATAAATCTCAGCAGAAGGGCAAAACCCTGAGTAAGAAGGACCTCTATGCCCGCATTGGGGTGCCCTACTACGTTGTGTTTGATCCGCTGGAACAGCTTCAGGCTCCAGAAGAGATGGATGGATCGCTGCTGCGAACCTGGGCGTTGAGGGAGGGGCGATATCACCTCTTGCAGCCGCCTGTCTGGTTAGAGGCAGTGGGGTTGGGGTTGACGCTCTGGGAGGGCGAATTTGAAGGGGTAAGCGGACACTGGCTACGCTGGTGCGATGCTCAAGGGCAGGTGATTTGGACTGGAGCAGAGGGACAAAACGCCGAACGCCAGCGGGCAGAAGCCGAACGCCAGCGGGCAGAAGCCGAACACCAGCGGGCAGAAGCCGAACGCCAGCGGGCAGAAGCCGAACGCCAGCGGGCAGAAGCCGAACGCCAGCGGGCAGATAGACTGGCAGAGCGACTGCGGGCTATGGGCGTTGACCCAGATGAGGTTTGACCGATCGAAGCCCCCTTCCTGGAAGAGCCACGGGGTGGGGCGTGGGATTTGAGCGATCGCCCGCCCAAGGTTTCAGTCCCACCTTTTACACGGGCTTGACTCTCCAGCAAACTGGAGACTCTAGAGTGGAATAACGTCCTTAGATCTCAACTTCTTGATCTCAACGTGTAGACTTTAATCCACATTGACCGATGAACCTTAAAAAAGCGAACGTCAAAGCAAACGTCCAAAAAGTCCTCCTCGCGGTTGTTTTTGCTGGAAGTCTGGGCTTAGCTGCCTGTAGCCACGACTCTGGCCACCAGAACAGCCAGTCCACCGCCCCAGCAACGATGGGTCATAATACGGACGGCATGGATCACAGCAGCATGAGCTTAGGGCCTAAGGATGAATCCTTTGACCTGCGGTTTATCGACGGCATGATCCCTCATCACGAAGGCGCGGTGCTAATGGCGCAAGAAGCGCTGGAAAAGTCCAGTCGTCCTGAAATTCGCACCCTCGCCGAAGCCATCCTCCGCGCCCAGGAACAGGAAATCAGCCAGCTTCAGGCCTGGCGCAAGGCGTGGTATCCCAACGCAGGCGATCAGCCCGTGATGTGGCACGACAGCATGAACCACATGATGCCCATGACCCCAGAAATGCGCGACGCAATGAGGATGGCGGGCGATCTGGGCGCTGCGGATGACCAGTTTGATCTGCGGTTTATCGAGGCGATGATTCCGCATCACGAAGGGGCGCTGGTGATGGCGCAGGAGGCGCTGGAAAAGAGCGATCGCCCTGAACTCCGCCAGATGGCAGAAGAAATCTACGCTTCCCAAAAGCAGGAAATCGAGCAAATGCAGGCCTGGCGCAAAGCCTGGTATGGGAAATAGCGTCCCCATTGCTCGTCTTACCGTCACCTCCCACTCTCTGAGGTTTCAAACTAGCCCTCTGGCTTGAATCGTTGGGCGACGGTGCTGCCCGACAATTCACGCTTCCAGAAAAGCATTGATGCAAGAGGTTTACTGAAGTCTCAAAACATCAAGACAAGCAACCGCCTGAGAAAATTGCTCAGTCAGCAGGTTGCCTGTCCTGATTCGTCGCCGTTGGCACGTATGTATTAAGTGAGGGACGCTGCCTTCGTTTGGAGTCTTTTGGCGCAGGCCAGCTTGGACAATGCGGCAATGATGCAGGCAGGCGACCCGATTGCTGTTTCTCTCCTCACCCCCTCCCTGAGACTCATGGCTAAGGCGCTTTCCCATGTTGCGGTTTACACGCTAGCGGCGCTGGCCGCCCAAGATGCACCCCAGGCGGCAATCGCCCAATCGCTGCGAATCGACGCGCCGCCGATGCTGGTTGGGCTGGCCGCTTCTCAACCCAGCATTCACAGCCCGGCAGCCTCGCCCCATGTCACGGTTGCTCCGCCAGAGGTTGCAGCAGCTAGCTTCGGAGAATGGGCACCCCCAGCCGCAGAATGGACCGCGTCTGTCGAGTTTTCGTCTTCTTCAGCGATCGCCCCCGCGCCGCTGCCTCAGCCCATCGCCGCAATTGCGCCGCCAGAAGATCTCGACCAGGCGATCGCGCTGCTGGCGACCCAGGCTGCGCCGCTCTGGCAGCCGCTATCTGCACCCTCAACGGCGATCGCGCCACCGGAGATGCTGTTTGAGGATCTCGCTGCGCTGCAACCCGCCACGTCCCTGTTTGACCCGTGGATCGACGCAGAAGAACTGAGCCTGCTAGATCAAGAATGGTCTCAGCTCCAGCTTCAGGATGAGCTGTGGGAATGGCCGGCATAGCTGCCGATGGACGCACCAGGCGTTGCTGTTAAATCTTAAGTAATGCTGAATACAAAGATGAATTTCGAGACGGTCTGCGACGCATCTGATGCTTGAGCAAGGCCGTCTTTTGGGCTGTGAAATTGGCCGGGCGATCGCCCAAGTCGCTTCAGCGGCGCTTGCGCGGCCTGGGTTTCGCCATTCCCGAAAAAAGAGCAGAGATCGTCGCAAAATAAGCATTACGAACTTTTTTTGACTGTCTCCCTTCGCACTATTTAAGGATAAAAGCCATAGTATGCTATTGCTTTGAGTTTTAAGCTTCTCAGCTTCAAACTGAAGAACTCACACTGGAGATTAACAGCCTGCGGCGCTGTAAAGCTGAAAGCTTGCGTTTCTTTGAAATTCACTAAACTTCAATGAAGCATTTTTTTCAGGAGTAGGTGTTAACATAACTCCACCTGATTTGGCTAGAGCAAGTTAACCCCAGCCCCAGTTGCCGTATTCGCTTTAGTTAAATATCTGCGAGGCAATTGTTTTGCGCTATCGGAACATCTGAGGAATTCAAACGGCATGGATTGCAGTACGTTTATATTAAACTTTCCCCCACTCTTGCTAGGGCAGCTAAATCTCGATTTCGGCAAGATTGCACCTAATATTCCCTATATCTTGGGGGGCATTCAGGTTACGCTTCTATTTACCCTCCTATCGGCTCTTTTTGGTTTTGCTTTAGCTATTGTTCTCTCTTTCTTCAAGGTTTCAACGTTTAAGCCATTGCGGTGGTTTGCGGATATTTATACTTCAATCTTTCGGGGCACGCCGCTCATTTTGCAGTTGGCTTTAATCTACTTTGCAACGCCCCAGCTCACGGGATACCCAATTACAGGTCTGCAAGCCGGTGTGATTACCTTTGCGCTAAATTCAGCCGCCTACAGTTCAGAAACGATTCGGGGTGGCATTTTGGCGGTAGACAAGGGGCAGCGCGAAGCGGCGCAAACGCTGGGCGTGGGCTATCCCATGATGATGAAAGACATCATCTTGCCTCAGGCGTTTAAGAATATTTTGCCTGCGCTGGTAAACGACAGTATCGCCCTTCTGAAAGACTCGGCGCTGGTGTCTACGGTGGGGGCGTTGGACGTGATGCGGCGATCGCAGGTGGTGGCCGCAGAGAAATTTATCTACTTTGAGCCATTGCTATTGGCGGGTGTGATTTATTACGTTTTGGTGATGGGGCTGACGCTGTTTGCACGACGATTTGAACGGAGGATGCGGAGAAGTGATTAGAGTTGAGTTTTTGACAAAATCCTTTGGCAAGCTGGATGTATTGAAAGACATTTCCACTGAGATTAAAGATGGCGAAGTAGTGGCCGTCATTGGCCCCTCCGGTTCTGGAAAATCGACGTTTCTCAGATGTTTGAATTTGCTGGAAACGCCAACTCGCGGCCGCATTTATATCAACAATGTAGAAGTCACCGATCCCAAATGTGACATTCAAAAAGTGCGGCAAAATGTCGGCATGGTGTTTCAGCATTTCAACCTGTTTCCTCATATGACCGTGTTGGAAAACCTGACCTATGCGCCGCGCAAGGTGAAGGGCTGGTCTAAGGCGCAGGCCGAAGAGAAGGCGATCGAGTTGCTAGATCGCGTCGGGCTGGCAGAAAAGGCGGGCGTATATCCTTCGCGCTTGTCGGGCGGGCAAAAGCAGCGGGTGGCGATCGTGCGGGCGCTGGCGATGGAGCCGGAGTATATGCTGTTTGACGAGCCGACCTCGGCGCTCGACCCAGAAATGGTGAAGGAAGTGCTGGATGTGATGAAGTCGCTGGCTCAGACGGGCATTACGATGGCGATCGTGACGCACGAAATGGGCTTTGCGCGAGACGTGGCGGATCGGGTGCTGTTTTTGGAAGGCGGCAAGATTGCAGAAGACGCGCCACCAGACGTGTTTTTCTCTACGCCCAAGAGCGCCCGGGCGCAACAGTTTTTGGAGAAGGTGCTGTAGCGCTTTTGCTGTGCATTTTGACCTGTGGGTGACGCGCACTGGCTGCGGCGCTGGCGACGAAATCGTCCAAAACCAGAAAGCTTGTTGTAAGTGCGTAAGTCCGTTGCAATTAAACGGTCAGGAAGTTGAGGTGGTCGCCTGCCTGCGATCGCACGTCCTCCATCGTCCCCGCGAGCTTCAAGCGTCCCTCTTCCAGAAACACGACCCAATCCGCCAGCGCAATCACGTTGGGGCGATGGCTGATCAGGATCGTCGTCTTGCCCCGACGCTGCCATAGTAGTTTGTCGAGAAGCTCGGCTTCGCTGACCGGATCGAGACCGCTGGTGGATTCGTCGAGAATCATAATCGGCGGGTCGGCGAGCAGGGCGCGGGCGATCGCCAGCCGCTGGCGCTGGCCGCCGGAGAGGGTAGAGCCAAATTCGCCCAGAATGGTCTGATATCCATCTGGTAGCTTTTGAATAAAGTCGTCTGCGCCCGTCATCTGGCAGACGGTCTGAATGTCTGCTTGGGGGACATGGGGCTGAGTCAGGCGAAAGTTTTCCACAATCGAGCGGCTCCAGAAAAATGAATCCTGGGGCACTAAAATGACCTGTCGCCGCACGCAGGCAAGGGACAGATCCTTGAGCGCATGATCGCCAATGCGAACCGTGCCCGACTGGGGCTGGTGCAGTCCGGCGATGACCTTGGCGAGGGTGCTTTTGCCACAGCCCGTGCGGCCGATCAGGGCGATCGCCTGTCCACCGGGCATTGTCAGCGAAAAGTCCTTTAGCAACTCGACTCGACCGGGATAGAAGAAGCTGACTCCATCGCAGGCGATCGCCGCATCGTCGGCCAGCGTCTTCCAGGGTTTGTCCAGGCGATCGGCTTCGGGCGTGGCGGCGATCACCTCATGCAGACGGGCGTTGGCGGTCTGCACTCGCGCCGCGTCGTCTACATAGTTCACCAGCAAATCCACCAGCCCCACCACGTTGCGGTTGAGCGTGGTAAAAGCCAACAGTTGCCCCACCGACAAATCCTGGCTGAACACCAGCAGTCCACCGATGCCCAGCAGCAGCGCGTTGCCCAAGTCCGACACCAGTGCGCTGAAGTTGCTGTTGATAATGCCGATTTGCATGGTTTCCAATAGCAGCGCCGCCAGCTTGCGAAATCGCTGCTGAAACTCTTCCCAAAAGGGCGATCGCGCATCCAGCACTTTCAGCGTCAGCGCCCCCTTAAAGGTTTCCACCAGCACGCCCTGGTTTTCGGTTTCCAGCACCATTGCCGCCCGCGTTTTTTGCCGCAGCACAGGCTGAAACCAGATGGTGGAGAGGGTCATGGCGATCGCCACCAGCACCGCCACCAGCGTCAGCCGCCAGCTATAAAACAGCATCAGCCCAAAGGACACCGCCGCCACCAGCACCGTACTCGGCAGACTGACGACTGCCTCCGACACCAGGCGGTTAATTTCCTCAATATCGCGCAGTCGGCTGACCACCTCGCCACTGCGCCGCGTTTCGTAGTAGGTCAGCGGCAGCCGCAACACCTGCTGCCCAAACTCCAGCACAAAGCCCAACTCTAGCCGCTGGGCAAACCGCGCAATCAACAAATCCGCTGCCAGCGATAGCCCGCTACGAAACACATACAGCAGCATCACCGCCGCCACGATGCCCAAGAGCATCTGCCGCCGGGCGGGCAAGGCTCCCGTTTCCTCAGCAGGCAGCAGCACCTCGTCCGTCAAAATTTGCAGAAACACGGGCGAAGCCAGCGACAGCAGCCCAATCAGGCTGGCGCAAATCACCGCTTGCAGCAGCACCCAGCGATAGGGGCGAATTCGCTGCCAGAGTTGGGCCGCCGTCACCGTCGGGTCGTCGGGTTGGCTGAAAAAGCGCTCCGGATCAGGTTCCAGCAGCAGAATCACGCCGTTTGCCCAACCCTCTAGCAGTTCCACTCGCGACAAAAAGCGCAAACCGACTGCTGGATCAGCAATCACAAGGTGATCGGAGGGACGCTCAAAGGGGCGATTCCCGTAGGGATTGCTTCGCGAATCGCCCTTCTGTCCATACAGCACCACCCAGTGATTCCCCTGCCAGTGCAAAATTGCGGGCAGCGGCATCCGATCGAGCGCATCCAGCACTTCGGCTGACGCGACCACCGACTGGGCACGAAACCCCAGCGACTCCGCGCCCCGCCGCAGCCCTAGCATCGTCGTGCCCAATTGCCCCGTGCCGATGGCTTCGCGAATGCGGGTAAAGGACACCGTGCGTCCGTAGTGTTTGGCAATTGAGGCCAGACAGGCCACGCCGCAGTCTTCGCGACTGTGCTGGAGAATGAGGGGGTAGCGAGGCATGGGGAAGGGGGAAGAACGAAGAACGAAGAACGAAGAGGGAAGAACGAAGAGGGAATTGGGGAGGGCTGCGGTTAGATCCTTCTGAGTTTCTGCGCTGACGGGCTGCTTCGCTGAAAATAAGGGTACTTCTGAACTGGCTCGGTTCTCCCCTTTGTTTAAGGGGGGGCGAGGGGGGATCAGGCTCAGACACTTCAGGTGGGTAAGTTCTGTCAGAGATTGTTCCGCAATGCTATCGCAGGGTGGGTTTGGGGGTCAGTCCCTCTTTGGGCAGACTGTCCCTCTTTGGGCAGACTGAGGACTTGGAGCGATTAGGGTTGCTTGATCTAGTTGCTTGACCTACATGAGATCCAAGTTGGTCTGCACGGTGCTGCGGAGCTTTTCGGTTAACTGCTCGACGGTCTGGGTCCGGTCTTGGATATAGTCGTCCAGGTATTGCGTCAGGTTTACGGGTTCGCCGACGCGGAGGATGACCGTGCGATCGCCCTTAGGGGGCGGCCGGTCGATGCCAAATACGGCCCGCTCTAGCCGGGTGAGCGTGTCCAGAAAGCGCTCTGGCGTGGGGTTGGCAGCCACATAGCCATCTGAGATGGCGTTGAAATTGAGCAACTGGGCAGCGGCGCGGGCGATCGCCTCATGGGTTCGCAGATCGAGGGTGCCCGCCTGCGCCTCCAGGCTCCGCTGGATGCGATAGACCCGCTCTCGCAGCGGCTCCTGGAAATTCGGCGAAATTTTCAGCGTGCGCTCGCAATAGTTCAAAATGTGGTCTTTGACCTGCTGAATGCGGTCATCGCGCGATCGCTGCACGGTTTCTGCGATCGGCAGCCCATAGTCGCGCTCGAACCCCAGCAACACCTGCTCGCCAATCACCAGCAGCCGCTCATACCAGTCGGGGCTGCTAGGAAACACCCACAGCGCCTTCTCTAGCTGCTTCAAAGTTTGTTCGATCGCCGGAGCCATGTCGCCCTGATAGCGATACTTCAGCGCAATTGGTACAACGTACAGGTCATCCAGAGCCTCGGCGGGTGTACCCTGCTTAAGCTGCCGCTGCATCGCCTGCATCGCCAGTTGCACCGCGCCTGTGCGAAATGGCATCACCGTGTCATTTTGAAAGGAAAAGCCACCCTCTGGAAACATCACCAGCCGACAGCGGGGCTGCGACAATAGCTCCAGCGTTTTGGACATACTGGGGCGATCGCCCAGTCCCCGCCGCAAAGAATAGGCCCCCATCCGCTGGAGAAACCAGCCCGCCGCGCCACCAAACCGCTCATACGCCGCCAGATAGTGAAACGGCTGCCCCCACCGCGCCGATAGCAAAAACAGCGCAATCCAGTCGTAATGCGTCGGGTGATTGGCCAGCAGCAGCAGACGATGGGGCTGAAGCGTGCGGAGCGTCTCCAGGTCACTGGGCTGCACCTCTAGCCGCATTTTGTAGCGATATTGGGCAATCAGCGGCGACACGCGCTGCACCGCCCACACCAGCGGCGGCGACAGCTTGGGCGGATAAAAGTCCGGCATGGCGGAGCGGGCGGGGCTAAACAGAGGCGCTGGACAAGAGCGAATCGTCAGGACGGCGGGAAGAACAGAATCGGATGCCAGCTCCGGCGCAGCAGGTCGCCCGTAAAGCTAGGAACCGACAGCTCCACCAACCGCCCGATCGTTTTAGACGAAGCAGCGATCGCCGTGATGTCGATATCAATCGCCGTTTCCAGCGCTTGCGTCACCGCATTGCCATGCGCCACCACCGTATCCGTTTTCACGCCCAGCGCCTCTAGCTCTCGCTTTGCCGCTTCCAGGTTCTTCGCCGCCTCTTCGCGCTTTGCATCCCGCAGCACAGCGCTACGAGCCACATCCTCAATGGACGTAAACAGCAAGGCTTTCTCTAAAGTTCCGGGGGGGCGATCGGCGGCCAGTTGCTTCACCTGGCGGAGCATTGCCTGTCCGGCTTCACTGCCATCATAGGGCAAGAGCAAGTAGCGGAACAGGTGGCGGGCCCGCAGGTCTAGCTCCTCTTCGGTGTAAGCCGAAATCAATTGGGGACGCAGAATCAAGAGTGCCGTCGTTCCTTGCTGACAGAGAGAAACTGGCGTGCTGCCAAAGAGTTTTTCCTTCAGCAGCCCATCTCCCGCAGTCCCAATAAAGACGATATCGCTTTGATATTTCTTACGGGCTGAAAGGATATGCTCGACGGGCTTACCCCAGGCCACCTCAACTTGCACGTCAACCCCAGCAGGCACATCGCCCAGCAGCTTTGCAAAACGCTCTCGCGCCTCCACAAACGGCTTGTCAGATTCGCGAGGGATTTGCCCCTCCAGAACGGGAACCGTGTGTAAAAACGTAATCTGCTCTAGCCCGGATGCCGAGAGGCTGGGGACGAAGCGGGCGAAGCGATAGAGACCGTCTTTAAAGTCGGTGCAAATCAAAGCACGCTTGAACATACGCGATGAGGGGGCGCTATTAACTGCATGGTGAGAATTGCCTAGCGAGTTACGGCTGCAAATTGGCACGGCAAAACTCTACCCAACCCTACCATCTCAACGCGACAAACTCGAACCCTTTTCCCCTGAAACTACTCTATCGAAACGTTAAATAGGCATCAGGGCTGTTATTTGGTGGGTGAAACCAGGATAGAACGCTACTAGGCTGTAGATTCTTGGTCAACTACTCAGCAAAGTCATGAAAGGATTGGCACAGGGTAACTGTCGGTGCGCCGCTCAAACGCGCAACCTGAAACGATTGACAGGAGCAAGGCCGAGAAAAAGTATGGAGTGCAATGCTTAGAGAATTTGCAACGATCTAGTGCTAGTCAGCAGAAACCGGAGAAGGCAATCAGGCTTTTGAAATTACTTGAGATCGAGCAGACGCCCCAGCATCCCCAGCTCCTTTCCCAACAGGACAGGAATCGAGCAAGAGAGGGAGGTCGCCGACTGCGACTCTAGCGGACTAGAACTGGGCCCCGCCTTCGATGCCCCACTGGTGCTTCAGCAGGCTCTTGTAGGTGGCATCCTTCAGCATCATCTGCTCGTAGAGCTTGACCAGGAAGTGCTGGGCCTGTTCTCGGCTCATGTTTTCGACCTGGGTTTCAAAAGACCGCAGGCTGAACTGCTGTTCCAGAGAGAGTTCAATTCGTTCGTTCATTGGAATTCTCCTTGACTGAGGTAAACAACGTCAGAAGTCGAACATGGTTGAATTCGAGCTTCCTTGGGAAGCTAGCTGGATAGGTTCCTCGTAGGGTTCCCTAAAACAGGCTCCGCGCTCCCACCTTTCTATTAAAAAAGATAACAATCGTTTGACAAAATGCACAGTCCCCCCGTGGGTGAGTCTTTGGAATCTTAGGCAAGATCTTTGAATCGATGCTTGGTCAAGGTTCCTGCTAGCTTATCCATCAGGGTGTGTACAGTGTGTCGGGCGATCGCCATCCTCCGGTTGAGGGATCATTCCTGGCGGCCGAAGTGCAACCAGGTTGGAGTTACTTTTAGCAAGTGAAGAAATGTAAAAAAGTTCGGATTGAACATCCTGAGGACTTGACAAAAATCACATCGTTCTGAACTTCTTATAAAGATTCATCAGTATGGCTTTGGTGGAATACGCAAAAAAAGCTTAAAGAAAGCCTGAATAGGGTTTTGGGGCAATTATGAGAGCGTTTGTAACACTGGTTTGTAACACTGGGGCGATGCGATCAGTGAGATAAGACACAAAAAATGGCGATCGCCCTGGGGATAGAGGCGATCGCCATTGATGTAATCTGCCAAATAGAAAAATGTTAATCCGGGGTCAGTTGGATTGATTGAGCGCTAACAGCGCCAATCCTTTACCTTGTCGTGAGCAAGCCTTTACATGGCTATATAGCCAAAGCTCAGCCAAGGCTCAGCCGAGGCTCAGCCAAGGCTCAGCCAATGTAGTCGGCTTCGGCTTCGAGCTGACGCACAAGCGACTCATCGCCCTTGGCGCGAGCAGCTTCTAGACGACGCTGAATGTTTCGGCGCAGGTTTTCGTGGTGCATTTGAGCAACCTGTTCGCGAGAAACCCGATTTTTTCTGTTAAGTCCCAACATTTGCAATTCTGATGAAGGTAATAGCGAAATACTTTCTTCAGAATAGCATCGCCCACAGCAAATGGTAGCTTTTGCTACAAAAATTAGGAATTCATGGGCGCTGGTGGGCGATCGCCCTAAAACTCAATTCCCGGCTGGGCCTTCACGCCCTGCTCCCGAAACGGATGCTTCACTAGCGTCATCTCCGTCACCAAATCCGCCCGGTCGATCAGCGCCTGCGGTGCGCCGCGCCCGGTGAGGATGACATGAGACTCCTCTGGCTTTTGCGCCAGCCCGGCCAGTACGCTATCCACTGCCAGATAGCCCAGCTTTAGCGCAACGTTGACCTCATCAAGCAACACCAGCTTGATGTCGGGATCTTGAATATAGGTCAAGGCAGTCTCCCAGGCTTCGTGCGCTTTTTGAATGTCGCGATCGCGGTCTTGGGTTTCCCAGGTAAAGCCCTCGCCCATCGCGTGAAACAGGAGCTGCGGCGCGTCGCCTTCTGTCCAGGGTTGCAGGACAGTCTTTTCGGCGGGTTCCCATGCGCCTTTGATAAATTGCACAATGGCGACGCGGTGGCCATGGCCGAGCGATCGCAGCACCATGCCCAGCGCGGCGGTGGTTTTGCCTTTGCCGTTGCCTGTGTGGACGATGATGAGGCCTTTGGAGAGCGATCGCTCTGCTAGCCGCTGTTCCTGAACTTCCTTTCGGCGCTGCATCTTGCGACGATACTGCTCATCCGTGAGTCCGGGCGCGATCGCCTCCTGATCAAGCTGCTCGGCTTCTTGGTCGGCTTGGGGCGTGAGGGCAGGGTTTTCGGTCATCACCATAGAACCTGAAACAAGAACCTCCCCATGCTATAGCAGAGGGCGCAGGATAGTCAGAGGTGGGTCACAGGCTGGAAATTAGCGGATTGTAACAAAGTCGCTGTCAGGCATTGATAATTCTACACGCCAGCTTTAACCAGTTCTTAGCCTGACAGTAATCGCTGCTTTAACTCCTGGTGGTGTACTTAACATTGGCATGATTCTGAACCTTTCGGCACTGAGAGAACTTCCCTATGAGTCAAGACCCCCAATCCAAGTCTCCCCTGCGCGTTTCTCGCCGCTCGTTTCTGGGCTGGAGCGCTGCTGGGTTTGGTAGCGCAATTCTGGCATCCTGCACCCAATCGACCACTACTCCGACGGCTTCTCCGGCAGCCAGCCCTGCGGGTGCTTCTCCGGCGGCCAGCCCTGCGGCAGGTGGTCTACCGTTGACTGCGGCCGAAGCCGGTGGGCTAGAGGCCATCATTGAGCGGGCCAAGGCCGAGGGTGAGCTTTCAGTCATCGCCCTGCCTGATGACTGGGCGAACTACAAGGAGATGAAGTCTAGCTTTTTGCAAAAGTATCCCTTCATCAAGCTAAATGACCTGAACCCAGATGCAAGCTCTGCCGACGAAATCGAAGCCATCAAGGCCAATAAGGGCAACAGCGGGCCCCAGAACCCCGATGTGATTGACGTGGCCTTTAAGTTTGGGGAAGAGGCAAAGCGAGAAGGACTCCTGCAGCCCTACAAGGTAGCAACCTGGGAAACCATTCCAGCGGCGCTGAAAGACCCCGAAGGCTTCTGGTTTGGGGATTATTACGGCGTGATGTCCTTCGAGGTGAATACCGACGTGGTGAAGACGCTGCCAGAGGACTGGAGCGACCTGCTGAAACCGGAATATCGCGGGCAGGTGGCGCTAGCGGGCGATCCGCGCAAGTCGGGGCAAGCTATCAACGCCGTGTGGGCAGCCGCGCTGGGCAACGGGGGTTCCCTGGAAGATCCAGGCCCGGGTCTGGAGTATTTCAAAAAAATGAACGCAGCGGGCAACCTGCTGCCCGTGATTGCCAAGCCTGCGACGATCGCCAAGGGAGAAACCCCGATCGCCCTCCGGTGGGACTACAACGCCCTGGCCAACCGCGACGCAACGGGCGGCAATCCCGAAATTGCGGTGATTCTGCCGAAAACGGGACTGTTGGCGGGTGTTTACGTGCAGGCGATTAATGCCTTTGCGCCCCGTCCCTATGCGGCTCGCCTGTGGATGGAGCATCTTTATTCCGACGAGGGGCAGTTGATCTGGCTGAAGGGGTATTCGCGTCCCGTGCGCTTTGACGACTTGAACAAGCGCAACGTGATTCCGGCTGACCTGAAAGCAAAGCTGCCCGATGCCGCGATTTATGAAAAGGCTGCATTCCCCACGGCAGCGCAAATCACCCCTGCCAACGACAAAATCACCAAGCAGTGGGATAGTGTAGTCGGCGCTGATGTGAAGTAGGTTCCTGCTGCGATTTGGCTGGCGGTCTGATCAGGCTGTTCAATCGAACTACCTTGTCAGACCGTTTAGTCAGGTTGTGACTTTCGGGACATAAACCATGACGCTTGTTCAACCGCTGGAATTAATTCAATCGGCTGCGAAGGGCGATCGCCCCTGGGACTGGCTGGGGTTAGTGCCGTTTTTTGCGTTCGCCTTGGCGTTTTTGGTGCTGCCTGCGCTGTCGATTGCCGTTCGCAGCTTTCAGGACAATGCGGGCCAGTTCACTTTGCAAAATATTCTGGATTTGCGCCAACCGAATATTATGTCAGCCTACGCGGTCAGCATTCGCCTCAGCCTGGTGACGGCGCTGATCGGTGGCGTGCTGGGGGCGCTGATGGCGTATACGGTGACGGCGGGCGGCTTGCCAGAAAAAGTGCGATCGCCCTTGGTCACCTTCTCCGGTGTCGCATCCAACTTTGCAGGGGTTCCCCTGGCCTTTGCCTTCATCGCCACGCTGGGGCGGCTGGGTCTGATGACGGGCTGGCTGAAAAATCTTGGGCTAGATCTCTACGCCCAGGGCTTCAACCTCTACACGTTTTGGGGATTGATGCTCACCTACCTCTACTTTCAGATTCCGCTGACGGTGCTGATCCTGGTGCCAGCCTTCGACGGGCTGCGGCGGGAGTGGCGCGAGGCGGCGGAAAACCTGGGTGCGAGTTCCTGGGACTATTGGCGGCAGGTGGCGCTGCCGATTCTCATGCCGTCGCTGCTGGGCACGATGATTTTGCTGTTTGGCAACGCCTTTGGGGCGCACGCCACCGCCTACGCGCTCACGGGCGGGCAGATTAATCTGGTGACAATTTTGATTGACGCGCAGATCCGGGGCGATGCGCTGCAAAATCCGGGCTTGGGCAACGCGCTGGCGCTGGGCATGGTGGTGATCATGGCGGTGTCGATCGCCCTCTACTCCTGGCTGCAACGGCGCACATCAAGGTGGGTGCGATGACCGATTCGACCCGACGCGGCAACCTCTGGGCGTGGCTGTGGATGGCGATCGGCACGCTGTATTTTGCGATCCCGCTGATTGCGACGATCGACTTTTCGCTGCGGGCACAAAAAGATACCCTCAGCCTCGCCGCCTACAGCAACATTTTCGACGACCCCAAGTTTTTTGAAAGCTTTACCTTTTCAGCGCTGACGGCGCTGGGGGCGATCGCCCTCAGTTGGCTGCTGATCGTGCCCACGGCCTACTGGGTGCAGCTCCGTCTGCCCCGGATGCGCCCGGTGATGGAGCTGATCACGCTGCTGCCGTTTGTCGTGCCTGCGGTGGTGCTGGTCTTTGGGCTGATCCGCACTTACAGCACCACCCTGCTCAACACACGCACGGGCGGCTGGATTTTGCTCACCGTCGCCTACGTCGTCCTCTCCTTTCCCTACATGTATCGCGCCGTAGACACTGGGATGCGAGCCATCAACGTGCAGACCCTTACTGAAGCCGCTCAGAGCCTCGGCGCAAGCTGGCCCGCCGTCATCCTGCGCGTCATCTTTCCCAACCTGCGCGTCGCCCTGCTCAACGGAGCCTTTATCACCTTCGCCATCGTCATGGGCGAATTCACGATCGCCGCTCTGCTTGCCCAGCCCGCCTTCGGCCCCTACATGAACCTGCTCGCCAGCAGCAAAGTCTACGAACCCTCTGCCCTTGCCGTCGTTAGCTTTGCCCTCACCTGGGGCGCAATCGGCATTGTGCAACTGCTGGGCCGCGGCAGCAGCGGCCAGTTGGGCGGGCCGCGATAGTTGTAGCGATAGTTGTAGCGTTGAAAATCAGGGTACAAGAAGAGAGCCGCCCCTTATTCAATCTTCGTTTTCCCTCTTCGTTTTTCGTTCTTCCCTCTTCATTTTTCGTTCTTCCTTCTTCCCTCTTCCCATGCACCTCTCCCTCAACCAACTCTCCAAATCCTACGGTGGCAAGACTTTGGCGGTTCGCGGAGTCGATTTGCAAGTCCAGTCAGGCGAGTTTGTCTCGCTGCTGGGGCCGTCGGGTTGCGGCAAGACGACGATTTTGCGGATGATTGCGGGGTTTGAAAAGCCGACGGGCGGCACAATTTTGCTAAATGGGCAGGATATCACCCGGATTCCGGCAAATCGACGGGATATGGGCATGGTGTTTCAGTCTTACAGTCTGTTTCCCCACATGACGGCGGCGCAAAATATTGCCTTTGGGCTGGGGCTGCGAAAAATGAACCGGGGCCAACAGCAGCAGCGCGTCGAGGAAATGCTGGAACTGGTGGGGCTGGGCAGTATGGGCGATCGCTTTCCGCATCAGCTTTCGGGCGGGCAGCAGCAGCGGGTGGCGCTGGCGCGGGCGCTGGCGATTTCGCCGCAGGTGTTGCTGCTCGACGAACCCCTGTCGGCGCTGGATGCCAAGGTGCGCGTGCAGCTCCGCAACGAGATTCGCCGGATTCAGCAGCAGTTGGGCATTACCACGCTGTTTGTGACGCATGACCAGGAAGAGGCGCTGTGTGTGAGCGATCGCGTCGTGGTCATGTCCCAAGGAAAAATTGAGCAACTAGGCACGCCAGAGGAGATTTACCTGACCCCCAGCACTGCGTTTACTGCCTCCTTCATCGGTGCAATGAACCAGATCCCCGGCTTTTGGGTAGACGGCAAAGTCCGCATCGACACCCACCCCAACACCAGCCTGCCCGACGAGTTTTTGCAGACGCAGCTCGTGGAGTTGCCAGAGGGTAGCCGCGTGGTGGTGCTGGTGCGCCCCGAAAGCATCACCGCCCAGCCGCCAGAGCAGACGGCTCCGCCGAACACTAACTTGCTCAGCGGCTTGATCACGGGTCGAACCTTCCTTGGCTCAGCGGTGCGACTGTCGGTGCTGGTGGGCGAGTTTTATTTGAATGTGGATGTGCCGACAGGTCAGGCAGAGACGTTTGCGGCTGGGCAACTGGTGCAACTCAGCTTTCCGCCGGAACAGTGTCGCGTGCTGACGGTCGAGGCAGCGCCTGCGTCTGTTGGGCGGGCAACGCCGCTGAATGTCGAAGATCCGGTGCGCGACTAAAACGGGACGAAGTGGGTAACTCACCTGGACTAAAGAGTTAGTCCTAGGGCGCGTCATCAATTAAGCTCAGAAACCTTAAGGAATCAGCAGTATCGCGCCCGCCTAAGCAAACCAGGCTAGGGGCTGAACCTCTTAAGAAATCAGTGTTGAGCAGACAATTGATGACAGCCCCTAGAATCACCCATTCGGGGCTGGAAATTTTGCAGGGTTTAGGCAGTCGATCGTTACATTAAGAAATAGTTTAGAGTTAGTCTGGTACGCAGTTTCTATGCGTTGAGCCAGACTTTTTTATGAGTGACATTTCACAACCTGCCTCATCGGAAGACACGCCTGCTAGCGTTTCCGAAGCCCCCGATCCCGCTCAGGCTACGCCATCGGAGCCGCCGCCCAGCTATGTGAAGCTGGCCATGCGGAACATGGTTCGCAAGCGGGGCACGTCGCTCAAGCATTTTGCACTGACGACGGTGGGGCTGCTGGGACTGCTGGTGGGGCTGGCCTACCTAACGCGGTGAAGGGACGATGATTCCAGAATTTCCGGGTCGAGCCGATATCCCAGAAGCCTCCGGAGTGGGGCGTTTGGCTGCTGAAGTATGGACTGGAACGCCTGAAACCCAGTCTGCTCAGGGAGTTTCGGTTGAGGTGGATGTGCAGGAAGAGGGGGCGATCGCCTCTCCCATTTCTCAGGACACCTGGATCACCTGGTTCCAAACCTGGCTGACGGCACTAGTGCCCGATTTATCTCCTATTGGGGTATATGAGCTAAGTCTGCGCCTCACCACCGATGCCGAGATTCACCAGCTCAATGCTCAATACCGCCAAGTCGATCGCCCAACGGATGTGCTGTCGTTTTCTGCGCTGGAGTCTGGCGTGGCGCTGCCTGCCGGACTGCTTGCCGAAGAACCCTTTCCTCTAGGCGACATCATCATCTCGCTGGATACCGCCGCTGCCCAGGCGCAACAGCGCAACCACACGCTGACCGAAGAACTAGCTTGGCTGGCGACTCACGGGCTGCTGCACTTACTGGGATGGGATCATCCTGACGAAGCCCAACTCCAAAAAATGTTGCAGCAACAAGTTAATCTGCTACAAACTGTTGCGCTGGAGGTTCAGTATGATTAACCAGGGAGTCATAGCCATGTCCTTTGCCGTTGGGAACTGGGCATCCTGATGATTGACGAAGCGAAACGACGAAACCGCCAGCAAGGCTGTAGTTGGTCATCCACTCTTCTTTCCTGTTCGCCTGAACTTTTTTCTTGATACTGTCGGAGTTCTGATTTGAACTCTTAAGCGATCGCCTACTGGTCATTGCCTGGGTTTCTCTCCTATCCGTATTCAAAGTTGCGACGGTTCCTATGCCTCAGCCCCTCCCCACCGAAAATTTTCAGGCTGTTCCACCGCCCCCCATTCCGTTTCCCACCAAGCCCAACCGCGATCTTTCGTGGAAAGTTGCCTCTAGTTTATTTGTGAGTTTTCGCTACGCCTGGGCGGGTTTGACCTATGCCTTCTTTACGCAGCGAAATTTTCGGATTCACCTGCTGGTGGGCAGCGTGGCGATCGGGCTTAGCCTTTGGCTCCAGCTCAGCCGCGTCGAAATTGCGGTCATTGGTCTGACCAGCGGCCTCGTGCTGACGATGGAACTGCTGAACACCGCCCTTGAGTCTGTGGTTGACCTGACCGTTAAGCAGACCTATCACGAACTCGCCAAAACCGCTAAGGACTGCGCTGCCGGAGCGGTTTTGATTTCGGCGATCGCCGCCCTGCTGGTGGCTGGTTCGCTGCTGCTGCCGCCGCTGCTAGCCGTTCTGGGCCTTGCTTGAGGGGTGATGGAGTGACGGAGTGACGGAGTGATGGAGCAGACTTTCCAACCCCTCAATACCCCAATACCCCAACCCCTCGTTCGGCGAAGCTCACGAGCCGCCAATACCAAAACACTCCAACACCCCAACACCCCAACACCTCTAAGATGCGCTTTAAAAGTGCCTAGAGAGATTGATTGTTGTGCCCGACGCACACGAAAAATCAACTTTTAAAACAGACCCTAACCCCCAACCCCTAACCCCCAACCCCTAACCCCCAACCCCTCATGATCCTGGTCATCGACAACTACGACAGCTTTACCTATAACCTGGTGCAATATCTGGGGGAACTGGGCGAAGAACTGCCCGTCGCTGCCGATATCCGGGTCTATCGCAACGACGAGATCACGGTGGAAGAGATTCGGCAATTGCAGCCAGACGGCATTGTAATCTCGCCCGGCCCAGGACGGCCGGAGGATGCAGGCATCTCGCCGCAGGTGATTGCTGAACTGGGGCCAGAAGTGCCGCTGCTGGGCGTGTGCCTGGGGCATCAGGGGATTGGGCAGGTATTTGGCGGTCGGGTGACTTCGGCGGCGGAGCTAATGCATGGCAAAACGTCTGCAATCGAGCATACGGGCGTGGGCGTGTTTGAGGGCATCCCCAGCCCCATGACGGCGACGCGCTACCACAGCCTGGTGGTGGATCGGGAAACCTGTCCCGATGTACTGGAAATTACCGCCTGGGTGGAAGACGGCACGATTATGGGCGTGCGCCATCGAGAATTTCCGCACCTCCAAGGCGTACAGTTTCACCCCGAAAGCATTCTCACCGACCAGGGCAAGTCGTTATTGCGAAACTTCCTGCGGCAGATTCCGCCCCGTCCAGCGGCCGTGGGCTAGGCGCGTGCCGCCAAGCTGTTCTGCCTGTTTCGTCGCCATCCAATAGAGCCAGGCCTGGCCCAGCGCTTCCCGGTTCAGGTCATACACCGTTGCCAGCGATCGCTCGTATTCGTTTAGCAGCGGCGAGCCGTCGGGATCATAGCCCTCCAGTTCATCCAGCGCCGCCAGCACGCCAAAATCCGCAAAGGACAGCACATAGCCATAAACAGGGTCTTCCCCAGGCGTGAGCGCCGGATACCCCATAGGCAAGTCATAGAGCGTGCCCAGGGCGATCGCCTCTACGCTGGCCACCACTTTGCCCTCACAGTAGCGCGGATAGAAATATTCGCCGGGTTTCAGCGTACCGTAGACAAAAACATGCAGCAGGTCGGGAGAAAGCATTTTGCAAGGAGAGATGCAGGGTTTATCTAGGGTTTATCTTTAGTTTCCCGCATTTTGCCCAGGCGGATTAGCCAGCCAGAACTTTTGCGTCAGAAGGGGTTCAAGCTCTGGGGGAAACGGACAATGGGCAGGCAGGGCAACATCAGGATAGTCGTCCTTCACCTGTCCAGCAGCATAGCGCCAGGACGCTTCAAAAATCTCGGCGAGATAACCCTTGAGGCTGGGTGAATCTCTGAGAAGCAGTTGGATTTCGCTGCGCTGTTCTTTGATCGGGTTTTCCCAACCCCGATAATCCTCTGGAGACTTGACATAAACCCGCTTCAGCAAATGACTCAGCAACACTCGCAGGCGGCTTTCTAGCTCTCGGCGATCGCGCTTTGCCAACGCCTCAACCTCCTCAATCAGATGTTCCCAGTCCACAGTGCCAAACTCGCCTGCTCGCAGCTTAGTCACAGTTTCGTCTATCCAGAGGCAAAAATCTTGGTCATAGAGCGTAGCTTTCGCTGGAAACTCCGCCATACCCATCTCCCATCATGCAAACTTCTCCAGAATCCAACCCCTCTTCCCTCTTCCCTCTTCCCTCTTCCCTCTTCCCTCGTTCTTCGTTCTTCGTTCTTCGTTCTTCGTTCTTCGTTCTTCGTTCTTCCCTCTTCATTCTCCAAACAACACCTTACCCTGACGAACCGTAGCCAACACGTCGGCCGGCGTGACGCGAGTAACGATACTGGCAGGAATGTGGCGACTAGCGCGGAGATGCGGTTGGGTAAAGTCCAGCACGACAAAATCCGCAGGAAGCCCTTGTTCTAGATAGCCGTAGGTGTCGCCGCCGAGGAGCGATCGCACGTTGGTGGTCACCATTTTTAGAATTTCCCTGGGATCGGGGCGAATCGAATCGCCGTACTGGCTCTTGGCGACTTTATAGGTGAAATCCAGTTCGGCAAACAGGTTGGGGCTGTTGAGCAGGCCGTTGTCGGTGCCCAGGAGCAGGTTGGCGTTGCTTTCTAATAATTTGGCGATGGGCGGCAGCGGCAGCCCTAGGTTGGCATTGGCGCGGGGGTTGAGGGCGACATTCACGCGGTGCTGGCTCATCAGGGCGATTTCGGCATCGTTGGCGACGGTGGCATGAATCACCAGATGCGGCTGATACAGATCCAGCGCCCGCTCCAGGTCGCCGCGCCCCGTGACGGCGAGACTCACCTCCCGATAGCCGTCGTTTTCCAGGCAGTGGATCGCCCGCAGCTTTCCCTGTGCCTCGGTCATCTCGCGAATTTGCACCCAGGCGGCATCGGTGAGGTCGTTCATGGTACTTTCCGAAAAGCCGTCGGCAACTGCCAGCACGGCCGCCAGTTCCGCCAGCGCTGCATCCGAGAGCGGAGCCTGGTTTTCCCGAAGCTGGGCATCGCTAAAGGGCAACTCGTTGAACTGCCCCAAGACTATCGATCGCACGCCGGTTTCGGCGGAAGCGCGACGCAGTAGCTCGCTGCCATACGCGCCCTGCTCCCGAAAGTCGATGTGTCCCACCGTGCCCGTGCGGGCCATGTAGTGGAGGTGGGCGGTGATGTGGCGGAGGTGTTCGGCTTCGGATTGTTTCGCGAGTTCTCGATATTTGTAGCCGTGGGGGCGAAAGAAGCCCTGCTCTAGTGTCATGCCCGTTGCGCCGTCGGGCAGGCACGAGTCGCCCATGTGGGTGTGGCTGTTGTAGAAAGCAGGCAAAATGACCTGTGCGCCGCGAGTCAGACTCAGTTCATCGAAGCTGAGGCAGGGCGGGCCGAGTTCCAGGCGGGTGATGGTGTCGGTGGTGACGGAGAGGCGATCGCACCAGTGCGGCTCTAGCTCTGGGCCATACAGCACAACGCAGTCGGTGAATTCCAGCATCGGCAGCGGGTTGGAGTGGGGTAGGGCAGACGTGACGTGACATTCAATGGCGAGATGTGGCGATTCTAATCCCACCCGATGGAAAATTGTCGTAGGCCATTCACAATTTGTTGATTAGCTGATCACTTTCCAGTCCCCTTTCTAGTCTCATTAGCTCATCCTGGGCAAGGCCCCCGCAGCCTCTCCACCCCACTCCAAAATCCCAAATCCCCCCAACCCCATTCACCTCTCCCTGCAACCCTCTGTGAGCTATTGTCTCAATCCCAACTGTGCCAATCCTCGCAACCTGGGCGATCGCCGCTTTTGCCAGAGTTGCGGGATGGAGTTGGTGCTGGGCGATCGCTATCGGGCGCTGGAGCCGCTGGGGGCGGGCGGGTTTGGGCGGACGTTTTTGGCGGTGGATGAATACCTTCCCTCGCGGCCGCGCTGCGTGATCAAGCAACTGTTTCCGCCGAAGCCGGGAAGTCGCCACGCCGCTAAAGCGGAGGAACTCTTTCAGCGGGAGGCAGAGCGGCTGGACGAACTGGGTCAGCATCCGCAGATTCCCAAGCTGCTGGCGCATTTTATTGAAAACGGCTATCCGTATTTGATCCAGACCTATGTAGATGGACACCCGCTGACGCGGGAACTGCTGCAAGCGGGCGCGTTTGACGAAGACCAAATCCGGCATCTGCTGCGAGGTCTGCTGCCTGTGGTGCAGTTTGTCCACGACCATCAGGTGATTCACCGCGACATCAAACCCGACAACATCATTCGCGATCGCCACACGGAAACGCTGACCCTGGTGGACTTTGGCGCATCGAAGATGGCAACGGCTTCCAGCCTCAGCAAAACGGGCACGGTCATCGGCAGTGCGGGCTATTCTGCACCGGAACAAGTGGCAGGCAAGGCCACCTTCGCCAGCGACCTCTACAGCCTGGGGGTTACCTGCATCCATCTGATGACCGAGGTGTCGCCCATTGACCTGTATTGCTTTGTCGAAGGGCGCTGGCTATGGCGCGACCACCTGATGCAATCCGTCAGCGATGACCTGGCCCTAGTCATCGACCGGATGATCGAGCCGGCCATCAGCCGCCGATACGCCGCCGCCAGCGCCGTCTTGCACGATCTGGAACCCGCGCAGGTGTCTTTCGCCCTGCCCTATCGTCCGTCTGCGCCGATGATCCCCGCCGCTACGATTCCGCCCCAGCGATCGCCCTGGCGCTGTATGCGGACGCTGTGTGAGCATAAACAGGCTGTGGCGGCGATCGCCCTCAACCCGCGCAATCAGCAGTTTGCCAGCGCCAGCTTCGACGGCTCGATTCGGCTGTGGGACGTAAAAACCGACCAGTCCACAGGGATTCTGTTGGGACATACGGAACCCGTCGTATCGCTGGTGTTTAGCCCCGACGGGCAGCGGCTCATCAGCGGCAGCCTGGATGACACGCTGCGGATCTGGAATCCAGAAAACGGCGAATTGCTGCGGACGCTAAACGACCCGTCGGATTCGATCGTGTCGCTGGCGGTGGCAGTCAGTCCCGACGGGCAGACGGTGGCCAGCGGCAGTGACAAGCACACGATTCGCTTGTGGCATCTGGCGACGGGTCGGCTGGTGCGGACGCTGGAGGAACCCCGCGCCGTGACCTGTGTGGCCATCAGCCCTGACGGTCGCCTGCTGGCCAGCGGCAGCAGCGGCAACACCGTGCGGCTGTGGAATTTGTTTACCGGCGAGTTGCTAAAAGTTTTGGAAGGGCACACCCGCGATGTGAATGCGATCGCCTTTAGCCCCGACGGCTCTATGCTGGTCAGCGGCAGTAGCGATCACAGCGTCCGCCTGTGGAATTTTGAGACGCGCAAGGTTCAGGTGCTAAATGGGCATCATGACTGGGTGAAGGCGATCGCCCTCAGTCCCGACGGCACACTCCTCGCCAGCGGCAGCAGCGACCACACCGTAAAGCTGTGGAGTCTGCCCGACGGCAAGCTTTGCCATACGCTGGCGGGGCATACCCGCGAGGTAAATGCGATCGCCTTCACGGCAGATAGTCAGATTTTGATTTCGGGAAGCCGCGATCGCACGATTAAACTGTGGCGACGTTGAGGCCGATTTTAGATTGGGGATTTTGGATTCTGGATTAGAGACTCAGCCCCCCTCCAAAATCCAAAATCTAAAATCCAACATTAAGCCTACTCATGCACCCAGGGCATGATCGTCGGCGTCCAGCTCACCAGCTCCTCCGGCTTAAACCACAGGCCAATCTCATACTCCGCAGTCTCCGGCGCATCTGACCCGTGGATGATATTGCGCCCAATGTTTGCGCCCAGATCGCCGCGAATCGTACCGGGTTCGGCATTCAGCGGGTTGGTCGCGCCGATCAGCTTGCGGGCAGCCGCAATCACACCGTCGCCTTCCCACACCATCGCCACCACCGGGCCGGAGGTGATGAAGTCCACCAGTCCAGGGAAGAAGGGGCGCTCTTTATGAACGGCGTAGTGTTGTTCGGCCAGTTCGCGGCTGGGTTGCAAAAACTTCAGCCCCACTAGGGTAAAGCCTTTCGTCTCAAAGCGGCGGATAATTTCGCCCGCCAGCCCACGCTGCACGCCGTCGGGCTTGATTGCGATAAAGGTGCGTTCCACAATAGTTACTCCAAATACTCCAAATAACTCCTAACTGGATTCCGAGCGGGAGGCTCCGATCCGGACAGTCCAACCAGGGGACTCCGGGCGGAACCCTTGCAAGCCTTCTCTATGCTCAGAAAAAGATGGCCCTTTGTAAAGGGTAAGCGGCGATGGTCATCGAGGCTTCATGTCAGAGCTTAATCGAAACTTAATCAAAGCCTTGCGCGGCAACGGATACAGAGATTTTTTGAGGAAATACGCTAGACTTAAGCTGAGCTTAAGCAATGCAGACCTGAGGGGGTGTCGTGCGTCGTGCGACACCCCAAACTGTTGAGAGGAATTCTAAAGTCTACTCGGCGGCTCATCATCCATGTTTTAGAGGAAAAACTTGATGGAAGTAAAACCCAAACTCTTTGCCAGCGATGTGGAAGAACCCGGAGGGGGAAAGCTCGCAGAAACGCCTCGAGACCGACGCATCACCAAGCTGCCCACTCCAGAGACGGGGCGCGTGAAGTCGGGCTGGACGATTGAAGACAGCGAGGAACTGTACCGCATCAAGGGCTGGGGCGACCCGTATTTTTCGATCAACGCGGCAGGACACGTCACCGTCTCTCCGCAGGGCGATCGCGGCGGTTCGCTAGATCTATACGAATTGGTGCGAGCGCTCAAGCAACGGAATTTGGGGCTGCCGCTGCTGATCGTTTCTCAGATATTTTGGAAGACCGGATTCAGCGGGCTGAATGCCGCCTTTGCCAAGGCGATCGCCCGCTACAACTACCAAGGCGTTTATCGCGGCGTGTTTCCGGTGAAATGCAACCAACAGCGACATTTGATTGAAGACCTGGTGCGTTTCGGACGACCCTATCAGTTTGGACTGGAGGCCGGGTCAAAACCAGAATTGATGATTGCCCTGGCGCTGCTGGATACGCCGGGTTCCCTGCTGATCTGCAATGGCTACAAAGACCAGGAATATATCGAAACGGCGATCCTGGCGAAGCAGCTCGGCAAGACGGTGATCATCGTGCTAGAGCAGGTCGAAGAAGTGGATCTGGTGATTGCCGAGAGTCGCAAGCTGGGAATCATGCCGATCGTGGGTGTGTGTGCGGGCCCAAGCTGAGCGCCAAGGGGCATCGGGCGCTGGGGTGGCTCGGCGGGGCGATCGCGCTAAATTCGGCCTCACCGTGCCTGAAATCATCCAGGCCGTCGAAAAGCTCCGCGCCGCCGACATGCTGAGCTGTTTGCAGCTATTGCACTATCACATTGGCTCCCAAATTCCCGCCATCAATGTGATCAAAGACGCAATTCGAGAAGCCAGCCAAATTTTTGTAGAACTGGCGCAACTGGGCGCGAATATGCGCTATCTGGACGTGGGCGGCGGACTGGGCGTAGACTACGACGGCTCCAAGACCAACTTCTACGCCTCCAAAAACTACAACATGCAGAACTACGCCTACGACGTGGTGGCAGAGGTAAAAGAAGCCTGCGAAGAACGCGACGTGCCCATGCCCACGCTGATTAGCGAAAGCGGCCGGGCGATCGCCTCCCATCAGTCCGTTCTCGTGTTCGACGTGCTGGGCACCAGCGATGTCATCGCCGAAGAACCCGAACCCACCACCGACGACGACCATCTGATTCTGCGAAACCTCTACGAAACCTGGCAGTCCATCACGCCAGACACCTATCAAGAGGCCTATCACGACGCAACGCAGTTTAAAGAAGAGGCCATCAGCCTGTTTGGGTTTGGCTATCTCAGCCTAGTAGAGCGGGCGCGGGCCGAGCGGCTCTATTGGGCCTGCTGCGCCAAGATTCTAGAAATCGCCCGCCAGCAGGACTATGTGCCCGACGATCTGGAAGACCTGGAAAAGATCATGGCATCGATCTACTACGTCAACCTGTCCGTCTTCCAATCCGCCCCCGATAGCTGGGCCATCGACCAGTTGTTCCCCATCATGCCGATCCACCGCCTCGACGAGGAACCCACCTGCCGGGGCACCCTGGCCGACCTCACCTGCGACAGCGACGGCAAGATTGACCAATTCATCGACCTGCGCGATGTCAAGTCGGTGCTGGAACTGCATCCATTAGTCAGAGGGCAGGGAGCAGACGCAAACTCTGAACTCCAGACCACAGAGCCATATTACCTGGGGCTATTTCTAGGGGGCGCGTATCAGGAAATCATGGGCAACCTGCACAACCTGTTTGGCGACACGAATACAGTACATATCCAGCTCACGCCCAAGGGCTACCAAATTGAGCATGTGGTCAAGGGCGACACCATGACCGAAGTGCTGGGCTATGTGCAATACGACTCGGAAGACCTGATCGAGAGCATCCGCCGCCAGAGCGAAGCCGCCCTACAAGAGCGACGCATCACCCTGCAAGAAGCGCAACTGCTATTGCAAAACTACGAGCGATCGCTCAGTCGGTATACATACTTGACCTCGTAGGGAAGGAGGAAAAGGGAAGAACGAAGAGCGAAGAACGAAGAGCGAAGAACAAAGAGGTTCCGTTTTTCGTTCTTCGTTCTTCATTTTTCGTTCTTCATTTCTTCCGTCCCTCCCCGACTGCCTCGATCTGCCGCGCCACGGTCCACGCACTGTAGCTCACGCCCGCTGTGCCCTCGCCGGGATGGGTCGAGTCGCCCACCAGCCACAGGCGAGGAATCGGCGTGCGGTTGGCAAAGCCGAAGGGACCGAAAGTGGAGACACGCTGCCCAATGCCGCCGACCATGCCGCGATCGCGCGCGGTGTAGTACGCAAAGGTGCGGGGTGTGGCGGCTTCGGTATGCAGGAGCGTTTCGGCAGTTAGGTGGAAAAATTGACCTAAGCGGGCGATCGCCGTTTCGGTGTAGTGCTGCTTCAGTGCGGCGTAGCGGTCGTCGTCGCCTTGCCAGATGCGTGGGTCAGTAAAAGACGACGCAATCACCGTGGCGCAGCCGCTTGGGGCGCGTCCATCGCCCGGGTGGCTAACGGAAACAAACAGGGAGTTATTTTCGGCGATGGGCCCGTCGAAGTCGTAGAGAAATTGCAGGTGCGGCGGGCAGTCAGCCGGAATCGCGTCCTGCTTGACCCCTAGATACACCACAAACGCGCCGGAGCCGTCGGGCAGCTTGTCTACGCGCTGGCGATAACCCGTGGGCGCAGCCTCGCCCAACAGTTTCACCAGATTTTGCACCGTTACGTTGGCGACGACGTGATCGGCAGGTTCCATCCAGGTTTCGCCCGTTTTGAGGTTGCGGACGCGCACGCCGACGGCTCGACCGTTTTCGGTGGCGATCGCCTCCACGGTATGGCGCAGGTGCAGCGTGCCGCCGTCGCGTTCGAGGGATTCCACGAGGCGATCGCTCAAAGCCTGCATACTGCCCTGGAGGTGAAACAAACCCTGGGGCGACTGCGACACCGCCAGCGCCGTGGCCGCGTAGAGCAGCGCCGTTTCCTCCGCATCCACCTGGGAATAGAGCTTCAGCTGCAAGTCCAGAAATCGCCGCAGCCGCTGGTCGTTCCCCAGCCCATACCAGCGCAAAACTTGACCCACCGTAGAAAACGTATGCGGCAGCGTGGTCAGCGTTCCTGGCCGCACCGCCTGCACCAGCTGCCACATATCCCACGCGCTGCGCGGCGGCAGCACCGGGTCGCGCCCCTGAAACGCCCAGCTTGCGTCAAACAGGTCTTTTAACAATTGCCAGAATGGCTCGCTGCCGGGAAACTGGCGCTGTCGCTCCTGCTGCCAGCGCTGCGGGTCGCGCCACACGCGGATTGGCTCCGGTTCCCCCGGCAGATAGACGGCACAGGCGGGGTCGCAGGGGGTGGCGGCGGGTGGCTCGATGCCCAATTCAGCAAAAATTCGGTGGTGAATGCCGCCCGGTTCCAGTCCCGCTACCTGGGTCGCGCCCACGTCGAAGGTAAAGCCGCGCCGCCGAAACGTAGACGCACAGCCGCCCGGCACGATCGCCTGATCAAACACGCGCACCCCATAGCCCCGCCGCGCCAGCAGCGCCGCCGTTGTTAGCCCGCCAATGCCCGCCCCGATTACCACCACACGAGGAGATTCCACACGAGGAGCCATGCGCCCTACTCCAACTGGCGATCGCCAGCCCTGTGACACCTTCATTACATTTCTTAATAATCCTCATCTTAACGTTTAACCGGATAAGGGCGATCGCCCCTCAGAAAAGTCGAGGTTATTGGGGGCCGGTTCAGGTTAAGGTAAGGTTAATGATCATTTAAGCCCGATTTTCACAGATTAGCGATGGATATAGGCGACCTCGTGCGCCTGAAGCAGCCGTTTCAGCCCGAACCAGACAGCGATCGCACATACAGCTATGGAATTATTGCCGGGATTGTTTGGTCGGAGGATGCATCGCTCCCGTCGCCCCCCGTAGAAATTGTGCTTTACCTATACGATCTCGATACACGGCAAATTTACGTCGATTCGGCTGGGCTACAGGCCATTTATGCCTTCCGTGCAGATGAGCTGGAGCTAGTGTGAGGTTTTGGATTGTGGGTTTTGGATTTTAGATTTGAACCTTTGCCGCTTCAAAATCACAGGCCAAACGTCAAGCTCAAAATCTAAAATTTTCTTGCCATTGGAGATCGCATCTACTACAATCGTCCATCAAGCTGTGAAAGATACCCTATCGACGCAGCGTCCCCGAAAAATTCGCCGCGAGTCGTTTACGGCGCTGGCAGGTGTTAGCCGCACCAACCAGCACCTGACCCGTTGACAGAGTACGCTGTCTCAGGGCTTTGCTTATTTTAGCCGCCTTGAAATTCGCTCTATGTCTTTCGGGCGGCGGTTTTTCGGGATTTCCTTCATCTAACTTTCAAGAGGAAACCCCAAATGCTTCAAATTCAATACTTTTCGGCGGCTTCCAACCCAGAAGCGGCCTCGGTTTCGCTGCCTGCTTTTCTGCCGCCGCTGCTGCCGCAACGGCCGAGCCGCCGCCGTCTGCGCCTCTACCTGGTCGGTTCCCCCGCCGACACCCAGCACGAGATCGACCGCCTGCATCTGCTGCACTATGCCGAGCGCTTTGAATGGAGCCGCGTGGTGCAGATTCCCGACGGCGGCATCGTCCTGCGTCCCGATGTAGGGGATGTGTTGCGTTATCTCCAGCGCGATCGCCCCCTGAATTAACGCCATCGTCCCTTTGACTAGGACGAAGAAATTAAGGGAAGACTAGGAGAATCAGGAAAATCGGTCGCCTGCGGAGAGGGTTCGCTCCTGCCGCAGGCGATCGCCCCTCCGCTCTCCGCATCTACCCGCGCCTACCTGCATGACCTACAGCCTACGGATCGCCGACCTGCCGCAAAGCGAACGTCCCCGCGAGCGGCTGCTGACCTACGGGGCAAAGCAGCTTTCCACCCCAGAGCTAATCGCCATCCTGCTGGGAACCGGGCAGGGGCCGGGCAAGCTATCGGCCGTAGGTTTGGGCAATCTGATTCTGAAAACGCTGGAACAGAGCCACGGCAACGGACTGGCAGCCTTGCAGCATATTGCGCCTCAGGAGTTGATGCAGATTAACGGGATCGGCGAAGCAAAGGCGACGACCATTTTGGCAGCGATTGAATTGGGCAAGCGGGTGTTTCAGTCTCGACCGGGCGATCGCACTATTGTAGACGACCCCGCCGTGGCCGCCGCCGTCCTCAGCCAAGACCTCATGTGGCAACCCCAGGAGCGCTTTGCCGTCGTGCTGCTAGATATCAAGCATCGCCTGCTGGGAACCCAACTGATCAGCATTGGCACAGCCACCGAAACCCTCGCCCATCCCCGCGAAATCTTCCGCGAAGTGATCCGCCGGGGCGCAACCCGTGCCATCATCGCCCACAACCATCCATCGGGAAACCTGGAACCCAGCTCAGAAGACATCGCCCTCACCCGCCAACTGCTGCAAGGCGCACAGGTCTTGGGCATCCCGCTGCTGGATCATCTAATCTTAGGCAATGGCGACTTCATCAGCCTGCGCCAAACCACGCAGCTTTGGAGCGAAACGCCCCAGGAAGTCTAGCGCCACCCCAACCGTGAATGGAGGACTCCCCGATGCCCCTCGCATCCAACGAACCCAAAAACGAACCCAAAGCAGAATCCGGTCTATCGACCCAGCCCGCCTCTGAACCCAAAGTCTGGACAGATGCAGAATTTATGGCGCTGCCGCAGGACGGTCACCGCTACGAACTGGTGAACGGAGAACTCATTGATATGGGCAACTCAGGAATGGAACATGGCTGGATAGCCAGCAACTTAATGATTGTATTGGGTGGCTTTGTGCGAACCCATAAGCTCGGTGTCATGTGCGACTCTAGCACCGCCTTTGCGATGAAAAACGGCAATCGGCGATCGCCCGATGTGTCCTTCGTGACCAAAGAGCGGCTGCAAGGGCTGCGGCGGCTGCCCAAGGGCTTCTTTCAGGGTGCGCCGGATTTGGCGGTGGAAGTCTTGTCACCCAGCAACACGGTCGAAGAAATTCACGAAAAAATCGTCGAATATTTTGAAAACGAAACTCGCCTGGTATGGGTGATTCACCCGGATGAGCAGTACGTGCTGGTCTACCACAGCCCCAGCCCCGATCGCCTACTGCGGCTCCAAGATGCGCTGGAGGGCGAATCGGTTGTGCCTGGGTTTTCCCTCGCGGTCGCGGAACTGTTTGAAGAGCTAGATTTCTGAAGTCTCGTCTCCTCATCATCCCTGATCCAACCCCTGCTCCCGATCCAGCGCCATCTGAAACGCCTGGAGTGCCGCAGGCGTGCCGACTGTCCACACCTGCGCCACAGCCTCTAGAATCAGCTGCTTGACCGGAAGCTCAGGAAACGTTGGGCTATAGTCAGATTCCACATAATGCCCATCATGCAGGATGTAAAACGTCAGATTTCCATTGGCATAAACCCACAGTTCTGGAACGGCGATCGCCTCATAAGCCGCTAGCGTCGTTGCAGAAGTGACATCGATTTCAAGGGCCAGGTCAGGCGGGGGATCGCCCAGTTGCAGCCGCCGCCGACCGCGCATTTGCGATGCATGTTGAATATAGAAGCACGCATCTGGCTCAACCCCAGCTACCCCCTCTTGCTTAAACGTGGTCGAACCGAAGGGTTCATAGTCCTGCTCGGTCGCGTTCAGCAGTCGCTTAACCAAATCCGAGATCAGCTCGGTTGGGCGTTCGTGTTCGGGCAAAGGAACCATAATCTCCAGCGTGCCATTGCTGTAGGCAATTCGAGCAGCCCGCCGTTCGCCAAGTTCTTCCAAAAGCCGTTCAAACTCTTCCCAGGACAGGTCAGGAATGCTGACCACACTGCCCGGTGCCAGGTGCATTTGGCTAATTGGCTTGGCAATTGGCGCTATCACCATTCAAAAACCCTCTAAAGGCTGGTTGGGGCTTGCAACAGGAACTTAGGGAACTTTTATCTTCGACTCTAAACCAGAAAACCTAAACCAGTGCCTTGAGCAGCGCTTGCAGCTTTAGCTTTACCTCAGCCAGTTCGCGGGCAGGGTCTGATCCGGCGACGATGCCCGCGCCTGCATACAGCCGAGCGCGATCGCCCTCTAGCAGGGCCGAACGGATGCCGACGATAAATTCTGCATTACCCGCCGCATCGACCCAGCCCAGGGGCGCAGCGTAGAGCGATCGCCCAAAGCCCTCAGAGCGGCGAATTTCCTCGCAGGCGATATCGCGGGGCAGCCCAGCCACCGCAGGCGTGGGGTGCAGCGCGTCTACCAGGTCTAGCGGGTGCAGTCGGGCGGGCAGGTGGGCATGAATGGGCGTGTGCAAATGCTGAATATTCGACAAGCGCAGCAGGTCGGGGGCGGCGGGCATCTGAGGGGATAGCCCAAGACAGAGCAGGCGATCGCGCAAAAAGTCCACCACTACCTGATGTTCGTGCCGCTCTTTGGGCGTGTTCAGCAGGGTGTAGCCCAGCCTCGCATCTTCGTCTGCTGTGCAGCCTCGCGGCGCAGACCCCGCCAGCGCATCGGTCGTGAGGCGCTGATTCCGCACGCTGACCAGTCGTTCGGGGCTGGCTCCGATAAAAGTCTTGCTGCCGCCCTGGTTCACCGAAAAGATATAGCAATCGGGATAAAGCTGCCGCAGATGATGCAAAGAAAAAAGCCAGTCGAATGGACGGCGAGAAATCACGTCAACCGCGTGAGACAGCACCAGTTTTTGCAGACGATTTTGATGAATCGAGCGGAGTGCTTTTTCAACCGTTTTTTGGAAATCATTAATTTCTAAAAATTCCCAGGATTGGGGGGCGATCGCCTCACTGCCCGCAAAGTTTAATAAGGAATAGTTTGCCTGCTGAATTTTTTGAAACTTGCGCCAGAGTGCATCGGTTAGCATTGTCACATTAGTATCAGCACCCAGCGCTATATTTGCGGTTGCCAAACAGCGATCTGGCTGGCGCAAAATCTGCCACTCTGGCAGCAAGATCATGGCAGAGGCAAATGGTGAATGAAGTGATCTAGGTTCATCAAAAAAGGTGTAGCTACAAAAACAGCGAAGATCCGCCGGAGAGGTGATGCCCGTTGGCACAGTTTCCACCCCATGAGTTGCCATGAAACGAGGCATCCCAATTAAGCTGTGCTTGAGAAATTGCTGAGTTCTTAAAAAGCGGCGATCGCCCCCTGTGCTGAGCGACAAAGTTTTCCCAAAAGCCGCTACAGCCTCACCTTCGTAAGGTTTTTCAAAGTAGAAATGGGGTTGATCAGAGAGGTTAAATTGATGTAGAGCCAGCAGTGGATCAACCGCCTCAATCTCCTGAGAAATGCTGACCCAATTGCAACCAGATTGATGCTCAGAATCTAGGACTTGTTTGATATGCTTCTGGCATTGGGAAAGGAGTTTATATAAACTTTTACAATCTTGAACAGGTTCAATCGGTCGGGGTGCGACTGGCATGAGTCAATGGTAAAACGGTTCGATAAAGGTGAGCAGTAAAACAGCAATGGCGGGCGCAGCCTGTCTACTACAGGTAACATACTTGGGCAAAGTCTAGCCACCGGCCCATCAGATCTGATGAAGCTGACGATTGTCTCCGACAAAGCCAAGGCCCATCAAGCGTTTGGACGAGGGGCGATCGCCCGCAACATCAGTCACAACTCTTTACAGTTCCAACAGGTCGCCACGACCAATCGGAGAGGCGGAAAATCGTAGAATAATGAGGCTTCCAGCAGTTACCCGCCCGCAATGACGACCAAACCGACCCGACAAACTCCCTCCACAAACCTTCACTCCCTGGAACCGACACTCAGCGCTGGGTCTGCGGTCGGCCCCCACCCAGATCAGCCCGCCAAGCCGCCTGCCAAAAAGCTCTGGATGGCAGCCCTGAAGCCACCCATGTATAGCGTTGCGATTATGCCGATTGCGCTGGGAACGGCGATCGCCTATTTTGAAAAGCGATCGCTTCAATGGGATATTTTGATAATATTTTTAGCGGCCGCAATTTTAATTTTGATCTGGGAAAATCTGAGCAATGATGTGTTTGATTCAGAAACCGGAATCGATCAAAATAAACATCATTCTCTGGTGAATTTAACGAGAAACAAATCCCTGATTTTTGCGATCGCCAATGTTTGTTTAATTTTGGGGATTTCAGGCATCATTTCTATTTCCTGGATTCAGCAAGATCCTACAGTTCTGGTTCTCGTCTTGCTCTGCTGCGGATTGGGCTACGTGTATCAAGGGCCGCCCTTCCGCCTGGGCTATCAAGGGTTGGGCGAAATTCTCTGCTTCTTCGCCTTTGGGCCGCTGGGTGTATCGGCTGCCTACTACAGCCAGAGCCAGTCGGGGTCATGGGCGAATCTGGCTGCATCCATCATTTTGGGCATCAGCACTAGCCTGATCCTGTTCTGCTCCCACTTTCACCAAGTCGCAGACGATGCCGCCGCCGGAAAGCGATCGCCCATTGTCCGTCTGGGCACCCGCCGTTCAGCAGAGTTGCTCCCCTGGCTCTGCGGCAGCCTCTACGGGCTGACAGCGCTGTTCGTCGTCACCAGGCTATTTCCCCTCTGGACGCTGCTCCTATTTGCCAGCCTGCCGCCCGCGCTCAAGCTTTGCCGCCACGTCCTCGCCAACCACGACAAACCCGCCCGCGTCAGCAACTGCAAATTCATCGCCGTCTCGCTGCATTTCTGGAGTAGCCTGCTGCTGTGTGCAGGGTTTGTGCTGGCCGCAGCATAGCGATTTTTGGAACTTATAGAAGCAACTGTAGATTTTTGATTTTGGTGGATTTTAGTTGGCCTTGGCTAGTGGTCGCCCAATCCAAAATCCCCAATCTAAAATCCAAAATCCATCAGACTTTCGCCACAGGCACCGGACTCACGTCTACATTTCGCCCAAACAATACCCTCGGCTTCAGCAACGCACGAAGCAGCAGCCAGAGCGACTGAAACTCGCCAGGAGACTGCCGCGTTTTCCACTGACCTGGACGACAAAACAAGACTTCTACCAGGCGGCGCTGTTGTTCCAGGCTCATCTCTTCAAACAGAATCCGCACAGTGGGGAACTCGTCGCTCATGCCTGTCCGCTCGACCAATCCCTGAAGCGACAGATTTTCTTCCAGGAGCTCGATTTGCACAGGCGGCAAGTCTTCCGACAGCGGCGGAAAGCCCGCCTGCGTCAGGGCGACCTCTACGCCCACTTCAGAAATCATGGTGGTAATGCCGTAAAACGTGCGATCGCCCACTTGCAGGCGCACCGTCCGGCGCAGGTCAAACCATTCATAGGGGCTGGGGCGCGGCGCGTCTAGCAAAATCAGCAGCGCAATCCCCAGCATCATCAGGTTATACAGGCTCCACAGCCAGCCCAGCCCAATGCCCTTCACCACCATCGCCTCTTCGGGCGTAACGGTCTGCTGCCATGCGCCCTTGATCATGCACAGGCCCAGATTCACCCACAGGCTAATGGCCGTCAGCACAAAGAAAATCAGAATTGGCGCGGCTAGGTTCCAGTTAAACGTAAAGCGATCGCTCGCAGTGCCCTTCGGCGTGACCTTGAACCCCTTGGAAAACGGATTCAGCATCACCTTCACCACTGTCGCTGCCAAGGGCACAGCCAGCGCCAGTGAGTAAATGTCCGACAGCACAGCGGAGCGCGATCGATAGTTCAGCCAGGAAAACACCGCAAGCTGCACCAAGTAGTAGGGCAGGAAGAAATACATGAGTTCTGCCGCCGTCGCCCGCAGCGGAATCACGCCCAAAAATGAGTAGGCCAGCGGCATCAGCAGATACCCCACGCGGGAAATGCTAGTAAACCAGTGCAGCAGTCCCTCCAGATGGGCGAGCCGCTGCAACGGCCGCAGCCCCCGAATCGTCAGCGGATTCGCCTGAATAAAAAAGGCTTGCAGCGTGCCCTGGGCCCAGCGCAGCCGCTGGAGCGCGTGGGAGGCGATGTTCTCTGCCGCCAGTCCGGCGCTCAGCTTCTCATCCAGGTACACCATGCGATAGCCCTTGGCAGAGATGCGGATGCCGGTGAAATAGTCTTCGCTGAGCGAGTCGGTGACAAAGCCGCCGATTTCATTCAGCACGCTGCGCCGCACCACGAAGGATGTCCCGGAACAGATGACGCTGCCTGCTCCATCGCGAATCGGCTGAATTTGGCGATAAAAGACTTCTTCTTCCGGCGTGAGGACATCTTCCAGACCCAGGTTATAGGCGATCGGGTCGGTGTTGTAAAAGGTCTGCGGCGTTTGCACTAGCGCCACCTGTGGATCTTGAAAAAAGCCGACCGTGCGGATCAGGAAATTGCGGGTGGGCACAAAGTCTGCATCGAACACCACGATCAGTTCCCCGGTGGTGCGGGGCAGGGCGTTGTTGAGGTTGCCTGCTTTGGCGTGGCGATTGTCGGGGCGGGTGATGTATTCGCAGCCCAGTTCTGCTGCCAATGCCTGAATTTCGGGACGGCGTGTGTCGTCCAGCAAATAAACCGTTTTAGCCGGATAGTCGATCGCCTGGCAGCCAATGACCGTGCGCTTGAGAATGAAGGCGGGTTCGTTGTAGGTGGGGATGAAGATATCGACGGTTGGCGTGTACTGTCCGGTTTGCACGGCTTGGGAAAGGGCATCGGCTTCGGAACGGCGATCGCGCACTTTCAGCATCAGCGCCAGTTGGATAATCGCGCTGCTCAGCATCAGCAGTTCCAAAAACAGCAGCCCCAGGCTAAACACCCCATTTAGCGGCGTATTCAGGTTTAGCGTGCTGGCCACTCGCCACAGCACATAGCGCACCGTCAGCACCAGCAAAATCGTCACCACCACAGTTCGCGACCAGGGTCGAGGGCGGGGTGACAGCGCCATCACTCCCAACACCAGCAGAAACAGCGCCACGGTAGGCACTAGCAGATATTGCCCCGTCACCATCGGTACTTCCAACCACAGCGGCGGGTTTTGCTGAATTGTGTTGATCTGGGCAAAGATTTTGCTAATCGTGCCCTGCCCTGCAAACCAGAGCGCCACAATCACAAAGGCGATCGCCACCACGCTCAGCAAAATCAGCGTCGTCAACTGCGGACGCATCGGCGCGGGCCCAGACTGGGACAACTGCTGGCGACGAATCTCAGAAATAGTCATAGAAGATGAGTCCTCAATCTGACATCGGCAATCAAGCAAAATCGCTGCTTCCAATCCAGCACCTTGACGTACCACCGCGTCACAAGCTTTGCCAAGCTAGGTGTCAAGCAGTACGCTGCCCCTCCTTAAAAGTACGAACTCAAGCACAGGAAGGATTTGAGAACGGCTCGGAACACTCCAAGTTTTCGATCTGCACCCGTTTCCCTAGTTTCCAGGCTCAGGCCAGCTTCAATGCCCAGAACAGCGCGATCGCACCATCAAGCTCCAGCAAGCCCCAGGTATATCAGCCAGTCCTCTACCCAACTGTTGTATAGATAACTTGTATAGATAACTTGTATTGATAATGTCAGTAACTCCGCACACAGCGTTTCTGAAGCGAATGAGGGACGCAGATAGCCACAAAACCCTCATCTTTTCAGACCGTTGCGCCTCTTACCACGCAAGGAGATCTTGTATCTCGCAAAGCTCCTCTCAAACAATGCCACATTGCTTCGAGGCGCGACAATTAAGTTCTGGTCATCCAATTCACGGCTGCACGGGTTTTGATTACTTACGGCTTGCCCTTCTATCAAAAACCCGTATCGCCGAAATTGAGAAAATCCCGCATAATCTTAAGAGAACGCAACAGTGTGGTGTTCGCGTCCCCAGATGCGATCGCCTTAAGCAGCCCCTATACCGAGTTCAGGAGACGGTTCACCTATGGCCATGATCGAAACCAAGACCGAACCCATGGTGCTGAACATGGGTCCCCATCACCCTTCGATGCACGGGGTGTTGCGGCTCATCGTCACTCTGGACGGGGAGGACGTGGTGGACTGTGAACCTGTGATTGGCTATCTGCATCGCGGCATGGAAAAAATTGCAGAAAGCCGCACGCCTGTCATGTACGTGCCCTACGTCAGCCGATGGGACTACGCAGCGGGCATGTTCAACGAGGCGGTTGTCGTCAATGCCATCGAAAAGCTAGCAGACGTGCCCGTGCCCAAACGCGCCAGCTATATCCGCGTCATCATGCTGGAGCTAAACCGCATTGCCAACCATCTGCTGTGGCTTGGCCCCTTTCTGGCAGACGTGGGGGCCCAAACGCCCTTCTTCTACATCTTCCGTGAGCGGGAAATGATTTACGACCTGTGGGAAGCTGCGACGGGCTACCGCATGGTGAACAACAACTACTGGCGGATTGGCGGCGTTGCGGCTGACCTGCCCTACGGCTGGGTGGATAAGTGCGCCGACTTTTGCGACTACTTCCTGCCCAAGGTCGATGAATACGAGAAGCTGATTACTAATAACCCGATCTTCCGCCGCCGCGTCGAGGGTGTTGGCACCATCACCCGCGAAGATGCGATTAACTGGGGGCTATCTGGCCCAATGCTGAGGGCTTCGGGGGTTAAGTGGGATCTCCGTAAGGTCGATCACTACGAGTCCTACGACGACTTTGACTGGGAAATTCATTGGGAAACCGCGGGAGACTGTCTGGCGCGTTACCTGGTACGAATTCGCGAAATGCGCGAGTCGGTCAAGATCATTCGCCAGGCCCTTGCAGGCTTGCCGGGTGGTTCCTACGAAAGCCTAGAAGCCCAGCGGATGAATGCCGGCCCGAAGTCTGAGTGGAACAGCTTCGACTATCAGTTCATTGGCAAAAAAGTTGCGCCAACGTTCAAGATTCCCAAGGGTGAAAACTACGTCCGCATCGAAAGCGGCAAGGGCGAAATTGGCATCTACGTGATTGGCGATGACAATGTGTTTCCCTGGCGCTTCAAGATTCGCGCCGCCGACTTCAACAATTTGCAGATCCTGCCTCATTTGCTGAAGGGCGTGAAGGTGGCGGACATCGTGGCAATTTTGGGCAGCATTGACGTGATTATGGGTTCGGTGGATCGATAGCGAACTGAGTAGAGCGTATTGCACAGCAGGCTACACCGCTGGTGCGGTTTGCGCTGAGTTTCCGCCAGTTCTATTCATTTTTGCGGCTCGAGACAGAGGTTTCGAGCCGTTTGGTTATGCTTTTGCGATTCGTTTTTTGCGGAGCAGCGAGGGACTTAAATGGAGGCTGGATGGAACCTGATCCAGGGCGATCGCGTCATAGGGGCTATCTTCACCTGATGCATCCCGGTTCAGCGTCGCTCAGCGTTTTCTTGGTCGATTTCTCAGTCGATTTCTCAGTCGATTTCTTGGTCGGCGGTTCACCCGTTTGGGTCAATCTTGTCCAAATGGATTGACTTACACATTCCAACCAAGGATAAATAAGTATGTTTACATTTAGGTAAGTATGTTTACATTCCACGATCTGCTCAGATCTTTTTGGGCAGCGTGGCGGGTTTCACAGTTCCGGTGCGTAGAGTCTGGCGCAGGGTTCTGAGACTTGCCGAAATTTCAGCAGCAATGGCTGGATCACTTAAAACAACAACCTCTTTGGAAGCGCGTTCGAGTTCGATTCACGTATCAGAAAGCTCGATGGAATTAGCAACAACACTGAGGGGGCATACCGTCCACAACGCGGTGCGTGAGGTCGGCATCAACCCCAACTACTGGTATCCCGTTTACTGGGCTGAAGATTTGCAGCCGGGTCAGGTGGCGCAGGTGGTGGTCTGGCAGCAGGCGATCGCCCTCTACCGCACCCCCGATGGCCAGGTCTACGCGATGGAGAATGCCTGCCCGCACAAAGGGGTAGAGCTACACAAGGGCAAAGTCAAGGGCGATCGCCTGGTGTGCCCCTATCACGGCTGGGAATTCAACTCAGACGGACAATGCGCCCACATTCCCTATCTGCCACCCAATCAAAAACTGCCCTGCGCCCAAGCCCGCAGCTACCCAACGCGAGAGCGCTATGGCATTCTCTGGGTGTTTCCGGGTGATCCGTCCCTAGCGGAACAGGTCGCCATGCCCTATATGCCGGAATACGACGACCCTGCCTATTTTCAAATCCCCATTCCGGGACATTTCCACGCCCATTTCTCGATTTGCAACGAGAACACGATGGATGTGTTTCACGGCTATCTGCACGAAAATCTCCAGGGCTGGTACGACCCGAAATTGCTCAAGCTAAAGGAGTCGCCCAATTCCGTTTTGGCAGAGTATGAGGTGAACTACGAAGGCTGGATGACGAAGGTGCTGGGGCTGAGCGAAGACGGCGGCAAAACCACTCGCATCGTCTCGGTTCATTACCAATATCCGCATTACACCAGTTCGCTGGAGAGCGTGTCCTCGCTCTACCTTAATCGGTTGCCCGTGGGGCCAAAGGAAACTCGCTCCTTCTCGATCCTGTTCCTCAAGCTGCCCCTGCCGCAGTGGTTGGTGCGTCCCATCCGCAAGCCGCTGATGCTGTTTGTGCGGCGGTTTGTGTTGATGAAATTTCTCCTGCAAGATGTGGAGATGATGGAGAGCGAGCAGCGGGTTTTCACGTCAGATCCCAAGCGGCGCTACGTGGAAATCAATCCAGCGATCATTGCGCTCCAGCGTGTCTTTTTGCGGCAGTATGAGCAGTTTCTGCAACGGTCTCAGGGATTCTCTGAGGCACTTTCTGGAGCGATCGCCCCAGCAGATGTAGCAGCCAGTAGTGAAGGAGAAATGCCGCAGCCTGAGCCTGTTTTGGCAGACTCGGCAAGGCGTTCGGTGGACACTTCCAATGGGAGGGGTGAACTGTAACAATCTCAAGACATGGATTAATCTTCTTCTGGCAGAGTAAAGGAAAACTCTTATTGTAATTATCAAAAAGCGCCGCCGGAGCAGCGCCAGAGGTCGAGAATTCACCCAAAAGCTCAACCAGGTTTCATGAGTGTCGATATAGCGCCAATGGACTTAGCAGCATGAACTTAGCAGCATGGATTCAGCAGCAATGAGTTAAGCCAAGTCTAATCATCCGAGGGGCTAGAAGAGATACGCTACTCAATTCAGTTAGGTGAGGGGAGTTTACTGTGCAAGTTATCAAGGAATACGTTCAGCGCTGGTATGAGAGCGGGCTAGACCCGGATGAATATATCTGCCATCGCAAACAGGGCAACCTGGTAGAAATTGAAGAGGCCGATACGGGCCGTCGCCGCATGGTGTTGACCTTCTGCACAAACGATGTGCTGGGTCTGGTGCAAAGCCCTGCGGTCAAGCAGGCTGCTATCGACGCAATTCTGCAATTTGGCACGTCGAACAGTTCGACCTCGGTGCTGAGCGGACGAATCGATCTGCACCGCCAGCTAGAAGATGAAGTCTCCGCCTTTAAGCATCTAGGCTATACGCAACTGTTTTTGAATGCGTGGATGGCCATGCAAGCGCTAATGGATGCGTTTTGCCATCAGGCGATTCCGGTGCCAGGGTTCCAAAACACCCGCGAGACGCTGATCATGACCGACGTGCTGAATCACGGCTGCATCGTGTCGGCGATCGCCAATGCGGGCACTCGGTCGGGCAAGCTGTTTGGCCACAGCCCTGCGGTGCGCGTGCGGGCCTATCGCCACTGCGACATGGAGGACTTTGCCCGCAAGCTGAAGCGCTACGCCAAGCCGGGGCGATCGCATTTTGGGTCGTCTCCGACGCGGTGTTCTCGATGGATGGCGACATCGCGCCCCTACCCGACATGATCGATATTATGTCGAAGTATGAAGACACCACCCTGGTGATGGACGAAGCCCACGCCAGCGGTTCAATCGGCGCAACGGGTCGCGGCATCTACGAACACTTTGGAATTTTGCCGCAAGATGCGCTGGATAAGGGCGTAACGCCGCTGATCATGACCACCTTCTCGAAGTTTGGCGCGTCGGTGGGTGCCGCCATCAGCAGCCCGGTGGCAGAGCTAAAGCCGCTGCTGAATGTGTCACCTTCTTCGATTGGCACCTGCTCTCTGGCACCCCCACTGACCGCGGCTGCTCTGGAAGCGGTGCGCCAAGTGCGCCAGCATCCCGAACTGGTGCAGCGCCTGCATGACAACACGCGCTATCTGCGGAGCCGTCTGGCAGAGAACGATTTTCTGGCGATTGGCGAAACCAACGTGCTGCCAGTGCTGCTGCCGCCGGATCTGAATCCAAAGGACTTTGCGCGATCGCTCGTGACCAACCACGGTATCTGGGTTTCGCCCATCTGGTACATTGCCAAGCCTCGTCTGCGGATCACGGCCAACGCGCTGCACACCCGCGAGGAAATGGATCGCCTAGTGGCTGCAATGGTGGCGGTGCGCGAGGAGATGTCCTATAAGCCTGCGGCAACCATCAGCGCTTAGTCCGGGAATTAGAGATAGGCAGCATGAAATTGGCGATCGCCCTTCTCTGAACGCCGAAGTGAACCTACCTTGCATCGCTTAGGAAAGACGGCGGCATCAAGTGTCGCCGTTTTTGTTTTGGGGAACCAAGGGGGCGATTGAACCAAGATTGAACCAAAACGTTTGCGTCTAGCCGCGCGAAATAGGAGAATGGCGCAGAATCAGTTGTCGATTTGCGGCTACTTGGGGCTGATTCGCCGCTGCAATCCATCGAGCGCTATGTTAGGTACTCCCGTGGGCTGGTTGGTTTTGTTTTTAGTGGGCACAATGACGGGCACCCTGTCGGGGCTGCTGGGCATTGGCGGCGGGCTGATTATGGTGCCGATGCTCACGTTTTTTGGGCTGCCGCTGGTGCAAGCAACAGCGACGAGTCTGGTTGGTGTGCTGCTGAGTGCTTTGTCAGGGAGCTACCAAAACCTGCGGACGGGTACACTGAACTGGCGCGTTTCTCTGCTGCTGGCGGTGTTTGGCATGGTGACGGCGCAGGTTGGGGCGTGGCTGGGCGATCGCCTTCCCGATGCCTCCCTATCGCTTGCCTTCGCCGTGCTGCTGCTGGTCACGATCTACCTCATGGATCTCCGCCGCAAGCTCGCCCAAAAAGAGCGCCATCTCAAAATTCCAGCCCCCGAAACAGTTTCAGCACCCGTTTCGACCCCTGCCAATGCTCTCCCGCCCATCGCTGGAATCGGCCTCCTCGCCGGAATTCTCTCTGGCCTCTTTGGGGTGGGGGGTGGCGTGGTCATGGTACCGCTGCAAACGCTGTTTCTGGGCGAAACAATCAAGTCTGCGGTGCGAACCAGCCTGGGGGCGATCGTACCGATTGCCATTTCAGGACTAGCGCAACATGCGTATAACGGCAACGTGCTATGGATTGCGGGGGTTTGTCTGGGGCTGGGCGGCATCGTCGGCGCTCAGGTCGGCACGCGCCTTCTGCCTAAGCTGTCCGATCAAACTGTGAATCGGCTGTTCAAATCCTTCCTGATTGCCCTGGCAGTCTATATGACCGTGCGGGGTGCAAAAGGGCTTGGGAGCTAGGGTGCAAAGGGTTGAGAAGGGCATAGAGCAAGCCTGGAATCGGGCGATCGCCCTCCATCCTCAAACCTCCATCCTCAACCCAATCGCCCTAAGTAGCAAAACCTATCGCAAAACTTAGTGATATTTTTTAGTGATATTTTCGAGCTTTTTGCGCTATCCTGCGATCGCCCCAAACTCTCACATTTTCGATCCCCTCGACCTCGCTTGACCTCGCTTGACTCGACCTGGCTAGATTGGCTCGCTGTCCTTGGCTATATCTCCCTGGCGCTGCTGGTGTGCTGGCGCGTCTTACAAACGCAGCCCAAGAAGTAGCCTAGAAAATGCCTAGAAAATATCGCTCGTCAGAAAAACGCTCCCAAAGGTCTTCATGGCAAAGAAACCAAAGCACGATCTGAAATGGGTGAAAGAAACCCTCAGCCTGCCCGAAAACCACAACTGGAAATCGCAAGATGGCTACAACATTTTCGTAGCTGGACGCGGTGCCGTGCGGTTCGACGTTCCCGAAGATTGGATCTTCGAGCCAGATGAAAAATCCTTCAAGTTTTTTGACGGCAAGCCGCCGAACGACAACTGCCGCCTGGAGGTGTCCTATAACCTGCTCCCAGAGGGCGACTGGACGCTGTTTCCGCTGGTCAGCGTGATGAAGGAACTAGTCGAAAAAGACGAGCGCAACATTTTAGAAAAGGGCGAGATTGTCAGCCTCAAACGACAAACCGCCCGGATCGTCTGGACAGAGTTCAAGTTTCTCGATTCGCAGGAAAATCGCGAAGCCTACTCGCGCACCTGCATCGGGCTGGGGTCAGGGGTGCAGTGCCTAATCACCTTCGACTATTGGGTAGACGATGCCGAGCGGCTCACACCCGTTTGGGACGTGGTCATGAATACGCTGACGCTGGGGTTGTTTATTCGCGACCCCAGACAGGGCTTTGCGTTTCCTGATTAACACTTCCTGATTAACACTTCCTGATTAACACTTCCTGATTAACACAATGTGCAACTTTGCCGATTCCCTTGTGTGAATCGTTGGGCGGCGGTGCTGTCCAACGATTCATGCTCTTAGAAAAGCATTTGTGCAAGAGGTCTACTAAGGATCAGCTAAAGATCAGTATCTTCTCTCCGAATGCGATCGCACAGCACGTAAATTGCCTGCACCACGCGCTCGTACAGCGCCTCATCAGACCCTTCATGCTCAAACAACTGGCGCGTTTCTTCGACCCAAGCATCGGCAGTTTCGGTCGTCCATTCTTCCATCAGGTCTAGTTCCATCTCTTCCAGTTTCATCGCTTCTAGCTCCAGGTTTTGTAGCAGTGCTGGGTCTTCGGGCATGTCGATTTCTGTTTCGATCCATTGGTTCGAGTCAGCCCGTTCTGAATCAGCCGTTAAATTCCACAGCAAGTCCATCTGAGCAAAATCGGGCGGGTATTGGGGTCGTCGTGCCATGTCGCCTCACCAAATTTAGTACAAATATACTAAATCAGATTGGAGTAAAACGCTAGCCCTGGTGACGGATTTTTAGCTTGATTTAACGACTTGATTTAACAACTTGATTGACGGGCAATCCAAAATCGAGAATTGATATTGATATAGTCTCTGGTCTTAATCCGTCTTGCAAAGCGCCAAAATTTAGCCCTGAGACAGAGCATTGAGAACAGTTCTGGGCGATCGCCCGTGCTACAGTCTAAGCATTACAAGCGCTGACGATGCGCGGTTTGAAGCCCTTGGGTTTGGGAGCTTTTGGTCAACCATGCCGTTTCCCCGTTCTAGTGGTATTTTGCTGCACCCCACGTCGTTTCCCAGCCGCTATGGAATTGGGGATCTTGGAGACAGCGCCTATCGGTTTGTCGAGTTTTTGCAGCGCAGCGGGCAGCAGTTTTGGCAGGTGTTGCCGCTGGGGCCGACGGGGCATGGCAACTCGCCCTATATGTGCTTTTCGTCGATGGCAGGCAATCCGCTGCTAATCAGCCCTGATCGCCTCTATCACGAGGGCTGGCTGACGGATGAAGACCTGGCAAACTTGCCCGATTTTCCCGCTGAGCGAGTCGAGTATGACCGGGTGATTGAAACCAAGATGCCGCTGTTGCTAAAGGCAGCCCAGCGCTTTAAGGAACACGCCACGGTAGAGCAGCGCATGGAGTTCGATGCGTTTTGCGCCAGCCGCGCCTTTTGGCTGAATGACTATGCGCTGTTCATCGCGCTGAAGGAGGCTCAGGGCGGCCTTAGCTGGCACCAGTGGGATGAGGCGATCGCCCGTCGCGATTCAGCAGCGCTGGCCGAGTGGCGGCTCAAGCTCAGCGAAGAGATCTTTCAGCATAAGTATTTGCAGTTCGAGTTTTTCCGCCAGTGGTCTACGCTGCGCGACTACGCAAATGATCTGGGCATCCGCATCATTGGCGACATCCCCATCTATGTGGCGCACGACAGCGTAGACGTGTGGGCATTTCCCGAATTTTTCCACCTTGACCCAGAAACAGGCGAACCCGCGCTGATGGCAGGCGTGCCGCCAGATTACTTTAGCGAGACGGGGGCAACTCTGGGGGCAACCCAATTTATCACTGGGAGGGCGCTGGAAGAGGCGGGCTTTGGCTGGTGGCTCCAGCGATTTCGTTCCACGCTAGATTATGTAGATATCGTCCGCATCGACCATTTTCGGGGCTTTTGCGCTTACTGGGCCGTGCCCCAGGGCGAGGAGACTGCGATGAACGGCGAGTGGATTGATGCACCGGGCACGGCGTTTTTTGAGACGCTGGCAGCGGAACTGGGGCATCTGCCGATTTTGGCAGAAGACCTGGGGGTAATTACGCCTGATGTGGAAGAGTTGCGCGATCGCTTCGAGTTTCCTGGTATGAAAATTCTGCAATTTGCCTTTGGTGGCGGTGCTGATAATCCGTTTCTGCCGTTCAATTTTGAGCGCAACTGCGTCGTTTACACAGGCACTCATGACAACGACACCACCCAGGGCTGGTTTAGCGAACTGTCAGAATATGAGCGCGATCGCCTGATTCGCTATCTGGGCTGTGTGTCGGAAGAGGGCATCCACTGGGGATCTGATTCGTCTGGGCATGGCCCTCGGTGGCTAACCAGGCCATTTTCCCGCTGCAAGACCTGCTGGGCCTGGGCACTGAGGCTCGCATGAACTATCCCGGCAAGCCCGATGGCAACTGGGACTGGCGCTACCGAGCCGAGGTTTTAACTGAAGAATTGGGCGATCGCCTTTTGGCGCTGGTCGAACTCTACGGCCGCGCCCCCAAACCTCCTTCAAAACAGGATCGTGAAGCCCGACACGAAATAGAGCCTGGTCAGCCCGACCCTCATTGACGCCCCTTTCACTCACACCCTTATCTACTATCTACACCCTTATCTACAAAGATCGACATCCACAAAAATCGACCGCCAGAGGTCAAAACTCCTGCGCCGCAAATGCCGTCACCGCGGCACCCAAAACCCATAACCACAATGCAAGTAACCGCAATGCAGGAACTAGGGCTGGGCAAAGCTAGTTAGCCTGAGCATTTGAAGAGGCTTGGGTGCTGCCTTGGCCCGGCGATGGCGGAAAGACGATGGACTGAACGGCTCCAGGCTGACCGATGGGCTTTGCTTCCTGCTCATTGTAGGACACCAGCACACCGCCCGCGTTGCCAGCGCGGATGCGAACTTCCCGGTCGGCTGCCCAACTGCGCTGCGTGCCGGCCTGCATCATGCCTTCAAAATCGGTGCGTCCGTCCACGGTCACCCGCAGCCAGGATTGCTCCCGCAGCGTAATTTCCACGCGAACAGGCTTGGCGGGTACGGCAGGCGACGGGCTGGGAGAAGGGCTGGCGGCGATCGCCTGTGTAGTGGGCGATTGTCCAGGCTGGGCGGCAGGGCTGGCAGCAGTCGGCGAGGGCGAGGCGATGAGCGAGGGGACAGGAGAGGGCTGATTCGCCGTAATCGGCGTGGTAGAACGGCTCCAGACGTAGGACAGGCCGGCGATCGCCGCTGCAATCAGCCCCACATAAGCAACATACAGGTGTAGCGGACGCAATTGTGCCTCCGGCGTTTCCTGCCAGGACGGCTGAATTTCAGCATTTTGCGGCTCCAATGGGAACTCGTTTGCCAGGGCGTGCCCGTCTAGCCCCAGCGCATCCGCATAACGCCGCAAAAAGCCCCGGATATAGACCCCTTCAGGAAGCTCCTTAAAATTGCCAGATTCGATCGCGCGAATCACTCGCGGCTGAATCATTGTCTGGGCAGAAATCTGGTCGATCGAGAGCATCTGCTGCTCCCGAAGCTGGTGCAACTCATAGCCCAACTCTTCAAGCTTCAGGATTTGCTCTTGCTCTAGTGGAGAAAGACCCTTGCTCATAGCATCCAGCACCTTACGCTCCTCACTGTGACGTGACCTGTTGAGACGACATGACCTGATGAGACATGATTTTGATGATTGGTCGGCCGCACAAGCTCAGCATCATCCTCAAAAAGCCAGACTCTAAACCCCCAAAAGAGGGCGACACAGATAAGAGCATATTACTTCAAAATCCTACGGGTCTGAAGGGGGTTTGGCGAAGTTACCAGCCTGCGCTCGGAGAAAATCCAGATCCTTTGAGGTCAGGTTTCGATAGCGTCCGGGAGGCAAATCTCCCAGCGAAATCGGCCCGATCGCCACTCGATGGAGCGACATTACAGGATGCCCCAACTGCTCAGCGACGCGGCGGATTTGTCGATTCCGCCCTTCATGCAAGACGATTTTCAGCAGGGTTTTGTTCGGTCGAGCATCGAGGAGCGTGACTTCGGCGGGCAGGGTTGGGCGATCGTCTAGCAGCACGCCGCCTCGCCATCGCTGCAAAGTCTCCGCGCTGGGGCGGCCAGCAACCCACACTTCGTACACCTTGGGAATGTGGTGAGACGGATGGGTGAGGGGAAAGGTCAGGGAACCGTCGTTGGTCAGCAGCAGCGCTCCGGTGGAATTGGCATCCAGGCGGCCCACGGGGTGCAGCCCACGGCTCTGGCGCAAATGCTCTGGCAACAGGTCTAGCACCGTGCGCCGTTGCTGCGGATCGTGGCAAGTGGAGACTACACCCATCGGCTTATGCAGCAGCAGATAAAGCAGGTCTGGACGGGCCTGGGCGTTTAGCAGCTTGCCGTCTACTTCTAGGCGATCGCCCGTCAGATCCGCCACCTGACCCAATGTCGCCACCTGCCCATTCAGACGCACCCGCCCCGCCAGGATCATTTGCTCTGCCTGGCGGCGCGAAGCAATGCCATATTGAGACAAAATTTTCTGAATCCGCTCAGCCATTCTGGCTCATGTCGATTTGCGATTTTGGATTTGCGATTTTGGGTCAGCAAGGTGTCAGCAGGGCTTCCAGCCATCTCCCCTGTGGTGCCACAGGCGGACTGATATCAGCCGCGTTATCTTGCTTGCATCACGCCATCACCCTATCATGCAGCCTTACGATCGCCGAATATTTAAGCAGCACCAGTCCTGCCTGCGCCAGAGCGTGGCAACGATCCAGCCGTTGGCTTCGAGCGAGTCAGCAATGGGCTTCACCTGATCTAGCAAGATGCCGCTGAGAACGCCCCAAGTGCTGGGTTTGGCGATCGCCCCAAAACCGGGGATCAGGTCAAGAATCACTTCTGCCAGAATATTGCACACAAACCCATCGACGGGGGCGGGCAGCATTTGGGTGAGGTGATCCAGGCTGCCCAGTTCGACGATCAGACGCTCTGGCGCGATGCCGTTTAGCTCTCGGCTGGCGTTGGTGGAGTCAATCGTCAACGGGTCAGTATCCACCGCGTAGGCTTGCTTTGCTCCCAGCAGCAGCGCTGCGATAGAAAGAATGCCAGAGCCGCAGCCAATGTCGGCAAGGGTGATATCCGATGGCCCCTCGATCCGCATTTCCAGCGCCTCTAGGCAAAGCTGCGTTGTGGCGTGGGCCCCCGTGCCAAAAGCAACCCCAGGGTCAAGTTGCAGCACAATGCGATCGCCCTGCGCGGGGACAGGCAGCCAGGCAGGGTTGATCAAGAGGCGATCGCCCACTTCCTGCGGATGCCAATACTGCTTCCAGCTACTCGACCAGTCTTCTTCATCAATCATCTGCCACTGTACTACAGGCACCGCCACCCCAGCACAGAGGGCATCCTGCTTCAGCCGCAGCGCCAGCGCCGACAGATCCAGCAACTCAGCTTGAGTCTGCGGCAGGTAGCCGCGCACCAGCACACCGAACTCCTTGCGTTCACTCGCCGTGCCTTTGCAGCCAAACTCCTCAAGCCGCCAAGACACCAGGTCTTCGGCTGCCGGATCGCACAGCACTTGAATTTCCCACCAGGTGGACATAAGGGGTCAGGGTGTGAAAGCTGGCCGAAAGGCTGATTTGTTGCGCCCGTTGCGCCCGAAGAATCAGCCGAAACTAACGCCTCAAACCAGCGCTAAGACGTAGGCAGCGTCACCGTATAGGCATCGCGGATGCCGGGAACCTGAGTAATTTCGTCGAGAATGCCGTCTGGCAAGGGGTCGTCCAGGCTTAGCACCATCACCGCATCGCCCCGCACAATCTTGCGGCCGACCTGCATACTGGCAATATTGACGTTCAGGCTTCCCAAGAGAGAACCTAGCTTACCAATGATCCCCGGCATGTCGCGGTGCAGCGTGAACAGCATATGGCGACTGGGCGGCACGTTGATTGGGAAGTCGTCAATATTGGTGATGCGAATTTCGTTGTCGCCTAGGAGCGCACCCGTGACGGTGTGTTCGCCGTTGGGGCCACTAGCCGACAGGCGCAGAGAACCTGTGTAATCAATCACCGCCGCATCGCGGGTTTCTACCACGCGAATGCCCCGCTCCTTGGCTTCGATGCTGGCGTTAACGTAGTTGACCCGCTCTTGCAGCGCAGTGGACAGCAGACCTTTTAGCGCGGCCACCACGACGGGCTGACTCTCGTTGCTGGCGAGTTCACCCTGAAGCCGCACGTTCAGCGACTCGACGCGGCCGCCCGTGAGCTGGCTGATCAGATTGCCCAAGATTTCCGCCAGTTGCAGGTAAGGGCGCAGTTTTTCCAGCAGGTCGGGCCGCAAACCCGGAATGTTGACCGCCGAGCGGGCAGGCAGCCCCAGCAGCACATCGCGGATTTGCTCGGCTACGTCGATCGCCACGTTGACCTGGGCTTCTTCAGTAGACGCACCGAGGTGGGGCGTGAGAATAACTTCTTTGCCGAGGGCCCGCAATGCTGACTCGCCCAGCGGTTCTGATTCGTAGACATCCAGGGCGGCTCCGGCGATTTTGCCTTCCTTGAGGGCGATCGCCAAGGCCTCTTCATCAATGATCCCACCCCGCGCGCAGTTGATAATACGAGCCGTAGGCTTCATCTTGGCCAGCGACTCAGCGTTGATCATGTGCTGGGTTTCTGGCGTTTTGGGCAGGTGCAGCGTAATATAGTCCGACTCGCGCAGCAGCAGATCCAGATCCACCAAATGGCAGCCCATCTGCTCGGCGCGTTCGCTAGAGAGGAATGGGTCGTAAGCTAGCAGGCGCATCTCCATTGCCCGCGCCACTTTCGCCACATGGGAGCCGATCTTGCCCAGCCCAACGATCCCCAGCGTTTTTTTGTAGACCTCGACCCCTGTGAAGCTCTTGCGATCCCACTCGCCCGCCTTCACCGATTGATTAGCAGCAGGGATATGACGCGACAGGGCCAGCATCATCGCTAGGGCGTGTTCTGCTGCGGCGATGGTGTTGCCTTCGGGCGAGTTGACCACGAGGATGCCGCGACGAGTCGCCGCAGGCACATCGACATTATCCACACCCACGCCTGCACGGCCAATGATTTTGAGCTGAGTGCCTGCTTCGATGATTTCCTGAGTAACGCGCGTGCCGGAACGAATCATCAGCGCGTCGTAGTCGGGAATGATCTGCACCAGTTGGTCAGGAGACAGCCCGGTTTTCACATCGACCTGAGCAACCTGCGAGAGGATGTCAATTCCGATTTGATCAATTGGGTCGGAAACAAGAACCTTAGACATGATGATGGGCTGACAGGTTGAGAGAACAGTGTTGATAGAACAGTGTAGACAGTTTGAAAGACGAGCCAAAAGCAAACGCGAAACCGAAACCCGTACAAGGTTGTGAAGCGCTGAGGGGTGAAGGCAACCGAATGAGGCGTTCAGATGCAGTTTAGACGCAGGTTTACTCTCCTCAACGGGCGAGTTGCTCTGGTTTTGAACCCGTCATGGGCGATCGCCCCAAGGACCCCAGAATCTTTGGACGGGAAAACGCCGGGCCGGTTCGCAGTGCGCCGGAGCAGAAGAGAGTTTTCCACAGACCGAAGGTCATTTTACTGCAAAGCGGTATACCAATCGGGTTTACACCCGAAAGTTTTTGGGTTCGCCCGCTAGGGCCAGGTTCCGAGGACGAATCCACGAGTACGGCTACCCACACTCGCGGAGAAATTGCAATACTTTGAAATATTTTGTTATATTTATTTACAGATTGAAACAAGCCAACACGGGAGGCTGTTATGACGCTTCTAATTGCACTATTTGTGATCGCCTGGGTCGCCGCTTCAGTCATTGGAACCCAAGCGTATTTCCGGGGCGAACAGTCCAAGCCAATCCACGAACGAAACTGGAATTCTGAGTCTTTCGAGCAGCTCGCCGCCTCCATCACCGCCACGGAAGTGGACTACAGCACGCGCGAGTTCCCGGGTTATTTGGGGGATCAGGGGTTAGGTAGGGGCTGGGGTCGGTCGGGCTTTTGCGATGGTTATTCTGCGGTGGTTACGTGTCTCTCCTCACTGTCCACCGGGGTCAAATGAGGCGATCGCCAGCCGACCTGTGCTCCAAGCCTCGTTACAACGCACGATTTGAGCCAAGTTACCTATGCCCTCCTGTCTGGAGGGCTTTTTTTGGGCCCAAATCGCTATCGCTCTGGGGTTTCCCTGAAATCTCTACCCCCACAAACTTTTGAACTCTAACCCTAAAGCGTCATGAACATCCGCCGATCAAGTGTCCGGGGATCATGACTTTCCATGAAGTGTGTCAGGTCTTCGTCGCTTTCGAGTCGCCCATCGACCAAGCTGACGATGCGATCGGCAATGTCAAGGATGCGATTGTCGTGGGTCACCATCAAAATCGTGCAGTTTCGCTCTTTGGCCAACTGCTGCATCAGTTCTACGACTTCGCGGCCGCTTTTTTTGTCGAGGGCGGCGGTGGGTTCGTCTGCCAGGATGAGGTTTGGCTGGTTGACCAGGGCACGGGCGATCGCCACTCGCTGCTTTTGCCCACCAGAGAGGGCGCGGGGTTTGTAATCGACCCGTTCTCCCAGACCCAACCGGGTCAGCATGGCAACGGCTTGCTCTCGCTTGGTACGCCAGTTGGACATTAGTTCCACTGCCATCTCTACATTCTGAGACGCAGTGAGCGAATCAAACAGGTTGTGGGCCTGAAAGATAAAGCCGATATTGCGTCGCACTTCCACGAGTTGCCCCCGGCCCATGCCCACCAGTTCGCGCCCCAGCACCTTGAGACTGCCATCTTGCACGGTTCGCAGTGCGCCGATCAGCGTCAGCAGCGTGGTTTTGCCGGAGCCGGATGGGCCGGTCATGATGACAATTTGCCCCGGCAGCAGGTCGAGGTTGATGTCGTAAAGAACCTGCTTCTGGAGTTCGCCCTGGCCAAAAAAATAGTTGAGGTTGCGAATCTGAACCGTGGCGCTCGGCGAGGGTGCCATAATTGCTGTCGCGCCAGCAGCGGGGTTGGGTTCAGCCGTAGGGCGATCGCCCTCCAAGTTTTCCATCATGTAGAAACACTTGAAACTTGCCAGGAGTAGCCTCTCGGCCTAGCCCAGCTTGCTCTCCATTATCGCTACTGCAACGTGGTTTTGGAGACGATCCGAGTCCTTTTGCGATCGCTCTCCGACAGTTCCTCGCCCTCTTGCAGGCGGGTGGCGTTTTCTTGCAGTACAGTGGCAGCCGTCTGGTCGCCCATTTGCAGCGCAGTCTTGGCAGCAGATTGCAGCATGGTAGCCGCCCCAGCGCGATCGCCCTGTTGCAGCTTTTGCTCAGCGATCTGGGTCTGGCGATATTTGCCTAGTGCCAGGACATGCTGCTGCACCTGCGGGTCGGGCGCTGGCTGGAATGTGGTCACCACGCTCGCTTCAACGATCACCGGATCGCTCAGCACGCTCTCCAAATTCTGCGCCGGGTCATCGTAGCGCACCTGCACCTGCACCAGCGGATGCCGCCCCACGGGAAGCTGCGAAGCATACAGGTTTGCCAACACCACACGCGGCGAGTCTACCATCAGGTCACCCAAGCGCACCGACACCTGCCCCGCCTCCTGAATCGGCTGCAATTCTACCGTTTCGGGCACCACCTGCGCCACAGGCTTTAGCTCTGCCAGCCGCACACCGGGCATCATTCTCAGCAGCAGATAGGCATTCGTCAGCCCAACAGACTGCACCCGGCTAAACAGGCGCGTAAACTCCAGCAGCGCGTCTTCTGGAGTCTGGATATAGGTCAACGCACCGCCGCCTGCATCGGCAATCTGTTCCAAAATGTCCTGGTTCCAGTGGTCGCCAAAGCCCAGCGTATTCAGCGTCAGGTTATATTCCGCTGCCAGGTGCGCCAGCTTCAGACATCGATCGTTGTCGCCGTGTTCGTTTTCGCCATCCGTCAGCAAAAACGCCTGAGAAATCGTGTCTTTTTTCGCCTTGGCCAGTTCTTCAATGCCCAGCCGCATTCCTTCGTCGATGCAGGTGCCGCCGCTGGTTTTGAGTTTGCTAATTTCGCTCTTGATGCCCACTGGGTTTTCGATCACCTGGTTGGGCACTAGCACCTTGGCTTTGTGATCAAAAACGACGATCGAGAGGCGATCGCCCGGCGACAGGCTATCCACAATTTTCAGCGCCGCCTGCTTGACGGTTTCCATTGGGCGACCGTTCATCGAGCCACTGTGATCCAAAATCAAGCAAAGGTTCAGCGGTGCCGTGCGACCGGACGAAGCGGCGATCGCCGACATCGAAATTGCCAACTGCCGCTGACTGCTCACCTGCGCCACATCCAAATTGGCATCACTCAGCGACGCTTGCAGACCCACTTTCATAGCCCCAGGCTCCAGTCTAAGAGAATGTGTTGAGAAGGAATACGTCGAGAACCCGCAGCATTCCCTTGCAAGGTGAGGTACGCCCTTGCCCTAAAAGACAAAGGTTTCGCAGTCCGGTTTCGTAACCCCCTGCAAACCTCACTCGCTTCCAAAACGCTGTATTTTTATGTTCTGCCTCTTCAATACTCCAACGCCCCCATTCCCGATTCCGTAAACTGCCCCAATCTTCTCACGCTTTTCCCAAACCCCTGATGGGCCAGCCCTCTCGACCGCTGCGATGCCCCTCACGCTACTATGGTATAAGCGGCGTTCGTAGAAACAGCGCAGTTCATACGCTAATTCAGGCGTAAGTCCTCCCGCAAGTTCACACGCCAACCGTTTCGGCAAGCGTCCAGGCGAGTTTGACCCTATGAGTTCATCGATTAAGGCCGTTCAGTCCAACTATTACTACGGGGATGCTGCCTATCGCACACCCCCGCCTGACCTACCCTCGCTACTGCTCAAAGAGCGCATCATTTACCTGGGGCTGCCGCTGGTCTCGTCAGACGACCTCAAGCGCCAGTTAGGGGTCGATGTGACCAAGCTGATCATCGCGCAACTCCTCTACCTCCAGTTCGACGACCCTGAAAAGCCCATTTACTTTTACATCAACTCGACAGGCACCTCCTGGTATACCAACGACGCGATCGGCTACGAAACCGAAGCCTTCGCCATCTGCGACACCATTTCCTACGTCAAACCTCCGGTCCACACTATCTGCATTGGCCAGGCAATGGGTACGGCGGCGATGATCCTGTCCGCTGGCACTAAAGGCTTCCGCGCCAGCCTGCCCCATGCCACCATCGTGCTGAATCAGCCCCGCACGGGCATGGGCCAGGCCCAGGCAACCGACATCCAGATCCGCGCCCGCGAAGTGCTGATTAACAAGCAGGCCACCCTAGAAATCCTTTCCCGCAATACAGGTCAACCCGTCGAGAAAATTGCCAAGGACACCGACCGCATCTTCTACATGAACCCCTACGAAGCCAAGGAATACGGGCTGATTGATCGCGTTCTCGAAAGCGCCAAGGAATTGCCTAAACAGGTTCCAGCGCTGACCTAGAAGTCTCAACAAGTCGCATTAACAAGATGATGAGACGTGCGGTGAGGATGGGAATCGCTGATATTCCAGGGCTTCCCCGCTTTCATCGCTCTATCTGTCATCCTTACATCCCTCCAACTCACAGTCTTTTCCATGTCTGTAGATCCCGTCCTCCGTGTTCCCTACAACATCCCCGGTAGTCCCTACTGGCAGTGGATCAACATCTACACCCGCATGAGCCAGGAGCGGATTATCTTTCTCAACCAGCCCATTACCGACGGATTCGCCAATTCCATCATTTCGGCGCTGCTGTACCTAGACTCGCAAGACCAGAGCAAGCCGATTTACTTTTATATCAACTCGCTGGGCGATCCGCTGATGGCGGGCATGGGATCGATGGCAATTGGCATGATGTCGATTAATGCTGGACTTGCCATCTATGACACGATGCAGCACATCAAGGCACCCATTCTCACCATTTGTATGGGTCAGTGTTTTGGCATGGCGACGGTGCTGCTGTCGGCGGGCACGAAGGGCAAACGCGCCAGCCTGCCGCATACCATGATCGCCCTCGCCCATCCCCAAAGCGGCTCTCGCGGCCAGGCAACCGACATCGAGATTAATGCAAAGGAAGTGCTGAACAAGCAGCGTATCGTCATAGAACTGCTCTCGGAAACCACCGGACAGCCTTTTGAGCGCATTCATGAGGACATGGATCGGATGTTTTATCTCACGCCGACTCAGGCAAAAGAGTACGGACTAATCGACCTGGTACTAGAAAGCCCGAAGCTGGCAGGAGCAGGAGTTGGGCGCTAGGGGATTCATGAGGCTCTCGACCGAATCCTTCCCCAGTTCCAACACCCCCCTCCTGTAGATTCCCATTACATACCCTTTCACCCCTTCAAAGACCTATGCCAATTGGAATTCCTAGCGTCCCCTATCGCCTCCCTGGCAGTTCTTTTGAGCAGTGGATCAGCATCTACGAGCGGCTGTTTCGGGAGCGGATTATTTTTCTAGCAGAAGAGGTAGACGACGGCATTGCAAATGCGATTGTCGCCTACATGCTTTATCTCGATTCGGACGACAACACGAAGCCCATCTATCTTTATATCAATTCACCGGGCGGCTCGGTGACAGCAGGCATGGCGATCTACGACACCATGCAGCACATCAAGTCGGAAGTGGTGACGATTTGCGTGGGGCTGGCGGCCTCGATGGGCGCGTTTTTGCTGACGGCGGGCGCAAAGGGTAAGCGACTGGCGCTGCCCCATGCGCGGATCATGATTCACCAGCCGCTGGGCGGAACGGGTCGTCGTCAGGCCACCGATATCGAAATCGAAGCGCGGCAGATTTTGCGGGTGCGCCAGGAACTCAATGAGATGATGGCGCTGCATACGGGCAAGACTGTGGAGCAGATTGAGAAAGATACCGATCGCGACTACTTTATGTCGGCGCAAGAGGCGGTGGAATACGGCTTGATTGACCGAGTGATTACGGATGCGAGCGCTCAAAGTTGAGATTTGAATTATTCAAAATTATTCAAAATTGAAATTTCTAGGAGCGAACGATTACACTTGGAACGCTAAGTGTAGAACGCTAACGTGGAACGCTTGAGGCGATCGCCCGGTTGATGAGCCTTGTTGATGAACCTTGCTGAGTGCTATCGGATTTTGGGACTGAGAAGCAGCGCCACCTACGAGGAGATTAAGTCTTCCTATCGGCGGCTGGCGCGGCGATATCATCCCGACCTGAATCCGGGGAGCGCTCAGCAGGCAGAGCAGTTCATCCAGGTGAATGCGGCCTATCGGCAACTCATGGAGTTGGTGCGTCCGACGGGCATGGGCGATCGCCCTCTGCCTGCCCCGCCGCGACCCGCACCAAGCGCAGCCGATGCTTCCCCATCCACAGCCTCGCCAAAAGCCACATCGCCCTCCTCCGCCCAAAAAGCCCAGACCCAGCGGAGTCCCACCGCACAGTCTGGCTCTGGCATTCGCAAGCGCCCGCCGATTCAGCGCAGCCCGGATGCCTCGCCGACGGATCATCAGCTCAAAGAGCATGTCTATAGCCGCCTCCAGCAGTTGTTGCGGCAGCAGCGCTATCCCCGCGCTGTCGCGCTGGTTGAAGGGCTGGCCCAGCGGTTGCCCAACGACCTGGAGGTGCGCCAATGGCTGGCGATCGCCTATCAGCGCTGGGGTCGCCACTTGGTAGACCTGAAGCAGCCCGAAAAGGCCCGCACCTACCTCAACAAAGCCCTCCGCACCGACCCGCGCAATCGCGCCCTCTGGTTTGAGGTCGATCGAGATTTGCGCCGCCTGGATGGCATCGAGATTTTGTAGGGGTCAGGAGTCAGGGGCTAGAGGTCAGGGGACAGGGATTAGGGGTTGAGGATTGGATAAGCTCTTGAGCTTGAAACCTGATTCCTGGCACCCGCTCCCTGGCACCTTATCCCTGAAGCTCGATTCCTAACCCCTAACCCCCAACCCCCAAACCCTCACTACGGCGTTGCCTTGAGGACTGTCCGCTCTGCTGGGTCGAGGGTAAATTCTAGCGGGATGCGGTCTTCGTAAGCTTTCACAACCTGGCGATAAACCTCGTAGCGTGTGGGCAGCGTGCGGTTGTCTTCGCCGGGGCGACGGAACGTGATGGTGTAGTCAACCGTTTTGTTTAGTCGGGGTGTGCCGGGTCTTTCCTGTCGCTGCTGGCGGGCTTCGACATCATCAATCGTTGGTTTGGGCGGCAGGGCGGGCCACCAGAGTCCCTGCTCGTCGGGGCCGGTGACTGCGCCATCGGGCTTTTGACCGTTGCGATTTTCTAGCGAGGTCGAGGCAAATTTTTCGATGCGGGGGGGACGTTCACCCGGCCGGTTTGCGCCCTCATATTCCACCAGCCAGGTGTAGGTCGTCGTGGCGGTGGCCTGATATTGGGTCGAAATGGGGGTTTCACAGCCGCCTAGCGCCAGCATGGGCAAGCTAGCCAGCAGCAGGGCTGCTCGTCGCCAGGGGCGAGTTCGGGTGGCTTTGCGCGGGAGGGGCGATCGCAGAGATGGGGTCATATGTGCCTTCTATCCGACTTTTCAAACTATCCAAGACTTTTCAAAAACTGTTTAAGCAGTTTCGACGCAGGTATTTTAACTGCGAATACTGGCGGATGTTCATGATCCAATTCTGTTCTTGTGTTGCACAGGCTGATGCGAGAGGCGGACACTTTTCGCAAACGTCACAGCCGCTCCCTTTTCTAACTGATGTTGAGAATTTGAGAAATTGCCTGGCCAGCTTAGCCCGCGCAAAGAAAGTCGCACTGAGAATGTTTTGTATAGGCGATCGCCCTCATGGAGCTGAAAAACCGAGACAAAATGGGCTAAAAATTGTGGCTCTCGAAATTTGAGAAGCGCCCTTTCTCCTGGTTTGAAATTTGGCTCAACTGGCTGTATGCAGGTTTTTCACAATGCAAGACGGACTGCTAAAATGTGCAGCTTGGTTGGGTTGAATTAATTTTGATCCGCCCTGTGAAAATGGCGCTATAGTCAATAGGCGAAAAGCCCTCAAGCGATGCTCGGTCTCATTTTTGGCTTTAAATAAGCAGCTTTAAGCAAAGAATCAGCTTTAAGCAAGGCGGCTTTAAGCAGCGCAGGCAGGCAGCGTAGGCAGGCATTTTTCAGATTTTCACTGCCCGTTTCCACGCAGCTCAAGGATGTTTGAATGGCAACGATTACCGGCGATTCCCAAAACAACCGTATACAAGGCACTTCTGATAATGACAGTATTTTTGGCGGTGCTGGGAACGATACGCTATTAGGTTTGGGGGGGGATGATCGGCTTTTTGGGGAAGCCGGGGACGATCGCCTCGAAGGGGGCATCGGCAATGATTTGCTAGACGGCGGCGCAGGAGACGATACGCTGGACGGCGGCGCGGGAACCGATACGCTGACTGGGGGAGCCGGAAACAACACCTATATTATTGATGCACCGGGCGATCGCATCGTTCAAAGCAACAACCAGTCCATCACCACGGTTCAATCTTCCATTACGTTTAACCTCAGCGCTCTAGGGCTGTCGGCGGGTCTGCAAAATCTGATCTTGTTGGGCAACGCCGACATCAACGCCACGGGCAATAGTAGGGATAACGTTCTGGTGGGCAATCGCGGCAGCAACGTGCTGCGCGGGTTGGCGGGCGACGATCGCATTTCTGGCGGCTCAGGCGGCAACGACCTGCTGGATGGCGGCGCGGGTAACGATATTTTGGTGGGCAACGCAGGCAACAACACCTTCGTGATCGACAGTCCGGGCGATCGCATTTTGGGCGCAGGACGCGGCATTGACACGGTTGAGTCCTTAGTAGACTATGCGCTGGTGCGGGGGCTGGAGAACTGCAATCTGCGGGGCGATGCGCGGATCTGCGTCGGCAATCGGTTCAACAACGCGCTGACGGGCAACCGCAACGACAACACCCTCATCGGCGGGATGGGGGCGGATACGCTGCTGGGCAACGACGGCAACGACAAACTCAGCGGCGGCCAAGGCGACGACGACCTCACGGGTGGACGAGGCAACGACACGCTAACCGGGGGAGAAGGGCGCGATTTGTTCTACTACCGGAGCGATCGCAGCTTTAGAACCAGCGACTTCGGGCGCGATACCATTACCGATTTCCGGGGCACAGACAGCATTGTTCTATCGCGGCGCACCTTCGGACTCCGCAGCAGTCGCGGCTTTGGGTTTAGCCAAGACAGCGAATTTGCCGTAGTGGCCAATAATCGCCTGGCCGCCAGCAGCAGCGCCCGCATCGTCTACAGCACCGGGTCGCGCACGCTGTTTCTCAACGCTAACGGCAGCAGCGGCGGCTTTGGCTCCTCTAGCAGCAGCGGCGCATTTATCGTGTTTAGCAGCAACACTAACCTCAGCACCCTCAGCTTCCTGATTGTCTAGAACCCCCTTCCTGTCAGAACTTCCTGACCTCCTATCTGCCCCTTGGCTGACAACCCCTAACAGTGGATTGGGGTTATGATAGAAGGCATTGTTGATATTTCTTAATACTGGATGGTTGAGTCCTCCGCTGGGTTCGGACAGGTCAAGGCAAACCTCACGGAATTCATCACCGAGAAGGTGCTGTTTGGCAATCGCCCAACGCCCGAACTGGTTGCGATTCTGCTGGTCTACTTTGTGCAAGGCATTTTGGGTCTGGCACGGCTGGCGGTCAGCTTTTTCCTGAAGGATGACTTGGCGCTGAGTCCGGCGCAGGTGTCGGCGCTGCTGGGGGTGGCCGCCATCCCTTGGATGATTAAGCCGCTGTTTGGCTTTATGTCGGACGGGCTGCCGATTTTTGGCTATCGCCGTCGGCCCTATCTGGTGCTGTCGGGCGTGCTGGGGGCGCTGGCTTGGGTCGCTATGGCCACGGTGGTTCACACTGCCTGGGCCGCCACACTGGCGATCGCGCTCAGTTCACTGGCGATCGCCGTTAGCGATGTGATTGTGGACTCGCTAGTCGTTGAGCGGGCCCGCCTGGAATCTAGCAAAGCGTCTGGTTCGCTGCAATCTATCTGCTGGGGCGCGTCGGCTCTGGGCGGGCTGATCACCGCCTACCTCAGCGGCTTTTTGCTGGAGCGATTTTCGGTGCAGACCGTGTTTGCCATTACGGCCACCTTCCCGCTGATCGTGTCGCTGGTGGCAGGGCTAATTGCTGAATCGCCCATCACCCAGCCCACCGACTGGTCAGTGATCCGATCGCAGGTCAAGGATTTGCGGTCTGCCATTTCGCAAAAATCCATCTGGCTGCCCACGGCGTTCCTCTTCCTCTGGCAGGCCACACCCACCGCCGAATCCGCCTTTTTCTTTTTCACCACCAACGACCTCGGCTTTACGCCAGAGTTTCTCGGTCGCGTCCGCCTGGTCACCAGCCTCGCCTCGCTGCTGGGCATCTGGATGTTTCAGCGGTTCTTTCGCACCGTGCCTTTCCGCACCTTTTTCGGCTGGACGATTGTCGTCTCGACGCTGCTGGGCATGACCATGCTCATCCTAGTAACCCATACCAACCGGGCGATCGGCATCGACGACCACTGGTTTAGCCTGGGCGACAGTCTGATCCTGACGGTGATGGGACAAATTGCCTATATGCCTGTGCTGATTTTGGCTGCCCGCCTCTGCCCGCCCGGTATAGAAGCAACGCTCTTCGCCCTGCTGATGTCCGTCACCAACCTGGCTGCACTGGTGTCTTACGAACTGGGCGCGGGGCTGATGCACTGGCTCGGTGTCACCGAAGACAACTTCTCGAACCTGTGGCTGCTGGTCATCATTACCAACCTCAGCACTCTGCTGCCGCTGCCCTTCCTGGGCTGGCTTCCTGGCAAGGAGGACGAAAAACTGGAAATCCACACTTCCACGCCACGAGTGACGCAGCCCGTTGTGGAGATTGGCGAAGGCATTGGTGTGGCGGAGTAATGGATTGTCCCGGTGACCAGTCAACGCGGTGATACAGATTAGCAGCGGCCCAACGATTGAATTCTTCTTGATCTCCTTGCTCTGGCACTCTCCAATCCTCCAGCATTTTCCGACTTCCAAAAACGCTTATGCAAACCCAACCGCTCTCCACCCCCCGCTCATATAACCGCAAAGACTGGCAAACAGGCTATCGCTCATTGGAGCAAGAGTTTGACTATGCCATTGAGGATGTAGAGGGTGAAATTCCGGCTGAACTAGAGGGAACGCTGTTTCGCAATGGGCCGGGGCGGCTGGAACTGGGCGGGCAGCGCTATCGGCATCCGTTTGATGGAGATGGCATGGTGTGTGCGATCGCCCTCCGCAACGGCCGCGCCCATTTTCGCAATCGCTTTGTGCGGACGGAAGGATTTGTCGCAGAGCAGCAGGCGCAGAAAATTCTCTATCGCGGCGTATTTGGCACGCAGAAGCCGGGTGGCTTGCTGGCAAACGCCTTTGACTTGCGCCGCAAAAATATTGCCAATACCAACGTGATTTATTGGGGCGGCAAACTGTTGGCGCTGTGGGAAGCAGCCGAACCCTATCGCCTCGACCCGCGCACGCTGGAAACGCTGGGCACTGATGACCTGAATGGCGGCCTGAAGCCGGGTGAATCCTTCGCGGCGCATCCCTGGGTTGACCCCGCTAGCGAACTCGACGGCGGCGAACCCTGTCTGGTGAATTTTTCCATTAGCCCCGGACTTTCGACGCGAATTACAGTCTATGAGCTAAATTTGGCGGGCGATGTGGTGCGCCGCTATAGCCATTCGGTGCCCGGTTTCGCGTTTATCCACGATTTTGTGATTACGCCGCACTACTGCATCTTTTTCCAGAATGCGGTGTCGTTTAACCCGCTGCCGTTTGTGCTGGGGCAAAAGGGGGCGGGCGAGTGCGTTGAGTTTCATCCCGAAAAGCCCACGCAGGCGGTGATCATTTCTCGCCAGGGCAGCCATGAAAAGCAGTTGATTTCGGTCAACTCAGGCTTCGTATTTCACCATGTAAATGCCTTTGAGGACGGCAAAACGCTGGTGGTGGACTCCATCAGCTACGATTCGCTGCCGACGCTGGAACCAGGGCAGGACTATCGCGAGGTGGATTTTGAGGCGCTGGCTCCGGGACAACTCTGGCGCTTCCGGTTTGATCTGGCGGCGGGTTCCGTTGCCCAGCAAAAGCTAGACGAGCGCTGCGTCGAGTTTCCGGTGGTGCATCCCGACCGGGTGGGACGCAACTATCGCTATCTATTTGTCGGCGCAGCCCATGAGCCGACGGGCAACGCGCCGCTGCAAGGCGTGCTGAAGTTGGATTTGCAGACGGGCGATCGCCAGCTTTGGAGCGCTGCGCCCTACGGCTACGGCAGCGAACCCATCTTTGTACCACGACCGGGCGCAACCGCTGAGGACGATGGCTGGGTGCTGGTGCTGATTTACAACGCCGAGCGGCAAAAGTCGGAACTAGTGATTTTGGATGGGCAGGATTTAGAAAAGGGGGCGATCGCCACGCTGCGGTTGCGGCATCACGTCCCCTATGGGCTGCACGGCAGCTTTACGACCGAATACTTTGGCGAGTAAGGGAAAATTTTAGCATTTGCAGCCTGCTAGCCGATGTGAAAGGCTGACTCAGATATCTTTAATGTCTTTAATCAGGATAGACACAATGTTCATAAAGAATATTGCGCTTGTTGGCAATGGGTAGATAAATGCTCACAATCGTCTCTTTGGCAAATGATAGGATTTTCAACGATCCTCCATGAGCGATAACAATTTGCTTTGAGATTGCCAATCCCAACCCCGTGCCGCCGGACTTTGTGGAAAAAAATGGAGTTCCCAAGTGAGGCAATAATTCTGACGGAATGGGTTTGCCAGCATTCCGAATACTGATACAGATGCAATGATCTGGAACATTATATTTGACCAAGCAACTTACACCTTCCTGGATGGCGATCGCTTCCAGCGCATTGCGAAATAAATTCAAAAACACCTGCTTCAATTTATTAATATCTGCCATCACCTCAACCGCTGGCGCTTCATTGACGTAATGAATTGAGCGATCGACGGACTCAGGTAAATCTTGTATCTGCACCAACATTGCCTTGAGAAACGCATCAACGTTAGTGATTGAGAGGTTCAGTGGTTTTGGCTTCGCATAATCCAGAAGCTCGCTCAAAAGCTGGTTGAGGCGCTGAGACTCGCTTAATGCAAGGGTAATACGTTGTAGATCGGTATCGGAAGTTAACACCTTTTTCGCGTGTTTTAAGCCTAACTCAATTGTGGTCAGCGGATTCCGCGCTTCATGCACAATCATGGCAGTAAACTCCCCTAACGCTGCTAATCGATCGCGCTCCATCAGCTCCTCTTGAGACTGACTTTTTTGTGACAAGTTTTGCTCAAACATAGTTGGATGATTTGAAGATAGATAAGTAGATAGACCAAATTAAAAACATATCCTAAACCCTACGTCGCCCGCGCAGCAGATGGCGCAGGGTCTCTGGGTTTTATGTTTATTAATGTCTGCTTACTTAGAAATGTTTAAGCATTCTTTCGTGAACTTCAATCCTCTGGCTCATTACCTATTTAGAACAACTGTGAGATTAAAATCGCTATTCAAAATTTGCTTGCACAATCGCCTCTAGCAATTTTTCTAAGTGTTGCTCACCGCCATATTTCAACCCATTAATAAAGAACGTCGGCGTTTTGACCACACCACTTTTCACCCCACTTTCAATATCAGACTGAATTCGTGCTGTATGACAATCGTTCGCCATTTCTGCTAAAAATTGATCCACATCTAGATACAGAGCCATTGCATATTCAACCAAATAGCTATCAGCCAGTTGAGATTGATGCTGTAGCAAGTGGATATGCATATCCCAAAACTTATTCTGGGATGCTGCTGCTTCTGCCGCTTCCGCTGCGTGGTGGGCTTCGGGATGGAGATACGACTGCGGAAAGTGGCGAAACACAAATCGCAACTGCTCACCTAACTGCTGCTGAATAGATGAAATAAAGCGATGCGCTATTCGACAGGAAGGACATTGATAATCGCCGTACTGTACCAATGTGAATTTTGCTGCGGGGCTGCCTTGACAGTGGTCAAAATCACCCACAGGAAGAATGAGGCGACTGGATTTTTGGGGTAATGTCATTAGAAAATATCACGACTGCTGATTAGACGATTGGAGAGTATTCCTGTGCTGAAATGACTATGCAGAGTCACCACTTTAAACTCAGGGCTATTTCATTCTAAAAATAGACTTCAATTGCTTGAGGCTGAAGCCACAACGACGCTGTGCTTGAGCCATGTTGTGGAACCCTAAATCACGATAGAGGTTGAGTGCCAGGTTGCGGGCAATTGTCCAAAGTTGCGGTAATGGCACCACTCGAATTCTGGAAGCATCTTCGCCCTGAGTCACGTCACGCACATAATGCACTTTGTTTTCCACTCCCCAGTAAGCTCGAATCCGCTCGGCAAATTGCTGTGCTGTTTCACTCAATGATGAAATGTAGTAGCGCGTTTCTGGCTTGCCGACGATTTCATAATTGCCTTTGAGCAAGGTGCGCGTGGCAGTCACCCGAATCAAGGTACACAGTCCTGCCCAGGGACGAATGCCCGCCAAACTACGACAAATACTGACCGTTCGCTGCTCAAGTCGTCCATGCCCTTGATTCGATTCGCTGTAGGTCTCCTCCGGTTGGAAATGCGCCACGATGTCGTTGAGCAAGCCTGCATGATTCCCTTTGAGCGCACCCAAATAGTGATTGCCGCTCTCAACAATTTGCTGACAACTTTTTTTGGGTGTTGATCGCATCAAAGCCAAACACTACGCCAAACTGAGCAAACTGTTTCACCAATTCGGGCAAGACCTTAATTTCATTACTCTTGCGCTCGACCTCAAACGGTTCGAGGATAATGCCCCGCTCAACCAAGTACACACTCACCAATTGGATCGCAGGATGAGGCTCAGTTGTACAATGCTCACTTGCGATTTGATAAGAACCCCGTAAGTGCTTGCCATCGACTGCTATCATCTCGCCAACCTGAGGCTGAATCTCAAAGAACTTGGCGAGACAGGCGGAGTACTGGGAGTAATCCACGTTCAGTAGCACTCGCCGGATGGTGCTGTAAGAGGGCAAGCGTCCTTTGGGCGGCGCAAACATTCGACTAACTCGTCATGGTACGCTTCTAGCCAATCACCAATGGCTAAGAAGCCGCGACAACCTGCTGCAACCGCAAGCGTGAACAAGGCTAAACACAAGGCTTGATTGTGCCTTTGTCCCGCTCCACGTCGAGGGTCAGGCAAATGAGCAAAGGCTTCCAGGATGGCAAGCGTCGTCATGGCAGGGCAGGAAAGAGCGACATTGCAAGTTTACGAGAAACAATCGCCTCTGACTAGAATGAAATAGCCCTGACTTTAAACTAATGTGATAAAGCCGCTATGAATGATTTTCAACTAGGAGTTTGGGGCTTCTCATTGATACTGCGAAGGGATTCCAAGTATCCAACAGCTAACCCCATGCCGCCACCCCATAGCAACCAAGCCGCGATTAATAACAGCTTGGACTGGTCATAACTGTAGATGTTTTGAAACCAAGTTAGCACGCTGCCATCAATGAGCGTAGCTGTTGTAGTTTCTATTGCTAGAGCGCTTAATAGTTCTGCACCACTGACTTTTCCAAAGATTGCGCTTATCTTCACAAAGATCCAAGAAATAGGAATTGCCAGGGCGAATAGAAACAACAGCCAGGGGCTATCGTTGATAAACAATTTTTCTCCTCCCAGCCGGATAAACAGTACGCCTGTAAACCAAAAGATAATCCCAAGTAGTATGAAAAAAGCCAAATTAAGCGATTTCTTCTCTTCAAGTGTCTGAGTCATGATGCTCTCTGTAAATGGAGTATAAGAGTCTTAAGAGTTGATTTCTTTGCGTTGCTTAAGATACTCTCTACCCTACAGATAGTCAGAAGTGTTGAAAGATAGATTAAGCGACGAAAAAAAGGGACAGAATGCAGTATTCTGTCCCCTAGTAAACAAAAAATGATGCCTGATGATAGCCTCATTTCCGAAGCTTGTCAAATCGATCTTGATGCAGCTTTGTCCGCATGACTATCCCGTTTTGAACTCGCGCTTGTTCTTTGAAATCTGGTTGACCTTTGTGTTGGACAAGGGCTTAACCAGCATGAGAGACTTATTTTACCGCCTAAATCGTACAGGTGTTGAGGTCGATATATCCACCTTTTCTAAAGCTTGCAAAACTCGAACGGATGGGCACTTTTGTCGAATCTATGCACAGTTAATTGAGCAAGTAAAGCGCAAACAGCCGACCGCGGCTCAGATACTTTTTCCGATTGATTCAACCATCGTTACACTTACCAGCAAGCTATTTTGGCTGCAAGGATATCACCAAGTTAAATTACTGAATGGAATCAACTTAGAGCAAGGATATTCGAGTGAATGCTTGATTCATTTTGGGCAAGGACATGATGCAAAGTTTGCCGATTCGATTAGCACGATGATTCCCGAAAACGGCATCGGCATCATGGATAGAGGCTTCGCAAGCTGGGAATTTCTCGACCAAATGAGTCTCACTCAAACAAAGTTTGTGGTGCGAATCAAGAACAATATGAAGACTGAACTTGACCACGACCGTTACCGCGTGGTTTGGTTCTGTGATTTGGAGAGTCGGAGCGAGTTTCGTCTGGCAACTAATGTCAATGAGATGAGCGACAAAGAAATCAGTGATACCTATCGGCATCGTTGGCAAATTGAGGTGTTATGGAAGTTTCTCAAGATGCACTTAAAGCTCGATCGTCTGGCTCTTCCGGATCCGGGGTGAAAATCGTATAATATGATACTTTCAGTCAGGGGTTGCGCCAATGGACATACATCTTGATAGATTGCTTAGCTTCCCTCACGTTACGGTTGAAAGTTGCATTCAAAAAGACAATGAAGTGTACTTAAAGTTGCGCTTGCTCAATCAAGAATCTAGCTGTCCACACTGTAAGAAATCAAGTTCGGAGTTGCATCAAAACCGTCCGATTTTGATTCGAGACCTATCGATTTTTGGTCAAGTCACTTATTTGAAAATTCCTCGTCGTCAGTTTTATTGTCGTGATTGTCAACGTTATTTTACTGAGTCATTGACATTTATGGATGCAGGACGGCAGTACACTCGACGCTATGAGGAGCATATTTACCAGCAAGTACAACTGTCAAGTATGGAGCAAGTGGGTCGCGTAGAAGGGTTAAGCTTTGAGCGCATTGAAGGGATTTTCAAGCATCAGTATGCACAGAAAAAAACACAGGATGGGCAGGAGTCAAACGCATTGGGATTGATGAAATCAGCAAGCGGAAAGGGCATCAAAACTTCGCCACCGTTATCGGCGACGTTGAGACCGGGAAATTGATTGAAGTGATTGACAGCCACCAACAGGAAGACATTATTGAAACCCTGAAGCAGCAGCCCCTAGAGGTGCGTGCAAAAGTTGAAGAGGTGAGCGTGGATATGTGGGGAGGATTCCCAAAGGTAGTCAAGAGGGTGTTTCCCAATGCCGTGGTAGTGATTGACCGCTTTCATGTCATGAAATTAGTCAATGAGGAGTTAAATAAAATTCGTAGACAATCGGGTGTATCAGACCGAGGTAGCAAATTCATTTTGCTCAAGAATGGCAAGGATTTAACAGCAGAAGAAAAGACAAAGTTAGAAGAGATTCTGAAACGGTCAAAGCGATTAGGAAAAGCCTATGAGTGGAAAGAAGAGTTTCGCGCGATTTATGAACAACCATTAACCGTTGAGGAAGGCAAGCGTCAGATCCAAGGGTGGCTCGATAAAGCGCGAGTCGTCTATAGAGAAGCAAGCACAACGATTCGTAACCATTTAGATGGAATTAGCAACTACTTTCGGAATCGCACAACGAGTGGCGCAATGGAGGGAATCAACAACCGAATTAAATTGATTAAACGGCAAGCTTATGGCTTTGTCAATTTCAACAATTTTCGAGAAAGACTATTAGCCTGCTTCTCTGATTAAATAAAGTTATCACCGTACTGACGGGAGAACCGATCGTCTCATCACCAAGAATGTGAATGGGGTGAGTATTCAGATTTATAGAGTGCATCCCACTTTTGCGATGAGTAAAAGTGCTTAGTTCTAGACTTTGGCGATAGCGATAAACTTTGAGTATTGTACTTTTACCCGATACCTGTCATGGACGCTGAGAAAAAAGCCCAAATCCAAGCCCATGCTCGTGCCCTTGCCGCTCTGCTATACGAGGAAACTGACCCAGAGCAAGTGAAAACGTTGGCAGGGATTGAGGCGGCAGTGCGAGGACATCTGCTCGAACATGTCAGCCCAGAGATCGGGGATTTTTTATTGCAACAAGTAGCGGCACGACAAGTGGACGAAAGCGTCGCATCGAGAGCATCCTTGGACAACTGCAAGTGAGTGAGAAACAAGCTCAAATTCTGGAGGTGAAAGCGTACACACGATGGAGTCCTTACCTGGAGCGGTGTTGTTTGTTGGTGAGTGCCAATGAATCGTATGAGCGGGCGGCAGAAGACATTGAAGTGTTGACTGGGATAAAGGTTTCTCACAGTACTCAACAGCGATTAGTGCATCGTCAAATCTTTGAGTTACCGCAAGTGGAAGAAACGGTTGAGGAGATGAGTATCGATGGAGGTAAAGTGCGATTGCGAACACCCGAAGGAGAACCGAGTGAATGGCGAGATTACAAGGCAGTGAATCTGCACGAGTCCTGTGTTGCTGCCTTCTTTCAAGACAATGAGCAGTTGGTCAACTGGGTCAATGTTCAGTCTTTATCTGACCCATTGACTTGTATTGGAGATGGGCATGATGGGATCTGGAATGTCTACACCCAGATTGGCAACCAGACCCAAAGACGGGAGATTTTGGACTGGTATCACTTGGTTGAGAATTTGGGCAAAGTGGGTGGTTCTGTGCAACGTTTAGATGCCGTGGAAACCTGTTTGTGGCAAGGCGATGTCGAGGGCGCAATTGCACAGTTTGAGGATTGGCAACACGAGCGGGTTACGAATTTCGTTAGCTACCTTAACAAGCATCGACAGCGGATTGTCAATTATGGCTACTATCAAGCTGAAGGAGTCTCCATTGGTTCCGGGGCAATTGAATCGACCGTTAAACAACTTGGGCGGCGAATCAAGATATCGGGGGCGCAGTGGGACAAAGATAACGTTCCGCAGGTGCTGAAGCAACGTTGTGCCTACCTCAATGGGCAATTCTCAACATGAGTCTTGCAAAATTGGGATGCACTCCTATAAAAATCATGCTTGTTCAGTTCTTCAACCGCTGTTTCGACGGGAAAATCACTACCTATCCCTGAAATAGAATTTAGTAGATCATCAACATTTGCATTTGCATCTTTGCGGATCTTCTTTGCCGCACGCACATATTCACCAACTTTAGTACGCGCATCTTTTCTAAAGAGACCAAATATCTTGAAAGAAGTCCGTTCCCACTGCTCAAGTAGCCTATCTCGTTCTTCTTCTCTCAAGTCTTTCCGAAGCATAATTGCCACTGCTAGTAATCTTGCCTGAGTAATATCAGTGACAGCATTTCTTCTTTTATCTGCATACAGCCTGGATAAACAAGATGTGATCTCTTTAAGCCAAACCGTATTCTCAATGATTTTGTTGATGATCAAATCATTGCCAGATAGCTTTATACAATCATTTTTGAAGAATTCAAGAGTATCTTCCGCGCTGAGAGGTCTTCCCGCTCCACTTTCCTCCTTTAAAGTCGCGGCAAATCGTATTATTTCATGCCCTGGGATATTCTGAAGTCCAATCTCTCTGTATATATCAGACCAGTAGCCATGAAGCTCATTTAAGTGCTGACTGAAAAGATCGTTACTCTCTGGGCTACTTGCATATTCGTATAATAGTCCCATCAATAAGCTTTTACACTTATCAAGCCAGTCAACATCAAGTCCTCGGCTATTTAAGACTTCAAAAATGGTATATACTGCACCTTTATCTTCTAGCGATTGAAAGATGAAGTAGAGATAATTTTTTACGAGAGCAAGTAGTTTTACCGCATTGGGGTGAGCGTTTACAAATTTCTCACAATCTTTAATTGCTTGTGATATGTTTTTGTCGGCAATAGTTCTTATAGAACTTATTTCTGGCTTTTGTCCATCTTTTAGATAATTTCTGAGAATGAGTCGATTATCATGATTATTCTGTAAAATGATCAGCCTTCCATCATCTTTGACTAGCAACTTATTTAATTCTTTTGCTTCATCAAGCTGATGATCAGATTCAAGCTTAAGACTTATAGACTTTAGAAGAATAACTAGCGTTGTCAATCGTTGTTGCCCATCAACAACATCATAAATATAGAAAGTGTTAGAACCAACTTGCTCTTTATCCTTCGTTTTCAGGCAGACGATAGTTGCCATAAAATGAGTTCTTTCATCGTATTTCTCCCTAGCTAACTCCAGCTTTTTAATGTCTTCAAATAATTCATGCCTCTGCCTTGACTGCCAACTGTAGTGACGCTGGTATTCGGGAATCCTGAAAAGTTTGTCGCTTAAGATTACGATTAAAGGCTTGAATTCAGGCTGAATCATACTACATATAGGCTAGTCAGTAACGTCTATTATATCGCCGCTGCCCTCAAAGCAGTACCTCTTCGACTCGCTGCATCAACCTGGCTTTGAAGCCTGACCGACAATCTTTCGCTTGCGCCCTGACAGGTTAGTTGAGGCGGCATAACGACCAAGCTCACCGGACGCAGATAACCTTTACAACTCAACCGATAACTTGCGGCGTTCCGGTGCAGCGACTTGTTATGACGCGCTGAATACTGCCCTCTTTTCTTCACTCAGCACTATTGATAGTATCAATCTCTCCAGGCAACACTACAGGAATTTCTGCATTTACGAATCCAGAGGCATCACGAGTTACGATCACATCAACGCCATGCCTTACTGCACAAGCATACTGCACTGCATCTTCAAAATCTTCAAAATTCAATGCTAGAGCCTGCTCTAGTATCTCTAAATTTACTGCACAAATATTTAGATCGCTTAACACCTGCATAATTGCATCTTGAGCCGCTACTCTCCCTGCTGCTCGGCGGACAATGTAGTAAATGTTGGTTATTGTCGTGGCTGCAATAAATCCCTCAATTTCTCCAGCATCAATACGCTCAAATAATCTTGCTGCACTTTCTACAAATGGCTCTCGTTCTTGTAAAAAATCAAGAACAACGTTGGTATCAATCAGAACTCGCATTACTGATACTTCTCGGTCAGATAGGTTACATAATCCGCCTGGGCGTTACTCTCCCCCGCAACTGCCGAAATCTTAGCGACACCTCGTAAACGCGACAGGTTTCTCCGCTTCGGCTGAGGGTTGGTTTCCCGCTTCAAAGAGTCTAAAAGAACCTGTACCAATTGCCAGCGATCGCCAGTAGGCAACTGCAATGCCTGATTTTGTATTTCTTGCAACGTCATCAGCCTTTTCCCTGCAACTCTGTATCCATTGTAAGGTGCTGTTCCTGCCACCTAAAAGCACTTTTGCTCAAGGATTTCTATCCACCTTGGACACCAACAGATAAGCTTTCGGTTGCGCCCCAACCGAGGGCTGAGCGGCATAACGGCTCAAATCAGCGGCAGCAGATACCCTTAAAGTCAGCACCCGTAGCTTGCAACCGTCCGCTGCATTTGAATGGTTATGCTGCCCCGCTCACCCAAAGACTTAGGCTACAGTACACCCATTAGTTTTGGAAGGCTGACCGATCAGCCAGGTGGGAAATCTCAAGGTTTTGTGGAACCGTGAACCAACGCCCTGGATTTTATCGAGTTTTAACGCTTGAGGTTTAAGCTTTGATCAAGTTGAACTTTGACAGTTGAGCGTTAAGCGTTGAGCGTTAAGCGTTGAACTTTGAATTTAAGCGAATATAGGGCTAACGCCCCACATCCTAGCCTGTAATGCCAGGCTGAGCAGTCCACAAATTTAGAGGTTTTCAATCGACCAGCCAACCCTATTCTAATCGGGAATTTCAATCATTGTTCTAGCATTGCTCACAGATAAAACACGATCGACACTTGATTTAAAGTCCTCAATGAATGCCTGTCGTCTTTCTATTTCTCTCGGCAAGTTTGTCGGATCAAGCAGTTCAACACCTTCCCTAGCCATGAAGCTATCTGCAAGCGACTGATATTGCTCCGAATTCATTGTCTCAGCACGTCCCAGAACTTCCAAAGCCAACTTGTCTAACCGTTCTTTGATTCGCTCCTGAGCGGTTTCATAATCTTCTCGCGCTTTAAGATAAGCAGATTGAATCGTTGTTAATGTTGATTCATAGTATTTGATAAAATTTTTCATTTCAATTGCCTCTGCAACAGTCATTTCCTCACCTGCAACATTGACAAGTGTTGTAGCGTTCGATCGAACGATAGCTCTCTTGACCGTTCGTCGTCGCGCAATCAAATCATTTACTCGTTGCAAAGTTGCTCTGGCTTGAGTTGTGTATTCCTCTCTAGATTGAAATCCGGTTGGAATTTTGCCTACTCCTACTACAGTAATCAGCGTGTTTTTGTCGAGACTTGTTCTTGCTGACTCAATCCGCTTTTCTAGTAGCGTTAATTCTGCCAGCGCATCTGTGACGGTCATAGTAGTCATGCAAATCCACTTCCTGATGCCAAAACTAATTAAAATGCCTCTTTATTGTGCCCAAGATGTCCAAATCCGTTACCTTACCTGAAACACGGGCAGACAAGGGTTCTATTACTCACACACCAATGACTCAGGCAGCATAACGGTGAAGTTGTGCGGCGGCAGATAACCTCAAACACCCACCGATAACCTCTGTGCCGTCCGCACCAACGCAGTGTTAGCTGGCTGGCTGTACCCTTGAGTATATCTCACACAACTGAGTTACCCTTAAGAGTGCATCATTAAAACTAGCTAAATGACCAAAGCATTTTCAATGTATGACAGACCCCGGCTCAAATAATAATCCTGAATTACTCTCGGTAGCTCAAACTGCAAAGTTGCTTGATGTGACTCGCCAGCGAGTCCATGACTTAATTAAGAATGGTCAGATTGCGGCTCGTAAATTGGGACGTTATTACTACATAGAAGCAACCGAGTTAGAGAGGTATAAAAACCAACCTACTGGAAAACCATACCAACCACGGAGTACAAGCTCTCAGGAAGACTCTATTGACAATTGTCAATAGAGTCTTGTAGACTCAAGCATACTAAAGTACTAGAGGTTAGGTTAATGTTCCCATCTGAAGTAATTACGGCTAATTTTGCTACTCAGGAAGGGCTACAGCAAGGAGTGCATCCCACTTTTGCGATGAGTAAAAGTGCTTAGTTCTAGACTTTGGCGATAGCGATAAACTTTGAGTATTGTACTTTTACCCGATACCTGTCATGGACGCTGAGAAAAAAGCCCAAATCCAAGCCCATGCTCGTGCCCTTGCCGCTCTGCTATACGAGGAAACTGACCCAGAGCAAGTGAAAACGTTGGCAGGGATTGAGGCGGCAGTGCGAGGACATCTGCTCGAACATGTCAGCCCAGAGATCGGGGATTTTTTATTGCAACAAGTAGCGGCACGACAAGTGGACGAAAGCGTCGCATCGAGAGCATCCTTGGACAACTGCAAGTGAGTGAGAAACAAGCTCAAATTCTGGAGGTGAAAGCGTACACACGATGGAGTCCTTACCTGGAGCGGTGTTGTTTGTTGGTGAGTGCCAATGAATCGTATGAGCGGGCGGCAGAAGACATTGAAGTGTTGACTGGGATAAAGGTTTCTCACAGTACTCAACAGCGATTAGTGCATCGTCAAATCTTTGAGTTACCGCAAGTGGAAGAAACGGTTGAGGAGATGAGTATCGATGGAGGTAAAGTGCGATTGCGAACACCCGAAGGAGAACCGAGTGAATGGCGAGATTACAAGGCAGTGAATCTGCACGAGTCCTGTGTTGCTGCCTTCTTTCAAGACAATGAGCAGTTGGTCAACTGGGTCAATGTTCAGTCTTTATCTGACCCATTGACTTGTATTGGAGATGGGCATGATGGGATCTGGAATGTCTACACCCAGATTGGCAACCAGACCCAAAGACGGGAGATTTTGGACTGGTATCACTTGGTTGAGAATTTGGGCAAAGTGGGTGGTTCTGTGCAACGTTTAGATGCCGTGGAAACCTGTTTGTGGCAAGGCGATGTCGAGGGCGCAATTGCACAGTTTGAGGATTGGCAACACGAACGGGTTACGAATTTCGTTAGCTACCTTAACAAGCATCGACAGCGGATTGTCAATTATGGCTACTATCAAGCTGAAGGAGTCTCCATTGGTTCCGGGGCAATTGAATCGACCGTTAAACAACTTGGGCGGCGAATCAAGATATCGGGGCGCAGTGGGACAAAGATAACGTTCCGCAGGTGCTGAAGCAACGTTGTGCCTACCTCAATGGGCAATTCTCAACATGAGTCTTGCAAAATTGGGATGCACTCTACAGCAAGTTTATAGGAGCGAACATGGTGTTCTCTATCAAGGAGATTGCCTTAAATTCCTTTCATCGCTACCAAGTGAAGTTGTAGACGTTGTGTTTGCCGACCCGCCGTTTAACCTTGGGAAAGAATATGGTGAGGGAGTTAGCGACCAGATGGAGATTGAGAAGTATCTAGCCTGGTCGAAACAGTGGCTTGATGAGAGCGTTCGAGTACTTAAACCTGGTGGCAGTCTGTTTGTATTCAACTTGCCTAGATGGTGTATAGAGTACGGGGCATATCTCAATCAGAAAGAAATGTGGTTTCGACATTGGATTGCTTGCAGGATGCCGAAAGCTTTTCCTAGAGGTAAAAAGATGTCTCCTGCCCACTACGGGCTAATCTATTACACCAAAGGAGAACCAGCAGTTTTTAATAAGGTTTATACACCTATTCAGGTTTGTCGGCACTGTGGCGGAGAAGTTCGTGACTATGGGGGACATCGCAAAAGTCTGAATGAGAAAGGCATTAATTTAATGGATGTTTGGGATATGCCAGAGGATGTTTGGGAGAATGCTGACGAATCTAACTCGAATGAAGTTTTATGGACATTAGCCGAGGAAATGTGGACTGCTATTCCTCCGGTTCGGCATCGTCGGCATAAAAAACGGGTTCCTAACGAACTTGCTCCTATCATGTTAGAGCGAATTATTGCGATGGCATCTAATCCAGGTCAAATAGTGGTTGATCCATTCGGTGGTTCTGGTACTACATTTTATGCAGCAGAAAAACTACACCGTTATTGGATTGGTTCAGAAATCGGTGATACAGAGCCAGCAATAGAACGCTTGACCAACTTAGCTAACGGAATCGTTGAGCAATGGGAGTCAGCACGAGGAACCAAGAAATTGAAGCAGCGCAAAACGGCTGCATCGCAACTACCTATTCCCTATTCTACATAGCTTTTAGACAGAAATATTTAGACTAACGCACGACCATCCGTTCCTTTGGTAATCATCGGTACACTGCTATCTATTTGATCATGCTCAATCACAAAAATTGCAAGAAAACCTTCTCCGAGGCGAACTGCTCGCCAAACATCAAAATATGGCTCTAGCTCTTCATAGTTGCCAATGCGGTCAGTTAGATAAGGGTAAAGTTTTCTGCTTGGCAGTACCAGAACAGCACCCAAAAAAACATTCCGTAATAATCCGAGAACCATTTTATTGACTGCTCGATGACTCGAGGAAATGTTGCCTGTCTCCCATTCAAGAGCGAAAAGATGGTTATCAAGGGCTTTTGTTGCATCCACTTTTCCTGGCGAGCGAGTTGCGTAGTTAATCGAGGTTTCTAAATTCCACCCAAACCTGTCCCTTAAAGCAATCATACAAGCTTCCTTAATTGGCTTTACACCGTTACCGTGCCTTGTGGGATTAATGGTAAACCTTGATGTACCAGGAGGATAAACAATTAAGGAAATAGCTTCACGGATCGGCTCTTCCGGATCCGGGGTGAAAATCGTATAATGTGATACTTTCAGTCAGGGGTTGCGCCAATGGACATACATCTTGATAGATTGCTTAACTTCCCTCACGTTACGGTTGAAAGTTGCATTCAAAAAGACAATGAAGTGTACTTAAAGTTGCGCTTGCTCAATCAAGAATCTAGCTGTCCACACTGTAAGAAATCAAGTTCGGAGTTGCATCAAAACCGTCCGATTTTGATTCGAGACCTATCGATTTTTGGTCAAGTCACTTATTTGAAAATTCCTCGTCGTCAGTTTTATTGTCGTGATTGCCAACGTTATTTTACTGAGTCATTGACATTTATGGATGCAGGACGGCAGTACACTCGACGCTATGAGGAGCATATTTACCAGCAAGTACAACTGTCAAGTATGGAGCAAGTGGGTCGCGTAGAAGGGTTAAGCTTTGAGCGCATTGAAGGGATTTTCAAACATCAGTATGCACAGAAAAAAACACGGGATGGGCAGGAGTCAAACACATTGGGATTGATGAAATCAGCAAGCGGAAAGGGCATCAAAACTTCGCCACCGTTATCGGCGACGTTGAGACCGGGAAATTGATTGAAGTGATTGACAGTCACCAACAGGAAGACATTATTGAAACCCTGAAGCAGCAGCCCCTAGAGGTGCGTGCAAAAGTTGAAGAGGTGAGCGTGGATATGTGGGGAGGATTCCCAAAGGTAGTCAAGAAAGTGTTTCCCAATGCCGTGGTAGTGATTGACCGCTTTCATGTCATGAAATTAGTCAATGAGGAGTTAAATAAAATTCGTAGACAATCGGGTGTATCAGACCGAGGTAGCAAATTCATTTTGCTCAAGCATGGCAAGGATTTAACCGCAGAAGAAAAGACAAAGTTAGAAGAGATTCTGAAACGGTCAAAGCGATTAGGAAAAGCCTATGAGTGGAAAGAAGAGTTTCGCGCGATTTATGAACAACCATTAACCGTTGAGGAAGGCAAGCGTCAGATCCAAGGGTGGCTCGATAAAGCGCGAGTCGTCTATAGTGAAGCAAGCACAACGATTCGTAACCATTTAGATGGGATTAGCAACTACTTTCGGAATCGCACAACGAGTGGCGCAATAGAGGGAATCAACAACCGAATTAAATTGATTAAACGGCAAGCTTATGGCTTTGTCAATTTCAACAATTTTCGAGAAAGACTATTAGCCTGCTTCTCTGATTAAATAAAGTTATCACCGTACTGACGGGAGAACCAGACTATTAGCCTGCTTCTCTGATTAAATAAAGTTATCACCGTACTGACGGGAGAACCGAAAGTAACCAGGTTGCCATCTTCATCTAGGATGCCAAATTCGTAAGTCCCCCAGGGTTTAGCCTGGAGAGAAGCATTATTGTGAATCACGCCCTTGGGTTGCAATTCGGCATACAAGGAATCAATGCCCTCAACCTTGATGCGGCAAGCTGTATTTTCAGCGATGTGTATTTCAGAACAAGCCCAGAAATGAATTTCCACTGAATCTCGCCGGGCAATGCCATAGACCACTGGTTCTTCATGGATTTTGGTAAAGCCCAAAACTGTGCAGTAGAACTGGATGGTTTCACTGATATTCAGAGAAGCCAGAATGGGCACTGCCCTGCTCAACGTTGACTTGCCCATTTCACCTCCTTGTCTGTGCATTTTGAGATGGGATCGTCGACCAGTTTTTCTGTAACCCTCCTGACAACACAAACATCGGAAAGGTATAAAACTGCTCGGTGTACAGTCGAGTTAAAAAATCTAAACCGTTGCGAAAGGGGGCTGGAGTTTTTGCCTCTAGTGTATGTCCCCAACGCTGCAATCCTAGAGATACAACGGCTAGACCAACACACATCAAGGCTGGCAAAGCCTGTTGCTGGGCGATCGCACTCACCAGTCCAAAATGGGCTGCAATGAACAGAGGAACGGCAATCAAATGAATCAGTAAGTTAGTCCGGTGAGTGTGGATTTGAGCATAGGTGTTCATGGTTAATTTCCTTGACAAGAACAAAAGAATTTTTCTGGCTCCTGAGAACCGCAGCTTGCCCCTCGCTTCAATTGGTAATCGAGTACATTTCCAAGTCGATCACGCTCAATTTCACAGCACCGCAACAGCATTGCCTTCAACTGTTGCCGACCGCGTTGCACCCGCGACTTTGCCCCAGACGGAGAAAGCCCTAGTTGCTCTGCTGCTGCTTTTTGGGTCATACCTTCCAGTTCTACTAGCCGTAGGGCTTCCTGGTAAGTAGAGGGTAAAGCCTTGAGCATCGAGTGCAAGCAAGTGGCCAGTTCCTGATTCAAGGTAGCGTCTGCTTCCTCGTCAACCCAAGGGTTAGCCCCTAGCTCTATCGCTTGCTCGGTAGCTATGCCCCACCGCTTGGAGGAAGAGCGGTAGTGGTCAATTACAGCATGGCGGGCAATCTGAAAGATCCACGACACAAGGCGATCGCGATCTCTCACAGTGGAGAGGCGGTGATGAATTCGCAGAAACACGTCCTGCAAGATGTCATCCGCGTCAGCAGGGTTCTTCACCCGTTGTTGAATGAATCGGTACAGGCGATCATGGAACACCTGCCAGAGTACTGTCAGATCAGTATCCATCACCGCTCCTCCTGTTGGTAAAACTACTGACACCCACAAGATGCAGGCGCGGCCGTTGCCGTACCGCAACAGGATGTCTTTTCCTCTGCTTCACAGCAGGTAGCTTGTTCGCTGACATCACAACAACTGGATGCTGTTGCGGTCAGCGTGTTGGGGCGGTTTTCCGAAGGAACCGCTTGTGCCTGCCGACCGGCAAAAAACTGTCTTAGGTTGTCCGGTACGCTAGTGTAGGACTGGGGAACCATAGACACCGTGGATGTATCACCATAGATCGCTGCCAGAATCACATCGACAATCATTCCGACTGGAGCCTCAGTGTACTCTTCGCCATGATAGCGCCAGACTCGACAGGCAACTCCCCCGTTACACCCACACAGATCGCTACAGGAATCACAGGGACTTTCCACCGTCTCTAAGGCAATATCACTGCCATTGACACGGATGGTGGGGGAGGTAACAAACTGGTGCTGGCGAGCTTGTTCTTCTGACTCAATCAGTCGTTGGGTTACAGACACTGTTGTGCCAGTTGCCTCTAAAACTCCCTGCAAAAGCGCGATCGCCTGCTGAATGTTTGCCAACGAGCCAACACATCGGGTACAGGTATTGAGGTCTAACGCCAGTAACTCAAGCTCTACAGTCCGAGGGGACTGGAAATGGATCATCTGAGAATTCATACAAATGTCCTCCGATCTAGAAATCAAGCACAATCCTGTGCTCATCTTGAAAGACGGAGAATTTACAAAAAGGACGCAAAGTCTGATCGGCAGGGTTTAGATAAGAACTCCTCAGCCGTGCTAGATAACGGCTGAATTAACGCAGTTGCGCGTCCGTGGGAATGAGTTGTTAGGGCGCTGACCGCAACGCGCGCAGCCAACCAACCGAGAGAACAAACCGAGGAAACGTAACCCACTGCTCCAAGAATATGCGTGAGAGTGCATTACCAACCCCGGTGAATGGCTCAGGTGGAATGGGCTCGGCTTTATGACCACGCCCCTGCAAGGCAATGGAGACGAATGTTGCAACAACGCCGACAAGTGCCAACCACCAAGACAACCGAACCACCCCGCCAACGAACGCAATGTTGCCAACAAGGAACAACGGAACCAAGAAGATGTGAAGCAGCAGATTGGAACGCACCTGATGATAACGAGCGTAACCCTGCCATTGCCATTGAAGAAGCTCACCAAGTTTCATGACCGTTGCCAGCAGCACCCTAACGTCTGAACTCACTCGCCGTCAATAACTTTGGATGATGCCGACAGTTTAGCCTATGGTCAGGTGCAGTGACTTGTTATGTTGTGTAAATTTTCACCGGTCGCCCATCCGTCCCCACCGACACCAGCGCCCCCCCAACAATAATCTTGCCCATTCACGACCCTAGCACTGGCAACATAACGGCCTGCGCTGCGTAGCGTCGGTGAAGCGATTGTTAGCCGCCGTTTTATCTTTCACGCAGCCACTCTGAGCTTTTTTCATGCAAAATCTAACCTTATATCGGACACGCTATACAAATCAGGCTCATCTGCCATGTCTCGCATTGCCGATGATAACGATAAAGAAGCCCACTCCTGCTTTTCCTGTTGTTCAGCCTTGATAAGCAAGTACTGGATAAAATCGAATAACTCTTCCTGAAGCGAGTAAGGAAGTTTACGGGCGTATTGGTAGATTTTTTCATCAAGGGTCATGGCTTTACTCCGTCATCTGCTAAACGCTACGCTGCTGACCCTGATCTTACACCAATATTTAAAGGTGCTTACAAGTCAGGCGACTAACGGTTACGCTCACCGGACGCAAGTAAACTCTGCAACCCAACCAATGAAATTAGTATGTTCCGGTGTAGCGCAATTGTTATGGTGCTGTTGGCTTCGCACTTTCTTCTCTCCTCCAAGATTGAATTTCATAGTAAAGTAATGGACGTTCATTGACGATCGCTTTGTGAGTTTGAGACAACCCCAACGCCTCAAGCACTCGAATCGAAGCTTTATTAGGCTCATCAACATCTGCCTCTACCCTCTCCAATCCAAGTACATCAAAGGTGTAGCGAAGTACAGAAAGTGTAGCTTCCTTGGCATATCCCCTTCCCCAGAATTGAGGTCGTGTACCAAAAATCAGACTTGGTGAACCTTGCAACGAATGTAGCAGACCTGAGAACCCTGCTACCCGATCGCTTTGATGCTCAAAAAAGAGCCAAATTCCATAGCCATGATTAGCAAAGCTAACCACACTTGTCTCGATAAATAATTTTGCTTCCTCAGCAGAGATTTGTCGATCGTCGAAGAGAAACCGACGGACATCAGCCTCGTTCCATAACTGGTGTACAGCATCTAAATCACTCATCTGACAAGAGCGCAAACTTAAGCGTTCAGTGCGAAGCAAATGCGACATTATTCGGACACCTTGCTTTATGGTTGCTTTTATCAAATTTAACTTAGCACCGAGTGGCTGATAGTTACTTTTGAAGCACCATCCCAACCCAGAAATGAAGTGGCATAACGGTGTAGCTCAACGGCGGTCGGTTGCTCTCGGTCTTGCTCAGAGTCTCTGTTCCGTCCGTTGCAGCGAGGTGTTAGCCTTCGCGATCGCCCTTCATCTCCCAACACCCACACCTCTGGGCGATCGCCCTCATCTCTCAGCACCCAAACCTTTCGGCGATCGCCCCCCGACACCTCTCGGAACCTCAAACGGCTGACCCAAACCTATCACCGCTCAACGTTGGCATCTTACCCGAAAGCTGCTGGGACTGGTTGCAATGACCGAAACCTCCAAAAAACCGAACCTTTGCAATCAGGGGGCGAATCGCCTACTCACCCGTAAGCTAACTGAACCAGAACGCTGAGGGCTAACGGTGTAGCTCAACGGCGGTCAGTGGCTCTTGGTCTCAACCAGCATCTCTGTTCCGTCCGTTGCAGCGAGGTGTTAGCCTTCGCGATCGCCCTTCATCTCCCAACACCAACACCTCTCGGCGATCGCCCTCATCTCTCAGCACCCGCACCTCTGGGCGATCGCCCCCCGACACCTCTCGGAACCTCAAACGGCTGACCCAAACCTATCACCGCTCAACGTTGGCATCTTACCCGAAAGCTGCTGGGACTGGTTGCAATGACCGAAACCTCCAAAAAACCGAACCTTTGCAATCAGGGGGCGAATCGCCTACTCACCCGTAAGCTAACTGAACCAGAACGCTGAGGGCTAACGGTGTAGCTCAACGGCGGTCAGTGGCTCTTGGTCTCAACCAGCATCTCTGTTCCGTCCGTTGCAGCGAGGTGTTAGCCTTCGCGATCGCCCTTCATCTCCCAACACCAACACCTCTCGGCGATCGCCCTCATCTCTCAGCACCCGCACCTCTGGGCGATCGCCCCCCGACACCTCTCGGAACCTCGAACGGCTGACCCAAACCTATCACCGCTCAACGTTGGCATCTTACCCGAACGCTGTTGGGAGTGTTCGGGTTGACCGAGCGCTGGAAGAACTAAATCTTCGCAACTGGGGGGCGAATCGCCCACCCACCCGTAAGCTGACTGAACCAGAACGCTGAGGGCTAACGGTGTAGCTCAACGGCGGTCGGTTGCTCTCGGTCTTGCTCAGAGTCTCTGTTCCGTCCGTTGCAGCGAGGTGTTAGCCTTCGCGATCGCCCTTCATCTCCCAACACCAACACCTCTGGGCGATCGCCCTTCATCTCTCAGCACCCACGCCTTTCGGCGATCGCCCCCCGATACCTCTCGGAACCTCAAACTGCTGACCCAAGCCTATCACCACTCAATGTTGGCATCTTACCCGAACGCTGTTGGGAGTGTTCGGGTTGACCGAGTTCTTGAAGAACTGCACCTTCGCAATTGGGGGCGAATCGCCCACCCACCCGTAAGCTAACTGAACCAGAACGCTGAGGGCTAACGGTGTAGCTCAACGGCGGTCTATCGCTCTCGGACTCAGCCAGGATCTCTGTTCCGTCCGTTGCAGCGAGGTGTTAGCCTTCGCGATCGCCCTTCATCTCCCAACACCAACACCTCTGGGCGATCGCCCTCATCTCTCAGCACCCGCACCTTTCGGCGATCGCCCCCCGATACCTCTCGGAACCTCAAACGGCTGACCCAAGCCTATCACCGCTCAACGCTGGCATCTTACCCGAACGCTGTTGGGAGTGTTCGGGTTGACCGAGTTCTTGAAGAACTGCACCTTCGCAATTGGGGGCGAATCGCCCACCCACCCGTAAGCTAACTGAACCAGAACGCTGAGGGCTAACGGTTCGGGTCAGCGGTTGCCGAGAACTTTGCATCCAACCCAAGCGGCTTCGGTCAATCCGCTGCACCCGAATTGTTAGACAGACGCTCGGCAACAACTTTTCTAGAGGCTGTAACCGTTTTTATCTCAACTCTGACAGAAACTTGAGCGATTCATCACTTCCTATACCCATATGTTTCCTCAACATAATTAAGCATTCTAATCCGACAAATAGACAGTTGCTCCAAATTTCAGAGCCAGAAAAGCGATATACATCATAGCCTTTCGACTTGATTACTCTATCTCGTTTTCTATCAGCTATGAAGTGTTGCTTATCAGAATGCGTTTGAAAACCATCACATTCTATAAAAACTCCATTATGTACTTGACTTGGAAGCCAAGCAAAAGCGTCAGCTCTGATACTTTTACCCTCGACTTTAATATTCAAAGCTTTTGATTGAAGTGAAATATGAAGTTTATTCCATAGACCTCCTGCATATGTTGACCAAAAGTACTTACTAGCAATTCCAGCTTTTCCCTTATCTAACATTTCAACGTGTTTCAACTGTTCTTGAAAACTCATTTCTTCAAGTTCTTGCTTTAATCTTGCTACACAACGGTCTGATTCTAATGCTTCTTCCTCAATATCTCCGTCGCATACACCAAAAATAATTAACTCATCCATATTTACGGAATTACATAATATTGAACCAAAAAATATCTTTTCAATTTCTGACTCCGCCATTTTGTGAATCACTAAGGCATTATCTATAGAAAGAGTTCTCATAAAATCTGCTTGGAACTGAAAGAATTGCTCACGATATGGAAGATCAAGTGCCCATTCAGGAGGGTTTTCCAACTCATCCTTAAGCCTTTGCTTAATAGTCATTTCGCAAAGGTTTATTGTCTCTTCCATATCCTGAAGCCGTCTCCTAGCCTCTGCCAACATTCTTGGATCTTTCAGATTAACAGAATCAGGTTTAGACTTAGTAGGTTTACTAGGCTTGCCAAAACCTTTAGCCATAGTTGTTGTTGAAATTGCTATGTATTTGGAATCACTAAATCATAGCCCTATTCTTAATTGAACGTCGATCTACAGGGATTACGGATAACGTCGGACTTCTCGAAGAGGGAATTCAGTCTGTCTAACGGTGTAGCTCAACGGCGTTCAGTGGCTCTCGGTTTTAGCCAGGATCTCTGTTCCGTCCGTTGCAGCGAGGTGTTAGCCTTCGCGATCGCCCTTCATCTCCCAACACCCACACCTCTGGGCGATCGCCCTTCATCTCTCAGCACCCACGCCTTTCGGCGATCGCCCCCGATACCTCTCGGAACCTCAAACGGCTGACCCAAGCCTATCGCTGCTCAACGTTGGCATCTTACCCGAACGCTGTTGGGAGTGTTCGGGTTGACCGAGTTCTTGAAGAACTGCACCTCGGCAATTGGGGGCGAATCGCCCACTCACCCGTAAGCTAACTGAACCAGAACGCTGAGGGCTAACGTTCTGGTTGAGCGGCTGCAAGTAACCTTTGTATCCACACCAAGATCTCTAGGCAGTCCGCTCCAACCAGGTTGTTATATCGCGCACATTAACGGGTTTTCATAACCTTCTCATATTGGTCTGGCTTAGCCATCTCTTTCTTTAAAAACTCTAGCCACTCCTTAGTATAAACATAATCTTTGTGAGCTTCGTCATAATGACAGTAGCGAGTATCAGTTTTCTTTGGATCACCATCACCTTTTTGGGGACGTACCTTATAGAAATAGCAAGCCCTTACATGATGAGAGCTTGCTACAAATTTTTTATCTGAACCCACCACCTTTTTAACAATTGGCTCAATCTCTTTACAGATGTCTCCTGGTTTAAGTCTGCCCGGATTAGCAACTGCAACTTGATTGATTTTCATCATAGTAACAATTCTTTCATATTGCTCCATATCTTCTGGATTAGCCGGATCATACTTGATAAATTCAACAGCTAAAGTATCGCGACTTTGATGATTTGCCAATTTAGGGACAATAAAAATTTTGTAACTAAACTGTAGGTCATTTAACTCTTCGATACTAAGAGAGGAACGAAACTTATCAATGTAAGATTTAATATTCTTAGCAATTGGTTGATGCAATTTTGCTATTGCACTATCTCTATGCTGATTGCGAAGTTGAGAAAACTGAAGTGATAAGGAGAGGCTTTCATTCAATAAGTAACTATCACCAAACTCTTGATACAGTAAATCTTCAAAGTTAAATAAAAGTGCTTGACACTCTCCAAAAATTTCTAGATCAAGTTCGGGCATCGAACGATGCTCAATCTTATTACGCAGTGGGATGAAGAACTCTAGATTTCGACGAAGTGGCGGGTTGTCAGAACCATAATACTGCCTCAAACACTCAGAGACCTCCCATGCCTGATAATCACCATCTCTTTTTTGATAGCGCCTAGAATGTCGAGGATCTCGATAGAAAGGCTTGATCTTCCGCTTAAAGAAGATGGCATGGAATAAAGCCGTCCAAGCAATACACATGAGGACAATATAGGCACTTGAGCGAAACCTTGTAGCAGGCTTGTTGTAAACATCAACTGCCAAAATAGCGCTTTCTCGTGCTTTCTCCAAATGAACCCGAACTTGCTTTGAAAGGCTACGCGGCATTTAGTGCTCTTCACAAATCTACTACCACTATTATTTTTATACCCTTATTGCTTTGGCTGAATATTTTTCACCGACATTTCACGTTGACTTGATCTAAGGTACAAACCAGCAATCATCAAATTACTGCCCTCACCAGCAATCCAGCGATATAACTAGCAATTAGACTGATCCCGTCTGCCTATCTACCCCGCAGAGGGCAATTAGGCTGAAATCTGTCTGTCTAAGATCCCAAATTGGGGAGTTAGGCTGATTCAGATCTGTCTAAGATCCCAAATTGGGTAGATAGGCAGACGATAATCTGCATAATACCGCTGATTCTGGGAATTAGGCAGACAGCTTCAGTAAATCTTCATATAAAAAGAACAAATGTATCGTGGTAGCTTTCTATACAGACGTTCTACTGAAGAAGATTGGGTTTTGTGGAAGCACGTCCTAAAAAGCTACTGGATCAGGTGCGGGATACGCTGCGATTCAAACACTACTCTTACCGCACGGTGCAGGAGCTATTGGGGCACAAGGACGTGAAGACGACGATGATTTATACCCATATGCCGAATCGGGGTGGGCGAGGGGTGCGGAGTCCGCTGGATGGATGAACTGGATGGATGAGCTAGAAAAAGATTTTGGGCTGTAGATTTTGGATTTTGGATTTCAGCGATTTCTCACCAAAGTCCAAAACCCAAAATCGGCTAGCTTATCTTACCTGTTGCGCTGCAAATAGCGCAGCACGTCGCCTGCGTCGGGCTGGATGAGGATGCCATTTTCTGCAATGGGGACGGATCGGCTCCACTCAAAGCGTTCGGCATAGCGGAGCAGGTGCAGGCGATCGACCTCCTGCTGCGTGTCGGCGGGGGAGCCGACGAGATAGAGGCGCAGGCGGCGGCGACGCGGCAACTCACAGGTGAGCGGGGGCAGCGAGAACTAGGTCGCCTCCGAGCGTGGGGACGACCAGGTGTATTGGATTGTGAGCATTTGGGGTTTCCTCCTGGGAAACGAGTGGGGTAGGAAACCCCGAAATGTTGGCCGCCCAAGGACGTGAAGCGCTGATGACAGGGCGGCCTACAATGGACGCAGCCCTGAGACAGCCACCGACTGTCGAGGGGTCAGGCGTTGGTAGGTGTTGCGAGCATCTACCAATGCCGTGGGTGACTAAACGACCAAGATTTCGGGGGAAAGCAAGCTGCGGATATACAGCTATGGCGCAGTATTGTACACCGAGATCGGGCGATCGCCAAGCATAGTCGCCCTGTTTCTCAGCACAATCTGTTCAGCACGATTTTTGGGGTAAGAATATCCGGGAGGTCTGGGAAGGGCGATCGCCCGGCCAGCTTGCCACCTTGACTCCGACCGCTGCTGCCCCCCGATTCGATCCCTGATGGATCGCTAGCTAGCCGCTTCGGGAGTCACATCTCCGTGAAAATAGGGTCATGCCCCCTTGATCGAACCCCGGACTTCATTGAAGATTAGGTGTAGAAACAGAGTCGCTCATTGATCTTGCGGATTAGGATCTTGCGGATTAGATGCGTTAGTAGTTGCTCTGTTCATGTTCTATTTACTCTGGGTTCCGTTAATTTACGTAGGGGAATTCCGCAGTCCCTTGAGGGCGTAACCCATTGGAAACTGCGGAGGGCGATCGCCCATCCTTTATGTTTTCTTTAAGGCCATGCAGCCATGATGGACTGGAGTGTATCGGTGACAAACGATCTGGAGTTTTGCGTTCGCACAGCGCTTGAGTTTGGCGAGTTGTCGCCCGCCGCGCAAGCCCGAATTGCAGTCTTGGTTGCCGAAGGAAACCTGTCGCAGCGCGATCGCATGTTGCTGTCGCTGCTAGAAGACGCGATCGGCGATGGCTGCATTCGCCAGATTCCTGTGCCAGTGGCGATTTAGTCGCTGGTGCGCCTGATTTTGAGCTGGCTCTTTCCCTCAGCGAATTGCCAGACCTCAAGAGTGAAGACTTGTCAAAACGGGAATAATTTGGGGTGTAAAGATGGACGGCGCATCGCGTCGCTCGTCTTTGCGTTTTTAAGACTACCCAGAATTGCAGCCTTATGATGAAGGGGAAAGGCTGCCATATCAGGGCTGAGCTGCCATCGCTGAGGGGTTCTCGTTTTGAAAGTGTTCTCAATGCTTCGCCCGTCCGATCGACGGAATCTGGGGTCTCTATTTGTTTCAGGGCTACTCTTTTGGGCATCGCTGGCATCGCTGCTACCAATCCTGCCGTTGTATGTGCAGTCGTCTGGGGCGACGGGGCAAATGGTGGGGCTGGTGATGGGCTGTTTTGCCATCGGGCTGTTGGGGTCGCGGCCACAGTTGGCGCGGCTTGCCGATGAGCGGGGACGCAAGATCACGCTGCTGTTGGGCATGGCCGTGGTGGCGATCGCCCCGTTAATCTACATTTTTGCTGAGTCGATGGTGCAACTGGCGGCGGTGCGGGCCTTTCACGGGCTGAGCATTGCTGCCTTTGCGCTAGCCTACAGTGCGCTGGTGGTGGATCTATCTCCCCCCCAGCATCGGGGCGAACTCATCGGCTACATGAGCCTAGTAAACCCGATTGGCATGGGGCTGGGCCCGGCCATGGGTGGTTTTTTGCAAGCTGCCTGGGGCTATCAGGCGACGTTTTTGGCATCGGGAGCGCTGGGTCTGCTGGGTCTGGTGCTGTTGCTGCCGATTCGGGAGCCGCGCGTTGAAAAGCACCCAGCAGCGCAACGCCATCGCCGCGAAAATTTTTGGTTTCAGCTTGCCCATCCTGCTGTGCGGACACCCGCGCTGGTGCTGCTGCTGGTGGGGCTATCGTTTGGGGCGCTGACGACGTTTGTGCCGCTGCTGGTGGCAGAGTCGGGCGTGGCGTTTAACGTGGGGCTGCTGTATACGGCGGCGGCGATCGCCAGCTTCACAATTCGCCTGCCCGTGGGTCGAGCGTCGGACTCCTACGGACGCGGCCCGTTCATCAGCCTTAGTCTGGTGCTATATACCCTTTCGATGGTGGTGCTGTGGCAGGCAGATAGCACCCTGGAGTTTCTGATGGGCGGTTTTCTAGAAGGGGCGGGCGCGGGCATTCTGATTCCGATGATGGCAGCGCTGATGGCTGATCGCGCCTTGCCCAACGAGCGGGGTCGAATGTTTAGCCTGTGCATGGTGGGGTTTGATGTCGGCATTGCGATGGCGGGGCCGGTGCTGGGGGCAGTGTCCGATCAGGTCGGCTTTCGGGCGATTTTTGGCTGGTCGGCGGTGCTGACGGCGATCGCCCTGCTGGTTTTTTTCACGCTGTCCTCCAAAGACGCGCCCCACTCGCTGCGGTTTGCGCTGGGTCGCGGGGACGATATCTATGCCGTAGATTCCCCAAGTTAACCAGCACACACTCCCTCACGCGCCGAAAAGGCTCTGCCCAAATCTTCCGCCCATCGCCGCCAATCCAAAATCCAAAATCCCCAATCAGCGCTCCATGAATCCAACTGCAACTGCCGTTCAAAACGTCCTCAACGCCCGCGCCCGGTTGGGAGAGTGTCCGCTGTGGGACGGGGCGGCTCAGTTGCTCTACTGGGTCGATGTTTACAACCATCGGGTGCATCAGTTTGACCCAGCGACGGGGCGCGATCGCTTCTTGGAGGTTGGGGATGTGGTGAGTGCGATCGCCCTGGCAAGCGACCAGCAACTCCTGATCGCCATCGGCAATCGGCTGGCGCTGCTGGATACCCAGTCGGGCACGCAGCAAACGCTGTATACCGCCGAGTTTGAATGCCCTGGCACGCGCTTCAACGACGGCAAGTGCGATGCTCAGGGGCGCTTCTGGATTGGGTCGATTAGCCTGGAACCGGGACAGGCGGCTCTCTATCGCTACGATCCAGACGGCTCCTGGCAAACGATGGAAACGGGCTTGACCATTTCCAACGGACTGGGCTGGAATCCGGCGGGAGATACTTTTTACCTGACAGATTCGCCTCAGCGGAAAATTTTTGCCTACCGCTTTGATGCGGCGACGGGGACGATTGGCGATCGCCGGGTGCTGGTGGATCTGGGCGATGAAGCCGTTGAACCGGATGGACTGGCGATCGACACTCAGGGCAATCTCTGGTCGGCGCTGTGGGATGGCTGGTGTGTGGTGCAGTTTGACGCTGCGGGTCGGGAGTTGCAGCGGATATCGCTGCCTGTGCAGCGCCCCACCTGTCCCATTTTTGGCGGGGCAGGGCTGACGGATCTCTATATCACGACGGCCTCGGTGGGGCTGAGTCAAGCCGAAATTCAGGCGGGCTTTTATGCGGGAGATTTGTTCTGTCTGCGGACTGATTTTACAGGGCTGCCCGCGCATCGATTTGGTCGATTTGGCGGAGCATAGACCCAACCTTGCTACTCATAAAGTCGAGCGGGTTTGTCGTTCACATGCGCCTCGATCGGCTTCACCTTATCGATGAACTCGATCAGCGTCTTATAGTCGGGTGGTGCGGCGCTGGGAATATAGCCGACCTGCTGGGCGATAGTGGGCAGCACCTCGCTCATGGCGGCTTGAATTATTGCCTGCTGGTTTCGGTCGATAGCGGGGCTGATCAGCACAGAGCCGGAGGGGATGCGACGGCTGGCTCGCACAATGCGGAAGGTGGTAGGGCTAAACTGCGATCGCAGTTGGTCAAACTCATCCTTTGCCAGTGCGCCCAGGTCGGCTTCCTGATTCGCCACCCACTCCATCACCGTGGCAGGTGTGGAGGCGATCCGCACTTCCGATGGCGTGGTGCCATACAGTTCATACAGCGGCACATAGTAGCCCGTGGCTGATCCGGGCTGTCCCAGCGCCACAACTCTTTTGTTCACATCGCTGAGGTCTTGAATCGGGCTGTCGTCGCGCACTACTAGGACGGAACTGAGATTATTCACGCCTTCTAGCGGAAACAGCGGCAAATATTGGGCGCGCGAGAGGGCGATCGCCGCCAGACCGGGAGGCGCGAAGGCCAAAGACCACGCCTGCCGCTGGAGCTGTTCAACGGCTTTTACCTCGTTATAGGCTGGCTCCAGCTCTGCCAGCATCTTGGTCTGGGTCTGCAAATAGTCCAAAAACGGTTGATATTGGTCAATAGACTTTGCGCCTTCGCCGTAGGCTACAACGCCCACGGTCAGCTTATCCAGCTTGGTCGCAGTGGAACTGTTTCGACTATCGCAGGCCGAGAGCAGCCCAATCATGCTCTGGGTCAGCAATACCCGACTCGACAGGCGCAGGAGGGTGCGGCGAGAGAGGGTGTTCATTAAGGCAATCCGGCGAAAATACAAAATTTTCTGATCCGAAACATATCATTGGAATCAGGCAATATAGTAGAGATTCCAGGTTTTTCAAATGTTGCAAAACCTTAATTTGAGCCGAAAGTTTAACTTGCTGCTGCTGCTGGTGTTTCTGGTGGCGATCGCCCTTAGCGGTCTTGCCTTTTCGCGCATCCTGAACCGCGATGCAGAACAAACCGTAGTCGGCAAGGCTAACATCCTGATGCAGACCATGCTTGCTGTCCGAGACTATACCTCCGAGCAAATCAACCCAGAACTGGCTCCCCGACTGGAAACGGAATCCGAATTTTTGCCGCAAACCGTGCCGGGCTATTCTGCCCGCGAAGTGTTTGAGAACCTGCGAAAAAGCCCTGAATATACCGACTTTTTCTACAAAGAAGCCACGCTCAACCCTACCAACCTGCGCGACAAAGCTGACACCTTTGAAGCCTCCATTGTCGAGCAGTTTCGCAGCAATGCCAATCTCAAAGAACTCTCTGGCTATCGCCAGTCGCCTGCGGGACGGCTCTACTACACCGCCAAGCCCATTGCGATTACCAAAGAAAGCTGCCTGCGCTGCCATAGCACCCCAGAAGCCGCGCCCAAAAGCCAGCTCACCACCTACGGCCGCGAAAACGGCTTTGGCTGGCAACTGAATGAAATCGTCGGCGCACAGATGATTTCTGTCCCTGCTAGCGGCGTGATCGACAGCGCCCGCCGCGCCTTTCTGCTATTTATGGGCATCGTGACAGGCGCATTTTTGCTGGTGATGTCGCTGCTGAATTGGCTGCTGCGCCGCGCCGTCATTAACCCCATTAAAGGCATGGCGACCGTCGCCAACGAAATCAGCCTGGGCAATATGGATGCCGACTTTCAGCAAAAATCTAACGACGAAATCGGCAAGCTGGCGGCTGCGTTTAACCGCATGAAGACGAGCCTGAGTATGGCGATGGAGATGCTGGGGCAGCGGGAGTAGGAAAGGTATATCGATTTTGGATTAGGGACTTTCAATCCGGCTCCTTTCTCCCAAAGCAGGAGAAGGGGCTGGGGTATGAGGGCAAACTTGCAGAACTAGGATGCGCCCACGGGCAAGCGCCTAGAAACGCTAGAAAAACGAATCCCCAGCCTCCATAGAAGCTGGGGATCAGCGAAGAAAACCAAACAGGTCAAGCCTATGCTTTTTCAACGCGAGTGCGATCGGGCAGAATCCACATCAGCACGGGCGATAGGGCAGCCGAAGCAAGGCAGACGATGGCAATGATGGCAAGACCAGTGGAAACATCGGTAGGCATTTTTTACTCTCCCATTTTTTCTCTGAGTAGTTCTGGAAATCTGTTGATGCGAACAGTTGATACGAACAGGGGGGAAACGCCCGTGAGATCAGCAGAAAGCCGATCAGCAGAAGACTGGTGTGGCGAAAATAGGCAAGCGCAGATAGCGCGATCGCTCCCCGATGCGAGAACTCAGGCAGTTGTGATAGCAATTCCAAGGAATCACCCTTCGTAACCAGCCTCTATAAAAACCAAGCTCTATGAATTAGGCACGGAGTTGAACACAACGCTAGCTATTCGTGCTGGCTGTTCGTACTGGCTATTTGCGCTGGCTGCTTGGGTACACCGTTAGATACAACGTTTCGGCAAGCAATTTCGGGAAACGGAATGGCTATTTCAAACTTACTTTCTGTATTCAATTTTACTAAATTAAATCAATATTGGGGCAAAGCTTAATGTCTTGTATTGATTTCGCTTATTGATTTCGCTCTCACTAATCCCTAAGCGTTTGCAATGTCAGCACTTGCGGCGGGGTTGCGTCGGGCGGATAGAGGAACGTCACCTGTACGAGACGGCGACCCCCCGGCGGCAGATCCAGGACGGCCAGGGGAGCGCTGCGATCGCCCCGTCGCTGCACCAGATGCACATAGCGCGTGCGGTTTAGCCCCCGGCTGTCGAAAAAGCGCACCCGCACCGTGCCGCGAAAGAAGGTCTGCGTTGGCAATGGCTCAAAAAAGCGCAGCCCGTTTTGGCTGAGGCTGTCTTCTTTGATGGGGGTTTGCAGGGCGATCGCCACCCGCTGCAATTGGTCGGTCGGGTTATGCAGCGGCAGCGCCAGGTCATATTCCACCGCGTAATTGCCGTGGGCAGCGTAGGCGGTGTCGTCGTAGCGCACGATCAGCGGCGCAGTCTGAATCTGTCCCGTGCCCAGTCGCCCCGCCACCAGGCTACTCAACGGGTACGAAACGCCTGCACCCGCAGGTGGAATGCTGAGGTGGGGGCCGTTGGGTTCGTCTGTGATTCGCGCAGCCCAGCGAGATCCCTGCGCCACGCCGGCCACTCGCCCGTAGATAACTGCGCCCGGTTCGCCCGGTGGAGTGGGGGGGCGATCGCGCGGAGTCGCCAAATCCCCTGTTTCCAGCAGGCTTACCCAGTCTTCCAGCGTCGGCGCTTGCTCGTTTCCATCAACATCGCGGCGGGCAAATAGGGCCAAACTCGCAGCATACACCGGGCCATCACTCCGCAACCGCGCCAGGGTCGATCGCCCATTCAGCGGCGGATCAAGCGTCGCCACCGGAATCGGCGCATTCAGCAGCAGGCGATACTCACCTGGCGGAATCACCAGACGATCGGGAAAGACCTCGCCGCGTCGCCCTCGCAGTACGTCACTCATGGCGCGGCTGCCCGGCCCAGCAAACACATCGCCATCGGCATTTTCTACCCATCCAGGCAGGGCGATAAAGGGCGCGTCGGGCTGGCTCAGGTAGCTGGCGGCGCTGATCACATCCACCGTGACGGGCTGTGTACCCGGATTGTGCAGCACAATGCCCAGATACAGGCTGGTGAGGTTATCCGGCGACACTGCTCGAAACACATGATGGGCAAACACATCAAACCGCCCCGCTAGCGGCACGTTTAGATGGGCAGCGGGGTGCTGCTTGCCCGCAGGCGGAAAGGTCGAGAGCAAAATGCCCTCCGACCCGACTAGTTCTGGGCTGTTGCTGTTGAACTGGAGCGTGTCGTCGAGTTGCCCCGGCAGGGGGCGCACCTGGCGCGGTACGACAATTTCTTGCGGCGTAGGAGTGGGGGCGGGCGTTTGGGCAAGGACTGGAGAAAGGAGTAACGGGAAAAGTAGCACAGCTTAATCAGAATCAGAGGTGAATTAGACGATGGAGAACCTGGCAAAAGTCTTGCAGGATGGGCTGGCGGTTGGCAGCAGTGAGAACGGGAATGTGGACAAACAGGCAGGGACGCTGGGATGTCTGGGCATGTTCCAGCAGGGAAAAATAGAGCGCGTTGCACACGAATTGTCCGGCATCGTGGCTGAGGTCGGTGTGAGGCAGGTCGGCGGCGAGGCGGGGCAGGTCGAGCGGCGTTTTGAGGATGCGATCGCCCTTTACTGCTTGCACTTCTAGACTCAGGCGATCGCGCGTTTCTGCCATGCCACAGCACACGACGAGATCGGGCTGAAGCTGATGAATGTGGGCGATCGCCAGCCGGGGCGCTTGCTCAAAATCAACGGGCAGCCGCCGCAGCAGATGGAGCGAATCCAGAAACGCGAAGTCGCATTGCAGCAGTGCTTCCAGCAGGTCATCAGACGAGTTGGAGGGCTGTTCGGGTTGCCAGGTGGTAAACGATGTAAGCAGGAGTTTTTGGGTCACAGGAATTAAGGATAGGCGATCGCCCCACGCTTGTTTACAAGCTTAGGACTTATGCAGTGGGATGATTTTTGGCGGGCTAGAGCCATTTTGCCAAATGCCGAATGAAATGCCGAATGAGCGGAAGCGAGAGATAAATTGCAAAATTTCTCAAGTTCCGTAAACTGTTCTGTAATTTCCGTGTGGTTACGCTGCTGAAATGCCTTTAACCCCCTTGGAGGAACAGAATGAGCTTGAACGCAAGCCTGAACCGTAGCCCGAAACTATCTGCGCTGTCGGCCGCTTCTGCCCTGGCGCTGGCCGGAGCGACTTTGCTATCTCTGCCTACGGCTGCCTCGCCCTGCGGCTTCGCCAAACTTAATAATTCCGCGACCACACTGACAGATACCCCTTCTACGCCCGTAGACCCCCTCAGCCAGTCGCTCAATGTGAACCGGATGAGCCTGCTGGGTGGCGGTATTGTGGCGATCGCCGCTCTTGCTGGGGGAGCCTTTGCGCTCAAGGCTTATCGCGCCCGCAAGCTCCAACCCAGCGCGGCTCCCGACGCAGCGGCTGAGGCGTTCGTCGAAGAAAAGCCCTTTGCCATTGTCGTTCCGGCGATCGCCCTGGAGCGCCCCGCCGTGCAAAACCTCGACGCAGAACCCGCCCTGGCAGACCGCAAGTAGAGCGATCGCTCAAAGGGTTTTCCCCTCAAAAGATTCTAGACCTTGGTCTAAGCATTGGTACTGACTCGTAGCCCGGCCCTAGCGTCGGGCTATTTTGTTCAAATTTTCCCCTCATCTCCCTCCCTCACCCCCTCTCTCGTCTCCAGCAGCGTATTACTCAGCGCCACCCAATCTGCCACGCTGAGGTCTTCGGCGCGGGACTGAGGGTTCAGCCCCAGGCTTTCTAGCAGGGGCATGAGGTCGTCTTTGTCTACGGCAGGTTGCAGCGTGTTGCGGAGCATTTTGCGGCGGGTGGCAAAACCCAGCCTCACGAGCATGTCCAAATGTTTGGGGTCGGCGGCGGCAGGGGCAAACGAGCGCGGGGTCAGGCGCACGACGACGGAATCGACCTTGGGTGGCGGCTGAAAGGCACTGGCGGGGACATGGCAGATGCGATCGCACTGGGCGAGATACTGCACCCGCACCGACAGCGCACCATAGGCCTTGCTGCTAGGGCTGGCGCAGAGGCGATCGCCCACTTCCTTTTGCAGCAGCAGCACGATCGAGTCCAGCGGGCGGGGATTGGGAGCCGCAATGCTGCCCAGCAGCCGTTCCAAAATCGGCCCGGTGATGTTGTAGGGGATATTGGCGACGACCTTGTTGGGCTGCTGAAACTGCGGAAAATTGGTCAGCAGCGTGTCCAGATCGAGCGCCAGAAAATCGCCTTGCAGCAGCAAGAAATTTGGCGCTTCACCCAATTGCTTGGCTAGCAGCGTACACAGGTCGCGGTCGATTTCTACCGCCACCACCGCTGCGGCCAGGGGCAAGAGGCGGCGCGTCAGGATGCCCGTGCCAGGGCCAATTTCCAAAACGCGATCGCCCTCTGCCAGGCTAGCCGCCTCCACAATCTGCTGAAGCGCGCGATCGCTGCGGAGCCAGTGTTGCCCAAATTGTTTTCGCGTGCGGGGAGCCATCGGCAGCCGTCGATAAAGTTTTTGCCCAGATTCTTAACCCATCGTCTTGGCTAAGAGTCCAAGCTTCCCACACTGAGGGGCACCATGTCTCCCTGAAGCGTTAGCCCCAATAGCATTTTTTGGCGGGGCTTGATCAAGGTGCCTGTGAGGGCGCAGTGGGTTTCTTGATGGGCGATCGCCGCTACACTAGATTGAATCTCATCCCGCGAGAGGAGGGAGGGCGTTTCGCCACTCTTTTGCTGCACGTAGCGCCACAGCACCTCCCGAATTAGCGCCTGATAGCCTTGGCTCCCGGCAATTTCTTTGAGCCGCTCTTTCAGCTCTCGCTCTAGCCGGATGCTGGTCACTTCCATTTCAGTGGTTGATGTGCGGTTCAGAGTATGCATTTTGTAGGGCCTCCTCATAAAGCTTGCTAGAAGAACTGGCCCTATCGTAATACAACTGTAGTATGTTGCGCCAATTGGTCGTTCTGAAAGGCAAAGACTCGGAGGCAGGAAGGGGTTAAGTCCCTATAACACGGCATTAAAAAATCGCTGCACAGAGAATCTGCACAACGATTTGCGGAAGTTAAGCCAACGATCTAAACCAACAATCTAAACCAACAGGCTATTGCGAGCTATCGTGGGCATCGCGAGCTATCGCGGGCTATTGCGAAGACTATTACAGAGTCCAGAGTGATCAAGAGCCTTGAGCCATAGCGATTTGATGAATTAGAAAGCACCTAGCCTCAGAAGAGCCTAGGGAGTCTCTTAATGCTCCACTGGATTCGCTACTGTACGGTCATACCCCGATGCAACACAGTGCCGAGGGCAAATCCTTAAGACTGGCCTGGGTCGGTTACGGTTGCTACCTGGTTGTTGGAAGTCATCGTTTCAATCCGGTTGCCGCGAGTGGTCAAAGTTACTGCTGAGCCATTCCGCAGCCCCAAACGAGCCTGATCTTGTACTGAAAGAGACAGTAGACGGATCGAGCCATCGGCCAGCCGGACTCGAATACGATCGAGCCTGGGGGTCAGCTCGACCACGGTTGCCTCGACCTGTTCTGCGGGCTGCACCGAAACCATCCGCATCATGGTGATAATGCGATCGCCGCTCATGGTCAGCATCACTTCTACGCCGGGGGCTAGTCCTAACTGACCCTGCTTTTGAGCCGCCAGCGAGAACATGCGGATGCTGCCGTTTGCCAGTCTCAGCCGCACCGTGTCTTCACGAAGGTCAGTATCCACAACGGTGGCAGTGGTGCTCATTTCTGGGGAGGACGAAATCATCCGGGTCATGGTGATAATGCGATTGCCGCTCATCGTTAGCATTACCTCGGCACCCCGCTCCAGCCCAAGCTGGCTTTGCTCCTGGGAAGATAAAGAAAACATACGAATGCTGCCGTCCGACAGTCTCAGGCGCACCGTATCTTCGCGGGCATCGGTATCGATCACGGTTCCGGTCGTGCTGGTCAGAGCTTGGGCAACCAGGATTGAGGAAGAGGAGGGAGCGCGTCCGGCTTCGGGCAGGGCGATCGCCCCAGGTGCGATCGCTATCCCAGCAACGAGCGCCAAGGCGGCACCCGTCCATACATTCCGTTTTGCAAGCGTATTCATTTCAAGTCATCTCCAAAGTCAACATCACAACGCAGCTCTGTTGAAGTAGAGTGCCTGCATGAGAGAGAACAAAAGCAATCAACATTGCGTTCTGAACTGTGTTCCTATGCAGGTCATTCAAACATTCAACTTGCCTTCATGATGGACGGCTTCTATGACAGTCAAATGATGGCTGGTTAAAAGCGTAATAAGAGAAAGATAAGAGGATGCTGAGAGCCGTAGCGGATGCCAATATTGGTGAAAAGATTAAGCAGCGGAACTGCGAACTCGGGCTGCGAAGACTGCTGCATAATGCCGAATGCCGCATAACGCCGCATTATGTTTGGTTCAATCTTGCGATGGGCAAACGATGAATCGTGACGGGTTAGCGATGGCTGCTGTCGGCGATCGCCGAAGTAGGTTCATCCGCCGTGGGCGGAAAGTGGCGATCGATAATCTGCGGCACGTCTTCGGGGCGAATACGGCTGTAGCGCGTCTTGTTGATGATGACGTTGGGCCCGGCTTTGCACTGTTTCATGCAGCCTGTGCCTTTGAGCTTTACCTGGTCATCGAGCTGGCGATCGCCCAGGGCTTGCTGAATCGCTTCGGTGACGGCGCGGCCGCCGCGCTTGCAGCAGTCCGATTTTTGGCAAAACAGGATCGTGCTGGTGGCGCTGGGCGCAGGAGCCGCTGGCTGTGCCGGAGAAGCGGTTGGGAGAGGCTCTAAGCCACGGCTTGCTCGCTCAGGGCTTGCCAAGTCAGCACTGGGTGACGCAACCCGAATATGGTCTGCCTTAAACTTGACCATCCCCTCGCCATAGTCCAACTGCTGATAGCCGCTGACCTGGAGCCACTCACCCGGCACCAGCACCCGCTGACAGCTTGCCCGCGCTTCTTTTGACAGCTTGATATATAGCTCTCCGACCGCCGTTGACAGGCGCAATCCCTTAATCTTGTAGCCGTCTTTTACCACCAGTCCTAGAAATCGACCTTCGATCTGAAACGGTGTTTTTTCGCTTTTGTGGCCCATAAGTGAATTACCCCTTGACGCGCCAGCAGCGGTCTAATAGTTCAACTAAATCTTTGCGAGAGGCAGTGATTTGGTAAATCACGCTCCTCACCTGGAGGGCGGCCAGGGGCGTAGAAACGTCGGCCCGAAGCATCCCATCTGGAAAACAGTATGCCGGAATATTGAGATCTCGGAGGCGGTGGTAGACTTGCCAGCGATCGCTCCGAGATATGGCGATCGCTGGCAGTAATGAAGCGTCGGAATCGGTTGTTGCTTCGGCAGTAAGCGGTGTGGTCGGGTTCATCAATCCAGCGTCAGCAGGTCAGTGAAGATTTGCAGAAGGAAGGGCAACGAGTACTTAAAGTACGTCTAAAGAGCGCTCTGTGAGCTTGATCAGCAGCACGCCGTAACCAGCGCTCCATCATCAATAGCCAGCACTCTATTGACAATAAAAGTCAATAGCTCCTATTTCCAGGATAGACGCTCACTGGATCTTTTTGCAAACTATTTTCATTAGCAAATCGTCAAACTCGCTACCTGAACAAGGCCGAAAGCCTATTCAAACGGTCGTTTCAGCGAATTTCTAGATTAAAACTTACTTCCAAGATTGATCTAAATCCTGAGTGAGTGTGCGATAGAAATGCTTCACTCCTCTTCAAAGGGGAGGCGCTCTGGCGCGGCAGGCGCGACCAAATCCGGCAGGGGCGATCGCTCTACTGGCGCTAGATCAACAGGCTCCAGCGGCGCAGTTGGCTCCGAAAGTGGCGCAGGCTGGGCAGTAGGGCTAACCAACTCTGGTCGCAGGCTGGGTCGGGCGCTGGGCGGCTCCGCAGGTTTGGATTTAGCAGGCTTAGAGCTAGCAGGTTTGGATTTAACAGACTCCTGCAACTCTTTCACACCCAACTGGAGCGACTCTTGCAGCGCCTCAACCTTAGTGCTGGCTGAAGACTGAAACTCTTTCAGGCGATCGCGCAGGCTGTCCAGATAGCTCTTGGGTTTGGGTCGAGCGGGTCGGCTGACGCGCGGTGTGGGGCTGGGCGCAGGCAACTCCTGCACTTGCTCCTGCACCTGCTCTTCTAGTTCGCGCAGCACAGACGGGGTTGGAGCAGACTGGGCAGGGGGACTTGGCAACGGCTCTGGGATGACGCTTGGCTCCGGAGTCGGCACAGCGGGCACTGGGAACACTCTGGGCGCTGGGGACACTCTGGGCGCTGGCTCAGTCGTGCGAGTCGGCGGCGGCGCTTTTGCGGGGGTAGGAGCTGGCGTCTTGCCAGATGGCTCCAAATCCGATGGCTCGCGATCGAACGACTTCGGCTCCACTGGCTCTTTCACTGGCTCTTTCACTGGCTCTGGCTGTTGGGGCCGGGGGCTGGGGGTCGCCGCTGGGGAAACCACAGGTTTCGGTGATGCGGGCGCGGTTTCCTGGGCTTTCTTTGCTTTGGGCGATTCGCGAAGCGATCCCTGCGGGAATCGCGCTGGGCGGACAGGCACAGGGCTGGGTTCGGCGGCTGGTGTGGGAGCTAGCACTGGGGTCGGTGCTGGGGTCGGCGCTGACTCCACCACGGGAGATGATTGGCGTGGGCTGGGCGAAGGCTCTGGGGCGATCGCCTTGGGTGTTGCCGATTCCGACGGCTCTGGCCCGCTAGAATTTACTTTTTGGGAGGGCGCTGCTTCGGGCGGTGATGGTTTGGGTTCCGCCGCCTTTGGTGGTTCAGATTCTAGAGTGGGGGCGGGCGAAACGGCAGGTTTTGCGGGCGCAGTTTTGGACGCGGGCAGAGGTACGGGCGTTGGCGCGATTTCTGTTGGCGCAGATTTCGGGGATTCTGGCACGGGTGACACCGCTGGCTTCGGGGTGGGAGATTCCTTGCTAAGCGGCGTGGGCAGTGGTTTCGGGGCAGGCTTGTAGTTGGGGTCAACAATGGCGCGGGCTTCGTCTAGTGTCAGATCGCCCCGCACTAGCTTTGATAGTCCATCCGTGCCGCCAGGAGTGTAGGTCAATACGCGAACAGTGTTATTGAAAGCGTTGGGAATTGGCTCTCCGTCTTCGTTAAGCAACTCTAGCTGTACCCAGTTCTTGCCTGGCTTGAACCCTTTTAGATAAATGGGCTGCCACTGGTCGATCAAGAAGCTCTCGCCGTTGACCGTAGCACGAATCCGCCAGTCGGGGATATCGTCATCTTCGCTGGACTGGGCGACCAAGTGCAGCGGCACGTTGGTCAGGAAAAAGTCCAGCATCACAGGTTCCGCGCCGTAGGAACCAACGGGACGGCTGTAGGTAAGCAGGGGCTGATTGCGGATAGGGCGGTTGTCCGGCGTTTTTGCATAAACGTGGAACGTAACCTGGGCAAAGGCTCCGTCGTTCTTGAAGAGTTCGTGCCAGGGACGAGAGGCGATCGCCCTCACGGTATGCGTCCCCGGCTCCAGATTCTCGAACACAATCGGCTCGGCAGCGTCGTACAGCGCTTTATAGGGCGAGTTGTCCAAAATCACATGGACGTGTGGCCCCAACCCCAGGGTTTTGTCCTTAAAGATAGGCAAGTCGTTGACCTGCACCTTGACTAAAACTTTGTCATCTTGCAGCACTTCGTCCGGGCGCGGGCTGAGGATTTTGACCTGCGGCTGATAATTCTCCAAAAATGGGCGCAGGTCTAGCAGTAGCGCTGGGGGAGGCACTTCGGAAATACTGCTGGGACGGGGACTACTGAGACTAGTCGAGGGGCGATCGCCCTTGCGGACGGGCTTTTCACCACAGGCGGCAGATCCTAGCCCCAATATCGCAACTAAACCCAAGATCACCAGGCGTTTGCCCCATTGCCGTATCCGCTGCATCACCACGCGCCTCACTCCTGTGCGATCGCCCTTCCAGGGCGGCTAGCCGATGTTCAGCTTCAGCGGGCTAGCCTGTTCCCTGCAAACAAAATGAATCGAGTCTATCCATAGGGAACTATACCGCTTCCACTCTCTCCCAGAACAAATTCCGCCAGTCCTCCCGTGTTAGGCAACCATCGCGAAAGGCACAGGCACGCTGATGCAAGCACTCTCAAGCACTCTCAAGCCTCTCAAGCACTCTAGAGATGATATAGAGATGATAGAGATGGGTAAAGGCGATAGCGATGGTTCAGAGTTGCGTCTATTTTGTGAGCGAAGACTTCTAGAGAAATAGATAGAGCGATCGCCAACCATACAAGATCCAGGATTTTTAATGGCATTAATTCTTGTGTCTTATACGTAGCCAAGCAAAAAACGAAAGCTCGGTATGCAGAGGAGTTGGGCGATCGTGTCCCACACTACTTTTGAATTCTTTCACGGCTGTTTCCTGCTGATTTTTCTATGCTTAGGATTGGTTTATGATTAACCATTTCGATTTGTAAATATTCGGCCACAAACGGGACATCTTTTGCGTCCCACTGCTCGTGAAACGCAGGATCAATCAAAGTTTTCCCATCTTGAATTATTGTTAATAGCCGTGAAACTTGGGCTAAACACAGCACTATAATCTCTAAGAAACCTACCCAGGTCACGTCCTGTCGCCGTTTTGGCCCTTGCCAGGGGCGATCGCGACGTTCCTCCCCCACTTCCCCAACTGCTTGAAAGCCTTGCTGCCAAAGCATTTGCCGTAAAGCGGTTTACACGCTCCCCCTGGGTCTTAGTATGCCTGGTTATCATCATCGGCGAACGGTGGTGAGCGGGGAGGCTTGCTGCGAAAGCAGTGCCTGGGTTTGGATTAATTTTCGTTCCTTGTCTAGAGAGAGGAGAGTCTCTAATGACAACTACCCCACGGGAGCGAGAAGCGAAAGTCAAGGTGACGGTTGATAAAGACCCGGTTCCTACCTCTTTTGAGCTATGGGCCAAGCCGGGACACTTCGACCGCACGTTGGCGAAGGGCCCCAAAACCACCACTTGGATTTGGAACCTTCATGCGGACGCTCACGATTTTGATAGTCATACCAGCGACTTAGAGGATATCTCCCGTAAAATCTTCAGCGCTCACTTTGGTCACCTCGCGGTGATCTTTATCTGGCTGAGCGGGATGTATTTCCACGGCGCTAAGTTTTCAAACTATGAAGCCTGGCTAACCAACCCCACGGGCATCAAGCCTAGTGCCCAGGTGGTCTGGCCAATTGTCGGTCAAGAGATTTTGAATGCAGATGTTGGCGGCGGCTTCCAGGGCATCCAGATCACCTCTGGCTTGTTCCAACTGTGGCGCGCCTCCGGCTTTACCAACAGCTTCCAGCTCTATTGCACCGCGATTGGTGCGCTGGTGATGGCAGGCTTGATGCTATTTGCTGGCTGGTTCCACTACCACAAAGCCGCTCCCAAGCTGGAGTGGTTCCAAAACGTGGAGTCCATGATGAACCACCACCTGGCAGGTCTGCTGGGTCTAGGTTCCTTGGGTTGGGCCGGTCACCAGATTCACGTCTCCCTGCCCATTAACCAGTTGCTCGATTCGGGCGTAGCTGTAAAGGATATTCCGCTGCCTCACGAGTTCATCCTGAACTCCAGCCTGATGGCAGATCTGTATCCCAGCTTCTCGAAGGGCTTGACTCCCTTCTTTACCCTCAACTGGGGCGAATACGCCGATTTCCTCACGTTCAAAGGCGGGCTGAACCCGGTCACGGGCGGTCTGTGGCTCAGCGATACGGCACATCACCATTTGGCGATCGCCGTTCTGTTCATCATCGCGGGTCATATGTACCGCACCAACTGGGGCATCGGTCACAGCATGAAGGAAATCCTGGAGGGACACAAAGGGCCCTTCACCGGTGAAGGTCACAAAGGTCTCTACGAGATCCTCACGACTTCCTGGCACGCCCAACTGGCCATCAACCTGGCCATGATGGGGTCTCTCTCCATCATCGTGGCGCAGCACATGTATGCAATGCCGCCCTATCCTTACCTGGCAACAGACTACCCCACCCAGCTCTCGCTGTTCACTCACCACATGTGGATTGGCGGCTTCCTGGTCGTGGGTGCAGGCGCTCACGCCGCGATCTTCTTCGTTCGCGACTACGACCCTGCTCAAAACGTCAACAACCTGCTGGATCGGGTGTTGCGTCATCGCGATGCCATCATCTCCCACCTGAACTGGGTCTGTATTTTCCTGGGCTTCCATAGCTTCGGACTCTACATTCACAACGACACAATGAGAGCGCTAGGCCGTCCTCAAGACATGTTCTCGGACACGGCGATTAAGCTCCAGCCCGTATTTGCTCAGTGGGTGCAAGGCCTGCATACGGCTGCTCCTGGAGCTACCGCTCCGAACGCAATCGGCCCTGCTAGCATCGCCTTCGGTGGCGACCTAGTAGCTGTGGGTGGCAAAGTCGCCATGATGCCGATCGCCCTGGGCACGGCAGACTTCATGGTTCACCACATCCATGCCTTCACCATCCACGTGACGGTGCTGATTCTGCTGAAGGGTGTTCTCTTCTCTCGCAGCTCTCGTCTGATTCCCGACAAAGCCAACCTCGGTTTCCGCTTCCCTTGCGACGGGCCCGGTCGTGGCGGCACCTGCCAGGTGTCTGGTTGGGATCATGTGTTCCTCGGTCTGTTCTGGATGTACAACTCCTTGTCGATTGTAATTTTCCACTTCAGTTGGAAGATGCAGTCGGATGTATGGGGCACGGTCGCACCAGACGGTTCGGTAACGCACATTACGAACGGCAACTTCGCTCAGAGCGCCATCACCATCAATGGCTGGTTGCGTGACTTCCTCTGGGCACAAGCCTCTCAGGTGATTGGCTCCTATGGCTCGGCGCTGTCGGCCTACGGTCTGATCTTCCTGGGTGCCCACTTCATCTGGGCGTTCAGCCTGATGTTCTTGTTCAGCGGTCGCGGCTACTGGCAAGAACTGATCGAATCCATCGTTTGGGCCCACAGCAAGCTTCGGGTTGCTCCGGCAATCCAGCCTCGCGCTCTGAGCATCATTCAGGGTCGTGCGGTTGGGGTGGCTCACTACCTCCTGGGAGGTATCGCGACGACTTGGGCCTTCTTCCTGGCTCGAATTATTGCTGTTGGCTAGGTGCTTCCAAAGCGCTGATTTCTCTGAGCTACTAGACAAGGACGGTGAACGTTGGGCATCGAGTGATGGATTGTATTGGTTTCTGTAATGAAATCTGTGTGGTTCTGTAGCGAGGTGCCCAGGGTTCCACCACTTGAGTCGGGTAGACTGGAGGCTAAATAGCAAAACTGCTGATTGTTAACTGAGTCTGTTAATCAGGACTTATGGCAACTAAATTCCCAAAATTCAGCCAGGATTTGGCGCAAGATCCGACCACTCGTCGGATCTGGTATGGGATTGCCACCGCCCACGACTTCGAAAGCCACGATGGCATGACGGAGGAGAATCTTTATCAAAAGATTTTTGCTTCTCACTTCGGTCATTTGGCAATCATCTTTTTGTGGACATCGGGCAACCTCTTCCACGTCGCCTGGCAAGGCAACTTCGAGCAGTGGATTAAAGACCCACTGCATGTAAAACCCATCGCCCATGCGATCTGGGACCCTCATTTCGGTAAAGCCGCTGTCGATGCCTTCACTCAGGGCGGTGCCTCTGGCCCGGTGAACATTGCTTTCTCTGGTGTGTATCACTGGTGGTACACGATCGGGATGCGGACAAACGGCGAACTCTACACGGGCGCAGTGTTCCTACTGCTGCTGGCTTCGGTCTTCCTGTTCGCGGGCTGGCTGCACCTGCAACCCAAGTTCCGTCCGTCGCTGTCCTGGTTCAAGAATGCTGAGTCTCGGTTGAACCACCACTTGGCTGGTCTGTTTGGTGTCAGCTCTCTGGCGTGGACGGGTCACCTGGTTCACGTGGCGATTCCCGAATCTCGCGGGATTCATGTGGGCTGGGATAACTTCCTGTCGGTGAAGCCGCACCCCGCTGGTTTGCTGCCCTTCTTTACGGGCAACTGGGGTGTGTATGCAGAAAATCCCGATGGGCTGAACCATGTGTTTAGCTCTGGCGAAGGTTCTGGTACTGCGATTCTGACGTTCCTGGGTGGTTTCCATCCTCAGACCGAGGCGCTGTGGCTGACGGATATCGCGCATCACCATCTGGCGATCGCCGTGATTTTCATCATCGCTGGCCACATGTACCGCACCAACTTTGGCATTGGACACAGCATCAAAGAAATGCTGAACTCCAAGGCTGGTCTGTTGAGCAAGAGCAGTGAAGGTCAGTTCAACCTGCCCCACCAGGGCTTGTATGAAACCCTGAACAACTCGCTGCACTTCCAATTGGCGCTGGCGCTGGCTTCTCTGGGCGTGATCACGTCGCTAGTGGCGCAGCATATGTATGCCATGCCGCCCTATGCCTTCATTGCGAAGGATCATACGACGATGGCAGCGCTCTATACCCACCACCAGTACATCGCTGGCTTCATCATGGTGGGCGCGTTTGCACACGGCGCAATCTTCCTGGTGCGGGATTACGATCCGGCTCAGAACAAAGGCAACGTGTTGGATCGCGTGCTGCAACACAAGGAAGCGATTATCTCTCACCTGAGCTGGGTGTCGCTGTTCCTCGGCTTCCACACGCTGGGTCTGTACGTCCACAACGACGTGATGCAGGCTTTCGGCACGCCCGAAAAGCAAATCCTGGTGGAGCCTGTGTTTGCTCAGTTCGTTCAGGCATCTTCGGGTAAGGCCCTGTATGGCTTTAACACGCTGCTGTCGAATCCTGACAGCATTGCAGCGACCGCCTGGCCCAATCACGGCAACGTGTGGCTACCGGGCTGGCTGGATGCCATCAACAGCGGCGCAAACTCGCTGTTCCTGACCATTGGCCCTGGCGACTTCCTGGTTCACCATGCGATCGCCCTGGGTCTGCACACCACCACGCTGATCCTGGTGAAAGGCGCGCTGGATGCTCGCGGCTCGAAGCTGATGCCCGACAAGAAAGACTTCGGCTACAGCTTCCCCTGCGACGGCCCTGGACGGGGCGGCACCTGCGACATCTCTGCTTGGGACGCTTTCTATCTCGCCATGTTCTGGATGCTCAACACCATTGGTTGGGTCACCTTCTACTGGCACTGGAAGCATCTGGGCGTGTGGCAAGGCAACGTGGCGCAATTCAACGAAAGCTCGCCAACAATCATGGGCTGGCTGCGCGATTATCTGTGGCTCAACTCGGCTCAGCTAATCAACGGCTATAACCCCTACGGCATGAATAACCTGGCGGTTTGGGCCTGGATGTTCCTGTTTGGACACCTGGTTTGGGCAACCGGCTTCATGTTCCTGATTAGCTGGCGTGGTTACTGGCAAGAGCTGATCGAAACCATCGTCTGGGCACACGAGCGCACGCCGCTTGCAAACCTGGTGCGCTGGAAGGACAAGCCTGTGGCGCTGTCGATCGTTCAGGCTCGTCTGGTAGGTTTGGCACACTTCACAGTGGGCTACATCCTGACCTATGCCGCCTTCTTGATCGCCTCAACCTCTAGTCGATTTGGCTAGGTTGATGGAGTTCAGGTCATTGAATCCTTAACTGAAAGCCCCCTCGCCATCCGGTGAGGGGCTTTTTGTTTCAGCTAATTTCAAGCGGATTTGAGCGTATCTGAGCTTGTTTGAGCATACTTTGATCAGCGTCTTTACAAATGCTCTGCACTGGGACAGATCCGGGGCAGGAAAGCCCGTCGTTATAATCAAACTGTATTGTGTAGGCGGCGATCGCCCTCTACGCAGTCCCCGAAAGCGCCTGACGACCAGGATTTTAGCAGGATGATTTCAGCGGGCTGATTTTTCGTGCAGTGATTCGGCAACTCAATGTCCTATGGCGATTCTGAACCCTGACCTCTTGAAAACCCCAGGATATCTAGTGGCTCTCGTTTCTCTAATTGGTTGTGCTGCTTCACCTCCGGTGCAGCCAGAGATGCCCGAAGCCTCTCCCGCTGCGATCACCCCCGCCGATTCCCCTTCTGACATTCCGCCTGCCGCATCTAATGCTGAAGCACCTGCTGCGTTTGACCTTGCCTCTGCTGCTAGCGAGGTTGATGCCGCCATTCCGCCTGTCCTCAGCGGGGCGATCGCCCAGCAACCTGGCATCCAGCAAACCATCCTTGCCGAAAATCTGGAGCATCCCTGGGGCATCGCCTGGCTGCCCAACGGCGATATGCTGGTGACCGAACGGCCCGGACGGCTGCGGATCATTCGCAACGGCAGGCTTGACCCAACCCCGATTCCCGGCGTTCCCCCAGTGCTGGCAGTTGGTCAGGGCGGACTGCTGGATATCGCCCTGCATCCCCAGTTTGCCGAAAACCGCTGGGTCTATTTCACCTATGCCCACGGCGCGGCCAATGCGAACCAAACTCGCGTCGCCCGTGCCCAGTTTGACGGAACGCGCCTGACCAACTGGACAGTGCTATTTGAAGTGAACCGCACCAAGACCCAGGGACAACACTTTGGTTCTCGTCTGGTCTGGCTGCCCGATAATACGCTGCTGGTGTCGATTGGCGACGGCGGCAACCCGCCCGTGCAGCTCGACGGCGACCTGATCCGCAACCAGGCACAAAATCTGAATGTGCATCTGGGAAAAATTGTGCGGCTCAACGACGATGGCTCCATCCCAGCCGACAATCCCTTTGTCAATAGCGCAAATGCTGAACCCAGCATTTGGAGCTACGGACACCGCAACATACAAGGGCTGGCGTTTGACCCGGTGACGCGGCGCGTATGGTCTACAGAACACGGCTCTCGCGGCGGCGATGAGTTGAATCTGATTGCCCCCGGTAAGAACTATGGCTGGCCGGTGGTCACCTTTAGCCGCGAATACTCTGGTGGCGTGATTTCATCAGAACAGTCGCGACCGGGCATGGTCGATCCTCGCCTAGTGTGGACTCCGGCTACGGCTCCGTCGGGGTTGGCGATTTATCGGGGCGATCGCTTCCCAGAGTGGCAAGGGAAACTGTTTGCGGGTGGTCTGGTCTCACAAGATGTACGCCAGATAGAGGTAGATGGGGCAGGGCGAGTTGTCAACGAATCTTCAATTCCTATTGGACAGCGGGTTCGAGACGTGCGCCAGGGCCCGGACGGCTATCTCTACGTCCTCACCGACGCGCCAAACGGCCGCCTGATTCGTCTAGGCGCTTCCTGATGACGAAATTGAAGCGGCTGCAATCTAAAGTGGCTACGCTTTAGGCAAGTGGCTGCGCTTTAGACAGCCGATATCTACCGATATCTACATCATCACTCCAGCCAAACTTCTACATCACCAGAATGTCAGAGTGACTCAGCGATAGGTTTCTTGGCAGGATCGCGATTTGCACAGCGCCCACGCCATCGCCAGAGCCGTTTGCGTCGTATAGCAAATCTCCGTTCAACGGGTTGTAGATGATTCGGTGGAGGGAAGTCTGAGCGGCGACACCTACGGCAAATCGGTTTGCCTGCAACGGCCCAGCACTTTGGAAATTCTCAAAGTCGGAAGCTGCGATTCGCAGGCGATCCATACCGGGCGTAAAGTCAGTGATTTGGTCTATGCCCTGTCCGGGTGCATTCAGGTGAAACGTATCTCGACCGGGGCCACCCGTCAGCACATCGTCGCCCGGCCCGCCGACTAGCGTGTCATCGCCTGCACCGCCAATGAGGATATCATTGCCCGCAAGTCCGTGAATTTCTACAGGTGTAGTAAAGGTAGATGCGTTTACCAGGTCGTAAGTTTCTCCCAGCCGAATCAGCGGGACATTCATGACCGATTCAAACCCTGAGAAGTCGAGATAGTTGGTGAGCGTATCGCGCCCAATGATTGTTCCCCCGTTGCCATCGAACACTTCTACGCCCAGAATCCAGGTTGATGTGGGGAACTGGTAGAAGTTGTTGATTTGCCAGAGGAAGATGTCGGCTCCGGGCGTGTCGTTGCGGATGGTGTCGCTGCCTGCGCCGCCGTAGATTGTGTCGCCATCCAGAGCGCTGCCGTCTGCATAACCCAGCACATTGAATAAAAACAGGTCGTCGCCGTCTTCGCCATAGATTGTATCTGCACCGCTGCTCAGAACAATCGTGTCGTTGCCTGCGCCTGCCCATACCTGGTTCGTATCTGTTGAACCAAAACTGCTGGTGTAGATTAGGTCATCGCCACTGCCAGCGTAAATGTAGTCGTTGCCGCTGTTAGCTTTGATAGTGTAGGCACTATCCATTGCAATGAACAGCGTGTTAACTCCCGGCGTTCCAACCAGGGTTGGCATTTCTGCGATCACCCTGTCCGAACTTTCCACGGAGCTTGCTATGGAAAAGGTATCAAGGCTCACCATCGCCTCATCTACCGGAGGTATCCACTCATCGAGTTCTGGCATTTCGACATTGGGCGAATCATGAATGCCGGGAACCTCGGGTGAATCGTCAGGCAGGACGGAGGGTGAACTGCTGAAGCTAGATGATGCCCGACCAATGCTAACGGCATCGGTATTGAGCAGCGCGTCGGTGGAAATGGGTACGAGGCGATCGCCCAAGTCCGGGTTACTCGTATCTTGAATATACAAAGCCGCTATCTCAAAGCCCTCAGCCGCAAAGTTCAGCAGCGACACTAGCTCCAGCCGTCGATTTGTTGGATCGCTGAGGTAAGTCTTTAGAGCGGGCAACTGGCCGCCATCGAGGATGGTCTGGAGTTGTTCGGATGTAAACACCAAATTAATCCGGTCGATGCCCAAACCACCCCGATAGACGGTTCGCTCTGAGTGTTCAGTAGAGGTGAAAATCGTGTCATTGCCGCTACCCAGGACGATTTCTAGAAAATCGGAGGAGCGGACTGGAGAAAAATTGGCAGATGAAAACGGGGTTTGGGTATCCATAGGAGGCAAGAGTCGAGGGGCAATTTCCGGATGAGAACACAGGGTTGAATGTGAAGTTCAGCAGAAACTGGGCAGCACAAACAGCAGCACAAAACCGCCTGCCATTCAGCAGACCTACTCTTCAAACCGATTTGCACCCTAAAAAGCTTGAGACTTAAAAACTTAGGATCTACGCACTTGCAATAAGCTTTTGGGCTTTGGAACAATCTCTCGTGGGTTGCGCTCTCAAGAAATCGTCCAACCGCGTAAGTCCTAAAACTAAAACTCGAAAACTGAACCTGAAAAACCCAGACAACTAAACCTAGACAACTAATTAGACAATCAGACTTTGCTGAAACAGGACGAAACCTAGCAGAAACTTAAAGAGCTGATGCTAAAAACCCTCGCGATAGGCTGCGTGGAATTACTGAGGTGACTTCCCCTCCTGTATATTAAGGCTGCCCTCAGTCTCTTCCACGGGCTTCACAGAGGCTTTATTGAAGCTTTAATCTTGCTTCAATGGAACTCTATGCAGCACTCGCTGTTTCCCAAAGTTCAGCAAGGGCGATCGCAACATTGACCACAAACCCCATGACCGACTCCGATTCTCTAGCCACTCGACTCACCCAGTACAACACCCGCTTTGTGCGCTTGCTATGGTGCGACAACGGCAACGTCATGCGCGGCAAAGCCTTTCACCGCCAGTTTCTAGAGGAACATCGAGACTGGGGAATTGGCATCTCGTTAGCGCAGCAGGCGGTTCCCGTGATGGTGGACGGCGTGGCCGCAGACAGCGGACTGGGGCCGGTGGGCGAAGCGTGGCTAGTGCCCGACTGGGAGACGCTGACCCCCTTGCCCTACGCGCCGGGCCATGCCCGCGTAATGGCCGACATGCAGCTAGGCGAACAGCCCTGGAGCCTGTGCCCGCGCGGCTTCCTGAAGCGAATGCTAGCTCGTCTGGAGCAAGAGGCAGGGCTGCGGGTGATGGCGGCGTTTGAGCCTGAATTTTATCTGCTGCGGCTGGACGAAGCAGGACAGATTCACCCGGCAGATCGCACACCTTTTGCGGCGACTCTGGGGATGGATCTGAACCAAGCGGTCATCGATGACATCACGGACGCGCTAATAGCGCAGGGAATTTTGGTCGAGCGCTATTATCCAGAGTCGGGGCCGGGGCAGCACGAGATTGCTATTCGCTATGGAGACGCGCTGCGGGCGGCCGACTCGCAGATTGCCCTGCGAGAAACGGTGCGCGGTGTAGCGCTGCGGCACGGGCTGCGGGCTTCGTTTTTGCCCAAGATTTTTGCCGATCAGGCGGGGAGTGGCTGTCACCTGCATCTCAGCCTGTGGCGCGAGGGCGTGAATGTGTTGCCAGATCCAGGACGACCCGGAACCCTGTCGGCGATCGCCCTCCACTTTATCGGCGGCATTTTGCACCACCTGCCCGCCCTGATGGCGCTGACTACGCCCAGCCCCAATTCCTACCGTCGCCTCCAGCCCCAGAGCTGGAGCGGAGCCTTTCGCGCCTGGGGCATGGACAACCGCGAAGCCGCTGTGCGCGTGCCCAGCAATCCCCACCCGCCCAGCCCGACCCACTTTGAGTTAAAAACAGTAGACGCTTCGGCAAATCCTTATCTGGCACTGGGTGCGGTTCTTGCTGCGGGGCTAGACGGGATTCAGCAGCGGCGAGAACCGGGCGAACCCGTCGCCGTAGACCCAGCCACGCTGACCGAGGCAGAGCGGCAGTCTCGCCAGATCGATCGCCTGCCTGCCAACCTGGGAGAGGCGATCGCCCACCTCAGCGCATCCACCGTGCTGCTGGATGCGCTGGGGCCAGACCTGGCGCGGGCATTTTTGGCGGTGCGCCGGGCCGAGTGGAGCGCCCTGGGCAATCTGGAACTAGAGGCAGAAGTGCAGCAGTTGCTAGAGCGATACTAGCGACGCAGCGGTTTCTTGCAGGGTTCGGCTAGAGTATGGTTGCATCTTCTAATGCCTTACAGGGACAATTATCGTCGAATGGTATAGCGAAAGCAGACTTGTACCGTACCGAGAATGCTATTGTTTCTAGATAGCCAGGCTCCCAATTTCCTTCAGGTACAGGTATTCTTCTAGCCTTTTACAGGCTGCTTTCTGAGGCATTCTAGACCTGTGAGCGATCGCCCCACTCCCCAAATGCAGCCTTGCGATCTATCCGACTCGCCCACCCCAGCAATCCACGCTTCGGCTCCTCCTGAAGCAACGGCTGTATTCGGCAAACCACAGTCTGTTGCCAGTTCTCTGTCCCAAGATTGTGAACTACACCTTCAGCGGGTTCTCGATGTTTTGCCGGTGTGCGTTGCCTATAATGACGTTGAGCAGCGCTACCGTTTTATGAACCGCACCTACGAGGTGTGGATGGAGCGGCCGCGAGAAGAACTCTATGGCAAAACAGTGCGAGAGGTGATTGGCGAAGCAGCCTATCGCATGGCCGCTCCATTTATCGAGCAGGTACTACGAGGCGAGTCAGTTCACTATGAAACCAAACTGCCCTATCAAGTTGGCGGATTGCGCCATGTCTCGGTGCTGCTAGTTCCCGATAGGGGGGAACTTCAGCAAGTGCAAGGCTACTATGCGCTGATTACAGATATCAGCGATCGCAAAGCCTTAGAGCAAACCTCCGAGCAAACAGCGCTGCAACTCCGGGAGGTATTGAACGGTGCCTGCGCCGCCGTCACTAGTTTTCGGCTCTATGCAGATATGACCTGCGTCTATGACTATCGCTCTGCTGGAGACGAAGCGCTGTTTGGCTATCCGGCTCAGGACTTCATGAATGATAAGCATCTCTGGATTTCGCGGGTGCTACCCGACGATCGCCCGCTGGTGTTTGCCCAAATGCGAACCCAACTCCTGCAAGGAAAACCTGCCAACTATGAGTACCGATTTCGCCATCGCGATGGCTCAATTCGCTGGATCTCTTGCATTGCTTCTAGTTGCTACGAGCCGCAGAACGACTGCTGGCGGGTGACAACCGTTGATTTAGACGTGACCCGCCGCAAGCAGGCCGAAGAAGCCCTTCAGCAAAGCCAGGCCCGCCTAAAAACAGCCCAGGCGGTAGGTCAGATTGGGGATTGGGAGTTTGACGTAGACACCAAGCAAATCACCTGGTCGGAGCAGATGTATGTCATCTATGGGCTAGACCCTGCCCAGGGCACCCCTGAATATCTGGATTTGCTACAACAGCTTGTCCCGGAGGATCAACTGCGGCTAGAGGCGGCTATTTCGCAGGCGATCGCCCTGGGGCAACCCTATGTTCTCGATTTGCGACTGCGCCGAGCCGATGGCTCAATTGCCTATCTAGAATCCCGTGCCCAAGTACGGGTCAATGGGGCAGGGCGCGTCGTCACGCTTTATGGCACGACGCAAGACGTTACTGAGCGCAAACAACTAGAGCTAGAACTCAAGCAGCGATCGCAGCGAGAGCAAATGCTGAATCAGGTGATTCAGGCAATCCGTCGATCGCTGGATTTGCCCACCATTTTTGAAACTGCGGTTCGCGAAACCGCTTCCCTTCTGGGACTCAGCCGCGTGTGGATTGCGAAATATCTGCCCGCCGAGCAGTGCTGGCTGCTTCAGGCAGAATATGTGCCGCCGGGGTCGCCCGTCTCCCAACGACTGCTGGGACTCCGCATTCCCCACAGGGGCAATCCCATCAGCAGGCAACTGATGCAAGGGGTGTCTGTGCGGCTAGACGACAATCGCCAGGCAGAAGGAGAGGTTAACCAAAAGCTAGCCGCAGAGATCCCCGGTCGTTGGCTGCTGGTGCCGCTGAAAATCGGAGAAGGTATTTGGGGCAGCCTTAGCCTCTCGCGAGATTTGTCGCTGGCGGGGTGGGAAGACTGGGAGGTAGATTTTGCTCAGTCCGTCGCCGATCAGCTGGCGATCGCCATCCAGCAATCCGAACTATTCCACCAGGTGCAGTTGCTTAACACCACCCTGGAAACGCAGGTACAGCAGCGCACCACCCAGTTGCAGCAGGCGATCGACCTGGAGGGGCGGCTCAAGCGCATTACCGACAAGGTGCGCGATAGCCTAGACGAACACCAGATTTTGCAAACTGCTGTGACCGAGTTGGGCATCGGGCTGGGCGTGGAGCGGTGCCAGGCAGGCTTGTATGATCTGGCGGCACAGACGTTGACCATCTCCTATGAATATCGCAGTAGCCCCCAGGCAACTTCTAGCGAGGGACTCGTGGTGAGCATGGTCGAGCATTCTGAGGTGCATAGAGCCGTGCTCGCCGGTCAGTTTGTGCATGGGTGCTGTCTGGAACCGCTCCCTGCGCTTAGGCTTGTTCATGAGGCTGCTGTGCCGATTGCGTCCCCAAGGGCTGAGCAGCCAATGGCGATGCTAGTTTGCCCGATTCTGCACGATCAGCGAGTTTTGGGCAGTTTGTGGCTATTTAAGCCCTGTCAGGAGGCGTTTCGGGAGATAGAGATGCGGCTGGTGCAACAGGTGGCCAACCAGTGCGCGATCGCCCTCCGCCAGTCGCGCCTCTATCAAAGCGCCCAGCACCAGGTGGATGAGCTGGCCCGGCTAAACCATTTGAAAGATGACTTTCTAAACACCGTGTCTCACGAGCTGCGATCGCCCATGTCCAGTATCAAAATGTCCGCAGAAATGCTGGAGATTTTGCTTCGGCGCAAGGGCGTGTTCGACGACCCGCAAATCAGTCAGTATTTCAAGATTCTGCAAAGTGAGTGCGATCGCGAAACGAGGTTGATCAACGACCTGCTCGACCTGTCGCGCCTTTCTGCCAACACCGAGCCGCTGTTGCTGACCAGTCTGGAGCTTCGATCCTGGATACTGCACGTTGCCGAACCCTTCGTCAGCCGTGCCCGCAGCCAGCAGCAAAGCCTGCACTTTCATATGCCCACCGACCCGCTGATCGTCACCACCGACTTTTCCTACCTGGAGCAAATCTTCACCGAATTGCTGCAAAACGCTTGCAAGTACACGCCATTCGGCCAGTCCATCTGCATTTCTGCTTGCCTCGAAAGGAACGAACTGGAGCAGAACCCATCACACGCTGCCTCCCCTTCTCCTCGCTGTGCCATCCACATTACCAACACGGGGGTCTACATCCCCGAACAGGAGCGCGATCGCATTTTCGAGAAGTTCTACCGCATTCCCAACAGCGACCCCTGGAAGCACGGCGGCACAGGGCTGGGGCTGGCGCTGGCGCGGCGACGGGCCGAGCAAATTCACGGCAGCCTCTCTGTATCGAGCGATCGCCACTCCACCACCTTTACCATCCGACTGCCGCTGCTGCCGCCGGAGGATCTGAGGGCGTAGGCAGGGGCGTAAGGGCAACAGCGCTCCCCTCCCTCGATGGGCAAACATAGCCCTGGTAGGGATAGTTGGCGGCGTGGTGGGTTTCGTCGGGGGCGATCGCGCATCGTATCCAGCGGGGGCGGCTTCCCGGCGGGCGACGCAGCCGCACCTGCGCCGGAAAGCTCTGTTTGGGCATTTGCGAAGACCCGACCACCCAGAGATTCAGCGGTAATTCCTGGGGCTGGGGCATATTTGCCAGGGCTTCCCAAAAATCTGCGTCTCGCGCAGGCTGTGCCAAAAAGCCGAGGCGAATCGGCGTAGTAGACTCATCCCGCAGGGCGCGGCGGCGAATCTCCAGTCCAAAGCTGAGGCCGAGGGCAATTTCCTGGGTGCTGGGGGCGCTGACGACGATGCTGATGGGCGTGGTGGGGTTGTCGGAATACATCTCGCTGGCGGCTTTTAGCGGGTTGAAGCTTTTGTAAAAACCGAGTCCGCTGGCAACGACCAGGCTGCTAACCATGCCGACGACCAGGGCGATCGCCCACACGCGCCTCGGATTCGTCCCCTTGGGCAAATGCGCCAGCAGCAGCCCCACCAGCGCACACACCGCCGGAAAGTAGACAAAGTTGTAGCGCGGAGCCAGGGTGATGTCTTTGTTCAGCCCGTAGACGATGACGACAAACTCCAGCAGCACCAGCCCCAGAAACCCCACCAGCAAGGTCAACGCAGGCTGCTGCGGCGTTTTGCCCCAGAGGTTTCGCCCGCTGCGCCACAGGTGCCGCCCCAGCCACGCCGCATAGCCCAGCATGAACAGCGCCGACGGAATGGCGATCGCCCTGGGCTGTTTTTCCGCAGGCATGATTACCGCCATCAGCACCCAGCCAACTGCGGTTTGCAGCAGTGGCGAGAGTTTGCCCAAAATCCCGTCCGCCAGCCCCAGCCACTCGGTTTCCGGGCGATTCATATGCTCCCAGAAAATCGGCAGCCAGGGCAGATACATCAGGAAAACAGCGGCGATCGCCAGGGTCAGCGCCCCCCAGCCCCAGCGCGAAATTTGCCCCCGGTTCAGCAACATCCAGCCCAGCAGTGCCCCCACCTGCGCCGCCAGCGCCAGCAGGCAAAAATAGTGAACGTAGAGTCCGAGTCCGGCGATCGCCGCCCAGCCCAGCCACACCCACGGACGAAACCGATGCCGCTGCAAATCTTGCTGCATTTGCACCAGCCCCAGCAGCCCCAGCGTAATGATCAGCACGGGCAGCGTGTAGTGCCGCGCCTCTTGAGATAGATACACTCCAAACGGCGACACCGCCATCGCCGCCGCCCCCGCCAGCCCCGCCGCAGTCGAAAAGGCGACCCGGTTCAGGGCATACACAGCGGCGATCGCCCCCACCCCAAACAGCGCTGGCAGCGCCCGCAGCGCCCAAACCCAGTGTTCGCCCGGCCGCAGCGCCTCCATCCAGCCATACATCAGGCAAAAAAACAGCGGCGGATGGGGCGAGGTGGCGATCAGCCGCTGCGTGATATCCCCACAGCTCAACCCCGGCTGCACGGTGAACAACTCATCCAAATACGACAGCGGGAAGAACTGCCCGACCGGGATTTCGTCATAGCGACGACCTATCGCGGCGATCGCCGTAATCACCTCATCCAGCCACATCGGCTTCAAGTCCAGCCCCCAAAACCGCAGCCCCAGCCCCAACAGCAGCAGGAAAGCAAGGATCAGAGGCGGGCGGTGAAGTTTCATGGCAAGTCATCACAAGGCTTGGGCACGGTCTTTGGAAAGCCCGTTCGCTGGCTGAGGTTAAGTCTTTTGGAAAATCTTTTGAAGACGATCCCATAACGAGAGCTGAAAGTCTTACATCGCCTCAGCTCGGCAATCTAAAATCTAAAATCCGCATATCGTGAATTATGGCAGAGCAAGACGAACTCTATGACCTGAATCGCTTTGTGAAGGCGCAAGCGTCTGATTATGCGCGGGCGCTGGCGGAAATTCGGCAGGGCAAAAAGCGATCGCACTGGATGTGGTACATCTTCCCGCAATTTGCAGGGCTGGGCTTCAGCGCTACGTCTCAGCACTACGCTATCAAAAGCCTCGCCGAAGCCGAAGCATACCTGCAACATCCCGTCTTGGGCGATCGGCTGATCGAGTGCGCCGAGGCGGCTCTCAGGCTAGAGGGACAATCTGCCTATGAAGTCTTCGGCTCACCCGATGACATGAAGCTGCGATCCTGCGCCACGCTGTTCGCCCAAGTATCGCCCGCTGGTTCAGTGTTTCACCAACTGCTCGACCAATACTTTCAGGGCGAACCTGATGCGAGAACGTTGGAGTTGATCGGGCGATCGCCCTGACTCCCTCATCTTGTCACGTCGATTTTTCGTCCAGTGTTCCAAAACCGCTTTGCGAAGTTGCTTTGTGAAACAGTTGGCATGAGTGAATATCCTAAGGTTACTTTATAAGAAGATGGCTTCTAAGCCGACGCTAAATAAGAATTTATTGACCTAAAAAGGAGACGCATGAACAGACGAGGTTTTCTCGGTTTCTTAGGGCTGGGAGGCGCATCACTTGTTCCTGTTAAGAGATCACCTTCTCCGATCGAGACTAGTTCTGAAAGTCCTAAAGTGACTCTGCTTCAAACTTCGCCTGTCGCAGGTTTTCAATACTACGACGGGGAAAAAGTATGGAAAAACCTGGCTGTCGGAGATGCCGTGCGGCTTGTCCGTGAGCCTGACAACAAGCATGATGAGTATGCGATCGAGGTTTACTGGCAAGGCCGGAAATTGGGCTATGTGCCTCGCGTTGCGAACAGAACCCTGGCGCAAATGCTAGATCGTGGAGAAACACTGACCGCCCAAATCGCCAATCGACAATCTACTGATAATCCTTGGGAAAGGCTGGAAATCGAAATTGGATTAATTACCTGAGAAGCTGCTTAATAAAGCAATCCAACTACCTTCTTCCTCGCTTTTATTTCCATCTAGCTTGAAGGCGGAATGCTCTCGAAACTCACATCTTCATAGAGCAGGGCGATCGCCCCTTGCCAGTCGATGCTGGTGAGTTCGAGGGTGTCTTCGGCGGCAAAAGATTGCAGTTCCCACTGCGTTTCTGAGAGCCGACGGAAGCGATCGACGCTAATTTGCGTAGCATCAATCAAGACATATTCTTGCAGCGTCGGAAGCTGGCGATAGCGACGAAACTTTTCGCCCCGATCGAAGGCTTCGGTCGTGGGAGAAAGCACTTCCACAATCAGGCACGGATGTTGGATGAGGTTCACCGCTGGGCGATCGCGCTCATCGCAACTCACCATCACATCGGGATAGAAATATGCCCCACGCTCAGACACCTGCACTTTTACATCAGCAATGAACGCGCGGCAGCCTTTGCCCCGTAGATGGCTTTTGAGCAGCGCATAAAAATTTCCCGAAATTAGATTATGGGCGATTGTGCCGCCCGTCATGGCGAACACTTCCCCATCGAGATATTCGTGCTTGACGGACTGCGTGGCTTCCCAATCTAAATACTCTTGGGGAGAACGGCGGTGAAATTGGGGTTCTGCGATCATGGCGGCAGTTCTCGCAATGCAGCGCTTTTGTTTAGCATAGCGAATTGGGTTTCAGGCGCTACGCTATAAGGCATGGTGCTTTCTGTAGAACTACAAACGCTAGAGACGAAGCTAGAAGCTCTGCGCGATCGCCTGCGACCGGGACAGCAGCGCATGGCCGACTGGACGGGCGGGCCGCTGGCGGTGTCGGCCGTGCCAGGGTCGGGGAAATCGACGGGCATGGCGATCGCCACGGCGATTCTCCTAGGACGGCGCTATCAGCAGGCGATCGCTGACCGGACGCTGCCCAACCAGCAGATCTTCCTCGTCACCTTCACGCGCTCCGCCGCCGCCAACCTGCGGGCCAAAATCCGCGCGTTACTGAAAGACCTGGGACTGCCCGCCGCCGGGTTTTCGGTCTACACGCTGCACGGCCTAGCGCTGAATATTGCCAGCCGTCACCCCGATTTGTCCGAACTTGACCTGACGCGGCTAACGCTGATTACGCCAGAGCGGGGCAATCGGCTGATCAAAACTGCCGTAGAGCAGTGGAGCACCCTGCATCCCGACCTCTATCGCCAGCTTTTGGAAGGGCAGCAGGTCGATGCCGAAGAAACCGAGCGACTGCGGCGGCGATCGGTGCTGGGCACGGAGATTTTGCCGAATCTGGCGAACACCGCGATTCACGAAGCCAAAAGTTCGGGCTTGAGTCCTGACGATGTACGGGCGATCGCCCAAAGCGCCGACTTTTCTCCGTCCTACATCACCGAAGACGGCATTAACCTCCTGCCCAACAATATTGCCCTGCAAGTCGCCGCCGGACTCTACGAACAGTACGAAACCCTGCTCCATCAGCGCAGCTTCCTGGATTACGACGACATGATCCTCGCGGCCCTGCGCGTCTTGCAAAACGACGAGGCGCGACAGTCCTGGCAGCAGCAGGTCTACGCTGTGTTTGAAGACGAAGCCCAGGATTCCTCGCCCTTGCAAACACGCCTGCTGGAACTGCTTGCCGCCGATCCCCACACGGGACAGCCCAACCTCGTCCGCGTTGGCGATCCCAACCAGGCCATCAACTCCACTTTCACCCCCGCCGACCCGCTGTTTTTCCGCGAATTTTGCGCCCAGTGCCAGCAGCAGAACCGCCTCGCCGAGATGGATCAGGCTGGCCGCAGCACCCAGTCCGTCATCGATGCCGCCAATTTCCTGGTGCAGTGGGTCAACAACGCACCCGATCGCCCCCTTGCTGCAAGCCCCCTCCCCTTTCGCCTCCAGGCGATCCGTCCCGTGCCCCCCAGCGACCCCCAGGCCGACAGCAATCCGCCGCCAGAGGGCGAAGGCGTGGAGATCCGCTTTCCGCCGGATATCTACCGCAGCGTGGATTTGATTGCTCAGCGGGTGGCGGAGTTGTTTGCCAAGGAGCCAGCGGCGCGGGCGGCGGTGCTGGTGCGCGAGAACCGCATGGGACGCTTTGTGGCAACTGTGCTGCGAAATCCGACGGACTATAAGCTGGGTGCGGATTTGGGGGCGCTGGGCATTGCGGTGTATGAGGTGGGAGAGCGCGATCGCCATTCGCATGTACCCGGCGAAATTTTGACGCTGCTGCAATTTTGCGATCGCCCCCATTCGCCCGACAACCTGAAAGCAGCGCTGCGCGTCCTGGCCGATCGGCAACTGATTCCGCCGCAGGATCTCGATGCCCTCAGCAGCCAGCCGGAAGATTTTCTCTATCCCGGCCCGCTAGAAGCCGCCCAGCCCGACCCAGTGGTGCAGGCGCGACGCTATTGTGCAGGCTTGCTGCGGGCGCGGGTAGAGTTGCCGCAGTTTCAACTGATTCCCTTTCTGGCGCTGACGCTGAACTATGACCAGACAGAACTCGCTACGGCCGACAAGCTCGCTGCCCGCATTGCCCAGCAAACCGCCAGCGAGCCGTCGCTGCAATTCACCCTGGAGGTGCTGAGCGAAATTGTGCAATCTGAGCGGTTTGAGCCTGTGGAAACGGAGGACATCGACACACGCTACGTCCGCCCTAAGCAACTCACCATCATTACCATGCACAAGGCGAAGGGACTGGACTGGGACTTTGTGTTTCTGCCGTTTTTGCAGCAGCAGACGATTCCCGGCAAAGCCTGGGTGCCGCCCGCCCAGCAGTTTTTGGGCGAGTTTGACCTGGCAGAAGTGGCCCGCGCCCAGATTCGCGCCCAGGTTCACCAGTCGCCTCTACCTGATATCCACACGGCCTGGCAGCAGGCGCAGCAGCTTAAAATTGCGGAAGAGTATCGCCTGCTGTATGTCGCCATGACCCGCGCCCGCCGCTTGCTGTGGATGGCCGCCGAACGACAGGCCCCCTTTAGCTGGGCGAATCCGTCGAATTTGCAGGCCCAACAGCCCACGCCTGTTCTGAATGCGCTCATGCAAACTCTGGGGCGTTCGTAAATTCTGCATATCATCCTTCGCCATGCATGAAATCTCTGTTCTCAATCAGCGCCTCCAGCTTTTGCCAGACAAGGCCGTGTATGTTCCTGATTTGGATTTGCTGCTGGTTGCAGACGTGCATTTGGGAAAATCCGAAGCGTTCCAATCGCTGGGTGTGCCGATTCCCAATCGTGTGAATCAGGATACGCTGGAACGACTCAATACCCTGTGCGATCGCCTCTCACCCAAAACGCTCTGTGTCCTGGGGGACCTGTTCCACTCACCACGCGGACTGGACGACGCAATCCTGCAATCTTGGGTTCACTTCACTGAGACGTGCGGCGCGACAGTGCAAGTGATCTTGGGCAATCACGATCGGGCGATCGCCTCTTTGCTAGATTCATTTGAAATCTCGTTCCATACCCGCCCCATCGAATATCCTGGACTCGTTCTCAGTCACGAGCCTGCTGACACTCCTGATTGCGTGAATCTTTGTGGTCATATGCATCCCTGTTTGCGGCTCAAGACTCGACTCGACACGCTCCGACTGCCGTGCTTCTTGCTGGAACCTCCCCATCGACTGATCCTGCCGTCCTTCGGCGGTTTCACGGGCGGCTATGAGGTGCGGCTAAAACCAGGGGCGATCGCCTATGGGGTGGCAGAAGATAAAGTCGTCCCGTTTTCGGGAAACTCGCAGGCGGGGCGGCGCAAAATCCAAACTTTCTAAACTCAAACTTTCTAAGTTTTTCTTGCAAGATGCGAACACATCGACTGCAATCGACCATCAAGCTGTGAATGACCCCAAGTCAGCGCGGCTTACCTTTCCCCCGAAATTTTGGTCGTTTAGTCATCCACGGCGCTGGCAGGTGTTCGCAGCACCCACCAACGCCTGACCCCTCGACAGCTACAGCCTGTCTCAGGGCTGCGTCCATTGTAGGCCGCCCTGTCCCAGTGCTTCACCTCCGGGGGCGGCCAACATTTCGGGGTTTCCTACCCCACTCGTTTCCTGGAGGAAACCCCAAATGCTGACAATTCAATACACCTGGTCGTCCCCATTCTCGGAGGCGACCCAGTTTTCGCTGCCCCCGCTCACCTGCGAACTGCCGCGCCGTCGCCGCCTGCGCCACTACATCATCGGCCTGCCCGAAGACGCGCAACTGGCCATCGACCGACTCCACCTGCTCCGCTATGCCGAGCGCTTCGAGTGGACGCACGCCCTAGAATTCCCGCCCAACGGCATCGTCCTCAACGCCGAGCAACCCGGCGAAGTGCTGCGCTGCCTGCACCGTGAAGTCCGGAGCAATCCTGGTGCGAATGAGTAAGAACAGATAAGGGTGATTTTGGATTTTGGGTTTTGGATTTTGGCGGTTCAGGTTGCCTATCCAAAATCCAAAATTCGTTAGTGTCCCGATTGATTCGCCATCCTCAAAATGACTGATCAAGAGTGAGCACGCTACAGCATTTTCTTGCGGGGTGAGGCACATGCTGCCCTCACGAGGCAAGGGCTTATTGACCATCCGTGTGCCTCACTAGCTTCAAAAACGCTGTATAAGAATTTCAGAAATCGCCAGCTCGAGGTGGCAGGAGACTCCTTCCGCGATAACCTTTGCTGAATATAGATACGGGAAAACCGGATATTAGAGTAGTAGCAACCGTAATTTCCTAAGCTGAAGGGTGGAAAACCCGCATCATTTAGGTGAGGTTTTCGACGCTCTGACTAGGGGCGATCGCCCTCAAGATAAAGGATGTGAGAAGCGCGATATGAATTCTGCAATGTGAATCATGCGATCGCCTTTTTCATACTTGTTGCATTCAGGACTTACTGCCGATGAAACCGGATTCTCGTTCCCTTTCGACCTACAGCACCTTTCTCGATCAGGTAAAATCCTCGCAGGTGCAGCAGGTCGTGATCAAGCGCGATCGCATTGATTACTCGCTGAAACCAGAATTGGGTGGAGAGCAGTTCTACACCCTTCCCAACGGCCCGACCGACACGCTGCCGGGTCTGCTGCGTCGCAACGGCGTACCCTTTACCAAGCTTGATGACAACGGCGACACCTCTGGGCTAGTGGCAGGTATCTTACTTTCCACCGGGATGCTGGTGGGGATGTTTGCCTGGCTGGCAAGGCTGAATCAGGCGGGGGGTGGCTCCAACAACAGCACCCCTAGCAACAGTTTTGGGACTGGTTTTGGCAATCACTTTGGCGGCGGCTTTGGCGGGCTGGGCGTGGGCATGGGCATGGGCAAGAGCAATGCCCGCGTCTACAATCAAGCGGGTAAAGGTAAGATTACCTTTGCCGATGTAGCTGGCGTAGACGAGTCAAAGCAAGAGCTGCAAGAGATTGTGGACTTTTTGGCGAATGGCGAGAAGTATCGCCGCATTGGGGCGAAGATTCCCAAAGGCGTGCTGCTGGTGGGCCCGCCGGGGACGGGCAAGACGCTGCTGGCCAAGGCGATCGCCGGAGAAGCGGGGGTTCCTTTCATCAGCATGTCTGGCTCGGAGTTTGTGGAAGTGTTCGTCGGCGTGGGCGCGTCTCGCGTGCGCGACCTGTTCAATCGCGCCAAGCGGCAGGCTCCTTGCATCGTGTTCATTGACGAACTGGATGCCATCGGCAAAACCCGTAGCGCCAACCCCGTCGGCGGCAACGACGAGCGCGACCAGACGCTAAACCAACTGCTGACGGAAATGGACGGCTTCGACGGCAACGACGGCGTGATTGTGATCGCTGCCACCAACCGTCCCGAAATTCTCGACCCAGCGCTGCGCCGTCCCGGCCGCTTCGATCGGCAAGTATTGGTCGATCGCCCTGACAAGAGTGGTCGTCTGCAAATTTTGCGCGTCCACGCCCGCCCTATCAAATTGGGAGAAGATGTGGATCTGGAGGCGATCGCCGCCCAAACGGCCGGTTTCTCTGGCGCAGACCTGGCGAATCTGGTGAACGAAGCTGCGCTGATGGCCGCCCGCAACAATCGCCAGGCCGTGCTGATGGCGGATGTCAACGAAGCCATCGAGCGGGTCGTCGCCGGATTAGAGAAGCGCTCTCGCGTGCTAACGCCGATGGAGCGGCAAACCGTTGCCTATCACGAAGTCGGCCATGCGCTCGTCGGGGCGCTGATGCCCGGAAATAACAAAGTGTCGAAAATCTCTATCGTGCCGCGCGGCATGGGGGCGCTGGGCTACACGATGCAAACGCCGGAGAGCGATCGCTTTTTGCTGCTAGAGGACGAACTGCGCGGGCAGTTGGCGACGCTGCTAGGCGGGCGATCGGCAGAGGAAATCGTGTTTAGCAAAGTCTCGACCGGAGCCAGCGACGACATCCAGCGGGCCACCGACCTGGCCGAACGCGCCATCACGCAATACGGCATGAGCGAAACCCTCGGCCCGATCGCCTTCGATAAAAACCAGGTGCAGTTCCTTGATGGGGGCAGTACCCGCCGCGCTATCAGCCCAGAGGTGGCCGCTGAGATCGATCGCCAGGTCAAGCAAACGCTGGATAAGGCCCACGACATGGCGCAAACCATCCTCCGCCAAAACCGCGACCTGCTGGAGTCTGCCACCCAAACCCTGCTTAAAGAGGAGGTGCTGGAAGGCAACACGCTGGCGGCGATTCTTGCCCAGGTGAAAGCTCCCGAAGGCCTGCAAACCTGGCTGACCCAGGGCTAAGCCTCGTTCAGGTTCCGATTCAACATGAAAGGCGCAAAGGTATCTAGTAGGTATCTCTGCGCCTTTTGTTCTAATCAAGAATCATAGACATCGCAGCATTGGCGCTATGTAAGAAAAGGCGGAGCAGGCAAGGCCCACCCCGCTTGAGGAGCTAATGAACTTGGTTTGATAGTTTGGTTTGATAGTGCCGCCAGTCTGGTGTTGACCAGGAAAGGAGGCGATCGCCACACCCGCCAGCATTGACGCAAGAGCCGGAAATCCAACTAAACGACTTTGCTAGAATCCGGAGCGTCCTGAAAGACTCAGACCGCCGCCAGAGTTGGGCGGGCGATGCGCTCACTAACTTTTGGAGACGCTGCCCTTAGACTGCCGCCTCCAACTGAGAACCATCTCGTCGAAAACTGAGGAAAGACAAGAAAACCCTGAGAGCGTCCTGAAAATCCAAGAACAGAGAACAGACAAGTTTATGCCCCCTGCATCCCTCATGCTCTCCAGACATGCCGTAATTTGACGGGCTGTCTTTTGACAATGCGGCTGGATTTTGAAACGATGAGCTTCCAGAAGGTTAGATATTGAGATATCTGGGGAACACAACGATGAAACGGATTTTGCAGGCGCTTTCGATTGTGCTGTCGCTGGTAATTGGGCTAGGGGCGATCGCCCTGCCTGCTCATGCCGATGCTGACCTGGCAACGGGCGCAAAGGTGTTTGGTGCCAACTGTGCCGCCTGCCACGCGGGGGGCATCAATTTGGTCAATGCTGAGAAAACGCTGAAAAAGGAAGCGCTGGAAAAGTTTGGCATGAATTCTATCGCTGCCATTACGACCCAAGTGACCAACGGCAAAGCGGGGATGCCAGCCTTTAAGGGACGGCTGACCGATGACCAGATCGCTGCTGTAGCCGCTTACGTGCTCGATCAAGCTGAAAAGGGCTGGTAGATTGCCAATGCAGAAGCCACAAGCGCAATGGGATTCGCAGCGGGTCATTTCGCGGCTGATTGCATTGGGTGTTCTGCTGACCCTTTTCTGGAGCGCCCCCTTCTGGAGCGTTCTTTCTGGGAGCGGAGGTGCCAGCGCGATCGCCGCTGAAGTTGGGTCGCAGCCTGATCGAGCAAGTCTGAGCGCGGGGGTAGCGGCATTTCGGCAGGGCGACTATCCCGCCGCCATCGCCGCCTTTAGTGAAGCCCTCCGCGCAAACCCAAACTCGACGGCGGCCTATGGCGATCGCTGTCTGGCGCGAATTTATCAGCGCGAGTATGCTGAGGCGATCGCCGACTGCACGCAGGCGCTGCGGATTGATCCACGCAACACCGAAGCCTATCTGAATCGCGGGCTGGCGCAGTATCGTCGGGGTGCCTATGCTGAGGCGATCGCCGACTTTACACAACTGCTCAGCCTTACGCCCCACGACCCCCGCGCCCGATATAATCGCGGACTGGCAAAGGCAGCGCAGGCGGCATACCGAGAGGCGATTGTAGACTATGGCGAAGCACTGCGACAGGCTCCGCCGCAGGATCGCAAAATGCTAGCCCAGATTTATACCGATCGCGGACTGGCGGAACTGCTGGTGGCCGACTCGCGAGGGGCGATCGCAGATTTGACGCAGGCAATCCAGCTCGACAGCAGCAGCGCTCGTGCTTACCTAAACCGCGCCTGTGCCTATCACCGCGATGGCAACCTGGCTGCGGCTCTGAACGATTTTGACCAGGCCATTGCCATTGATCCAACCTACGCCGAAGCGTATTTTGGGCGGGCGATGGTGCGACAGCAGCGCGGAGAAGGCGGCAGCGCGATCGCCGATTTGCGAGAGTCGGTGCGCTATTTTGGCGAACACCCGGAGCTTGCGCCAGACGCTTATCGACAGGCGGTGCAGTTGCTCAAGCAGTGGCGATCGCACACCTCGATCGGCTAGCGTCAGTTATTCATTTTACGCATTCATTTCACGTATGCATTTCACGCCTTCAAGATACAAGTGAGTAAGAAAAGATTAGATATGAAAAAAGGCTTCAAACTGGGCTGGGCGATTCGCGAAGCGATCCTTGCAGGAATCGCCATTGGCTGTGGAGCGATCGCAGTTCCCACAGGCCTGATTCACGCTTCTACCCCCATGCCCTTGCGCTACGCCCACGAAGGACACTCGCACAGCGAACCGCACGGCGTAGGCTCAACCCATGCCCATCCGCCCCACTCCCCGCATCACGGCGCACATGACCACGAACACGGGATGCTGGAAATTCCCGCAGGGCAGCCTGTTCCAACAGTCGAACTGGTGATTCATCCAGACGCTCGTCGGGGCTGGAATTTGGAAATTCAGGTGACAAACTTTGCCTTTGCGCCAGAGCGGGTCAATCAGACCAGCAGTTTCCAGGAAGGGCACGGTCATTTGTACATTGACGGGGTGAAAATAACTCGCCTGTATGGAAACTGGTATTACCTGGAAAGCCTCGCCCCTGGAACCCACGAAATTACCGTCAGCTTGAATGCAAACGGACACGAAGCGCTGATGCACAATGGACAGCCAATTCAAGCGACCCAGCAAGTCGTGGTGCAACCCTAGAATGCTTGAACGCGCTGCTTGATGAGGCATCTTCAAGAACAGGAAATAGCACAGGGCGATGGATCACTCGATGCGCGATCGCCCTGTGCTGAGCAGACAGTAGTGGATGTGGAACGATAGACGATAGGTATGAAAATTCAGGAACTGGACAAATTCATCGGGCAATTGAAACTGGACTATTGCCCCAGCGTGGCGTAGCCGATGGTGGCGTTTGCCATACGACACCAAATCACAGCGGACTTGAAGGAAGACACATTCACTGAGTCAGGAATAGGATAGCGCTGCGATCCGGTGGTCGAATGAAGGCTCCCCAGGTTCACGAATCGACCCAAATTACTATAACTCTGCGGCGGATTGGCATCCGTATCCAGCACCACATGCAGGTCTGGCGCTTGATCGGTGGTGCTAAAGGTCGAGTCAAACTCCAGATAGCGCTGCCCCCCTTCGACGACGATCCGGGCATTGCCTGTGGTCGGCGCTTCGGCCGCCTTGAATACACCGGCGACCAGAACAGACACTTGTTGTTGGGCAATTTCAATCTGAGCGGGAGCGCTGGTCTGGGCTGGAGGATTGGCGATCGCCCCGGTAGAGGCTGCAAGAGCTAGCGCTGAGGTCAAAACAGACAACCCAAAAAGACGCAGAGATTTGGGCGGGAGTTGCATAGGGAAGATCCTTAAGGTGAGTGATAGATAGCAGGCAAGCCACCTCTACAGGAGGTGTCGGCTTAAGCATGAACCGCCAAGCTGAATCCAGCCTAAGGCTTCCCTGAGCGGAGACAGATAAAAGACCGAGAATCTTCTGAAGGGCGATCGCGCTGACTCATTGCACCCATTCACTAACCCCATAAGTCGCACGCCCACCACCCAGCGTGTGTCCTTTCCACATCAGCCCACTTTATCACCTCTGGATCTCCGCTGCTCTCTGCTGCACGCCCTCCATGTTCCTCACCTCCCCATTGATGGATACCTGCCGCTGGAGCATCGAAGTTGTGCTGCGGCGCGAGGGAACAAAAGGCTTCGTGGTGCTACCTAGACGCTGGACAGTAAAGCGTACCTACGGCTGGCTGTACTGGTGTCGTCGGCTGAATCTTGATTACGAGCGCTTGACCGCTTCATCCGAAGCCTTCATCCACAGTGCGATGATTCGTCTGATTCGGACGTATCGGACACGATAGCTGAGTCAGTCAGTATCCGTCTCCACCGACAGATCGTTAATTGATCCAACTGATAGACCCAGCATTTCGGTGGCTTGTGGCATAGTTCGGGTGTCGGGGACATAGACCCGGAAACAGACCGCTGTTCCAAAGCCCTGACCCCCACCTCTACCCCCTGTTCTCATTGCTCATGTCCATCCACACACCTGACTGGGTAAAACACGCCGTTTTCTATCAAATCTTTCCTGATCGGTTTGCCCGCAGCAGCCAGCTTCATCCGGTATTTAGCTCGGCCGCGCTAGAGCCGTGGGACGCACCGCCCACCTTTCATGGCTATAAGGGCGGCAACCTCTGGGGCGTGGTCGATCAGCTTGACTATCTGCAAGATTTGGGCGTTACGGCTATCTACTTTACGCCCGTGTTCCAATCTGCCAGCAACCACCGCTACCACACCCACGACTACTATCAGGTCGATCCGCTGCTGGGGGGCAATGAGGCACTGGAGAAGCTGCTCACCTCTGCCCACAGCCGGGGCATTCGTATTTTGCTGGATGGCGTGTTTAATCATTCCAGCCGGGGATTTTTCTTTTTCAACGATATTTTGGAAAACGGGTCGCGATCGCCCTGGGTAGACTGGTTCCGCATCCACGACTGGCCGCTCTCGGCCTACGACGACGAAAAGCCCGCCAACTATGCCAGCTGGTGGGGGCTGCGGGCACTGCCCCAGTTCAACCACGACAACCCTGCCGTGCGGGAATACCTGATGCAAATTGGCGAATACTGGATTAAGCGGGGCGTAGACGGCTGGCGGCTGGATGTGCCCAATGAGATTAAAGCCGATGGGTTCTGGCAGGAATTTCGCGATCGCGTCAAAGCGGTCAACCCCGAAGCCTATATTGTCGGCGAGATTTGGGAAGATGCACGGCATTGGCTGGATGGGACGCAGTTTGACGGCGTGATGAATTATTTGTTCACTGCGCCGACGATTGCGTTTGCAGCGGGCGATCGCATCGATTTGCCCCTGGTGGAAAATCGCTCCTATCGTCCCTATCCGGCACTGGATGCCGCAGGCTACGCCGCCAAAATCCAAGAACTGCTTGACCTCTATCCCTGGGAGATTCACCTGACGCAGTTGAACCTGCTGGATAGCCACGACACGGCCCGGCTGATTTCGATTGCTCAGGGCGATCGCGCCAGCGTGAAGCTTGCGACCCTGCTGCTGCTTACCTTTCCCGGTGCGCCCAGCATTTACTATGGCGACGAGGTGGGGCTACCGGGCGGCAGCGACCCCGACTGTCGGCGCGGCTTCCCCACCCCCGACCAGTGGGATCGCGACGCACTGGCCTATCATCGCGAACTCATTGCCCTGCGTCACAATCACCCCGCCCTCCGCACGGGCGACTATCGCACCCTCGCCGGCGTGGGGCATTGCTACGTCTTCTCGCGCACCCTCGGTCAGGACTCGCTGCTCGTCGCTGTCAATGCTGGTCTCGACCCCGCTGAAGTCACCCTGACCGCCGACACCCTACCCACCAACCCCGTCGATCGCCATCTCTGGGGCACGGGCGATTTTCACAGTACAGAAGGACAATTGACCCTGCGCCTGCCGGGTCGGTCGGGGCTGGTGTTGGGGTGATCCTGAGATCATGGGATGATGAAAGACTGAAATAACCTGAAGCACTCCTGTTTTCCCTCATGGATGTAATTCCCGCCATTGACCTCCTCGACGGCCGCTGTGTGCGGCTCTATCAAGGCGACTATGCCCAGTCGGAGGTGTTTCACGACGATCCGGTGGTGGTGGCGCAGGAGTGGGTGGCGCAGGGCGCAACGCGGCTGCACCTGGTAGATCTGGATGGAGCCAAGGCGGGGTATGTGGTCAATGGGGACGTGATCGAGGCGATCGCCCATTCTGTGCCAGTTCCGGTCGAAGTGGGTGGCGGCTTGCGCGATCGCCAGAGCGTGGCGGAGGTGCTGAGGCTGGGCGTGCGCTGGGCGATTTTGGGCACGGTGGCGGTGGAAAATCCCGATTTAGTCGCGCAACTGTGCCAAGAGTTCCCGGGGCAAATCATCGTCGGCATTGATGCCCGAAACGGCAAGGTGGCCACTCGTGGCTGGCTGGAAACTTCAGAAGTAGATGCAATTCCCCTGGCGCAGCAGATGGCTGACCTGGGCGCAGCCGCAATTATCTATACTGATATCCACCGCGACGGCACGCTGCAAGGGCCTAACCGCGAGGCGCTACGAGAACTGGCCAATGCCATTGCGATTCCTGTGATTGCCTCTGGCGGCATTAGCTCGACCAGCGACCTGATGGGTCTGATGGCGCTGGAGCCGATGGGGGTGACGGGGGCGATCGTAGGCCGGGCACTCTACACAGGCGCATTGTCGCTCCGGGAGGCGGTCCGTGCCGTCGGTCAGGGCCGCTGGCAGGATGTGCCCCCTGACCTTGGCTTCTCGACCTTCGCCTGATTGCCCGATCGCCCATCTCGCCCTGTCCCCCGATGCTGCCCTCTGACCTGCTGATCCACCGACCCCGCGGCGAAAGCCTAGAGCCGAAACGATTGGCGCTGAATGACCCGAATCGGGCGATCGCCACCGACCTGATTGACCAGTTCCAGCAGCATGTCGGCAAAACCCAGGGCGAACTCGACGGCCAACTCCGCGAAATGGAGGGCGAAGAAACGGATTTCAAGGTCAAGCGGGGACTGGCGCACCTGCTCAAAAGCGAGACCTTCAGCACCTTTGAAATCGTCAGTCCTCTGGAGCCGACACAACTGCGAGAGCGCGTCTTTGCTCTGGCTGCCCAGCGCGTCCCTTCGCCCCCAGCCACCGAGCAAACGCTCCAAACCCTGGCGGCCCAACTCAGCGCCGAGCTAGAGCGCGAAGTCTTCCCCGACCACATTCGCGCCGGACTCTACGCCGACCTGTCTGAAAACCGCATCCTCACCCGCTTTGAGCCGCCCACGCCTGATGCCCTCTTGCATCGCTACAACCTGTCTCAGGTGCAGGGCGTGTTTTATAAAGCCAGCCACCTCACCCTCACTGCCCATCGCAACGATCCCGGCGAATACAAGCTATTGTTTCGCTATCTCAAGCTCTTTGGGCTAATGGCCTACATCGAGGGCGACGCGGATCACGGCTTTACCATCACCATCGACGGGCCCGCCAGCCTGTTTGGCAACAGCACCCGCTACGGCACCGACATCGCCAAGCTGCTGCCTGCTCTGCTGCACGTCACCAAATGGAGCCTGAAAGCTGAACTGCAATGGCGCGACACTTACACGGGCGAAGTGCGACCGCGCCGCTTTGCACTGGATTCTGACTGCGGACTGGTGAGCCATTATCCACCGGGCAAACCCTACGACAGTATGCTGGAGTCTGCCTTTGCCGAACGCTGGGATGCCCTGAAAACCGACTGGCGGCTGGAGCGCGAGGTAGACCTGATCCCAATTCCCGGCAGCGTGATGATTCCGGACTTTCGGCTGGTGCATCCCGACGGGCGATCGGTGCTGCTGGAAATTGTCGGCTACTGGCGACCGGAATATCTCCGCAAGAAGTTTTCACAGGTGCGACAGTCAGACTGCGAGAATCTGATTCTGGCAGTTTCCGAACGGCTGAATCTGGAAAAGGCGGGTGTAAAGCCGCAGGACTCACCCGCCCGCATTGTCTGGTTCAAAGATAAGCTCCAGCCCAAAGCGGTTCTGGCGGCCCTTGAAGAGAGCAGCCCTTAGCCTATAGCTCCAGATCAGGCATTATTTCTCGCTATATTCTTCTCATTTCTGGGTTTGCTAGGGCAGCTAGAAATCTCACAAATGACTGGTGTCGTTAAATCGACGGATATGCCAGAGGTCGCTGTTCCATCGGTTGGGATTGTTGGAGGGGAGTGTCCAGCGCGATCGCTCCAGCCAAAACTCAAACACAGCCGTATTTTTCGGAGAGCAATGCCAAGTGCGATCGCTCCCCAGCATGGCCGCAATGAGATGCTGCAAGATCCAGCCATGGGTGACGATCCACAGCGTTTCGCCGTTGCAATGCATGGCCAAAACCCGCTGGATAAACCGCTCAGCGCGATCGCGCCCGTCTTGCAGGGTTTCGGCTCCTGGTGCGGGAATCCAGTCGGGTGAGGCTTCCAGATCAGCACAGAGTTCGGGATATCGCTCCCGCGCTTCGTCCCAGGTCAGCCCTTTGAAAATGCCGTTTTGAAATTCCAGCAGTTCCTCAGCGTATTCAATCGTCGGTTCAATCGTAGGAATAGAAATTGGATGCGGAACTGGTTCGCTCGTTCTCTGAGCCAGCAAGATTTCTGCCGTTTGCGCTGCCCGCTTGAGGGGACTGCTGTAGACCTTCGAGGGCGGCTGTCCCCTTGCCCACAGGCGTTCTGCCAGTTGCCGCGCCTGCTGCCGGCCGCGTGCCGTTAGCTCATAGTCGGCATGGCCCTGCATCCGCCGCTCCACATTGCCCACCGACTCGGCATGGCGAATGAAGAGCAGCTTGAGTCGATCCTGGCTGAAATCAGCATCCTGAGCCATTGGTCTGCCTGCAAGAGAAAAGGAAACTGTTTTGGATTGTAAAGGCTGTTTGGAATCGTTGGGCTGGAGTGTTTGGGCTGCGCGGACTCGCTCACGCAACCCGACGTTCGGAGACGGTTCACCGGATTATCCAATCGGCAGCATCGGCTGGACTGGGTCAATCCGTTCAGGCGTGGGCTGCGAGCGAGGCGTTTGAACCCCGCCCGTATTCATCACGAGCCACAGCAGCACTCCCAGCAAAATCGCCAGAATGAAGCCGCCGCCAGGGCCACCTGCTGGGTCTTGGCGTTCGATGCGATAGCGATCGCCCGTGTTGGGGTCAAAGGCTTCCCGGTCGGAAAGCTTGATCAGGCGGCGAGAGTCGCTGCGGAAATCGTCGTTGTGGTCGTCTGGCAAAATCAGCATGATTTTCAGTTCCCCCAGAAATATTTTCAAGGCTTTGTCGTTGCCAGCCAGTCTGCTGCTCCCAAAGCCGATTGGCGGAAACTATAAACAGTTTAGCCTAAAAAATTACAGGGTTAAAATATTAGGTTTATACTCTTGCACAAGTTTTAATACACAATTTGAATTGCCTAAAACTTGTGTTAGGCTGAGCCTCTAGAACCATCAGCCAGGGAGGACTGAATGCACACCCCAGAACCCCGCTCTCGCATTGCGGAACTTCGCAAAGCGGCTGGCCTCACTCAGCTTCAGCTTTCGCAGCGAGTCGGCGTGACAGAAACTACGATTGCCAACTGGGAACGTGGTCGCGGCGGCCTAGATTGGATTGTCAAGCTGATCCGGCTGTGCGATGCGCTGAACTGCAATTTGAAAGACCTGATTGAAGACCCGGCAACGACGGCTGCGCCGCTGCTGTCGCTGGAGGAGGCGCAAGCCCTGATGCGACCACCTGCGCCGACCCATCCGCCCGCAGCAGAACCCGAGGCGATCGCCCCCTTGCCCCCTACCCCAGCAGAACCCAATGCTCTATCCCTCAGCGACGCACAGCGACTCATGGGCAGTCCGGCTCCTGAGCCTGCTCCAGAGGCGACGCAACAACAGCCCCGCTCCATCGGCTAGCGGCCGTGCCCTAGCCAGATTCTCAGCCCGTCCAAAAAGTTCATTTAGTTCAGCTAGTTCAGCAAATAATTCAACGGCTGTGTCAACTGCCCCCCCGAACACAAGCAAATAATGCTATCATCAACCCATTCGAGTCAAAGATATCATTTTTCAGTATCAATCCCGCCATCAATCCCGCCGTCAACTGCGCTTTGTCGAGGGAGTCCACACGGCTAAAGGGCGATCGCACTGCCCGCGTCCTGGTTCTGACGGTTTAGCGCAACGGCCGCCTTGTGGATGATGACCGACCCTCGCGCCCGGTTTGCTCTGTCTTTAGGAGGAGTTTTGGGGCTGGGGCCAACGCCAAATCATAAGGCTGAGTCATCAGGCTGAGTCTTTTAGATAAGCCCCCTCACCAAACCCCTTGAGGAGTCTGCACCGCTACTCACGTCACGCTCAGGAGAGAGTTTCATGGTTTCTAATCGCTCCCCCCAATCGCTCTGTACCCGGTGCTACATGCTAGACGCAGATTTGTTGGTGGATCTGATTTTGAGCCGTCCGAGCATCAGCGCCGACTATGCCAGCTTTCTGTGGCAATGCTTGCAGCAGCGGCAGATCCACGGCTGCATTACCGAGCTGGGCTATCAGCGGCTCTGCATCATTATGAACCAGCGCGACGCTCGTCATGCCCAGACCCTCGCCGAAATGCTGATGCGGATGCTAACGGTGTGCCGGAGCGATGCCAACATCTGGCTGCGGGCCCATAGCCAGCCCTTTGAGTACGACTCGGCAGAGGAAATCGCTTGCGCCTTGCACTATCGTATGGACGGGCTAATCACCCATCGCCCAGAACAGTTTGAGGGCGCGGGCGTTCCGGTGCTGTCGCCGCGCGATGTGCTGGAATATCACCTGCGGCGATCGCTCCAGCCCCCGGCTCACCATTCCTTCCCTCTCCCCGCCCGCTCGATCACGCATTTGGCGACCTGGCGCAATGGGCAGTTCGATGCGTCCTGGCTGCCGCTGGCAGACATTTGGGATCAGGGACATCTGGGCACGATTTGCCGCGACGCATCGCCCTATGCCTCCCTTTCATCCGCTGGCGGCCCGCGTCCCGTCGCCCGCGGCAAATTCGTCGAGGTGCGCCATTTTGACCGACGACTGGAGTGGGTGGCGCTGATTGTGCAGATCTGCCCGACGCAGCAGCCTGATGTATTTGATTTATCCGTCATCTGCGCGGCCCGCGATGGCGGCGACCTGCCCGCAGGCTTGCAACTGTGGGTGGTCGATCAGCAGGGTCATGAGTCGATGTCTGCCCAGCCCAGCCGCAGCGGTCGAGCCACACTCCAGTTTGAGGGACAGACGGGCGAAGCATTTGATGTGGTGATCAGCCTGGGAGGCGATCGCCACGTCGAAACCTTCCTGATTTGAGCCTTTCCGAATCCCCCTTAGCTCCCAATCCCCAACCCCTACGCCTACCCCGGAGGCATAGCCATGACGAAACTCGTTCTGCTGAGACTAGACGGCGATCTGGCATCGGGCGTGCAGGTGGGCCTGGAGGTAGGCGAAGACGGCAAGCAGCCAGAGCTAGAATCGTCGGGTCGGCTGCCCCCCCAGCCTCGCTTGCTGGAGTATTTTAACTACTGGCGATATTGCTATCGCCAGTTGCCCGTGCCAACCCGCCTGCGCCCCAAACAGGTGTCTTATACCAATTCGGTCTGGTCGTGCATCCAAGCCTGCCGGACGGCGGCCAACTATCTCCAGCGGGCAATGTCGAACTGGCTGGCGGCAAGGGAATTTCGCCCCATCAAAGAGGATTTGCTCTGCGAACTCAAGCGCAACGACACCGTGCGCGTGCTAGTCCATACCCGCGACCCGCTGCTGGCGCAGTTGCCCTGGCACTTGTGGGACTTTTTTGAGCGCTATCCCAATACGGAACTGGCCTTTAGTTCGCCAGTTGCCCAGCGCACTCGCCCAGTCTGGGCTGTGCCGCCCAGCGGTCGGGTGCGGATTTTGGCAATCTTGGGCAATAGCGCAGGGATCGATGTGGCTACCGATCGCGCCTTGCTAGAGCAATTGCCCCTAGCGGAGGTGAAGTTTCTGGTGGAACCGTCGCGCCAGGATATTAGCGGTCGCCTGTTTGAGCAAACCTGGGACATTCTCTTTTTTGCTGGGCATAGCGAAAGCGTTGAGGGTGCGGGCGCGGAGGGGAGCGATCGCGGGCGAATTTTTATTAATCAAACCGACAGTTTGGCGATCGCCGACTTTCGGGCCAGCCTCGACAAAGCCGTGCAGCGCGGCCTGAAGCTGGCAATTTTGAACTCTTGCAACGGGCTGGGCTTGGCGCAAGATCTGCGACAGCTTCACATCCCCCAGCTCATCGTCATGCGCGAACCCGTTCCAGATCGCATCGCCCAAGAATTTCTGAAATACTTCCTCAGCGCCTTTTCTCGCGGCACTCCGCTGTATCTGTCAGTGCGAGAGGCCCGCCAGCGTCTAGCAGAACTGGAGCGCGATTTTCCCTGCGCCAGTTGGCTGCCTGTGATTTTTCAAAATCGAGCCGAGATGCCGCCAAGTTGGGCAGATCTGCTAGGCGAGAAAGGGATGGCGCTGCAAGCCGCCTCGTTAGGGCAGCAGTTTGGGAACCCTGCCAAATCCACGCTGACCAGCCTGGCCTCCCGGCATAATCTGGCGCAAGAGGGGCGACATGGAGATCAGGAGCATCCATTCCGAGAACCTGTACAAGCGTCTCCTGAGGGGCGATCGCCCCTCGCCGTGGCCCCACCCGAAACCTATCTTCTCCCCCTTGCCGAGGCTTTCTCCCATCCTCGACAGATTTCCCCAGAGGAAACTTTATGGGATGCTTCTATTCCGGATTCCACTCCTGGGAATTCTGAATGGAGAACTCCGAGTTCTACCCATTTGGATGCTCTACCGCCATCAACCACCGCCATGCCAAACCTGAGCCAACCCGCAGCCCAGCCCGACCAACCCACGCCGCCTGCTGTTCCATTCCCTGCCCCCGCGCCCCAGCCAGCAGCGGTTCCCACGCCTGCGGTGCCGACTGCGACCGCGCCGACTGTACCACCTATGCCACCTATGCCACCTGCGCCGACCGCGCCGACCGCGCCGACCGCGCCGACCGCGCCAACCATGCCGACCGCGCCAGAGCGCACCAGCCCCGAATATAGCGCCCCCACCACTGACCCCAGTTCCGCCGAAGCCAAGCCTGCTCCTGGTATTGAGGCAACGCCTGCCCCGCTCACCTGGCTGCCAGAAGAGGTTTTGCCCATCACCGACGTACTGGGCGTGGGCCCCGTCAGCGACCAGGGCGTTGTGAAAGAAGCCATTTATCCCGGCTATACGGGCTGGGTCATGCACGAGGGAACTCGCTGGAAAGCGTGCCTGGATTTGCCCTGGCAGCAGCTTCATCTCCCGGTCAATACGCCCGTGCGCGTGCTGGGGCGGCTCGACGGCACGAATATTTTGGTGGTTGAGCCGATCCGAATGGCGGAACAAGCGGAGCGACGAACGAAGGTTTGAGAAGCCCCGCAGATTCTTGACTGCCATTCAATTGCCAATCCAAAATCCAAAATCGCCAATCCAAAATCCACAGTCGCTATCACTCCCCATGCCTCGCACCCTCAAACGCGGCCCCGGCTGGCAAATCGGCTGGGACGAAGACGCGCCCGAATTTGCTGGACTCGTCGGCGGCGACGATTGGGCGCTGGAGCTAACCGCAGCGGAACTGGAGGATTTTTGTCGGCTGGCGGGGCAACTGGCGGAAACCATGAGCCAGATGGGGGCAGAACTAATGGAAGAGGAGCGCATTGCCTGTGAACTGGAGAGCGATCGCCTCTGGCTAGAGGTCGAAGGGTTTCCCCAGTCCTACAGTCTGCGGATGATCGTGCTGACGGGCCGCCGCGCCGAGGTGGGATGGAACGCAGCGGCCGTGCCAGGACTGATTCAAGCAGCCCAGACGCTTACGATTTTTTGAGCGAGGCGGCGGGTTGTCCAGACAGGTAGCCCTGCTGCTTCAGGAAATTCAGCACCTTGGCGGCGCTCTCTTCTAGGGTTTCCTGGTCAGTGCGGCATTCTACTTCAGGATTTAGCGGCGCTTCGTAGGGGTCGTCGATGCCCGTGAACTGCTTGATTTCGCCCGCCCGCGCTTTTTTGTAGAGGCCCTTCACGTCGCGCTCTTCGCACACGCTGAGCGGTGCATTGACGTATACTTCCACAAAATCTCCGATGCGATCGCGCATTTCGTCGCGCACGTTCCGATAGGGCGAAATCGCCGACACCAGCACAATTACGCCATTGCGGCTGAGCAGATGCGCCACAAAGCCAATGCGGCGGATGTTTTCGTCTCGGTCTTCCTTGCTAAAGCCCAATCCTTTGGTGAGATGCTGGCGCACGATGTCGCCGTCTAGCACTTCCACCGCCAAGCCGCGATCGCGCAATTCCTTTTCCACCGCCATACGGATCGTCGTCTTGCCCGCGCCGCTCAGCCCGGTAAACCAAACTGTGACCCCTCGCTGCTGCATTGCTGTTTGCTCCTCACGATAGAACTAGCGCACCCCTGGGCCCGCTGACGAGTGCAAGCCCAGAGCGCTCTGGAAAACCAGAAATAAAACTGCACCCTAGTCTACTTGATCACGTTCTCCACTTGAGTTGGATTTGTATCACTCTCACCCAAAAAAATCTCTGGCGTCGCAGGCAGCCGCGTCCCGCAGTTTTTGCAAAACAGGGCATCCTGGTCATGCACCGACAGGTCGCAATTCAGGCATTGCACAGCGACACGGGTGCCCGTTTTAACCAACTGCTTGATCAGATCGCCCAACTGCCAGGGAATGAACAAAATTCCGGTCAACAGCATCAAAATGGTGAGCGATCGCCCGCCATCGGTAATCGGCACCACATCCCCCAAGCCCGCCGTTGAAATGGTCGAAATCGAGAAATAAATCGCGTCAAAAAACGTGTTGAATTGCTCCGAGTTGACCGGATGTTCGACCTGATAGATCAGCCCAGAATAGACAAACACGATTGAAAACAGCGTGAACAAAATGCGGGCAAAAATGGCGCTGTCTTCCGTCGTAACATAGCCAAACACCGTCCGCCCTTCAAAAAATCGCGCCAGCCGCAAAATCCGAAACCAGCGGAAAATGCGGATAAATCGAATATCCACTGCGCCCAAGAAAAATGGCAAAATTGCCATCAAATCAATCAGCCCAAAGAGACTGAAGACAAACTTGAGCCGATCTTCTGCACACCATAGCCGCAGCAAATATTCCAGCGAAAACAGCAGCAGCAGTGCTAGATCCAGCGCCCCCAAAACCGTCCGCCACTCCTCCGACAGCGGATAGGTCTGCGCCACAAAAATCGCCACCGACAGCAGCACCAGCCCGGTAATCAGCAGGTTGAGCGCCTTTCCCGTAGGCGTGTCGATATCTTCGAGGTAAAAGGCGATGCGCTTGCGAAAGGACATTGGGAAAACGCAATTGAAAACGCATTGAAAAAAACGTAATTGAAAACGCAATCCGGGGAAGGACGCGATCCCGCGATCCTCTTATTATCCCCTCATTCCCGACCTGGGACACATCCCAATCCCCCTCTCCCCCATTCCACGATTCCCCGCCTGGGGTAAGATGGCTAGGCACATGTGAACAGCCGCAGGGTGGGAAAGTCCGGTGAGAGTCCGGCGCTGTGCCGCAGCTGTGATGAGAGTTTGGGCCGACTTGAAAGACTGTTTGAAAGACTTTGAAGACCCACAAAACTCCTCAGCCAGAACGCCAGCCTGCTGCTTTTTCACTCTAGCTCCCGCGTTGCACGGGAATGGAGTTTTGATTCTTATGACTCTATCAGTTGACCCTGTTTCTTCAAATTCCGCAGCATCAGCTATTTCTAAGACGGCTGAGGCATCGGCATATCCGCTGATGTATCCGCTAGAGCCGGAGCAGCGGGCGATCGCCCTCGGCAATTCGCCCCAACTTGATCTTCCTCCGCTACCGATGCAGCGCCCAGTGCTGCTGGTCGGCCACGGCAGCCGCGATGCGGACGGTCGCCAGGGCTTGCTAGATTTTGCGGCGGCGTATCAGGCACTGGATACCTCACGTCCGGTAGTGCCGTGTTTTTTGGAACTGACGGAGCCATCGATTCAGCAGGGCGTAGACGAGTGCGTTGCTAGGGGCTATACCGACTTGTCAGTGCTGCCCGTGCTGCTGTTTGCGGCGCGGCACAACAAGTTTGATGTTACTAATGAACTGGATCGCGCCCGCCAGCGCTATCCCCAGGTCACGTTTCACTATGGGCGGCATTTTGGCATTACGCCAGGAATTTTGGATTTGTGGCGATCGCGCCTTGCAGAACTCGACCAGCCGCAGTGGAATCCCCAGGGCATTGCGCGGGAAGACACGGTGCTGCTGTTTGTGGGGCGCGGGGCCAGCGATCCCGATGCCAACGGCGATGTCTATAAAATGGCGCGAATTCTCTGGGAAGGCAGCGGCTATCGCACCGTCGAAACCTGCTTTATCGGCATCACCCATCCCCGGCTAGAAGAGGGCTTCCGTCGCGCCCGCCTGTATCAGCCCAGGCGGATTATCGTGCTGCCCTACTTTTTGTTTACGGGCGTGCTGGTTAAGAAAATTGCCACGATCACAGCCCAACAGCAGTCCCAGTTTCCCGACATTTCAATGGTCTGCCTGCCAGAGATGGGGCTGCACAGGACGCTGTTTTCTGTATTGCGCGATCGCGAAATCGAAACGCAGCTTGGGCAGGTGCAGATGAATTGCGAAATGTGCAAGTTTCGTCTGGTGGCTGTGGGCAATGGCGCAGTCCACGGGCATGACCACGCACACACACACGGGCACGATCATGGACATGCACACGCACACGGGCACGATCATGGACATGCACACGCACACGGGCACGATCATGGGCACAATCACGGACACGCGCATGAACATACCCAAAATCATGCTCAAAATCATGCTCAAAATCATCCACATAGACACAGCCATCCGCAGGATCACACGCATGACCATGAACCCAGCCACGCCCACGGGCATCCCCACAGCCATACGCATGGGCATCATCATGGCGAAATGATTGATCCCTATGCGGAACCGAGCCAGTATCATGAAAAAATCTGGCAAGTTCCCTGAACGAGGGTGAAGCAATGGCAGAACTGGATAGAGCTGACGAAAAGGGGTTTCAGGTGGGCGATCGCGTGCGGGCGATCGCGCTGCCTGCCTACCTCAAAACCGCGGAACCCATGCCCATGCTGCGTCCACCCGACCTGATCAAAGTGGGCGAAGAAGGCATCGTGCTAGATCGCCGCCCCGGTGGCTATTGGGGCGTTCGGTTTGGGCGTGGCGCGTTTTTGCTGGAAAGCCAGTATCTCGAAAAGGTGTCTGAATAGCCAGCCATACTGTAACCCGTCGTGCTACTCTGCGACGCAGCGATCGAGCGTGAGGAACAGATAAGGCCGCAAATCCTGTGTAAACCAGCGATCGCCCACTTGCCGAGCGGGCTGGCTGGTGAGGAACGTATTCACCGTGTTGCGCCAGGCAGAATCGGTGGCGGACAGCAGCATAGCGTAAGGGTCGCAAGACAGCGGCTCCGGCGGCAGCAGCGTATATCCTGCCTCGCTCAGAGAACTGCTGCTTTGCAGCGCCTCGCCCAGCAGCAGCACGCCATCGCCTGCAAACAGGTCGATCGCCCCACTCCGGAGCGCCTGAAAGCCTACCGTCCGTGCCCCTGCCCCTCTCAGCGCCACAATTTGCGCCGCTGGATATCGCTGCCGGATCACTTGCTCGGTCACGGTGTCGCGCAATACGCCAATGCGGGCCCCTGCCAGCGTGCCCGAAGGATTGAACTGGCTGGCGGTGTTGGTGTCGGTCAAAAGCTGCACGCCCGTCAGGAAAAACGGGGCAGAAAACAGCACGCCTTCGACATCCGAGCGCAGCGTGTTTGGCCCGCACTCGATTTGCACGGCACCTGTTTGCACTAGCTCAAAGCGCTTGGTCACGTCAGCGGTGCTGAGGTCGAGGCGAATGGGACGACCGAGCTGCGCCTGGAGCTGCTGCGTTAGGCCGTTGAGCAAGTCCACGCAATAGCCCGACAGTTCTCCGGTGCTGTTAACCACACCAAAGGGCGGGGAGTTGGGCTGCACTGCCGCCCGCAGCACGCCCGACTGAGCGATCGCCTCCAGCACTGAGCCTGGGCGATCGCCCGGTAGTTGCGCGGTCACCTCTGGCACAAAGGGAATCGGTGGCGGCCCGCCAAAGGCTTGCTCTAGCTGCTCTGCGGAGAGCGATCGCACCAGTCGCAAGTCCAGTGGCTCCTCGCTGATCGACGCTGCGTAGGCCGCCGTGAGGAAGGCTTCATAGGCGGGCTGGTTGTTCAAATGGGTCTGCAAAAAAGCCAGACTCAACTCGCGCACATACTCTTGCCCCAGGCGCGGCGACGGCCCCGACAGCAGCAGGCTCACGGTGTCTAGCGTGCTGCTCGAAGAGGGCGTGTTATCGGCAAAGGTGTGGCTGCTGGGCACCATCACCGCCAGATATTTTTTGGGCGTGGTGAGCCAGAGAAACGGGTGGATCTGTTGTGGCACAGCAGAAGCGATGAAATCATTGCTGCCGCTCATCAGCATCACGGGCACCTGGATTTGCCCTAATCCTTGCGGGCCAAAGACGGGATTGGTCAGCGGGCTGACGGCGATCGCCGCCTGCACTCGCGGGTCGCGCAGCGTATAGGTATAGGGCGGCAGACGGCTGGCCGCACATTGCAGCACCAGCGACACATCCAGCCGCGCCTGGGGTCGGGCGCATTCTTGTTGGAACAGATCGCCCGTGTTCAAACTGGCACCCGCCAGCGCCAGCGCCGTATAGCCGCCAAAGGAATGCCCCAGCACGGCGACTCGCTGCAAGTTCATGCGCCCGGTCAGCTCTGGGTCGGCATCTGCCAGTTCGCCCAGGGTATCCAGAACGTAGGTGATATCCAGCGGGCGATCGACAAATTCGACCGGGGTGACGGGGCTAGTCAGCACGCCCGCCAGGGCGCTGGTGCGGCGGCTTTCGTCGCTGCCGATGTGCTGCGGCAAAATGGCAACAAACCCGTGCGAGGCGAAGTGATCGCCCAGGTAAGCGAAGGCTTCGGGCGTAGACCCCAGCCCGTGGGAAATGACGACGACGGGTGCGGGCTGAGCCAACCCTCTGGGCAGCCGCAGCAGCACGCGAAACGGACGGGGCACGCGATCGCCCAGGAGCGTTTGGCGATCGCGGCTAAATTCCAGCGTGCGCGAATCCACGCCATAAGGGCCCGGCTGTCCGGGGTCGGGCAAGCCCACTGTTGTAGGCAGCGGCGACTGGAGCGCTTCTGCGGCGGCGGCTTCGTTAATTGCCCGCACAACGGCATCCCGATAGTCAATCTGGGTAGAAAACTGCTGCCGCAGCTCTAGCAACTGGCGTGCATTCAGACGGATGCTGTAGGACGGATACTGCCTCAGCCAGCCAATGATCGATAACCCATCTGGCTGATTGGCTGCCAAAATTGCCGCTGCGCGAATAGCGGAAAAGCCATTTTGCCGCGTGTCAGTCCGCACGACCGCACCCAGCCGCCGCAGCGTCTCTTCGCCCAGCGAGGAATAGAGCAGTTGCGAAATCACGACCGGATCGACCTCAAACCGCCGCTGGAGAAACTGGCGCAGCTCTGCCATGCCCGTTTCGCCCAAAAACCGCGAATAGAGCTTTAGCCCGCCGCGCACTTCGCCCGTGTTGGCGTAGGTTTCCAGATCGTCTACGGCGAGGGCAATCTCAAAGTTGCCCAGGTTGACGATGACCTGCTCGGCGCTATGGGCAGGACGGGTGAGCCAGCTTGAGAGCAGGAGAGACAGCCCAGAGGCGATCGCCAGCAGGGAAGACTTCAGCACAGGGCGGAGCGTGGATCTGGTTTGGCGATCCGTCGGATTGCCTGTCCTAGCAGACGAGAAATGTCTGCACTGCTTGCGAAAAGTTTCGACTTGCCCTGTGCCTGTGAGTTGCGCCATAGCTCCACTGCCAAACCGTTGAAACGCTGTGTTGAAACGCTGTTCAGTGCTGTATGCAATCCGATCTGCAATCCAGAGCGTATCACACCCAGATTCTTGCCTTTCCATGCCAAGAAAAATCCCACTCCTGAGTTCCTGAGAGATTTACAAAACCTAACCAAGCGTTCGAGATAGATACAGAGAAAATGTGACCACAAGCGGTATGCTATGTCCTGAACGCCGTAAAAAGCCTCATATTAGGGTGTTTTAGACGAGCTGTAGCGTTGTCAGATGGCTCTTTTTTGAATCGTGGGTTGCCCCATGCTACACAAGGTTCACAATCCGTCTACAACCTCACACCAGAGCGGCGATCGCCCGTAAAACCCAGCCACCCTCAACCGTGTTTCATTCAACCGTGTTTCATAAGGAGAGTAGGATGATCCGTTTTAATTGGCGTAAGGCACTAGCTGCTTTACTGCTATCCGTTTTGCTGTTGTCTGGTGCTACCGCCTGTAGCAAAGTAGACGACTCGCCCTATGCTCAGGTGCAAAAAGATTCCACCCAGCGGGGCGCAAGAGCCGTTGCCAAAGATGCTGAACAAGGCAGCAGCTTTAATAAGTTCTTTCCTAGCTCTGGTCAGGGCTACACCGTCGTCTTTTCTCAAGAGAAAAAAGGCTTTGCCGAAGCCAAGCTCAAGAAAGACGCAAAAGACATGGCGCTGTTGTCGATTTCTGACACGGCTAGTTTGCCAACTGCTGCCAAGAAATATGACAGCGCCACCGAAAAACTGGCGGGCTATCCTGTCCTGGAAATCGGCAACACCCAGACTGGCATTCTCGTGGCCGATCGCTATCAGGTCAAGGCCCTCAGCCGCGATCCAGAATTCACCAAAGAAAATCGCCGCGCCTGGATTCAAAAATTTGACCTGATTGGCCTGTCCAAGCTGAAGTAATGGAGCGCTGACCATGAGTAAACCGATTTATGAAATCGTGGATGATTTGCCCACCACCGGGTTGACTGTCCGCGCCCTCAAATCTCTGGACTTTGTGGTGCCGGGTCACTGGGAAAACCTGGTCGGCTTTGATAACACGATCAAAGCAGTGACGATGGAAACCGACCCTGCCATGATCCAGGCGATTGGCGAACGGGCTGTCCAGCTTTATAACGACAAGTCGCAGGGCTATCAAAAGGCGCTGTGGCTTTACAACACAGTGGACAGTGCCTCCAGTGCGCTGGGGGCGGCGGCGCTGGCGAATCGCGTTGGACAGGATATTTCCTTTTTGGGATTGCTCAAGCACCTCGCACCCAAGCCCGAACAGGCACAGAGCATTGACCTGGCCGTGAAGCTGGTGACGGAGGTGGTCGCCTTTTGCCAGATCAACGGCATTCCGGGTGATAGCCTGGGCGACTTTTTGGCGGCGCTGGGCGACTATGGCGGCGAGGCGCTGCTGCGGATGGCGGCGCTGGTGTCGTTTGATGGGCTGGTGCCGCTGGGGCCCAGCTTTATCCAGAAAGTAGGAACCTATATCAACGGACTCTCGCCGAAGGAACTGGAGCAAAACCAGACCTTTAAGGGTGTGAATGAACTGATTCCGGGTGGAAACTCAGAAGGAAAACTGAATTTTATTGGCCAGAGCTTTGAGTCGGTGAAGGGCTGGATGGGTGACTTGGTGACTCAAAACAACCTGACCCAGGAAGGGATTGTGGATCGCCTGGTGCAGGTGGCGGATGTGTCGAAGGATAAGCTCGACTATCTGGGCGCGTTTTTGGATATTGCGGTGAAATATTACTCTCACACGGGCACGCAAACGCTGGCTCGTCGCCTGATTGAGCGGGCTGTGGCGGAGATTTAGTGGCGGAGATTTAGTGGCGGAGGTTTAAGCAGAAAAGTTTGGGGCGGCGGGCGATCGCCCTCTATCTCCACAGACAGAAACCCATCGGCGCTGTTTCGAGGTTGCTCGCAGCAGCGCTTTTTATGCTCAGTGTCTTTGGAGTTTGCAGGAGTTTTTGGCGACTGGGCGAACTCTGTCTGCCGAGCCAACAGCCTTGGGGGATATCCCCCAAACCCCCTTTGCAGGGGACGAAGCGTCCCCCACACCCCCTCCTACGGGCGTTCTGGTTGTGCCGAGAGGTCGCTTCGCATTGCATGGGCGGCAGGGGGCGATCGCATTCCAACCTCATCACCCCAACCCCCCTCCCGCCTGCTAGCCTAAAGACTTGTCGATTTCCATGCGTGGTGTGAGTAAAGGTTTAAGGGATTGGTTTGCAACATGCCCCTGGGCACTGCTGCTCTTGTGGATGGCGCTGGCGGCGCTGGTGCGGTTTGCGTATTTGAGCAGCAAGCCGCCTTGGACGGATGAGTTTTCGACGCTGGTGTTTAGCTTGGGGCACAGTTTTCGGACGGTGCCGCTGGATCAGGTGATTTCGTCGGAGGTGCTACTGTCGCCGCTGCGCCCGGAGCCGCAGGGCACGCCGCAGGATGTGGTGCGCTATCTGATGAGCGAGAGTACGCATCCGCCGGTGTATTTTCTGCTGTCGCATTTCTGGTTGAAGCTGTTTCCAGCGCTGCCGCAGGGCATTGTCAGTCTGTGGGTGGGGCGATCGCTCTCCGTGGTGTTTGCTATTCTCACGGTGCCTGCGATCTACGCGCTGGGCTGGCTGGCGTGGCGATCGCGTCTGGCGGCAAACCTGGCAGCGGTGATGTATGCCGTGTCGCCCTATGCAGTGTTTCTGGCGCAAGATGCCCGCCACTACACGCTGGCAATGCTGCTGATTACGCTGTCTTTCTGCTGCCTGGTTGCCGCTGTCCGGTTTATGCAAGCGCAAGCACCGATTCCGCTCTGGCTCTGCGCCGTGTGGATTGGGGTGAATGCGCTGGGCGTGGCGGTTCACTATTTCGTCATGCTGAGTTTGCTGAGCGAGGCGATCGCCCTCCTCTTCTTCTGGCGCTTCCAACACTCCCCCCCTCTCCCTCTCTCCCCCCCTCCCCCGCTCTCCGTCCCTCCTCAACTCCTCACCGTCGCCCTCCTCTCCCTCGCGGCTTGCCTCGTCTGGCTGCCCGAATTGTCCGAAACGCAAAACAGCACGCTGACGGACTGGATTTTTTACGATCGTAGCAATTTATTAATGTGGCTAAACCCGATCTTCCAGTTCCTGGCAGCTTGGGTGGTGATGGTGATTTTGCTGCCGCTGGAGGCAGACTTTTTGCCGCTGGCGGGCGTGGCGGCGGTGGTGATGATTGCCTTCTTGATTTGGTTTGTGCCGCTGCTGGTTCGCAGCCTCAAAACGCTGCTAAAAAATCCCCAAACGCGATGGGCAACGGTGCTGCTGGGCGGACTGGTGCTGAGCGGCATTGTGGTAATGACGCTCATTACCTACGGGCTGGGGCGCGATGTAACGCGGGGCGCACGCTACAACTTCATCTACTTTCCGGCGGTGGTGGCGCTGCTGGGCGCGGCTCTGGCGACGCTGTGGAATCGGGGAAATCTGCTCGATCCAGCAACCGCGCCCAAACCGTGGATTTCACGCCGCTGGTATGCGCCGCGACGCCAGTTTCCCAAAACAGGCAAAACTGCGGTTCTCAGCATTCTGTTTCTCGGATTTCTCAGCGCCCTCTCGGTTGCAGTAAACCTGGGCTACGAGAAGTATTACCGACCCGAACAACTGGCGACCCAAATGCGGAAATATACCGAAGCCCCCATCCTCGTCGCCACCGACCACCAAACCCATGTGCAAACGGGCGAAATGATGGGCATTGCCCGCGAGTTTGCGCTTGCACCCGATGCCAGCCCCTACACGCTGCCGCAATTCATCCTGGCACATGGCGGAAAGAACACGTTAACCCCCGCCGCCACGCTGAACCAGGTGCTAAGCCAGGTACCGCGCCCGTTTGACCTGTGGCTGGTCAACTGGCACGCTGCTGAAGACGTGAACCAGCCGGACTGCACCGCCCAGGAGATTCGCAAGATCTGGATCAACGGCTATAGCTACGACTTGTATCGCTGTCGCTGAGCGTGTTCAAGTGTTGAAAGATTGGAGCATTGATTGGAGCATTGATTGGAGCATTTGTGGAATCTCTACTCCCCGAACATCCAACTCCGCCACACGGCCCGCGCTATGGCAAAATCAGACAGGAAGCCGATTCCTGTTGTTGCTCTTGCAGAACCATGACTCAACTGCCCAAGCGTTCCTTCACCCGCTGGCTGAAAGCCGGAGCCGTTTCTCTACTGATGACGCTGCTGCTGGTGGGATGGGGAACTGCCCATAGCAACCTAGCGGCGATCGCCCTCCCGCAGGGCAACGCCATCACCGACGGACGCGCCATTTTGCGTTACGCGCTGCCGATTAACAATAAGCCTGTGCGCCAGTTGCAAACGCTGCTCGAAGATTTGTCCACGCCGCTCCGCATCAGCCGCACCAGCCTCAACGCCATCAACCCCAAGCTGTCGCAGATGGAGCGGATTCTAAATACCAAGCAAAAGGAAATCCTGGCTAGCGTGCCGGGCGATCGCCAAGCGGCGGCTGGGCTGCTGATCACCCAGTTGGAAATGGGCATCAACGCCATGCGGAGTGCCGTTGAAGAAAACAACAAAGCTGCCTTGTGGGAAAAGCGCTCCGAACTGCTCGACATGGTGGGGCAGCTTGAGGAGCTGATGGTCGCCCAGTTCCCCTACGAAGTGCCGGAGGAATACAGCAACCTACCCCAGCTCAAGGGCCGCGCCACCATCAGCATCAAGACTGATAAGGGCGATATGGTGGCAGTGGTGGACGGCTACAATGCGCCAGTCACAGCAGGCAACTTTGTCGATCTGGTGCAGCGCGGTTTCTATGACGGGCTAAAGTTCACCCGCGCTGAAGACTTTTACGTGCTGCAAATTGGCGACCCGCCAGGGCCCGAAGATGGCTTTATCGACCCCAAAACCAAGCAAGAGCGCAAGATTCCCCTGGAGGTGATGGTGCAGGGCGACAAGGCCCCCACCTACGGCATTACCCTGGAAGATGCAGGCCGCTATCTGGATCAGCCCGTGCTGCCCTTCTCTGCCTTTGGCGCACTCGGCATGGCCCACCCCGACAGCGACCCCAACGGCGGCTCCTCCCAATTTTTCTTCTTCCTGTTTGAACCCGAACTCACCCCCGCCGGGCTAAACCTGCTAGACGGACGCTACTCCATCTTCGGCTACGTCGTCGAAGGCAAAGAAGTGCTGGAAAAACTGAAGGCAGGCGACGCAATCCGGTCGATGAAGGTGACTTCGGGCTTGGAAAATTTGGTGGAGCCGTAATCCGCCAACCCCACTCAGCGAAACTCCTGCCCTTGCATCGCCTCGCCTACCTACCCTTTCCGCTCCGCATTGGCAGTCTGCTGCTGGTGCTGCTGGGCCTATGGCTGCCCTACGTCGTGCTGGTCTATGCCCTTGTAAACGACGCAAACACGATTAGCATTTTGGTAATGCCTGTGCTGTTTGGGCTGTTTTTTGGGCTGCTGTGGGCGTGGGGGCGCTGGGTGTACGGGCGGCGGGGCGGATTCGCCCACTATGGACTGGTGGGCACGCGGGCAATGGGTCGAGATCTGCTGCAAGGACTAGGCATGGGCTTTGGCAGCCTGATGTTTTTGTTTGGGCTGATGAGTGTGCTGGGGTGGGCTACGTGGCGATCGCCCTCTCTTCCAATTCCACGCCTTCTGCTAGAAGGGCTGGGCGTGGGGCTGGGCTATGGACTTGCCGAAGAAACCGTCTTTCGCGGTTGGCTGCTGGACGAACTAGAGCGCGACTATTCTCCCAAAACCGCGCTCTGGGCCAACGCGCTCACCTTTGCCGTGTTGCACTTCATCCGCCCGCTGAATGAGGTGATTGCCACCTCGCCGCAGTTCTTTGGGCTAGTGCTGCTGGGGCTGCTGCTGGTGTGGGCCAAGCGGCAGACGGGGCGGATAGGCTTGTCGATCGGGCTGCATGGTGGCATGGTCTGGGGCTATTATCTGGTGAATGTCGGCTCGCTGATTCGCTATACAGGACAAGCGCCCGAATGGATGACGGGTATCAACCAAAATCCGCTGGCGGGCGTGCTGGGGTTTCTCTGTCTGGGCGGGTTGGCGCTCAGCGTGCGATCGCGCGCTTTCCATCAATCTTCTAAATAATCCTCTCCGCTACCGCGTCTCCTCATCACCCCACCCACCCGATACAATAGACGAAACCCCAGGGACACCCTTACCCCCGCCCAGACATGCCAGAAAGCTATAGCGATCGCCCCATCTCCAGCCGCTCCAGCCGACCCAGCCAGTCTAGCCGCATCGAGTCTTCCCACAGCTTGCCGCCTGCGGTGCAGCGAGTGGCGCTGGCGTTTCGGCGCACGGGTTGGATCAGCTTCTGGGCACAGCTTGTCCCAGGGGTAATCTCGGCTGGGTCGCTGGTTTTTGCGAGTTTCGGGCTGGCTGCTGGGGCCACCACAGCAACCCCCGGCGTGCCCTCGCCCACCTCGACCGAAACAGGCACGGGTGCATTTTTCTCGACGCTGGGACTGCTTGCCCTAGCCGCCAGCGTCTTCTGGGCCTTTCGCTATGCCCGACTCGGCCGCCGCCTCCAGACCGCCGATACGCGGGTGCGTCCCAAGCGCGGCGAGGCCTTTCAGCTTTTGCGCGTGGGGCTGATGATCAATCTAGCAGGAATGCTGCTCACGTTTCTGGGCGCACAGGCCATTATCGGGTCGCTGGTGATCAAGGCATCGGCCCAGGGGTTTGCCATTTTTTCGGGCAGCGCCGCCCGCTTTGTGAATCCGCTGGATATGCTGCTGGTGCTGGCAACGACCAACATCAACATGGCGCACTTTATCGGCATTGTCGCCTCGCTCTGGCTGCTGCGCGTGATGAGCCGCAGCTAGAAGCGTTTGGTGTTGGGCCTTGGTGTTGGGCCGATGACTTGGCGGGGTTTGGGCGATCGCCCGACTCCCAGGCTGCCGTTATCGCCCAAGCTGAGCTAAGCAAACCCCACTACACAAACATCACCAGCTGAAATCGAGCGGCATAGGCAGCGGCCAGGGCTTGCCCTTGTAGAACAGCAGTTGATAGACATGCAGGCTGCCGTAGCGGAACGAGGCCTCAAAAGATTGCAGGTAGAGATACCACATCCGCAGAAATTTCTCGTCATAAGCATCGCCCAATGCGCGAATCGCGTCTCGATTGCGAACCAGGTTGGCGGCCCAGCGCTTCATCGTTTCGGCATAGTGGGGCTTGAGGTTTTCGCAGTGGGCGACGGCAAGCTTGGCTGCCCATAGCTCCTGAGTCAGCTCATGCAGTTGGGGCGCATAGCCACCGGGGAAGATGTACTTGTCTACCCAGGCTCCGTTGCGCTCGTTGCTCTGGGTGACGATGGTGTGCAGCAGTCCGGCACCGCCGGGTTTCAGCAGCGCGTTAGCCTGCTGCATAAAGGTGGCAAAGCTACCCTTGCCGACATGTTCAAACATGCCGATGCTGACGAACTTGTCGAACTGGCCGTGAAACTCGCGGTAGTCAGCGATTTCAATTTTGATGCGATCGCCCAACCCCCGCTGCTCGATTCGCTCCTGCGCCAGCTTCGCCTGCTCTACGCTAAGGGTGATGCCCGTCCCTGACACGCCGTAGCGCTCCGCTGCGTAGATCAACATGCCGCCCCAGCCGCAGCCAATATCCACCAGGGTTTCGCCAGCTTTTAGCCCCAGCTTTTTGCAAATTAGCTCATACTTTTGCAACTGCATCGTTTCCAGCGAGTCGCCCTCTTGGCGGCGATAGCCACAGGAATAGGTAAGCGTAGGGTCGAGAAATAGCTGGTAAAAGTCGTTGCCTACGTCGTAGTGATGCTGCACGTTTTTGCGGCTGTTTTGAATCAACACGGGCACGGTTTTGAGGCGCTGAGTCAACACCTTAAACAGCAGCGGCAGCGTCACTTTGCTGCTGGCTTTGGCATAGACATTGCTGCGATAAAACAGGCCAATCAGCTCCACCAGGTTGTTATTCGCCTCGTCCCACCAGCCTTCCATGTAGGCTTCGCAAAAGCCCAGCGTGCCAAAGGACAAGACGCGATCGTAGGTGCCGGGATTGTGGATGATCAGCCGCAGCGGCTCTGATGCGCCCGCCTGCCCAAAGCGAAACTCTTGCCCCGCCGGGTTGACCACGGTAAAGTCGGCCGCGTCGATCAGGCTAAAGAGCCGGTAGAGGTAGCGCTCTCCGCTGGGCAGCTTGCTCCAGTCGGCGATCGCCCTTGTCGCGCCTGGGTTGGCGATCGCGTCGGACTGCAAGGTCTGACGTTCGACCGAAGAAACGGGTTTTGTCATAAAAATACCTGTGAGAAAAATACCGATGAGAGGGAGTGAGCCAGTCAGGAATTAAAGGAGTCAATTAAAGGAGTCTTAGCAAGATTTCTCTAAGACTTGTGCAGTTAGATCCCCCAAACCCCCTTAACAAGGGGGCTTTCCGGAGTTCCCCCCTTACTAAGGGGAGCTAAGGGGGGATCAGAGTTGTAGGCTTCAAGGACTTGTGCAGTTAGATCCCCCAAACCCCTTTAACAAGGGGGCTTTCCGGAGTTCCTCCCTTATTAAGGGGGGCTAGGGGGGATCAGAGCTGTAGGCTTCAAGTGCGTAAGTCCTGAAGATTTCTCTTTAATTAGCCTTGATTCGCTTTGAACGCGGGCATGGTTTTCACCTGAGTCGCCAGACCGACCGCTTGCAGGGCGCGAATCACCAGCCACGCCCCGTCAATCTCCCACCAGCGCTGCCCAAATTGAGCCGAGGACTGGAACGCATGATGGTTGTTGTGCCAGCCTTCACCAAAGGTGAGCAGGGCCACCCACCAGCAGTTTGTCGCGCGATCGCCCGTCTGATACGTCCGATAGCCCACCATGTGGCAGGCGCTGTTGACAAGGAAGGTGCTGTGGAATCCCACAAACAGCCGCACAAAAATCCCCCACACCAGGAACGGCATCCCGCCCAGCGCATAGAGCAGCACCGCCAGCGCCACCTGCATCGGAATGTAGTAGCGATGGCAAAAGCGATAGACGGGATCGTTGGCGATGTCTTTGGTGTAGCGGGCAAGCTGAGACTGGCTCGGCACTTGATGCATCAGCCAGCCGATGTGGCACCACCAAAAGCCCAGGCTAGAGTCGTGCGGGTCGCCGACCTCGTCAGAATGCAGGTGGTGCATCCGGTGATAGCCAACCCAGCCCTTGACTGCGCCCTGGCCCGCCAGCGTGCCGCAGATGATCAAAAAGTACTCCAGCCATTGCGGCACCTTGAGGCTGCGGTGGCTGGCGAGCCGATGGAAGCCAAGGGAAATGCCCAGCCCGATGGTGATGAAATGCAAGAACACTGCCAGCGCCACTGCTGACCAGCTAAAAAAGGCAGGAACAAAAGCTAGCAAAGCAGCCAGGTGCAAAAACAGGGTGAAACTAATCACGTCCCAGCGGGGACGCGGCACATTGAACTGGGCATCGGTCATGCAGAACAAGCTCCTGGCTTAGGCCGGTAAGGAAAATTTAGAAAAATCGGGGGCGGAGAATCGGTTTGCTAGTCCATTGGATGAAACGCGGTCAGGTGGGGTGCGAACTCCTCCCAACGCTGCTCGACCTGGCGATGGCAGTCCGCGGGAGAAATCGCCAGGTGCTGAAGCAGGTTGATATCGACCGTGCCGTTGTTCTCGACTAGCAGCACGATGGATTGGGTCGGGTCGTGTTGGGCGATCGCCTCCTTTAGCCGGGCGATCGCCACTTCATCTAGCAAGTCTGACTGGATCTCTGCCGCCAGCGATCGCAGAAACTCCGGCACGGCTGCCAGCGCCACAAACTGCATCGAAAAAGGCACCGTTTCGACACTCCAGTCCACTGTGTGGGGATGGGCGATCGCCACCCGACAGACCAGCAGCCCCCGCCCCTGGCTGATATAGCCGTGCCAAGCTGCATACCCCAACATCAGCATATTTTGGTGGATAAACAAGTTTTGCCAGTAGCCTAATAGGCCCTGCCAAACACAATCCTTTGCATTCATGCGGCTTCTCATCAAACACTCAAAAGGGTCAAACAAAGGTCAAACAATTAATGATCACGCCTGATCGCACCTACGCAGTTTTCAGAGGGTGACTCCCAGTGATGCAAATTTGCCCTCATCCCCCAACCCCTTCTCCCAAAACGGGAGAAGGGGGGCTGGATTCAAAGTCCCTCTCCCGCTCTGGGAGAGGGATTTAGGGTGAGGGTTACAAAAGTGGGATGCACTCGTTTTCATATGCAATCTCCACGCGAGTTTGCAAGGTTATTTTGAGAGTTTTTCACACCCGATTCGGCTAACAATATTCGACTAATAACAGAGGACTAATCAACTGCAAAGAAACCTCAAAATCGGGGATTCTACAACAACGATAAAATCTCAAATTAGCCAATCAGAAACCTATCCAATAGGTGGGCAAACTCGCAAAATTTCGCTGCAAAGTTTTACTGCTGCGGTCGCACCAGACAGAGCGTTGCTTGAAGCCTTCTTTTCCCACGGCTCATCAGCTAGACGAGATTTTAGAAAAGAAGTTTCAAGCGTATTTCTGAGGCAATTTTGAATCGCTAGATCATCAAGAAAAAGCTCAGCCAATTGGGTCAGCAGTCGAGGAATCTAGCCACCCTATTTGCTGAAAATTTGCTGAAGACGCAAATCCCAACGACGCAAAAACATTGACATGCAGATCATGCTCATGCTGAAGCTTTAATCTGTGAAATGCTGAGCCAATCGCTGAACTGAAGGGGTCTGGCAGTTGTCTTTGATCTCCGTGGTCAAAAATCTGGTGAAAATTCCAGCGAATCTGCCACGTTCGGTTCAGATATTTCAAAGGATCGAGCAGCCTGAAAGGAGTAAATCAAAGTGGGCGATCGCCCCGGATCGCGTCCCAAAAAACTTAAACTTGAAACCATCTATGCCTCGCAGATGAATCATCAGGTGGTGCTATCGGCGGGCATCCTGACTCAGAGATAACGCACTCAGGCTAAAGAACTGACAAATCCGCTCTGCCAAAGGAACCTGGCAAGCAGAGGGTCAAGCATCCTGCGCGGTTGCGCTCATCACAGTTGCGGGACAGCGTCGGATTCGCACCGAACTTTCCCCCTTGCGTCTGGTGGCTGATCCCCACCAGAACCGAAGCAGAGCGGCGGGCTGCACATTGCTCCTTGAAACAGACCGATGGCATCCATCCGACAGGCAATCCATCCAGAATGCATCGAACACACACAGCTTTGCGCCAACTCCACTCCTAAGCGTAGCATGGCTCAGCCACAACGGAACGCTAGGGATAGTGCTTCAAGGACATTCTTAAGGTGTTCTAAAGGCTTTAAGCAGGCGTTCTTTAAGGACATCGCTAAGCGTCAATCAGTTCGGCTAGCTCTAGCCAGCGCTCTGTGGCGGCGTCAATTTCGGTCGTCAGGCTGGCCAGCTTTTCTGTCAACTGCTGCATTTCTGTAAAGTCGGCAGGCGGCTGGTCATAAAGCTGCTTTTCCAGCGCATCCCGTTCCGCTTCCAGGGCGGGAATTTTCGCCTCCAGGGTTTCATATTCGCGCTTTTCTTTGAAAGACAGTTTGCGCGGCTTGGTGGCGCTGCTTGAAGAATTAACCGTGCTTGCAGACTCAGAAGTCGTAGGCTTCGCGGCTGCTTTGGGAGCAGGTTTGGGCGCTTCGGCGGCCTCCTGCTTTTGCCGCTCCAGGTATTCCAGATAGGTGGTGTAGTTTCCAGGATATTGGCGAATCGTGCCGCCCGCTTCCAGCGCAAAGATCACGTCCACCACGCGATCGAGAAAGTAGCGATCGTGCGAAACGGCGATCGCACAACCGTTGAAGTCCTCCAGATATTCCTCCAGCACCGCCAGCGTTTGCACGTCCAGGTCGTTGGTCGGCTCGTCCAAAATCAGCACATTGGGTGCGCCCATCAGCACCTTTAGCAAAAACAGTCGGCGCTTTTCGCCACCGGAGAGCTTGTTGATCGGCGCATACTGCTGGTTGGGCGAAAACAGAAAGCGCTCCAGCATTTGCGACGCAGTGATGACGCTGCCGTCGGCTGTTTTTACCAGTTCCGCCACACTTTTGAGGTAGTCGATGACGCGCTGATCTTCGTTGATTTCCAGGTCTTCGGAGTGCTGGTCGAAATAGCCGATGTGGATCGTGGAGCCAATTTCGACCGTGCCCGCGTCGGGCTGCACGCGCCCGGTGATGATGTTCATCAGGGTGGATTTGCCTGCGCCGTTGCCGCCGATGATGCCGATGCGATCTTCCGGGTTGAAGCTGTGGGTAAAGTCTTTGATCAACACCCGATCGCCATAGGACTTGGAAATATTCGTGAGTTCGATGACTTTCTTGCCGATGCGGCGGCCAGCGGTGGTGATATCGACTTTGCCGTTGGCTTGTTTGAATTCCTGTGCCTGCATGTCGCGGATGCGGTCGATGCGGGCTTTTTGCTTGGTGCTGCGGGCTTTGGGGCCGCGCTTCAGCCATTCCAGCTCGCGCCGCAGCACGCCCGCATGTTTGCGCTGGGTGCTGGCGGCCGATTCTTCGGCTTCGGCTTTTTTCGTCAGGTAATAGCTATAGTTGCCGGAGTAGGCGTAGAGGTCGCCCCGGTCGATTTCCAAAATGCGATTGGTGACGCGATCGAGAAAGTAGCGATCGTGGGTGATCAGCAAAATTGCGCCACGAAAGCGCTTGAGATAGTCTTGGAGCCATTCCACCGAGAGCGCGTCGAGGTGGTTGGTGGGTTCGTCGATGAGCAGCGCGTCGGGGTCAGAAAGCAGGGCCGTGGCGATCGCAATCCGTTTGCGGTATCCGCCTGACAGGTCGCCCACCCGCGCCTCAAAGTCCTGAATACCCAGCTTGCTGAGAATCACCTTGGCCTGGGTTTCCAGTTCCCAGGCGTTGGCCATCTCGATCTTTTGCGACACGCTCGACAGCTTGGCCATCAGCGTATCGGAGTCGCCGTGTCCATGCGCCAGCTTGTCTGAGAGGTCTTCGTACTCGCGCACCAGCGCCATCTGTTCGCCGCAGTCGGCAAAGACTTGCTCCAGCACGGTGCGGTCTTCGTCCACAATGGGCTGCTGCGGCAGATACACGATCTTTGCACCCGGATTGCGCCAGATCTCGCCGCTGTCGGCTGGCTCCAGCCCTGCCAGCATTTTCAGCAGCGTTGATTTGCCCGATCCGTTGGTGCCGATCAGCCCCACCTTGTCGCCTTCTTCCAGGCTAAAGCTGGCATCCCGGAGAATTTCCTTGATGCCGAAATCTTTGGAGAGCGATCGCACGTTAAAGAGAGCCATTTTTAGGGGTCAGGGGTCGGGGGTCAGGTGCTAGAGAGACAGGAATTAGGATTTTGTTTCAACGGGCTGGGCAAGTTGCGCTAGGGTTAGAGGCAGTCTGGTTTATGATAGCTGTTCGCTTGCATAGTCCGGATTTGTGAAGCGTTTTGCGAGTTGCCACGCTATGAGCCGCCGCGTGAAACCTGTTGGGAAAGGTCGTCGTGTGTTGTCGAAAGCGACACCCGTAAACTCTGCTGCGCCGCCCACGATCGAGCCAATTGTTGAACCGCCTCAAAAATCTCCTGAGTTGGGCGATCGCCCTTCTGGGTCGTCTGCGCTGCCCTGGGAAAGTACGCCCGTCGATAGCTGGGCGATGGAGGCGCGGATGCTGCGCTGGCTGACGTTTTTGTGGCTGGGCCTGGGGCTGGCGGTGCTGTTTTCGGCCTCTTATGCGATCGCCGATACCGAGCATGGCAACGGTCTGTATTATATCCAGCGCCAGATTTTGTATGGCTGCGTGGGGCTGTTGGGTTTTAGCCTGTTGGTGAGTACGCCGCTGCGGTTTGTGCTGGGCATGGCAGATTTGCTGATGCTGATCTGCCTGGGGCTGATCTTGCTAACGCTGGTGCCTGGATTTGGCACAACGGTCAACGGCGCGAGTCGCTGGCTGGCGATCGGGCCATTGCCGATTTTGCAGCCGTCGGAGTTGATCAAGCCGTTTCTGGTGCTGCAAGGGGCGCGGATTTTTGGGCGGTGGGATCGGCTGTCGTGGCGGGTGCGGTTTACCTGGTTGGGCATTTTCATGCTGCTGCTGGCCAGCATTCTGCTCCAGCCCAACCTGAGCACCACGGCGCTGTGCGGAATGCTGCTGTGGCTGATGGCGCTGGCGGCGGGGCTGCCCTGGCGATATCTGGGCGGCACGGCGATCGCCGGGCTGAGTGCCGCCGTCCTCAGCGTCAGCCTGCGCGACTATCAGCGCGATCGCATCGTGTCGTTTCTCAACCCCTGGGCCGACCCGGCGCAAAACGGCTACCAGCTAATTCAAAGCCTCCTGGCGGTTGGCTCTGGCGGACTCACGGGCAAAGGCTTTGGGCTGTCGCAGCAAAAATTGTTCTATTTGCCGATTCACTACACGGACTTTATTTTTGCAGTCTATGCTGAGGAATTTGGGTTTTTGGGCGGGCTATTGCTGCTGCTGCTGCTGGGTTCCTTTGCGGCGCTGGGGCTGCGGGTGGCGCTAAAGGCCAAAAGCCCCATCCATCAACTGGTGGCGATCGGCGTGGTGGTGCTGCTGGTGGGGCAATCGCTGCTGAATATTGGCGTGGCCACGGGGGCGCTGCCCACGACCGGACTCCCATTTCCCTTCTTTAGCTATGGCGGCAGTTCTATCATTGCCAGCCTGGTGTCGGCGGCGCTGCTGGTGCGGGTGGCGCGAGAAAGCAGCAGCGCTGCGGTGGTGTCGCTGGGCCAGGGGCGCAGGTTTGGGGGCGATCGCCCTTACAGGCGGCGACTCCGCCCTGCTCCACCAGGCGCTTTCTCAACAAAACCCAGCCCTCGCTGCCCGCATTCATCGTGACCCAGCACTCATCTTTCGCGGCATCCCCGCGCTGCGACATCGGAGCCTGATTTGATTAGGGCAAATAACCTCGAACCCTTACTGATAACCTCTACTCTATCCCCCTCAAGGCAGAGGATTAGCCGGACGACTGACATCAGATTTATGAACTTAAATTTTGTGCTACGAGGCTGCAAGACGTAAAAAATTAGCAATAGATAAATAATCTCTATGCGGACGATCTGAAGTAGCTGGAGGTAGAAGAATTATGGCTCTTAAAGCTTCAGTAAACTCTTCTAGTCCTTCATCGCGGGATCTTACTCGAAGCTTATTGAGCTTACTTTGATTAAGTTCAACTGAGTAATCTTCATCTACGAATACAAGACCACGATCATAAGCATAGTGATGCAATGCACATAAAGCTATTCCGTTAGAGGTTTCATCAGTTCCATTCTCATGGCTTACGGGTACAATATGCGCTGCCTGTACTAGATCGAGCTGTACGCCGCACATAGCACATCGGTAGTTATAAGCGGTTAAAACTCGATCTTGGAAACTAGAATCCCTTAATCTCTTTTTGACAGACTGAATCACCGTTTGACGAGTCCAGCTTGTTGACTCAATCTCTCCATCGTTTACTGCATAAGGATTCTCAGCCACAGTTTCAAGCACTCTAAGATCATATTCAGACTCACCAAAACCATGTAAAGATTCTAAGTTTTTGATATATTCAATGAAAAAACTAGGCTTGAAAGCGATCGCTATTTCCTCATTGCCTTTGTCGCAAGCAGAAAACCCGTTAATGTGAGCATTTCGAAGAAATTGCTCGCGAATTTGAATCGAAGGCGAAGAGCCTAATGTTCCAGAATGCTTGTTATAATCAAAGCCTGCAAAAACGCCGACTTCATTCCACCAGCCAAGAATTAGAGTTTTGCCCCCAATCTCAGGCTCAAAATAGCTGGTGGATAAACCCGTGATTTGAATACGGTATTCGCTTCTGGGTCTTGCTGACCCTCCCCCGTGAGTCAAATTCCAAATGTAAATGCGAACCCGATAGCTTTCATCATCCCTATAGACCTGCAACCTAAATGGATGATTATCTGGGCTTTCTAAATAAAGAACGTTCCACCCGCACTCCAAAATGGAGCGTGTTACAAGGTCGAGAAGGGCACGTTTACGCAGAACCACAATTCAAGTGTGTCCAGATTATTCCTCAAAACGATACTGGCTTCCGATCAAGTATTCCTCGTTCAACTCAAAGGCTATCCACCTTCTATGTAAATTCTCTGCGACAAAACCCGTCGTGTTGGAACCAGCGAAAGGATCTAGTACAAGATCATTTTCATCCGTCAAAAAATTGATGAAAAAATCAGCAAAAGAAGCGGGAAACCGTGCCGGATGAGGCTTCTTTCCTGCTTCCTTGCACCTCCGCAAATAGGAACTGTTTGATTCTGTGTTGGCTGCTTCTATGAGATTTGGTGGAATTGCCCCTGCATTATCCTTTTGAAATTTAGTAGAAATATCATGTCCGCTAGGACGTAATTTAGCTTTGTATCCATTCTTTAGAAGCTGTTTCATGCTTTCGCTATAAGGCTTCAAAACCTTTTTATTATCAGCCTTTGGATGTTCAGTTTTGGACAACCACCAAACTACATTGACTGAATCTTTTACTCGAATACGTCTAACAGTAACCCATTCGGCAGGGGTTGGGAGCCTAGCAGGATTATAGTGAAAGAAATCTTGAGCCAAGAAAAATCCGACTTCTTTGCATAATCGAACAAGCAATTCATATTGATAGATGCTACGCACTGGATTTCCAGGAAGATAGGCACCCCCTAAATCAATTACAAATGACCCATCTTCAGTGAGTACCCTCTTAAATTCATGTGCGAAGGGAAGGAACCAACTAACATAAGTTTCTGCACTTTCATTCCCGTATTCTTTTTTGCGGGTAAGTGCAAAGGGAGGTGATGTCAAAATCAGGTTAACGCTGCAATCCTTCAGATCTTGTATAAGCTCAAGACTATCTCCCAAGTATGCTGCTCCATATCCCTGAGTGTAATAGGGCTGCCTATTGACTTCTGATTGCTTAGTTATTTTTTTCTTTTGAAACAATGCTAGTTGCTTAGAGCCTGCTTGAGCCATACTCAGTTGATAGTAAATGCGTACTCTTTTTTCGCCTTAGGAGCCAAGGATAGCACGGATCGAGCTTTTTTCTCATTTAGTGCTACCCAAAAGAAACTCTCTTAACTCCCTTAGTCCAGAAACTCAAGCTCTTCTTGCCACGTTACCTAATGCCTTGATTGGCCAACAACCCTTTAGCTACCAATCCTAACCAGGGGTTAAGGCAAGCTATACGAGAGCTTTCGGGGTTCCCAAGCTTCCTGGCCTCTCTTCAACTGATATATGATCAGGACAGCATTTACAAAAATTCACAGTCCGCCGCCTCAAACAAGGCCAACGCTCAACCCTACGGCCACAACACAACCGCAAGCCCACTCCAGAGCATTTCTTCCCTCTTCGTTCTTCCCCCTTCGTTCTTCCCCCCTTCGTTCTTCCCCCCTTCATTCCTCCCCCTTCCCCACCATGCCCCTCACCCAAACCCCTACCATCTCCACCCAAACCTGGCACTGGCGCGGCTTCCCGATTCGCTATCAGCAGGCAGGCAGTGCGGGTGTGCCGATGCTGCTGGTGCATGGCTTTGGCGCATCCAGCGACCACTGGCGCAAAAATCTGCCAGTCCTGGCCCAAACAAACCGCGTGTTTGCCATCGATCTGATCGGTTTTGGCTATTCTGCCAAGCCGACACCGGGAGAGGAGATTCAATATACGTTTGAAACTTGGGGACAGCAACTTCTTGACTTTTGTCGCGAGGTGATTGGCGAGCCGGTGCTGCTGGTGGGCAATTCGATTGGCTGTGTGGCAGCGTTGCAGGCGGCGGTGCTGGAGCCAGCGTGGGTGCGCGGCGTGGCCATGCTCGACTGTTCGCTGCGGATGCTGCATGACCGCAAGCGGGCAACCCTGCCCTGGTATCGGCGGTTTGGCTCGGTGTGGCTTCAGCAAGTGCTGGCCAACCGGGCGATCGGGCAGTTCTTCTTTTCGCAAATTGCCCAGCCCAAGACGGTTCGCAAGGTGCTGCTGCAAGCCTATGGCCGCAAGGATGCCGTGACCAATGAACTGGTGGACTTGCTGCTGAAGCCAGCCTTTGAGCCGGGCGCAGTGGATGTGTTCTTGGCGTTTATCCGCTATTCGCAGGGGCCGCTGGCGGAAGATTTGCTTCCCCAAGTGACCTGCCCGGTGCTGGTGCTATGGGGCACTGAAGACCCGTGGGAGCCGATCGCCCTCGGCCGCGAATTTGCCAACTACCCCTGCGTCCAGGATTTTATTCCTCTGGAAGGGTTGGGACATTGCCCCCAGGACGAAGCCCCGGAGGTGGTCAATCCAATTTTGCAGCAGTGGGCAGCAGGCTTCTAGGCACTAAGCCAAGTGCAGCGAACCTGGCTTAGATGCCTGTCGCTATAGCGGTACGATTTCGCTGAGGAAGGAGACATGTTGGGCGATCGCCCCTGAAATTTGCCCAGTAATCTGGTGCGTAATCGGCAGGCTGTCTACTGCCATGCCCGCGCAGAGCAGCATCATGTAGAAGATGGAGTACTTAAAGAGCGATCGCGCAGAGTCATAGTCCATCGGGTTTTTGAGCAGGGCCCAGGCTTTTTTCAGGAAAACCGCAGCCAGTCCCAGCGCCGCCACCAGATACACTGCCCCCATCACGCCGAGGGGGAACACCAGCAGCAGCGTCACCGGAATCATAATCAGCGTGTAGATCCAAATTTGCTTGGCGGTGGCAACCTGTCCGGCGACCACAGGCAGCATCGGCACGCCGACCTTTTCGTAGTCCTTCTGAATCATCATCGCCAGCGCCCAGAAGTGGGGCGGTGTCCAGAAGAAGATGATGGCAAAGAACACCCAGGCGGCCCAGCTTAGCTCGCCCGTCACCGCCGCCCAGCCCACTAGCGGCGGAATTGCGCCCGCTGCACCACCGATGACGATGTTCTGTGTGCTGTGGCGCTTGAGCCAGTGCGTGTAGACCAGCACGTAGGTCACAATGCCCGACATGGCCAGACAGGCGCTCAGCAGATTGGCGAACACCGTCAGCAGCGAGAACGAGATAAGCGCGAGGGCGATCGCAAAAATCAGGGCATCTCGCGGCTGGATGCGGCCTGAGGGCAGCGGGCGGTGGCGCGTGCGCTCCATGTCGTAGTCAATATCACGGTCATAGAGACAGTTAATCGTATTGGCAGAGGCAGCGGCGAGGGTGCCACTCAGCAGCGTCACCAGCGCCAGCACAGGGTCTACCTCACCGTGGGCGGCAATCCACATACTGCCTGCGGTGGTAATCAGCAGCAGGATAATGATGCGGGGTTTTGTGAGCTGCCAGTAGCTCTGAACGACTTGCCAAACATTTTGGTGATGGCGGATGGAATCGGTGCAAACGGTATCTTGCATTAGCAGCATCCTAAAAAAGCAGCGGGTCTAACCTGACCAGAGCGAAATATCGCGGGAAATCACTAAAAAAGGTTAAGGGAAAATTGAGTTGCCTTGCCCCAAAGCCGGAAATCATGAACTCTCAGGCAATCCAGTCCAAAATCGAGAATCCAAAACCAAAAATCGAAAATCCAAAATCGAACCTTTGTCTTGACTAAACGGGCACCGCGCCAGATGGCGGTGGCTGGGTCGGCTCGGACGACGACTGGGCCAGCGCCGCGCTTTTGACCTCAGATACAGGGCGATCGCGCCATCCCAAGGCTGTAAAGCAAACCAGCGTTCCCAGCAGGCACGCGCCGATCATCTGGTGTGCCACGGTTAGCGGCTCGACCTGCAAGTGTAGGCGATAGGTGGCCACGCCCAGCAGCACTTGCAGCCCCAAAAAAACCAGCGCCAGGCTTGCCAGCCGCCGCAGGCTGGGATGCAGCGCCGGAGTGCGCCAGGCCAGCCCCACGAGAATCAACACCGACAGACTCGCCGGAACCACCCCCAGCAGGTGTGTGTTCATCACGACACAAAGCTGCGACCCGCCAAGGCACTGATGCAGCGCCCAGCGTGACCCCACCAGCGCCCCGGAAAGGCTCTGAGCATAAACCAGCAGCGCAGCGGCCAGGCTAAACCAGGGCAACTTGCCAACGGTTCCCGTCCCCTGGTGCGGCAAGAGCGCTACGCCCATCACCAGCAGCGTGATGAAAAACGCCAGCGCCGTGCCCAGGTGCGCGGTCACAATGTCGAACCGGAGCAATTGCGTGACGGTCAGCCCACCCAGCAAACCCTGAAACATGACAAGAAACAGGGCAAACGCCGAGGCCCAGGGCACCCAGCGGGGAATCGAGCAGCGATACCACAGGCTCATGCCCACCAGCAGCATCGTCAACAGCCCAATCAGTGAGGCATCCAGCCGATGAAACCATTCCAAAAAAACCTGCAAATTCATCTGCTGGGTGGGCACTAGCGTGCCGTAGCAGAGGGGCCAGTCGGGGCAGGCCAGGCCGGCATTCATGACGCGGGTGGCGCTGCCGATCGCCATCAGAATCAGCGTGGCGATCGCCAATTTCCACACCAACCGCCGAATCCGCTGCACCGCGAGGGGATGACGGACGGTGGATTGCAGTTTCTCCAAGTCACTCGACGCTGCGGGTAAAGCTGCATCTGCCATGTTCATCCCTCCCAAAGATTCAAAAGCCCGCCTGAAAAACACATCCCTGAAAAACACACCATCGTTAAGAGCATGTGCGAGTGTTCATCACGCTAGGGGGTACGCATAGGTACTACTTTAGAGACTGCTTTCGGGAATTGAGGGTAGCTTTAGGCATTTCTTTGGAATCCACTGGCGATCGCCCCCCTTCCGCTGACCTCAGGTGTTGCTTAAGCTACACTTCTCCACGCGCTCCCGCCCAAATCCGCTAGTGTGAACATAGACGACAGCGTTGGGAGGATAACGCGAGATTCATGCTGGCAGAAAAGCTAGAACAGTTGCGATCGCTCTTTGCAGAAATGGATCGGGCGCTGATTGCCTACTCAGGCGGCATCGACAGTACGCTGGTGGCCAAGGTGGCGTGGGACGTGTTGGGCGATCGCGCGTTGGCCGTCACCGCCGAGTCGCCCTCACTTTTGCCCGAAGACCTGGAAGACGCACGGGTGCAGGCGGCGGAAATCGGCATCGCCCATGAAGTGGTGCAAACCCACGAAATGGACAACCCCAACTACACCGCCAACCCGGTCAACCGCTGCTACTTTTGCAAGAGCGAACTGCACGACACGCTGAAGCCCCTCGCCCTAGAGCGCGGCTATCCCTACGTGGTCGATGGTGTGAATGCCGATGATTTGCAGGACTATCGACCGGGCATTCAGGCGGCGAAGGAGAGAGGAGTGCGATCGCCCCTCGCCGAAGTCGGCATCACCAAGCTCGAAGTCCGCGAACTCTCGCGGATGCTAGAACTCCCCTGGTGGGACAAACCCGCTCAGCCCTGCCTCAGCTCCCGCTTTCCCTACGGCGAAGAAATCACCGTCGCCAAGCTCCAGCGCGTCGGCCGCGCCGAACGATACCTGCGAAACCTGGGGCTAAAAACCCTGCGCGTCCGCTCCGAAGGCGACACCGCCCGCATCGAACTCCCCGCCGAAGACATCAAAACCTTCATTAGCACCCTCGACCTGCCTGCCCTGGTTGCCGAATTCCAGAGCTACGGCTTTGTCTACGTCACGCTAGATCTGGAAGGCTTCCGCAGCGGCAAGCTAAATCAGATCTTGGGCGTGGGGGCGTTGGGATAATGGCTCCCCACACTCCAACATCTTCTGTTGCAACTCTTAACACGCTCTCCGCATTTCCGTTACGTCGTCCTGATAGACTGAAAGACACGCGGCTCAATGCGTTGCGCTATTTGTGAGCCGTTATTATTAAAGCTCCGAGTTATCCAATCTGATAAGACCTGGCAATGGTAGATTCCCTCAAGAAACCTGGCTTTGAAGAACTGCGTCCGGGCGTAAAAGTCCCGGCGAAAGAGACGATTCTCACCCCCCGTTTCTATACCACCGACTTCGACGAGATGGCCAAGATGGACATCTCCGTGAACGAGGATGAACTGAGGGCAATCCTGGAAGAGTTCCGCACAGACTACAACCGTCATCACTTTGTGCGGAGCGAAGAATTTAATCAGTCCTGGGATCACATCGACGGCGAGAGTCGTCAACTGTTTATCGAGTTTTTGGAGCGCTCCTGCACAGCGGAATTCTCTGGCTTTTTGCTTTACAAAGAGCTGGGTCGTCGCCTCAAGGACAAGAACCCGGTGCTGGCAGAGTGCTTTACGCTGATGTCGCGGGATGAAGCGCGGCACGCAGGCTTTTTGAACAAAGCCCTGTCGGACTTTAATATGTCGCTGGATTTGGGCTTTTTGACCAAGAGCCGCAGCTATACCTTCTTCAAGCCCAAGTTCATTTTCTACGCCACCTACCTGTCGGAGAAAATTGGCTACTGGCGGTACATCAAGATTTTCCGCCACCTGCAAGCTCATCCCGAAAATCGCATCTACCCGATCTTCAGCTTCTTTGAGAACTGGTGTCAGGACGAAAACCGCCACGGCGACTTTTTCGACGCAATCATGAAAGCGCAGCCCAGCATTCTGAATGACTGGAAAGCGCGGCTGTGGTGTCGCTTCTTCCTGCTGTCGGTGTTTGCGACGATGTATCTCAACGACTTGCAGCGGGCTGACTTTTACAAGGCGCTGGGCATCAACGCGCGGGACTACGACATCGACGTGATTCGCGAGACGAACGCCACGGCGGGGCGCGTGTTCCCGCTGGTGCTGAATGTGGATCATCCCGACTTCTTCCGGCTGATGGACGAAGCCGCCGCCAGCTATCTGAAGATTGTGAATGCGCCCGCGTCAAACGAGCCGAAGCTGCTGAAGACTCTGAAACGCCTACCTCACATCCTGTCGATTGGTCTGAAAATGATTCAGCTTTATCTGATGAAGCCGATCGACACGGCTCACCTGGAAGGGACGGTGCGCTAGCGCCCGGTTTGATCACTGGTTTGACAAATTGACAGGTTGCGCTGGGTTTTGTAACCCTAATCTTTGTGCCTTTTAGCAAGCGGTTCTGCGATTTGCAGAGCCGCTTTTTGCGTTGGGGTGTGGCAGGTGAATTTACGAATCGCAATTGAGACTATCGAGAATTTAAAAGTGAGAGCGCCAGGGAAACCTGCTTTGGCTGGGGTGTGACCTGTACAATGTCTGAAGACCTTTGAGTAGCGAACTTTTTTGGCGGCGATCGCACTATGTTAATCAAGTCCACCACGCGGCACATTCGGATTTTCTCAGCAGAGGTTCAGGACAACGAGCTGGTGCCCAGCGCCGACAAGCTGACGCTGGATGTTGACCCAGACAACGAGCTGAACTGGAACGACGAAGCCCTGAAAGCGGTTTACAAAAAGTTTGAAGAACTGACCGCGCAATACGCTGGCGAAGACCTGACCGACTACAATGTGCGGCGCATCGGTTCAGACCTGGAGCATTTTGTGCGATCGCTCCTCTATGAGGGCAAGGTATCCTACAACCTGCAAAGCCGCGTGCGAAACTACAGCCTGGGGCTGCCGAAGGTGTCGGCCGACATCAACGTTTAACGATTCGCAGCTTTATAGAATTCGCAGGTTGTTCGCATTTTTGGTGGCGATCGCCAGAACCTCCGTGTTCAGGACGCTGGCGCACTAGGTGGTGTGTTCGGTGGAGGTCTACGTTATCCTAGTAAAGCCGAACCCTATTGTTCATCGGCTGCTGGTCGCCCACCCCGCGAATGCTCTACTGCTCCAACTATTCCTGCCAGGCACCCAATTCAGAGCGCAGCAAGTTTTGCCAGAAGTGTAGAACGCCGCTGACGAAGCGATATCTCTGGGCGATCGGCCCGGCGGCTGAGTCATGCCGGGTGGATGAGTTGCTGGCCAATCGCTACCTGGTGAAGGGCGGGCGGGTGCTGCTGGATACTAAGCCGGGGCTGCTGCCGGGAATTTCCACCGAGCAGATTCCCGACGAGCTGCTGCCCTATCTGCGGCTGTCGCCCTACGCGCTGCATGTGCCCCAGGTGTATGACTGGGTGCGGCTGGAATCGGCGGGCGGCCCAGAAAAGCTGGCGCTGCTGGAGCGATCGCCCCTTTACCTGCCCAACACGCCGTCCGATGCTGACCCTCCTGCCAGCGACCCCCAGCTTTTCCCCTCGCTGACAGACCTCTGGCCCCGATCCTCTGCGCTGCGCCAGCTCAACTGGCTCTGGCAAATCGCGCACCTGTGGCAGCCCTTCGCCACAGAACAAGTCGTCTCCTCTTTGCTGATGCCGGATCTGCTGCGCGTGGAAGGGCCACTGGTGCGCCTGATGGAACTTCAACTGGATGCATCGGGCATTGAACCGACGCTGGCAGACTTGGGCAGCCTGTGGCAGCAGTGGTTGCCCTCTGCCCATGCGAAAGTGTCGCCCCATCTCGATGCGCTCTGTCGAGATATGACTGGGGGACAACTTCATTCTGCCGAACAGGTGATCGAGCGGCTGGATGAGGCTCTGTGGACGGTTACACAGGAGTTGCCTCGCCAGGTATCGCTGGCCACCCGCACCGACCAAGGCCCCAGCCGCCAGCGCAATGAAGATGCCTGCTATCCGCCCAGCGGCACGGCCCAGGCGATCGCCCTTACCCCCACTACGACTCCGCTGCTAATCGTCTGCGATGGCATCGGCGGGCATCAGGGCGGCGACGTGGCCTCGAATCTGGCGATCGCCGCCGTGCAGCAACACCTCCAGTCCAGCGACCTCAGCCGCCTCAGTCCCTTGGTTTTGATGCAAGAGCTAGAAGCCGCCGCCTGCGCTGCCAACGACTTGATTAGCCAGCGCAACGACGAGGAACAGCGCCAGGATCGGCAGCGCATGGGCACGACGCTGGTGATGGCGCTGGTGCGTGGCCACGAGCTGTATTTGGCGCATGTGGGGGACAGTCGCGCCTATTGGATTACCCCGTGGAACTGTCACCAGATTACCCAGGATGACGATGTGGCCTCGCGCGAAGTTCGCATGGGCTATAGCTTCTATCGAGAGGCGCTGCAACACGCCAGTTCTGGCTCTCTGGTGCAGGCGCTGGGCATGAGCAGTTCGGCTTTGCTCCATGCCAACGTGCAGCGGTTTGTGCTAGACGACGACAGCCTGTTTTTGCTGTGTTCTGACGGGCTGAGCGACAATGATCGGGTGGAGCAGTATTGGGATTTGGAACTGCTCCCGGTGCTGGGCGGACGTGCCAATTTGGAAACCGTCACCCAGCGACTCGTCGATCTGGCGAACTCCCAAAATGGTCATGACAATGTAACCGTTGGCATTGTTCATGTCCATCTTCCCAGCCTGTCGCCTACCAAGCTTGCACCGACGCAGCTTCCTGGTGCAGAGGTCGCCCCAGTCCCAACGGCGATCGCCTCCACCGCTGTCGTTTCTCCCGTCGGCTCTCCCTCCGCCCAAGCAGCGCAAGCCTCCAACCCACTCCCCAATCTCTCACCGCAGCCCAGCGAACCCGCTTTGCCCAACACGCAGGTCGTGTCGCCCGTTGCCGCCAAGCCAAGAACCCTGCCGCTGTTGCTGACCCTCCTGGCGCTGCTGGGGGCGGGGGCGCTGGGCTACTGGCTAATGCGCGATCGCCTGGCCAGTTTGACGGGGTTTCCCCCTGCGCCTACCCTACCCCCCCCTGCTGAAGAAGACCCGGCGATCGCCCTTCAGCCCGGCGCGTTTCTGCTGATCGGACGAGCAGCCGAGGGCGCACCCGGCGACACCTCCGGACTAGTGCTGCTGTCCTCACCCCCCCACAGTCGAGGGCAGTCCCACGGCATCCCCCTCCCCCTGCAACCCCTGCAACGACAGGTCTGGCGATCGCCCCTGGTAGCGTGCTGATGGTGCTAGAGCGCCGGCCGCCCGATAACCCCACCGAGATCAAACTCAGGGTTTGTTCTATGGAGCAAGCCGTAGCCCCTACACCAGCGAATTCGCCGACTTCCAGTTCCCCTGCCCCGCCCATCATGCCCGACAATGGCTCCGCTTCGAGTGCAAACCCGGCGCTCTCGGCATCCCCCGCTGGCGAGTTGCCAGCTCCACCTCCGGTGGATACGCCCAATGCCCCGCCGCATGAGCAAAGCGCGATCGCCACTCCGGGCAAAGAAGGCTGGGTGGCACTAAGCAATCTCCGGCCGCTGATGATGCCCAACCCCACGCTGACCGACGCCCAGCGCGGGGTCTGCAATCCTGCTTCGACTACCCCACCTGCAACTCCAACGCCTGCGACCCCAACGCCCGATTTGCCCGCTCCACCCCCAGCCCTGCCGCCTGTGGGGCCTGCAACGCCCCCCAGCGCCCCACCCGGCGCATCTCCCCGTGGCGTTGGTTAGCGTCTGAGCTTTAGCCTCCTAAGATTGGGACAGATTCAGGCTCTATTGAGCCTCTAAAGATCTAGCCCTCTGAAGACAAAGAGGAAAAACCCGGTGAATTACTCGATAGACTGGATAAGCGTCGGCAGTGTGACGATCGATCATGCAGGATAGCAATGACTGAATGGGGCTCGCATAGTGTTAGAGGCGCAGAAGACTGAAACAGGTCTGGGAATACTATATTCGAGAGATTCGAGAGTACTTGTTCGAGGTCTGAGTTTCGCTTCAGGCTTCAGCCCATTCACAGTTCACGTTCACACGCACAGTGCTGGGTTGGGTGCATTTCGATTTCGAGCCATGAATTTTGTTGAATTAGCCGTTTAAACTCCCGGTTTCATGCTTTCGTCTGATCATCCCTGCCTGCGGCTTGCGATTCGCCGCCTTACCGCTGCTGACGCAGACCACTATGCGATTTGGGTGCTACAGGCCCCATCGCAGGCAGGCTATGTGCATCACGACCGAGCTTGGCCAGCAGAGCTAACCGAACTTTGGCAAGCATGGCAGTCGATGTTTTCCTTGCGGGATTTGCCCGCAGTTCCCCGGATTCCGGCAGTAGTGTTGCCACCACCCCAGCCCGACGACCCAACACCGGGCTACGCGGGCCGCCTGATGCAGCATTTGGGCGTGAGCCTTTGGCAGTGGTTGTTTGACGGTTCCATCCAAAACAGCCTGGCCCAGAGTCAGGGCATTGCTCAGGGCCAGGGGCGATCGCTCCGACTGCGACTAGAGATTCGTGACCCTGAGCTAATGGCGCTGCCCTGGGAAATCATGCAGCCCCAGCCCGGACGACAGGCGATCGCCCTCAGCCAGCAGCTCTTGTTTAGCCGCACCACCAACGAAGTCGATCCACTGCCGGCCTTGCGCGAAGAAAACTCGCTGCGGATTTTGCTAGTGCAGGGACAGGACGCTGAACCCGATCGCAGCCTCTCTACCAGCGACTTTCGACTCCAGTTGCAGCAAGAGGCCGACGCGCTGACGGCGCTGCTTCAGGACGTGTCTCAGGGAGAAGCGTTTCATCGCTTTGTGCCGCCTGTGCCCTGCGAGGTGACGACGCTGATGCAGCCGACTGCCGCCGAACTCACGTCTCACCTAGAAACCAAGCAGTACAACGTGCTGTTTTACTCTGGCCACGGGATGCCTGGCCCAGACGGCGGAATGCTCTTCTTGCGTCCCGATGCAACGATGAATGGGACGGAACTGGCGCAGGTGCTGACCCGCTGCCGTATCAAGCTGGCCGTGTTCAACGCCTGCTGGGGCGCACAGCCCGAAATGCAGGGCGATCGCCCCATTCCCCGCAGCAGCCTGGCCGAAGTGCTGATTCATCATGGCGTACCGGCGGTGCTGGGGATGCGCGATCGCATTGCCGAACATGAGGCCCACAGCTTTATCCAGCGGTTTGCGCGGGCCTTGGCCGAGCGATCGCCCATTGATGAGGCCGTGGCGATCGCCCGCCAGCATTTGCTCACGCTCTATCGCTTCAACCAGATCGCCTGGACGCTGCCCGTCCTCTACATGCATCCAGAATTTGACGGCGAATTGGTCAAACCGCTGACAGAAGGGGTTACCGAAATTCCCGAAAATCCTTCTAGCTGGGGTGAGGTGCCGTTTCCCTCTGCCTGCCTCCGCGCTGTCGAGCCGCCCCACCAAACTTGGCCCATCTACGGCGGCATGGTGCGGGTTGGCTTTTTGGAAGGCAATGACCTGGTGATTAAATCTCCTGGCGTTTCTCGTCGCCACGCCGAGATTTTCTATCGCGGGTCGGTCGGGGCAGCTAGCGCAGAGCAGGTTTATGTCCTGCGCGACTTTTCTCGCTTTGGCACGTTTCTGCTAGAGCCGCAAGGCCAGTGGCGCAAGGTGCATCAAGAAGAGGTCGCCCTCAAGCCCCACAGCCGCCTCCGATTTGGCACATTTCAGCTAGAGTTTGTGCCCAATGACCTCACCCCGCCCCTGTGATGCTTGGCTTCTGGCTGCGCTTTGGCCGGAGCAGGTACGGTTTTCTGGGTTTATTGTGCTTATATTTGTCTGGATAATACTCTTTCAAAATTTCCACTTTACCCCGTTGCCAAAATTTTCAAATTCCTTATCAGCCAATTACGGAACTGACCCATCCGAGTCTGTAGCTAGTCCTATCGAACCCATTCGATACCTAGTTAACGCAAGTAACCCTAGACAACACTCGTCCGGCGCATTCAGGAGCAAGAACCATGGCAAGCGATTCAACCCGTCCCTGCTTTTCTGCCTTTCGGTCTCAGGCTGAGCTAGAACTCCTCCAGGTCGTATTAGATGATGCGGATGCATCTTATCCCTGGAATCCGGCAGATCCCGCCGCATCTAGCTATTTTGAACAGCTTGAGCAGGAAGTAGCAGCGGGTTGGCCGACTGACATGCTCGATTCCTATGCCCAGTCCCTTTCCACACAGTTTGACCAACTGTGGGCCACGGTGGATTCTGCTCAAGATGGGGCTCAACCCGTGCTGACGACCGCTTCCTTCGGCGGCCTGTTTCAGCGGTTTGCTGACCGGATGCCGCAAGGACTGCTGGAGCGGCTGGTGCAGCAGGCGCAGATGGCGATCGCCTCTTCCAATTCTCTGGCCGATCAACTGGTCGCCAGTGTCCGCGACGTGCTGCCCGAATGGGGCGACGATGACCTGTACGTGCTGGCGCGTCCCTTCGCCTATGCCATGCGCGACCAGGGCGAAACCGACCTGCTAGAGGGAGCGCTGCGCTCCGTGCGCTCCGAAGCCTGGGAAGACCTCTCCAGCATTGAGCAGGCTCGCCTCAGTTTGGCGATCGCCCGCCATATTATTGACCAATCCAAGGCTTGATCCATCCCAAGCGGAGGGTGGGTCGGAGTAGCAGAGCGACGGGGGTAGCCCGCTCCAGCGCCCCAACCCGCAAACTCCTCCTACCCCCGCCGCCTCAGTTGCGTGGCAAAGTTCTCATGGCGCGTGGGCGAGAGTTTGCGGGCTTTGAGAATGGCTGCCATCAGAAACGCATAGGACATGCTGCCGACGATGGCCAGCGCCGACAAATTCAAAATGCCGCAGACGTTCCAGAGCGTGTGCAGCGCAGAAGCCGTCAGGTAGCCCGTTCCTAGAGTCCGCCAGCGGTGGGCCGGCTTCAACATGCTGAGGCCGATGAAATAGCCCAAATAACCGCTATAGGCGATGTGTCCGGCGATCGACCCCAGCACGCGGGCAATTAAAATTTGCAGCCCCGATACTTCCCCCAGCCCGATTCCTCCCTGCATGTTCACGTTCTGAATCACACTGGGCACGTATTGTCCAAGCGTTTCCAGCAGCGTGAAGCCGACGGCCGAAGCAGTGCCCAGCAGGATACCGTCCAGCGGCTCCCACACGCCCAGTCGCTCTCGCCAGGGCGATCGCAGCGCCAGCCCCACCGCGCAGGCCACCAACACTGGAATCGCCTTCAGCAGTTCCTCCATCAGCCCCGCCCCGATAAACATCTGCCCCAGCAGCACCAGCAGGTTGCCAGAAAACTGAGTGGGAATGTCTCCGGGCAGTAGGTCTTGGAACACATAAATAAACAGGTTCAGCACCGGGCTGAGCAGCAGCACCACCATCATCAGCGCCGCCCCCAGCAGCCACCACAAGGGCTTGGGCTTGCCGCAAAACTGATAGACCACGTAATAGGCGGCGATCGCCAGATAGGTCGCCAGCGTGACATTAAACACGGGGGGATTGCCTACTGCAATAAACAGCAGCACCACAAAGCTGATGGTGATGATTCCTGGCACCAGGTAAGCCCGCTGGAGCAGATCGGTTCCAGTGGAAAGAATAGGAAACAACTGGCTGACGGTGATGCCTTCATCGGCAAGCCCTGCATCTTCCGACGGGTCTAGCAAATTGGCCTCTGCCTGCAAATCGCTCGACACGGTGGGAATTAGGCGGGCATCGGTGATCGAAGCATCATCCGCCGACTGAACCGGGCGCAGCTCAAACACAAACTGCGGCCCGCGCTGGCCCAAGGAGAGGCGATCGCCCGCCCGCAGCCGCTCTACCCGATACAGCAGTCGTCCATTCAGGTAAGTCCCGTTCGTACTTTCCAGGTCGCGGAGTTGCCAGCCCACGCGATCGGGCGTGGCTTCGATACAGGCATGAAACCGGGAAACGCCGCTGTAGGCCGCCGAATCGACCACAATTTGGCAGTCTGGATCGCGCCCCAGCCGCACCTCTCGCGTCAGCGGGAGAGGATACACCACATCTGCCTGGGCTGCGCCCGTCGGGGCACATAGCCGCAGATAGGCGACCTGGGGCCCAAAGTCCGTCACTGGTTCGCTCGGGCATCACGCACGGCTGCCAAAAACAGCAGCACCGTTAGAGGAATGCTAAGCGCCAGAATGATGCCCGTGGGCGCTGTCCCCAGTTGGGGCGTTTGGGAGGTTAGCTCAAAGATAGAGCCGATGGCGGCGATCGCCGCAATGCAGGAGCCTGCCAGAAACAGGCCGCTTTTGGGAGTCATCATAGGGCGGAGGGATGGGCGGACGGTTGCAGCAGTCAATCGAAAAAGGACTCAGGCAATAGGCTTCACAGCCTGCACCGAAAAGCCATTCTTGCTTAGCTCTTGGTTCAGCGCCAGGGCGTTGTCCACCCGGTCTACAAACATCACGCCATTCAGGTGATCCATTTCGTGCAAAATGACCCGCGCCAATAGATCATTTGCTACCAGCTTTTGCGGGCGGCCCATCTCGTCTTTGTAAAACACCTCAATCTCTTCTGGGCGCGTCACGTCCAGAAATACACCCGGAATGCTCAGACAGCCCTCCTGAATCACGCAGGTTTTGCTGCTCTGGCGCGTAATGCTGGGGTTGATTAGCACCAGGGGCGGGGTCTTGGGTTCATCCAGGTGAATGTCAATCACAATGAGCTGCTTGTGAACCCCGACTTGGGGAGCCGCCAGCCCAATGCCGTCTTCGCTGTACATGGTTTGCAGCATTTGCCGCGCCAGTTGGCGCACCTCGTCGTCCACTTTGGGAATGCGCTTGGCAGGCTGCCTCAGCACGCGATCGCCCAGGTAGTGTAGCTCCAGCGGCGGCTTCGACAGCTTTTTCTTTTCGACAAAAATAGACGAGGTGGTTTGAGAAGGCATGGCAGAGAATGACGAGGCGGCATCGGCATAAGTTTATCTTTCTCTATATTAGACCCCCTGTGCGAGTCGTTGAACGGCACGGATAACGAGCATGGTTGACAGACGCAAGCTGAATCGACCAGTCAAACCACAGGCACACCACCGTCTGGGTGAACCTCCCTGGGTGATTTTCCCCAAAAGCATTGTTTTGTATCTAAGGACACAGTATTATTTTCTCAGTGAAATTAGTTGGCTAGCACCTATGGGGCGATCGCCTCTTCCCTAAGGGTGATTTGCCAACGGGGTAGTTTTTGCTTTGGTTGGGTTCTTTGCCCATTGCGGGTGCAACCTGCGCCTGTCCAGACGCAACGCTGCCCCTTCACCCACGCTGCATCTTGATTTCATAATCCGTTTTTGATTTCCGAAGGACTGCTGTTTCATGAACATTAAATGGACTGCGCCCAGCGCTGAATCCCTCGCCTCGCTCCAACCCCGCGTCTGGCAAGACTGCGATCGCACCACCCAAAAGGTGCAGTGGCACGTCTATGACCCGATTTCTGGCGAAGCAGCTTCCCTAGAGTCTCAAGCTGACGTGGAAAAATGGCTGGCCCACCGCGCCTACTCATAGCGGAATGCAGAGGTCAGGTTGCGGGACGTAGCGCGTCTTGCGTGAGCGTTTTGCGTGAGCGTCTTGCATCTAGTCCCCTCCCCTGATCTCTGCTGTCCTCAACGCTAGCTACCCGCAACCCGGTTGTTATAAAGGCTCATGGCTTTTTCCGTGCTTTGCTTAAGGCTAAGGGCGATCGCCTCTTCGCACAGCCGCAGCACTTCGTTCAGAACCGCTGTTTCCGATTTAGAAAACTGTCCTAACACATGAGAAACCGTGTCTTGGTCTGCGGGGGCGACGGTTTTGGGCTTGCCAATGCCGATGCGGAGGCGCGGAAAATTCTGCGTGCCCAGGTGCGAAATGGTGGACTTCATGCCGTTGTGTCCGCCTGCGGAACCCGATAGCCGCAGGCGAAGGCGGCCCAGCGGCAGATCCATATCGTCATATACCACCAGCACCGACTCAGGCGAGAGCTTGTACCAATCCACCACCGCACGAATTGACTGCCCCGACAGGTTCATGTAGGTCTGGGGCTTGAGCAGGCGAATCTTGTCGCGGTGCGGGCCAAGGCCTTCCCCAAAAATGCCCTGAAATTTTTTGTGGTCTGCCAGGTCGATCTGCCAAGAGCGGGCTAGCTCGTCCACCAGCATAAATCCGACGTTGTGCCGGGTGCGGTCATACTTAGCGCCCGGATTGCCCAGACCCACAATGAGCTGAGGCGTAGGGGCGATCGCCACATCACGAGACTCCCCCATCGTCTAGCCGGGTTGGGAGGGGCTGGCGGCATCTTCTTCGACGGGCGTGATCACTTCAGCATCCGTCGGCTCCACTGCCTCAGTTGCCGAGAGAACCTTTTGTGCGGGCGGCTCTAGCTTGGCTTCCATCGGTTGGCTGATGGTTTTCTCGATTTGCTCTGCTTCTTTCTTAAACTCTTCCTGAAACTCGCGAGACGCATCCTGAAAGCCCTTGATCGCCTTGCCCAAGCTGCGCCCAATCTCTGGCAGTTTTTTCGGGCCAAAGATCAGCAGTGCCAGAATCATAATTACCGCCATTTCTGGCAGACCAATTCCAAAGATGTTCACAGCCGTTTCTCCTGTCGGTCAGCGCTGGATGCCTTAGATAGCCTGTAGACAGCCTTTAGATAGCCACGTTGCGCCTTTGTATGGCAGCAATCAGACGGCTTCAAACACTTGACTTTCGTCTGACTTTAGAGACTGCCGCAATGTCTACAGATCCTACGAATACTTCCTACAGATACTAAGGATATATGTTCACGCCTTTTAAGAATAGCGCTTCCAGAAAGTGCTGCCTTCTTCCCATAGGCATTCTGAAATGACTGGGCACGGGTCACAATTCACCGATTCTTTGCAAAACCCGTAAATTTTTTAAGGAAATGATTTTCAGGATGCCTTATGTGAAGGAACTACAAAGCTCCGGTTAAGTTTATGGCGGTTTTGGGGGGCGTTGATAGAATCGGAGGGTCTTTTATGACTTTTACGGGTGGTTTTGCTTGGTTCTCTAGCCTACTTGGTTCTCTAGCCTACTTGGTTCTCTAGCCTATGTGATGTCACACCGATCGGACAATCTGCTGGCATATTTTTATCTTCAGAATTTTAAGCTTCCGACTTGTGGGAACATCAGCCTCCGTTAAAGCCCACCATTAACACCCTTAAATTGAGCCATTTCTCATCGCCGTTTTTATTGTCTTTTGGGTTATGCCTTCGCCCATTCGGTTTTCTCGAACCCATCGCTACTCTCGTAGCCGAATACGCTTGCTCCTGCGCCCCAGGGTTTGGCTGTCGGCAGCAGTGCCGGTGCTGGCGCTGGCGTTGGCTTGGGCCTATTGGCAACGTCCTGCGCTGTTGACAGATTGGTTGGGCGATCGCCCGCTAGAACTCGGTGCTGACTCGTCTGGAGACAGTGCCCTGCCGCCGGGTCTCTTTGAGTCAAACTCAACGGGGCAAGGTCGATCCCTGGGCGATCGCGCTCAAATCGACATTGACAACCTGCCCGTGCTGGGAGCGCGTCGATTTCCAACGGGAGCGCCTCTAGTGCTAGAGGAGCCGCTCGTTTCTCCCAGCAGCCTGCCCGATGCGCTCAAGTCGCCGAGCCAAGCAGGTTCCTCCTCTAGTCTGCCTGCATCGTCGGCGATCGCCCCCACAGACCTTCTGTTGCTGAACCCTGCCCCCACAGCCAGCCGCTCGTCCAGCGGTTCAGCCAAGCCAGACCCAATCCTGAACACAATCACTGTTGCGCCCACGACCAGTCCTATTACGGCCAGTCCTATATTGCCTAGTCCGGCGATCGCCCCTGCTGGCACAGTAGGTACAGTGGGTACAGTGAGCAGCCCTATTCCCGGCTCTACACCATCGCAGCCAGTTCTCCCCGTTAGCCCGCTGGAATCGGCGCTCCAGCGCCAGGCAGGCTCCAGCAGCCCACCTTCTACGGTCGAGCCGTCTCCAGCAGGTTCATCTGGCACTCTCCCCAGAGTTCCCAGCGCAGTTCCCAGCGGTTCTGTCCTGCAACCTATTCCTGGAGAACCCGCCCAACCTCTGAGCCAACCCTCCCTCACTCCTGCCTTTTCTACGCCCACGCTACCGGGCCCCTATCTGCCCCGCACCTCGCCGCCACCGGGCAGCACGGGCTACCTGCCGCCATTAGGGGTTCAGCCCCTGCCGACGGGCACATTGGGTCAACCGATGGGTGCGCCTGCGTCCCTTCCGTCCGGTTTGCCCATGCCTGATTCCTCCATTTCAGGCTCAGGGATTTCAGGGGCGGGCGCAGCAGGCTTCCCAGGCGGCAACTCTGCGGTTTCGCCACAACCCCAGTTTGACGGGCGCGACTTCTACACGGCTCCCACGCAGTCTGCTCAGCCCACCACGATTGAGGCGGCTCCGTTCTCGGCTCCGCCTCGTCCCCGAAATGGCGAATTCAACACGTTCTCGAATCCGTAAGCGCCGGTTTTAGCAGTGTTCTGCAAGGCTTCCAGATTATCGACGCTGTTTAACCTTATCTATCAAGATCTATCAAGCAGCTTAGAAATGGCGTGCAGCAAACGGACAGCGACACACCATTTCGCTGCATCAGTCGGCAGTCCCTAGCAAAGCAGTCATGAAAACACGCTCATGAATGCTGTTAGAAATGACGGATAATCGCATCGGCAAACTCAGAACACTTTAGCGGTTCGACAGGTGGCTCCATCAGTCGGGCCAGGTCGTAAGTGACTTCGCCGGCCGAAATCGCGCCGCCGATGCCTTGCTTAATCAGGTCGGCCGCTTCCTGCCAGCCCATATACTCCAGCATCATTACGCCGGAGAGGATGACGGAGCCGGGGTTGATGCGGTCTAGCCCTGCGTGCTTGGGCGCAGTGCCGTGGGTCGCCTCGAAGATGGCAGCAGAGTCGCCAATGTTTGCGCCGGGGCCCATGCCCAGCCCGCCAACGACAGCCGCTGCCGCGTCAGAGAGATAGTCGCCGTTCAGGTTCATCGTCGCCAGGATGGAATATTCATCGGGGCGCGTCTGGATTTGCTGAAAGATGCTGTCGGCGATGCGGTCGTTGACCATAATTTTGTCTTTCCACTGGCCGCTGCCGTGGGTGTCCCAGATGGCATCGAGGACGGATTGTACCTCGTCGCAGATTTGCGCTTTTTTCTCCGCCGTCAGCGCGTCATAGCCCGGATCGATCATGCGGGCGTTGTCTTCGATGCTGAGGTCGGGATTTTTCTCCTTATTGCCCAAAATCCAGGATTCGCGTTCTGTAATGCACTCGGCCCGAAACTCGCTGGTCGCCAGTTCATAGCCCCAGTCGCGGAATGCGCCTTCGGTGTATTTCATGATGTTGCCCTTGTGAACCAGCGTCACCATCTGCTTATTTTTGGGCAGGCGCAGGGCGTGGCGAATAGCGCGGCGCACGAGTCGCTGGGAACCCGTTTTGCTGATGGGTTTGATGCCAATGCCCGAATCCAGGGGGATGCGTTTTTTGCCGTGTTCGGGAGTGGCGGGAATCAGGTCTTCATTGAGGATCTTGATAAGGCGATCGCCCCCTTCACTGCCCTGTTTCCACTCAATGCCGAGATAGATATCTTCGGTATTCTCCCGATAGATAACCACATCTAGCTTTTCGGGCGTTTTGTGGGGCGAGGGTGTTCCTGCGTAATATTTGCAGGGGCGAATGCAGGCATACAGGTCAAAAATTTGCCGCAGGGCGACGTTTAGCGAACGAATACCGCCGCCGACGGGTGTCGTCAGCGGGCCCTTGATGGCCACGCCATAGTCTCGAATCGCCGTCAGCGTGTCTTCTGGCAGGTATTGATACGTGCCGTAGAGTTCGCAAGCTTCGTCGCCTGCATACACCTTGAACCAGACGATCTGGCGCTGCCCGCTATAGGCTTTTGCCACGGCCGCATCAAACACCTTCTGAGCCGCGGGCCAAATGTCTACGCCTGTGCCGTCGCCTCGGATGAAGGGAATGATAGGGTTGTCGGGTACGGTTGGTTCGCCGTTTTCAAAGGTGATGCGTGAACCCTCGGTTGGGGGAATAATTTTTTCATACATAGTATCGTTGGCGACTCCTAGGTGATAAATCGACGATTCTTGGATAGTTTAGTAGAGGAAAGAAGAGCCAGAACGCTCAGATGTGAGCAGCTTTGGGATGAGTTTCTCCAAAGTCTCCTTGGGAGAGTGCTTCCTTGAGGCAGCGTGCCAGTTTTTTTGAGCCAGGGGCATGATATCTCAAACTTGCAATTGCTCAATTTCTCAAAGATGAATCGGTGGAACTGTTCATCTGAGACAATCAACGATGGGGCAACCGCAAAAAAGCAAAAAAATCCTAAAGATGAGGAGGTTTTTGGAGCTGTCTTTGGGCGATGTCGCTGTTTTGTCAGATTTATCTGATAATTTTGCTGAATGCTCCCTGGTTTGAAAAAACTTAGAGAGCTGAGTTGCATGAACTTTTTGCCTAAGGTTTACTCCGTTGGACGGGATTGCCTAGGAAGGATCCGCAGGTTGGTTCGGCGGCTGGGGAGTGCGATCGCCCCTGTCCCCATGCAAATGGCAGCCGCTATGATCGCTCGATAGATTTTGGATATAAATCTGGATATAAATCTCTCAATACACGTAGATCTCCGCAAAAGATACGCAAAAGGAACTTGTGATGCTGTTGGCAGGGTTGGAACTGGGTAGATGACATGAAACGCATTTTGATCGTAGATGACGACGTAACGTTGCGGACAGCGCTCACCCGATACCTGCAAAATCAGGGCTACTTGGTGCAGGAAGCCCGTTCTGGGCTGGAAGGGTTGACCTTGTTTGAGCAGCATCCGCCCGATCTGGTGGTGTCGGATGTGCTAATGCCAGAAATGGACGGGCTAGAGTTTTGCCGCCGCTTGCGGGCCAGCCGCACGGGTCAACTTGTTCCTTTTATCTTTCTCTCTAGCCGCAAGGAAGTGGACGACCGGGTGCAGGGTCACCAGATGGGCGCAGACGACTATCTGGCAAAACCCTTTGAGCCGAAGGAGCTAGTCGCAAAGATTGAGGCGCAACTGGAGCGATCGCGCCGGATTCACTCCGAAATTGTGCGGCTGATGCAGCAGTCGGTCAGTGTTAGCGCTGCGGGGGGCGATCGCCCTGCCACGCCGACCCCCCTTCCCCTCACGCCAGCGGAGGAAAAGGTGTTTGCCGAAGTGATCCAGGGCTATACCAACAAGCAAATTGGCGAGCGCCTCTTTGTCAGCCCGCGCACGGTGCAAACTCATCTCAGCAATATTCTCAGCAAGCTGGAGCTAGAAAACCGTTCGCAGCTCATCCGCTATGCCTACGAGCGGGGGTATCAGCCGCCGGAGTCCGCAGAAGAGTGATGGAGTTAGTCCTGAGAGCCATCCTGCAAAGCCAGTTGCTCTATCGCCTCATTCCTGAATCACGTCTTGCTCACAGCCGTAACACGATTTGACGGGCGATCGCCCATTGCAGCATTCGCCTGGGAGTACTGGCTTTGCGGAAAAATCTTGGGGTCGGAGGGAAGCGTCCCAGTAGGAGTCGCCCAATCCCTTTGAGGCGGGCCTTGAGGCGAATCCCAAAATAGCGCGATCGCCAGAGGTGTCCGGTTCTCGCGTAGAGGGGGCGAAAGGCCAGGGGGCCCGCCAGCACATCGGCGCGGTGGATGCCGCTGATACCGTGCTGGCGATGCTCTGGGTTGGGGGGATACCGCCGTGTTTCGCCGTAGTTGCGAAAAGCTAATGTAGTTTTTTGAAGCCGTGCGATCGCAGGTATTTATCCACCTCAGAGTCGAAATTGAAATAGCCCGTGCCGTGATGCTTGTGCACCCAGTCAGCCAGGCCACAAAGGCAGCGGGCGGCAGCAGGCGTGACGACGTAGGCCACCAGCGAGGTCGAAAATCCCTCGGCAAAGCCGTCAGGACTGAGGCTATAGATCTGTGCCGCGCAGGTGTAAAGCCAGCAGAGTCCGGTGGAGGGCTGAGACAGATCCATCGGCAGCGGCAGAGACGACATCCCAACCACGGGCACAAAATCTGCTTCCACAATCAAGGTCGGGTGGGGTTCCGCTGCTGCCTGCACCCACGCCCGACGGTGGTTCATCATGCAGCAATAGATGGCGGCGTAGGAATGGGTATCGGGCGATCGTTCATTGCGAAATAGCTTGACCTGCCAGCCTTCATTGGCCAGCGCTTGCTCTAGCAGCTCAGTCTCTTCCCGATACGCAATAATAAAAGCTTGCTGAATCTCATCTTTGAGCAGGGGCGGCTGAGTCACTGGGCTGGCAACATCATGAGTCATGGCACGAGTCATCGTCAGAATTACGCTCTCAGTCCTGGATGACAAACCTGTAGACGCAATTCATAAGAAAAGGAGCGGGGTTAGACTTGCCCTAAAAAACCAACGCTGCAAAAACGACCCCTCATGGGAGGATGGTCAGCGGGTCGTTTGCATGGCCTGATCATGAAGCATTTCCTGGATCTGTTACCTGGATTTTATGAGCAAATTTGTCCCCAGTCTCCAATCTCTGGTCGGCGCTGAGCAACTCTCGGTTTGGGAAACGGTCGCGCCAGCACTGAAGGCGCAACTGTCTCAGGCGATCGCCCCTGGTGGCATACCCGAATGCATTGTGGAGCCAGATTCGCCCGCCCAGCTTGCCGCTGTGGTGAAAGCATTGCACGCGCAAAAAGGGCGATCGCTCCCCTTCGGCGCGGGCACCAAGCTGCACTGGGGCGGCGTATCAGACAGCATACAGGTCGGCATCAGCACGGCCCGGATGAGCCAGCTCATCGACCACGCCGCCGGAGATCTCACCGTCACCGCGCAGGCCGGAATGCGGCTGTCCGACTTGCAGGCGCACCTGGCGCAGCAAAATCAGTTTTTGCCACTCAACCCGTCCTACAGCGACGCAGCCACCCTCGGCGGCATCATCGCTACTGCCGACAGCGGCTCCCTGCGCCATCGCTACGGCGGCGTGCGAGATTTACTGATTGGCATAACCTTTGTGCGGGCGGATGGCGAAATCGCTAGGGCGGGCGGGCGCGTGGTCAAAAACGTGGCGGGCTATGACCTGATGAAGCTGTTTACCGGTTCCTGGGGCACGCTGGGCATCCTTACAGAAGTCACCTTTCGCGTCTATCCCTTGCCCGAAGCCTCGAAAACGCTGGTGTTGACCGGAGAACGAGAGGCGATCGCCCGCGTCACCCAGGCACTCCTCTCCTCAGCGCTTACCCCAGTTGCGGTGGAACTGGTTGCCCCAGTCACGATGCAGCACCTGGGTCACACCGGGCTGGGACTGGTCGTGCAGTTTCAGGGTCTTGCCGTTTCGCTAGATGCCCAGGCCACCCAGTTCCGCCAGTTTGCCCAGGCCGCCGCTCTCATCGAGTCCACCTACACCGACGCTGCTGAGGCATCCTTGTGGCAAACATTGCAAGCTCTGTGGGAGACCGCTCCTTCCCTTACCTGCAAAATTGGAGTCTTGCCCAATCAGGCCGCCGCAACCCTGGAAAAAATTGCCGACCAGTTTCCCTCGCTGTCCTACGGCACGATTTACGCAGGCAGCGGACTGGGGCTGCTGCGGTTCGCTGACCCGCCCAGCACCAGCCACCTGCTTGATCTGCGCCGTCTCTGCGAAGCCCAGGGTGGCTTCCTCTCCCTCCTGTCCGCCCCCGTTGACCTGAAACAGCAGATCGACGGGTGGGGCTATCCTGGCAATGCCCTTGAACTGATGCGCGGCATTAAGCAGCAGTTCGATCCAGACAGGCTGCTGAGTCCGGGGCGGTTTGTCGGCGGTATTTGATTTCTCACAACCTTACGACGCTCTCTTCTCCACCTCTACAGGCAGCGCATACTGCCGCTTGCCAGCCTGCTTAGCCTGATACATGGCCAGGTCTGCTTGCTTGAGCAGGGTTTCGGGGTCGTCGCCGTGGGTGGGGTAGAGGCTGATGCCGATGCTCGTGGTGACTAGAATTGACTCGCCTTCTAGCGCAAAGCTTTGGGATAGCGTATCGAGAATCTTTTCGGCAACGCGGGTCACGTCTTGCATATTGGGAATGGCCGGTAGCAGCACCACAAATTCGTCGCCGCCAAACCGGGCTACGGTGTCGCTATTTCGCAGGCAGCGCGAGAGGCGCTGAGCCACGGCTTTGAGCAGCAAATTGCCCATTGCGTGGCCGTAGGTATCGTTGATGTGCTTGAAGCCGTCCAGATCCAGGAACAGAACTGCCACAAGCTGGTCATGTTCTTGGGCCCAAAGGAGTGATTGCAAGAGGCGATCGCACAGTAGTTGGCGATTGGGCAATCCTGTCAGGCTATCGTGGTAAGCCAGATGTTGCAGGTGATATTGCGCCTGCTTTAGCTCGGCGTTAGAGCGCACCAATTCCGCAGCGGTGCGGCGCAGTTCTTCTTCCATCTGCTTGCGCTGGGTGATGTCTCGAATCACGCCCACCAGGAAGGTATTGCCCGCAGCGTCTTTGTGGAGCGATCGCTTCGTCGCCGTCAGATAATGCGCCCCGTCAGCGCTGGTAAATTCCTCCTCGCTCTCGCTGTCGATGCCCGTTTCAAATACCCGCTCATCGTGCTGCCGCAGGAAATTGGCCTGGTGAGGCGGGAAAATGTCGTGGTCGGTTTTGTCGAGCAGCGTTTCAAGCGGATAGCCCACAAAGCGGCAGAAGGCCTCATTTAGCACAATCCACCGCCCTTGGCGATCTTTGACAAACACCGGGTCGGGAATCGTGTGGATAACAGAACTGAGAAACTCTTTAGATTTTTTCAGTTCCTCTTTGAGGTAGGCAATGTAGCTGGTCATCACACTGCCAGACCCCACCAGCGCCAGCAGGGGCGGCACCAGCGGAATCCACCAGCCCTGAAGAAATGCGAGGTAGCAACTGCCCAATAAAAGGCTGCTGGCACCCAGGAAGGAAAGGGCCAGCTTGGCGGGGTGGCGAAATCGCCAGCTCATCCCTGCACCCATCAGCGACCAGCCCAAAATCCAGATCCATTCCAATGGGGAGATCCAAACCTGTAAGGGCGATCGCCCCTTTAGCGCTGCATCCAACAGTTGGCTGACGAAGTTAGCATGGAGCGCTACTCCAGGAATGCGCTGCACGGTGCCGTTCATTTCCCGGCTATAGGAGTTAAAAAAGAAATCATTCAGGCTTTCGGCGGTGGAGCCAATCAGCACGATGCGATCGCGCATCAGCGCCGGATCGACCTTGCCGTTTAGCACTTCAGTCAGCGACACCGTGCGGTAGCTAGAGCTGCGCGTATTCGCCAGAATTTGATAGCCCCCATCGTCGGCCCGCACATAGCCGCCATCGTTGCGCCCCAGCCGTCGCAACACCGACTGCCCCAGTTGCACCTCGGCAGGGTTGTCGGGCGCGGGCTGGGTGCTGATGCCCCAGTCTTGCAGATACAGTAGCGCCAGCTTCAGCGCAAAGCTGCGGCGCAGTTCACCGTTCACGCCCCAATACAAAATCACCCGCCGCACCCGGTTGTCGATATCGGTTACGACATTGTTAAACCCTACTTGCCCCGCTTGCTTTAGCAGTTTGGGCGGCTCTACACCCGGACTCGTCGAGTCAGCGATTTTCTCAATGCCGATGAGATTTGGCGTGGTGCGAAACACTGCCTTGAGTTCGTCGCCGCCTTCGCCAACCGAAAATTCGCGGTAGATGTCCAGTCCAATGGCGCGGGGCTGGTAAGACTGAATTTGCCGCAGCAGATTGGCCATGACCCGATCGGAAATGGGCCAGTCACGCAGGTTTTGGATATCGGTATCGCTGATGCCAACGATGACGATGCGCTCATCCACGGGATCGGCTGGACGCAGGCGAAAGGCGCGATCCAGCGCTGCCAGTTCCAAAAATTGCAGCCCACCCAGCCAGCGCAGCCCCAGCACGCCACCTGCCACGGCGATCGCCGTCAGCCAGATACGCCGCTCTCGCCACAGCCGATGGCTGCCCCGCTGGAGGTTAGACAACGATTTTGACTTCAGACGGTTTGCTTGACGCAGCAACATTGCACTTAGATCAGCAGATGGGGCAGAATGCAGGCTGATTGCGGGGGATGCACCATTCCAGACTTTAAAGTGCCCTGCGATCCCCTGGAAATTGCCAGAATTTTGGTAAAAAATTTGTCAGCATTCGCAGAAAAATGTGAAGGATCAATGAAGGGCGATCGCCCCCTTGACAAATCAACAGCTATACTCTTTGGCTACGAAACGATCTCATCACTGGTTTCCCGCGCTAATCTAAGCAATAGACCGGACGAGCCTGAAGACATTTCGGGTTAGGCAAGGGCGTGGAAACTACGGACACTGCCTGCCGCCAATCTGTGCCAATGGCTTTCGCTGACCTCCGTATCAACCCATACGGACTTCATCTGTGCGTAATCTGTGCGTAATCTGTGCGTAATCTGTGCGTAATCTGTGCGTAATCTGTGCGTAGGGCTGCCTTGCGGGATTTGCCTCCCCAATCTGCCTTGCCAATGGGTTTCCCTGATCTGTTTTTCAGATTTGAGCTTCTAGACTTGCCTTCCAAGCTGCGATCGCTCGTCTTGTTGGCAAAGGTCTGGCAGAGCTTCAGCAGAAGGGGTGCAGAGCCTCAGCAGAGCGTCAGCAGGGGGATGCCAGGTGGGGCGATCGCAAGGGGTGCATCCAACTTTTGTAACCCTCACTCTAAAGTCCTATCCCAAAGCGGCAGAGGGACTTCCAATCCGGCTCCCCTTCTCCCGTTTTGGGAGAAGGGGCTGGGGGATGAGGGCAAACTTGCAGAACTGGGATGCGCCCGATCGCAAGCGCTTCTGTTCCTCCCATTGCTTCCTCCTATTGCCACGTCAGATGCCATCCTGATAGTCTGTCTCGAATTAAATTTGCCCCGAATTTGCCTCAAATTTGCCTCGTCCTTACCCAGACCCGATTCCCTCACACCCTCGTCGTTGCATTTTCCAGGTTGATTGCATGTCTCAGTCCTTTCGCCGCACGATCCATCAGTCTGTCTACCAATCTGTCTACGCCACCGCCCTAGATAATAATGGCTACCGCTCTTTCGAGTTGCCCGGTGCCCGACCCCACTACAACCCCGATCGCCCTGGACAGGTCGAGCATATTGCGCTAGATCTGGATCTCGATCTCGCCCACCAACGCTATGGCGGCACCTGCGCCATTCGGCTCAACCCAGTGCGAAACGGCATTGAGCGGCTGGCGCTGGATGCGGTCAAGCTAGACATTCATTCCGTCAAAGCAGGCAAGCACAAGCTGCACTTTGATTACGATGGCGAACAACTCCAAGTCTCCCTCAAAGACCCCACTCGCTCCGGCAAGCCCATCACACTAGAAATCACCTACAGCAACGACCACCCCCAGCGCGGACTTTACTTCATCGCACCCGACCAGCACTACCCCCAAAAGCCTGTGCAGGTATGGACTCAGGGCGAAGATGAAGACTCACGCTTCTGGTTTCCCTGTTTCGACTATCCGGGGCAACTCGCCACCAGCGAAATCCGCGTGCGTGTACCAAAACACCTGTTGGCAATTTCCAACGGCGAACTGCTGGAGACGATTGAAGACGGAGACAGCAAAATTTACCACTGGTTCCAAAAAGAGGTGCATCCCACCTATCTGATGACGCTGGCGGTGGGCGACTTTGCCGAGCTGCGCGACGAGTGGCACGGCAAACCCGTCACCTATTACGTCGAAAAAGGTCGGGAGGACGATGCCCGCCGCAGCATGGGCAAAACGCCCCAGATGATCGAGTTCTTTAGCCAGACCTTTGGCTATGCCTACCCCTTTCCCAAATATGCCCAGGTCTGCGTTGATGACTTTATCTTTGGCGGCATGGAAAATACATCCACCACGCTGCTCACCGACCGCTGCCTGATCGACGAACGCGCCGCCATCGACAACCGCAGCACCGAGGCGCTCGTGGCTCACGAACTGGCGCACCAGTGGTTTGGCGATTTGGTGGTGATTAAGCACTGGAGCCACGCCTGGATCAAAGAGGGCATGGCCTCCTATTCCGAAGTGCTGTGGACGGAGCATGAATACACCGCCGACGATGCCGCCTATTACCGGCTGAACGAAGCCCGCAGCTACATTTCTGAAGACAGCGGCCGCTATCGTCGTCCGATTGTGACCCACGTTTATCGGGAGGCGATCGAGCTATACGATCGCCATCTTTATGAAAAAGGCTCCTGTGTATATCACATGATCCGTCGGGAGTTGGGGGATGAAGAATTCTTCGATGCAGTTCGCACCTTTGTCAACGACAATGCCCACAAGACTGTGGAAACGGTTGACCTGCTGCGGGCAATCGAGAAGGCGACCGGGCGCAATTTGCAATTTTTGTTCGATCAATATGTCTATCGCGGCGGACATCCCAATTATAAGGTGTCCTATAGCTGGGATAGCGACAGCAAGCTGGCAAAGGTAACGGTGGTGCAAACCCAGGCAACCGACGGCGACACCGATCTCAAGAGCGACTTGTTTGACCTAAAAATCCCCATTGGCTTTGGCTATGCCAAAGAGGAAGAGGACAAAGGTAAGGACAAGGCGGCCAAACCCTTGGCGACGCTCAAAACCTTCACCGTGCGGATTCATGAGCGGGAACAGTCCTTCTATTTTCCGCTCGACGAAAAGCCGCAGTTCGTCAGCTTTGATGTCGGCAACCACGTTTTGAAAGAGGTGACGCTGGACTATGGCGTGGCAGAGCTAAAGGCGCAGTTGAAGCATGATCCTGACCCGGTTTCTCGGATCTATGCGGCGATCGCCCTTGCCAAAAAAGGCAATCTGGAAGCCGTGAAAGCCCTGGGTCACGCCTTGGCGCACGATCCGTTTTGGGGCGTGCGGGCAGAGGTGGCCGCAGAACTGGCTTCAATCAAGCTGGATCAATCGCTAGAGGCACTGCTAGAAGGGCTAAAGGATGCCGATGCGCGAGTGCGACGGTCGGTCGTCGAAGCGTTAGCCCAGATAAAAACCCAGGAGAGCTATAAGGCAATTAAAACCGTAGCCGAGAGGGGCGACCCCAGCTACTACGTAGAGGCCGCAGCGCTGCGATCGCTCGGCACGGTGGCTGCCAGCCCGCTCAACGGCAAGTCCAAAGAAGAAAAGGTAATCAAACTGTTTCGAGAGGTGCTGGACACCCGTGCCGGGTGGAACGAAACGGTTCGCAGTGGGGCAATCGGCGGCTTGAGCAAGCTGAAAGAATCGACAGCGGCGCTGGAGCTAATTTTGGACTACACGGCGATGGGCACACCCCAGGCGCTCCGACTGGCCGCAATTCGGGCGCTGGGGCAGGTATCCCTTGGGCAAGAAAAGCCCCAAGTCGAGCGTATTCTCGATCGGCTGGGGGAACTCTCGGACGAGTCCTTCTTCTTGACTCAGGTGTCCGTAGTCATGGCCCTGGGGCAAATGCAAACCACCCGCGCCGCCACAGTGCTGCAATCGCTGGCAGACCGCACCCCCGATGGTCGCGTCCGCCGTATTGCCGAAGAAGCCGTGCAGCGGGTGATGAAAAATGCGGGTCAGGATCAGGCTGTAAAGAAACTTCAACAAGAGCTGGATCAGCTCAAGAAGGACAATCAAACGCTCAAGAGCCGTTTGGAAAGTTTGGAGGCAAAGGCGGCGAAGGGATAGTCTCGGTTTTCACTCTGAAGCCACTGTCCGGAATTTCAAAAGTATGGGGTTTTCCCCTGCTTCCATCTGCAAAGTGGGCTGCCTATAATGGCGTTTATCTAGGTTAAGAGTCCCACCTAAATAAGCCTTCTGGGGTGCGTCGTTATGGAGAACCAGAACCCACCGTTTGCACAGCCCGCTACGCTGATCGATCCGTCGGGCGATCGCCCAAAAAGCCTGAAAACCAACCCGTTCACAACCTACCGCGATCCACAGACGGGTCGCTGGATCGTCGTTAAGCCCACTGGCTAGAGCGCTCAAGATTTTTGAGTTAAGCGCATCTGCCTAAGTCACTGGGGTTGATCTCTGTCAAGCAAAAGAGGGACACAGTTGATAGGTGATAGGCTGCGTCCCTCTTCGTCTTGCTTTATCTGACGAACTGATCCGCCGTCTAATCGCTTGTCGTCTAAGAAGCCACCTTTTCTGCCTCTAGCCGGCGAGTGCCGTTGGACACAGAAACGGGCTTAATTGGCGTTTGCATCAAAAACACCAGTAGCGGACTCCGTTGAAACTCGCGGCGCAACTGTCGGCGCAGTTCGGCTTCCAGCGTCGCCTGTAGCTTCGTCCAGTCCACGTCAATTTCGCCATCGCCAAAGTTGTGCGTTACTTCTTTCCAGCGATCGCTCAGCACGGTTTCTAAGGTTTGCACCACAGAGCGCTCCAGTCGAGATTTCTCGACGGAGGTCACTACCCCCCGCAAGTGGATTGCAGGCACAGACACCAGCTCGCCATTCCAGCCAATCGTCGCGGCGATGGTCACCACGCCATCTTCCGCAAGCTGCTGCCGCTCCTTCAGCACGCGCTGATGCACCACACCAGAGCGTGAAGAATCCACCAGTTCAATTCCCGACGGCACTTTACCCGCTACTCGAATGCTGTCCTGGGTCAGTTCCACCACGTCCCCATTGTCAATAATCACCATATTCTCGGCGGGAATGCCCATGCTCTGGGCGGTTTCCGCGTGCTTGACGAGCATTCGATGTTCGCCATGAACGGGCAGGAAGAATTTCGGTCGGGTCAGCGCCAGCATGAGCTTCTGGTCTTCCTGTGCGCCGTGTCCCGAAACGTGGATGCCCTTGTCACGGCCATAAATCACGTTTGCCCCCTGCATCATCAGCTTGTCGATCGTGTTGACGACAGCGATGGTGTTGCCAGGAATCGGGTTCGCCGAAAAGATCACCGTATCCCCTTTTCGGATCTGGATCTGCTTGTGCTCCCGATTAGCAATCCGGGTCATCGCAGCCATCGGTTCACCCTGGGACCCCGTACTCAAAATCAGCACGTTCTCATCGGGCATTTTGTTGGCCATATTGAGCGGCACAAACAAATCGTCCTCGCACTGGATGTAGCCCAGTTTTCGGGCGTGGGCAATGACGTTGAGCATCGAACGCCCCAACACCGACACGACGCGCCCATGTTTTTTCGCCAGTTCCAAAATCATGTTAACCCGATGCACCGACGAAGCAAAGGTGGTGACAATCAGCCGTCCCTTTGCCTGACTAAAGTGGCGATCGAGATTGGGAAAAACGGAGCGCTCAGATGGCGTGTGTCCGGGTACCTCTGAGTTGGTCGAGTCGCTAATTAGGCACAGGACACCCTTCTCGCCATGCTCTGCAAGACGCTGAATATCGAAGTATTCGCCATCCACAGGCGTATGATCAAATTTGAAGTCTCCGGTATGAATCACAACGCCCAAGGGGGTGTGGATTGCCACGCTGAAACTATCCGCAATGGAGTGGGTATTGCGGATATACTCTACCAGGAAATATTTGCCAATCCGCACCATTTCACGGGGGCGAACGGTGCGTAGTTCCGTGCGATCGGCAACCCCTGCTTCTTCCAGCTTGTCTTCTAGCAGCGCCATTGCCAGACGTGGCCCGTACATTACCGGAATGTCAAACTGCTTGAGATGAAAGGGAATGCCGCCGATGTGATCTTCGTGTCCATGCGTGACAATCATGCCCTTGATTTTCTGGCGATTTTCGCGCAGGTACGTGGTGTCAGGTAGCACGATATTTACGCCGTGCATCCCGTCTGTGGGAAACGCTAGACCCGCATCTAGCAGCACAATTTCATCGGCATACTCAAACACACAGGTGTTTTTACCAATTTCATGAAGCCCTCCCAAAGGAATAATTTTGAGGGCGGAGTTTTGGTCGTTTTGACTCATGTAGGTCCTTGATCTAGATTTGGATTTGAAACTTTGAAAAGTTGAAGAAAGAGCGGCAGCAGTCAATGTATTTGTCTTTGGTGTGTCCCTTTTTTGATGGATTCCTTAAGTTCTGAGATTTTCTGAAACCAAAAGTGAGGCTGCGCTTGGGCGATCGCACGTCACTGAACGGGCGCTTTAGCCTTTCTCAAGAAGAGCAAAAAGGTGGGTAGAAATATCGAAAAGATTGGAACATTTCAAGGCTAGGGGCATTTTCTTTTTCGACTGGAGCTTTTATCAAAGTAGCTTTTAATGATCGTTTCAATGCGGTTTCTTGACTTAATCTTTAACCTGAATAGCTGAAGCGAGAAAATCTAATTTGAGATGGTAAAAGAGATGGTAAAAGGCACTAGTGGGGGCACCTAATAAGCCTGCAAGCTATCAATAGAGAGCCTTGTTGGGGCTTCTCCTGAAAGACATTAATTTCAGCAGCTATAGCCTGATGTTAGAGGCGTGGGACAATCCTCAGCTTGTGAGACTGTAAAGCTCTTAGCTAATTGATATTCAGTTTTCAAGAAATCTGAGGAAAATGGCTTGGGCGATCGCCCACAAGTCAAGGCTGACTAGGTGCGGTTGCAAGGGGTAATCGGACTATCAATCAATGGCAGAATCCTGCTGCAAGCTCTGTCCCAGTTTCCTAGCCCCACATCTCCACTTAAGCCTAAATTCGTCCTTAAACCCTTTGCCTAGGTGCCGCCCTGTAATAAGAATCTGCGATTAGTCGGGCAATGCCAATTCGCTACTATCAACTGTCTCGACTATCACTCGCCTACAACCCACTTCTCGCAATGGTTATGCTTTTGGAACTAGATGCAAGTCTGACATCACCTGGCTCAGCAAAAACTCCGTTGCCTCTAGGTCATCCGCCAATGGTAACCGAGCATCGCCAACTTTCCAACCCTGGAGCCTGAGTGCAGCCTTGATCGGAATTGGGTTTGTAGTCACAAACAGCGCCTTAAACAGTGGAAAGAGTTTGAGATGGAGCTGGATTGCGTGCTGAACCTGCCCTTGCTCGTAGGATTGAATCATCTCTTGGAGACTCAGACCCACTAAATGGCTAGCAACGCTGACCACACCCTGCCCCCCTATCGACAGCATAGGCAATGTTAGAGAATCATCGCCAGCGTAAATACCGAAGGACATCGGGGTAGAGCGCCGAATCTGGCTCACTTGGTCAAGATTACCACTTGCCTCCTTAACTGCAACCACGTTAGGCAGTTCGGAAAGCCGAACAATGGTTTCAGCAGAGAGATTTTGCCCTGTTCGTCCCGGAATGTTGTACAACATGATTGCCAGATCGGGGCAGGCCTCGGCAATTGCCCGAAAGTGCTGATACAACCCTTCCTGGGGCGGCTTGTTGTAGTACGGGACGACTTGGAGCGACCCATCTAAACCGAGCTTTTCAGCTTTCTGAGTGGCGGCGATCGCCTCTTTGGTAGAGTTCGATCCGGTTCCCGCTAATATCTTAGCGCGTCCAGCCGCCGCTTTCTGCACGACTTGAAACAGTTGATACTCTTCATCCCAGCTTAATGTTGGCGATTCGCCCGTGGTGCCGCACACAACCAGCCCATCGCTGCCGTGGGTGACGAGGTAATCAGTCAGGGCTTCGGCGGCGGCATAGTCTACCTCGTCATCCGAGGTAAAGGGTGTCACCATGGCCGTAATGACTCGTCCAAACATGGTCATAATCGAGTGTCTAGCTCCAGGATTCAGAAATGCTAGCTCTGTGGCGTGGCGATCGCCCGTTCCGCCGGACGCAGCCAGTTTTTCTCAATCAGCAACTCGGCAATTTGCACCGCATTGAGCGCCGCTCCTTTGCGGATCTGGTCGCCACAGATCCAGAGTTCTAGCCCGTTGGGATGGGAAATATCCTGACGGATGCGTCCGACCAGCACCTCATCTCGCCCAGTTGCGTCCATCGGCATCGGGAAATAGTTTGCCTGCCAGTCTTCCACCAGCTTCACGCCAGGAGCCTGGGATAGAATTTCTCGTGCCTGATCGGAGCTGAAGGGTGCGGCAAACTCTAAGTTGATTGCTTCGGAATGGGCCCGCAAGACCGGCACCCGCACACAGGTCGCAGAAATCCGCAACCCTGGCTCTGAAAAGATCTTGCGGGTTTCGTTTACCATTTTCATTTCCTCCTCGCAGTACCCGTTTTGGGTCATGGGCGAGTTGTGAGGAAACAGATTAAACGCCAGCGGATAGGGCAAAACTTCTGGCACAGGCGCTTTGCCGTCTAAAATGGCTTGGCTCTGAAGCCGCACCTCTTCCATCGCCCGCGCTCCGGCTCCACTGGCGGATTGGTAGGTCGCCGCTATGATGCGCTGGACGGGCTGCACACGATGCAGTGGGTAGACCGCCACATTCATCAAGATGGTCGTGCAATTGGGATTGGCAATGATGCCAGAATGCTCGGCCGCAGCACCGGGGTTGACCTCTGGTACCACAAGGGGAACCGTTGGGTGCATCCGAAAGGCGCTGGAGTTGTCGATCATCACTGCGCCAGCAGTCACAATCCGATCTGCCCAAGCTTTGGAGGTGGAGCCGCCGGCCGAGGCCAGCACGATGTCGATATTGTCGAACGCGCGATCGCCCACCGCTTCTACAATCAGAGGCTCTCCCTGAAACGTGAGCGGCTGTCCAGCCGAGCGGGGAGATGCCAGCAGCTTCAAATCAGCCAGCGGAAAGCGGCGCTCCTCTAGCAGGCTCAGCAGTTCTGTTCCGACGGCTCCTGTCGCCCCCAAAATGGCAACTCGATAGGATTGCGACAAACTCATTTCCTCCAGTTTTCGGTCGTGTAAACCATCTCAAAAAGCGCACCTGGTTCAGTGAGTGCAATGACTTCAGTTCGTGCAATTAGAAGATTCACTGTTGAGTATGCCTTAAGCCAATGCCCTAGCGATAGACGCTTATAGAATTTCAAGACAATTCACAGCAAGAAAAGCAACCATATTAACCTAATCTGCTTTTTCAGCTTGCTCAAGACAAGGCACTCCAGCATGACCTGAGAGACAGGTGTGAATGTCAAGGGGGTGTCAACAGCAAGATGCAGATTGAGACAGAATCCGCTACGATAGCTAATTGCGACGATACCGAACGGGCTGCTCTGAACAACGCTGCGAGAAATTATCGAATGAAAGTTACCCAGGAAAAACTCCCGGCCAGTCGGCTTGGGCTAGAAATTGAAATTCCCTCCGAGTCTACTTTGCAGGCCTACGAAAAGACCCTGCAACAGCTGATCCGCAATGCCAATATTCCTGGGTTCCGCAAGGGGAAAGTGCCGCGTCAGGTTGTTTTGCAGCGCTATGGCAGCCGCAGTATCAAGGCGACTGCCATCGATGAGCTGATTGAAGATGCGCTTCGTCAGGTGATTGAGCAAGAGAAAATCGATGCGTTGGGAAATGCTGAGCTGCGATCGCCCATCGAAGACCTGGTAGAGCAATATGAACCGGGTCAACCGCTGACGGTTTCGCTGGCAATTGACGTTGCACCAACCGCAAAGCTAGAGAATTACAAAGGGCTAACGACTCAAGCCGAAGAAATCCTCTACAAACCGGAAAAAGTTGACGAGGTTCTTGAACGCTATCGAGAGCGATCGGCAACGCGAGTGCCTGTCGAAGGTCGTCCGGCTCAAGCGCAAGACATCGCCGTGATTGACTTTACAGGTCAACTTGTGGGCGATGAGCCTAAGGAGATTCCAGGCGGTAGCGCTACCGATTTTGAATTAGAACTGTCTGAAGGACGCTTCATTCCTGGATTTGTGGAAGGCATCATCGGAATGTCGGTCGGAGAGACCAAGGAAATCGAGACGACGTTTCCTGAAGACTATTCGCAGGCAGAACTGTCTGGCCAGCCTGCGGTGTTTACAGTGACGCTGAAGGACTTGAAAGAAAAGGAACTGCCGGAACTAGATGACGATTTCGCGCAGGACATCAGCGAGTTTGAGACCTTGGCGGAACTGCGGGAGTCGCTGGAAAAGCGCTTCCAGGACGAGGCCAATGACAAAACCAAGGCAAACAAACAAGAAGCATTGCTCGAAGCGCTGGTTGCCAATCTAGAGGTTGAATTACCAGAAACCCTGATTCGCCGCGAGGTGGATCACATGATTACCCAGACCGCAATGCGCTTCAGCGAACAGGGCATGGACATTAAGCAAATGTTTACACCCGAAGTGGTGAACATGATGCGACAGCGATCCCGCCCTGAGGCGATCGCCCGTCTCCGGCGCACGATGGCTCTGGGCGAGGTAGCCAAGCAAGAGTCCATCACAGTAGACGCTGCTGAAGTCGAAGCAAAAGTTGAAGAAGTCTTAAAGGAGCTGGACGGGCAGTCTATCGACCGCAATCGCCTGCGGGAAGTAATTGAGGAAGACCTGATTCGCGACAAAATCTTTGAGTTTTTGGAAGCCAATTGCACTGTGGAACTGGTTCCCGAAGGAACGCTGGTGAAAGAAAAATCAGTGGAAATGGAACCCACGCAAGACGACGCAACCGACACAGCCACTCTATCTAGCACCGAGGATGCCGTAGATGTTGGCGCTAAAGCCGAACCCGCCCTGGCAGAAGAACCCGCTAGCACAGAGGCAGCGGTAGAAGTCGTGGCAGAAGTTGATGCTCCCGCCACACCCGCCGAGAAGACGGCCAAATCGACTCGCTCAAAATCAGCCAAGTCGGCAGCAGAATCCCCAGAAAGTGCTAAATCAGAGGCGATCGCCGAGGTTGAAGTGACGGAGGAAGCAGCCGCCAAGCCCGCTGCCCGCAAGCGCAGCACTCCCAAGTCCAAAAAAGATGAGGGTTGATTGAGCAATACTAAGCATTGTGTCGATTTCTCGCTTTAGTCGCCGTTGAGTTTCAGCTTCATGCGGTTTTGAGGATTTCGGCACTTTTACAGAAAGTAACAGTCCCCATCCATAACGCCCCTAAATCTATGGATCCTCTGGAGATTGCCTACCCGTCTCCTGCGACTTAGGGCATAATGACGGGTATGGTACTCCCAATCTATTCGCTGCCAGGTTTAGCGTGTTTTTGTTGAGTTTAGCAAGGGCGATATCGCTGAAATCTATGAGTTCAATTTCTCAGTTCAATTTCTCAAAAGCTTGGGTGAATTTGACTCTTGAATAGCGCCTCAGGGTAAGTGTTCCTTGGCGGCACGCCTCTGGTCATTAGAACCTAAACGCAACGGTTAGCAGAGACAACAGGAGAAATTGATGGATGAAGCGACTATCCGTAGACTGATTCCGGGACAACACTGATCAAGCAGCTTTATGCGGTCAACCGTCGTCTTTGCTGGCTACCCTGAATTAGAAGCTCAGCAGCCTCTTCTTACCTCTACCCTGTACCGCATAGCCCGCCCGTCCTGACTCAGCCCGCTTTGCAGAAGCCTCCTCAGACGCTCATTCTTTCCTAACCTTCTGGAATTCAAAAGTTCTTTCAAGTCGCTGAATGGTTTTGTATGGTTCTGCCTCATTTTTCTAGATCCGATGCTAGCAGCAATCTCGTTGGGGCTGTTTCGTCTCTGTCCCCACACCCCCTTGACGTGATGAACACCATTCCGATGGTGGTTGAGCAGTCTGGTCGGGGTGAACGAGCTTTTGACCTCTATTCCCGGCTGCTTCGAGAGCGAATCATTTTTTTGGGCACTCCTATTGATGACAACGTTGCAGATTTGCTAGTTGCTCAGCTTCTTTTTCTAGATGCCGAAGATCCCGAAAAAGATGTGCAAATTTACATCAACTCGCCGGGTGGCTCAGTCACAGCAGGCATGGCCATCTACGACACGATGAAGCAAATTCGCCCCGATGTTGTTACGATTTGCTACGGTTTGGCCGCTAGCATGGGCGCGTTTCTGCTGTCGGGAGGCACCAAGGGCAAGCGTCTATCCCTGCCCAGTTCCCGGATCATGATTCACCAACCGCTGGGAGGTGCCCAGGGGCAAGCTGTGGATATTGAGATTCAGGCAAGAGAAATTTTGTATCATAAGCGAACGCTGAACGAGTTATTGGCACAGCATACGGGGCAGCCTCTTGAACGCATAGAAGCGGACACAGAGCGCGACTTCTTTATGTCTGCTGAAGAAGCGAAGGCCTACGGGTTAATTGATCAGGTTGTTTCTCGGCCAGGGATATCTGATGCCAGAGAGACCCTCTCCGCAGTGAATTAAGAGGCGACCATGTCAAAATACGACTCTCATCTGAAATGTTCGTTTTGTGGTAAGTCGCAAGAGCAGGTTCGCAAGCTCATCGCTGGCCCAGGGGTCTACATTTGCGATGAGTGCGTGGACTTGTGCAACGAAATCTTGGATGAAGAGCTGTTTGACTCTAGTTCCACCGTGCCCCAACCCTCGCCCCGCCGAGAGCAGCAGCCTGAAAAGCGGGCCGCCCGTGCGCCACGCCTCTCTCTCAGCCAAATTCCCAAGCCCCGCGAGATTAAGAAGCACCTGGATGAGCATGTCATTGGCCAGGACGAAGCCAAGAAGATCCTCTCGGTTGCGGTGTACAACCACTACAAGCGCCTCAGCTTTGTGCAGAGTAAGGCTGCGAACGGTGGGAAGGCAGACGATGCCGTTGAGCTGCAAAAGTCCAATATTTTGTTGATTGGCCCGACGGGCTGTGGCAAGACACTGCTGGCTCAAACCCTAGCGGAGATGCTAGACGTGCCCTTTGCGGTAGCTGATGCAACGACTTTGACCGAAGCAGGGTATGTCGGCGAAGATGTGGAGAATATCCTGCTGCGGCTGTTGCAGGTTGCAGATCTGGACGTAGAAGAGGCGCAGCGTGGAATTATCTACATCGACGAAATTGATAAAATTGCTCGCAAGAGTGAAAATCCCTCGATTACGCGAGATGTGTCGGGGGAAGGGGTACAGCAAGCCCTGCTAAAAATGCTGGAGGGGACGATCGCCAATGTTCCTCCCCAAGGTGGGCGGAAGCATCCCTATCAGGACTGCATTCAAATCGACACCAGCAACATTCTCTTTATCTGCGGCGGCGCGTTTGTTGGGCTAGAGAAGGCTGTAGAGCAGCGAATCGGCAAAAAGTCGATGGGTTTTGTGCAGCCGGGGGACGCACAGCAGTCTAAGGATAAGCGCACGGCGGATGTGCTGAAGCATTTGGAGCCGGATGACCTGGTTAAGTTTGGGCTGATTCCGGAGTTTATCGGGCGCGTTCCGGTGATGGCGGTGGTGAACCCGCTGGATGAGGATGCGCTGGCTGCTATTTTGACGGAACCCCGAAGCGCGCTGGTCAAGCAGTACCAGAAGCTGATGAAGATGGACAACGTGCAGCTTGAGTTTAAGCCAGACGCGATTCGGGCGATCGCCAAGGAAGCCTATCGCCGCAAGACTGGGGCCCGCGCCCTCCGCAGCATTGTGGAAGAACTGATGCTCGACGTAATGTACGAGTTGCCCTCACGCAAGGACGTGACGCGCTGCGCCATCACTCGCGAGATGGTCGAAAAGCGCTCGACCGCAGAGTTGCTGCTGCACCCATCTTCCCTACCCAAGCCCGAGTCTGCATAGATTTTTCAGGTTAAGGGGTTGCGAGGTCAGAATTTACCCGATGCCTTACTGCTCGATTCGCGGTGTTGATCACTATTACGAATGGATTTGTGAATCCGGCTCAGCACCGTCTGGAAGCCGTCCCGTACTGGTGTTTTTGCATGGCTGGGCGGGGTCTGCCCGCTATTGGGAATCGACGGCTCGACGGCTGGTGTCGCAATATGACTGTTTGCTGTACGATCTGCGGGGATTTGGGCGATCGCGCCTGCCCCGCCCCATTCCAGAAGACGTAGCCGCCCTTGGTTATGAACTGGAGACCTATGCTGACGACTTGGCGCTGTTGCTGGATTCTCTCGGTGTGGAACGAGTAACGCTGAATGCTCATTCCACCGGAGCATCGATCGCCGTCTTTTTTCTGAACCAGTACGCTGAGCGAGTCGATCGCGCCATTTTGACATGCAGCGGCATTTTTGAATACAACAAACGAGCGTTTGAAGCCTTTTACCGCTTTGGGAAATATGTGGTGGATTTTCGCCCCGGCTGGCTGCGCTACATCCCGTTTGTAGATCAAATGTTTATGGCGCGGTTCCTGCGTCGTTCGATTTCGGCGGGCGATCGCCGGGCGTTTCTGGCCGACTATCTCGATGCCGACTACGAAGCTGCCCTGGGCACCATCTACACTGCCGTCAGCAAAAAGGCTGTGGACGTGATGCCGCAGGAATTTGCCCGCCTCACGGTTCCTACGCTGCTAATTTCCGGCGAATACGACCAGATTATACCTGCCTCGATGGGGCAGCAGGCTGCCAGCCTGAGCGATCGCATCACCCACCGCATCATCGCCGAGACAGGACACTTCCCCATGCTGGAAGATGCAGAAGCCTATATGGAAACCATCGAGGCATTCCTGAACCAGACGCTCGAACCCGTTGCTTAGCGTTGTGTCTCGGCTTGCAGACTTAACTCTCTTCTGGCTGGGTTCCAGCCGTCATCGCAGACAGCACGGCCTGCTGCGCCACCTGGCTATAGAGGCTGCGGAGATACTCATTCACCGCATGGGCAGAAACCGACCCCGACGTGCCGCCATCAGAACGTAGCGGCATCTGCCCCAGCAGATCGAGGACAGTTTCAGAACTAGGCGGCGGCGCGATGACCACCAGCGATGGCTCTAGCTGATGATCATACTGCCAGAAGGTTTGCAGGGCGATCGCCGAAGATGTAACCACTGGTGGACTGGGCGTTTCTTCTGGCGGTGGCACATCGGGACTGGCGCTACGAAGCCGACGCAGTTCGCTGATAATCTGCTCCTTGGTGCGCCCCCGCAACTGAAACAGCACAAAGGGATCTTCACTGAAGCGATCGCCCAACACATAATACACCGCCCCAATGTGCTTGCAGGGATTCGCCGGGTCCGGGCAAGAACAGCGGCTGTGGATATCAAACTTGGTAAACGGGAACAGGCTCAGCCCATTAGCCGTGAAAACTTCTTCAATATTCTGCGGCATCTCGCCCGCCAGCAGCTTGGCAGAAAAGATCGCCTGCTGAGACAGCGATTCAATCACATACTGCCACTGCTCATCATCAAACGGATCGAGGGACAGCGTGACTTTGTATGGCTCTGGCGCAGTGCCCTGAACTCGCGCATGAACCTTCGCGCCGCGAAATTCAATGGATAACACATGGCCTTCGCGAGCATAGTTACGGGCGCGGGCCAGGCGGCGCACCCAGCCAAATGACTCCAGCACATCAATCCAGCGCTGGGCCCACCATTCCCGACTTGGCTGCGCGTCATACTGAGTCATGGTCTAATGCAAGTTCCGTAATTTCCCTTAAGGAGCATTGTCACAGGCGCAAATATAAATGTAACAATAGGATTCAATCTTATCGTGACTTCCTGGGTTCCTATGAACTTTGACCCCGACAGCACCGAACTGTTTGGCAGTAGCGCCGAAGAGATGCAAGCCAACGAACTGTTGAAGTATCTCCAGCACCAGTCGCCAGAGGTGCTGGCGCGAGTGGCCCGGTCTGTCAGCCCAGAAATCAAAGACATCATTTCGCAAAACGTGCAGGGGCTTGTCGGGATGTTGCCCTCAGAAGCCTTTAACATGCAGATTACAACCGATCGCGACAATCTGGCGGGGCTGCTTGCCTCTGCCATGATGACGGGCTATTTCCTGCGACGCATGGAGCAACGCATGGAGCTAGAAGTCAGCGTGGCTGATGCGTTTGGCTCGTTTCGCGATAGCGGCGATGAGTCGTCCGGCAGCTAGCATTTGGTGTTGCTCAGTGGGTTGAATCTGTGGGTTGATTCTGGGAGTTAATTCTGCCGATTCTGCGGTTAATTCTGCGATCGCGGCAGGGTTGTGGGTCGCACGCCAATTTCCAAAACCTCACCCTCCCGGTTAATTTCTAGCGCCAACAGATCGCCGATTTTGCTACCATCCACCTGCTCCTGCACGTCGGATGCAGTGTAAACAGGAACGCCACCCACCCTCAGAATCACGTCTCCGGGCTGAAGTCCAGCCGTGGCAGCGGGGGTATTTTCCAATACCTGGAGAATGAGAACGCCCCGATCGACCGCGAGCTTTGACGGATCGAAGGGCGGGTCTTCGACGTTTTGCTGCAATTCTTCCTTGAGCGCTGGGGTGAGGTTGGTCATTTGAATGCCCAAAAACGGATGCGCGACCTGTCCCGTAGCAAAAAGCTGGTCGGCAATTCGCTTGACGGTTTCGATCGGGATGGCGAAACCCAGCCCCTGCGCGTTGGCGCGAATGGCCGTGTTCATACCAATGACCTCGCCTTGGTCGTTGAGCAGCGGGCCGCCGGAATTGCCGGGATTAATCGCTGCGTCGGTTTGGATGAAACGAACCCGCCGATCGGGGCTACCGACTTCGGAACTGGAGCGTCCCGTAGCGCTGATGATGCCCGCCGTCACCGTGTTGTCCAGTCCCAAAGGATTGCCGATGGCGATCGCCCATTGTCCCGGAACCAAGTTGGTCGAGCCGCCCAGCGTCACAGTTGGCAAATCGGTCGCATCGATGGCGATCGCCGCCACATCTGTCACCTCATCTGCCCCCACCACCCGTCCCTCAAACTCGCGCCCGTCCCTTAGCGTCACACGCACCGTGTCGGCCCCCTCCACCACATGGGCATTGGTAATAATTTGCCCACTAGCCGAAATCACAAAGCCAGACCCGGTTCCCCGCCGCAATCGCTCCGGAGCGCTTGGGCCCTCTTCGCCAAAAAATCGACGAAAGAAGGGACTAGCTCCTGGTGGAACCCGGCTCACTGTGCGGGATGCATCAATCCGCACCACGGCTGGGCCAACGCGCTCTGCGGCAGCCGCAATAAAGTTGTATGGCTGAGCGCTGGAAACACTCGGCGGCGCAGGCGGCGATTCGTTCGCCACAGGGGCCAGGGACGGCGGCACGTTGGCAGGGCTGCGATTGGGCAAAGGCTGAGGGGTGCGGACGGGGCTGAACGACTGCCAAGTCGCGTGTCCGGCCATGCCCAGACTCACACCCATCACCAGCACGGCGGCGTACATGCCCCAAGATTTCAAAGATTTAACCATGAGACGGAGTTGAGAAGCAGTGACGAGGGAATCGGGCGGGCAGAGATTTAGGCGGAATGCTGTGGGGCGACTGCGTAAAGATTTAACGATACAGAGCGATTCTAAAGTAACCGTCAGACGGGTGCTTCGTCTTGCCTATTAGGGCGATCGCTTCCAGCGTAATCTTTCTTGGATTTTTTTGCAGGGAAGAATCTAGGAAATCTCTCGCAAGAGCGGTTTGTGGCTGGCTAGGATGGAGACATTTGAGCCGGTTTTTGAGCCAATCTGGGTTCGTCCTGAGGCAGTTGAACGATTTCTTGCGGGCTGCACCCACCAGAAATCGTCCAAAATCAGAAAACCGATCACAGGTGCTTAAGTCCTGCTGGTGAAACGTTGGTTAGAGAAGGGTTGTCCATGAGCGAGAAATTTCAGGCATATCGCAAGCGCCGGGGCGCTGATTTGGGTGGGATGGTTTTGCTGGGATTGGGGGTCATAGGTATGAGCCAAGGGGCGATCGCCCAATCCAGTCTGCCAACACCTTCCTCAGCCTATGCCCTATTAATTGCCCAATCTGCCGATGCACCCACCGACTCGCTCTGCCCAGCGCCGGTGCTGTCCCGGCTAACCCGCTATCAGACCCGTGCCGGAGACACGATCGCCAGCCTTGCCCAGCGCCACAACCTGACAGCAGAAACCCTGATTGGCATGAATCCGGTGCTGCGGCAGGGCAATCCGCCAGTGGGCACTAGTCTGCTGATTCCGCCGATCAACGGGCTGCGGGTAGAGGTTCCGACTGGACGCACCTGGCGCGACCTGGCACAGCAATATCGCGTGCGGGCAGATGTGCTGTTTGAGGCAAACGGCTGTCGCCCGCCGGGTCGGGTTGCTTTCGTCCCCGGTGCAACGCTATCTTCGGCGAACCCAGCGGCCGGAGGTACGGCAGCGGGGACTGCGGCCGATCCTAACAACCGCCCCAGAATTACTAGCCCCGATCGGGCGGCGGCGATTCTGAGAACCCATCCCCTGGGTAGCCCAACGGTGGCGCTGGTGATTAAGGGCTATGGCTGGCAAATCGATCCGCGATCGGGGCAGGTCGTGTTTAACAGCGGCGTAGACCTGGCAGCCAGTGAAGGAAACCCGGTGGTGTCAGCGGGTGAGGGCACAGTCGCCTTTGCGGCCAATCAAGGAAACTACGGCAATCTAGTCGTCGTCAACCATCCCGAAGGGTTGCAAACGCGATACGCCCAGTTGGGGACGATTCAGGTGCAGGTGGGGCAGCGAGTGCAGGCGGGCGATCGCCTCGGCACGGTTGGTCGCAGCGCCCCTGATCAGGAACCCCTGCTGCGGTTTGAAGTCCGCTCCAATTCTGACCTGGGCTGGGTCGCCCAAGATCCAGGCCTCTATTTTCAGGACATGCGAGTAGGACAGTAGGGAACGCTCTGGCATCTGCCCAAAACAGTTCGTACACTAGAGCAGGGTTCGACTGTAGTGGTTTTAACACTTTAGTAAGCTTCGCAAGTATCTTTGCAAGTAGCTTTTGCAATTAGTGGTTTTCACAATTTCTGGAGATAGGTAAGCTATGTCGATTGCAGCGGTTCTCGTCTCGCGCCAGAGTGGCGGTGTCCGCAATTCCCAGCCTGGTCGCCAAACGGGGCGATCGCCCTCAAAGCAGTTTTGGCGATCGCTCGGTTCGGTGGCCGGAGGGCTGGCGATCGCGCTTCACAGTCTGGCCCTACCCGCCCTCGCTGACCCGTTTCGCAGCACCAACCCCCGCAACATCGACCGCACCACCGAAGCCGCCTTCACCGCCATGTTTGCCGAGGGTAACTACACTCAAGCAGCCAGTTTGCTGGAGAATGCCTCGCGCAATGAGCCGCTGGCCCACGCCCTGGTCGCATCGCTGGCCTACCTGAACCGGGATTGGGATACCTTGCGCGATCGCGCTACCCAGACTCGGCGATCGGCAGAACGGCTGATGCAGAGCGATCCACTCCGGGGCAACATTTACCGAGCAGTGGGACACTTCCTGGAAGGCGGGTATGCCGTCTCCACCCAAAGTACCGTTGCCGCCACGCCCACCGTCCTCCGCGAACTTCAGCGGGCCTTCAGCGCCTTGGGCGAGGCCGAACGCATTGCCCCCGACGACCCAGAGCTAAATTTGGTGAAGGGGTACATCGAACTGTTCCTGGCGACGAACTTGCCCTTTAGCAGCCCAGAACAGGCTTTGGAAAAGCTGGAAAATTTTGCCGGGCCCGAATATCTAGCGCAGCGGGGAATCGCCATCGGCTATCGGGATCTGGAACAGTTTGAACCCGCGATGGCGGCGGTTGACCAGGCCCTCGCAGATACGCCTGACAATCCCGATCTTTACTATCTCAAGGCACAGATTCTAGTACGCCAGGAGAAGTATCGTGAGAGCCTGGAGTTCTTTCAGCGGGCGCTGGAAAAAGAAGACCAGCTTCCCCAACGCCACGCCAACCAAATCGCCTGGGAGGCCTGTCGTGCTGAGAGCGTGGTCGAAGGGTTGCGAGATGGTGTGAGCCGTCAGCGCTGCAACCCGCTGCTGCGTCGTCGCTAGCCGGGGTTTGGGTTAAGATTGGGCTGGTTCGTGGCTTAGGGCGATCGCTCGTCCACCAGATCTTCTAAAATCTTCCTGAACGCCGTCGGTCTAATTCCTGATCCTTTGCCATTTACCCGTGGCCCTTATTCCGTGGCTCCTATTCCGTGGCTCCTATTCCGTGGCTCTTATTTTCAAAGACTATTTCTCGCGTCAGGCGAGCCGCTACGCGAAGTATCGTCCGGGCTATCCCGATGAGCTATACGCCTACCTAGTCAAAACGGCAACAAGACACGACGCAGCCTGGGATTGCGCCACCGGCAATGGGCAAGTTGCGATCGGGCTGGTGCCCTATTTTGAAACCATCTACGCGACGGATGCCAGCGCCAGCCAAATCGCCAACGCCTTTCCCCACGAGCGAATTCAGTATTCGGTTGCGCCCGCAGAGGCCAGCGGCCTGCCCGACCACTGCGTAGACCTGATCACGGTCGGGCTGGCGCTGCACTGGCTGCCGCTGGACGGGTTCTATGCCGAGGTGAATCGCGTGGGCCGGCCGGGCGGCGTGATTGCGGCCTGGTGCAGCGATTTATTCCGGGTTGCCGAGGCCACACCTGCCGTGGCCGCGCTGATCGACGAACTCTACGCACTCATCCTGCCCATGCAGCCGCCCGAAGTGCAACTCGTGCATGATCATTACCAGACAGTCCCCTTTCCGTTTGAGGAACTGCCCGCGCCCACCTTTCGCCAGACCGTGCAGTGGACTCCGGAGATCATTTTGGGCTGCGTTTCTACCTGGTCTGCGGTGCAGCGCTATGCCGACGCAGAGGGGCTGGGACGGGTTGCAAGAGTGGGGGCGATCGCCCTCTCTTCTGCCTGGGGTGATCCAACGATTCCCAAAACCGTCTGCTGGGATATTTTTCTACGAGTCGGGCGAATATAGAACCGGGACAAGACTTGTTAGACAAGACCTTTAGAGACAAGACCTTTAGACAAGTAGACATAATAGACAGGTAAGATGCTGGACGGGCAAGGTGCAGAGCCTACAGCCTGTTTATGCCTACAGCCTGTTTATTCAGATGATTCAGAGCTTTTGCTGAAACGCTTCCACAATGTCCATCAATTGGATTTGGGACTGCACAGGCAACAGATCTAGCAGAGAAACTTCGTGCTTGCCGCCGCCCAGCTTGACAGGAATGCCGCGCAGAATATCTAGCACCTCGTCCTCAGTCGGCACGCCTTTTTCAAGCAAGGGGATAAAGCTGCTCTGCCAGGGGGGGTGTTGAGGTGAGCATCGCGGAGATACAAATGCCACTTAGCTACGTCGATGTACACCTCTTTGCCCAGTTCTGCGGCCAGGGCCTCGATGGCTTCGGAAGAATTGGAATACGCCATGTCTACGCCGTATTGATGAATGGAATGAAAAGTTCGGTCAGGGTCGTAATCGGTTTGGAGGTGCCTGTTTCAAGACACACCTCAAGGGGACTTTGCGTTGGGCTTGCTCACCGGGCCAGAGTAGTCAGCGATCGCAAAGATATAGACCCCATGCACCACCAAGGCCGCCAGCCACAGCCCGCTAAACCACACGGTCCAGGGCCAGGCTTGAGCTTGCACGAGTCGAAAAAACCACACGCCAGAGTTGACCGCAATAAACACTGCAACGTGGGTGGCAAAGGTCATGCGGTCGTCCAGCTTACGAAAGGCGGGGTCGTTGCGGTCGGGTTCGCGGGGCCAGCGGGGAGGCATATAGTCATCCGAGTGAACATCCAGCTTTTATTGTACTGGTGTGACTGTCTACTACAGCGGTTTTGCAGCGAGTGCAGGACGCAGGGAACCGAAACTCTGGTCTCGTTGGGAGAGTGCGTGTCTCACCCCGTCCAAAACTGCTGCATTTCCCCAATCCAGGCTATTGCGCCGCCTGGTAATCGCCCGATTTGCCGCCCGTCTTGCTGAGCAGGCGAATGTTTGTGATTTGCATGGATTTTTCTAGGGCTTTGGCCATGTCGTAGAGCGTCAGTGCCGCAATCGAAACAGCGGTCAGCGCTTCCATTTCTACGCCAGTTTCGGCTTTGAGGCGCACCTCAGCGCGGATATCGTAACCCGGCAGGTCTAGATTGGGCGTGATCTGAACGTCTACTTTTTGCAGGGGCAGTGGGTGGCACAGGGGAATCAGGTTGGCGGTTTGCTTGGCAGCCATAATGCCTGCCAGCCTGGCCGTGCCTAGCACATCGCCCTTGGGCGCATTGCCCGATTCAATTGCTGCAAGGGTTTCGGGCTGCATCTGGATTTGCCCTAGGGCGATCGCCATCCGCACGGTTGCTGCCTTAGCCGACACATCCACCATGTTTGCTTGCCCGGTTGCGTCCAGATGGGTCAGGTTGGGCAGAGATTTTTCAGCAGAATTTTGTTCCATGAGTCAGACTCTGTTGATGTCGTGTGATAGTATAAAGTTTCTGGCAGGGGCCTGTAGCTCAGTGGACTAGAGCACGTGGCTACGGACCACGGTGTCGGGGGTTCGAATCCCTCCTGGCCCGTCAGCAAGTGGAGTGAGCCAAAGCAGCTCACTCCATTTTGCTTTCTTTGGCTTTCTTGAATTGCCAATTTTGGAGAAAAGCGCAGAAAAAAGCATGCAAAAGTTTACCCTTTGGTTCTGCTTCATCTACGCCCTACCTTAATGCCCTGCTGCCTGCGTTTACTCAAGGGGGCGCATCTTCTGACGAATCAACAGGTTCTGGTTGCAGGCTGTCTACCTGTTCCTCAATGGTCTTGATAATTTGGCTGAGGGCGGGCAGCACCTCCAACTTCGCGGCGACCATGCCCGACTCTAGACGAGCGCGATCGCGGATTTCGTTTAGCTTGGTCTGGAGTTGTCGGGCAATTCGTAGGGCATCTCGCTCTAGCGTGGCAATTTGCTGCTGCTGATAAAACTTCAGCGCGGCCCCGCGCAAAATTTGCAGCGTCGCCTCTTCGCCCTGTTCGGTGGGGATAAAGCGGAATCGCAGTAGTAGGCGCGTCCGCTCGTGTAGTCGCTCGATTTCGACCTGGCGGGGCTGTTCGACTGGCACCAGCGGCAGCCCAGCAAGCTGCTTCAGTTCAGCAATAATGCCTCGAAAATGACGCAAATCCAAGCGGTCAATGACGGATTGCAGTACCCCGTTTTGGCTCCAGAGGATGCGCCCCATAGCGGGGGCTGATGCTCGAAATAGAGCCGTCCAATACCCCCGATCAGGACTCGTCCCAACAGTTCTTGCAACAGTTCTGGCGGCGGCAAGGTGGCCAAGGTTTCCGCCGGACGGCTGAGATGGTTTAACTGGATGACGAGCGGCGGAATCGGGGTCATGAGTTGCGTGGGCACTTGGGGCGGCTGCTCGACGTTGATGAAGGTTGCGAGATAGTCTTGCAGGGTTTCTAGAGGAATATCGGGGGCGATCGCCGGGGTGGGCAACGGCTCTTCCTGCCTCTGAACAGCGGAGATGGATTCTGCTAACTCGTCTTCACCCAAAAATACCGCCTCGGAGGGTGGGGCTTCGGCACTCCGCTTTGCCGTGGGTGGGGACGAAACCGGATTCTCTTCGGCAGAATCGCGGCTTAGCGCCACCTTGGGTTCATCGTGAATTGGCTCTGGTCTTGCGTCAGCCTGTGATGCACTGGCTACATCGGAAAGCGAGTCCAGATCTGGAAATGGCTCAAAGGGATTGTCGGGCGATCGCCCTTCTGGCTCTGCTGCAAGAGCGGGTTGAACGGGTTCCGGCTGAACAGGTTCCGGGGCTGGCTCTGGTGCGGCGGGTGGCGTGCCCGAGGGCGCATAGATCGGCCGAAACCGGGGCGGCGCAAGCTCCTGGCTCAAATCTTCTGGGCTATCGACCACCAGCGTTGGCTGGGTGTTGCGGTCTAGCTTTTGCTCGGTGCGGATGCGGGGGGCGACTCGTGAACGACGATCGGCTTCGGCTTTATCCCTGGTATTGGCGCGATCGCCCAAACGGTCTGTCTCTTCTATGCCAGGAGGCGGACTGGGCTGGGCAGCGCGGCTGCCCGTATAGTGCAAATAGGCAGAAAGGGCAGCCTGGAGCGCATCGGACGAAATCGGCTGGGGCTGGGGATAATAGTTGTGGTAGGCGATAATACGGCGCACATAATCTGCGGCCGGGTTGTCTTCGGGGTTGACCATGCCCAGCAGCAGGCAGTTGTCTTCCAGCTTTAGCGGCAGCACTTGATAATACAAACACGCCTCAAAGGGCAAGATGCCGTCAATCAAGACAAACATCTGCTGGAGGTCTAGCGACTGCGCGAGGCTGCCTGGAAAATGAGACAAAACCGACCGATACTGAGCGTCGGCAGATGTTGCCCCGACTTTTTTGTTGAGCGGGGAGGTCATAAAATCGCACCGTTCCCAATCTTTAGGGATTGACCATGATTGATCATGATGGAAGCGAGCCGCTTCCAGCACCCTGGGCGGTTTGTTCACTCAAGCATACCCAGTCTTGCTGCAAATCGCCATCCGCAAGCCGCCAGCCTGCCCTGCCTGCGTTTGCGGCGGATGGCTCAGGCCAATTCTGAGTTGTCGGAGTCGTCAGACTGGGACGAGTTTCGCAGGCTGTGGGCAGACAGGTAGACCTTGACCCATTCTCCAGTAATTTGGTTCACCTTGAGATTGCGATGCTGGGCGATCGCCTCGGCGGTTTTCCAGGTTTTGAAATCCTGCACCAACTGCTGCTGTTCTGGGCTGAGGGCGTTATAGAACTCATCCCACTGATCAGGCGCAAGCCCCAGGTTATTGTCTACCGAAGTGCCCAGCCAGGTCATGACCAGTTCGGATTCAGCCTTGACAGCGAACACGCGCAGGGCGTGATAGCTAATTTTTTCCCGCAGTCGATAAACCTGCTTGACCGGAACCCCCAGCGCCGTGGCGATCGCCTCCTGCGACTTGCCTTGGAGATGCAGCCGTAGCCACTGCGCTGCCAGCGGATCAACCTCTTGGCTGAGATAGTTCAGAAAAGTCTGCTTGACCTCGTCGCGTAAGGCCTGCTGCTCTTCCCAATCGCGCTGCTGCTCATACCGGCTGAGCGCTTGAGAATCGAGCAGGCTCATGGCGCTGTCGCTATCGTCGGGAGCAATTTCCTCCGATACCAGCCGAATCAGTTCACCCGTCGGAACCTGGGTCATGCCGCCGCGCTGGGTGCGCCGCAGATAGTTGACAAACCGATAGACCAGCAGCGGCTGATTGCGAATCGGGCGCAGGCAATACTCCTCAATGCTGGCCAGCATCAGTCCGTCTCGCAGGCGGGGCTGGGTGGTGCAGCGAGCAATCCACTGCACCTGCTGGCGAATGTAGGTATCGTTTTGGATGAGTTCCTGAATCACTTCTTGCAGCACATCCATGACGCTGCGATGGCGATCGCGCGATAGCGCTACCCAGGTGCGGACTTTGCTGCGAATCAGGAATAGGCTGCTGAGGCGCTGTAGCAGGTTTTTGTAAGCCTGATCTGGCCGGACTCCTAAATAGCGCTGCTGCAAGATGCGATAGCGATAGTCCATCGCCTGCCGCGCCACCATAACTTGCACTGGGGTCATCTCATCAAAGCGCTCCGGCGCATCACCCAGCAGCCAGTGCAAGATTGCGTCCTGAAGGGTCGTGGGCTGGTCAGGATAGTCTTGCTGGAGCCGCGCCTGCCACTCGCGTTTTAGTTCCTCCGACCTCGACTCAGCCGTCGTCATAGCAATGTAGTCCTCAGTGCTGGCTTTCGTGCAAGCTTCGGTGCTGGCTTCCATGCTACTAGCTTTGACCATATATCTTGCGCTCCCTCGCTGATTGCTGGGTAGTTCGATCGGCTCCGCCGACCGGGTGTGTGACGATTCAACCTTTCCGCAACCATTTCATATTTGTCGGGTCAGTGTCATCACCCATTTAGGTACTCCAGACTCACCCAGGGCGATCGCCCTACAGGATTTTTGTCAAGTTTCTGGCGCATTTTTGACCCATCCCTGACCCATCCCTCGCATATTCCCAACATGTTCCTGGCATCACCAGGTCAATCCAGCAGAATTCCTCAAGTCGATTCGGGGTCTTCTTCAATTGCTGCCACCAGCCGTTGCAGCGTATCCGTCAACTGAGCCAGTCGCTCTAGCGTAGCATCCTGATTTTCTGCCAAGGTTTGTACCGTATCGCTCAAGGCGAAAATCTGATAGCCCTGCTGCTGCACCTGCTTGGACAACGTATCCATATGTCCCGTTAGCTGATCAACTGTTTCCGTCGTTGCCAGGACGGCTTCTCCAATTTCCCGCACCAGCGCTTCCAATGATGACGATTCAGTACTCACGTCCCTCTCCAAACACACGCCACAAACCAAACACACGCCACAAACACAAAATCATTCGACAAGACCATTTGACTGACCCTTGAAGCCTGAACCTGAAGCTCGGACAATCAGCTTAGACGACCAGCCCCTTGCCTAATCAGCTTGGACAACAATATATACCATCCTTATCGCCTCCCCCACCTCCTATCCCGCATTCTGCCCCGCACTTTCTCGCTTTTGCAAGGGATACAACCAGGCATTGGCTCAAACCTCGAACCTGATGAAGTATAGCTATCCTAAATGTCTTATCTGATTCCCAGTACACGTGAAGTGCCGATTTCTGAAATGGCTTGAGAGAGTGAGGCGCAACGATACAATAAATCATCAGAGGATTGGAACTGGATTTTCCAGGATTTTCTATGACCACCATCGCCACCAAGACCCAGTACGAAGCCGTTATCGGGCTGGAAACACACTGCCAACTCAGCACCGAAACCAAGATTTTTTCCAGCAGTTCGACTGCCTTTGGCGCTGATCCCAACACAAATATCGATCCGGTGTGTATGGGGCTACCGGGGACGCTGCCGGTGCTGAATCAGAAAGTGCTGGAATACGCGGTGAAGGCAGGTCTGGCGCTGAACTGTCAAATTGCACCCTACAGCAAGTTTGACCGCAAGCAGTATTTCTACCCCGATTTGCCGAAAAACTACCAAATTTCGCAGTATGACCTGCCCATCGCCGAGCATGGCTGGCTAGAAATCGAGCTAGAAGAAGAGGGACAGCCTGTTCGCAAACGCATCGGCATTACGCGGCTGCACATGGAAGAAGATGCGGGCAAGCTGGTTCACGGCGGGAGCGATCGCCTCTCTGGGTCTACCTTTTCGCTGGTGGACTACAACCGGGCGGGCGTGCCGCTGATCGAAATCGTGTCGGAACCCGACCTGCGCTCTGGAGCAGAGGCGGCAGAATATGCCCGCGAACTGCGCCGGATCATGCGCTATCTGGGCGTATCAGACGGCAACATGCAGGAAGGTTCTCTGCGCTGCGACGTGAACATTTCCATCCGTCCTGTGGGATCAGAAAAATTTGGCACGAAGGTGGAAATCAAAAATATGAACTCCTTCAATGCCATCGAGCGGGCAATTAACTACGAAATTGAGCGGCAGATCGAGGTGCTAGAGGCGGGCGATCGCCTCGTCCAAGAAACGCGCCTGTGGGAAGAGGGCAGTCAGCGCACCATCAGTATGCGGGTCAAAGAAGGCTCCAGCGACTATCGCTATTTCCCCGAACCCGACCTCGGTCCCATCGAAGTCTCTGCCGAACAGCTTGCCGCTTGGAAGAGCGAACTGCCGGAACTGCCCGCCGCCAAGCGCCGTCGCTACGAAGAAGACCTGGGGCTATCGCCCTACGATGCTCGTGTGCTGACGGACGATCGCGCGATGGCGGAATACTTTGAGGCGACCCTGGCCGCAGGCGCACCCGCCAAACAAGCCGCCAACTGGCTGATGGGCGATATCAGCGGCTATCTCAACACCGAAAAGAAAACCCTGGCTGACCTGCCCCTGACTCCCGAAACGCTGGCGGAAATGATCGGGCTGATCGAATCCAACACCATCAGCACCAAAATTGCCAAAGATATTCTGCCAGACCTGCTGACTCAGGGCGGCTCCGCTAAGGCACTGGTGGAAAAGAAGGGGCTGATCCAGATTTCTGACCCGGCTGCAATCGAAGCGGCGATCGCCAAGGTACTGGAAGCCCATCCCGCCGAACTGGAAAAATATCGCAGCGGCAAGAAAAACATGCTGGGCTTCTTCGTCGGTCAGGTGATGAAGCAAACCGGTGGCCGCGCCGACCCGAAGCTGACGAATCAGCTCTTGGTGAAGCAGTTGGATGGGTAGCCCGGCGGCTATCACCGCTATTCCGCGCTCTCCCTCATTCCAAATTCTTCAAATGCGCTGGATCAATGTGCGCTGGATCAATGGCTCCAAACAGTTTGCGATCGCGGAAGCCTGCGTCATTGGTCTAGTTTCAGGGCTGGCAGCGGTCATGCTCAAACAGAGCGTGGGCTGGCTGGGCGGGTGGCGGGTGCAATGGTCGCACCAGTTTACAGACTGGCTGGTGCTGCCGCTGGTGGGGTTGGTGGGCGGCGGGCTGGCGGGGCTGCTGATCGAGCGGCTGGCTCCGGAGGCGGCGGGCAGCGGCATTCCCCAGGTGAAGGCGGTGCTGGCCAATGTGGCGATCGCCCTCAATGTCCGTGTGGCCCTGGTCAAGCTGGTCAGCGTTATCCTGACGCTGGGCGCGGGGCTGAACTTGGGTCGCCAGGGCCCGACCGTGCAGATCGGTGCAGCGCTGGCCGCCCAGCTCAGCCAGTGGATTCCCACCTCGCCAGAATATCGTCGCCAGCTCATCGCATCGGGCGCGGCGGCAGGATTGGCGGCCGGCTTCAATGCCCCCATCGCAGGCATTTTGTTTGTGGTGGAAGAGTTTTTGCAAGATTTCTCCGGGATTACGCTGGGCACGGCGATTTTGGCATCCTTTGTGGGCGCAGTTGTGTCGCGGGTGCTGGGCGGTCGCAGCCTCAGCCTGGATCTGGGCATGACTTCTTATGAAGCGACGTTTTCGCTCTACGACGTGCCGCTTTTTCTAATTTTGGGGCTGCTGGCGGGGCTGCTAGGCTCGCTGTTTAGCCGAGGCATTTTTGTCAGCCTGACGCTCAACCGTCGGCTCCCGCTGGGGTTGCCAGGGCGAATTGGGTTGGCAGGGCTGCTGTCTGGGTTAGTCGTATCGCAACTGCCCGACAGTTTCCGAGACAATACAGGGCTGCAAGATCTGCTCAGTGGCGGCAACGCCGCCTGGTACTTGCTGCTGCTGGCCTTTGGCGCAAAGTTTTTGCTGACGCTGGTGGCCTACGGGTCGGGTGCGCCAGGAGGAATTTTTGCGCCGTCGCTGATTTTGGGGTCGGCGCTGGGGGCGCTGGTGGGCATTACGGGCAGCGGCTTGGAATCACTGCTGGGGCTTGCACCGCATGTCAGTCCAGCCAGTACCTATGCGCTGGCGGGGATGGGCGCGTTTTTCAGCGCGGTGACGCGGGGCCCGGTGACGGCGATCGTTATCGTGTTTGAAATCACCGCCAATTTCAACCTGGTGCTGCCGCTGATGATTGGGTCGGGCATTGCCTATCTGGTGGCGCAACGACTGGTGGGCAGTTCGTTCTATAGCCGCCTGCTGGAGTGGAACGGCATCCAGATTCAGTCGCCGGGAACCCAGCCCGCGCCCTGGCAAAAGCTAACGGCGGCAGCGGTGATGCAGCGGCGGGTAGAAACGCTGTCGAGCAGCCTGTCGCTGGATGAGGCGAAACAGGCCTTTGCGCGATCGCACCATCGCGGATTTCCGGTCGTAGACAACGGACGGCTGGTGGGCATCGTCACCCAGAGCGACCTGTCGGCTCCAGAGCGGCAGCCTGCCAATCCTGCGGCTGCAACCCTGTCAGACATGATGACACCGCAACCCGTAACCGTCCGCCCGTCTGACTCGCTCACCCATGTGCTGTTTTTACTGAATCGGTTTAAGGTCAGCCGCTTGCCCGTTACCGATGGACAAAAGCTGGTGGGCATTATCACCCGTGCCGACATTATTCGCGCCGAGTCTGATCAGCTCACGGGCGAGTCGCTGCAACTGGGGCCGCGTCCCGCCCCCTCTTACGAGGTCTACCGGACGCGATCGCCCGCCACAGGCCGGGGTCGGCTGCTGCTGCCCGTCAGCAATCCCCAGACGGCTCCGATTTTGGTGAAACTGGCGGGGGCGATCGCCCAGGCGCGGGGCTATGAACTGGAGGTGCTGCACGTCATTCTGGTGTCGCGGGCCCATCCGCCTTCGGAAACTGCCGTCCGCACCACCCAGGCACGACGATTGCTGCGGCAGATTGAGCATTTGGGGCAAAACTGGCAGGTGCCGGTGCATACGCAGATTCGTGTAGCCCACGACGCAGCGCAGGCGATGCTAGAGGCCATTAAAGCGCGGCATATCAACCTGGTTCTAATGGGCTGGAAGGGCAGCACCAGCACGCCAGGGCGTGTGTTTGGCACGGCAGTGGACACGCTGATTCGGCAGGCTCCCTGCGACGTGGTGCTGGTGAAGCTGGGCGAAGAGACGAGGTTCAATCACTGGCTGCTGCCGCTGTCGGGTGGGCCCAATGCCCAATATGCCCTGACGCTGCTGCCTGCACTCACGAGCCTCAGCCCTGACCCCAGCATCAAGCTTTGTCAGGTGTTGCCTGTAGACGAGCCGCTGGCGGATCTGTCGGTGATGGCGGCGGCAATGGACGAACTCCGCCAGCGGGTCAACTGTTCCATCACTACCCGCCCGATTCGGGGACATTCCGTGCCGGGGGCGATTTTGCGGCTGGCGTGGCAGGAACCCTGCGACGTGATTGTGCTGGGGGCTAGTCGCGAAAGCCTGCTGCAACAGGCGCTCACGGGCAATATCCCAGAAGCGATCGCCCGCAGCAGCGATTGCACCGTGATTCTTGTGCGAGCGGCGATCGCCCCAGAAGACCCCTGATGCAAATATCCAGGCACACAACCAAGCTAGAGTGATGCTTTGGGAAGAATGATCCCTTTGGAAATGGTGAAAACCAAGTGCGTTTGGGATTAATAAAATCGGTGACGTTAGGGTGCGGTTTTCTCAAGTTACAAACTGTTTCATTGACTGGTTTATAGTCTTCAGCAGTCTTTTCTTAAACCACCCGTGAGCGCTTCACCCTCTTCTTTGACAAAACTTTGGAACGCTTTTTGCTCCAGCGGGTTGAGCGGCCTGAAGGCGGCTACTCTGACGGGTTTGACTGTGACTGGGCTGGTGTTGGGGCTGCGGCAGGTGGGCGGGCTGGAACCGCTGGAACTGCGGATTTATGACCGGATGGTGCGCCTGCGATTTCGGGACGGATTGCTTGGCAATTCACCCGATTCGCCCGACCCGCGCCTGCTGGTGGTGGAGATTACCGAAGCGGATATCCAAGCGCTCCAGCGGTCTACACCGTCGGATGAAACGCTGGCCCAGGCGATCGCCCAGCTTCAGCAATATCAGCCCCGCGTCATCGGGCTAGACCTGCACCGCGACGTACCCCAGGAGCCGGGTCACGCCCAGTTGCAAGCTCAACTTCTGGCCCCAAACCTAGTCGCGATTACCAAACTGGGCGAGTCGGCGGGCGATTCGCGCAGCGATCCGTCCCGGAGTCGCATTCCACCCGCCGGGGTTGCCCGCCGAGCGCGTCGGGTTCAATGATTTTGTGATTGATCGATCGCGATGGGGTGATTCGCCGCAGCCTGCTATACGCCCACACCCGACACCGAAACCCATACGTCCCTGTCGCTGCGGCTGGCGATCGCCTACCTGAAGCCAGACGGCATCCGCCCGCGCCCCAGCGCCGCCCAATCCCGACGATTTGCAGCTTTGGCGCGTCCGCTTTTGTGCCGCTACAAGCCCAACTCCGGAGCTTACCAGCGCCTCGACAGCAGCGGCTATCAAACCCTGCTAGACTATCGCGCCCGCCAAAATCCGGCTCGCCGCGTCAGTTTGAGTCAGGTCTTGGCGCAGGACATTTCGCCAGAGTGGGTGCAGGACAAAATTGTGTTGATTGGGATGACGGCTCCCAGCGGCAAGGATTTGTTTTACACGCCCTTTAGCGCGGGCGAGGAGGTGAGCCACCAGATGCCGGGGGTGATGATTCACGCCCAGATGGTGAGCCAGTTTCTCGATGCTGCCACCGGAGCGCGATCGCCCTTCTGGTTTTGGGCAGAGTGGCAAGAGTGTCTGTGGATCTTGGGCTGGGCAACGGTCAGCGGGGCGATCGCCTGGAGCGTGCGCCATCCGATCGCGCTGGGCCTGAGCAGCGTGGGGCTGCTGGGGCTGATTGCAGGTGCTGGCTTTGGGCTATTTTTGCAGCAGGGCTGGGTGCCGACGGTGGCTCCGGCGATCGCCTCGATGATGGCGCTGGGCACGATCGTCGCCTACCGAGCGCAGCAGTCGCACCGCCAGCACCCAGATGGTGATGACGCTGCTGGGGCAAAACACCTCCCCCCGAAATTGCCGACGCGCTGTGGAATGCCCGCGATCGCCTGCTGGCCTCAGGCAAGCTGCCGGGTCAGCGGCTGGTCGCCACAATGCTGTTTACCGACATCAAAGGGTTCAGCACCATTTCTGAGCAAATGCCGCCGGAGGCGCTGCTGGAATGGCTGAATGAATATCTCGAAGCCATGACCCACGAAATTCAGCAGCACCACGGCATTATCAACAAGTTCACGGGCGACGGGCTGCTGGCGATTTTCGGGGTGCCCATGCCCCGCGTGGAGGAGCGCGAGGTCGATGAAGATGCCTATCAGGCGATCGCCTGCGCCCTGGCAATGGGCAAGCGGCTGGAGCAGTTAAACCAGATCTGGCAACAGCGCGGACTTCCGCCGATCCAGATGCGGGTGGGAATCTTCACTGGCCCCGTGGGTGGTGTGGGCAGCCTGGGCGGCAAGGAGCGAATGGAATACGGCGTGATTGGCGACAGCGTGAACACGGCATCTCGGCTGGAAAGCTGCCTCAAGGATCGCCAGGTCGATCTCTGCCGCGTGTTAATCGCTGAGGAAACGCTGATGCATGTCAAAGGCAAGTTTCAGGTAGAATCCTGGGGACCCTTAGCGCTCAGCGGCAAACAGCAGCTTGTGGAGGTCTATCGGGTGATTGGCTACGCAACGTGAGATTTTGGATTTTAGATTGGCGATTTTAGATTGCTGATCCGGGGATTACATCCAGGGATGGGGCAAGAGTTCGCTCAGCCGGATGTGATTCAAAGCTTTGAACCTATGTCCCCAAACCCTTTAACCTCTTTACGGACAGCGCGAAACATCCCAAAGCGGCACAGCCCCACGCCAAACGCCAGCCACATGAGCAAAATGGTCGGCACTTCTCGCAGCGATTTGATCAGGCCGGGAATGCCGAATTTCACCAGACCGGCGGGTCGCGCTACGCCCTGCCAGATCGAGTCGGGCCAGGAGGGCAGCGTTTCCTTTGACCAGTCGGCGGTGGTGACGGGGCCGTCGGTGAGGCCTGTGGCTTCTAGCAGTTCCGAAAACTCCTCGATACTGGCAAATTTTGGGTGCGACCACTGATCCAGCAGTTGTCGCATGACGATGCGCTCCCCAGAGATTCAGGGGGAATTTGGCGGTCGTCGCGCTGGTTCCAGTCGGCGACGACCAGCACGCCGCTGGGTTTCAGCACGCGCATCAGCTCTTTGGCAAAAATTGCTTTGTCGGGCATGTGTGGCCCGGCTTCCACCGACCAGACGACATCGAAACTGGCATCGGGAAAAGACAGCGCCATCGCGTCGTCTACCAGAAACTTGGCGCTGAGTCCGGCGGGTGTGAGTTCCTGCGCCCGCTTTACCTGCTGGGGGCTGATGGTGATGCCTGTGACGTTAAAGCCGTAGTCTTGCGCCAGGATGCGGCTGCTGCCGCCGATGCCGCAGCCCACGTCGAGCAGGGTGGAGCCACGCGGTAAGCGATCGAGTCCCCCCCAGCGCACCATTTCATGCACAAAGTCGGCCTTGGCTTTGAGAAAATCTTTGCGGCGCGGCGGGGAGCCGTAGTGTCCCAGATGAATATGTTCACCCCAGTAAAATTCCAGGATGCCGTCCTGCGTCCATTCGTCGTAGGAGCGGGCGACGGAGTCGCCAGACTGGTAGCGGCGGGCCGTAAGCAGGTAAAGAATTAAACCAAGGGCGGCGATCGCCCCGGTCGCCAGAAGCATCAGCGCAAAGAATGAACCCATTGAGAATCCGACCCAAACGACTATGATGAAAACTTGGATGAAAACTTGTGGATGAGAACGGGTTGAACCCTGATTCTTAATGTAACAAGCTTTAACAAACGACAGGATTGATCAGACCAATGGACTCGATGGATTCTCTGAACTGGGTGATGGGCGGGCTGGCCGTGGTGATTTTGATCGGCGGAATGCTGATGATGTTTACGACGGTGTTTACCACCAAGCGATAGAAGGATTGCGGCCGCTATCCATCGCGGCGATGTACCCGAAATTCTTGCTCTAGCGTGGGTAGCTCGATGGTGTCTTGGGCAAGCTGGGCGATCGCCTCCACGTCTGCCAGCTTTTCTCGCAAAATCTCGACCCGATCTTGGAGGCGGGCGCGAATTACCTGCGGCCCGGCGCTGACGCAATCGCTACAGGCTTCGCCACAAATCACGCCCTGGTCGTTGTAAATCACCGCCAGCAAGAGCTGGTTTGAGCCGCTACGAATGGGACGCGACTCGCGACCGCAAATCGAGCAGAATACTGGAACGTTGCCAAAATAGATGCTTTGTTCCCAAACGATCTTCACAGGCTTAACCTCGATTGCGTGGCGCTAGATGGCAGAATCGGGCAGGTCTTAGGACGGTCAGAGCCAGCAGAGCCAGACTGTAGCACCCGCCCGAAGACTCGATACGGCGCACTCGTTGACAGGTTGACAGAGCGGCCCCCTCAATTCATCCCTAGTTTGTGACCAAAAGCCTAGCCTTGCTGTTTGGTTTAAGGATGTTTTTTGAATCACAGATTTGGGGGTGCAGACCGTGAGACGTTTGAAAAATGGCTACAAAAATTGCCTCACAGGCCAGGAATCCGGTCGCTGTAAGGCAAGGACAGTTAAACGCTACTTTTAGTGTGGGGGGCGATCGCCCTCATGACCTCGGTCGCTGTGCCGATTTTTTGGGTGTCCTGGGGCGCGATCGCATCTATCTTAGGGAATAGTCTGGTGATCTGGGTCACAAGTTGCCCTCCGAGTCCGGCGCGATAGCCCCAAGGCTGAAATCAGGCAGAAGCAGCCCAACGTTGCTTTATTTTCTGGGTTTTGAGGCTTTTGAGAGAAGAGACTGGGGGCGATTGGGCGGCGATTGGGGGGCGATTGGGCGGAGATTGGGCGGCGATTGGGGGGCGATCGCCCAAAGTCCCTCCTGGAATTAGCTTTACAAAACGTTATTTTGTCATGCGTCCTGGGCAGATTAAATACAATCAGGTCTCTACAGCATCTTCTTTCAGGGTGAGGCACGCGCTGCCCTCGCGGGGCAAGGGATTCTTGTTTATCCGCGTACCTCACTAGCTTCAAAAACGCCGTAGCTGCATCTAGCAGAGCTTCTGCGGTTGCTGACCCATTGATTCTTTCGCGTTTTCCCTTACTTCATCCTGAACCAATCCTGCGAAGAACCCTCTATGCTTAGCCAGATGAAACGCCTTAGCTTGGAGACCGAAGGCCAGTATGCAACTGATGCAGACCTACAATTTTTGCGAGACTATACAAAATCCTACGGGCTGCGACTCGAAACTTATCAACGCATCCAGAGTGTAGAGGCGCTGCTGGTGAACCAGGTTCAGCAGTACATGATGAGCAAAGACCCGACTCTGTTTCAGGGCGGCGGCACTGACCTGACCACCAAGTGGAAGCGGGATACGGTGCGGGTGCTGCGCTATTCTGCGGTGGCGATGCTGCTTAACGATCCAGAAACGCTGCAAGAGCGCTTTTTGCTATGGTTTCAAACCATCATGCGGGCCTTTGGCGCACAGCGAAGCTGCAACGCGACCTATGAAGCCATGCAGTATGTGGTGCGACAACACCTGACCCCAGTGCAAGCCAGCCTGTTTTGCCCCATTCTAGAAATCAACCGGCATCTGCTTGGCGGCAATCCTGCTTAAGCGACATAAATCAAACCAAAAGCTTCAAAGCGTAAGCTTCCTGGGCGAGTCGTTGGGCTAACGGCTTGTAGAGGGAGCTTCTTTCATCTTTGCGACCGCTTTTTTGCAACAAGCGGCGCTAAGGGGTCGCGCTGAGCATCCTGTCAGACCAAGGGGATTGTTACGAAGCGAAATGTTGCCAATCCTGAAGTGGTTGGCTAAATCCTGTAAATTTCAAAAGACGATTGCCCAAAAACCGTGGTTTTTTGTTTCGGGGGCCACGTCCACCCATTATTAAAGAATATATTGTAGAGAATCAGAAGTAATACGGATGCTTCGTGGGGCTGTTGACTCAAGCGGCTGTTAACTCAAGCGACTGTATGCTTTAGGTGATTTTGACTGGGGTGAGGGTTCGCTATGCCAGTGAGATTTTGTGAGTTGCGATCGCCCGAAGGGGGCGCGGATGGGTTTGGCATGTACCTGGGCGGGGCTGGACAGGCGGGTGGGCTTGCACCAGATACGCTCATCAAGCCCCGGCCCAAGTCTTGGCGATGGCTAATTGTAGGGCTGACAAGCTGCGCGGCTTTGGGCGGCGTGGCGGCATCGGCGCTGCTGTGGATGCTAATGCTGCCGCCCGCACCCGATTGCAAAACAGGGTCGCCACTAGCTCCCGATATGGAGCGGCTGTTTTGCGCTCAGCAGGCGGCTCGATCGGGTGAGCTGAACGAGCTACTGTCGGGTCTAGCGCTGATTGAAACCTGGACTCCAGAACACCCCCTCTATCAAGAGGCGCAGCGATCGGTTGAAGAATGGTCGAAGGGGCTGCTGGTGATCGCCCGCCAGAAGATGAACGCCAGCGATTTGCAAGGTGCAGTGGAAATTGCCCGCAGAATTCCTAAGTCTAGCTCGGTGCGGGCTGATGCAGAGGCGGCGATCGCCACCTGGCAGGGCATTTGGCGGCAGGGCGAGGCGCTGGTAGCGGCCGCCCAAACCGCTATGAAAGAGCAAGCCTGGGGTAACGCCTCGGAGGTGATCCGAGATCTGGGCGAGATGAGCCATCCCTACTGGGGTAACCAGCGGGCCCGGGCGCTGTCGGAACAACTGCTGGTAGAGCGCAAGGCAAGACAGCAGTTTGCCGAGGCTCAGAAGGCTGCCCAATCAGGTAAATTGCCCGATTTGGGCAAGGCGATCGCCCAAGCGGGGCGGATTGACAAGGGCAGCTATGCTTGGGGCGACGCTCAGCCCATGCTGAACCAGTGGAGCGATCGGCTGCTGGGCGCGGCCTTCCAGCTTTGGAAGGAGCAAAAGTTTGATCAGGCGATCGCCCTCACCAAGCAGGTGGAGGTCAATCCCGGCCGGGCTGAAATGGCGAAGGATTTGATCCATCTCAGCGAGGCGCGGAAGCTGGCTGTTTCCACCTGGACAAACTGGGTCGCCACGCCACAGCACGTCATAAGCATGATGGAGGCTATCTCTGCCGTGAAGCAGATTAAGCCCACTAGCGCCTACTATGCCCAGGCGCAGAGCAGTCTGGCAAGCTGGCAGATTCAGCTAGACGGATTGCGGCAGTTGCAACTGGCGCAGATGACAGCGGGCGTGGGAACTGTGGAGACGCTGAAGACGGCGATCGCCCAGGCCGAAAAAATTCAGCCAGGACACCCGCGCCGCCTCCAGGCGCAGACGATGATTGCCCACTGGCACCGCGAAATCGAGCGGCTGGAGGATCGACCCATTCTGGCGCGGGCGCGGCGGCTGGCTACTGAGGGCACGGTTCCCTCGCTGCAAGCGGCGATCGCCCAGGCCGGGCAAATTGCCGACGGTCGTGCGTTGCGAGGCGAAGCGCAGGCGTTAATTCGCGACTGGACGCGCCAGATCCAGGTGATCGAAGACCAGCCCTATCTCAACCTGTCGCGGACGCTGGCGCGACGCGGCCGCCTGCGAGAGGCGATCGCCGCAGCGGCACTGGTGCGTCCCAATCGGGCGCTGTATCCCCAGGCGCGGGCTGCGATTCGAGATTGGCAGGCCGAGCTAAATCGCCTCAACTCCTCGCCCATGCTGCCGGATCGCCCTATTCCTGGCCCTAGCCCAACCCTGGAACCTCCCGTCGGAGGCAGCCGATCGGGGGCGATCGCCCCTGCGCCAGACGCTTCACTTGACGAGACAAAAGAGCCGAAATATCGCTTGCCGCAAGCCCCCACCCGCAGCACTCCGGGTCAGCCTGCGCCATCGGGCAACCTCCCCCGCCCATCTGTGCAAACGCCCATCGCGCCCGAATCTAGCGCTACGCCCCAGCCTGAATCCACGCCCAAGGATATTTCTGGACTGACAGAACCCGAAGCGCCTCAGATTGTGCCACCTGCGCCGCCTGCGCCGCCTGTGAACGTTGCGCCGCCGCGCGTCGTAGAGCCGCCGCCGCGTGTGGTAGAGCCGCCACCTCGATTTGAGCGTCCCCAGGCAGCGCCCGTGCGAGAGGCTCCGCCCGAAGCCGCTCCGGTTCGCGGGGAACGTCCCGCCGCGCTGGAATCAGTCCCCATGTCGCCGCCTAGCGAACCCGGGCCCCAGGCGATGGAGCCAGAATCCGCCAATTTCACCGAGTCGCAATCCTAGCGCTGCCGCCAGACATCGTTCCTGGGTTGGGAAATTTGGCGTGTCGATTGGCTTGTTTGCCTAGATCAGCCGAACAGAGCGTTGGCTCCAGCCTTGCGGAGCAACATCGCCCTCTGAAGGAACAACCCGGGCGATCGCTCTGGCTTCGGTATACCCAGCCTGGTGAAGTGCCGACAGACAAGCCGGGGCTGTTTCTGCTGGCACGCAGCCTAACAGCCCGCCAGCGGTTTGTGGGTCAAACAGGATGTCGGCTGGAATTTCGGACGAGCGCAACTGAGACACCTGCTCCCAATCCTGCACCCAGCGGGCCGCCGCCAGGTTTTGTGGATGCAGGGAACTGCGGAATCCCTGATGCAACGTTTCTGCTGCACCGGGCAACAGCGGCAGTGCCGACAGATTTAACTGTACGCCCACAGGCTCCGATGCCCGCAGCATTTCCACCAGATGCCCCAGCAGCCCAAAGCCCGTGACATCTGTGCAGGCGTGAGCGCCATGCGCCCGAAAGATAGCCGCCGCTGCCTGGTTCGATTGCAGCATCGTGGCGATCGCCCCTTCGATCCAGCGGCCCTTCGCCTGCCGCTGCATGTCTGCGGCAAACAGCGTGCCCGTGCCCAGGGGTTTCGTCAAAATCAGCACGTCACCCGGTCGCAAGCCGCCCTTGTGCAGCAGGTGGGACGGTTCCGCCAGTCCATTGCAGGTAAAGCCTAGCGCCAGCTCTGCCCCTTCGACGGTATGCCCGCCAATCAGCACGGCCCCAGCCGCGTGGAGCGTTTTGGTCGCGCCCGCCAACAGGTGAAATAGGGTTTCTTCCTGCTTGGCATCGGTGGCGTAGGGCAACGTGGCGATCGCCAGCGCACTCTGGGGACTCGCGCCCATCGCAAACAGGTCGCTCAGCGCATGGTTCGCCGCAATCTGTCCAAATACGAACGGATCATCCACCAGCGCCCGAAAGTAGTCCACCGTTTGCACTAGCACCTGCCCAGCGGGTATCTGCACCACCGCCGCATCATCCGGCGCATCCAGCCCCAGCAGCACGTCCTCCCGCCGCAGCTCCGGCAGTTCCGCCTGCACCCGTTTTAGTGCGCGGTCGAGGGTTTGGCTGCCGATTTTGGAGCCGCAGCCAGCGCAGTGGGGAGTGTTGGGGTGTTGGGGTGTTGGGATAATGGAGAGAGGGGGAGAGGGAGGGAGGGGGAGAGGGAGAGAAGGTCGTGTCTTGTTCTTCAACCCCCAACCCCTAACCCCTGACCCCTCATCTCTCATCTCCGGTAAGTCCGAGAACTTCTCCATGAAACGGCGATCGATGCGATCTTTCCAGTTCCAGAGCCAGGGGGTGGGGCCGAGGTGCAGCGGACCGCGGGAGGCGACGGCGGCGCGATCGCCCAGGCCTACCAAAATCAAAAACTCTTTTTGTGGCACGAAGGGCTTCAGCGGGTTGCCCAGGACGGCGCGTTGCAGATTTTCAAACAAGGGCTTGCCCTGGCGCACGGCAAACACGCCCGCTTTGGGTCGCGGATGGTGAACCATCGTGGCGACATCGCCCGCCGCGAAAACCTGGGGATGGGAGGTGGATTGCAGACAATCGTTGACCTGCACAAAGCCGCGATCGTCGGTTGCCAAGCCGGATTCCTTCAGCCAGGGTGCGGCGGCAGCTTGCGTCACCCAGAAGGGGCGATCGCACTCGATCCAGCGTCCAGACTCGCAGCGCAATCCGTCCGGCTCCACGGCTGCCACCGTTTCGCCCAAATGAAGCTGAATGCCGCGCTGAGTCAGGATTTGCTGCATCTTGCGCCGCATTCCGGGGCTGCGCTCTGGCAAAATCTCGCGGCCGCGATGCAGCAGATGCATCTCTAGCGGCGTGTCGGGATGGCCCGCCTGCTGCAAAACCCGTCGCAGCCGCGCCTGCACATTCAGCGCCAGCTCTACGCCGCCCGCACCGCCACCCACAACGCCCAGCCGCAGAGGGTTCTGGGGCTGTTCGGACACCTGCTGAACGATCGCCTCCCACTGCGCCAAAAATTGCGAAATCGGCTTCACAGGGATGGCGTGTTCCGCAGCACCGGGAACCGTGGACACAGCGGGCGTGCTGCCAATGTCGAGGGAGAGCCAGTCGAAGGCGATCGCCGGATGTTGGGCACACAGGACTCGATTTTGCGCCAGGTCTAGCCCAATCGCGCGATCGCCAATCAGCCGCGCCCCGGCAAAATTCGCCAGCGGTCGCAGGTCAATGTGGCACTCGTCGAAGTCGTACAGCCCCGCCACGTATCCCGGCAGCATCCCCGAATAGGGCGTGTGCATCACGTCGGTAATCAGCGTCAGCCGCACGCCAGGAATCGGGTTCATGCCCCACATCCGCAGGGCGATCGCGTGGCTGTGTCCGCCCCCGATCAGCACTAGGTCTTGCGTAATGGGCGTGGGCGCTTCCAAGGTTATTGCAGCTTCAGCACTGCCATAAAGGCTTCCTGGGGCACATCCACCGTGCCGATCGCCTTCAGGCGCTTCTTACCCTTGGCTTGCTTTTGCAGCAGTTTCTTCTTCCGGCTGATGTCGCCGCCGTAGCACTTCGCCAGCACGTCTTTTCGCAAGGCCGGGATATGTTCACTGGCCACCACGCGGCTACCGATGGCGGCTTGCAGCGGGATTTTGAACTGGTGGCGCGGAATCAACTCCTTCAGCTTTTCCACCAGTGCCTTGCCCACGTAGTACGCCTTGTCCCGGTGAACAATGGTCGCTAGCGGGTCAACCGGGTCGCCATTGATCAGGATATCCAGCTTCACCAGGGGATTTTCGCGATAGCCGATGAGGTGGTATTCCATGCTGGCATAGCCGCGCGATCGCGACTTCATTTGGTCAAAAAAGTCCGTCACCACCTCCGCCAGCGGCAGTTCATAGGTCAGCGTCGTGCGCCCCTGGGTCAGATATTTCATATCTTTGAACACGCCCCGGCGAGACTGGCTCAGCTCCATCAGCGGGCCGACGAATTCCTCCGGCGTGATCATGTCCACCTGCACGTAGGGTTCCTCAATCGCCTCGCGCTTTTGGGGATCGGGCAGGTGGCTGGGGTTGTCGATATAGACCTCGCTGCCATCTAGCAGGCGAACCTTGTAAATCACCGATGGAGCCGTGGTAATCAGATCCAGGTCGTATTCGCGCTCCAGTCGTTCCTGCACAATTTCCATGTGCAGCAGCCCCAAAAAGCCACAGCGGAATCCAAAGCCCATCGCGCTGGAGGTTTCGGGTTCGTATTGCAGTGCCGCGTCGTTCAGCCGCAGTTTTTCGAGCGCTTCTCGCAGGTCTTCAAACTCATCGGCATCGGTAGGGAACAGTCCGCAAAACACCATCGGCTTGGCTTCCGTATAGCCAGGGAGCGGTTCCTTGGCTGGAGCCGTCGCCAGGGTAATGGTGTCGCCCACTCGCGCATCGGCTACTGCTTTGATGGCAGCCGACAGATAGCCCACTTCGCCCGCGTGCAGTTCGTCTACCTGGATTTGGTTGGGCGACAGCACACCCAGTTCGTCGATTTGGTACTCTTTGCGGGAAGCCATCAGTCGGATGCGATCGCCCTTCTTCAGCGTCCCGTCCATCACTCGGAAGTACACAATCACCCCGCGATAGGAATCGTAGTAGCTGTCGAAAATCAACGCCCGCAGCGGCTCCTGCACCGTGTCGCGGGGTGGTGGCACCAGATGCACTATAGATTCTAGAATCTCGCTGATGCCAATGCCTTCTTTTGCCGAGGCGAGAATCGCGCTGCTGCAATCCAGCCCGATAATTTCTTCGATTTCTCCCTTGACCCGATCTGGCTCTGCCCCCGGCAGGTCGATTTTATTTAGCACCGGAATGATTTCCAGATTATGCTCCAGCGCCAAGTACACATTTGCCAGAGTTTGCGCTTCAACGCCCTGCGACGCATCCACCACCAGCAGCGCCCCTTCGCAGGCAGCCAGAGAGCGCGACACCTCATAGGAAAAGTCTACGTGCCCCGGCGTGTCGATCAGGTTTAGCACGTAGTCCTGACCATCTTCGCCGCGATAGTTCATCCGGGCGGCTTGAAGCTTAATCGTGATGCCGCGCTCTCGCTCCAGATCCATATTGTCGAGAAATTGCTCCTTCATTTCTCGATTGCTAACCGTGCCCGTCGTTTGCAGCAAGCGGTCGGCCAGCGTGGACTTGCCGTGGTCGATGTGGGCAATGATGGAAAAGTTGCGGATGTTGGAGACGGGAACGTCGGTCATAGACGCAAGGCATCAAGGGGTAAAAGGGGCGGCAATGCTTAGAGGAACCGCAAGAGAAACCAGGCAGTGAATCGCCCTTAAGGCATACCGCTTAAGATATTGTAATGCTTCTCTCTGCCGGACGCATCGGCAGTCCCTTGAGTCGTCTTGGGTTTCGCCGCAGTTGGGAGGAACCAGATGACCTATGATTTGTAAATAGATCAAGATAGGTCAAGTTGTAGCGTATTGTTTATTGTTTTACGCTGCAAGGCGGCCTGTAGAGACAGTAGCCTTTGTAGGCAGTTTAATTCAGGGGTGCTTGGGAAGAAGGGCGATCGCCCCTCGTTTAAGAACCAGAATCTTTAAGAGCCAGCATCACTTAGAAAAGTGGGTGCAGCTTTCTGGAGTCGGGTGCAATAGAGGTGTAGTAAACAGGTCTTGAGCGGAGTAGATGGTTGTTCCAGAACTATCAAGGGGGCTTGACCATAGGGGACTTTTCTGGATACAAACGCTCTCGCTTGCGAAAGACTCTTGCTAGAAGCCAGACGAAACGCCGCTTCCTCTGCGGCTTGCCATCGCCAAGACTCAAAATCTAAACCGAGATTTACACCAAGCTCTACATCAAGCTTTACGACTCAAGATTTACAATTCAAGCCATTAAGTTCACAACTCACAACATTAGATTCCCTGTACAAAACGATTTAGGGCAGAATTTACTGTAAGTCGGTAGATTCTCATCCTGGAAGGGTGTCTGTATAGGCGAACCAGGCGATATCAGCGACGGAACACATTGCGGAACGGTGAGAGAGCAAGACAATTCTATGAGTGACCCTGTTGTGGAATCTAATGTGGCGAAAACTGATGGCGTGAAGACTGATGGCGTGAAGACTGATGGTGTGAAGACTGATGGTGTGAAGACTGATGGTGTGAAGGCTCAGGCCGGTGTTCAGAGTTCGACTCAGGAGGCGATCGCCCCCACAGACCCGCCACCCGCCGTCAGCCCCAGAGTGGCGGCTGGAAACAAGGTCGATTTGTCAATCCAGATCGACGCTGAGCTATTGAATCAGATTGGGCATCTCACCAGCGATCCGAGCAAGGTGATTGAAGTTGCAGTCCGTCAATGGCTGCGGGGAGGAGCCTCGCGGGACGACGACCTGACGCGATCGCTCCAGCGCAATCCGCCCGTTCCCCCCCGTGGAGAATGGAACGACTAGCCAACTGCTGTAGGAATCACGGATTTGCTTTAAAAGCCGTTGCAGATAGCCTCTGCGACAGGCTACGTTAGGCGAAGATACTTGCTGAACCTGATTCCAAGAACATTTTGCGCGTTTGAACTCGTTTGAACTCACTGTCTCCGATGCACGCTGATGACCTTGTCTGAAGATTCTTCTAGTTCTGTCGTTGGCCCGACAGATGTAGGGATTGCTAGGCGACCCGGCGGCCCGCTCCAGAAACCGCCCTCCATTGGTGATCTCATCTTCATACAAGACGCTGTGGGAACCTACCTCTCCTTCTCCTGGAAGGACGCAGCTCGTTACGGACTAGGTTCCACAGAGCTGGTGGGTCGGCCGATTGAGGAAGTCGAGTTTGCGCCAGCCGCCCTTGCGCCCTACTTGCAGCGGATTCGTATGGTGCTTGATTTGGGCAGCCCCGATGGGTTTTCCTACTTGTTTCGCTGTGGCGGGCAGTATCTCGTTTTTGACCTCGCGCTCAGCCCCATTCTGCAAGTCAACGCGCTGCCTTCAGCAGTCATCGTCACGGGGCATCTGCTCTATGCCTGCACCGATGACCAGGCCCACCGGCTGCTAGAATCGCCCCCTTGCTTCAGCACGCTCCGGGGCAGGGGCTCCATCTTTTATCAAAAGGCACTGACTCGCGTTGCCTGGAATATCCGCCATACGCTTGACCTCGATACCATCTGGCAGCAAACCGCCAGTGGACTGGGTGAAACGCTCAACCTGAGTCGCTGTTGGGTGTGTGCTTACCCCGCTGAAGAGGGAAAAGCGCAGATCATGGCAGACTATCGGCAAGATGGGGTGGTGGATTGCGTCGGGCAAATGCTAGATTTACCGCACTTTCCCTACTTGCAGCAGGCCGTTTCCACGCTCCAACCCGTTAGCACCACGCAGATTGATCAAGAAAGCGGCAGGGAGATGGCAATTTTGGCGATCGCCACCTGCCACGACGGCCAGCCCAACGGACTCCTCGTGCTGTATCAAGACGATGAAGCTCAGGTGTGGAGACAGTCCGAAATCGAGCTAGTTCAGGAATTTGCAGAGCAGATTGGAACGGGGCTGGCCCATGCTAGTCTGTACGCAACGAGCCGCCGCCAAGCCGAGCGACTGATGCAGCAGTATCACGACCTCGAAGAGAGCCGCCGCCAGGCCGAAGAAGCCTCCCGCCTCAAGAGCGAGTTTTTGGCGAACACGTCCCACGAGCTACGCACCCCGCTCAACGGCATGATTGGCTTCCTCAAACTCATCGTAGACGGCATGGCGGATGATCCCGAAGAACAGGGCGAGTTCATCGAAGAAGCCTACCGCTCAGCGGTAAACCTGAACGATATCATCAATGACATCCTGGACATTGCCAAAATCGAAGCAGGCAAGCTCGAAATCGAGATTAACCCGGTCAAGCTCGATGACCTGATGGACGATGTGGAACGCTTTATCCGTCCGCAGGCCGAACACAAGCACCTGAGCTTTAGAATCTGCAAACCCGAGACGCGAGATCCAATCATCCTAAACGGCAACTATCAGCGCCTCCGCCAGGTGCTTCTGAACCTGTTGGGCAACGCCATCAAGTTCACCCACGAAGGCGGCATCACCGTTACCACCGACATCCTGCCCCGCCAGTCTGACCAAGACAAAGGCTATGCCAAGATTAGCGTCGCCGATACAGGCATTGGCGTTTCGCTAGAGAAGCAAGACCGCCTGTTTCAGTCCTTTAGCCAGGTAGACGGTTCCCGGACGCGGCAATATGGCGGCACAGGGCTTGGTCTGGCCATTTCCCAGAGGCTTGTAGAAGCGATGAAGGGTGAGGTGAATTTCTACAGCTTGGGCGAGGGGCTGGGGTCTACCGTCACCTTTACTGTGCCGCTCCACCAGCATCCGGTGTTAGTCGCCCGGCAGTCCGAAGAGGAAGACGTGAATCTAGCGGATTTGGCATACCTGACTGACTTAGATCCAGACCTGGATGAGATGGAGTAGCTATCGACGGGCGATCGCTTCTAGCCCTCTGCGGTAGCATAACTCTATCTTCTGGGTCGTTTTTCATCTCATCGTTAAGCTATGTCGATTACGCTTCAGGTCAATGGCGAACCCCGCACCTGCGAGCCAGATACCTCACTGCCGCAGTTTTTGGAGCAACTGGGCATGAATCCGCGTCTGGTGGCAGTGGAGTATAACGGCGAGATTTTGCACCGCCAGTTTTGGGAACAGACTGTGATGCAGACGGGCGATCGCCTGGAAATTGTCACCATTGTCGGCGGCGGCTGACAGAAGCAGGCGGTCTCTGTCAAAATTTCGGGCGATCGCCCCTGGTTTTTCAAGTACGGTCATCCCCCCTGAAAACAGCCTCTAGCCGCCCCTGTCTAGAAACAGAGCGCGTTACATTAGAAATATCGATTGGCTGTGTAACGTTTTCTAAAGCTCTGCAACGTCAGCGCTGCAAATCTTAGCTCTGCAAACTGCACAGCCTGCCCCACGGGTTTTGCCCAACCATTTACAGGAGGGCTGGAGGCAATGCGAAGGTTCTTTTCTCAAGTGTGGCGGCCTCTGCTTCGGCCGCTTGTAGTTTTCTCTCTGATTGCAACGTTAGTATTTGGCAATGCGGGCAGCGCTCTGGCCCTAAGTCGGAGCGGCGGCCGCATCGGCGGCGGCGGGTTTAGCGTGCCCAGCCGCACCTATACCAGCCGTCCGGCTCCGTCCTATGGCGGTGGCGGCTACTATCCTGGTGGTTATCCTGGCGGCGGCATTGGGTTTCCGCTGGTGTGGGGGCCGATTTTCTTTGGAGGCGGTGCAGGCAGCCTGTTCACCATTCTGATTTTTATCTCGCTTGCATCATTTATCGTGCGGAGCGTTCGAGCCGCGCAGTCTGATGCGAATGGCTATGACGACCTGGGCTATGGCGCAGTGTCGCCCACGGTTTCGGTGTCCAAAGTTCAAGTAGGGCTGCTGTCTGGCGCTCGCGGCTTGCAGGCAGACCTAGATCGGCTGGCAAAAACGGCGGATACGGGTTCCAAAGAAGGGCTGACGGAGGCGCTGCAAGAAACGACGCTGGCGCTACTGCGGCATCCCGAATATTGGGTCTATGGCGGCACGCAGTCGGCACAGTATCGCCTGGAGGCGGCTGAGGCACAGTTTAATCGACTGGCGCTGGCGGAGCGCAGCAAATTTAGCGAAGAAACGCTGTCGAATGTCAACCGCCAGTTGCGGCAGGCAGAATCGGCTCCTGCGGCGTTGGCTACAGTCGATACGGGTGAGCGGGTGGCGACCGAGCAGCCTACGGAAATTCAGACTCAGGGCGAATATATCGTCGTGACGCTGCTGGCGGCGACGCTGGGCAAGCTAGATCTGCCCGTGGTGAACTCGACGGATGACCTGCGTCGGGCGCTGTCGCAGATGGGGTCGGTGTCGAGCGATCGCCTGCTGGCGCTGGAAATTCTCTGGACCCCCCAGGTGGAGGGTCAGACCCTCTCGTCAGATGAGCTAGTCGCTGAGTATGCTGATCTGAGATTGGTCTAGCTAGCCTGTAGATAATGGGATACGTTAGGGGTTGAGCCTTCAATCCCTATTTTTTTTACGAATTTTGAAGGGGGCTGGCAGCAATTTTTTTGACCGCGATCGCCGATAGAACCGAGTAATTCTCTCTAGAGGCACGCCCAACCCAGCGGCGATCAGCACGCCCTGATTGATCAGTGTCGTCTGCCACACCCCCAGCGCTTCCCACCGCCGCGCCGAAGTCGATACCACTGCTGGGGCGATCGCCACTTTGCCCAACATCTGAGCCTTTCGCACCAGCTTCAGATCTTCCAGAATCGGCACCTCTGGAAAGCCGCCCAGTTGCCAAAAGGTGTCTGTTCGCAGAAATAGCGCCTGATCGCCGTAGGGCAGGCTGAACCAGCGCGATCGCCAGCGCACCCCCCGCTCCACCCAGCGCAATCCCGGCAAGGTTCCGTCAATCGACAGGTCAAACGCCCCCAGCGCCACGCCCGGTTGGGACAGGGTTTGCTGCACCAGATTAGAAAAATCTTTGGGCAGGCGCGTATCGGCATGGAGAAACAGCAGCGTTTTGCCAGTGGCGGCGGCGGCTCCGGCGTTCATCTGGCGGGCGCGGCCAGGCGCGGAATGGACGACCGTCGCGCCGTGTTGCTGGGCGATCGCCCGCGTATCGTCCTGGCTGCCGCCGTCTGCCACGATCACTTCCAATGTGCCAGAGGGCGATAGGGTTTCCAGCAGGCTCGGCAATTCTGCGGCTTCATTCAGCGTTGGAATGATCACGGAAATCACCTGCTCCCGCAGCGCTTCCCACACGGGCAAGTCGGCAGCCGTGTCGATGTCTGTCAGTGGGTCAAGCGTTGCTATAGAGAGATGAAGGGCTTGAGCGATCGCTATGGTCTGGGCAAACACGCGCTCAGTGCCCCAATCAATTCCCCTGAATAAATCTGCAACCGGCTGCCGCAGCCCGATGAGATAATAGCCGCCATCGGTGGCTGGCCCCAACACTAGGTCATGGGTCTGCAACGCGGTAAACGCCTGCTGCAAAATCGCGGAATCCACACTGGGACAGTCTGCGCCAATCACCACCACCCGCTCGGCTCCAGTGGCGATCGCCCGTTCCACCGCACTCAACAGGCGATCGCCCAAGTCTCCCGACGGCTGCGGATATAGCGCCCAGGACGACCCCAGCCAGTCTGTCATTTGCGCTGCCTCGCCCCCCGAAAACCAAATTTCTGCTGAAATAGGACGGGTCGAATTCTCCGCCGTCGGATACAGGAGGGGCCGGATTTGCCGCAGCACCTGCGCGGTCATCTGTCGCTGAAGCTGGGCGGCTCTGGTTTCTCCCAAATGCGGAATGAGGCGCGTTTTCGTGGTTCCTGGTTGAGGATAGCGCGAAAAAAGAATTAGATGATCGGCAAGAATCACGGCTAAAAATTCCAATTTTGGGGTGAAATGTTAAGGGGCGATCGCCAAGATAGCGAGGCAAAGAGTCTCCTAGAAAGGCAGGCGAGAAATGCTGTAATGACCAGATAGAAAAGATTCTCCCGATCCCTCCTCAGTCTAGGTCGTCATCCATCGAGCTTTGGAAAAAACTTGTCGTTTGTACTCTGAAATGAGCTAGGATGTTGGACAAAATTTGAGGGAATTTGCCATGGGCTTCAGGTTTAAGATATTGGCTGGACTGCTCACCCTGGCAACGTCGGGTGGGGCGCTAGGATCAGGGGCGATCGCCCAGACTGTCACTTCAACCCGCAGCGCAGACGACATCCAAACACTCCAGCAAGCGTTTGAGGACGCTTACTATGGTGCCAGTGGCACTTTCTTTGGCAACCGGGGCATCGTCAACTCCTTCACCTGGTTCCTTGGCCCCTTCCCCGAAAACAACATCATCACCGATGCGCGGCAGGTGCATCGACTCTACGTGGACGCTTCAAACCAGCAAAACCTGGACGGCCCCACCATCCGCACTGCCGACTTGAACAATCCCTTTGACACCTCGCTGCTGCTGCTGCCTCCCTCTCAACCTCTGCGGCCGATTCCTGCGGGCCCCCAGTTTCCGCCCTTCAGCCAGGGCGTTCCAGGAGATCCCCAGCCTGCGCCGCGTCCAGCGGGCCCGGTTCGAGGACTCTGGTAGCATCCTGGAAGCAGTCCGGGTAAAGCAGGTTGGACAAAAAGAGATTGGACAGAAAGAGATTGGATAAAGCTGGGCAAGCGAAGGTTTCGCCTGTGATGAGTTCGCCTGTGAATTGATTTACCTGTGATTGATTCTGGCTGATAGCCGTTCTCAATTGCCAGTTTTCAATCAACTGCCAGTTTTCAAAACGAGTTGCAGCAAGCCATGTTGCCGCAAGTCATGATGTAAGCGCCGCGCGGTTATATGTTCAGCGTGGCGCTTTTGCTTGTTCTGCAAAGGTTTTCTCGACAGTTTTTAGTCTGATTCCCGGCGCTTGCCAGGCTCAGGCCTATCGCTTATCCAGCGATGCTGCTTGTATAGGCAATTCTTATCAAAAATCGGCGTGGACTATGCATCTCAAAAGAAATACGACAAACTAAGGGAAACTTGTCGGTTCGTCTAGTACCCCGCGAAACAGAGGCGGCACGAGAATCCCTTGATTTCTCTTGCTCAAAGGCTGAAACGCTTGTATGGGAAGGAACTGGGCGATCGCCCACCTGATGAGTATTTTTACTTCAAATTGTCTTCTTTATTAACTTCTGATAAGAAAGAGGGCTATATAATTAACACGTCTTTTGCAAAAATTAACCTAAAAAATTTCTGCTCACGTCTAGGCTGCCCTCAACAATGCTGCGAAATCCAGAAACATCTTTTACCCTGCTAGTCCTGCTAGTTGCCCTCGGCGGCGCTCCTGGTTTGCTTGGACTGCGGTGGGTAGTTCCAACGCTGGCACAATCTACGCCGCCAGAATTTCCGCTGCCCGCCAGCGTTCCGGCAGACACCTCCGTTAATATAGACGGCTCTGCCAGCATGACGCTGATTAATGAAAGTCTGAAGGCCCGCTTTGAGGAGCGCTACCCTGGCACCCGGGTCAACCTTGTCGCAGGCGGCACAGACGCGGCGCTACAGGCCTTACTGGCTGGAGATCTGGATCTGGTGGCAGTGGGGCGCGACCTGACCCAGGCAGAGCGGGATCAGGGATTGGTAGAGGTTCCTCTCAGCCGAGAAAAAATTGCCATCATTGTGGGCGCAGGCAACCCCTTTGCAGGCGACCTGACGTTTGAGCAGTTTGCTCAGATTTTCCGGGGTGAAATTACGGATTGGTCGCAGGTTGGTGGGCCGCCTGGGCCAATTCGCTTTGTCGATCGCCCGGTCTTCAGTGACACCCGCCAGTCGCTTAGTAATTATTCAGTATTTCAGGAAGCGCCTTTTCAAACGGGTAGCAATGCTGAACAAGTTGCGACAGACGACACGGCAGCAGTGGTGCAGGCCCTTGGGACGGATGGGATTAGCTACGCGATCGCCAATCAGGTATTGAACCGAGGCGACGTAAAGATCGTGCCCATGCACCAGACCTTGCCCACCGATCCTCGCTATCCCTTTTCGCAGCCAAGGGGCTACGTCTATCGCGGCACACCGACTCCTCCCGTGCAGGCATTTTTAGGATTTGCAACCTCGGAACCCGGTCAAGAAGTGGTAAAAGAGGCGCGTGAACAAGAAGCCACCGCAGTTGCGCCAGCGGCTCCGGTCGCGCCAGTGCCCGCCACCCCCAGTCCCGTGCTGGATGCCGCGCCCGCAGTCGTCGCCCCGCCGCCGAGGAGTAATCAACCCGAAGGGCTGCTGCCCTGGCTGGCGCTGCTGCTGCTAGGAGCTTTGCCTTTCTTGCTAGGGCTATTTCGGCGGCGAGAGGCGGTGGCTCCAGTTGCGCCGCCGCTGCGCCCAGTGCCGACTGTCGCGCCGCCCCGCCAGATTCCTGCCAGCCGGATTGTGCTAACCCCGCGCAATGCCGAAGATGCCTATGCCTATTGGGAAGCGCCAGAGGCTCATAAAGCAGATCTGAAGCGCCAAGGCGGACGCGATTTGAAACTGCGGATCTACGACGTGACGGATATTGACCTCGATCGGCAGCCTGCCCACAGCGTTCAGGAATATGACGTGGCTGAAACTGACCAGGATCGGCATGTGCCCATCATGGCGAGCGATCGCGACTATCTTGCAGAAATTGGCTACACCACCAGCGACGGACGCTGGCTCAAGCTGGCCCGATCCAACTCGGTGCGCGTGCCCAGCATCTCGGCTGCGGCTGAAGCGGCTCCCGCACCTGTCGTAACCCCCGTCGTGCCGCCTGTGGTTGCTCCGATTGTGCCGCCTCCAGCAGTATCCGTTTCTCCGACAGTACCCGCTCCAGCGCCTACCCCAGTGGAACCCGTTATCGATAAATCTGCTGTGGATGAATCTACTGTGGATGAACCTGTTGTAGCAACGCCAGAGCCAAAGACCCCCACTGTGCCGCCGATTGCTGCGGCTTTGGGCACGGGGGCAACGCTGGCAGCAGGGGCGGCTGCGATGGCAGCGCTGGCCAAGGAAGATGACCAGTCTGCTGTTGAAGCGGCAAAGTTTGACGTGGGGCAAACAGATCTGTCGGCTGAGCGGCTGGCGGATGTAGACACGAATCTACCCGATTTGCCTGATGGCTACGGCGAGAGCCGAATTGTGCTGATGCCTCGCGATCCGCAGTGGGCCTACACTTATTGGGATGTGCCCGATCAACACAAGGCACTACTGCGAGGTCAGGGCGGACAGCGGCTGGCGCTGCGGCTATACGACGTGACCGATATTGATGCCAATAGCCAGCGTCCCCACAGTGTGCAGCAGTACGACTGTGACGAGCTAGCCCGCGACTGGTATTTGCCCATTCCGGTGAGCGATCGCGATTATTTGGTTGAAATTGGCTATCTCACACCAGACGGGATGTGGCTGGTTCTGGCAAGATCCAATGCGGTTCGCATTCCGCCAATCTACCCGTCCGACTGGTTTGAGGATCAGTTTATTACGCTGGGTTGGGAGGAAGACCGGCGCGGCAAGACCTTCCTGCGGCTGATTCCACCCGGGCGACGAGTGGCAGACACGGGCAACCCCATCTACGACGAGATTTTTGACATGGCCGAGTCTGCCGAGGCAATGCGTCTGGCAGGTTCGCTCTATGGCTCCATGCAGCAGGTTCCGGCCTCGGTGCAGGGTTCCCATCAGATGGAATCGGGCGCAGCGCTCAGTTCTATGCAGGCCTCTGGGGCAGCCATTAGCAGCTACGTCTACTCAGAATCAGGGGCAGCGCTGAGTTCCATGCAGGCCTCTGGCGCAGCCATTAGCTCATTTGTCTTTTCGGCTGAAATGGGTCAATGGTCGGGGAAAACTGAGTCCGGCGTGGGCCTATACACCGAGTCGGGTGTGGGTCGATATACCGAATCGGGTGTGGGCATGTCCGGCGTGGGCATGTCCGGCTTAGGTCGATACACCGAGTCCGGCGCGGGCATGTATACCATGTCGGGCGCAGGACTTTATACCGAGTCGGGCGGAGCACTTTACACGATGTCGGGTGTGGGCATGTACACCGAATCAGGCGTGGGTCGATATACCGAATCAGGCGTGGGCATGTCCGGCGTGGGCATGTACAGCATGTCGGGTGTGGGCATGTCCGGCGTGGGCATGTACAGCATGTCGGGTGTGGGCATGTCCGGCGTGGGCATGTACAGCATGTCGGGTGTGGGCATGTCCGGCGTGGGCATGTACAGCATGTCGGGTGTGGGCATGTCCGGCGTGGGCATGTACAGCATGTCGGGTGTGGGCATGTCCGGCGTGGGCATGTACAGCATGTCGGGTGTGGGCATGTCCGGCGTGGGCATGTACAGCATGTCGGGTGTGGGCATGTCCGGCGTGGGCATGTACAGCATGTCGGGTGTGGGCATGTCCGGCGTGGGCATGGGCTATCCGGGGCCGATCAGCTATGCACGGATGTCGGGTGTGGGCCTGTACACCGAGTCCGGTGTGGGTCTGTACACTATGTCGGGGGCTGGCATTTACAGTCTGTCAGGGGTTGGGGTGCCCAATTTCTCTGGCATTGGCATGTCTGGGGTGGGCTTCTTTGGTTCCATGCCGCCGATTCGGGCGCGGAAATTCTGGCTGGTGGCAGATGCAGAGCTGATTATCTACGGCGCGACGGAACCAGATGCTTCTGTAACCATTGCTGGGCGACCTGTGAAGCTGAATCCTGACGGTACGTTCCGCTTCCAGATGTCGTTTCAGGATGGCATGTTGGACTTCCCGATTTTGGCGGTGGCGGCGGACGGCGTTCAGACCCGCGCGGTTCACATGCGGTTTAATCGGGAAACACCAGAACGCCGCACTAATACAAAGGACGAGGCGATGGATCAGCCCTACTAGGGCTTCTCTGGGGGTTCAGCTTGATCCTGTGGGCGGGCGATCGCCCCGTCTCTGATTCTGGGCTGCCTGGGCGGTCTGCTCAGAGACGCGCTCATAGAGCTGTTCAAGCTGCTGAAATAGACGGCTGCTGCGGTCGATGTCGGTTTCGCAGCCGCGAATCTCTTCGGTCTTTCCGTTCGGGTAAAACCGATAGATGGCTTCTGGCCCATCAACGGCCAGCAGGCAGAGGTTTGGGATTGGATTGCGGACATTTGCCTCGCTGCGGATCTGGTCAAAATCGGCGCGGGCAATGCGCGATCGCAGTTGTTGCAGGGTTCCTCGGCGGATGCGTCCGGTGGCGCGATCGTCGACGCTGTTGGCATAGCGGTAGCTGCCATCCTGGTAAATGGTGACTTCTGAAAAGCAGCCTGGCGGATAGCAGAAGCCACCCTCGCGGCGAACCGTGACTAGGGGCGTGCTAGTCTGACTGGTTGGACTGGTCGGAACCGAACCATCTTGAGCAATAGATATTTGAGCAGTAGATAAGGGAGCAGGTGGCTCAGCGATCGCGGCGCTGGCGATCGCCAGACACAGTCCTACAACACCAACTGTCAATGGCCGAGTTTTCATCCCGAAACCCTCACAGAAACTCAATACTGCTACCTTAAGTTCCCGCTTGCTTCGGAGTCGTTGAGTTACTAAAACTGAAACTTGCAGATCTCCGCAAGTTCAGACCAAGTTCAGACGATGTTGCACCTTCAAGACGCTACTTCGAGCCAAACTTTGCTTTGGCCTGTTCGTAGACCTCTTCGGTGATCTGCGTCATGCCGGCCTCTTCAGCAAATTTCTCGATCTTTTTGCGAGCGGCCGGACGCACAAAAAAGGGAATTTCCTTCAAACGGGCCTCGGCTTCAGGAGTCCAGGCGATCGCGCTACTCATAGAAATGGGTTCCACCTGCATTGTTCTGCCCTTCTAGTTTAGGCGCATCGGGTGGGTGGATTTGCAGGGTCACCTGATCCCTAAAATCTGATCCCTAAATCCCGATCCCCTTGTCTGATACACTTTTGACAAGAGGTACACGTCGCTCAAACGACGAAAAATCAAGCAGTTTGGAGGGTATCCGGTGGAAAGTACACTCGGTTTGGAAATTATCGAAGTGGTAGAGCAAGCGGCGATCGCCTCTGCTCGGTTGATGGGCAAGGGGGATAAGAACGAAGCCGACCGGGTCGCTGTAGAAGCCATGCGCGAACGGATGAACAAAATCCATATGCGCGGACGGATCGTGATTGGTGAAGGGGAGCGCGACGAAGCGCCTATGCTCTACATCGGCGAAGAAGTGGGCATCTGCACCCGAGAAGATGCGGCGGCCTTCTGTAACCCCGACGAACTGCTGGAAATCGACATCGCCGTTGACCCCTGTGAGGGCACCAACCTCTGCGCCTACGGTCAGCCCGGTTCGATGGCAGTGCTGGCGATTTCCGAAAAGGGTGGCCTGTTCAACGCGCCCGACTTTTATATGAACAAGCTGGCTGCGCCTCCTGCCGCCAAAGGCAAAGTCGATATCCGCAAGTCTCCGACTGAAAACCTGAAGATCTTGGCAGAATGTCTAGATCGGGCTATTGACGAACTCGTGGTGGTGGTGATGAAGCGCGATCGCCACGACGCGCTGATCAAAGAAATCCGCGAAGCTGGAGCACGTGTCCGCTTGATCACTGATGGCGACGTATCGGCCGCCATCTCCTGCGCCTTTTCAGGAACCAATATCCACGCGCTGATGGGCATTGGCGCTGCGCCCGAAGGCGTAATTTCTGCGGCGGCGATGCGGGCCCTCGGCGGTCACTTCCAAGGGCAACTCGTTGCAGATCCCGCCGTGGTCATGACCAAAGAATGGGCCAACAAGACCCTAGAGGAAAACATCGCCCGCCTCAAGGAAATGAACATCACCGATCCCGATCGGGTGTATGAGTGTGAAGAACTGGCATCGGGCAACACGGTGCTGTTCGCCGCTTGCGGCATCACCTCCGGCACGCTGATGGAAGGCGTGCGCTTCTTTAAGGGTGGCGCACGGACTCAAAGTCTTGTCATCTCCACCCAGTCCAAAACCGCCCGCTTCGTAGACACCATCCACATGGGCGACAACACCAAGCATTTGCAACTGCACTAAGCTGCAAATACCCGTCGCTCAATAGCTGCGAAAGAGTCAGGTTCCTATCTGGCTCTTTTTTGCAGTTCGAGTGCAGTTCGAGTGCAGTTCGAGTGCAGTTCGAGTGCAATTCAAGTGCAATTCAAGTGCAGTTCAAGTGCAGTTCAAGAGAGAGTTAGAACGATGCTCTGGCTCATCGGCGGCACGCAGGAAAGCGCAATGCTGGCGCGAGATCTGGTTACCCAGGGGATATGCTGCGTGGTGACGGTGACGACAGCGGCGGCGCGGCGGCTCTATCCAGACACCGAACGCTGTCGTGTGTGGGTCGGCAAGCTGACCCCAGAAACGGTGGGCGAGTTTTTGCAGATGTACTCAGTTCGCGCCATTCTGGATGCGTCTCACCCGTTTGCGGCGGCGGTGTCGGAACTGGCGATCGCCACTGCTGCTGACCTGCACCTGCCCTACCTGCGCTTCGAGCGATCGCCCGTGGAAGGCGTTGCGTCGGGGGAATGGGTCTTTCCCAATGTTGAAGCCCTGCTAGAGAGCCATTTACTGATCAACGAGCGGGTCTTGTTGACCATTGGCTATCGCTATTTGCCGCTATTTCAGCCGTGGCAAGATCGCGCAACTCTGTTCGCCCGCATTTTGCCGTCACACCAAGCGCTGGCAGGGGCGATCGCCGCTGGGTTTACCCCGGATCGGCTGATTGCGCTGCGCCCGCCTATTTCTGCGGCCTTAGAAAAGGCGCTCTGGCAACAGTGGCAAATTTCCCTTGTGGTGGCCAAGGCATCTGGCAGTCCCGGCGGCGAAGACATCAAGCGTCAGGTCGCTGCCGATCTCGGTATCCAGCTTGCCACCATTGCTCGGCCAGCGCTGGCCTATCCCCAGGTGACGAGTGACTGGGCGATCGCTCTGGACTTTTGCCGGAGGGCACTGGCGCAATAGATGCCAAACAGCACTGGAGCCATGAGGCGCTGGGCTGACCTGATGACCCTCTCACTCTGCCCGCCCAAACACCCGATCCAGTCGTCGCTGGGCTGTGTCGATGGCCGCTGTGGGCGTATTCTGGTTCAGCAAGACGGATTCTACAGCCCGGCCCAGCGCATCGGAAATGCGGTTATAGCCCGGAACAATGGGGCGCGATCGCCCGTATTGCGTCTGGTCTAGAAACACCTGCACAGCGGGCTGTTGGGCAAGGAAGGTCTGATAGTCCTGGCTCTGGCGCGATCGCAGGTTGACGGGCAGGTATCCAGTGGCGATCGCCCACTCGGTCTGAAACGCCTCACTCAGCACATATTCGCCAAAGACCAGCGCAGCCTGCTCGCGCGTCGGGGTGGAGTGGAAGAAAAACAGATTTTCGCCGCCCGTGCTGGTGGCGGGCCGCAGGCCGGCCGGAATCGGCATCACGCCAAACTCTGCACCCACCTGTCGAAGCTGCCCCAGGGTCCACGGCCCAGTGAGCTGCATGGCCACCCTGCCTGCCAGAAATGCGTCTAGCTCATAGCCCCGCTCTGGCTGCGAAAGAATCGCGGAGCCATCGTTTACCAGGTCTTGCCACAACTGCAACGCGGCGATCGCCCCCGGTGAAGCCACCTGCACTGCCCCCCGTTCTGCCACGATTTCTCCACCGCCGCCCCAGAGAAACGGCAGCCACATAAATACCGTCCATTCGCCCTTGCCCAGCGGCAGCAAGAGGCCGTGCTGATTTTTTTCGGGAATCGTCAGCGCCTTTGCCACCTGGCGAAACGCATCCCAAGTCTGGGGCAAATCGTGAATGCCCGCTGCCGCAAACAGGCTCGGTCGATAAAACACACCGACGTTATTTGTGCCAAAGGGAATCGACCAGGTTCGCCCTTCCCACTGCATTGACTCGCGCAGCGCTGAGTCAATCTCGGCGGCGACGGGGGCGGTGGAAAGCCAGTCATCGAGCGATCGCAGTGCCCCCAGTTCCACCAGTTGCCCCGTAATCATCGGCGCATACCACAGCATATCCGGGGCTGCATCGCCCACCACCGCCGCCAGAATCTTGGGGATTTGCTGGTCGCCCTGCCCTACATATAGCGCCTCCACCTGAATCTGCGGATGGGTTTCGTTAAACCGCTCCACCAATTGCTGCAACACATCCCGATTGGCGGGCGGATTCACCCCGTGCCACAGCGTCAGATGCGTTATGCCATCGGTCGCCGCCGCAGGCTGGCAACCTGGCAGCAACAGGAGGCAGGTGAGCAGAAAGGCGAGGAGGCGCATGGGGAAGAGGGAAGAGGGAAGAGGGAAAAAGGAAGAGGGAAGAAGGAAGAGGGAAGAAGGAAGAGAGAAGGTGATTCGGCTGTTTATGGGGTGCTGCTTAACCCTCTATTGCTCTCACACTCCGTTACTCAGTTGCTTTCCCGGACTGCCGAAAGGGTAAATCTGCATTGATTGCCTCAATCTCCTGCTGTTCTAGCTCGTTGACTTCCTGGATGTAGTGATTCAGGATTTTCGACAGGCGCGGTTCATAGAAGCGGTGCAGGGAGTGGTTTGGCGTGGCGGGGAAGCCGCGACGCTTTTTGTGGCGGCCGCCTGCGCCGGGGTCGAAGGTCTGGATGTTGTGGGCGATCGCCCATTCGATCGGCGTATAGTAGCAGGTGTCGAAGTGCAGGTTCTCAATCTCTTGCAGCGACCCCCAATAGCGCCCGTATAGCTGATCCCCTTTGGTAAAGCAAAGCGACATGCCAACGGGGTGCTGCGGGTCTTGCTCGGCATAGGCCGCAACCATCACCGTGCGGTGGCGATAGGTGGGATGAAGCTGCTCAAAAAACTGGCGCGTCAGATACTTGCTGCCCCACCAGCCAAACTTGTCGCAGGTGTCGCTGTAGAAGCGATACATCAGGCTGTATAAAGCCTTGGGGATGTCGTCTCCGGTGTGAACCCGCATCGTTAGTCCGGCGGCAGCGACGGCTTTGCGCTCGCGCTTGATGTTGCGGCGCTGGTTAGCGTTGAAGCTGCCGAGATAGTCGTCAAAGGTCTGGAAGCCGTGGTTTTGCCAGATATAGCTGTGGTGCAGCCAGGGGCGGAAGCCGTGCGGCTCGATCATCGGTCGCCAGGTCGGGGCAGCATAGAGAAAGTGGCAGCCCGAAATATTGTTGCTGAGGCAAAACTGGTCGATCGCCCCCACCATCAGCGCCGTCAGTTCCGCTTCGTCTTCTCCGGGGGCGATGAGAAAGCGGTAGCCCTCCGCTGGGGTAAAGGGCGACATGCCCAAAAGCTTGGGATAGTAGGCGATTCGCAGCCGCTGCGCCAGTTCTGCCCACTGGTGGTCAAAGACAAACTCGCCGTAGCTGTGGCCCTTGAGATACATCGGCGCGGCGGCAATTAGCGTGCGATCGCGCCAGAGGGTGAGGTGATTGGGCAGCCAGCCCGCCTTGGCCGTGGCGCTGCCAGAGCTTTCCAGGTTGTGCAGCCAGTCCCATTCCAAAAACGGCGTTTTGAGCGGCAGTGCCAGTTCGTCCCAAGCAGCCTGGGGCACTTCGGCGATCGCCTGAATCCAGTTCACAGTAAGGCGGGGGCGAGTCTGTTCGGGCATTTTGGATTTTGGATTTTTGGATTTGGGATTTGGGGCGTTCAGGGCGGGGGGACGGAGGGCGGGTTTCATTTCTAGCGCTTGATCACGCCAGCGCCCGCCATGCCGATACGAAACATCTCTTTACAACGTAGATCAATCTTTCGCTCGATGCAGGCGATAGTGCAGAAAAACTTCTTGGGCGATCGCCTCCACAGAGAGCAGTTGCAGGCGGGGGGCGGCAGTTTCTAGCCAGCCGGGGCCGCCGACGGGGGTCGGGGCGGTGCGGCCGCCCAGCAGCAGCGGACAGACGGTAATCCAGAGGTCGTCTATTGCATCGGCAGCAAGCAGCGCGGCCACCAGTTCGCCCCCACCGCCCAACACCAGACGGTGAATGCCCAACTGGAACAGCAGCGGCAGGGCGATCGCCCAATCCAGCCCGGTCGGGGTTTCTGGCAGGGCAAACACCTGGGCAAATTCAGGCCCCGCCCGCCAGCGGTCGGCCCCAGCAGCAGTGGTCAGCAGCCAGCGGGGCACGGGCTGCTTGAAGAACTTGAGATGCGCCTCGAACTCGGCAGTGCGAGAGCAGACGATATGGACGGGCTGGGGCGATCGCCCCTCTGCCTGTCGCCGTTGGAGCAGGTCGGGATGGGTGATGGGCAGCGTTGTACCGTAGGCCCGCAGCGTTGTTGCGCCAAACAAAAAGCCGTCTGCCTCAGCCAAGCGGGCTTCCAGATGGGCTTTATCGCGGGCAGAGCCAAATCGGGCGGGCGATCGCTCCACGTCTGCGATCTTGCCATCCAGACTCATCGCCAGTACAACCGTGATAGAGGGCCGTGTGAAAGACGAGACAGACGAGCATGGCGGCAGTTCTGGTCTGTTGCCTAATATCATGAAAGAGCGTTCTAAAAATCTGAAAAATATCTGAGATTCTGAGAAATTAGAGACTTGGTTTGCAAACCCCGCAAATTAGCTTTTCAGTGGTTACAGCATTGTCTTGCAGGTTCTTGCAGGGTGAAGTACGCGCCGCCCTAACGAGTCCAAGGATTATTGACCATCCGCATCCCTCACCAGCTTCAAAAACGCTGTAGCAAGCTGGGCTGGGCCATTGAACTCGGTCATCGAATGGGAGCGGCAGCTTAAGCAGCAGATTACAATCAATCGCGCCTCCAAGTATTTCCGTTAAGGTGGCTCAACTTTATGAAGACTTTAAGAAGTTTGTCTGGACTGAACAAATCCGCGACTGGGTCAGAAGTAATCAAATATTAGTGTTTTAAAGTGGAGTATGCCCTTTAGGTCGGGAATCGCTATGCCTGGTGGTCAGCCCTCCTTCCGCCGCTTGCTGCTGATGCGAATCTTGCTGCTTAGCATTCCCATCTTGCTGTTGGGGGTGGCAGTGACATTTCGCAAGGCCCGCACCAGCCTCCTCGAAACAGCGCGGCAAAACCTGACCGAGAGCGCGATTCGCAAAGGCAGCCTGATTCGCAGCAGCATCCACTCGCTGCAAACCAGTCTGGCGATCGCCAGCCAGACCGAAAGCCTGCGATCTGGGGATATGGCTCAAAGCCAGCTTTTTTTAGAAGAATTGCTACCTCAGCTTCCGGGTGCCCAATGTTTGCAGTTGACAGATCTGTATACTTACCAAGTCGTGGCAAGTACCTGCGGCAACGCCCCAATCAAGTCGCTCGATGGCCACCCCTGGCGCTACCAGCCCGATCCCAGTGCTGCTAATCCATTCCAGGAATCCGTCTTGGACACCCAGCCACGACAGCGCGTGCGCCAAGACCCGCTGAATAGCCAGCTTGATCTGGTCATCAGCACGCCCGTCTACACGAGCGACGGCCGACCGCGCTATGGGCTGACGGTGCAAACGGTGCTGCGACAGATTGAGGTGGCAAAACCCTGGTCGCTGCTAGGCTATACGACGGTGATCGACCAGGACGGGACGTTCCTATCGCACCCGTTTCCTGAAAAGGTGGGGCGCAATATTGCCGAAGAGGGCGATCGCGATCGCTTTGAAAACATCCTGGAAAACACCGCCAGAGGGGATGGCGCAGTGCGCCACTTGTTCAACTTTTCGGGCGACAGCACCGAATGGCTGGCAGGCTTTACACCCGTTGAAGTCGCCATCAGCCCCACTGAAAAACGCATCTGGACGGTGCTGGCCGTTACCCGGCTTGACTACGCGCTAGAGGGGCTAAAGTCCATCAGCCAAATCCTGGCGCTGCTGACGGGTGGGCTGCTCACAGCACACATGCTGGCGATGCTCTACATTGCCCGCGATATCTCTCTGCCCATCGAAAAGCTCGGCAAATACGCCCGCCATCTGGATCGGCGCGATGTTAAAGCTCGAATGCCCAAAAACTTTCAGGTGCGCGAGCTAAACCAACTCGCAGAAGTGCTAAACAGCATGGTCAGCCGCTTGGAAGATCGTGCCAACGAGCTAGAGTCGGCCTGGCAAGAGGCCGAAGCCGCCAACCAGCTCAAGAGCGAGTTTTTGGCGACGACCTCCCACGAACTGCGAACGCCGCTCAACGCCATCATCGGCTGCATTCGGCTAGTGCAAGACGGCTACTGTGACACCCGCGAAGAGGAACTGGATCTGCTGGAGCAGGCTGATAAGGCAGCGATTCACCTGCTCAAAATCATCAACGACCTGCTAGACATTCGCGGCATCGAGCAGGGCAAGCTGCGGCTCTTTCTAGAAGTAGTGGATCTGCGGCAAATCTTGAGGGAAGTGCTGGAGCTACAGGCGGTCGAAATTCAGCGAAAGCAGCTCCGGCTGACGGCTCCTGATCTCGATGAGCAAATTTTGGTGCGGGCTGATCCGGCACGGCTGAAGCAAGTGTTGCTGAACGTGGTGTCCAACGCTGTGAAATTTACTGACGCAGGTGGCATCACAATCGACATCCGCCGCAACCAAAAGTCCGAGTTTAGCAAGCTAGTCAGCGACGGGGTTGCCCTCAACGGAGACGGCAGAGATTTGGCAAACCCCAACACCCGACCCCAAGACTGGATTGTGATTTCGGTCAAAGACACGGGCATTGGCGTAGACCCAGAGCAGCAGGACAAGCTGTTTAGCCCGTTTGTGATGGCGGACGGCTCCACCACCCGCAAGTTTGAGGGGACGGGGCTAGGGCTGGCAATCTCGCGCAACCTAGTGGAGCAGATGGGCGGCACGATTGACCTCTACAGCGAGGGACTGGACAAAGGCACGACCGTCGAAATCACCTTGCCTGTGGTGGATGATTCCCAGACCTCAACCTTTGACCCTGAAACCAAGGCAGACAGCGCAGAGCGCATTAAGGTGAACTCGTAAGGCTGTCTGAAAATTTTCTGTAATTTTTCCGTAAATTTCCTGCAATTTTCCCTTCTGCACTTTGCGACCCCTCTGCGGTTTGCAGATTCTAATCGCGCCAGAGGGCAATGCCGCCTAATAGTCCTGCAATATTGGGCACGGCCTTGGCGCGAGGCGGCAGCGTGAAGTTGATTTCCTTAGCGTTGCCGCCGCCGAGGTAGAGATAGTCGTAGTTAAACACGCGCTGCCATTGGGCGATCGCCTTTTCTAGCCGTTCGTTCCACTTTTTCTTGCCATCGTCGTCAAACGCAGCGCGACCCAGTTGCTCTTCATAGGTCTGCCCCTTGCGAAACTCATGGTGTCCCAGTTCCAGATTGGGCACGAGTCGCCCATTCAGGAACATTGCTGAGCCGACTCCTGTGCCCAGTGTGATTACCATTTCTACACCTGCTCCGGCGATCGCCCCCAAGCCCTGCATATCGGCATCGTTGATCACGCGCACAGGCACTTGCAGCTTGTCGATCAGCACCGTTGCCAGGTCAAAGCCAAGCCAGTCGGAGTGGAGGTTGGCGGCCGTTTCGGTGATGCCGTTTCGCACCACACCTGGAAAGCCGACAGAAACTCGGTCAAAGGTTTTGCCACTGGCCAGGCCGAGGATGCCTTGAATCATCGGTTCTGGCTTTGCGGGGTCGGGCGTGGAAATGCGATCGCGCTCCGTTATCGGGTTTCCTGCTTCGTCTAGCACCATTACTTTGATGCCGCTGCCGCCGATGTCTACTGCCAGGGTATAGAGGGGTTTCGTTGTCGCTGTCATGTTGCCTGCTGATCCTGATGAGCAAACTATAGAGGCTGTTTGCGGGCCAAGGCGGCGAATTTAAGGAACTTTGAAAAGTTGGCGCGAACCTTGGCGACCACTGTTGCTCAGCATTTAAGCCTGACCGCCTCAGGCGGCATGGGGATGGGCGATCGGCAGTGCGGGCGCATCCATCGGCTGCCAGCCATACTCGGCAGTAATGCCCGGATATTTATGATGAAATTGGTTCAACAGTTCGCACAGCGTCGCGGCGATCGCCCCTGACTCCAGCGCTTGCTGCTGAAATCGGGCGTATTGTAGATAGGTCAGCAGACTACAGCGTTTTTGAAGCTAGTGAGGCACACGGATGGTCAATAAGCCCTTGCCTCGTGAGGGCAGCATGTGCCTCACCCCGCAAGAAAATGCTGTAATGGCACCCGTCAGCGTCAGTTGGTCAAGTTCTAAATCCAAGTTCTAAATCAGCATTCACAGGGAAAACTCCTTCGTCAAAATCGCAGATGCAGGATACACCGATGGTCTTGATAAAGTAATCGAAAATCTGAATGAAGATTACGCAAAGCGTTTCAGAAATTCCCCCTCTGGGGAAGCCGATTGGCTGAATCTTGCCTGTTTTTGCCCATGCCGACCCTTTTGAAGCTGTTTGGCAACAATCGCCAGCCGATCGCCGAGGATCGCTCCCACCGCATCCGGGGGCTGGTCGCCCTGCTCGGCGGTCTGGCGATGGGCTGCACGGTTGCACCTGTGAACGCCTGGTGGCTGGCCTGGGTAGCGCTGGCTCCGCTGTGGGTGATGATGAGGGGGGGCGATCGCGCTTCTACACCCGATCCTTCTCAGTTTCCCCTGCTAGGGGAGACGGTTGAATGGGGCGACTCCCGTAGAGATCGCTTCGCGAATCGCGCCTTGCTCCCAATTCTCTGGGGCATGGGCTACCACAGCCTTGCCCTCTCCTGGATTGTGGATTTGCACCCGCTGACCTGGATGGGGATTCCCTGGCTGGGCAGTGTGGCGATCGCCCTTTTCGCCTGGGTGTTCATTACCCTCTGGGGCGCAGCCATTCCCTTCACCTGGAGTCTGGGGTTTTCCCTGGCCACTCGCTTGTTTCGCCCGACCCTCCAATCCGCCTACCCGCCCATCCGCCCGCTCCCTCGGATTCTGACCGGAACGGCCCTCTGGTGCGCCACCGAAACCCTCTGGAGCCATAGCCCGCTCTACTGGACTTCCCTGGCGCTGACCCAAAGCCCACACAACCTGCCAATTTTGCATCTGGGGCAACTGTCTGGCCCGACGGCGGTGACGGCGGCGATCGTGGCGGTGAACGGGCTGCTGGCAGAAAGCTTTCTGGCGTGGCGCAATCGTCCGCAGCAGGTGTCGGCAGCACCGGAGCGCGATTCGCAAAGCGATCCCTACGGGAATCGGCCTGTCCCAGATTTCCGAGCAAGGGCAGGTCGATATCTGGCGCTGGCGCTGGCGCTGCTGGCGGCGACGCATCTGGGCGGCTGGATGCTGCTGCGACAACCGCTGGCAGATCGGCCCGACCAAGCGCTGACGGTGGGGCTAGTGCAGGGCAACGTGCCGACGCGGATCAAGCTATTTGAAGAGGGCGAGCGGCTGGCGCTAAAACGCTACACGCAGGGCTACCACACCCTGGCGGATGCAGGCGTAGATCTGGTGGTGATGCCGGAGGGGGCGTTTCCCTGGGTGTGGGTGGGCACGGCGCAGCAGGCGCGGCATCCCCTCTATCAGGCGGTGCTGGCGCGGGGCGTTCCGGCGATTGTCGGCACGGTGGGCTGGCAGGAACGCCGCATGACTCAAAGCCTGTTTGCACTCGCTCCCAATGGCGAGATTGCCGGACACTACGACAAAGTGAAGCTAGTGCCCCTGGGCGAATACATTCCCTTTGAGGAGGTGCTGGGGCGCGTGGTGGGGCGGCTGTCGATCATCGAGGATTCGATGCATCCAGGGCACTTCGAGCAGCGGTTTGATACACCAGTGGGACGGGCGATCGCCGCCATTTGCTATGAATCTGCCTTTAGCTATCTGTTTCGGCAGCAGGCGGCGGCAGGCGGCGAATATATCCTGACTGCCTCCAACAACGATCCCTACCCCCCGCCGCATGATGCTGCAACACCACGCCCAGGACGTGATGCGGGGCGATCGAGGGGCGATCGCTGGGCAGTGCGTGTCACCAACACGGGCCTGTCGGGCATCGTGAACCCGCACGGAGAAACGGTCTGGCTATCGGGCTATCAAACGCTAGAAACCTACGCTGCCCCCATCTATCGCCGCCAGACCAAAACACTCTATGTCCGCTGGGGTGACTGGCTGCTGGGGCTGCTGCTGGGGCTGAGTGCAATTCGCGAAGCGATCCCTATGGGAATCGCCCTTATTGTTCCCTGGCTTCGTAGGTTACAAAGTTTCCCAAAACCCCCACCGTCTTGAACCGATATGCAGGCAGCAGTTGTGGCGGCAAAAAAGAGCGAATCTCCGCAGGCAGCAGCCGATGGGCAGATAGGTTCGTTTGATACAGGCTCAGCACGCCGTAGTTAGAGCGCTGCGTATTGTCAGAAATCATCTCCCGCAGGTCGTCCTGATTGTCTGCAACCAAGTCAGCGCAGACATCTTCCAGGTCGATGCCCAGCACATCGGGCGCATCGGGACATACTTCCCGATTCAAATACTCGGATAGACGAGCCGTGGCGTACTCATCGTAGGCCGCTTCCCCCGGATTCGTCGCTGCCATGCCAATGCCCACAGCGGCGATCGCCAGCCCAATCCAAATTCCAATCGATCCGCGTTTCATACGCTCCCTTACCCATGCGTGCCAATGCGTTCCAGACCTATCCCGCTAGCCTAGCGTAGATCCCTGACTGATGCCTGTCGCCCCCATTCCAAGGATTTCAATCCCACAGGGCGATCGCGCCGATGCCCCCACCCGGCAATTACAATTGGGCAATGACCATAGGGACGCTGGCGGAGGGCAGAGAGTTTCGAGCCAAAAAAGAGTTGAAGGTAGAAGCTACGCACCTCATCCTCATACCAATTAATTCTTGTATACGAAGGAAACTGCTGGAAGCCTTGCAGACGCTTGACTAGCAATCCAAAATCCCAAAATCCAAAATCCAAAATCGACCTCTCCCTCCCCCCAACATGGCCATCTCTCGTTTCCAAAAACTGCGCCAATACCTCCGCCCCCACTGGCGACTGGCCGCAGGCGGTATTCTGGCGCTGCTCCTAGTGAATGGCATCGGGGTCTATATTCCGCTGCTGCTGCGGTCGGGCATTGACGAGCTTCAGCAGACCTTCAGCTTTGGCCGGGTGACGTTCTACGCGGGATGGATTTTTGCCCTGGCATCGGTGATGTGGGGAATGCGGATTTTGTCGCGGGTCTGGCTGTTTGGCGTGGGGCGGCTGGTGGAGTTTGACCTGAAGCAGCGGATTTTTAGCCACCTGCTGACGATGGAGCCGGCTTATTTTGCTGAGAATACAGTCGGCGACCTGATCAGCCGGGCCACCAGCGATGTGGACAACATTCGGCGGCTGCTGGGGTTTGCGGTGCTGAGTTTGGCAAATACAATCTTTGCCTATGTGCTGACGCTACCCGTGATGCTGAGCATTGACGTACGGCTGACGGTGGTGGCGATCGCCATTTACCCGCTGATGTTTTTCCTGGTGCATCTGTTTAGCGATCGCCTGCGAAACCAGCAGCTAGAAGTGCAGCAGCGCACCTCTGACCTCAGCGACCTGATTCAAGAAGACATCAGCGGCATTGCGCTGATCAAAATCTATGCCCAAGAAGAAAACGAGCGACAGGCTTTTGCCGAGCGCAACCAAAGCTTGCTGAAGGCAAACCTGGCGCTGGCCCGCACCCGCACGACGCTGTTTCCCCTGCTGGGCGGCTTGGCGAGTATTAGCCTCTTGGTGCTGCTGGCGCTGGGGGCGGGCGAAATCGCCAGCGGGCGCATCAGCATTGGCGATTTTCTGGCGATGCTGTTATACGTCGAGCGGCTGGTGTTTCCCACGGCGCTGCTGGGGTTCACGATTACGGCCTATCAGCGCGGCGAGGTCAGCATCGACCGGGTGGAATACATTCTGGCGGAGCAGCCCAAAATCGACGATGCGCCCGACGCGATTCATCTGCCCCGGTCGGAGGTGCAGGGTTGGCTGTGTGCCGACCACCTCAGCTTTACCTATCCGGGCGCGACCCAGCCTGCGCTGGATGGGGTGAGCTTCAAGATTCGACCGGGCGAAACAGTGGCAATTGTTGGCCCGATTGGTTCTGGAAAATCCACGCTGGCCAATGCATTGCCACGCCTGTTGGACATTGCGCCAGGACAGGTGTATCTCGATGGCTACGACATTACGCAAATTCGGCTGCGCGACCTGCGGGGGGCGATCGCCTACGTGCCCCAGGAGAGCTTCCTGTTCAGCACGACGATTAAAAACAACATCCGCTACGGCAATCCCAAGGCCGAGCAAGACGAGGTGGAAACCTCCGCCAAGCAGTCGCAGATTCATCCTGAAATTCTCAACTTTCCGCAGCAGTATAAAACCATCGTCGGCGAACGCGGCATCACGCTCTCTGGCGGACAGCGGCAGCGCACGGCCTTGGCCCGCGCCCTGCTGATCGACGCGCCTGTGCTGATTTTGGACGATGCGCTGTCCAGCGTGGACAACCAGACCGCGACGGAAATCCTCACCAACCTGCGAGAAGGAACTCAGCGCAAGACAGTGTTGTTCATCACGCACCAGCTCTCGGCCGCGGCCCTGAGCGATCGCATTCTGGTCATGGACAGCGGGCGCATTGTGCAATCAGGACACCATGCCGAACTCCTATCGCAGCCAGGTCTATATCAGACGCTCTGGGAACAGCAAAAGTTAGAAGAAATTCTCCAATGAAATTCTTCAGTTAGGAGTCCGCAAAATTGCACAGAAGTTTACAATCATTCATACTTGTTAATGTACTGGCCCATCTCCCAAAAATTCTCCATGCTGAGCGAACTGCTGCCGTTCCGACTGGCGATTGACCCGACCACCGTTGCGGGCGTGGGGCTGTGGGCGCTGGCGCTATACCTCGGCTTTTCGCCCGTCAGCGACTGGGTGATGGATCAGATTAGCCGCTGGCTGAACTTCGCCGAGCGATCGCTCTACACCTCCCAAGCCGAGTTTGAGCGCACCCGCGCCGCCCGCGAAGCCCAAAACAGCTTCTACGCCTCGCTGCTCAGCGTGATTCCCTTTGTAATTGCTGGTGCGGGACTGAACTATCTGAGCGACGTGAGCCTGGGGCGCAGTTGGTCAATCAGCATGGGCATTTTGTCGGTCATCGGCGCAGGGGTGTATGAACTGGGGCGACGCGACGGCCAGGCCTCAGATGAAGAATAGAAGTTGAATCGCAGCCTGAAACCTTCAATCCGTGCTTTGATTTGCGGCCTGGAGGTTCTTCAGCATTGTCGAGTAACGCCATGGTTTCGCTAAACCTCGGACAGAGCCATAAGGCTTTTAGAAGCGTTTCATAGTTCGATTCAGCAGCGACCTATTTCACTATCTCCAAGTTCTGGGATGATTCTGTCCCTGCCAGATTCATCTCGTCATTCAACAACACCGATGGCAGCGCTGGGAGAAATCTCTCGGTTTTCGTTCGCCCGTACTCATCCATGCAGCTTATGTTCGATGTGTTCCCACGTGCCATCGACCTGTCAAGCGCGAAAGTATGTCAAGCGCAAAAGTAATGGTAAACCGTACTTCCCATGCCTCCTTGAACTTTCACAAATGGCTTGGGATTGCTACATTAACAGCATCAACAAGTGAAAGGGCTGCATATGAATTTTTCTACTCTCCCGTATCCAGTGAATTTTGTGGTTAAGTATTCCGAGAAATGGTCTGATCTGTTTCGTTCTCCTGAATCCTCAATCCCTGACCCCAACACCTTATGTACTCGTATTCAAACTCTTGAAGACTGTTGGGTCGTTCTCACCTATTTGCACTTAAAGCGCAGAAATCTCAATGTATTTATTTCTGATCGCTTTATTCCCGAAGAAATTTGTGTTGTTAGTTCTCCTGATCTGGGTATCCGAGATCTGACTTTTAATTCCTTTATGGTTGGTTGTCGTGGTGATGGCTCTAAGCCTGTGCTTTGTGATATGGCAATAGTGCAAAACAGAGCCAACGTGGAATCAGCAGCCGACATATTCATTCCCCATTGGCCTCAACCGGGCTTGATACCAAGGCTAAAGGAGCGAGGTAGTACCATCGAAAATGTTGTATTTAATGGTTACGAAATCAATCTGTATGCACCCTTTTGCTCTTCAGAATTTCAGCGAGAACTAGAGAATCTTGGGGTAAAACTCGTTATTAATGGCAGTCCTAAGAATGGTCCTGTCATGTGGCATGATTACAGTACTAATGACAGGGCTATTTCATTCTAGTCAGAGGCGATTGTTTCTCGTAAACTTGCAATGTCGCTCTTTCCTGCCCTGCCATGACGACGCTTGCCATCCTGGAAGCCTTTGCTCATCTGCCTGACCCTCGACGTGGAGCGGGACAAAGGCACAATCAAGCCTTGTGTTTAGCCTTGTTCACGCTTGCGGTTGCAGCAGGTTGTCGCGGCTTCTTAGCCATTGGTGATTGGCTAGAAGCGTACCATGACGAGTTAGTCGAACTGTTTGCGCCGCCCAAAGGACGCTTGCCCTCTTACAGCACCATCCGGCGAGTGCTACTGAACGTGGATTACTCCCAGTACTCCGCCTGTCTCGCCAAGTTCTTTGAGATTCAGCCTCAGGTTGGCGAGATGATAGCAGTCGATGGCAAGCACTTACGGGGTTCTTATCAAATCGCAAGTGAGCATTGTACAACTGAGCCTCATCCTGCGATCCAATTGGTGAGTGTGTACTTGGTTGAGCGGGGCATTATCCTCGAACCGTTTGAGGTCGAGCGCAAGAGTAATGAAATTAAGGTCTTGCCCGAATTGGTGAAACAGTTTGCTCAGTTTGGCGTAGTGTTTGGCTTTGATGCGATCAACACCCAAAAAAAGTTGTCAGCAAATTGTTGAGAGCGGCAATCACTATTTGGGTGCGCTCAAAGGGAATCATGCAGGCTTGCTCAACGACATCGTGGCGCATTTCCAACCGGAGGAGACCTACAGCGAATCGAATCAAGGGCATGGACGACTTGAGCAGCGAACGGTCAGTATTTGTCGTAGTTTGGCGGGCATTCGTCCCTGGGCAGGACTGTGTACCTTGATTCGGGTGACTGCCACGCGCACCTTGCTCAAAGGCAATTATGAAATCGTCGGCAAGCCAGAAACGCGCTACTACATTTCATCATTGAGTGAAACAGCACAGCAATTTGCCGAGCGGATTCGAGCTTACTGGGGAGTGGAAAACAAAGTGCATTATGTGCGTGACGTGACTCAGGGCGAAGATGCTTCCAGAATTCGAGTGGTGCCATTACCGCAACTTTGGACAATTGCCCGCAACCTGGCACTCAACCTCTATCGTGATTTAGGGTTCCACAACATGGCTCAAGCACAGCGTCGTTGTGGCTTCAGCCTCAAGCAATTGAAGTCTATTTTTAGAATGAAATAGCCCTGGTACTAATGATTTGGTTTTAGCAGTCCGTGATTTAACCGAGAAAGATGCTTTGGGGCAGAAGTGTTGAAAAATAGATTAAGCGACGAAAAAAGGGACAGAATGCACAGAAGTGTTGAAAGATAGATTAAGCGACGAAAAAAAGGGACAGAATGCAGTATTCTGTCCCCTAGTAAACAAAAAATGATGCCTGATGATAGCCTCATTTCCGAAGCTTGTCAAATCGATCTTGATGCAGCTTTGTCCGCATGACTATCCCGTTTTGAACTCGCGCTTGTTCTTTGAAATCTGGTTGACCTTTGTGTTGGACAAGGGCTTAACCAGCATGAGAGACTTATTTTACCGCCTAAATCGTACAGGTGTTGAGGTCGATATATCCACCTTTTCTAAAGCTTGCAAAACTCGAACGGATGGGCACTTTTGTCGAATCTATGCACAGTTGATTGAGCAAGTAAAGCGCAAACAGCCGACCGCGGCTCAGATACTTTTTCCGATTGATTCAACCATCGTTACACTTACCAGCAAGCTATTTTGGCTGCAAGGATATCACCAAGTTAAATTACTGAATGGAATCAACTTAGAGCAAGGATATTCGAGTGAATGCTTGATTCATTTTGGGCAAGGACATGATGCAAAGTTTGCCGATTCGATTAGCACGATGATTCCCGAAAACGGCATCGGCATCATGGATAGAGGCTTCGCAAGCTGGGAATTTCTCGACCAAATGAGTCTCACTCAAACAAAGTTTGTGGTGCGAATCAAGAACAATATGAAGACTGAACTTGACCACGACCGTTACCGCGTGGTTTGGTTCTGTGATTTGGAGAGTCGGAGCGAGTTTCGTCTGGCAACTAATGTCAATGAGATGAGCGACGAAGAAATCAGTGATACCTATCGGCATCGTTGGCAAATTGAGGTGTTATGGAAGTTTCTCAAGATGCACTTAAAGCTCGATCGTCTCATCACCAAGAATGTGAATGGGGTGAGTATTCAGATTTATATGGTGCTCATCACGTATTTAATCTTATTGTTAATCGAAATTCCAGCATTCTATGGCAGTGAATTGCTCGACAAGTTTCGGTATTTACAACTGGAACTGAGCCGTCGCTGCTCAATGGTTCATTGGAGCTACGATCTGCTGCCCGAAACACTCGTATGACTCTTGTAAGCTAAAATGTAAAGTTTTCTATCTGGATTCAACACTTCTGACCCATGTCTTGTTCTAGCTGTTGTCTAAATATCCACCCAAAACCTTGAAAAATCATCCCAACCTTGTAAACACCTTGGCTTGCAGTTAGATTAAATCTAGCTTTACTCATCCTGATTGACTAGATAAACAATGAGGTAGTTAGTGTCCAATTTAAACTAGATAAGAATGCTGCTCGTGCCAGTCTTTGGCGTGTTGGCGGATGGCTTGGAGTTCTTCGGGAAGCATCTTGTCCAGGTTGGCGAGGATGAGGTTGATGCGGCCCTGGGATTTTAGCTGGGCGCGGTGGCGATCGAGGAAGTCCCAATAGAAAAAGTTGAACGGGCAGGCGTTTTTTCCGGTGCGTTGTTTGGGGTCATAGCGACAGCCCTTGCAATAGTCGCTCATCTTGTTGACGTAGTTGGCAGAGGCGGCGTAGGGCTTGGAGGCGAGGATGCCGCCATCGGCGAACAGGCCCATGCCAATCACGTTCGTCTGCATCACCCAGTCGTAGGCATCGATAAAGGCGGCGTGGAACCAGTTCTCGACTTCCTGCGGCGAGAACCCGGCAATCAGCGAAAAGTTTGCCAAAATCATCAGCCGCTGGATGTGGTGGGCGTAGCCCGTGCGCTCGATCTGGCTGAGGGTTTGGCGGAGGCAGTTCATCTCCGTCTGCGCCGAGTCCCAAAAGAAGGCGGGCAGCGGCTGAGTGTGCTGAAACCAGTTGCGCTGGGCGTAGTCTGCCTCGACGTAGTGATACAGCCCGTACATATACTCGCGCCAGCCCAGCACTTGGCGGATAAAGCCTTCCACGCTGCTGAGGCTGAGGGATTGCTCGTGGTAGGCGCGTTCGGCGGCGTGGATTACCTCCAGCGGACGCAGCAGCCCCAGGTTCAGGTAGGGCGACAGCAGCGCGTGCCACATGGTGTCTTCGCCCGTCACCATTGCATCCTGGTAGGGGCCGAAGGTGGGCAGGCGCGTGGCAATGAAGTAATCCAGGACTTGCAGCGCGTGCGATCGCCCCACGCCCCAGCGAAACGGCTCCAGCTTGCCGTAAGTGGGAATGTCGAGATCTCGCACCTGCTGCATCACCTCGCGGGTGATGTCGTCCGGCTCAAACTCCAGCGGCGCGGGCGGGTTCAGCTTGCCCTTGGGCGGCTTGCGATTGTCCTTGTCAAAATTCCACGCGCCGCCAACGGGCTGCTTGCCCTCCATCAGCACGCCAAAGCGCTGCCGCCCTTCACGATAGAAATATTCCAGCAGCAGACTCTTCTTACCCTTCGCCCATTGGGCAAAGTCGCCATCTTGCCAGAGGAAATGGTTATTGGGCAATAGGTTCAGCTTGCAGGGCAGATCGAGGGACTGGATGAGATCCCGGAAAGGGCGATCGCCCGGCATCATTACCCGCAGTTCCGTAATCCCGTTCGCCTTAATCCACTGGATCAGCGGCGGCTCAAAATCCTCAGCGGTTTCGTAGGTGACAGGCCAGCCTGCCTCGCGCAGTTCTGCCGCAAAGTGGCGCATGGCAGACCACACCAGCACCAGCTTTTGCTTATGGTACGGGCGCAACCGCACCCAGTTGAGCGATTCGATCAAAATGACAGGCGTGCTGGCTGCCTCATCCGCACAGCTTTGCAGCGCCGCCTGTTCCTGCCAAAGCTGATCGCCCAACACCCAAACGCCGATAGTCATGGCTTGGGAAAACCCTTATGCATCCGACTGCTTCGGTTGCAACAATAGCTGAATCCCCAGCGCCGCCAGCCCCACCGTGGCAATGCCAAACGTCACCAGCGCCAGGCAGCTCATGCCCAGCACCAGCGTCCGCACCGCCGAGCCGATGCTCACCGCCAGCGAATTGCCCGTGGGCAGCGGCTTGCTGGAAAAGGTGCTGTGGATCGACAGGGTGAGGTAGTAGAGAGCAGTGGCGATCGCCCCTGAAATGGCAGCCCCCGTCCAGCAGCGCAGGGGGGTCGGCGGGGTCTCATCTGCCACTAGGGGGAGAGGCTTCTTTTTAGCAGTCTCTTGAACAGGGTTAATCTCTGCCATGTCGCGAACCTCACTTGAGCCTTGCTAGTGATGATCTTACAGGATGGAACGAGAAGGAGAAGATGGGAATCTAGTGCAGTGTCACGGTTTAGTTTTAGGGTGATGCCTCGGCTCGTAGTCAGCGCTTCAGCGCTAAAGCGCTGACTACCAACCTAAGTTCTAGCTGTGACATAGCACTAGACTCGCCCCCTCATCTCACTGCCCCTTCCTCCCTCCTGTTGGCTTCCCTAAAGCTCCGGCATTGTCCGCAGCACGGTCTTTGGCTGCGGGAGCTTCTCATCCAAGGCAGGGGCACACGCCCAGAAAGTCGTCACCGACTGGCGCATCCGCTCAACGCATTCCCTGGCCTTCTTGGCGTGGATATCGTCAGGATAGGCATAGGGATAGCTGGCGTGGTGGGTCGTCAGCTTTTCATAGTCGAACTTTTTCGTAGAAAAGGCGACGGCTTCGAGTTGCGTCAGCCGTTCTTCCAATAGCCCCATCAGCACCCGAAACCGCACCCACTGGTGATCCTCAAAGTTAAACTCTCTAATGAGCTTATTGCCCGCAGATTTGCCCTTGTTCATCACCCCCTCAATCGTGGCCTTGTCCATTGCCAGATTGAGGCCGCCTTCGTCATGGGCCAGGCGCACCTGAGCAATCCGTTCGCGATAGCCGGGTAGCCCGGCCAAGCTGGTGTCGCGATAGTTTTGTGCGGTCTGGAACATCTGCCACGCAAAGGCCAGCAGGTTGGACTGCAAATCGACCCATTCAGGAGCCTGACGATCGTTGGGGCGTGGCAGGAATACATCTTGATTCAGCACACGGCCGCTTTCCTGCGATCGCTCTTCTTGCAAATTGGGCGAGTTGGGCGTGACGCTCAAATAGTCCGGGTTGATCGTGCGCGTCGCGCCAGTGCCAAATCCGGGTCTGGCTTGCAGCGCGTCTTCCGACACCGACCCCAGGTTGATGCCAAAGGTCGGGCGCGTGGGCAGCCACGAGTCAAAAAAGTGAATCGGGAAGTTGCTGCAAATGCCGCCATCGCTGAACCAGTTTTGCTGCAAATCTTTGGAATTTTTCGTCAGGTCTACTCTGATCACATCGCCCGATAGGTGGCGATTGAGGCACGACTGAGAAACCGTGTAGAGCGGCACTGCGCTAATCAGAACCGGGAAACTAAGGCTCATGCGTGTCGCCACAACCACGGGCAGATCGTCTGCATCGGGCAGAAAGTAATAGCCCTTGGGCAGGTCATACTGCGGACGCTGACCCGCCTTCTCGACCAGATGCTTGACCACGTTGCTCGGAAACAGCCTGCTAAATTCCTCCGCCTTAAAAATAAAGCGATGATCGGGTTCAAAGGGCAGTGTGTAGGGGCGATTGTGGCTGAGATTGGAGGTGACCACGCGCAGGTCGATGTTGTACTTACCGTTGTCGCTGTCGGGCAGTTCTCCATCTGGCAGGGGCTTCTTTCGCAGGTCGCCAAAGGTGAGCGGTCGCCCGGTTTTCTCCAGTCCGGCCAGATTGTTGAGGTTGACGCTGAGCCAGTCCGTCAGCGCGATGGGGTCGGGGTTTGGCCCACTGTTTCCTTCTGGAATATGTCCGGTGCAAATGCCAAACAGGTTCGCGGGCAGCATTTTGAACAGCGCCGTGTATAAGTCCACCGCGCCTGCTGCCAGCGTGCCCACGCCCAGCAGCCGATCTAGCAGAATGAACATCACCGCCAGCACGCCCACGCCCAGCAGATAGTCGCCCAGCGCCACCGTGTTGCCCGTCAGCCAGCCCGCAATGCCAAAGGCGATCGCCGCCAGAGTTCCCAGCACCAGCGCCAGCACCGCGCTACCCAGCAGCCCCCAGAGGGTTCCCTTGCGGGCGCTGGCGGGGCTGGTGCGGCGGGTGATGTCGAGCAATTCCTGTATCCGCTGGAGCCAGGATTTTTTGGGTTTTGCGCCTTGGGCACTGGCGGCTCGGCTCGATTTGCCTGTTTTGGGGTCGGGCGTGATGCCCAAAATTGCCATCAGCGCGTCCATCAATGGCTTCAGCGTCGGTTCTGGCTGAAACAGGCTGAGCAAGAATCCTTCTTGGCAAAGCTGTTGACTGAGCGCATCAAGTCGGTCGAACCCACTGGGCTTGCCGTCCCAAGGCGTTTCGCGGCCAAACTCGGCGGCGGCTGTCATCGCAGCGGCGATCGCCCCAGCGGAGGTTCCCCCCACGCTGCGAAAGCGATACTTCCCCTCGCCGGCCAGTTTGCAAATTGCGGGCGGATAGACAATGCCGCTGGTGATGCCGCCTTTCATCACCAGGTCACATTCGCGTTCTGGATTGAAATAGCGGGTTTCAGAGGCTTCAGATGCAAACGATGGTTGGGCTTGGGACATGGATCAACTCCTTAAAGGGGGCATGGAGAGCGCCAGACAGCGCTGTTCCTTCATACCCATCCAATACCCCAAATTTCGGACTACGGTGCCAAATGGATACCTTTTGCAATCAACTGGCCCACCCAAATTTCCAGATCTGGGTCGGGCTGTTGTTCGCGCAGGGCCGCCGTCAGCGCCTCGGCTTTTTCCGGAGAGTGCGCCAGCCCAAACACCGTAGACCCCGACCCTGACATCAGTGCCCCCGCCGCCCCCAGATCGAGCAATTGCTGCTTGAGGGCGGCCACCTTGGGATGGTCGGGGAACACCACCCGCTCAAAGTCGTTGTAGAGCAACTCAGGGATTTTGGAGCCGTTGCGCTGGGCGATCGCCCCCACCATCGGCCCCGCGTGAACCCGCTCTAGCCGCTGTCGCAGCGTGTCGGTATCGCGGGCATAGGTTCCTTCAAACCGCTGGCGATAGGTTTTGTAGGCCCAGGCGGTAGAAATCGGCAGGCTGCGATATTTTGCCAGCACCACCCAGAGATAATCCACACTGGGCAGCGGGTCTAGCTGTTCGCCCCGTCCCGTGGCGATCGCCGTTCCACCCCCAATGCAAAAGGCCACATCCGACCCCAACTCGGCCGCCAGTTCTTGCAGTTCTATCTGGGTCAACCCCAAACCCCACATCAGATCCAGCCCCACCAGCACCGCCGCCGCATTGGTCGAGCCGCCCGCCAGCCCCGCGCCCACAGGAATCCGCTTGTGCAGCGCTATATCCACCCCGCCAAACTGGGCGTAGGCCTTGGGAAACCGCTGCGCCATCAGCCTTGCGCCTTGTGCGCCAGATTGTTCTCATCGGCGGGCACCTCCGGCGAGTCGCAACTGAGGCGAAACTGCTCGATGCCATTTGCCCGTAGATCCACCCGATCCGCCAGCGACACGCTCTGCATCACCATCGCCAGTTCGTGGTATCCATCGGGGGCGATCGCCAATGATTTCCAAATAAAGATTGATTTTGGCCGGGGCAATTAGAGAATAAGAGCGCATTCTAGGGGGTTGGGGGGGTTCGGGGATACCCCCTGCTAAAGTGAACAAATGAACTAACTACTGATCCTGGCGGTTTATCCTGGCCATTGAAATGGCCATTGAAAGTCGATGGGCAGAACCCTCCGCAAATCCAGTAGGATGTGTTAACACCAGCGGAACGCATCAAAGCCTTGTGGGGCAGTGCGTTACGGCTACGCCCACCAGCACCCTACAAGACTCATCTTCTCATTATCTAGCGCCGGGGGAATCGGTCTGACTTCCGGTTCCCTGGCTTCCGGTTCATCAGCTCCGCCCTCGTTTCCCCGCAGTCCCGTACTTCTTCGCATTTCTCCCTTCGCATTTCTCCGCATCTCTTTTTTCCCGCCGCTGCCACCATGCAACTCCTCAGCCTCACCCTGACCAATTTCAAATCCCACCCGCGATCGCCATGTGGTGTTTCAACCGGGGGACAAACGCGATTTGCGGAGAGAATGGGGCAGGGCAAGACGAGCATTCTGGAGGCGATCGCCTGGACGCTGTTTGCCTATCAGGGGCCCTATCGCAAAGAGGATCTGATTCGCAACGGCGAAAAAAGTGCCCAGGCAAGAGTTGCCTTTGTCTCGCGGCAGGACGGGCGCACCTACGAAGTCGAGCGCTGCACCACCAAAGGCTACGTCATTTACGACCCGCAGCTTGGGCAAAAGCTCCCCTATCGCAACCTTGAGGCAGAGGTGATGCCCTGGCTGCGGCAGCAGTTGGGCGTGGCGGGCGGCACGGATTTATCGCAACTGTTTGCCAACACCATCGGCGTGCCCCAGGGGACGTTTACCGCCGACTTTTTGAAGGCGACGGAAGACCGCAAGCGCGTCTTCGACAGCATCCTCAAAGTCGAGGAATACAAACAGGCAAACCAGAAAATGCTGTCGCTGGAAAAGTATGCCAAAAGCGAGGTAGAGACCCTGGAGCGCGACATTGCCCGCTATGAAGAAGCGCTTCAGGCACTAGAGGCGACCCAGCAGCGTCAGCAGACGGTGACCCAGGCGATCGCCACGGCCGAGGCCACGCTGACCCAGCTAGAGGCACAACTCCAAACCCTGCAAGTGGAAATGGAGGCGCTAGCAGCCCAGGTGAGCCAGGTGCAGCAGGCGGAACTGCGGCTGCAAACGCTGACAACACAGATCGAGGCTCAGCAGCAGGCCAATCAGGTGCTAGAAGCTTCGGTGCAAAAGGCACAGGCCGCTTTGACCCAGTGCGAATCCCATCGCGCCAGCTATGCAGCTTATCTCCAGGCAGAGGCGACGCTGCAACAGTTGAATGAGCAATTGAAGCGGCGATCGCCCCTGGTCAAACAGCGCGACACGCAGCAGCAAGCCCTAACCGCCGGACAGGCCGAACTCACCCGCCTGAGCCTGCAACTGGAAGCCCTGGCGCAAGCACAGCAGCAGTTGCAGGCGCTCCAGCCGGGAATCGCTCAGCAGGCAGAACTGGAAGCGCAGCAGGCCGCAGTCGCGGAGTCGCTGAACCAGCTTCAGGCGATGCGGGTAGAGGAGCGATCGCTCTTGTCCCAACAGGGAAAGCTGCAAGAAGACTTGGCGGATCTTGCCCAGGACATTCAGCGACTGCAAGCCTTGGCCGAGAACTTGGCGGATGTATCCAGCCTGGAGCAGCAGCGCGATCGCCTGCAAACCCAACTCAGCCGCCTCGAGGCGGCCCGCCAGTTTGAGGGCGAGTTGCAAACCCTGCTGACCGGGGCAGAGCAGCAGCGCGATCGCCATCGGGCACAAGCCGCAGCCGCCCTAGACACCTTACGCCAGATGCAGGCGGGAATGCCCCTGCTGGCGACCGATGCCGTGGATGCCGTGCTGCAAGCGCTCCAGAGCGGCATTGACCTGAATGCAGAGCTACTAGGCAACATTCGAGCCATTCTGACCGATCTGGCCGCACAGACCGACGCAGAGACCATTCGTAAACAGATTCAGCAGGCGAAAAAGGCAATCGACGCGGCCTATCGCCAGCGGGCAGAAGTCGCCAATTTACCCACCCAGCAAGCGCAGCAGCAGCGGCTCCAGGGCGAGTTGCAGCAGGCTCAGTCGCGGCTCCAGCAGCTTCAGCAGGCCCTCCAAACAGAAACAGCGACCAAAGAACGACGATCGCACCTGATCCAAGCCCTTAGCGACCTGGGCGATCCACGGGGGCGCAGCCAGCTTTTGCAGCAAGACCTGGCGCAGCAGCCGACGCTCCAGGCGCAGTATGAGCGGCTAAAAGACTCGCAGGCAGACGCAGCAGCGGCGATCGCCCAACTGGATGCCCAGCTTGCCGAGTTCGCCGATCTGGAAACCCAGATCGAGGCGCAAACCGCAATTCGCCAGCAGCACCAGGCGGGCTACCAGCTTTTTCTGCAATCGCAAACGACGGCAGAACAGTTGCCCAGCCTGCAACAGCAACTCCAGGCGGCGATCGCCCAAGTCGCCACGCTACAGTCCGAACGGGCCCAGGTGCAGACCGAACTGGCCGCACTGAAGCAGCATTATGACCCGCAGCGCTGGCAGCAGGTCGAAGCCGACTACCGCGCCAAACGCAGTCAGGCAGACCAGATCAGCGGCGCACTGCCGCCCCAGCGACAGCTCTTGGCAGAGCTAGACCGCAAGCTGGCAGAACTAGGGGCGATCGCCGCCCAGCGCGACCAGGCCCAGCACGACCTAAAGCAGCGCAAGCACAACCATAAGTTCATCGTCTTTGCCCGCAAAGCCTACAAAGACGCGGGCCCCCGCATCACCGCCCGCTATGTGCAGCAGGTGTCTCAGGAGGGCGATCGCTTGTTTCGGGAGCTAATGAACCGCCCCAACCTGTCGCTGGAGTGGACGGCGGAATACGAGATTCTGGTGCGTGAGGGAGGCTACACCCGCCGCTTTATCAACCTTTCGGGGGGCGAGCAGATGTGCGCGGCGCTGGCAGTGCGGCTGGCGCTGCTGCGGGTAGTGGCAGACCTAGATGTGGCCTTTTTCGACGAACCGACGACCAATATGGATCGACCCCGGCGCGAGAGTTTGGCCGAGGCGATCGCCAATCTCAAGTCCTTCCGTCAACTCTTCGTCATCAGCCACGACGATACCTTTGAGAAAGTCACTGAAAACGTAATTCAAATTACCCGCGAGGATTAGTCGTTAAACGTAACTTTAAGCGCAACTTTTTGGGCACAGGCTGCGTCTAACCAATTGGGCATTCCAGATGTCACGGGCACTCGGAGGGTTGGCGGGGATAGTTCCACAAAACAGGCGGATCGCTCACTCACCAGCCGTCAGAAATGGCTTCGTCGGGCTAGATGCGATTCTGTCGCGATGCCTCACGAACAGCGCTATTCTGGATCTAGAAGCAGGGACAAACTACCACACGTTTCATCAAGCGGCTTGCTCAGCACGACGGTTGGCTAAACTGGGCCACCTCAGGCATTACAGCGCAATCTCTGGCGCGTCGTTGGGCAAACAGCACGAGCTATCTCGCGATGGGCTTTTCTACGGGTGCGTTCGCCCCAAGTGTGGGTCACACAGGTCTCCTGGCTTCTAGAGCTTTGGCTAGCGATCGCCCCACATCAGATGGAAAGCCCCGATCCATCACACATTAGGGAAGCGCTACAGCCGTGACTCAGGAGTTTCATCTTTCCGTAACCCCTGTGGGCAATGATGAGTATCTGGTGCGAACCGAGCGGGTTGCGCCAGGGGTGCCGCTGGCGGAGGAGCAACTCCGCTGGACCGTAGAGGAATGGCTGGCACTGGCAAGGCAGTTGATGGATGACCCGCTGCTGGGACTGCTGCGGGGGCATGGGTTCTATCGGGTGGGTGGATTTGAACTGCCGCGTCGATCTGAGTCTGAGAACGAGCTGCCCGTCAGCCTCACAGAACTGGGCGAAACGCTGTATCACTCGCTGTTTCAGGGGACGCTGCGAAATAGCTGGATGATTGCGCGGGGCATCGCCCAACATCAGGGCGAAATGCTGCGGCTGCGGCTAGGGCTGAAGGGTTCTCGTCTGCCCCGGCTGCCGTGGGAGGTGATGAACGGGGGCGATCGCGACAGTTTGGGCAACCTACGGCATCCCATCGCCACGGGAACCGATGTCGTGTTCTCGCGCTTTCAGACGGGCATTCAGATTATGGGCGGGCGATCGCTCCGCCCCCTCAGCCCGACTCAGCCCGTCCGCATCCTCATGGTGGTCGCCACGCCCACCGATCAGGAGCGGCTAGAGCTAATGCGCGAAGCCATGCATCTGCAAGAAGAACTGCGGCGACCCGTCGGGCCAGGTCTGGAGGGCTTGGGCATCCATCCCCGATTGGAACTGACGGTGCTGGAGCAGCCCGGCCGCGAAGAACTAACCCACGCCTTGGAGCAGGGGCATTTCCATATCCTGCACTACGCAGGCCACAGCAATCTAGGCGCATCCGGCGGCAACCTGTACCTGGTCAACTCGCGCACGGGACTGACGGAAACCCTCAGCGGCGACGACCTGGCCGGGCTGCTGGTGAATAACGACATTCGTCTGGTGGTGTTCAATTCCTGCCGGGGCGCACACACCGCCGTTCCCGCTGCTGGAATGCCTGCCGAAGCCCAGCCCGCCCAGGACACGCGCAACCTGGCCGAAGCGCTGGTCAGCCGGGGCATTCCCGCCGTGCTGGCGATGGCCGAAAAGATTCCCGATGACGTAGCGCTGACGCTGACCCGCCTGTTTTATCGCAACCTGCGGCGGGGCTTCCCCATCGACCTCAGCCTCAGTCGGGCGCGGCAGGGACTGATCTCGTCCTATACCTCCAACCAGCTCTATTGGGCGCTGCCGGTGCTGTATCTGCACCCCGCCTTTGATGGATACCTGGTGTCGGGCGATTCGCGAAGCGATCCCTGCGGGAATCGCCACCACATGAATCCTGCTGATCGGTTGCAGCAGTTCCCCCCCTCCTATGACTTGCCCCTATTGGCAGGGGAGGAGCCGTCTTTGGTGCTGTCGTCGTCGGGTCTGCCAGAGCCAGATTTGGAGCCAGATGAAGACTTTGAACTCATTTCGCGGGCGGTGCTACTCGATCACGACTGGGCCTCGCCAGGGCTGGAGTTCGACAATCCGTTTCATTTCGATGCGCCCGTCGCCACCGAAAACCCGTTTGATTTTGACTTTGCCAGCAGTGGCAGCCTGGTAGAGGTGCAGCCCACCAGCAGCGAACAGCTAGACGAGGCGGCAGAGTCCAGACTCGCCCAGTGGCCGATTCATCATCCGGGTGCTGGCTTATTTACCCTCGGACGGTATGACCAAGAGCCATCTGCTCCAGCAGAGGGACTGGGTACGGCGGATCAACCAGCAGCAGAGGGGCGATTCGCGAAGCGATCCCTAGGGGAATCGCCTGTGGAACTTCCCGGCGGCTACCTGGGTCGGCTGCTGGCACAGCACGCGGCTCCGGCAGACCACAGCACCGCCCCAACCTCCCTCAGTCTGTCTTCTGCCCCTGCTCCCCAGCAGAATGAAATGGCGAATGCCACCAATGCCGCAGACTTGTTGCAGCAGCTAACCCCCCCGCCCCGTTGACCTGATGAACGTGGCCACCGACGCGACCCCAGGATGCCCGCCCGGTCGATGCGCCCGTGTCTCCAGCGGCGACCTATCGGTGGCTGGCTAGCCATGCGCCTGCGACCTCCCCGGAGTCTCCAGAAGCGGCTGCCCCACCGCAGAATTCCCAGCCAGATTCCCAGCCAGATTCCCAGCCGGATTCCCAGCCAGAGTCTCAGCAGCAGACGGCTACACCCCAGGATTCTCATCAAGCGATTACGCCTGTAGACACGATTCCCACGGCCGACCGCATTCCGGCGCTGCGGGACAACCGGGCAGCCCATCCCGCTCGCAAACCTGGCCGACTGCAAAAGCAGCACATCCTGCTGCCGCTGGCGGGTGCAGGCGCAATGGCGATCGCCCTCTCCTCGTTTCATTACACGATGGGACTGCTCCGCCGCGAGCCGTCACCCGCTGATCTGCTGCCGCCGATGGACAGCGCCTATACGCCCAGCACGCCGCCGATGCCCGTTGGCACGACTGAAACCAGCCAGCTGGCGGGCGCGGCTATTTTGAACCTGAAGCGGGAAAACCTGCCCGAAGCGGAACAGGCGATCGCCCAACTGCTGGATCAAAATGCGCTGCTGGATGCCAAAGTCGCCCTCGACGCAGTGCCCTCCGAATGGCGCAATGCCAGCTATCCCGAACTGATGTTTTTGATGGGGCGACTGGGATGGCAATGGCAGCAGCAGGAGGGAAATATTTACAGCGTGGACGACGTGCAGCGGTTTTGGAAACTGGCGGCCGAAGGACGGCCCGATGCCGCCGCCTACTGGAATGCGCTGGGCTTTGCCCACTATGCCAAGGGTGAGTCGGTAGACGCGGCGCGAGTCTGGTGCCGGGCGGCGGCGCTGATGCTGGCACAGCCGATTCCCGACTCCGTAGACGCAGCAGACGACCGCGCCGCTCTCAACTGTCCGCCGCCGATTCAGTCTGTTACCAATCCCGAAGCGCTGACCGCCTATGCTGGAGTGGCGCTGGCCTTGCAGCAGGCAGCCCTCGACCCCAAATTTTCTCAGGGTGCAACCGAGCTACTGAAACAGTCTGCCGCGTACTATCAGATGGTCATGCTGAGCAATCCAGCCAGTTTCGATCAAACGGCGCTGGCAAAGAACTGGCTGTGGACTCCCGCGACGCTGCGCGACTGGGCGGCGCTGGGCAGTCGGCGACCTTAGCCGCGGTGACTCTGCACCCTGTAGACCCTGCAACCTGTGAGTTTGCCATCTACGAGTCTGCAACCTGTGAATCTGCATCTGTGAGTCTGCATCTACGAGTTTGCTATCTATGCGTCTACAATCTGTGCGTCTGCAACCTGTGGACTCTACGACTTAGGGAGACTCTGCGGCGTAGGTAGACTCTGCGGCTTAGGCATCGAGTGCGCTACCCTATCCTGCGAAAAACATTTTCCGAATCTCGCTCCCGCGACTAATATGGATAGTTATTTCGCCCTGTTGCATAATCGTCATCCTTTGGGTTCATGACTTCTGACTCCTCCCCCGTGTCTACGGTGTCGGCCCTGCCCCAGCCCCCTGCCGATGCCGCCCATCCCAATTCGCAGGTTCGCTTTAAGAGTGAAGGCGGCCGCCTGCTGCTGATGCTGCCGCCGGAAGGCGAGAGCGAATTTGCTGTAAGCTGGGGCGACCTCTGGCAGCAGCTCAAGCAGCGACTCAGTGCGGGCGATCGCTTCTGGCAGCCAAATACCTCCGTGCATCTCATCGCGCGCGATCGCCTGCTAGACGTGCGTCAACTCCAATCCATTGACGAAGCGCTGACCCAGGAGCAACTCTGCCTGAAACGGGTCTACACCAGCCGTCGGCAAACAGCGGTTGCCGCAGCAACGGTCGGTTTTTCGGTCGAGCAGCACGCGCCTGTTACCCATCTCAATGCCCCCGCCGAAGCCACTGGGCAAGCGCTGGCAGAGCCGCTCTATGTCGAAACAACGGTGCGATCGGGCATGGAAATCCGGCATCCGGGCACAGTGGTCGTGCTGGGCGATGTCAACCCTGGCGGCTCAATCGTCGCGGATGGCGATATTGTGGTGTGGGGCACGCTGCGCGGTGTAGCCCATGCGGGCGCATCGGGCAATCCCCGCTGTCTGATTATGGCGCTGCGGCTAGAGCCGACCCAGCTCCGCATCGGTGAACAGCTAGCCCGCGCCCCTGAAAAGCCGCCTGAGCAGTTCTATCCGGAGGTGGCCTACGTGGCCTCGGAAGGGATTCGCATTACTCGCTCGGCAGATTTTTCAAAGCTGCGGCTGTTAGCGCCCAATGCCTGAGAAATCTGGACTTGGGGGTTCTGCACAAGATAGTTCGCCAGAGCAGCGCAACTGCCGATTACAGCTAGACTGCATAGATTGCAATAGATTGCAATAGATTGCAACAGACAGGGTTCCGATTTTACCCGCACACGGTTTCATTCGTTCAGAGTTGACTCAAACAGCTTATAGGAGCATTAGGGGCGATTTTCATGACTCGGATTATTGTCGTCACATCGGGCAAGGGCGGTGTTGGCAAAACCACGACGACTGCGAACCTGGGCATGGCATTGGCCAAGCGGGGGCGGCGGGTCGTGGTGATTGATGCAGACTTTGGACTCCGAAATTTAGACCTGCTGCTGGGGCTAGAAAATCGCATTGTTTACACCGCGATGGAGGTGATTGCAGGCGAATGTCGGCTGGATCAAGCGCTGATTAAAGACAAGCGACAGCCCAACCTGGCGCTGCTGCCTGCGGCCCAAAACCGCACCAAAGACGCGGTGAATCCTGATCAGATGAAGCAGCTCATCGAAACGATGAAGGAGCAGTTCGACTTCATCCTGGTGGATAGTCCCGCAGGCATTGAGATGGGCTTTCAAAATGCGATCGCCGCCGCCCAGGAAGCGCTGATCGTCACCACGCCTGAAATCTCCGCCGTGCGCGATGCCGATCGGGTCGTGGGGCTGCTAGAAGCCAACGACGTGCGAAAGCAGCACCTCATCGTCAACCGCCTCCGACCCTCAATGGTGCAAGACGACCTAATGATGTCGGTCAGCGATGTCCAGGAAATTTTGGCCATTCCACTACTGGGAGTGATTCCGGATGATGAGCGCGTGATTGTGTCTACGAATAAGGGCGAACCGCTGGTGCTATCGCAAAAGCTCTCGCTGGCGGGCTTAGCGTTTGACAACATCGCCCGCCGCCTAGAAGGTGAAGTGGTGCCCTTCCTCGACTTCACGGCCAGCCATGATGACCTGCTCTCTCGCATCCGCCGCATGTTCCGCAGCCCTTCGCGATAGCCAGTGCCGCCCCTCCTAGCACGCGGGTTTCTCTCCTCACCCTCTTCCCCAGTTAGCCCTGCCCTATGCTCAGCGAACTTCTCGACCGCCTCTTCCCTCGCCAGCCCGAAGTGTCTAGCCGCGAAACGGTAAAGCAGCGTCTTCAGCTTGTGCTTGCCCATGATCGCACGGATCTGCCGCCCGCCACCATCGAGAAGATGCGCCAAGAAATCCTGGAAGTAGTGTCGCGCTACGTGGAGATTGATCAAGAGGGGACGGAGTTTATGCTGGAAAATAATCAGCGGGCGACAGCGCTGATTGCAAACTTACCGATTCGTCGAATTAAGTCGGATGTTTGATATAGATTTGATCGCTTGGATTTGAGCGCTTGATTGAATCGCCTGCCTGTTTCTGTTATTTCGACTAGCAATCGTTACCAAACGTTAGGAAATCGGCTCAAAGTTTACATAAAAGCGCCGCAGGTAAACTTTGGTTTCATTAACTTGATTTCATCTCTAGATCGTCTATCCTTAATCTTGAAGCTAATAGGTGATCTGGCTTTTAAGAGCGCTTCATCTGCTGGCTTCCCTGGCAGATTAACAGCCAAGTTCACACGTTCACTACAGAGGTAAAAGCGCTGTTTATTACAATCTGTCTCGTCCAACCCAACAGCACCCAACTCAAGAACTGAGATTTTCCCATCTGGCAACACAGGGAGTGTAATCACATCGACCGAACTTGAATGAATTGATTGAATCAATTAGTTGAACCAATTAGTTGAACCAGTCGAACAAATCGTTCAGTTTTGATGTCTGTGAGGCTCTACGAAGTGGCTGTGAAAAGGGGAAAATAAACGGTAGAGAGGCTGGGTGCTGTTGGATTTTAAAGTATTTTCCCCCAGGCTTTCTATTATTTTTCTATCATTCTAGCGATTGCTCTGGCTGTGGGTCTGCGTTTCGCCGACTGCCAAAAAGCTGGGCATACACATAGGTTAACTCGCCGCCCAAAAAGAAGACCTGGCTGGTGAGATAAATCCAAAACATTAGCACCATGACCCGGCCCACGACTCCATAGGATCGAAAGCGATCGCCCACCGACAGCACACTGTTATGCACCAGATATTGCAGCAAGAGTAGCATTCCTGCGGTGAGCAATGCCCCCAGCCAAACATCCCCCCAAGTGACATTGGTAGAGGGCAAAATCCGAAACAAAATCATAATGATCAGCGCCAGGATCAGAAACGAAAAGAGCGCCTGAAGCGCCCAGACAATCTCTACCGAATCAATCCCCAACGGCTCTAGAAAAGCGCTCGTGCCGCCCGTTTTTTCTAAAAGCTCCAGTCCAGTTTGGACTAATAAATCGGAGACCAGCGACACAAACAGTAGCGGCGCAGTGCCAATCACCAGCATCACAGAAAACGCTTTTTTACGCAGCATCACCCGCAGGATTTTCCAGGGGCTTTGGCCGGGCTCTGGCTGAAACGCAACGCCCCAGATTTTATCAAACGCGCGATCGAGGGAATAGAAAAAGTTGCTAGCGGCAACCAGCAAGAACACTAGACCCAATAGCCCAATGCTGAGGCTGTCTTGCCCTGGCACAAGGATCGAACTCTCGACGATGCGGTAGGCTTCTGAGGGCAGCGCCTCCTGCAACAGGGTTTGCAGGCTGGTGTAAAGTTCGGCATTGCGACCGAGCAGCGACCCCAATAGACTGAGCGACAGCAGCAACAGGGGAAACAGGGAAAACAGTGCGTGGTAAGAGAGCGTCGCGCCCATATCCAGGCAATTGTCTTTTTGCCATTTCAGGACAGCTAGAAATAAAAGCTGAAATGCCTGAGAAAAAGGGTTTTTCATGCGGAAACTTGCGGGTCTGGGTGGGAATGTCCCAAATTTTAGGGTTCAGCGGTCTATCACCTAACGTAAGCTTAACAAGCGACTCCATTTGTCACGCATCTGGGCGAAGAGAGCGCAACCGACATCCGAAAATATAGTACAATTGTCCTATATTGATGGAGGAGAGGTTGGGCTGCCGAAGCAAAGATACCCTCCGGTTTGACTGGGCGGCGATCGCCTGTAATCTAGACTCATCCATCCTCGCCTGCGAGAGACTCATCTATGGCTATCATTGCTCTAAAAGCCTGGTATTTGCGAGAATACGAGCCAATTCGCGAGGTGAAAAAGCGCCCTCATGACCTCCGCCTCAGCAAGAACAGCTTGCTCAAGTCGGCGCTGCGGGCCGATTTTCTCGACGACAGCGCCGAGGTGCGGGAAACGGAGTGGTTTCAGCGCTATCTGGATGGTGACACGGTAGAGTTCTACATCGAGGGCAGCGGCGGCTATGCGATCGCCAATATCGACCTGATCAGCCACGAAATGTATTTCGTCAAGCAGGATTCGCTGTCGCAGCTTGATCCGACTATTTTTCTGTGCTATCAGACGCAGTTTGATGAATCTAGCGACCTGCTGCGCGAGGAGTTGCAAACCTTTATTGAAAAGTTCAACGGGCGATCGCGCATTTCCCTTACCCTGGAAGAGTCGCACCGCCTGACGGATGGACCCGCCCGCCTCAGCAGCAGCCTCATGCGGAAGATTCGCAAATCGCTGCTGTTTATCGCCGACGGCACGCCGATTCTGCATCTAGACGGCACGCCGCCGCAACTGATTCCCGACCCCAAGGTTTGCGTTGAAATTGGCTACGCCCTCCAGAGCAAGCGCTCGGAGCAGATTTTGCTGGCGCAGATGGAGCGCTCGGACGTGCCCGGCCAGTTTCCCTTTGACCTGCCCAGCACCAGCCGCCTGCCCTTTCGCAACAAGGCCGAACTGCGAAAGCTGCTGCCCCAGGCGCTAGAGTCCCAGCTTCAGCGGTTCAACCTGACAGCTTAAGCGTAATGGCTCAGGCCTTATGGTTCAGGTGTAATGGCTCAGGCCTAATGGCTGAAACGACGGTTTAAGCGCAAGGAGCGATTATCGCTCGTAATGCACCCGCGCATTTAGCCCGAAGTCGCGGAAATAGCGATTCCAGCGCTCGGCGGCGCTGCGTCCCGAAAAGGGCCCCACCAGCACATGGGGGCCGTGGGGGCGATCGCGCTCCTGCACCCGCCCTGCCACTGGAAAGCCCTCGCTCAGCAGCCGCACCTGCTCACTCACGCGAGACAGACTGCCAGACGAGCCAGGAATCAGCACGTAGTAGCCCCGACTTCGGTCGGCAGTTCCATAGTCGTAGGCAGGGGCGGGCTGTGGCTCCAGCGCTGGATATTGCCCAAAGGGAACCTCTGCGGGCGGCGCAGGCGGCAGCGGGTCGAGCGAGGCCTGGGCGGCATCGGGATAGATCGTTTGCACCGGAGCCACGCCGCCCGACACGGCTACGACCTGTGCAGTAATCCCCTGCGCCGCTAGTGCTTGCACCTGCTGCGATGCCGTCCACTCCTCTCCAAACACACCCGCCTGAATCACCTGCTGCCCCTGATAGGACTGGAGTCCAGCGCCGGGGGCAACTTGCTGCACCTGAGACAGCAGCAGCGGACTGTTGCCATTTACAATAACCACGTACTGCTGGCCTGAAAATTGGGCCGTGCTTGTCCCGCGCCCGTCTGACCCCACGGCGGCCCCCGGTTGCGGATAGAACGTTCCAGCTCCTGCATCCGGTGGCGGCGGCAGCCCATCTACGATGCGCTGTGCTATGCGCTGGGGCTGCACTACAGAATTTGGATGCATCTGCTCGGTTGGGCCTGCGCTGGCAGACGCTGCAACGCCCACACTGCTGCCTAGGGCGATCGCCCCCAGCACCAGCCGCGCCCAGATCTGTCCCTCTGCTAAACGCCCAGAGCGCAGATCCGACCGATGCCATAGAGAAAAAAACGATGCCGTCATAAGCTTGCAGAAGTGAGGGGAACGAATGGGCGATCGCGCTACAGATAGCGGACAAAGGGCGATCGCCTCCTAGATATCGATTTTTGCCCGCAAGTGTAGCACGGGAATTCTAAGATCAATCAACTTTTTGATAATCAACTTTTTATCAGGTTTTTATCAGGGCGATCGCTCTAAAATATCGCACAGCAAAACGCCTGAGTGCAAAAGCTCCCAGGCGCGAAACAACCAGTTATCAAGCCAGTCATCAATTTAGACAGCAAGCTTGAACAGCTAAAGCAGGACAATCCGCCTAGTAAGCATCTTGCAATTCAAAGAAATCGGGCGAAATATAGTCCTTCCGCAAAGGGAAACCGACCCAATCTTCCGGCATCAAGATGCGCTTCGGGTTAGGATGCCCTTCGTAGACAATGCCATACATATCGTAGCTCTCGCGCTCCTGCCAGTCAGCCCCCTTCCAGATCCAATAGACCGAAGGCACTCGCGGGTCTTCACGCGGCACAAACACCTTCACGCGCACCTCTTCCGGGCGATCGACGTTATCGGCAATCTTGATTAGGTGATAGGTGCTCACCAAGTCTTCACCCGGCCCCGCGTCGTAGGCCGCCTGACACTGCAAACAGTTGAACCCGTAGGCATACAGCGCCGTCGCAAACGGGATCAAAAACTCGCGATCCACCTTTAACACTTCCACGCCCAGATGATCCGGCTCCAGCGCCTCATGCTCAAAGCCGTTTTCCGCCAGCCACTTAGACACCTTGCCAACTTCGACAATCGGCGCAGCTTCAGGGGTTTCTTGGGGTGCCGGAGTTGTTTCTTCAGCCACGATCTACGCCCTCCTTCTCAGCTTCCAACGCAGGCGATATCGGCATTCCAAATGCTTCAGCCAGTTCCTTCGGCGGAGCCTTGCGCGTGTCCGCCTCCAGGTACTTCCCAGTCAGAATCGGCGACACTTCCTTCATGCCGTGGGAAATGGTGTAGTAGCGGTGGGTTTGCGCCACTTCGCCCCGTTCTGCCAGCGCTTCGCTAGAAATTTTCTTCCGCAACTTGATGATGGCATCGATGATTGCTTCGGGACGCGGCGGGCAGCCAGGAATGTAGACATCCACCGGAATTAGCTTGTCTACGCCGCGCACTGCCGTTGGCGAGTCCATGCTGAACATGCCGCCCGTAATCGTGCAGGCTCCCATCGCAATCACATACTTCGGATCGGGCATCTGCTCATAAAGCCGCACTAGCGCCGGAGCCATCTTCATGGTGATAGTGCCAGCGGTAATGATCAGGTCGGCCTGGCGCGGACTGGATCGCGGCAACAGACCAAAACGGTCAAAGTCAAACCGGGAGCCAATCAGCGCCGCAAACTCGATAAAGCAGCAAGCGGTTCCATAGAGCAGCGGCCAGAGGCTCGACAGCCGTGCCCAGTTGTATAAATCATCAACTGTGGTCAGAATTACGTTTTCTGAAAGATCCTTCGTGACCTCTGGGCGGCCGATGGGGTTTTGCAGCCCTTCTAACAAGTTCTTAGGTTCTGTTGTGCCAGGATTCATGACCATTCCAGTGCTCCTTTCCGCCACGCATACACAAGACCAACAACCAGGATCGCAATGAAAATCAGCGCTTCCACAAAGGCTAGCAGCCCTAGCTGGTTAAAGGCGACCGCCCAGGGATAGAGAAACACCGTTTCCACGTCAAAAATGACGAACACCAGCGAAAACATGTAGTAGCGGATGTTGAATTGAATCCAGGCTCCGCCAATTGGCTCCATGCCTGACTCATAAGTGGTGCGCCGCTCCACGCCAGCCCGCTTGCTAGGACGCAGCACCCCAAGACAACCCTAGCGCTAAAACGGAACAATGCCACAGACGATAAGGAATCCTAGAAGGGTATTCGTAGCCGCTGAGAACAAACACGAGGGTCACCTGCCACTTGAACAGCTTAAGTGCGACACTAGGATGCAGTTTTGCATGTGCAACCTAGTGAAACGTCAGGATTCGATAAGCCGAATCTCTGATAATGTTACTCTCTTTTTTACATTGTTGTTTTGAGAGCCTGAACTGTTTGCAAGGATTCGGTTTTGTTTGACTACCCTTCAGAAATTTGAATGGTTTGATTCAGGCTCTCGATACGGCCTCTTGATAAGGCGCATTGCTCATGGCGGGTCTAGATTTGCTGATTATTGTGGTGTACGCGCTGACGCTGGTTTACGTGGCGCGGCAGGCGCTAGGCGAGATGGAAGACTGGGCGACGGTGCAGCTTGACCAAAATGGATTGAAGGAAGAACTGACCCGCGCCAATTTACAGGGCAAGGTCAATATTAATGTGGGGCTGAAGCCGCGCTACGGGTTTGAGCCGATCTCTGAGCTGGCTCTGAGCATCAGCAATGCATCACCCGTGCCGATTTATGTGGACTGGGACCGGAGTTCGCTGACTAATTTTCAGGGGCGATCGCGCCGAGTCATCCGAATTACGCCCAGCATGAATCTCGACCTCTCTCGCCCGCAAGTCTTTAGCGTCATTGCACCAGGCAAGTCCCTCAGCGAACGGATCGTGGCAGAAGACATGCTAAAGCGCACATCAGAAGGCATTTTGCAGGTGTCTGCGCCGCTGGTCGACCTAGGTGCAGCACGAGGACTGCCCGACGACGGCAAGCTAGAGTTTTCGCTGCGGCTGTTGCTGCTGCTGGTAGAGCAGGAGCGCCAGGTCGATGACGACGTAACCACCCACGCCGTTCTCTGTCGCTTCATCGTCCGCCGCATTCCCTGGAATCACGACATCCCCTGGCTCCGCCGATAAGCTAGCGTCCAGGCAAAATCATAACTAGTGCAGTGTCATGGTTTAGTTTTAGGGTGATGCCTTGGCTCGTAGTAAGCGCTTCAGCGCTAAAGCGCTTACTACCAACCTAAGTGCTGGCTGTGACTTAGCACTAGCTGTGTTTCAAGTGCATAGTGCTAGCGCTCTTGCGAGCTGAGTTTTTTGGATACCCAACTAGCTATGCCGCTGAGGATTGCGCCTGCCATGAGGATGCCGATCGCGGGGGTAAAGACGGGTTCCCAGAGGGAATACCATAGGTCAAAGCCAAGGGGGAGATTCAGGGATTTGCCGAGGAGGGCGATCGCAAACCAGGCAAAGGCAAACAGCACAAAGAATAGATTTGCCATCAGCGCCAGGTTTAACCACTCCAGAAACTTTTCTTTCATCGCTAAATGCGTTTACAAATGCGTTTACAGCCAATTTTTTGCCCATCCTAGCAGGTTTGCGGCCGCCGCTATTCGCAGCAAACGATTAAGATATCTACAGCTTTTCCCGACGTTGTGCCACCGTTTTCCCGGCGTTGTGCCAACGTTGCTAAGACGGTTTCTCTAGCGGCCCAGGAGGATTCTGTGGATTTTCGGCAAATCGTTGGCTTTCGGCAAGTGCGGCAAGACGTGACCGACCTGCACAAATCCCTTGCGCCATTGCTCAAGCACGACTCCCGCCTCGCAGAAGTTGCCCTGACAGATTTTGCCAAAGTGGTGCAGATTTGCAGCCGCAGCAACAAGGAAATTGGGTCAGCAGAACTGCTGGCCTACCTGATGATGGACGCGCTAATCCGCGACGACAAAGACACCCTCAGCATTGCCAATAGCAAGTGGGAGTTTTCCAGCGACGATCGCCTCAAGTATCAAAAAATTACGCTGCAAACCATCCTGGATCGGGTCAAAGCCTCTTCTCAACCCGATCAGCTCAGCTTGCCCTCGCTGGTAAAAAAACTGGATGAGGAAAAGGGGACGGATTTCCTCGGCGAAGCAGTGAATGTGATTTATAAGTTCGCGCAGGTGGTGGCTAAGGCAGACGACGTGATTTCCATGCAGGAAATGGAAGCGCTGTCGAAAATTTGGCAAGGGCTGCATAGCATTGCTCCTTTAGAAAGCTACGAAAAGGGTCTAGCCAGTGCCCTGCCAAGGCCCCTGTCTCAGACCACAGGCGGCCCTGACCAACCGCCCGCTGACTCCAGCACCCCAGATGCAGCGGCAGTGCCAGAAAAAACACCAGAGGAACTTGACGAGATCTTGCAGAAGGCGCTGGCAGAGTTGGATGAACTCGTCGGCATGGACAATATCAAAGAAGAGGTGAAAACCCTGACCAATTTCCTAAAGGTGCAGAAAATCCGGCAGGAGCGCGGGCTGGCGCAAACCCAGGTGTCGCTGCACTCTGTGTTTTGCGGACCACCGGGAACCGGGAAAACAACTGTTGCCCGCATCATGAGCCGGATTTTTCAGGGGTTAGGCTTTTTGAAAAAGGGGCATCTGATCGAAACCGATCGCGCGGGGCTGGTGGCGGGCTATGTGGGGCAAACGGCGAAAAGGGTGGATGAAGTGGTGACCTCAGCGCTGGATGGGGTGCTGTTTATCGACGAGGCCTATGCGCTGGTGCCCCCAGAAACGGGCAAGGACTTTGGGCAGGAGGCGATCGACACGCTGCTGAAGCGAATGGAAGACTATCGCGATCGCCTCGTGGTGATTGTTGCGGGCTACACCGATGAGATGTCGGTGTTTATCGAATCAAACCCAGGGCTGAAGTCGCGCTTCAATCGCTATTTCTATTTCGATCATTTCAAGCCGGAAGAACTGCTGGCAATTTTTGAAAATATGGGTAAAAAGAACCATTTCACCCTTACGCCGGAGGCCCGCGATACGCTGTTGAAACGCTTCGAGGCGCTGTATGTGAAGCGCGATCGCACGTTTGGCAATGGGCGCACCGTCCGCAACCTGTTTGAAAAAACCATCGAAAAGCAGGCCAACCGCCTCGCAGTTCTCTCCAACCTCACCGACGAAGTGCTGACCACGCTGCTGCCCGAAGACATTCCTACCGAACAAGCCAGCATCCACGCGGACAAGGTGGATTGGCAAGAACTAGCATCTCGCGAGAGCGGTGAGAATCAAGGTTGAGGCACACAACCTCTAACCTTTAACTAACCTTTAACCCTTCTCTAGCTCCGCTTTCATGCGTTCTAGCGTCGCGTGCATCTGGTCAAACATTTGCTGGGGCGTGATGCCAAATTGACCGAGGTGGGTTTTGAGCTGCTCGACGGTCATTTGTGCGGTGAAATCTTCCGACAGTTCAAAGCGCTTCATAAAAATGCGATAGCGCTCCATCATCGATTCCATCTGCTCAATGTAAATCTTTTTTCCTTCGCGGTCAAACTTGCCATAGCTCGACCCCAGTTGCATCAGCGATTGGTAGTCTTCAAATAGCTGACGTGCTTCTTGTTGAACGATTTCAGAATCGAAAAATCCCATTTTCAGCCCCACCTTCCGAAAACTGAACCAAAATGCTGAACGATATCGACTTCAATGTTCAATGCAGGTTGCTGAGTACAAAAATCGGGTGCAGAAACTTAGCGCCAAGTGGCGACATCTCAGGCTGCACCGTAAACAGCCGATTTACCTTACATCTTACGGCAGAAGCCAGGGACGGCTGAAGTGCGGAAAACGCTACTTTAGAGACGCAGACTGCTGCGAGTTTGGCGGCGTTTCTCGTGGGTGTTTTGCGGATTCCCATCAGTTTCGTCGTTGCCGATCGCACGCTTTTGAATGGCAGGATTTCGCGATGCCCGACTCCAGGTTTGAAGGAGAGGAAGACTCAATGGCAGGAAAAAAACAAGATTCTGCTGAGTTGAGCAACCCGATACCGATTGAGTCAGCGGCAGTACAGAGGCCAGGGGCAGACGGGGAAAGGCTAGAACCTGTGCTGGATGCGCCGCCCTTGATAGATTTGCGGCAATATGACCCACGGGGTTTTGTGCGGGGGCGGCCCGGCTGGGTGGTGATGCTGTGGTGGTTGGTGCAGGCGATCGCCTTTCCGCTGACGCTGCATAGCCACCATGCGCCGCGCCGCGCCCTGCTGCGATTGTTTGGGGCAAAGATTGGGCAACAGGTCACCATCCGCCCCACTGCACGATTTACCTATCCCTGGAAAGTAGAAATTGGCGACTATAGCTGGATTGGGGATGACGTGGTGTTCTATAGCCTTGCCCCCATTCGGGTGGGAACGCACTGTGTCATTTCCCAAAAGACGTACCTATGTACCGGCAGCCATGACGTGACCGATCCAGCCTTTGGACTGGTTACTGGGGCGATCGCCATCGGCAATGGAGCTTGGGTCGCCGCGGACTGTTTTATCGCGCCAGGGGTCAACATTGGGGCGAATACCGTCATCGGGGCCCGCAGCGCTGTGTTTCACTCCATGCCCGCGCAGACCGTATGCTGGGGGTCGCCGTGCCAGGTGAGGGGCGATCGCCAAATTTTGCCCAAGCCCGAATTACACTAAGCCAAGTGTCCGAAAATTCCCTGGTCTCCCGCGTCCCAAAAAACACGTCCTCTGTCCCCTGTTCCCCTTGCGCCCAACCGTCACCTGAGGAGACACTTAAAGGCTGAGCTTTCATGCAGTCGTTCCCTGATCTCCGCTCCGGTTCATTGCCTACCACTTATCCATACAGGGAGAACAGCCTTGGAAAACACACCCGCAATTCTTGCTCTGGGCCTGTTTTGCACGGTTATTTTTTTGGTCATGACGGAGTGGATACACTTCACCATCGCCGCTTTTCTGGGGGCGCTGCTGCTGGTGTTTACCAACGTCATGACGCTCAACGAAGCGATTGGCTACATTGGCGCAGGCTATTCCACGATCGCCCTATTTTTTGGCGTGATGGTGCTGGTGCGCTCGTTTGAGCCAACCAAGATTTTCGACTATCTGGCCACTCAGATGGTCATTCTGGCCAAGGGCAAGGGCAGCCGACTGCTGCTGGCGATCGCAGGCATTACCTCCCTGGTCTGCGCCTTTTTGCCCAACGCAACGACGGTGATGCTGCTGGCTCCGCTGTTGCCCCCTTTGGCGGCCGACGTGGGCGTAGACTTTGTGCCGCTGCTGATTTTGATGGTGCTGGTATCTAATAGTGCAGGATTGCTGACGCTGGTGGGCGATCCGGCAACGTTTATTGTGGGCGATGCCATTAATATCAGCTTCGTCGAGTATCTCAGCCGATTGAGCCTGGGAGGGGCGATCGCCCTGCTCACCATTCTGGTCATGATGCCCGTCCTGTTTCGGCGAATCTGGCGCACCGAATTAACCAACCTCGACCAACTCCCCCACCCAGAAATCAATCATCCCCGTGTCCTGGCTGTCGGCACAATCATCGTTGCGCTGGTGCTGGTGTTTTTTGTCATCGGCGAGTCGCTGCCGGTTCCCGTTTCTCCGGCAGGCGTAGCCCTGATGGGAGCAGCGCTGGCCCTCCTGCTGGCCCACCACAGCAAGATTGATACGCTCAACAACATCCTGCGGGATGTGGACTGGAGTACGCTGATTTTCTTCATGTCAATCTTTGTGCTGATCGGCGGCTTGCAAAAGACCGGTGTCATCGGCGGCATTTCTGGCATCTTGGCAGCAGTTTTGGGACAAAACATTTTCCTGGGTTCCATCCTGCTGCTGTTTTTGGTGGGGCTATTGTCCAGCGTCGTGCCCAACATTCCGCTGGTGGTGGCAATGGTGCCCCTGCTGAAGCAATATCTGGTCAATGTGGGCATGGCAGGCCAAGAAGTGCTGGAACCGAGCTATGCGGGGCAATTTTCGCCAGAGGTACTGCCCCTGTTTTATGCCATGATGTTTGGCGCAACGCTGGGCGGCAACGGCACGCTGGCCGGCGCGTCGGCCAATATCGTCGCCGCTGGCATTTCCGAGCAGCACGGCCGCCGCATCTCCTTCAAGCGGTTTTTTCACTACGGCTTTCCGGTGATGGTGGCGCAACTAATTACCAGCGCTCTGTTTGTCACCGTGCGCTTTTTGCTCTGAGGTTTCTGCGACTCGCTCAGCCCGACAGGTCAACGCCGTCATCATAAAGCGATTCGAGCTTCATCAAAATCTTGGGCTTCAGATCTTCCAGCGCCAGCTTGAGCTGGGTTTTCGTGGTATTGAACTGGTTAAGTCCGGGGGTCATCTGGCCCATCGTCAGCCATTGCTTGAGCCGTTCACATTGAGCCAGTGCAATAGTCGAGGTCATTACGTTGGCACAGCGCTGCGGCTCCTCCTTGGCAAAAAACAGCAGACGATATTGCCCCGACTCGCTGAGCAGTCGCACCATCTGCTTTCCCTGTGGCGTTTTCAAGTCCAGATAGCAAGATAGCCAGCGTGCGCCTGCTTTGCGCGTGTATAGCACCGTCAGCCAGAGGAGCGACGGATGCGGCGCAGGAGCAAAGAGAAACTGATTGTAGCGGGTGCAGGCTTGGCGAGAAAAGATTTCCTGTTCTGAGAGCATCACCCAAATGCTAGGCAGCATTCCCTGGTCAGTCCGAATGGGATTGGGAAACGAGATGTCGCCGATGGGCTTGTTGGCGGGCCAAGAATAGGCTCGGCTAATCGTATCAGGAGACAGCGGCGGTTTGGTCTTAGTAACGGGCACTTTGTTGAGCGTGTCTCCGATGACCGTTGCCACGTTGAGTCCCGGAATATAGCGCTCCTCAAATGGCTTGAGCTGCTTAATCACCTCGTTGGCGCTTTGGGGGCGATCGCCCGGCGACTTGGCCAGACAGCTCATGATCAGCGTTTCCAGCGCCTTGGGCACCCGCAGGCTAGAATTAGCCTCGGTCAAGGAGCGCGGCGGCTGATGATGATGGGCGCGATACCAGCCGCCAAAACTGTGGGTATCCGCATTCAGCGGCATCTTGCCCGTCAGCATTTGAAACATCATCACGCCCAGGCTGTAGATATCAGAGCGAGCGTCTAGCTCGTGCCCCTCCATCTGTTCTGGCGAGGAATAGGCCAGCGTGCCCATGAAACAGTTGGTCTGGTTGCTGTCAGCCTGGAGCGTCTTAGCAATCCCAAAGTCCAAGATTTTCGCCACCTCGCCCATACTCGGGTCGCGAGTAATCAGAATATTGCTGGGTTTGATGTCGCGATGCACAATCGGGCAAATTTCGCCGTCAATGGGAATGCCCTCATGGGCACACTGCAAGCCCAGACAGATTTGGCGCGTCAGGTTCAAAAAGCTGGGCAGTGGCAGCGGCTGGCGCATGATGATTTCGCTCAGGCTATCCCCTTGGAGCAAAAGTGTTGAATCTTAAGATTTTCTTTTCTAAAAATAGACACACTAATCCTGTGGCAAGCTGGTTTTGTCAACAAAACACTAATTTTTGGAGCCAGTGGGCATAACTGATATTTTCACACATAAAAGCCTGTAAATATCGTAGCTTATCTAATACTTTGTTGCCAAATTCTTTCGGAATTGTCACCAATTGCAAAATCACATAAGCTACCAAACACGCATAAATCTGCATCTCAATCCCGTTCACATTCTTAGTAATTAGTCGATCTAGTTTCAGATGCATCTTCAGAAATTTCCAAAATAACTCTATCTGCCAACGCAAACGATAAAATTCGCTAATTTCCTCATTGGAAATGGTATTTTCTCCCCCTATCGGTAGATTCGTTGACAAGCGATATTCTGTTTGTGATTCTAAATCACAAAAGGCGACAACCCGTGCTTCAACTTGCTCCTTACCCGTGCCAATCAAGAAGTTGCCATTTTCTAGCATCTTGAGACTAATATTATTCTTGATTCTGACGATAAAGTAGCGATTCTCTTGATTCAGTAAATAGCGAATTCGAGCTAGGCTAAAAAAGCCCCGATCCATGACCCCGACACTATTATCAGGCACAGCATCGATCGTTTCCTTCCCATGTTTACTGTCATGACCTTGACCAAAGTGGATGAAAACACCCCCCGGCTCATGTGTCATTAAATCTAAACCACTAAACAGCTTTACTTGGTGAATACCCTGCGCCCGAGCAACTTGCTCGTCAAACTAACAATGGTTGAATCCAGCGGAAATAAAGTCAGCTTTGCAGCATCAATCTTATGCCTTTTGTGGAGTTCCTGCTTCAATACCCAAAAAAGATCATAAAGTATCTGGGGATCACGGTTCTTGCTGGCTTTAGAAAAAGTAGAAATCTTGACCTTGATGCCACGAATATTTAAGCGCTTGAAGACGCTCCTCATACTGCTTTGACTCTGATCGAGAACCAAGGAGAGCCAAATAGAAACAAATAGAAAGCTGTTGAGAACCGGATAGTCATCCGTGGCGAGGTGGCCCAGATGCTTTTTGACGATCTCAGGAAAGTTTGATATCATGATACTAACATTATTTTCTTTTTTATAGCCTCTAGTTTACACGATTAGGGGCTATTTTTTTAAACATATTTGCTATCATTCAACACTTCTGCCCTTGGAGGTACTCCATCACGTAGTAGGGAATTTCGTCTTCGTCTACGCCGTAGTCGGTGACCTTGACGATGTGCATACTCCGCTGTCCCAGCAGGGCGCAGGTGGTGGCTTCGCGCATGAAGCGATCGCGCATTTTCTGGTTCAGCAAGGTTTGCGACAAAAACTTGACTGCCACAGGCACCCCGCCCAGCAAATTGTTTTCCGCTTTATAGACTTTTCCCATCGCCCCCTGACCGAGCAAGCCTACAAGCTGATAGCGATTTTGAAGTATGCGACCAATATTCGGGTCTGACGGCATCCGACTCAAGGCTCCGATGAATTCGACCTGGCAAGGAGTAAGGGAGTAATCAGGAGAGGGGCGATCGCCCTGACCATACTTGCGGTTTTCAAACCGCTGGCTACTAAGGTCATTCGCAAGAGGGACTGGCTTCACAACGCTACAGTCAACCGCAGCTTGCTGACCCAAAAGGCTAGAGCGCCTGCCCAGCAAAGTAATGAACCCCGATCCAGATCCGCAAGACTTTTCCGCAAGACTTTGCAGAAACCCAGGACAACATAGGGCAGCGGCTGCACCAGAGAGCGCTGCCGAATCCTGCAAGAGAAACAACCGTATAGCGACGACCTGAATGCACGATGAACAAAGGACAGACGCTGTAGTCTGCGAAATTCACCAGATGTGGCGATAACTGTCATTCTAGCCAGTCGGTCGCGCTTCGGCGACCCCGCCACCAAGATTTTGAGCGGCCGATCACCAACAGCAGCTTGCCCATAACCGGCACTCAAAATTGGGAAAACTATCGCTAAAATTCCCACAAATCTTGAGAGTGCAACAGTTGATGCAGGCGTTCAAGGGTTAGCGTAAGGCTTTTGTTTCTTTATCAAAGAATATGCTAAAGCTTGAGCCAACGGTTCAGCAATGAATGCACGGAGCGCTTGAGGCGGTGGCGACGTTGCCACCTGCGAAAGGCCTCTTCGTAGCGATCGCCCGTCAGTCCATAGGTATTCCAGCCGTCCAGCGCCAAAAACATGCCCCAAAACAGCGCAATGTAGGGCACGCCCATAACGCTTGCGCCGCCACTCGCCAGCAGCGCACAGCCCGCCAAAAATCCGTTGACAATCAAATAGCGCGTGACTCGCCGCTGAAACCGCCCCTTCCGCGCTTGGTCAAACGCCTGCCGCTCCTGCATCTCACCGCTCTGCGCCCGCCACTCAATTTCGGCTGCGTGGAGTTCGCCGGGAGAAATCCCCAGTTCCTCTGCAATTTCCAGCAGTTGGGCACGAGTCAGATGCTCCACTGTGCCAGAAGATCGCGCCTGGCGGGCGATCGCCACCTGAAGGATATGCTGCACTTCGTCCTGGCTATAAAACTCCATCCTGCTGCCCTCGCCAAATCTCTCATCCGTCGCGCTCGCGTCAACCATGACCTGGGGCGAATCAAACGGCGAGCCTAGAGGAGATGCTGTACGCGGTTTCATGGAGCCATAACCTGGAGAGGAGTTGCCTTCTCTGTTATACGCAAAATACGTGCAGAATTGCAGCGGGGCATCCGACAGCGACAGGTGTGAATTTCCGTGCCACTTGGCGTTTAGATTGGAGTAGGACTTACGCACTTGCAATTAAGTTTTTTGGGCTTTGGACGATTTCTCGTGGGTGCAGCACACGAGAAATCGTCCAACTGCGTAACTCCTATTTGCGTAACTCCTATTTGCGTAACTCCTATTTGCGTAACTCCTATTTGCGTAACTCCTATTTGCGTAACTCCTATTTAAGTTCAGGCGTTCTACCAAATGACAAGTTTTTCTTTGTTAAGGTATTTCAAAAAGTTATTAAATTATTACTATGATTTTAATAGGAGACACTGAAGTTAAGCTAAGGCCGCAAGCCCGTATAATATGGCTAACCGATGCTAAGCGTAGCAAGCGCTACTGGTCTGGTTTCGCCTGCCGACCCTGCTCTTAGCGATGTGCCCTGAGCAAGTCGTGTCAACACATTCAGCTTTGACACTTGGCCTGGAAGTCTTTGCTCAAGAGTTTGCACTTCGAGAAACGGCATGGGGAGTTCGGTTTTTATGGACTTACTGGAAGCAGGTTCGCTTCTAGGGAACTGACGTTTTAGGGAACCATTGTGTTGGTGGACGGACTCTAGCAAAGGGCTTTTAAGGCGTTTAGCGATATCTGAAAGATTTTGAGAAACATTTAACCATCGTCGTTTTATAAGGAGTGCCTATCAGATGGAAGGTGCTGAGGTCGGTCAAAGCAATGGGCGCGGTGTGGCAAGTGCCCCAAAGGAGGAATCTGTGAGTGACGTGGCAAATACTGTGAAACCCGAAGAAACAACCCCTGCTGAGAATACGAGCGATGTAACGGCGCTTTCGGTGCAGCCGCGAAAGAAGGCAGGTGAACTGTCGGGATATGTGGGCGATCGCCCCGTGGGCCCTGCTCAGATAGAAGTCTATGAGAACTTCTCGGTGGCCGGTCTGCGCCCTATTGCCGCAGGCAAGCTAGAAATCTATGGCACGATTTTGAACAACCGCCCTATTGAAGCCAGCAGCCTGCAAGTTCTGGACGACGTGCTGCCGGGACAGCGGCCAGTATTTGCAACTGATCTACTGGTGCGCGACGATCTGACTTTGCCTGGTGGTCGCCCCATCGTCGCCAGTGATCCGCGCCTGCTCGAAGCCTCGCTGCTGCCCGGCGGTCGCCCCATTGCCTCCAACGATGTTGCTAACGAAACGGGCGACGTGCTGATGGGCTTCATCGACTAGCCCTAAGCCGCCAATAGCTCCAGGGGATAGAAACCTGGTTTTAGTGAATACTAGACGGCGTGTAGACAAGTGCTGCACGCTGTTTTACTTTGCGATGTGAGTGCATCCCACTTTTGTAGCCCTCACCCTAAACCGCTCTCCCAGAGCGGAAGAGGGATTTTGAACCCGGCTCTCTTCTTCCGTTTTGGGAGAAGCTGGAATAGTCCTCTGTAAGGTTGTCGAGGCTTGGTTTGAATCCGGCTCCCTGTCTCCCGTTTTGGGAGAAGGGGTTGGGGGATGAGGACGAATTTGCATAACTGGGATGCACCCTGCGAGGTTCCCTTCTCTTAGGCACAGCAACCACTGAAATTACTAGAAACCCTACAATAGAAACCCTACAAACGGTGGACTAGCAATCCAAAACCGCAAATCCAAAATCCAAAATCAACACAACCGCGCCTAAGGGGTCCAATCTCCCAGACTCAGGCCATAGTTTCGCTGCGCTTGCTCGATTGCCTGCTGAGTAGCCAAATCCATCACGCCATCCAGCGGCCCCTGATACAACCCCCGCTCCGATAGCTGCTTTTGCAACTCCAATACGCCTGCGCTGGGCGGCGGCAATACGGGATTGGGTGAGACTGGCGGGGCTGTAGCAATGGGGGGTGCGGTAGGGGCGATTGGCGGCACAGAGACGACCGGGCTGGCTAGGTCAACAACTCCGGGCGGTGGGGTCGTCACTAGTCCGGGCTGTTCGACAGGGGCGGACTGGACGGGCGGCGGCGCAGCGGTAATCGGCTGCGGAGAAACAGGCTGGGCAGAACCCTGAGGATTGGCTGAAGGTGTGGCGGGGGGGCTGGTTTGGGCGATCGCCCGGGGGGCATTTGCCAGCGCCGCCAAGGTCGCCGGCCCCGCGATGCCGTCTACTGCTAACCCCTGGGCCTGCTGAAAGGCCAGCACCGCCGCTTCCGTCTGGGGGCCAAAGGTGCCGTCCACTGTGCCCTGATAGTAACCTGCTATAGCTAGCCGCTGTTGCAGGGCCGTCACCGCTGGCCCTGCATCTCCCACTTGCAAAAGAGAATCGGACGACGAAGCCGCCCCCGACGCAGGACTCCCCGCACGAGCCAACGCCGATGCCGTCGCCGGCCCCACAATGCCATCAGCAGTCAGACCTTGCGCCTCCTGAAATTTAATGACTGCCTCCTGCGTCAGCGGCCCAAAGGTTCCCGAAATTGGCCCGCTGTAGTAGCCCAATTGCGTCAGCCGGGTTTGCAGTTGGGCGACGGCATCGCTGCTGTCGTTGAGTTGGAGCGTGTCGTCGAGGGCGGACTGACTGAGCCGAATCGGCTGCCCCGGGGTGGGTGATCCGGCTGCGGGCGATCCGACGGATTGCGCTAGGGAGGGGGAAACCGTGGCAAACAGGCTGGCGATCGCCACCCCTAGCCAAAACGCCAGAGAGCGAGTCGAGCCGATTGGGCCGCAGGCTGCAACGCCGGACTGTAGAAAAAGACGTAAGGACATGGCGAATGGCTAAAAAGCGCGTTAGAGGATGAGGAGAATCGCCGTCATTCTATGTCAATTTCTGAGAGCCGAAGCAGGAATTTTTGGAAGAATAGCGATGGCTAGTCGTGCAGTTCAGTCAGAAAAATTTATAAAACCTATAGAATAGATCATAAAATATAGATTTTATTAATAAGTAAGTTTACTTATTGAAAGTTTACAAAACCCTCAGGAGCGGGGTGATAATAGAGACAGGTTGCTTAACGAATTTTCGCAATCGACCACTATTAATCGACTTTTGCATCTTGCTATTTCTGGCAGAACTTTTGTTTATCACCCGGAGGTTCTAGGTATATGGTGGCTCTGGTAGACCGCGCCCAAAAGCGACTCACCCTCCAAACTGCGCCCCTCGCAGCAGACACGACCGCGATTCGCTCCCTCGACTGGGATCGCGATCGCTTTGACATCGAGTTCACTCTAGAAAACGGCACCACCTACAACTCCTTTCTGATTCGTGGCGACAAGGTAGCATTGATTGACACCTCCCACGAAAAGTTCCGCCAGCTTTATCTAGACTGCCTCACCGGGCTAATCGATCCCGCCGAGATCGACTATCTCATCATCAGCCATACGGAACCCGACCACAGCGGTTTGGTCAAGGACGTGCTGCAACTGAACCCGAAAATCACCGTCGTTGGCGCAAAGGTGGCGATCCAGTTCCTCGAAGACCTGGTGCATCGGCCCTTCGAGCGCAAGCTGGTAAAAAGCGGCGATCGCCTCGATTTGGGTCAGGGGCATGAGCTGGAATTCGTCTCTGCGCCCAACCTGCACTGGCCCGACACGATTTTCACCTACGACCACAAGACGCAGATTCTCTACACCTGCGATGCCTTTGGGATGCACTTCTGCGACGAGCGCACCTACGATGAAGACCTCGCGCCGCTAGAAGCCGACTACAAGCTGTATTACGACTGCCTAATGGGGCCCAATGCCCGTTCGGTGCTGGCAGCGCTGAAGCGGATTGGCGAACTGCCGGAAATTCAGACCATTGCCACCGGACACGGGCCGCTGCTGCGCCACCACGTCCCCGAAATGATGGATCTCTACCGCGACTGGAGCCAAGCTCAGGCTAAGGCGGCCACCACTGTCGCCGTGTTCTACACATCTGACTATGCCCACAGCGAACGACTGGCTCAGGCGATCGCCCACGGTATTAGCAAGACCGACGTGGCCGTGGAACTGGTGGATTTGAAGGTGGCAGAACCCCACGAAATCAGCGTGCTGGTGAGCATTGCTGCGGGACTGGTGATTGGGATGCCGCCACAGTCTGGCCCTGATGCAGTTTCTACCAAAGCCGCCCTCAGCACCATCCTGGCCGCGGCCCACGCCAAGCAAGCCGTCGGTCTATTTGAAAGCGGCGGCAGCGATGACGAATCAGTCTACCCACTGCGAAATCGTTTTCAGGAAATTGGCCTGACGGAGGCCTTTGTGCCGATTTTGATCAAGGAAGCGCCGACCGATGCAACGCTGCAACTCTGCGACGAAGCTGGAACCGACCTGGGGCAATGGCTAACGCGCGATCGCTCGATCAAGCAGATGAAAGCCCTCGACAACGACCTGGACAAGGCCCTCGGTCGCCTCAGCGGCGGACTGTACATTATCACCGCCCAAAAGAACGATGCCGCCAGCGCGATGCTAGCTTCCTGGGTCGCCCAGGCCAGTCTGGAACCACTGGGTATTTCCATTGCGGTGGCTAAAGACCGGGCCATCGAATCCTTCATGCATGTGGGCGATCGCTTCGTGCTGAACGTGCTGGAAGAAGGCAACTATCAGCCGCTCATGAAGCACTTCCTAAAGCGCTTCCCGCCGGGTGCCGATCGCTTTGCAGGCATCAAAACCTACCCCGCTGCCAACGGCTCGCCCATCCTGGCCGATGCCCTCGCTTACCTGGAGTGCGAAGTCGTCAGCCGGATGGAGTGCAGCGACCACTGGATCGTCTATAGCCGCGTAGACACGGGCCGCGTCTCCAAGCCCGACTCGCTGACGGCGGTTCACCATCGCAAAGTGGGTAACCATTATTAGAGACAACATTATTAGAGACAACATTAGAGACAACCCCTCTCACCCGAATCGTGAATGAACCTCACTCTCCACCTGGGAACGGCGATCGCACTGACCGACGAGCAGTTCGAGCGGTTGGCGCGGGCAAATCGAGATGTGCGAATCGAGCGGTCTGCAACAGGAGAACTGATTCTGATGCCACCCACAGGCGGAGAAACCGGAAACCGAAATCTGGAAATCATTACAGACTTGGGCATTTGGAACCGTGCGGCCAAGCTGGGCGTTGCCTTCGACTCGTCTACTGGCTTTCGGTTGCCCAATGGCGCAATTCGATCGCCCGATGCAGCCTGGATTCGACAAGAGCGCTGGGATGCCCTAACGCCTGAGGATCGCAAGCGGTTTCCGCCGCTCTGTCCAGATTTTGTCATTGAGCTTTGTTCCGAGTCGGACGACTGGCCCATGCTGCAAACCAAGATGCGGGAATATGTCGAAAATGGCTTGGTGTTGGGCTGGCTAATCGACCCCAGGACGCGACAGGTCGAGGTGTATCGGCGCGATCGCCCGCCAGAACGCCTGGAAAACCCTGCATCGCTATCGGAGGAAGGCCTTCTTCCCGGTTTTGTGCTGGATTTATCGGGAATCTGGCTGTTCGAGTAACTGAAATTTTGAATTCTACGTATAACTTAATTGAATGTAAAAACTCTTTACCTATAAATCAGGCTGAACTAAGGTGGAAAAAACCACCCAAGGCTGGAGGATTTCCATGCAAACGCCGCTTAAGTCTGATTCGGGCGATCGCCTCTCCTGGCTCACCCGCGATCATCTAGTTCACGCTCTCGAAACCATTCAAGACTGGATTGTCATTTCGCTCTGCGTAGGGCTGTTTAGCTTCATGGTGCTGCAAATTCGCCAGATGTTTCTGTCGCTGCTGCCGCCGCTCAATTTTCAAGAAGTCACCGCCGACATTCTGTTTCTGCTGATTTTGGTGGAGCTATTTCGGGCTGTTGATTATCTATATCTGCAAGAACAGCGCGTGTCCATTGGCGTGGCAGTTGAGGTTTCGATCGTGTCGGTGCTGCGCGAAGTGATTGTGCGCGGCGTATTGGAAACGTCTTCTACGCAGATTCTCTCGGCCTGCGCCTTTTTGGTGGTGATGGCGCTGCTCCTGGTAGTCAGGGTGTGGCTGCCACCCACCTTTGAGGGCATCGACCCAGAAAAGTTCGTGTCTAGCCGTCGCCGCGCTGCCTGGGGCGAGTTTCCCTCTCGGACTGGCGATCGGGCCACCCAGATGAGAGATACTAGCCCTTAGGCTCTTTCCTCGCGAGACGCTGATCACGTTTCTGAAGTTAGTTAGGTACGCGGGCAGTTGTAGGCTATTTGCTCTTTTGAGGCAGCGCGTACCTTTCTCCGCAGAGGAATGCTGTAGCCCAGCGCGATCTTCTTCTCTTAACCCTTTCTCGCTTGTCCCCAAACCTTGCCACACTAAGGATTTCCTATGGCTGAGCTAAGACCCAAAGACGTGCAAGTGGCGGAAGTCGGTGCAAATACTCTAGTGCTTCGATCGCGCACCTTTGACCGACTCAAGTTTGAGGTGGAATACGCCCGCCAAAAGGGAACCACTGCCAACGCCTACCTGATCCAGGCAGACCAGATTGCCCTTATCGATCCGCCCGGAGCCTCCTTCAGCGGGCTGTTTATCGAGGAGCTGGCGCACCATGTCTACCTCCAGCGGATCAACTATGTCATTCTCAGCCACGTCAACCCCAATCGGCTGTCTACGCTGAAGGACTTGCTCAACCCCGAAGTAGCAGCACAGATTACCTTTGTCTGCACCCGTGCCGCAGAGGTGGTGCTGCGGGAGTCGTTTCCAGAGCAGGCGCTGCGGATTTTGGTGGCAAATGCAGAGGAAACCCTCGACCTGGGACAGGGACACTGCCTGCACTTTATCCCCACGCCCACGCCGCGCCACCCCGATGCGCTCTGCACCTACGACCCTGCGACCCGAATCCTGTATAGCGACAAGCTGTTTGGGGCGCATGTGTGTGATGACGCGCTGTATGACGAACACTGGCGATCGCTCACCGATGACCGCCGCTACTATTTCGACTGCATCCATGCCGCCCAGTCTAAGCAGGTGGAGTCCGCCCTCGATCGCCTGGCCGAAGTCACTCAGTCGGCGCTGATTCTGGCTCCGGGGCACGGGCCGTTGGTGCGCTACAGCGCCAGCCGTCTGGTGTTTGACTATCGCTATTGGTGCGAGCAGCAAGATCAGCAGGACTTCAGCGTGGCACTGCTGTATGCCTCCGCCTATGGCAACACGGCCACGATGGCGGCGGCGATCGCCCGTGGGCTGACCCAGGCCGGCGTAACGGTGGCCTCGATCAACTGCGAATTTGCCGACCCGGACGAGATCACAGCAGCGATCGCCAAAACTGATGGCTTTATCATCGGTTCCCCCCACCTTGGCAGGCCATCCCCCCCAGCCAGATTCAGACCGCTCTGGGCATCGTCCTGTCTACTGCACCCAAAACTCGGCTAGCGGGCGTATTTGGCTCCTTTGGCTGGAGCGGCGAAGCAGTGGACTTGCTAGAGAGCAAGCTGCAAGATTCGGGCTATACGCTGGGCTTTGAGACGCTGCGGGTAAAGTTTTCGCCGACCGAAGAAATCTTGCAGCAGTGCGAAGCCGCCGGAGCCGAATTTGCCCAAATCCTGAAGAAAACCCGTAAAAGTCGCACCCTGCGCCAGCCCGCCGCCGATGCCCGCAGCGATCGCACAGAACAGGCCGTTGGTCGGGTCACGGGTTCCCTCTGCGTCATGACGGCAAAACAAGGCACCGCCGACATCGGCATCCTTACCTCTTGGGTGTCGCAGGCGACCTTCAATCCGCCAGGGCTGACCATCGCCCTGGCCAAAGACCAGGCCGAGGCGCTGCTGCCCGAAACTGGCGACGGCTTCGTGCTGAATATTCTCAAAGAGGGTCGCAACCTGCGCCGCCATTTCCAAAAGCCGATGCAGCCCGGTGAAGACCGCTTCGCGGCAGTAGCCCACCACCCCGCCAGCAATGGCTGTTTGGTGCTAGACGAGGCGATCGCCTATCTAGAATGCCAGGTGCAAAACCGGATGGAGTGCGGCGATCACTGGCTGATCTACGCCAGCGTAGACAACGGCAAAGTGCTGGAAACCGTGGGCGTGACGGCGGTTCAGCACCGCAAATCGGGAACGTATTATTAATTCCCGCTCATCCTCCAACGCCCGCTGCCCGTCAAACACCCCCCAAAACGCACTCCCGACATGATTTTCCGCAAGCGCTGCGCGTACCCATTCCGCAGCGGGTATCGCCCCGAAACAGGTTAGAGAACAACCAAAAGCGATCGCTCTTTAGCAGCAAGGGCGATCGCTCAGGGGAAGCCAGTCTAGAAGCTATCTGATTCGGCTTAGGGGCAGATAGAGAACGTGATTATTTTTCTTACCTACAGGCTCCTGGTGACCCAGTTTGCGCTTTTGGCCCTCCAGCCAAATGATGACGTTACTATTCTCTGGATAATACTGCTGGACAAATTTAATAAAGTCATCGGGCGTACAAGGTTTGTCTGTTCCACTCATAAACTCTCGGTGAAATCTAGTGTGAACCTCTTCGGAGATCGTGATTAGATTATCCAAACTATCTGCCAAGTGAGGATATGCGTTGGAAGAATAGAGATGATGGGCTGCCAAATTAAATTTATTGTACTGATTCGGTTTTTGACCTGTGACAAGACAAGTCTTTTTGTCTCGCTTTTTGGCATCTTCCTTGCACTTGGAAATCCGCTTCTCACGAGACTCAATCAACTTAACAATGTCCGAGACTTGAGGACTAATTTCTTCACCCACATCCCGGCATTCGTCCCGACGATTTTTGAGCGTGAGTTCAGTTGAGAATGCCAAAGAAAGTCGATAAATGCCTTCCAGAGAGTAGAAAATCCCGCCCTCGTCAATAAATTCCTGGTAGTGCTGTCCTTTGATTAGCGGGCGATCGCTCTTTTGGGTACACTCAGCCATCCTGCGAAGCGTCTGGATATTGGTTCCGAAAATGGCTACTGCATCTGCTTGGCTCACCCAATACTGATCGCTCCGCCGCATTAGTGAGGCACAATTGTCCAGAATCTTCTTGCGGACAAAGCTCTTGCGGATTTTAGCTCTAGTATGCAAAAACCACTCTTTGAGAGAGTCCCAAAAGCTCAGTTTCTTGGTGGACTCAAGATATCGAGCAAGGGTATAAGCTCCTGACTGAGTATATTCTCTAGCTCCATCCTTCGAAACCACTCGATAATCTTTTCCTTCTTCCAATTCCCACTCATCATCGGGGATGGCATCAAAGAACTTCTCAATTTCGATTAGCTCCTGGGAAGAGATTTTGAGAAGCTTTAGTAAGTCTTCTGCTCTGATGTAGGTTTTTGCCATGTTTAGAACTTCTCGGTCAAACTCTTGTAGAACACGGTCAATCGGTCGAAAATTTCTGCATTTCCTGTTTCGGAATTATCTGGGTGGTAGATCTTGCTGAGATCCCGATAGGCAGCTTTGACATCCTCAGTAGAGTTGACTTTAGGATCAAGCCCAAACGCTTTCCACGGCATATCGTATTTGAAGATGTTGATGCCGTTGATGCAGCCATAGCCTGATTCGCCTTCTTCACCGGGCAAAATGCCAATCAGTTTCCGATAAAGTTGCTCCCAGTCCTCTTTCTTGCTAAGGCTTATGTTGCCCATGCTGCTAGTTGCAAGCTGAAATGCACCAGACTTTTTGAGCTCCTTGGTGTCTTTTACGCCGAAGTGATCGTAGATTGCTTGCTTAACTTGCGTAATGGTTAGCTTCTTGACCTTGGGTGGCTTCGGCTTTGCAGTAGTCTTCGATTTTGTGGACTCTTTTGTCAGAACAAAGAGCGCGAATTCTCGCAGAATCGAATCACTGTAGCCATGCTCGGAAGATAACCGCTGAATCTCGGACTCGATCCGGGCTGTAATTTTGTTACTGCTCATACGAGCTTCCTCTTCTAGATGCGCGATCGCCGTTATGAAGCGCTATACGCTATATCTTTATATTTCCCTATCAAACATGAAGCCTAACAGGAGAAATTTGTGTTTTTTCTGTGATTTTGGTGATTAAATTGGCAAGTTTTGGCAAGTTTTTCAAAACCTCGGTGGATAGTACTCAATTACCTGCGTACAAATACCGAAAGCGGGCTGTTTCAGGGTTGCCTGTAAAACCACACCCTTCAGCCCGCGATCGCCTGCAATTCAATTGTTCTAAACCCTTGAACCCTTACCAAAATCCTAATAATCCCGTCCCTTCACCTGCGCCAGCGCGTCGGTCGTCAGTACGCCGTTTTCGGAATAGTAGCCCGATGCTTTTTTGGCTTCGATTTCTACCTGCGCGTCGGCGGGAATTAGGTCTGGCGGGATTGGGATGCGCTGCACAACTTCGATGCCCGCGTGAGTAATTGCGTTGTATTTCATATTGCTCATTGACACCAGCCGGTCGATCTTGCTCACGCCCAGCCAGTGCAGCACGTCGGGCATGAGTTCCTGAAAGCGCATATCCTGCACCCCCGCCACGCACTCCGTCCGCAGGAAGTAGGCATCCGCGCGATCGCCCCCTTCCTGGCGTTTGCGGGCATTATAGACCAGAAACTTGGTCACTTCGCCCAGGGCCCGACCTTCCTTGCGGCAATAGACGATAACACCTGCACCGCCTTCCTGGGCAGTTTGGATGCAGACTTCAATGCCATGCACCAGATAAGGGCGACAGGTGCAAATATCAGAGCCAAATACATCGGAGCCGTTGCATTCGTCATGCACCCGCACGGCCAGCGGCTTGGTTGGGTCGCCAATGGTTGTTTCGTCGCCGACAATGTAGACCGTGGTGCCACCGATGGGCGGGAGAAACACCTGCAAATCGGGGCGCGTCACCAGTTCAGGAAACATGCCGCCCGTCTGCTGGAACAAAATACGTCGCAGTTCCCATTCTTCGACCTCCAGCCGTTTGGCAATTCCTGGCAGATACCACACCGGGTCGATGGCGGCCTTCGTCACCACTAAATTGCTGTCTTCTTTGAGAATCTTGCCGTCTACCCGCAGACGGCCGCTGGCGATTTCGTCGCGCAGTTCCGGAATGAAGATGTGCGCCTTGGTGATGGCGATGGTGGGGCGAATGTCGTAGTCGCTGGGGAAATGGGGCGCAAAAATCTCGCTGGCGATCGCCCCCCACGGATCAAGCGAGACAATCTTTTCGGGATCTTTCCAACTGGCGTAGGGGCCAATTGCCGAAACCGGAGAAGTATTCGTCAAATCCGCCCGATGCTCTGGGTCAAGCACCCCGCTGGCCACCGCCAGCGCCCGATAGACGCTGTAGGAACCGCCGTGCGTGCCGATTACATTGCGCTGAGCCGTGCTGCGAACCGAGCCAATGATGGGGCCGCGCTCGACCGGATCGGCTGCGCCCCAGTGAATTGGCGTAGTCTTGGCTCCCAGGCGATTGCGATGAGACGTGAGAATAATATGTTTGGGCTTGGCTTTGGATTGTGCGTCTGTCATAGCGAAAAGACACCCTGAGAATGATTCACAAACTTTAGCAAGTTCTTTAGTCCGTTTTAAGGTTGGCAACGTTTTTAAGGTTGGCAACGTTGAGGCTGGCTAATGGGACGGCCTAAGACTGGCTGAATTGTGTAAAGCGAGATTGTAGCATCCGATTTCTCAGCCGTTAAAGCCCTGAAGAAAGAACCTGGCTGGGGAATCGCAAGTTTCGGGCAAGAACGGAGCAAGAAGGGCGATCGCCCATTGATGAGATGCACTAAAATCGGGCCATGAGAAATTCAGGCTGCACTGCAAAAACTCGCGTCTGGTCAAAGGTCTGGTAAAAATCGTGTCTGAGCAACCCCCATCTCAACCTCCATCGATTGTCTTTCCGGCTGAAGTTAACGTCATCAAGCACCCGCTGGTGCAACACAAACTCACCCTGATGCGCCGGTCAGACACCCACACGCAAGACTTTCGACGGCTGCTCAAGGAAATTTCCATGCTGCTGGCTTATGAAGTCACCCGTGATCTGCCGGTGAAGTACGAAAAAATCCGCACGCCCCTGGCCGAGATGGAAGCACCCGTGCTGGCCGCCGACAAAAACATGGTGATTGTCTCGATCATGCGGGCGGGTCAGGGCTTGCTGGATGGCATGTTGGAGCTAATTCCCACTGCAAAAGTTGGGCATATCGGGCTATATCGAGAGCCGACCACGCTGACGGTGGTGGAATATTACCTGAAGCTGCCCAACGATACCGAACACCGCGACATGCTCGTTGTAGACCCGATGCTGGCTACGGGCAACTCGGCCGTCGCCGCCGTCGATCGCCTCAAGGAAGCCAATCCGCTGTCGATCAAGTTTGTTTGCTTGCTGGCGGCTCCAGAAGGCATCCAGTGTTTTCATGAGCAGCATCCCGACGTGCCCATTTACACGGCTGCGGTGGATGAGCGACTGGATGAGCATGGCTACATTGTTCCCGGCGTGGGCGATGCGGGCGATCGCCTCTATGGCACGAAGTAAGGGTCAGGGGTCAAGAACCACGGCCAGGCTTGAAGGGGCATTCTAGCAAGGCTGACGTGCCTTCTTGCTGAGCTAAGTTACACAGGATGTGCATTTGCCGATCCCCCTCACCCTAAATCCCTCTCCCGCTCTGGGAGAGGGACTTCAAGCCTCTTTTGCTCCCCTTCTCCCGACCTGGGAGAAGGGGCTGGGGGATGAGGGCAGATTGAAAGTTGCACATTGCGTAACTTACCGTTCTAGATATCAATCCGCGCCAACAGTGCGACCAATGAAATCGCTGAAAGCTTTACAGACGCTTGGGCTAGCAATCTAAAATCGCCAATCTAAAATCCAAAATCTAAACTCGATTCCTGTACCTAGAACACATTTGATGTGATGCCAACTTCTGATTCGCAAACTGCTGGTGTATCGGGCGATGCTTCAACGCAGACCAAGGGCGATCGCCCCTCTCAGGTGGTCTGGGTTTCGCCTCTGGTCTGGCTCGTGTGGCTGATCTACGTTGGCTATGTGCTGCTGAGCGATCTGCCGCCGGGGCCGTCGTTGCTGCACACGTCGCCGGCCACCCTACAAGAGGCGATCGCCCTGAGCTTGAACTTTGGGCTGGTGCTGCCTGCCTTGTTTCCCTCGACAGCGCCGGTGCTGCATCCAGGGCTAGAGGCGCTATTCAACCTGACCGTGGGCTGGGGGCTGCTGTTCTGGGGCTTTGCGACGGATGGCCGCGGGCAGCGGCTGCCGATGTTGCCCTTTCTGCTGGGCACGGCGTTTTTGACGAACGTATTTTATCTGCCCTGGCTGGCGCTGCGGCGACCCAACCCAGAGCCGCCGATCCTGCCGCTGAACCGTTTGGAGCGAATCACCGAAAGCCGAGCCTGGCCGCTGGTGCTGGGGGCGATCGCCCTGGCATCCGTCATTTGGGCAATAGCAGCCCGCCCTGACTTTGGCGACGGGCCGACGCGCTGGGTCAGCCTGGTAGAAATATTGCAGGGCGATCGCCTCGCCTATTCTTTCCTGATCGACCTGCTCGTATTTTGGGTATTTCAAGGATGGCTGGTGTCCGATGACATGGCTCGTCGCCAGTGGGTCAACCCAGCAATTGGCTGGATCGCCCGTCTGGTGCCGTTTGTAGGGCTGGTGGTGTATATGGTGCGTCGCCCGTCTTTTGAGCAGGCCGCTTAATCTGATAGGGTTGTCAAAAGTCTGGCAAAAAAAAGCTGGTGAAAGAGTCTGGCAAAAAAATCTGACAAAGCGAAAATCCTTTGCGCCAGCGTCATCAAAGCGTCATCAAAGCGTCATCAAAGCGTCATCAAAGCATTACATTAAGCGGCGTTTGCATTATGCAAACATTACATAGGTTCACGGTGCAACAGGCAATTCTACGGTCGTTCCCCGGTGATTCCGTTCCTAGATTGGGAATGATGAGAGTGTGATGCTTTCTGGATGTGGTCTTTTCGCTTGAGGTGAGTCGGTGTGAACAACCCTGTTGCCAATCCGCCTGTTGCACAGCCGCTTGTACATCCTGTCGTGCATCTCCAAGCCCCGTCGATGCTGGTCAGCAGCTCCCTCATGGAAGAGACCCAACGCCAAGCCTCCAGTAGTCAATACGCCGATGACTTGATCGGGGCTGCTATTTTTGATCTGAGCGGACTGCCGAAGGAATACTTCACCACGGCCGAAAGCCGTGATGTCAGTTGGGTGCAAACCATCTTTCAGGCGCTGGGGTTGCAGTCTCTACTGATGTCTTCGCTGAAGCTAGATGGGTTTCGTCATGCGGTGATTCATGGTGCAGACTATCGGGCAGTGGTGGTGCGGCAAAAGAATCGCTACACCGCCCTGCTGACTCGACAAACTTCTGAAGCCCTGCCGGAGTCATTTATCCAGTGGGCGAAAGAGTTTGAACCCACAATGTTGCGATCGCACCCCCGGTTCAGCGCCATGTAGTGCCCCCTGTTTTTCCCCAACATGGTTGATACAACCGCCCGCTTTTTCATTGCCCTGGTTCCCCCCCCCGCCATTCAAGACTATGCCAATGGCGTAATTCAGGAATTGGGCGATCGCTTTCAGACCCACACGGCCAAAGCACCGCCCCACGTCACGCTCCAGCCGCCGTTTGAGTGGTCGCCGGCCCGCGCCGATCGCCTCACCGAAGAACTGGCCGCCTTTGCTCAGCAGCAGAGCAGCGTTCCTGTGCATCTGTTGGGGTTTGGCCAGTTTTCGCCCCGCGTGCTGTATATCCACGTCGAAAGGACTCCGGCCCTGTTGGCGCTTCAGGCGGCCCTAGCGGAGCATTTAGAGCAAACGCTGGGCATTGTCGATCCCAAGGCAAAGCGGCGGCGGTTTACGCCTCACGTCACGGTCGCTTCGCGCAATATCACCCCCCACACGTTTCAGCAAGCCTGGGCCTTGTTGAAAGAACGCCCGCTGGATTTGAAATTTCTGGGCGATCGCCTGACGCTCCTGAAACACGACGGGCATCAATGGCAGATTTATCGGGAGTTTGCGCTGCTGACTCCTGCCTGTCCGTCCACAGAACCGGGCGGGGTCATCGGCGTGGGCGATCGCCCCATCGGGTGATTTCTCAAAAAACTCGCCCCAATCAAGCCAGGAACCCTTGACAGAAAAACTCAAAACAGTAACAATAGATACAGAAAATAAATCGTTCATCTCTTTCCGCTGTCAGCTTCAACCAGCCTGATCTGCTGAAAGAGACGGAAGTAGGGAGCAATCCCGAAGGAACGCGCCTCACCCTTACCCTTCAACAAGAGAGGCGAATCCTATGAAACTCACCTATCGTGGCATCACTTACGACTACAATCCCCAACCCCTGAACCTGAACAACAGCCACCCGACTACTACTGAACTGAAGTTCCGGGGCAACGAATATCAGACCAATCAACCTGTTGCAACTGATCCTGCGGCGACTGTTCCTGCTGTTGCACCGGCACCTATGACCCAGCCCGCAGCCCCCGTTTCCATCGAAGAGAGAGCGCGGGAGCTGATGATGAATCACCACAAAACGGTGAAGCGCCGTCAACAAGCGATGCTGACCCGTTTGGCTGCCAACGTCGGGCTAGATGCCGGAACCACGAGCCAATACTGGGGACACATTCAAGGCAAGGTGCAGCCCGGTTTCTGGGACAGCTACGACCGCAGCCACGTCAGCATCAGCTAGGGCAAGCTCCGTTCCCATCTCCGCTCAGCCAGCCCTTCGCATTTCCTAAACATTTCCTAAAAGTTAGCTGGTTGCAGGCACCCCCTGATGGGAGTGCCTTTTCCTATGGGAATATGGAGTAACAGGATATGCCACTCTTGCTCCCCCTCTCCCGCCCTGGGAGAGGGATTTAGGGTGAGGGGGATTGGCAAAGTTGCAGATCACCTCTCTGAAATGGGCGAGGAGACTCGCAAACAAATCACGCCACATCTAGCCGATTTTCCCGCCAAAGCGCTGGTCGTCACCTCTCGTCTGCCGGAACGGCTCGGCAACCTGCCCAAAACTATTCTGAAGCCGCTGCGGATCGAGGGCAAAAGCCTGTCTGGCTTTATGCATGACTACCTGAAAGCCCGCAACAAGCGAGGTTTGTTTGAAGACCAAGAATATCTCAACGGCTGTAGTCGCCTGTCGCAGAAGGTGGGGCAGCGCAACATTACTGTGCTGCTGGCCCGGCTCTATGCGGGCGGTGGCGGCACTGCCTCCAGTGAATCGAGAACTTGACCCAGACCCGGCCAACGCTAGCTTTAAAGGCGGCGATCGCCCTGTCGAAAGTATCTCCTGGTATGACGCGATCGAGTTTTGCGATCGCCTCTCTCAGCACACAGGCACCAATCTTTATGAAACGGCTGCAATCTCCGTCAAGGCTCAATCCACCATCCAAAATCGCAAATCCAAAATCGTAAATCCAAAATCGCTCCTAAACCCTCGTGTAGACCGAATAGGGCATCTTCTCATTGACTCGTACCCGATTCGCCACAATCCCCAAAATGGGCAGGTTTGACACGCGGAAGCTTTCCAGCGCCTCCGACAACTGCTTGCGCTGGAGCTGCCCCAGGCTGGCGACGATCAGCGTGCCGTTGGTGTAAGCGGCAATGACGCTGGAATCCGCCAGGTTTATGATCGGCGGCGTGTCGTAAATCACCAGGTCAAACAGGCCTGCGCACTGGCGGGCGACTTCCTGCATCCGGGGCGAAGTGAGTAGGCGGATGGGGTTGGGAGCCATTGAGCCAGCCGTGATGACATAGAGCGATGAGTCGGGCGATCGCCGCCGGATTACCTGCTTTAGCGACACATCATTATCGCTCAGCAGATCCGTCAAGCCTAGGTCATTCGGTAGGCTCAGCCGCTCGTGCAGTGTTGGCCGCCGCAAATCGGCATCCACCAGCAGCACCCGCTGACCCAGCGAAGCCGCCGCCTGCGCCAGATACAGCGCCACGGTAGATTTGCCTTCTTCCGGCGTGGCAGAGCTAATGGCGAGCGATCGCAGCGGTTGCGACGCACTCAGCAAATTCACCTTGGTGAGCAATGCCTGAAAAGCCTCAAGAAACAGGGGCGAGAGCGGTTGCTCGACTATGAAAATCGGCTCAGGTTGCAACGGAATCTTGCCCAACACCGGGAGTTTGGTGCCAGACTTCAGTTCCTCCAACGTGTGATAGCGATCTGTCATTACTTCTACGAGGATGCCAACACCAATGCCTAAAGCTGAGCCCAGCAGAACTGCCAAAATGAGGAGCGCTTGCTTATTTACTTTCTCTACGTTAAGGGGTTCCCCGGTTCCATCTCGCAGCAAAGAGGGAGGATTAATCAGTTCCCAGGGAGTTTGCTGCTGGGCGGCATCAACTTGCAGCGCCTTTTGCCGCGTCGAAAATTCCGTCAAGATCCCTGTAGCCACATTAAGCTTGCGCTGTAGTTCTTCATACTCGTTAGCGGCTGCAGGCAATTCTCGAATCTTTTGCTGGATAAGATTTTCTGACTGGGCGATCGCCCGCTGACGATTTTCCAGCACCTGAATTTCATCTTCGATCTTGCCAAGTACCCGCTGGGCTTCTCGATTAATGAGCTGCTGCAAATTGCTGCGCCGTTCTTGGAGATACTGCATATCGGGATTCAAGTCGGTCATGAGAGCTGACTCTGCTGCCATCTCCCCTTCTAGCTGTTGAAACAGATTAAGCAATGCGCTGTATTCCGGCGCGACGCTCAAAATTGCAATTGGATCACTGCTAGCTAACGCCCGATAGCGAGCCCGCTCTGCGGCAATTTCCGCATTGGAATCCAATCGCTGTTGCCTTAGATTGCCAGATTGCTGGGTGAGCTGGGTGCCCTCTAGCGAAGGGTCAATCAATAGGTTCTGCTCTCGAAAAACTTGCAATCGGCGTTGTAGATTATCCACTTGGGCTTGCAGGATTGGGATTTGCTCGTCGATGAACTTAATAGCTTGACCAATTCTGGTCTGGCGCTCTTGCAAAGCGTACTTCAAGTACACTCCTGAAAGCTGCTCCAAGTCTGTTAGCGCATCCTCAGGTGTCTCGGCTTGATAGGTGACACGAATAATTTTGGTACCACCGTCTTCTGCGCTATTCTCCACCACAAGCCGTTCAACTGCTAAATTCTGCTCAACAACCTGCTGAGCAATTTCAGCAGGCATGTCTGGATATCGAGCCAATAGCCGATCAACCAAGGTCTGGGTTAGGCGAGGGCTGAGAAGAACCTGAATTTGAGTGTCGTAGTCCAAGCCGGACTGCTGGGCGTTGCCTCCAGAAGCAGCGTTTTGAGCAGAAGCGGCCTGTCTCGTGGCCTGCGCCTCAGCAGTAACTGGCTCTACAAGTAAGTCAAAACTTGCTGAATAGACTGGATTGGTTTTTTCAGCAATCCAGACGATTGGAATGGTTGCAAGAGCGGTTGTGGCGATCGCCACGCCAGCGATAATCGGCGCTCGGCGCTTTAGTGTTGCAAAGAGCCAGCCTAAGCTCCAGGACTCATCCTCAGCTTTGGAGTCAGTTGCCAGGGCTTCGTACTCAATTACTTGCGGCAAGGCAAGATTCTGACTGGCTGCATAGGGTTCTTGAGAATTCGGTTGAGGAGATCGAGGATTTCGCGGAGTCTGCATGGCTTGCTAGGGTAGTTAGTAGATAAAAAGCGATTCGGGGGCACTAATACTCTGAAGGGAATGAACGCTATTTTGCGGCTTACTCGGTGAGGATTTTGCAAAATTGACAGAACAGCAGGCCACGGCTCGTTTATTCAAGCCGAAATCGAGCCAGGAAGCCCACTACAGCCCAAATAGCCGCAACAGGTTGACGATTGGAAAGACCGAGCCAAGCGGAGCTACCAAAGATTCAAAGCTATCTGAAAAAGTAGTCAAATCCGAGCGACCCACGACAATTACGTCGTTTCCGCGCAGAGCTGGGTTGTTAGCGGCGCTGAGGCTAGCAGAGAAGTCAATAGGGATGGTTTGCTCCGTCACTGTGCCATCTGGATTGAGGCGCAGCAGCTTTACCGAACTGCGGCGGGCTCGCCGATTGTTAAACCCCCCTGCTGCGAGGATGGCTTGATTGAGCGGGGTATTGGGACGAAGCTGCACCAAGCCTGGATTATTGACTTCGCCTACCACATAAACTGGGATAGAATCAGGTGAAAAAGTTGCCGTAGCTAGCTCAGTTACCTCTGCTGGGTTCAGGTCAGTTGCAGTGGGAATCAGAACCGTATCGCCGTTCTGTAAGACGGTGTCCTGATTAACGTCCCCTTCTTGCAGCAGTGCCCACAGATCCACATCAAGCGTTTGAACCGTTCCGCTAGCTGTTTGTCGGCGCACCTGAATTTGTCGGACATTGGCAACCTCCGTGATGCCTCCAGCCGCCTGAATAGCACGGGTGACAGTAGGCACAAAGTCTTGGCGTTCATTTGCGTCACTATTGCTGCTTGAAGACGCGAGAGTATGGCTACCCGGCCGCTTCACTTCCCCCACCACCACCACGTCGATGGGACGATTTGCCGAAGCGTAGAGATTAGCGCTGGCGAGCTGGCGAGCTTCCGCCAAATTCAGGGTTCGAGCCGCTGGAATGAGGATACTGTCCCCATCGCGCAGGGTGATGTCCTGCTGTAAGTCTCCCCGTTGCAGTAGGTTCCACAGGTTTACCGTAATTAGTTGCGAGGTGCTCTGATTGGGACCTATTCGGCGAGTTCGGCGAATCTGGATTTGACGCACATTGGCGGCTGATTTGACCCCGCCCGCATCTCTAATCGCGCTGGTCAAGGTTGGTAGCCTTACGGCAGACAGGTCAGCGCCACCGCTGCCCGACGCAAGACTTACCACATAGGAACCGGGTCGGGCGACCTCACCGGAAACGCTGAAGCGGAGAGGGCGGGGAGCGAGGAGGCTAACAGTGACGATGGGGCGGCGATAAAACGGGGCATAGCGCTGGGAAATGGCTGCTGCTGCCTGCTGGAGGGTCAGTCCTTCAACGAATACGGTACCAGCTAGGGGCAGATTGAGGGTGCCGTCTACTAAAACTTGCTGGGGACCGCTGTAGGTCTCTACTCTGAAGAGATTGATTTGAATGCGATCGCCCGGCCCCAGCGTATAGGCATCCTCCGCAAAAACAGCCTCTCCGATTGGCGTTGTTCCCATGAATTGGGCCTGGGCGTAGGCGGGCAAGACACTGCTCGCAATAGGTAATAGGCCTAGGATCGGCACAACAGCAGATGCAATGTAGCGTTTCAGCATAGGCACAGCGACAAAGCCTCTATAGATAAGGAGCAAAACGCCTTAACTCAGTAAAAGGCGAAACACTCTTCTGAGGTTTTCTAAACTTTGTCTTAAGAAACCGGAGAAACCTGATGAATTCACGGAATCTACACAAAGCCAGGCAATAAACTATTCCAGATCAGCCCCGAAATATGCCTCACGTGTGCTTCAATTCCCTGGCTAGGTGTCTGTGCAGTTAAGAAGCAGGGAGAGTAAGCTTGAGGTTTCCGCTTTTATCTCGATAGGCATCTTCCTGTAAACCTACTTGTTCCCAAAATTTCTCTGGAACCTGCGTTCTTCGCAGCAACTCTCTGGGAATAGCGGAGACAATCGCCCTAGGGTCATCGCTATCTATCTCGATTGAAATCTGTGGGTTGTTTTGCTGCTTAAAGTCATTGTTTTCGTCCACCAAGGACTGCTGCGAAGGAATTAATCGGAAATCAATGTTTTCGGTATTCACGGCGAGATTATGAACTGCTTGATTGTCAAGGGGCGATCGCATATCCCGATTTTCGCGCAGCTTTTTCGCCAACTCAGGATACTTGGTCGCTAGCGGCGGTTGCAGCGGATTATGCTCCATCGTCTTCCGATACAGCTCATCGTTGCAATCAGGCGTCTGGTAATTTTCTAGGGTGCAATAGGTATTGATTAACCCCCGCGTGTCAATCCTTAAGGCTGCCCGCGTAGCTTTGATCAAAATATTGCCAATGATTTTTTGATCGTGGCCACCCCCGACCCAAACGCCCACCGTACCCCCATGGATGACGTTCCCCACGACGGTCGTGCCCGCATCTCGATCATCAAAATAAATACCAATGTCGCCAAACTCGTCCTGGGTAAAGGGGCCGTAGACAATTCCAGTATCGGCATCTTCGGCAGCCTGAACAGGATTGAAATACCGTCCTATATGGTGAATGTAGTTGTTCCGAATTGCATGGCCTCGGTTGACCCAACTGCGACCGCGATAGAATGCGCCTGCATCTTCTGTCTCGATTACAACATGGTGAATCTCATTCCAAGCCATTTGATGATCGCTGCCCCCAAAGGCAACTGCCATGTGGGGGTGGTTGTAGATGAGATTATGAATCAGTTGTCCCCCGCTAGCCTCCAAATCCACAGCGGGGCGGTAGTAGCGCTCCCAGCGGTTCACATCGTGGATGCGGTTATTCTGAGCTAGGTTGTGGGAGGGCTGATAAAGCTTACCTTTCTCTCGATTACCGTCCAGCATAATCCCGCCTGCGGCAGTGTGGTAGATGTCATTGGAAAGCAGGGTGATATTCTCGCCGGTCGTAACTACGCCCTTGCCCCCTGCATTACGAACTACACAGCCCCTTAGGCTCAGATGGTGGCCTTCCAGCCGTACTGCTGTGCCCCGGCTAGCCTCGATTACCACATTCTGGAGGCTAATGTGGTGAGCGCCTGGCTCAAAAACAACCGCATTTTCCAGCATAGATATGATGAATTCGGGCGGCTGAGGGGAAGGTTTCGGGTAAACATAGAGGATGCCTGTGGCGCGATTGAGGTACCACTCCCCTGGCTGATCAAGTTCTTCGAGCAGGTTGAACACAAAAAATCGACCGAACGGCTCACCTTCATCCTCGCTAAAGCCAAAGGGCAATGGTGCTTCCGTGAGGGTGATGGTCTTCTCGTTGGCATCAATGCTGGCGACCTTGATTGTGTCGTCCGACCAAGTATTAGACCAACTGCCATAGACCCATGCATCATCGACATTCCAGCGCTCAAGGCGATCGCCTTTAATCTGAAACTTCTTGCCTTTGAGACCCTCTGGAAAGCCCTGAACCTGTATCCATCCCTCTCTGGGATGTCGATTGGGGTAGCGTGCCAGCGTCAGCGCTTCACCATCCTGAAAAAGTTCCAGATGAAGCTGGCTTGTGTCTGGTTCTGTGTAGGTTCCTCGACGCTGGATCTGACCGTAGTCTGTAATTCCCAAGGACTTCAAATCCGCTTGCAAGACTCGATCTCTTGCTGCTTCAGGCAAGCGAGCCCGTTCTGCCGGATTGGCGATCGCAGTCCATGCAGAAGCCGGAATGGGTTGCCCCGCCACCAGTCGTGCAGTTTCCCCAGGGGCGCTGCTGATCAATACTGGACGTTCAGCAGTGCCGCTTTCATTACCCGTCAGCCGCAGCGGTTGGGATAGAAAATAGGTTCCACCCCTAAGACACACGCTGACACCAGGACTTTGAAGCTTTTGGGTTATCTCCTCTGGGTTAAACAAGCCCTCTATAGGCGGGCTAATTGTAACTGTGCAATCCGCTAATGCTAATGTCCAAGATAAATCGCTGACAGTTGGTTTCAGTGAGGACTGCTCGGAAGAACTTGTCAGCAGAAGGGAAGACTTCAGGAAGCTCATCCCAATTATCCCGATTAGAACTGCTAGGAAAAGAAGCTTGTAAGAGTTCCGCATGGTATATGAATGAATTGCAGACTCATATCGACAATCAAGATTGAGATAAGAGGCGATCCTTTTTGCTCTACGATAAGGTTGCCTTGACGGGCTTTATTTTGCAGGGGAGAAGGGACTGATTTCAATTGTTCTTTGTAATTTCTCTGTTTTTGACTTTTCTCTAGGCATCTGAAAACTGTTTATTTTGGGTTAACCAGGTACGTTGACGCGAGGATCAAATCCTCTGCAGAAAAACCCTAAATGAGATTCAGTCTTGATTTCTTGTCCTGCCAGTTCCGACGTAAGACTTCTTATGCACAAGCAGAGCCTTGCTGCGTCATGGTATAAAAAGCCACATTGCCCGGGCTATAACCTCGAAGCAAGAAGTAGAAAAGAAAGAGTATTTTTCTAAATGGCTAGAGTGCTGAAATGTTCGCTTAAGTTCTTCACTGCTTTAGTGTTCAATCCGGATAAATCTGAGAAATTTTAAGGAAGCTTCTGATTATTCAGAAGCTAATTAAGGTTTGATAGATTCCTGTCCATTGAGATGCAATCTAGTGCTTTAGCATAATAGAATTTCAAGGGCACCATCTTCTCAACTCTGTATTGAGCTTTTCCTTCTCACTGCCAAAAGCTAGCAAAGGCACGCAACCCATGTCTAGGTCAAAAGCGCTGATGCCCAAGTACTTCCAGAAGGTTTGGTACATACTAGGCGACTCCAGGAAACAACTCCCATTTCTGATCTTTGTTTTTACAGTTTCATCTTTCATGGAGACGCTAGGGATTGGCATGCTCTCTCCCTTCTTTGGCATCGTTTCAAATCCTGATTTAATCCAAGAAAATCCTATTATTCAACGGGTTAATACTCTTCTGGGTATTCAATCTAGTCAGCAATTCATTTTCTTGCTCTGCGCTCTGATTAGCATACTTTTTATTCTTAAATCTATTCTCTACTTTTTATCAAAGTTCTATATTCTTAGGTTTGGCAACTTTCAACTTGCCTCTATGATTGAGAGCCTAAACAGAGCTTATCTCTACAGTGATTACAACTACTTCCTGTCTAAAAATTCTTCCGCGCTAGTCAAAAACATTGCTTATGAAACCAAGAGCTTTCGAACTACTATCCTGATACCTTTGCTCTATGGCACCTCAAATCTTACGGTGCTGGTTTTCCTGCTAGGGCTTATGGCAGCGACTGATTTGCTGCTATTGATAGGCTTGCTGACGACCCTCCTGCCGGTAGTTTTGCTGGTTTATGTGATGAGAGGTCGTCTCCGACGATGGGGAAAGAATAGTTCAGAGTCCCTGCAAAAAATTATTGTGACGCTTAACCATGGACTGGGAGGCTTTAAGGAAACTCGCGTTATCGGCTGTGAGCCTTATTTCGAGCAAGAGATGCAGAGATACGCCCATCAATTTGCTCAATCCGAAGTTTTGGTTCATAGCTTTGATACGCTACCTCGAATCCTAATCGAGACAGTTCTGATCGTCTTTATTGTTTCCTTTATTGGTATTAGCCAACTTTTTCTATCCCGCAGTATAGGTGACTTGATTTCTAGCCTGAGTGTGTTTGCAGTGGCTTCTATTCGCCTGCTGCCTGCGCTGACTCAACTGGTTTCGGTTCTTGGAAGCCTACAAAGCTCAAAACATGCTGTTGATATCCTGTATTCAGATTTAATTACCATTGAGAAGCAGTTTGGTCGACGGCATAGTAACGCTGCGTTAAATGGTGGCAGGTTGAAATCTGAAACTCAGCCTGCAACTCTGAGCTTCAATCGACGAATTCAAATCTCCCATATCTCATACCGCTATTCTGAAAAGCTTAAACCTGCTATTGATGGAATCTCTCTGGAAATTCGGAGAGGTGAGTCTGTTGCTTTTATCGGTAAATCTGGTGCAGGCAAGACTACTCTAGTGGATATTATCCTAGGGCTACTAACGCCTCAGTGGGGTGATATTAAGGTCGATGGGGTCTCTATTTATCGCAATCTTCGAGCCTGGCAGAACTTAGTAGGTTACATTCCTCAGTCTATTTTTCTATTAGATGATACTGTTGAGCGCAATATTGCCTTTGGGGTTCCAGATGATCAGATTGACTCAAGAAGATTGCAGCAGGCGATCGCCGCTGCCCAACTCCAAGAACTAGTAGCCCAGCTTCCCCAGGGCATTCATACTCGTGTTGGAGAAAGGGGAGTGATGCTCTCAGGAGGGCAGCGCCAGCGGATTGGGATTGCCCGGGCCCTTTATCACGAGCGGGAAATTCTAGTGCTAGATGAGGCAACCTCTGCCCTCGACAACGAGACTGAAAAGAAGGTCAGCCAAGCCATTCAAGCCCTCTCTGGCAAGAAGACTATTATTCTTATCGCCCATCGACTCTCTACTGTTGAACATTGCGATCGCATCTATTTGCTAGAGAAGGGGAGAATTGTTAAATCTGGCAAGTACGCTGAAGTGGTGAAATAGGAGTCTCTCCAGCCTAAGTACTGCCGAAGGATGATGATAGCTCCAGGGACAATCTTATTTTGAGCTACGGCAAATCAGGGGCTTCAATGTGAATTAGCTTGACTCATAATGATTTGCTCCTCATCTGGGCCTCAACATGAATAGTACTTTCGCCCAAAAAACAATCTACATTTTAGTGTTTTCTAAAGCGATTCAGGGTAAGCGTTTTTCACGATTTGGCAGTAATCCAGGCGTTGGAGGCACGCAGTTTGTTTCTATTTCTCTAGCGCTGCATCTTGCGGAAGCATATCCTGACTGGCAGGTGAGGCTAGTCAGCAACTCCGAAGTTCAGCTTGAAAACGCCACACAAAATATTAAACAGGAAATATTCGACGAAGCGATTGACTTCTTCAAAGCTTTAGCACTTTTAGAAGACCACCTACAGTCTGCAATTATTCTTGCAACAGCCTCCTTCCTCAACGGCGTTGACCCTAGCCTTCTAAAGAAGTTTGAGGCGCGATTGGTCTGCTGGAGTCACCATCCTTTTGATGTCGGAGCAGCGAGTTTAGTCTTCAAGCTTACTCCCAGAGCAATTGTTTGTGTTGGCACTTATCAGTTCTACTCCAACAAACGCCTCAATGCCAGGGTTTATCAGATCCAAAATATTTTTATTGCGCCCAGATATCCAGATACAGACCGGCGAGAAACCATCGACCCAGAAAAACTCAATATTGTCTTTCTGGTTGCTCTGGTTCTTGCTAAAGGTTTTTTGGAGTTTGCTAAAGCGTGGAAAGGACTTAAAGATCGTTTTCCTATGGTGCAGCTACACGTTATGGCTCTTCCGGATCCGGGGTGAAAATCGTATAATATGATACTTTCAGTCAGGGATTGCGCCAATGGACATACATCTTGATAGATTGCTTAACTTCCCTCACGTTACGGTTGAAAGTTGCATTCAAAAAGACAATGAAGTGTACTTAAAGTTGCGCTTGCTCAATCAAGAATCTAGCTGTCCACACTGTAAGCAATCAAGTTCAGAGTTGCATCAAAACCGTCCGATTTTGATTCGAGACCTATCGATTTTTGGTCAAGTCACTTATTTGAAAATTCCTCGTCGTCAGTTTTATTGTCGTGATTGTCAACGTTATTTTACTGAGTCATTGACATTTATGGATGCAGGACGGCAGTACACTCGACGCTATGAGGAGCATATTTACCAGCAAGTACAACTGTCAAGTATGGAGCAAGTGGGTCGCGTAGAAGGGTTAAGCTTTGAGCGCATTGAAGGGATTTTCAAGCATCAGTATGCACAGAAAAAAACACGGATGGGCAGGAGTCAAACGCATTGGGATTGATGAAATCAGCAAGCGGAAAGGGCATCAAAACTTCGCCCACCGTTATCGGCGACGTTGAGACCGGGAAATTGATTGAAGTGATTGACAGCACCAACAGGAAGACATTATTGAAACCCTGAAGCAGCACCCTAAGTGCGTGCCAAATTGAAGAGGTAGCGTGGATATGTGGGGAGGATTCCCAAAGGTAGTCAAGAGGGTGTTTCCCAATGCCGTGGTAGTGATTGACCGCTTTCATGTCATGAAATTAGTCAATGAGGAGTTAAATAAAATTCGTAGACAATCGGGTGTATCAGACCGAGGTAGCAAATTCATTTTGCTCAAGCATGGCAAGGATTTAACCGCAGAAGAACAGACAAAGTTAGAAGAGATTCTGAAACGGTCAAAGCGATTAGGAAAAGCCTATGAGTGGAAAGAAGAGTTTCGCGCGATTTATGAACAACCATTAACCGTTGAGGAAGGCAAGCGTCAGATCCAAGGGTGGCTCGATAAAGCGCGAGTCGTCTATAGAGAAGCAAGCACAACGATTCGTAACCATTTAGATGGGATTAGCAACTACTTTCGGAATCGCACAACGAGTGGCGCAATGGAGGGAATCAACAACCGAATTAAATTGATTAAACGGCAAGCTTATGGCTTTGTCAATTTCAACAATTTTCGAGAAAGACTATTAGCCTGCTTCTCTGATTAAATAAAGTTATCACCGTACTGACGGGAGAACCCACGTTATTGACTCTGCCGGAACCTATGGTTTAAGGTCTGATTCTGGGCTGATCCCCACTTCTTCCGACTATGCTCAAGCCATTCTCAACTTTATTCCAGAGGAGGATATTCACCAGGGCTTAGTCATTTTCTATGGCAACTTGGGCGAAGAAAAGTTTGACATTATCCAGAAATGTGACCTAGCAATCCTGAATCCGACGGGCTATACCGAAGCGTTTCCCGCATCTCCACTGGAGTGCATGGCGTGTGGTGTGCCTGTAATTGCCTCCGATGACCACGGTATGTCAGATTGCATGAGGTTTTTCCCAGAACTGGTGCTGCGGAGTCCGCAGGATATCGTTCATCGGGTCGAATGGCTGGTTGCGGATCCGCTCCGCTATCTTGAAATCCAGCACCGAGCTATTGCCATAGCCCAGTGGTTCCATCTCCAGCGTGCGGTCATTCTCACGCGCTGGATTAGGCTGCTGGAGGCAATCTTGGACTCAACGGATACAAAACTAGACCTTGCTCCCATGCTGCCCTTTTATGGGTCAAGACGGAAGCTGATGATTCGTCGGGATATCCGCCCCCGTCTATCAGTGGCTAAGCGCTTGATTCTATCACCGTTAAAGGCGTTGGGCGTCAGGAAATAGCTGACTCGACATGAAGTTTTCATCCAGTTAAAGCTTTTATTGGTTTCTGCGTAGTTTCAACGGATTTGCGGCTCGGGGGCTGAATGTTGATATAAAGCTGCTGGATAGCCATGCAAGGGCTTGGTTTCTAAATTGGGAAGTGGTTTTAGCGATATTTTACCTGTCAACCTCAGCCGAGTAGAGAGGATCATGGGGAATCAAGAGCGAATTCGAGTGTTTATTGGCTCAGGTGAAGCTAGCCTGTTAGAGCGGAAGGTTTCTATCTATTCCCTGCGAAAAACGACTCAGCGAGCATTAGATATCTACGTCTTCAACGGCACCCACAATTCCATTGAGCTAAACGATGAAGAACCATTTTTAGCGCCCCTCTCTCTCAAGCTTAAGTATCGGAATACGACCGAATTTAGCCTATATCGCTACCTGATTCCCCAGATTTGTAACTACCAGGGCAAGGCCATCTATATTGACTCTGACACGATTTGTTTGGCCGACATTGGGGAGCTGTTCGATACTCCGCTGGGAGAGTATAACTTCTTGACAAAAGCCGATTCCTACAGCCATTTGGGTGAAAGCCTGTGGGGATTGAGCGTTATGCTAATTAACTGTGAAACGGCTCGCTTTGACCTGGAGTGCTACTATCAGGAAATCGAGCAAGGATTGTATACCGAAAGGGATTTATCTCAAATGAGTCCTGCCTTTTTGCAGCATCATCCCTTCAAGATTGGCAAGCTCGATCCAGCGTGGAATTCGTTTGATTACTACGATCGCACGACTAAGTTAATTCACTACACCGACCTCTATCGGCAGCCTTGGAAAGCCCCCGATCATCCCTACGGTGAGCTGTGGTTTCGCCATTTTCGAGAGGCGATCGCCGCTGGTTTCATCACCGACCAAGATATCGAACTCAGTCTGGTTCGCTCCTACGTGCGGCGCGATATTCTCCAGGGCAATTCGCCGCCCCCCCAGTGCAAAGCAGCCCTAAAGCGAGTTTTTAGCTTTACAAAAGCCTCCATGCAAAACCTGCTAAAGGTGCAGCCTGCCTAGAGTCTTATTCATTCCCCTCAAGTTAGGACGGTATCATGATCTCGACTGTGGCTATCCCTGTTCATCAGATGGCTGAGCTTCTCAAGTTAGAAGCCAGCGCCATTCATCAAGCGGCTGAGCGGCTAGATTTCGCTCAAATCGAGCAATCCCTAACGCTGTTGCAGGAATGCAAAGGCAAAGTGGTTTTGTCCGGTGTGGGCAAATCCGGCATTGTCGCCCAAAAGATTGCTGCGACGCTCATGAGCATCGGCACGGTCGCCTTTTTCCTGCATCCTTGCGAAGCTCTACACGGAGATCTGGGGGCAGTTACGCCGGAGGATGTCGTTATCCTTCTAAGCAACAGCGGTGAGACAGAAGAGCTAGTTCAGATGCTGCCTCACCTAAAGCACCGCCGCGTCCCTATCATGGCTCTGGTGGGCAATTTGGCGTCTACTTTGGCGCGCCAGGCAGACGTGGTGCTGGATGCGTCAGTTGCCCGAGAGGCTTGCCCGCTGAACCTGGCCCCGACCACCAGCACGACCGTTGCCCTAGCGATTGGTGATGCCCTCGCGATGACCCTCATGCAGATGCGAGGGGTGACGGAAAAAGACTTCGCAATTAACCATCCGGCTGGTCGCTTAGGCAAGCGGCTGACCTTGCAAGTCAAAGACTTGATGTTTGAAGGTTCTAGCGAAGCCAAGCTCCTGCCTAACGCCTCTTGGATAGAGGTGGTTACCGCAATTTACCAAAGGGCGGTGCGGGGGGCAGTGTCTATCGTAGATACAGAGAACCGACTGGTAGGACTGGTGACGGATGGAGACTTGCGGCGCTGGATGCAGCGGACAGAGCCGACCGCCTTGGCAAGCCTAACGGCGGAAACCATCATGACCAAGCAGCCTGTGGCGATCGCCCCTGATGCCCTGGCCTATGATGCCCTGAGGCTGATGGAAGATCGTCCCTCGCAGATTTCAGTGCTGCCTGTAGTTAATGACCAAGTGTATTGCTTAGGGCTGCTGCGCCTCCACGACCTGCTTCGCAGTGGTCTGTAGGGTGGCTTATAAACAAGTTGTTCCTCTAAAAGGAAATTCAATGAGCATTTTAGCTGTTATCCCTGCCCGATACGATTCTCAGCGCTTTCCAGGGAAGCCTCTGGTGAAGATTGGCGATCGCCCTATGGTGCAGTGTGTCTATGAAGCTGCGATGAGCTGTCCTGCCTTTGCCAAGGTGGTGGTGGCAACCGATAGTGAGCTAGTGGCGGACTGCGTGCGCCAGTTTGGAGGGGCAGTGGAAATGACGCGATCGGATCATGCAACGGGAACTGATCGAGTAGCGGAAGTGGCGGAACGCTATCCTGAGATGACGGCGATCGCCAACGTGCAAGGAGATCAGCCGTTTGTCACGGGTCAAATGCTAACTCAACTGGTCGCACCTTACCTCAATGGCGAATCCCCTGCCATGACGACATTAGCCTGCCCCCTTGACATGGAAAAGGGATACACCGATCCCAATTCGGTAAAGGTACTTTGCGATCGCCACAGCAATGCAATTTACTTCTCGCGATCGCCCATCCCTTACTTTCGGAATCCTGGCAGCGTCCCAGTTTTTCATCATTTAGGACTGTATGCCTTTAGCCAGGAGTTTTTATCTAAATATGCTCACCTAACGCCAACGCCGCTTGAGCAGTGTGAGGGATTGGAGCAACTTAGGGTTTTAGAACATGGGTTCTCAATTCGAGTCTGTCTTACGGAAAAATCAGTCCTTGAAATTAACACACCCGAAGACCTAATTCAGGCTCAGCAGTTAATTAAAGGCGCAGCCACGGTGAATCATGCTTAGACCGAAAGAGTTGTTCCTGTATGGGCGGCCTGCGAAGTTATCTGAGTTCAAATTTGATGAATCAGGTAAGGATTCAATCATTGCCTGCCCGAATCCGCCCAAGGAGGCGGTAGCGGCGGGCCGGGCGATCGCCGTTCCTGCCGGGGAGTTTAGTGTTGATCGGGTAATCAAGCAACTTCCACCGGGCTATCAGCCGGATATCGTGCATATCTCTGCCCGCAACTTGAACTTCAAGCCCATGGGGCTGCATCGGTTCGGCTGCCCTACGGTCATGAAACTAGGTGATACGTTTCACTGGGGAGATGGCACCCTCAGCGGCATGGTTCAGTACTGCCGCCAGCTTCAGTGCGACTATCACTGGGTCTATCAGGGGGTGCAACACCTCCATTTTTTTGCAGAAGCAGGTCTGAAAAATGTCTTTTGGCTACCGGGAACAATGGTCATTGATCCCTATATGCCATTGCCATCAGACACCAAGCTCTACGATGTTGTCTTCCGGGGTTCTAGGTCAGAGTTTCACGTTCAGCGGAGCCGCTTGATTGGTGTTTTAGAACAGTCTGGGGTAGCAATTGATGTTGCCAGCAAGCCCTACCGAGCAAGTCTAGATGACTATCCCAAAGCGAAGATTGTCCTTAACTGTAGTCTTAATGGCGATCTCAATCGTCGCGTGTTTGAAGTGTTGATGGCCGGTGGATTTCTCCTGAGCGATCGCCTCAGTCCTCAGGCTGGTCTTTCTCAGCTATTTCAGGAGGGAACCCATCTCGAGTGCTATGGTGATGAACAAGAATTGCTCGATAAGATTTCCTACTACTTGAGCCATCCAGAAGAAGCTGCTCAGATTGCGGCAGCCGGGCAGCAGCGCTTGCTAGAGTGTTTTAGCCAGGCTGATATCAAGCAAAAATTCTATCGCTACGTCCTCAACCACGAACCATCCCCGCCCTTCACGCTACACCACGATCCGCGTGCCGCCGTTGCTCCCTGCCGAGATCTTGATTTCCTCTATAGCCGCATCAAACTTTATGAAATTGTGCAAGAATTGCACCGAATCAATCCCAAAATTAGCCTGATTTATTGGCAGGGCAAGTGTAAAGAGTTATTAGCAGATCTGGCTGACTTGCCCCGATTAGAAATTACCTACGCTGGTGACGCGCTGAGTGAAGTAAAGGATTACTGTGCCCGAGTGGGAGTGGCGAATCAAATTTGCTTTCAGCACTACTCCTCTAGAGATCAGATAGAGCAGGCTATCTACCAAGTTGTGATCATCGATCCGCCGAATGATGATGTAGGACTATCGCGCTGGGTCGAAGAGGCGGTGGCCTTAACCGCTGAATCTGGGTTGCTCTTGATTGCTCATCAACCCATGCCTGGACTCCGTCGCAAAATCGATGGTTTGCTAAGGGCGCAGGGCCTCAAGCCAGTTAGACTCGGCTTCTCTAGCCAAACTTGGGAACCACAAGAGCCGACCTATTTGGCTTATCAGAGGGGGGAGTCCCCACATGTCGCTGCATCTGCCCCACGGCTGAGCCTCCAGCCCATGTCACTCAGGGTTCATCTGATTCAGAGTGTTAAAAGCCTGCCTTGGTTTCGAGCCGGACGACGGTTGTACCTTGCCACACGAAGATAGTAATAGGGTAGACCTCACATTAGAAGCACTAGAAGCAACTGTTTCTGAAGCAAAGTTTGTTACCCCTAAATCTTTTTTAATCATTTTTGGATTTTTCACGTTCCTGCTCCTGTTCCAACTCGCTTGCCCCCTTTAGGAGAACACCCATGCCATGTATCCAGGTTGCTGACTGGTTTGCGATTGGAGACAGTCAACCATTGACGCTGATTGGCGGGCCCTGCGTGATTGAGTCTGAAGAGTTCACGCTGAAGATGGCAGAAGCGATTAAAGCAGTGTGCGATCGCCTTGGAATTCAGTTCATCTTCAAGTCTTCCTTCGACAAGGCCAACCGCACTTCCATTAGTTCATTTCGCGGCCAGTCCCTTGAGGCAGGGTTGGAAATTCTTCAGAGAGTCAAAGACAAAGTTGGAGTGCCCGTTCTGACCGACATTCATGAGAGCTATCAAGCTGCACCTGTGGCAGAAGTAGTGGACGTACTTCAAATCCCAGCGTTTCTGTGTCGGCAAACGGATCTGCTCTTAGCGGCAGCAGCCACCGGACGAGCCATCAATGTCAAAAAGGGTCAGTTTCTTGCGCCGTGGGACATGAAAAATGTAGTCCGCAAGCTTGAGGCGGGCGGGGCAACCAATCTTTTGCTCACAGAGCGCGGCACTAGCTTTGGCTACAACACGCTTGTCGTAGACTTTCGCTCGCTACCCCAGATGCGAGAGCTTGGCTACCCTGTGGTGTTTGATGCGACCCACAGCGTCCAAATGCCCGGTGGTCAGGGAGATAAGTCTGGGGGACAGCGCCAGTTTGTTCCTTACCTGGCGCGGGCCGCCGCGGCGGTGGGCATTGATGCCCTATTCATGGAAATTCATGAAGACCCAGACAACGCGCCGAGCGACGGGCCCAACATGATTCCCCTCGCAAATCTGGAGTTGACGCTGCGACAAATCCTGGCTGTACACAACAGCCTGCTGGAGGTGGCTCATGGATAGGATGAGTCCTGAGCAACTAAAGCCTTACTTATCTCGCGTTAAGCTGCTGGCGCTCGATGTCGATGGCGTGATGACCGACGGAGGCCCTCTACTACACGGACACAGGGCGAAGAACTGAAGCGTTTCAATGTCAAAGACGGCATGGGAATCAAGCTGGTCATGGAACGTGGCCTAGTAGTAGCCATCATCACCAACAGCACGTCAAATTCCGTGATCCACCGCGCTAAAAAATTGGGAATCACTCACCTGTTTATGGGTGTGGAGGACAAGCTGGCTGTTCTTCAGAACTTGTGTTCAAAATTAGAAATTTCCTTGGAGGAGGTTGCTTATGTTGGGGACGATGTAAACGACTTGGCAGTGCTCAAAGCAGTTGGGTGTCCTCTGACCGTAGCAGATGCGATCGCCCCTAATCAAGATACAGCCGTCTACATTACAGAACGTCCAGGCGGGCGAGGCGCAGTGCGGGAAATATGTGATCTCTTACTTACCAATCAGTTTTCAGCGTGACTCATTCAGTCCTGATATTATTTCCTAATGTGTCGGAGCCTATAAAATTCCTGAACGTGTTTCGGCAACATGAATACGTAATCTGAAATCGTTAATCTAAAACCTAGGATTAGGTGACCCATGGGTCAAGTTCTTAGACGACTAATCGGCTGTCAGGGCAGCATCCAACTGGTGACTGCTTTGTCAGTCATGGCCCAGCGAGAAGAAGAGCAAAAGTCTCACAACCTAAGCTATGAGAACTACTTAGCAATCTACAGCCTCTATGCACCAGGTCATCAGGCTGAAGAATTTGCCCAAGTCATTCAACGAATGGCAGAGACCATCTATACCTGGAAAAAGATTGTCTATCTTTCAGTATCAGTGATTGACGAGATTACCCAAATGCGTCGGTTGTCGTCATCTCGCAAGGTTTACCAAAAAATTTATCAGCTTGTTGACGTAGATGCTGTAGATGAGCTTTATCTGGGCACAAACTGGCAGCCCAATAATCAGTTACTCATGAACGCCTATCATCACTCCTACAAGATTTGCTACGGTGATGGTTTAGGTATTTACTATGCAGATAAGCCCAAGGACTTTAATACCCAATCGTCTATAGGAAATACCATGACTCAAAGCCTAGGTCAAAATGTTAGGGTAGCGGTTAACCTCATCAGGAGATTTATAGGACTAGGAACACCCCTATTTAGAGACCCGTTTGATTATGGATACTTCCTATTGCCTCATATCACAGACAGCACGCCCTCAATGAGATTTGCTCCATCTGAGAGGGGATATTTTTTGAGCATTCTCAATCAGTTGACCGTACTGGTTGATCAAGATTATGCAGAGTCCCTACGCAAATCTATTGCAGATTCCTCTGTTGCAGTTCTCCTCGGATCAAACTTCTCTGAATCCAAGCGGATGTCGCAAGACAGCGAGATTGCGGCTTATAAGGCGTTTCTTCGTCAAGGAGGCATTGAGGAAAAGTCAGTAATTTTAGTAAAGCCCCACCCTAGGGATGACCACCAAAAGCTAGAAAAGTTAGAGGCGGCCCTGTCAGATGTTTTTCGCCAGGTTATCATTCTCAATCAACCCGAGTTCTTTTATCTACCCTTTGAGATTTTCTTTATTAAAGTTCTTGAGCCTTGTCGGTTCGCGGGCAATGAGTTGAGAGTTTTTGCCCTCAGTTCCGCCTGCCTATCTATTAAAGTCTTGTTCGATTTGGATAGCCATATTGGGTTTGGTGAAGAGATTGTGCATACCTACTTTGATCCAGAATTCGTCGCAGGGCGTTTGCAACTTGAAGACGATTTGAGGCGCTCCCTTACAAAGATTGGCTAGAGTCGAATACCCCTAATCTATAGCTAACATGAAAGTTCTTCACATTAGTACGTCCGACCTAGATGGTGGCGCTGCCCGAGCTGCCTATCGCCTTCATAAAGGGCTGCTGAAAATTGGTGTGGAGTCTCAAATGTTAGTGCGGGCAAAACTGAGCCACGACAGAACAGTCATCGCCCACAAGCCGCTGATGGCCCAAGTGGCCTCTAAGGTGGATGGATTACCGCTGCGGCGCTACCCAACGCGCGATCGCAGTTTGTTCTCAGTACAGTGGTTTCCTGACTCGATCGTATCTAAGGTTAAGCAGATTAATCCTGATATTATTCATCTGCACTGGACCCACAATGGCTTTTTACAAATTGAGTCCCTGGCTAAATTTCAAAAGCCTTTAGTGTGGACTCTGCATGATATGTGGGCCTTTACCGGGGGATGTCACTATACTCAGGAGTGCGATCGCTATACGACGGGATGTGGCACCTGCCCTCATCTCAACAGCGAAAAGCCTAAGGATTTATCGAGCAAAGTTTGGCAGAGAAAGCTGAAATCTTGGCGAGAACTGAATATTACGCTCGTAACGCCGAGCCAGTGGATGGCAAAGTGCGTTAGCCGCAGTCCTCTGTTTGAACATTGTCAGGTAAAGGTCATTCCCAATGGATTAGATACCACTATATACAAACCCATTGATAAACTAATTGCTCGACAGATATTTAATTTGCCGCCACACAAGAAACTCGTTTTATTTGGCGCGGGCAGCACCAGTAGTGACCCTCGCAAGGGATTTCAGTTTTTGATTAAAGCACTGCAAAAGCTTGATTTAGAGCGTTGGCGAGATGAGCTAGGCCTAGTCATCTTCGGTGAGTCCCAATCTACAGCTCTGCCCGTAGAATTTGAGACCCACTATGTTGGGCGACTCAATGACGATGTTTCCTTAGCAACAGCCTATGCGGCCGCAGATGTCTTTGTCGCTCCCTCTATGCAAGATAACCTGCCAAACACAGTGTTGGAGTCCTTCGCCTGCGGTACACCCTGCGTTGCATTTGAAATTGGCGGTATGCCAGATATGATTGACTATTATCAGAATGGCTATCTAGCAAAGCCTTTTGAGCCAGAAGACTTAGCAGCAGGGATAGAGTGGGTATTAGATGGTCAAGAAAGATGGGAAAAGCTATCAGGATCTGCGCGAAGAAAAGCTGTAGAGTCCTTTAGTGAAACTCAGCAGGTGCAGGACTTGATGCGTCTGTATCCAAATTAGATTAAGAACATTTAGAAATCAACAAGTTGTGCAACCGTGAATCATTAACCTGTATCAACTGTTACTCCGAACTGTCAGCGATATGTCTAGAGCTAACATCTTCGCGCTTTTAATTACTACAGCAGTTTTCCTGAGTGGATTTGCTGACGCTTTTCGGGGATTTTCGGCTGGTTTTTTGAGCCTACAGGGATTACTAACTGTACTTGCTGCAGTTATGAGCTGGTTTCTAATAATCATCAGAGGAAAGATATCTAAGCTCGTATTGACAGCGCCATTACTTATATCGTTTATAACCCTAGGGCTTGTAAGTCTTCTCTGGAATGCGTCTACTCTCCCAGAATTTATTGCTGGTTTCCAGAACCTCTCTGTCTATGCGGCTTTCGTAGGATTTCTCGTACTTTCAACTACAGAGTGTTCTAAAAATCCTTACTTCAGAAAGAAAATTGGGAGAACACTTAGTCTAACATTTAAGCTCTCAGCTATGTTGTACGGACTGGGTTTAGTCATAGCAGGTCCAGGTGCGAGCTTATTCATGGGTGCTCGCGCTTTTGCTCTGTATATCATTCTCGGTAGTGCCTGGTTTCTAGGAGCTTGGCGCTATCGCGTCGCAGGAGGAATCTTTTGGTTTATGTTTATTCAGATAGTCCTCGCGCTGAGCTTCTCCCGAATGGCAACTGTCATCTCCATACTGCTATTTCCTCTATCGCAACTATCTTTCAAGAACTTAAAAGATTTGCTCCGAGTTTTTCTCTCTTTAGTCCTAATCTTAATACTTGCTACACTGGCATTCACTTATGTCACCCCAGTTCGCGAGCGCTTCACGAGTCAGGGGGATAACGCAGAAATTCTAGGCATTAAGGTTAATACGTCTGGACGAGCAGAGTTTTGGGAACCTGTATATGCATCAACTATGGAGTCTCCCCTGTTAGGCAAGGGCCCAGGCTCTGTAGCGGAGGTTGTGCTAGCTGTTAACGACACTACGGGTGGGCATCCTCACAATGACTACCTGAGAATTTTTCATGACTTTGGAATTATTGGCTTGCTGCTTTGGCTGATGGGATACTTTGGGCTTTTGATAAAAACCCTCCGGAGCTGGTTAGACTCTGACAAAAGGAATGATAGGAGTGCGCACATTCATCTATCGGCATTTCTTGCACTCTTGGCAGTTGCTTTAGCAATGCTAACTGATAACATAATTGTATACATATTTACTATGGTTCCTCTTGGAGTTCTTACAGGGCTCTCATTAGGATCTCAAGGCGGTCAGGGTCAGGTATCAAAACCTTCAAGAATAGAGTCTTATCAGGCTCGCCGCAAACTGTACAATATACATAACACAAGGTAAAGTTCTAAGCGTTTCAGCAGGCTGTTTTTAAGTAATCGCCATTTTCCCTGAACTCTTTTAGACCCGCATCAACATTGATTTAATAATGAATAAGACACGAAATATATCTATCTTGGTGAACAGAATAGCGCCCTACAGGCTGCCTATATATCAGGCGATAGGCGACCAATTTAACTTATTTATCAACTATGGTGGAGGAGAGAATAATCGAAGTACGTGGAAAGATCTTGAAAAGCAACTTAGAGATGTTAAAGCTAGGAAGTCCTGGGGGTGGATCTTTAGGTTCAAAGAAAAGAGAGGTGACAGCTTATATGATTACAAGTTTCTTCACATAACGCCAGGCTTTTTTATTGATTTGCTCCATCAAAGTCCGGACATCATAATTTCTCATGAATTAGGCTTCCGCACATTCATCGCCATAGTGTATGGCTTGATATATAGAAAGCCTGTTTGGGTATGGTGGGGCGGGACTCTGCATACAGAACGTTCAGCGGGGAATTTTAAGAAAATACTTAGATTATTCTTGTCTAAGTTCGTAAAGAAATGGATTAGCTACGGTCAAACCTCAACAGAATATCTACTATCTATAGGGGTGGATAGAAATAAAATTCTACAAATTCAAAACTGCGTAGATGAAAAACTCTATTCTGTAAACTGCACACCGTTAATCGATCTTAAACCTAAGCCGGTATTTCTATATGTCGGACAATTAATCTCCAGAAAAGGTGTAGACAAGTTATTAGAATCTTTAGCCCTCTTACAGGTTGAAGGGTACGATTTTTCAATCTTACTAGTTGGCGAGGGAGGAGAGAGAGAATTCCTTGAATCATTGGCCTCCAAGCTTGAACTAAGCAATGTTTTGTTTTACCCTGCACAATCACCGATGGACATGGTGAGGGTATATAAAAGTGCAGACTACTTAGTCTTTCCTACGTTAGAAGACGTTTGGGGTCTGGTTGTCAATGAAGCAATCTTATCTGGTATTAATGTTCTTTCGTCAGTCTATGCAGGGTGTTCAACGGAGCTGCTACCTCCGCAAAATATTTTTGATCCTCTAAACTCTGAAAGCTTCCTCGCTATTCTAAAGAGCGCTCTAGAAAATCGCTTGCCGAAGCCCGACTTGAGTAGAGTTATTACTAGTTCGGAAGTAGCAGGTACTCTTATTAAAGAAATTGAACAAGAACTCTTATAAAATAAGAGGTATCTAACATGAACACGTTTTCAGAAGAGCTAACGTCACCGCAAAGGTAGCACAATGATTCAGAACTACTTGAGTATATCATCCAAGCCTTATAGCTCTTCGCTGCACAAGTCTGAACTGCAGATAAATCAGAGAGTTATACTCTTTGATTTGCAATCAACGGGGCACCACGCTGCATATATTACTCATTTAGTGCGCTACTGGGATAAAAATTCCTTTCCCGGAGAGGTGAGTATTGTAGTTTCTCCTGAGTTTATCCAGCGCCATAGTGCTGTTGTGAGCCTCGTCGGGGAGTCCGATCAAGCTAAAGTCAGATTCATCCCTATTTCCGACCAAGAATTTGAGCAAATTCAGCAAACTGCTCGCCGCTGGGGGAAGGCAGGGGTATATCTTCAAGAGTGGAGGCTACTCTGCCGCTATGCCCGCTTGTTACAGGCAACTCACTGTCTGGCAATGTACCTAGACACCTGTGAACTGCCGTTGGTGCTTGGTTTCAAGCCTCCTTGCCGACTATCCGGTATTTATTTCCGTCCTACGTTTCATTATGGTGATTTCTCCTCCGAGCCTCATTCCATAAGCCGTGATTTACAAATTAAGCGAGAGAAGCTATTCGTCCATAGAACTTTAAGAAATCCCAGTTTTCAGATTCTCTTCTGCCTTGATCCACTGGTAGAGAAAACCCTAAGGCAGAAGTATCCTGACTCCAACCTCGTTACCTTGCCTGATCCCGTAGATCTTTCTACTCAAGTCAATTTTGATTTAGCTGCTTTGCGAAAAGAGCATAGTATTGAACCAGGCAGACAAGTTTTCCTTCTGTTTGGCTCTATAGATGCCCGAAAAGGTGTTTATCAGGTCTTGCAATCATTACTGTATTTACATAAGAAGGTGAGCCAAAAAATTTGTCTCCTTATCGTTGGGAGTGTAAAACTGGAAGAAAAATCCTCAATCCAGTCGAGTATTGAAGCGACGCTGCGACACTCCTCTGCTCAAATCATTACCCATTTTGAGTTTGTGTCTGATGAGTCAGTGCATCACTATTTTCAATTAGCAGATGTCGTATTAGCGCCCTATCAGCGACACGTAGGTATGAGCGGTATTCTGCTTCTCGCAGCCGCAGCACGAAAACCTGTTTTAAGCTCGAATTATGGGTTGATGGGTGAACTAGTCCGCCGCTATGAATTGGGGCTAATTGTCGATTCTACACAGCCTAAAGAAATAGCCCTTGGCATAGCTCAGATGTTAGTTGAAAGCCAATCCTTCTGTAACTTAGACAAGATGAAGAGATTTGCAGAAGAAAACTCGGCAGAAAACTTTGCTAGAACTATATTTTTCCATCTCATGAATCTAGGTTCCCACAACTAGCCGACGGATCATGCAAGGCTAGCGGATCTTATGGCTCTATATATTGAAGATGTTTCTCTGATTGAGAAACATGGAAAAAGAAGCGCGGAGATTGTATCCCGCTACAATCCGGCAAGCGCGGCTTATGTCTATCTCAAGGCGATTGATTTTGCTGCATCTAGGATCAAGTTTAAGTCCTAGGCGCTCTAGGTTGAAAGACTTCGGATAATCGAAAAAGTTAGATGACTTGATACCAGGTCATCATGCACTAGGTGGGATACCCAGTAACTCCATGAAAATCTTACTCGCTCACAATTATTATCAGCAAAAGGGCGGAGAGGATGGTGTCTTTCACGCAGAAGTTAAATTGCTGGAGTCTAGAGGGCATGATGTCTATCAATACACGGTGCATAATGATTGCATTGAAGGAATGCGCTCTATCGATGTAGCGCGGGTAACAATATGGAACTCAAAATCATATCAAGACCTGCAAAATTTAATTCGCAATAGAAACTTTCAAATTGTTCACTTTCACAATATATTTCCGCTGATATCACCAGCCGCCTATTATGCAGCTAAATCAGAAGGGTTGCCGGTAATCCAGACCTTGCATAACTATCGCTTACTCTGTCCCAATGCTGAGTTTTTTCGCGTGGGGGAGGTCTGTGAACGCTGCTTAGGGAAGGCAATTCCACTGCCTAGCGTGCAGTATGGGTGCTATCGGCATGATCGATTAGCCTCTGCCGCTGTGGTGTCTATGCTGGCTATTCACCGAGGCCTAAATACCTGGAATCGGATGGTGGATCGCTACATTGTTCTGAACTCATTTGCCCAGAAGAAATTTGTCGAGGGCGGCTTTGCTCCCGAGAAACTGGTGGTAAAGCCTAATTTTGTAGACCCCGATCCAGGTTTTGGAGCAGGAGACGGAGGATACGCTTTGTTTGTTGGTCGTCTGGCACCCGAAAAGGGGATCGGTACACTGCTCGCGGCTTGGCAGCACCTTGGGGCAGACATTCCTTTGAAAATTGCTGGAGATGGACCACTGGCCCCGCAAGTTGCGGCGGCTGCCCAACAGACTAAGGGGGTGGATCAGCTCGGGAAGATACCGATGGAGGAGGTTTACGAATTGATGGGAAAGGCGGCGTTTCTGGTATTTCCTTCTGAGTGGTATGAGGGATTGCCGCGAACGATTGTGGAGACCTTTGCCAAGGGAACGCCTGTGATTGCGTCTAAGATTGGGGCGATCGCCGAGTTGGTCGATCACGGACGCACTGGCTTGCTGTTTGAACCGGGAAATGTAGAAGACTTGGCAAATCAGGTGAGATGGGCGATCGCCCATCCTAACGAGCTAGCAAGGATGCGCCAGGAAGCTCGTGCTGAATTTGAGGCGAAGTACACCGCCGACGCAAACTATCGACAATTGATGGAAATCTATGCAATGGTGGGGGCTTCTGAACGCTGAGTTTGTGGAAGAACGACGCGCTGGACTGCCTAAGCTGAATCTTCAAAACGGAGATTTCCTGATTCGTTGAGCTTTGGGCGGATTAATTGAGTACGGCGATCGCCCCCGTCCCTCTGCATCTGTTCAGCTTTGTAACCAACACGCTATGACCCAGGCAGCTACCCTCACGCTTACGCTCCAGCCCGTTGCGGGTCGGCATGTGTTTGTTCCACCGGAGCCTGCGCTTCAGTTGCGGCGTGCGGTGCAGCCGGAGAGTGAGGTTCTGGAGCGGCGGCGTGTAGATGGCAATAGAGAGGGCGATCGCCCCCTCCTGTCTCCCCCAGTTCCCACTGTCGTTCCGCATCGACTCGGTGTGGCGGTGGGTGTGGCGATCGCCGCTACTGTAGGCACCACGCTTTACCAGAGCTATACGTCGCCGCTATACAAAAGCACGTTTGAGTTGGTTCCCGTGGCGCAGCGATCGCAGACTAGCGGCACAGCCACAGCGACGACTGAGATTCGCCCAGAGGTGGATCAAGCGACGCTGATTCAGGTGTTGCGGAGTCAGCAGGTGTTGCTGCCTGCGGTGCGCGACTTGCGGGCGTATAACATCAATCTGAGTCCAGCGGCGCTGGCGCAAAGTCTGGAAATCGTGCCGCTGGCGGATGGGCGACTGGAAGTGCGATACCGCCATCGCAGTGAGCGTGTGGCGCAGATGGTATCGCGGCAGCTTGCCCAAACCTATGTGGACTATGGCGATCGCTGTCGGCTGGATGCGTGCCATGCGCTGCAACAAGTCAGGGCAGATTTGACCGAGGCGACGGGTCAGGTGGCGCGGCTAGAGCAGGCGATCGCCCAGTTCCAGGCTCGCCCCGATGCCCAAAACCTTAGCCACCGCGCCGACACCCTGACCCGCCGCACCGCTGAATTCATGCGCTACCTGACACAGACCGAGCAAGAGCTAAAGCTGGCGCAGCAGCGATATCAGGTGATTCAGACCCAGCTTTCATTCGCCGATGCCAATCGCATCTTGCAGCAGCAGGCAGACTATCAAGCCTTGCTACAAGCCCTGCACCAGACCGAGGGGCAAATTGCAACAACGCTTACCCAGGCGCAGCCCGATGCCCAAACTTTGCAGGCACTCTATCAGCGCCACCAACTCCTCAGCGGGCAGATGAATCAGCAAGTGGCGATCGCCCTAGAGCAGTTTCTACTGGCGCAATTCCCCGAACTGGCCGCCGACCCCGAAACGCTTCCCCCCGAACTTTCGCAAATCGAACAAGCCTTTGGACTGGCACATCAGGTGAACTTACTCAGCGCTCGACAGCGGGCGATCGCCCCCATCCACCAAGCCATGCAGGCCGACAAGCTGAGGCTAGCAGAGCTACTGCAATATCAGTCTAAACTGGAAACCCAACTGGTGGTGCAGCGGCGAATCTTGCAAGAGAGCCAGCAGCAGCACGCCCGCCTCCAGCAGGAAATTTCTGAGCGTCGGATTGTGTGGCGTGTAGCAGGTGCTTAAGCGTCACTTTCGAGCTTGACTCGAAAGCATAGAGTTGAACGAGCATGACGCTGTACGCCTGCACATGGCAGCAAAGCACCAGATTTACGCACTTGCGATGAACTTGCTAGATTTTGGATGCTTTTCCTCTGGCGGTATTCCCGAGGAGTCTTCCAACTGCGTAAGCCCTATAGGTTTGGTTTTCTGGATAACCACCTAATAGCCAAAACAGGCAGTTGAGAGATACTTACATCTTGCACCAGTACATTTAGCCTACGTTTTTAGCTCAGCGAGGTGGACAAAGTGCACCGCAATACCGAGTGAATCGAGCAGGGATCGCGCTCGCTCAACTTGAAGCAGCGCTAAACAAGCTGCGACTTCCGGGAACAAGGCGTCTAATGCAGCAGTTGCAGCGACTTTCCAATCAGGGGTCGCTTTGGCGTGAGTTGCGCGGTGAACCCAATGAACCAGCACAAAGCTGAGGAAACACAACATCAACCAGCGATATACGCCCTTGAGCGTCTGCTGAGCAAAGCGATGCAACCCAAAGCGATGTTTGATGGTTTTGAAAAATCCCTCAATGCTCCATCGTCTACGCCCCCACCAAGTGATGGTGCTGCCTTTGAGGGGACGAGTCGAGAGGACAAAGCGTTTCTCCAACTGGCCGTCGCGTTTGAGGTAAAGCCAAGAAATCGTCACCGGGAAGTTCAGTCCCTCTAAGCGCACCTGTTGCCCCTTTTTTCACCAGTTTGCTCACACAGCGACCATCAGCCAGTTTGCGGTCACACCGCACCCCGACAATTACCGAGTAACGGCGCTTTCGCATCGCTTTGAGGAAGGCCACGCTGCCAAAGGCGGTGTCTGCCAGAATGACCACCCGGAAGGCGCTCGTTAACGCAGGGGGCAAGCTACCTATTAAGCGAATCGCCAACTGCACCGCAGTCCGCTGATGTTTGCCACGCCAGACCCGAAAACTCCAGGGCACTCGACACTCTCCAACCACCAGATACAGCACCACCAGATGCAATCCTCGCTTGCCTTGCAGCACACGAATCAGCGATGCAAACGCTTTGAACTTGCCGCATTTCTCCAACGTCGTCAGATCCACCACCACCTGCAACCAGGGACGGCGACCTTTGGGAGCAGACTGCAACAGTTGCTGCACGATCTGCCGTCGCACCACGCGCACGACTTGGCGGGTGGGCCAGGCATACTCGTTGAGAAATCGGCTCAACGCACTACCCGACTTAATCAAACTGTGTTGCGGCGAGGGTTGCCCTTGAGCTTCTAGGAACAACCCCAGCATCGCTTGCAGGCTGTCTCTTTGGTAGGCACTCGGCATCAGGCTGAGCAGGGTGTAGACTAACGCTTGGGCGTGTCCAAGAATGGTTTCCACTGTTCTTGTTGTTTGTGACTTCACGCCCTTTTCTCTCATTGATTGCACCCGCCGAAAAGCCGTTCATCTGTACTGGTGCAAGATGTAAGGATATTATCAATACGGATTGCATCCGCCATACAAGTGATGTAAACTTTTGAAGCTATTTAGTACCGCACTTAGCACTGCATATATGAATTAGCAGCCAGCCAGCGGGCGAGCAAACATAAGCTAAGAGCGTTAGCCATTGCTCAATGCATACTTGAGTTACTTGAGGACAAAGTTTATGACATCTGCCTTTGCCAAGCCTCCGGCGAAATGTGTATCTGCTGCGTTTAAAGATCAGGTAAAGCTGCAAGATGCTGTCCAGCGCTTGCTGAATCGGGGTGTCCCCAAAGAGCGTATTTCAATTGTGGGACGTAATTTTCAATCCGAAGCTCGAATTACTGGATTCCTAACCAAAAAGGATGTGATCCTGGATGGATTAGCCAGTGGAGCCTTCTACGGTTCGCTGTTTGGTTCTGTCTTGAGTTTGCTCACAGGTGTAGGGGTGTTGTTCATTCCCTTTCTAGGAGCAGTGGTGGCGGCTGGGCCACTCGCTGCTGCACTGCTAGGTGCAACGAGTGGCGCGTTGTATGGAGCCTTGGGAGCCGGTTTGGGGTCTGCCTTAATGTCGCTAGGGATGCCCCAAGATAAAGCTGCAATTTATCAAACGCGGGTGCAAGCGGGCGAATTTTTGCTCGTCGTAGAAGTTCCTGATGAAAAGTCTGGTGAGACTTTTTTGCTCTTGCAAAGTGCGGGAGGCGAAGAAGTGGCCATCACGGAGATGCAAATTCCACAGGAATCGGACGGAGAAATGACGGGAAGTGACCAAATTTCGCCAGAAATACGGGCAGATTTGTCAACGGAAGCTCAGCAGACTTTTTTAGAAACCTATAATCAAACGCTTAGCGAGTCCTCCGAGAAAAGTAACGCCTTGATGAAAGCTTGGGAGCGGATTAAACAGTTGTTCGAGCGGGATGATAAGGGCATTTTTTCAAAGCGCAAAGCCGACAATGATCAGAAGGACTCAGGAACGAGCTAGGGATTAAGCGGGATGAGGCTGAGACACCATTACCTAATTTAAGTTACAGAGAAAATTAGGCTGATTTTGTTACCTGTATCCCCTCATCGTATCCCCTTCATCAAAGGTGACAATGGCTACAGCCGATTTCAAGGACTACTACGAAATTCTCGGAGTTAGCAAAACTGCTACTCCAGAGGAAATCAAAAAGGCTTACCGAAAACTAGCGCGTAAGTGTCATCCTGACTTAAATCCAGACGATCCAGAGGCAGAGGCTCGCTTTAAGGAAATTAACGAAGCTCATGAGGTGCTGTCTGATCCAGAGAAGCGCCAAAAATACGACCAGTTTGGACAGTACTGGAAGCAGGCGATGGCAGGTGCGCCGCCGCCGGATGGGTCAGGTTTTGAAGAAACGGACTTTGGTCAATACGGCAGCTTTGATGATTTTATTGATGAATTGCTAGGTCGGTTTGGGCGAAGCGGTGGAACTGGGCGGCGGGTTTATACTTACCGCACCACAACGGGGCCTGAGGGATTTCGAGAGTATGTCGAGTTTGGAGATGATCCCTTTAGCCGCTTTACTGAGATGCCTGCTCAGGATACCGAAGCGGCGATCGCCCTCACTTTGTCTGAAGCGTTTCACGGCACGCAAAAGCGCTTACAAATTGGAGATGAGACGGTTACAGTGCGAATTCCGCCGGGTGCCAAGTCTGGCAGTCGCATTCGGATTAAAGGAAAGGGACAAGTCAACCCTTTTAGTCAACAGCGGGGAGATTTGTACCTAACCATTGAGCTGCTGCCTCATGCTTTCTACAAGTTTGACGGCAATAACTTGGTGTGCGAAATTCCGATTCGTGCAGACGAGGCAGTGCTGGGCGCTCAAATTGAGGTGCCTACTCCAGATAGTTCTGTGACGATGACGATTCCTCCTGGTGTAGATTCGGGTCAAACACTTAGGCTGCGGGGCAAAGGCTGGCGTGATCCGCAAGGCAATCGAACAGATTTGCTGGTTCGCTTGAAGATCGTTTCACCCAAAGATCTCAGCCCTCAGGAAAAAGAATGCTATGAAAAGTTGCGGCAGGTGAGCCACTTTAATCCTCGAAAAGCACTTGCGGAGGTGCGCCTATGACCCAGAGTTTTGGTCTATCTCGTCTGGTTTGGTCGGAGACGGGCGATCGCCTGTACAGTTTTGAGCAGGCTGCGTACTTTACACAGACTTCGATTCCACTCATTGAGAAGTGCGTGGCGCTGGGAGTTATTGAGCCTGAAGGCGATATGTTGCATCGACAAGATCTAGTGCGAATTGTAAGAGTCTTGCGACTGCGCCGTGATTTAGGACTGAATCTAGCGGGTGCAGCAATGGTGTTGGATATGGCAACTGAAATTGCTCAACTCAAGGCGCAACTGCGTGCCCTGCGTCAATAAGTTGAGTATTACAGTCAAATATAACCAAAAACATAATCAAACTATGATTTATCTTCCTGTCACTTTTACGCTGTTCTTGCTGTTCTTACTGCTATTTCCGTTTATTTGGTTTGCGATCGCCCTCGACGTAGTAGAGCTGGCAGTAGCAAAGTTAGGCTTCTCTCCTAACGTCGCATTCCTGCTATTCATCTCTGTGCTAGTGGGTAGCACAATCAATATTCCCTTATATGAACGAGTCACAACCGTCCCTGTTATTTCAGATTTTGCCAATCTCTGGACAGCGCGGTTTTGGGGTATTCCACTCAGAAGAATTGAGCAAAAGACAATTGTTGCACTCAATGTTGGAGGTGGCTTGATTCCATCTCTATTAGCGATTTATGAATTCACGCGAGCTGATCCGCTTCTGATCATGCTCGTTACAGCAATTGTGACAACTGTTAGCTACTTCTCGGCTCAGATAGTTCCTGGAATCGGCATCCAAATGAATGCTCTAGTTGCTCCGTTGACTGCTTCCCTAGCTGCAACTGCTCTTTCTCCTGCTCCTCAGCCCATTGCGTTTGCAGGAGGAGTTTTAGGAACGTTAATCGGTGCCGATTTACTACATTTGAGAGAGATAGAAAAAATGACAGCAGGAGTCTTAAGTATTGGCGGAGCAGGCGTGTTTGATGGAATCGCCCTATGTGGGTTATTTGCCCTGTTGCTTACCTGAAATCTCTACCTGAAATCTCTAGATTCATCCCCTTAGCATTTGATATTGATCGGTATTAGCCCCCCCTAGGATTGATTCCTCTAAATTGATTGTCAGCTTGATGAGATTTTGGAGGTACTGGCGATGTTTAACGTTGTTCGTCGTAGCCAGATTGTCGGCTTGGTTGCAATGGACGGTAGTACTGCAACTCGGCTAGGTGGTGTTGACGAAGTTTGGGTAAACGACCGGGGGCGTGTAGTCTATCTTGCCAGTAGTGCTGGTTATACGCCGTTGGAGCAAATTTCTCTGATCGGGCCGGATGCAGTGCTGACCTACTCTGACTTCGTTGTCGAGCCATCTATGAGCCTCTGCCGCTTGTGCGGAATGGGTGTGCGAATTCCGTCTAGAGTCGAAGTATTGGGTTGGATAGAGGATTTTTTATTTGACTGGGAAACAGGGGATATTGCAGCCTATATCTTAGGTGGAGAGATTGCTGCTCCCTTTGGCGGCCGAGCGGTTCTGTTCCCAGAGGATGTAGAGTTCATTGATGCTGATTATGTCGTCATCAAGGAGGATGCAAAAAGTCGCCTACAAGGTGAACTGGAAGGGCTAAAGGGATTTTTGAGCGAAAAATCTCAGCAGGTGAAAAATTTGGTGAAGCATCTGGGCGATCGCCTAAAGTCTTTAGTTTCTGCTGACGATCATCCCGATGTGGTACGGGTTAAAATCCGAGAAGTCCATGATGAGTTTGCTGGCTCAGGGCGACACGACAAGAACGCTCTGCAAGAGGCAGTCAATTTTTTGCAAGACAAATGGGAAGACCTACAAAAGAGCCTGTATCGGGCTAGTGATCGCACCAAGCAGGCGATTGATTCTGCGTGGAAGCAGTTGACGGAAAACTCTGGTGAATAGCGAATAGTACGCGGCCTTTTTGTCTTCCTAAGTGGTGCTACGAACGAAGTTGCTAGAGGCTTTGCAAACACTGGGCTAACAACCACTCGGCTAACAATTAGGTCGCAAGTCCACAACCGAGAATCGATAGGCTAGCAGATTGGTGAAATCCAATCGCTAGTTTTTTCTGGTTCTTTATGGTCTGCTCTGGTCTGCTCTGGCACTATTACTGTAGCGCCATTAAAGAATAACGCCCAGCCCTTCACCAAAAGGACTGGGCATTTGGGCATTTCAGAGGGCACGGAACAGGACGCGATTAGTCAATCGCCTTTTTCACTTCGTCCTTGATGTCCTCGGTGGTGTGGCGAGCCTTGGCTTCGGCCTGCTTGGCGCGACCTTCCACTTTATCCTTGGGATCGCCCGTCACTTCACCGACGGCTTCTTGTACTTTACCCTCGATGTTTTTCGCAGTTGCCTTCACGCGATCTTCGATACTCATAGTTTTCGTACCTCGTTGTGCGATTTAACGTCTTGACCCTGCATCTGACCGCGAATCACAGTGCTGTTTAGCAGGCAATTCATTGGGCGAATCAGTGCATGAATCAATCGAACACTTTCACAATAGGCGCTGCTCCCAAAGCTTCCATCCCTCACAGGGCGGGAGTCTTGAGGCGTAGGGATCTGCCCAGCGCTCTAGTCCGGTAGGGAGAAGGTAGGTTGGAGGGCTGAAGGAATAAGAGGGTGAAGCGGTGGACGGGGGTTGAGGAGATGCTCCCTTCAAAACCGCCTCTCGCGATACAGTTCAGTTTCGTTACAGAAGTACATAATGGTTACAATTGGTTTAGCCCAATGTGATTTGATGTAACTCTTGCGATCGCCCCTTATGACTCAAGCTTCTACTCCGTCGAGAGCGTCTGTGTCGCCGCTGCTGCTGATTGCACCGTTCTTCCTGTGGGGCACGGCGATGGTGGCGATGAAGGGCGTGATTCCTCAAACCACGCCGCTGTTTATGGCGGGGGTGCGGGTGCTGCCTGCGGGGCTGCTGATTTTGCTGGCGGCGGTAGCGATGGGGCGATCGCAGCCGAAGGGTTGGAAGGCCTGGGGCTGGGTTGCGCTGTTTGGACTGGTGGATGCAGCGCTGTTTCAGGGATTTTTGGCAGAAGGACTGGTGCGGACGGGCGCGGGGCTGGGGTCGGTGATGATCGACTCACAGCCGCTGGCGGTAGCGCTGATGGCGCGGTTCCTGTTTGGTGAGCGGGTGGGGGGCTTTGGCTGGCTGGGGCTGCTGTTTGGCGTGGTGGGGATTAGCCTGCTGGGGCTGCCAGAAGGCGTGCTCCAATCGGCGCTGCACGGCAATTTTTCGCCAGAACTGGGCGCTAGCCTGCTGCATGACCTGTTTCAAAACGGGCAGTGGCTCATGCTGATGGCGGCGCTGTCGATGGCAGTGGGCACGGTAATGATGGGCTATGTGTCGCGCCATGCCGACCCGGTGGCGGCGACGGGTTGGCACATGGTGCTGGGTGGCATTCCGCTGTTTGCGCTGTCGGCACTGGGAGAAACGAACCAGTGGCAGCAGTTGGGCTGGACGGACTGGATGGCGATGAGCTATTCCACGATTTTTGGCAGTGCGATCGCCTACGGACTGTTCTTCTACTTCGCGGCCAGCGGCAACCTGACGAGCCTGAGTTCCCTGACGTTTCTCACGCCTGTTTTTGCGCTGCTATTCGGCAACCTGTTTCTGTCCGAAGTGCTGAATCCGGTGCAGTGGGTCGGTGTAGGGCTGACGCTGGTGAGTATTTACCTGATCAACCAGCGTGAGGTGCTGGCGGCGAAGTTTCAGCCCGCAGCGGTGGAAAAGGCCGCGACCTCGCTGGCGGCGGAACTGGAGGCCGAGATTGAAGCTGAGATCGAGGCGGTGAATGAAAAAATTGCAGCGCATCGGCGATCGCGCCTAGAAGGAGCCAGAGATTAGCAGGGCGGCCCCAGTGCTGTTGCTAGTTCTCCCTCAAGCCTGTTGACGCTGACGGGAATTGTTAAGTACGGTGAAGAGGTTCAAGACGCTATGCCTCTGGAGCCGTTCTATCCATGAAACTTTCGCCCAAGCTGAAAAAGTTGCTGGTGGCGCTGCTTTCGCTGGCGATCGCCTATGCGGTCATGGCGTTTGCCTTCAAGCTCATCGGGCTAGAAAATGCCCACCTCTGGGTGGAACGCGCCGGCCCCTCGGCCCCGCTGTTGTTTACTGTCGTTTGTGCGGCGAGCTTGATTGCTGCCCCGCTCAGCGGCAGTTCCATCTTTATCGCAGGCGGAGCGCTGTTTGGCAAAGAAAGCGCCTTTGTGCTGAGCTTTATCGCATCTCTCATTGGATGCAGTGTCAACTACTGGATTTCCCGTCGCTACGGTCGCCGGGTTGCAGTGCGACTGGTGGGCAAAGATGAAGTTGACGAACTGGATGCGTTTGTGGCCCGCCTGAAAGGACATCACAGCGTCCTCTATATGGCGCTGATCATGCTGCTGGGTCAGGATGTCGTGAGCTACGCCATTGGACTCACCAAGATCGACTACTTCCACTTTTTCCTGGCGCTGGTTCCTGCTGCGGCTGTCCTTGTTGGCTTCTATATCTATGTCGGCACAAGCCTTCTGGAAGCCCTGATTGCTTAGCGGCAAGTTAGTTTTGGATTTCGGATGGGCGATTTTGGATTGCCAATCCAAATGTCTAAAAGATTAAAGCCTTTTGATTTGAGGCTGATTCCTGACTCCTAATTTCGGTGGTTATTACTGTAGCGGACGAGCGTTCCGGCCCACTGGAGCTTTTCGCGCAGGGTTTGGTAGTAGGAATAATTTTCTTGCAGGATAATGAACTGGGCGGGGCGTTCTGCCATGCGAATATCGACCCGCTGACCCGGCCAGATGGAAGTGGCCAGCACGCCATCCATCCAAAGTTTTGTCGTCATGTCGGGGTCTGACAAGGGCCAGATGCTGACCACCGACCCCGCAGGCAGCACGATCGAGCGGCTGGACAGGCTGAGTGGGCAAATCGGCGTGACGGCGATCGCATCCATGCCGGGGTGAATAATTGGCCCGTTCGCTGCTAGGGTGTAGCAGGTGGAACCCGTCGGCGTGGCCACGATCAGCCCATCGCCCTGGTACTGATCCACCACCTCGCCGTCGATCTCCATTTCCAAAATCGACGTGACCATGCGATCGGCTGAGGCAGGCTTGACACACATTTCGTTGAGCGCAAAGAAACGATCGCTCATTGGCTCCAGGTTGGTGCGGTTGCCTTCGTAGGTCGTCGCTTGCAGCATCATCCGCCGCTGTACCGCAAAGCGATCGCTCGTCAGCCGCTCCCACACCTGCTGCGAATCGGTCAAAAAATCCAGCGGCTCGGTCAAAAAGCCCAGGTGCCCCCCCACGTTCATCGCCAGGATGGGAATGCCTTCGTCTGCTAGATGCCGTGCTGCACCCAGCGCCGTGCCGTCGCCCCCCAGCACCAGCGCCAGGTCGATCGGCTGCGACACCGACGCGAGAAATACAGGATAGGGATTATCTCGTGGGCCGCTCGGCCCCATCAACACGCGACAGCCCCGCGCCTCCAGTTCCTTCGCACAGCGCTCGGCCCACTTTTGGCTCAGGGGGTTTCCCGATTTGTGAATAATGATGACTTGCTTTAGCTCCACCCGATCGCCATCTCAATCTGCTACCACTTCAGCAGATTAAATTGCTCCATATCCACCGTATCGCGATTTCGGTAAATGGACAGCACGATGGCAAGACCCACGGCCGCCTCCGCAGCGGCGATCGCAATCACAAATACTGTAAACACTTGCCCCTTGACCGCGCTGGGGTCGAGAGAGTTGGAAAACGCCATCAGGTTGAGGTTGACGGAGTTGAGCAGCAGTTCGATCGACATCAGCACGCGGATGGCATTGCGGCTAGTGACCAGGCCATAGATGCCAATGCAAAACAGAGCGGCGGCGAGTAAAAGGAAATACTGAAGCTGCATAGGTCGGAGATCAGGGGTTAGAGGTCAAGAGTCGGGCATGTCCAGTGGAAACGGGGTGAACCTAATCTCTAGAACTGGTTCCAGTGAGTTCACGGGGGCGTTCGGGGAGCGTCAGCGAGGTTCTTGGGCCGTCTTCGGTTGTCGCTTCTTCGGGCAGAAACTCGCGGCGGGCGATCACGATCGCCCCAATCAGCGCCATCAGCAGCAGCACCGATGCCAGTTCAAACGGCAGCAGGAAATCGCTGAAGAAATGCAGCCCGATGGTCACCAGCGCTTCGTCTCCGGCAATCGGCGCGTCCGAAAGTCCCCAGGGCGTTGCCACGATCATCGTCGCCAGCAGCCCAAACAGCCCGGCGCATACTGCACCCGTCGCCGCTTTCCCTAGCCACGCCTTTTGCACAGGCGCAAAATCCTGACGCTTATTCACCAGCATGATGCCAAACAGGATCAGCACGTTCACCGCACCGACGTAAATCAAGATCTGCGCCGCTGCAACAAATCCGGCATTCAGCAGAATGTATAGCCCGGAAATGCTGATAAATACCAGCCCTAGTAAAAAGGCTGAGTACACAATGTTATCCAGCAGCACCACACCCAGCGCCGCCGCCAGCATCATTGCCGCCAGCACAATCAAAGAAACCAGTTGAACGCCATCTGCCAGATTCACAGTCGGTCTCCTGAACGAGAAGAGGAAAGGTCGAGGTTACAGATTAAACAGTCTGCCTAGGAACACCCGTGGAACCATCCACTAGGCTTCGGGTGCAACTTCCGCAGGCTGGGCTTCGTTGAGTATTTCTTCGGGCAGCTTGCCAGCACGGCGCGACCCGGCAGGCAGGTCGTGTGGCTCCATCACGCCCTTGGGCAGGTAGCCCAACTCCCGCAGCGGGGTTACCATTGGGTCTTGCGTCACCTTATAGGGCAGGCGACCGAGGGCCACGTTGTCGTAGTTCAATTCGTGGCGATCGTAGGTCGCAAGCTCGTACTCTTCGGTCATCGACAGGCAGTTGGTGGGGCAATATTCCACGCAGTTGCCGCAGAAGATACACACACCGAAGTCAATGCTGTAATGGTTCAGCTTTTTCTTCTTGGTTTCCTTGTTAAATTCCCAGTCCACCACGGGCAGGTTGATCGGGCATACCCGAACGCAGACTTCGCAGGCGATGCACTTGTCAAACTCGAAGTGGATGCGGCCACGAAAGCGTTCCGAAGGAATCAGTTTCTCATAGGGATATTGCACCGTAATCGGGCGACGGTGCATGTGGTCAAAGGTGACCGACAAGCCTTGACCAATGTACTTGGCTGCCTGAACTGCTTCCTTGGTGTAGTCGGAGACTTGCTTGAGAAATTTCAGCATAGGAAGGAGGGAGAGGGGAGAAGGATGAGGACGGAAGGATGGGGGATGAATGATGGCGATCGCCGATTTCCTGAACCCTAGCCGCCGAAGGCCACGGGGAAGACGAGCTTGAGTCCGGCGGTGAGCAGCAGGTTGACCAAAGACACGGGCAAGAGAAACTTCCAGCCGAGGTCGAGCAGTTGGTCGATGCGGACGCGGGGCACCGTCCAGCGCAGCAAAATCGCCAGGAAGATAAACAGGTAAGCCTTGAACAGCGTCATCACAATGCCGAGACTGGCAGTGATGACTTGGAGCCAGGGCGTAGACTCGCTGACCCCGATCAGATTGGCTAGCCAGCTTACCGATATGGGAGATTCCCAACCGCCCAGGTACAGCACCGAGGCGAGTAGGGCCGACAGCACCAGGTTGGCGTAGGAGCCAGCGTAAAACAGCATGAACTTCACGGCGCTGTATTCTGTCTGGTAGCCTGCGACGATTTCTTCTTCTGCCTCTGGCAGGTCGAAGGGCATCCGCTCACACTCGGCCAGTGCCGCAATCCAGAAGATAACGAAGCCGACGGGCTGCCGCCAGAGGTTCCAGCCCAAAATGCCGTAATCGGACTGCCCCTGCACGATGTCTACGGTGCTGAGGGAGTTGGACATCATGGCGATCGCCAATACCGACAGCGCCAGCGGCAACTCATAGCTAATCGACTGCGCCGCAGCCCGCAACCCGCCAATCAGCGAATACTTATTGTTAGACGCATAGCCCGCCATCAGCAGCCCAATGGGCGCAATGCTCGACAGCGCAATCCACAGAAAGATACCAATACCCAAGTCACTGATCAGCAGGTTTTGACCGAAGGGCACGATCAGGTAGGACAGGAACACTGGGATAAAGACCAGCAGCGGGGCGATCGCAAACAGCCAGGGGTCAGTCTTGGCAGGCAGAATGTCTTCTTTGAACAGCAGCTTTACCACGTCTGCCGCCGGAATCAGCATCCCCAGCGGACCAGCATACTCTGGGCCAATTCGCTGCTGGGCTGCCGCCGACACCTTTCGCTCTAGCCAGGTGGCTACCAGCGCCAGCACCGTCACCGCGCCGACAATCAGCACCATCGGCAGCGGAATCCAGATGGTTTTGGCGACACCCGGCGACAATCCCAAATCCATCAACGCTTGAATAAAGCTGCTTTGCAGGTCAATTCCCGAACTCATACGTCCTGCGACTTCACTAAAGGGCGATTGGTCTTTCAAACAACGGCACTAAGGTAATGATCCTTAACACCTGCGTTTAGTATACGGTACAGGTTCATTTCCAAGCCCCCTCTAGCCCATGACAAGCTATGACAAATTTCTGGTGTGGTGATAGGGAAGCCAAATTATTGCGCCAGATTTTTGAAGTTTTTTCTTAGATTTTTGTTGTCAGGGGCTTCCATCCTGGGGTGCAGTGGTTATGATTGGGAGCTACTAAACAAGCCTCTAAAGACAACCACCAGAAAGCCGAAAAGAAACGCCTATGCAAACCCCTTCTCTGCCCGAAGCCAATCATCCTTTAATTAAGTCCCTTTCGCACTATAGCGATCAGGAGTTGCTGACGCTGCTCCAGCGGCATCCCGATGCGGGGCAATATTTCACTGCGCTCTATTGTCGCTATAGCCCGCTGGTGTACACGCTGATTCGCCATTCTGCGCGATCGCCCGTGCAAGCCGACTATCTCTTCTCCATCACCTGGCGGCACCTGTTTCACGAACTGCTGGGGCTGGATCTCAGCATCCCTGGCGTAACGCTGCAATCCTGGATTATCAACGTCACGGCTCTGTGCATTAATCAGGCAGAACTGCCCCCCGCCGAAGACATTCACTATTCGCTGGAAGCATCGCCGCCGCCGCTGCAATGCTATGTCGAGCGATCGCTCGACCAAGTTTCCCCGTCACAACGGCTGATGATCGTGATGGCGCAGACCTTCCGCTGGAGCGAACCGCGCATTGCCGCCTACCTCCAGGCAGAAGGCGAACACATCACCGCTGCGGGCGTAAAGGCGCAACTGCAAGCTGGGTACGAACGCCTGGAAACCGCCCTGCCAGAGGACATCCGCGCCATTTACCTGGCTGGTGGCAAGCTGGAAGCCCATCTGCCAGCAGGACAACAAGCACAACTTACAACAGAAGCTTGATGCTCAGCGGAGTGCCCAAGTCGAAGCCAGAGCGCCAAAAGACAGCCCAAGCCCGCACAATCCCGATTGAAAAAGGAAAAATTAGGACAAAACAAACACGAATCGTCCGAGAATTTACGGTTTCCTAACACATTCGCCCAAACCCCGTTGATAGATTTGGGAAAGATTGCTATTGGGACTCCGTAAATAATGATCATCCCGATCCTTGGCACCGATACCGATGACCTGCTCATCGGCACACCTGGAAATGACTTGATGGACGGGGGTGCGGGCTTTGATACCCTCGTTGGAGGAACAGGCAACGACACCTACATCATCCGCGACGGCGACATCGTTTTTGAACTGCCGAACGAAGGCACAGACATTGTTTTCGCATACGTCGATTACCGCCTGACGGATTACGTCGAGAACCTGCAAATGATTGCAGGGATACGCGGCGAGGGCAACAGCGAAAATAACCTCATCCAGGGAAATGCACAGGGTAACGAACTCTTTGGATACGAAGGAAACGACGTTATCGAAGGGTTTGGGGGTGACGATAAGCTGTATGGCGGCGGCGGCAACGATCGCCTCTTTGGGGCAGATGGAAACGATCTGCTCGTCGGCGGCCCGGGCTATGACCAGCTTTATGGCGGACGCGGCAACGATACCTATCTAGTCAGTAGCTACCGCTTCAAAATTGTTGAACCCCCTAGAGGCGGCGGCATCGACACGATTGTTATTCCGCTCGATTATGAGCTAAAGTCGCTGCTGTTTGAAAACTTGACGCTCTATGGCAGCGCGCAGTTCGGCACAGGCAACCGGCTGAAAAATCGGATCGAAGGCAACGGACGCGGCAACGTGCTGTCGGGACTGGCAGGCAACGACACGCTGCTGGGCAATGGCGGCAACGATCGCCTGTTTGGAGCCACGGGCAACGACCAACTATCGGGCGGCGACGGCGACGACGAGCTATATGGGCAGCAGGGCAATGATCGGCTGTCGGGCGATCGCGGCAATGACTTACTCTCTGGCGAAGACGGCAGAGACGTGCTGATCGGCTATGGCGGTGTTAGCACCGAGCGCGATCGCCTGTTTGGCGGCACAGGCTCCGATACCTTTGTGCTGGGTACGCGCCGAGAGGGCACATTTTACCTTGGCTCTGGCTTTGCGGTGATTGGCGACTTTTCGCAAGCGCAAGGCGATAAAATCCAGGTGCGGGGCAACCCCGCTAGCTATCGCCTGGACAACAGCCGCAACCTGATCGGCGGCTCCAGCAGAGATACGGCCATCTTCTTGGGCAGTGATTTAATCGCCATCGTGCAAGATAATGCAGGGGTAACGACGAACAGCCTGTTTACTGCACCCCGCCAGAGAAATGTCCGACCTGTCTGATGATTCCTCACCTGCCGAGTTCTTGCCCGATAGCCGCATCGAGGCGCTGATTCCCGCTGCGCCTGAAGGCTTCCGGTCTGGTTTTGTGGGCATTGTGGGCCGCCCCAACGTGGGCAAATCCACCCTGATGAATCAGCTTGTGGGGCAAAAGATCGCCATCACCTCGCCCGTCGCCCAGACCACGCGCAATCGGCTGCGGGGCATCCTCACCACGCCCCACGCGCAAATCATTTTCGTAGATACGCCCGGCATCCACAAGCCGCATCACGAACTGGGTCGCGTGCTAGTGCAGACCGCGCGAATGGCGATTAACTCTGTGGATCTGGTGCTGTTTGTGGTGGATGCATCGGCGGAACTGGGCGGGGGCGATCGCTTTATTGCCGAGTTGCTGGAGCGTGCCGAAGCGCCTGTGCTGCTGGGCATCAACAAAGCAGATCGACAGCCGAGCGATCGCCCCGACATCGACGACAGCTATCGGGCGCTTGCCGAATCTCAAAACTGGGAATTGGCAAAGTTTTCCGCCCTCACAGGCGAGGGACTGGAGGCGCTGCAAGCCCAGCTTATCCAGCGGCTCGACCCCGGCCCCTACTATTACCCGCCGGATCTCGTCACCGACCAGCCCGAACGCTTCATCATGGGTGAGCTGATCCGCGAACAGGTGCTGGCACTGACCCGCGACGAAGTGCCCCATTCTGTGGCGATCGCCATCGACCGCGTAGACGAAGACCCCGACATCACGCGCATCCTCGCCACCATTCACGTCGAGCGCGATTCGCAAAAGGGCATTCTCATCGGCAAAGACGGCAGCATGATCCGGGCGATCGGCACTGCCGCCCGCGAACAAATCCAAAAACTCATTCTGGGTAAGGTGTATTTGGAACTCTTCGTCAAAGTGCAGCCCAAGTGGCGACAGTCGCGCAGTCGCTTGTCGGAGTTGGGGTATCGGGTGGAGGAGTGAGGGGGAAAAAAGAAGAACGAAGAGGGAAGAGGGAAGAGGGAAAAAGAAGAACAAAGAGGGGCTTTTTATTCTGTTGGGTTTGTGCGCCAGCTATGGAGCAGGGTTTTGTGGGCGATCGCGTAGATGCCGGGGGATTCGCTTTCTCTGGGGCCGGCGATGTTTAGGGTGGCGTTTTGGGGCAGGGTTTGCAGCCATGCGCGGAGTGAGGCGAGGGCGATCGCTTCGTTCAGGTTGATGATTTGCAAAGGCTTTCCTAGGTAGGTGGCGATCGCCTGCGTCAGTTGGGTTCCGGCGGAGCGTTGCCCGTCTTCGCCACGCACCAAAATCAGCGTTGCAGTGCTGTCTCGCACGTTCCATTCGGTGCGCTGGGCGGGGTCGGGGCTGGGTGTTTCCCGCAGGTGGGGATAGTGGGCCCGCAGTCCCGGGGCTGTGGGAAAGTCTTCTGCCCAGCCGCCCTGGGGACACCAGCCGCCGTAGGCTAACCCGTGGGCGATCGCCCCCATCTAGGGGCCGCCCGATCCACCCCCGTCTGCCCGCCGGAGATAATCTTGAGGTTTTGCAAAATTTGCACGACTCGCGCAAAGTTCAACTAAAGTTTAACTATAGTACAGAAGCATCTAGTACAGAAGCATCAGATCAAACGATTGTAGCCGCTGTAAACAGGTTAGGAGCAGGTTGGGCAATGGCGATTATTTCCTCAAAACAGCCCCCTCTGGAGCCTGAGGATTCTGAATCGGGTCGGGATGGGCTGCCTTTGGTAGGGCGATCGCCCAAATCACCTGCTGCGGACGAAAAGCTGCTCACGCCCGATCGCCAGCCAGAAGACACAGGCAAGCCAGAGGAGCGGATTCGCCCCCAGCGATTGGCAGAATACATCGGGCAAAAAGATTTGAAGGAAGTGCTGGCGATCGCCATTCAGGCCGCCAAGGCGCGAAACGAGTCGCTAGATCACCTGTTGCTCTATGGGCCGCCAGGGCTGGGCAAAACCACGATGTCGCTGATTTTGGCGGCAGAAATGGGCGTAGACTGCAAAATTACCACTGCCCCCGCGCTAGAGCGGCCGCGAGACATCGTGGGGCTATTGATAAACCTGAAGCCAGGGGACATTCTGTTTATCGACGAAATTCACCGCTTGCCCCGCGTCACCGAGGAAATCCTGTATCCGGCGATGGAAGATGCCCGCATCGACATCACCATCGGCAAGGGACAGAGCGCCCGCACCCGCAGCCTGCCGTTGCAAAAATTTACGCTGGTCGGCGCGACGACGCGAGTGGGGGCGCTGACCTCACCGCTGCGCGATCGCTTTGGGCTGGTGCAGCGCCTGCGGTTTTACGAAGTGGACGAGCTTCAGCAGATTGTTCTGCGGGCAGCGGAAATTCTCAACACGCCGATTACGCCCGATGGCGCAGCGGAAATTGCGCGGCGATCGCGCGGCACACCCCGCATTGCCAATCGCCTGCTCCGTCGCGTGCGCGATTTTGTCGAGGTGAAGGCGGGCGGCGCGGCCGTGCATGGGGCGATCGCCGCCGAAGCGCTGGAACTCTTCAACGTAGACCCTTGCGGACTGGACTGGACCGATCGCCGGATGCTGACGGTGATCATCGAAAATTATGGCGGCGGCCCCGTCGGACTCGAAACACTGGCCGCCGCCACAGGCGAAGATGCCCAGACGATCGAAGAAGTTTACGAACCCTACCTGATGCAGATCGGCTACCTCAACCGCACCCCCCGCGGCCGCGTTGCCACTCCCGCCGCCTGGCGACACCTGGGCTACACGCCGCCCGAAAGCCAGCTTTCGCTCTTGCAAAGCCCACCCTCGCTTCTCTAGCAGTGCTTTTCAGCAGGCTGCTAAGGCAAGAAAGCGCGAGACAGGCTCTTGCTGAACTCAGTCAGCTTCTCTGGGGTCCATTCATCGTTGCGGCTGTTCAGTTCCGAGGAGTCTAGACCCGCTCCAAAGGCATTGCCAAGGTTCTGACTAAACTGCACAAACCGTTGGGTTGTCCAAGACGAGCCGTTTAGCTTTCTCATCGTCTCAGCCCTCCTGAGTGATTCACTCGATTCACTAATCTATAGATCCAGTGTAATGAATGGTATTGAGAGATACAAAAAAGGAGGCTCATCTTAACCATGAGTAGATTGAATGTAAACAGCGGCTTCTGAAAACTGAAATGCGGCTAAATGTTTTAGTGTGCCCCCAAAACTGGTAAATTACCGGAGTATCGGCAAGCGGAATTTGAGCAATGAGAGTTTTAGTCATTGGTGGCGATGGATATTGTGGGTGGGCAACAGCGCTCCACCTCTCGAATCGGGGACATGAGGTGGCCATTCTGGACAGCCTCATTCGGCGGCATTGGGACAACGAGCTTTGCATTAACACCCTCACCCCGATCGCGCCCATCCAAACCCGACTGAAGCGCTGGAAAGACTTGACGGGCAAAAACATCGATCTTTTCGTAGGCGACCTGTGCAACTACGAATTTCTAAAGAACGCGATGCTCCAGTTTCAGCCCGACTCGATCGTTCACTTTGGCGAACAGCGCTCGGCTCCCTTCTCAATGATCGACCGAGAACACGCCGTATTGACCCAGGTGAACAACGTCGTGGGCACGCTGAACCTGCTCTATGTGATGCGGGAGCATTTCCCTAACGCGCACCTCGTCAAGCTGGGCACGATGGGCGAATATGGCACGCCCAACATCGACATCGAAGAAGGCTACATCACCATCGAACACAACGGCCGCAAAGACACGCTGCCCTATCCCAAGCAGCCCGGCTCCTTCTATCACCTCAGCAAAGTGCATGACTCGCACAACATCCACTTTGCCTGCCGGATCTGGGGACTACGCGCCACCGACCTAAACCAAGGCATCGTTTATGGCGTGCTGACCGAAGAAACGGGCATGGATGAACTGCTGATTAACCGCCTCGACTATGACGGCGTATTTGGCACCGCGCTCAACCGCTTCTGCATCCAGGCGGCGATCGGCCATCCGCTGACGGTCTATGGCAAGGGCGGCCAGACTCGCGGACTGCTCGACATCCGCGACACGGTGCGCTGCATTGAAATCGCCTGCAACAACCCGGCCGAACCTGGCGAGTTCCGCGTGTTCAACCAGTTCACCGAGCTATTTAGCGTCGGCGATCTGGCCAACATGGTGCAAAAAGCTGGCGAAGCGCTGGGGTTGAAAGTTCAGGTAGACCACCTGGAAAACCCCCGCGTTGAAAAGGAAGAACACTACTTCAACGCCAAAAACACCAAGCTGCTGGATTTGGGACTGCAACCGCACTACCTGTCTGACTCGCTGCTTGACTCGCTGCTGAACTTCGCCATGAAGTATAAGCACCGCGTCGATGAGAAGGAGATCCTGCCAAAGGTGAAGTGGAAAGGATAGGTTTGAGGATCAGGAGTCAGGTGTTAGCTATTCAGTAACCTCTGATTCCTGGCTTCTGAAACCTCCTCAAGTCAGTACTTTCCATTGCTCTCTACGTCCCCCATCCTATGCGTATTGCCCTCTTTACCGAAACGTTTTTGCCCAAAGTTGATGGCATCGTGACGCGCCTGAGCCATACGGTGGATCATCTCCAGCGGATGGGCGATCAGGTGCTGGTGTTTTCGCCGGAGGGCGGACTGAGCGAGTATAAGGGGGCGCGAATTACGGTATTCCGGGTTTTCCGCTGCCGCTATATCCGGAGCTAAAGCTGGCGTTGCCCCCGCCCCTCCATTCGGCGGGAGCTGGAGCTATTCAAGCCGGATCTGATCCATATTGTGAATCCGGCGGTGCTGGGCGTGGGCGGGCTGTATTACGCCAAATCTCTGGGAATTCCGCTGGTAGCGTCTTATCATACGCACTTGCCGAAGTATCTGGAGCATTATGGGCTGGGGATGCTGGAGGGCGTGCTGTGGGAACTGCTGAAGCTGATGCACAATCAGGCGGTGATTAATCTGGTGACCTCGACGGCGATGCAGGAGGCGCTGGAGAGCCACGGTGTAGAGCGGGTTCACGTTTGGCAAAAGGGCGTGGATGTGGAGCTGTTTGACCCGGCGCTGGCTAGTGCAGAAATGCGATCGCACCTTACTCAATGCAATCCCGACTCGCCGCTGCTGCTGTACGTGGGTCGGCTTTCGGCCGAGAAGGAAATTGATCGAATTAAGCCCGTTCTAGAAGCAATTCCGAATGCGCGGCTGGCGCTGGTGGGCGACGGGCCCTATCGCGCCGAGTTGGAAAAAATCTTTGAGGGCACGCCGACTTTCTTTGCGGGCTATATGACGGGCAAAACGCTGGGAGCTGCATTTGCCTCTGCGGATGCGTTTATTTTCCCGTCGCGGACGGAGACGCTGGGCCTGGTGCTGCTGGAGGCGATGGCGGCGGGCTGCCCGGTGATTGCGGCGAATGCGGGCGGCATTCCCGATATCGTGACTGATGGTGTGAACGGCTATCTGTTTGATCCGGCGGATGACAGAGGGGCGATCGCCGCTACAGAACGCCTGCTCAGCAACGCCGCCGAACGTGCCCATCTCCGCCAAAACGCTCGCCAGGAAGCAGAGCGCTGGGGCTGGGCCGCCGCCACCCGGCAACTCCAGGGCTTTTACCAAAATATTTTGACGCAATCGATGCTGACGGCTGCTTAATGCTCCAGGAACAGGGTTTGAATTCTCACTCTCCTGAGATACCCTGAGGAGTAATCATTCGAGCAATCTGAACTACTCTATTGCGATCGCCCCTCGTGTCTTGCCCTGTGCCCCTGCTGTTTGCCCAACTGGTTGCCCAATCGCCCACCCCGTCGGACTCCGCTCCAGCCTCAGCGCTGCCCCCGTTTGGGCCGCCCACCCCTGAGCAAGCCACTGCCTTCTTGGGGACGCTGATCCTGACGGCTGGGCTTGCGGTTGCCCTTTATGCGCTGCTGTTTGTGGTGCTGAGGTCGGTCTTTCGCCGCACCGACTTTGAGCTGGGCATCGCCATTTTGAACCTGGCGCGGATTCCGGCACTGCTGATTCTGATCTTCGGCAGCTTGCGGCTGGCGCTGAATTTTTTGGCACCTAGCATAGCGCTGCTGTGGCTGGGGCGATTGTGTGCTGCGCTGCTCGTGGCGGCTATCACGTTTTTGATCGGGCAGTTGTTTACTCAAGCGGCGGTCTATTACCTGAAAAGCTTCGCCGAAAAGACCGAAGCCGCCTGGGATGATGTCTTGATTCCGATTTTGGAAACCATCATTCCGCCCCTGATTTATGTGTTTGGTGCGTTCTTCTTTCTGCAAAGTTTGGGAATTGATTTAACCGGGCTTTGGGTTGCCTTTGGTGGCATTACGTTTGTCCTTGGCTTTGCATTAAAAGACATTTTGGCAAACTTTTTTAGCGGGTTGGTGCTGCTGATTGACACGTCCTTTCAGTTTGGTGATATGGTGCGGCTGTCTGATGGTTCCACTGCGGTAATCAAGAAAGTGGGGCTGCGAGTGACCCATCTGTATGTGATTGATAATTACTGCGAAATTTATATCCCTAATGCGGAGCTAGAAAAGCGAGATATTGTTAACCTGAGTCGCCCTACGCCGCACTATGCCTATTCACTAGATGTGGCTGTGCGCGTTGATGCTGACCCTGTTGCTACGACCAAGATTCTGGCAGAAATTGTCAACGGGCATCCAGATATTTTGGGCGATATGGAAGAGAAGCTGCGCTGCTTGGATTCGTTTGTAGGGCTAAAGCAGGCAGAAGATGGCGAAATTTCTAAAGTGGACGCAGGGCGACTGAGGCTGCTGGCTTACAAGAAATTGAACGACCAGCTTCAGCTTGTGGAATCCAGGCTGGAAGCGTTGATTGCCAATATTAGACTGCTGGAAAAAGGCGGGCTGCGGAAAGAAGAGTTGCGAAATTTGGCAGGCGATTTTCAAGCAATTCTTAGCCTGTTTGGGCTGCGGCTGGCGGGCGATCGCGATGATAAAAAAGGGCGATCGCGCCTCAAGGAAGAACCAGAGACTGTTCTTGCCAATGCCACAATTGGTCTGATTAGAGAACTATATCAGGCCTGGCTCAAAGACCCCGATCTGACTCCTGAAGATGAGCAAATCTTGCCCCAAGAATGGGAACAAAAAATCGAAGTTTTGAAGCTAAAACTGGGACGACTCCATCAGAAACTAATGTCGTCTAGTCGAGATGAAACTCGATTAGATGACTACACCTACAGCTTTCTAAGCTGGCTGCGAGAAAACTTTAAGGAATCGCAGACTATTTGGAAAGAACCCCAGGTTCGTATGACCGACATTCAGGGCAATGCGATGCAGTTTACCATCCGATTTTACGTAGATAATATCAAGCTAGAACACTGGTTTCGCGGCAATCGGGTGACGAATGAAGTGCGACGAGAAATCGTACGGCGATTGCGTCAGGCCTATATTTTGCACCTGCTGTAAGGCAACATCTACAGTCTGGATTGACCCAGCGAACCGGAGTTTGCAGGCTGGTGCTGAATTGGCAGGCGAATCGTGAAACAGGTGAGGGCATTAGCGCTTTCTACCTGGATTGAGCCTTGGAGACATTCCACCAGCCGCTTCACCAGTGCCAGCCCCAGCCCTGTGCCACCGCGATTCCAGCGATCGACTCTGGCCACACGATAGAACTTTTCAAACAGGCGAGGCAGTTCTTCGGCGGGCAAATCGATTCCTGAATTACTCACCTGGACGTTCAGCATTCCATCCAAAATGTGGGCCGTCAGCGTGATTTGTTCATTCGGCGGTGTGTACTTACAGGCGTTGTGCAACAGTTCCATCACAATGCGCTTGAACCCGTTCAGATCAGTGGTGATGGACGGCAGGTTTTGTGGTAGATTGACTTTCAAATGTTGGCGCTGTTCCTGAATGCGCGCCTCGAAGGGTTCAATGATCGACGGCAGCCAATAGTTGAGATCGACGTTTTCCAGTTCGATGGATTGCACGCCTGCTTCTAGGCGCTGCAAGTCGAGTAAATCGTTAATCAGGTTTAGTTCCTGTGTGCATTCCTCTTCCAGGATTTGGAGATAGCGTGTCAGGCGTTCGTCGTGAATTTGGTGTTGTTCTAGCAGCACTTCGACCATTTGGATCGCCATTTTGATATTGGTCATGGGCGATCGCAGTTCGTGAGACACGGTGCTAAGAAAGTCGTCTTTGATTTGATGTAGCTTTTCGAGTTCAGTTACCTGGGCTTGGGCGGTTTGGTACAGGTTGGATTGACGCAGGGCGATCGCCGTTTGCAGGCTGATCTGTTGCAGCAGACGCAGTTCCCAGGCTCGCCAGTCGCGGGGGCCCGTGTTTTGATAAATCGCCAGCAGCCCCCAAAGCCGCTCGTCTAGAAAAATGGGGGCGATCGCATAGGCCCGCACCTGAAATTGCTCCAGAATTTCAACGTGGCAGTCGGTATGTCCGGCCTGATAGATATCACTAATGGCGAAAGTTTCACCATTGCGGTAGCGCCCACCTTCGGTTTCTTGCAGGTAGGTATCTTCCCAAACCGTCTGCACGCCTTCCGCCACCAGAGGTATCCATTCCTCTCCCACCGACTCGGCGACAAATCGACCGCTCCAGTTGGGTTCAAACTGGTAAACCGTCACCCGATCGACCTGGAGCGTCTGCCGCGTTTCGCTCAGCACGGTCGCCAGGATTTCGTCCAGGTCGAGTGATTGATGAATATTTTGAATAATTAGCCGCAGCAGACGCTCTTGCTCGGCTTGCTGTTGCAATGCTTGGGTGCGCTCTTGCACGCGCTGTTCTAGCTCCTGATTGAGCTGTTGCAGGGCAGCTTCGGCCCGCTGCCGCTCTGCCAGTTCTAGCTGGGTCTGGCGATAGAGGTCGGCCTGCTGGATGGCGATCGCCACCTGATCGGCAAGATGCTTCAAAAGCTGAATCTCGTCCGGTTTCCAGTGTCTAGGGTTGGCGCAGTGATGCGCGATCAGCAGACCCCAAAGATAGCCTGGCTGGAGAATCGGCACAATCAAGCTGGCTCGCACCTGAAACTGGCGCAAAAACTCAGCATGGCAAGGCTGGATCGTCCTGTCGTCTATATCGGCGATCGCCCAAGTCCGGCCCTGAAAATAGCGCTCAATATAGTTTTCATAAAAGCAGGGGTCGTGGATATCCTGCCCCAGCAGCGCTTGCCAGCCGGGGGCGACCGACTCTTGCACCACATGGCCCTGTTTGTCAGAATCTATCCGAAACAGAACCACGCGATCGGTTTGTAGCAGTTGGCGAACCTCGGTGACAGTTGCAGACAAAATTTCGTCCAAATCGAGCGATCGCCGAATCCGCTCCGCCACCGTCCGCATCAACTGCTCGCGCTCGGCCGTCTGCCGCAGTTGCAGTTCTGCCTGCCGCCGCTCCGCCCGAATCTGCGCCTCTCGCACCTCGCGTCGCACAGCCTCCGGCAGCCGGGTCAGGTTCTCTTTCATGAGATAGTCGTGCGCCCCGGCTTTCATCATGGCCACGGCCGCCATCTCGCCAATCGTGCCCGACACCACGATAAACGGCAAATCCATCCCGCTTTGCTGAAGAATACTCAGCGCTGCGGGTGCGTCAAACCCTGGCAACCGATAGTCTGAAATGACTACATCCCAGGGGCGCGATGCCAGCGCCGCCCGAAACTGGTCGGCTGTCTGCACGCGCTCCCATTCCACACTAAAGCCGTCTTGCCGCAGCGCCCGCAGCACTAGCAGCGCATCGTCTTCAGAATCTTCGACCATCAGCACAATCAGTGGCTCACTCATGCCAGCGAACTCCCAGGCAAACTTTCTGGGGGTGGCTCATTAATGAGCGCCCAATATAAACCCAACTGGCGTACGGCTTCGGTAAACTGCTCAAACTCAACGGGCTTTCGCACGTAGCTATTGGCTCCCAAACTGTAGCTTTCAATAATGTCGCGATCTTCGCTAGAAGAGGTCAAGATTACGACGGGCTGGAGGCGAGTGCGCTCGTTAGCCCGAATGCGGCGCAGCACTTGTAAACCATCAATTTTGGGCAGCTTTAAATCAAGCAGCACCACGCACGGCAATAGTTCCAGTCCAAACAGCAGGTTCAAGGCTTCTTCCCCATTCCGAGCAATCAAGATTTCATTGGCTAGGTTGCCCCGGCGCAGCGCTCGGAGCGTCAGGCGTTCGTCATCCGGATTGTCTTCGACAAGGAGGATAGGGCGCAGGGAACTCATAGATCAGATCTTGCCTCAAGTCTTGCCTCAATCACGGGAGTGGGAAACGTGAAATAAAAGGTGGCTCCTTGCTCAACTGCGGCCTCTGCCCAGACCTGACCACCGTGGCGATGGATAATGCGCTGGACAGTCGCCAGCCCAATGCCCGTGCCAGGAAATTCAGTCATATTGTGAAGACGCTGAAACACGCCAAACAGCATGGATGAGTAAGCCATATCAAAGCCGGCCCCATCGTCTCGAACAAAGTAGACCGTCTGTTCGGGCTGCTGGAGGATGCCAAACTCGATGCGGGCGGTGCTGTGGTGGCTGGTAAATTTCCAGGCATTTTGCAGCAGGTTGCTGAGGACGACGCGCATCAGGCTGGGGTCGGCCCAGACCACAACATCGGGAGCAATAATGCACTCGACCTGGCGATCGCGCTCGGAGTCCTGTAGCTCTTGCAGTAGCTCTTGGGCGATCGCACTCAGGTTGACCGAGACATGGCGCATCTCGGCGCGAGACACCCGCGACAGGCTGAGCAGGTCGTCGATCAGCAGCCCCATGCGCTGCACGTTGTGCCGAATCCGGTTGAAATAATCCCGACCTTCTTCGTCAAACTGGTCGCCATAATCTTCTAATAGCGCCTTGCTAAAGCCATCGATGGCGCGGAGGGGCGATCGCAGATCATGCGACACCGAATAGGCAAAGGCTTCTAGCTCTCGGTTGGAGGCTTCAAGCTGGGCCGATTTCTGCAACAGCTTGGCTTCGACCCGCTTGCGTTCGGTAATGTCGTAGTTGATGCCCGTCACGCGGAGGGGATTGCCCTGAGCGTCCCGCTGCACCACCGCATTAGCCTTGATCCAGCGCAGTTGTCCATCGGTGCGCCAGATGCGAAACTCCACGTCATAGTCGCCCTCACCGCGAACGGCCGCTTGCAGCGCGGCTTCGGTAGGGGCTAGATCATCGAGATACACACAGTCGCGCCAATCTTGATAGGTTGCAGCCTGACCAGACTCCCACATCTGTTGTAGCCCATAGATTTCATACATCCGCTGATCCCAAATAGCCTCACGAACCGTGTCCCAATCCCAGGTGCCGATTTCCCCAGCCTTAAGGGCCAGCGTCAGGCGATCGGTGAGCAGGCGGCGCTGTTCTTCGGCTCGCTTTCGCTCGGTGATGTCGAGGACAACGCCCGTCAGCTTGATCAAGTCTCCTGTCGCGTTCAGCATGGCCTCACCCTTGGCCTGTACATGCCCAATAGAGCCATCCCCGCGACAGATGCGAAATTCGACATCATAGGGCTGATGGGTCGCGATCAGCGTCTGTACAATCTGGGCGTGAAACTCGCGATCGCCCGGATGAATAAACTGCTGGAGGTCTGCAAGATCCTTCGGCGTTCCCAGGGCCGGATCGCGTCGAAAAATATGAAACACCTGATCCGACCAGGTGATTTGTTCCGTTTGAACGTCAAACTCCCAACTGCCGATGTTGCCAATGCGCTGCGCTTCCCGCAGGTGAGCCTCACTGGTTTGTAGCTGGGCTTCGATAGCCTTGAGTGGCGTAATGTCTACATGGCAGCCCACCATCCGCAGCAACTCGCCCGACTCGCTCCACTCAATGCCCTGCCCCGCGCAGATGACCCAGACGATTGACCCGTTTTTGTGGCGATAGCGGACTTCGTTGTAACATGGTTCTGCACCGCGACTCTGCACATGACGCACCAGGCAGTCCTTTACCTTTTGCAAGTCTTCTGGCAAGATATGCCGTTCCCAGTTGTCGAGCGTGTTGGGGATTTCGTCGTTTCCATAGCCCAGTATTCGCTTCAGCCCAGGACTCCAGTAGTTCGTGTTCTCGCGGGGGTTGTAATCCCAATAGCCCGCCAGCACTGAGTCGAGGACGGTTTCCAATAGCTTCAGTTCTTGCTGGAGTCGCTCGGCTTGCAGGCGTGCTTCTTCTGCTCGCTTGCGCTCGGTGATATCTCGCCCAATGCCGATGCTGCGACCGTCTGGCAGGGGAATTTGGACCCAGGATATGTCTAATAAACGACCGTCGCGGGTTTGGAGTCTAAACTCTTGCCAGGTAGAGTCGGCGGCTGTAATGTGGCGAATCACCCGGTCATAGTCTGCGGGATCAGGGTAGCACTCTCGCAGTACGTCGCGGGTCAGGTATTCTGCTTGGGGCCAGCCGATGGTCTTTTCGATCGTCCGGTTGACTAGCAAAATGTCACCTGTTGCTGAATGAACACTGACCATGACCGGGAGGTGGTCGAGGGTAATTTGCAAAAGCTCTGTTTGGGCCCGTAGCTCGGCTTCAGCGATTTTGCGATCGCTAATGTCGGTGATAAATCCTTCCAGCCATTGCAAGTTTCCGGCTTCGTCGTAGATGCCCTGTCCCCGCTGCCAGATCCATCGTTCCTCGCCGGTTTTAGTCCGAATGCGATATTCGCATTCGTAGGGTGTGCGATCGCCCACAGCTTTTTGCACCAGCGTCCAGATTCGCTCAGCATCATCAGGATGAATGCCCTGCCCACAGGAGATCGAGCGCTCGACCAAATACTCGTCTTGGCGATAGCCTGTCACCATTTCTACGCCTGCACTAATGAAAATGGGCGTAAATGCGGGGTTATTCTGAACGCGATAGACATACCCCGGCAGATTGCCAATCAGCGTCGAAAGCTGCTGTTCGCTGGCGGCGAGGGCATTCTCGGCCTGCTTGCGCTCGGTAATATCGAGGTTGATGCCAATTAAGCGAGTTGGCTGCCCCACGTCATCCCGCTGCACCAGGAAGTAAGATTCGACGTAGCACATGGAGCCGTCGGGCCGCACCATGCGAAATTCTATGCCGCCGCTGTTTACAGCAGGGTCTTCCAAAGCCAGCAAAGACTGAGACTGGCAGTGGGGCAAATCGTCGGGATAGACGAGCGCTTCCCATTCTGAGAAGGGTCTGGCGTGGTTGGACGGTGGAACGCCATAAATCTCACAAACGCGATCGTCCCAGACGAACTGATTACTGGTTGCGTCCCATTCCCACACGCCCAGTTTGGCCGATTGCAACGCGAGGCTGAGCCGATCGGACAGGTTGCGGAGCTGCTGCTCGGTTTGTTTGCGTTCGGTGATGTCTCTGGAGATGCAAAGGACGGAGGCGATCTTCGCCCCCGGTTCTCCCACCCGCGACTCGGCCCATTCTGGCGCAATGACCATTTCAAAGGTGCGGATTCCTTCTAGCGTTGGAGTCGAGAACTCGATAATCTGCTTTTCTCCGGTTGTCAACAGGCGGTTTACGGCGGCTTCCCAAGTGTTCACCATTGTTTCATCCAGCCCTAGCTCGCGGCAGCTTTTGCCTAGAAACACCTCAGCGGAAAGGCCTGTGAGGCGGGTTAAAGAGGGGCTGACGTAGAGATGCCGCAGGTTCAGGTCAAATCGTTCGATGATATCGGGGGAGTTCTCAACCAGGTTTTGGAATTGCTGGCGTGATTCTTCAAGTAATTGGGTGCGATCGCGCACCAGGTCTTCCAGGTTGGTCTTGGCGAGTTCTAGCTCGGCGGCGCTGGGTAGGGCGATCGCCTTTGGCAGGATCGGAACCAGTGTGGCAGCGGTGGTGAGAGACACAATCGCCGTGGCGGACTTGACCCCGCCCGAAATCCAATAGTCGGGATGCCACAGCGTCCAAATCTCCATGACATGCGTCAGCCCGCAAAGCACGATAAACGCGCTAAAAAGCTGAAACATCCAGGGATAGGGCAAATCTCGCCGCTGCTGCACAAAGTAGACCAGCGCCACCGGAATGGAAAAGTAGGCCAGCGCCGTTAGCCCATCGGACAATCCGTGGAGCCAGACGAGTCTGGTGTCCCACAGGTAGCAATGTCCGTGGGGCACAAACCCCACAACGGGTGGTGGAACATTAAGAAAACTGGCGAGATCGCGAAGGCTTGCAAACATCTTTAATGTCTCATCCACTTGCTCTCATTTTTACCTTTCCCCCACAGTTCCGGATGTATTTCCATCGGCGATCGTCTGAAAGAACATCCGCCAATATGCGGAAAGCCCCCGTGATTGTGACATCACGAGGGGCATTTGGAGGGTGGAGCGTAGGGTGACGGAGTGGCGGGGTGTTGGGGTGACGGGGTGTTGGGGTGGCGGGGTGTTGGAGTGATGGAGTTGCGAAGTGTTGCCTTTTGGCGCAGGCCTGGTTAGGGCAGCGACTCGGCTACGGCGCGGTGGCTGGTGGAAAGCTGCGCTAGCTTGGCGGATACGTCGGGGTTATAGAGGCGCAAATAGTTCCAGTAGTTGGAAAAGACGGCTTCGACATAGCCCTTCGTTTCGGGGTAGGGAATTTGTTCAACAAAAACATCGGGGTCGCTATAGCCAAACCGCTCGATCCATTCGGCGATCGCCCCTGGCCCGGCGTTGTAGCTGGCGACGGCAAACAGGGCGTTGTTGCTGTAGGTTTCGTGGGTGTAGTTGAGATACCAGGTGCCCAGCTTGATATTGTCGTTGGGGTTTTCCAGGTCATATTGCGGCTGGTTGAGCTTGCTGGCCACCCAGCTTGCGGTTCCTGGCATCAGTTGCATTAGCCCGGTGGCCCCGGCGGAGGACACGATCTGCCGCTCAAACCGCGATTCCTGGCGGATCAGCGCCGTTACCAACAGTGGGTTGAGCTGCATCGTTTGCGACCACTGCTGAATCGGCTCGGCAAACTGAAACGGAAAGAGCGATCGCCAATAGTCGCCCTGCCGCCGCAGCGCCTGCACCTGAGGCTGCACCTCTGGCTCTGTGCGGCGCACCAGGCTAGAAATCTGGAAAATGCCCTCCAGGTTGTCGCCCACGCCCAGCCGGATCAGCCCGTCGGTAAACTGTTCCTCTACAGTCGGCGTTTTGCGATTGGTAAATTCCGTTTGCCACAGCGCCCAGGCATCTTGAAATTGTCCCAGTTGGTACAGTTCCTTCAGCGTGTCAGAGCCTGCCAGCGGCATCGGATGCGTGGCGGGCAGCTTCACTGAGGGCAGCTTTTGCCGCACGGTGGTAAAGTCGCCCACGTCCCAGCCCAGCATTGTCGCCGATCGCCAGGCGTAATAAGACTCTGGATAACGGCTGAGGACATATTCGTAGGCCTGGGAGGCTTCCTGGGTCTGTCCTAGCCGTTGCGCCCACTTGCCTACCCAGAAGGCAGCTTCGGCGGCGAGGGGGCTGTCGGGATTTTCCTGAGCCACCTGTCGCGCCAGAGTCCACGCGCCCTGGATATCACCTTGGGCAGCCTTCTCTTCGGCCAGCATCCAGCGCAGTTCGGCGGCGGCATCGGTCTTGCTGTGGTTTTCCAGGAGCATTTGGGCAACCTGGGCCGTCAGCGTTGCCTGGGCTGCGTCGGGCTTGACCAGCTTATACTTCTCTAGCAGCGCGTCGCCCGCCCGGTCGGGATATTGGCTGATCACCCGGTCGAGATGGGTGAGCTTTGCTGCGCGATCGCGCCCCAGTTGGGCCAGGCGCAGCAGCGAGGTGGGGGCTTCGGGCGAGTCGGGAAACTCGGCAACGACTTTGTTGTAAGCCGTGATTGCGGTGTCGCGGCGGCCCGCTAGCTGGGCCCCGCGTCCTTCTCGGTAGGCGTTGAGCGGGGTGCGGGGTGCTTTGGCATAGGCTTTGCCCGCTTCGCCATAGCGCTGCTTTTCCCAGTTGAGAAAGGCGATCGCCTCCCAGTCTTCTGGCTCTAGCGTGTCGGCGTAGTCTTTGGTCAAGCGGTCGAGATATTCGCCCACTTGTGGCAGATAGTGCCCATAGCGGGCAATTTGCAGCAGCAGCTCGGGCTGCTTGGGGTCTTGCTTGAGCAGCGTTTGGGCAATTTCGAGCGATCGCGGATGTGCCGGAAAGCGGGCGATCGCCCTTTGCCAATATTGCGGGTCAGCTTTGCCCAGTTCATACAGTGCCTCCACCGAGGCAGGCTTCTTGGCAAAGCGGTCTGCCAGCGCTCGCCAGGCTTCCGTCGCCTGGTCGGTTTCCCCAGCGGCAGCATGGGCCTGGGCCTGCCGCTTGAGGGCGTAGGCCGCCAGCGTCGAGTAATCCTTATCCAGCCTTTCTAAAAAGGGAACCGCAGCAGCGGCCTGTCCCTGCTGAATCAGGTCGCTGGCCAGCAGAAATCGCGCCCGCTTTTGATCGTCAGATCGCTTGCCCTGAGCCAGCAGTTGCAGTTGGGCGGCTCGCTGCTGGGGCGGCTGCGTCGCCAGGGAAAACACAGCCGATTGCGGCGTTTCGGGAATCGCCAGCGTTTCTTCCCCAGTCGGATTCTGGGCTGAATTGGAGGAGGCCTGGGGCCAAAGTCGCGTCGCGGCAGCACCCAGCAGCAGCACGGTCAATCCCGTGCCGATGGATAGCCATAGGACGTTTGCAGTTCGCTTCCGTTTCATCTTGCGGAGAATCGCTTTAGGGGTATTGGCAGGGGGCTGTTTCCGCGCTGTCTTGTTTAGCGGAGTCTTGAGCGATGGTAACCGCTTTGGCGGGGAACTTGCCACCAGGCGGGGGGCAGAACGACGACCCGGCGACGAGTGAGGCGGCTGAGGTGGTTTGGGGACGGGCGATTTTCCGGGGCGGGCGGGCGGACGTTTACCAGCAGAGCGAGAGGAGGGCGATCGCATAACAAGACCCTGGAGATGCTACAAGCGCATTCTTTTCACGAAACTTATAGCTCAAAATCCTAAAATCAGGCCCGCTTTTTTCAAAATTCAGAATTTCTACCGATGACGATCCAGAAGTTTTGTATAGCAGGAGTCGGGAGTCAGGGGTCAGGGGTCAGGACGGAACCTTAGGTTGCTTAAAGCTAGCAAGATTTCTCGTTGTCCTAACTCTTCCTTCGGTTGCTATGGCTAACAAACGCTCCCTTCCCTCACCCCCTCATCGCCTCATCGCCTCATCGCCTCATCGCCTCACCCCGTCACCCCGTCACCCCGTCACTCGTTCCCTGCCGAATCGGGATTTCAATCCGAAACAGTGCGCCCTGACCGGGTTCAGAACTGCACTCCAGAATGCCGCCGTGGCGTTCGGTAACGATTTGATAGCTAATGGACATCCCAAGTCCAGTCCCTTTGCCAACGGGCTTGGTGGTGAAGAAGGGGTCGAACAGGCGTTTTTGCACGGCTTCAGGAATACCGGGGCCGTTGTCGATCAGGTAAACCGCAACGCGATCGGGAATGATGTATTCCGTGCGGATCGTGATAGTGGGTGCATCGGGTCGATTCCCGCAGGGAAAGTGCGCTGCACCGCTTGCGCGAACGTTTTGCGAATCGCCCCATTCTCCCTTATCCAGCACATCCTCTAGCGCGTCAATCGCATTGCTGAGGATGTTCATAAATACCTGATTCAGCGAACTGGCGTAGCACTCCACTTTGGGCAGTGAGCCATACTCCCGCACCACTTCGATGGCGGGCTGACCTGGCTTGCCCTTGAGCCGATTCTGCAAAATCATCAGCGTGTTGTCGATGCCCTCATGCAAATCGACGGCTTTGAATTCCGCCTCATCCATGCGCGAGAAGTTGCGGAGCGACACAACGATTTTCTGAATGCGCTCTGCCCCAACGCGCATCGACTTCAGCAGCTTGGGCATATCTTCTAGCAAGAAGTCGAGGTCGGTGTTGCCCAGCAAGTCTTGAATGGCAGGCACTGGGTCAGGATAGTGCTGCTGATAGAGGCGCACCACTTGCAGCAGGTCTTCGGCGTATTCGTTTGCATAGTTGAGATTGCCGTAGATGAAGTTGACCGGGTTGTTGATTTCGTGAGCCACGCCCGCCACCAGTTGCCCCAGCGATGACATTTTTTCGCTTTGAATCAGTTGCGATTGGGTGCGCTGGAGTTCCCAAAGTGTGGTTCGCAATTCGTCAGTTTGTTGGCGTAGTTGGGCTTCCGACTGCTGGAGGGCTTCTTCGGCAAATTTGCGATCGCTAATGTCAAAGCGAATGGCCAGATACTTTTGCACGCGCCCGTTCTGGTCGAGCGCAGGCACGATGGTGGTAGATACCCAATAAAAATGACCCGCCTTGGCGCGATTTTTCACCTCGCCGCGCCACACCTTGCCGCTGCGAATCGTCGCCCACATTTGCTGGAAAAACTCCGGTGGATGATAGCCAGAGTTGATGATGCGGTGGGTTTTGCCGACCAGCTCTGCCTCGCTATAGCCCGAAATTTCGCAAAGCTTGTCGTTGACATAGGTGATCACGCCCTGCGGATCGGTAATGGCGATCAGGGCGGCTTGATCCATTGCAAATTGGCGAAACTGAAGCTCTTTGAGCGTCTTGAGCAGGGAATGCTCGGCTCGTTCGCGGATAAAGACAGCCTTTTGCAGTTCATCGACGGTTTCCTGGAGTTCGGCGGTGCGCTCCTCCACACGAAATTCCAGTTCTTCCTTGGCCTGGCGGAGGGCTTCTTCGGCCTGACGGCGATCGCTCACATCCATTGAGATGCCCGTCGTGCCGATGACCCGCCCCGCCTCGTCATACATCGGCGTTTTGGTCGTGCTAAACCAGCGGGTCGTGCCGTCTGGCATGGGAAGCTGTTCTTCCAGCGAGAAAGCCTGACCCGTGTTCATCACGGCCTGGTCTTCATCCTGGAACATTTGCGCCTTGTCAGTCGGCCAGAGATCAAAATCAGTTTTGCCAATCAGGGCTTCCGGGGCAATCCCTACCGACTCGGCAAAGGACTGGTTCACCACCACATGTCGTCCCTGGCGATCCTTTAGCCAGATGCGGTGGGGAATGTTGTCCAGTACCGATTTGAACAGGTGTTTTTGGCGGCGCAGTTCTTCTTCGGCGTGCTTGCGATCGGTGACATCGCGAAACGTGCCGACGACTTTGAGCGGTATACCGTTTTCGTTGTGGAGGGTGCTGCCGATATTGCGATACCAGCGGCATTCGCCGGTGCGAGTAAACATGCGATATTCCACGTCGTAGGGCGTTTGCCCTGTCGCATCCTGGATGTGGGCCAGCAGGGCTGCGGTGACCCATTCGGCATCGTCGGGATGGATGCGATCGCTCCAGCTTTCCACCCGGTCGGGAAACTCAGTGACTGTCCGAAAGCCCAGCAATTCCCGAAACTTGGGCGACCACCAGACGGGGTTATCGGGATGGTTCAAGTCGCCATTGATCAGCCCAATTTCCCACAGCCCTTCGTTGGTTGCCTGGTTTGCCAGGTCAAAGCGGGCGATCGCCGCCTCTAGCTCCGCTTCTCGCCACTTCAGCGCAGTGATGTCTTGAATCGTGCAAACCAGGTAGCAATTGCCCAGCGCGTCTTGAATTCGCGTTTTCTTAGCCAGCACGATCCGGGTCATGCCGGAGGCATCGGTCATGGATTCTTCATGAATCTGCGCCTCGCCGCTTTGCAGCACCAGCCGATCCGCCGCTTGAAACTCCGCTGCCTCATGGGGCAAGAACAGGTCTTGATCGGATTTGCCCAGAAGTTGCTCTCGCGTCAGCCCCGTAAGCTGGCAAAATGCGTCGTTGAAGTATAAGTAGCGATGCCGATCGTCTTTGACAAAGATGGGATCGGTGATGCCCTCCAGAACCGCGCTCAAAAATCCCTGAGCGCTGCCCAAGGCTGCTGCTACGGTGAGTGGATCGATCGTGCTGGAGGGGCGATCGCCAGAAAAAGATGCGTTAGATGACCGTTGGGAAGAGAGAGCCTCGTCTGGAGACATGGGTTAAATTGGCTGACTAGGTGAAACCAGATAGGGATAGATCATGAGGCGCGATCGCCAGAAAGTCGTGCCGTGGGCTGAACCCAAACAAACGAAACCATCCTAAGAACCAACCCAGACAATTTCGTGCCAGGATGATTTCTTTATAGGGTTCCCAATCTCTCCAATAAACAAAACTCTACAAACTACAGCCGGTCGGAGGATGCAGGAACATAGCGAAATCGTCACAATGATTACCCATTTCATCATTTTTTAAGGTTTCTGCCGTGCCGTTTCTCCGCCGATCTACCCGTCGCCCTGCTCCGCTGCATCCAGCTCACCGCCTGCCCGATGCCCATCCCCTCCAGCGGCTCCTGGTCTACGCCAGGGGCTATCGCCGCCAGATTTGGGCTGCCACGCTCTGCTCGCTAATGAACAAGCTGTGCGACCTGGCTCCACCCGCCCTGATCGGCATTGCGGTGGATGTGGTGGTGCAGCAGCAAGACTCGGTGCTGGCGCGGTTTGGCGTGACCAGCGTCGCCGGACAGTTGGGACTGCTGACCGCGATTAGCGCCGTAATCTGGGCGTTTGAGTCGATTTTTGAATATGCCTATGCACGGCTCTGGCGCAACCTGGCGCAAAAGATTCAGCACGACTTGCGGCTGGATGTCTACAGCCATTTGCAATCGCTGGAGATGGAATATTTTGAAAGCAACAGCACCGGGCGGCTGATGTCGATTGTGAACGACGACATCAACCAGCTAGAGCGCTTTTTGGACTATGGCGCGAACGAGGTGTTGCAAGTAGCGGCGACCGTCGTGCTGATTGGCGGGGCGTATTTTATCCTGGCTCCGGGGGTGGCGTGGCTGGCGATGCTGCCGATGCCGTTTATCCTGTGGGGGTCGATCGCGTTTCAAAAGCTGCTGGCTCCGCGCTATGCCGCAGTGCGCGAACAAGCCAGCTTGCTCAATAGCCGCCTGTCGAATAACTTCAGCGGCATTCTCACGATCAAGAGCTTCACCACCGAAGATGATGAGCTAGATCGCATCCGCCAGGAGAGCGAAGCCTATCGCCAGAGCAACGAGCGGGCGATCGCCCTCAGTTCTGCCTTTGTGCCGCTGATCCGCATTTTGATCCTGATTGGCTTTAGCGCCACACTGTTTTTTGGCGGAGTTGCTGCTGCCGGAGGCACGCTGTCGGTGGGCAGCTACAGCGTGCTGGTCTACCTGATTCAGCGATTGCTGTGGCCGCTGACGCGCCTGGGCGAAACGCTGGATCAATATCAGCGGGCGATGGCTTCGACAAATCGCGTGATGGATCTGCTGGATACGCCCGTGGCCAGTCCCCCCGGCTATCGGGCCCTGCCTACGAGCCAGGTGCGCGGCGAGATTGTGCTAAAAGACGTGACCTTTGCCTACCGCGATCGCCCGCCCGTGATCGAGCATCTGTCGCTGGAGATTCCGGCTGGCAAAACGATCGCCATTGTCGGCTCGACGGGTTCTGGCAAAAGCACGCTGGTCAAGCTGCTGCTGCGGCTGTATGAAATTCAGGCGGGCAGCATCACGCTCGACGGCATCGACCTGCGAGAACTGCAACTGCGCGACCTGCGCCAGTCTATCGGGCTGGTCAGCCAGGATGTGTTTCTGTTTCACGGCAGCGTGTGGGACAACATCACCTACGGCACGCCCCACGCCACGCCCGCCGAGGTGATCGCCGCCGCCAAAATTGCCGAAGCCCACGAGTTTATCGAGCAGTTGCCGCAGGGCTACGAGACGATTGTGGGTGAGCGCGGACAGAAGCTCTCTGGCGGACAGCGCCAGCGATTGGCGATCGCCCGCGCCGTGCTAAAAAATCCGCCCATCCTGATCCTGGACGAAGCCACCTCAGCGGTCGATAACGAAACCGAAGCCGCCATCCAGCGATCGCTCGAAAAGATTACGCAAAACCGGACGACCGTGGCGATCGCCCATCGCCTCTCCACCATCCGCAACGCCGACCGCATTTACGTCATGGAATACGGCAAGCTGGTGGAGCAGGGCACCCATGAGTCGCTGCTGGCTCAAAACGGTATCTACGCCAGCCTCTGGCGCGTCCAGGAAGGGCTGAGCCACACGCCCAAGCCCGCTTGAGCTTCCACAAATCCTTGCGTGCAAATTCTCAAGAACATTCATGAATTTTTAAGAATCGTCTTAACCGATTCACAGCTTACGCTTTCAGCGGATTTTCATAATGGGAATATCCAGGGATTGCACTCAGCAATTCTGAAAGAATTTCTCCTAATATTCGCATCCGCAAATAGGCAAAAATGGCATCTCATACGCAGTGGATTACGCTCACCAGTGCCAGCTTTCGGCATGAGGTCTTGAATGCAAATACGCCAGTTCTAGTAGATTGCTGGGCAAGCTGGTGGACTGCATTTCATCAAATCAACCCTGTTGTGTGTGGAGTGGCGATTGATTTTTCCAGGCATATTAAGTTTAGGCGACTTGATATTGCGATCGCCGAAGACTGGGCAGATTGCTACAGGATTCGAGTCGTGCCGACGCTTCTTTTCTTTAAAGAAGGACAGGTGATTGAGCGAGTTGTGGGCGGGCTACCTGAAGCTGACCTAAATCGTAAATTGACGAGCTTGATAGCGCCCAAACCGATTAGCAGGAGCTGTGTTTCCTGTCTATGAATCGCCTACCACTTCATCACTTGCCTGCTGAATTGCAGGCAGTCGCTTCGTTTCGCAATTTGGAAACTGGGCAAATTCTTTTTGATCGGGGCGAGCCTGTAGAAGCTATTTATGTTTTGGAATCGGGATATATTCAGTTGCTCAACTATACCGAAGAAGGGCTGCAAATCAATCACTACAGCGTTCGATCGGGGGAAAGCTTTGCAGAGGTTGCGCTATTTCATGAACGCTATGTTTGTACGGCGATCGCCCACCTGCCATCGCGCATATTAGTATTGCCAAAATTTGCCTTTCTCAAAGCACTTAAAGCCTATCCTGAGTTGGCTGAAACATTTATGGCTCAGCTTGCAAAGCGCTTGCATGAAAGCAAAGTTTTGCTGGAATTAAGAAGCATTCGTTCGGCTCGACGGCGTGTGCTGCACTATCTACAGCTCAACGTTCAACCAGACGGCATCACCGTAAATCTTGACGTGCCTTTGAAAGATATTGCAGACGATTTGGGACTCACACCCGAAGCCCTTTCACGCGCCCTGAAGCAGCTTCACAAAGAGGGAATCATCGCTCGGAGGAAACAAAAAGTAACGCTAAATGGCGAAAAGTAACACTCTGCAAAGAATCATCCAAACTTGATTCTAATCAAGGAGAGAAATGGATGCAATCCATAAGCTTTAGGAAGTCTTAAGGCTTTATTTAGGACTTTGCCCCCTTGCTCAAGGCATTGCTATGGACTTGCAAGATTTCCATATTCATGGGAACGATGGTCGGCTTTTGGAGTCTCTGAGTTCTCTGAGCTATCGCTCTGGGGATTTACGCCGCTATCTACACGACATTGCCTATGGTGTGAGCTGCTTGCTGCATTCTGACTGGTCGATCGTGACCATTTCTCAGGGCGAAACGGGTCAAGTTGTCGCTAGCAGCTTTGAGCAAGAAGCTGTGAAGGATATTGGGTGAGGAAGGATGCTCCACAGGCATCCCATCTCCTGCGGTGTGCCAGCATTATGGCCGGGCTTCCGGCTTTGTGACAAACTCAAGACAGGTTATTTTGCCCTGAGAAATAAGTTAAATTTGGGCATTGCCTGACTTACTGTGCAGGTTGACTGTGACAGTTTTGCAAAGTCGTTATTTAATAGGAAGTGAGCCGCGCATGAGGATGATAAACGGTGCGATCGCCCTTGGATGAGGTAGTACAAAACCTCTCGCAAGATCCCAACCTGCTTCGCATCAAGAAGTTGCTGATATACGCCAGCCAGCAGACTTGGGAGCGAGATCCGATCAAAATTCAGCAGGCAGACCTGTATCCGCTGGTGCAAGACCTGCGGGCTCAATATCCCACGCGCCAAATTCTAGAAGCGCACCTGACTGCTCTCGTCAATACGCTCAGCAAAGTGACAGAGTATACCCTGGTGGCCAATGCAGCGCTGAGTCATCTGGAGCCGCTCTATCCAGCAAATGAGTCTTTGGCGATCGCCGCTAGTCCCCAAGACTATCAGCAGGTCGCTGCCCAGTTTCAGCAAGATACCAACAGTTCCCGCATTAAAAAGCTGCTCTTTGCCGCCTGCACCCAAACCTGGGAAAATGACCCCCAGGTATTGAACCAGCACTCCCTGGTCGAATTGGTGCAGCGGCTCCACCGATTGACCGCTACGCCTCAAACCCTCGATGCCATCCTCACCAGTATCGTCCGCACGCTCAATCGCCAAGCCGAATACACTCGCGTTGCCCAGACGATTATCCACGCCTTTGTGCCGCTCTACGGCGACCTGCTAGAAGTGACCCAGGCCGATCTGGCAGTCTCCGCCTTGTCGTCCGCCGACGAAACGCGCATTCACAATTCGGTTGCGCCGCCCGCTGCACGCTCTACGTTTGGAGCATCGTCTGCCGGAGAGCCGGTAGAGCCTTCGTCTCCAAATCTCTCAGTTCCGGCTGCTAAAGGCTACCCGTCTACATCGTCCTCTCAGCCACGACTCACACTGGACGACCCGGCCCTGTGGGTTGATCTGCGGCTAACGCTAATGAAATTCAGCAATCCCCTGCGGGCAAAGCTGCTGCTATACACGGTGCTATACGAACCCCTGCCGCCGGGTCTGCAAGCCTGGACGCACTTGAAAGGCTACGATCTGGACACGCTGCTCAAGCAGGTATGGCAACAGTATTCCTCGTTCAACGCGCTCAGCGCGGAGTTGGGAAAAGCCGCTGATTTATTGGCCGATCTGGAATCCACGGGCAATCGCCCTGGCGAGTCCCGTGCCAACCCCTACCAGCCCGTTGCCAGTGCCCTCCTGCGGGCGTTTCAGCCGTTTTATCCCAGTTCAGATTTCACCCAAACCGATTTACCAGCCGCCTTCCCGGAGAATGGAGCGGGCGATCGCTCCGCCTGCCCTGCTCCCTCCAGCGACGACCCCACGGGCATTATCGGCCATCCTGAACTTGGCTAAGACAGCCTACATCCCATCACGTTTTAACCTTCATCCTCCCTTCATGACCCCCCAAGAACTGCTCCAGCGCTATGCTCAACGCGAAATCCACTTTAGCGGCGAGAACCTGGCCGGAGCCTGTCTTAGCTATGCCGATCTGATCGGGATCGACCTCAGCCGCGCCGATTTGCGCCACGCCAACCTCGCCCTCGCCTACCTCAACCGGGCAAACCTCAGCAAAGCCACGCTCGATCACGCGACCCTCAGTGGCATCAACCTCAGTCAAGCCACCCTCACGGGAGCCAGCCTCAATGATGCTGATTTGCACGGCGCAATCCTGACCGGGGCCGACCTCCGCAGCGCAGCCCTGACCTTGGCAGATCTGCTCGATGCTAACCTCAGCGATGCAGATTTGCGAAATACCGACCTGAGTGGCGCAAATCTAACGGGCGCTTGCCTGCGTGGGGCCAACCTGCGCGAAGAAAACCGCCGCTACACCGCCAACCTCCGCGGCGCAACCCTCCGCAAAGCCGACCTGCGCGGCGCAAACCTGACAGGCGCAGACCTAGCACGGGTAGACCTGCGCGAAGCCGACCTCAGCGAAGCCACCCTCCGCAGCGCCACCCTCAGCGGGGCCGACCTCAGCGGCGCAAACCTGCGCGGAGCCTTCCTCACCGAGGCGGATCTGTCCCAGGCCTACCTGCGCTCTGCCAACCTGACTAATGCCAAGCTAGAACGTGCCATCCTCACTGAAGCCGACCTCCAGAATGCGGTCTTGCGAAGCGCCATCCTGCCCGATGCCCAAATGTCTCGCGCCGAGCTACAGGACACAATTCTCGCCTTTGCCCAACTCAGCCGTGCTGACCTCAGCCGCGCCAACCTCCAAGGGGCAGACTTGCAGCACGCTCAACTCACCGATGCCTACCTGGCCAGAGCCAGCCTGATCAACGCCAATCTCAGCAATGCAAACCTGGTGCGGGCAGAACTCAGCAGCACCGATCTGGCTGGTGCAATTCTTAAAGGCGCGACCCTGCCGGATGGATCAGACGGTTCGTAATCCAGGCTTTCCCAGACGTGACTCCCAGAGCGTTACACGTTCAGGAAGTTACACGTTCAGGAATCCGTACAAGACTGCAAGACTGGCAACCCAAAATCCAAAATCCCCAATCCAAAATCGACGCTAGAACCTTCGTCCCAAAAGCCGCTGTCGCACGCCGTCCGCAATTTTCTGCCCCAGATACTCTGGAATCAGGTTCTCATTGGGCCCCAGCAGATACAGGATGAGCCGCGTCCGTCCGCGCCACACCAGCAGGTTTGCGTTGACCACCAGCAGGTCTTCCTGCCAGATCGCGTACATCACCTTGTAGAACAGCCCCGGCTGGTTGTCTGCCTCAATCAGCAGCGCAGGCAGGTGAAACACTGGGTCCACATAGAACTCGGTTTCCACCTGTTCCAGACCCGCATCCAGGTTAAACTCGACCGCCAGCATCTCTTCCACTTCAAAGCGGCCACCCAGCGCCTCACGGATAGCGCGACACACATTCTCCGCCGTCTTTTCGCTCAGCGCCTTGCCACTCCGCGCCACCACCAGCTTGATAAACACCAGCATCGGCGGATAAATTTGCCCATAGAGGCTGAGTCCGTGAATTGTCAGCCCGTAGGCCGCCAGCACCCCAAAAATATCGCTGAGCAAAAACGACTGGTTGCGATAGGCAAAATGCAGTGCGCTCTTATTGCCTTCTGGCTTGATTTCAATAACCGCCTGGCGACTTTTGTAGAGCTGATAGGCCAGGCGCAGGTTTTGAAGCTGAATCTCGCTGCTGACAAATTGCTCATAAAACTGTGGAAACGCCCGGTTAAAGCGTTTCAAGAGTTCCAGCGTCGTTGGTTTTAAGCCCGGAGCCATATCTGGGGAAAGCCCTTGTGTGCCCACATGATGGATTTTGAGTCGATTCCTGAGGCTCGATAGAACTGCTGACGGAGCATTCAGCCGCCTGAGGGTCAGGATGATCGCAATTTCGCCAGTAGGCGACGCAGTAATGCGCTTCTATCTTAGAAAACCCTAACTCTAGGTCAATCTCTCACAAATTGCACCCCTACTTTCGGTGAATTTGCGACCAGGGGCATCAAAAATGTGTTGTCAAAATGCAGCAGCCTTTTGGGGAACAAGAGAGGAACGCTATACTATGCTAATACTGCTGTCCCAATCTTTGTCTAGGCTACGCACTCGCATGGGCTTCTGGAAAAGCTTATTTACTGCTTCTGATGCTGCCGCTGCGTCCAGACCGGCCCAACCTGAGGGACAGGTGGCACCCGTGATGACGACCACTAGCGGGTCTCGGATTTTTTTTAGCACCGATCGCGAGATTGACCTCTACGAACTAGAGGAATTGTGCGATGCGGTGGGCTGGTCGCGGCGACCGCTGCGTAAGGTCAAAAAGGCGATTCAGCACAGCTTTTTGGTGGTGTCGATGTGGGAGCAGCGAGGCGCTCAGCGACGACTCATTGGCTTTTCTCGCGCTACGTCCGACCATGCCTTTAACGCCACCATCTGGGACGTGGTGGTGCATCCTGATTTTCAGGGCAAGGGGCTGGGCAAGGCGCTGATGAAGCAGGTGATCAAAAAACTCCGTAGCGAAGACATTAGCAATATCACCCTGTTCGCCGATCCGCATGTGGTGGAGTTTTATCGGCATCTGGGCTTTATGTCTGACCCGGAAGGGATTAAGGGAATGTTCTGGTATCCCGATTAAGCTTTGATATGTTTTGAGAAGAGATACGGGAAGACTAGCGCTGTTGGCGCTGTAGAAAGGGCTTTGAATGGCTTTAAGAAGCGGGCACAACTCTAGCGGCGGGTTGGGACAAGCTGACGCGCCTGTTCTACCCAGAGTGATACGTCGCCTAGGGGCGGGCAGAGATCTTGGCGCTGCATTGTGGCAATTTGCAATCGCATGAGCTGGCGGTGGAGCTTGGGCAGTGGGGTGTCTGCGAGTTGTCGGACGGAAATAATCCCGGCGTGGAGCAGCAGCCCGCAGTAGGTGCAGCCGACGGCAGGAATTCGGGCTAGGTCGCATAGGGCAGCCCATTTGTTGACGTATTTGGGATGAAGCTGGAGGTGCGCTGCCAGGTTGTGCCGCTGGGCGGGGGTTTGGGTGCGTTGCCAGAAATCCAGGGTGGTTTTGAAGCCTGCTTGGTGGAGCAAGTCCAGGTTTTCGGCGCTGAGGCCGGGGAGTTGGGCGATCGCCCAGTTGCAGGAGCGCATGGGCTGGGGCAGGGTTTCGCCAGGTTTGAGAGGCATGTTGGTGATTCTGGGGCCGTGGGATGGCTCGATGCTGAGTGTGCAGACGAGAGCAGGGCAAGCGACAGGGGGTAGTGATTCACGGAATAGCCCCAAATTCATCATGGCATGAGCGCAGGGTACGAGTAGATAGAGGCATCCCCGGAGGCGTCCCTTTGGGGGGTTAGATTGTTGCAAAATTCTAAGAATTGTTAGGAATTGGCTACAAATGGCGGTTATCCGGATCGCCAAGGGGTACTCTAGGCGGATTAAACTGTATCTAAAGATACTTTTTGCTTCTGAGGTTTACGATTTTCGCACCTCCTGGCCAGATGGCTTGCTAGACTGGCTCGCCGTTTGCTTGTGTACTGTTTGCCCTTGATTTAGACGATCTATGAAACCGACCCATCGAAGCAGCATCCATCCCGGCGAGATTGGCGGGGCGATCGCCCCGCCGTCTTGCCCACCTCCGTCGTCTGCCGCAGGGATTGCTGCTGAGTCGGAGGAGCTTGCGGATAGCCTGTACATCCCGCAGCCGCAGAAGCCTGAGTCAGCCCGCCGCGTCCGCAGTCTGAAACGCCAGCAGCAGGCCCGGGCGATCGCCGAAGGTCGCCTGACGCAAATTGGCGAAGAACTGCTGGGGTTGGCGGATGAGCTGCGATCGCTCAATCCAGACCTGTCGGACTCGCTCGACGATGCCTGGAGCGATGTGGAACACGCCCTAGAGATGCTGCTGGACGAGGCGGCCTGGTAGGAGAGGGAAACGCGGCGGCAGGCTGGCATGATTGGGAGGCTGGAAGGATTAGGAACGCTGGCTTCCACGCCTCATCACGTTCGCACGCCCTTGGCTGCAATATCCAACCAGTGCGGCAAATAGCCCCATGCCAGCGACATACTTGAGCAGGTCGGGCACAGCGGGGTTGGGAGAAAAGAAGCCTTCGATAATACCCGCGATGACCAGCAGCGGAACCACGCCGTACATCAACTGGGCGGCCTGGGTGCCGTAGCGCTTGAGCGCATCGACGCGGCGCAGCGGCCCCGGAAAGAGGAGGGCACGAGCCAGCAGCAGCCCTGCGCCCCCTGCCAGAAAAATGGCGGGCAGTTCTAGCGCTCCGTGGGGAAAGACAAAGGCCCAAAAGGGGAAGGCGAGATTGTTTTGCCCCACCATCGCGGCGATCGCCCCGATATTGATCCCGTTTAGCAGCAGAATGTAGACCGTCGCCAATCCTGCCGTGATGCCGCCCGCCGCTGCCGTAAAGGATACCTTCAGATTGTTCACCATGATATTGCTGGCGGCGTAGGGTTCCACGCCGACGATCGACCCCATCCAAAGCTCCTGGCGATCGCGCACTTGGTGAATGATGGAGCTAGGCACCATTAGTTCAATAAAGCTCGGATCGCGCCAGGAATACCACCAGGCGACCAGGGCTGCCAGCACAAACAGCGCCGTCGCCAGCACGACGTACCCCGCGCACTGCTGCACCACCGCCGGAAACCCCGATTGGTAAAACTGGCGCATCGCCTCCCACTCCTGCCGCCGCAGCCCTTGATAGACCTGGGCATAGCCGCGTGTGGTCAGCGATTGTAGCTCCTGGGTCAGGCGAGGGCTGATCTGCTGGGCGCGGGCCAGATCGCCCGACACGGCTCGATAAAGGCTGGCAAGCTGATGAATTTCCGCCGCCGTCAGCGACTTTAGCCCGCGCCGTTCCGCCTGTTGCAGCAGACGGTCGAGGTCGTTCCAGCTTGATTCTCGGCGGGCAGTCCAGCGGCGAAGGTCCATGTTGGGGTCAGCAAGTGGAGGGAGTCGGAGCGGGCAAAACGTCCGTTGGAGAACGCATCTTAGATTTCAGGAGATTGCAAAAGGGTGAAACTCTGCCGATGCGTAGACTACGATAGCATCAGTCCTTTGCGCTCTGGTGGGCTGCTTGCCAGCCTCGTTCGATTTTATGACCCTCAGCCCTAGCTCCGGCCCAAACTCTCCTGACCTAACCCAACCGCTTACCGTGGGTAACGCGGTAAATGTAGGCTTTCGGCTGTATGGAGCCAAGATTAAGCCTTATCTGTGGCTGGCCACCCAATCGACCCTGTGGGTTTTGCTGCCGATTTTGCTGGCGATCGCCCTGGGCTTTTTTTATGCTACGACACAGCGTTACTTCACCACGCTGGGGCTGGTGATTCCGGCGTGGGTGGTGCTGATGGTGTTTTGCTCAGCCCGATCCTACTCGCTCTCGGCGGCGATCGCCCGTCTAGGCTTTGGCGAACTGACCCAACAGCCAGAGAGCATCGAATCGGCCTGTCGCTACACCCGCGCCCGGCAGTGGGGATTTGTATGGGTCTATGTGCTGCTGTTTTTGCTGGGAGTCGCAGTAACGCTGCTGTTCTACATTGTGGCAGCCGTAGTGGTAGTGCTCATGCTGGTATTTGTCGGCGGCACAGACTTTTTGCTAAATCCCCAGTCGGCAGCGCTGGTCAACCCAGGCCTGATCCTCCTGGCGTTTCTGGTCTTTTTGGGAATTGTGGGATTGCTGGTTTGGATACTGACCTGGTTTAGCATCCGCTTCTCGGTGCCTGATCTGCCGCTAGCAGTAGAGCCAGGACTCACAGCAACCCAGTCGCTAGGGCGCAGTTGGGAATTGACCCATAAAAACGTCGGGCGAATTTTCCTGATTTTGCTGGTGACGTGGATCGCCACAATCCCGCTGCAATTTGTGATTCAGATTGTGCTAGGCATTGCCCAAGAGGCGATCGTCCGCATCTATCCCGAAAATTCGCCCCTCTATGGTCTGCTCACGTTTGGCAGCAGTTTCCTGATTAGCCTGCTGCTGGGCATTTTTACGCTACCGCTCTGGCAGTCGATCAAAGCCACCATTTACTACGATTTGCGCCGTCGCCGAGAGGGGCTGGGGCTGCACCTGAGCAATCCCGAACTCGACGACGGGGACTTTGGCTCTGCCGATATTCAGGACTCCGCCCCCCCTCGATGAGGCTCTATGCGCTTTTTTAACCGGGTCAATCTGCATACGCCCGAAAGCGTGGAGCTAGAGTTTTCGCTGGCGGGCATCGGCAACCGGGCGCTGGCGCTGCTGATTGACTATCACATCGTGGCGCTGTCGCTGCTAGGATTTTCCATAATCTGGATTTTCCTATCGACCCAATTAATGAGCTATTTGCTCCAATGGGAGGGCGACTTTAGCGCGGTGCCGCCGTGGCTATTGGCCATCTTTGTGCTGGGGACTTTTGTCATTTATGCGGGCTATTTCATTGGCTTCGAGGTCTATCGCCAGGGGCAGACACCGGGCAAGCGCTTCGCCAAAATTCGCGTTATCCGCGACGACGGCCGCCCGATTGGCATCACTCAAGCCGCGCTGCGATCGCTCTTGCGCCCCATCGACGACTTTTTCTTCATCGGGGCGCTGTTCATCCTGTTTAGCAAACGAGAAAAGCGCATCGGCGATTGGGTCGCCGGAACCATCGTGGTGCAGGAAACGGGCCGCCGCGCCAAGCCCAACATGGCCCCTTCTGACCGCACCCAGCAGTTGGTTGCTACCTTACCCACGCTGGCTAACCTGCGGAACCTGCGCCCCGACGACATCGCCGTGATTCGTGAATATCTCGACTGCCGCAAGGACCTGACCCGCAAAGCCCGCCATAATCTCAGCCTGACGCTTGCCCGCCAGGTGCGATCGCGCATCCAGCTAGAAACCCTTCCCGACGGGCTAACCTCGGATGAGTTTTTGGAAGCCGTGTATCTGGCAGTGGTTCAGGCGTGAACCCTACGCCTCAATCACTACGCGCAAATTCCCGCGTTTTTTCACCACACGGCAGCCGGTTGTGTTGCCGACGCGCTCAAACTCTAGGTCGAGTAGGGTGCTCCCCACACGCAGGTTTTGCAGGGACAGGCGACGAATCGAGTCGGGCAGGGCAGGATCAAGAATTCGCAGGCGGTTGGCGGGGGCATTAGGCACGGGGTTGATCATCAGTTGCACGAGATGAAACACGGTGCCCGTGGCCCAGGCCTGGGGCGAACAGGCCACAGGATATTGTACGGGCGCAGCGCCGGGGGTGCGCTCGTAGCCGCAGAACAGTTCCGGCGGGCGACAGTAGGGCTGTTGTAGCGTCATGTCGAGCAGTCCTTGGGCAATTTCCAGGGCAGCGTCAGTCAATCCCAGCGATCGCAGTCCCAGGGCGATCAGTCCGTTGTCGTGGGGCCAGACCGAGCCAACATGGTAACCCATCGGGTTATAGGCGGGCGATAGGCTGCTGAGGGTGCGGATGCCCCAGCCGTTGAACAGGTCGGGCGCTTGCAGCCTTTCGGCGACGCTGCGGGCTTTGTCTGAGTCAAAGATGCCCAGCGCCAGGCAGTGGCCGGGGTTAGACGTAATGCTATCTACAGGCTTGCCGTCGCCGTCTAGCGCCAGCGCACAAAAGTCTAGGTCTTCTACCCAAAAATCGCGATTAAACCGGGTCTTGAGATTCTGGGCTTCGACCTGCCAGCGATCCGCCAGGTCAAGCCGTTTGTAAAGCCGAGCAATGTCGCTGAGGCGGAGCTTTGCGGCATAAACGTAGGCCTGCACCTCGCACAGGGCGATCGCCCCCTGAGCCATCTTGCCATATCGGTCTACAATGCAGGTGTCAGAGTCTTTCCAGCCCTGATTGGGCAAGCCTTTGCGCGATCGCCGATTGTAGCTGAGATAGCCCGTTTCGCGGCAGGACTGGTCGATCCACTCCATCGCTGCGAGGGCATTAGGCCAGAGGCGATCGAGCGTGTCGCGGTCGTGCGTCCAGGCGTAGTAGTCGGCGTAGAGCAACAGCCATAGCGGGGTCGCGTCTACTGTGCCGTAGTAGGGCGTGTGGGGAATCTCCTGGCAGCGAGCCAGCTCGCCAAAGCGTAGCTCGTGGAGAATTTTGCCAGGGGCTTCGTCGCGCCAGCCGTCGTCGGCTTTGCCCTGATAATGTGCCAACACGGTCAGGGTCTCGCGGGCGATCGCCGGGTCGAGGATGAGCGTTTGCATGGCTGCAATGATAGAATCACGCCCAAATAGCGTGGAAAACCAGGGCACGCCTGCCGACAGCGCCTTGCCTTGCTCAAAGGTCTGCCGTAGCAAGTAAATGTCTTGCTCCGCTCGCTCCAAAATCTGGTTGATGTCTTTGTTGTCGGTGCGGATGCGAGTGGTGGCGGTATGCCATTCGGTTTCTTCCATCTGCTCAGCCGCCTTTGCCTGCACCAGCGTTGTGGGCGGGCTGACCGTAGACACCAAGCGCCCATTCATCCGCATCTCCAGGCGATAGCCCACCTTCATCGCTTGGTGAGAGGCCAGTTCCACGTACCAGACAGCAGTGTAGCCCTTGAGGAAACTGGGGCGCTGATGCAAAAACTGGATGTGCGATTCGGTCAACACGCCGTCTCGCCCCTGATAGGCCAGCGTCAGTTCCGTTGGGTCAGGAATGGAGCTTAGGGCAAAGCGGGGTTGGCCGCTGCTGTCAGCATCCCCAAACCCGGTCGGCGACATCACCTGGCGCAGCAGTTGCCCCCGCTCGCCCCGCCGAAAGCCCCGAATTTCAAACAAATCCAGAAAATCGGCATCAAAGCTGAGGCTCATTTCAAAGCGCACGGGCATCGTGCTGTAGTTGGTCAGCGTCAGTTCTTCAAACAGGCCGCCATTCAGCACAATTTCACGCTCGATGCCGAGGGTGTCGGCGGGCAGGTTGTCGTCGATGAGCGGGTTGGTACACAGCGCAGAAAAGGCAAATCCCTTGGTGGCATTGCTGCTTAGCAACACGGGCGATCGCCCCTCGATTTGCAGTTCCAGACGGCTGAGAAACCGTGTATCTCGGCAAAATAGCCCCAAGCTGGCGACGGTGCTATCGTCTAACCGTCCAGAGATATTGCCCAGTGTGTCGATAATCAGAAACAGGTCATCGTCTTTAAGCGTTAGCGTCGGCTGGGGGCGATCGCTCGCCACGCAGGCCCACTCGGCCACGGGGGCTTGAGTCACCGGCACAAAGGTACGTCCATTGAGTTCAATTACGTCGGGCATAGTCTCTGGAAAAGTCAGGATTCAAGGAACTGTGGGTCAAGAGGCAGGTCAAAACGCACGGCAGATCGAAGCTTGAGCAGTTCTAATTCGCCCAATTTGGGATGCGCTGGTCTCGACTGGTTAATTAGTGAGAATTGAAGTGATCTGTAAAGTGATCAATCTCTAAGGCGAGCCGTCTACAGCGTTTTTGAAGCTAGTGAAGCACACGGATGGTCAATAAGCCCTTGCCTCGTGAGGGCAGCATGTGCCTCACCCCGCAAGAAAATGCTGTATAAGCAGGTGATTTAAGCAGGCGATTTACGAACCATCGAACCAAAATAATCAGCGCCGGATGGGACAGTTCCGGCAGATTCAGAGTCATAACACGCTTTCCAGTAGTCGCTTTCGTGGCCGCCAGTAGCGGTTCAACACGCTTGCAGATCACTTTGAGAAAGTCGTCGAAAAATCGATCATCTCAAATCTGATTTGAACGGTTTTCATGCCAGATTTGAATCAGATCAAGAGCGCCGCGTGGCGATGGCGAACGTCATGACATCGTCATGGCATCGAGAGTGCATTCTGCTCTCAAATTCATCACGATGCAGGAGGAGAACATGGGTAGGATTTCACCCGAAAAGGTTCAATCTGAAATGAATCCCCGGAAATCAACCCAACGCTGCGCCACATCCAGCAGCAAGAGACTCTAGCAAGTCCTGATGAAGGGATGCTTGCCAAATCTCCTGCGTTCGGTCGCCAAAAAGTAGCACTAGACACTCATTTTAGTGTGCCACGACTTTCTTAAAGTTAGTCTAAATCCTCAATAAAAGATTTTGAAGCCATCAGTTGTAGCAATATTTCAACTTAATTTAATAGCGGTTTCAAGACTTTTCAATTAGCCCTATTTGGCAGGGTTAAACACTGTAAGTGTCGATCAAGTTTTATAAAAAATTTAGCTCGTAAAAAACGCAGAAGTTTTGCTTGAGCTTAGAGTTTGTTTGAGAAAGTGGGCGATCGCGCTGTATTTGCGGCAGCCAGTAGTCCCCACAACAAAACTCAAAAGGAGCGCAGGCATACCCACACTCCTTTTGATTCCTTTGATCCCGTAGATGGGTCAGCCAGCCTAGCGCAGAAGGTAGCCAGTGCTGTTGCGCGTCCTATCTACGTTCTGGCATTCTAACCAGTCGCTAAGACACGTTCACTAGCGGCTGCTCCAGTGGCTCAGCAGGCAGTGAACTGAGGGCGGCTGCGGTGCTTTGAGCCATCGGAACCGACAGCAGGTCGCCTGTGAGCGATTGTGCCAGCAGCCTGCGATAGAGGTCGCTGAGGCGAGCGGCCACTGCGCTCCAGCTAAAGTTTTGCTGGACTCGCAGAGAGGCCTGACGACGCAGACGGTGGGCCCAAAGGTCGTCGCTGAGAATGCGGGCGATCGCCCCCGCAAAGCCGTCTACATCCTGCGGAGCCACTAGCAGCCCGGTTTCCTCTGGCACGACGGCAAACTTCAGCCCGCCAACATCCGACGCAACGACGGGCGTGCCGCAAGCCATCGACTCTAGCGCGACCAGCCCAAAGGGTTCAAACTGGCTGGGCACGACGCACACATCCGCGGCAGTGTAATACAGCGGCAAGCGATCGTGTCCAACCTGTCCGACAAACTCCGTGACGGCGTTTAGCCCTAGTTCGGCTACAAGCGACTGGATGCGATCGCGCTCGATCAGGCTCTCGGCATCGTCGGCCGCCCCCACCAGCAGCAGCCGCAGCGGTTCTCCTACTAGGGTATCCATTTGCTGGATTTGGGCACAGGCTCGCACCAGTGTCTCAATTCCCTTGCGCGGGTCAAACCGACCCACATGCAGCACCACGTTTTCTGAAGGCGACAGGCCCAACTGAGCGCGGGCATCGCTGCGCGACATCTGGTGAAACACGTCCAGATCGGTGCCGCCGGGAATCACCTGCACGTTGCCCGGAGTGGCTACCAGTTTCCACAGGGTTTCTTGTTCTTGGGGACTGGTCGCTACGATGCAGTTTGCGCCGACAAGCGTATGCCGCTCTACTGCCATGCGGTGGTCAGCAACCAGCGGCTTTTGCGCCATGCCTGCGTATTTAACCGCCGCTAGGGAGTGGTAAGTATGAACCAGTTGAATGTTGCTCTCTTGCTTCAGTTGCAGCCCCACCCAGCCCGCGAGCCAGTAGTGGGTATGCACCAGCGGATAGTGAAATCCGTCCTTAGTCTGAAACTTGCGAAAAGCTTCGACAAAGGCGGGCATATGCTCCAACAGGCGATCACGCGGGATAAACTCCTGCGGGCCAGCCACCAGACGAATCGTGCGATGGTGGGGCGAATGCTGCACGATCGTTGGATCGTCGGGATTCGTCTTGCGGGTAAACACATCCACCTGCCAGCCGAGCTTGGCCAGCGCCTCGCTGATTTGGTTTACGTATACCCGGCTGCCGCTGGCTTCCTCGCGCTGAAATTCCAGCGCCGGATCATTGTGAACCAGAATGAGGGCGATCGCCTGCCGCTGGGGCCCAGCAGAAAACGTTGCCCTGGGATGACGCGATTGGGATACGGGAGGGGTCTGGGACATTGCTAACCTCGTAGACTTGGACATCGTACCGGACACCGCAGCCGAGCCAACCCTCTAGCTAGGGACAGTACGCTCTGTCCGGTTGGACTGACCTTACGAGTGAATCATCAGCGAACGGGTGACAAACCACGAAATAAACCGCGATACTCGTTATCGCTCGCTTATTCTGCCCTATTGTGCTGGATGGAGGAATTAGACGCTGTATCGAGCGTACCGCTTTTAAGTTTTTCTCCGCAGACATTGTATAGGGCAGAACGACACTAGCTACTGGCTAGATCTCGACAGGAGCGATGTCTCGGAAAGGGTGAACGAAAAACAGGAACACGCAAGAGCAAAATCGCCTGCAACTGGCACATCACCTGAGCGTCGCAAGCTGCATCGCAAATTGCATCGCTAGGGGAAGCTCGTTAAAGCGCCCTCAATTAGGGGAACTTAGACTGATCCAAGCGCAGGGATTGCGTTCCCGGACTAAAGTGCAAAGAAAGCACAACGCTTTACAAAACTGGCCCTGCAATTCACAAAACCAAAACCCGACGCAGGCTCCCCGTGCCTTGCACGACTTTAGAGGCATAACTGTTAGAGCTAGAACCCTAGAGCTACAACGCTAAAGCATCGCACGCTTTAGGGGTTGAGGCTTCGATCTCAGGGAAGAGTTCGTTCCTCAACCCCTGCCATTGCTCAAGGTTTACCTGAGTCAGGGCTTAACCGGCCAGCTTCGGCTGTGGCAGGCTGAAAATTGCCGGACTGACTGCCGGACTGATTGCCGGACTGGTCGATGTGCGATCGCCCACAAGTTGACGATAGACCTGCTCATAGCCATCGGTCATGCGCTGCACACTAAAGTTTGCCTGGACGTGATCTCGACAGGCCTGGCGATCGAGCTGCGGAACTTGGGCGATCGCCGCCACACACTCCTCCACCGAATGGCAGAGAAAGCCCGTCTTGCCGTGAACAATCACCTCGGACGTAGACCCCAGTTCCATCGCCACTACGGGCGTTCCCGCCGCCATAGATTCCACCATTACCAGCCCAAAGGGTTCGCGCCAAGTAATGGGGAACAATGTGGCGATCGCCCCGCCCATCAGCGCATTTTTCTGATGATGATTCGCCTCGCCAAGGTACTGAATCTGTTCTCCATCAATGTGGGGCTTAATCTGCTGCTCATAGTATTCCCGATCCACCACGTCGATCTTGCCAGCTATCTTCAGCGGATAGCCCGTTTTCTTGGCAATTTCGATGGCGTGATGGGTGCCCTTTTCGGGCGACAGCCGCCCCAAAAACGCGAGATAGGGCGGATCGCTCGGCACCGGATGAAACTTGTGGCTTTCTACATCGATGCCGTTGTAAACCGTAGCAACATAGTTCAACCCCAGGCGTGGCTCTCGCTGCGTATTGGAAATACTCACGTAGGGCTGCCGTCGGGCATAGGTGAACATCTTTTCATTGTCAGGCGTAAAAATGCCGTGCAGGGTATGCACGGTCGGCGTTTTTACCAGATTCACAAAAGGCAATGCAGCACAGCCTACGTGGGAATGAATCACATCAAATTCGTCAGCACGTTCGTAAACCTGAGCCAGTTCCAGCATTTCGTAAATGCCGTATTCTTTCACGGTATTATCGAGCCGCAGCGCACGGGGATGAACCGATTCTAGATCCGCCAGCGTGATTGAATCTCCTGAAGCAAACAGGGTGACTTCATGGCCCCGCCGGACTAACTCATCTGTTAGTAAACTCACCACCAACTCTGTGCCGCCGTAGGTAGTAGGAGGCACACGTTCCCAAAGCGGAGCAATTTGTGCGATACGCATAATTTGTCTCTCCTTTCACGAATATGGCTAGCCGTTTTGATTGGGCTGTCGGTCTAGGAAATTCGCAGGAATTTAGCAAGAATTCTCAGGAATTTGCTTCTCTGATATGCGATGAAAACAAGCGAGTTGGTAGCATCGGCCACCAGCGTGATGCCAGTTAAAAAACCGCTTTCCGTAGAAGTTGATCGCCGTGAGTAGATGCAAAGAACCCTGAACCGCGAACCTTAAGCGAGATCAATAGCGCTGCTCTTTAACGGACTGCGACAACTACGGATGGTTCTTTTTTAACGGTCAACATAATGTCTCGTCTTGTGTTGCAACCTTATCAGATATACACGGCAGATCCACGCCCCTTAGGGAGGATTGAGAAGCTCCTGGAGGCGTAGAACAGAATTTAAGAAATATTTACCTTTGAGGCAAGTTGGATATCTCTACCACTGCAAATACGGATATCCGAATCGAGCGATCGCCCTCCATTTTGTTCTAACAGAAACCAAATCTCTGAAAGTTGCTTGCAAAGAGGCTTTTGGGCGATTGCACTGGACTGAAACCGGCTGACTTGGCGCATTCTGACGGTGATCATGACAAATACGAATGAGGCGATTGATCGTGTCATTTGCTACCGTTTTACGCTGTTCCATTCTTCGATATTTTTCTTTTTTCGCCCTGCGTTATGGCGCTTTTCGTCGTTTGCCCTTGGGTGTTTGAACTTCTATGGGTTGCGTCGTCTCAAGGCAAAGCTCAGCCAGACCTAGATAGCGGATACCCGCAGGCGAAATCTCGAATCGACAGGGCAGCACCTCTAACCCCTGGGCGATCGCCCCCCGCAGCAGTTGTCCATAGACCGGATCAGCGCGATCGCCCGGCGAAAACCGAGTGCAGTCGCCTCGATTAATGAAATACAGCATCACCGTTCGCGCCTGGGGCAGCAGCACCGTCAACTCTCGCAGATGCTTTTGCCCCCGTTCTGTCACTGTGTCAGGAAACAGCGCCAAGTCGCCCAGCGCCCAAGTTGTGTTTTTGACTTCGATATAAACGGGTCGCCCATCGGCGGCACCCGTCAGTAAAAAATCGACCCGGCTTTTCTGATCCTGTCCATAGGGCACTTCGCTCTGAATCTGCTGGTAGCTGCCCAGTTGTGGAAACAGCCGTGCTTCCAGCGCCGATCGCACGATGCGGTTGGGCAGTGCTGTATTTACCCCTACCCACGTCGGCCCATTGTCGTGTACTTCAATCAGTTCCCAGGTGTAGGCGAGCGATCGCTTTGGGTTATCGCTGAGCGACACCATCACGCGATTGCCAGGACAATTCACTCCCGTCATCGGCCCGGTATTGGGACAGTGTGCCGTAACGACCTCGCCGCTCTCTAGCTCAATGTCCGCGAAAAACCGCTTGTAGCGCCTGACCAACACGCCAGATAAAAGAGGCGGATAGGGATAAATCCAGTCCGTTTGCACCACTACCCGCCTTCAGCGATTTGCAGTTCCATTCAAAATGAAAAATCGGGATGACAGGATTTGAACCTGCGGCATCCTGCTCCCAAAGCAGGCGCGCTACCAAGCTGCGCTACATCCCGAAGCGAGTTGTCGCTTTCCCCAGTATAGCGGACTGGATCGCTGACTCAGAAGTCGGGGTCACAGATATTTCCACACACTAGATCAAAAGGCGCAAAATTTGTGACAAGGCCCATTAGCCCAATGCTATACTAGTATTCGCCTATAGAGGGCGCTATACGGCGAGCGTAGCCAAGTGGTTAAGGCAGCGGATTGTGGTTCCGCCATTCGTGGGTTCGAGTCCCATCGTTCGCCCTTGAAGCATTCCTATTCACTGGATCTAGTCTAATCCCTGGAATAGGGTAACCGGGGGCGATCGCCCTGGTTTCCCGTTTCTATCCCACACCCAGCTGAAACTCGTCGAACTTGACCACAGGCGCATCGGGGGTGCGCGTGTCAAAGCGGTAGCTGCTGATTGTACCCGTCCCAGTGTCGAAAATCGTGAAGGCGGTGATGTCGTTGCTGGAGAGAAACGGTAGCGGCTGCCCGTTGTCTCCGGTCACGGGCGCAAGGGTTGGCATGATGGGTTCTAATCCACCCGGATCGCCCGCCGTTACGTAGTTCTCCAGGTTATAGAACTGCGGGTTCAGGTCGGGCAACTTCCGGGGTTGCTGCTCCCAATAGGCTCCGTAGGTATTGCCCACATTGGAGGTTTCCAGCAAGTGCAATCCCGCAGGCGTGCGGAAGCGGTTCCAAACGTGAGAATGCCCGTACAGCACCAGTTGCACCTGCGCCGCCTCCAGCAGCGGCATCACATCTCTCAGCAAATAGTCATCCGACTTGGGATAGTCGTAGCGAATCACTGCAGGGCTGCCCTCGGCGTTTCGCTCCACGATGCGAATAGGGTCAGTGTAGGGCGGCACAACGTTATCCCCCAGAGTATGCGTTGGGTGGTGCAGCATCACGATTTTGTAGCGAGCCTGCCGAAACTCTGGGCTGCTGAGTTCCTGCTTCAACCAGTTGTATTGCGGGCTGCCCTTGCGGATCGGCTCAAAGATGATCTGTCCATAGCCCCAGTCTTCACGGCTATTGAGCTTGGCTTCGGGTTCGCGGAAGCGCCCTTTGGCAGAGGGTTCCAGGCTAGGCACGCGCCACAGGTTGGTGGCAAACAGCGACACCAGTCGCACATCGCCGATGGTGGTGGCGTAGTAGGTTTCGCCGCCCTCTGGACTCTGGGGTAGGGTAAAGATTTCTTCGTAGGTGTCAGTGCTAAAGGCGGTATTGTTTAGCCCGTCAGGGCCGTAGAGCCGCAGCGCTACCTCGCGGGGAATCGCGTCTTCAAATTCGCCGTTCAAGCTGTCGAGGCGGCCGTAGCGCCCCATGATTTCGTGGTTGCCGATTGCCACGTACATCGGCGCGTGCTGGATGATTTCCCCGCCCGTGTAAACTCGCGTAGTGCCGTTACGCTCTAGGGCATAGCTGGCGCGGCCCTGGAGGCAGGGGAAAAATGCGCCGCCGCGATTGTCGTCAAACCATTCGGAGGCGCGGTCGGGAATGTTCACCGTGTCGCCTGCCAAAAAGACTGCATCGACCTGCCCGACCGTTTCTACGACCTTTTGCAGGTTGGTGGCGGTCATGGGCATACTCTGGTGGTCGGAGGTGAGCAGGATTTTGAGCGGCGTACCGGGCGGCGGCAGGGGAGCCAGGGTAAAGGAGCGACTGGCGATCGCCCGTGTGAATAGCCCATTGGCCCGCAGGCTGACAACGCGATAGGGAATGCGCTGCCCTGGCGTGAGGCCCGTCACCTCGGCTTCATGCCGCCAGACATCGCGGGGGGTGGGCTGCTGATAAACCTGGCCGGGTTCGGTCTGCTGGCCGACGCGCGATCGCTGGTCTTCGCGCACGCGGGATAGCTTTGTGGTGGTGGCGATCGCCCGCTGCTGGAAGCCGTCGCCATATTCCACTCGATGTTCGCCGCCTTCAAACTCGGTGAACCAGACAACGCGCACACTGGTTGGCGTGGGCAGTTGCAAAAAGGGGTCTGTCAGCAGCGCCCCAGCAGGGTGATTGGCGGCGACACAGCCGTAGGTCAACGCCAGGATAAACAAAAGCAGGAGAGGCGATCGTCTCCTGCCGACAGCGTTCCATAAAGAACTCCTGAGAACACTCAAAAAAGTATTCCTTAGAGCATTCCAAAAGGCATTCCAGAACCTATTCCATGAGGCATTCCAGTGTTGCCAGCCGCAGCGGATGATGAGCATAGGGGAAGAGAACGCAGAATCAAAGCTAGAAGCCAGAGTCTCGTTATCCTGCTTCTACTCCTCAATTCTGCCAAACTCACAGCCAAATCATTGCTTTCTCGGACTTTGTAATTCTAAACTTTTAGCGATTTAAAACATCGTTGCGGTGGGCACTAGACCCGACAATTTCCACCACTTCATCAATTAAAGCTTGAGGAACTTCTAGATCAACCAGCGTGGCGACCAAATCTTCGGCGATCGCATCAAAATGGTGATCCGTTAACCCCATCTCTGCAACCAGATTGCTGTGGGCATCCCTCATGGGCCGACCGTTCCAGTGATTAGCCCCGCCAAAAGCATAGGTCATGAACGCTTTTTGGTGCTGCTTTTGCCGCGCCATATCTGTATGGGCAAAGAAGTGTTGCACCCGCTCATCCGCCAAAACCTTTTCGTAAAACTTCTCTACCGCTAGATCAACCGCCGCCGCGCCACCCAGCTTTTCATACAGTGTGTTCGTAGGGTTCATAAAAATGCCTACCTTGGCAGGGTGGTTTTAATATCTTGAGGCTCGTAGTGAGGACTTAAGTCCTCACTACAAACGTCCTAACTAACCTGCGTATTACTATACCCCTCTTCTGTCACTCTGTCCAGAGGAAAACTGAATCCCTTATTTACTCGTTCTATGAAACCTATGACATCCTCCCTATGACATCCTCATTGTAGGAACGGGATTTGGACATCACAGATTTCATCCAGTGAAAGTGACTAAAGAGGGATACAAAGTGTCTAGAAGGGTTGATTTCTCGTGGGCGACGCACACAAAAAATCGACCTTTAAAACAGAACCTAGCGATTCATATTTTCTACCAGAGAAGCGATCGCCTGTTCTACAGCCTGGCTCATCAGTTCATCTTCGCGGCTTCTGTCAGAACTACCGCCGATCCCACCGATGGAAACACCAGAGGAACTGTCATCCGCTGATCCTCGGCCGCGCATGGTTTTCACAATAGCGCCGTCTGCTGTGCTGATCATGCGAGCCGTTAGCGCAACGTTAGCAGTCGTTTCTCGCTCGCCCACTCTAATTCCTAAAAACCCGCCACCCGAAGTTTCAGTCGATACATTGAACTCTGTGACCGAACTCATGATCACATAGTCAACTCCGAGTTCGCGTCCAATCGTGACGGCTGCTGCTACATCGGTCACATAGCCCTGCCGTCCGCCGACCATGCTATTGTCAACGACTATGTAGCTTCCCTGATTTACTAAAGCGTCTATCACCAAATCGCTGATACCAGAAGCGTTTCCGCGCCTCCAATAAGACCAATAGTAGTTACTGTCACTAGTTGCCGAATAGTCGAAATCTAGAACAATAATCCGCTGCCGTGATTGTTTGGTTTCTTCGGCTTCGACAGGGGCGGCGATCGCCGGGCTAGCTATCATCAGCGAATCCATTCCGACCAGGGATAGAGATGCGGCAGACAAGACAGCCAGACTAGACAGCCAGACTAGACAGGATATGCTTCATAGTTTTCTTGGGTATGGATAAAGTTAGGCAGGATAAATGCAAGCATCGCAACCTCAAGCCAAGGGCGATCGCCCTGAGCTTCTCAGGTGGCTGCCTGGGCAGGGATTGCCCGTCGATTCAGGCGCAATCCCGCCCAGGCTTATCGTATTCTAAAAGCCTTGGTCAGAATCGAGCCAGACCGCGCAGCCTGCTGGTGTGGTGCAAGTAGGCATTGTGATGACCAGCGTGTAGGAACCCTCAAAGGGTGCAACTACTACCGGGTTTGCATCGGGCAACACGTCTTCTGCGACCGGCTCACCGTCGGCACTTAGCAGCGTAATGTCCAGATCCTGGCAGTCCTCATCACAGGTACCCCAGATCCGTTCTCCCTCCATGAAATAGCCTGTGACGCTTGTTGTATCTCCAGAAGCCATCCACAATTCCCGGCTCTGGGCGAGGGCTGCGCCTGCTGACAGGGCGATCGCCACAAAAACTCCACCCGCCACTACACCCATTTGTTTCGGGCTAAAACGTTCCATCAAAATCCTCTATACAATTTCATCGAAAGATTCAGTAACCATCAGGTCAAGGTTTATACCTCAACAGCTTTAGCATTCCCGGATTAAGCGGCTGATTCATCAGGGATAAGCAACGAGTCTGTTGGCTCCAGCTTTCGTCTTTCGCTAGAGGACAACCTGCGCGTTTCATACTTCAATTAGGTAGAGAGAAGAATGCAGGACAGCAAAACATGAGGCAGCTATGGTGAACCCCTCCAGAACAAAGCGTCCATCACGGCCGCTGGTGCGCTGGATTGATCGGGCGATGGCGCTAGTGGTGCTGTTGAACCTGCTGCTGGTCTTGGTAGATCTCAGCTATATCCCGCTGCGGGACTATTACCTGCGATTTTTTCCGCAGTTCACGGTCTGGTATGGCGAAACCTATAAAGGCATTGAGCCGCACCGCGTCACCGAGGGCTATTTAGAACAGGCGGCCAGGCTATGGGACACAGACCTGGGTTCGCCCGAGTCGGACGCGCTGCTGCGAGATTTGCGCGATCGCAGCGATGAGCTAATCGACGAAAACCCGTTCAACCTGGCGGGCAAAACAGGGCAGCTAGAGCGCCTCAAGCACCGGATGCGGCGGTTTGTGGGCACGGACTCGTCGCGGCAGGCGTTTCGCACCTTTTGGAGTCGTGCCTATCTGGAGCAGATTGGCGAAAATCGGGCGATCGCCTTTTTTGACCGCGAAATCGAGCCATTGCTCAAGTCTAATTACTATCGCGGTGTTGGCGAAAACGGGCGACCCATCGACCGCTTTTGGCGCATTGACCTCTGGTTTATGGGGCTATTTGCGGTGGATCTGGGCCTCCGGCTGTGGCATCTCTACCATCGCTATCGCCGTACCAACTGGTTTGATGTCATTCTGTGGCGCTGGTATGATCTGCTGCTGTTTCTCCCGATTTGGCGGTGGCTGCGCGTGGTTCCGACGGTGGTTCGGCTAGATCAGTCGGGGCTATTGCCAATGCGATCGCTCCAAAATCGCGTCAGTCTGGCGATCGCCAGCTACTTTGCCGTGCAGCTTACAGAAGTCGTCGTGCTGCGGATCATCGAGCAGGCGCAAGCGTTTTTGCGGCAGGGCGGCTTGACAAAGCTGCTGCTCAACCCCGACACGCGGATGCGCTACATAGACGTGACAGGTGTAAATGAAGTCGAAGAAATCGCCCGCCAAATCACCCATCTCACCGTGCATCAGGTCTTGCCTACCCTGCGCCCAGACATCGAAGCGTTGCTGCACTACACGCTGACCAGCGTCTTGGAGCAATCACCCGTCTATCGGGGTCTTAGCCGGATGCCAGGGGTCAACGCGCTGCCTCACCAGATGAGCGAACGCCTCGTGTCAAATGCAACCCAAACGGCCTATGGCAGCTTGGTGACGGCGCTCGACGACCCCAAAGGCGTAGAGCTAACCCGTAACCTGGTTGATCGGGCGGGTAAAACCCTGCGGCAACAGCTCCGCGAAGGCAACACCTCCCGCGAGCTAGAAAACCTGCTGGCAGATTTACTCGAAGAAATTAAGATTAGCTACGTCCGCCAAATCTCTGAGCAAGATATTGAAGCGCTGCGCGACAACAACCGCCATCTGTATGAAATTGCTCAGGCTGGGTTCTTGCCGCCCGATTCGGAACATTCCAATGTATAAGTTTTTGCCGAATAATTTGCCGAATAATTTGCCGAATAATTTGCCAGATAAAACGTCGCAATCCGAATTCTGAGGCATGAATCCTGGGTATTAATTCTGTCTAAACATGACATGGTTCAAAGAAATCGCTAAGAATATCCACACATCTTGACAATAGCGAGTGCCCCTCACCAAGCGTACTAAAATGTTAGATCGACTTTGTGTAATGACTGAAGCCGTGAAATAGCCCCCGAAAGCAGCCGTTGAACAGCGCCAGTTAGCCCCCGCAAAAGCATTTAGATCCCACTTTTAGAGATTGCTTGGGCGATCGCCCTTTCGACTGATTCCGATTTTTGCCAGGACTTTGCCACCAGTCATGTCAGACATCATCCACGCCAGCTAATTTCTATCCCCTAACCCCCAATCCTCAATCCTTAACCCCTGACCTACCATGAACTCTGCCATTCGGTTTTTAATGTGCCCGCCCGACCACTACGACGTGGATTATGTGATTAATCCTTGGATGGAGGGCAATATACACAAATCCTCGCGCGATCGCGCTGTGGAGCAGTGGCACGGGCTGTACCACCTGATCAAAGACCGGGCAACGGTGGATCTGGTGAAGCCCCAGGTCGGGGTTCCCGACATGGTATTCACCGCCAACGCAGGGTTGGTGCTAGAAGATAAGGTTGTCCTCAGCCGCTTTTATCATAAAGAGCGCCAGGGCGAGGAGCCGTTTTTCAAGGCCTGGTTTGAAGAACAGGGCTACACGGTTTATGAACTGCCCAAGGATTTGCCCTTTGAGGGGGCGGGCGATGCCCTGCTGGATCGGGAAGGACGCTGGCTGTGGGCGGGCTATGGCTTCCGCTCGGAGCTAGATTCCCACCCGTTTTTGGCAAAATGGCTGGATATCGAAGTGCTGTCGCTGCGGCTGATGGACGAGCGCTTCTATCACCTCGACACCTGCTTTTGCCCGCTGACGGACGGCTACTTGCTCTATTACCCGCCCGCCTTTGATGCCTATTCCAACCGCCTGATCGAGATGCGCGTGCCCGCCCACAAGCGGATCGCCATCGAAGAAGCCGACGCGGTGAACTTTGCCTGCAACGCGGTCAACATCGACCGAGTAGTGATTATGAATAAGGCCAGCGATAGCCTGCGTCAGCGGTTGCAGGATCTGGGCTTTGTGCTGTTGGAAACGCCGCTGACGGAGTTTATGAAGGCGGGCGGTGCGGCCAAGTGCCTGACGCTGCGGGTGACGGAGCCGCTGGAGCCGCTGCATCAGGCGATCGCCGCTGTGGAGAGCCGTGTCATCCAGCTAGAAGGACACCTGCTCGATTCTGGCCTGATCAACAACGCGCTAGATCTGATCGTGGAAAGCGGCGGCAGCTTCCAGGTGCTGAACTTCCGCCTGGGCGAACAGCGCCAGAGTACGTCGGCGGCGGAGGTGAAGGTGTCGGCTCCCTCCCACGACGTGATGGAGAGCATCATGTCGGGCTTGATCGACATGGGCGCAGTGCCTCAACCCCAGGAAGTTTGTGATAACCCGCTGGAAACCGTGACGCAGGACGGCGTTGCGCCCGATGATTTCTACGTCACCACGATTTACCCCACGGAGGTGCGGGTCAATTGCGAATGGGTGCGCGTGCAAAACCAGCGCATGGACGGGGCAATCGTGGTTTCTCAAACGCCAGGTGGGCCGAGAGCAGAGTGCAAGCTGTTGCGAGATCTGCGAGTGGGCGATCGCGTCGTTGTGGGTGTGGAAGGCATCCGCACAGTCCGCAAGCCCGATGCCCGCGACAGCCGCAATGGTGGCTCTGGCGACAAGGAATTTAGCTTTATGGGGTCGGGCGTGTCGAGCGAGCGCCGCGTGGAGCTAGTGGTCGAGCAAATCGCCTGGGATCTGCGCCGCATCCGCGATCAGGGCGGCAAGGTGGTGGTCGTCGCAGGGCCGGTGGTGATTCACACAGGCGGCGGCGAACACTTGGCGCGATTAATCCGCGAGGGCTATGTACAGGCGCTGTTGGGCGGAAATGCGATCGCCGTTCACGATATTGAACAAGCCATGATGGGCACGTCCCTCGGCATGGACATGAAGCGCGGCGTGTCGGTGCGCGGCGGCCATCGCCACCACCTGAAGGCAATAAACACCATCCGTCGCTGCGGCAGCATTGCCAACGCGGTAGACCAGGGCGTGCTGACCAGCGGCATTTTCTACGAGTGCATCAAGCGGCAGGTGCCCTTCTCACTGGCGGGTTCCATTCGCGACGACGGCCCCCTGCCCGACACGCAGATGGACTTGATCAAAGCGCAGGCAGAATACGCCGAGCTAATTCGCGGCTCAGACCTGATCCTGATGCTGTCCTCCATGCTGCACTCCATCGGCGCGGGCAACATGACCCCCGCAGGCGTAAAGATGGTCTGTGTGGACATCAACCCCGCTGTGGTGACAAAACTGAGCGATCGCGGCTCGGTGGAATCGGTCGGCGTGGTGACGGATGTGGGTCTGTTCCTTAGCCTGTTGAACCAGCAGCTCAGCAAGCTCACCAGCCCCTATCGCCTTGCCCAGACGGTATAGGAATAGGAGTAGAAGGGCGATTCCCGTAGGGAAAGTGCGCCGCACCGCTTGCGCGAACGCTTCGCGAATCGCCCCACCCGCTCACACGAGCCAGAAAACCGCTGCTCCCCGTGCCTATGTCTACGCCCCATCCGCTCACCCTCCATACCCACGGCAGCGGCTATCCCGTGCTGTGCCTGCATGGACATCCGGGCGCAGGCAGCAGCATGGGCGTGTTTACGCGGCATTTGGGGCGGCGGTTTTGGGCGATCGCCCCCGACCTGCGCGGCTATGGCCAGAGCAAGGTAACGCAGCCGTTTGTCATGGCCGATCATCTAACCGATCTGGAAGCGCTGCTGGATCGGCTCCAGATTCAGCGCTGTCTGGTGCTGGGCTGGTCGCTGGGGGGCATTTTGGCAATGGAACTGGCGCTGCGGCTGCCCGAACGGATTAGCGGGCTAATTCTGGTAGCCACAGCGGCCCATCCCCGCAGCAGCCACCCGACGATTTCCTGGCAAGATAATCTGCTGACGGGGGTGGCGGCGCTGATTAATTCCTGGCAGCCGGGAAACCGCTTGAACATCGAGCTATTTGCCAAGCGATCGCTGTTTCGCCACCTGATTCAGCAGCACACGCGCACGGCCTATGAATATATAGCGGCCGATGCGGTGTCGGCTTATCTAAACACCTCGCAGGCAGCCACCCGCGCCCTCAATCAGGCGATTCGCGCAGGCTATAATCGCGTGCCTGACCTGCCCAAAATTCAGGTTCCAGCGCTGATGCTGGCGGCAGAGGGCGATCGCCACATCACCGCGATTTCCAGCGAAGAAACTGCCCGCAAGCTGCCCCAGTGCGACTGGCGCTGCTATGCCCAGGCGGCCCACCTGTTCCCGTGGGAAATTCCTCAGCAAATGCTGCAAGACATAGATGAATGGCTGGCGCGGCATCCAGAAGTGGTTAGCCCTTCTGCGCCATTGGCAAACCCGCAAAGCTCCTGAAATCAGGAGTCATAATTCATCCTTCCGCAAGCGCCACGAAGAACAAACACTGCCGCAAGCCCCGTCCACACCTGGCTGGCAATCCAAAATCCAAAATCCAAAATCCAAAATCCCCAACTTTGTCCTCCTGCCTGCTCAACAAAGGGAGGCTTTGATGCTGAAATAGAAGCATGGGGCTGACACGGCGCGAATTTTTGCAGCGGAGCAGTGGGGCGATCGCCATCGGTGGGGCGCTCGGTAGCGGGCTGTGGGCGTGGGGCGATCGCGCTGGGCGAGTGCTAGCCGCGCCTACGTCACGCAAGCTGGCCCTACTGATCGGCATCAGCCAATATCCCGAAGCCGTGAGCGATATTCCCCCTATGAAAGGTGGGCTGCTGCCAGGAGCGCTGACGGATGTGGAAATGCAGCGGCAGGTATTGCAGCATCGCTTTGGGTTCCGACCTGCGGATATTTTGACGCTGACGGATGAGCAGGCCACCTGGGCAGGCATTACGGACGCATTTCAGGCGCATTTGCTGGAACAGGCGAAACCCGGCGATGTGGTGGTGGTTCACCTCAGCGGGCTGGGCAGCCGGGTACGCTCAGCAACCAATCCGGAGCAACTTTGGGACAGCATCGTGCCGATCGATGGCGGTCTGCCCACGAGCGATCGCCCCCTGATTGCTGACCTCACCCGCACGACGCTGGAACAGTTGGTGCGATCGCTCCCCACCTCGCAGGTGGTAACGCTGCTGGATCTGGGCTTCTCGAATCTGGGCACCTCGCTCCAGGGCAACCTCCGGATTCGTGCCCGCCCCAACGCCCCTACGGGTGACCTGCATTCCCGGGAAATTGCGCTGCAAGAAACCTTGGGCGATCGCCTCCGGGCTGCTAAGGCAACTCTTTCGGGCCCGCTGCCGGGGCTATTCCTCACTGCTGCGGCTTCTGGACAGGCGGCACTAGAAGGTCGTTGGAGCGGCTTTAGCGCAGGTCTACTCACCTACGCCCTGACGCAATATCTCTGGGATGCCACCGCAGGCACCGCCCTCTCCACGGTGCTGACTCAAACCAGTAGCAGCATCAAGCGGCTGTCGGGCGCAAATCAGGAGCCACAGGCAAACGGTACGCTTAGCCGCGACGGAACTAGTGCCTATCCGCTTGTGCCTGCGGCAGCCGGAGCCGACGGGGTGATTCTGGTCGCGCCAGACTCTGCCAGGACGCTACGCCTGTGGGCTGGGGGCTTGCCGCCGTCTGCCCTTAGCGCCTATAGCCCCGGTTCGCTGTGGGAAACAATTGACAGTGACCCGCAACTGCTGCGGGTGCAGGGTCGAGACGGGTTGACGCTGAAGGTTTTACCCGTGATCGAGGGCGCATCCCTAAAGCCAGGGCAGCCCGTGCAGGAGCGGGTGCGCCTGCTGCCACGCAGTGTGGGGCTGACGATCGCCCTCGACAGCAGCCTGGATCGAATCGAGCGGGTGGATGCGACTAGTGCCTTTACGGCTGCAAAAGTGTCACTGGTCAACGTCGGGGAACAATCAGCCGACTATCTCTTTGGCAAGCGCCGCGCCATCGAAACAACAGTGGCAGCGGTATCGCTGGAATTACCTGATCCCGCTGTGCAAACGGATGTGTCCCCGGCTCAGCCCGTTTTGGAGATGCCTAGTCCCACTGCCACCCCGAATGGGAAATACGGTCTGTTTTATCCGGGACGGGTTCCGCTGGGTATTGAGCTATCGACGGCAGATGAAGCAGTGAAAACAGCCGTGAATCGGCTCACGCCCCAACTGCGATCGCTCTTTGCCATGAAGCTGCTGCGGCTGACGGTGAATGCGTCTTCGTCGCGTCTCAGCGTGCGGGCCAGTTTGGAACAGATCGCGCCGGGGGCTGCGGCAACTCGCGCCCTGCCCGTCGTGCAGCAAGAAACCGTCAGCATTCCCAATCGCCTGAGCAGCAAGCGCACACCCACAGCAGTAGAATCGGGCGCACCCGTGCCCGCAGGCAGCACGCTCCGCTATCGGCTGCAAAATGCGGGCGACCAGCCGCTGTATGGCATTCTGATCGGGCTAGACAACACCGGACAGGCGATCGCCCTGCCGCTCTCCACCAGCACCGAGCAGCCGCTGCTGTCGCCTGGGTCAACCCTGACGCTTCCCGCCGAGCCGTCTCCAGGCTGGGTGGTGCCCAATGCGCCGGGGCTAGCAGAGATGTTTCTCATTCTCAGCGTGGCTCCCTTTAGCCACACGCTGGCCGGGCTGCCCATCGCCCCCGGAGCCACTCCCCGACAGGCGATCGCCCTCACCAATCCGCTCGATGTAGCCCAGTCCATCCTGCAAGACCTGCACGAGGCAACCCCCGTCAGCGGCGATTTTCCTGGCGATTTCCCCAGCGACACCTACGCCCTCGACGTAACCCGCTGGGCAACCCTGCACCTGATGTATCGCGTCGAAGCGACAGCCTGACAGGAAACCACCGCTGCAAGCTGAAACCCAGTCTTGACGGAGTAGGCAGGACTGAATAGCTGCGACTTAGTAGCTGGGCTGCGGACCCAGTTCGCCCAGGCGATCGACTGGCCAAAAGCGCACCACCGCCCGTCCGATAATATTCTGGCGAGGCACGTAGCCCCAAAAGTGGCTGTCGTAGCTGTTGTTGCGGTTGTCGCCCAGCACCAGGAAGGAATCAGCAGGCACTTTTTCCGGGCCCCACTGATAATCGGGCGGCGACTGAATGTAGTTTTCCTCAATCGGCTGACCGTTGATCAACACGCGCCCGCCCGTCACTTGCACTGTTTCACCCGGCAGCCCAATCACCCGCTTAATAAACGCTTCGTTGAGGCTGGGGTTTTGCTGCTTGAGCGCCTCAGTGGGGTGAAACACGATGATGTCGCCGCGTCGGGGTGGGTTGAAGTGATAGCTGATTTTTTCCACAATCAGGCGATCATTCACCTCCAGCGTTGGCAGCATGGACTCAGAGGGGATATAGCGGGCCTCTGCAACAAAAGTGCGAATGCCCAATGCCAGCACCACGCTCAGGCCAATCGTTTTGATCCCTTCCATGAGGGGGGCTGTCGGCCTTGGGCTTGGGGGGCAACAGGCTCAGCAGGAGGCGTTTGAGGGGTGGGGGAATCAGATTGACTGGACATCTGCGAGTCTATGTAGTTAGTAGTTGATGTACTGGATGAGGTAAAGGATGAGGTGAACTCAGAATCGGGTGTGCCTAGAAATCTGGAGACGGTCTAAGGCTAAGGATGTAACCCAAGTCAGCCATAATTTCAGACGTGTAGCCGTTAAGTACAGCCGTTACGGTTTATGTGGGTTAATGCACAATCATCACGATAGACCACTTTCCAGCAGACGACACCCCTTTCTTTAACCCAGTTTATCCGAGGAGCAAACGTACCTTTTAGCTCCGCCAGAGTCTAACACAGGTGTATTAAAGTCAACTTTTCAGACAGCCGCTCACAAAATTGGGACTGCACCGATAGAATCGTTTCACGGCTTGGAAGGAGACATTGAGGGATAGCAGGTAGCCTATGGCAAGTTTAACAACTGCTCCACTGGTCATCCGTCAGGCGCAGGTCTTGCTGCCCGATGGAGCAATGGCGCTGCGGGATGTGCGTGTCGAGAATGGGGCGATCGCCCAAATTTCTCCAGACATTCCCCCAACGCCGGACGACACCCTCATCGACGCAGCAGGGCTGACATTGTTGCCAGGGGCGATCGATCCACAGGTGCATTTTCGTGAGCCGGGGCTGGAGCATAAGGAAGACCTGTTTACCGCCAGTTGTGCCTGTGCCCAGGGCGGCATCACGTCGTTTCTGGAAATGCCCAACACGCGCCCGCTGACGATTACCCAAGACGCACTGGACGACAAACTGCGCCGCGCTTCAGAGAAGTGTCTGGTCAACTACGGCTTTTTTATCGGCGCAACGCCAGAAAACCTGCCTGACCTGCGGACGGCGAACCCGGTCTGCGGCATCAAGGTATTCATGGGATCGATGCACGGGCCGCTGCTGGTGAACGATGACGAGGCGCTGGAGCGAATTTTCTACCGCGACCTGAGCGACCCAAATTACGAAAATCGGCTGATCGCCGTCCATGCCGAAGACATGGCGAGAATCCTCCAGCGGCGCGAAAAGTATGCTGGGGTGAGCGATCCGGCGATTCATTCCGTGATTCAAGACAACGAGGCGGCGCTGATTGCCACAAAGCGGGCGCTGGCCCTGTCCAAAAAATATCAGCGGCGGCTGCACATTCTGCACCTGTCTACGGGGGAGGAGGCGGAACTGCTGCGGCAAGACAAGCCCGCCTGGGTGACGGCCGAAGTTACGCCCCAGCACTTGCTGCTAAATACCTATGCCTACGAAACCATCGGCACGCTGGCACAGATGAACCCGCCGCTGCGATCGCCCCAGGACAACGCCATTCTCTGGCAAGCGCTGATGGACGGCGTACTGGACTTCATCGCCACCGACCACGCCCCCCACACGCTGGAGGAAAAAGCCCAGACCTATCCCAACACACCCCTCTCTGGGATGCCCGGTGTGGAAACCTCGCTGCCGCTGATGCTGACCCAAGCCGCCAAAGGACGCTGCACCGTCGCCCAGGTCGTGAACTGGATGTCTACCGCTGTCGCCAAAGCCTACAAAATTCCCAACAAAGGGGCGATCGCCCCCGGTTACGATGCCGATCTGGTGCTGGTAGACCTCGAAACTTACCGTCCCGTGCGCCGCGAAACGCTGAAAACCAAATGCGGCTGGAGTCCCTTTGAGGGCTGGGATCTGACGGGCTGGCCCGTAGTCACGATCGTCGGCGGTCAGGTGGTGTTTGACCACGGCACGCTGAATACGGCAGTGCGAGGGCAGGCGCTGCGGTTTGAGTGAGGAAGGAAAAAACGAAAAACGAAGAACGAAAAACGAAAAACGAAAAACGAAAACCCCATTCTTCCCTCTTCGTTCTTCCCTCTTCGTTCTTCCCTCTTCGTTCTTCGCTCTTCCTTCTTCCCTCTTCGTTCTTCGCTCTTCCTTCTTCCCTCTCCCCCTTCTGCTATATCGTGAAAAAGAAATCCGATCGAGCGAACGCTGCATGACTTTATCTGAAATTGGCGTGGCCGTGGTGGGCACGGGGTTTGGGCAAAAGATCCATATCCCCGGCTTCCAGATTCATCATCAAACGAAATTGGTGGCAGTGCAGCACCGCGATCGCCCCAAGGCAGAGGCGATCGCCCAGGCGCACAACATTCCCCACGCCTGCCAGAGTGTAGAAGAAGTCGTTGCGCTGCCAGAGGTGCAGGCAGTCAGCATTACCACACCGCCGTTTTTGCACTATGAGCAGGCGAAAACCGTGCTGAACGCGGGCAAACATTTGCTGCTCGAAAAGCCCACAGCAATGTCGCTGGCAGAGGCAGAGGAACTGCGGGACATAGCACAGGCAAGGGGACTCGTTGCGGCGCTAGATTTTGAGTTCCGCTTTGTGCCCGCCTGGATGCGGCTGGCAGAACTGCTAGCCGAAGGGTTCGTCGGGCAAAAGCGTTTGGTAAAAGTGGACTGGCTGGTGAGCGGTCGCGCTGATGCCAATCGCCCCTGGAACTGGTACGCCCGCAAAGACCAGGGCGGCGGCGCACTGGGGGCGCTCGGTTCCCACACGTTCGACTATTTGCGCTGGCTGTTTGGCCCGGCGACGCGGCTCTGCGGTAGCCTCAGCACCACCATTCCCACCCGTCCTGACCCTGCTACGGGTGAACCAAAACCTGTCGATTCAGACGATACCGGTCGGATCTGGCTAGAACTGGCAGACGGCACGCCCGTGCAAATCACCCTTAGCACCGTCACGTTTCAGGGGCGCGGGCATTGGGTGGAAGTGTATGGCGATCGCGGCACGCTGATTCTCGGCAGCGACCACCAAACCGACTATGTGCATGGCTTTAAGCTCTGGGCAGCGCCGCCGGGCCAGCCGCTCACCGAAGTGGAAATTCCTGAGCGCCTCGCGTTTCCTCAAACCTATCCCGACGGTCGCCTCGCGCCGTTTATTCGGGTGGTGGATAGCTGGGTGCGGGCGATCGCCCAGGAACCCTCCCCCATGCCCACGCTGGCCGATGGGGTCTATTCGCAGCGGCTAATCGACCGCACCCACGAATCCCATCAAAAAGGAGGCTGGGTGAGCCTGTAGCAACTCCTCCCAGCCCCCTGGTTCGTTTGTCTTATTTGTCAAACAAATTTGTCAAACAAAGTCGATTAGCGACGAATCCGCACTTACCGGCTAGTAAAGTTGCTGCGTCCGTGGTCGATGCCTGAGCCAGTCACGCTGCAAAAACTGCGGCTGATTGACGTGCCGCCGCTAGTCTGGATATTGCAAGTGCCAGATGCAGGAACCGTGCGATAGCCCATCTCAGACGAGCGAAACTGGTTGACCTGAAGCTCCACCGCGCCTTCAAAGTTGCTACGCACCGTGCCAATGTATTCGATGCTGAAGCGCCCACTCGTAAGGCTGATAGAACCATCGCGGTTTTGGCGACCAATCACAAGCTGAGCCTCGCCAGATCCGTCATAGCGGGCATTGTCGATCGTGCCCGTGCTGCGAAATACGTCGTTGGTTGGGCTGGGCGAGGGCGAAGGGCGGGGCGGGGGAGCGCTGGCAGACAGGTATTGGGCAAAGACCCAGCCCTCGCCGCCGCGCTCGCCCACTACAAAGGCCCAACTACCCTGGCGGCGGATGATCTCGACGCGATCGCCCTCGCGCAGTACAAAAGTTACGGGGTGGCTCGTGCCCGGGCCCCGACGTACGTTCAGCTCATCAACCGTCACCGTTGCCACCTGAGCCAGTGCAGCAGTTGCCGCAATGACCAGCGCTGAGCAGGCCGCAACACCGCCCGCAATCCAATGTTTCACACGCATATTAATCATTAGTTCCTGTTTTACAGAACACACCAAAGCAAACGCCACTGATTTAATGAAAGAGCAGTAGAATTCACACTAAAAATCCAAACTGTCGTATTGACTCACATACAGTAGAAACATCCTGATGCAAAGCAAATCGACACGTCATTCAATAATCCTAAACGCTTAAACTCTACCAGATTTGCCCAAAGCTGCTCTAAAAACCAGAAAAAATTTTCCTTAAGAGCCGCTGTCGAGTTAGGACTCTAAAAGCGCGATCGCACGAGATTCCATGAAATCTCTGTGACAAATTTTCTAAGTATTTTTCTGATTTTTTGTACTTGACTTTTTGATGCAACCGGGGCAATCAATCTATTGACGATCGCCCATCGAGAATGTCAAAGATAGAACTGTGCGCCTCTATTTTGATCAAGATATTTTTGATCAAGATATTTCGCCTCTCCAAAACAGTCGCACTTTTTTCTCCCCCGGATTTCGCATGTATCTGTCAAAATCTGATTTCAAGCTGGCTCGGTCTTGCCCCACAAAACTTTACTATCGCAAGCTGGGCTATCCTTCGGTGCAAGAAGGCAGCGAGTTTCTAGAACTGCTGGCAGAGGGCGGATACATCGTGGAGGCGATCGCCAAGCTGCTATTTCCCGACGGGGTGCGCGTGCAAACCGAGGCAGACCCAGAAGCCGCAAACGCAGAAACCCTGGCGCTGCTGAATCACGCCGAAAATATTACGCTGTTTGAGGCGACGCTGCTGCACGAGCGGGCACTGGCCCGGACAGACATTTTGCTAAAGCAGGGGCAGCGCCTTGACCTGATCGAAGTCAAAGCGCGATCGTTTGACCAGTCCGAGTATCAGCGGCGCATCGACGAAGGCAAATCCAGCCTGTTTTCGCTGGCGGGGTGGCGCGACACCATTGAAGATGTGGCGTTTCAAACCCATCTGCTGCGATCGCACTTTCCCGATTTCGAGATTCGCGCCTTTTTGATGCTGCCCGACAAAACCAAACCCTCCGCCATCGACCAACTGCATCGCCAATTTCAGGTGCGCCGAGTTCCAATAGACGCGGGCTTTTCGCAGATTCAGGTCGAGTTTTCGGGCGATGTAGCAGCGCTAAAGTCCGCAAACTTCCTGACCCAAATCGACATCACCGCCGAAGTCGAAGCGCTGCTGCCGACGGTTCGCGCGGGCATCCAGCAATACACAGCGCTGCTCTGGCCCAGCTTGCAACGGGCCGAACCCGCATTGTCTATAAGCTGCCGCGACTGCGAATATTGGGTCGAGGATGAAGCTCCACTCAACGGCTTTCGTCACTGCTGGGGCGATCTGGCCGACGTATCGCCGCACCTGCTAGACCTGTATCGCGTCGGCAGCCTGCGCGATCGCGCCAACGAGCTAATTCGGCAAAGAAAAGTCAGCCTGTACGACGTAACGCCAGATCTGCTGGTCAAAAAAGACGGCTCCATGAGCGCCTACAGCGATCGCCAACTGCGCCAGCTCCACCACACCCGCGAAGACACCGAATGGGTGTCTGAGGAACTGGCGGATATTTTGGACAGTTTTGACTATCCGCTGCATTTCATCGATATGGAAACCTGCGCGCCCGCCATTCCCTGCTATAGCGGGATGCGCCCCTACGAAACGATCGCCTTCCAGTGGAGTTGCCACACGCTGACTGCACCGGATGCCAAACCGCAGCACGAGTGCTGGATTTGCACCGAAGACGAGTTCCCCAACTTCGCCTTTGCCGAATCGCTGATGCAGCGCCTCAGCACCACGGGCACCCCCTTCATGTGGAGCAACCACGAAAACACCGTGCTGCGCGAAATTTTGGAACAAATGGGGCGGCGCGGCTACAACAATCCTGCTCTGCGTGGCTGGCTTGGCCACACCGTCAAGCTTAACGGGGGCGATCGCGGCCGCCTGGTCGATCTCTGCCAGCTTACCGAAAAGCACTACCTCCATCCCCAGATGCGCGGCAGCACCTCTATTAAAGTCGTGCTAGAAGCTGTCTGGCGCACCAATCCAGCCCTGCGCGATCGCTTTCCAGAATATGTCTGCTATGACGAAACCGGCCGCCTGCTCAGTCCCTACAAAGCACTACCCACTCAGTTGATTAACGGAGGGGCGATCGCCGTCACCGAAGGCACCGCCGCCGTCCGCGCCTATCGCGCGATGGTTCACCACACCGAAGGCATCTGCGACCCCGCCACCCGCGACCAGTGGAAAGACCTGCTGCTGCAATATTGCCAGCTTGACACCGCCGCGATGGTGATGATCTGGTGGCATTGGGTGGGGCTGTTGGGAGGGAGAGAAAGAGGGGGGTGAGGGAAGAGGGAAGAGGGAAGAACGAAGAGGGAAGAACGAGGAGGGAAGAGGGAAGAACGAAGAGGGAAGAATGGGGTTTTCGTTCTTCGTTTTTCGTTTTTCGTTTTTTCTACAGCACCCGCAGTACGCTAGGAATCTCCGCCACGCCGGGAAACCCGCGAATCTCCTCCAGGGCTTTGCGGAAGTTGCCCTCGCGCACGTCGTGGGTGACAACGACAATTTCCGCCAAATCGTCCTGAAAGCCAATTTGCACCACGGATTCCAGGCTGACCTCGTGATTGCCAAAGCAGGTGCCCAGCCGCCCAATCACACCGGGCATATCGCGGGTGAGGAAGCGGGCGTAGAAGCGGCTGACGACTTCATCCATCGGGCTAATGGTGCAGTAATGCTGGTGAATGCAGGCCAGCAGTGGGTGCAGTTCGGCGGCAGAATGGGGCGACGTTTCGCCTGAAGTTTTCAAAGAGGTTTTCAAAATCGCCACAATGTTTTGGATATCCGACACGACGGCGCTGGCGGTGGGCCCAGACCCCGCACCGCGACCAAACAGCATCACCTGCCCCACCGGATCGCCCTCAAATAAGATGGCGTTGTAGACATCGTTGACGCTGGCGAGGGGATGGCTCTTGGGCAACAGCGTTGGGTGGACACGCACTTGCAGATGGTCGGTCGCGTCGTCGGGGGCGCTGGGTTCTCGCAGGGCCGTGGCCAGCAGCTTGATTACAAACCCCAGGCGATCGGCATAGGCGATGTCGGCGGCGCTGATGCTGCGGATGCCTTCGCAGTAGACTTCGGGCAGCTTAATGCGGCCGCCAAAGGCAAGGGATGCGAGGATGGCGATTTTGTCGGCGGCATCAAGGCCGTCTACGTCGGCGGTGGGATCGGCTTCGGCGTAGCCCAGGCGTTGCGCGTCCGCCAGCACCGCGTCAAAGTCTGCGCCTTCGCGGGCCATGCGCGTCAAGATGTAGTTGGTCGTGCCGTTGACGATGCCCATGACGCGGTGGATGCGGTTGACGCTGAGGGATTGTTTCAATGGCTGGATGACCGGAATGCCGCCCGCCACAGCCGCCTCGATCATCACGTACACCCCGGCAGCGCTGGCTGCATCAAAGATCTCGTCGCTGTAGCGGGCGATGACGGCTTTGTTGGCGGTGACGACGTGCTTGCCGTGGGCGATCGCCTTTAGAATGAGCGATCGCGCTGGCTCTAGCCCGCCAATTACCTCCACCACAATGTCGATCTCTGGATCGGTGACGATAGTTTCTAGATCAGTCGTCAGCAGGTCGGCGGGCAGATCCACCGGGCGCGGCTTGTCGAGCGATCGCACGCCCACCTTATAAATCTCAATTTCCTGCACCAGCGGATGGCGCAGCTCCGGATGTTGCAAAATCTCCGCAGTACCTGCACCGACCGTTCCCAAGCCCAACAGCCCAATCTTGAATGCCACAGCTCTCGACCCGTGAAAATCGTCTTCCCCCCAATTGTAGGAGGGAATGTCTGCACGAGTGAGGGCAGTTTCCCAGGCAGGCGCTTTCCTACAGACTCTTCTCTTGCTGTGGACTTAGGCTGCTAGATTTGCATTCTCTCGATGTTGTTTTTACGCAGCTACCCGTTGACAAATCGAGATTACATGTATATACATATTTTATGAATTAGATTTCACCTTCTTCCAGTTCGCAGACCAATTCAGGCTTAGATCATTCAAGCGTGCCTTCAAACGTGCCTTCAAACGTGCCTTCAAACTTCAACGACTCAAACCTGGATTTCAGTGAACTCAGCCAAGTGCCGAATGTCTGCATGGGAATGCACATTCGTCGGGCATCGCGCATTTTGACGCAGATTTATGATGCTGCGCTGCGGCCAGTCGGTCTGGTACTCAATCAATTTACGCTGCTCGTTGCCATTCACCTGGCGGGGGCCAGATCGATCACTCAACTAGCAGCAGATTTGTTTGCCGATCAAACAACCCTGACTCGCAATGTCAAGCTGTTAGAAAAGCGGGGATTGGTGGCGATCGCCCCCAGCCCCGATCGACGAGTCAAGCTAGTCTCTCTGACCGCAGAGGGAAGAGCCATCCTGGCGCAGGCAATGCCATTGTGGAAGCAGGCTCAAGCCGAAGTCATGCAGCAGTTTGAACCGCAAAACTGGCAAATGTTGCTCTCGCTTTTGTCTGATGTTCAGCACATTGGATAAGCTCATACTCCCTAAAGCATGTATATACATACAACTGATTTTATCGTTTCAGTTCTAGTAATTCTTGTCGTTTCAATTCCAGTTATTTAGGAGGCAAAATGCCCAGCTTCGATCAGCATCCAACTGTGGTTCGGTGGCGTGAAAAAATGAATGCCCAACTGCCAGATCAGCCTGTTTTGCTGAATGCCGATGTGTTGCGATCGCTCTGTCTAGATGCAGGAGCCGATGATGTCGGATTTGTAGAAATTGATCGCCCGGCGATCGCCGATCAGCGTGCAGAAATCCTAGCGGCTTTCCCACCGACCAAAATGCTTATTAGCTTTGTTTGTCGCATGAATCGAGAAAACATTCGCACGCCCGTTCGCTCGGCAGCCAATATGGAATTTCATGCCAATTATGACCACGCCAATGAAGTGGCGCGACGCATTGTTAAAGCGCTAGAGCCAATCGGCATACGCGGCTTGGTTCCGGGGGCAAGCTTCCCGATGGAAATGGACAAATTCCCTGGCAAAGTTTGGGTCGTGTCTCACAAGCCCGTGGCGATCGCCGCAGGTCTGGGGCATATGGGCATTCATCGACTGGTGATTCATCCCAAGTTTGGTAATTTCATTGCTTTGGGCACTATTCTGCTGGATGCCAACGTGAATGAGTATACCTATCCCATTGACTATAACCCTTGTCTAGAGTGCAAACTTTGCGTATCAGCTTGCCCGGTGGGGGCGATTGGGGCAGATGGTCATTTCAACTTTTCTGCCTGCTATACCCACAACTACCGTGAGTTTATGAGCGGCTTTACGGACTGGGTGCAGACCATTGCAGACAGCAAAAATGCCAAAGATTACCGTCAAAAGGTAAACGATTCAGAATCGGCTTCAATGTGGCAAAGTTTGTCGTTTAAGGCCAGCTATAAAGCAGCTTATTGCATGGCGGCGTGTCCGGCTGGTGAAGATGTAATTGGCCCGTTTCTCAGCAATCGAAAAGCCTATGTGCAGGAGGTGGTCAAACCTCTGCAAGACAAGGTTGAAACAATCTACGTCGTGCCTGGTTCTGATGCCGAACGCTACGTGCCCAGGCGATTTCCAAACAAGAAAATTAAGCGCATTAGCAGCGGAATTCGTCCTGCATCAATTCGGGGGTTTTTGTTTGGACTGTCGCTTTTGTTTCAACGCGATCGCGCTGAAGGGTTAAACGCAACCTACCACTTCACGTTTACTGGTGCAGAACCTAGTCAAGCCACTGTCATTATTCAAAATAAGACTGTACAGGTACAGCCGGGTCTGGTAGGCAATGCCAATCTTTCAGTCGTTGCTGATAGCAAAACCTGGCTCCGATTCATTGCAAAAGAGCAAAATCTCATTTGGGCGCTGCTGCTCCGAAAAATTCGCATCCAGGGTTCGCCCCGGCTGCTCCAGGCATTCGGTCGATGTTTTCCGGCGTAAGCGCTAGGTTTTGTGAGGCCCTGACAGGAGGCTTCAGGGCGATCGCCAAAAGTCTCGATGCACCGCTACGATTTCATCCTCCAGCGCATCGAACGGCCCCCAAACGCGAATCGGCTTTTGTCCAGCAGCAAACACCTGGCGACAGGGCAGGCTCAGCGTCGGGTTTTGCGCGTCGCTGCCCGTCAGCACCAGCAGGCTGGTTTCGGCAATGCCATAGACCAAGCGCCCAATGTTGCCCCAATACTGGGTTCCCGCGCACATGACGCAGGGTTCGGCGGTGGTGTAAAGCGTGCAGTTCCACAGATACTCCGGGCTGAAATTAGTGCTGGCAACCTGCACCAGCACCGACTCGGCGTGGTTTACTGGGTTGACGTTGCCCTGCTCCAGCAGCACCGTTTCGTGATCCGGCGCGACCAGAATTGCACCAAAGGGATGATGCCCAAAGCTCCTGGCACGAATGGCGATCGCATTTGCCCGCCGCAGGTGATGCAGCATTTGCGCTGGCGTAGGGTCTGGATAGTCGAAGGTGTAAGGCATTTCAAATCCAGCTTCAGTAGACTTTAATTTAAGGCAAAGCGCGATCGCCCCTCTAGCATCACGAATGGCATTGGCGAAGCCTTGCAAAGCAATATCGCTCCTTATACAAAACTGGCATCGGTGTGTGGGCTGAAAGTAATCCTCTACGAATGCTGCTTGACGAGGATTCGCAGGCAAAGTATCTGGTCAATCTTCTTCAGGCAGCCGAGCATGACGTAGTTACGGTGAATGCAGTTACGGTGAATGCAGCAGATTTGACGAATCGCCCCGATTCAGTTGTGCTGGACAGGCACTCAAAAAAACTTGCGGCAAAGCTGGCGATCGCCCTGCTCTAAGTTTGGATAGGTTCTAAAGTAATCCCGAAGCCAAGTGCAGCCGTAGCGCATTAAGTCTAGACCCAGCAGAGAATCCATTTTCCAGATAATGGCTACCCGGTCTTCTCCACCCGAGGTCACCGTTTTGCCATCGGGGCTAAAGGCAATCGAGCGCACCCCCGAACTGTGTCCTTGCAGCTTCAGCAAGCGACCAGTCGCTCGATTCCACAGGATCACGGTGTTGTCCATGTTGCCGACCGCCACTTGCTGACTGTCTGGACTAACGGCCACTCGCGATAGTCCTAGCCCATCCATCTCAACCGTTTCTAGTAAATCTCCAGCGCGACTCCATCGCCTAATCTTGCGATCGCGCCCCGTAGACACCAGCCAATTTCCGTCCGGGCTAAATGCGACCCCCCATACGGCTCCCTCGTGGTCTGCCAGAGTTAATTGTGGTTCAGGGGAGAGTCGTCCATCCGGCTCCAAACCCCAAACTTTAACCGTGCGGTCAATCGCTGCGGTCGCCACCTGCTGACCGTCGGGGCTAAAGGCGACGCTCCAAATCCGCGATGCTGGATGCGCCAGGATCGACTGGTGTGCCTGAAACGAACCGCTTGTCTGGCGCGTCCAGAGCCGCAGGCTGCCGTCATCTCCGACGGAGGCAATGAACCGGCCATCCGGGCTATACTGCACGCTCATAATCGCAGCCGTATGGCCTGAGAGTTGGGTCGTGGTGCGGCTTTGTAGGTCAAGTAAGTAAAGATTGGTATTTGCACTGCCCAGAGCCAGGGTTTTGCCATCCGGGGCAAATGCGCCAGCATTCAGCCGCTCTGGCAACTCGAATTGATCGACCAATGTCCCATCCAATTGCCAGAGGCGAACCTGCACTCCGGCGATGGTTGCTAATAACAGCGGCTCTCCAGGTGCTTGAGGCTTATAGGCAACTTGACTCACAACTTCTGGTAGCCCAACAAGGGGAACCGAAAAGGACGACTGTCTCCATAACTTGACCTGTCCATCTTCTGATGCGGAAGCAAGGGTTTGATTATCAGCCGCGATCGCCACACTCCGAACGACGGCCCGATGTCCTTGAAACGTTCTCAGCAGGGTTCCGTTGCTCCGCCAGAGCTTGACTGTGCGATCGGCGCTGGCAGAGGCGAGGGTTTTGCCATCGGCGCTAAAGCGAACTTGCAAAACTTCGGCACTGTGACCTTCCAAGGTTTTAGAGAGGCGACCGGCACGACTCCAAAGCTGGATTTGACTATCCCCACTGCCCGTGGCAATGAGTTGTCCATTCGGGCTGTAGGCAACGCTCCACACAGGCGTATCGCTGACCCGGATAGACCGAATCAACGTGCCATCCACTGTCCAGAAAGTCAGTTTTCCGTCGGTGCTGCCCGACACAATTTGCTGCCCATCGGGGCTAAACACGGCCTGCCAGATGGCCGCATCGTAGCCCGTCAGTGTGCGAATTAGAGTGCCGTCGGCAACGCGCCAGAGCTTCAGCGTGCGATCGCCACTCGCAGATACTAAAAGGCGACTATCCGGGCTAAACGAAACGTTCCACACCGGGGCAGTGTGCCCTTTCAGCGTTAAGCCAACGGAGCCATCCAGCGTCCACAGTTGAACTGCGCCGTCCACATTGGCCGCCGCCACCAACTGGCTGTTGGGGCTAATGCTAACGCCGTGGGGCGTGGCGCTGGTAGACAGGGTGCGAACCAGGGTTCCGTCGGGCTTCCAGAGCTTGACCGTGCGATCGGTGCCGCCGGACGCAATCCACTCCCCATCGGCACTCTGATCCAACCCCAAGACCCCGCCCTGATGGCCGACTAGCCGATTCGTTTCATCAGCGCCCTGAACCGCCTGTGTCAAAACCTCGTTGGTTTTCTCATCTAAGCTTTGGCGCAGGGTCGGGTCGAGCAATGGGAGCGCGTAAAACCTCTGACGCGCCTGTATTGCCTGGAGCAGTGCATCCAGCCGCTGGTTTGAGGCATAGCTGCCACTGGATGCAGCCGCGATCGCCCGCACCTCGCTCACTGCCGACCGCTGATAGGCACTGAGCGCTGCCAAGCTAGACATCACCGCAGCGCCCAGCGCTATACTCATGCCCACCAACAGCCGCCGCTGCCTGCGAGAACTCTGACGCTCTAGCTCTAGCCGTGCTTCCACTTCTTGCAGCCGCTCGGCTTCGAGCTGCTGCTGCATGATGCGCCGATCTAGCCCCTGACTCGCCGCCAAAAACTGATAATCCAGATTGCTCAAGCCTTTGCCCTGGGCCCACTCCACTGCCGCGTGCAGCGCCTGCCCCCGCAGCAGCCGCGATTCGTCCTGAAAGCCAGAATCCACCCAGGCATTGAGCGATTGGGCGTAGGGGCGCAACCGATCAAGCTGCGTATTCACCCAGGCTTCGTCAAACACGGCTCTGTAAATGCGGTTTTTGACGCGCAGAATGCCGTTGCACTTTTCGACTAGCCCAGAGAGTAGGAGTTGGGTTTGTTCGGGAGAATCGGGTAGATTTTGGATTTTAGGTTTTGGATTTTTGGGGATGGCCGGTTCGCGGGGCGTTTCTGCAACAGGCGAGGGCGATGGAATAGTCGTATCGGCAGTTTCTTGCTGCAAGATTTGCTGGTAGAGGCCCAAGAGGCGGCTGGCACATTGCTCGTTAAACAGGAGGCGATCGCGGATAGTTTTCAAATGCTCCGGCTCGTCTTGCGATTCCCAGTGCTGGAGGATGCGCGATCGCACCAGCTCATCGATCCACAAAGGCTCGGTGCCCGGTGGCAGCACGAGCTTGCCCAATGGAGCCTCTAACGCAGCTTGCATCACCAGATGACAGAGCTTTTGAGTCAGAAAAGGTTGTCCGTTGGTCCAGTCGAGAATCGCCCGCACCACCGCCGATGGCTGGCTGACGATGCCCCTCAGCCCATCAATCAGCGGATCAACTTCGTCTGGCTGAAACCCAAATAGCTCGATCGCCGTGCCGATATTGAACGGGGTGCGGCGCTTGTCGTCGATCAGGTCAGAGGGGGTGGCCACGCCAAACAGCGCGAAGCTCAACTGCTGAAACAGCGGATTGGGCGATCGCTGGTTATAGCAATGCCGAATCCAGGCAAAGAAATCGCTCACGCCAAAGGGTAGGCTCAGCAGGCTGTCGATTTCGTCAATCAAAACCACAATGGACTGCTGCCCCGACCGAGCTGCTAGAACATCTTCTACAAACTGATGCAACTGCTGCACGGGCGACAGGTCGGCGTGGTCATCGCGCCACTGCTTCAAGCTAAGCTGCCCATCCAGACCTAAGCCGTGGTGCAGGATCGTGATAATGCCGCGATACCACTGGAGCGGTGTCAGGTTTTCGCTGCCCAGTTGCGTAATGTCGAGATAGATGCAGAGATAGCCCGCTTTTTGAAGACGGGCGCTCGTGCGCTGGAGCAGCGACGACTTGCCCATCTGCCGCGAATTCAGCACATAGCAAAACTCACCCCGACACAGCGCCTGATAAAGGTGTTCGTCGGCCTGGCGCACTACATAGGTCGGGTCGCTGGCACGGAGGCTGCCACCAACTTGATATCTCATGGCAAGGGCGACTCAGACAAAAACTGCTGCCGGAAATATTGGTGATAAAGCTGACAGCGCGACAGCACGCGATTTCCGCTGAGATCGCTTCGCGAATCGCCCTCGTAGCAAAGCAGCCCCCGACTTTCCAAACGATAGGCTTGGATTGGGTCAAGCCGCACGTTCTGGCACTGATCTGCCAGCACAACGGCGCGGAGCGCTGCCAGCATCTCCGGATGCTGCTGAAGGATCACCCAATGCCGCCATAAATGCGGACGAAAAATGCCACCCGTGGCGATCGCCCCCTGCACCAACTGCGGTAGCGTCAGCCCGTAAGTACAAATGTGATACAGCGCCACTCGCACCAGCGCCGGATGGCCGCCAATCAGGTCAATCAGTTGCTCTACCTCGTCCATGCCCCAGGGCAAGCCGTGCAGCTGTGCCAGATCCAGCACCTGCACCGCCGTAAACTCCGGCAGCCGCAGCGGTAGCCCGATATTAAAGGGCGATCGGTTGATATCCAGCGTCACGTATTCTTCGGTGGAATAGACCACCACCAGACGTAGTTTTTGCAGCTCTGGGTCACGGCGTGACTCCTCATACCAGGAGCGCAGCAGCGGAAAAAAGTCTTGGGCAAAGGCAGTATGTTCAAAAAAGCGATCAATTTCGTTCAGCACCAGCACCAGGGGCGTGTCGATCTGCTTGAGCAAGTAGGTCTTCAGATAAAAGCTACAGCTCAGCTTACTGCCAATGTCTGCATCCCAATAGTCATCTAGATTGGGCGGAACCCGCAGCGCCTGCGCCAGCCGCAGACAAAAACTCCGCAAAAACTTGTTGAGATCGTCCAACAGCGCCGAGTCAAACTGGTTGCAATCCAGCGTCACCGTGCGATAGCCCTGCGCCTCCGCCACCGTCAGCAGGCGCAGGGTCAGCGAGGTCTTGCCCATGCCACGCGGCGCACGGATGCGGATGACGCAACCCGGCTGGGAAATTTCCCTGATAGGCTAGGGCCTCGATGGGGCGGGCGATCAATGTAAAACGGCGAATCGAGTGGCACGGGCCCATCAGGATAGGGCAGCGCTCCTGACGGCAGCGGGTTTTGAGCCGTTGTCGGGATCTATTTCGAGGGCTGCTGACTGTGGGCAGAACTTGGCGACCTGGGCGCTGTCTCAGGAGGTTGTTCGGTTTCGGCTCCGGGCAATTGGGTAGCGCTAAGGCTATCTGGCTCGTTCACAGGGGCTTCAGGTTCCGCCAAATCGCCGACGACAACATAATCGCCAGGCTGCAAATCTAAATTAAAGCTACTAAAGCAGAGGTGCAGAGTCTTCCGATCGAGTCCGGAGTTGAGAGACCACAGACGGCTTAGGGTTTTGGTAGAAACTCGAATTCGATCGCCCAACTCTTCTAAGGTGAAACGATCGCCATTGTTTTCCGCGATTTCTACAGCGGCGATCGCCGCTTGCAACCGCTTCAGCCCTGCGTGGGTCAGCACCACTCCTCTCGCCGTCGTTCATTTTCGGCTGCTTTACTGTACCTGATTTTGATGTACCTGATATCGTCGCCTGATTCGCGTCTGTCGTCGCCATAGCCTCCTTCATTTCGCCAGTTCCGGTGACCGCCGCGCGGAGAGAATACTCTGCCTCGCCCTACCACAGATATCTCTAGATGTCTTCTCTAGATGTCTTCTCTAGATGTCTTTAGATATCTCTAGATATCTATCGTCTAGAGTCAGGTTTGATGCAGGCGATCGCCCGCTTAATTAATACCTCAGACTAGCCTCCGGGTTGCCCAGCCCTAACACCCGTTCATATTGTTTGTCATATTACCTGCAAACCTTCTGTAAAACCTTAGAGAACTCTCCGATAAGTATCTTAACTGTCTATCTTAACTGTCCTAGGGCGTGTCATCAATTAAGCCAAATAAGGGCAGCCGCCATGTAAATTGCACTCAGAAACGTCTCGGCTAACTTGTCATAGCGTGTCGCAATCGCTCGATACTGCTTGAGTTTGGCAAAGAAGTTCTCAATCAGATGCCGCGCTTTGTATAGCTCCTTGTCGTAATCACGCGGTGTCTTGCGGTTTCGCTTGGGCGGAATCACAGCCGTCTTGCCCTGTTGTTGGAGTCGCTCAATCACCCGTTGGTCTGCGTCATATCCTTTGTCAGCCAGGACTGTATCAGCTTGAATATTCTCTAGCAGCACATCAGCCCCATCAAGGTCACAGGTCTGCCCGGGTGTGAGGTGAAAGCCTGTCGGATTGCCCAGTGCATCGACAGTCGCATGAATCTTGGTGCTCAATCCCCCTTTACTACGACCAATGGCTTGGGCATTGGCATCCCCCCCTTTGCCCCAGCACTATGCTGATGAGCACGCACAATCGTGGTGTCGATCATGGCGTATTCGTTGTCTGCATCTTCAGACAGCACCTGAAACACCCGTTGCCATACGCCCGTCTTTGCCCAGCGCCGAAAGCGGGTGTGAACCTTGCGAAAATGACCAAACCGCTCTGGCAAGTCTCGCCAGGGAATGCCGGCTCGATATCGATATAGCACTGCCTCGACAAACAGACGATTATCCTTTGCTGTGACTCCTACCGCCCCCGCTCGTCCAGGGAGCAAATCTTGGAGCCGTTCCCATTGGTCATCGCGCAGGGCGTAGCGTCGGGTTGTCATAATCGTCAGATAGCTGAATCACTGCTGATTACAGCTTATCTAATTGATGACACTCCCTAGTAAAACATCTCCCCCAGCAACAAAAATCCACCCACAAAATTCAACCCTTATAGCAACTAGTGTCTCTAGTGTCTGTAGTCTTAGGTGCTATTTCAGACAAAGTATCGATTTTCTCCTGCTTTCCCTGAGTTGGGCATTCGGTCACCTCTAGGCAAGTCTCAATCCTATGTCTACAGGAATCTAGATCTCTCCGTACAGGCAACATAACCGTGAGTAAATTTGCAACTTTCTCATGGCATGGGCTGCATTTTGGACTTTCTTTTGTAAACATCCATGCCTGCTTAGGTATCCCCTCTAAATTATGGGTATCCTGGTTTTTAGTGAAAACTTCCAAGATATCGCTTTATTCAGGCTATTTTGACTGCTTTTCAAATTTTAGCAGTTTCGTCAACCCTCCAACGGATGATTCTTCCTTGGCAAACTTGTTGCTTTTGCATCTTTGTTGATAGTTGACTTGACTCGTTGTGTAAGCGCTTTCTTCCTGGCTGCTTTCTGCCTGTGGTGAGATCAGTGCGTTTCTTGTGGTGCGTTTCTTGCTAGTTCACGGTTTAGTAGAAAAATGTTCAACCTCTTGAGTGGTCTTCTGTCGTCTGAGCAGTATATACCTCACGGGCATTGCTATCTTTGGCAGACACCGCTGGTCAGCTTGCATGTGGTCAGCGATGCCTTCGTGGCGATCGCCTATTTTTCCATTCCGGCGATCCTGATTTACTTTGTTCGCAAGCGCGAAGACCTGCCTTTCTCCAAGGTGTTTGTCCTGTTCAGCGCGTTTATCGTGCTGTGTGGCATTGGGCACCTGCTTGATATTTGGACGCTGTGGCATCCTGACTATTGGTTTTCTGGGCTGGAGCGGGCGCTCACAGCGCTGGTGTCTTGCTATACGGCGCTCCAGCTTGTGGAGCTGGTGCCACAGTTTTTAGCGCTCAAAAGCCCTGAGCAGCTAGAGCAGCTAAACCTCCAGCTTGCCCAAGAAATCGAACAGCGCAAACAGGCAGAGTCTTTGCTAGAAGCCCGCGTGCAGGAGCGCACCAGCGAACTGCTGAAAACCAACGAGGCGATGCGCCAAGAAATCGAAGAGCGCACCCTTGCCGAACGCAAGCTAAAGCAGTCGATTAATCGAGAACAGGCGATCGCCCGTATTGTGCAGCGGATGCGCCAGAGCCTCAGCCTGAGTCACATTTTTGAAACCACCACCCAAGAACTACGCCAGGCCCTAGCGTGCGATCGCACGCTGATCTATCGGTTTAACCTAGACTGGAGCGGCGCAGTCGTCGCAGAGTCAGTCGCTGATGGCTGGAGCAAAATTGTCGTGTCGCCAGAACCCGCTTCTCAAAACTCGTCCCAATTCTCTCAGCTACGAGCCGCAGAAGCTAAGCCTGCCGGGACTGACAGACTGATTGACCAGGCAGGTTGCACGGTCAAAAAGTTTGACGGCACTGAAACCTTGATCCAGGACACCTACTTGCAAAATACAGAAGGCGGTATCTATCGGCAAAAGACAGGCGCCTACTGCTGCGTTCCCGACATCTATACGGCTGGCTTTTCTTCCTGCTATATCAATGTTCTAGAAGCCTTGCAGGCTCGCGCTTATACCACCGTTCCTATTTTTTGCCGCGATCAGCTTTGGGGGCTACTCGCCGCCTATCAAAACAACGCTCCCCGCCAATGGGAAGACGACGAAGTGCAGATGATTCTGCAAGTTGGTAGCCAACTGGGGGTTGCCGTGCAGCAGGCAGAACTGCTCGCCCAAACTCAGACCCAGGCAGAGGACTTGCAGCGGGCAAAAGACCAGGCCGACGCTGCAAACCGAGCCAAAAGCGAGTTTTTGGCCAACATGAGTCACGAGCTACGCACCCCGCTGAATGCCATTCTGGGTCTGAGCCAACTGCTCAGCCTAGATCACAGTCTTCATCAGGACTATCGAAATGACTTGGATACCATTCAAGCCAGCGGGGAACACCTGCTCCAGCTGATCAACGACGTGCTGGAGATGTCGAAGATTGAGTCAGGACGACTCACCGTTCAAGAGAGCGTGGTGAATTTCCACGATTTGCTCGACGGTTTGCACAGTATGATGCAAGTCCGAGCGGCTGAAAGGGGGCTGCGGCTGGTGTTTGAGCTAGATGCGGATCTGCCAGTGGCGATCGCCACCGATGAAGGCAAGCTCCGCCAGGTTCTCATCAACCTACTGGGCAATGCGATTAAATTCACAGAAGAAGGTAGCGTAACGCTACGGGTTCATACAGGCCTGTATTCTAGCGATTTGACTGCCTCGGATCTGCTGACGTTCTACCGTTCCCCGGCCGACTCCTACGTAGATTCCATCAATTCAAAGGCTCACTCAGCCGCCCACTCTGAAGCAGGGGTGAAGCTCGCAGCACGACCCGCATCCAACTCCACAGCCCCCCCCTCACCGTCAGATGCCGAATCCGGCGGCGCTGCTGCTCAAAAATACACACCTATGTATCTGGTGTTTGAAGTAGAAGACACAGGCTATGGCATCGCTGAGGACGAGCTAGGCCAGCTCTTCAAGCCCTTCAAGCAGACTCGCAGCGGCATGAACGCCTCTGAAGGAACCGGTCTGGGGCTGACCATCAGCCGCAAGTATGTGCAGATAATGGGCGGCGACATCACGGCTTACAGCAAACTGGGGCAAGGCAGCGTGTTTACCTTCTGTATCCAGGCAGACGCGGTAGATGAATCCCTCTGCACCTCCGAAGCAGCAGAACCGAAGGGACGGGTTTTGGGGCTGGCGACGGATCAGCCCACTTGCCGTCTGCTGGTGGTAGAAGATCATCCGGTGAATCGAGATTTGTTGATCCGCTTGCTTAGTATTCATGGATTTGAGGTGCAGCAGGCGACCAATGGGCAAGAGGCGATCGCCCTCTGGAAAGCCTGGCGGCCCCACCTCATCCTGATGGATATGCGAATGCCCGTGATGAACGGCTACGAGGCAACGCGGCAGATTCGCCAGGAAGAAGAGAAACTGTTAGACACTGACCCCACCGCCAGCCGCACCTGCATCATTGCCCTCACGGCCAGCGCCTTTCGAGAGCAGCGCCAGGAAATCCTGAATATGGGCTGTGACGACTTCATCAGCAAGCCCTTTAAGCGAGAGCAAATTTTTGAGGCGATCGCCCGCCATCTCTCTGTGCGCTATGTCTACGACGAGGTTCCGTCAGAATTTGCAGCGGGTAGCGCCAGCACCACCCTCCCCATGCAGCTAGAGCCAGAGCAGTTTCAGTCGATTTCCGTTTCCTGGATTGCCAATCTCCATCAGGCCGCTCTTCAGGGGAACGATCTGCGGATTTTAGACCTGCTGGGCGAACTTTCTTCCGATCAAGCCGAACTGCATCAAACCTTGTCTCACCTGGCCCAAGAATTCCAATTCGACAAAATTCTGGCGGCGACTCAGCCGCTTCTTCCCAATGCCGAATCCTAATCCCCTGATGGCTGAGACGGCTCAGCACACCAGTATGCCAGACGCTATACCCGACTCCACCCTAGACCCGTCGTTCATCTCAGCGTCGGAGCAACCACTGGACTCGCCCCAGCCCGATCTGTTGATCGTGGACGACGTCCCTGACAACATCCGCTTTTTGTCAAAATTTCTGATGGCGCAGGGCTACGAAGTCCGCAAAGCCACCAGTGGGGCAATGGCACTGCGGGCGATCGCCGCCTTGCTGCCAGATCTAATCTTGCTCGATGTCAACATGGGCGAGATGAGCGGCTATGAACTTTGCACCCGGCTCAAGACCGATCCGGCAACCCAGCACATCCCGATTATTTTTCTCAGTGCAGGCAGCGATGCCCTCGATAAGGTTCGGGCTTTCCAGGCTGGTGGTTCGGACTACATTACCAAGCCCTTCCAGCTGGAAGAAGTGCTGGTGCGGATTCAGACTCAACTCATGTTGCGATCGCTCCAGGAATCCCAAAAAATTCAAAACCAAAAGCTGCGGCAAACCCTGGAAGACCTCAAACGGGCGCAGGCAACCCTGATCCAGCAGGAAAAAATGTCCACCCTGAAAAAAGTTGTGGCTGGCGTTGCCCATGAAGTCAACAATCCGCTGAACTTTATTTCTGGCAACGTCGAACCGGCCCGCCAATACGTGCAAACTATCCTGGAATTTGCCCGACTCTATCAGCAACACTACCCAGATCCACCTGCTGCCATCCGCGACTTCCAGACCGAAATAGATCTAGATTTCGTCATTAACGACCTAAACAATATCTTGCAGTCGATGAAAACAGGTGCAGCCCGCATCAAAACCGTCGTGTCGGCCCTGCGTAGCTTCACGCATCTGGACGAAGCAGGCCTCAAGCGCATCAGCCTGCAAGATACGGTCGAAACGGTCTTAACCCTCCTCCGCTATCGTCTGGAAAACCGCTCCACAGACACGACCATTCAGATTCGCAAAAACTATCAGCCGATTCCCTTGGTAAACTGCTATGCCGAGCAAATCAGTCAGGCAGTTTTTAATCTATTGGTCAATGCGGTCGATGCTGTCGAAGCAAAACTAGACCTTCTGGAGAAACATCCCTCAGAGGTTCCCTACACGCCAGAGGTCGTGATCACAATTCAACAAGAGTCGGAGCGGCGCGTCCTGCTTCAGATTCAAGACAACGGCATCGGTCTTTCCCAGGAAAAGCAGAGCCGTTTGTTTGAACCATTTTTTAGCACCAAGCCTGCGGGGAAAGGGCTGGGACTGGGGCTAGTGACGACTCGCCGCATTATCGAGGAGCAACACTACGGGCGACTCACCTATGCCTTCGAGGATCATTGCACTACATTTTCAATTTCCATGCCCATTAGCGATCTCGCGCTCTCTCCTGTCTCTCGCCCTTAGAATAGGCACACTGTCTTAGAGAGAGCAACTTCAGGGTACCTTCAGTTTGTAGGTTTTGCTTTGCGACGCTGGTTTTATGCCAGTGTAGTGACTAATCGAACTCTTCAGTAACAGAAGTGTTGAAAGATAGATTAAGCGACGAAAAAAAGGGACAGAATGCAGTATTCTGTCCCCTAGTAAACAAAAAATGATGCCTGATGATAGCCTCATTTCCGAAGCTTGTCAAATCGATCTTGATGCAGCTTTGTCCGCATGACTATCCCGTTTTGAACTCGCGCTTGTTCTTTGAAATCTGGTTGACCTTTGTGTTGGACAAGGCTTAACCAGCATGAGAGACTTATTTTACCGCCTAAATCGTACAGGTGTTGAGGTCGATATATCCACCTTTTCTAAAGCTTGCAAAACTCGAACGGATGGGCACTTTTGTCGAATCTATGCACAGTTAATTGAGCAAGTAAAGCGCAAACAGCCGACCGCGGCTCAGATACTTTTTCCGATTGATTCAACCATCGTTACACTTACCAGCAAGCTATTTTGGCTGCAAGGATATCACCAAGTTAAATTACTGAATGGAATCAACTTAGAGCAAGGATATTCGAGTGAATGCTTGATTCATTTTGGGCAAGGACATGATGCAAAGTTTGCCGATTCGATTAGCACGATGATTCCCGAAAACGGCATCGGCATCATGGATAGAGGCTTCGCAAGCTGGGAATTTCTCGACCAAATGAGTCTCACTCAAACAAAGTTTGTGGTGCGAATCAAGAACAATATGAAGACTGAACTTGACCACGACCGTTACCGCGTGGTTTGGTTCTGTGATTTGGAGAGTCGGAGCGAGTTTCGTCTGGCAACTAATGTCAATGAGATGAGCGACGAAGAAATCAGTGATACCACAAGTGTTGAATCTTAAGATTTTGGCGGGTAGTGCCAAGTTGTGCGTTGGTGCTGGTGATACCGAATTGGTCTGACTATTGACCCCATTCTCATTAACAGAAGCTCAAACTCGCCAAAAATCTCCAGGTTTGTAAAGTTGTGTATCGAGATTCAACACTTCTGCAGTGATACCTATCGGCATCGTTGGCAAATTGAGGTGTTATGGAAGTTTCTCAAGATGCACTTAAAGCTCGATCGTCTCATCACCAAGAATGTGAATGGGGTGAGTATTCAGATTTATATGGTGCTCATCACGTATTTAATCTTATTGTTAATCGAAATTCCAGCATTCTATGGCAGTGAATTGCTCGACAAGTTTCGGTATTTACAACTGGAACTGAGCCGTCGCTGCTCAATGGTTCATTGGAGCTACGATCTGCTGCCCGAAACACTCGTATGACTCTTGTAAGCTAAAATGTAAAGTTTTCTATCTGGATTTAACACTTCTGCACCTTTACCTAAAGAATACTTAGATAGCCATTACACTCAAATAGATACAGACGGTCGGCGATATCAGTTGGTTTCTGCTCACGGTGCAGGTGGAGGATCACCGCGAAGATTTTTTGGAAGAGAATTATCACCACCTCCTGGAAGACATTGGGCATATACACAAGAGAAAATTGATGAGCTAATTGATAAAAAGCGGATCGTCCTGACATCAACAGGGATGCCAAGAGTAAAAAGATACGCAGATGAAGCATCTATGCCAGTCCCATCACTTTGGACTGATTTAGCTGTTATTAACTCTCAAGCAGATGAGCGTGTTGACTATGCAACTCAAAAACCAGAAGCTTTAATTGATCGCATTATCCAAGCCTCTTCCAACGAAGGCGATCTGGTTGCCGATTTCTTTTGTGTACGGAAGGGTACGCAGGTCTGGCGGGTTGACAGCCCCCCTGAGCAGCCCCCCCTGTAGTCCCCCCCGCGCACGGGGGGGACAGGACTCTGACTCTTACTCCCTCCCCGCGTGCGGGGAGGGCTGGGGAGGGGCAAATTCCAGCATTACCCCCGAAGGAGCCACCCTCTCCCTAGTTCCCCAGGTCGGGCGAGTTAGTCCCCTGAGCAGCCCCCCCTGTAGTCCCCCCCGTGCACGGGGGGGACAGGACTCTGACTCTGACTCTTACTCCCTCCCCGCGTGCGGGAGGGCTGGGGAGGGGGCGAATTCCACTGCCGCGTGCGGGGAGGGCTGGGGAGGGGCGAATTCCACCATTACCCCCGAAGGAGCCACCCTCTCCCTAGTTGCCATCGAAACCATCCAACCCGGCGATTTTGTCCTCGCCCATGACGGCAAAGCCCATCGCGTTCTGCGCACCATCCACCGCCCCTACCAAGGTCAAATGATTGGCCTGCGGCACTCTCGCACAGAAGCAACCCTCTGGCTCACCGCCGATCACAAAGTTCTCGCTAAAACAGCCCCCCGTACCCTGGGCGGCCACTCCGACTGGTCAGGCATTCCAAGACATATGCGGGGTCGCAGTCGTGAATTGCGTCAAACCATGACCCCGCCAGAACGCAAACTGTGGGGTGCATTACGGAACAACCAACTGGGGGTTTCCTTTCGCCGTCAACATCCGATCGGCCCCTACATTGCCGATTTCTACTCCCGTGAGGCACACCTGGTTGTCGAAGTCGATGGTGCCATTGCTCACAGCAGTCCAGAGGCGATCGCCCATGATGCCAACCGGGATGCTTACCTGCGATCGCTAGGATTACGGACAATGCGGATTCCTGCCAAAAAAGTCATGACTAACCTAGAGGGAGTCGCAGCGTGGATTCAGACCATCAGTGCCGAGCCATTTAGCCCCCAAGGGGCTAAGTGGATTGCCGCCAGCGATCTCAAAGCCGGTGACATTGTTTTTTGGGGTACCGCCCTAGAAGGTGTGCGTTTGACCAACGTGGTCGCCGTCCCCAGTGAAGAAGAAGTCTATGACCTAGAAGTAGAAGCAGCCCATTCTTACCTCACAGAGGTTTGTGCCATCCATAACTGTGGCAGTGGCACCACTGGGGCGGTTGCCGAGCGGTTGGGGCGCAGGTGGTTGATGTGTGATTTGGGGCGGTTTGCCATCCACACCACCCGCAAGCGGATGATTGAGCTTCAGCGCAAGTTGTACAGTAAGGGCAAACCCTATCGCGCCTTTGATGTCTATAACCTGGGGCGCTACGAGCGGCAGTGGTGGCAAAAAGACCGCTTGCAGGGGGCAGATGAAGAACATCGGCGGGTGATTCTGGAGTTTTTCAAAGCCGAGGTGCTGACCAATCCGCCCTCACCGCTACTGCATGGGCGCAAAGCGGGGGCATTTTGCCATGTGGATGGCATCGACTCCATGTTTACCCGCGAAGAAGCCAAACAGGTGGCGCAGGCAACGGCGCAGGCGGGCGGGCGGGAGTGCTATTGCCTCGCCTGGGAGTTTGAGATGGACTTGCATCTGCTGGTGAATGCCCTGGTGCAGGAGTTGGGCGTAAAGCTGAAGCTGGTGCAGATTCCCCGCGAAATTATGGAGAAGAATCGCAAGGCACCACCCCCGTTTTTGGAAGTGGCTGTCCTCGCCGCCGAACCCGTCTACCGTAAAGCAACGACTAAAGTCGTTACTACAAACCAAGCTCGTAGTGAGGACTTTAGTCCTCAAACCCAACCGCAAGGAACGACTGAAGTTGTTACTACAAACCAGGCTCGTAGTGAGGACTTTAGTCCTCAAGCCCGCACCGTAGACATCAAACTCACCCAGTTTCTTCCATCCCTTGCCGAAGTGCCCACCAAGGAACTGGAAGCCATCAAAGAACGGGCGATCAAAAGCGGCTTTGATTTTATTGATTTCTGGGCAGTGGATTTCAACTGGCATCCCGGTAAACCCTTCACCCACGACTGGCAAGACTACCGCACCCGCAAAGATCGCAGCCTCAAAACCATCAGCGATGCGGGCTACACCTACCCCGCTCCCGGCAAATACACCGCCTGCGTCAAAGTCGTCGATACCTTCGGCTGCGACACCTCGATTACCGTAGAGGTGGAAGTATGACCCCAGTTCGTAGTAAGGGCTTTAGCCCTTATCACCAGGAAATAACGACTAAAGTCGTTACTACGAACCTTGATGTCGGAGGTACTTGCCATGTATGAGTATCGCCAACTAACACCCGTGCAGCGGGCTGAACTGGTGCAACAACGCTTAGCGAAGGGCTATCCACCCCACAGCCCACCTCATCCGATTCAGGATCAATCGTTCTACTTGCTAACAGCAGCTTGCTACGAACACAAGTGCCATATCAAGACTGAGCAACGACGCAAACAGCTTTTAGATTTGCTATTTGAGCAGTTTATAGATTGTGGTATTGAACTGCGAGGATGGGTGATCTTGCCCAATCATTATCATGTGTTAGTTTATTTGGGTGATTTTGGTGAGGACTCAAGTCCTCACTATGAACCTGTTTGTAGTAAGGGCTTTAGCCCTTATCAACAAATCGGGAAAGTTTTACAACGAGTGCATGGCTCTACCTCTCGACAGTGGAACCTGGAAGATCAAACAGTCGGGCGGAAAGTTTGGTATGCCTATAGCGATCGCGCTATCCGCTCCGATCGCCATTACTACACAACCCTGAATTACATTCACTACAACCCGGTTAAACACGAATGGTCAAAATCACCCTATGACTGGATTTGTAGTAGTGTGCATTGGTATTTGGCGCAGCAAGGACGTGATTTTTTACGGGATGCTTGGGTGCGCTATCCCATCAAAGACTATGGAAGAGAATGGGATGAATTTTTAATGCCTGAATATGCCTCGCTAAAGCGAGAACTACAAACTCATTCAGGAGAAACTCTATGGCAGAGCGAGTAAAAGTTTGGTTTGATCCGGAAGCTGACTTTCTAGAGGTGATTTTTTCGGACGCTCCGGGCTATATGCGGGAAACCGAAAATGATGCCGTTATGGAGCGGGTGGATTTAGAGAGCAACCTGCTCGGCTTCTCCATTCTGGCGGTTAGTCAGCTTGCCAAATCAAAGCCATTGATGGCTGAGTTGCTTTCAGGAAGAGGAAGTGTAGCATGATCTCTATCAGTCAAATTCAGGCTTTTAGTCAACAAATTGCTGAGAAATTTCAGCCAGAACGCATTATCTTGTTTGGCTCTTATGCCTCTGGACAGCCCACCGAAGACTCAGATGTAGATTTATTGGTAATTTTGCCCTTTGAGGAAATGCCAGTGCAAAAGGCGATCGCCATTCGGCAACAAATTAAGGCTCCCTTCCCCCTAGATCTGATAGCAAGAACTCCTGAACAAATTCAGCAACGCCTGGAAATGGGTGACTTTTTTATTCAAGATATCATGAAAAATGGTCGTGTTCTCTATGAAGCCAATCACGCAAGAGTGGGTCAATAAAGCAGAAGGTGATTTTGCCACCGCTCAGCGAGAGCTTCAGGTTCAGCAACTGGCTAATTACGATGCCGTATGTTTTCATGCTCAGCAATGCATCGAAAAATATCTGAAAGCTTGCCTCCAAGAAGAAAATATTCCGTTTACAAAGACTCACGACCTCAGCGCATTACTCGATCTGTTCTTACCCATCCAGCCGGGGTGGGCATCTTTGCGTCCGATTCTTGATGCCCTAACAACCTATGCGGTTGAGTTTCGCTATCCGGGTGTCTCAGCTAATCAGGCGATCGCCAATCAAGCCTTTCAAGATTGTGCCGCTATTCGTCAAACCATTCGCCAGCATCTTTCGTTGTAAATCTCACACGCCCTACCCATGACCTCCTCCACTCTCAACCCCACCGTTCTCGAACCCCTCTTTGCCCCCTGGCAGGAACCCAACGCCCATCGCGTCCGGGCAGAAAAATCTGGCGACCCTGCTGTGGTAAAACAGGGACGCAGAGCTTCCCCGATTGAGGTGGTCAATAACCTGCGCTCAGCGGTGCGAGAATGGCGAGAAGCGTTTTATATCGGAGCCAGCGACACCACAATTCAATTGCTCAACCACTGGTTCAACCGCGCTCATCGCAAAACCACCCCCGATGGTGAAGAATTCGAGTTTCGCTATTACTTCTGCCAGCGAGAAGCCGTCGAAACCCTGATTTACCTCAAGGAAGTGCGGCGGATCGAATGCCTATCCCAAATCATTGCCGAGTTTGGCGGCACAAATGCCGAATTGCAAGCCTTGGGCATCACTGAAGACGAAGATGCCTGGAGCCGCTACGCCTTCAAACTGGCAACCGGGGCAGGTAAAACCAAAGTCATGAGCCTGTGCATTGTCTGGAGCTACTTCCACGCCCTGCGGGAATCCGACTCTGAAATGGCGCGGCATTTTGTCGTCATTGCCCCCAACCTGACGGTCTACGAACGCCTCAAAGACGACTTTGGCAACGGGCGCGTGTTTGACGAAGACCCCCCTGATTCCCCCCCGAATGGCGCGGCGATTGGAATTTATCCGTGGTGCTACAGGACGAAGCCAGTGGTGCCGCTACGGGTGGGACGCTCTATCTCACCAATATTCATCGTCTCTACGACACTGCCAAACGCAAAAAGAAAGCCGAGGAAGACACCTATGCCTGGATGGGGCCAGCCGTCTCAAAAACCAAAGCGCTGGATACGGGAGCGGCATTGCGGGACAGGATCACGGCCCACCGCCGCGTCATGGTGCTGAATGACGAGGCTCACCATGTTTGGGATGCTGGCTCCGCCTGGAACGAAGCCATCCGCACCCTGCACGAAACCATCCTGGCTCGGAGTGGTTGCAAACTGGTGACGCAACTGGATTTTTCCGCCACGCCCAAAGACAACAAAGGGCAACTGTTCAAACACATTGTCTGCGATACACCGCTGGGGGAAGCGGTGGATGCCGGAATTGTCAAAACCCCGCTGATCGGACAAGCCAGCCGCAAACTGGTGGAGCAAGCCGACGACAACGCCGCCTATCGCTGGGAACAGCATTTACTATTGGGTTACGAACGCTGGAAAGCCAGCAAAGCCGAGTGGCAAGCCAGCGGCAAAAAGCCGCTCCTGTTCATCATGTGCGACGATACCGATGCCGCCGATCAAATCACTCAACGCTTCAACACTGACCCGCTATTTGAGCAACTCAACGGCAAAACCATCAACCTGCACACCAACCTGAAGGGCAAGCTGAAAAAAGTCGGACGGGGCAAGGATGCCCGCTATGAATTTGTCGAAGACGAAAAAGCCATCAGCGACGATGACCTAAAGGCATTGCGAAAACTCAGTCGAGAACTGGATAGCAACGCCAGCCCCTATTTCTGCATTGTCTCAGTATTGATGCTGCGGGAAGGCTTGGGACGTGCGCAACGTGACGACGATCGTGCCTTTGCGTCCCTACAGCTCTAAAGCCAATATTTTGCCCGAGCAAACCCTGGGTCGGGGCTTGCGCCGTATGACTCCCCCCGGTCAAGCCAATGAACTGGTGACAGTAGTGGAACATCCCGCCTTTGCCAGCCTCTATCAGCAAGAACTGGCTCAAGAAGGCTTGCCGCTGGAAATTGTAGAACTCAATCGCGTTCCTGCCACCACGATTTCCATCTTTCCCGATGAAGCCCACAAAGATGTGAATGCCCTGAATATCCAGATTCCCACTCTTTCCGCAGGTTTTCGGATTGTGCCCAAGCTGGAGGGTTTGACGATTCAGGATGTGAAAAAAGCCTTTAAGCGGTTTCAGCCGTTGCCTTTGGGGATGACTAAAGTTGGCACTACGAACGAGTTTGTAGTAACCACTTCAGGGGTTAATGATGTTACTGGGGAGCCGACTAAAGTCGGCACTACGAACGAGTTTGTAGTAACCACTTCAGGGGTTAATGATGTTACTGGGGAGCCGACTAAAGTCGGCACTACGAACGGGACAAATACGATCGAATACGAAGGACGACATCTCTTTACAGGGGAAGTCGTCGAAAAAATGCAGTTGAATCTGCCTCTGTTGGAGTCGGGCATTGGCGCGGTTTCCTACTATGTCAAGCAACTGGAAACCATTTGCAAACTGCGAGGACTCCATCCCATTCTGGCTCCTCTGATTCAGACCTTTCTGGAAGAAATCCTATTTGAGCAGAAAACTACCTTGTTCGATCCGGCTCTGGTGGCTCGATTAGCCGATTCTGATGTGGGCGAACACCTGCGGGCAGTGTTTGTGCCCCTGATCCGCAGCCGCACCACCACCACCGAAGAACGGCTGATGGTCGAACCGCCCAAATCCCTGAATGCCTGGAAACCTTTTCAAGTCACTCTCAGCGAACGCCGTCCCGCCCTGGAAGCCGCAAAAACTCTCTTCAACCTCGTCACCTGCAATCGGGAATTAGAAGTGGCAGTCGCGAAGTTCTGCGATCGCGCCCCCGATGTCGCCGCCTTTGCCAAAAATGCCGGACCACAGTGCTTGCGAATTGATTACCTGGCGAATGGAGACAGACTTGCCTTCTATACCCCCGATTTCTTTGTCCGCACGATTGATGGTCACTACTATTTGGTCGAAACCAAGGGGCGAGAAGATCGGGATGTGCCACTGAAAGCAAAAGCGGCGATCGCCTGGTGTGAGGCTGCTTCTGGGGTGACGACTGAAGTCGCCACTACAAACCAAAACGTTCGTAGTGCTGACTTTAGTCAGCAAAAAGCAGGCACCTGGCACTATCTTTACATTCCCCAAAGCGTGTTTGAACGCATGGCAAACGATACCGTTGCTGAACTGGCTCGTGCCTGTGCCCCTGCCCTGCAAAACCTGCTCCAGGCTGAGGAATTTCAGGATTTACCGCTGTTCGTGAATTTGGGGCAGGTGGATGAAGAAGCTTCTGCTGTCGATAGCCTGATTGATCCAGCCATTCTCAATGCTCTGCCTTCTCGCTATCGCCGCGCCGCCGATCAAGCCGTCATGCTCTACCGCTTCTTCGAGAACAAAGAGGGGATGAATTATGCCCCTGTTTTTACCGCTCTGTTGGGTTCGATCGATGAAGTGGCGAAAGGCTTCCTGGCGCGGCGACTGCGACCAGAAATGCCCGTCACCGTAGAAGACCAAAAAACCTGGTTCGCTCCCTATCTGGGCAGTGTTGACCGTAAATCAGAGGACTATTACCGCAAATTGGCACAAAATCTGAAGCGGACGTTGGTGTTCAATAATGGCTTGTCGCTGATCGGGTTGCTGCGCTCGTGTTTAGACTATGCTCTCAATGACACCACGAAAATCGGCGGTGTGTTTGAAGCCTTACAAACTCAGTTACGGTTTCAGGGTGGGCGTAAGTTTTTGGAAACCGTCACCCGCATCAATGACTTTCGGAACACCTACATTGCCCATCAGGAAAAAGAATTAACCGATAAGAACTTAGCTGAGCAAGAACTCAAAATCTGGATCGAGGCATTGCATATGATTGGAAAGTAAACGAAATGTACTTGCCAAGCGAGATGACAAACCGTTGACTTAGCCTTGCCGCCGGAGTTTGGAGCCGACCGCCGAGGGGTTATCCCTCTTTTGCCAGTTTTGTGAGGGAAAAGTTTTGTGAGGGAAAATCTGAACCAGCGGTTTCTCGTGCTGCTACAGCGTGTGCATAGGAGGAGTGTTCTACAGAAAGTTGTCACTCTGGATTTTCTTTGTCCACAGTGATAAAAGAAGGGTTATCTGTGGGCGTCAAAAGGGATTTGTGGCAGATTATCTTGATCGATCACTCCATCGCGAAAGGCTGCTGCCCCTAGACAGAACCCTGCAAACAGTTCATAATAAGGGCGAGTTTACAAATCTTAAGAAATAGTTAAGAATTCTCCTTTCCATAAATCCGGTTAGGTCGCTGCGACCATTCACGACGATTCGCTTTCTGAATGCCCCATAGAAAGCTCTAGAAGGCTTCCCACCGCTTGAGGACGATCTATGCCCGGATTGACCCTACCCCTTGCCCCCGCGCCGCCAAGCGCAGCGTTGCTGTCTCAGGCCGTTACCCAGTTTGGAGCGCCGCTTTATCTATACGACTTGGCGCTGATTGAATCCCGATTTGCGGATCTCGACCACAGCCTCCCTCAGAACTTTCGCCTGCACTACGCCCTCAAGGCAAATAGCAATCTTACCCTCTCGCACCTGCTGGCGCGGCGGGGCGCAGCCGCAGAGGTCAGCTCTCTGGGTGAATTCATCGCCGCGCTGAAGTCGGGCTATTCTGCTGAGGAAACGGTCTTCACGGGCCCTGGCAAAACCAATGATGAACTGGCAGAGGCCCTCAATTACCATATTGGGCTGATTGTCGTAGAGTCGGCCAATGAAGCGCGACGGCTGAACCAGATAGCGACGGAGCAGGGAAAACAGCAGCCCATCCTGCTGCGAATTAACCCCCAGTTTCGCACGCTGAATAGCTGTGATTCTGGCTGTGCGATCGACGCGAAGACGAATCGCGTTGTACATGCTGACGAGAATTTCAAAGCAGTTTCCGAAGCAATCTCTGAAACGGATGGCAGTCACAATGGCGACACGCTAAAACCCATTGCCATGAATGGGCAAGGCGCGAGTAAGTTTGGCGTAGATGAGGCGCAGACAGCAGACGAACTGTTGCAGATTCAGTCGCTCAGTCATGTACGGCTTCAGGGAATTCATGTGTTCACCGAAAGCAACGTGCTGGATTATCGGCAACTGATTGATGCGTGGCAAAACACTGTGGCGATCGCCCACCGACTGCGATCGCAGGGCTTTGACATTAACATTATCGACTTTGGCGGCGGTATTGGTGTGCCCTACAACTCGGTCGATGCCGCGTTTGATGTGCCTGCGTTTGGGGCGGCCCTGCAAGCTCTGTTTAGCCACGAGCCGTTTCATTTCATTTTGGAAATGGGGCGCTATCTCGTTTGTGAGGCAGGGATGTATTTGACAGAGGTGCTGGACATTAAGGAATCGCAGGGCAAACGGTTTGCGATTCTCAACGGCGGTGTTCACCATCTCTACCGCACCCCCGCGATGCAAAACGCCAGCAAGTTTCTGCGCGTCCTGGGAAAAGAGTCATCCGACACAATGCCCACCACGATCGCGGGTCAGCTGCCAACGCCTATCGATGTGTTGGTGCGCGATGCGCTGCTGCCTGTGGATTTGGAAATTGGCGATCGCCTGGTCATCCGAAACTGCGGGGCTTACGGCTTCAATCACTCGCTAACCAACTTTGCGCTGCACCCTGCCCCCGCAGAGGTCGCCATTTGGGGCGATCGCCTGGAGCTAATCCGGGCCCGCAGTCGCTACGAGGACTTCTTCCAGCATCAGCGACTGATTCAGTTTTAAGTCTCTAGGTTTGAAACCGCCGAGTTGATTTTTAGCTCGACTCTGTTGAACTCTTCGCAGGTTAGTTCTGCACTGAGATGTGCAAAGTTCTATGTAATGAACTGATTCAAAAGGTATCATGACTGATCCAAGCTACGTAACAATTGGCATGCGTCGAGAGAATGAAGATCGCAAGTTTGAGGCTAGAGTTCCACTAGTTCCGACTGACATACGCCGTTTGAAAGGGCAGTTGGGCGATTGCGTTCGGTTTATTGTGCAGCCAGCGCGACTGCGGACGTTCTCTGATGCTGAATTTGCGGCGGCGGGAGCCGTGATTCAGGAAGACCTATCCGAGGCAGAGATCATCTGTTGCGTCAAAGAGCTTTACCCAGAGCAACTGCTGGATGGCAAAACGTACCTGGTGTTTGCCCATGTAATCAAGGGGCAGCCCGACAATATGCCCCTGCTGCAACAACTGCTCGATCGCCGCGTGACGCTGATCGACTATGAATGCATCACCGATGAAGAAGGGCGGCGGACGGTGTTTTTTGGGCGATCGGCTGGACAAACGGGGATGTTTGAGACGCTGCGAGCCTTTGGACAGCGCTGTGTGGCGTTGGGCAAGCCCTGCGTGTTTGCAGACCTGAAGCCTGTGTATGAGTACGTAAACCTGTCTGAAGCGAAGGCGCATCTACAAATTCTGGGCGAGCGCCTGCAACAAGATCTGGCGCTGCTGGGCGTGACGGACTATCCGCTGGTGGTGGCGATCGCCGGATTGGGCAACGTCGGTCAGGGCGCGATGGAGATTTTGCAACTGCTGTCGCCCCAAACAGTTTCGGCAGAGGCGTTGCCCGCGCTGTTTGCCTCTGGTCGCACAGGGCTGTTTCAGTGCCCTCTGCAAAAGTCCGACACGCTCCGCAATGGGGACGGTCTTTTCGACAGTGCCGAGTATGCAACTTTTCCTGAGCGCTACAGCAGCCGCATCCCTGATTTATTACCTTACGTATCCATCTTGCTGAACTGCGTTTTTTGGGCCCCGCAATATCCGCGCATCTTGCCCCACGATGCATTTCAAGCCGCATGGCGACGGGGTAATCATCGCCTGCAAGTTGTCGGAGATCTGAGCTGCGATCCGCCTGCGGGCAGCGTTGCCTGTACGGTGCAATCGGGTGATTTATACAACCCGGTGTTTGGCTATGATCCGATCTCGCGGGCAGTGCTGGAGCCATTTTCTGAAAGCGGTATAACCGTGATGGCGGTAGACAACCTGTCGGCTGGTCTGCCTCATGATGCGTCTGTTGCCTTTAGCGCAATGCTGCGCGATTGGATTCCGCCACTGGTTGCTGCGAAGCTGAGTGGAGCCAACTGGGTAGATGCGCTTCCCCCGGCCCTGCTGCGGGCTATGGTAACGCATCAGGGCCGCCTGATGAGGAATTTTCAGAGGTTACAGCCTGATCTGGAACGGTATGGTTCTGTCGTTCAGCCCGTGTAGCGTTTAGGAAGTTTAAGCAGCGATCGCCCGTGAAGATTTCTCGACTTCTAGCGTGCGATCGCTGTTCGTTCCCACTTACATTTACCTATCCTGATTCCATTCTCTAGCTTGACAAATGTTCTGATTTGTCAGGTTTATTTTGCGTGAAAACTTGCCTCCTCTCAACGTGCTGCCTTAGTGTTCTAAAAAATCCTAAAAAATCTCGCTGAATGTTTTCTAGATATCATCGGAAGCGCTTTGGCTAATTCTAAAATTAACATTAAGTTTTATTAAGCATTCGCTATCATATTCATCCTCGATACGACTCAGCTTTTCAATTTTGGATTTCTTCTGAATCTTCCCGTCCGATGGAGTGCGTATCGTGACCCTATCTGTTTCTACTGCAAGCTTTCTGAAAAAGCTGGCGATTTATGGAGCGATCGCCACTGTCACTATCCCCTGCATCCTCCTGTTCCCATTTCCGTTCAAGCTGCCGTTCCAGTTCGTGCTGGGCGTGATGTTTGCCCACGGGGTCGAGCTTTCTCACGAAATGATTCACCAGAAGCACTTTGGGCGACACTGGGGCGGGGCGATCGGCTTCCTGCTGGGGCTACCTATGGGAGTGGAGTTTACCCGCTACAGCATCACCCACAGCTATCACCACCGGGCCGTGGGCACGCCCGAAGACGAAGAATCCTTCTCCTATGACTTTGGTAAGCTGAGCGCACCGCTGAGCTTTTTGCTGCACCTGTCTATGCTGAGTCACTACCGCACGGTAGTCCGCAGCTTGCTGGGTTCTTTATTGGGCAATGAAACTGCGATTCGGATCAGCATGGGCCCGGCAGGCACAACAGCACCCCGCTGGGCGATCGCCAACGTGATGCGTGGCTATCGAGTCATGGCGCTGCTGCTATTCGGCATGGGGCTAATAACGGCCGTTCTGCAAACTCCTGTGTTCGTTCATCTCTGGCTCGTGCCGCTGCTGTTTGCTGGCCCCGTTCATGCGCTGATCGAACTGCCGGAACACTGGGGCTGTCAGCGAGATACCACGGATATGATGGTCAACACGCGCACGATCTTACCGAGCCGCTTTGCCGACTGGCTGACCAATGGCAACTGCTGGCACGTCGAACACCACTACAAGCCTGCCCTGCCCATGGCCGACCTCCCTAGGCTACATGAGGCGATCGCCCCCCAGATCAAGTATCTGAACTTGGGCTACGGGGAGTTTTATCGCGAGTTTTTCACCGAGCTATGGAGATCGCCAGTTGCCCCAACTGATTGAAGCCTATCGCAATCTTGGTCGCCTGACATTTCGCCAAGCAGTGAGGGACTGGGTTGAACGACAGATAGAACAAGAGTCAGCACAGGATTAGACCGTGTAATCCAATTTTTAGAGCCTTTTGCGTGATTTTTTTGTGTGTGGCAGCGGTACAGGTTTAGCCTATCTCTGGGAACGCAAGAGCGAATGCAAAGACGAATTGCTATTACAGGCGTTGGGCAGGGATTAGGGCGATCGCTCGCGCATCGGTTCATCACGCTGGGGCATACGGTCTGTGGCTGTGATCTGAATGGAGGGGCGATCGCCCAGTTGCAGCAGCAATACGCCGCCCTGCATCAGCTTCAGAACCACCAGTTTCAGAGCGTGGACGTGACCCGACCCGATCAGGTCAATGCTTGGGCTGAAGCGGCACTCGAACAGGGCGCACCAGATTTGCTGATCAATAATGCGGGCTATACGCCGCCGATGTCCGCTTTTTGGGACTTGTCCGCTGCCGAGTTTGACCGGACGCTGGCGGTCAACGTGCAGGGAGTTGCCAATGTGCTGCGGGCGTTTCTTCCGGCAATGGTGGCGCAGCGGCGGGGCATTATTGTGAATCTGAGTGCCCGCTGGGGCAGACAGGGAGCCGCCAACGCCGCCGCCTATTGCGCCAGCAAGTGGGCGATCGAGGGGCTGACCCGGGCGATCGCCCTGGAATTGCCGGCTGGGATGGCAGCGGTCACCTTTTCGCCCGGAGCTGTCCACACCCACGCGCTGGAAGTGGTTTACGGTGCAGAAAAGGCTGCGACCTATCCCAGTCCCGATGAATGGGCAGAGCAGGCCGCTGAAACCCTGCTGGCGATCGCCCCAGAACAAAATGGTCAAGCCCTGCCCTGAGCGCAAAATCCTGCCGCCAACTCAAAGACTTAAAGATTTTCTGGCAAACACCGTGATTTCCGAAGTGTGGCAATCCGAACTGATCGGGTTGCGAAGCGTTGCGAAATGAGAATCCTGTCGTTGGAATCCACCTATATACCAATTACTGGATTGTCACAGTTATGACTGCTCCTTCACCCCAGGGCCAATCGCTACAAGTCCCGGTTACTCGTTTGATGGAACTGCTGCGCCAAGAGCCAGCGCTGCGATCGCACCTCGACACGACTCCGGCCGAAGCGTCGCTGGCAAAGGCGATCGCCCCGACGTTTGAAATCGTCTTTGCAGGAGCCTTCAGCGCCGGAAAGTCCATGCTGATCAACGCGCTGCTGGAGCGCGAACTGCTCTATAGCGCCGAAGGACACGCTACGGGTACGGAATGTCGCATTGCCTACGCCGAAGCAGGTAAAGAGCGCGTCGTGCTGACCTTTATGAGCGAGGCAGAAATCCGCGAACAAGCGGCGGCGCTGTGCCAGCGGCTAGGCGTGACGGCTCCGGCCGACATTCGCCAGCCCGACGTGGTGAACCTGCTGCAAGGGCTGTGCTGCGACGTGATTGCCACCGAGGGCGGCGAGAGCAAGTCGGAGCGGGCCAAGCAGGCCAGTGCGCTGAATTACCTGCTGGACGGGTTTGTCACCAATGGCGATCGCATCCACCCGACGCAAAACCAGACCTATTCGATGGAGCAGTTCCAGTTTGCTACGCTCCAGGAAGCCGCCGCCTACGCCCGCCGGGGAGCCAATAGCGCCGTCCTCAAGCGGATTGAATACTACTGCCATCATCCGCTGCTGCAAGACGGAAACGTGCTGGTGGATACGCCGGGAATCGATGCACCTGTAAAGCGCGACGCGGAACTGACCTACCGCAAGATCGAAAATCCCGATACGTCCGCCGTGGTGTGCGTGCTAAAGCCTGCTGCTGCGGGCGACATGACCAGCGAAGAAACGGAACTGCTGGAGACGACCCGCAGTAATCCCGGCGTGCGCGATCGCGTCTTTTATGTGTTCAACCGGATTGACGAAACCTGGTATAACACGCAGCTCCGGCAGCGGCTGGATCGGCTGGTGCAGGAGCAGTTTCAGGATACCAACCGGATCTATCGCACCAGCGCCCTTTTGGGGTTCTATGGCAGTCAGATTCGCAATACCAGTGCGGGCGATCGCTACAGGCTGGATTCCATCTTTGCCGACAGCATTCGCATTAATGGTGAAATCGAAGACACGCCGCAATTCATTAATGAATTCAACCGCTATTGCGCCAACTCTGGCAAGCTGCCTGCCGATCGCTTTCGCATTGATGTGCGGAGTTATGAATCGCCGAATGAAAACTACGTGCGAATCCTGAGCGAACAGGGGCGATCGCTCATTGACCAACTGATTCACGATAGCGGGATTGAAAGCTTTCGCAATGCTATCACTCGCTATCTGACCGAAGAGAAGCGTCCCCAACTCCTCGCCACGCTGGCAGACGACTTGCAGCCCCTCTGCATCGCCCTCCGCAAAGCCTACCTCGACGCTTGGCAGCACATCGGCAGCCAGCCCCGCGATCTGGAGGGCATTAAGGCAATGGAACTGCGCCAGCTGAGCCACGACCTGAAGCGCGTTGGCGAAGCCTTTCAGCAGGATATCGAAGCCTCGGTGAATGAAGCCGTTGCCAGCAGCCTCAACACTGCCTTTGAAGACGATTTCAAGCGCCTCAAAGCCCGCATGGTCAGCCGCCTGGACGAACTGCTGCAAACCTTTTCCGTCAGCCAAGTGCATCGTCAGGCGCAAGCCAGCCACAAGCGCAATTCCGTCGTGCCGCTGTCGGGCATTCTGGCAGAGGCGTTCTATTACCTGGCAAACGGGCTAGAAGAGGTGCTGGTGGAATCGTCGCAAGACCTGATGGGGCGCTTCTTTCAGCGGCTGATCGACCGGGTGCGCCAGCAGGACTATTACCGCGATTTGTATCGACTGCTGGGCAACGACGGCGGCATCGAGCAAGCCCTGCGCCGACTGCGCGACCAAGCGACCTTGGCACTGGAAAACGAAGCCAGGACGGAGTGCGATCGCTATGTGCGGGAACGCCCGGAGTTCTACACCGAGGGCACCTGCTCGATCTGGCAACTGCGGCAAACGCTGCAACAGGCCTGTCGCGGCTACGACTACCAGACCATGATCGAGGCAGAACCCGCAATTCGCCAACTGCTCAAGCTCGACTTTGAGCAAAAGGTGAAGGACACCATCACCCGCACCTTCCGCCAGACGATTAACCAAACGCTGAACGCGCACCTGCTGCCCAGCGCCCAGCAACAGGCAGACCACATCCTCCAGCAATACGACGCGGCCCGCGCTTATCTGGCCCGCGTGCTGGAAAAGGAAGCCGAGGAAAAAATTCGCCAGCTCGATCGCCAAAAGGCAGACCTAGAGCAGCACATCGCCACCTACAACGAGGCGATCGCCACGTTCAACCAGCATCTAGAAGCTATGCAGCTTGACCGCAAGGCGCTGCCCAGTATCAGCGAGGCAGATCTGGTCATTTTGCCCGTCGAAGAACCCGCCGAGACGCTAGAAACGCCGCAAGTTGCGGGCAGAAAGAAGGGGCGATCGCCTAACTTCAGCACCTTAGGGAACCCGGTCGTTCTAGACGGGCGATCGGGGTTCTACCCAGCTTTAGGGATTGATTTTTCGCGTAAAGCTATCATCTCTTGCTCAAACTGACTGAGTAAGCGAGTCACTGTCACCCGCGTTGTGCCTAGTGCATCGGCTATGTCTTGATGGGTCAGTCGCAGATTAATTAGTTTCCCTTGCTCGTGTGTTTCTCCAAATTGACTTGAGAGCCACTCTAGCGAACGTTAAAGCCTCGGATGAATTTGTTGAATTTGTCCACTGCGAATACCAATTAGCTCTTGCGCTTGATGAAGATGGGAAAGCAGCGTTTGGGGCAAGTTCACGCAGTCATCCAGGGCGATCGCCCTAGCCTGCACCTCAGTCAGGCACTCCAATTCATAGGGCTGAATGCAGGTCAGATGCTGTCCGACCTAATCGCCTGCTCCCCAAAATCCCAAACCGACAATCGTGCCGTCTCCCATCAGCGTATAGGCTCGCACCGCACCGCTTTCTATCAGCCAGAGGTGCTGCGGATAGGCGGGGAGAGACTCCCGACGCTTGAATGAGCGCTTGGTAGCCGGATTAAGCTTTAGCATGGTTGGGGTCAACGATAGGCGGGGCTGGAGCAAACGATTCAGTGGGCAACTGCCTGTTCAAGCAGTTCTGCTATGGAACTTAACTCAGTGAGCTTGCACCTGTTTCACACCCTGATGGCACAGGGTGATCGCGCACCTTGGGCAGGATTCTCAACTGCTGGGGCAAAGCTCGGCATTTCTTGTCGGCAACTTGGACAGAACCAATACACTCCTGAGCTACGAAAATGGCGCAATAGGCTTGTGTTGCAGCAAAGACATCGGCTCATAGGCTGTTTACTTTTCGAGGGGCTTGTGAAATCGAGCAATGCGCCTAGGTAGACGGGTCACACCCAATCCAGAGATTGGCGCGACTTATTCACCCTATTTTTGACATTAATTCTCAATAAGTCAAGCGAAAGTAATCCAGACTCGCAGAGAAAACCTAGGCGAAAACTGAGACAAGGGCAGAGCAACAGGCTACCCTATGTGCCTTTCCCTAACCGCGAGTTTCGCTTCACGAAGTCCGAATCTCGCGAAGTGCTGGATTCCCTGGAGCGCTCCGGAAAGTGAAGTCTGCTCAGGGATTGATGGCAACGATTGAGCGTAATTGTGCGGGGGATGGGTAGGATGAAACTAGGAAAACTAGAGCGGCAATGCTGTTTTCAATGGTTCAGACGATTAAGATAGATTAAGAACTGTTTGTCTGTTACCCAATGACTCCAATTCCGACTGTGCTAGAGGCGAGCAAACCGCCTCGTCTCAATGCGCCAACGGTTCACCGACTCCCGGATGGGTTAACCATTGTTGCCGAACAAATTCCCGTAGAAGCTGTGAACCTGAGCCTGTGGCTGGGGGTGGGGTCTGCGGTTGAAACAGATGCCATCAACGGCATGGCGCATTTTCTGGAGCATATGGTGTTTAAGGGCACGGCCCGGCTCCAGAGTGGCGAGTTTGAGCGGCTGATCGAACAGCGTGGCGCAGTCACCAATGCCGCCACCAGCCAGGACTACACCCATTACTACATCACCACGGCTCCGCAGGATTTTGCAGCGCTGGCCCCGCACCAGATCGAGGTGGTGCTGAACGCCGCGATTCCCGATGAAGCCTTTGAGCGAGAGCGCCATGTGATTTTGGAAGAAATTCGCCGGGCAAACGACAATCCGCAGCGACGCACGTTCTACCGGGCGATGGAGATGACTTTTGGGCGATCGCCCTACCGCCGCCCGGTTCTCGGTCCTGCCTCTGTGATTGAAGCGCTCACGGCGCAGCAGATGCGCGACTTTCACCAGACCTGGTATCAGCCGCAATCCATGACTGCCGTGGCGGTCGGCAACCTGCCCGTTGAGCAATTGGTGGAAATCGTGGCGGAGGGCTTCGCGCAGACCCAAGCGCATCGGGTCCAGCCCGCCCCCCCGACCCTGCAAGAGCCGCTGCACACCGAGCCAGAGCCGCCGTTTCAGTCTATCCATCGCTATGAGCAGACCGATCCCACCCTCCAGCAGGCTCGACTGGTGATGACCTGGCGCGTGCCGGGGATGGACAGCCTGCCCCAGACCTACGCGCTGGATGTGTTGGCATCGGTGCTGTCGCAGGGACGAACCTCGCGGCTAGTGCGCGATCTGCGGGAAGATCGGCGGCTGGTGTCGGGCATTTCTGCTAGCAACATGACTTACACCCATCAGGGCGTGTTCTATATTTCTGCCCAGTTGCCCGCTGAGAATCTGGACGAGGTGGAAGCGGCGATCGCCCAGCATATCCGCCGTCTGCAAACCGAACCCGTCACCGACTTCGAGATTCAGCGTATCCGCACCCTCGTCGCCAACCGCTTTGTGTTTGGCAACGAAACACCCGGCGATCGCGCTGGGCTTTATGGCTATTATCATTCTGTCGTCGGCGATTTGCAGCCTGCCCTGCTCTATCCCACCCACATCCAGTCCGTCGAAGCTGCTGACCTGATGGCTGCCGCCCAGTGCTACCTCTCTCCCGATGCCTACAGCGTGGTCATCCTTAAGCCTGAGACCTGATCCTCCACCCCTTATCCCTGCTTCATGTGGAATGCGATCGCCGATCACATCCGCCAAGTCACCGGAGCGCCGCTGGGCAGCCTGCGGCAGCGCCCCGTTGGCGGCGGCAGCATCAACCAGGGTTACGCGCTGACAGATGAGCGCCATGCCTATTTCGTCAAGCTGAACCAGGCGACTCGTGTGGCCATGTTTGAGGCAGAAGCTCTAGGGCTACGCCAGATGGCGGCGACCCGCACGATTCGTGTGCCGCAGCCGCTCTGTTGGGGCACGGCAAATGGCTCGGCGTATCTGGTTCTGGAATGGTTGGACTTTGGCTATGGCACGCACCGCAGTTGGGCGGAGATGGGGCGCAACCTAGCGGCGATGCACCGGGTCACGAGCGATCGCGGCTTTGGATGGGAGATGGACAACACCATCGGCTCCACGCCCCAGCCCAACCCCTGGACGGCAAGCTGGGTGGATTTTTGGGCAGAGCATCGCATCGGTTACCAGCTTCATTTAGCGAAAAAACGCGGCGGACACTTTCCAGAGGGCGATCGCCTTCTGGACGCAATTCCCAAGCTGCTCCAGGGACACAACCCTCTACCCTCGCTGGTTCACGGCGATCTGTGGTCGGGCAATGCCGCCGTCACGAAGCTAGAGGAACCCGTCATCTTTGACCCAGCCACCTACTTTGGCGATCGCGAGGTCGATCTCGCTATGACCGAACTCTTCGGCAGCTTCCCCAACGATTTCTATCGCGCCTACAACGAAGCCTTTCCCCTGGAACCCGGCTACGCCCAGCGCAAAACGCTCTACAACCTGTATCACATCCTGAATCACTTCAACCTCTTTGGCAGCGGCTATGAAGGGCAGGCGAGAAGGATGATAGAGGGTTTGCTGAGGCTGGTGTGAGAGAGGTAATAGAGTGATGGATGTAGTGGAGTGACGGAGTGATGGAGTGACGGAGTGATGGAGATTAAGTTTTCTCTGCCTCTTTCTCTCTCCTGCTGTCTCCTCAACCCAACCCCCAACCCCTAACCCCCAACCCCTAGATCCTCCCAGTGCCGCACTAGCTCCGCGACCGACCAGGCCTGGGCGATCGCCCCTTGCGGATCGTGCGGCGGGTCACCGTCGAAGATTTCGGAGATGGAGCCGAGGCAGGCTTGGTTGGTGAAGTGGTCGAGCAAGGGCTGGGCATCCCACGGCAGCGGCTCGTTGGGATAAAACCGCTGCCAGGCGCGAATGAAGGGCCCGATTAGCCAGCTCCAGACGGTGCCCTGATGATAGGCGTGGTCACGATGCACGGGGTCGCCGATGTAGCGGCCGACGTATTGGGGATCGCTGGGATCGAGCGATCGCAGTCCATAGGGGGTCAAGAGGCGATCGCGGGCGGTCACTAGCGCCTTTTTGCCTTGCAGGTCAGAAAATCCGCAATGGCTGAGCGACAGCGCAATCACGGCATTTGGGCGAATCTGCACGCTGGGATTATCGCCGGGGTCGATCAGGTCATATAGATAGCCCAGCCGTCCGTTCCAGAACTTTTGCAGAGAGGCTTTCACCTGCTCGGCCTGCTGCCCATAGCGGCGGGCGTGGTTAGCATAGTTGGCGGGTTCTTCGCCGTTGCCGCCTTTTTCGGCCAGCCAGGTGGCCCAGCGCTCCGCCCAGCACAGCGCCGAATACCACAAGGCGTTGATTTCTACACACTTGCCCTGGCGCGGCGTGGCGGGTTCGCCATTCACCACAGCATCCATCCAGGTCAGCGCAAACCCCGGATGCTCCCAAGTCACCAGCCCGTCCATCGCGTCGATGCGGATATTGTAGGACGTACCCGTGGCAAAGGATTTATGGATTTGCCGGACGACGGGATATTGCTGCACCAAAAAGTCCCAATCCTGGCTAGCTTCCAGGTACAGGCCCAGAACCTCTACCCACCACAGCGCTGCGTCGATGCTGTTGTAAATCGGGTGTGCGCCATTGTCGGGGAAGGTGTTGGGAATCAGCCCGCCCTGGCAGTATTTGCCAAACGACTCCAGCAGCCCCCGCGCTAGGTCAAACCGCTGCGTCGCCAAACACAGCCCCGGCAGGGCGATCAGCGTGTCGCGGCCCCAGTCGCTAAACCAGTGATAGCCCGCAATCACCGTCGGGCCGCCAATAGAGGCGCGATAGGCGATGAACTGGTCGCTGGCGCGGAGCAGGGCGGCGAGTGCTGACTCTGCGGGGGAAAGATGGGGCGCAGCAAAGGCGACGGCGGGCGATCGCCCCCGTTCAGTCGTCTTCAGCATTGGCATAAAGACTTGTCTGAGTCGCGCCTGTTCTGCCTGGAGCGCGGCTTCAAACGTCTCGTTACTAGGCGGCGCGAAGGGGCGCAGCGGATTTATGGTGCGGACGCGAGCCTCTAGTACCAGGCTCTGCCCCGGATGGAGCAGTATTGCCAGATGTCCGGGGCTGTACAAATCTTCGCGATCGCCCAGGCCGCGCCGCGTCTCTTCGGGATAGCGATAGTCCCAATACCATGTCCCGTCGGGGTAATAGTCGCCCTGGCTCCAGCTCAGTTGCCAGGACGTGCCCACCCAACTGCCGCGCGTCGCCTGGATCGACACACGGTTGGGTTCGACCAGTTGCGAAAAGTTCAAGTCGGAAGCGGGGTCAGAACTGGCGTGCTGTTGATGGTGAAAGTTGCGATCGCCCACCAGCGGCCGCAGGTTCACCCAGGCAGGCTCCCGACCGGCATAGCGATAGCGAATGTAAACCTGATGTTGCAATCGGGGTTCGGGTTTGCCGTCGGGATGGGGCAACAGCCCGTGCGTCATCAAAATTTCGCGGGTCAGCGTCCAGTTCGTCGTGCCCCAAACCCACGTCGGCACGGGGTCAATCGAAAAAGATTGCAGCAGCTTGTAGCCCACAGGCGACACCGAGCCGCTGCCCCAATAGTTTGTACCCAGCGGATAGCCCTCACCCGCAATATCCAGATACGCCTCCACTCGTGACAGCAGCAGCGTCCGCTGACCCGGCGGCGACACCGCTGCAAACAGCCAGCCGTGATAGGTGCGCGTGTGTGCGTCAGCAACGGTGCCGCTGGCGAAGCTGCCCAAGCCGTTGGTCAGGAGCCATTCGCGGGTATCTAGAAAGTCCATAAGGGTGTAAAGGCTAAGCGAACCGCTAGTCTACTACAGGCGCAACTCGCGAAGAATTAAGACTGTATGAGGAAATTAGGGGTTGGGGGTTAGGGGTTGGGGGTTAGGGGTTGGGTTCAAGCTGATTTTTGGTGCGCGGTGTAAGAAAATCCAGCCCTTTCAGGCAGCTTCTCCAGGCCGCGTCAAGATAGGCGCAAAAACTTTAGTCAAAATCGTTATGACTATGATATAGTCGTAACAGTTCTCAATCTCGGAACTGTGGCGAGGCAATGCCGAACGTTGCTCGCCAGATTATCTAAGGAAACTATAGACGCATTAGGAAGTTCTAAGGAGAGTACGTTTCATGACTCACAGCACCGAATGTCTTCGCGTTGGTCAAGCGGCACCTGACTTTACCGCCGAAGCAGTGGTCGATCAAGAATTTAAGACCATCAAGCTGTCTGACTATCGCGGCAAATACGTCGTTCTGTTCTTCTATCCTCTGGACTTCACCTTTGTCTGCCCGACGGAAATCACCGCTTTCAGCGATCGCCACGCCGATTTCAAAGCCATCAACACCGAAATTCTGGGCGTATCGGTAGACAGCGTGTTCTCTCACCTCGCCTGGATTCAGACCGACCGCAAGAGCGGCGGCGTGGGCGACCTGAACTATCCCCTCGTGGCTGATATCAAGAAAGAAGTCAGCGCTGCTTACAATGTGCTAGATCCCGAAGCGGGCGTTGCGCTGCGCGGTCTGTTCATCATCGACAAAGATGGCATCATTCAGCACGCCACCATCAACAACCTCGCCTTTGGCCGCAACGTGGACGAAACCCTCCGCGTGCTGCAAGCGATCCAGTATGTGCAGTCTCACCCCGATGAAGTGTGCCCTGCCAACTGGAAGCCCGGCGATGCCACGATGAACCCCGACCCTGTGAAGTCGAAGGAATTCTTCGCCGCTGTGTAGGTTTGGCGTAAGGTTTGGCTGTCTCGGTGAGCGTTCCGCAATGGATGCTCTGTAATTGCAAGACGGGAGGGTGCATTGCATCCTCCTTTTTTTTGGGAAAGGGCAATTTTTCAACAGAGTGCGGATGCTGTTTTTCTCTAAACTAAAATCCATAGCATCGAACCATCAACGTTAGAGCTTACCCAGTTGGATGGTTTTTCGCGGGCGCAGCGCACGAAAAATCATCTAAAATCCACGAAACTTGTTTCAACTGCGTAAGCCTTGAAAGTTTTTAATGAACAGGAGTAGGCCGTGAGGATTTTATATGGGCTGTCGGTGGCGGTGCTGGTGACGCTAGGTGGGGTGGGTGCAGCGGGGGCAAATCTGCCGCTCCAAGTTGGGGCATATCAGGCGGAAAATCGCAGCGCCCGCGTGGCAACGCTGAATGATCGCCTCTGTGTGCAGTTTTTTTCGCTGGGAACCATCGTGACGGCATCGATCGACCGTAGGCCCAATTCCCTGGGCGTTTATCATATTGAGCGGATGGATCAGGTGCTGGTGCAGCCGGATGTGCGATCGCTCTTGATTGGCCCACCGCATGAACTCGTCGTCTACACGCGAGTCGAGAACGTGCCGCCGGGGACGAATGTGCTGCTGCAAGAATGCCTGACCTCTCGGCGAGAATACCTGAACCAGACGAACGCAGTCGGCAGCCTGGAACCGGATGCGCTGGGTCAGACAGACTTTTACTCGGATAGCCTTCTAGGAAACTGAACGCATGGCATCAGAAACGGCTAATTCTCCAGAATCCAACGCTGACTGGATGGAAGTTGGGCGCATTGTCGGGGTGCAGGGCCTCAAAGGCGAGGTGCGCGTCTATCCGGATTCCGACTTTCCGGAGCGGTTTCTGGAGCCGGGGATGCGCTGGCTGCGATCGCCCGGAGCCGTCGCTCCCAAGCCTGTAGAACTGGTGTCTGGGCGGCTGCTGGCAGGAAAAAATCTGTATGTAGTGAAGTTTGCCGAAGTGGGCGATCGCACTCAAGCAGAGGCCCTGCGCGGCGCGGTAATGCTGGTTCCAGCGGGCGATCGCCTCCCGCTAGCGCCAGACGAGTTCCACGTCCGCGACCTGATCGGGCTGGAAGTCTGGCACCAGGTCACGCAAACCCAGGTGGGCACGGTTATAGATTTGATTGCCGCAGGCAATGACCTGCTAGAAGTGAAACTGTTAGCGCCGCAGGGTAAAACGACCACTGTGCTGATTCCCTTTGTGAGGGCGATCGTGCCCGTGGTCGATTTGCCCAGTCGCCGCCTCGAAATCACTCCACCCGATGGACTCCTGCCTTAAAGAGGAGAGAAGCCTCAGAAGTCTTCTCCTACTTTCTCTTACTTAAGGGGGATTTAAGGATTGAGGGAGATCTCAGGGCGATCGCCTCACCAAAACTCAAACCAGCCCCTAAGCCGTTGCCTTCAGCAGGTCAGTCAGCATCGACACCATCTGGTCAATATGGTGCTTCTCAATCATCAGCGGCGGCGATAGGGCAATAATGTCGCCCGTGGTGCGGATTAATAGACCCTGCTCATAGGCCCGCACAAACACATCAAAGGCGCGGGCGGTCGGCTTGCCCGGAATCGGCTCTAGCTCGATGCCGCCCACCAGACCCAGATTGCGAACGTCGATGACGTGGGGCAGCCCCTTCAGCGAGTGCAGCGCGTCTTGCCAGTAGCCCGACAGGTCGTTTGCCCGCTGGAATAGACCGTCTTCTTCATAGACATCCAGCGTCGCTAGGGCCGCCGCGCAGGCCACCGGATGCCCGGAGTAAGTGTAGCCGTGGAATAGCTCGATGGCGTTTTCGGGCCCGTGCATAAAGGCATCGTAGATATGCTTGCGGACGAAAACCGCGCCCATCGGCACGGTGCCGTTGGTAATGCCCTTCGCGACGGTGATCATGTCGGGCAGCACGCCAAAATAGTCTGCTGCAAAAGGCGCACCCAGCCGCCCAAAGCCCGTAATCACCTCGTCAAAAATCAGCAAAATGCCATACTTGTCGCAAATGTCCCGCAGGCGTTGCAAGTAGCCGACAGGGGGAATCAGCACGCCCGTCGAACCGGCCACAGGCTCCACAATCACTGCCGCAATGTTCGACGCATCGTGCAGCGCGACGATTCGCTCCAGGTCATCGGCCAGGTGTGCGCCCCAGGCAGGCTGTCCTTTGCTAAAGGCGTTGTGTTCCAGGCTGTGGGTGTGGGGCAGATGGTCTACGCCCGTCAGCAGCCCGCCAAAGAACTTGCGGACGGTGGGAATGCCGCCGACGGAGATGCCGCCAAAATTAACGCCGTGATAGCCGCGCTCGCGCCCGATCAGCCGCTGGCGAGTGCCGTCGCCTTTAGCCCGGTGATAGGCGATCGCAATTTTCAGCGCCGACTCCACCGCCTCCGAGCCAGAGTTTGCAAAAAACACATGGTCGAGATCGCCTGGCAGCATCTTCGCCAGCCGATCTGCCAGTTGAAACGCGCCCGGATGCCCCATCTGAAAGGCGGGCGCATAGTCCATTGTGTTGACCTGGCGGCTGACGGCTTCGGCAATTTTGACGCGGCAGTGTCCGGCATTGACGCACCATAGCCCCGCCGTGCCATCCAGCACTTGCCGCCCATCAACGGTCGTATAGTGCATGTCCTTCGCTGCGACAAATAGCCGGGGCTGCGCCTTAAACTGGCGATTCGCCGTAAACGGCATCCAAAATGCCTCCATCTCCGCCGGAGTGCTGGCGGCCCAAACTGGGTGGGTCAATTCTTGCACCATAATGCTGCATCGCTCCTCGCCAAATGGCTTCAGTTAAATAGCCTTCAAACGTCTGAAATACTTACCATTCAGCCATTCTAGCGCCCGCCATCACTACCTACCCCCAATTATGTCCATCCATTAACACGGCGTAAGACGAAGGGGGCAATTGAGATTACTGGGATGAGGGAGATTGTTGGGCTTTGAACCTCCCACCGTGTCACCTCCATTCCTTTGTCCCCTTGCTATACTGTAAGCAGGCGCACAAGTGCCCTTATGGGGCTGTCACGGTTTCGACGTTTTGGCGAACACTACCTTGTGATGCAGGCCGAGAGCGGGCTACCTCTCGTTAATCAATGGCTCAAACCAACGTACATGCGAACAACATCGTACCTTTTGCTCGTAAGCGCGTAGCTGTTGCTGCCGCCTAACAACCTCCTTACGGTTCGAGCGTCTGCGATTTGACTCCGTTAAGGATTGCAGACCAACCCCCAACGGATGCTCCGGATGATTGCCTCTGGTCAATCTCCGGCTAAGACTTTACCAGAGCATCCCACTGTCCGGGATAAGTGACAGTCCCCGCCCTGAGGGTAACCAGGGCTAAGCCTGTGAATGAGTGAGGTACTAATACCCAAGGCGGACAGGAGTTCGACTCTCCTCAGCTCCACTTCTTATATCGAAACCCCCGAAATCTTAAAGATTCCGGGGGTTTTGAGTTGGGAGAGAGGAACCGAGGGCGATCGCCCTCTATGTTCACCCGCCAAAATTCAACACAGTTTCCTTGAACAAATCGATCGCAGCGCGAACCGCAGTGTACCCAAAGGTCAGGACAGCCGTGGTCAGCGTTGCCCCCATAACGCACAGCACCAGCCCGCCCAGGCTGATGGCACCATCGTCGTCTAGCAGTCCGAACCCCGTGACGAAAATGCCCATCGCAGGCAGCGTGTTGGTGAGGGGGATGGGGATCATCATGGAAATGGCCATGAGGGCGATCGCCACGCCAATCACCACGCGCCCCGGCAGGCTCGTACAGACAGGCGTGAGTCGCGGCCGAGACAGCGCCTCAATCCGCCGCAGCCAGGGCAGACCGGCTTTCAGTACGCCCTGCACCTGCTTCAAATCGAGCGCGTGCTGCTTAAACTTTTCGGGAAACCAGGGCGTTTCGCGTCCTGCAATGAGCTGCACCGCTAGCAAAAACAGCAGAATGCCAAAGGGCACAGAATAGCCCGGAGCCGGAATCGGCAGCGCCGACGGCAGCGCCAGCAGCACAAACAGGAATCCAAAGATGCGTTCGCCTGCCAGATTCAAAATATCGGCTAGCGTGACTTTTTCAGGCGGGTTTTCGTCGAAAAAATAACGTTGCAGTTCCGTTGAAAGTCGAGCCACGTTGAAAGGAAATAAAAGGGACGGTGAGCGCTGACGTTTCGGACGCGACACGCCCGAAACGTCAACCGAGTGCTTTAAGTGCCAGAAGTCCAGGAGTTGATGTACTCGATTTGCTCAGGGGTGAGCGCATCGATCGCAATGCCCATCGCTTGCAGCTTCAGGCGGGCGATCTCTGCATCAATTTCCTGAGGAATGGAGTGCAATCCGGGCGAAAGCTTGCCTTTGTTTTTCACCAGATATTCGCAGGCGAGGGCCTGGTTGGCAAAGCTCATGTCCATCACGGCGCTGGGGTGCCCTTCAGCAGCGGCCAGGTTCACCAGGCGACCTTCGCCCAGCACGACGACCGATTTGCCGTTGGACAGCTTGTATTCTTCTGTGAAGGGACGGACGGTTTTAATTTCGGCAGCGCGGTCTTTTAGCGCTACCAGATCGATTTCGATGTCGAAGTGGCCGGAGTTGCAGATGATTGCCCCGTCCTTCATGCGGTCGAAGTGTTCGCCGCGAATGACGTGCTTGTTGCCCGTCACGGTGATGAACAGGTCGCCCTGGGGAGCGGCGATCGCCATCGGCACGACGCGGAAGCCATCCATCACGGCTTCTAGCGCTTTAATCGGGTCGATTTCGGTGACAATCACATTTGCGCCCATGCCGCGTGCCCGCAGCGCTGTACCCTTGCCACACCAGCCGTAGCCCGCGACGACGACCGTCTTGCCCGCCAGCAGAATATTCGTGGCGCGGATGATGCCGTCCAGGGTAGATTGACCGGTGCCGTAGCGGTTGTCAAAGAAATGCTTGGTGTCGGCATCGTTGACATTCATCGCTGGGAAGGTCAATACGCCATCGCGCAGCATCGCTTGCAGGCGCACGATTCCCGTAGTGGTTTCTTCCGTCGTGCCGATCAGGTCGGAGATTTGCTCCTGACGCTCCTGAATCAGCGTGGCCACTACATCGCTGCCGTCGTCGATGATCAGGTTTGGGCGGTGATCCAGCGCAGTCTGCACATGGCGATGGTAGGTGGCGTTGTCTTCGCCCTTGATAGCAAAAACGGGAATGCCGTAGTCGGCGACTAGACTGGCAGCCACGTCATCCTGCGTAGACAGCGGGTTGCTGGCGATGAGCAGGGCATCGGCTCCGGCGTTTTTGAGGGCGATCGCCAGATGAGCCGTTTCCGTAGTGACATGGCAGCAGGCGACGAGACGAATCCCCGCCAGCGGCTTTTCCGCTGCAAAGCGGTCTTGAATCTGGCGCAGCACGGGCATTTCCCGTCCGGCCCACTCAATGCGCTGTTTCCCCAGGCTGGCTAGGGACAGATCTTTGACTTCGTGTTTTACCTGAGTTGTCGTGGTCATTGAGGTTCGAGGTTGAGGGTTTGCATGTAGAAATTTATGCCAGGACGATCTTAACGCTCTTGACCCCGAACACCTAAAAAGTTGGCGTGGAAGTTGGAGCAGAAGAGGCTTGCGCGGGTGGAAAAGCCTTAAAAACTACTGTCGGGAATCCGTATTTTTGTCCTTGTATCAAGTAGATACGCTATACGGCATAGTGAAAATAGATGGGTAAGCGCAGACAGGCTGCTAGCTTTGGTTTGCGTTTTACTGCCGTTTTCGAGCAGCTTAGCCTGGAGGATGATCGCAGATACGAGCAACGTTAATTGGTTTACGTAGCTTTAATAACTTTCTCTTATGAAAGTTTCGGATATGATGATACTTAAGGACAGCGTGTTCAATCGCTCTTTCCCATTAAGCTGGGTAAGCTTCAGATCAGCGCTCTGGTTTTCCTGAAGTTGCAGGAAATTCGGGGGCTTCTCCGTTTCCCAGCGCCAGCCCAAACCCGGACTAGGGTTCTGTAGCTTCAAGGCTGCAACTCCAGAGATGTTGAGGGTTTTAGGCTGTTTGTCGAGTTCTAAATGATTCATTTATGGAACCTGGTAGTCGAAACGACACCTCTCCTGAACCTCCGCTTTACCGCGCTGCTGAGATTGCAGGCACCTTCATTGCCGTGTTGACGCTGGTTGTTCCTGTGGCGGCGATCGCCTATTTTTCAACCCCGATCACGCCCTCCTCATTGCCGACTCGAACCATCCGAGCGCCTGCGGTCGCAGCACCTGCGGTCACTGAGTCATCAATTTGGAATCGTCACCATCCTTTGCAGCCCAAGTGATTGACCGACCAGGGATGGGGGTGCTACTGCTGGATGAGCCAGCAGGCAGAGGGAAAAATCAGGTATTCCAAGAAAAAGAGCTTCCAGATGAACTGATAGAATCGAGCGATCGCCCTGCGGTCGTCCAAGTTGACCTGTCGCTGCTGCCACCAGAGGGCCGCCAGCGCCAGTCCGTGCGTCGCCACCAGCCAGCCCGTAGAGGCGCGAGACAGAGCGGGTGCAGCCACAATGATGCCCCCATAGCAAGCGCTGATCAGTCCCAGCACGATGCGAAACACGGGGCGCTTGCCCAGGCTGAGGGCAAAAGTGCGGATGTGGTAGCGGCGATCGCCCTCCAGGTCGGGAATGTCTTTGCAGAGGGCGATCGCCCCCGTGAAGCCAAGAATGAACAGCGTCAGTGCCCAAACTTCTGCCGGGATGTCGCTGGGCAGCCCCAGCACATTGCTAAAGTGCAGAAACAGCCCCAGGTTTACAATTGCGCCGCGCACCGTGAAGATACACAGCGAGGCCCACACGGGAAACCGCTTCAGACGGATGGGCGGCAATGAGTAGGCTGTGCCAATCAGCAGGCTAAGTCCGACCGTCGCCAGCAGCCATGGCCCACCCCCCGCCGCCAGCATCAACGCCAGCAGCCCACAAGTTGCCACAATTGCCCAGCCCTGCTGCCGCGAAAACTCGCCCGATGCCAGCGGCAGGTGCGGCTTGTTGATTCGGTCAATATCCACATCCTCAAGCTGGTTTAGCCCGACGATGTAGACATTACCGCAGAGACAGGCGAAGAGGGCAATTCCCATGAGGATCGCTTCGCGAATCGCCACGGCTTCCCACGAGACACTGAACGGTTGGGCAACCTGAGAGCGGGCGATCGCAAAAATTCCTGCCACGCTGAGCGTTGTCCCGATAATCGTATGGGGTCGAGAAAATTTCCAAAAAGCGTAGAGCGCAGTAGATGCGGTAGAAGCTGACTTGGGCGAACGATCATCCATTAGAAATTCATTAAGCGTGTATAGGTATAGCAGGTGCAACATCTGGTGAAACATCTGATGCAACTTCTAGCGCAACATCCGGTGCAACGGATCATGCAATCATGCAAAACATTCAACTCCCGCCTCTACCGTGCCGATCCTCGGTCAGCGGATCAGTGGAAATACGGGAAATCCTGTCAGGACTTAGGATAGTTCACCTGTTGGGCGATCGCACGTTCCCTGCCCAAAAGTCCCGTGGCCAGTCCGAAAAACTGACCCGCTTTTTCCCGACTCGCAAATTTGCTGCATAACCTGGGAATCAAGGGGTTAGGGTTCACAAAGACGAAGCCAAGTCAGGACTGACCCGCTCGAAGCCGCCGAGCCTGAATCCCTCAGCCCTCTTACTCTCAACTCGCGCTCTCACCGCCATCCATGTCTACCTACGCCCAGCACGCCGGCCAGCACCTCGCGCAACTGCTCCAGTCGCGCACCGTTCCTCAGCTTGAGCAAGCCCTCCAGCCCAAGCCCCAGGAGCCGCCGCCCCAGTTTCCTGGCGGGTCGCGGATTACGCCTGCTGCCGTCGATCGCCGCTGGAAGGCCCTGGGCGCAGCGGAGAACCTGCAAGCTGCCCTGCTCGATCCGCAAACGGCTGAGCAGATGGAGGCTTACCGCAACAACATTGAGAACTTCATCGGGCACGGTCAAGGTTCCTGTCGGTATTGCCGGGCCGCTGCGGGGTGAATGGTCTGTTTGCCCAGGGCGATTACTACGTGCCCTTGGCAACGACGGAAGCAGCGCTGGTTGCCTCCCTATAGCCGGGGGGCACACCTGCTAACGGCGGGCGGGGCGGCTGCACCACACTGCTGCTGAATGAGGGTCTGAGTCGCGCTCCAGGCTTTGCCTTTGCCAATTTGATCGATGCAGGCAAGTTTGTCATGTGGGCGATCGCCCAGCAAGACACCTTCCGCCAGGTCGTCGAAGCCACCACGCGCCACGGCAAGCTGATCGACCTGCGGGTGACTGTCGAGGGCAACCACGTCTACCTCGACTTCCAGTTCACCACGGGCGATGCCTCCGGGCAAAACATGGTAACCATCGCCACCCAGGCCATTTATGACTACATTCAGCAGCACGCGCCAATCCAGCCGCAGTATGCCTTCGTAGAAGCCAACCTGTCGGGCGACAAGAAAGCCAGCGCCCAGTCGTTTCTGTCGGTGCGCGGCAAGAAAGTCACCGCTGAGGCCACCCTGCCCGCCGATCTGGTCGCAAAATGCCTGCACGCCACACCCACCCAAATGGTGGACTATTGGCGGATGTCGGCCCTGGCGGGCACGCTGACGGGCACTATCGGCGTGCAGGGCCACTACGCCAACGGCCTCGCCGCCCTCTATCTCGCCTGCGGGCAGGATGTCGCCTGCGTCGCCGAGTCTGCTGTGGGGGTTACTCGCTTTGAAGTCACGCCCGACGGTTCTCTATATGCCGCTGTGACCCTGCCGAATCTCGTGGTGGGCACAGTCGGCGGCGGCACGGGACTGCCCAGCCAGCAGGCGTGTCTAACCCTGCTGGGACTGGCTGGTAGTGGTCACGCCCGCGCCTTTGCCGAAGTTTGCGCCGGACTGCTGCTGGCAGGCGAACTTTCGATCATCGGCGCACTGACCTCCGGTGAGTTTACCCGTGCCCATGAACGGCGGGCCCGGCGCAAGGGAACCGGAGAGGGAAAGCAGCAGTGAAGGAATGGGGCGGTTTGTACGTTCCTCGATACGCCACTCATGCCCAACCCTCACTCTCCCCAAACATGCACCACCAACTCCCGCGTATGACTGTGGCGGCGGTGTTCCCAGATGTAGATGCCCTGCCAGGTTCCCAACAGTAAGCGACCATTGCCGACCGGGATTTGCTCGGAGGTATGGGTTAGCACGGTGCGGATGTGGGCGGGCATGTCGTCCGGCCCTTCGGCGCTGTGAATGTATTGATAGCCTTCAGGAACCAGTTTTGACAGAAAGGTTTCTAGATCCCGCAACACGTCGGGATCAGCATTTTCCTGAATGATTAGGCTGGCAGAAGTGTGGCGCAGGAACAGATTGCACAGTCCGGTGCGAATGCCCGACTCGGCGACGATCTGCGCCACCTGAGCCGTGACTTTTTGCAGCGTTTTGCCTTGGGTGGAGATGCGGAGAATTTGCTGGTGCTGCATGGTCGAGGCGGAGTTCTGTTGAAAAAGAGTTAGGAATCAGGAATTGGCGTGGAATTTGCGGGATTGCCAGACGTAGAGCCGCCAGATCAGCCGACACAGGGCGTAGAAGGCAACAGTGAGCAAGACCACGCCCAGCGCCAGGAAAACGAATTGCAGCAGGGCACTGAGAAAGACGGCGGCGACGAGGGCGATCGCCATCAGGTTCACCACCCAGTCGAACGGGGTGCGGCGATGGGGGGCGATCGCCTCTGGGCAAAACGGCTGGGGATACAGCACCTCCGACCCCTCAGCAGACAGGTCTGAGCAGGGCAGCGGCTTGGCGAAGGTGGAATGGACGACATTCATGAATCGTCAAAAATTCGTCAGAAGCAACGCGAACCATTTTGACCCAAAGTGGGAAGACTGAGCAGTGTTTGCAGTGACACAAATGAGGGCTGACCGGGACTGACGTTGTTGAATGATTTCTCGCAGATGCAGTATAAAAATTTTCCTCTGATTCGAGTGAATCAGCCTTATAAACAGGAGGACTTTCGAGCTGCATCCCTCTGCCCGACGTTTCCCCTCGCGCCCTTGATCATGACCTCAGTATCGATGCCCACCTATCCCCAAGTCTTCATTCAGGATCAGCATGACGCTGGCACTGCTAGATTATGAATCAGGTTCGATTCGCCTCAGCGGACAGCATGAGGAAATGCTCGTCGTTCGCGATGGCGGCGTTGTCGAGCGCATTGACACGATAGATCTAGGATTCCCGGTGGGGCTAGTGTCGGAGATTACGGATTTTGTGAACCAGACCGAAGTAAAACTCAACCCAGGCGATGGTGTGGTGCTGTACACAGACGGCATCACCGAAGCCGCAGATCTAGATCGAAACCTGTACGGACTGGAGCGGCTGTGTCAGGTGGTGAGCCAAAACTGGCATCTTCCTGCGGATATGATTCGTCAGCGAGTCATTAGGACGTTGGAGCATGGCATTGAATCAGGACAAGGGCAATTCGCGAAGCGATCCCTCCGGCGATCGCCCCATGATGCGCCGCTGTTTGGAGCTAGCCCAGCGGGCCCGTGGCAAAACCGCCCCAAACCCGATGGTGGGTGCGGTGGTGGTCAAAGACGGGCAAATCGTGGGCGAAGGCTTTCATCCGCAGGCAGGGCAGCCCCACGCCGAAGTATTCGCGCTGCGAGAAGCGGGCGATCGCGCTGCGGGGGCGACGGTTTACGTCAACCTGGAGCCGTGTAGCCACTTTGGCCGCACGCCGCCCTGTGCCGATGCGCTGATTGCGGCGGGCGTGGCGCGGGTGGTGGTGGGCATGGTCGATCCCAATCCCCAGGTGGCAGGGCGCGGGCTGGAAAAACTGCGGGCGGCGGGCATTGCCGTCACGGTGGGCGTGGAGGAAGCTGCTTGCCAAGCACTCAACGAACCGTTTATCTATCGCGTCACGCACCAAACACCGCTGGGCATTTTGAAATATGCCATGACGCTGGACGGCAAAATTGCCACGACGACGGGCCATAGCGCCTGGGTTACATCGCCCGCCTCGCGCCAGGTAGTGCATGAGCTACGGGCTGGGTGCGATGCAGTGGTCATAGGCGGCAATACGGTGCGGCGTGATAATCCGCTGCTGACCAGCCACGGGCAGGGCCACAATCCCCTGCGCGTGGTCATGAGTCGTCGGCTAGATCTGCCCGCTGACGCGAAGCTCTGGCAGACCGCCGAAACGCCCACCGTCGTTTTCACGGAAACGGGCGCAAATCCCGACGTTCGGCAGCACTTGCAAAAACTTGGCGTGGAGGTAGTGGAGCAACCGGATTTAACGCCCGCAGCGGTTATGGCGGATTTGTATCATCGGGGCGCAATGGCTGTGCTGTGGGAATGCGGCGGCACACTGGCGGCAAAGGCGATCGCCGATGGGTCTATCCAAAAAGTCCTCGCCTTTATCGCACCCAAAATCATCGGCGGCGCAGCGGCTCCGTCTCCCGTCGGCGATCTGGGTTTGACCCTGATGACCGAGGCGATCGCCCTTGAGCGCGTCCAGTGGCGGACGATTGGGCAAGACCTGCTGATCGAGGGCTACTTGCCGCGTTGACAGTCAGCATCACGTTCGTCGGATTCCGGCTCGAACTGATTGATTTCTGAAATCCACTCCCTGAACCCCTGCACCCGTTCTCGAACCGCTGCACACAGCCAGCCGTCGTATTGCGGATACACGGGCAAGCGGGGTACGAGTTGCCAGCCAGCAGGCTGAATCTGCGCTGCTAATTTCTGGGCGTTTGGATGGGCGTAGTCAGGATTCACTTCATCAATGGGGCTGATGCCGCCGAGATCGGTGGCTCCGGCGGCGAGGCAGTCCAGCAGGGTTTGGAGCGATACCAGGTTGGGGGGAATTTGGATCGCGATATCGGCGGGAAGAATCTGGCGGGCGATCGCCACCACCTCTGTCAGCCGCTCTAGCGAAAAGGGTTCGCCAATTTCCGCCTGCGAGGAGCCGGGGCTGTGGGGCTGCAAGATCACTTCCTGGATGTGGCCATAGCGGCGGTGGAGTTGGGCGATCGCTTCTAGCGTCCCTGCCCAGTCGTCCGCCGTTTCGCCAATGCCCAGCAGCAGCCCGGTGGTAAACGGAATTCGCAGTTCCCCGGCCCACGCAAGCTGTTGCAGTCGCACCTCCGGCTGTTTACTGGGCGCGTGGCGATGCACCGTCTGCATCAGGGCGGGCGTGACTTGCTCCAGCATCAGCCCCATCGAGGCGTTTACCTGTTTCAACTGCGCCAACTCCTCATAGCTCAGCGGGCCCGCGTTGGTGTGTGGCAAAAAGCCCAGCCGCAGCGCCAGTTCGCACAGGTCATAGATCCGCTGAAACCAGGCGGCGCGGCGACGGCTCTGGGGATGCACTTCGCCGCTGAGAATCAGCGCTTCGATCACGGAGCCACCGGGGAGCGATCGCAGCCTGGATTCTGCCTGTTCCAGCGACAGCCACCGATCCGTTCCAGGTTCGGCGCGAAAGTTGCAATAGGTGCAGCGATTAAAGCATTCGTAGGTCGGAACGAGCGTGTAGGACGGGCTGTAGGTAACGCGGCGCATTTGGACGGACGCTGGCGATGAGGTTGATCCGCATAAAGTTTGCAATACTGTGGACATGACCCATTGTGCGGCAGTGTCAGCGTTCATCAAATCTGCTCCTGTCCTAAGCATCCCATTGTCCTGATACAAACCCTTTCCCCACAATGCATCCCCTGCTCACGGGCCCGCTCACGCTCGAAAGCGTCACGGTTCGTATTGCCGACCTGCCGCCTTCCTGCGACGGACTGCGAATCGCCCAGCTTTCCGATTTTCACTATGACGGGCTGGGCCTATCGGATACCCTGCTGGAAGAGGCGATCGCCCTCGTCAACCGACTCCAGCCCGATTTGGTGGCGCTGACGGGCGATTTTGTCACCCATGACCCCAGCCCCATCGAGCCGCTGTCTGAGCATCTCAAGATGCTGCACAGCCGACTGGGAAGTTTTGCGGTGCTGGGCAACCACGATTCCTATCGGCCCGGCGCGGCGGATTATATTACTCGCACGCTCACTGCGGCCGGCATCGAGGTGCTGCGAAACCAGATTGCCTATCCACTGGGCGAGATGTTTCCGGTAGTAGGGCTGGCGGATTTTTGGTCGAAGGCATTTTCGCCCAAAGTGCTGGAGGCGCTGCCGCCCGACACGCCGCGCCTGGTGCTGTCGCATAATCCCGACAGCGCGGCAGAGTTGGCAAACCATCGCGTCGATTTGCAGCTTTCGGGCCACACCCACGGCGGACAGATTGTGCTTCCCGGCGTGCGATCGCCCCAGCGTCTCTATTTCAGCTTTTGCGCCAGGCTACCCCGTTCTATCCGCCGTCGGCTGCCCTTTGGCAAAAAAGAGTGCGCCCGTGTCGTCCGCCACTGGGACTGGGCGCAAGGACTGCACCAGGTGGGTAGCAATCAGCTTTATGTGAATCGCGGACTGGGCACGTATTTACCCGGTCGCTTTCTCTGCCCGCCGGAGGTGACGCTGCTCACGCTCCGCACAGCTTGAGGAATGCTGAATCGAAGCAATCTGGAATCAAAACAAAACAACCAAAAAGCAAAGTGCTGCTCACGAAGGGCAACAGATCAGAGCAAGCTCCAAGATTAGTTACCACACGCCAAGCAGCACCCTGGGCGATCGCCTTAATGATGAAAACTGACACGTCAGCGAGATTACAGTCCCAAATCTGCAAGAATGTCTGTTGCGTGGGTTTCGGTCTTCACCGAGTCATAGACCTTGGCAATCTTGCCGTCACCGTCGATCACATAGGTCACGCGCTTAGAATAGCCGCCGCCATCTACGTCGTAGGCGCTGGTTAAGATGCCGTCCACATCTGCCAGCAGCGGGAAGGGCAGGTTGAACTTCTGCGTGAAGGCCTGATGCGAGGCTTCGTCGTCGCGGCTGACCCCGAATACCACGATGTCTTTGTCCTGATAGGCACTATAGGAATCGCGAAAGCTGCACGCCTCCTTGGTGCAGCCGGGGGTGTCGTCCTTGGGGTAGAAATACAGCACGACGGTCTTGCCTGCATAGTCCGCCAGGGAAACCGTGTTGCCGTTCGTATCTTTGACCGTGAAGCCGGGGGCGTGAGCGCCAACAGAAAGAGCCATATGAAAAATCCCTTAAGTGTACACTCCGTCACAGATTGTAAGGGAAAGGTGGCTCCGGGAATTGACCTATCCAAAAATGCCGCCAAAAAACTCGATTGCTTCTTCTAGTGCGGCGATGAAGGTGTCAATTTCTTCCTTCGTGTTGTAGAAATAGAGGCTAGCGCGGGCGGTGGATTGCGCCTTCACTTCGCGGTGCAGCGGGTTTGGGGTGCAGTGGTGCCAGCGCGGATAGCGATGCCCGCCTGGTCGAGAATGGTGGATAAGTCGTGGGGATGCACTGCGCCGGTGGTGAAGGCGGCTAGGGCGGCGCGACCTTCGCCCTGGACATCGGGCTTGGGTCCGTAGGTTCGCACTTCGGGCAGTTCTGCCAGCCGCTGGAACAGGTAGGCGGTGAGGTCGGCTTCGTAGGCGTGAATTTTGTCCATGCCGATGCCGCTCAGGTAATCGACGGCCGCACCGAGGGCGATCGCCTCTGCAATGGCCGGGGTTCCTGCTTCAAACTTGTGGGGAATGTCGGCGTAGGTGGCGTGGTCAAGGAACACATCGGCAATCATTTCGCCCCCGCCCAAAAATGGCGGCATGGCCCGCAGCACTTCTTTTTTGCCATAGAGGAAGCCGATACCCGTCGGCGCACACATTTTGTGACCCGATGCCACCAGCCAGTCGCAGTCCATCGCCTGCACGTCGATCGGCATGTGGGGCACGCTCTGGCAGGCATCGATCAGCACTTTTGCGCCAACCTTGTGCGCTGCCGCTGCGATTTCCGTTACCGGGTTAATGCAGCCCAGCGTGTTGGACACATGCACCACCGACACCAGCTTGGTTTTATCCGACAGCAGCGATTGGTAATGCTCGAAGTCAAACTCTTCCGTCTTCGTCAGCCGCACAAACTTCAGCACTGCCCCGGTCTTTTGCGCCACCAACTGCCAGGGAATCAGGTTGCTGTGGTGTTCCATCACCGTCAGGATGATTTCGTCCCCCGGTTGCAGCGTGTTCATGCCCCAAGCATAGGCGACGAGGTTAATCGCTTCGCTGGCATTGCGCGTGTAGATGATTTCTTCGCGCTGTGCCGCATTCACAAACCGCTGCACCTTATCCCGCGCCCCCTCATAGGCATCGGTGGCCAGCCCGCTGAGGGTATGCACGCCGCGATGCACGTTGGAGTTATAGCGCTTGTAATAGTCCTCCAGCGCATTCAGCACCGCCAGCGGCTTTTGGGACGTGGCGGCGTTATCAAAGTAAACCAGCGGCTTCCCGTGAATGTCCTGGTGCAGGATGGGGAAGTCAGCGCGGACTTTGGTGGCGAGGGTGCGTTCTTGGGCGAGGGTCATGGCAGGGGTTTGGAACTAAGGGTCTGGAACTAGGAGTTTGGGCGAAGGAGGGATGAGGAGGCAAGCGATTCCCGCAGGGAGGCGATGGGAATCTTCTCCAAAATTTCGTAGGCGAAGGCGTAAATTAGCAAACTCTGGGCACTAGTGGCATCGATACCTCGGCTTTGCAAGTAAAATACTTCGTCAGCCTCAAGCTGGCTAACGGTTGCGCCGTGGGTGCATTTCACGTTGTCGGCGACGATTTCGAGCTGGGGCTTGGTGTCGATCCGCGCTTTGGACGACAGCAGCAGGTTGCGGTTCAGTTGTCCGGCATCGGTAAGCTGCGCGGCTTGCGGCACGAATACCTTACCGTTGAAAATGACATGAGCGCGATCGCCCGCAATATTTTTCTGCAACTGGCGCGTGACGCAGTGGGGCCGACTGAGGGCGATCGCGCTGTGCAGGTCGCTTTCCTGGTCGCCTGTGGCCACGGTCAGCCCGTTCAGCGTCACCTCAGCCTGTTCGCCCGTGGGATGTACCTCCAGGTGATGACGCGACAGGGAAGCACCCAGGCTAACAGCATTGCAGGTGTAGCGGGCGCTGCGCTCAAGGGAAACAGCAGTTTTGCCTATGTGGACGGCGGCTCGGCTATCGCGCTGGAGGCGGGTGTGGTTCACTGAAGCGTTTTCACCCACCCAGACTTCGGTGACAGGATTGACAAAGTAAGATCCCTCGCTCAGGGCCAGATAATCTTCTAGCAGCGTAATCGAGCTATTCGCCTCGGCAAGCACCAACACACGAGGCTGGCTGAAGGTCGGCGTGTCTGCTGCCGTAGACACGAACAGCAACCGAATGGGTTCTGCGGCTTCCACGTTTTTGGGTACAAACACAACCGCGACATCGCTCAAGCCAGCAGTGTTTAGCGTGGTAAATAGCTCCTCAGCATTGGGCTGCTGCGCCAAGTAAGGCTGGAGTCGCTCAGTCCAGGCAGCATCCAGTCCTGCCAGACTGGACACCGTTACGCCCGACGGCACATCCCCCAAGGCTGACAAGTTCTCAGAATACGCGCCGTTGATAAAGACCAAGCGACGGCTAGCGGTTTCTGGCATGAAAAACGCTTCCAGGTCATCCAGCCGCATGGTAGGCTCGGCCTCAGCGACCGCTAGCTTCAGATTCAGCAGCGCCGACAAGTCGTTGAATCGCCATTCCTCATCGCGGCTGGTCGGAAACACCCGCCCCTGAAGCTGGCTCAGAGCGCGATCGCGCAGTGGCTCCAGGGCTGCAACTTGCGAAGGAATCGCCCGCGCCAACTGCCGCAAGTGCTGAAGAAACTCCGCCCGCTGAGCAGCGGCTGGCGATATGGGTGTATTCACCTCTGGGGAAACTTGGACTGTCATCGTGCGATCGCCCCCTATGCCTTCACCGTCGAGTCTTCCAGCACCCACTCATAGCCGCGCTCCTCTAGCTCCAGCGCCAGTTCCTTGGTGCCGGTGCGGATAATTCGACCATTCGCCATCACATGCACATAGTCGGGCACGATGTAGTTCAGCAGGCGTTGATAGTGCGTGATCACCAGCATGGCGTTCTCAGCGTTCGCAAGCTGGTTTACGCCATCCGCCACCACCTTCAGCGCGTCAATGTCCAGTCCCGAATCCGTTTCGTCCAAAATCGCCAGCTTCGGCTCTAGCAGCGCCATTTGCAGAATCTCGTTGCGCTTCTTCTCGCCGCCCGAAAAGCCCTCGTTCACACTGCGGCTGAGAAAAGATGCATCCATCTTTACCACGTCCAGCTTTTCGCGCACCAGCTCATCGAAATCAAAGGCATCCAGTTCTTCTAGCCCCTGGTGCTTGCGCTTGGCGTTGTAGGCGACGCGCAAAAAGTCCAGATTGCTAACACCGGGAATCTCCAGCGGATACTGAAAAGCGAGGAAAATACCAGAGCGCGATCGCGCTTCGGGTTCCATCTCTAGCAAATTCTGCCCCAGGTAAATCACCTCGCCACCCGTTACTTCATAGTCCGGATGTCCAGCAATCACCTTAGAAAAGGTGCTTTTTCCAGAGCCATTCAGCCCCATAATGGCGTGAATTTCGCCCGCCCGAATTTCCAAATCCACACCCTTCAGGATCTCCGTGCTGTCCACCTCAGCCCTGAGATCCTTCACCGATAAAATCACCTCGTTGCTGCCTTCTCGAATCACCGTCTCACCTCGTTACACCGTTAATGTCTGTTCATCTCAAGAATTTCTAACAGTCCCGGATCTTCTTCAAAATGCGAAGCACCTCGTACAGATCATTTCCTGGATTGCGAACTGCAAAATATCGAGAAGTCGCGTATACAGGAAAGTCCTGGCTCATGAGCTTAATAAACAGAAAGTTCTCACCGTTTGTAACCAAACCGTAGCCTGGGCGATCGCTATCTGGTCTGCCCAATAAGGGTCTGCCCAATAAGTAAGAGAGTAACTGCGCCAGACCAGATTCAATTGAAAGCGCCGCGCGTTTCGATTCAATTACCAACAGCCACAGCTTCTCCTTTAACACCAGAATATCCAATGTGCCCGTAACAACAACGCCCTCATTTTCTTCGATTACTTCAATGACTTTTTCGGTTTTCACTTGATAAGGCGACAAGTAAAAATCTGCTAGCAGCAGCAAAGGAGAAACCATCACCAACTGAATAGGCTTTTCCAAAACAGGCGGATCAGTGACTAGGTTGAGATAGGCAGACTTTACCTTGTCTAGAATTTTTTGTTCCTCTGGCGAAATCTCTGGCAAATCGGTCTGCCATTCTGGAAAAAAAGACGCATCTTCGACATATCGCAAGTGGAACTTGTCGCTCAAGTCGCGGAGCGTAATAGCGTTGGCAGATAAAACTTGCACCATAAAATCGTGAGGCATTCCTCTAGCCGACGCTGCCTTCGAGCTTCAGCGCCAGGAGGCGATCGGCTTCCACCGCAAATTCCATCGGCAGTTGGTTAAACACATCCTTGCAAAAGCCGCTAATCATCATCGAGATTGCGTCCTCAACCGAGATGCCACGCTGCTGCAAGTAAAAAACAACTGTCTTCACCAATCTTGGACGTAGACGCTTCATGTTCCACCCGTGCTGTGTTGTTTTGCACCTGGATGTAGGGAAATGTATTTGCGCCTGCGGTGTCGCCAATCAGCATCGAGTCGCACTGGGAATAGTTGCGTGCGCCGTCTGCCTTGGGGCCAATTTTCACCAGCCCGCGATAGCTATTTTTCGACTTCCCTGCGGAAATGCCCTTGGAGATAATCGTGCTGCGGGTGTTTTTGCCAACATGCACCATCTTCGTACCCGTGTCGGCTTGCTGCATGTTGTTAGTCAGCGCGACGGAATAGAATTCGCCCACGGAGTTGTCGCCCACCAGCACGCAGCTCGGATACTTCCAAGTAATGGCAGACCCCGTTTCGACCTGCGTCCAGGAGATTTTGGAATTCACACCCTGACACAAGCCACGCTTCGTCACAAAGTTATAAATGCCGCCCTTGCCGTTTTCATCGCCCGCGTACCAGTTTTGCACGGTAGAGTACTTGATTTCGGCATTGTCCAGCGCCACCAACTCTACCACTGCGGCATGGAGCTGGTTCGTGTCAAACATCGGCGCAGTGCAACCTTCTAGATAGCTGACGTGACTGCCTTCTTCCGCGATGATCAGCGTCCGCTCAAACTGTCCCGAATCGCCGTTGTTGATGCGGAAGTAGGTGGAAAGCTCCATCGGGCAGCGAACGCCCTTGGGAATGTAGACGAACGATCCATCGGAAAACACAGCGGAATTCAGCGCTGCAAAGTAATTGTCTGCAACTGGAACGACACTACCCAGGTATTTCTGAATCAGATCTGGATACTCACGCATTGCTTCCGAGATCGAGCAGAAGATAACCCCCTCCTTCGCCAGTTTTTCGCGGAAGGTCGTGGCGACCGAAACGCTGTCGAAGATGGCATCCACCGCCACGTTGGACAGCCGCTTTTGCTCCGAAAGTGGAATGCCCAGCTTTTCAAAGGTTTCCAGCAAGGTTGGATCAACGTCTTCCAGGCTGTTGAGTTTTTTTGCCTGCTTGGGCGCGGAATAGTAGACGATGCTCTGATAGTCGATCGGCGGATATCCCACCGCAGCCCAGTTGGGTTCCTCCATTTTGAGCCACTGGCGATACGCCTTCAGACGAAACTCCAGCATGAATTCTGGCTCGTTCTTTTTAGCAGAGATGAGCCGCACCACGTCTTCGCTTAGCCCACGCGGAATCGTGTCGGACTCAATCTCGGTGACAAAGCCGTATTTGTAGGGCTGATTTACGAGAGATTTGACAGAGGTAGACATTTTGAGGGTTAAGGGATTGGGTGTTTGGAATTGAGGACTAGGCGCGAAGGGAAGGAATTGGGCACTCAGATTCAGCTTGGATCAGATTCAGCTTGGAGGAGAGAACCAGTTGGAATAGGGAACCGCATAAGCCAAATGCATCTGTGATGAAATGCTTCTGCAATGGCTGCTCCCGTTCCCTAGACTCGACCTCTAGTACTGGCTTGTAACTCCGCGGATTTCGTCGAGGCTGATTTCCTGCTTGTCGCCTGCAAAGTCGTTGTCGGGGGTGAGAAAAAGCATACAGTGACATTCTTTGCGTTCGCGCATGGGGACGCAGGGGCAGTTCCAATAGGCTGCGGCCGCTTCGGCTTCTTTATCTTCGTAGTGGCGGCAGGGGCAGAGGGGCGCACCCAGGTCGTCTTTGTGCTTGGCGAGGCCTTCGATGACCACTGCCGTAACGCCTGGATCAACGCAAAAGTAGGTGCCAGTGCGCTTTGCGTAGCTTTCTGCGAAGCTCCGCATCAGTTCCAGGTTCTTTTCAGAAGCTTGAGTTGTTTTTTCCATGAGTAGGGCGACAGCGCGAACGATTCATGCCTATAATTAAAACAACTTGAGAGTTGCTTTAGTTCTATTGTAAAGGTACTTTAGCAACACTTCAGTTGTCAAAGTTAATTGTAAGGCGTTTTGGCGCTTTTGAGGGACGATGACCGCAACTCAGCAACCGTCCACCAAGCAAGACATTCTGCATTACCTCGCTAAGCAGGGGCAGGTGAGCGCTCAGGCTTTGGCAGAGCACTTTGGAATTAGTCCTCAAGCGATACGCCGTCATCTAAAAGATCTGACGGATGAGGGGCTGGTAGAACACGAGGCAATGCAAGTGGGGATGGGTCGCCCCAACTATCTGTACAGATTGAGTCGAGAGGGGCGCGATCGCCTGCCTGAGCGCTACGACGAGTTTGCCGTTTCGCTGCTGACTACCTTGGCGGAAACCGTCGGCCCTGACCAGATGGGGTCGATTCTTCGCAAGCAGTGGGAACAGAAAGCGCTGGAATATCGCAAGCAGGTCGGCAGCGGCACGCTGCAAGAGCGGGTGATGCGGCTGGTTGATCTGCGAAAAGCTGAGGGGCTATATGGGCCGAGTGGCATTTTGTGGAACCTGAAGGCGAGGAGACAGAACCGCAGTTCATTATTACGGAATATAACTGCGCTATTTCGCATATTGCCGAGTCATTTCCTAGTGTCTGTGGGCACGAACTGGAAATGTTTGAGATGGCGTTGGGGGATTGTCGAGTGCAGCGGACCCACTGGCTAGCCAATGGAGAACATCGCTGCGGCTACTTGATTCAAGCGCAGTAATGAGCGCAGAAATGTAGGGGGTTCCCGATGCAGTTATGGGGTTCATTGGGCGATCGCCCGAGGGGTCTTGCTTCTGTCTGAGCTTCTCAGCACAAGTTTTTACGACTGTTGCAGGGTTGTTAAACCTGACGCTTTGCGTGAAGAGTTGGGGCATAATGAACAAAACTCTTCCCAGGCAAAATCTTAGTCGCTTTCGATTTTGTCCAGATCTGTTCTAGCTAACCGTCCCCACTCTTTCAACAACTCACCTTACTCATGACGCACTTTCGCTCGCTCAATGCCTCCCTGCTCCTGTCTGTGGCTTCTCTCCTAATCGGGCTGGGGACACCAGCCTACGCCCAAAGCGCCACTCAACAAGGCAGGACGATGTATAACCCCATTCCTCTGCCTTCCAGCAATGAGGTAACGGATACCCTCTCGGACAAGGATATTCCGACTGGATTTGGGGGCTTTGCCCGCGATTACGTCGTAACTTTTCAAAAGGGCGACCAAGTGGTGATGGATCTGCTCTCCGACGAGTTCGACACCATCATTACGCTGATTGCGCCTGACGGCACTACCATTGGCGAAAATGATGACGGCCCCGATGGAACCACAAATTCGCTGCTGTTTATGCGGATTAATCAAGATGGCAATTACATCCTGCGGGTGCGTCCTTACGGCGGCCAGGGCAGCGGGCGGTTCACGCTCAAGGTGACTCGGCTACGGCCCATCTAGCTGTGTTGATACATCTAGCTGTGTTGATAAAAGCCAGAGAAAATGGCGATCGCCCTTCAAAAGGGGTTGCCAAGATCTCTCAAAGTCTGTTAGCTTAATTAAGCGCTGAAGTTTTCCAAAAGTGCTTGGCCTTCTCCAAGGCTTTAGGGAGCTTCATCTGCCGGGATAGCTCAGTTGGTAGAGCAGAGGACTGAAAATCCTCGTGTCGGCGGTTCAAGTCCGCCTCCTGGCATTGTTTCAGTATGCACATCTTTTTCTATTAGGAAAGATGTTAAGAAAGGGTGCCTTTTGAGGGGCACCCGACGCATCAGGAAGATTTAGTTACGAATGTGGATTCAACCCGCCGCTATTCTTGCGCCCACTCGAAGGCTTCGCGCTTGGCGTAGATATTGCGGACATGCTTTTTCACGGTGTCTACGGTGATGTGCAGATTGGCGGCGATCGCCTTATAGGTCCAGTTGAGGTGGCGCAACAGCCACACCTCTGCCTCGCGTTCCGTCAGTCCGTAGCGTTCTCGTTCGGCGATCGCCCGTTTGCGGGCAGACTGCATCCGGTCCTCGATCGTCACACGCAGGCACGGCTGCTCTACTGATTCCAGCGAGATCCACTCCACCCGAACTCGCAAAGGATTGTTGTTGCTGGTGAGGATTTCGTCTTCTAGAATCACGGTCGTATCCTGGTGTAGCGCTCGGTTATTCACCAGCATTTGGCAAATGCGCCAGATCTGGTTGGGCAAGCGCATAGTTTTCAACCCATCAGGCGATAACATTCGGCAAATTTCATGGGCTGAGCGATTGGCGTAGATGACCTCGCCGCGATCGCTCACAATCAGCACACCATCGATAAAGCTCTCGAAAATCGCTTGCAGTAAAAAGTTGCTGTTCATGGGGGCTTTCCAAAATACACTGCATTTGCCTCGGCGAATGAAAAAGTCAGTTTCCCTGATTCAGAGGTTCCTGGCTGATTGCTCTGGCGGAGCTTTGGGGCAAAGCACAAACGTCAGAGTCATTCGTTGAGGTCGCAGCATTTTCTCGCTGGGTGAGGGATATCTAAATCGCCCTACGTTTGGGCTTCGGAGTGCGATTGAGGTATCTCACTGCTTCAAAAATGCTGTACCCCGATTGAAATCCACCAATCTTCTGTTCAGAAGTGGCACTGTGCCACTATGCAAACTGCTGTTCCGGATGGGGCGTGTAGACGATAGAAAATCATGGATTGAGCGTTTAACTGAGTTGCCACACCGGAGATTGGTTGCTGGAATGAACTGGAACTACTCAGCAGTGTGGGGCAAATCACTGCGGATTGTGCAGGTGCAAAAACGCCGCCGAAAACACCTCGCCTAGCGGTGCGCCATTGCGCCCCCTGGAAGAATCCTGAGGGCGATTGCAGCGGCATCCAGGCAGACGATGTGAACAGGACGCGATCCGGACGCGAAATCATTCCAAATGCCGAGTTGATTGGGTAGTGCTATTGCAGTTATCGGCTCTGTTTCCAGGTTTTACGCAGTGAATTTTGGGGTTAAGCTGGGGTTAGCTTCAGTGGGTGATTGGTCTGCAAAAGGGCGTAAAGCTCCAGATTTGCCAGAGGCTTTTTACTCTTTCCTATCAGTGTTTCTGAGGGCCTACGAAAGAAGTTGCCAGAAGCCTTGCAGATGCACGACTGGCAATCCAAAATCTAAAATCCAAAATCGAGATCAGCTTGCTGCTTCCCAAGGTTCGATTTTGGCGCGGACGCTTTTCAGGTGTTTTTTCACGGTTTCCAGCGTGATGTAGCAGAGGTCGGCAATTTCCTGGCGGCTGTGGCCAGCGCGGTGCAGTTCCCAAATTTCCGTTTCGCGTCGGGTGAGGCGAAAGCGACGGGCTTCGGCGCGGGCGGCTCGGCGGCGCAGGCTGTCCTGGTCTTCCAGAATCACCAGCAGATAAGGGCGATCGCCCTCAGCTAGGGTCATCCAGTGCGATCGCATCCGAATTTGCTGGCGCGGTTCTACGAAGGATTCGCCATCTTGAACCGTGAGGTTGGCGATGTGTCCAGTGGTAACCAACTGGCATACCTGCCAGAGATCCGTCGGCACCTGGAGGGGCGATCGCCGCTCAGCCTGAACCCGATGCCAAAGCACTTTACAAATCTGTCGAGCCGCATCGTTTGCAATAATTAACTCACTTTCCGTCGCGATGAGAATACCGTCTAACAAACTCTCGAACAGTGAAGTAGGGGGCATATTGGGGGTCATTTTAGGGGGCATTATGGATGACTATCCGCCGAAAATCTCTAAATCACGGCGCTAGAAATAGCACTAGACAGCACAAACTCTCGACTTCATAGATCGCTTTATAGATCAAAAGTCCTGTATTTCAAGCAATTTGGAAGAAACGATTGGCGCTGTAGCGTTTAACCAGTAGCGCTAAAGGGGCAGATCTCAACTGTTCAAAGGTGAGGACAGGAATTGAAAGAAAATGACGAATTCAGGCGCTCGGAGCGATCGCATCACTGGCCGTCAAATTGCTCTACAGGTTTTACAATCTGCCATAGCATTTTCTTGCGGGGTGAGGCACGCACAGTCCTGACGAGGCAAACGCTTCTTGACTATCCGTGTACCTCACTAGCTTCAAAAACGCTATAGCTAGATTCGTGCAAAGTCATGGGGGCGATCGTTTAAGTGAAATCAAGTCGTGTTGTACTACAAGGTATTACATTTTCACGATAGGCTATTCCGGAGAGTTTAGTCAATATCAATTCTTGGTATCACTTCTGTACTACATAGCCGTGCTGTGCGCCCCTGTCTATTCCTCTTCCAGCAAGAGTCTTACCCAGCGTGGCGGTTCAGGAATGGCGTTGCCTAGTCGCCCCAGCAAGAGCCATCCCGCCAGGTGAATCGTAAACACATACACCAAATCGCTCAGCAAAAAGGCTCCTACCGTCAGCGCCTGCACAGCGGGCAGATTGATCTGTCCTAGTGCGCCTACACCCAGCAGCCCCCAATCCACGAGCCGCGTCACCAGCCACTCCAGCAAATCGGCGATGCGCCGCGTTAGATAAACCCACAGGTCTTCGCCTACAAAGGCCGACGTTAGCGCGACTCGCGCAAACAAACCCAGCGTCGCCAGCACTGCACCCATGCTAATTGAGATCGGCCAGCCCGCGCCCCGCCGCCACAAAAAGCCAAGCTGCACGCCTAGCAGGCCGTAGGGAATGATGAACAAAATGCTGAGAAATGGGCCCATCAGCACCGACAGCAGCAGCCCCGTCACCAGCAGCGACATCCAGGCAGCCCGCGCTCCCCAGCGCAAATACACCAGGGCGATTGGCAGCGGAAACACAATCCGCATCCAGGGCACCAGGCTAAGATAGTAGCTCACCAGCCACAGCAACCCCGCCGTGCTAGACAAAAACGCCGTTTCCACGAGCTTGAGCGGAGCCGGAGCCACATTGACCTGCACAGGCAGAGGCTCGGGAGAATCGGCGATCGCTAGTTCGGGTTCCTCGCCCATTGCCCGCAGTGCTGCGTCCCATTCGGTATCGCTAGACGAAGAGGGGCAATCGGAGGGCGATCGCCCTTTGCCTTGCCACCCTTGGGCATCATCTTCTGCTGGCACATCATCTCGCAAGTGGCTCATTCAAGTTTCAAACCGCAGCTTTTCTAATATACTTGTGGAGCTGCTCTAATACACTTGTAGAGCTGCCTGCTGCGCTTGTAGTCTGCCTGGGTAGCCCAAAAGGCATCAGGATGGATGGCTTACCTCTGCCATCCACCCTGACCATCGAAGCTGTCGAAACCAATTACAAGCTCAGAACTTAACAAGACTTATCTAACTAGCCACTGTCGCCCGTGTTCCCTACTGGGCACGCTTGATTGATTTCCAGCCTAAGCAGAACGACTCAAGCTAGCTCAACCATAGCAAACCTGGCTTAGGCACATTTGACTCAAGTTAGACCGTGCCGCTCGCCGAGCTTGTAGCGCCTCAGCCCTAATTGCTATCTAGCTGCTGCAATTGCAGTGTCACGGTTGAGTTTTAGGGCGATGCCTTGTCCCATAGTTAGCGCCTCAGCGCTGAAGCGCTGACTACTAGCCTAAGCTCTAGCGGTAACGTAGTACTAGTTATTATTATCGTCTTGCAGCAGTCCATCCAGCCCTTCTATGATGCCAATAATAGAACCGAGGGGATTTAGCACTCGCCCCACCATTTGTAGGAAACTGGTGTCTCGCCGTCTGGGTACAATAACCACATCGCCATCCTGAATCTCGTTGGCATCGCTGAGGTTCCGCAGGTCAAGCATGCGTCGCTCGACAATCCCCTGCTCGTTCATGCGGATAAAGGCGACGCGACTGAGGCGGGCATCTTCGGTCGGGCCCCCAGCGATCGCCACTGCACTAGACACCGAGCTACCGGGCGGCACCTGCACTTCACCGGGCTTGGTCACTTCGCCCACCACGCGCACGCGCACTGTTGCAGGCGAGAAACTAGAGCGGGCCAGCAGTTGGCGATCCAAAACTTCGCCCTGGCCGAGTGGAGGGATGTAAATGCTATCGCCATCTTGAATCAACGGGTCAGCCCCAGCACTATCACTGCTGATGGCTTCCCACAGATTGATTGTGTAAGACTGGTTGCCGCCATTGGGGCCAACGCGACGCAGATAGACTTGGCGGATATCCGCATTTCGCGTAACGCCACCCGCCGAGATCAGCGCGGCGCTGAGCGTGGGCGTGCCTTGCAGGTCTGTTCCTCGCACAGGGCCAGGGCGCATCACTTCGCCAGCGACGTTGACCACGATTGGGCGGGGAGTTAGCACGGTCACTGTGGCTGCTGGATTAACCAGAATCGCTCGCAGCCGCTCGGTCAGGTCTTGCTTAAATTGCTCTGTGGTCTTCCCCGCTGCCTGAATTGGCCCAATCAGCGGCAGGGTGATGGTGCCGTCTGGCAGGATCGAAGTAGTCAGGGTGTATTCGTCATACCCATAGACGGCAATGCTCAGTTCGTCGCCCGTGCCGAGAATGTAGGCAGGTTGCAGGAGTGGAGAGGCAGCGCTGACGGCGGTTACATTCGACACATTCTGCCCGGTCACCGTTTGGGCGGGCGTAAGGCTGGGCGAGGCGATCAGGATCGCTGCCGAGGTGACAGCCGAGTAGCCAATGCGCTTGACAATTTTCCAGGTCAGCATGGGTTGATAGAGAGTAAGAAGGACGGAAAAGCTGGCGATCGCCCCCAGCCCGCCAGGGTGCAGGAGATCCCATTCGGCAATCCAGTAAGGCTTTCAGCGGTATCTCTAGTATTGCGATCGCGCCCTTATGCTGGCTAGACCATTCAGTAAAGTTTCGGTGAGGGTTGACCGGAATTTTACGGGTTTCCAGGTCAAGATTACGTAAAGTCCTGAATTAGCTCCGTCTGGCTGAGCAGGGCCTCTGCCGCTTCCGCATCGATCGCCTTGCTAAACAAAAATCCTTGACCGCATTCGCAGTTCATCTCTTTCAGGCGGGTCACCTGTTCGGGATCTTCCACCCCCTCAGCGGTGACATCCAGCCCCAGGCTATGGGCCAGGTTGATAATCGTGCGGACGATAGCGGCGCTGTCCTTATCGGTATGCATCTTGGTGATAAAGGAGCGATCGATTTTCAGCGTGTTGATGGGAAAACGATAGAGGTAGCTGAGGGAGGAATAGCCCGTGCCAAAGTCGTCGATAGCAAGCTGGATGCCGAGCGATCGCAGTTGATAGAGCATGTCGATGACGGCTCGACCGTTTTCCATAATCGTGCCTTCCGTAATTTCCAGCTTCAGGCTGGAGGCATCCAGCCCCGTTTCGTAGAGGATGCCCTGGATTTGCTGGGTCAGGTCGGGCAGGGAAAACTGGCGGCTGGAAAGGTTGACGTTGATCGTCAGCGGCGGCAAGTCGGGAAACTGCATCTGCCAGCGGTTCATCTGGCGGCAGGCCTGGCGCAAAATCCACCAGCCGAGGGGAATGATTTGCCCGGTTTCCTCTGCCATCGGGATAAACTTTCCGGGTGGTAAAAATCCTGTGCTGGGATGATACCAGCGGATCAGCGCCTCAAAGCCCACAATGCGGCGGGTGTCGAGTTGCACCAGCGGCTGATAGTGCAAAAATAGCTCTGGTTCTGGATTATCTGCGCCGATCATGGCGTAGCGCTCTTCCTGAGCGATCGCCCGCCGCAGGTCATTTTCTAGCTTGAGCCAGGCCAACATGCGGTTGTGCATGGCCGGGTCAAACACCTGGTGGCGAGCCTTGCCGCTGGCCTTGGCGCGGTGCAACGCCGTGTCAGCATCTTGCAGCATGTGTTCTGCCTGGGTATAGCGGGCAGAGCTAATGGCAATTCCAATACTGATGGTGATATAAACCTCTTGATCGCCAACGTTGAATGGCCGAGCCAGGATTTGCTGAAGCTGTTCGGCTGTGCGCGTAGCTTCGCGCTCGTCTTCAATGTTGGGCAGCAGGATAGCAAACTCATCCCCCGGCAGCCGAGACACCACGGCTTCGCTGGGCAAAAACCCCTTCAGGCGATGCGCCGTGGCAATCAAAAGCTGGTCGCCAACGCTGTTCCCCAGGCTGTTGTTGACGACCTGAAACCGATCCAGGTCAATCAGCAGGACAGCATGAAAGCAGAGCGGATATTCCTGGGAAAAGGCGATCGCCTGCCGCAGCCGATCCAGGAAAAAGGCGCGATTGGGCAGCCCAGTCAAATCGTCGTAGTAGGCGTTGTGCCAAAGCTGGTCTTCGGCCTCTTTACGCTGGGTAATGTCGCTTTGGGAACCCGCCATGCGGTAAGCCGTGCCGTCGCGATGCTTGATAGCCACGCCCCGTGTCAGCATCCAGCGATAGCTGCCCTCGCGATGAATCATGCGATGCTCATGCTCGAAATGGGCCGTGTGCCCGTCGAGATGCTCTTGGAGGGCGGCCTTAAGCGAATCTAGGTCATCGGGATGCACCCGCTCGTACCATTCCTCAAGGCGATCGCCCACCTCCGACTCCTCCCAGCCCAGCATCTCCTTCCACCGAGGAGAATAGTAGACCTGATTCGTCATCAGGTTCCAGTCCCACAGACCCTCGTTCGACCCCTGCACTGCCAGGGCATAGCGCTCCTCGCTCTGACGCAGCAGCAGATTCGTTCGCGACTGTTCCCGCAGCGCCACTGCCGCACCCGTCAGCGTCACCAGCAGCACGGGCATTGCCACCGGAATCCAATACTGGTAATGAAACAACAGCACCGACAGCCCCAGCCAGCCCAAACACAGCCCCAGCCACGCCATCAGCCGCCGCTCAAACGACCACCCCATCAGCCCAAAGCTCAGCACCGGCCCGCCCAAAAGCAGCAGCAATCCCTGCCAACCGCTGCCCAACCGCCGCAGATCATTCTGCTGAAGCAGGTTGCTAATCGCAGCCGCTTGCAGATACATATCGCTCACCGGAACAGCCCGGTCAAACGGCGTTTGCAGCGAGTTCATCGGAGAGGTGGTAATGCCCACCAGCACGATCTTGTCTCGGAAAAACTGGAGCGGCACCTGCCCCCGCACTACATCTGCGTAGGAGTAGTGAGTCAATTCGCGGGCGGCAGCGGGCCAGTTGATCCAGAGTTCCTGGTTAGGATTTTCAACCACAATTCGCTCGCCCAGCGGACGCAGGTGGAGATTGGCCGCCACCAGCGACAGCGCTGGCACTCCATAGCGTCGCAGGCGAATCTGGCGCACCAATCCATCCAGATCTTCACGCGAAAAGACGTGTCCGATATCAACTGCAACGGCTCGTAGGGGCAAAGCAGGCACGATCGCCGAGTCCGCATCAGTCCAGGACTGACCCAACACAACTTTGCCAGACTCTCTCATTGCTGCTACCAGGGCCATGTCCTGGGGATCATTTTCCGACAAGAGCGGGTTGAGGACGATGACGCTGGGCTGGGCGGGGCTGAGCTGGTTGATTAGGTCTGCGTAGCGATCGCGCGTCCACACAGTTTGCCCAGCACTCCGCTGACTCTCTTCGTCAATTTCGACCACGACGATATCTTTGCTCCAGGCAATCGGCCCGCGCAGTGAGAACAGGGCGTTATATCCCAGGTGTTCCAAAGACTGCACCAGACCCAGATGAATCAGTCCCAGCACCAGCAACCCCGCCAACACCCCCGGCAAAATCCGATCCCAAACCGTCTTCACCAGCGGCAAGCGCTGAATCGCAAACGGCAGCTTAGCGGGCGGTTTTAACCAATGGAGCATGATAGGGGCGTGTATCCAGCGACTATAGGCATTCTTGGAAGTTTCGTGGCAGCATTTTGAGGCGGTCGTTCTGGCGGCTTTTGGAGGTTGTTTCAGGCAGCTTTTCCTTTCGTGAACGTTTGAGTTCCGAGTTCGGGACGTTGCCAAGAGAATGTTACGCCAACTTTAACGCTTTACCGCCCGACGGCTGAGGCGAGTTGCCCTGGCGCAAACTGCCTCGCCCCTGGAGAGTCGTTCGCCTGGGCCGAGCGTGTTCCAGCACGACTCGAAAGGGGTAGGCTGCTGACATTGTGAAACGGGTGAAACGGCGCAGTGCATTGCGCTGGGTGGCACCTGTCTAGCACTGAATTGGGCAAAATAGCCAGTTGAGTCAGCAGGATTGTAGGGAAAGAAAAGTGGTTGGAATGGGTGATGCAGGTAGACGGCAGAGCTATCTGGCGAAATGTCCTCATGGGGCGGCAGGGTGGGGCGCTGCAAAGACCTTGAGGCATCGTTTCCTTGAGACATTGTTTCACAAACCGAACCCAGCTTTAGTGCTCCGGCAGATCGTGCTGGACTGAAGATGTCGTCAGAATTACAGGGCAATCCCCGTGATAACCATAGCATCAACCGCAAAAGGGGGAATGACATCTCTGGCAGTGACACTTTGGGCGATCGCCCTTCGCTGCACCCTTCGCCGCACTCTTCCCAGGCTCCAATCACCCGCTGGTTTTAGACTTGTTCCTAAGATGGTCAGAACTTGCCTATCCAGTTGTTTTAACGCTAGACACGCGCCAGCAACCCCTGTGCCTTTACCTAAGTGGGTCATCATACTGCATGGTCGGGGCAATGTCTTGGAGGCTTTCACCCTGTCTTTGCCCTCCTGATGCAAGCTGGCAGAGTTCTGAAGCCTGCACACGACACGGTATCTTGTTGGGAATGGCAGAATTGGGAAATAGATTGAGTGGAACGCTTGAGCAGGCAAATTGAGCAGGACTATAAATTGAGCAATTAAGCTGAACAATTTAAGCTAGGACAACGTTTACAAGGGTGTTCAGAGAGTGCTCTAGAGGCGATCGCGCTGGTGGCAGCGGCCGCCCCAGAGCAGCAAACCCTAAGGGAGCAATGTTGGATGGTTGTGCGTCTGGTTGGTCGTCTGGATCTTTGGGCAAGCCACTCCCCCCGACAAGGCGGCAGCAGTGCCTCGAACAACGCTTATCCTGCGGTAGTGACCCCTGTTTCCTGAACCGCTTAGAAAGCTCATCCGGAGCCGGCTGAAGTTAGGCAAATCCACAATTTCCTTAAGATATTCCCCAAGATACCGGAACTGTTCGATGAAATAGTCGATACAATTGTTTCCCATCCTAGACCCACCCTAAGTTCCCAGACAAAACCCGTGGATGTTTCTTCTGCACCATTTCAGCTTGACTTAGATCGAGTATTCCCATTTGAGCTGGATGCCTTTCAACGGGAAGCGATCGCCGCCCTGGATGCAGGAAAATCTGTGGTGGTTTGTGCGCCCACGGGTTCGGGCAAAACGCTGATTGGCGAATATGCAATTATTCGGGCACTGGCGCAAAATGAGGAACTGGCGGCTCAAGGCAGTAGATCGTGCCCCCGTCGCGTGTTCTACACCACGCCGCTGAAGGCGCTATCCAACCAAAAATTGCGCGATTTTCGCGATCGCTTTGGCGAGCAAAACATTGGCCTGCTCACAGGCGACGTGTCGATTAACCGCGACGCGCCGATTTTGGTGATGACGACGGAAATTTTCCGAAACATGCTCTATGGCACGCCCATCGGCGAAGTAGGCACCTCGATGGAAGGCGTGGATGCCGTCGTGCTGGACGAGTGCCATTACATGAACGATCGCCAGCGAGGCACCGTCTGGGAAGAGTCCATCATCTACTGTCCCAAAGAGGTGCAGCTTGTGGCGCTGTCGGCCACCGTCGCCAACAGCGACCAACTCACCGACTGGATCGACCGAGTTCACGGCCCCACCGCGCTGATCTATTCCGACTTTCGCCCCGTGCCCCTGGAGTTTTACTTTGGGTCGCCCAAGGGTCTGTTTCCCCTGCTCAATGACGAAAAAACTGCCGTTAACCCCCGCTTCAAGAAAAAGCGCGGCAAACAGCCCAGGGTTCGGCAAGAGCCAACGAAGATTTCCTTTCTAGTCAGTCAGCTTCAGCAGCGCGACATGCTGCCTGCTATCTACTTCATCTTTAGCCGCCGGGGCTGCGACCAGGCAGTGCAGGAAATCGAAACCCTATCGCTGGTGAATGAAGCCGAAAAAGCCCAGCTAAAAGCTTTCATTGACCTGTTTCTGGAGCGCAACCCAGAGGCAGTCCGCGCCAGCCAGATCGAGCCGTTGTATCGGGGGATTGCGGCTCACCACGCGGGCATTCTGCCGGCCTGGAAGGTGTTGGTGGAGGAACTATTTCAGCAGGGACTGATCAAGGTCGTGTTTGCCACTGAAACGCTGGCCGCTGGGATCAACATGCCTGCCCGCACCACGGTCATTTCCAGCCTGTCGAAGCGGACAGATCGGGGGCATCGCCTGCTAACGGCCTCAGAATTTTTGCAGATGGCGGGGCGGGCCGGGCGGCGCGGCATGGACGACCGGGGCTATGTGGTGACGGTGCAAACGCCCTTTGAAGGGGCAACGGAGGCGGCGTACCTGGCGACGCAGGGCGCAGATCCGCTGGTGAGCCAGTTTACCCCTAGCTACGGCATGGTGCTGAATCTGCTGCAAACGCACTCGGAGGAGGAGGCGCGGGATCTGATCGAGCGCAGCTTTGGGCAGTATCTGTCTACGCTGTATCTGCGGCCGCAGCAATTGGCGATCGCCGATCTGGAGGCCGAAGTCGAGCAGCAGCAGGCGCAAATCGCCCATGTCGATGCTGACATTCTCAACAGCTACGAAAAGCTGCACGACCGGATCAAAGAAGAGCGCCGCATTTTGAAATATCTCCAGCAGCAGGCGCAAGAGTTGCAAGTGAAAGACATGCACGCGGCGCTGCCGTTTGCGATTGCCGGAAGTATTCTCTCGCTCAAAGGAAAATACGTACCCGTTGCCAAGCCCTTGCCTGCGGTACTGGTGGCAAAGACGCAGGGCGGCGGGCAGTTGCCCTATTTTGTTTGCCTGGGGCAAGACAACCGCTGGCGCGTGGTGACGGCAAACGACGTGGTGGGCCTTCATGCCGAGCTGCCCCGCATGGCGCAGGTGGATCATTTAACCGTGCCGCCAGAACTGCCGCCAAAGCCGGGGCAAGTCCGCTCTGGCTCAGAAGAATCGGCGGCGATCGCCCAGCAGATTCCCTCCATCCCCGCCCCGACCGAGCAGGCTCCCGAAGTTATAGAACAGCAGGCAAAAGTGCGGGAGCTAGACCTAGAGCTACAGCGACACCCGGCGCGTCAGTTTGGCAATCCGGGACAAATTTTGAAGCGGCGCAAGCAGGTCGAGCGGCTGTTGGAGGAGTTGGGCGATCGCCGCGCCAAGCTAGAGCGCCACACCCATCGCTACTGGCAGGAATTCGTCAATTTGATGGAAATTTTGCGGCGGTTTGGCTGTCTGGATGGCGTGGTGCCAACGGAATTGGGACAGATCGCCGCCGCCATCCGGGGCGACAATGAACTCTGGCTGGGGCTGGCGATGGCATCGGGCGAGCTAGACGATCTCGATCCTCATGAACTGGTGACGGTCTGTGCGGCGCTGACGACGGAGGTGTCTCGCCCAGATGTGTGGACGAGCTATCAGGTGTCTGCTGGGGTAGAGTCGGCGCTGGAAGGACTCCGCAGCACGCGCCGCCAGCTCATCAAGCTCCAGCATCAGTATCAGGTGGCGCTGCCCGTGTGGATGGAGTATGACTTTATTCCGCTGGTAGAGCAGTGGGCGCTGGGGGTGGAATGGCCGGAACTGTGCGCCAATACGAGCCTGGATGAGGGGGATATTGTTCGGGTTCTGCGACGGACGCTGGATTTTATGTCGCAGATTCCTCATGTGCCGTATTTGCCGTCTACCTTAAGGGATAATGCTCGTCGGGCGATCGCCCTGATCGATCGCTTCCCGGTGAATGAAGGGATTGAGTAAGGGCACGACCCCTGATCCCTGACCTCTGCTCTGTATCCGAGCCAACAGCCTTGGGGGATATCCCCCCAAACCCCCCTTTTGCAGGGGACGAAGCGTCCCCCACACCCCCTCCTAAGGGCGTGTCGGTGAGTGTCAGAGGTCGCTTTGCATTGCAGGAGTGGCGGGGGCGATCGCTCTCATTACCCAAAGCCCCTCCGTCGGCCCGCCACCTTGCCCCCCCCACCCGTCATATCCGCACCACCCGTCGCACCCAGCACAGCGAGAAGCTTAAACACCCACTGAGAAACGAGGTCGGAGGGGGTTTGGGGGACGAAGCGCGTCCCCCAAGCGGGGGTTTGGGGGGAAAGCTTCCCCCCAAGGCTGTCGGTTCGGACGAGACAATCTTTCCCCAGGACTGTTGGCTCAGACAAAGCTAATGCAAACTGTTACCGTCAGTGAATTTTTTTAACTGGGGATCATCGCCAGATTATGGCCAGGTTAATCTGAAGCTATGCAGTTGGGATCACTCATTAATCTTCATTGATCAAGGATTCCTGCCCGAACATATCTGCAAAGTGCCAATGCGAAATGCCAGCAAAGTCTTTGGAGTAGGTTTAGTCAAAATGGGGCGATCGCCCTCGCGCTTCTCTACATAAGCGTGAGTCGTTTTATACCGCTTCTTGATACCCGAAGTGCCGCTTGAAAAATCTGTGGGAACGGTTGATTCTTGACCCTCTCCAATTCAACTCATCGAGAGTTAATCGAGAGATTAATCAAGACTAAAGCGCTTCTGCTCTTAATAAAACGCCCGGCCCGTCGTCTCAAAACTTCTCAACCACATCGGCAGAAATCCTGTGTTCTCAACTGCTTGACCCCCGTAGGGGAGCATCAAGCTGAAACATCAGGAGGAATTTTCCATGTCTGAAACTGTTGGCAAAAATGCGGAAAGCCGTACTAGAACTGTGGCGATCGTGGGGCCCTATCTCAGTGGCAAAACGACGCTTCTCGAAAGTCTACTCTTTGTCACTGGAGCCATTTCCCGCAAGGGCAGTGTAAATGACAAAAACACGGTCGGGGATGCGTCACCCGAAGCCCGCGATCGCCAGATGACCGTTGAAATTAATGCCGCCAGCACTCAGCATGGCGGCATTTTATTTACCTTTCTCGACAGCCCCGGCTCGGTCGAATTCGCCCAGGAAACCTGCAACGCCCTGATCGGTGTCGATGCCGCCGTAGTGGTCTGCGAACCAGACCAGGCGCGAGTGCTGACGCTGGCTCCGCTGTTTCAATTCCTCGACGACTGGGAAATTCCCCACCTCGTTTTTATCAACAAGATGGATCGAGCCAACGACAGCTTTGCCGACATCCTGAACGCGCTAAAGCAAGTGTCGAGTCGTCCCTTGGTGCTGCATCAGTATCCCATCGGTCAGGGCGAACATTTGCAGGGTTTTATCGACTTGGTGACGGAGCAGGCGTATCACTATCATCCCGGTGCGCCCGCAGACCCCGTGCCGCTGCCGGAGGAACTGCGCGATGCCGAACACGCCGCCCGCGTCGAAATGCTGGAAACGCTGGCAGATTTTGACGATCATCTGCTAGAAGAACTGCTGGAGGAAGTTGAGCCGCCTGAGGAAGAAATCCTCACCGACTTGAAGATGGAGCTGGGTGCAGACCTCATTGTGCCCGTGTTCATCGGCGTAGCCGAAAAAGACTTTGGCGTGCGCCCGCTGCTGGCGGCGCTCCAGCGGGAATGCCCCGAACCCAGCGTGATGGCGCAACATCGCGGCATCCCCGCAGGCGACGAGCCGCTGGCCCAGGTGCTAAAGACCTACTACACGCCCCAGGGCGGCAAGCTGTCGCTGGTGCGCGTGTGGCGCGGCACGCTGACCGATGGCATGACGCTCAACGGGGTGCGGATGGGCGGTATGTATCGTCTAATGGGGCAGCAGCAGCAAAGCGTGCAGCGGGCCGATGCGGGCTGCGTGGTGGCGCTGGCACGGATGGAAGGGGTGAAAACGGGAGAGACGCTAAGCACGAATGGCGTAGCCGCTGATGCATTGCCCAAAGCAGAGGCGATCGCCCCCGTCTACGCGCTTGCCCTCACTGCCGAAAACCGCAACGACGAAGTGAAGCTGAGCAGTGCCCTGACGAAACTGCTGGAAGAAGACCCGTCGCTCTATTGGGAGCAGCATGGCGACACGCGGGAAGTCATCCTCTGGGGCCAGGGCGACATTCACCTGAAGGTGGCCCTCGATCGCCTGCGCCGCAAGTACGGCCTGCCCATGAGTACCCACCTGCCGCAAATTCCCTACAAAGAAACGATTCGCCGTGCTGGCAAGAATGTCCACGGCCGCTACAAGCACCAGACGGGCGGCCACGGTCAGTTTGGCGATGTGTATATCGACATCAAGCCGCTGCCCCGTGGCGAGGGCTTCCAGTTCAGCGAGAAGATTGTGGGCGGCGTGGTGCCCCGACAATACATTCCCGGCGTGGAAATTGGCGTGCGGGAATACCTGGCTCACGGGCCGCTGGGCTTTCCGGTGGTAGATGTGGCCGTCACGCTAACGAACGGCTCCTACCACAGCGTCGATAGCTCGGAGCAAGCGTTTAAGCAGGCGGCGCGGCTGGCGATGCAGGAGGGACTGCCCAAATGCGAACCGCAGTTGCTGGAACCCATTTTGGCGATCGCCATCTCGATTCCTGCTGAGTTTACCTCCAAGGTGCTGCGGCTGGTGAGCGGGCGGCGCGGTCAGGTACTCGGCTACGACGCGAAGGAAAACTGGCGCGGCTGGGATGAGGTATCGGCCTACCTGCCCCAGGCGGAAATGCACGACCTGATTGTGGAACTGCGATCGCTCACGATGGGGGTCGGCTTCTTCCGCTGGCAGTTCGACCACCTGCAAGAAGTGCCCGATAAAGTCGCAGAGCGCGTCCTCGCCCGCACAAACGGCGGCTAGATGGGTCGCCCGTGTTTCAGATCTTCCTGAATCCCCCTTTTAGGGGGGATTTTTTTGGGGTTATTGCACAACGAAGTTGACCAGCTTACCCGGCACCACAATTACCTTCTTGATCGTCTTGCCCTCGATATAGCGCTGCGCCAGTTCTGATTCCGTCGCCAGTTTCTCCAGCGTTTGGGCATCGGCTCCCGCAGGCACCTGAATCGTGCCCCTCGTCTTGCCCATAATCTGGATGACCAGCGGGATCTCATCCACCACCAGCGCCTCTGGGTCGGCCACGGGCCAGCCGTGGTGATGCACCGAATCAGCATGTCCCAGCAGATGCCACAGTTCCTCAGCAATGTGCGGCGCAAACGGAGCCAGCAGCGCCAGCAGCGTTTCGATGCCCTCCGCATAAACCGGAGACTCCTTGCAGGGAGCATCATTCAGCGCATTGCTCAGCTTCATTAGCTCCGACACTGCCGTATTAAACTGATAGTCGCCCTCCAGGTCTTCAGTGATTTCCTGAATTGCTGTATGAATCGCCCGCCGCAGGTCTTTTTCGGGCTTGGTCAGTTCCTCAGAACCTTGCGGCTTCGCCCCCGATGCCTGGAATTCCGCAACCAAGCGCCAGACGCGATTCAAAAAGCGGAACTGCCCTTCCACATCGGCATCGTCCCATTCCAGATCCTTCTCTGGTGGCGCTTTGAACAGAATGAACATGCGGGCGGTGTCTGCGCCGTATTTTTCCAGCACATCCTTCGGGTCGATGCCGTTGTATTTCGACTTCGACATTTTCTCGAAGACAACCTCCAGCTTGTCGCCCGTGGCAGGATCGCGGGGATCAGACAGGTCGGCAATATCTGCTGGAGCGATGTATTTGCCCGTGATTGGGTTCTTGTAGGCGGCCGCCTGCACCATGCCCTGCGTCAGCAGGCGCTTAAACGGCTCATCAAAATTGAGCAGGCCGCGATCGCGCAATACCTTGGTAAAGAACCGCGAATACAGCAGGTGCAAAATCGCGTGTTCAATGCCGCCGACATATTGATCCACCGGCATCCAGTCGTTCGTCTTGGCCGGGTCAAAGGCGGCATTCTCGTTTCGCGCATCGGGATAGCGCAGGAAATACCACGACGAACAGATAAACGTGTCCATCGTGTCGGTTTCGCGCTTCGCAGGCGTGCCGCAAGTCGGACAGGGCACATTCACCCAGTCCTCCAGCTTCGCCAGGGGCGACGGCCCCCGCCCCGAAAACTCCACCTGTTCTGGCAGCGTTACGGGAAGCTGGTCATCGGGAACGGGCACCGTGCCGCAACTTGGGCAATGCACCACCGGAATCGGGCAGCCCCAATAGCGCTGCCGCGAAATCAGCCAGTCGCGCAGGCGATAGTTGACCGTGCCCTTGCCTTTGCCGTTGGCTTCCAGCCATTTCACCGCCGCCTCTACGCTTTGCCCCGCGCCCTTGCCCACCGGGATGCCGTCCAGCGGGCCAGAATGAACCATCACACCCTCGCCCACATGGGCGACAGTCATCGTGTCGCCGTCCAGCGCCTCGCCCTCCGGCTGCACCACGACCTTCACCTTTAGCCCAAACTTACGGGCAAACTCAAAGTCGCGCTGGTCGTGGGCCGGAACGGCCATAATCGCGCCTGTGCCGTAGCCCATCAGCACATAGTCGGCAATCCAGACGGGAATTTTTTCGTCATTGACCGGATTAATGGCGTAGCTGCCTGTCCACACGCCCGTTTTCTCGCGATCTTCCGTCGTGCGATCGATTTCGCTCTTGCCCGCGGCGGCGGTTTTGTATGCCGCGACTTCGGCAGCCTGGGCCTCGGTCGTCAGCTTGTCCACCAGGGGATGCTCTGGCGACAGCACCATAAAGGTCGCCCCCCACAACGTATCGGGGCGCGTGGTGTAAACCGTCAGGTCGTCGCCCGCTTCGGTCTTGAACACAACCTCTGCACCCGTGGACTTGCCGATCCAGTTTTCTTGCATGAGGCGCACGCGCTCGGGCCAGCCATCGAGCTGGTTCAGGTCTTGCAGCAGTTGTTCGGCGTAGTCGGTGATTTTGAGAAACCACTGCTTTAACAAACGCCGCTCCACCTTTGCGCCCGATCGCCAGGATTTGCCCTCGCTATCGACCTGCTCATTGGCCAGCACGGTTTGGTCGATGGGGTCCCAATTCACCGCCGCCTCTTTTTGGTAGGCCAGCCCAGCCTCCAGAAATTGCAGAAAAATCCACTGCGTCCATTTGTAATAATCCGGCGAACAGGTGGTGACTTCGCGGCTCCAGTCGTAGGACAGGCCCAGCCGTTTCAACTGGGCCCGCATTTGGGCGATGTTTTGATACGTCCATTTGGCAGGCGCAACGCCGCGATCGATCGCCGCATTTTCTGCTGGCAAGCCAAACGCATCCCAGCCCATCGGGTGCAGCACGCGATAGCCGCGCATCCGCTGCACGCGGGCGATCACGTCGGTAATGGTGTAGTTGCGGACGTGGCCCATGTGCAGGTTGCCCGACGGATAGGGAAACATGGACAGCGCGTAAAACTTGGGCTTGCTGGGGTCTTCCAGCGTTTGGTCTAGCCCTTGCGCGTCCCAGGCGGTTTGCCATTTTTCCTCAATCTCGGCGGGGTTGTATCGGGACTCCACGAACGCAACTCCTTTGCTTATGCGGCTGGATAACGGAAAGTATTCTCCATTTTAGGCCTTAAACGCAGCCTGGATCGGCGGAATTGAGGGGCCGTTATCTGGAGGGCGATCGCCGCCTTTCCCAGCGCTGCACAAACTAGCGCTGCACAAACTAGCGCTGCGCGAACTGATGCACGAATTCCCGCTGTGCCGCCACCGACAGCGCCCCCAACCGCACTGCTTGTACGGTGGCGATCGCCGCCTCCGCGTCATAGCCCAGCTTCACCAGGCAGGCCGCAGCCAGCGTGCCTGTGCGCCCGCTGCCACCCCGACAGTGAATCGCCACCGTTTCGCCCGCCGCCACCGCCGCCAGCACCCGCTCTACCAGCGCCGAAAACTCGTCCAGTGAGGTGGGCAGCGCCTCGTCTTCAATTGGCAAATTTTCCGTCACCATGCCCAGCGCCGCTGCATCCTCAAGCAGGGTAGGAATGCCCAGAAACTCGCGTTCTTCTGCATCCAGCAGACACACCAGCCGATTTACGCCGTAATGCTCCTTTAGCCGCCGCAGGTCGGTCTGCAAGTCCCGCTGCCAGACTGCTTTGGCATCTTCGTCGCAGCGTCCAGGAGCAATCATCAAGCCGATCTGTCCAGGCTGCTGCAACTGTTCGGCAGTCAAAAAATCCACTTTGATCGGCAGCGATTTGGAGGTGTGGGTCGGCTTCATGGCAGGTTTTTAATACATCGAGGGTCGAGCAGCGTTGCCTTTTCCGGCTCACGCGGAAACCAGAAAGCCGTGCGCTTGCAAACTTCCACCAGCATCAGCATCACGGGCACCTCAATCAGCACACCCACCACGGTCGCCAGCGCTGCACCAGAGTTGAGGCCAAAGAGCGTGACAGCCGTGGCGATCGCCACTTCAAAGTGATTACTCGCGCCAATCATGGCTGCGGGAGCTGCGTCTTCGTAGGAAAGTCCCAGCTTTTGCGCCGCCACGTAAGAAATTAGAAAAATAAAGTTCGTCTGCACAAACAGCGGCACTGCAATTAGCAAGATGTGCAGCGGATTTTGTACAATCAGGTCGCCTTTGAAAGCAAACAGCAGCACCAGCGTCGTCAGCAGCGCCACCACCGCCACCGGGCTGAGATAGCGCAAAAACACCTGCTCAAACCAGGCTTTGCCCTTGTGCTGCAAAATCCAGCTGCGCGACATCGCCCCCGCCAACAGCGGCAGCCCCACATAAATCAGCACCGATAGCACAATGGTTTCCCAGGGCACTGCGAGATTGTTCGCCGCCAGCAGCCAGCGTCCCAGCGGCGCATATAGAAATAGCATCGCAAGGGAATTGACCGCCACCATTACCAGTGTCAAGCCCTGATTGCCAAAGGACAGGTAGCCCCACATCAGCACCATCGCCGTACAGGGCGCAATGCCCAGCAAAATTGTCCCGGCGATGTAGGAGTTTGCCAGCGAGATTTCGTTTCCCCGGATGACTTCTGTTCCAGTAATCAGCGAACGGAATAGATATCCTAAAAAGAATTGGGCAAAGGCGACCATTGTGAACGGCTTGATGAACCAGTTCACCACCAGCGTCAGCAGCACTGGGCGGGGCGTTCGAGCGGCTCTCTTAGCCTGCGAAAAATCAATCTTCACCATGATGGGATACATCATGAAGAACAGGCAAATGGCAATGGGAATGGAAACCTGATAAACACTCATGCGATCTAGGGCGATCGCCACATTGGGAAACAATCGACCCAACGCAATGCCTGCCAAAATGCACAGAAACACCCACAGCGTCAGGTATCGCTCAAAGAAGCTGAGATGTCCTCCTGCCTGCACGTGCTGAGGAGGGGATGGAGATTTATCGAAAGACATAAGATTTATCGAAAGACATAAACAATCACGGTAAGCGGAAAGCCGTTCAACAGATCGTGAAACGGGTGGCGGCAGTCGTCCAGCATCTCACGCAGCCTACATTCTAGCGATCGCCCTCCCTAGTCTCCATCTCCCCCTTTCCAAGCGACGGACGGAAGCGGCTTGGGATCGGGCAGCTTTAGCTCGATCAGCCAGGCCGCCAGCACAAACAGGCTCGACACCCAGAGGCAGCCCACTAGCCCAAAAAGCTGATAGACCAGCCCCGACAGCACCGTTCCCGCCAGGCGACCCGCCGAGTTTGCCATGTAATAAAACCCCACGTTGAGCGCTACTTTGTCATCATCGGTGAACGCCAGTACAAGATAGGAATGCACCGCTGAGTTGAACGCAAAGATGAGGCCAAAGATCGCCAAACCAATCACGATCACTGCATCATGGGGAAGACTGCTGATGAGTCCGAGGGCGATCGCCGCTGGAACGGCTGTCAGAATCAGCGTCCAAAACTGAATCGTCGCAGCGCGGGGCGGCTGTCCGCCATTAAAGCGACGCAACAGAGTCGGCGCGAGGAATTGAATGATCCCATAGCCAATCACCCAGCAGGCCAGGAAACCGCCCGCCTGAAAGAACGACCAGCCCAACACACTCCGCAGGAAAACCGGAAGCCCCACGACAAACCATACATCACGCGAGCCAAACAGGAAGAACCGCGCCAGCGACAGGATATTAATCTCCCGGCTCTTAGAAAAAAGCTGCGTAAACTTCACCTTAGACTTGATCTTGCCCATGCCGCTGGGCAGGAAAAAGCCTGTTAGCAAAATCAGCGCCAGACCCGCCGCCATGATCCAGAGCGATCGCTCAAACCCAAACAGCGCCAGCAGCGCCGCCCCCAAAAAGAAACCCACACCCTTCAGCGCGTTTTTGGAACCCGTCAGCACTGCCACCCACTTAAACAGCGACGACTGCGCCTCCTGCGGCACGACTAGCCGAATCGCGCTCTTGGAACTCATCTTGGTCAGGTCTTTGGCGATACCTGACAACGCCTGCGACACCATCACATATAGCACCGCCAACCACTGCGCCCAGTCGCGATTCAGCCACGACAGCATTAGCAGCGCCACCACCTGAAGCGCAATCCCCGCATACAGCGTCACCCTTAGACCCAGTTGCGACCCGATCCACCCGCCCAAAAAGTTCGTAACAATGCCAAAGATCTCGTAAAACAGAAACAGAAACGCGATTTCCAGCGGCGTATAGCCAATTTCGTTGAAATACAGCAGCACCAGCATCCGCAGCGCCCCGTCTGTAAGCGTAAAGCCCCAATAGGCCAAGGTGACAAGGGCGTAGTTTTTGACGTTAGCAGCTTGGGTGACAGTCATAGAAAGGTTGGGGAAAGGTTGGGGTGACGGGGTGTGGGGAGTGAGGCTGACGATGGGTTTGGGACGCTCGATCATGTCCGCAGAACCGCTACCTTCCTTGCCAGTTCTACCATCCGGTTCGCGTAGCCCCACTCGTTGTCGTACCACGCCAGAATTTTGACCTGCGTGTCGTCGATGACCATCGTGGAGAGCGCGTCGATGATGCTGGAGCGGGGATCGTCTTTGTAGTCGATAGAGACGAGGGGGCGCTCTTCGTAGCCGAGGATGCCTTTTAGTGGGGTGGTTTCGGCAGCAGTTTTGAGAAGCTGGTTCACCTCTTCAACGGTCGTAGGGCGAGCGACTTCAAATACGCAGTCGGTAAGGGAGGCGTTGAGCAGGGGGACACGGACAGCGAGACCGTTGAGTTTGCCCTGGAGTTCGGGATAGATGAGGGCGATCGCCGTTGCAGAACCCGTCGTCGTGGGAATCAGCGACATCCCCGTAGCGCGGGCGCGGCGCAGGTCTTTGTGGGGCGCGTCTACGATCGTCTGCGTGTTGGTGTGGTCGTGAATCGTGGTGATCAAACCATGCTTAATGCCGATGCCTTCGTGAATCACCTTCACTACGGGCGCAAGACAGTTCGTGGTGCAAGAAGCCGCCGTTAGCAGGTGATGCTCAGCCGGATTGTAGCGGTGGTCATTCACGCCCATTACCACATTCAGCGCCCCCGTTTTCACCGGAGCCGCCACAATCACCTTCTGCACACCACGCTTGAAATATGGCTCCAGCGTTTCCACTGTGCGGAACTTGCCCGACGCTTCTAGCACCAGCTCTACGCCGGTCTCTTCCCAGGGCACCTCGCCAGGGCTGCTGTATTCGCTAAAGCTGAGGGTGTGGTCATCAATGCGGAGGCGATCGCCCTCTGCCGCCACCTCATGTCCCCAGCGCCCATGCACCGAGTCAAAGGTCAGCAGGTGCGCCGCGCATTCCGCCCCGCCTTTGATCTCGTTAATGTGGACAAATTCCAGCTCAGGAACAGCCCAGCCCGCCCGCAGCACTAGCCGTCCGATTCGTCCAAAGCCGTTGATCCCAACTCGAATGGGGGAGGTGTGTGTAATGGCCATGCGGGATCAGAGGGTAGGAGATTGCAGAGTAAGACTTGAAATCAAGCAGACAAAGTTTAGCCATGAGACTAAAACTTTGCCTGCGTTTTGTCGAGTGCTGCTTAGAAGGCGGCTTCTTTTTGCAGCAGGTCTTCCAGTTTCAGGTTGGTGGGGGCTGATCCAGCAAATACGGTTCCCACCTTGCCCGTTTGGAAGTGGGTCAGGGCAATGTTGTAGACCTCGTCGGGTAGGGGGATATAACCGACAACCCTTGCCAAAAATCGGCCGTTGTTAAGGTAGTACTCCACAAACTCTTTGAGCTTGGGATTCTTCTCAGCAGAATCAGCGTTGACGTAGATAAAGAGCGGGCGTGCCAGGGGTTGATAAATTCCTTCTCGAACTGCCTCTGCGGAGGGTTCGACTGGGCCCGCGCCATTGTCGATTGGCACGGCTCGCAGCAGGGTGCGACTTTCTTCAAAGTAGGCAAGACCAAAATAGCCCAGCGCATTGGGGTTGTTGCGAACGCCACGCACCAAGTCGTAGTCATTTTCGCTGGCGTTGTAGTCTTTGCGGCTCGCACCAGAGCGACCGACGATCGCCTCGGTGAAATAGTCAAAGGTGCCCGAGTCGCTGCCCGCGCCATAGAGTTCTAAGGGGCGATCGGGGAAGCTAGGGCGCACCTGATTCCAGCGCGTGATCCGGCCTTCGGCGCTAGGTTCCCAAATCTTTTTCAGCTCTGCCACTGTCAGCGCATCCACCCCAGGTATTGTCTCGATGAACTGCGACGGTGAGGGCATCAAAAGGCAACAGGCAGTTCGTAATACCGAAACACCCGCAGACTTGCATGCCGCCCATCTCGCTCTGGGTGATGGGGCGAGAGGCATTGCTAATGTCTGTTTCGCCCGCACAGAATTTGCGAAATCCGCCGGAGGTTCCTGAAAACTCAACCTTGATCTCTGGTTCATCTTCGCGCTCAAAGGCATATTCCTTAACGACTTCATCGGTAATGGGATAGACCGTACTGGAGCCATCGATGGTGATTGTCTCTTCGGCAGGGGCGATCGCCACGCCCTGAGCATTGGTAGCCGCAGGCACGCCCGGCGATTCTGTAACAATGGGCGGTGTCGGCACGCTGCACGCCACCGCCATGATTCCAGCGGCGATCGCCACTCCTGAATATCGAATCCACGAATACCGAGTCCAATTTTTAGCTGAAACCTTATTCATTACTTTCATGGCTTTCATGAGTATCCTTACCTCTTTGAAGCACCAGGATTCCAAAGTGACACCAGCATTGTGCGATCGCGCCACTCCACAACCCACGTCAACCGGAACACAGATGCCTTAAGTTTATTTTTCGTAGTCGCTAAAAAATCTAGAGAGCCGTTCTGCCAGATCTACTAAGCTCCTTAAGCCATGCCAGCCCTCGCTAGCTCGTCAAAGTAAGTTTTCAAACTTAAATTCTTCAAACCTAGACAGCTTGCCTGATTAAACTAGACAAGCTAAGAAGCCAAACTAAGAAATATTGATACATCAATCAAACTTGATAAGTCAAGCGTAGCTGTGTCCTAAAACACAGAATTTGCCAACGTTTTGTAAATTTGGAATCGCCATCCGCTAAAGCGATTTCCTTAAGCGCAGGGCCGCCCCGGTCGTGCTGGGTTACAGCGTCTCAACTCAGCCAAAAACTGCTCCAGCAATTCAAACTGCGGCAAATTCAGACTGTAATAGGTCCAGCGTCCTTCTTGCCGAGCTATCACGAGTTCGGCGTCGCGCAGCGCCTTCAGATGAAACGACAGCTTAGACTGCGACACCTCCAGCACATCGCACAGATCGCACACGCACATTTCCTGAGTCCGCAGCGCGTCGATCACTTGCAGCCGCAGCGGCTCAGACAGGGCGTGAAATCCGGCAAGGGTTTGGGCAGGAGTGAGGGCGATCGCTTCAGTCATTCTGCCTGTTGAAAAAATCTTGGGTGCAATCTTGGGTACAATCTTGGGTGCAAAGAAGCGCTATGAGCAGGCAACGAACTAAATGCGCCAGCCGCTGGGGAACTACCGCCAATCGCCGCAATGCTCAAGTATTTCCATTCTACGGGTCGTCTGGCAGATGCTGCGCCTCCAGACTCCGGTTTTGAGAGCTACAAGTCTCTCGATATCAGGCTTTGATCATTGCCGCCGGGCCACAACTTTCAGCCTGCACATAGAATAGATCTGCTAAGATGCAGATTCGTGGCATGATATCCGGTCTGGGTGCCGCGCTGGGCAATTCTTTAACGCAACTGGCTTCAAAGTAGGTTGCAGACTCAAACTTGCTAGCTCAAGGCAGTTTGTCAGGAATCGGGCCTAACAATTGACCCTTTTTCGATCTGCGGCAGGCCGGCGTTTCAAACGGCGCGGATCGACCCTACTTCTGGAGTTTTAATGTCCTTTTCTGAACTCGGACTGGCCGATGAGATTGTCCGCGCCGTAGCTGCACGCGGCTACACCACCCCTACCCCAATCCAGGCGAAAGCCATCCCCGCAGTGCTGGCCGGGCATGACCTACTCGCCAGCGCCCAAACCGGAACCGGAAAAACCGCCGGTTTTACACTACCCATTCTGCACCTGCTGGCGGCCGCAGGACTCAGCGCCTCCCCCGGCAAGCCCATGCCGCGCGTTCCCGTGCGATCGCTCGTCCTCACGCCCACCCGCGAACTAGCCGCCCAAGTCGAAGAAAGTATCCGCGAATATGGTCAGTTTTTGCCCCTGCGCTCCACCGTCGTCTATGGCGGTGTGGGAATGCAGCCCCAGGTGCAGCGGCTGCGCGGCCGGATAGACATCCTGGTGGCCACGCCAGGGCGGCTGCTGGATCATGTGCAGCAGGGCACGGTGGATTTGTCGCGGGTGGAAATCCTGGTGCTGGATGAAGCCGATCGAATGCTGGATATGGGCTTTTTGCCCGACATTCGCCGCATCCTGGCGCAACTGCCCAAGCAGCGCCAAAACCTGCTGTTTTCTGCCACATTTTCGAGCGACATCAAGAAGCTGGCGGCCGGTCTGCTGCACAACCCTGTCACCATCGAAGTCGCTCCGCCCAACGCCACCGCCGATCTGGTGGAGCAAAAGGTTTACCCGGTCGATCGAGACAAAAAGCGCCAACTGCTGACCCACCTGATCCAGGAAAACAACTGGTTTCAGGTGCTGGTGTTTACGCGCACCAAGCATGGCGCAGATCATTTAGTGAAACACCTGACCACGCACCGCATTGCCGCTATGGCAATCCACGGCAACAAGAGCCAGGCCGCCCGCACCCGCGCCCTGGCCCAGTTCAAAGACGGCAGCCTGCAAGTGCTGGTGGCGACGGACATCGCCTCTCGCGGCATCGACATCAGCGAACTGCCGCACGTCATTAACTTTGACCTGCCCCATGTTCCCGAAGACTATGTGCATCGCATCGGGCGCACCGGGCGGGCCGGCACCGAGGGCGAGGCGGCCTCGCTAGTCTGCGTAGACGAGCTAAAGCTGCTGGCAGATATCGAAAAACTGATCCGGCGATCGCTCCCTCAGGAAATCGTCCCTGGCTTTGAACCCGACCTGAACGCCAAGCCAGAACCCATCCCCAAACGGGCGCAACCGTCAGGCGGGCGGGGCGCGGGCGATCGGGTGGCGGGTCGGGCGGCGGGTCGTCGCGCTCACATTCTGACAAAGCGCCGGGTCGCGCTGCTGCGAAAACTGCCTCGCCGGGCCGGGGCGATCGCCCTAAACCCAGTAGCAACACAGACAGCACCGATCCCAGCCGCCGTCGATCTCGCCCTGGCTCTCCGGGTTCCCGTCGCTCTGCCCGTCGCCCCGCTAGCTAAGGTCGGGATTACAAATAATTCAGCGGGTCAACGGGTTCACCGTTTTTGCGGACTTCAAAATGTAGGTGCGGCCCGGTGGAAAAGCCCGTGGAACCCACAGCGGCGATCGCCTCTCCCCGGCTGACCGCCTGCCCTTCAGACACATATACACGGCTGGCGTGGGCATAGAGCGTGGTGATACCGTTGCCATGATCGACAATCACTGATCGCCCGTAGCCGCCATACCAGCCAGAGTAAATCACCACGCCGCTATTGGCAGCGCGAATCGGAGTGCCCGTCGGTGCGCCAAAGTCGATGCCCGCGTGGAAGCGGCGATAGCCCAGAATCGGATGGACGCGATAGCCAAAGCCACTGGTTAGCCGCCCATCAGCAGGAATGCTCATAATACCGTTGCCGCGAATCACAATCCGGCTGCGCGACGCGGCGGCGAGGCGCTGGCGAATCAGGTTTGCCAGACTGGCAGAATCGCGAGCCAACTGCTCTTCGGCTTCTTCTAGCGCCTGCTGATCCTGCTTGAGCCGGGTAATCAGTTCTTCCTGGGTAGCCGCCTGCTGCTGATATTCCGCCCTCTGAGACTGGAGTTCCTGGGTAATTAGGGCAATCTCATTTTTCTGGCGCTCGACAGCGCGATGCCGGGCCACTAGCTCGTCCGACTGTCGCTTGAGATCCACCAAAAACTGGTTGTCTGCCTGATAAACCCGCCGGAGTTGATAGCGCCGTTCTAGAAATTCGTTCAGGTTTTGGCTTTGCAGCAGCACGGCCCAGCCGCTGCTGTCCTTTTGTCGCTGCAAGAAGCGCAGCCGCGCCACAGTGGCAAACTGCTGCTGCTGATAACGTTCCTCTGCTTGGGCCAATTCTTCCTGAAGCTGAACCAGGCGCGTGTTGGCATCTTTTAGCTTCTTTTCGTTTTGTTGAATCTGGGCAGTCGTCGTGTTGATGCGGTCTTCCAGCGAGTCGAGCTTCTGCTGGGCAGAGTTTTCCAGATTTTCGAGCTGGTTGCGCTGCTGATTTAGGGTCGATCGCTTTTGCTCGACCTGCTGCCGCTGTTGCCGGAGAGTATCCACTGAGGGCGAGGCCTGAGCAAGGACTGTGGGCAGGGCGATCGCCCCCGATTGAACCGTCCCCGATTGAAGCACCGCAGATTGTGCCAAAACTCGCATTCCCACACTTCCCAGCAGCAGCACCGCCAGCACCAGCGCTATCCCCGCAGAAGAGCGACCAGCGCGACGCTGCCAAAGGCGATTAAGACGATTCCAGACCCTCGATTGACCCACTGTAAGCTGTTGGTTTTAGAAAAGGATGCTCGAAACAGACTGACACCGCCGCTCAGCAGCAGCCACCACAGCGCCGACCCCAAAAACACACCCAGCACCGTTACCGTAGCCGCCAACAGGTCACCGCTAGAACTCGCCAGCCCCAGCCCAGCAAACACCGCCGCAAAGGACATGATAGTTGCTGGATTTGTCAGCGTTAACAAAATTGTCGAAAGATAGGCACCCCATAGCCCAGCGGCCCGAATTTTGCCGTCGCTCGAAGCGGCCGCTGTGGCTGGCTGGGCGAGGAAGGTCTGCACCCCAAGGTAAATCAGAAACAGCCCGCCGACGAGACGAAACCACCCAGCTTGACCAATCAGGATAGCAGAGATCAGGGTCAATCCGTACGCGGCGATCGCCCCATATATAGCGTCTGCTGTGGCCGCGCCCAAACCCGATAATAACCCCGCCAGTTGCCCCTGAGTCAATGTCCGCCGAATGCACAGCACACCAATTGGGCCAACCGGAGCAGCAATCGAAAACCCTATTAGTAGACCACGGGCAAACAGGGAGAGGTTCATTGTCGTTGAGGGGTTAGGGTCATGGGCTGATAGGAAGTTGGGGTTGTTCTATCACGCCAACCCTTCATTCCGCCCGAATGGGCAAAACGCTCGTCTCTTTCACCGTGGACAGCACAATCGTTGTGCGGGTACGGAGGAGACCAGGAAGGCTCTTGAGTTCGTCGCTGACCAGGCGTTCCAGATCTTTGGTGTGCTGGCAGCGGACTTTCAGCCAGTAGTCATCCTCTCCGGCGATGTGGTGGCATTCCTGCACTTCGGCGAGTTGAAGGACTTTCTCCAGGAAGGGGGCGCGGTGTTCGGGACGCTCCAGCGTAACGGCAATGAAGGCAGTGAGGTGACAGCCTGCCGCTTCCGGATCAACCCGCGCGGTGTAGCCCAAAATCACGCCGCGTTCCTCTAGCCGCCGGACACGATCGCCCGCTGCCGGGGCCGACAGTTGCAGCACCGTCGCCAGTTCGGCCCAGGTCATGCGGCCGTTCTGCATCAGGTGTCGAATCACTTTGGAATCGAGGTCATCCAGGGTCATGTAGTTAACATAGCAAAGTTATCCTATAAAAAACTTTCTTTTCCAAGGTTTTCTATGGCTCAAGTTTTTGATACCAGCACGAAATTTAGCCACCTAGGGCTTGTCTTGCTTTTGCGCTTCTCTAGCGGGGAACTTCTCAGCCTTCAGCACTCGTCCTCTATAGCTGGAGACTCTTGCGCTCCAGGCCTGGGAGGTTGGGGGGCTAGCCTTCCAGGCAAAAAATTTTCGCCCGCTAATCTGCATAGGGCAAATCGCATAGGGCAAATCGCACAGGCCAATTTGCATAGGGCAAATCGCACAGGCCAATTTGCACGGGCCAATTTGCACAGGACAATTTACATAGGCTAAAGTCCGCCGAGCCAGCAGTCTACAGGCGGGCTTGTCGCTAGAATGAAGAGAACCCGTGCGATCGCCCCATTCAGCGAAGATTTGCGCGGAATATTGCTCTCTGCCTGTTGCCATGCCTGCCAAAACACCGCTCATTGGTCTGCAATCCGCCCACTTTCGCCACCCGCTCGATTTGCAAGCAACTCAGGCATTGCAGCAGCTTCCGGGGCTGGATTTAGCGATTCGTGGGCTGCTGGGGCCCGTAGCAGAGCAGTTTTTTCAGCTAGAAAACCTGGCCTCGGGGATTTTGGTGAGCGATCGCCAGTTGCCCCAGCTTCATGAACTCCTGCTAGAGGCGTGCAAGATCCTCGACCTAGAGCCACCCCAACTCTACGTGCGGCAAAACCCCACACCCAACGCCTACACCTTTGCCATGCGCGGCAAGCAGCCGTTTGTGGTGATTCACACCTCGCTGATTGACCTGCTGACCCCGGAAGAAATCCAGGCGGTGATTGCCCACGAACTGGGGCATTTGAAATGCGAACACAGCGTCTATCTGACGATGGCGAATATTGCGGTGCTGGCGGCGGGGCAACTGGGGCTGCCGCTGGGGCCGCTGGTGGCGCAGGGCTTGCAAGAGCGGCTGCTGGAATGGGTGCGCTGTGCCGAATTTACGTGCGATCGCGCTGCGTTATTGGTCGCGCAAGATGCCCGCGTAGTAGCCTCAGTGCTGATGAAGCTGACGGGCGGTTCCCCCACACTCGCCAGCCAGCTTAACCTGGACGCATTTTTGGAACAGGCCCGCACCTACGATGACCTCAGCCTCAGCGACATGGGCAAAATGCTGCGCGAAACCCAGACCGCCCAGCGCACCCATCCGGTTCCCGTGCTGCGGGCCCGAGAAATCGATCGCTGGGCCAGCAGCCAAGATTATGAAAAGCTGTTGCATCAGCGCCCAATCCCGTATAATGAAAAGGCCAAATCCCAGGGCGGGTGGCGAAACTGGTAGACGCACCACACTCAAAATGTGGCACCTTCGGGTATGCGAGTTCGATTCTCGCCCCGCCCATCTTAAAAACTCTGAAAGCGTCTGAAGAACAGTCTGAGGAGCAGAGAGTCTGAAACGCTGAATGTCTGCTAGCCTGAGCGCAACTACGTGGCTCAGTTCATTGGTCTTGACTTGATTTAAAACAATTCTCCCGACCCCATTCGATACACTGGAGGTCAGGAGATGAAGTTTCAGAGAAAATCCTCAGAGTCAATTCATGGTTGATGCGCTGTCGTCTTCGCCACGCCTGATCTCGAATGCCTGGGTGCCTGCGACCTGGGAGGTGTTTTTGGCAAGCTGCGATCGCCCAGAGGTTGAAAACGCCCATTGCTATTACGATGCAGGCTGGATGAGGATTGAAACGATGCCAACGGGATCGGCACACGGGCAAGACAATTCGATTCTGGCGGCAGTCATTACGCTATATGGCACCCTGCGTGACCTTGCCTATACTGCTTTAATCCACACCAACTTCCGGCAGCCGGGAGAGCGGGAGTGTCAGCCAGACTTGGCGTATTACATTGGTACAGATACTACCCGCCCACCCAAAAATAATCAGCCTGTGGATGTAACCGTTTGGGGTGCACCGACCCTAGCGATTGAAATTTCCTCCAGCACGCTCAGCGATGACTTGGGGCAGAAGCGGCTGCTGTATGAGCGACTGGGTGTACGGGAATATTGGGTGGTGAATGTGGAAGCAGGCACAATCATCGCGTTTGAAATTGTGAGTGGTGGAAGTCGCCAGATCCAAGTTTCAACTGTGCTGCCAGACCTATCGCTGGCAATCGTGGAGGAGGCACTACGCCGCAGCCAAACGGAAGATCACGGTGCAGTAAATCGCTGGCTGTTGCACCAGTTTCAAGCCTTGAAGCGCTGACATTCAATTTGTAGGAACTTGCCATGACCCAGGCCAGAGCCACGTTTGCCAGCTTTGAGGAATACCTCACCTACAGCGATGCAGCGCCGCTGGAGGGTCGCTATGAGTTAATCGATGGGGAGCTAATCGAGTTGCCGCCAGAATCAGAGCTGAATAACTGGATTGCAGACAACTTGCAGTTTTTGCTGGCGATCGCCCATCTCTTTCCCCGTCGGTTGATTAAGACCCACGCTCTAGAACTCCAAGTGCCTGTGCTGCAACCCAAAGACGCAGCTAATCGCTATCCCGACCTAGTGATACTGCGTCCCGAACATCTGGAGCTAACGCAACGACGGCTGACGATTACGCTGGAAATGCCCCCACCGCGCCTAGTGGTGGAAGTCCTCAGCCCTGGTAAAACAAACCGCGATCGCGATGATGTGCGAAAGCGGCTGCAATACGCAGCAGTCGGTATTCCCGAATATTGGCTAATTGACCCGATCGCGCAGACGGTGACAGTGCTGTCGTTGGAAGGAACCGCCTATCGAGAAGTCGGTACCTTTGGCACAGGTGAGGCGATCGCCTCCGTTGAGTTTCCTGAACTGGCGATCGCCGTAGATCGTCTCTGGGACGAGGGTTAGGGGGATTCACCCCTGATTTACCCAGGTATTTGCATCAAGGTTTGTTAACTTATCGGCATCAGACCAGCGCTGGCATCTGTAATTTGTAAAAATGAATACAGAAATTTTTTCTGCTTTTTCTCGCTTCGGCGCGGAAAGAGCGCTTCTGTGTTGATTTTTTCTGCACTGATTTTTCATTAAGCCGGAGTCTGAAACTATGTCTCTTTACCCGACCGACACGGCGCGGCTGACGCTAGACCTAGAGCAGGCGATCGCCCAGGGTTGGAACCCAGTCTGTCGCATCACCTACAACCGGGATACGTGGGTCAATCTGCTGCAACCGCTCAGTGCCTACAGCTTCAATGAAGCCAAGCTGCTGTGCCAGGAGGCTTCTGGGAGCTGGGTGGCGTGGGTGCCAGATTATGGTGAGGTCGTGTTAGACCGAAGCGATTTCTACTGCTAGGGCGATCGCCGCTGAATCTGGTTTGAATCTGAATGCTTGAACCAGAGCCGTAGACCGTTACGAATACCAACGATGAACACCGACTCTGTGATTAACTGGGATGAGGATTAACTGGGATGAGCTATTCGAGTAGCTACCAGGAACGATGGTAGAACTCAAGGAAAAACCTGGCGTTTTATATCAAATTGAATCCTACGAAGCGCTCATGGTTCCCCCGATTTGGCTGGTGGGCGATCCACGACCGCGCTATCCCAGCGATCTGAACGTCGGATCTGAACGTCGTCTCACGGCGAGCGGTTCAGGTCTGTGAACTGGAGCCTCAGTCTGCGCTGGGCTAGAATTGCCCTGCCGCGGCACTTCGTTGCTTTACTTTTTATTACCTTTTTTTACTTTATTTATTACCTCATTGCGTCGCGCCTGCGCTTTCCAGCAGGCGGACAACCTTGGGGATAGCCCATCTGGTTCGCTTTTTCTAGAGCCGATGTCGATCTAAACTTCGACCAGTTCTGGTGCAGCGCCGGGCAGGTCGCTCCAATCATACTCAGACAATCGGGCGATCGCCCAGTCCAGCAGTTCCAGCCCTTGCTCCAGATTTTCGATGACGGCCAGCTTGCCGCGCAGCACCGCCGCATCGGGAAACCCCTTGGCATACCAGGTCATGTGTTTGCGGGCCTGACGAATGCCGCGATCGCCCTTATACTCCCACAGCATTTCCAAATGGTCGCGGGCACACTGCATCCGCTCCACCGGATTCGGCGGCCGACGCAACTCGCCCGTTTTCAGGAAATGATCCACCTCGCCCACTAGAAACGGATAGCCCAGCGTCCCCCGCGAACACATCACGCCGTCTGCGCCCGTTTCCTCCAGGCAGCGCACCGCCGCCTCCACCGAAAAAATATCCCCATTGGCAATCACCGGAATCGACAGCGCCGATTTCACTTTGCCGATCCACTCCCAGCGGGCGGGGCCGTTGTAGCCCTGGGCGCGAGTGCGGCCGTGCAGCGTCAGCATTTGTGCGCCTGCATCTTCCATCCGGCGGGCAAATTCCACCGCGTTGATTTCCTGATCGCTCCAGCCAATGCGCGTCTTCACCGTCACGGGCACGTTCACCGCCTGCACCACAGACCGCACAATTTCTGCCGCCAGATCTGGCTGCCGCAGCAAGGAGGAGCCGCCGCCGTTTTTGGTGATTTTATTCACCGGGCAGCCCATGTTGATGTCTACGGTGTCTGCGCCTTCGTCTACGGCCTTTTGCGCGGCTTCGGCCAAAAAGTCGGGGCGACAGTCAAAAAGCTGAATGCTAATGGGGCGTTCACTGGGGTCTACTTCCATAATTTTAGGAAGCTGCTTAACGTAGTGCAGCCCCGTCGCGTTGACCATTTCGGTGTACATCATGGAGGCAGGCGCATACCGCCGCACCAGCCGCCGAAACACCAGATCGGTCACGCCCGACAGCGGCGACTGCAACACGCGACTATTCACCTCAAAATTGCCGATCTTGAGCGGTGAGGCGAGGCGTTGCTGGAGTTCTGGCGATAGCGTAATCATGGGCGGTTGACGGGCGGTTGAGAGGGCACTCTACCCAACGACGGGCGATCGCCCGACTTTTCCCATTATGGCAGGTGAATTGCCCCAACGCGCCCTCACTCCGGCTGCTGCAAGACCCGAATCAAATAGGGAAAGTACCCGTTATTGCGATGAGAGCCGATCCAGATTTCGTAGCGACCGGGGAGCCACTGTCCGGCGATGCCGGGGTTGAGGCTTAGGTAATTATCGTTGCACCAGCTTCCGCCCGGCCCTTTGACGACCAGTGTAGTATCTTCGGCGCTTTGCACCTGGAGGCTGAGAAACTCAAAGGGAGCCGTGAGCGTCAGAATATGGTCAGGCTGGGTGTCTACGAAACCGAGGCAGGGCCCCGTGGCGGTTTCGGGGCGGCCGGCCACGTCGCTGGCTGGAAGGGGTCCGCCGCTGATGCCGCGAATCGTTTTGGGGCTAGGGTCTGCGCCGGGGGTGAGGGTGAGGTTTTCAAAAATCGTGCTGCCGCTGAACGGAGCGGGCGATCGCCGCTGGGTGCTGCGGGGAAAATGGGATGCGGGGCTAGGGGGCGCTGGCACAGACTGCACAGGTGCTTCAGGCCGTACCCCAGGACTGGGTGATGCTGCGGGGGGTTCGACGGGCGCGGATTCACCCGGCTCTGGCTCTTCCGTCGGAAATGGCACCGCAGGCTGCAACGGGTCGGGCAGGGTGGGCTGAGCCTGGGCGATCGCCCCAGATGCAGAACCGAGAGCGGCGATCGCCAGCGGCAGCGCAGTCCAGACGAGAACCCGACGCAACGTTGCAGAATAAGGCATGGCAATTTGAGCGTTGAATAGCAAAGAGTCCAGGTGATTCAGGGCAGAGCGCAGGTTAGACAGGGGACTGGGCGATCGCCAGCGCTTGCGTCAGGCGGGCTTTGTCAATCTGCCGCTGGTGCAGCAGCAGCCAGGATTGCACCAGGTCTGGTCCTTGCAGGTCGCCCGTCAGCGCTGCCCGCAGCGACTTCATCACCACGCCCTTTTTCACACCCGCCGCCTGCACGCCCTGCTGAATCACGTCCTGCACGGTATCTGGTGTAACAGCGGTCGTGTCTAGCGCCGTCAGGATGCCCTGAAGCGCCGTGCCCACGCTGGGCTGCTGGAGCTGCTGTGTCGCCGCATCGGTAAAGCCCACATCGGGCACGAACAGGTAGCGGGTCATCTCCACTGCGTCGTTTAGCTTTACCAGGCTGGGGCCGACGAGAGCAGCGACTTGTTCTAGCCAGGGGCGATCGCCCGTCGGGTCAAGCTCGTAGCCCGCCGCCTGCCACAGGGGAATGAGCAGGTCGGTCAGTTCACCAATGGGCTTATGATGCAGGTATTGGCTGTTGATCCAGTTGAGCTTGTCCCAGTCGAACTTGGCACCAGCTTTGTTGACTCGATCAAAGCTAAATTGTTTCGCGGCTTCTTCAAGGGTAAAGATTTCTGACATCCCCTCCGGCGGCGACCAGCCCAGCAGCGTCATATAGTTGGCGATCGCCTCTGGCGTATAGCCCATGTCGCGAAAATCAGAAATCGACGTAACACCATCTCGCTTCGACAGCTTCGCGCCTGCCTGATTCAAGATCAGCGGCGTGTGCCCAAATTCTGGCACCGTTGCACCCAGCGCTTCGTACAACAAGATTTGCTTGGGCGTGTTGCCGATGTGGTCTTCGCCGCGAATCACCTGGGTAATGCCCATGTCGATGTCATCCACCACCACCACAAAGTTGTAGAGCGGTGCGCCGATCTCGCCTGCTGCCGAAGCGCGGGCAATCACCATGTCGCCACCCAGGTCGCGCCCCTTCCAGGTCACCGTGCCACGCACCAGATCAGTCCAGGAAATTTCCCGGTCGTCGTCGATTTTGAACCGAATCACAGGCTGACGACCTTCGGCTATAAAGGCGGCTTCTTGCTCCGGAGTTAAATCGCGGTGGCGGTTGTCATAGCGGGGCGCTTCGTTGCGAGCTTTTTGGGCTTCGCGCATCGCGTCCAGTTCTGCGGGTGTGTCGTAGGCGCGATAGGCTAGCCCTTTATCCAGCAATTCCTGAATTTTTTGGCGATATAGCTCGGTGCGCTGGGTTTGAAACACTGGGCCTTCGTCCCAATTCAGCCCCAGCCATGTCAGCCCATCGAGGATGTTGTCGGTAAACTCGGAGCGCGATCGCTCCAAATCGGTGTCTTCAATCCGCAGCACAAACTGGCCGCCATTGTGACGGGCAAATAGCCAGTTAAACACGGCAGTACGAGCGGTGCCGATGTGGAGCTTTCCGGTGGGACTGGGCGCAATGCGAACGCGAACGGACATGTTTTAGGGGTTAGGGTTTAGGGATTGGGGGTTAGGTAGGCGACAAGGGATGGCGTGAGGGAATTAACGGCGATCGCCTCAGAACCACCCGACGACGCACAGCAAACCAACCTTAAAGATTCTAGCGATTCATGGAACCTTGTATGAGCAGGAGTTGTGTACATCCCACTTTTCAGGTGCTTCTCAAGATTTCTTGAACCTGTATGACAAAGCGCTCAGCGCAGGCGATCGCCGCTTTAGCCACTGATGTATCAATCGTTTTCAATTCGCCATAGTCTGCAATCTGTCGTATCTCGGCTAACCAATTCAGGTCGCGCCCATACTGCCTGTTCAAAATTCCCGATTTCACAAAATGCAAGCTAACAGCACGCAGCACACCAGTATGACTACCAAATGCCAGATCTTGAGAGAGAAGCAGGGCTGATGCAGCATAGAAAGCCGCGTAGTAGGCTCTTGATGCCGCCTCGTTTAAGAAGCCAGCATTTTGCAGCATCTTTGCCGCCTCCAACGATGAGTCAGCACGACCTAAATTTGCCTGAACTTCTTCAGAATGGCTCACAACACGATGCCTTCTCGCAAAATGTTGCGGTAGAAGTGGCTCACGCCTTGCTCAAACTCGGTAGCATCGGCTGGCTTTGCAGAAATCCAGTATGGTGCTTCTAGCTGAAGCGGATAGAGCAAATCCACAACGGCGCGCAGTTCTTGAAAGTAGTTGATGGGTGGAGCCAGCAGTACCAACAGATCAACATCACTAGTTGGGGTCAACTCATTTCTAACGGCAGAACCAAAGACAATCAGAGACCTTAACCTCTCGCCATAATGCTGGCTCAGCAGTTGTTGACACTTGTCCAGCGTCGCTTGCAAATCTGCACTTGGGTCTGAACTTGGGGTTGCTTGATTGGACAGCATAGCACTTGCCTACATTGCCTCTCAAACACCGCCTGCTCAAATCAAAATCCTAAAACGGGACCGACGGGGCTCGAACCCGCAACTTCCGCCGTGACAGGGCGGTGCTCTAACCGATTGAACTACGGTCCCTTGCGCTTTGTGCGCCCTTTGAAAGACGCAATCTCTATTGTGTAGATCTGGGAGCCTTTTGTCAAATGTTTTGAGAAATTTTTGGATATTTTTTGGGAAACAGGTTGAGTCCAATTCTCAATGACTTTGATGTGCCTGAATTTCCTGCACTTTTTCAGTAATGAATGCCACCAGCCAATCTTTGACGCGATGCGTGGCGCGGCAGTCGTCTTCGTTGTAGCGCAAGATTGATTCGAGAAACGCGCGATCGCCCGTTTGCAGCCATTGCGCGTACCAGAAAATCGACTGTGCGCCGTTGGCCTCGGCATCGCGCCAGTTAAACCCCAGCCAGCGGGCGATCGCCTTCAGCGCATAGCTCTCGACGGGCAGCAGCGCCACCTGCGTCACCCAGTCGTGCAAATCTACAAACCGCATCAGTACACTTTCGACCTGGTCTGGCGCAGCGCCAAACGCCTCTCCCAATCGGCGCACCGTCTGCACTTCGTAGGGGCAAAAATGAAAAATGGGCGCATCGGGATATCGCCCAAACAAGTCCATCAACTGGTTCCAGACCAGGCGCTCGTCTTCTGGCGTTTCGGCCAGCAGCGCATAAAACTGGTTGTGCCCCTGCGCCCGATCCACCACCAGCACGCCGTGCAGGTACACGACGTTTTGCTCTGGAGCCGACTCAATATCAAAATACAGCTCGACCTCGGCGGTCGGCAGGCTGCGGTGCTTGACCAGTTCCATCAGCGCCCCGTAAGACAGAGACGGATTCAGCAGCGCCTCCTGATTCAGCGTTGCCTGGGCCTGATACACCAACTTGTGCGCCACGGCCGGCCCAAAGCCAGGAAGCATTTCCAACTCCCGGACGGGCGTAGCCGCCAGCGCCTCCAGCGTGGTGATCTGCATCTGCTTGAGATAAACGTAGCGGCTGGGCGTAACGCCGGGAAGCAGAGAGAGATGGCGATCGCTCGTCGCCAGCCCATAGCAAAAGCTAGACCAGTGGCAGAGATCGCAGCGGTTGTGGGCAATAAACACTTCTGGTTCGCGCTGATTGATCAGCATCTCAGCGCAGGCATAGAGAATTTCTTCCATGCGTGGCAGCAGGTCAACCAGATCCACTGCGTAGGGGCCGCGCTGCCGCAGCATCAGCCAGCTCGTATCGCACCACGCCCCCTGCACCGCCGCCAGCACATAAGCATGAAACGCCGCCATCACCTGATAGTCCAGCTTGGGGCGCTTGCCCAGGCGGATATCCGTCGGCACATACATCCAGTCGCCAAAGACCGACTCTCCCGGCTGTCGCACCAGCAGATCAGGACAGCTCACCAGCATCACGCCGTCGCGATATTCCGTCAGCAGCACGCCGCGAGAAATCCGCTCCACCCCCTGCTGCATCAGCGTCAGAGTCTTCTCCGCACCCGCCGCCCAGTTCGAGCGGGGATAATCCGCTTCGTGAATCACCGCATCCTGCAAAATTTCGCGGCGATGAGCCAGGCTGTCTTGCCGCAGCTTGAGCAAATAATCGCTGGGAGCATCGCAATGGTTTAGATCGCCATAACGGTCAAGGTAGGCGCGGCGATGGCAGCGCTGAAAGCTAAACAGCAGCTCGTCAGTGAGCCAGATGGTGTGCGGACTGTGAGCGGCGTGAAATGCAGCGGGTTCTTCCTGTTCTGGCAACACCGGCTGCTTGCGGTAGGTGCTAGACGGGCGATCGCCCGCATATTGTGCCGTGTATGACCCGGTATACGACCCGGTACATGACCCGTTACATTGCCCCGGATATTGCTTGCTATAGGCCTCCGCAGACGGTCGAAAACTCGCGTCAGATTTAACACTTTCAGGCACCGAAACCAGCGAGGCAGAGTATTCGCTCTCCGCCTCTGATCGTTCAAATCGCGGCGGATTAGCGGACACACTCCTCCAGACTGAGCAAGCAAACCAGCGGTCGCTGCTTCAGCCTTGTGGAAACCTGGGAGTGGATCAATCGACTCGATAGCATCATGCGGGATAGCCTGTGAACCAGGCGCAACGAGCGCAAAAAACAAAAGCTCTGACAGCGGACAGAGGATTCACCCAAACTGAAAAAAATCTCCGCCACAGTCCGGCAACCCTGAGAATTTTTTCCTATCTTCCATGACTCTACCCTGATCTGGAAAAATCTGCATCAAAAATCCGCATCGTGTTTGCCAGTAACCTTTAGACCGCAGCCAGAAGCGAATCACTGCACCACTCTTCACCACTCTTCAGCGCGATAGAACCGATCCGACCAATCGCCCACCCGTTCTCGAATAAACGCAATTTCTTCTGCCGAAAGCTTTTCCTTCCAGGTGTAGGCATTGGCTTTGCTGTTGCGCTTGAGGGCAAACAGCGACGGCTCCACCGAGGGATTTTTTTCGTTGCTATAGTCTGTGATTTTGCGCTGCACGGTGTCGCTAAAATCCAGCCCCAATTGGTCAAAGATTTGCTGAAAGCCCGCCAGCGGCTCTAGCGACAGGTCTTCGTGCCGCACGAACTGCCAGTGGGGAAACTGCTCCCGGTAGGTGGCAATGCGATAGTGAATCAGCTTCCACAGCAGCGCCGCGTGTTCCAGAATCGATCGCCCGTGCCCACCACCGGGTACTTCGTCTCCGGCGACGAATTCTTCGATTTCTGCGGCAAAGGGATGCAGATGATCGCGCATCAGCAAGGGCTGGTCGAGAAAATGTCGGAAGTTGTGGAACCAGCCCGCTTTTTTGAGGCTGTAGGCAAAGGCCGCGGGATGGCGAATCATCACCACCACGTCCATGTTAAAGCGGGTCGCCAGCCAGTCGGCAGAGAAGAGGGCGATCGGGTCTTTCAGCAGGGGACGACGGCCCGCCGCACGGCTTTTGGCAAAAAACGCGCGATCGCCCCGCACTTTGCGGCGATATTCTGCATCATTCACCAGCTTCCAACTGGGAATCAGATTGTATTGCAGCCGCACCGTTTTCTCAAAAAACCGCCGATACTGAGCCTCGTTGTCGGCACAGATATATTGAAACCAATAGTCCCACTGTGCGCCGCAAAAACCCAGGTTGTGATTCAGGTGAAACGGCTCGTGAATATAGGCGACTTGGGGCGATGCGCCAATCATCCGCCCGACCCAGGTCGAGCCAGAGCGATGGGAACCCGTCACCAGAATTGGTTTTTGCAAGACTTTGCCCATAGCGCTATGCACTGGCGGTACGGGCTATTGCTCGATGGCAGAACGACCCTGCCGCCCCAGCCGCACAATGACAAAGTGCCCAAAGTAAATTAGATAAATCACCAGCCCGACAATGCCCAAAAAGCCCAGGAAAGGCGGGCGATAGTTTGCATGGAGGACATCCTTGTAAATCAGCGGGGCTTCGCGCCACACCTGGCAAAAGGGCGTTTGGTAGCTTGCTTCCGAAAAGGCGCATTGCAAAAAGGGAATCGTGGCGATCGCCCCCAGTGTGCTGTAGATCGTCAGCGCCCAGCGCCAGGCAGTGAACAAAAACTTGAGTGGGGTAGAGCGCTGGTCGTCAATTTCTTCGTTCAAATCCACCCAAAACCACAGCCCGATGGGAATCAAAATCCGCGCCAAAAACGATGCCAAAAACCCGATCTTCAAGTCGCCAATTAGTAGATAAACCGTGATCGCCAGCAGGCTGGAGACGCGCCAGTAAATAATCAGCAGCCGCTGCATGGCTTCAGCCTGTTTCACCGTTGCCCAGATCAGCAAAATCAGCGGCAGCACGACGGCAAATAGCACCGCCAAACGATAGTCCATCCAAACCAGAGAGCGCAGAAGATCGGGAGACATGAATCCAAGGGTGGAAATGATTGGAAATGAGTTGCAACGTACAGAAGGATTGGGGTCAAACCCTGTTTTAGCCTAAGAACATCTGAGAGCCTTATCCAGTGTAAGACTTTACCGGACTTGTCCCGCAGATTTCTGCTGTGGCTCACGGTACATCGACCAGGATCGTGTCGCAGATTCAGAGGGTCAGTCTGATGGCTGCTAAATTGTAACCAGACTTTTAGCCAAACTTTAAAAAGAAAAATGCCTGACCTTATAAGCCCCCAAGGTCAGGCAGTTCACCTGTAAGGACGCCTTCTGAGCAGGAACCCTAACGATTCAATTGCCCCCTAATCGCTAGCGTTCCGAATGCGTTCTCCAGAGTTATCCCTATTCTGCAATTTCTTGAATTCAATTTCCCTGAGATTTTTACTGAACTCTGTGGGGCAGTTTTGCGAAAAGGTGCCGTCGGATACGGGAATTTCCATTGACAATTCTGTGATTTGTCGGGTAGTCAATCAGCCGTTTTCCGATGGGGGGGTTAGAAATGAGCCTGACGCACTCAGGAGTCTAAAAAATTTGAACCAATCTGCTCCTGCTTGGATGACCATTCTAGACGGACAAATGCTAGGCTCGAAAAAATGCTGCTTGTCAGGGCTTTGAGGTGCTGTGTTAAGGATAACACTGTGCCAGAAGACTGCTGAGGGCGATCGCCCCGTTCAACTATGCTTACCCCCATCACCGAAGACGTTTTTAAGCAACTGATTCCCGCTGTCGCCACAGCGCAGCAGTATCGCTACTACTGGGGAAAGTTTCAGGACGTGCTAAGTCGCGTGCTGATTTCGGTCGTGGGGGCGCTGCTGGGGCTGGTGCTGCGGGCAATTTTGCCGCCCAACTTTTGGTTTGAGATTCTGGAATTCAGCGTGGCGATTATCGCAGGTCTGTACTGGTTGTGGGGGCCCGCCTACCAAGCTGGCCGCCGCAATGCGGAATATCGTCGCTATCCCTATGCTGGCTTTTGGCAGGGCGAGGTGTCCGATGTCTACATTACCGAAGATCTGGTCGGCACTGAGGAGCGGGTCAACAAGCAGGGCGAACTGGTAGTCGTGGAAAATCGGGAACGACGGCTGAACCTGGAATTAGCCGATGAAGCGGGCTATCTGGGCAAGGTGAAAGTGCCTCTGGTGCGCGACCATCGGGTGATTCGTCCGGGCGATCGCGCTCAACTCGTGGCCATCTCCAATCGCCCCGACCTCGACCCAATCTTGGAGCTATCCGACGTGTATATGGCAGATTATGGGCTGTGGGTTAGCGACTATCCCTACTTGAACCGGGAGGTGTTTGCCGGTGTAAGCAAGCAGCTCGGTCGCCGCACCAGCGAACCCAGCCCAAAGCGCCGCCGCGACCGTGCCACCGACCCTGCCTACGACCCTGGCTTTTATGAAGCGCCGCCGCGTCCGACCGAGGAGCGTCCTGACCGCCCCCGCCAAACAAGCCGCTTTCGCCAAGCGCCGCCCCGCAGCCGCACGCCCAAGCGCCGCACGCCCCGCCGCGAGTTCTAAGATTCGGTCTTAGCCATGCAAAACCCTACAAAACAAAACCTACAAAAATATACAAAAACAAAGGGGACTGCCCTAGTCTAGCCGTGCAGCCCCCCTGAAATGGTTTATGAAATAGTGGTAGATGGTCAGGCGCTGCCCGTAAAGGCAACTTCTGGAAACTTACTTTGCGCTTCGGCCATGGACTTTTTCTTGCCTTCTTCTTGCCAGTAGTTGATGACTTCCGTGGCTTTGTTGAGCAGTTCCACTCGATCGGCTTCAGCGATCCAGTGCTTCGCCTCTAGCTCGGTCTTGAGCTGTTCCCACGCATCATTGCGCGGCCAAAAGAAATAGGATGTCAGCGGGCTGGTTCCCTTTCCGACGACTTGGTCTACTGCCAGAGCCACGTTGTTATCTAGCCAGAGAACCTTGAGAATAAACTTGGACAATCGCACCTCCAGGACAGTCCGGGCTGCCTTCAAAAACTCTACAATCCTCTATGGTAAATTACGAACTGGCGCGATCGCCAATATTTTTTGGTTAGATTTGTCCTGAGCTAATTTTTTCTCTAGAATTTTTTCCCAAACGATTCCTATGCAGCAGGCGATCGCCCTTCTAGTGTTTGATATTGACGGCGTGATCCGCGACGTGGGCAATTCCTACCGCCGCGCCCTAGCGGACACCGTAGAAGCCTTTACCGATGGTCGCTTTCGCCCCTCCCAGGCAGACATTGACCAGCTCAAAGGGGAGGGACGGTGGAACAACGACTGGGAAGCATCTCAAGAATTGATCTATCGCTACTACGAACGGCAGGGAACCGGGCGATCGCAGCTTGATTTGTCCTATGAAAAAGTGGTGGATTTCTTTCAGCGGCGCTATCGTGGAGCCATTCTAGACGATCCCGATCGGTGGGATGGCTATATCACGCAAGAGCCACTGCTGGTCGATGCGGCCCATTTGCTCGAACTGCAAACCAGCGCGATTCCCTGGGGATTTTTTAGCGGAGCGACGCGGGGATCGGCGACCTACGTTTTGCAGCGTCGATTGGGATTGCAAGATCCCATCCTGGTGGCGATGGAAGATGCCCCTGGCAAGCCCGACCCGACGGGGTTGCTGCAAACGGTGGCGCAAATCGAGGCTCGGTTTGGGTTATCTAACCTGCTGCCAGTGGTGTACGTGGGCGATACGGTGGCGGATATGCAGACGGTGACGGCGGCGAAAGCTGTGGCGGGCGATCGCCCCTGGATTGGCGTTGGCGTGCTGCCGCCCCATGCCCAGTCCCCCGCCGACTACGCCGCTGCCTACACCGACAAGCTCCACACCGCAGGCGCAGTCCGCGTGGTGAACACTGTCCGAGAACTGACCCCGCCCTCCGTTGCCGAACTGCTAAACTCTCACGGGCACCTGGGATAGAGCGACTTGGTGGGCGTGCGGCGAGGACTCAGCACCAGCACTGAATCCATAAACTGCCTTAGCTCGGTCTGATGGGCAGCAGAACTGACCGCTGCTTGCAAATGTCGCAGCACCAGTTGGATAAAGCGGCGACTGGCGGCGATCGCCGCACGGGTCGGCGTACTGCTCAGGTTAATATAATCCCGCGGATCACCAAAGAAAACCCGCCCGTTGGGTTGACGCATCGGCATGACGCGATGTTCGTGCGGATAAGATAGCCCGCCCAGACCAAAATAGCGGATAAACCGGATGGCTCCTGCTCCCCCATTTTCGCGCTCCGTGTGGGCAGATGAGTAAGAATCCTGAATCAGGTGCAGCGCCTCGCCCAGCCACTCGAAGGCAGCTTCGCGGGTAGGAGCCGCCATAATCTGACGGTAAATAGCGACCAACTGCTGCCGAGCTTCGGCGAGAGCTTCCTCTAGCGACTGGCACTTGTGGCGACGCAGCATATGGCGGCGCTGTTGCGAGGGCTTAAAGTGGTTTGTGATTTTTTCAATATCTACTCGGCGCACACCCCGATTCATGGCGCTGAGTTCAGCCGGGGTGACAGGTAGCCCCTTGGCCGCTTCTCGGTTTAGGGTTTCGTGCCCTGGCGGAATACGACGCTTAATGTCTTCCACCACAAACGGATCGGCTTCACGTTCGGCCGACATTTCTTGCAGCGTTTCCAGATATTGCTGCTGCACCCGCGCATCGAATGAGCGTGGCGTATTAGATTCAGTTATCTGTTCCAGCTTGGATTCAAATTCCCATTCAAATTTAGCTTCCAGTTCCCATTCTGCTTCGCGCTGTCTGGGTGGAGCAGTGCGGGCAACAGGTGGCAAATCTGCCCCCTGCTCTAGCGTCGTCACCAGCACAATCCGATTGCCGTTTTCGCCGCCGGGCCGATAGACGATCGGCACGCTCCGCACCACGGCTAGGCGGGTGTTGTAGCCGGGGCGGGTTTGGCGATAGTGCTTGGCTGCACGAAACTCGCGGACGAAGGTGCGCGGATCGAACCGCACGCCTTTGGAGGCAAGCCGTTGCAAAAATCGCTGGGTGAAGTGGAGGGTGGGCAAAAAGCCCTGGCGCTTGAGATAGGCGGCAAACCGCTGAGCGATATTGCGTCCGGCTTGCCCCCGGCGGCCAAATTCATCTTCAAACTCCGGAGCGGCCGAGCCGTTCTGGAGCGCTTTAGTTGAAAACGAGTTCATAGTTATCGAGGGGGAATGGTGCTGATTTTGGATTTTGGGTTGGCGATTTTGGGTTGGCGATTTTGGATTGGCGATTTTGGATTGGCGATTTTGGATTGGCGATTTTGGCTGGGTCTTTTGGATTGGCGATTTTGGATTGCGATCGCTCAGTCTGTTTCAATCCACAATCCAAAATCTAAAATCCAAAATCTAAAATCCAACCCGATCGAAGCGGCGCATAATAAGGGCGATCGCCCGCTAGCCCTGGCTGGCCCTGAGCGGCGCGACGTTGCCATTGCGGCTGGCGTTGATGGGGACGACGCGCTGGGTGTGCCCGCGAAACGCAATGCCCAGCACCTCGGCGCTGGTCAGCCACTCTTCGGACACATCGGCGATTTCGCGCAGCAGCGCTTCAAATTCTGCTCGCGAGCTGTTGAGGATATACTTTTGCGCCAGCCAGCGAATGATGGCTCGCCCGGAGGTGGCCATGCGGTGTCGCTGGGAGGCGTTGACCTGTTTGTTAAAGTAGCGCAGCATCACCTCTTCCGCCACGTCCCAGGCGTTGTCTGCGCCAAACAGCTTGCGAACGTCTTCGGCTCCCAGAATGCGGAAGGCTTCGTCCAGCAGTTGCAGCGTCTCAATGCGAAATACATTAACGTGTCCGTAAGAATTCCACTTTAAGTTATTTCGCAGGTCTAACCCCGCGCGGCGCACGGTGGCGATGCTGCCAAAGCTGGGGTCGTAGGCGCGTTCGCGAATCACGTCGGAAATACGCTTGTCGCGCCAGAAGGCAGCCACACTGTTGATGAACTGCGTGAACATACCGTGGAACTGGGCGTTTGGCTTGGCGCTGGGCATGGGCGGCGTAGTGGTATAGCCAAACACGCGGCGATAGGTCTGCATTCGGTTGCGTTCGGCGTAGCGGAGGATGCTGCGGCGATCAAACCGATACAGCCCGTAAGCGCCTTCACCCGTCGAAAGGCGCACTGCGCCTGCGTCAAACAGTTCTTGCAGCTTGCGGATGGCGCGGAAGATGCCGACGGTTTCCATCTGATAGAGATAGTAAAGATCGGCGACGGATAAGATGCGATCGCTCGCAACTTGCTCGTCATAATCTTCCACGCCTTGCGGCAGGCGCGTTTCGTCGATGCCCTTGGCAGCATCCTTACCGATGCCGATCAGATCAGCGAGTCCGCCATCGGCAGGAATTGGCGCAGCAGCATTGGCGGCGATCGCCTGCGCTAACATATCTTCGATGCGCTGGGTTAGCGCGTCCGCAAGCTGGGGATTTTGAATCAGTTGCGGGCCAAGCTGATCGACCAGCGTTTCTTTTAGCGCGGCAATGCGGTCGAGTAAACTTTGGTTTTCTCCGGTGGTGGTCATGGGAATTTCTCCTCGAACAAGGGCTTAGTCAGGGTTAGTGGGTTAAGGATTGCGGTTTGCCAGCCTAGATTTTGCAGGTTTTGGCTGTCGCTATCGACTTGGCTGGCGATTCATTCTTACCGAGCGATTCGCCATTGCGTTTGCTGTTGCGTTTTCTGTCATCGGAGATCGCATCTGAGATCAATCGCGATCGTCGGGCGTATCGCCAGAGGGCAATGTTACTTGCTCCGCCAGTTGGCGCACCTGATAGAGCTGGTAAGCCAAATCACGCAGCGCCCGAATCACCCCTTCGCGGCGGAAAGCGGCGTTGGGAATCGGCGCATAGGTGGCGGCTTGGGTCAGCACCATGAGGCGATCGCTCGTCTCGGAAATTACTCGAATGCCCAGCTTGCCGCCTGATTTCGCTAACATCGGCCCTTCCTCGCTGGCAAATCGCCAGACCCAATTCAGCAGCCCCTCCACGCTCATCGAATCACCCAATTTAGCCGTTTCCTCAAATGGATATCCAGTGTCATCTGGTAGTGGAAAGGCAGGGCGAGGAGATCCGTAAGGAATTTCCATATCTTCTACATCGGCTTCAGCACGAGTGAAGTCGATGTAGACCGACAGCCGCTCCTCTGGCCCCAAGAAAAATAGCTCCATGATCCGGTAGACTTCCTGCACCGACTCGGCCACCACCGCCAGTGCTTGCGACAGCCGTACCAACTGTGTGCCAATGTAGGCTCCAGCGCTGGATTGCTGAGTGTGCTTGTAGTCCACCCAACTCCGCCGCAGCGATTGCAGATAATCCTTCAGCGTCAGGAAGTTGCTATAGTTTTGCTCCTCTTCGACGGTGTTGATCTGTCCGCGCACCAGCCCAAAATATTCCGCCAGTTTCTTAAGCTGGCCGCCGAGGCGCTGATTGCCACTATCCACGTCTTCGCCCAGCAGCAGTTGAAACAGGTTGTCTACTCGCAAGATGCGCGGGCCGCCCCGTGCGCCCAGTTCTGCCAGGAGTTCCTGCATCTCGGTGCGGATGATGGCGCGGGTGGCTTCCATGTTTTCGCGGTCGGCAGAGGGCTTCAGCGGCGTAAGTGCATTGAGCAATCGAATGCCGTCTTGAATTGCGGTTTTTGCCCGGTGGTAGAGGCTGGCCTGCGCCCCGGTAACACCGCCGCCCAAGTCGGAGGCGCGGACGCTGGCGGTTTGCGGATTCCAGTCATACACCGTGCGTCCGTCTACCTGACGAGCGGTGAAGGTTTGCGTCAGCGTGTTCACCAGGGTTTTGGGGTCGTCGGTTCGCTGGGTATGGCCCAAAATGCTGCCCAGGGCGCTTTCCACAATGCCTTGCAGGTCGCCACCCCCGGCATTGCTGGACGAGGAAACCGATGCCATTCTGCCCGTCCGGTGGATTTGATCCAGGCTGGGCAGCACGTCTACGATTTGTAGCTGCCCAGGAGGATCTTTGGGAGGCTGGGCCGGGGGGCGCTCAGGTTGCTGGTCATCCGGCTCTATCAGCCTCAGCAGTTCGACTTGATAGCTTGTTTGCTTCCCTTCTTGCTGAACTGCATATGGGTCAGGAACCTCTCCAACATTTTCATCACCAGAATTGTTGGGATCAGCCTTAGAAAATGGCTCTAGGGAGAAATTGGGTTGAACTTCTGTTTCTCCCAAGAACTCACTGTCCCGAAAGAGTTTGAAATACACATCGGGTGTTGGTTCCGTTTCTCCCGGATCTTGGCGAAAGTCTTCCTCTGTGAAGGAGATTTCAAAGTAGCCCTGGGTATCCGTTCGAGAAATGCCAATCAGATCGTCGTATTGCCGATCTTTGTCGTGGAGTTCTACGCGGATGCCAGCTTCGTATTGGTTTTGGTTTTTGACCACACGCCCGCGAAGCGTGTATCTATCTCGGTTCATGCTGCGCTATCTCCTTGCTAAAGCTTTATAGAAGTTTTCAGTAATAACGCCCGGTGCGGCCAGCCGCCGATCCAGCGCGTGGCGGCTGGCACAGATCAGGAAGCGCTCGGGGACGATGCCCGGATCGTTGCCTTTGGCCAACCGCTGTCCGGCTTCTTCGATGATTTGCTGGTGGTGCGGTTTGAAGCCGGTGACCTCCGCCAGCGATCGCCCGCCCAGTTCGGCATAAGGCGTGTAGCAAATCGTATCGACCACCAGCTTGTGGGCCCGGTCGAAGGTTTGCAGCACGGCCGGCGGAATCGTGCCCGCGTGGGGGTTGGGATACAGGCGCTTCCAGATGCGGTTGTAGTCGTCCGCCATTTGCGGAAAGCCCATCCGCCGCAGCAGTTCCGTACTGATGAACACGCGCAGGTAGGGCGTGGGATGGGGCGCACCGGGATGAAAGAACAGCGTGCTTTGGGGCGATCGCGAGGCAATGTCCATCAGCGAGGCGACGATGTAGGGGCCGCCCAGCAGCAGCCCCGACATATCGGCAAAGGTTTCGCTGTGCCATTTTGTCCACACGGCTGCCACCTCCGGGGATAACCCCGCCTTCAGCAACCGATGGGCGATCGCCTTGGGCAGGGTTTGCCGCAGGCCCAGATCGGTTTGCAAGTTGTGGGCGACTTCGTGCAAAATCGCCCCCAGGGTCCAGGGATTCACCAAACGATGGTAGGGCAGTTGGATCAGCGGAAACGGATTGAGCTGCTGGCTCAGCTTGGTGAGGGGAATGCCGCGCCGGAAGGTGGCGGGCGAAAATCCCGTCTTGACGTACGAGAAGGGCGGCGGAGCCGGGATCGACTTCGCTTTGCCCAGGCCCATATACACGTCCTGATAGCAGTCGAGAGCGATGCGATCGCACCCCAACAGCCACGGCGCAAACTGGCTTTGCCGCTGCCCAAACAGCTCAAAGTAAAAGTCCCAGATTTGCTCGATCTTCCGCACCAGATCATGAGCCTGATCCTTGCGGGCGATCATCTGCTGTAGATGAGCTGTAGCGGGCTGGGCGATCGCCGCCTGAGCGCTGCCAGAGACCGTTTTGGACACGCCCTGGAGGTGCGATCGCAATCGGGCAATAAGCTGGTTTACTGCGTCAATATGGGCATCGCTGGGACTGGCCGCATCAGAGCCAAACTCGCCCTGGCGAAACGGACGCAGCGCTTCCACATGGCGCACCACGTTCACCGCCTGCGCCCGCAGCCAGGGGTCGAGGTTGGGCGGCTCCACTGCGCGAGCGGTTGGATAATCAGGCGTGGTTTCCTGATATAGCTCGGCGAGTGCCAGCCGCGTTGCCCGATACGGGTCTATCCCGCTCCTTGATCCATTCATGAATCCATTCATGCCAAAACTCCCCGTTGCATTCCCATCAACTGCACGCTGATATCCCTGAACCCGCAAGCCTTCCGCCTATACGCGGGCCCGTCGGCGTGCGCCGCAGGTGCATTGGCGGCTGTGAATCTGGCGCGATCGCTTCATCACAGCAGAGGCCCGGCGCGGATTGCCCAACACCTGCGCCACGTTGCCAGCCACCGTCCGTGCTGCCACACGGGCATTTACGGGCTGTCCTTTGGCGACGCGCTGCGCCAGGGTTGCCATGCTGTTGCGGGCGATCGTGGGAAAGGTGCGAACCAGTTGGCGAGTCTTGGGATCTTGCAACAGCGCTCGACCCGCCTGAGCCAAGGGACGAATCACCTGGGGAACCACACGAGAGATGACGGGTGCGGCTGCGCTGATTCCCCTTGCCACCAGCGGAATCAATGCACCGATAAAGGCTTCGGCCTCGGCTTCGCTCTGGCTGTTGGCAGCCATGTGGGCCAGGTGTTCTGCCATCACTTCATACTCGCTAGCAGGCGCAGTTTCAAATTCGGGCAGCGCTTCCGGATGCTGCTCGTATTCATACTCAAACTCGCCATCGCCACCAAAAGCGCTGCCCAATCCCCGCAGCAGATTGCCGATAAAGGGATCGCCTTCGTATTCGCCTTCCAGTTCAAACTCATTCAGGGGTGTTTCGTACTCCATCTCAAATTCGCGCTGTCCTGGCTTGCGCCGCCGCCGCCGAAATAGTCCGCCGATCGCCCTGATGGCCATCGGTGCAGCCAATTTTAGCGCTGGAGCGAGCAGTGGCAAAAACTCTTCGCTTTCATATTCGTACTCGTATTCGCGATCGCTTTCACCCAGCACAGCCGATTCAAATTCCGATTCCAGTTCCCGATCCAGGGTTTCAAATTCGTACTGATACATGAGTGTGGTCTCCTTTTTCAGTGATGTTTAGTTGAGGTATTGGGTTGAAAACAAGCAAGGCTCCAGCAGAACTAGCCCCGCACTTTTTTGCGGGCGACTGGAGCAGGCTGTGTCACTTTCTGCGCGACCTTGGCAGAATTGGCCACAATTCGAGCAGCGGTCATGGGATTTTTGAGTGCTTTGCGAGTCTGGGCGGCCATCACCTGGGCCACGACCGGGCGGGTAATCTGTTGACCCTGCGCGGCTTTCTGGGTCAGCACTTGCCCCGTCCGCATCGCCACCGTCGGCAAAATTCGCACTAGCGGGCGGGTCGTCGGGTTTTGGCGTAGCCCCCGTGTCAGTTGGGCGCTGGCTTTGACAATCGTCGGAATCTGCTTTTGCACCGCAGCAGACTTGGTGGGCAATACGCGAGTCACAGCGGCTCCAGCAAAGGCTTCGGCTTCGGCTTCGTTTTGGGCTTTGGCCGCAGCACCAGCCAGCGCTTCGGCCACGGCTTCTGTTTGCGGTGTGGCAGCGGATTCAAATTCTCCTGCCCACCCCCCTTCAAATTCCATTTGTCCAGCCGTTTCGTACTCAAATTCATACTCGCTTTCGCGCATCATCTGCCCCAGCGCTGCGCCAAGCTGCGGCCCACCGATGGCATTGCCGATCAGACGAGTGGCATGAGGAATCACTTTCGGCAGAATCGGTTTGAGCCGTCCAGCGAGACGACGCACCGTACTCAAAAAGGCTTCGCTTTCATACTCACTTTCATACTCACCTTCGTATTCACCTTCGTATTCACCTTCGCCCAGTCCAAGGGCGTTCATTGCGCCGCCGATAAGTCCACCCAAAAATTCTTCACCTTCGTATTCATGCTGAACTTCGTATTCGTTTTGCAGCTCATATTCAAATTCGCTTTCAAACTCATTCGTGAGTTCCTGTTGCAGAGTTTCACCGTCCAACATTGCATCACTCCAATCGAAATGCAGTTCATCTCTAGCTATAGCTTGAGGCGAATCGCTTGAGCAGTCACACGTTTTGATGACATCCATGCAGGGTCATTGAAATAGATGTCATCGATTTGAATGACATTTTGAATGCGGTTAAGCATGATGCAATTCCAAACAAAACTTTAGAAAAGGCTTTGGATGACAAATTTGGAGACGCAGAGAGTCCTGGGGCTGCATCTTTTCCGCACTGTCAGTACCCGCTGGGGGAATGGCGATCGCCCTTTGAAGCCGGTTAAATAAAAGCTAATTGCACGCAATTCTGATTTCATCCTGTGCCGCTTCGGAGTCTCAGCAAAGCCACTTCAGCCACAAGAGCAGAGTCCACCCAGTCTTAGCGCTCAGTCTCTTTCCTGAAATTCCTGTCCAAGCTTTATGTAGATATGATCAACACTCAAGGGACAACTAAAACCTTTTCAGAATCCCTCGATCTGAATCGCCTAGAGCAGGAAGTATTGGTTCGCCTGCTTAGCAATACAGCCATATTGTGGAAACCTATTAAAGTCTTTCAGGAAGCAAAAGAAACCGTTAACGAAGTAATTTTTGAACTAAAGGTTGACGAAACAGAGTTTTATATCGTTCGTCGCAAGCAAACGGAAGCCAAGGCAATTTGCCTTAGCCCGCGAGAACTGGCGATCGCCCGTCTGATTGCCCAGGGGTTACCCAACAAAACCATCGGCAGCACGCTTAAAATTAGCCCCTGCACGGTTTCTACTTATCTACGCCGCATTTTTGGCAAGCTGGGTGTTTCGTCTCGCGCCGCGATGGTCGCTCGTCTGATGCAGGATAATGTGCTGCAAAATTAAAGTGCTAAAGCAGTGCCATTGCCCGATCGATGCCCTGGCGCACCACCGCCGCCGAACTGTGGAGTTCCTTCAGTTCCGAGTCGCTCAGCTGTAGCTCTAGTACGCTCTCTGCACCGCCGCAGCCGAGTCGCGTGGGCACACCGATAAAGATATCCCTGAGCCGATATTCACCCCGCAGATAGGAGGCGATCGGCAGCAGACGCGACTTGTTCAGCAAAATCGTTTCCACCATGACGCAGGTCGAAGACGCAGGCGCATAATATGCACCGCCCGTTTGCATTAGCTCCACAATTTCTGCGCCACCGTTGCGCGTGCGGTGAACCAGACGGGCGATGGTGTCTGCGTCTAGCAGTTCTGTAATGGGAATGCCGTTGACAGTAGAATAGCGCGGCAGTGGCACCATCAGGTCGCCGTGGCTGCCCATCACCATTGCGCTTACGTCGGCAGTAGACACCCCCAGTTCCAGCGCAATGAAGGTCTGAAAGCGGGCCGAATCGAGAATCCCCGCCATGCCCATGACCCGCTCCGGCGGCAGCCCGGTCGCCTTCCAGGCCAGATAGGTCATCACATCCAGCGGGTTCGTAACCACGATGAAAATGGCGTTGGGGGATTGGGCGATCGCCTTTTGGGCCGCCTCCATCACGATCGCGGCGTTGGTCTTCAGCAGGTCGTCGCGGCTCATGCCAGGGCGACGGGGCAGCCCAGCGGTAATCACCACCACATCGGAACCCGCCGTCATCGCATAGTCTGTCGTGCCGACAATCTGGCGATCGTGTCCCTCGATGCCGCGAGCCTCCAGCAAATCCAGCGCCACGCCCTGGGGTCGCCCATCCACAATATCCAGCAGCACCACATTAGCCAGGTTTCGCTCTGCAATTCGCTGGGCTAGCGTACTGCCGACGTTGCCAGAGCCAATGATGGCAACACGGGTGGGGGTGCAGGCGTTGGGCGCGTGGGACGTGGTAGACATTGCTTTGGGACTCGCTAAGAGAGCGGCCTAGGCGAGACTGGTGAAGTGCGTTTGGCGTTGCCGTCTCGTAGAGAATCGCCCGGTTCCGCTGGGGTTCTATTGTGTAGGGTATGCGATCCCCTCTGCCAACCCTGCGAATCTACTCAAATTTTTCCAATTGATCGGCCCGCAGCCACATATTCGGCGTCGGCACATGGCCAAACTGCACCAGCAGGTAGTCGCCCCGTGCGTCCAGCACTTCACCCTTGGTCTCAAAAATGTAGGACGGAAAGCGCGTGTCGCTCGCCGCTGCTTCCAGACTGTTTTCCAGCTTTTCGCGCACTACGCGCACCACATCGCCCTTCTTGACTGCCATCGTTGCCCGTCCTGTGTTTAATCTTGTGACTTTCTTGGGATTATACTTACGATGCCTTGCGGCTTGTATCAAACCTTTCACTATAATGCCCTTCACAGGGTATTGCAGCAAGGGTCGGTAGATTAGGGCTAGTACTCCGAGGCAGAAGTTCTGCCCCTAGTTTGTAGTACAGGCTTTAGCCTGCCTCTGAGGGGCTAGCCATGAATAGAGCGACTGAAGTCGCCACTACAAATAGGGTTTGTAGTACAGGCTTTAGCCTGCCTCTAAGGGACTAGCCATGAATAGAGCGACTGAAGTCGCCACTACAAATAGGGTTTGTAGTACAGGCTTTAGCCTGCCTCTGAGGGACTAGCCATGAATAGAGCGACTGAAGTCGCCACTACAAATAGGGTTTGTAGTACAGGCTTTAGCCTGCCTCTAAGGGACTAGCCATGAATAGAGCGACTGAAGTCGCCACTACAAATAGGGTTTGTAGTACAAGCTTTAGCCTGCCTCTGAGGGGCTAGCCATGAATAGAGCGACTGAAGTCGCCACTACAAATAGGGTTTGTAGTACAGGCTTTAGCCTGCCTCTAAGGGACTAGCCATGAATAGAGCGACTGAAGTCGCCACTACAAATAGGGTTTGTAGTACAGGCTTTAGTCTGCCTCTAAGGGACTAGCCATGAATAGAGCGACTGAAGTCGCCACTACAAATAGGGTTTGTAGTACAGGCTTTAGCCTGCCTCTGAGGGACTAGCCATGAATAGAGCGACTGAAGTCGCCACTACAAATAGGGTTTGTAGTACAGGCTTTAGCCTGCCTCTGAGGGACTAGCCATGAATAGAGCGACTGAAGTCGCCACTACAAATAGGGTTTGTAGTACAGGCTTTAGCCTGCCTCTGAGGGACTAGCCATGAATAGAGCGACTGAAGTCGCCACTACGAACAGTGGGTTCGCCCTAAACTTTTTGGTAAGAACCAATGACTCCTTCTGTAGAGGCATCCTCTGCAACCAGTCCTGCGGTAGCCTTTTGTTAAGGATTAGAAATACCACTCCATTGCAATTCGTCACCCCGCTCCTCACAACGGCTCATGTCTCCAACTCCCCAGCCCAAGCCGCCCCACAGCCAGACCAATGCCGACACGCCCGACCAGGGTGGTGGGCTTTCCGTGGTGCAATATTGGGCAGAGCAAACGCTGACACCCGAAGGGCCGCAGCTTTGGCAAACGCTAATGCACAAGAGCGCTGTTTATCTTGTGCGTGGGCACGGGTGGGCAAAAGGGTGGCTTTCGCAACGAGCTAGACGAGTCGATGCAGCGCTGCATGAAAAGCGTTGAGTCGATCATGGCGGAGCTAATGCCAGCCGTGCCGCCGCAGTTTTTTGAGACGCAGAGCATCGCAGAACTCCAGCAACTTTCGTCAATGGAGGCAGATCGGCTGGGGCGGCTGAGTGTGCCGATGATCTTGCGGGCGGGGCGATCGCACTATGAGCGCGTCAGTTGGGATGAGGTGTATGCGTTCGCCACTGCTGCCTTCCAAAAATCACCTGAGCGGATTGCGTCCTATAGTTCGGGGCGCAGTTCCAACGAAGCTGCATTCCTCCTGCAACTCCTGTTGCGGACGCTGGGATCGAATAATCTCGCCGACTGTTCTGACCTGTGTCATGCTCCTTCCACCGTGGGGTTAAAAGAAGTGCTGGGAACCAGTACCTCGACCGTCAGCTTGGAGGGGCTGAAGCAGTCCGATTGCGTTGTGCTGATGGGTTCCAATGCGCCCTACAACCATCCGCGCCTAATGAATGAGCTAATCAAATTGCGCGATCGCGGCGGTTCCGTAATTGTGATCAACCCCATCATGGAGGTGGGGCTGGTCAAGTTCGGTTCGCCAGCCTTTCCGCTGAAATCGCTCATTCCCGGCTCAGACATTTCCTCCCACTACTTGCAGCCCATTCCTGGCAGCGACGTGACGCTGCTGACGGGCATCCAAAAGGCGCTGCTGGAGCGCAATCAGGTGGACTGGGACTTTCTCAAGGCGCACACCGAAGGCTGGGAAGCGGTCGTGGAACAGGCCCGCAGCACAAGTTGGGAAGCGATCGCCCAGGGATGCGGCGTGTCTCAGCCGGAAATTGAAGCGGCGGCGGCGATGATTGGCAATGCAAAGCGCGTCGTGTTTGCCTGGGCGATGGGCATTACGCACCACGCGAACAGTGTGGACAACGTGTGGAATATTGTGAACACGGCTCTGATGACGGGGAATTTGGGCAAACCCGGCGCGGGGGTGATGCCGATTCGCGGACATTCCAACGTTCAGGGCTTTGGCTCCATGGGCGTGACGGTGAAGCTGAAGCAGGAGATTCAGCAGGCGCTAGAAAAGCTGCTGGGGCGATCGCTCAACTTGCCACCGGGTTATCATACTCGCGATCTGATCGAAGCCGCAGAGGCAGGTCAGGTCGATACGCTATTGGCGCTGGGCGGCAACCTCTACGGCGCAAACCCCGACACCGCCCAGGCAAAACGCGCCCTCGGCAACATCGACACGATTATTTATCTGGCGACCAAGCCTAATCCGGGACACTTTCACGGGCTGGCCAAAACGAATACGATTGTGATTCCAGTCTTCAACCGCTTTGAAAATCCGCACAAAACCACGGTGGAGTCGGGCAACAACTTTGTGCGAATGAATGATCCGGGTCAGACCCATCTGAAGCAGGCAGATCTGATTGCCGAAGTTACATTTCTCACAGAACTAGCGCATCGGCTGCTGGGCAACGCCCCGGTAGACTGGCGCAAGCTGCAAGATACGCGCTACATTCGCCAACTGATTGCCAAAACGATTCCTGGCTACGAAAAGATTGCTGCTTTGGACGACGGCGGTGAAGAGTTCACCATTTCGGGGCGGATCTTGACCCAGCCCCAGTTCAAAACGCCCTCTGGCAAAGCGCAGATGAAGCTGACACCGCTGCCCGATCTGTCGCTGCCCGACCCCAGTCACTTTGGCGCGGCCGATGGCACAACCGGGCTGGTGCTGGCGCTAATCACCGCCCGCAGCTATTCGCAGCACAATACGGTGGTCTACAAGGAGGGCGATCGCTATCGAGGGATGCCCCATCGCCACTGCATTTTGCTGAATCCGCTAGACGCGGCCCGCGCTGGGCTTGCAGAACACCAGAGGGTGACGGTGCGGGGCGAGGCGGGTCAGCTAGACGGCGTGGAAGTAATTTTCGGGGCGGTGCGTCCCGGTGCGGCGCTGATGTTTTATCCCGAAGTGAACGCAATTTTTCATGCCAAAACGGACAAGCGCTGCGGCACGCCGGGCTACAAGCGAGTGCCCGTGTGGGTTGAGGGCAACAGGTAAGGCAGCAGCAAACGTCTTTCATGGGATGGTTTGAGCCTTGGGCAAAATCTGGGAATCCTGCTGGATAGCGTTTTCATCGGCCGTAATCTGCTACAGCCCTTCCCACGAAATTCCTGCCCTATGCCGCGTTCATTGTTTGCACGCTGCTCGTCTGGCTCAAATCGAGCGCAGTGGCTCAGCCTGCTGCTGGTGTTGCCGCTGGCGGCACTGCCGGCCCGTGCTGCTGCGGAGCCGTTGCCCCGTTTGGCCCAAGCGGTTCCCTCTGCTCAGGCCCGTTTGACAGAACAAGCGGATGAGCGGCTGCAACAGGGCGCAAGCCAGTTTCAGCGCCGCCAGTGGGATACGGCCGAACACCTGTGGCAGGAGGCGTTGCGGCTCTATCGGCAAGCAGGCAATCGGGTGGGTGAGGGGCGCGTCTTGGGCAACCTGGCGGCGATTCAGGAGGCGATTGGGCGGCCGCAGGCAGCACTGCGTCTGTTTCAGCAAAGTCTGGCAGTGGCAGAAGCAATGGGCGATCGCCGGGGTGTCAGTTTTGCGCTGTCTAATCTGGGGTTCCTGTATACGCGGCTAGGGCAATATGACGAGGCGATCGCCCGTCTTCAGGCAGCCCTGCCGCTGACGCAGCAAATGGGCGATCGCGAAGGTGAGTACGACGTACTCAATCAGTTGGGCATTGTGCATCGGGCGCAGGGACGCTACGACGAGGCGATCGCCGCCTTTCAGCAAAGTTTGGCGATCGCCCAGGCGGAGAATAGCCGTCGCGGTCAGGCGAATGTGCTGGGCAACCTGGGCAATACCTACACTGAGCAGGGCAACTATCCGGCTGCACTGGAAAGCTATCAAAAAACGCTGGAACTGGCACAGCAGGGGCAAGACCGGGTCATGCAGGCGGGTGTGTTGCAGCGCTTGGGGCAACTGTATACCCGCCTGGGCAACCTGTCGCGGGCGGTGGCCGTGCTGGAGGAGGGGCTGGCGCTGGCGCGGGGTGTGGGCGATCGCCGCCTACAAGCCTACACGCTGGGCAGCCTGGGCACCGTCTACGCCCGCACCACAGAACCCGACCGGGCCGTGCCGCTGCTGCAATCGGCAATTGAAATCACCGCGCAACTGGAAGATCGCCCCAATGAGGGCGCACTGCGGCAGGTGTTGGGCAGCGCCTACGCCGCAATGGGCAATCTGCGGGCGGCTCGTCAGCAGTATGAACAAGCGCTAGCGATCGCCCGGTCGATTGGCGATCGCGCGGGCGAAGGGCAAGCCCTCGGCGAACTAGGTCAGTTGCTCACCGACGAGGGCAAGCCAGCCGAAGCCGTCGCGCACTATCAGCGGGCGCTGGCGATTTTGCGAGAGATTGGCGATCGCCCTAATCAGGGACGGGCGCTATCGCTGCTGGGGGAAGCGCTGGTCGATCAGGGCAACCTAGAAGCAGCAGCCGATGCTCTGACCGAAGCAGTGGATATCTGGGAATCCCTGCGGCCAGGGCTGAGCGATGCCGACCAGGTGTCTCTGTTTGAAACGCAAGCTTCCACCTATCGCCTGCTTCAGCAAGTGCTAATCGACCTGGGCAAAACCCAGGAAGCGCTGCTGATTGCCGAACGGGGTCGGTCTCGCGCCTTTTTAGAACTGGTGGCGCAGCGGCTCTCGGCACAGGCCGCCCTCCGACTGCAAACGCCGCCCCCCTCGCTGTCCGAAATTCGCCAAATTGCCCGACAGCAAGAGGCAACGCTAGTGCAATATACCCTGCTGAATCGCAATCGTCTGGGCATTTGGGTGATTCGCCCTGATGGAGACATTCAGTTTCGCCAGACCACCCTGCCCGAAACGACGCTTTCGATCGAAGACACCGCTGAGCAAACTCGTGTCGCCGCCGCCCTCGGACGGGGCGCAACTGCGACCGAAGTGCAGGTTGCCAGCCTGGTGTCGCAGACCCGCAGCGACCTGCGGGATAGCCGTGCCCTCCCAAACACGCCAGCGCCCGCCGCCCCCACCCGCCGCATCAGCCGCAAGTTGCAAACCCTGCATCAGCTATTGATTGAGCCGATCGCCGATTTGCTGCCCCGCGACCCAACGGCGCAGGTGGTGTTCATTCCGCAAGGACAGCTTTATCTTGTCCCCTTTGCAACACTGCAAGGCGCAGACGGTTCATTTCTGATCGAGCGACACACCATCCGCACGGCTCCGGCGATTCAGATTCTAGGGCTAACCCATGCGCGACAGGGCCAACGGCGGGGTCCAGCTTCTTCCCTGATCGTGGGCAACCCCACCATGCCCAGCGTTGGGGAGCCACCGCAGCCCCTCGGCAGCCTGCCCTATGCTGAGCAGGAAGCCCAGGCGATCGCCCAAATCCTCGACACGCAGGCGATTACTGGGAGCCAGGCTAGCGAAACGGCGATCGCCCAGCGCATGGCCAACGCCCGCATTATTCACCTGGCAACGCATGGTCTACTGGATGACGTAGCCGGACTGGGCGTACCAGGGGCGCTGGCGCTAGCTCCTACTGCGGAGTCGGACGGACTGCTCACGACCAATGAGATTCTCGGCCTGTCATTGCCCAATGCAGATCTAGTCGTCCTCAGCGCCTGCGATACAGGGCGCGGCAAGATTACGGGCGATGGTGTGATTGGGCTGTCGCGCTCCTTTATTTCGGCGGGTGCATCCAGCGTCGTCGTGTCGCTGTGGGCAGTGCCCGATGACTCCACTGCTGCGCTGATGACCGCCTTTTACCAAAGCCTGAAGCAAAACCCCAATCGGGCCCAAGCGCTGCGTCAGGCGATGCTGACTGTGATGCAGCAATACCCTAGTTCCCGCGACTGGGGCGCGTTTGTGCTGATGGGTGAAGCAGAGTAGTGAAGCAGCGTAACAGGCATCAGGGCCAGGCTCTCGAAATTTGGTAAAGTGATGCCGTGCGGGATGGATCATATGGATCATATTGGCTACGTAGGCGACAGATTGCAAGTCTGTCATTTCCACCATGCAGGTTCGGGATTTCCCATCGAGGAGGCAGCCTTACACGGGCGATCGCCCCGTTAGCATAGAGCTAATGTATGGAGCCAATGTGATGGATTTCGCCCCATGACCCTCACACTCTCTCTTCCGTTTTCTCTTCGTATGACTGGCGCAGTGCCATCTCCTTACAGCAATCAGCAGATTTCGGTCTGGCTGCGCGGCCTGCTCGCCCTCGCCTGGGCCGACGGCAATTTTGATGAACAAGAAAAAGCGCTGATTTCTGACCTGACCGAGATCGAGCTAGCGCCCAAGACCGAGTTAGAAGGCGCAGCCCACATCATGCCGGAAGCCGTCGCCGAAGGTCTGGGAAACGACCCGAAAACGGCCGAAAACTTTTTGCGGACGGCGGTGATGGTGGCGATCGCCGATGGCACTTACTCTGCCGCCGAAGACCGCCTGCTTCAGGAATACTGCACCGCGCTGAACCTCCAGCCCGCCGTGCTAGATTCGCTGCGCCACACGTTGACCGAAGCCAGCGAGAGCGGCACTGTGGAGCAGTTCGCCGATTTTGACGATGAACACTATCTCCCCGTGCTGGCCCCTGTGCAGGAGTGGCTAGACGGGCTGGAAGTGCAAGATCCCCGACTGGCCCGCTTCCTGTGCAAAATGATCCCGCCGCAGTGCCCCTTCGAGCGCGATGTGGTGCTGTTTGGCCACAAGATCGTCCACATCCCCGCCATGTGCAAGCTCAATCCGCTGTATGAGCAGTTGGTTGGGCTGCGGTTTCGGGCGCTATCTTATCTGGCAGACGACTGCGGCGAGGATGTAACGCCGTATTGCTGACAGAGGGATGGGAAGGCAGGGAGTGATTTGGGGGTTAGAGTTCTGTTCTCTGACCCCTGACCCCCGATCCCTGTAAAATACTCCCTTGCACTCCACACGTGGGAACTCATGGACTATCGGCAGGCAGGGGTAGATGTAGAGGCAGGACGGGCCTTCGTGCGGCGAATCAGGGACATGGTCGCTAGTACGCATCGCCCAGAGGTGATGGGCGGCATTGGTGGATTTAGCGGGCTATTTCAACTGCCGACGGGCTATCGAGAACCCGTGCTGGTGTCGGGGACAGACGGCGTGGGCACAAAGCTGAAGCTAGCGCACCAGTGCGATCGCCATGACACCGTAGGCATTGATCTAGTGGCCATGTGCGTGAATGACGTGCTGACCTGCGGCGCGGAACCGCTGTTTTTTCTGGACTACCTGGCGACGGGCAAGCTGGATGAAGACCAGCTCGCGGCCGTGGTGGCGGGTATCACCAACGGCTGCAAGCAGGCGGGCTGTGCGCTGCTGGGCGGCGAAACGGCGGAGATGCCGGGGTTTTACCTGCCGGGGGAATACGACCTAGCGGGCTTTTGCGTGGGCATTGTGGAAAAGAGCCAGATCCTCGACGGGTCGCAGGTGCAAATCGGCGATGTGGCGATCGCTCTTCCCAGCAGCGGGATTCATAGCAACGGCTTCAGCTTGGTTCGCAAAATTGTGGAACAGGCCGGTCTGGATCTGAGCGAATCTCTGCCAGAACTGGGAAATGCATCCCTCGGCGAGGTCTTGCTCATGCCGACCCGCATTTACGTCGCGCCCGTGCTGGCGGCGCTGCGGGCTGGGCTGCCGATCCACGGCATGGCCCACATCACGGGGGGCGGCCTGCCTGAAAACCTGCCCCGTGTTCTGGGCGAGGGCCAGAGCGTGCGCGTAGACTCCACAAGCTGGACGATTCCACCCATATTCACCTGGCTGGAATCGGCGGGATCGGTTCCTCGCGCTGAGATGTTCAACACCTTTAATATGGGCGTTGGCTTTGTGGTGCTGGTTCCGGGCGATCGCGCTGACGAAACCTGCCGCTTTTTTCAAACCCAGGGATTAGCAGCGTGGGCCCTGGGCAAAGTTGTTGCAGGACAAGGAGCAGTGCTGATTGAATGATTTGTGATTGCTGATTGAGGATTGCTGATCGAGGATTGCTGATTGAGGATTGCTGATTGAGGATTGCTGATTGAGGATTGCTGATTGAGGATTGCTGATTCAGCTCCGATGTCTGCGATTGCTGGATTTACTGCTGACGATCCGGGGAGGGCTGCGCTGGGAATTTAACAAAACGAAATCTTTTTCGGCTGCCTTCTCATCATCTGAATCTGTCACAGTAAGAGCTATAGCCCGCGACTGAGGATCGCTGCAATAACGGGCTAATGGAGGCGTTATGCGAGCAGTGCTAATGGCAGGGGGTTCGGGCACGCGGCTGCGACCGTTGACTTGCGATTTGCCCAAACCGATGGTGCCCATTTTGAATCGCCCAATCGCCGAGCATATTATTAACTTGCTGCGGCGGCACGGGATTACAGAAATCATCGCCACGCTGCACTATCTGCCCGACGTGATGCGGGATTACTTTCAGGACGGCAGCGATTTTGGCGTGCAGATGACCTATGCCGTAGAGGAAGACGAGCCGCTGGGAACGGCGGGCTGCGTCAAAAACGTAGCGGATTTGCTGGATGAAACTTTCCTGGTAATCAGCGGCGACAGCATTACGGACATTAACCTCAGCGAGGCGATCGCCTTTCACAAACAAAAGGGCGCAAAAGCAACGCTGGTGCTGGCTCACATTGCCAACCCGCTAGAGTTTGGCGTGGTGATCACCGATGAGGACGGGCGTATCCGGCGTTTTTTGGAAAAGCCCTCCAGTAGCGAAATCTTCTCCGACACAGTGAACACGGGCACCTACATCCTGGAGCCGGAGGTGCTGGATTACCTGCCCGCCAACGAAGAATCGGACTTTTCCAAAGATCTATTTCCGCTGCTGCTAGAAAAAGACCTGCCGCTCTACGGCTACGCTGCTAAGGGCTATTGGTGCGATGTGGGGCATCTGGATGCCTACCGGGAGGCACAATATGCCGCGCTTTATCGGCGCGTAAAGCTAGAGTTTGAAGGCGAAGAGCGATCGCCCAATCTCTGGGTTGGGCAAAACACCCACATCGACCCCACGGCCCACATCGACACGCCTGCGATTATTGGCAGCAATTGTCGGATTGGCCCCAGAGCGGCGATCGCCGCTGGCACGATTATTGGCGACAATGTGACCGTCGGAGCCGATGCCGACCTGAAGCGCCCGATTCTGTGGAACGGCGTTACGGTGGGCGACGAAGCGCACCTGCGGGCCTGCGTAGCCGCCAGAGGAACGCGGGTCGATCGCCGCGCCCATGTGCTAGAGGGCGCAGTCGTCGGCTCTCTCTCGGTGATTGGCGAAGAGGCACTGGTGAATCCCGATGTCCGCATCTGGCCCAGCAAGCGCATCGAACCCGGTGCCATTCTCAACATGAACCTGATCTGGGGCCATGCCGCCCACCGCAATTTGTTTGGACAGCGGGGCGTGTCGGGACTGGCAAATGTAGACATCACGCCAGAATTTGCCGTGCGGCTGGGCGCGGCCTTTGGCTCCACGCTAAAGCCAGGAAGCCAGGTGACGGTCTCCCGCGACCAGCGCAACATTTCGCGCATGGTGTCGCGATCGCTCATTGCGGGCCTGATGTCCGTCGGCATTCATGTGCAAAACCTGGAGGCCACTGCCATCCCCGTGGCCCGCGCCGTCGCCCCCAGCCGCAATGTCGCCGCCGGGATTCACGTCCGCGTCCACCCAGAGCGCTCGGATCACATCCTGATCGAATTTTTCAACCACAAGGGCATTAATTTATCAAAAGCTCAGGAGAAAAAGATCGAGGGAGCCTATTTCAAAGAAGACTTTCGCCGCGCCCAGATTCAAGAGATTGGCAATGTGGTGACGGTGCATCAGGCCAGCGATATCTATTGCGACAGCTTTGAGCGACACCTGCGGCTGGATGCCATTCGCAGCAACAGTTCCAAGGTGGTGATCGACTACGCCTATGCGGTGTCGGGCGCAGTGCTGCCGCAAATGCTGTCGAAATTTGGCTGCGACGCGGTGGTGCTAAACGCCAGCCTCAATCCCACCGTGCCCAGCGCCCAAGACCGAGAGGCGCTGCTGAGCCAGTTGGGGCATGTCGTCGAGGCGCTGAAGGCAAACTTTGGCGTGCAGGTCTCGGCCAACGGTGAGCAGTTGATTTTGGTCGATGAAGCGGGCAGCCCGATTCGCGGCGAGCTGCTGACGGCGCTGATGATTCACATGGTGCTGACGCAGCATCCGCGTGGCTCTGTTGTGGTGCCGGTCAACGCTTCTAGCGCCGCCGAGCAAATCGCCCGTCGCCACGGCGGACAGATTCTCCGCACCCGCGCCAACCCCACCGCCCTGATGGAAGCCTGCTACACCAACCCCAACGTGGTGATGGGCGGCAGCGGCGAGATGGGCTTCATCTTTCCGCAACTGCATCCTGGGTTCGACGCGATGTTCTGCATTGCCAAGATCATTGAAATGCTCAGCCTGCGATCGCAAGACATTGCCAGCAGCGCCCCCCGCACCCTGGGCCAAATTCGCCTCGACCTACCCCGCGTCTGCCACAAGATGATCACCGTCCGCTGTCCCTGGACGGCCAAGGGTTCCCTCATGCGGCATCTGGTAGAGACGCATCCTGCCCAGCAGCTTGAGCTGATCGACGGCGTGAAGATTTTCAACCCGCAGCATGATAGCTGGATTCTGGTCTTGCCCGACGCAGGCGAACCGCTGGTGCATCTCTACGCCGACAGTAGCGATCGCGGCTGGGTCGATGAAACCCTGCGGGAATATCGCGCCGCCGTCCTCGCCTTTGTGGAGCGCGACGTGGGGCTAGACGACCATTCCACCGATTGGCAAATGGGTTAGGAACGCGACGTGGATTTTTCGCGCAGGACGCACGAAAGACTAGCGCTTTCCCATACAATAAATGGGTTGTACTCAGCGGCAGAGCCTTGATCGAGCGCTATACTTTGCCCGAAATGGGCAACCTTTGGACGGACGAATATAAGTTTAAGACGTGGCTCCAGGTGGAGATTGCGGTCTGCGAAGCGCAGGCGGAATTGGGCTATATTCCGGCAGACGCAGTGGAGACAATCAAGGCCAAGGCGCAGTTTGATCCGAAGCGGATTTTGGAAATCGAGGCGGAAGTGCGGCACGACGTGATCGCCTTCCTGACGAACGTGAATGAGTATGTCGGCGATGCGGGACGCTACATTCACCTGGGCATGACCAGTTCCGACGTGCTGGATACGGCGCTGGCGCTGCAACTGGTGGCCAGCCTGGAGGTGCTGCAATCCCACGTAGACAAGCTGGCCCAGGCGATTCGCTTCCAGGCGCAGCAGCACCGCGAAACGGTGATGATTGGGCGATCGCACGGCATTCATGCGGAACCCATCACCTTTGGCTTCAAGCTGGCGGGCTGGCTGGCGGAGGTGCTGCGCGGGCGCGATCGCCTCTGTCAGCTCCATCAAGAAATCGCCGTCGGCAAAATCTCTGGCGCAGTGGGCACCTACGCCAACCTCGACCCGCAAATCGAGGCGATCGCCTGTCAGAAGCTCGGTTTGCAGCCGGATACTGCCTCAACGCAGGTCATTTCGCGCGATCGCCATGCCCAGTTCTTCAACGTGCTGGCGCTGCTGGCGGCCTCCATCGAGCGCTTTGCCGTAGAAATCCGCAACCTCCAGCGCACCGACGTACTGGAAGTGGAAGAATTCTTCTCCAAAGGGCAAAAAGGCTCCTCCGCCATGCCCCACAAGCGCAACCCGATCCGCTCGGAGCGGCTGACGGGGATGGCCCGCCTGATTCGCGGCTATGCCATGACGGGTCTAGAAAACGTGGCCCTCTGGCACGAACGCGACATTTCCCACAGCTCCGTCGAGCGCGTCGCCCTGCCCGATGCCTGCATCCTCACCCACTTCATGCTGGTGGAAATCACCGACTTGGTAAAAAATCTCCAGGTCTATCCCGAAAATATGCAGCGCAACATGAACGTCTACGGTGGCGTTGTGTTTAGCCAGCGCGTAATGCTGACGCTGGTAGAAAAGGGTCTGGCCCGCGAAGCCGCCTACGCCGTGGTGCAGAGCTGCGCCCACCAAGCCTGGAACACGCCCGATGGGGACTTTCATGCGCTAATTGCCGCCGATGCCACGGTCAAATCCCACCTGTCCCCAGAAGAAATCGAAGCCTGCTTTGACCCTAACTATCACCTGAGAAATCTGGACGTGATCTACCAGCGGCTGAATATTTAAGACTGAATGCTGAAGGATCAAAGATTGCAAAAGAGTGCTGCTGCTACAAGATGCAATCATCGCGGAAGAAAAGCTAACCCGTTACTTGCTAGTGTCATTGCCCAAGGACGACAAATCGAAGTTTCTAGCACAAGTAGGTTACGCTTTGGACAACTGGCGGCAGCTAGAGGAAGACTTGCGAGCTCAAGTGCGAGGCAGTGCTTTAAAGCTTCCTAGGTCGTTGAATGCCTTGGTCTCATCTCTTCTCATTTGTATTCTTTCGGGTAGAGAATCAACCCTACCCCAGACATATTCTTTGGAGTTCCATTTAATAAGTTTTGTAAGAACTTAATGAAAAGTCATTGATCCTCTGAGGCAGTGTTGCTAAAAAGCTTGAGCAAGATGTTCAATTAATCTCTGAAAAAAAACATAAGTTGCTGAACCTTCCTGATTGATATACAACATTAGAGACTGCTGTCGCGCAAGGTTTACGTAGCTCATGCAGAAATGGGTAGCCGATGGACTGGTTGTTGGGCTGGCAACAATGGTTCTGGGTGGCACAGCCTCAGCCCTATTCCCCAGAAACTCTATTGCCAGCATCGCCAGCAGCGGTTTAGGAGCAGTCTCCAGTTCAATGGTTCTGGCTCGGCGTAGAACTCGCCTATTACCTGAATCAGAGGAACCGGAAGAAAATGCCTATCCTCAGTTGCCTGAATTGTCAGAAAAACACGTTTCAGACGTACTAGAGGAATCAGATTCAGCAGAACATACGCCCTTTAGCGAACCCGTCTTAGATAGGAATTCAAAAGCAAGCCTAATAGAAAATCCTGCTACAGAAGACACGACCGAAGAGGCTGAGAATCTTCAGCCTTTAGATGGACGCTTCAGTGAAGAGGTTGCCATCAAATGGCTGGCGAATAGAGGCGTTTCTGTCATGGATCAACCTGAGCTTGACCCTCACACAGAAGAAATTTTTAATAAGCACGCCGTTAGATTAGGCAATAAGTATAAGGACGAAGATGGTCAGCCCCAGCTATCTCGCTTATTAGGACAAATCAAGTGGTCAATCACAAATGAGAGAAATCTGACCTGTCACCTCAGTAGAGCCTCCCAAAAGCAAATTGGAACGATTACCCAATTTGGTAAGGACTTGGACAAAGACACCCTATTCTTTTCTCGATACAAGTATTTTCCGGGCGAAAAGATCATTCGTGCAAGTGTGCGGAATAGACCAGATACGCGGAGCTTTTTCACAGGGGGCTGGTTTGAGAGATTTATAGAATACAAAGTTTCTGATTTTCTGCAACGCTCAAACTTATCCTATTCTCGTCTAATGAATCGGCTGATTCAATTCTCAAACGGGGACAGTTTTGAACTGGATTTATTCTATGTGGTTGAAGGCAAGCCATTGCTGATTGAGTGCAAAACAGGAAGAGATCGAGATGCTTATCAGAAGTTTTCCGATCGTCGAAAACGTCTCTCTATTTCACCAGAGAGAGCTTTTCTAGTGATTCTTGACTTCGATCCTGATGAAACTGAGCGGCTCAGTGCGGTTTGGAAGTTTAATATCGTTGGACAGGACAACCTAATTCCCCAGATGGAAGCAGCGCTGGGTTCCAATTAGGACAGCCATTCTTCTGCCAGGATTTCATTGTTCCTAGAGCCAAGTAGTTCTTGCAGTCCGCCACAACGGTACTTCTGGCGCTAACGGGTGATGGTTGAGGTATTACGTTCCAGTTATTGCGCTGAGACTATTGGACTAGCGCGATTACACTAGCGCGATCGCCCGTGCAGCCAGCGCTTCGGCCGTAATGCCGTTGAGCGCCATCAGTTCCCCAGCGCTGGCAGTGGTTTCGCCGCGCTTCCAGGCAAACACATCGCGCTTGCTGGTTGAGCGCAGCATGAGTGGCTCCAGCATGGCACTGGCTCCACCCGTCACGCCGATCAGCGCGTCGCCGCCAAACAGTTGCTCGAACCCAGCATCATCCAGGAAGTCGCCGTCTGGTTCTGAGCAAATGTCCCATAGCGTATCGCTGGGGCGGTAGAGGCGACGGGGACTGATGACCGACACGATCCGCACCCCCAAGCCTTGGGCTTCTAAAAGCTTGGCTGCATCGAACACGGGCAAAAGGATCATGTCGCCTACCACCGCAAACACGACGGTTTTAGAGCCTGTGCTGTCGTGAAGGGCGATCGCCCCCTGTTCCAATGCCCGCCGCGTCTGGTCAAACGTCGTGCGAATCGGCAGCGGCGACTTGCTGGCGGTAATCACCACACCTTTGTTGCTCTGCGACAGCGCCCATTCGTAGCAAGCCTGCACGCTGTTAGCATCGGGCGGAAACAGCGGAAATACATTCCCATTCCGCATCATGGCGGCAAAGTAAGCCTCAATTTCTGGGCGCTGGTGCGTCCAGCCGTTGCGCCCCTGCTCTAGCGCCCCTGCCGTAAACAGCGTAATGGTCGCGGGCGTTTTGCGGCGTAGCTCGGCCATCGCCTGCGTGACCGTCTGCCAGATCGGCAACCCGTTAATGGCAAACGATTCATAGGAACACCACAGCGTCCGCCCGCCAAACAGCGACAGCCCAGCTGCCAGCCCCGCGCAGGCATCTTCGCTCAGCGGCTCATAGACCTGACCCGTGGGAGCCTGGTTATAAAGCGGGTCTTCGGTGGGGTGAATGATCTTTAGCGCCTGGTTGATGTTGGCGATGCCCGATGCCTCGTTGCCATCAGCGTTGGTGACCAGAAACGTGCGATCGCTCGTTCCCACATGCCCCACCAGCTTGCCCATTGCCGTAGTCGAAACCTTGGGGTCGCCCCCTACCGGATATTCCTCTAGCGGCAGCGGCCCCAGATCCGGCAGGGGACGCTCAAACTCGGTGACCACGGTTTTCGATGCCGGGCCGCCGCCCGCCCGCTCGCAGTTCGTCCGCACGATTGCCCAAGCTTCAGGAGAGAGCGATCGCGCCTTCAGTGCATCCATTATGTGGGGCGCGTCTAGCGTATCTTTGGGGTACAGATTGTGGGACTTTGCACCGCGGGCATGAACCCCTGCGCCCTTGAGCTGTTTGATGATAAACGCGGTTAGCTTGCCGCTGAGGGCAGAGCGTGCCGCTTCATCCACGCCCACCAGCACGCTCTGGGTAAAGGCGAGGCGCTGTTTCAAGGAGAAAGCCGTGCTATCGACGTAATCTCCCGGCTGATCCTGGTCGTCGAAGTCCTTCGCATCCACCAGCACCACTTCGTCAAAGCCGTGCCCATGCCAATAGGCCAGCATTTGCTCGTTAGTCTTCAGCGACACCATGCTGTGGTGTTCTTGCGAAAAGCCATTCCACACCAGCACGGGCAAAAAGTTGGTAGAACCGGGGAAGGCTGTGTGGAAGTGCATAAACGAACTCATGATGTAGGGTTCGCCTAGCCCGCCGTCGCCAATCGTAAAGGGAAATAGCGTGTCGGGATACAGCAACGCCCCGGCCATTGCAAAATGCTGCCCCTGGCCCAGGGGCCCCGCCGGAGCCAGCAGACCGGGAATGAAGCCAGACAGGTGACCCAACAGTCCGTGCCGCTCCCGGAAGCGATCGCGCATTTGCTGCACGGTGGTAATGCCCATATCCTCTAGAGAGCGATCGAGGAACATGGCGCTATAGAATCCAGGGGCATGGTGGCCGACCTCCGTCACGATGTTCTTATAGCCCAGCATGACCAGGGCAGCGTAGGCTTCGGCCTGACTGGCAAAGCCGCCGGGGTGCCCAGACCCCTTGCTGCCGCAGATTTGCATCGTCAGGTAGCGCAGCGCGTCGGCATAGAGCAGCGTTTGGAAGACAGCAGCGGGGTCTGTTGGCGTGGCGATCGCCCTTGCCCCTTCCGCGATGGCAGGTGTAGCCCCGTAGGTCTCGAATCCTGGCAGCGTTTCACCAAAATACTGAATCCCTTCACAAAACCCCGGAGCCATCTGGGTTGCCGTCATGCTACATCCCCCGCTGAGATAAACGCTAGAAACTGCGAAACACAATACATCATCGTATCTTAGGTGGGGAGCCAGATTGGTATTCAGGTTTCGATGATTGCCATCAGGAGTTTTGGATTTTGGGTTCTAGATTTTAGAGTTTGGGGTGAGCGAGGGGATGCGGAACGATCGCACGTCTGGACAGAGTTGCCATTTCCAACTCCGTGTCTGAGTATGGTGGAAGCAGCAGACACACAGCGCCAGGAGGCTAAAACGACGTGGAGACGTTAATCACGGCGGCGATCGCCGTTCTCATTTTGATGCTGGTGTTTTCGTTGATCACCAAGGCGATCCGGCTTGCCATTAATGTGGCGATTCTCCTGGTGCTGCTGTTTGTGCTGGTGCGAATTACTGGAGTCAGCTTGGGCGAAGCCATGCAGCCTGTGTTCGCCCTCTGGGAGTGGCTGCGGCAGATGTTTCAAAATTCTCAGCGATAATTCGCGATAATGCTTGATAATTACCAATCCAGGGCGATCGCCCTGCAAAATCCAAAATCCAAAATCTAAAATCCAAAATCTAAAATCCAAAATCGCAACTCCGCCATGCAACTCCTCGACGACCTGGCAGCCCATTGGCAAATCGAAGATCCGGAAGAACAGCGGCTCATCTCCAACGTCTCTTGGGCGCAATATGAAACGCTGCTGGCAGAACGGGGCGACAGCCTTGCCTACCGGGTGAACTATTTAGATGGAGTGTTGGAAATTGTGGCACCGAGCCGTCGGCATGAGTCCAGAAAAACTCGCATTGGGGATTTGATGTTGATCTATTTCTTGGAAGCAGAAATTGAATATTTCCCCACCGGGTTTACCACCTTTCGCCAGGCACAGCAACAGGTTGGGCTAGAGCTAGACGAGAGCTATTGCATTGGCAGCGAGAAGGAGATTCCAGATTTGGCGATCGAAGTCATCGTCACCAGTGGCGGGATGAACCGACTAGAACGGTTTCGGCGGCTGGGCATTTCAGAAGTCTGGTTTTGGCAGGGCGATCGCTTTTCGATTTACCATCTCCGCGAACAGGCTCCTAAATCGTTTTTGCAAACGGCTGGCTATGAGCTAGTTCAGCACAGTGAATTGCTGCCTGAACTGGATGTAGAATTCCTGAGTGAATGCGTTCGCAATGCCAATCCGCTGGCAGCCGCGAAGACATTTCGTCAGAGCGTGCGTCAGCAAATGGGACTGAACAAGGGCGGTCGCCCATCTTAATGTTATGTTCCTCTATCTCTGCCCAAAGGCGAAGCGCCAAACTTGCAGTAGTCCAACTCACCAATCGACTCCGGTGGCTTCATTTCTGCCAGCAGACGTGGCGATGCTGCTTCCGCCTCGATCAGGTCGATCGGCTAGGTTTCAAAAGATGGGGTATCAAAAAGTGTAACTGAACGTACCGTCTCTCCTGGGCAGTGCCAAAGTAGGAGCATCCTTAAATTCATTCCTATGAGGAGATGATAGCAATGAAACCCGCGATGCCTTCTATGATAAAAACGGCAATGAAACCAAGCAGACTGACGCGCACAGCCTTTGGGCTGAGTTCGGCGGTGCTGTTGGCGGTGGGTGGGCTGAGCCTGATGCCGATAAACCCCGATCCAGTAATGGCGAACGAAGTGATGACGCGCGTGTTGACGGTAACGGGAACCGGGAACGAGTTTATCCCCACCACGCTGAGCCAGGTCAACCTGGGGGTAGAAGTGCGGGGGGCAACCGCAGAAGCCGCCCAGCAAGACGCAGCGCGTCGATCCAATGCAGTTGTGCAATTGCTGCGATCGCGCCAGGTTGATAAGCTGCAAACCACAGGCATCAACCTCACCCCAGTCTACAACTACAACAACAACGAGCAGCGGCTGGTAGGCTATACAGCCACGAACACCGTCAGCTTCCGTGTGCCGACGGAGCAGGCTGGTGGGCTGCTGGATGAAGCCGTGAAAGCAGGGGCCAGCCGCATCGATAGCGTTAGCTTTGTAGCGTCGGATGAGGCGATCGCCCAGGCCCAACAGGTCGCGCTCCGCGAAGCCGTGCAGCAGGCCCAGTCCCAGGCGGATACTGTCCTGGCAGCGTTAGGTCTGCGCCGTCAAGAAATTGTCGGTGTGCAGATCAACTATGCCTCCGCGCCCCCGCCGATGCCGGTCTTGCGCCAGTCTATGGCAATGGAGGCTGCTGCTCCCCCCACCCCTGTCATTGGAGGGGAACAGGAAGTGCAAACAACCGTCACGCTCCAAATTCGCTATTAGTCTCGTTCGTCAATCTTTGGCACGATACAGCAGTTTTGAAGTTGGGGCGGTATGCAGAGGGTTACGAAATCCTTGTTTCTCGCAGGCAGCGCGTCCCTCACCACAAAAGCAAGTGCTAAGCAAGGATTGGAGCAGTCCATACCCAGCATCAAACGTAACTAACGTAACTAAAGCAAAAGGCTGCATGGCGGAAATTTTCGAACCATGCAGCCTCTATGAAGTTTGAAAGAAACAAATCGGAGCAAAAGTTATTCGGAAACCGCCTCAATCTTCTGCTTGATCTCCTCCGTAATCGTTTCTAGAGAAGGTGCAAACTCTTCTTTCTTCTTCAGACCAATCTTGATTTTTTCGGCGATTTCGTCTGCCGTCGGTGCAACGCCATCTTTGCCGGGTGTGATGCCTTTTGCCTTCACTTTCTCGGCAATTTCTTCAGCAGTCGGAGCAAACATCTCCTTCTTCTTCAGACCGAATTTGATCTTTTCAGTGATCTCTTCAATAGATGGCTTGAATAGCCCCTTCTTTCGCATGAAAAACTCGGTGCGCTGCTCTGGGGTCAGGGTGGCAAAGAAGTCGCTCTTGGGCAGGCCCTTGATTAGGCTGGCAAGCTCAGACTTTTGTTCTGGTGTCAAGGTTAGTGACTTGAATGCCTTGCGGAGACTGTCGCCGCCTGCAATTTCGGCGGCAAACTGATCAATCTGGTCAGGGCGCAAAACAGCAGCGAGTTGAGGGAGCACTTCTTCATTGAGCTGTTGCAGAAGCTCTTTTTGCGACTCGGTCAAATCCAGGTCGCTGGTTTGCGTTAGACCCGGAAACGCTTTTAATAAATCAGAAATGGAAAACTGGGAAATCGGAAAGGCATGGGCAGCAGTTCCCAATAAAAGGTTCAACCCCATGATTAGGGAAACTACTAAAGACAGAAACGCACGTCTCATCGGATATGTCCTTCTTGTTTGAGAGAATCAGGCTGATTTAGTTTTTCGATGTCAATCAACTTGAAGTCAGTTAACTTTAAGTCAATCAGCTTTAAGTCAATCAGCTCTAAATTAAATCAGCTTTAAACTTAAATCAGCTTTAATCAACATTGTGCTGGTGATGGAAAACACTCTTCTTCACCCATCAGCATTACACCAGTGTATGAAGCTGTGTGTATCCGTAAATGCGAGAAAGCGATCAAGTAGGGTTCAGGTTTAGATGGTGCAGGTTCAGATTATGCAGGGGAAGAGGCTTGGGCATGTTCTTTGAAGGCGGCGATCGCCATCACAGAAATGATCATCAGCGGAATGATCAAACTCCACCAAGTTTCGGAAACCATGACAAAATAAACCGCCGACGCGCCGCCCAGCGCAAACCCCAGGATGACGGGAAAAACGCGGCCTATCCGTTCAACCGCTTCGGCAACCTCCTGGCTGGCCTGGGGGTTTTTGTGCATCGTCAGCTTGCCCACGACATACTGCACCATGTCGATGGTGAGCTGTGTGGTGTTGCCCGTCATCACGGTGGTTGGGATGTAGCTTTTAAACACGCCTTTTGCTTCTTTCATCAGCGCGTTTTGAATTGCCATTGCCACCACGCCGGTCATCGCGATGGGGAAAATCAGATCTTCCTGCACGTCTACAAGCAGGGAGGGGGAGAGACTCGTCGCCACGACGAGAAACACCGCCAAGGCGATCGCCTCTAGGGTCAGCAGCACTGCAAACACCGGCCACTTCTTGCCCCGTGCAAACCGAGCGACCAGTGACGTGATGGCCACCGTCAGCATAAAGATGGGCAGCATCAGCAGCCGCGTCACCGTGCTGCCTTCGTCCGATGCCACAAAGGACGACCCTGCCAGCGCAATGTTGCCTGTGACATGGGCGGTGAAAATGCCAAACAGAATAATAAATGCTGAGGTATCCACAAACCCTGCCACCCAACTCAGCAGAAACCCTGCGGGCCCGTCGCTGAGCAAAAATGAACTTAATCGAAACGTTTCACCGTCTGCCCTCGAAGTCGCAACCATGAACGCCAGTGCTCCTAGTAACAGTGATTGCAGGGGTCTATTGCAGGTCTATTTCAGAGATTATTGAATAACACAGAAGCGCAAGAGCTTTGCCCCCGCGCCCAGATAAATAACAGCGAAGCACGAACAATGGATCGCTGGATCGCCAACAGCAGAGATCAGCAACTCGTGTCCCTAAACCTAGTCAGCCTTGGAAACCCCCTTGCGCGTAGCATATTATCCCCAAGGGGGAGGGTGTTTTGTGTTTTTTGATACGGTTCGGGGCGAACGAGGTGGACGGGGTGTGAGGGGAGCGGGAAGAACGAAGAGGGAAGAAGGAAGAAGGAAGAAGGAAGAAGGAAGAGAGAGGAATGGGTTAGGAGAGTTCTGCGATCGCCTGAGAGATTGGGATTTGAATCACAAATTCGGTGCCTTGTCCCGGTTCTGAGAAACATTCCAGGGTACCGCCGTGCTTTTCGGTCACGATTTGATAGCTGATAGACATGCCCATGCCGGTGCCTTTGCCGACGGGCTTGGTGGTAAAAAACGGGTCAAAGATGCGCTGCTTGACGCTGGGTAGCATTCCGGCGCCGTTATCGATGATGTGAATGCTGACTCGATGATTGGGCAAGACCTGAGTTTTGATGCAGATAGTGCTGGGTTGAGCCTGCTGGTCGGCGATCGCCCGCTGCTGGTCACGTTCTTCTAGCGCGTCGATGGCGTTTGACAGGATGTTCATAAACACCTGATTTAGCTGACCTGCATAGCACTCGACGGGCGGCAGCGAGCCGTATTCCTTGATCACCCGAATCTCTTCGCGGCCAGGGCGCGTCTTCAGGCGATTGTGCAAGATCATCAGCGTGCTGTCGATGCCGTCGTGGAGGTCTACAGGCTTAGACTCGGCTTCGTCTAGCCGGGAGAAAATGCGGAGCGATCGCACAATTTCATGAATCCGCTCGGTGCCCACCCGCATGGAGTTGAGCAGCTTGGGCAAATCTTCGCGCAGAAACTCTAGATCAATCTCTTCGGCATAGTGGGCAATTTGGGGTGTGGGTTCATGATACTCCTGCTGATACAAGTCCATCAGAGTCAGCAAATCGCGGACATAGTTGCGGGCGTGGGCCAGGTTGCCGTGGATAAAGTTCACTGGGTTGTTGATTTCATGGGCAATGCCGGCCACTAGTTGCCCCAAGCTCGACATTTTTTCACTTTGCACCATCTGCGCCTGGGTGCGCTGAAGCTCTTGCAGCGCGTGTTGCAGTTCCTCGCTCTGGGCGCGGCTCTGGGCGTAGAGTTCGGCCTGGTCAATGGCGATCGCCAATTGGGTCGCCACCAATTGCAGCAAATCGCGCTCTCGCTCGGCCCACGGGCGCACCTGCTGAAAGTGATTGCCAATCAAGCAGCCAATTCGTCCTGAATGGGTTTGCAGTGGCACTAGCACCACCGACTGCACCCTCGATTCTGTCAGCAGCCCCTTGAAAATGGGATCGGCACACTGGCTAATATTGTCAATCCACACCAATTGCTGCTGAAGCAATTGCTGCGTTATAAAATCGCCCACCAGTCGCAGCGGATAGTCTCCCAGCAAGCTCGGAGCGCAGTGACTCCGGGCTTCTTGCACAATCTGCCAATGGGGCACTTTGGCATTTGGGACAATCCAACAAAACCCGCAATAGTCGATTTCCAGCAGGTTCCGCACGGCCTGGATCGCGGTTTCTAGAACCGTTTCCAGGTGGAGAGAATTGCGGATCTGGTTGGCAAGCTGGTTCAGTAGGGTTTGGCGATCGGCATAGTCCTGAATCGCTTCTTCTGCCCGCTTGCGATCGGTGATGTCGATGGCGATGCCGCCTACCACCTGTTGTCCTGAGCCGTCCGACATGGGAAATTTGTAGACCAGCGAATCGCCAATCGTGCCATCCGGCAGCGGAATCGGCTCGATCGTAGCCAGCAGACGACGGTTGTGAATGACGGTTTGAACGTTGTGCAAAAATTCTGCCGCGACCTCTTTGGGGTATAGATCAAATAGCGACTTGCCCACCACGTCCGGCGTGGGCAGGGTGAACATTTTCAAATAGGTTTGGTTGATGTAGAGCATTTGCCCGTCGTAGCTGACCATCCAGGCAGCCGTTGGGCTGTGATCCATAAATGCCTGGAAACGCTCCTCGCTGCGGCGGCGGGCCTCTTCTGCTTCCTTGCGCGGCGTGATGTCTAGCACGGTGCCCACCATTGACAGGGGCTTGCCATCTTCGCTCCATAGAACATCGCCCCGACCCGCCAGCCAGTGAACCGATCCGTCGGGCCAGATCACTCGATAATCCGCAGCATAGGCAGTTTTGCCTGCAATTGCTGATTCGATTGCCCGGTTAACCCGCACAACATCCTCAGGGTGAATTGACTTTGCACAGGTTGCCCAGGTGCCATCGAAGGTTTCATCCGTCAGTCCAAACAGATGCTTCGCTTCGTCGCTGAAGTGTTCCAGATGATCCGTTGCAATATTCCATTCCCAGATGCCTGTTTGCGCTGCCTTGAGCGCCAGCCGCATCCGCTGTTCACTTCGTTGCCATGCCTTCTCGACCTCCTGACGCTGAGCCTCTAGCTGGAGGCGATCGCCAATATCTCGCCATGTCGTATGCAGAATGGTGCGCCCCTGCCACTCGATCGCCGTCAGCAATACCTCCACCCACAAGTCTTCCCCATTCATGCGGTGGTGCATCCATTCAAATCGGTGACTGCCCCGCCGCAGGGCGATCGCCATCATCTCGTTTGCCTTCTCAAAGGAAGGGAACCCGTCGGGCTGCACCGCAGGCGAGAGCATGGCTGGATGCAGCGATTGCACCTGCGCTTTGTCCGTACAGCCCAGCAGGGCGATCGCCGCTGGATTGCAATCAATGAATACGTTGTCATCAATCAGCAAAATAGCGTCGGCAGAGCGCTCAAAAAGCTGGCGAAAACAGTCTTCGGATGGGGGGAAACCGAAACCAGCAGGTTCAATCATGAGGTTCTAGAGCAAGAAAAGGGGCCGAGTCTATATCATGCAAGGCAATTGAGGTGGGGGTTGACGGAGCATTACTTCACAACACCCAGGTAAACACCATGTTGGGAAAACGCTAATCTAAAAACGCTAATCTATAAAGCAGTTGGGGGCTGGGGAAGCTGCAAATGCCGTCCCACGGGCGATCGCCCCTAACAGTCATCAGGCTACACCCCGACTGAATCCTTATCCAGAGTGCCCTATCTCTATTACCTTGCCAACACCTGCTAACCGCTAAACAGCCCATCTAAATCGTAGAGTTCTACGGTAATGCTAATCCTTAATGACAAAACTTCAGAGAGATTGGACAGCTTTTTTTCCACGGCTCACGCTCCAGCGGCAGTTGACCCTGTTGCTCATGGTGTTTATCGGGCTGGGGGGAGCTGCGATGGGGCTACTGGCAGAGGTTTATCACCGCCGCGAAAGTACACTTACAGCTCGCACTCAAGCCGAACTCTCTCAGGCGAATGCGCTGCTCATCCAAAAATTTTTGGAATCCGATTTGGTCAATTCTCAAACGTTTGGCAAGTCGGAAGACGACGTCCTCTGGCAGCGGTCGAGTCAGGCTTTGGCAGATTTCCCGCGTGTCGAGGGCGGCTTTTACCTGCATCAGGTCGATCAACTCCTGGGCTATGCCTTTCCAACTCACGGGGGAAAAGTGCCCAAGCGGGATGTCCCGCCCACCGAGCGGGGAATTATCTTAGACTTGGTGCGGCAAACCACGGCGCTGCGAGTGCCCCAGGAAAAAGTGCTGCACGCAGGCATTGATACAGTGATTTTGCGAGCAGAACCGCTGCCCTTTCGCGGTGCGGTGTGGACGATGAAGCGGATTCCTCAGGCTCAGGATCACCAGTCTCGGCTCCTAACCCTGTTGCTGGTGTGTTTGATGCTACTGGCCATCGCATGGACGCTGTTGATTCTGGTGCAGTTGCGTCATGGCGTGCGATCGCTTCAGCACGGCATCAAGGAAATCGAAGAAGGGCGAGCTGATGAGATTGTGCCGCTGGCCCTGGAGATGGGGCAAGTTGGCGCAGCTATCACCTCCATGCACCAGCGGCGACGAGAACTGGAAAACCGCCTCCAGCGCGTTGAGCGCTTGGCCTCTTTGGGACAACTGGTGGCAGGGGTTGCCCACGAGGTGCGGAACCCGCTAGCAAGTTTGCGGCTGAACTTAGAATATTTGGCTCGCCAGGCCCAGCGACAGGGTAATGTTTTGTCGATCGACCATCTCACCGAGCAAATCGATCGCCTAGAGGCACTGGTGCGACAATTGCTGTATTTTGACAAACGCCAGCAGGATGAGGCATGGGTTCCAGAATCTCTAGAAAAAATTGTGCAAGAGGCAGTTTCTCTGCTCCGTCTAGAGGCTCAACAGCAAGGCATCGAGTTGGTCTATCAACCACCGGGGCGATCGCTCCTGCCAATTCCACTGCGCTGTCGCAGCCTCAATCAAATGATGGTGAATCTCATTCTCAATGCTATTCAGGCGAGCCAAGCGGGGCAAACCATCACGGTGGGAGTGGAGGAGGAGGGCGATTATCTCGTGGCCTGGGTCGAAGATGCAGGGAAGGGGGTGCCTCCTGAACTGAAGGAGCAGATTTTCAATCCCTTCGTATCGACCAAACCTGATGGAACCGGGCTTGGATTATCCATTAGTCATGAAATTGTCGTGCAACACGGCGGCTATATCGATCTACAATCTCGCCCTGGCTGCACGCGGTTCAGCGCGTATCTTCCCAAACAGCCTAAACCTGGCATAAGCAGTCTAGAGCTAGCAAAACGAGGGCGAAATGGCAAAAATTCTGATCATTGATGATGAGAAGGCCATGCGTCAGGCAATGGTGCAAATCTTGCGCGATGAGGGACATGAAACCCTAGAAGCCGCCGATGGCAGCCAGGGGCTAAAACTGATTCAAGCCTGTGAAGTAGGCGATCGCCCCGACCTAGTCTTTCTCGACCTAAAAATGCCCCGCACCCAAGGCATGACGGTACTCAAGACCCTGGGTTCACAACTGCTAGAGTTGCCTGTGATTGTGATGACTGCCTACGGCACAGGACGCACCGCCATAGAGGCCATGCAGCTCGGAGCCTATGACTACATCACCAAGCCCTTTCCGCTAAAAACCCTTCTGAGTTTGACCGAAAAGGCCCTCGCCCATGCCCAAACATCGGTGTCGGTTAGCCAAACTAACACCCTGCAAGACCTCGACACAGAGGAACTGTTGGGGCAGTCTGCTGCGATGGCAGAGGTGTTTAAGCTCATCGGCCGCGTGTCCCAAACCGACGCTACCGTGCTGATTTTAGGCGAATCGGGTACCGGCAAAGAATTGGTGGCTCAAATGCTGCACAGCAACAGCCGCCGCAGCCGTAGCCCACTGGTCAAGGTCAACTGTGCAGCCCTACCCGAACATTTGCTAGAGGCAGAACTGTTCGGCCATGAAAAGGGTGCGTTTACTGGGGCCGACCATCTCCGCATTGGACGGTTTGAGCAGGCTAATGGGGGCACCATTTTCCTGGATGAGATTGGAGAACTGAGTCTCGGCATTCAAGCAAAACTGCTGCGGGTGCTACAAGACCGATCATTTGAACGACTCGGCAGCAATCAAACTCGTACAGTCGATGTTCGCATTTTGGCGGCGACCAATCGCAATCTGGAAACGATGGTGCAGCGTCAGCAGTTTCGAGAGGACTTGTACTATCGGCTCAATGTGCTGCGGATTGACTTGCCTCCCCTGCGCGATCGCCTAGAAGATTTGGATCTGCTCACCCAACATTTCCTCAAGCGGCTCGCCATTCAGCACAATTTCCCAAAACTCAGCATGTCAGAAGCCGCGTTTCAGAAACTTCAGTCTCACGCCTGGCCGGGCAATGTGCGAGAGCTACAAAACACGCTAGAACGTGCTGTCATTCTATCTGGAGGGCGAATTTTGCTGCCTGATCATCTCTCCTTTGGCCAGATGCCAAAGCCCGATCTGAACTTGGACAATGCGATCGCCCAACTTGAGCAAGACCTTATCCGACGCGCTTTGACGCTATACCCTCACTGCGCTCACGAAGCGCTCGGTCTCAGCCTTGAAGCCTTCCATCAAAAGCGAGAGCAGTGGAACCTCTGAGCTTCTCTTCCAAACCCGCGCTACACCTCCAGGTTAAGCTCCAGCCCGTTCTGTATCCCAGCTTGCGGCAACTCGTACAACTGCTGCCCCTTGATTATCGGCGGGTGCTGCATCGACTCCAATCCGAGGCACTGCGGAACCCATTTCTCATCGATGCCCAACTCGGCGGGCGATCGGCAGAAACCCTTTTAGGCGATATCTCTCCTGATTGGTACGAACCCATCGCTACGCCAGAAACCCTACAGGATCACCTAGAGTCCCAAATTTCGGTTCTACCTGTATCGCAACAGCAAAAGCTGCGAGCCTTGCTGCCGTGGGTTGCGCCGTCCGGTTATCTAGAAGAATCCCCTGATGTCTGGGCTAGGGGAACGTCTTGGACTCCGCTAGAGTTGGCGGCAATGGTACCCGTGTTGCAGTCCCTTGACCCACCAGGCGTGGGAGCGCGATCGCTGCGGGAATGTCTCCTGCTTCAGAGCGACCCGACGGACTCTTTGATCACGCATATTATTCGCAACTATTTGGATGAGCTAGCCACAGGACTGGCGACATCGGCGGGTCTGCAACCACTGCTGCATACCCTAAGACACGATGCGCCGGAATTTGCCTCAATTTCTATGTCTGAATTGCAGGCGGCCGTCCGCAGAATCCAGGCGCTAGAGCCGCGACCGGGGCGAAATTTTAGCTATGCACCAGTTGCAACTGTAGTGCCCGATCTGGCCGTTCAGCCAGCAGGTGGTGCGACTGACGAACCGTGGGAGGTTACTCTGGTGCGGGCCGTAGAGTCGCGGTTTGGGCTGAACGCCGAGGCGATCGCCCTGCTAGACACTCCCCTGCCCCCCGCAAAACGCCAGCAGCTAGAAGCCCTATTCCACCAAGCCCAGAGTTTGCTCACTGCCCTCAGCCAGTGGCAAGAAAACCTGCTGAAGGTAGGGCAGTTCCTTTGCGATCGCCAGCAAGCTTTTCTCCGCAGCCGCAATCCGCTCGACCTATTGCCCACCTCCCAGCAGCTTGTGGCCCAAGCGGTAAGCCTGTCAGACGCAACGGTGAGTCGAATTGTGCGCGATCGCTATTTGCTGCTCAACACATCGCCTCAGCAAATTTTGCCGCTCTCGTGTCTGTGCCCAGCAGCGGCCGTTGGCGGGCGAACTCCCCAGCAAATCCAGCAGATCATCCAGGAATTAATCCAGACAGAACCACCCCACAAGCCTTACAGTGATGCTCAACTCGCTCACCTACTGAAGCTGCGGTTTGGACTGGCGATCGCCCGTCGCACCGTAGCCAAGTACCGCCACCAGCTTGGGATTGCCAATACTGCCCAGCGCCGCAAGCTTGCCGCTCTGTGAACTCGTGGGATTGTCTGCCTAAATCTTCTCAACCTCAATCTTTAAGGGGCTACAGTCCGCAAAGTGCCACAACACACTCCAGCATGGTCTTATGCCGGGATTGTTAGGATGTCCAGCCTTCTGTCTCGGGGCGGAATTGGTATAAATGAACTTAGTGCAGACGACGCGGCATCCCCGGTGCAAATCCCCGAATGGCGATCGCCTGCCCATCCACCGTCAGCGAAAACGCCTCAATCACTCGTCCGTAGGGGGTTTCTGCCCCATATCCCTCAGCCTGCACAGCACTTCCCTCACGAGCCAGTCCCTCAAGCTGATATCCTACATGGGGCGGAAACTTAATTTGCTCCCCTGATTCCAGCACAATGCCCTTAATATCGCCGCGCCGACTTACGAGCCAGCGATAGACCCTGCCCGACACCGAAAACGTTCCGTAGCGAGCCGCTGACTGCATAGGCTGCAAGTGGGGCGGGTAGGCCGGTGGTCGATCGACCACCACTTGTTGGGTACGAGGATTAGCTAACTGATAAGCTCGCACCTCTAGCCCTAAATTGGTTGGCACGCCCGGATAACCAGCGATCGTCACGGTGTCTCCCGGTCGAAAAACTTGTACCAAATCATCTCCTAAATGAGGCGGAAACTTCACCTGCACCCGGTTTGTCAGCAGCAGCCCATCAACCTGACCTTGTGGATTGAGCAAATAGCGATCGACCGTACCCGCTAATGGATTGTCATAAAGATTGCCATTAATTTCTAAGGTCTGTGCAGTCAGGATATTTGCTGCTTGGGCATCCTCAGGCTGCAACGCTGTCGCCAGCATAGTGGGGAGAGACTGCGACGGGGCTTCGGCTCCCAAACCCCCAATAACTACGGTTGCAAAACCAATGACCACTGACCCTCGAATCGTTAGAACTTTCACGTCGCTATCCTCTTGTTGAAAATCGGTTTACCCAAAAACATCTGTGCAAATCTCGTGCCAATTCTGGGCCTACTGACGCTTGCCTCCAAGGGTTGCCGTTCTCAACCCTTGAGGGGATTTGGCATGAATTTTGCACAACGACAAGCAGGTAGCTACTGGTCACTACTTCACCGATTTTTGGCAAGAGCTAGTCCAGGCAAGCTGTCTGACTGAGCCAGTTTCCCACCAGAGTCGGTGTGTCTCTTTCAACAATGCGAGGATCATCATCATGAACATGAGCCGATCTAGCCCAATCCTGATACTCCGCTGGGGAACAGGTGCAATATTCACCGTTGTGTTGGCATCCCTGTTTGCCGAGTCTGCGGCGGCTACGATTCAACAACTAAACCGAGCTTCTGCAATGGAGGAAGCAGGCTCTTATTACGCCCAAGTCAAACGGCCCAGGGGAGGAGCAGTCTTACCCAAGGGCACAGTTGCGCCACCTCCCAAGGGCACAGTTGCGCCACCTCCCAAGGGCACAGTTGCGCCACCTCCCAAGGGCACAGTTGCGCCACCTCCCAAGGGCACAGTTGCGCCACCTCCCAAGGGCACAGTTGCGCCACCTCCCAAGGGCACGGTTGCGCCACCTCCCAAGGGCACAGTTGCGCCACCTCCCAAGGGCACGGTTGCGCCACCTCCCAAGGGCACGGTTGCGCCACCCTTTGCCTTCTAAACGAGTCTTAATGACTCCAGTTGCGGGCGGAAGGCTGAAGTAAGTGAAGCAATCGCTAAATGGTTGCTCGTCTTACCCAGGTCTCGTCAAGAAACACATTGGAAGCGAACTTTTCATGCTGAGTATGGCGGAAAATGCCATGCTCAGCTTCGTGACCTAAGCGATTCGAGTTTTGTCAGTCAAGCAGGCTTCGTGACTCAGCTTTTATCGAGTAAATAAATCATCTTTGCCCACATCATCCTTATCTAGACTAGAGATCTCCACTAGAGATCTCCACTAGATATACCAAAACGTTATGAAGCCGAACAAACCCTAAAAAGCTGAGATCCTTGAATAGTGGACTTTCTATGTCCTGGGCTATGCTCAGCCTAATATCTGATTGATTCTGATTGATATAGATGCTGAGTGCTGTTTGATGAAACAATCTGCAATTGAACCTCATTAGTTTTAGGGGAGTAGGATACTTGTGGATATGAATGCTTCTCCTATCTTGCAGGCTTCTGACAAAGCCGGAGACAACTCCAAAGTACAACCCATGAAACAGACAGACCCATTACAGCCTCAGGAGTCGAGCGAGATAGCACCCTCAAATCAGAAAGCGCCGCTTCAAGAACGAACAAGTGCTTTGCTTCAGCAGTATGAAGCCGCTCCTTATCCAGAAATGCTGGTTGATCAACCTGTTCAGCTAGACGCTGTGACACTCTATCAACACAACCTCACTACACCCTACTATTTGCTGCATCGTCGGGTCGTGTCTTTGCAAGATAAGGTGATTTTGGATGTGGGCTGTGGCAGTGGATATACGTCGCTGCGATTGGCGATCGCCAATCCAGGAGCAAAAGTCATTGGAGTAGACATATCACCTACTTCGATTATGATGGCTAGGGAGCGCCTCGCCCAGGCTCAACACCTGCCAGTTGAGTTCCACGTCTTGTCTATCGAAGAACTGCAAACCCTAGAAATGCAGTTCGATTATATTAACTGCGACGAGGTGCTTTATATCTTACCTGACCCTGCCGCCGCTTTGCGCGTCATGAAGAGAATGCTCAAGCCTTGTGGCATCCTGCGAGCCAACTTGCACAGCGCAATTCAGCGGCAGCACTTTTATCGGGCACAGCAGATGTTGTCTCTCCTGGGCGTGTTTCATGAAAAGGCCGGAGCCACAGAGACGAATTTGGTGCGGGAGGTGATGACGGCAATGCCAGACTGGGTAGACCTTAAGGAAAAAACCTGGACTCCAGATGTCAGCGGACAGGTGAGCGACCAAATGATTCGAATGAACTACCTGCTGCAAGGTGACAAAGGCTACACCATTCCTGAACTCTTTGCCCTGCTGAACTCGGTGGGCTTGCGATTTGTAGACATGGTGAACTGGCAACAGTGGAATCTGCCGCTCTTATTTGGCTCCCTAGAAGAGATGCCAGCATGGATTGGAATCATGTTGCCCCAGTTTTCCTATGAAACACAGTTGCAGCTCTATGAGCTAATTCATCCCATCCATCGGCTGCTCGATTTTTGGTGTACTCATGCAGAAACCCAGCCAGCAGGACCACTGCCATTTCACTGGTGCCTTCCCAGTCTCAAGCGGAGCGATCGCATTTTTCTGCATCCCCAGTTGCAACCAGTAACGGTGCGAGCAGCCCTAGAAGACTGCATAGTCCACCATCGCCCCTTCGCGCTGGAGCCACATCTGCCTATTTTAGGTGCCAAGCCGATTCTTCTCGATAGCAGCCTGGCAGCTTGCCTGTTGCCCTTGTGGGATGGTTCACACACCATAGAGGCGATCGCCCGACTTTGGCAACATCTTCACCCCCTACACCCCTGCACCCTATCCCCGATTTCCTTAGATAACGCCCTAAAAACGGTCAGCGACCTATTAGAGACACTCTTACCAGACCTGTATGTCATGGTTGAGCCTCATGATTAGGGGAATGTCAATGATTTAGCAATTTCGCCCTTCTCTGTGGAATCGTTAAGAAGATCCGGAGGCCTCCGAAATCCTCAAACCTAGCGGCGTAGACTTCAAGGTAGCTGTGACATGAGACATCAACCCTATGACGACACCCGGAAACAGCCCCTATTCCTCGTCAGGACAGCCCGAAACCACTGGCAGGTATCTTGTCCTTCTAGATACCGACAATATCGATGACGGACTCCGCACGATGGACGATTCGGCGGGGATTCGCCATTTTGCCCATTCTGCGGACTTTCGCGACCATTCTCCCAGTGGCGAGCAGCTAGCCAGCGAAGACTCGCTCGTCTTTGATGAGCTGGGCGTGGCGGTTGTGACAATGGAGCCAGGTCAGGCGCAAGCGCTGAATGCGGCGACGATGCGCGGTGGCGCGGTGATTGCGGTAGAGCCAGAGCGGGTCGTGCGGGCGATTGAGGAGCCAGACCCCGATGCCTATTTGCCTGCTCCACCCAGATTTACAGACAAGGAAATCATGACTATCCCCGTGGACTACCTCAAGGGCTATCGGGATGCGGTAAATCATCTGGTCGATCGGCTACTGCCGAAAGAGCAGGAGGCAGAGTCGGTGCTGGGTCGCGGCGGGGCCGTTGCCGATGGCTCCATCACCTGGGGGCTGGATGTGACGAAAGCCAGCACCTCGCAATATAGCGGGCTGGGGCTAAAGGTTGCCGTGCTGGATACGGGCTTTGATCTGACCCATCCCGATTTTGTGGGGCGGGCGGTGTCTAGCAAGTCCTTTATTGAGGGCGAAGAGGTGCAGGACGGCAACGGCCACGGGACACACTGCATTGGCACGGCCTGCGGATCGAAACTGCCGGAGATTTTGCCGCGCTATGGCGTTGCCTATAATTCCGAAATCTATGCAGGCAAGGTGCTGAGCAATGAGGGCAGCGGCGCAGACGGCGGCATTTTGGCGGGTATCAACTGGGCGATCGCCAGTGGATGTCAGATTATCTCCATGTCGCTGGGGGCAATGGTGCTGCCTGGTCAGAGCCATTCTGCGGTATACGAAAATGTGGGTCGGCGAGCCCTGCGGCGCGGCAGTTTAATCATTGCGGCAGCGGGTAATGACAGCTTTCGGCAGTTTGGCGTGATTGTCCCCGTCAGCCATCCGGCCAATTGCCCCTCGATTATGGCGATCGCCGCCCTGCGCCCCCAACCTAAAGATGGGCCCCCTTCTCCAACGGCGGCATCAACCGCAACGGTGGGCAGATCGACTTGGCGGCTCCTGGCGTAGACGTATACTCTAGCTGGCCCATGCCCACCCGCTACAGCACCATCAGCGGCACCAGCATGGCCACGCCCCACGTCGCCGGACTGGCCGCCCTCCACGCCGAAGCCACGGGCGCACGCGGCCGGGAACTGTGGGCCCAATTGACTCAGCGGGCCTGGCGTTTGTCGCTGCCGTCGCGGGACGTAGGCAGTGGCCTGGCGCAAGCGCCGGATTGAGTGAGGGAAGAGAGGAGAACGAAGAGAGAAGAACGAAGAGAGGAGAACGAAGAGAGAAGAACGAAGAGAGAAGAACGAAGAGAGGAGAACGAAGAGAGAAGAACGAAGAGAGAAGAACGAAGAGAGGAGAACGAAGAGAGGAGAACGAAGAGAGAAGAACGAAGAGAGAAGAACGAAGAGAGAAGAACGAAGAGAGGAGAACGAAGAGAGAAGAACGAAGAGAGAAGAACGAAGAGAGAAGAACGAAGAAGAAGAACGAAGAGAGAAGAACGAAGAGAGAAGAACGAAGAGAGAAGAACGAAGAGAGAAGAACGAAGAGAGAAGAACGAAGAGAGAAGAACGAAGAGAGGAGAACGAAGAGAGAAGAACGAAGAGAGAGAGAGTGTCAATTTTTTTGTGTAAGGCTTAGAACTGAGGAAAGCGATCGGGGAACTCAATGGCAAAACGCATGAGTGCTGCTTTCCAATCGCGGATCGGCATCGTCCACTTTTTGGCAATATTGTTAAGCGCCAAGTAGAGCAGCTTGTAGACCGATTCCTCATTGGGGAAGCATCCCTTTGTCTTGAGCACCTTACGCAACGAGCGATTGAGCGACTCGATTGCATTGGTGGTGTAAATCACTTTGCGAATGTCTGGTGGATAGTCAAAGAGGGGATGATGTTGTTCCAGTGACGCAACCAGATCTGGGAAATCGTGGGATAGAGCCTGTCCCACTTATCAGCGAAGTTTTCTAGTGCGGTCTCAGCCTCCTCTACCGTGGCCGCTTGATAAATCGGCTTGAGGTCGGCAATGACTTCGGCTTGGCTGCCCCAGGGCACATAGCGCAAAGAGTTGCGAATCAGATGCACGATACACAACTGCACTCGTGTTTTGGGAAAGACCGCTGCAATCGCATCGGGGAAGCCTTTGAGTCCATCTACACAGGCGATGAAAATGTCTTCTACGCCGCGATTCTTGAGGTCGGTCAGCACTTTGAGCCAAAACTTTGCCCCTTCATTGGCAGACATCCATAGCCCTAGGACTTCCTTAATCCCGTCAAGCGTTACACCTAAGACAACGTAAACGGCATGATTGCTCACCCGCCCGTCTTCTCGCACATGAACGTGAATGGCATCGAGGTAAACAATCGGATACAGCTTAGCCAGCGGGCGGTTCTGCCACTGACGCACCTCGTCACTGACCGCATCGGTGACTTGGCTAATCAACGTGGGAGAAACCTCCACCCCATAGAGTTCCTCCAGTTGCGCTTGAATATCTCGAGTGCTCAAGCCTCGGGCATACATTGCCATGATTTTGTCATCCAGCCCACTCAAGCGTCGCTCTCCTTTGGGCACCAAAATCGGCTCAAAGGTGCTGTTACGGTCGCGGGGAATCGAGAGTGCCAATTCTCCACAGTCTGCTTTGACGGTTTTAGAGGAGTACCCGTTACGACTATTGCGACGCTTGCTGGAACTGGTTTCTTCAGGAGGCGGAGCTTGGACTTCGGTTTCCAGGTGATGGCTCAATTCTGCTTGCAGTGCTCGTTCCACCAGTCGTTTGGTCAGTTGTTTGAGCAGTCCTTGTTCTCCCAGGATTTGCTCGGGGGTGGAGTAATCGGCAAGCAGCTCATCCAGCAGGTGGTCTACTTTATCTTGGGGGCGACGACGGCGAGGCATGGGCGGTCTCCTGATGTTTGAACTAATTTTGACCGCTTACACAAAATAATTTACAGTCTCACGAAAAACGGAACTTCACGGGAAAAACGAAAAACAGAACTTCTTCTCTCTTGGGAGCGATCAGAACTTTGTGTGTCCCAGGTCTGGAAACTAGAAATCAAGGGATTCAGCCCTGTCATCCGCGTTTTTCTGACCACTCCCTTTTTCATTCTTCGTTCTTCGTTCTTCGTTTTTTCTATCTCTCACCCCGGCACTCCCAATCCCCTCCTCCCATATCCTCACCACCTCGTCGGCCCCGCCGCTGACGAGGCTTTTTCCGTCTGGGCTAAAGACAAGAGCGGCGATCGCCCAGGCTCCGCGCAAGGCAGTAGGTCGATGGGCGACGGTCAGTCCAATTTCGGGATGGTGGGTGAGCGGCCAGAGCTTGATCGTGTTGTCGTCACTGCCGCTGGCCAGGAGGGTTCCCTGAGGGCTGAGGGCAAGGGTGGTGATGGTGTCTTTGTGGGCGACAATGGGACGCATCTGGGCCATGCGGTTGAGATCCCAAAATCGCAGCGTCTTGTCGGCTCCGGCGCTGATCAGGCTTTGCCAGTCGGGGGTGATGGCCAGCGAGGTGATGCGGTCGGTGTGGGCCCGCAGCGTGCCAATCAGCCCGTCGGTTCGCAGGTTCCACAGGCGAATCGTTTTGTCGTAGCTGGCGCTGATTAGCGTGTGCCCGTCGGGGCTGAGCAGCAGGGCGCTAATGCGATCGCGGTGTTTGCCCAAGCTGGCGATTTGCTCGCCCGTTTCCAGACTCCACAGGTTGATCCGCCCGTCGCCGCCACCCGTGGCGAATATTGGCGCGTGCTGGCTAAGGGCGATCGCCGACACCAGCCAGTCGTGTCCGTCAATCGTCCGCATCAGCTTTTGCGTGGCCATGTCCCACTGCTTGATCGTGCCGTCATCGCTGGCGCTGAGCAGTTCGATGCTGTCGGGGGTAAAGGTGAGGGCACTGAGGCGATCGCCATGCCCATTGCCAAACAAGCCACCATTGCCCAGTGTATGCAGCAGGTCGCCCGTCTCCAGGCTCCACAGCCGGATGGTTTTATCGGTGCTGCCGCTGGCAATCCACAGACCGTCGGGGCTGGTGGCGAGGGTGGTGATGGGGCCAGTGTGGGCAGAGAGGGTGCGGATACAATGCCATTGGGAGAGCAGAGGCGAGGGAGAGGAGGAAAGAGACTGACGAGATGCTGATTGACGGAGACCGGGGGCGACGGGTTGACGAGGGGCAAGGACAGGAAATTTTGGGAGGGGACAGCCGAGGTCTTTGAGGACGGCGGCGGCGGTTTTGTAACGGCTACTGACGGGGCGCTGGAGTAGCTTATTCAGGACGCGAGTGAGGCGATCGCCAATCGGCTCTGGCAAATACTGCCGCCACACCCAGGTATCCTGCATGGGCGAATACAGGTCAAAGGGGTGCATCCCGGTTAGCAAGTGAATGCAGGTCACGCCCAGGCTATAAAGGTCGCTGGCAAATTCGGCCCGCCCCATCACCTGCTCTGGTGCAGCATAGCCCGCACTGCCGATCATGGTCCCCGTTTTCCCCAGCGCCGTCTGCGTGGCATATTTCGACGCGCCAAAATCCACCAGCACCAGCAGTCCGTCGCCCTGTCGCTGAATGATATTTTCGGGTTTCAAATCTCGGTGGATCACGCGCTGGCTATGGATAAAGGCCAGCACGGGCAGCAGGCTTTTAAGCAAATCCAAAATCTGCCCTTCGTGAAACACCTTCTGCTCGTGCAGCAACGCCTCCAGGTTTTTCCCCGGAATGTACTCCTGCACCAGATATTGCCCGTCTTCATCTTCCAGATGGGCCAGCAGCCGGGGAATTTGGGGATGCTGCCCCAGCAATCGCAGCCGCTCCGCCTCTTGCCGGAATAGCTCGGCCGCTCGGCGCGAGTTGCCCCGCTGGAGGGGGAAGAATTGCTTGATGACGCAGTAGCGAGGCAGGTGGGGGGAGGAGGAGCGCTGAGCAGGAGGCTTACGCTCGTCGATGGCTAAGAAGGTACGCCCAAAGCCGCCCTGCCCCAGCAGCTTGACCGCCCGAAAGCGATCGCCCAACAGCAGACCTGCCCCGCAGTGCTGGCACGTCTCTCCGGCTCCGGGATCTTGCGGCTGCGGACAGGCGAGATTCAGGCAATGCATTCGATTTAGACGATAGGGTCAAAGCGCGATCAAGTGGGAACTAGCTCACCCGGACGCAGCTTCGCCCACTTGCCGGTTTCTTCGACAAAGCTGAGGCAGCCAACCACATCCCATTCCATTTCGATGATGTCATCCGCGTCGCCCTGACGGATATTGACATTAATTGTCGGTTCGGTGGCTTCAAAGTCTGGAAACTCTGTCAGATGGGGCTGCTGGTGCTGGTGTTCAACCGCGTGATACGTCGTGCAGCGATCCACGTAATGGCAGTTAACGCAAATACACATCTTAAAAGTTCTCCCGCCGCCAGGCCAGTGGGGATTTAGAGTCGTCTGCTTTTATGCTACTCTAGCTCAGTTTGCGAAAAAACGGCGATCGCCCCTGACAGATGTAGCAGAATGGAGGTATTCGGTTTCAGGGGTTAGAGGTCAGGGGTCAATAGCTGCGGGTTGGCGGACGGGTGCAGGGTTTGAACCTTGCCTCTCCCCTCCAGAAAGCACTGTTCTAACCTTTGACCCGTCACCTCCGAGCCATCGTCTGTGAATCCCCGCTCCCTGACCCCTTGACCCTTGCCTGCCTTGACCTACCTCACCCTGCCCAAAGACACGCTCACCACGGCTTCCGCCCTGTCGCCCCACACCTGGCCCTTTAGCCTGGAATGGCTGCCGTCGGATGCCTATTTGGTGGGCGGCAGCGTGCGGGATGCACTGCTGGGGCGGCAGGCGGAATATTTGGATCTGGATTTTGTGCTGCCGGAGGGGGCGGTGGCCACGGCGCGGGCGATCGCCAATCACTATCGCACGGGCTATGTGCTGCTGGATGCGGAGCGGCAGATTGCGCGGGCGGTGTTTGAGCGGGCCACGGTGGACTTTGCTCAGCAGGTGGGGCCGACGCTGGAAGCAGATTTGCAGCGGCGCGATTTTACGGTGAATGCAATCGCCTACGACCCACACACCGAGCAGATCTTTGACCCGCTGAACGGCTACAGCGACTTGCAGCAGCAACTCATCCGCATGGTCGCCCCAGAGAACCTGAAGGAAGATCCCCTGCGGCTGCTGCGGGCCTATCGGCAGGCGGCGCAGCTTGGCTTTGAGCTAGAGCCAGACACGCAGACCACGATTCAGCGATTGGCAGATTTGCTAGCGGGCATTGCGCCAGAGCGGGTGCAAGCGGAATTGAACTACCTGTTGGGCACGGCACGGGGCACCCGCTTTTTGCAGATGGCCTGGGAGGACGGGCTGTTTTGCACCTGGCTGCCCCACGCAACGGCGACGGGGATGGATCGGGTGGCGCGGATGGACGAGGCGGCGATCGCCCTGGAAACGCGCTGGCCCGCGCTGGCAGCAGAGCTTTCCGGCTGGCTACGAGATCAGCAAAAGGTGTCGGGGCTGGGGCGAAGCTGGATGCGGATTGCCAAACTAACGGCGCTGGTGTCGCCGGAGGCGGCCGAAGCCGAAGCGGAACTGCGAACCCTGAAGTATAGCCGCAACGAAATCCAGGCGGTGCAGACGGTGCTGCGCTATTTGCCGCAGGTGCCTGCCATTGTGCAGCCCACCGCCACCGCTACTGAGCAATACTTTTTCTTTCAGGGCGTGGGTGCGGCCTTTGGGGCGCTGAGCGTGGTGGCGCTGGCATCGGGTATTTCTGAAGCGGCGATCGCCCCTCTCATTGTTCGCTTTCTCGATCCCAACGATGCGATCGCCCATCCCCACCCGCTCGTGACCGGGCGCGACCTGATGACGCAGTTGCACCTGCCGCCTGGCCCCAAGATTGGGCAACTGCTTGAAGTTTTGCAACTCGCTCGCGCCGAAGGAAAAATTGCCACACCTGCTGAAGCACTAGATTTGGCGGCACGTTGGGCACAGGTGGATACAAGTATCCGCCAGTCCTGCTAGAGCAGTCGCCAGACGGTTTGAAAACTTTAGCGCTATAACGGCAATAGGAGGAACCAGTTTTAGGTGCTAAGTTTTAGGCGCAAAGCTTGGCGGGGGAAGCTTCGGACGCGAATCTCATGCCGCCAAGCGGCGAGTGCCTGGTTTTAGGGATCAAGCTGCAACTGCAAGCTTGGATAATTTGTGTTGCCTTTGTGTTGCCTGCGAGACTTGCTCCCTCTCCAAAAAAACTGATCCTCCCTGACCCGCAGTTCATCTCGCAGCTCATTTCATCGAGCCATTGGCATCGAATTGCATCAAATCGAATTGCGTCAAAAAGACTTAAAGCCTATGTGTTTCTCTGCAACTGCTAGTTTTAGTTTGGGTGCGACGTTAATTCCAGTGGGTATTGCTTGTATTAAGCAGGCACAGGAGCAAGACAAGCGCTATTTGCCGCTGGCGGCGTTTCCGCTGGCATTTGGCATTCAGCAGGTTATCGAAGGGCTAGTGTGGGTGGGGTTAGGAGCGAACGATGCTCGGCTGGTGGCGCTGGCGGCGACCGGGTTTGTGTTCTTTTCTCACGGGTTTTGGCTGGTGTGGACCCCGCTGGCGGCGGCGAGCGTGGAGGGCGATCGCCCTCGCTGCCAAGTATGGCGGGCGCTAGCAGGCTTGGGGCTTCTGTACGGTCTCTATTTCAACCTACCCATCTGGCTCGATCCACAGCGGCTTTCGGTAAGCGTTCACAATCATTCGTTGGTTTACCACCTTCAACTCTTGGTGGAACCCACACGAGCGCTTTCGCTATTCGGCTATACGCTGTACGTTCTGACGATTTTGGCACCGCTGGTGCTGAGTGGCGATCGCTACATTCAGCGGCTAGGCGGGCTAGTGCTGCTGGCGCTGCTGCTCACTGCCAACTTTTTTAGCGCTGGATTTATTTCAGTGTGGTGCTTTTTTGCAGCGCTCGTTTCGCTGTATGTTGGCTATGTGTTTTTGCAAGGACTGGAACCCCGCTCCCAGCCGCCCCTCGCCTAGTGCAGTGTCACAGTTTAGCTTCACAGTTTAGCTTTAGGGTGATGCCTTGGCTCGTAGTAAGTGCTTCAGCGCTAAAGCGCTGACTACCAACCCAAGTTCTAGCTGTGATATGGCACTAGGGCCAAAGCCCAATCTTGCAGCCTGACTATGCCCACAACGCTGACCCTGTTTGACTTTAGCCAGCCCCAGCCAACCCTTGCAGCAGTGTGGGGGCCGCTCAACGATGGCGTGATGGGCGGACTCAGCCAGAGCCAGTTTCGCCAGGTGGGTACGTCGGGCGTGTTCTCTGGGCGGGTGTCTACGGAAAATTCGGGCGGCTTTGCCTCGGTGCGGACGCGGGATTTTGAGCCGCCGCTGGATCTGTCGAGCTATATCGGCATCGAACTGCGGGTGCGGGGCGACGGCAACCGCTACAAGTTCTTTTTGCGGCCCGAAAACCGCTGGGACGGGCTGGCGTTTTGCAGCAGCTTCGATACGCTGAGCGATTCGTGGATCACCGTGCAACTGCCCTTTGTTCAGTTTGCGCCCGTGATCCGCGCCAAGACGGTTTCTGGCGTGTCGCTGGATTTATCGCGGATCTATTCCCTGCAACTCATGCTCAGCAAGTTTGAACTAGACGGACGGCTCAATCCCCAGTTCACCGCTGGCCCGTTCCAGTTGCAAATCGGGGCGATCGCCGCCTACCGCTAGTTCGATATCTCCGGTTCCGCAACTGCGTCGAGCCGCCGCTGCCCGCATCCGTTTGTCGCTGATCATCCTAAACCAATGCCCAATTTCTCTACTCGCATTGCGAAACCAACCCCTCGCCTAGCACAAATAGGGCAAAACTCTGGCTAAATCTTGTGAATTTCGCTTATCAAAGCGCACCAATTTTATCTGCCCATTTGCTTTAGATTGAGAAGAGTAACCCGATCTTCATCTAGGCTTAACGGGGTAAATTATGCATTTGAGCGAAATCACCCACCCCAACCAACTCCACGGACTCTCGACGCATCAGCTAGAGCAAATCGCCCGCCAAATTCGAGAAAAGCATCTGGAAACCGTGGCGGCAAGTGGGGGGCATCTGGGTCCCGGTTTGGGAGTGGTGGAACTGACCCTGGCGCTCTACCAAACGCTGGATCTCGACCATGACAAGGTGGTGTGGGATGTGGGGCACCAGGCCTATCCCCACAAGCTAATTACCGGACGCTACAACAATTTCCACACGCTGCGCCAAAAAGACGGCGTGGCAGGCTATCTGAAGCGCTGCGAAAGCAAGTTCGACCACTTCGGCGCGGGCCACGCCTCCACCAGCATCTCAGCGGCGCTGGGCATGGCGCTGGCGCGAGATCTAAAGGGCGAAAAGTACAAAGTTGTGGCGGTGATTGGCGACGGGGCGCTGACGGGCGGCATGGCGCTGGAGGCCATCAACCACGCCGGACACCTGCCCAAAACCAACCTGATGGTGGTGCTGAACGACAACGAAATGTCGATTTCGCCCAACGTTGGCGCGATTCCTCGCTACCTCAACAAAATGCGCCTCAGCCCGCCGATGCAGTTCCTCTCTGACAATCTGGAGGAGCAGTTCAAGCATTTGCCGTTTGTGGGCGAGTCGCTCACGCCGGAGCTTCAGCGGGTAAAGGAAGGCATGAAGCGGCTGGCAGTGCCCAAGGTGGGTGCGGTGTTTGAGGAACTGGGTTTTACCTACATGGGCCCGGTGGACGGGCACAATCTGGAGGAACTGATTCACACCTTCACTCAGGCGCACAAGATTCAGGGGCCAGTGCTGGTGCATGTAGCGACAATCAAGGGCAAGGGCTATGCGATCGCCGAAAAAGATCAGGTCGGCTATCATGCCCAGTCGCCGTTTGACCTGGCCACGGGCAAAGCCAAGCCATCGAACAAGCCCAAGCCCGCCGACTATTCCAAGGTGTTTGCCCATACGCTGGTGAAGCTGGCGGAAAATGACCCCAAAATCGTCGGCATCACCGCTGCCATGGCCACAGGCACCGGGCTAGACAAACTCCAGCAAAAGCTGCCCAAGCAATACATCGACGTAGGCATTGCCGAACAGCACGCCGTAACGCTGGCAGCGGGGCTGGCCTGCGAGGGAATGCGCCCGGTGGTGGCGATTTATTCCACCTTCTTGCAGCGTGCGTTTGACCAGATCGTGCATGACGTGTGCATCCAGAAGCTGCCTGTGTTTTTCTGTCTGGATCGGGCGGGCATCGTGGGGGCAGACGGCCCGACACACCAGGGGATGTACGACATTGCGTATCTGCGCTGCATTCCCAATATGGTGCTGATGGCTCCGAAGGACGAAGCCGAGTTTCAGCGGATGATCGTGACCGGGGTGAACTATACCGACGGGGCGATCGCCCTCCGCTATCCCCGTGGCAGTGGCCAGGGCGTGCCACTCATGGAAGAGGGCTGGGAGCCACTGCCCATCGGCAAAGCCGAGATTCTGCGCCAGGGCGATGATGTCTTGCTACTGGGCTACGGCACGATGGTCTATCCCGCCATGCAGGCCGCCGAAATCCTCAGCGAACACGGCATCGAGGCGACCGTGGTCAACGCCCGCTTTGCCAAACCGCTGGATACGGAGCTGATTGTGCCGCTGGCCCAGCAGATCGGGCGCGTGGTGACGCTCGAAGAGGGCTGCTTGATGGGTGGTTTTGGCTCGGCGGTGGCCGAGGCGCTGCTGGATGCCGATGTGGCCGTGCCGATCAAGCGGCTGGGTGTGCCGGATGTGCTGGTGGATCATGCCAAGCCAGAACAGTCCCTCAGCAGCCTGGGGCTGACGGGCCCGCAGATCGCAGATACCATCCGCGAATGGGTGGCTCCGGTCGCAGTCGAAGCCGTCCGCCCCTAGAAGCCTGCTTCTAGAAACTAGTGCTATGTCACAGCTAGAACTTAGGTTGGTAGTCAGCGCTTTAGCGCTGAAGCGCTGACTACGAGCCGAGGCATCACCCTAAAACTAAACCGTGACACTGCACTAGGGCGATATCGTGCCCAGGTTTGAATCCTCAGGTTTGAACTCTCAGGTTTGAACCTGCCGTGTTCGAGTTCCTGGGCACGTAACCGCCTCCCTACCTCTAGCCATCCAGCTTCCTGCCGATTCTCCTGAACGGAGCGGCGAATGAAACTGCTGGAAGCCCTCTAGACGTTTGACCGGCAATCCAAAATCGCAAACCCAAAATCGAAAATCGATATAACCTAAGCCAGATCGGGGAAAACCTGCTGCACTGCGGGATGCACCAAGCGATGGGCCTGGACATTTAGCCCCTTGGCCAGCGCGTCATCAGTTTCGAGCGCCTGGAGTCCCTGGTTGGCCAGCTCCACCACGTAGGGCAGGGTGCTGTTGTTGAGTGCCTGCGTCGCTGTCCAGGGAACGGCTCCGGGCATATTCGGCACGCCATAGTGAACCACGCCAAACACCTCGTAGGTGGGCTGCGTGTGGGAAGTTGGGTGCAGCGTCTCTACGCAGCCGCCCTGATCCACCGCCACGTCTACGATCACCGAGCCTGTCCGCATTTGCTCCACCAAGCTGGCAGGCACTAGGATGGGCGCACGTCGGCCCGGTACCAGCACTGCACCAATGAGCAAATCAGCCTCGGCGACCGCAGTCTCGATCTCGGCGGAATTGCTGTAGAGCAACTCGACCCGCGAGCCAAACAGGGTTTCCAGGTAAGACAGTCGCTCTACGTTGATGTCAAAAATTTGCACCTGAGCGCCCAGCCCGACGGCCATCTTGGCAGCTTCGGTGCCCACCACACCGCCGCCCAAGATCACGACTTTGCCTGGTTTTACCCCCGGCACGCCGCCTAGCAGCACGCCGCGCCCACCCTGCTGTCGTTCCAAAAAGCGGGCCCCAAACTGAACCGAGAGCCGCCCAGCGATGATGCTCATGGGAGTCAGCAGGGGCAGGCTGCGGTTGGGCAGTTCGACGGTTTCATAGGCGATCGCCGTCAGCCCCACCCGCATCAGTTGCTCCGTCAGTTCTCTTGCCGCCGCCAGGTGCAGGTAGGTAAACAGCAATTGATCTTTTTGCATCAGGTCATATTCCGCAGGCAGCGGTTCCTTGACCTTCACCACCATCTCTCGGCTCCAGGCATCCTTTGCAGAAGGCACGACCTGAGCGCCAGCTTGAACATAGTCCTGATCGGCAAATCCTGCGCCGATGCCCGCCTGGGTTTCGACAAATACTGTGTGTCCTGCTTCGACCAGCGTGCGGACGCTGCTGGGACTCAGCCCCACCCGAAATTCCTGATCCTTAATCTCTTTGGGAACGCCGATTTCCATACCAACACCTCAAAAGCTCCCCCACCCATTGCGGAGGCGGTAAATTCTTAGATACTTCCAAGGTAAATCCCTTTTGCGAGAGAGTCTTCGCCCGGATGGATCGACCTACGCCGTTTATAGCAGGAGTTTGAGGCTGGGGGGTTGATTTTGGATTGACGAATAGGCTGCACTCTCTACAATGAAGAGGACGAGTAAAGAATTGTAAAAGCCATGACTCAAACTCCGCCACAACCAACCGTGACTCCGAAGCTCCAGGAACCGAAGTTTGGCTTTAATGAATACGCTGAGCGCCTGAATGGGCGGGCGGCAATGGTGGGATTTTTGATTACGCTGGCGATCGAATACCTGACGGGTCAGGGCTTGCTGTCCTGGTTGGGTCTTTATTAGTCTGAAGTTAGTCTGAGTACTCGCGTTGGTACTTCGATGAGTTGAATGGGCTTGGTGTTGATGAGCTAATCGGGCACTAGGCCCGTTTTTTCAGTAAATCCCCCACTGCCTGTGCTGTTTCTAGTTGCGCCCAGGTGGTGGGGATAAACGTAATGCGCCGCAGCTTGTGGCTGGGAATTGGGCGGGGCAGCGATCGCACGTCTCCTAGCATGAGCTTGTAATACCAGTCTTGATCTTTGGGGCCAGGAGCCGCTTGGGGAAACAAATCGCAGCGCTGCACTTTAGCGATCTCAGTCACAGCGGCATAGTAGCGAATTGCGTAGGCTTCTGCGCCAAAGGCTTTGGTTTGGTAGAAGGCGATCCAGGCAGGCGGCCAGTGAGGCTGGAGTGATTGTTCGACACTGGCGACGGGAATGCGATACCAGCGCTGTTCCTGGGCGATCGCCCAATCCGCCACATCCTTCAAAATCGCCACCAGCACCCGGTCGTTTGCCGCCTGTTCTATCATGGCCTCCTCGGGCGATCGCCCCCTTACCATATTCCTTCCACCGGTCTTTCGTTGACCAGTTCTAGAATGCCCGCCTGTGTATTTTGAAACCGTGCCACCCCCAATCACCCGATCAGGGGGTTAGAAGGGGAGACTCGCCCACTAGAATGATTCAGTATGATGGTTAAGTCGGCATCAGTTCGACTTGCCAGATTCGACCCTGGTTTCGGCGCGGTCGGTGCATTGCCTGATGACCGTTGCCGCTCGAAACCGCGTTGTGAACCTGCATTCATCCATTCACATGCCTAGATTTGTGCCATGAGTACTTCATCGAACGCCCAGTCCGGTATTGGTCAGCCCGATCGCATTTTGATTTTCGACACCACGCTGCGCGACGGCGAACAGTCGCCTGGCGCAACGCTGAACGTGGATGAGAAGCTGACAATCGCCCGGCAACTGGCACGACTGGGTGTGGATGTGATTGAAGCGGGCTTTCCCTTTGCCAGTCCTGGTGATTTTGAAGCGGTGAGCAAGATTGCCGCCGAAGTGGGCACCGAAGACGGCCCGATTATTTGTGGCCTCGCCCGCGCCACTCAGCAGGATATCAAAGCAGCGGCCGACGCGCTGAAGCCTGCTGCCAAGCCCCGGATTCACACCTTCATTGCCGCCTCGGATATTCACCTGGAATATAAGCTGAAAAAGACGCGGGCGGAAGTGCTGGACATCGTGCCCGAAATGGTGAGCTACGCCAAGTCGTTTGTGAACGATGTAGAGTTTTCCCCAGAAGATGCGGGTCGCTCTGATCCGGAGTTTTTGTACGAAATGCTGGAGCGGGCGATCGCCGCTGGAGCTACCACCGTCAACATTCCCGACACTGTTGGTTATCTTACTCCGAGCGAGTTTGGCGGATTGATCAAGGGCATTAAAGAGAACGTGCCGAATATTGATCAAGCCATCATTTCGGTTCATGGTCACAACGACTTGGGCATGGCCGTAGCCAACTTTTTGGAAGCCGTGAAGAACGGAGCGCGGCAGCTTGAATGCACGATTAACGGCATTGGCGAACGCGCCGGAAATGCAGCGCTCGAAGAACTGGTGATGGCGCTGTATGTGCGTCGTCAATATTTCAACCCGTTTTTGGGTCGCCCGGCCGACTCTGAAGCGCCCCTGACCAATATCGACACGCGCCAGCTTTACAAAACCTCGCGCCTGGTGTCGAACCTGACGGGGATGCTGGTGCAGCCCAACAAGGCGATCGTTGGTGCAAACGCCTTTGCCCACGAGTCTGGCATTCACCAGGACGGCGTGCTGAAGCACAAGCGCACCTACGAAATCATGGATGCCCAATCCATCGGTCTGACCGACAACCAGATTGTGTTGGGCAAGCATTCGGGACGAAACGCCTTCCGCACGCGCCTACGGGAACTGGGCTATGAACTGTCGGAGCAGGAGCTAAACCGCGCTTTCCTGCGGTTTAAGGACGTGGCGGATAAGAAAAAGGAAATCACCGATTGGGATCTGGAGGCGATCGCCAATGACGAAACCCAGCAGGTGCCGGAACTGTTCAAACTAGAGCATGTGCAGGTGTCTTGCGGCGACCACTCGCGCCCCACGGCCACCGTCACCATCCGCACGCCCGCCGGGGAGGAACTCACCGATGCCGCCATCGGTACGGGCCCCGTGGATGCTGTTTACAAAGCGATCAACCGCGTCGTTAGCATTCCTAACCAGCTCATCGAGTTCTCGGTGCAGTCTGTCACCGCAGGCATCGACGCGATGGGCGAAGTCACGATCCGTCTGCAATATGGCGATCGCATCTTCTCCGGCCACGGCGCAAACACCGATATCATCGTCGCCTCCGCCCAGGCCTACCTCAACGCGCTCAACCGCCTGTCGGCCTCCCTGCAACAAGGCGAAGCGCTGCATCCGCAGCATAGCGATGTGCAGCCAGTGAGTTAGGAGTGGTGGCTCAACGGAGGAATAGGGAGATGGGGTGGCGGAATTTCCAAAAAGCCATTCCCCCTCTCAAGTTCCGTCGTAATCGCAGGCTTTCGGAATGTGTGTCAGGTAGGGGGATAGTACCAGGCTCAGGGCAAGTCATATTTAGAAACTTTAGAAACGGACTAATTTTTTGGCTTTTTTGCAAGATGTCGAACGATTTGAGTCGGTAGCGTTTACAAGTTGTTCAAAAATGCCTGTGTTTCTTCGGCTTCGTAGGGCATTCCGAGCTGCTCAAACAGCGCCAGGGCTTCCCGCGCCCAGCGCTGTGCTTCGGAGGCATTGCCCCGCGCCCGCACGAGTTCCGCAAAGGATCGTTTGACATAGGCGCTGCGGGTCGGGTCGTCTTGCTGCTCTGCCACCCGCAGCCCTTCCACCAAAAGTTGCTCTGCCTCGTCGAGCTTGCCCTCGCGCACAGCGATGTCGGCCAGCCAGTTTTCCGTCATGCGGACGGCGCGTTCCCAGTCGACCTCGCGGGCCTGGGCGCGGGCGGTTTCAAAGACCTGCTTGGCGGCGGCAATCTGGCCGGCTTTGAAATGGGTCATGCCTCGATAGTAAAGAAGCTGCACCCGTTGGCGGGCATACTTTCCGGCAGACCAGTCGGCCGGGTTGAGCAGGGCTTCTGCTTCGTCTAGCAACTGATGGGCCTCGTCAAACTGCTGCTGCTGGGTTCGCAGGACAGACATTTTTTTCGCCCATTCGGTCTGGAACGGCTGGTCTTGATAGTCGCGCAGGGTTTGAATTTGCTCGAATAGCTGCTCGGCTTCTTCTAGCGCCCTGGGCTTGCGGGTGGCGGTCAGCGTCCAGGCGCGGTCGAGCATTACCTCTGCCAGGGTGCGCCATTGGCTGCGCTGGGTGGCCTGAGCAATCAGCCATTCTGTCCACCGCAGGCGATCGCCCCAATAGTCTGTCCGTCCCTTGCGCCGCCCCATGCTATAGGTATAAGCCTTGACGTGGTTCCAGAGCCGCAGCAGTTCGTCATACCAGCCCTCGGTCATACAAAAATCGGCGATCGCCCGCAGGGTTTGCCATTCCTCTTGCAGCCCGTCAAACGATAAGTGCCAGGTTTTTACTTCCTGATTGGCATAGGGTTCAGAAAATTGCAGCGCCCAGGCGACCCACCGCCGCCGCGCCGCCTCGGCAAAGTCGAAATGCGCCTTTAGCTCTGCCAGGGCGTATTCTTGCGTCAGGGGCAGCATTCCATAGCGATGATCCTGCTGGTTCACCAGCGACAATTGACAAAGCTGTGCCAGCGCTTCTTGCAGCGCATCGGGCGAGGCTGCTTCATCCGCCACCTGAAACAGGGTTTCGCGCAAGACCGGGGTCGGAAACAGGGCCAGCGCCATCAGCAGGCGATGAGAGGGCTGGCCGTGCAAACCATTCACCGTGGTCTCAAAGCAAAAGCGGGCCACGTCGCCCGTCGGGTTCGACATCCCCTGCAACACCGTCGCTAGGTCAAAGCCGTTGGCAAGCTGCCCGATGGCGTAGTGTATGGCTACGGGTAGGCCGCCGGTGGCCCGCAGCAGGGCCCGCCGTTCCGTGGGGTTCAGTGCCACGCCTTTTTCCTGGGCTTCATGCTGAATCAGGCTCAGCGCCTCGTCGGTGGGCATCGCCACCAGCCGCACGGGGACGAAGACCGACTGCTCGCGGGTGGTCACCAGGCTTTTGACCGATGGCGGCAGATCGTGGAGGAAACTCAGCACCATCTGCGGATTTTCCATCGTTTCCAGATTGTCGATGATGAGCAGCGTCCGGCGTGGTGCGTGGCTCGCTGAGGAACTGCCGTGCAGCGATCGCCGAATCATCTGAATTTGCTCGTTCAGGCTGGCCCCAGCAAGCTCCGTTTCGCCTAATACGTCGGCAATTTGCTGCAAAATGTCTTGGAGCGATCGCATCGGGTCAAAGCGTTGCAGCAGCCCAAAGGATTGCAGATAGCACAGCTTGGCCGACACGAAAATTAGCGCATCGAAGGTAGGTACATTCGGATAGGACTGGGGGTTGCGGCTAGCCGCCAAACAGCGCCGCGCACACTCTACCGCCAGCGAGGTTTTGCCCACGCCGCCAATGCCCGCAATGCTGATCAGATGGGCGGCGTGGTCGGGCGAGAGGAGGTGCAGCAAGCGCTCGATCTCGGCCTCACGCCCAATAAAGGCCGTGCTGGTGGGTGCAGGCAGGTTCTCTAAAATAGACGGTTGAGCAGGCGATTCGCGAAGCGTTCGCGCAAGCGGTGCAGCGCACTTTCCCTGCGGGAATCGCCCCCCCGAACTGATCCCATTGGGCGAATCCTGCGGCCCTGGTGTCGCAGCCTCATCGGCCCGATGGAGTGCGTTTTCTAAGGAATCTGAGCCAACAGATAGACTATTGGGCTGCACCTGCTGGCTGTAGTCTTCCAAGATCAGCCGCAGACTTTTGATGCCGACTTTTTGTGAACAGGCTTGCGACAGCAGCTTCCACAGACGCGGCGCAAAGACTCGCTCGACGGTGCCCTGGGCGTAGCCCACCACCTGAATATCCTTGAGCTTGCTGCCCCTTAGCGCTTGCTCCAGCACGATCTTGTCTACATCGGTGAGGGACTGATGCAGGCGATCGCCCACCAGCCGATCGGCTACGGCAATTAGCTCCGTAATTTTGGCTTTTTCCGTCGTCACCGTCCGCAGCGCCATGTCGCCACCTCTCCCCAGTCCGCTGAAATGCCAGCCTGCGACTAGCATAGAGGATTTGCTACCGGCGCGATCGCCACGGGTTCTACGAGAACTTCAGCAATTTCTTCAGTTTCTTCAGCGAGCCACAACGCTCCTGACATCAACGCAGGCTGCATCGATCAGGCGCGATCGCCCAGCGCGGACGGCGGTACAGCGGTCGAGCAAAGGAACAATGGCCGGAGTCTTGCCCTGTTCTAGCGTGGCGATCGCCTCGTCTACCGCAGATTTGAAGGAGCTATGCACCAGCCAATCTTTCTGGCGCAGGTATTCGGGTTGGAATGCGGCATCTTCGATCCAGATCCAGTCAATGCCGTAGTTTTGAATAACTTGCTGAACGGTTTGTGGATTGGGGCTGTATTGCAACTGCAACAGGGCGATCGCTCTATTCTGAATCTCTTGGTAATAGTCGGGGTGATAGGCCAGCGCAAACTCCCGACCCACCAGCGTAGACCGCAGCGCGAACGCGGGCACATTGTCGGCCTCGTCGGCCAAAGAGGCCACCAGCGCAGACTTGGGCTGCTCTACCAAAAACTGATGGATGGCAGGTGTTTGGGCAATTTGCCAGTTTTGCAGGACGTAGATCAACGGCGGTACGAGCGGCACGAGCGTCACCACGGCGGCAAGACAGCCAAGCAGACCAATCAGCGTGCGATCGCCCTTTGCCAGAGGCACTTCGCCGCGCAGCTTGGGGCCAAATGTTTGCCAGAACTGGCTGATCAGCACCGTGAACACGATCGCCGCACTCAGCGGCAGCACAATCCGAAAGCTGTGGTAGTTGTAGCGGCTGGGTAGATAGAGGCGCGGCAAGAACAGGTGCGCCAGCATAAACCAGCCCATCGAGGCCAGCACCACGTCCACCAGCACCCGCACCTTGGGCGTGAGGTGCTGCATAGCGGCAAAGCGCGATTCGCGAAGCGATCTCCGCGGGAATCGCCCCAGCAGTGGCAGCGCCAGCCCCACCAAGCTGAGGGAGGGAAACAACTGGAGCCGGATGCCGCTGCGCCCGTTAAACCAAAAGTTGAGCGGCGGCACGCCAAAGTATTCGTTGCGTCCCATTCGCCCGTGTTCGGGCATGGAGCGCATCAGGTCGTAGGTGAGAGGATTGCCCAGCGAATCCATTGCCTGACTGAAGGGCAAAATCACCAGCAGCGCCACCCCCAGCCCCGCTGCCCAAAACAGGTAATCGCGGCGGTCTTGGGACAAGCGGATGCGGTTGCCGCGCCATTTCACCAGCGCCACGGTCAATACGCCCACGCCCACCAGCATCAGATGCGGAAAAAAGAGTCCCTGTAGCCCTAGCGCCAAAATACACGGCAGGAGCGATCGCCGCAGCAGGTAATACAAAAATGCGGTGAAAATTGGATAAACAAACGCTCTGGGCGTGCCAGAAACCAAATCATCGTTGAGCCACAGCAGTTGATTGGTAATCAGCGTGCTGAGGAATGCGCCGAAGGGTGAGGGAAACAGTTCCAGGAAAATTAAGAACAGGTAGACTGTTGTGCCCAAACTGAGCAGCAGCGGCAGGATTTTGACGAAGGTGAGGGCGGGCAGTCCCAGCTTGGCGGCTGCGGCAAAGACGGCTTTGAAGCCCAGCGGCGCAACGGATTGGAAGTAGTTAGCGATCCAGTCGTTGGGAAATAGCTCTGGATCGGTGAAGCGCTGCATCCAGACGACATGCTGACGAACATCATCCTGCACGAGATAGGGATGGCTAAAGGCATAGGCAATCGTCACCAGGCCGTAGTACAGCGTGAACAGCAGGCTGATGCCCAGCCAGAATGCAAAGGGCGATCGCACAAATATGCGAGACGCTGATGAGCCGGAGGATGAGTCGGATGCAGGCTGGAATAGAATCATTGCAAGTTTCTGACCTTGGCAGTGATTTGGTCAAAGGATTGGTTGAGCATGGGCAGCAACACGCTATGCAGACGGTTTAATACGCCCATTTCAAAGCCAGGAGTAATCGCAAAGGCGTGGCGCTGCACACCTGCCAGGATCACCTCGGCAACGCCGTCAGCACTCCAGGTTTTGGCAGTGGCGGTAATTTTTTGAGTGACGAGGGGCTTGGTTTTGTTTTCCTCGGCGAGTTGCGGCGTGTCGGTGTCGGGCGGATAGACGATAGACACGCCAATCCCCTTGGGTTTAAGTTCACCCCGCAGGGACTCGGCCAGGCCGCGCAGGGCAAACTTGCTGGGGCTGTAGGCGGTATAGCCGTAGAGTCCGATCAGCCCTGCCCCTGAGGACACGCAGACAATTTGCCCGTGCCGCTGCTGCTCCATTGCAGGCAGGGCCGCGCGGATGCAGTACAGCGTGCCAAAGTAGTTCACCGCCATCGTCCGCTCGAACACCTCGATAGGAATTTCTAGAAACTCGCCCGGTCGTGCAATTCCAGCGCAGGTGACGAGCCAATCCGGTGGGCCCAACTGGGCGATCGCCCGCTGCACGGCCTGTTCTGCCTGCGTTCGGTCAGCTACGTCAGCAGCAACGGTATACACCTGTTGGTCGGGCAAGCGCCGCTTGACCTCAAGCTGTGCCCGCGCCGCCTCCAGCTTTTCGGGGGTGCGGGCAATCAGCGAGAGGGCGGTTCCCTGGGCGGCCAATCGGTGGGCGATCGCCAGCCCGATGCCGCTAGATCCGCCCGTGATAATGGCGTGTTTGGGTGGGTTCATCGGCTACGGCGCTCAATTTCTCGACGCAGGGAGACAAGGGTAGTTTCCAACTCGCCGCGATAGACTCGCGAGTAGACATCGCGCATCAGGTCAGATCGAGGGGAAATAACCACCTGATGGGTCAACACCAACTGGCGGGCCGAGGCTTGCTGAAGCTGCCAAACGCCCTGCATGATCGGCTCGTTGCCGTCCATCACCACAAACTGAATCTGCGAAGGTCGCTGCTCGGACGAGGCCACGGTAACGCGGTTTCGCACGGGCACCGAGGCCACCCGCAGCACGTTCACCTGCTCGAACGTAACCTGATTACCATTGCGGCTCAGCAGGCGGCTAGATTCAACATTGGGCAAAAACGACGCAAAGTTGTTGTAGTCGGTCAACACGGCCCAGGCGGCAGCAGCGGAGCCGTTGATTACCACCTGTCCTACAAACCGCCCGTTTTCGCCTGAAATCGTCACCCCTGGAGCAGTTGCGACCGCATCCGGCAACCGCAGTGACGCTGCTGGAGCGTTGCTCGATGCCTCAGCAGCAGGCAGGCTTTGGCGGGCAATCGTTGGCGCGGCAGCTAGCCCCGTCCCCAGCGCTGAGGTCAAGACAGCAGACGCACTCAGAAGCGCTGTCAACCGAGTCCAACCGAACTGAAGTGAAATTTTCATAGGCAACCAGAGTTCAGAAAAACCAACTCCCCCGCATTGTATAGCAGGTGCCAGTTCCAGGGGAGACGGATTAGGGGGCAGGAATCGGGCCACAGGGCTGGCGCTGGAAGGGGTAGGTGGGCAGGGCGACGGTTTGCTGGAAATAGCGGCGATCGCCATCGTGCCAGGTCAATTCGCTGCCCTCGACAAAGGCGGCGGCGAGGCCAGGAAGCTGGGCGGCGGCGGTGTCAGGCGCGAGGAAGAGAGTGGATACAGTAGACGGCTGGGGAACGGCAGTGTAGTGAATCTGGAGGGCGGGCGCGGTGGGCTGGGCGCGTCCTTGGTAGATGCCGGGTGTGGGTGTGCCTTGAAGAACAGAGCGCAGTTTTTGCAGCAGGTCTGGCAGGGAATCGGTCAGGATGGCAAGGCGATAGGGCAGGGGCGATCGCCCGGTGTTGGCCGTCCAGCAGAGGTCGGCGATGGGGGAATCGGGATGCCGCTGCAAGTGCTGCACATAGCGCTCGACCAGTTGGCGCAGGGCGGGTTCGCTGCGGGCAGAGAGGGTCAGCAGGTGCAGCGGATAGGGGAGCAGGGGGGCGGATTCGGGCGCAGGCGCTTCCGTCAGAACCACATGGGCATTGGCTCCGCTAAAGCCGAAGGCATTCACCCCGGCAATGCGGCGCGGCCCCGTTCCAGGGGGTGGGGGGCAGTGGGCACTTTTAGCGGCAGTTGGGCCCAGTTGATTTGCGGGTTGGGCTGGTGCAGGTGCAGATGAGGCGGCAGGGTTTGATGCTGGAGCGCAAGCACCACTTTGATCAGCCCAGCTATGCCAGAGGCGGCTTCCAGATGCCCGATGTTGGGTTTGACAGAGCCGATCCAGAGCGGGTCGGGGCGATTCACGGCGCGATCTGTTCCAGAAGCACCAAACACCTGCCCCAGCGCCTCTAGCTCGATGGAGTCGCCCAGCACTGTGCCCGTGCCGTGGGCTTCTAGATAGCTAATTTGCGACGGCTCCAGGCGGCTCTGGCGCAGGGCTTGGCGAATGACGGCCTGCTGCGCCAGTCCGTTGGGCACGGTCAGCCCGCTGGAGCGGCCGTCGTGATTGGTGGCGGAACCAAGGATCACCGCTTGCACAAAGTTGCGATCGCCCAATGCCTCGTCCAGCCGCTTTAGCACCACCACGCCGCAGCCTTCGGAGCGGACAAAGCCGTTGGCGCTGGCATCGAAACTGTGGCAGCGTCCCGTGGCGGAGAGCATCTTTGCCTTGCAAAAGTTCACCATCATCTCTGGCGACAAAATTCGGTTCACGCCGCCGACGATCGCCAGGTCGCATTCCCGCTGGCGTAAGCTCTGGCAGGCGAGATGCACGGCGACGAGGGAAGAGGCGCAGGCCGCGTCGATCGCCATGCTCGGCCCCGTGCTGCCTAGCAGATAAGATAACCGTCCGGCGGCGGTGCTGTGGGTGTTGCCCGTGGTCAGGTAAGCGTCGATGGTGTTGGGATCTTGCTGCAAAAGCTGGTGCCAGTAGTCGATGCCGCAGATGCCGACAAACACGCCAACGGCTTGCCCCATCAGACAGTGGGGCGCAATGCCGGCCTGCTCCAGCGCTTCCCAACTGACTTCCAGCAGGAGGCGCTGCTGCGGGTCGAGGCTGGCGGCTTCTCGCGGCGCAATGCGGAAAAAGGCAGCGTCAAAGTCGTACAGATGCGGCACAAACCCGCCGTGGCGCGTGTACATCTTACCGGGGACGCTGGGGTCTGGACTGTAGTATTGGTCAAGGTTCCAGCGATCGCCCGGAATTTCGGTAATCGCGTCTTTGCCCGCGTGCAGCAGCGCCCAAAAGTCGTCCGGCGTGTCTGCGCCCGGAAAGCGACAGCCCATGCCGACAATGGCGATCGGCTGGTGCTTTTCTGCCTCCAGCGCCTCTAGCTTTGCCTGGAGTTGCTGAATCGCCAGGAGGGCGCGTTTGGTGGGGGAGGCTTCGGTCATCTAGGGGTTAGGGGTTGGGGGTTAGGGGTTAGGGGTTGAGGCGATCGAGTTCGCGCAGAAGGAGAGCTTCGGCTTCGGCTTCCGTAAGTTGGGCGATCGCCGCTTCGGGATCGTTCGCCAGACGATTCGCGAAGCTGTTCGGGGTTTCGCGTGAAGAGTCATTCTTGCTTCCGTTCGCTGCCGCGTTCTTTTGAGTTGACGATGCAGATGATTCGGCACTGTCAGAGTTTGGTTCAAGCAGATGCAGCAGGTATTCCGTAAGGGTGGCGATCGTGGGATAGCTGTAGAGCAGCGCGTTGGGCAGCGGCTGGGACACTTGCTGTTGCAACTGGTGGGTTAGCTCGATGGTGGTGAGGGAGTCGAGGCCGAGATCGGTGAAGCCCTGGTGGGGGTCGAGGCTGGCAGCGGGGCAACCCAGCAGTTTAGCGACAACTTGCTGGAGGCGGGCGGCCAGGGCGGACGGGCGATCGCCCGCTGGCAGTTGGCGAAGTTCGTCAAACCAGGTCGGGGCGGGAACGGGGGCGGGCGAGTCGGGAACTCGTGGTTTGGCGTAGGGCAGCACAGCGACTTGGGGCGTGGCTTCTGAGAGCAGCGCTTTGAGAATGGTCACGCCCGTTTTGGGGGCGAGCAGCTCCATGCCCTGGGTTTGGAAGCCGTCGGCGCGGCGGGCGGCCATCCCTACGGTTGCCCAGGGGCCCCAGTTGATGCTGAGGGCGGGCAGGCCGAGCGATCGCCGCAGGTGAGCCAGCGCGTCCAGTCCGGCGTTGGCGGCGGCGTAGTTGGCTTGTCCGGCTGACCCCAGCACTGAGGCGGCGGAGGAAAACAGTACGAAGCAGTCCAGCGTCCAGTCCTGGCTGAGGTGATGCAGCGTCCACGCGCCCCGCAGTTTGGCCGCCATCACCCGCTCAAACCGCTGTGGGGTCTGGTTGGCGATCGCCCCGTCGTCCAGCACGCCCGCTGCATGAAACACACCGCGAATTGGCAAGTCGGCAAAGGGGCGCTGGGCCTGGAAAAAGTTCGTCACGGCGGCATCGTCCGCCAAGTCGAGTTGGGCAGTGGCGACGGTTGCGCCGGATTGCTCCCAGGTTGCCAACTCTGCGGCGATCGCCGGACTGGGGGCGGTTCGCCCCAGCAGCAACAGGTGCGTTGCGCCCCATTTGATTAGAGCCTTCGCCACCTGCAAGCCCAATCCGCCCAGCCCGCCTGTGATGACGTACACACTATTGGGACGCGGCGCAAAGGATGGTTTAGCGAACTCGATCGCCACTTTGCCGATGTGCTGCGCCTGCTGCATATAGCGGAAGGCATCGATCGGGCGATCACGCTGAAACTGCGTGTGGGGCAGCGGCTGAAGCTGACCCGCCTCTATTTGCGCTATCACCCGTCGCAGCATGGTCTGAATCTGGTCGGGCTGCTGCGTGGTCACCTGCATCAGGTCGATGGCGGTGTACTGCACGTCAGGGCGGAGTTGTCGCAGTTGCCAGACCAATGCCGGATCGGGCTTGCCGATTTCCACAAAGCGGCCACCAGGAGCCAGCAGCGCCGCGCTTTTGAGCATAAAGTCGCCCGTGAGGGAATTTAGCACCAGGTCGATGGGCTGGCTGCCCGCATCGCGGACGATCTCGGCGGCAAAATCGAGCGATCGCGAACTGTAAAGCCGAGTCACGCCCCGCTGTTGCAATGCCGACCACTTGCTGGGGGAAGCAGTGGCGAAAATCTCCGCGCCGATCTGTTGCGCCAGTTGCACCGCCGCCAGCCCCACGCCGCCCGCCGCCGCGTGAATCAGCACCCGTTCGCCTGATTGCAGATTGCCGATGGTTCGCAGCGCGTAGTCGGCGGTGAGCATTGCCGTGGGGAGGGTAGCGGCTTCGACAAGGGTCAGCGTCGCGGGTTTGGGAACGGCTAGCCTTGCCGAAATGGTGACAAACTGGCTGAAGCAACCGGGGGCGATCGCCACCACTACGTCACCCGGTGCAACGTCTCGCACTGCCGCGCCGACGCGCACGACTTCCCCCACGCACTCCAGCCCCAGGGGGCCCGCCTCGCCGGGATAGCGCCCCAGCGCATTTAGCACATCGCGAAAGTTCAGCCCCGCCGCCAGCACTCGCAGTTCGATTTCGTCGGCTGCGGGCGATCGCCGCTCGACCGTTTCCCAGGTGAGCCGATCAAGACTGCCTCGTTCTGCTATCTGGAGTTGCAAAGCGCGATCGCCCCCCAGCAGAGCGGCTGTATAGGGCTGAATCTGAGCAACATAGCGCTGTCCCCCGTGAATCGCTACGCAGGCATCCGCCGCGCCAGACCGCATTTCTACCCACAGCGCTGCCCCTGCGTCGGAGGCTGCACCCGGCTCCAGATCGAGGCAGCGGCACTGGAGGGCAGGATATTCCAGGGCGATCGCCCGGCCCAGCCCCCACAGCGGAGCTTGCGCCACGCCTGCCGCCTGGGTTTCAGCAGTGATGTTGGGCGACTGGCTGCCCTGCGTCACCAGCCACAGCGGAGCCTGAATGCCCTTCTGAATCAGCGCTTGCGTCAGGTGGAGCGCTCCGGCGTAGGCGGCTGTGGTGTCTGCGATCGCGGCCGCATCCAGTCCCCAGAGGTAAACGACACCGCGTATCGCCGGGTTATCCTGCAAAACCTGCTGGATGAGCGCCAGGAATTCGTCGGGGCGATCGCCCTTTACCCGCTGTGCTGCGGGCAGAGCCGATGGGCGATCGCTCGAAACCGCAACGGTGTAGGTCTGCTGCGCTGCATCCAGACATTCGATCAACTGCTGCGCCACGCCCTGAGCGTCGGCAAAGATGAGCCAGTGCCCTGCGGATGTGGAGTCGAGCAATGCGGGACGAGACGCGGGCTGCCACGCCAGTTCGTAGAGCCAGCGAGAAGCGTCGGGCGTGCGGCCCCATGCCTGCGGCGAAACGGCTTTGGCGGTCAATCCGGCGATCGCCAGCACGGGGTTTCCCTGCTTGTCGAACAGGAAAACATCAGCCGTCAGCACGTCAGCAGTCCGCTGAGTAACGGTCGCATAACTCCAGAGATGAATAGAGGAATGATTGCAAAACTGTAAGCAATCGAGACTGATGGGAACATAGGGAAACGAATGCTCAGGGGCAAGCGCCAGAACAATCTGAAAGCAGGAATCGAGCAAAGCAGGATGAATCTTGTAGTGTTCTGCTTGAGGCTTCAGAGAATCAGGAATCTGCACATACGCCAGAACGCTTTCAGGAAACTCTTGCGCCTGTTGCCAGACTCGTTTTACGCCGTGAAACTGTGGCCCGTAGTCCACACTGGGAAAGGAGTCCAGCAGTGCGGCCCAGTCGATTTCGGCCGTGTGGGTTTGCTGGAGTTGGGAGAGATTGGGGGTGGGAATCGGGGCCACAGATCCGCTGAGGGTGCCGTGAGCGTGCAGCGTCCACTCGCCATCGTCGCAGCAACTATGGATTTCGACAGTGTATCCGGTTCCGTTGGGGGAAAGGCTGGTCTGGAGCGATATTGCTCCGCAACGCTGGCGCGATCGCCCTGCGCCCGTTTCCTCATCCAGCACCAGCGGTTGCGACAGCACCATGTTTGCAAGCTGAAGCGGTGCAGATGGCAGCAGCTTTGCCCCGGCCGCCAGCGCCATTTCCAGATAGGCTGCGCCGGGAAAGGCGATCGCGCCATGAATCCGGTGATCAGCCAAAAACGGCAGGGCATCTAGCCGAAGCTGCGTATCAAATAGCGTGGTGCGGGGCGTGGCAATTTTTTGACCCAGCAGCGGATGCTCCGATGTGGAACGTGGTCGAAGCGTGACGCTTGTAGGCTGGACATCCAGCCAGTAGCGCTGCCGCTGGAAGGGATAGGTGGGCAGCGACAGGCGCTGTCGGATATAGGGCTGATCGAATCCGCGCCAGTCGATCGGGACCCCATTGCAGTAAAGCTGCTGGAGGCTGTAGATCAGCGAAGTCCAATTGTCCTGAGTGGGAGACAGGCTAGTGATCCACTGAATTTCTGAATGGTTTTGAGTATAGTTTTTAGAATGATTTGAGAATGATTCTGAGCTGCCATTAAGAATCTCTGTAGAACGATTTTGAGAATGCGCCTTAGATTCAGATTTTTCATCGTTCTGCCAGGCTTTTTGAATGGCTTTGCCCATGCCAACTAGTACGGGTTTGGGGCCACATTCCAACGCAATCGTGCAGCCAAGTTGATGCAACTGCTCCACGCTGGCGGCAAACTGCACGGGCTGGCGCAACTGCTGACACCAGTAGTCCGGTGTCGTTATTTCCTCGCCGCAAACCGTTCCCGTGAGGTTGGAGATGAGCGGGAGGCGGGGGCTAGTGAATGGAACCTGGCTGGCAACGGCCCGAAATTCGTCCACCATCGGCTCCATCATTTGGGAGTGGAAGGCGTGGGACACGGGCAGCGGCTTCACGGCGAAGTGCTGCTGCTGAACGTGGGCGATCGCTCGCTCAATCTGTGCCGTTTCACCGGAAATCACCGTATGCTGCGGGCCGTTGAGGGCGGCGATCGCCACGGTGATTCCGGCAGATTGCAGGGTGGATTGGACGGCTTCGGCGCTGGCAAACACCGCTGCCATTGCGCCGGGAGGCTGCGCTTGCATCAGCCGCCCCCGGTGCGCCACCAGCGTCAGCGCGTCTGCCAGGCTGAACACGCCCGCCACGCAGGCCGCCACATATTCGCCAATGCTGTGCCCCAAGACGACATCGGGCTGCACGCCCCAGGATCGCCACAGTTCATACAGGGCATACTCGACGGCAAACAGCGCGGGCTGGGCATAGCGGGTCTGCTGGAGGCGGTCGGCCTGCGCGTCGTCGTAGAGCAGTTCCGGCAGCGACAAGCCCAGCAGCGGCTGCAAAATTTCGTTGCACTGGGCGATCGCCTGCCGAAACACGGGCTGCGCGTCGTAGAGCGATCGCCCCATTTGGGAATACTGCGACCCTTGCCCGGTGAACAAAAACGCCACAACGGACGTGAGGCGCGGCGGTGCTGGGGGCCTCCAGCCAGCTTTTCAACTGCGCCTGGGCCTCGGCGGCGGTGGCAGCGGCGATCGCCAGTCGGTGGGCAAAGGGCGATCGCCCTGAGTTTGCCGTAAAGCACACATCGGCGAAGGGTGCGTCGGGCTGGGCGGCGAAGAACTGGACGTAGCGACGGGCCAGGGCTTGCAGGGCGGCGGGCGTTTTGGCGGAGAGCGCCAGCAGGTGCAGCGGGCGATCGGCCACGGGAGACAGCGGGCGGGAAACAGCGGGCGCTTCTTCCAGAACCACATGGGCATTGGTGCCGCCAATGCCGAGAGAATTGACACTGGCGCGGCGCGGCAAACCCTCGGTTTCCCAGTCGCGCAGCGTCGTATTCACAAAAAACGGGCTGTTGGCAAAGTCGATCTGCGGGTTGGGCTGCTGGAAATGCAGGCTGGGCGGCAGTTGGTGGTGATGCAGACAGAGGACGGTTTTAATGAAGCCGACGATGCCAGAGGCGACGTTGAGATGGCCGACGTTGGTTTTGACGGAGCCAAGGGCGCAAAACTGCGAGCGACGAGTGCCGCTGCGAAACGCTTGGGTCAGTGCAGCAACTTCGATGGGGTCGCCCAGTTCCGTGCCTGTGCCGTGCGCTTCGACGTAGGTAATGCTGTCTGGGTCAACGCCTGCCACGGCCAGGCTCTCACGGATCACGGCGGCCTGTCCATCGGCACGGGGCGCGAGGTAGCCCGCCTTTTGGCTGCCGTCGTTGCCGATGGCGGAACCCTTGACCACGGCGTAAATCTGGTCGCCATCGGCGATCGCCTCTTGCAGCCGCTTCAGCACCACCACACCCGCGCCACTGCCAAAAATCGTGCCCCGCGCCTGGGCATCGAAGGCGCGACAGTGGCCGTCTGGCGATAGGATCATTCCCTCTTGGTAAAGATGCCCCGCCCGCTGCGGCGTTTCCACCGACACGCCCCCCGCCAGCGCCAGGTCGCACTCGCCGCGCAGGAGCGACTGGCAGGCCAGATGCACCGCCACCAGCGAGGTGGAGCAGGCAGTCTGCACGTTGACACTGGGCCCCGTCAGGTTGAGCTTGTAGGATACGCGGGTGGTGAGGTAGTCCTTATCGTTGGCGATCGCCATCTGAAAGCCGCCCATCGAGCTGAGCGTCACCACGTCCAGCGAGTCGTTGGCATCCAGCCGATGGCGATTGGGATAGACATGGTTCAGCAGGTAGCTGTTCATGGATGCGCCTGCATAGAGGGCGATTCGTGAAACGATCCCTGCGGGAATCGCCCCACCGTCGGCCGCGTAGGCAAAGGGGTCGTAGCCCGCGTCTTCCAGGGCTTCCCAGGCGCACTCCAGCATCAGCCGCTGCTGTGGGTCGAGCAGTTCCGCCTCGCGGGGGGTGTAGCCAAAGAAATCGGCATCGAACTGTTCTACGTCGTCCAAAATTGGACTGGCTTTGACGTAATTGGGATGGCGCACCAGATCAGGGTCTATGCCCGTTGCCAGGATTTCTTCATCGCTGAAGAAAGTAATCGACTCCACGCCGTCTTGCAGGTTTTGCCAAAATTCCGCAGGCGAAGCGGCTCCAGGAAAACGACAGGCCAGCCCAATCACCGCGATGTCGTTGTCATTTGAATGTCTGAACTGACGGCGCTGCGACCGCTGCTGGCCCTGCTGCACGACCTTATCTGCCGGAGAACGCGCCAAAAACTGCGCCAGACTGGCGATCGTGGAATGCTGAAACAAGTCAACCGCCGACACCGCATAACCCTGCTGATGAAGCTGGTTTAGCACCTGCATCAGTTGCAGCGAACTGCCCCCCAGTTCAAAAAACTGCTCGTCGGGGGCGATCGCCGTCAGTCCCAGCACCGACTGCCAGATTTCCAACAGCGATCGCTCTAGCTGGCTGCGCGGCGGCGCGGCGGGTGGAGCCTGCTGGAATGCGTCGGCAATGGACTGGAGTTGTCCGTCAAATTCCCCTGCCTGAAAGCGGCGGCTGAGTTCGCTGCGCTGGATTTTGCCGAGGGCAGTTTTGGGAATGTCGGCCCGCGCCACAGGCATTACATAGTCAGGACTGACACCCAGCCGCGTCGCCACCTGTCGCCGCACGGCTTTCACCAGTTCCCGCAAACTAGCGGCATCCGTCAGTTCAGCGGTGGGATGCAGAAAAATGGCGAGGCGATCGCTCGTCTCATCGTCCCGGCGCACGGCGCAGGCGGCAGTGAAGGACACTTCCACACCGGGCAATTCTTCGACCACGGCTTCGATTTCGTGGCTATACACATTTGCGCCGTTGAGGATGATCAGGTCTTTTTGGCGGCCGGTGAGGGTGAGCCGCCCGTTTTGCAGGCGGGCCAGGTCGCCCGTGACAAACCAGCCGTCGGGCGTGAAGCATTCGGCATTCAAATCGGGGCGGTTGTAATAGCCGGGGGTGACGGTCAAGCCGCGCACTTGCAGGCTGCCCACCTCGCCTTGGGGCACGACCTGCTGCTGCTCGTCCACAATCCGCAGCGACACGCCGGGAATCGGCTGGCCGACCTCGACAAACGTATCCGCATCGCTGGTGGTGGCGAGGAAAAAGTCGTGGGAATGCACAATGCCAGAGGTGGTTTCCGACATGCCATAGCCGGGGCTGACCACGCCATCGCGCAGGCCGCAGGGCGCGAGAAGCTGCAAAAAGCTGCGGGTGGTTTTGGCGACGACGGCTTCGGCTCCGTTGCCCATCCACGCCAGGCAGGACAAGTCCCACGGGCGCTGGGCCACCTCCTGCGGGCGATCGCAAATCAGCCCATAGGCAAAGTTGGGGGCCCAGGTGGCGGTGACGCGATGGCGATCGCACAAATCCAGCCACCGCAGCGGGTCTTGCAGAATATAGTCATTGCTGACCTGAATTTGCGAACAGCCGACAAAAACCTGCGTCAGGTGAAACATCACCAGGCTGGCGACGTGTTCCAGCGGCATCCAGTTGAGGCTGAGGCTGCGCTCGGTAATGCGGTTCACAGTCGCCATGCCAAAGGCACTCACCAGCAGGTTTTGCTCGGTCAGCATCACGCCTTTGGGCTGCCCCGTGCTGCCAGAGGTAAACAGGATCAGCGCCAGTCGGTCGGTCGCCAATGCGGTGTCGGAAGGCGTTTCGAGCGGCGGATCGGACTCAGCAGCGAGCAGCGCTGGCAGGGGCAGCAGGCGGCTGGGGTCGCAGCGAAATTCGGCAGAACCGTCTGTGCAAAAGGCTTGCAGGGCAGGAGCGATCGCCCCACTGACCAGCACCCACGGGTGATCGAGCTGTCCCAAAATGGCGCGGAGCTGGAGCGCTTTGCTCTGCGACTCGGCATAGGCGGGCGGCACGGCCAGCGGCACAACAACCAGCCCGCCCAGCCAGCCCGCCCAGATTGCCGCCAGAAAATCGTCTGGCTCGGAGACTTGCAGCACAAGGCGATCGCCCACCCGTGCCCCCGCCGCGTGCAGCCCGACTACAATCTGCTGTGCCTGCCGCGCCAACGCCCGATAAGACTGGCGGCGTTCGACACCTTCTGCCGAAATGTGGAGAATCGTCCCGGCTCCCGCCGCCGCACGATGTAAAACCCTTGACAGATCTGGTAGAGAGCAGAGATCTGGAACCTCACCACCATCAAATACGGACAAAAACTCGGAATGAGCATCCATCATGCTGTGGTCTGTAGACAGCGCTTGAGAAAGCGATGACTCGCTGCTCAGCCCCCTCAGTTTCAGAGCTAATTATACAGCACGGGTCTAGGGGGACATGGCTCTGGGTGTATGTTTATTATGTTGTGACTGGTGGCATCCTGCGGTATAACTTGCGTACCTGCGGGTAATACGTTTGGGTTACGTAGAACCCTTAGCAGCCAATGACAACATTCCGGCAACATCTCCAGGGGCGATCGCGTCTTCCTGGATGGCAGGTTTTCACAGATCCTCACTCGAATCTTCACCTTCATCAAACCCTGACTGACCATAATTACCTGTTCGCTGGGTGCTGCATCCTCAACTGTCCTGTGATAAATAACCCTTAGTGGTAGATAAAATTCTCTAACCTTATAAGCCTCTGATGCGGACTTTGTCGCCGTAGCTGTTGTTTCTTGAGACTGAGTCCGACTGCAATCCTATGGAGACCATTCACCTGACGATCGCCGACGAAACGCTCCGCGACGGAGAGCAGCAGGTCGGAGTCTGTTTTAGCAAAGAAACAAAGCGCAGGCTGGCCCACGAAATCGCCAGCACGGGGGTTCACTCGCTCGCCCTGATGCCCGCCGTTCACCCGGTCGAGGAACAGTTGGTGAAGACGCTGGTGGCAGACGGGCTGGTGCCCCAACTGGCAGCCTCCACAATGATGAACAAAGCCTGCATTCGGCAGTCCCAGGAGACGGGGGTGCAGCACATTATCCTGTTTCATGCGGTGTCGGATCGGCTGCTGCTGCTGCGCGACCCGGAAATGCAGGTCGCAGAAGGTGTCCACACACGAGATGCTGCCCTGATGAATGGCGTAAAGGCAACGCCAGCCCAGGTGCAGATGGTGCGGTCGAATATGTGTCGCCGGGTGCGCCAGCATTTGGAATATGCGGCTCAGCTTGGGCTGCGGATTAGCTTTGCAGCGGAGGATGCCAGCCGCGCCGATTTTGATTTTTTGGTGGAGTGCATCAACCAGTTTTCGCCCTACGTGGAGCAGTTTTTGCTGTGCGACACGGTCGGCTGTTTGACTCCAGAAAAATCCTACATCTGGATTCAAGACCTGCTGGCATCGGCCCGCTGTGCGCCACTGATTGTGCATTTCCATAACGACATGGGGCTGGCACTGGAGAACACGATCCAGGCGGTGCGGGCGGGCGCGGCGGGGATCTCTGGCACGTTTGGCGGCATTGGCGAGCGGGCGGGCAATGTGGCCATCGAGCAGGTGCTAAATGGGCTGCGGCTGCGGTTTGGCTGGGAGGTGGCAGGCATTGACTATGAGGCGATCGCCCGCGTCAGCCACCACCTCGACCAGATGGGGGCGCGGGCCTGTGCGCCCTATTCGCAGGCCTCGCAGCGCCACGAAGCGGGGATTCATGTGCATTCATTAATGCGCGATCGCCTATCTTACGCCATTTTTCCCCACGGCCAGCCCGAAATTTGGTTTGGCAAACACAGCGGCGTGAGCAACATTCGCTATTTATTTGAACACTGTTTACAAAAACCACTCGATCGAGAAAAGTACGAAAAGATTTGCCAGGATATTAAGAACCTTTCAATCCAGCAAAACCGCTCATTTTCCACCGATGAAATCCTCCAGTGGCTTCAGGAACAATCCTACGATTCTGCCTAAGCCAAACCAGGGCTGATTTTGATTTGAGATTGCTGATTTTGGACTCCTGATTTGCTGTTTTAGTGAGATTTTCAGCTACTTTCTATACAGCGTCGAATCAAGGAAGCGAACATTAGATCCTCAAGCTCAAAATCCACAATCCAAAATCCAAAATCTAAAACCCAAAATTCTCCCTTCTCTATCTCTCCTGTCCACTGACCGACTCGCGTATGCCCCCAGAACCCATCGCAATTATCGGAATCGGCTGTCGCTATCCCGGCGCTGATTCTCCCGACGCTTTTTGGCAACTCCTTAAAAACGGTGTCGATGCAGTGTCAGAGGTGCCGCCCTCCCGGTGGGACAGAACCCAGTTTGAGTCGGTCGCCAATACAGAATCAGCCAGGGCCAGCCTGCGGTGGGGCGGCTTCTTGAAAAGTGTCGATCAGTTTGATCCGCTGTTTTTTGGCATCGCGCCCCGCGAAGTGAACACAATGGACCCCCAGCAGCGCCTCTTGCTAGAGGTGGCATGGGAGGCGATGGAGGATGCGGGCATCGTGCCGGAGCGCCTGCGGGGGACGGATACAGGCGTATTTGTGGGCATTGGCACCCACGATTATTCCGTCATGCTGTGGCAAGAGCCGATCAACGACCCATACCTCACCACGGGCACGGGCAACTGCATCGCCGCCAACCGAATTTCCTACATCTTTGACCTGAAGGGGCCAAGCCTGTCGGTCGATACGGCCTGTTCCTCCTCGCTGATTTCAGTTCACCTGGCGTGCCAGAGCCTGTGGACAGGCGAATCGACGATGGCGCTGGCAGGCGGTGTGAATTTGCTGCTGCTGCCGACGGTGACGCTGGGCTTTGCGCGGGGCGGATTTATGTCCACTAGCGGACGCTGCCGCAGCTTTGATGCGAATGCCGATGGCTACGTCCGCAGCGAAGGGGCTGGCATGGTGCTGCTGAAACCGCTGACTCAGGCACAGGCAGATGGCGACCCAATCTATGCCGTGATTCGGGGCACGGCGGCCAATCAGGATGGGTTTAGCAACGGCATCGCTGCGCCGAATGTGGACGCGCAGGAGCGGGTGCTGCGGGCGGCCTATCGGCGGGCGGGCATTTCCCCAGGGCAGGTGCAATATATCGAAGCGCACGGCACAGGAACGAAACTGGGCGACCCGATCGAAATCACGGCGCTGGGCCGCGTGCTGACAGAGGATCGTCCGACGGGCAGCTTATGCGCGGTGGGTTCGGTGAAGTCCAACATCGGTCATACAGAAACGGCGGCGGGTGTGGCAGGGGTTATTAAAGCCGCCCTCAGCCTGAAGCATGGGCAGATTCCGCCTAGCCTTCATTTCCAAACGCCCAATCCGCAAATTGGATTTGACTCGCTGCCGCTGCGAGTGCAGACTGAGCTAACGCCGTGGACATCCAGTCCCGCGATCGCCGGTGTGAATTCCTTTGGGTTCGGCGGCACGAACGCACATATCGTCATGCAGGAAGCACCTGTGCCTGCTGAACAGAATGTATCTAAGAATGTTCCCAAGAAGCTCAACAAGAAAGTAAAAAAGAAGCAGATCAAGCCGCTGTTGGAACGTGAGTTGGAAGGCGATCGCCCTCTCCATCTGCTGACGCTCTCTGCCAAAAACGAAACAGCCCTGCGACAGTTAGCAGAACGCTATAGCGAATACCTAACGAATCATCCAGCAACAGATCTGGCTAATTTGTGCTTCACGGCAAACATTGGGCGATCGCACTTTTCCCATCGGCTGGCGCTGGTGGCAGAGTCTCCTGTCCAGATACAGCAGCAGCTTCAAGCCTTTGCCCAGCGCCAGGAAACGGACAATCTCACCTACGGCACGACTGCTCAAGCGGCTCCATCGGTGGCGTTCTTGTTCACGGGGCAGGGGTCGCAGGCGGTGGATATGGGGCGATCGCTCTACCAAACACAGCCGCTCTTTCGCGAAACGGTAGACAAAGCCGCGAAACTGCTGGAGCCGAAGCTTAAGCGTCCCCTCCTGTCGGTGCTGTATCCCACGTCAGACCAGGCTTCCAGGGCAGCCGACTGGATCGACCAGACCGCCTACACCCAGCCGGCCCTGTTTGTGCTGGAATATGCTCTGGCAACGCTGTGGCAGTCCTGGGGCGTGCAGCCTGCCGTGGTTATGGGCCACAGCATTGGCGAGTATGTGGCGGCCTGCATTGCCGGAGTATTTAGCCTGGAGGATGCCCTGCGGCTGGTGGCAGCGCGGGGGCGGCTGATGCAGGCACTCCCAGAGGGCGGCGGCATGGTATCGGTAATGGCGGATGCAGAAACGGTGGCGGCGCGGCTGGAGAACCCCGAAACCGTGGCGATCGCCGCCATGAATGGGCCGCAATCTACCGTGATCTCCGGCGAGAACACAGCGTTGAAAAAGCTGGCCGCTCAGCTTGCCGCCGAGGGCATCAAAACCACACCGCTGAACGTCTCTCATGCATTTCATTCGCCGCTGATGTCGCCGATGCTGGCGGAGTTTGCCCAGGTTGCGAAGACGGTCACCTATCACACGCCGCAAATCCCGCTGATTTCTAACGTGACGGGCGATTGGATTACCGAGGACATTGCCACGCCCGACTACTGGGTTCAGCATATTCGCCAGCCGGTGCGGTTTCAGCAGGGCATGGAAACCTTGCAGCGGCGAGGCTGTGGCGCGTTTCTGGAAATTGGGGCAAAGCCAATTCTGCTGGGCATGGGGCGGCTGTGCGTGCAGGCCAGCCATCCAGATCTGGCAGAAACCATGCTCTGGCTGCCGAGCCTGCGCCCAGGACAAGAGGACTGGCAAACGCTACTCAGCAGCCTGGCCGCGCTCTACGTTCACGGTGTGGATCTCGACTGGGTGGCGATCGCCCCGCCGTTTGCTCGACGGCTTCCCAGCTTGCCGACTTACCCGTTCCAGCGGCAGCGCTACTGGTGGCAGCCCGATAGCTGCCCGCCTGGGTTGGTTAGCGCAAGTTCACCCAGTCGCCTGCGTTCCCCAGGGCTGCATCCCCTGCTGGGCAAACGGCTGCGGCTGGGCGGCACCAGCGAAATCTGGTTTGAAGCACAGATCAGCGCCACCTCGCCTGCCTATCTGGCCGATCACCAGATCGCCACGCAGGCCGTCTTTCCGGCGGCGGCCTATGTCGAAATGGCGATCGCGTCAGCGTTGCGGAGCAATATCGCCGCTGGTCGGGCTGTGGGCCTCTCTCCGGTAGAACTCACCCAGTTTCGCATTGAGCAAGCGCTCCGGCTGTCGGCATCTCCCACAACGCTGCAACTGGCGCTGTCGCCGGAGGCGGGCGGCTATCGGTTCCAACTCCTAAGCCTGGACGCTGAGTCGGAGACGTGGACGCGCCACGCCACAGGCTTTTTGGCAGCAGGTCGGCCGCTGAGTTCTGGCACTGTGCTGGCAGAGATCCAGGCGCAATTTCGTCAGCAGGCGATCGCCCCGTTGGACTACTATGCCCAGTTGCGCCAGCAACACCTGAACTATGGCCCTGCGTTTCAGGTGATTCAGCAACTCTGGCAGGGCGACGGTGCTGCCTTGGCTCGCCTGCATCTGCCAGATATGCTGAGGACTGAGGCGGCGGCGTACCATCTGCATCCCACGCTGCTAGACGGCTGTTTTCAAACAGTGGCGGCTGCCTGCGGATTTGGCAACGCCGACGGAACTTACTTACCCACAGGCATTGAGGCGCTGCGGCTGGGGATGCCGGCCCAGTCCACGGTCTGGAGTTGGGTGCGGCGCGTTCGCACTGTCACTCCGGCGGGAAACGTCGGGCGGCCGCTGCTGATAGCCGATTTGCAGATTCTCAACCCGACTGGTGAACTCGTGGCGGAGATCACAGGACTTTCTCTGCATCCCGTCAGCGAAACGTCACTATTGCGAATGGTCGGCAGCACGGAATCTTTTCAAATTGCAGAACGTAATCAGACCTGTTTGCCGGAACTCCAGACGGAATGGATTTACGCCCTTGACTGGCAGCCGGATGAGAACAGCGACCAGACAGAATCCGTTGCGACTCAACCCCGTCAGTGGATGATTCTGAGCGATCGCCAAAAGATTGGCCAACGGCTGGCAGAACGGCTGACCCAGCAGGGCGATTCGCGTAGCAATCCCTTCGGGAATCGCGCATCACTGCTGTTTGCGGATTGGGGGTCGGATGGGGCTTTGGCAAACAGCGTGAATCCGCTGGATGCCGAAGAGATGCAGCAACGCATTGCAGAACAGGGGGCGATCGCCCCGGTGACCGATGTGGTGCACCTGTGGGGACTGGATACGGAACCGTTCAGCACGGGCCAAACGCTAACCCAAACCTGCACCCAGCTTTGCGGCGGCGTGCTGCATCTGGTGCAGGCGCTCAATGCCGTTCAAAAATCCCCCACACCCCGGTTGTGGATCGTCACGGCGGGAACCCAGGCAATTGCCCCATCTGACCCGCCTACCCACGTCCCCGCGGCGGCGCTGTGGGGATTGGCGCGATCGCTCCGTCAGGAACAGCCCGACCTGCGCTGCACCTGCATCGACCTGGACGCAGCAGACCCAGACCCCGCTGCGACTCTGCTGGCAGCGTTGCAGCAGACCGATGCGGAAGACCAGATCGCCTATCGCCAGGGGACGCGATACGTGGTGCGGCTGAAACCCGAACCCACAAAACCCGCGCTGGTGGTTCCCAATGCGCCCTCATTTCGTCTGGGGCTGACGCAATATGGCGTGCTGGATAATCTAGCGCTGATGCCCTGCCAGCGGCGATCGCCCGGCCCGGGTGAGGTAGAGATTTTGGTGCGGGCGGCAGGCGTAAACTTCCGCGACGTGCTGAATGCGCTAGGAATGCTCCAGCCCTATCTGGAACACATGGGCTTTGCCACGGCGGACGCAGTGCCCTTTGGCGGCGAGTGTGCGGGCGTGGTGGTGGCGGTAGGCGACGGGGTAACGGCGGTTCGCGTGGGCGATGCGGTGATGGCGGCGCAGGCGATCGGCAGCCTGGGGCAGCACGTCACGGTGAACGCAAAATGGGTCGCGCCCAAGCCTCAATCCCTTACGTTTGCAGAGGCGGCGACAATTCCGACAACGTTTCTCACGGCAGTTCATGGGCTGCGTCAGTTGGCAACGCTGCAAAAGGGCGATCGCATCCTGATTCATGCGGCGGCAGGCGGGGTGGGTCTGGCCGCAGTCCAGCTTGCCCTGCGCCTCGGTGCGGAGGTCTACGCCACGGCCAGCGCCCCCAAGCAGGATTTTCTGAAATCTCTCGGCGTGCAGCACGTATTTGATTCGCGCACGCTGGATTTTGCCGACCAGATCGCTGAACTGACGAATGGGCGCGGCGTAGACGTAGTGCTGAATAGCCTCAACGGCGACTACATTCCCCGCAGTCTGGCGCTGCTGTCGCCCCACGGTCGGTTTGTGGAAATCGGTAAACTTGGCATCTGGACAGCGGAGCAGGTTCACGCTGTGCGCCCGGATGTGGCGTATTTCGCGTTTGATCTGCTGGACGTGTCAAAAGAGCAGCCAGACTACATTTCGGAGTTGTTGAACGAATTGACCGGGCAGTTCCAGCGGGGCGAACTGAAACCCTTGCGGCATACCGTGTTTGAGATTGCCGAAGCCCCAGCGGCTTTCCGCTACATGGCTCAGGCAAAGCACATCGGCAAGGTGGTGATGGCGCTGCCGCCCGTGCTGCCGCAGCAGCCAGTGGTGCGCCCCGATGGCACCTATCTGATTACGGGCGGGCTGGGGGCGCTGGGCCAACTCACGGCGCAATGGCTGGTGGAGCAGGGCGCAAAGAGCCTGCTGCTGGTGGGGCGCAAGCCTCCGTCGGCGATCGCCCAGGCCTGGATTAGCGACCTAGAAGCGCAGGGAGTTACTGTGACTCCAGCGCAAGCAGATATAGCAGAACCGGGGGCGATCGCCCCTCTGCTAGAACACTGTCCCCTGCCATTGCGGGGCGTGGTTCACGCGGCCGGCGTGCTGGACGACGGCGTGCTGCAAAACCAGACATGGGAGCGGTTTCAGGCGGTGCTGGCTCCAAAGGTTCAGGGAGCCTGGAACCTGCACGAACTGACGCGATCGCACGATTTAGATTTCTTCGTCTGCTTTTCGTCGGCTGCTTCGCTGCTGGGTTCGGCGGGTCAGACCAACTACGCCGCTGCCAATGCAGTGCTGGATAGTCTGATGCACCACCGCCGTCGGTTGGGACTGCCGGGCCTCAGCGTCAACTGGGGAGCCTGGGCCGTGGGCATGTCTACGCAACTGATGGAACGGGAGCGGCAGCGGCTCGAAGCTCAGGGCATGACCCTGATTTCGCCCGCACAAGGGATGCCGCTGTTGTCTGAGCTATTGCGGCAAAACCTGGTGCAGGTGGGCGTTTTGCCAATCGAGTGGGCCAGGTTTCGCGCAGTCCACGCAGGACAGGAGCTATCGCCCTTTTTTGAGCGCGTGCTGCCCGCTGCACCCGTTGCGGTTCCTGCTGCCTCGCCACTGTTGCAGAGTTTGCAGCAGGGGGGCGATTCCGGGACGGATTGCGTCGCGAATCGCCTGGAGCGGTTGCAGCAGTTTATCCAACAGCAGTTGGCCAAAGTCCTGGGCTTTAGCGCCCCGGAACTGATTGACGTTCACGATCAGTTTTCGGACTTAGGGATGGATTCTCTGATGGCAGTGGAATTCACCAACCGACTCCAGGCAGGGCTGGGCTTTTCCATTTCGCAAGCGCTGCTGCTCGACCATTCCAGCGTGGCTGCCCTGGCGGAACATCTGGCCACAACGTTGTTTCAGGATGGCCCCTCTGCGGGGAAAGGGATGGTCACAGCCCAGCAGGCGATCGCCCAAACTGGGCAGTCTATCGCAATGGACGTTGCCACAGACCTTGCCGCAATGGAAGCGACCGCCAGAGAAGGGGAAGACGGGCGATCGCCCCTGTCCTTGCAGCGTCCTGATCAGCCTGATTCGTCACCCTCTAGGACGAATCAGGAGAATGCCAGCCTGAACGGAATAGCGAATGCAAGTATTCCCGCCGATCGAGTCAGGAACAGCAGCCCCGATACCCCGCAGCAGGATGCGTTAGGTTCAAATCTAGGTTCAAATCTAATCGCTCATTCTGAATCAGAAAATCTTGAGGTTCCAGAATCCTATTATCACTTCCATCTCACGCCTGAGTATCAGAACCTGCGACAGGAACTGAATCGAGTGGAAGAACTCGGAAACCCCTTTTTCATGCAGCATACTGGGATTTCCCGCGACACCACTGAGATTCACGAAAAAACATTCATTAGCTACGCCAGCTATAACTACCTGGGCATGTCGGGTGATCCGATCGTGACCCAGGCGGCGATTGCTGCGGTGCAGGCATATGGCACGTCGGTTTCCGCCAGTCGCGTCCTGTCAGGCGAACGCCCTTTCCACCGAGAGCTAGAACAGGAAATTGCTCAGTTTTTGGACGCTGAGGACTGCCTGCTGTTCGTTGGGGGGCACGCCACAAACGTAACGACCATCGGGCATCTGTTCGGTCGCCAGGACTTGATCCTCTACGATGCCCTCAGCCACAACAGCATCCGCGAGGGCTGCAAATTGGCAGGGGCGACGCTGATGGAATTTCCGCACAATGATTGGCGATCGCTCGAACGCCTGTTGTCCCAGCATCGCCTGCGCTATGAAAAAGTGCTGATTGCCATTGAAGGCATCTACAGCGCGGATGGCGACATCGCTCCTTTGCCAGAAATCGTGGCCCTGAAAAAACGTTTCAAAACCTTCTTGCTGGTGGACGAGGCGCACTCCATTGGCGTGTTAGGGCAGAGCGGTCGCGGCATTGGTGAACATTTTGGCATTGCGGCCCGCGACGTGGATCTGTGGATGGGAACGCTGAGCAAGTCGTTTGCAAGCTGCGGCGGCTACATTGCGGGCAGCAAGGCGCTGGTGGAGTATCTGAAATATACGGCTCCTGGTTTTGTCTACAGCGTGGGCATGACTCCTGCGAACACGGCAGCGGCCCTCGCCTCGCTGCGATTGCTGCAACGGGAGCCAGAGCGAGTTCAGCGGCTCAGAGCGCGATCGCAGCTATTCCTCCACCTCGCACAAGAACACGCGCTGAATACGGGCAGCAGTGCAGACACGCCGATTATTCCGGTTATCATTGGCGACTCCCAAGCAGCAGTTCGGCTTTGTCACCGTCTAATGCAGCACGGAATTCATGTGCAGCCGATGGTCTATCCCTCGGTGCCCTACGATAGCGCTCGTTTGCGGTTCTTTTTGTCTTGTTTACATACGGAGGAGCAAATTCACCTTACTGTATCGGCGATCGCCAAGGAGATTTCACGATTGAATTCTTAGTTAGTTAAATTTCTAGCCCTGCCTAATGTCTAGGCTATGACCCGCACTGTTCATGCTTTTGTTCCAAAAAACCTGAATTCAGAGCTTACAGCAACTCTCAAAAGCTGAGCGTGAGCAGATCCAAAACCTCATCAAAAAAATGACATTTTCTATTCCTAAGAACCTTGCAAGAGCCTCCTCTTTGAATCACCAGTCTGTTTCTTCTAGGATTTCCTACACCGCGCTAATTCTGACAACATCGTGGAGCGCTGTCGTGCTTTCTCCGATGTCAGCCCTTTCCCAGGAGGCATCACCCCAAGACGATATTTCCCCAGCTTCTATCCCCGCATTGACTGAATCTTCTCCATCTGCGTTGCCGCCCGCCGCATCGACGGAATTCTTGCTTCCACCAGATTCAACTGATGTGATTGCGGAGAGTCCAATGCCGCTTACGTCTTACCAGGCGGCGGATTTGCTGAATATGGCAGCGCTGTTGCCATCCGAATTGGCTGCTACTGCCGACTATCCACCGGAGTCAGATGCAAACGAGAGGGCGATCGCCCAAGCTGAGCCAGCCCCACCATCCGCCCCGGAACGCTTTGGAGCCGTTGGGCAAAATTACTGGTACGTGCAGGCGGGGCCGTCCATTTCCTTCGATCCAGATGATGACGGCTTTGCAGCGTTTGGGCTGGCGGGCGCAGGCATTACGGACTTCTTTGCCCACGGGCACAGCATTAACCTGGAATTGAATAAGCTCAAGTTCATTCAGCCAGGAGATGATGCGGTGGGTCTGAATCTTGGGCTGATCCTGCGCTGGCACTTTGTACGAGAAGACACCTGGTCACTGTATGTGGATGGCGGCGCAGGGTTTCTAGTCACCAGTGAAGATGTGCCCGCAGAGGGTGGATCGCAGTTCAACTTCACGCCCCAGGTCGGTGGCGGTGCAACCTTCCGAATGCGAGACCAGGAACACCTCATGGTAGGGCTGCGCTGGCACCACATTTCCAACGCCGAGCTATACCCACCAAACCCTGGCCGCGACAGCATTCTACTCTACGTCGGCTATATGTGGCCGCGCTGAGGGCTAGGGGTTGGTGGCAACAGGCAGGCGCGAAGCCCAAAGGCTGACCAGGCGATCGACTGCCTGATCCCAGCCGTAGGGCTGCACCCAGTCTCGCGCCTGCCGTCCCAAGCGCTGCCGCAGGTCTGGGTCTTCGATGAGCAACTGGAGTTTTTCGACAAAATCTGTGGTGCTGTCCGGCTCATAGAGCAGACCGTTGACTCCGGGCTGAATGCTGTCCAGAACGCCGCCTGCCGCTGGAGCAACGGCGGGAATTCCAGCAGCAAAAGCTTCAAACAGCGTCAGCCCTTTGGTTTCCTTTCTGGAGGTCGTGACGTGGAAATCGCAATTTGCCATGAGTGCAGGAATCTGATCTGGAGACACGCGACCCAGCAGGTGAAAATCGACCACGCCCGTTAGCGATTGACGGATGGTATCCCGCAGTTCTCCATCCCCCGCAATCAGCAGCAAGATGCGACTTGAACCCAGGTTTTGGACTAGCTTTGGAACTGCTTTCAGCGTGAATTTCCAGCCCTTGTCTGGGGTTAATCGACCCAGGAAAAGAAGTTTTGTGCGATCGCCCGCTTCAATTCCATAGGTCCTTTCAAAAAACTGCTCCTGCCGAAGGTTTGGACTGAATGCAGCTAAATCAACACCTAACAATTCTTCGTAAACTGCATTCTTGATGCCCAGCTTTAGCAGCTTTTCATAGGTGATTTTGCTACCAGTTAACGTTACATCATAAGCATTAAATACCCGCTTTGTAATCAGTTCCTTACAGAGCCACCTCACCAAATTTTGCAGCGGGGCTGGCAGCGGAAAGAAGTCGTCAATGTATTCCAAGAAGTTGGTGTGATAGAAGCTAGTGCAGGGGATCTGGTGCGCCTTCGCATGGGCGATCGCCGGAATTTTGCCAAAGCCGAGAAAGAGGCGATCGGGTTCATCCACATGAATAACATCAGGCTGAAATTGCGCCAATCTTTGCAGCACAAGATCATAGGACTTTGAGGTAACATTGCGCTCAAACTCAACCCCCATAAATGAGGCACTTGGCAAATTGATAACTTCTACACCGGGCAAAAAATGTCCTGTATAGTCTGCCCAATTTGGATAGATCGATTCCAGCGATTCATAGCTTGGACAAAACACTAAGACCTGATAGCCCAACTTGCTTAGTCGCTTCAATCTGTGGAGGAGTGTGACTGTCACCCCATCGATTACGGGAAGGAAGCCAGACGTAAGAATTGCAATTTTCATGTATAAGTTTAGGTGTCAACCCTTAGGTATTGGTTCAAGCAATTATTTCTGCTTCGCTTCCCACTCTAAAAGATTTTTGCGACCGCTCTGCACATAGGGCGACCAGGCAATCAGTTGGATCATAAACTGATTGAACCAGGATACGGGCGCACGCATTGGACGGATGAAATCAACAAACAAAATTACGCGAATGTCATCGGTATGATTCCAGGCAAAATGGGGAAACGTATCGTCAAAAAACAGACTTTTTCCCTCCTGCCAGTGGCGCACTTCACCCCCTACACAAATGCCGCAATGGTCGGCTGCTGCGGGCACTTTCAGCCCCAGATGATAGCGCAATAATCCCTTATAGGGGCCGCGATGTTCTGGGATGGTTTTATGGGGTAGCAGGATAGAAAAGAATGCCGTTTTCATGCCAGGAATCTGTTCAACTAGGCGCGTCGTTTCGGGGCAGCGCAGGCAGTTTTGCTCTGCTTTATAGCCATAGCCATAGAGAAAATAGGTCTTCCACAGATTGTCCTGGGTGATGCTGATCTGATCCGTGGAGATGTCTTGAAAATTGGGAATGGAATACACGTCTTTCAGCAGATTGTCTAACTCTGCTCGAATCGTTTTCCAGTTTGTTTCTAGAAGGCCAACCCAGGGAAAGTGCTGAACTTCAAAAAAAGCCCCATCACCAACAGCAGAATATTTCGCAATTAGATCCTCTAGGCTTCTAACCAGCTTTTCCCCTTGATGAATCGCAAAGGCTTTGTGCTGTTTCTGGAATTGATCGATTAAGGATTTCATAATCATGGAAAAGAGCAAGATTGGTTAACTTTCCAGAGAGACAGAGCCAGTTCATTGGGGACTAGTTTTTGGGGACGATAGGTTTCTTGAACGGGTTGGTTTGTTTCAGTTTGAATGCGGGTGATTAACGCTGCTGAGGGATTCAAAAGAAACATAGACTGGCACGGTTCTAATAATAGGCGATCGCCCCTCCAATTCTCGCCCATCGAGGCAATCACCTGGATCTGCGTTTGGGGAGGCAAGTCGAGGCTGAGGGAGACGAGATCCATCGCCTGGGCAGGTTCGGCAATCAGTCGGGGGGCGATAGTCTGATCGGCGGTTTGGTTAATTAACGCGGCGATCGCCCGATTGTGCAGATTGCGGCTTTTCTGGTACTTGGGTGGCTGCTGGAGTTGGAAGCCGTAGGACAGAAAACAGAGGGCAACCAGGCAAAGCATCAGCCCCCGCCCAAGTCGCTGCCGAGATGGGGACTGGGCACGGAGTAAGTCCGTTAGGTAAAAAGACAGTACCAAAATCATGCCCAGGTGAAAGGGGAGTAAATAGCGGGCAGCGGTGGAAAGCTGGCTATTGCGGAGAAAATCTAGCCCCAGTAGCAGGGTAGGAATCGTCAGGGCAAACAGTACGACAAATCCCCAGATCGAGCGCGGCGTGCGGCGGATAAGATGGCGGAGGGCGATCGCCAGCAGCAGCACTAGCATCGTAGAGGTCAGCAGTTTGGCAACAGTAGGCAGATCAGGTGACAGCGTGGCGGGTACGTCAAACAGCAGAATGGAAGTGTTGTAGAGCCAGATTGCCAACAGCGGCAAAACGCCCATCGGCTGACGCATCCATTCAGTATTGACTTGCAGGGTATCCCAGCGACCCAGCACGACAAACACCCACGGGAGAAATAGCCCGACCGCCAGCGCCGCTGCCTGGAGGAACCCACGCCGCTGAGCGCGATTGCCCACCCACAGGACGTACAGCCCGTGTCCCAGCAGCACCAGCGCCGTTAGCAGTGACGTATACAGCCCCACCGCCATGCTGAATCCATAGGGCAACCAGCGGCGAAGGGAATGCTGCATCTCATTCCCAAAAACGTTCTGTTTCACATTCTCCGTGGCATACCTCATTGCGTTCCATAACGCCAAACTGCTCCACAGCAGCGTGACGCTCCACAGGCTGTAGGGACGCGCTTCTTGGGCATAGGATACGAAAAAGGGCGATAGGGCTAGTAACGTCGTGGCGATCGCCCCGGCAGGGGCAGAATTGAACAACTGGCTGGTCAGTCGCCCGATGAGTGCAAGTGAGATCAGGCTGAACAGAACCGAGAGCGATCGCACGGCTACTATGCTGCTGCCCCAGAGTTTTGTCCAGCCGTGGGCTAGCAAGAAATAAAGCGGGGCGTGTTCGGGGCTTTGAACTAGGGCACGGAGGACTTGGGTCAAGGGCAAATCGGGGGCGGGATGCAAAAACTGCTGGAGGTCTGCGGGCGTGCGGGGAACGCCGTCGCTAAGTTGGGTGGTGACTTCGGCGCGGGTATAGCCAGAAATGCGAACCGAGGTGGCAACTTCATCCACCCAATACACGCGATCGCCCAGCCCATACCCCCGAAACAGGATGCCAGCCAGAATCAGGAATACCAGCAATCGTTCCAGGATTTGACCCGGAGTTTGCAGAAATTTGAGAGGCGATCGCGCTACATGAAACATCGCAACAGGAACGCAGTGAGGAGGAACATCACTCAGCTAGAAGGACAGGATCGATCGGGATTCTCAACGTGCCAGAGGGATAGATAAATGTCTGAATCTGTCAAGGTTTTTGGGCGAAAAACTTCGGTAATCTGGGGGCGATCGCGCTGCTGAATGTCCTGCTGGAGCAATGCAGATGGGTTTAGCAGAAGGAAGGGTTCACATTGCTGCGGCGGCATGGACGCAGAACTAAGAATTTGAACCCTGGTATCAGGTTTGAGGAACTGGCTGAGGGATACCAGATCGAGGGCATAGCGAGACTCGGCAATGATCTGGGGCGAAGGCTGCTGATTGACCCGGGCGGCGATTTCAGGATTGTGCCGATTGCGAGATTTTTGATAGTCGGGAATGTGGTGCAGGTTGGACAGACCCGATAAAAAGCTGACTGTGAGCAGGAAGGCTAAAACGCCGCGCTGCCAGGAGCGTCCGACAGAGAGCCAGCCCGCTATTGCGATCAGCACGGCAAGCTGGACGGGGATGAGGTAGCGCGATGTGGCCGAGGCCTGTCCCTGACGGATGAGATCCAGCGCTACCAGAATCACAGGAACGGGCAGCAGTAGGGCGGCGACAAAGCTCCCCACTCGCGGCTGTCGCAAAGTCCACCACAGAGCAAGGGCGATCGCCCCCAGCGTGAGCAATGCAGTGAGAAACTTGGCTGCCACCAGCGCTGCCGGCCCCAATTCCACCGGCGCGTCAAAAAACAGCACGACGAGGCTATAGAGCCAGACCACCAGCATCGACAGCGCCCCCATCGGCTGACGCATCCATTCAGTATTGGCTTGCAGGGTATCCCAGCGACCCAGCACGACAAACACCCACGGGAGAAATAGCCCGACCGCCAGCGTCGCTGCCTGGAGAAATCCACGCCGCTGAGCGCGATTGCCCACCCACAGGACGTACAGCCCGTGTCCCAGCAACACCAGCGCCGTTAGCAGTGACGTATACAGCCCCACCGCCATGCTGAATCCATAGGTCAACCAGCGGCGAAGGGAATGCTGCATCTCGTTCCCAAAAACGTTCTGTTTCACATTCTCTGTGGCATACCTCATTGCGTTCCATAACGCCAAACTGCTCCACAGCAGCGTGACACTCCACAGGCTGTAGGGACGCGCTTCTTGGGCATAGGATACGAAAAAGGGCGATAGGGCTAGTAACGTCGTGGCGATCGCCCCGGCAGGGGCAGAATTAAACAACTGGCTGGCCAGTCGCCTGATGAGTGCAAGTGAGATCAGGCTGAACAGAACCGAGAGCGATCGCACGGCTACTATGCTGCTGCCCCAGAGTTTTGTCCAGCCGTGGGCTAGCAAGAAATAAAGCGGGGCGTGTTCGGGGCTTTGAACTAGGGCACGGAGGACTTGGGTCAAGGGCAAATCGGGGGCGGGATGCAAAAACTGCTGGAGGTCTGCGGGCGTGCGGGGAACGCCGTCGCTGAGTTGGGTGGTGACTTCGGCGCGGGTATAGCCAGAAATGCGAACCGAGGTGGCAACTTCATCCACCCAATACACGCGATCGCCCAGCCCATACCCCCGAAACAGGATGCCCAGCAGCAACGCTAGCGCCACAAGCCACCGCCAGACCGGGTGTTTTGCAATGTGCCCACCGTTTTTCACCATGTTGTTTTGAAAAAAATCGAAGTTCTGGAAAAAGTGCTGATTTGAGCAGTTTCATGGGGCGATCGCATGATTTTTGGCAGCAGGATTGGCATAGCGCGTAACGAAGCGCTGGAGCGTCTGGAAATACAGCGTCCGGTTGATTCGTCGCAAATTGCTGTGGCCCGCTTGGGGAATCAGCAGCAGTTCCTTGGGCGGCGGCGCAGCGTCGTAGAGCGCTTGCCCCATGTGAACAGGCACGACGCGATCGCCCGTCCCATGAATCACCAGCAGCGGCATCTGGAGCGATCGCACTTTTGCCAGGGAATCAAATCTTTGGTGCAGCAAGAGATCCACGGGCAAAAGCTGTATGGGTATGAAGTGGCTGATCATCTCTCGCATAGAGGTAAACGAACTCTCGACGACTAGGGCGGCCAGGTTAGGATTGCGGATTGCCAATTCCAGAGCGATCGCCCCTCCGATGGATCTGCCCATAACCACGATGCGCTGGGGCGGAATGCGGCGGGTTTGGGTGAGGTAGTCGAGGGCGGCGATCGCATCGGCATAGACCGATTGTTCGGTGGGAAAATGTCCCTGGCTTTCGCCATAGCCGCGATAGTCGATGAAAAAGGCCGCCCAGCCCAACTCACGAATCTGCGCTGCCAGCCGGGGTAGATCCCCCAAATTGCTGCCTGTGCCGTGGAAGTATAGCACCGTCGGCGCGTCGTCCCGATTCGCGCCAATCCACCAGCCGCGCACCCGCCCCGTCCCTACGGGCAAATCGACGATTTGGTAGCGCAATCCTACCGCATCCGGCGTGGTGCGAATGTTGGCATCGGGACGAAAAATCAGCCGCGTCTGCCCTGCCCACACCAGCCCACAGGTCGCTACGTACAACGCCACCACGCCGCCCAGTATTCGATAAAGCCTTCTTGCGTTTGGAAACCGCATTTTGTCCTACCTCCAGCCCTCACACCCCAACCCCGACCCTGATCCCAACGCCTTTCAGACGTATTATCATCCATAGGACTTACGCAGTCGAATGATTTTTTGCAGGTTATGCCCGTGAGAAATCATTCAAAACCCAGAAAATTCATCGCAAGTGCGTAAGTTCAAATCCATAAGGTGGTGTGGGACGTGGGGTCGTGGGAAATAGAGCATATCAACTGGTGGCGCTGCCAGGGGAAGGCGTGGGCCTAGAGGTTGTGGAGGCGGCGCTGGCGGTGCTGGCGCATTTAGCAACGCTGCACGGCTTTTCGGTGCGAGTCGTGGATGGATTGGTTGGGGAACCGGCTTTGCAGCGGTTTGGTGTGGGTTTTCCGGAGGCGACGGCGCGGCTCTGCGAGGGGACAGACGGCATATTATTCGGGGCGGTGTCAAAGGCGGGCTTGCTGGAGTTGCGGAAGCGGTTTGACCTGTTTGCCAATTTGCGCCCGGTGCGCCCGGTCAAAAGTCTGCGACATCGCTCGTCGATCAAGCCGGAAAAGCTAGACGGGGTAGATATTCTGTTCGTGCGGGAGTTGGTTAGCGGCATTTACTTTGGCCCGTCGGGGCGCGGGGTGGATGGGACTGCTCCCTACGGCTTTCACACGATGCAGTATGCCGATTCCGAAATTCGGCGGATCGCCCGCGTTGCGCTTCAGCAGGCCCAGCAGCGGCGCAAGAAACTGGCGATCGCCCACAAGGAAAACGCGCTGCCCTGCCTTCCCTGGACGCGGCTGGTGCAGGAAGAAGCGGCAGCGTTTCCCGATGTGACGCTGGTGCCGATGCTGATGGACAATCTGGCCATGCAGCTCGTGATGAATCCGCAGCAGTTTGACGTAATTTTGGCAGGCAACCTGTTTGGCGACATTCTCAGCGACATTGGCGGGGCGATCGCCGGGTCGATTGGGCTGCTGGGGTCTGCCAGCCTAAATGCAGACGGTTTTGGGATGTACGAGGCGATTCATGGCACAGCGCCGGATATCGCGGGCAAGGGCATCGCCAATCCGATGGGGACGCTGGCCAGCGTGGAGTTAATGTTGCGACAGTGGGGGGAGCAAGATGCAGCAGATCATCTGGCGATCGCCCAGGAGCAACTGCTGGAAGCAGGCTATCGCACGGCCGATCTGATAACCTCGCCAGAAGACAAGTTTGTGAATACAAAAGCATTCACTGAGCAACTGATTCAACAACTGACGAATACACAATCTTATGAACGCACCTGAAAATCGATCTAAGAACGACTCTGAGAAGGTTTTAGCCCTGGGAGATGATATCAACACGGATGACATTATTCCCGCAAAGCGAGGAACCAATCTCGACCCGGCGCATCTGAAACGGTACGCGCTGGAGCATATCATCGGAATTGATCAGCTCATGAACTATGACGTGATTGAGGCAGGGGCAAACTTTGGCTGTGGCTCTAGTCGAGAGATTGCGGCGATCGCCCTGAAAGCGGCAGGTGTCCGCGAGGTGCGGGCGCGATCCTTTGCCGATATTTTTTATCGCAACAGCATCAATATCGGGTTGCCCTTAAAGCACTTGGGCGAAGCAGAAACCCACCCAATTGTGGCGGCGATTACGCAGGCGGGCGGGCTGTTTGCCTTTAACCAGCAGCGATTGCGCGGAGACATGGCCCTGCCGCCCAGCAATACGCCGCGCCGCCCCATGACGATGGCAGAAAAGCTGCTGGCGCGGGCATCGGGCAATGCGTTTGTACAGCCCGGTGAGGTGGTGTTTGCCAGGGTGGATCTGGCGATGTCCCACGATGCGATCGCCGCTGGGGTGGCACAGCTTTTCTACCAGCATTTCGGTGAGTCGGCAAGGATTTGGGAGCGCGATCGCCTGGTGCTGGTGGCGGATCATTTTATTCAAATCAACGATATTCGGGTTGACCCCAAAGCTGACTTGCTCTATCAGCAAATGGTCGAGTTTGCCCAGGCGCAGGGCTGCCACCTGCTGGATGTGGTGTCGCCCGGAGAGGCAGCGGGCATTTGCCATGTGCTGCTGCCGGAGCGGGGGTTTGTGCGGCCGGGCATGGTGATCGCCGGGACAGATTCCCATAGCTGCACCTATGGCGCGTTTGGCTGCTTTTCGACAGGCATTGGCACAACGGATATGGCCAACCTGCTGGCAACGGGCGATCTGTGGGTGCGCGTGCCGCCGACGCTGCGAATCTGCCTGGAGGGAACGCCCGCGCCGGAGATCAGCGCCAAAGATATCATGCTGTTTTTGCTGGGGCAGCTGGGCTGCGACGGGGCGATCGGGCGGGTGCTGGAGTTTTGCGGTGGGGCGATCGCCCGAATGCCGATGGACGAGCGGATGACACTGGCAAACATGGCAGTGGAGTGTGGGGCGCTGTGCGGACTTATCGCGCCTGATGCCGTGACGTGGGAGTATCTGGCAGAACGCCAGAGGGAACGCACTAGCGAATACTTGGAAGAACCACTGGATGATGAGGCGATGGCAGAACTAGGGAGGGCGATCGCCAGTGATGCGGATGCAGAATACGAACGCGCCTACACATTTGATTTAACCGATCTAGAACCCCAAGTCGCCTGTCCACCCAAGCCCGATCAGGTCGTGGGCATTAGCCAGTTGGGGCGGGTTCCCATCACCAAGGCGTTTATCGGCTCCTGCACAGGCGGCAAGCTGCACGATTTGGCGGAAGCAGCAGCAGTGCTAAAAGGAAACCGCATCGCGCCGCAGGTCAGCCTGTTTGTCGTCCCTGCGTCGCAAGCAGTGCTGCAACAGGCCGAGGCCCTGGGCTATGTGGAGATTTTGGAAGCGGCGGGTGCAACAATTCTCAAGTCGGGCTGCGGAGCCTGCATCAACGCGGGCAAGGGCGTTTTGGAAGCGGGCGAGAACGGCATCTATGCCACCAATCGCAACTTCAAGGGACGCAGTGGCGATCCCACGGGGAATAACTATCTAGCCTCGCCGCGAGTGGTGGCCGTTTCTGCAATTCGGGGATATATCAGCCGTGAGTTGGGATAAGGGCGAGAAGTTACACCAAATCTTGCACAGAGTAAAGACGGTAACAATACAGGTTAAAAGCTTGCTTGTGTACTGCGAACGTACCGGAAAAGTGATTGCCAAGCGATACAGGTTGAATCTGCCAGCATGAATCAGACGGTGATGCATTAGTAGCGTTAGTGAATGCTGGGACACGAATTGAGCCGTTAGGGGCGATCGCCATCTCCACCTGCTCTAGCCCGCTCAATCCCTGGCCAGTTGCCTTCACGTAGGCTTCTTTGCACGTCCAGAGTTGCAGAAATTGAGTCAGTTGCTTAGCGGGGGGCAGAGGGTTTAGCACAGCGCGTTCTGATTCAGAAAAGACAGATCGCGCCAGAGCAAGCACATCCAGCGGTCGATGCTGCTCCAGGTCAACCCCAATCAGATGCTCCTGCGTGAATCCGTACAGCGCCAGCCCGCCAGAATGCGACAGGTTGAATTGCAGTGGCGGCGTGGCGTTGGATGGGGACTTCAGGGCAGGCTTGCCGTAGGAATTGTAGGAAAAGCAAATGGCAGATGGCGCAAGCCCGGTGTAGCGGCTGAGCAGGTGTCGCAAAATGCCCCGACCGATGATGAATCGAGCGCGATCGCCCGTCTGGCGAAACTTTGCGGCTCTGGCCTGTTCGTCGGGCGAAAGAGTTTGCTCAAGCAATGGCAGGGATTCTGCACCGCTCTCAAGATTCACACCAAACCACAGATGAACGTCCGCAGGATCAAGGGGTTTTAGCTCGGACAACGCCAGCCAAGTGGGGGCGATTTTTACAATTTCAGGAACAGGAAAAGACATAAGTGACGGATTCGATCAGAATGGAAAATACTGTCACAGATGCACGGACTTAAGAAGACATAACGGTACTCAAAACATCCCCCCGTTTGACTCGTATCGTAACCGCCCCAGCCTTTGCAACTGCGACAGAACTCGACGATGGCCCAGCGTACTCAAAAGCTGTTGCACGGGCGCTTCTTCGAGATAGGGTTGGAGCGTTACCAGATCATAGCGAGAACGATGCAGCAGCGGGATGAACTCTAGCCCCAAACGCTGCGGCAACTGATGCAGTGCTAACGCCTGCGCTTGCCTGCCCAGTGGCGATCGCCCTGGCCACCTCCAGATGCCCCGCTGCCAGGGTGTCAAATCCTCGAACCGCTTGCGGCGGAATGCCTGCCACCTGGAGCGATCGCTCTAACACCTGCCGACTGCCCGCCCCCGCTTCCCGATTCACAATCTTTACGTCCGGTCGGGTCAGATCTTCAATCGTTTTGAGATGCAGCGGGTTTCCAGGCTGAATGAGTAACCCCTCTTCCCAACTGCCCAAATTAATCACCACAGCAGCGACACTTTGCAGGACAGCTTGCGTTTGCAGGGCAGTTTTCACAAACGGAACGTTGTGATCTCGCGTGGCCGTATCGTAGAGATGCATTCCCGCAAGATGCACCTCTCCGCAACAGAGCCGATCCAAGGCGCACATGCTGTTATCCAGCGTCCAATGTACGCGCAGGTCGGGATGCCAGCGCTCGGCGGCCCGCGCCCACAGCGATAGTGCTGGCGTGCAGCCCGCGATGACAACTGTGCGGTGCAGCTTTTCCAGATCGTCGAGCAGGTGGACGCGCAGCATTTGGGTGGTCGAATCGTAGCGGCCTTCCCCGTCCGCAGGCACCATTTCTGTCCGAAAGGCGGCGTTCCCCTTTAGCGGGTGTGCAATCCACCGGCCGCCCACTCGGGCCAGGCTGAGTCGAGTGGCCTGATCCGTCGGAAAGTTTTGGGTCGGGAGCGCATCCAACTCCACCGCATCTTGCTCCAGCCAGAACAGGTCTTCAACCTGGCAGCCCAGCGCCCTGGACAACCGCAGCGCGACGGTTGTGGATGGTGCGTATTGTCCTGCCTCTACGCCGCCGATGGTTTGGCGCGACACTCCGGCGATCGCCGCTAGGTCTTGCTGGCTCATGCCCAGCCGCAGCCGGACTTGCTTCAGATTATTGCAAAGGTCGTGTTCGGGTTTCACGGGATGGAGGGAACGCGGTTAATGGCTATCGGCATTTTGGCATGGAAGATGCAGGTGGGGCAGGCCGAGTTTTGGCAACTTATTCCAGCAGCAAAAGCCGGAGCGGATCTAGCGTGAGATGCCACGGTTGGGGACGATCTTTCAGGCGTTCCCATTCCTCTTTGAAGACCTCTGCCTGGAGGTGATAGTCTTCGGCATAGCGGGGTGCGTTGCCCAGCTTGAGGAATAGCGTCATGCGATGAGGCGTTTCGCTGGTCCAGGCCAGCCAGGCGGGAAAGGTATTGGGCGGGTAGGGCGGATGGGAGAAGCGGATATGGTGCGCCCGAATGCCGATGTGCGTGTGTTTTGAAGAGACGGGTTCATCCGTGTGAAGGGTGCAGTTCCAATCCGGAGCGCGTACTGTTTGCTGATTGATGGGCTGGATTCGGGTGTAATTTTTGCATCCGGTCAGTTGGGCAACGGGCATTGTTTTCGGATGATGAAACACGTCCTGCTTGTATCCATTGGCAATCACAGTTCCCGAAGAAAGCACGAGCAATCGCTGACACACGCGATAGGCCTCTTCCAGATTGTGGCTCACAAACAGAGCGATGCCGTTGTAATCTGCCAGGGTTTTGATGAGCTGCTTTTCTAGCTTGCTGCGGAGGTGAGTATCGAGGGCAGAAAAAGGTTCGTCGAGCAGAAGGATATCGGGATTGGGGGCCAGCGCTCTAGCAAGGGCAACTCGCTGCTGTTGTCCGCCGGAAAGCTGATGAGGATAGCGGTTGCCAAATCCGGCAAGCTGAACGCGCCCAAGCTGCGCTTCGACGGTTTGGACGAGTTCTCGCTTTTCTTGTTTTAACCCTTGGCGCTTATTCAGTCCGTAGGCGATGTTTTGGGCGACCGTGAGATGCGGAAACAACGCATAGTTTTGAAACAGAAACCCCACGCGGCGATCGCGGCTGGGGAGGTTAATGCCTTTGCGCGAGTCGTAGAGAATGCGATTGTTCAGCACGATGGTGCCGCTGGTGGGGGTTTCAATGCCCGCGATGCAGCGGAGGGTCATGCTTTTGCCCGATCCTGACCCGCCCAAAATGCCGAGTGGCTCTCGTTCAGCGCTGAAAGCTACGTTCAGGGTATAGCTGGGGAGCCGCTTCTGAATATCCACCAATAGGCTCATCTGGGTTGACCTCTGAGTTGATCTCTAAGTCGATCTCTGAGTCGATCTCTGGGCGAATCGCGATTGGCGACTGCGAAGGAGACTGTTTGGACTCCAAATGGCGCACCCACCACAACAAAGCAAAGGCAATCGCCGTCATCATCAGCACCATTGCGTTTGCGAGTCCATAGCGCTGCATTTGCACGGCATCGTAGATTGCCAGGGGGAGGGTCTGGGTGCGTCCGGGGATGCTGCCTGCCACCATTAGCGTTGCGCCAAATTCTCCCAATCCCCGCGCCACGCTTAGCCCAAAGCCTGCCAAAATGCCGCGATGGGCAAGCGGCAGGGTAATCCGCCACAACACTTCTGGCTCCGTTGAACCCAGCGTGCGGGCGGCGGCCTCTAGCTCTGGACTGACGTTGGCGATCGCCGCACGGGTCGATTCCACCATCAGCGGCAGCGCTACCACCGCCGAGGCGATCGCCCCCGCCTGCCAGGTAAAGAGCAAATCAATTCTCAGCCATTCCCTAATCGGACTGCCGCGTCCTAGGGCCAGCAGCAAAAAATAGCCCACGACGCTGGGTGGCAGCACCAGCGGCAAATTCAGCAACGTAGACACAAAAATCTGTCCCCGAAACCGTACCCGCGCCAAAAAAATTCCCAGCCCCAGCCCAAACACCAGAATCAAAGCGCTGGCGACCAAGGTGACTTGGAGAGAGAGGATTGACGGTTGCCAAATCATAGGGCTAGCTCCTCTCCAGGCAGGACGAAACCGTATTTTCTCATGAGGGGCCGACCCTTCTCCCCATTGATAAATGTGGCAAACTGCTGAGCCAGTTCAGGATGCGGCGCGGTCTTGGGCACGGCCAGCATTTGCTCCAGCGGCTGGTGCAACTCAGCCGGAATCAGCGTCCATTTTCCGGGTTTGCCGACGCTAATCGAAAGGGCGGCGATCGCCACTTCCACGTTCCCCATTTCGGCATATTGCTGGGTTTGTTTGATGTTTTCCCCAAGGACCAGCTTGGGCTGAATCGCATCCCAAACCCCGGCAGACTGCATCGCTTCGCGGGCGGCGACCCCGTAGGGCGCGTGGTCTGGATTGGCGATCGCAACCCGTTTCACCTCCGGCTTCGTCAAGTCTTGCAGGGTTTTCAGTTCCAGGGGGCTGTCGTCTTTCTGCCACAGCACAATTCGCCCCACGCCATACAGCGCCTTCGTTTCGGAGCGAATCAGCCCTTTCTCATCCAAATCTTCGATGAATTTCCGGTTGGCTGCGGCAAATAAATCCACGGGTGCGCCCCGCTCAATTTGCTGTGCCAATTGTCCGGTCGAACCCAGGTTAAACGTAACCCGATGTCCGGTTTCCGCCTCCCACTGCTTGCCAATTTCGGGAAACACGTAGTTCAGGTCGGCCGCTGCTGAAACTGTCAGCGTGACTGGCTCCTGTGCGACGGGTGGCGCTGCCTCAGGAGCCACATTGGAAGCCACATTGGAAGCCACATTGCAAGATCCCAACAATCCCACCAGTAGCCCGACCCACGCCCACCCCCAAAACCAATTCTGCCGTCTGACTCTTTTTCCGACCATTGGCTGACCCCTCTGCTAGTCGCAGTGATGCAAGCAAACTTGACAACATGCCAATATACTTGCTCAGCGGCCAGATCAGATTCTGTCGTCAAAACAGCAGATTTAGAAAAAATTCCATTTTGGCGGTTCAGGGCGAGGTCAAAGCATCCATTCTGACGCAGTAGCCCCGGATGCTTGGGCTAAAGCGGTAGCCGCGTAAATGGCACAAAACTGGCAGCGGTCAGCTTATTCGCCCGCACCCCCGACAGCTCCGCAATCACCTCATTTGAGCCGTCCAGCAGGATGCGGGTTCCTTTGCTAAATTGCTGAATTCGCAGATCGCCAAAGGTCAACCCCTTCGCCAGCCCGATGACATCTGTGCCGATTTTGAAATCTCGAATGAAATCAGCGCTGCCGTGCTTGGCGAGGACAAACGTATCGCGCCCTGCGCCGCCAATCATCACATCGCTGCGTCCACCGCTCACCAGCAGGTCGTTGCCCTTGCCACCCTTCAGGATATTAGAGGCGATCGCCCGTTGATCTATCTCAGCAGATTCCGCAAAACTGCGCTGCAAATCGGTTGTCTCTCCGGCCACCAGCACATCGTCGCCCGCACCACCAGACAGCACATCTGCTCCGCGTCCGCCGATCAGCGTGTCATTTCCACTGCCGCCAATCATCCGATCTGTGCCGTCGCCGCCCAACAGCAGGTCAGCGCCCCCCAGCCCGCGCATCAGGTCATTGCCACTGCCGCCCACCATGCGATCGCCCAATCGCGTGCCCTTCAGCACATCCGACTTTGACGACCCCACAATCCGGTTCAGCTTTTTGGGTTTACCGTTTTGCCCGCCGCCAGAAGACGAGCCGCCCAACTTCACCACCAGATCAAACTCGTCAGCGATGCTAATGCCCGACGAGTCAGTTGCCCGCACGACCACTCGATAGCTGCCCGCATTCTCGCCCGCTGGCGTTCCGCTAAAGGTGCGCGTTACGGGATCGAACGTCAGCCATGCAGGCAGCGGACTGCCGTCGCTCAACCTGGCTGTATAGGTCAGCACATCGCCTGCGTCCACATCGGCAAATGTATCTGCCGCCAGCACCAGGCTAAATCCTCTGCCGGTCGTCGCAGCCTGGTCGCTAATCGGCTTTTGCAGCACAGGCGCATCGTTGACATTCAGCACGGTCAGGGTGAAGGTGCCTTCACTCCGCGCCCCGCTTGGATCAGTTGCAACAACCCGCAGCGCGATCGTGCCCACGTTGGCATTGGCTGGCGTACCCGAAAACGTGCGATTCGCCGGGTTAAAGGTCAACCACGCAGGCAGCGGCGCACCGTTTTCCAGCGTCGCCGTATAGGTCAGCGAATCGCCATCCGGATCGACAAACGCATTGACCGGAATCTGAGCCGTAAATAGCTGCTTCTCCGTTGCGCCGCGTCGGGGCAGCGGTGAGACGAGTGTGGGAGCTTGGTTTGCTGCCACCACCACCGAAACCGTTCCGGGAGCAGAATCGAAGATGCCGTCGTTTGCCCGGAATACGAAGCTGTCTGGGCCGCTATATCCCGGATTTGGCGTGTATGTATAAGCCCCGGTCGCCGTGTTGGTAATGACGACTGTTCCGTGGCTGGGCGCAGTCACAATCGAGAACCGAATCGGATCGCTGTCGGGATCGGTCGCCGTCAGCATTCCCGCCTTATCCACGTTGGTACGGGTCGTCAGGTTGCCGTTAGTTGCGATGGGCGCACTATTCGGCCCGACCGTGATGTTGACCGTTGCAGGCGCAGAATCATCCGTTCCATCGTTTGCCCGAAATGTAAAGCTGTCGCTGCCCGAAAAACCCGCGTTGGCAGTGTAGGTGTATTCTCCCGTCAGGGCGTTCGTGATTGTGACCGTGCCATGTGCCGGAGCGGAGACAATACTGAAGCTCAGCGGATCGCCCTCTACGTCTGTGGCGGTCAACACGCTCACCTCGGTTTTGCCTGTCCGTGTGGTTAGGGTCGCCGCATTGGCAACGGGCGCATCGTTAATGGCGTTGATGGTAATAGTGACTGTTGCGGGTGCCGACTCCTCAAATCCATCGAATACGCGGAATGAGAAGCTGTCAGAACCGTTTGCATTGGGGTTGGGCGTGTAGGTAAATGCGCCTGTGCTGGAATCAAAAGCAGTAATGCTGCCCTGGCTGGGCCCAGTGGCGATCGCATAGATCAGCGGATCGTTGTCGCCATCCGTGCCAGAAAGCGTTCCTGGAACAGCCACGTCTTCATTGGTAGTCAGATTGCTGCTGTTGGCAACCGGGGCATTGTTGCCAAAGTTGACCATAATGTTCACTGTCGCCACGTTCGAGAGCGCGTTGGGTGCGCCACTGCCGTCATTCGCCTGGAACGAAAAGCTGTCAGGCCCGACATACCCCGCATTCGGCAAGTAGGTAAAGGCTCCGGTCGCTGCGTCAAAGCTGGTCAGCGTGCCATTCGCTGGTGCCGTCACCACGCTGTAGGTCAAGGTGTCACCGTCTACATCCGCCGCCGAGATCGTACTGCTCTGGGGCTGATTTCTGCTGGTGCTGAGGTTGCTATTAGAGGCTTGCGGCGCGTCGTTGACTGGGGCGATCGCCACGGTCAACGTTGCTGGGCTGGAATACACCGTCCCGTCAAACACGCGATAGGTGAAGCTGTCAGCGCCATTCGCGTTTGCATTCGGCGTGTAGGTAAAGGCTCCGGTTGTTGTATTCGTGATGACGACGCTTCCTTTTGTCGGCAGGGTCACGATTTCATACGTCAACCCATCACCATCGACATCCGCGCCTAGCAAAAAGCCTGATCCCGCTACATCTTCATCTGTGTTTAAGATGACACCAGAAGCCGTCGGCGCATCATTCACCGGATTGACCGTAATTGTGATTGTTGCTGTACCAGAGTCATTCACGCTATCATTCACTCTAAAAGTGAATGAATCGCTTCCATTGAAGTTTAAATTTGGTGTAAACGTGTATGCTCCTGTCGCAGCATTCGTAATCGTCACCGTGCCATTAGCAGGCTGGTTCACGATGCTGTAGGTTAGCGCTGCACCTTCTGGATCTGATCCAGATAGCGTTCCAGAGAATGCGGCATCTTCGTTTGTGATCAGCGAACCGCTGTTGGCAACAGGCGGCTGATTCACCACTGCACTCGGCGAGAACGCCACCCCGCGAAATATCCGGTTTGCCCCAGCGACGGCCAGCGTTGTCAGGCTACCGCTGATGTTTTGGTTAAACGCAGCCGTGTCTACGATTCTGACCAGAGAATTATTTGCTGCTGTTACTTGGGTGCCGTATAGCTCTACCGTACCGCCAACCACTTTGCCCGCTAGCCCAATAATCTGTCCCGCATCATAACGTCCTCGTGAGATCCAGTTTGTGCCATCAAAAGAGAACTTGTGAATGCCACGCGATGTGGTCAGTCCGCTGTAATCAGCAACATAAAGCGTATCGACTCCGGCGATCGATGCATCTCGGTCGAGCAGTACAAACTCATAGGGCAACTGTCCTGCAACGGCTCGCAACGTCAGCGTGTGGGAGCCGCTCGTCGGCGTGCCCGTGCCGACGGTGTTAAGTCCAACAAAGCCTGTGCCTGTGGCTGTCAGATAAAGCTGTCCGTTATAAATTCCTAAAGATCTTGAGGCGCGGTCAGGCGTTGTTAGCTGCGTGCTGGTTCCAGAACTGCCGTAGGAGACATAGCGGACACCACCGCTATTGTTATTCGATACACCCGCGACCCAAAACTCAGTCCCATCGGTAGTGGCCACACCGCGAGGTTCGTCCCGGTTAAACCCGTCGCTGATGCGGGTTGACGTGTCGATGACGCCGTTTCCGTCAATCAAAGCAACCACGCGATTGGTGGCAGCGCTTTCAGTCTTGGTGACATCGTCAGTGCCCACAGCCGCATCATAGCCAGCGACAGTCAGAAATTGCCCGTTAACCGATAAGGTCAGCGAGCCTTGAGAAAGGCTGGTGCCGCTTAGCGTCATGCGGCGGTTGCTGCCGTTGACTGCGGTCGGCATGGGAATAGATTGCAGCAGGTTGCCGTTCGTATCGTACTCATCTAGAAAAACAGCAGTTGCTGCATTGGTCAGCGCTGCACTGCCATCACCAACTCGAAGAACAACAATGCTGTTAGCAGTGAATTGCCCCAGAATGCCGCTATAGTTTCTTAAACTCTCAGCGCTGAAGGGTGTGGGTGCTTCGATGTTGCCTGTGGTGTACTCCAGCGTCCAGTCGCCGCCGTAGGCAGCGCTGCCCGTTGGGTTTGTGGATGCAGCAAGGTTGGCGCCGGTGATTTCAGCAAGCTGATCTACAAACGCGCTGCCCTCGCCATCAGCGATGTTGCAGCCGTAGAGTAGGATATCGGCATTGTCTGTCAGCGCGGCAGACCAGGATTGCAGGAACGTGTTGTAGTGTGCCAGCGTATCGCCGTTTAGCACTGCGGAGCCTAGCTGGAGGTTGCCTGCGCTGCCGTGAGAAATAATGTGAACGCTGCTGACGTTATTGCGTCCAGTCAGGGAGTCTGTAATTTGCTGAATGCCGTCTAGTTCAGCGCTGAGAACATAAACATCAGCATCGGCGTGGATGCCTGCAATCAATGTTTGGTAATCCGGCGTGGCAGCATCGATAAAAACGACGGTGGGCTGACTGGTGATAGAAGGCATGGTTGGTTTGAGGTAGATGGATAGATACACAAAGACTCACAAAGACTCACGAAGACTAATGTGCGAAAATTGAGGCACCAAAACCGACACAAAAACTCAGGAGCGATCGCCCCAAATGTAGTTATTCAAATAACTTTAAATCCCAAATTACCCAGGCGCTTTATATCGGAAAGTCCTGCCTCTAGTATCAATTTTTGATTTCAGACTTGCGACTTTAGATTGCCCATCGAGTATCTGCAAGGTTTCTAGTAACTTCATTCTTGACATCGCCTGGGAGAATTTACACAACTATGCTTGCACTGAGATACACGGGTTCCAAACTGTGGTGCAGCAGTCTACAAAGCAGCCTAAAATTGCTTTCATAAACAAAGAGTTCCCCGTGTTGCAAAACATTAAACGAGTTGAGCCATAAATTTTCAGTAAATTTACGTCTGAAGTCTAGAAGCTTATTGAATGCTAAAAATACAGAAGTTTCAGAGTCCAAAGGTGATTATTGTTGACAAAAATTCAGCCATATTGCGGAATTTCTAAGCGGTTTAAGCGGCAAGTCCGTAAGGTTTCGGAGCCGTTTTTGCCTCTACTTTTTCGGAAACTGTCCTTGACAGAGGCTCAGGCTCATGAGCTACACGGAGACCTGAGTAGAATCCAGGAATTTTGAACTTTGACTTACAAACGCCTGCAATATTTTGATTTGTGCGCTAGTCGGGGCGGCGATCGCCTGCACCTGCTGAACATAGCGCAGCGCCTCCCACACCTCTAACTGGTGATAACGACACAAATACGCAGCACACACTAGGGGCGATCGCTCGACTCCCCGCCGACAGTGGACATAAACTGGGCGCTGGCGACGGAGGTGCTGATGCAGCAGTTCTGTTGCCACTTCAAAGTGTTGAACCTGAAGCGGAACCAAGTAGGATTGATTTGGCAAAATATATCGCTGATAGTAAAACTTTTCTGCAATGTTTTGCGGCAGTCTCCCCTCTGCGTCGGCACAGAGCGATAGCACCACCTCTACGTTGGCGGCGGTGAGGATGCTAGCGTAGTCTGGTTGTGGGAGGGGTCCCAGGGCCAGACGGTTGGGCAAAATCCAGCAAATTTGAGTTTGGCGGAGGAGCGTGGCGGAGGACTGGATAGAACGGTAGGGCGATCGCCCTGGTTTTAGGACTAGCCCCTGTCGCGATCGCAGTGTTTTCAAAATGCCCTCGCCCATCGTGGATTCCCCTATATCAGCGCCGATTCTACTTCAACCTTTTCAACCTTCAAGGCTACTTGCTCTATATCAGGAACCACTTTCTGCCCCCACTCAAACTCACATGGTTCACGTCTCTCATTTTTTAACCGCCTATCTCGTGCTTTCGGCGATCGCCTTTACCGTTTATCTATCCATTTTTCTAAAAGACCCCTCAACCCCTAAAACAGATCACTTATCCTGGCTAGTGCTGATCGTTGCTACGTTGCTCTCGCCCATTTCGCTGCCCATCTCGCTGCTGAAGTGGCTAAAATCGCTCCGCCGCCCAGCCGAGTAGGCTCTTCAAAAACTGAAAGAAAGCTTAAAAAATGCTTATAAAAATACTGTCAAAAAAAATGCTCTAAAGTGTATAGAGACTTTGCAGTCCAAAATAATCTTTGGCAGTTCAAGCCAGTCCAGAGTTCGTCATGATTGGCTCATTTCTACCCTTTACACAGCCATGTCTACGCTAAAGTCCCCTTTGTCCAAAAACGCCTCCTCAGGAATGGCTCACGCTTCTCCTATCGCTTTCACCAACACAAATCTGCCTGCGGTCACGAACCCATCCTTGCATTTCACGATTGCTCGTGCCTCAATGCCAGATGCCCTAAGCCCTCAGTCCACTCGACCAGCCACCAGAAATGTTCGCTTGGTTGGGGCATTTCGCGGCAGTGCGCCACTCAGAATCCTCAGCATTCAAGGGGTTGGCTCCGCCACTCGGCTGCGCCAGTCTCAGATTGGCGGTATTTGGGAATTTTTTAGCAATCGACTATTTCGCTTTACGCCCAGAGGAATTGGCACTATCGTCCGCGATGACCTCTTTCCTGTAGTTGGCACTTATCGACTATCCCGCAACTCTATTCGCATCTCTGGACAACGCAGCAGCAGTATTGGCCTGGGGGGCGGTGCAGCCGTCTTTATCGATGGCATCTTTGCACGCGCACAAAATGGTCAAGTTTTTGCCCGCATTATCCAATCCACCACAGCTTCCTCAGCCTTTGTGGGCATCGGCGGCCCAATTAGCGGCGGTTCCAGAAATACCTACGACTTTACAATCCGCATGGCCAGAATCGTAGGCAACCTGCTGCGCTAAAAAAATCCTGGATAAGAGCGTTTCTTACTCTTACCCAGAATTCAAACCTGCATCAAATGCTTTAATCGATGAAACGTCAGCATCTATGCAGCGGGCTGTGTTTTGGATGCTTTGCTGCGCTTTTTCTTGGCACCCCTGGCCCAGCGAGTAAGGTGCCAGATATAGATAAACAAGAAGCCAGCAATCAAGGCGCTCAAGTTCCACTTGGCAGAGCTTTCCATCAGGCGGTTGCGGCGGCTTGCCTTTTCAATTTCCACCTGCTCCTGCATCCGCTCCTTAAACTGAGACAACTGGCTCAGCATTTGCTCCTTGGGCGCTCTGGCTGCATCTCCCTCCAGCGTCACGCCCTGGCTCTCCAAAAAGCCCTTGATTTGCTCCGCGCTGGCATCATTGATTTGCTTCTCGAAAGCAGCTACCTGCTCAAGCTGCTGGCTAAATTGGTTACTGATCAAATCCATGCTCTGGCTATTCAGCCGTAGCGTATTCGTCACGCCCAGCGGAACCAGCAGCAGCAGGAAAATACCAAACAGCATTGATACCCAGGAAAGGAACTTGAGAACAGGCCGTTCCCACTTACTGCGAAACTGCATTTCCCCAAAAAAGATTAGCGCCGCCGCCAAAAGTGGAACAGGAACTCGCTCTACGATTGCACCCATTGTTTCAAACTCCCAAATGGGATTAGTGAATCGGGGTGGGAACAGAATTGTGAACAGGTCAAGCGTCGTCAGAACCAACAGTCCATACCCGGCCCAACGCAGCAGCACTGGGGAAAAAGGCTTGCTTGCGGGGGAGGGAGTGGGAGATTCGGGTTGGGCTTGAGTCATAGGATATCCTCCGAGTATGTCAATAACCGAGTGAAATGGGGTGAAAAAAAGGGAGCCAAGGAGCGTCTCGCAGACTTCAGGAAACGGGAAACTTAGGGAGTCGGAAACTGGGGTTGCCACCATGCCTGCCAGTCTTTCCAGGCGGCTTTGAGCTGCGGATAGACCTGATCTGCCGGGGTGTTTTGGAGTGGGGCAGACATCACCGTCCACAGACAGCGCCCATCTCGCAGCGTCTCTCGACCCAGCAGGACGGGCAGGGCCCGCTCTGGGCGCAAGTCGAGGGCGTAACGGTTTTGCATAAACTGCGCCTCGGTGACGGTGCTGGAGCCGCGAGGATTGATGCAACTGGTGAGATGGGCGTGGGTTTCATCGGCGTAGATGCTGTAGAATCCGCCTGATTCGTCTTGCTGAATGGTTGTGGGAAACGCAACCGTTGGGGTGGATTTGCCATACTTCAGCAATAAATTGCGGACGCTGGGGTCGGTGTTGACCAGGTATCGGATTTCTACTGTGAGAGCGCGATCGCCCTTCGTATAGTCGTATCGCTTGCCCGACACCATCTCTGCCTGCGCCTTTTCGGGAATCGGCAGCGCTGTTGCCGACTGAGCCTGCCAGCCAGGAAGGGGCACCTGCTCCGGGAAGTCAAATTCGGCCTTCGTCTGCTCAGCGGTCGGGGGAAACAGGAGCAAGCGCCCCAGTACCAGCACCACGCCCCCCAAGGTCAATGCCAGCAGCGACAGGCGAGTATATTTCGCAACTAAGTTTTCGGCTGAGTTTGCAGATAAGTTTGCAGTCATGAACGTGCTATCACGAAAGGAACTATGGCTCTTGCCCACTCAAGCGGCTCGTCCTGCGGATGATCCCAGAAACAGTTCGTCCTCCGTTGAATCGTCACCGACCTCCGCTAAGGCCGTCCAGCATTCAGCAGCCTCCTGCCAGCGCAGCAGCAGCCAGCACACGCCGCCAAAAATCAGCACAGCAATCATGGAAAAGATGAGCGACCCGGTGCCTTCATGCCAGTATTCAAACGCCTCTGGCTGAGAAGATGCGACCAGATAGGCCATCAAAGACACCCGCACCCCGTTGACCCCAAAAGCGATCAACACCGCCAGCGCAACTGCCAGTCCGCGACGCAGCCAGTTCAAAGGGAACATCACCACAAACAAACCCGCTAGCGACAGCAGGTAAGTAATGCCCTCAATGCCAGAACAGCCAGGATAGACCTCGACTGACCCGGTGGGCAGGTGAATATTGACTCCATCGCGAACTACTTCAAACCCGCCATACCAGAGCAGAGCGGTCGAAAATTTCGCCGTCCACAGCGTCGGGTCAAACAGCGGCGGAATAAACACCTTGGGCGCACCCAGACAAAACAGCAGCAACAGTTCTTGTCGATATTGCCCCAATCCGCGAAAACCAGAGGATAGGAGGGCTAATCCTAAACCAGCCGTGAGCGGAGCTAGCAGCAAAAACGCCTCGCCCGGAGTTGCCAAACTCCGCAACAGCACGAACACAATCAGCATGGCTCCAAGCACGCTTGCGAGAATGCTGCTATCAAAGCGCAGTGTATGCTGGCGATCGCCCAACAGCGAGGCCAGCGCCGCAAAAAACAGAATGCTGCTGCCCAGCAAATCGACGTTATCAGCCCGCCAAACCAGCGTCAGGTGAATTGCAGCCAGCCCAGCGGCGATCGCCACCAGCCAGAACCGAAACTCGGTGACTGATCTGAAGTTCAAAGACGAAAACGTTTTCATACAAACTGTTAGAGGAGGTTCAAATCTGGTTTGCGAGGGTTCGCATTCAAACTTTGAACCGTACAACGCTAGTGTGCCCAGGTGCGATCGCTTCCTAACAGACGCAATATTTTGCGGCAATGAGCGCAGTCCATAGGCGGAAAAATCTCATTCGATGTGCCTAAATTTCCCTATCGGGCGATCGCAAAAGTGATGATAACGAGTACACAAACCGAACAGACTGGTGAAAAATACGGTCACTAAGGGGGCGATGATTTCGCAGATTGGATTTGCGCCTTGGTTTCAAAAGATCAGCCCTTCCTGCAACCTGAAAGTCCATCAAAAGAAGACTTTTGGCCCTTTTTACTGGCCAATGGACTACTCGCTGTGTAGGTGATTTTTTCAGGCAAAGTATTTAACTCATTAAAACCACACAAAACCCATACAATATCAAGACAAAAGCGCCGCAGCCCGCCCCCTTAGAGGGCGGAAACTCGTACGTAATCTCCCTCTGTTTACCCGGCTTTTGCGGATGTTATTACCGAATGTAGATGGTCATTGACTCTGCGAACAAACCGCCTGGTTTGGATTTCGGATGACTATCGAGCAAAAGACCTCAGGAATGGAGCGTGCTGGATGGACAGCGTTAAGATTCTGAACGTGCAAATTGATAACCTGTCAACACAGGAACTACTGGAAAAGCTAACCAGCGGCGTTGTTTATACTCCCAACGTGGATCACTTGGTCAAACTGCAAAGAGACTCGTCCTTCTTCAAGGTCTATAATGACGCAGACTACCGGGTTTGCGACAGCAAGATCTTAATGTACGTGTCTCGCTTCCTGGGGTCGCCCATCCGCGAAAAAATTTCGGGGTCTGACCTGTTCCCTGCTTTTTACGAGTATCACAAGGACAACCCAGACATTCGTATTTTCCTGCTGGGGGCCAAAGAGGGCGTTGCAGCAGCGGCCCAGAAGCGCATCAATGCAAAAGTCGGGCGGGAAATCGTGGTTGCGACCCATTCGCCGTCCTTCGGGTTTGAAAAGGACGAAGCCGAGTGCGATCGCATCCTGGAAATGATTCGAGAGTCGGGCGCAACCGTCTTGGCTGTGGGGTTGGGCGCACCGAAGCAGGAGTTGTTCATTCACAAGTACAAAGACCAACTGCCCAATGTCAAAATCTTCCTGGCCATTGGCGCAACGATCGACTTTGAGGCAGGAAACGTCAAGCGATCGCCCAAGTGGATCAGTGAGGCAGGGCTGGAATGGCTCTATCGCCTCATGGCCGAACCCAAGCGGCTGTGGCGGCGCTACCTGGTCGAAGATCCGCTGTTTTTCTGGCTGGTGCTGCTGCAAAAGCTGAATGTTTACACCAACCCGCTCCGGAGCAGCGCCAGCGACCTCGACCGCATCGACTACGGCACGCCCCGCGAGGCTCTGGCGGCTGAATAGGTTCCAGGTTTGTAGAATTGCTGAATCCAGCGAAAACGAGGAGAGGGAGTGCGGGAGCTAAGCTGCGGCATTCCCTTTTTGTGCTTTTGCACTTTGTGCCTCTGCTGCGCTCTGCGCTGTACTGACTTTTGCCCCTATTTCACCGGGTGCTGTCCGTAAAAAGGCAGCGCGGCCGACCAGTGGGGGCGATCGCCCCGTTGCCAGTCTGCATGGGCCAGGGCGAGCAGGTCTGCGGCGGTGTGAGCGCGATCGCCATTTGCGTCGATGGGTTGCCAGGGAAAGGTCCAGGAGTCGAGGAGCGATCGCCAGTCCGTTTCCGTCAGCACGGCATCAGGATACACGGGGACAAGCTGGTGGGTCTGCGGCTGGGTGCGATAAATTGCGCCAAACACTTCGCCGCGCTGGGCGGATAGCTGCACTGCCAGGTCGATTGTAGAATCTGTAGAATCATCAGGCATCTGGGCAGCGGCGGCATGGGCGACGGCCGCCAGCGAGGAAATGGCAAACAGCGGAATCTCCAACTGCTGCGCCAGCGTTCGTGCCGTCACCATGCCAATGCGCGTCCCCGTGAAGCCACCCGGCCCCCGCGCCACCGCCAGAAAGTCCAGATCTGCCCAGGTCTGCGGCGGCAAAAACGCCATCAGGCAGTCGTGCAGATGCGTAGACAGGGCCCGCCCCAACTCCCAGGTCTGCTGGCGCTGCACGTCGGCAAAGTTACTGAGTGCCAGACCCAGATTCGGACTGCTGGTGTGGAGGGCGAGGGCGGTGGGCATGGGGGTTTACAGACCAGCTAACTTTAGCTACCAGGGTTGACGACAGTACCCATAAACAGGATGCTGCCTGTCTGATTATCCTGGATAGCGTAGAAGAAGGGGCGATCAACCACCATCTGGAAGGGTGGATCGATGGGGGCGGAAGTGACCCCGATGCTGATGCCCGTGCTGCCTGCGGCTTCGGTGCCCTGCTCGTTGACCTCGATGAAGGTCTTATGCTGCACGCGGTTGATGAAGGCCTGCGCGTCGATCATGGCGGAGAAGTCGGCCTGGTCTGGGTCGAAGGCGATCGCCATGCCCAGCGACTTGAGCGCGTCGTTCAGCCCCACGCTAAATTCCGTGTTGAACCGGGGCAGCTTGACCATGCCCTCGCGGCGGCGAAACTGGGTATTCCAGGTCTGCCAGTTTTCGATGGTGAGGGTTTGCAGGAACGCCTCCAGGCTGGTGGACTGCTTGGGCAAAAACACGACCATGCTAAAGCGGCGGTTGCCGTAGGGCAGATTAACTGCCTGGAACTGGTCGGTTTCGGCGTAGACAAACTGCCCCGACTGCGACATCAGCGGATGATTGAGGCGATCGCCATTGGGCAGATAGAAGGGCTGCGTCTGCGTCATTGACGGGTTGAAGGGCGCACTCCAGGTGCCTTTGAAATAGATGGCGTTGACCAAAAACAGCACATCCTCTGGATTGAGCCGATCGACGATGGTGGGAATTTTGCCTTCAGTGCTGCGGCTAACCCAGTCGTTGATTATGCTGGGCGCATTGGGTTGGGAAAAGTCCAGGCTGGAGACTTCGGCATTATAGAACTCACGGTTCTTTGCCAAAAAGTCGGGCTGAAAATTGATCCCCTCCCGGCTCCAGAGGGAATTGGCGATCGCCAGCTTGACTTTTGGATCAGCACTTTCCAGCAGCGCCTCCAGTGCCGCATTGCCCTGGTTCACGTCGTCCAGGCTCAGCCCCTCAAGCTGGAGCGCTTCGGCGATCGCCCGCTGGGTGTCGCCGCTGGCCCCGTTGTAAACCATCGACAGGGCGATCGCCACGCTTGACGGCGAAATCAGCACATTTTCACCCGGCGACTGGGCCGCCACTTCCGAAAACAGCTTGAAGCCAAAGCGGGTATTCGCCGCCACCAAACGCGCATCCACGGGTTGCTCCGTCACATCAGGGTTTTGGGAAATGGGGGATTCGGGCACCGACGGGATGGACGGCACGGGCGACGAATCGCCAGCGCGAGACTGATTCGCAGCACAACTCAACAACCCAACAACGAGCAGGCTGCCCGCCAGCGCGGTGCCAATGGTCAACAGTGAGCGACGCATGTCTTGATTCTCCTTCAAATCAGCGGATGGGAATACTCCGCTGCAAAAACTTTCCACTTCTTTAGAATGGCAGCCGCCCCCTCGAAGTTTCCGCTGGTTTCGGTTTTTGCTACACAATGTTGGGTCACAGTTGACTAGGCGCGGGCGCAGTGGCAAACAGCCTGGGCAAAAAAACTGGCTTGCGAAAACAGCGTTTCGCAGCCAGCCCAGTATCCCAAACTTTGCGTGGTGATGGACGTATGGATAGATGTGTTGCCTAACCCAGTCTTTCCTCAGCGGCCGCTGCGAACCAGCACTTCATAGCCACAGTCCAATTCTAGATCGGCAATTTTCTGCATTTGCTGGGGCGACATGACCGGGCCGCTGTGCCCGTCCACCGATTCCCAAAAACAAAATAGATCTGTCCGTGCGCCCATCTTCTGTAGCTCTCTTAGCGCCTCAGACCGGGGCGCAAGCTGCTGCAAAATCCAGTCGATGTGATGGCGAGCATCGTTGGAATCGACTGCATCTTTGGACGACAGAAACCAACCGTTGAGCGAAGCAATGTGGGCTGGCTTGCCCGGATGTCGCAGTTTGCCCTGCCACTGGCACAGGGTCGGCTCAATGCCAAGGCGCTGGGTGACCTCGGTGGGGTCTAAATCGCCAGGATAAATCCGTAAAATTGCGTAGGTTCGCTTACAGGGGGCAGGAGGAACAGCGTGCATAGAGGAGGCTCAGAATTGTCGAGGTTAGGCTGAAGGTCAGACTGCATCGTAGATGTCCCTGAAGAATGCCGAGAATCGTTGCAAAAAAACGCAGGGGCTATATCTTTAATATTCTGCTAGATCTCTCCGTATTATTGCGGGGAAACGGGCGATCGCCATCAAATCGCAACAAAATAGTTAAGAATTCGTAAAGAGGCGATCGCCTTTCCCGCCTGCTCTCACCGATTTGCCCCGATGCCTGCCCATAGCGGAGGCTCCAGCGCGATCGCGCTAGGGGTTCAGAAAAATGGAAAAGTGAAGAACGAAAAACGAATGCAGAAGGTCTACAACCCGGAGCGCACTGGTAGGGTTGATTCTCTACCCGGAAGAATACAGATTGGAAGAGATGAGATCAAGGCGAAGAGATGGGAGTAGAGGCATTAATTGAACAATTAGAAACGATTCCAGATTGGCGCGGGGACGGAAAGTCCAATATCCCCTGTGGTTGATGCTGTTGATGACCTTGTTGGGTGTCATGAGCGGGTATAGCAGCCTCAGAGGGCTAGAAGACTTCATGAAGCGTCACCAGCAGGAGGTCGCTGAATTATTCGACTTAGCGAAAGCGAAACTCCCCAGTTACTCCACCTTGCGGGATATGACTCTGCATGTGGATGCCCTCAAGGTTACTGAAATATTCATGCGATGGGCGAACCAAGCATTGCCGACAGAACCAGGGGAGGTGATATCGCTGGATGGCAAAGCGTTAGCTAGTACCCTGAAGGACTGCTATGGCGAGCAGCAAGATTTTGTCACCGTCGTGAGTGCCTGTGTGCAACGGTGGGATGTGGTGATTGGGCAAGTGAGCTTCCATAATGGCGAAAGCAGTGAGATTGTAAGCGTTAGACACTTGCTGCAACAGCTTGATGTCAAAGGCGTGTGGGTGACCTTGGATGCGTTGCACACCCAAAAAAACGGTTTGTGAGATTATCGACGTTGGCAATCATTACTGCATTGGACTCAAAGCCAATCAACGCAAGTTGCTGGAGCAGGCACAGCAGTGCGCTCAAACTCAAGTTCCTCTGAGTTCTCACGAGTTCCTCGATACCTCTCATGGTCGGGTTGTGACTCGTCGGGTTCGAGTCTTTGCTGCTCCCCCAGAGCTATCCCAAGATTGGCAAGCGTTAGCGGCATTTGTCTGCGTTGAGCGTTCGGGAGTCCGTCAGCGACAGCCTTTTAAGCGACAGTCCTGGTTTATCATCTCTCAAGTCATAGACGCTCAACAGCTGAGTGGGATGATTCAAGCCCATCGGGGCACAACAGAAAACAAATTACATTGGGTTAAAGATGTCGTGCAGGGTGAAGATGCTTCCTGGATTCGCGCTGCTAACCCTGCAACGCTGATGGCACTGTTGCGCTCCTGGGCAATTTCTTTGTTTCGTAAAGCTGGCTATTCCTCCATTACAAAAGCCATTCGCTTGTTCCAGCATGATTTGCCGACTCTGATTTCTTTTATCTAGAGAATCAGCCCTAGGAGCGCACTGGGGGTTGTGCCAAGGGTATAGAGACGTGGCTCCAGACCGCGAAATCTCTACCCTTTCAAAAAGTCTACTAGTGCCTCGACCTTGGCCCAGGCGGCCCCACTGCTGAGAATGTCTTTTGCTTGCACGATCCCTAGCCGCAGCGTCTGATCTAGGTCGTCGGTTGCACCTGCGATGGCGTTGCCTACCTTTAGCGCCAGGGCTGCGTTTAGCGCCACCACATCCTGCTGTGCCGCAGTGCCTTTGCCCTGAAGCACGTTCCGCAAAATTTCTAGATTCTCCGCCACCTCGCCGCCGCGCAGGGCGCTGGTGGGCGCAGGCGACAGGCCCAGCGCTTCGGGGTTGATGGCGTGCGATCGCACTTTGCCACCCGACAGCACCGCCACATCCGTCCAGTCTGCCAGCCCCGCCTCGTCCAGCTTTTCGCGCCCATGCAGCACGATCGCCTCTGCCCGCCCAAGCTGCTGCAACGCCTGCGCCGCCGTTTCCACCAACTGCGGGCTAAACACACCCATCACCTGACCCGTCGGCTGAAGCGGGTTCACCAGCGGCCCCAGCAGGTTGAACACGGTTCGTACCTTCAGCGTTTTGCGAATCGGCGCGACGGACTTCATCGCCGGATGCCAGCCAGGAGCAAATAGAAACGTAATGCCCACCTCGCGCAGCGCCGCCCGAATTCGCTCCGGCGGTGCGCCCAGGTTTACGCCCAGCCCTTCCAGCACGTCCGCAGAACCCACCCGACTGGAAGCCGCCCGATTGCCATGCTTCGCCACTGCCACACCCGCCGCCGCTGCCACAAACGCCACGCAAGTCGAAATATTGAACGTAGACGCGCCATCGCCGCCCGTACCGCAGGTGTCGATCAGCGGGGTCGGCAAATCTGCATCCACCGTCTTGCCGAGGGACTGTGCCTGAAGCACCCGCGCCATGCCTGCCAGTTCGTCCGCCGACACCCCCTTTGCCTGGATTGCCGCCAGGATTGCCCCGGACAGCGCGGGCGCAATGGATTCTGATAGCCAGCCCTGCATCAGGTCTGCGGCCTGATCCGCGTCGAGCGATCGCCCGTCAAGCAGTTGTTGCAGCAGGGGCGACCAGTCGCGGTCTGGGGCCGAGGGACTCGCGGAAGCGGCGGTTGTGCTGGTCGAGGAGGGGGATGCAGCGTTGCTCATAAGTATCGTTCGGCAGTTGTCTTTGTGCAAACTAGATTACTCTACACCGTCACCCCAGGGGCGATCGCTCTACTGTGTCTGCTTATTTATCACCGTCAAGCTTCCAGCGAGTTGAGCAATTTCAGAAACCAATTAATGCCAATCCCGTGGCACTGGCTAACCACCGCTGGGTGAAAAATCACCTCAACCCTGAAGAATGTGAAGCGACAAGTTTCAACTCAGGCGAGGTTTAGAACCCGTACTACTCTTATCCCTCCCAGGCAAAACTGGGCATGAGGGCATTTCAAAACCATCGTCAATAGCAGCCCGAATGCAGGATAATGAATAGGTTTTAGTCGGGATATTCCGCACGATCTTTCCCGGACTGCCCGACAACGCTGCAACCCTGATTCATCTATTCCTCTAAATCCTGACTTCCATGCGTACTCATTACTGCGGTCACCTGCGAGCAACTCACGTTGGAGACACTGTTACCCTTTGCGGCTGGGTCGATCGCAGACGAGATCATGGCGGCGTGATTTTTGTCGATTTGCGCGATCGCACGGGCATCGCCCAGATCGTCAGCGACCCAGAGCGCACGCCCGCGTCTTACGAACTAGCCGACAGCCTGCGAAACGAGTATGTGGTAAAGATCACGGGTCGCGTCACCCAGCGCCCGCCGGAATCGCTCAACCCCAAGCTGGCCACGGGCGAAGTCGAAATCTACGCCGACCAGATTGAAATTCTCAGCGCCGTGCGGAAGCAGTTGCCTTTCCAGGTGTCCACTGCCGAGCAAGAACCCGTGCGCGAAGACCTGCGGCTGAAATATCGCTATCTGGATCTGCGGCGCGAGCGGATGAGCCGCAACCTGCAACTGCGCCATGCGCTTATCAAAACCTTCCGCCGCTTTTTGGAAGACGAAGCCCACTTTATGGAAGTGGAAACGCCCGTGCTGACTCGCTCCACCCCGGAGGGAGCGCGGGACTACCTGGTGCCCAGCCGCGTCAATCCGGGCGAGTTTTTCGCGCTGCCCCAGTCGCCGCAGTTGTTCAAGCAAATTCTGATGGTGGCAGGGTGCGATCGCTACTATCAAATTGCCCGCTGCTTTCGCGACGAGGATCTCCGCGCCGACCGCCAGCCCGAATTCACCCAATTGGACATGGAGATGAGCTTCATGACCCAGGACGAAATTCTGTCGCTGAACGAAGAAATGGTCTGCAAAGTCTTCAAAACCCTGAAGGGTATCGACATTCCGCGCCCCTTCCCGCGCCTCACCTACGCCGAGGCAATGGGCCGCTACGGCAGCGACAAGCCCGACACTCGCTTTGGGCTGGAGCTTGTAGACGTGTCGGACGTGGTGCAGGATATGGGCTTCAAGGTCTTTGCCGATGCAGTAAGCAAGGGCGGCATTGTGAAAATCTTGCCGATTCCCGGTGGCAATGATGCGATTTCCAACGTCCGCATCAAGCCCGGTGGAGACCTGTTTAACGAGGCTACGACGATGGGCGCGAAGGGCTTGGCCTTCATCCGCGTTGGCGAAGATGGCGAAATCACAACGATCGGTGCCATCAAAGACAACCTCACCGAGGAGAAAAAAACGGAAATTCTCCAGCGGACAGACGCGAAACCCGGACACCTGCTGCTATTCGGCGCGGGCGACACCGACACTGTGAACAAAACGCTCGACCGCCTGCGGCAGGTCATTGGCAGAGAACTGGGGCTGATCGACCCGGACAAGATTAATCTGCTGTGGGTCGTGGATTTTCCCATGTTTGAGTGGAACGCTGAAGAAAAGCGCCTCGATCCGCTGCACCACCCCTTCACCGCGCCCCATCCCGACGACCTGAGCGACCTGAAAACTGCCCGCGCCCAGGCCTATGACCTGGTTTACAACGGCTTCGAGGTGGCAGGGGGCAGCCTGCGGATTTATCAGCCGGACTTGCAGCAGCAAGTGTTTGAGCTAATCGGCATTGGGCCCGACGAAGCCCGTGAAAAGTTTGGCTTTTTGCTAGAAGCCTTTGAATACGGCACGCCGCCGCACGGGGGCATCGCCTACGGGATTGACCGCTGGGCCATGCTGCTGTCGGGCGAAGAGTCGATCCGCGATGCGATCGCCTTCCCCAAAACCCAGCAGGCCCGCTGCCTGATGACCAATGCGCCTTCCCCAGTAGACGACAAGCAGCTTAAGGAACTGTCAATTGCAAGTACCCACAAGCCCAAAAGTTAGAAACTTGGGAGAAATTAGAAATTTGGGAGAAATTTGGGTGCATCTCGCTGAAATGGTCAACCTAAAACACCAGACTGAGGGTTGAACCCTGTTCGGTCTTGGTCACCTCAATATGGGTCTGGAAGGCTTCCTTGAAGCGGGGCATGTGGGTAACGGTGAGGATGCAGGCAAAATCGGGGGCGATCGCCTGAATCGCGGCAATCAGGCGATCGCAGCCCGCGTCGTCCTGCGTGCCAAAGCCTTCATCCACGATCAGCATTTGCATCGCCGTGCCCGACCGCTGCGACAATAGCCGCGCCAGCGCCAGCCGGATCGAGAAATTCACCCGGAAGGCTTCGCCGCCGGAATAGGTTTCGTAGGGGCGCGTGCCGTTGGCATCGGCAATCAGGATATCCAGCGTGTCGATCAGGCCTTGGGGACTGGTGGATTTCCCCTTCCGGCGGGCCCGCTGCGTCACAAACCGAATATGCAGTTGATGATTGCTCAGCCGTCCTAGAATCTGGTTTGCCTCTGCCTCTAGCTGCGGCAGCACATTTTCGATCATTAATGCCTGGATGCCGTTTTTTCCAAAGGCTTGCGCTAGCTCGTGATAGACCTGGCGCTGGCGCTGGAGGTTGCGCTGCTGAATCAGCAAATCTGCCTGCTGCTGCTCTAGGGCTGCAAGTTGCTGAATCTGCTGCTCCAGCCGTCCCAAATTGGCCAGCCCCGCATCCAACTGGGTGCGCCGCTGCTGTATCTGCTGTTCTAGGGTGGCGATCGCCCCTGCGGGGTCAGGCGTGGCTTCGATTTGCTGCACCAGCATTCGGACGTCTGCGGCGAGATGGTCTAACAAGTGCGATCGCTCTGTCAGCCGCGCTGCCAAATCCTTCACCTGCTGCTGCACCTGGGGATATTGCTGCTGCGCCTGCTGAAGCTCCTGATAACGCAACTGCCACACCTGCGCCAGCCGCAGCGCATTTCGCAGCGTGGTGTGGCGCTTCAGGTTATAGGCGATCGCCTCGATTTGCTGCTCCAAGTCGCGAATCTGCCGCTGCAACACCGACTGGTTCAGCAATTCCGCCCGCTGCTGTTCTACGGTTGCCAGTTGCGCCTCCAACTCTGGCTGCTGAGCGAGTAGCTGCTGGAGCCGCTTTTGCGCCTGCTTTAGCTCCGCGTGTTTGATCTCTGCCCAGCGCCAGCGATCGACCTCGCCCCGCGCCAAGGCATGGTCGCGATCATCATATTGAAGCTGCGCCAGGGTTTCATCCAGCAGGCGCAACTCTTCGTGCAGGTCGGGAGCATAGTCGCCTGTTTGGAGCGATCGCCCCAGATCTGCCTCCTCCTGCGCCAACTGTTGCAGCCGCGCCTCGACGGTCGCCCTGTCCTGCACCTGCTGCTGAAGCTGGCCTTGCAGTTGCAAAACATCGCTATAGTCTGCCAGTTCCTTTTCTAGATCGCGATATTCCTGGCGCAACACCTGAATTTCGCGCTCCGAAACGGCAAGCTGTTCTCGAATCACCCAAAGCTGATCATAAAGCTCCTGCTTTTCGGCGTGATGCCGCTCCATCACCACCGCCCAATGATGCTCATCCAGCGGGCGATCGCACAGGGGACACGGGGGAAAACTGCTCTGGGAACCTGGCTGCTCCTGGCTATGAACCATTAACGCTGCATCCGGTAGCACCTTGAGCGTCGTTTGCTTTGTCTTTCCGCGACGTTTTCGGATTCCCGCCGAATCAGCACGCTCTGCCTCTAGAAAATCAGAAGAGAGTTCTGGAGATTGTGTCGAAGATTGTTCAGACGCTCGTTCAGAGGCCCGTTCCAAAGAAGTCCGATGCGGCTCTAGAGAAGAGGCAGGCTGGGCGATCGCACCAGGCATCTGCTGCTGAAGCAACGCCATTTTATTGTCCAGCCCCGCCACCTGCGCCTCTAGTTCGCGCTGACGTTCCTGGAGCCGTTCCATAAAGGTACGCCGCTCCATACCTTTCTCGCGCAATTCTTGCTGATAGCGACGGCGATTTTCCAAATACGCGCTCCGTTCCATGATCGCGGTTAGCGCTTGACAAGCCTGAGCCTGCTGACCCTGCTGCTGAAGAAGCTGTTGACGGGTCGTTTGATATTCTTCTAAACGGGCCTGGAGCCGTGCCTGGGCGCGATCCAGCGTCGCACGAATCTGCTGCTGGCGCTGCATCAGGGGGGCAGCCTGGGACTGAAGCTGGTCTAGCTGCACCAGCCGCTCTCGCGCCGTTCGCAAGTTTTCTAGAGCAGTGTCGAGGTCAGGCGCTTTTGCCAGAGTGTGCTGCAACTCCTGGATTTGCTGCTGGAGGGTGTCGCGCTGTGCCTGGAGGCGCGAGTGCTGATCCTGCAATGCAGCAAGCTGGGTGCTAAGCTGCTGCTGGAGTTGGTCGCGCTGGGCGATCGCCGCTTGGTGAGCATGAAACTTGGCAGACTGAATCTCTTCCTCAGTTTGCAGGCTGTGAAACTCGGTGTAGCCTGCGGTGATTTCGTCTGCCTTTGAGAGGATCGCTTCGAGCGATCGCAACTGCTGCTGGGCTGCTGCCAAATCCTGCTGGAGTCGCTGGCCGTCTTGCCGCAACCGCTGCTCTTGCTGCTGGTGCGATTGCAACTGCTGAGTCCAGGCGCGGCGCTGCTGCTGCACGGCTTGCAGTTGGTGCAGTGCATCGGTATCGCTGGTCTGATCCCGCTGCCAGGTGTCGATTTGCGCCCTCAGCGCTTCGCACTCCGCCGATAAAGACGCGCCTGCTTCTAGCTGTTGTGCAAGGGTTTCTAGCGATCGCTCCAGCACGTCTAGCTCTGCTTTGGCCAGGCGCGATCGCTCTCGGGCGGTTTCCGCCGCCTCGTCATACTGATCCAGCTTTAGCAAGTCAGCGAGAATCTGCTTGCGCTCGCCCGGCCGCTTCAGCATGAATTCGTCTGCCCGCCCCTGCCGCAGATAGGCTGAGTTGACAAAGGTTTCATAATCTAGCCGCAGGTGTTGCAAAATCAACTGCTGCGTCGCCCGCACTCCCCGTTCCGTCAGCGGACGAAACCCCGTCGGCGTTTCGATCTGAAGCTCCAGGCTGCTGGTCTGCCCGCGGACTCGCGTCCGCAGCACTCGATAGGTCTGCTGGCGACAGCCAAACGTAAACTCTACCTGGGCTTCGGTTTCGCCCTGGTGAATCACGTCGTCTTCGTGAGTTACGCGGCTTTCACCCCAGATTGCCCAGGCGATCGCCTCTAGTAGCGAAGATTTGCCCGCGCCGTTTTGCCCGCACACACACGCCACATGCAGCCCCCGAAAGTCGAGCGCCGCCTGCCGATAGCTGAGGAAATTTTTGAGTTTTAATTGCAGCGGAATCATGAACCCACGCCCAGCCCTGATCCCAGTGTAGCAGTACGGGCGATCGCAAGTACAGATGCTCAGAAGGATAGGGACTCGTGCTATGTCATAGCTATGACTTAGGTTGGTAGTCAGCGCTTTAGCGCTGAAGCGCTGACTACGAGCCAAGGCATCACCCTAAAACCAAATCATAACACTGCACTAGGCAAGTCTAGGTTTAAGCCTGCCAAATCCCAAAACTGCCGGTCTCTAATCGGTTTTTGAAAGATACCGTCTTGCAATACCAGCGTGGGCAGCATTGGAAAATCTCTGACTTGGGATAGTCGCGGCGATCGCCCTTTTTCCTCAAAACTCTGCCCCTGTGGACAGTCTTGACAGTTTTAAGTTAAAGTTGTAGTGAGTTTGCATAAGAGGTTGGAGCCTGCTGAAAGCTTCACTACCCAGACGTTCCTTGCCCAAGGAGTCAGCCCAGGTTAATGAGAATTGCATGGCGATTGGTCTCCTAGGGTAAGCTTCCCAGTCATGTCCTTGGTCAGCCTCTCAGTATGAGAGGTATCAACAGCGACTCAAATCTCTGGACTAGAATTAGAGCTAAGGACGGATCAAATCATTTATTCATCTCAAGTCATCTATTCATCACCTGTCAACGCCATCTTTATAATCCGCTGCTTGAAGCTGCCACGTCGAGACTATGAATCCTGAAACTGCTGACCGCAAACCCATTCGCTCGCTAGAAGACGCTCTCAATCGCTGTCAGCTTTTGGGAATGCGCCTCAGCAAGCAGCGCCGCTTCATTTTGGAGTTGCTCTGGCAGCAGCAGGAACACCTCTCGGCCCGCGAAATCTACGATCGTCTCAATCAGCAGGGCAAAGACATTGGCCACACCTCCGTCTACCAAAACCTAGAAGCACTGTCTGAGCAGGGCATCATCGAATGCGTCGAGCGCTCCGACGGACGACTCTACGGCAACATCAGCGATCCCCATAGCCATGTGAACTGTTTGGATACCAACCAAATTCTAGATGTTCATGTTGACCTGCCTAGCGACTTGATCGAGCAGATCGAGCAGCAGACCGGCGTGAAAATTACAGGCTATTCCATCGACTTTTTTGGCTATAGGCAGCCACCGCAGGAGTCGGCGGAATGATGGGGTGAGGGAGGATAGTAAAATAGTACGGTGAGGGAATCTAGTGCTACGTCACAGCTAGAACTTAGGTTGGTAGTAAGCGCTTTAGCGCTGAAGCGCTTACTACGAGCCAAGGCATCACCTTAAACTAAACCATGACACCGCACTAGAGGCATCCCTGCGACATTCCACCGCACGACGACTACTCCCAAGCCTGGGCGATCGCCCCTTGTTCTTCCTCACTCAGCATCCAGCCCAACGCTCCGGCATTTTGGGCGGCTTGGCTGGCATTCTTTGCACCCGGAATCGGCACCACATTGCCCTGAGCAATCAGCCAGTTGAGCGCCACCTGCGCCGGAGTGCGGTCATATTTCTGCCCAATCTCCTTTAGCAAGCCCACCTTTGGCGCAAGTTTTTCCAGCCCTTCTCGGCTAAAGCGCGGGTCAAGTCTGCGGGCCCCTTGGGGTGGCGTGTAGGTTTCGGGTGTATATTTTCCCGTCAACAACCCCTGCGCCAAAGGGCTATAGGCCAGAATCGTCACGCCCAGTTGCCGCGCTGCGTCCATGATGCCATTGCGCTCAATCTGCCGCGCCAGCAGGGAATATTGCACCTGGTTTACCGCTAGGGACACGCCGCGCTGCGCTAGCAGGTCAAACGCCCGCTGCATCTGCTCAGCGGAGTAGTTGCTCACGCCGACAGACTTGATGCGACCCTGCTGCACCTCATCGGCCAGGGCATTCATCAGCGTTGGCTGCCCCATCAAAAAGTCGAAGGGCCAGTGAACCTGATACAAGTCCACCGTGGGCACTTGGAGCCGCTTGAGGCTGGCAGTCAGGGCATCAGCCACTGCACTTCCCCAAATTCGCCAGGGCAGAGGAAAGTATTTCGTTGCCAAAATCACGGGCTGCTGGAGTTCCTTTGCAAAGCGCCCAATCAGCCGCTCGGATTCGCCCAGTCCATAAATTTCAGCCGTATCAAAGAAGTTTACACCAGCCTCGACCGCAGTTTTGAAGGCATCGCGCAGGGCCGCTTCGTCATAGTCACTGCCGTAGCCCCAGTAGAGCTTGTCGCCCCAGGCCCAGGTGCCAATACCGAGGGCAGGAACCGTGGGGCCGCTAGGGCCGAGGGTGAGGGTTTGCATTACGTGGGTCATGGGTTCAGGTCATTTCAGAATGCGGTTTGCAGGCATGAACTGGGGCTGGGCAGCGTAAACAGCCTAACCGTTCGTAGTGGTGACTTCAGTCACCCGATTCCGTTCGTAGTGGTGACTTCAGTCACCCGATTCCGTTCGTAGTAGTGACTTCAGTCACCCGATTCCGTTCGTAGTGGTGACTTCAGTCACCCGATTCCGTTCGTAGTAGTGACTTCAGTCACCCGATTCCGTTCGTAGTGGTGACTTCAGTCACCCGATTCCGTTCGTAGTGGTGACTTCAGTCACCCGATTCACAACTAGCTCCTTGGAAGCGGGCTTAGGAGGCAGACTCAAGTCTGCACTACCAACTAGGGGCAGAACTTCCGCCTCAGAATACTAGAGGCAGTATTCGGGGGCAATCCTGCAAGCCCAGTGTCTCCCGTTATCTTGAGTGTATCGTTACATTTCGCAACTTTGGGGCATTGGGATTTGAACGGAGTCGAGCATTTGTAAATGGACTTAACATTTGAGCGAGTGAGCGGGGTTAAGCTGTGTAAAATTGGTGGAACTTACGCGATGAGGATTGGGACGGGACGATGAAAATCCTGGTTCTGGCATGGGAGTTTCCGCCGCGCATCGTGGGAGGAATCGCTCGCCATGTCTCGGAACTATTTCCCGAAATTGTGAAGCTGGGGCATGAGGTTCACCTGCTGACGGTGGAGTTTGGGCAAGCGCCCCACTACGAGGTCGTGGAAGGGGTGCGGGTGCATCGCGTTCCGGTGATAGGGGGGCACGACTTTTTTCACTGGGTGGTGAATATGAACGAGAGCATGGGTCGCCACGGCGGTAAACTGCTCTCGGAAGACGGCCCTTTCGATCTGATTCATGCCCACGACTGGCTGGTGGGCGACGCGGCGATCGCCCTCAAACATGCCTTCCACATTCCCCTGATCGCCACCATCCACGCCACAGAAGCGGGCCGCCACAACGGGCTGCACAACCCCACCCACCACTACATCGCAGGCAAGGAAAAACTGCTGACCCATGAAGCCTGGCGGCTAATCGTCTGCACACAATACATGCAGCGAGAAGTGGAGCGCGTGCTGCATTGCCCCTGGGACAAGACCGATGTCGTGTTCAACGGCATTCGCCCGGAGAAAAAGCCCGCCCGCGACGAGTTTGACTGGCAGACCTTCCGCCGCCGCTATGCCACCGATGACGAGCGAATTGTTTACTACGTCGGGCGCATGACCCACGAAAAAGGGGTTCATATTCTGCTCAGCGCGGCCCCCAAAGTGATTTGGGAAATGAACGGCAATGCCAAGATCATCCTCATCGGCACGGGCTACACTGACCATTTAAAACGGCAGGCGTGGGATTTGGGCATCTGGCACAAGTGTTATTTCACTGGGTTTATGTCTGATGCCGACCTGAACCAATTTCAGGCGATCGCCGACTGCGCCGTATTTCCCAGCCTCTACGAACCCTTTGGCATTGTCGTGCTGGAGAGTTTCGCTGCCCGCGTGCCCGTCGTGGTGTCCGACACGGGCGGTTTGCCGGAAGTGGTGCAGCACCGCAAAACGGGCATCGTTACTCAAACCAACAACCCGGATTCCCTGGCCTGGGGCATTTTGGAAGTGTTGCGCCATCCCGAAGAATCCAAAGTGCTGGTGGAAAACGCCTACATCGACCTGGTGCAGCGCTTCCGCTGGGAAGACCTGGCCGCCCAAACCGAAGCCATCTATCGCCGCGTCGTCCGCGAGCGCAAAACCGTTCAGTGGTAAGCGTTAGCCGCTGTTGCTTGTCGGGAAAATTAGGGTTAGGGGGGTTAGGGGGTTAGAGGTCAGTCCCGAACCCCGCCTGACACCTTTCAGGGGCATCTCGATGACACGATCCAAAAAGCGCAAGCGCTGGCTGCTGCTGCTTCCGGCGGGGCTGCTGCTGGTGGCGGGGCTGAGCCTGTGGCGGCGGGGCGCAGCGCAGCCCCCACTGCTGGAGCCATTGCCCCAAGATCCGTTGATTCAGGTCTATTTCAACCAGTCGCAGGCGGCGCGTTATCGAGAGCCGTATCGGGGCCTAGAGCGGCTAGGCGATGACCTGGAGCAGGTGATTGTGGACGGCATTCTCTCGGCGCGGCGATCGCTCGATGTGGCGGTGCAGGAACTGCGGCTGCCGCGCATTGCCGAAGCGCTAGTGCAGCAGCATCGGGCCGGCGTGCGGGTGCGGGTGATTGTGGAAAACAACTATCGGCGGCCGCTGAGCCAAGTGTCGGGCGCAGAAACGGGGCGGATGACGGAGCGCGATCGCACTCGCTACGAAGAGGCGCTGCGGTTGATGGATGAAAATGGGGACGGCCGCGTTTCGCCGCAGGAGGCGGCTCGGCGCGATGCCCTGGTGATGCTGGAAACGGCCGGAGTGCCGCTGATCGACGACACGGCGGATGGCTCGAAGGGCAGTGGGCTAATGCATCACAAGTTTGTCGTGGTGGATGGTCAGGTGGTAATCGTCGGGTCGGCAAACTTCACGACTTCAGACATTCACGGCGACTTTGGCGCACCAGACAGCCGGGGCAACCCCAACCATCTGCTGCGGATTCAAAACATCGCGCTGGCACAGATTTTCACCGACGAATTTAACCTGATGTGGGGCGACGGGCCGGGCGGCCGACCCGATGGCCGCTTTGGGCTACAGAAACCCGCGCGATCGCCTCGTTCTGCCCTGCTTGCGCCCACCTCGCGGGTGACAGTACAGTTTTCGCCTACCTCGCCTACCCAGCCCTGGCAGATCAGCGTCAACGGGCTAATTGGGCGGGCGCTGTCGGCTTCGCAGCGACAGGTCGATCTGGCGCTGTTCGTCTTTTCCGACCAAAACCTGGGCAGTGCGCTGGAGACTCAACACCAAAAAGGCGTGCAGGTGCGGGCACTGATCGATCCCGGTTTTGCCTTTCGCTATTACAGTGAGGGGCTGGACATGATGGGCGTGGCGCTGCCCGATGCTCAATGCCGGATCGAGAAGGGGAATAAAACTTGGGAGAGGGCGATCGCCACCGTGGGCATTCCCACCCTGCCAGAGGGCGACCTGCTGCACCACAAGTTTGCCGTCATCGACCAGCAGCGGGTGATCACTGGCTCTCAAAACTGGAGCGCCGCCGCCAACCACAACAACGACGAAAACCTGCTGGTGATCGACAACGCCACCGTCGCAGCCCACTTTCAGCGCGAGTTTGAGCGGCTGTACGCTATGGCGGAACTCGGTATTCCTGGCTGGCTTCGGCAAAAAGCACAGCAGGAGCAGACCCGCTGTGGGCTTGCTCCTGCGAGTGCTAGACATCGCTCTGAAGAAGATTTAGATGCGGAATAGAAGCGGAATCAAAGCAATCTCTCAGAGACAGGCGTTAGACCCGATCAGGCTTTGTCGTCCTCTTCATCCAAGTCCTCTTCGTCCAAGTCCTCTTCGTCCAAGTCCTCTTCATCCAAGTCCTCTTCGTCCAAGTCCTCTTCATCCAAGTCCTCTTCATCCAAGTCGTCGTCTAAGTCTTCTTCGTCCAGTTCTGCTGCAAGGTCAGCTTCATCCTCTGCTACCGCATCGTCTTCTAGCTCATCTTCGGCCAGAGCAGTAGGTTTGTCGTCGGCTAGCTCGTCTACTGCGTCTTCATCTGCGGGGGCATCGGTTTCTGGGTCTGCTGTGGGGGCGATCGCCGCTTCCGTCTTCACGGCCTCTTCGACCTCTAGCGCTTCGTCATCGTCTTCTTCGTCATACTCTTCCTCTAGCGCTTCCTCTTCTGCCCGTTTGGCCGCGGCGGCTTCCTCTGCCAAACGGCGCTGTTCTGCCAGTTCAGCAATCTTCTGGTTTTCGGCCTCGTAGTCATACTTCGCCGTGTCCTTGATGTCGATCTTCCAGCCCGTCAGCCGCGCTGCCAGTCGCACGTTCTGCCCTTCCTTGCCAATCGCCAGACTCAGCTGATCTTCAGGAACCAGCACATGGGCTTGACGGCTTTCGGGATCAACCAAGCGCACCTCATCCACCCGCGCCGGACTCAGCGCATTGGCAATGTACGTTGCAGGGTCAGGTGACCAGCGAATCACATCAATCTTTTCGCCGCGCAGCTCGTTCACCACCGCCTGAATTCGCGAGCCGCGTGCGCCGATGCAGGCTCCCACCGGGTCTACGTCGCGCTCCAGGGTATCCACAGCAATTTTGGTGCGCGGGCCGACGGAACGCGACGGCGGATTGGCTTCCCGCGCCACCGCCACAATCCGCACGATCTCGTCCTCGATTTCCGGCACTTCGTTGGCAAACAGGTCTACCACCAGCCCTGCATCGGCTCGCGATACCAAAAGCTGTGGCCCGCGATGCGACCCTTCCGACACGCGCTTCAGCAGCACCTTAAATACAGCGCCGCTTTTATAGTTATCGTTGGGCAGTTGGTCGCGCTTGAGCAACTCGGCTTCTACTTCGGGCTGCCCAAAGCCACTGCTTACCGTCATAATGACTGACTGCCGTTCAAAGCGCTGCACTCGCGCCTGCAAGACTTCTCCCTCAAGTTCTTGAAATTCTTCCTGAACCAGCTTGCGCTGCTGATCGCGCAGCTTTTGCGCCAAGACCTGTTTTGTCTGGATCGCCGCCATCCGCCCAAACTCGTTTTGGTCTGGTGTCACGTCCAGCACCACGGTATCGCCCAGTTGCGCTTCTGGAGCCACTTCCTGCACTTCCTCCAGGGCAATCTGGTGGTCGGGGTTGTCCACGGTTTCCACGATCGCCTTGGTAGCCAGTACTCGAAACCCTTCGTCTTCGATGTCTAGCTCCACCTCAAAGTTGTTGAAATATTCTTCATCGAAAATCGAGGTATCGGGTCGGTGCGTCCGGCGATAGCGCTCGTAGCCCTTTAACAGCGCTTCCCGCAGCGCCGCCTGCACTGCGTGTTTCGGCAGGTTGCGCTCGCGGCTGATGCCGTCAATCATTTCTTGTAAACCGGGCAGGGTAACCATGGACATGATTCAGTTCTCCGTAGGTATTAAGTTTTGGAAGTTTGGGTATTGGAGGGTTATTGGGGGTGTTGGCGTAACCAGCGGTTCGAGTTTTCGTATGCGTTACGTACAAAAAATCGACCTTACAAAATCGACCTTACAGAACAGCCGTTATCCCCGCTTCTCATCTAGCTGCACCTTGCTGACCAGATCGCGGGGAATGGCGATCGCCCGTCCCTTTTGGCTCAGGTGAATTGCGTCGTCGTCTCGCTTGATGAGTTGACCGTTCCAGGTAGTACGTCCCTCGTAGGGGGCACTGGTAGACACGATCACCGCAAAGCCTTTGAAGGAGATAAACTCCCGGTCGGTAGTGAGCGATCGCGAGATACCCGGACTCGACACCTCCAGCACATAGGCATCGGGAATCAGGTTTGCCTCATCTAGCACTGCCTCCAGCGCATGGCTCATGCGTTCGCAGTCCTCCAGCCCTGTGTCTTGCTCCAGGTTGCGGATATCGATCCGCAGCACGGGCGGGTTTTGGTTGGTGTGAAACACGGCTCCGACCACTTCTAGCCCTAGCGGTTCTGCGACTGGCGAGGCCAGGGCGAGAATGTCGGGGATGAGTGGGTGTGCCATAGGAAAGAGCAGAGGAAGAGGGAAAAGGGAAGATGGAAAAGGGAAGGGGAAGAGAAAGGGAGATTTTCGTTCTTCGTTCTTGTTTCTTCGTTCTTTATGGGGAACTGGGGTTTTGGAGTTTGGCCTTGTCCCCTGACTTTTGAATTCCTAAGGAACTCAAAACGAACATAAAAAAAGCGGGTGCGGAACCCACTTCTGACAACGTTGCGTCCTGAAGCCGATGCAGGACGTAACGCCTTCATCATGCTGCTAGTGTAGCGCAATTCAGAAATTAGCAGCAGACTTCGTTACCTAGCGCAAAGTCCTTGCCCCACGCGGCATTGCTACGCTGCACAGGCTTGCTCACCGAGTCGAGTGATGCAAAGTGATTTTTCGGCAGCCGTTAGCTCCTGCAATTTCACGTCGCGTCGCAGCAGCAGACCATTGTGGCCGACCAAGAAGCGGGGCAGGCTCTCCGGTTTCAAGACTTGAAATGTTTCCATGTCGTAGGTGGTGTAGGTCGTCTTTTCGGCGTTGTTAAAGTTGATGTCCACAACCGTCAGGGTTTTGCGGGGCGGCAGGTTGTGGTCAATGTACACGCGACCACCTGACCCCAACAAGCCGGAGTAGAGCAGTTGCAACTTGCCCCGGTGGGCGGGGTAGTAGGCGTGGTGGTGGCCGCTGATGTAGGTGTGGACGTTGTATTTTTCCAGGAGCGATCGCAGTAGGTCGGCATTATCCAGCACTTCGCCCGGTTTGTCGCGGCCCTGGGCGATGCCATACAGCGGCAGATGCCCCAATACGATTCTTAACTGGGCAGACTGAGCCGCTTCGCTAGAAAGCGCCTGCTCGGCCCATTGCAGGGTTTCAGGCAGAATCTTGCTGCCAGAGCCGTCCCACACCAGGAAAAACACGTCGCCCTTCTCGCTGTGGGTGGTAAAGCTGTAGGAGAAGGGATAGTCAGCGCGATCGCCAAATTTCAAGCCCGGATTGTGGGCCGGGTTTTGCCAATATTTCGCCGCCGCGTCGCGCTCTCGCTGAAACCGGAAGCCGCCTGCGCCCTGCGCGTTGGACGCATCGTGGTTGCCCAGCGTAAAGCCGAAGGGCACGCCAAAGCGCCGCAGCGGAGCCGCTACGTGCTGATCAAACGCTTGCCACATGGCGGGAAACGCCTCGTCGGGCAGCGTCGCCTTTTGCCCGGCGATCATGTCGCCGCCGCACAGCACCAGATCCGGCCGCCAGAAAGGAACGAGGGCGATCGCCCGATCCACCTCCTTGGAATAACTGGTTGAGCCGTAGGACTCATTCAGATCGCTGATCACCACCAGCCGCACATCGCCACGGGGCGGATTGGGAAAATTGGGCAGCCCGTCCAGTACGGCCTGGGTTTCCACCGGCAGTTCCGGCGTGTCGGCTGGCGCGGTCGAGGTCGCAGGCGGCGACACCCGCAGCGCACTGGGGACTTGCGTCGCAGGGGATTGCCTGGCCTGGGGCACCCTGGGCTGACAGGCAGACAGCCCCAGCGCCAACCCCAACCCCAACAGAGCCAGTAGCCCCCAGCGGATGGATAAGGTTCTCCAGCTTACGCCGCGCCAAAATCTCAGGTTCATCGCTTAGTTGGAGATTATTGCAATGGAATAAAGCCAGTCTGCTGCACGATTTGCTGCCCTGAAGACGATAGCGCCATGTCTATAAATTGCTTCACTGCTGGGCTGGTCTGCCGCCTGGTCGCTAGAAAAATAATCCGGCTAATTGGATAGGTGCCGCTCCGCACTGCTGCTGCATCCGTCGGCTGCACCCCGTCAATCGGCACAATCCGCACCGTCTGCTGATTCACCACCTGCTGCACGGTGCTGTAGCCGATGCCATTGTTGCCCAGCGCCCGCAGCATTGGCGTGGTTTCGTCGCGGGGCAGCGTGGTGAAATTGGGCCCATCCGGCGCAAAGCTACCGCCCAGCAGCACTACGTCTTTGAAAAAGCTCTGAGTCCCGCTATCGCTAGCGCGGTTGATCACCTTAATTGGCGCATTGGGGCCACCCACCTCCGACCAATTGGTGATTTGCCCCTGATAAATCCGCTTGAGCTGATCCAGCGTTAGCCCGCCCGTGTAGGGATTATCTCTGCCCACCACAATTGCCAGCGCATCGCGGGCGATCGGCACGCCGACCATGCCTGCTTGCACTTCTGTTGCCGTCAGGGGGCGAGAACTCGCCGCCATTGCCACTGTGCCATTAGCAAGATTTTGGAGGCCTGCATTGGTGCCGTTGGGTCGCCCGTCGGGCACGCCATAGGTCGTGGGCAAGCCCGGATTGACCTGGGCATAGGCAAGCTGGAGACGCTTCATCAGCGATACCATCGTCACGCTGCCGTCGATCGCCAGCACTGAGGGGTCGGGCAAGGATGTATCCAGGCTAACCGAATTGCCCGCAGCAGGCGGCGCAACAGAGGGAGTGGGGGCAGATGGATCGGGAGCGTCGGGACTGGCGGCAATGGGTGCATCATTGCTGCCGCTGTTCACAAACTGCTTTCCAAAAAACCAAAGCCCGCCGCCGATCAGCCCGACTGTAACCAATAGGGCGACCAAGAGTGCCGCAGTGTCATTTTTCCCTTGAGACATAGATTGAAGGGATGAAGGATGAGGGATGAATTCAGAGTGTGGCTGATGCAGGGTTTTGAGCTGATTTTGAGCTGCGACCGAGACTATTGAATTCTTAACGTGAATTCTCAAAACGGGCGATCGCCTCCAGTTTACTCAACGAACTCCCCAACTGAACACGTCAATGCATCACAGCGACACCCATCAAAATTCTGAATCTCTTCTCTTCGTCTCCTCATTTCCCTTAGCGTCCATGCGTTGGGCAGGGCGGCGCAGAAATCGACCGATCCAACCAGCCCGAAGCCTGCTGCAAGCGGGACAGCGCTTCTTCTGGCTGATCTTTTAGCAAATAAACCAGGGCGATCGCCGCCTGTTCCAGTGCCCTGGCTTTGCGGTTTGCCTTGAGGCGATGCCAGTCATTGGGGGCGATCGCCAGCCGTTGCAAAAGCGCCTGCGCTAGTTCCAGATCGCTGAACTGAGCCAAGTCGCGGGTTGCAGGAGAGCGCATCGGCTCATTGATTAGCGGCTCGCCTGGATGCGGCGGCTCTAGAGTTTTTTTTGTAGCGGTCTCAGTCTTCCCAGAATCAGACATCGCAAGTTTCCTAAACGCTCTATCTTCAGCCTAACTGCTTTGCGGCCGCAAGACAGCGCAACTGGAACTGGCCGGCTTTGCCAAAACTCAGTTCACGCTTCTGCACTAAGCGTCGCATCCAGGCGAAAGCGGGCGATTTTGAACACTTCCTGGAGGGCAGTTTGCCGTTCGGATTCGCGGGAGTTTTGCAGCCGTTCCTCAAACGCGGCGAGAATGCTGGCTTTGGTGTGCGATCGCACGGCAATGATAAACGGAAAGCCAAACCGCTCAGTATAGGCCTGATTAAGCTGGTGAAAGCGGCTATATTCCTCCGGCAAGAGGCGATCTAGCCCCGCGCTTGCCTGCTCTTGCACCGAGGCATCCGCCATCGCCGCACGACTGCCCAAATCGGGGTGCGCCCGCAGCAGCGCCAGTTGCGCGTCGTCGCTGTCTGCCTGCACCACTGCCACCATCGCCCGATGCAATGCCTCTACAGAGTCAAACGGGCGCTGATGCCACACCGCAGCGGCGATCGCCGGAGTGTTTTCAAAAATTTCGCCCAGCGCTACCACAAAAGCATCCTGGGACATAGCGTTGAGGTCAGACAAAGACGGCATCGGGAAATGTAGAGTCAGGGCAGTGCGATGGTAGCACTGTTTGGGAGTGTTGGAGTGTTGGAGTGTTGGAGTGTTGGAGTGTTGGAGTGTTGGAGAAAGCTACCCATTACCCCGTCACCCCGTCACCCCGTCACCCCGTCACCCCGTCACCCCGTCACCCCGTCACCCCATCCCCTTCACATAACTCACTCTTGCAAACTGGGGTGCAAACCCAACCGAGTGATAGAGATCGTAAGCGGCGTTGGGGTTTTGGGTGTCTACGCCCAGCAGCGCCGTGTCCATGCCTTCAGCCTTTAGCTGGTGCAGACCGGAAAGCAAGAGCGATCGCCCCAGCCCCATCCGCCGAAAGCCCCGACGAGTACCCAGCGAGCCGATCCAGCCTTCGCGGCGGTCAAAGTGGGCGTTGGTATGGGTGCTGATGTAGCAACTGCAAAATCCTGCCAGTGTGCCGTCAGGCGCGACGGCCATCAGGTCTAGGTCGGGTCGATAGTCGGCTTCGGCAAGCCAGTGTTCATACACCTCCACCGTCAGCGGGTGAAAGCCCCAGTGATCGATAAAGGTCTGGTTGTACAGAGCCACCCAGTCTTGGGCAGGCACGCGGCGGATGTTGTCGATGATTTGAAACCCGTCGGGCAGTTGCACGGAGGAAATCGGGTCGAGGAGCGATCGCGCTTCGGTGAGAAAGCGGCGCTCGTACCTGAACCCGTTGCGTTCAAACAAGGCGAGGCGATCGCTCTCTGTGTCACGGCAGTGGACATAGAGCCTGGTGGGCAGGCTGCGGGCGCTGCCGATCTGGAGCAGGCGGCTTTCGCCCCAGCGCAACATATCGGGTTCCAATTGGCCGCGCCAGTCGGGATGCACCCGCAGCGACAAATGCCCGTCGAGGATGCCGTCGATTGGCTCTTTTGAACCCCAAAGGGACGCAATGCCCACGAGTTGTCCTGTTGGGTCTTCCCACAGGCGGCGATCGCGCTCTGGGTCAAAGTCGGGGCTGGTGGCATCATGGGCCAGTTCTTCGGCAGTAAAGAAATACTCGCGGTAGGTCGCGGCTTCGCAAAGGTTGAGAAAATCTGCAATGCGCTGATAGTCAGCGGCGGTGCTGACTGAGCGCTCGACTAAAGTCATCATGTCAAAAACTCCGGGCGAGGATGGATAAAACGCCATCTATCCAGCAGCTTTGTTTTGGGCAAAAAACAGTCAGAAATGATGCTTTTGAGCTTGTTTAAATGCACGCATATGGCACATAAAAGATCACGCTAAAAAGCAAGCCTTAGAACAGTCGCCGCTGCTGATAGTGACTGGCTCTGGATCGGTTCATCAGCTCTCTCGTATGAATATGTTGCTGATGCTCTAGCTGATGCGTTTGTGGGTCGAGTGCTGCGTCGGATTGGGCGGGCGCAGCGGGCGATTCGCGAAGGGATCGCTTCGCGAATCGCCCCCGTTGGGCTTTGTCTTGTGGCGGCAGAGCCACATCGGGCGCGTCTGCCGAAATCGAAGCAGGCAAAGGTTGAGATTCGCGAAACATCGTCGTTGCACCTCCGGCTTGAAAAATTCTGTAAAAATCGCGTGAAATCGTGAGAAAACCGCGCAGTGCAACTCACGCTGTCCACTACGCCCTCTCAGCCCGTAAAGGTCATGGGTGTTTTAATGCTACGAAAACTACAATATACTACAAGCCTGGGTCGCACTATCCCCCGATCGGGTAAGTTGCCCTTGCTAAGCCTGCAACGCTACCCGCCGCGCCATTCTCAAAAATCGGCAGCAAAAATCGGCAGCAAAAATCGGGTTCCAAGAGTGCCGCAGTTGCGACCCAGCTCAGAACCCGACTTGGACGGTTTATTCAAAATGGTCTATTCGAGCGAATCTGTTTAGCAGGTCTGTCGATATTGCCTATCAGTAAAGCGGCCTCAGGAAGAAAGCCTGACGAATCAGGCGGAACCCCGTCGCTTCAAGGAGGCAATCATTTGCTGCTTGACCGCACCAGCCCACTCGTCAAAGTTGAAATCTTCGGCCGGAGGGGTTGCAGGCACTTTGGGAGACAGCGGTTGCTTGGTGTCTTTGAGGTTTTGGCGGGCCATAAGGATCTCCAGCGATAGCGATGTTAAATGAAATTACCAAAGGGGAAAGTTCTATGCCTGTATCCGCAGGATGATCTGTAGCTATAGATACAGAACTTTTCTTCCATCATAACCCTATGCTGCCCAGCGGGTCACTGCTTCTAGCTTCCCAAATCTTCAAATACCCCAAATTCCCCCGACCAGGTGACTCCACGCCCCGCAGTGGCTGAACGTTGGCTGAACTTTCTTCGGCAGCTTGGCGGAGGGCGATCGCCCTGATTCCCCGCCAGCCATCACAGCCGAGGCTCTAAGGCATCCATTCACCCACAGCCGTTCAGCTTTTTAGAACCAACCTAAAACCGATTGAAAAAATGCCGCAGCCGCACCTTGCTGGAAATGTAAGGCGGAAACTGGTAATGCTCTGCCAGCAGCCAGGCGACCATCAACAGGTGGGCGGCAAACGTAATGCTGACCCAGACCACCGGAAACCAGGACCAGGGGCTACCGGGCAGCGGTGGAAAGGTGTAGGACGACAGCCAGACTATCCCCGTAGGCAGCACCACTAGCACCACCGCCACCAGCCAAACAAAGGTAGTGAGGTTGGGGTCCGTTTGATAAGCAGATTGCCAGTTCCAGCCTGTCCAGCGCCAGACCATTGGCTGCACGCTATCTGCCACCTGCACTGACTGATCCGCCAGATTTGCTGTAAAAATATGCCGACAGAAGTTGCAGGCGAAGGCATCCATCAGCGTCAGCCCGGTGATTTCACCGTGACGGCAAACCGGACAGGTGTATCGATCGCCAAAATCCAGCAGTCGAGATCGAGAGTTGGCCTGTTGGGAGCTAGCAGGCGATCGCTTGGAATGTTCGCTCTGTGGGGGGTTTAGACCTGGCATCATAAACGGACACTCCTGGCGACAGGCCGCGTGTCTGGTGGCCTTTAACGATAGCTCACTTCTCTAACGATAGCTAACTAGCGTGCTGCGATCGCCCACTGTGCGAACGATCTCTTGTCCATTGTGTTCCAAAATCACGCGGGGTTCCTGACCGTTCATTTCCACCCGCTTGATTAACACGGTGCCGCCTGCGAGGCGATCGCCCACCGAGGCATAGCGGCTGCCTTCTCCCGGCACTTCGACAATAATGCTGTAGCGGCCGCCCATTTGCAGCGCTCCGGTAATCTGGATGCTCTGAGGCACGCTGACGGGCGGCGCGGTGGGCACAGGCAGAACGGGCGGCGCAGCAGCCACAGCAACGGCGGGCGGCGCAGCAGGTACGGGCACCAGCGCCGGCAATTCGGGCAGAGACTGGGGCTGGGGCACTTCAGCAATCGGGCGATCCTCCGGCGGCACAGGTGGAATGGCAGGCTGGCGAATCACCACGGGCGTTGCGTCCAGCGAGGCAAACGGGTCGCTGCGGCCGGCGCTGACCTGGGGCAGGCGACTGGGCACGGTCGTAGATGAGATCAGTCCGGCGGCCAGTTGACCCGGCGGCAAGGGCTTGTCTGCGGCGGCACCGGGAGCTGCGGGCACGGTGGGCGATGCAAACATTTCAGCGGAAGTTCCAGCGGGCGTTGTGACTTCGGGTGCTGCTGCGATGGGCGATTCGGCGATGGTTTCTGCTGCCGGGTCTGGGTTGGCCGCTTCTGGTGTAGACCCGCCGCAGCTTGTGACGAGCAGCCCCAGGCAGCCTGCGATCGCCACCACAACGCGACCTTGCTGAGTCGCCCTCTGTCGAGTTTTAGGAGAAACCGGGTTCGGAAACTGTTTGCTCATTGCCGAGTCATTCCTCACAATCGCCCACTTGGCTTGAAAATTTATAACTCCCAAGCATAGCGCCGATTTCTCTGGGGCGATCGCCTGAATTATGAAGAATTCCAGGATGCTTGCGTTTGCAGATCCTGGTTTTCGCAATATCGCCGCGAACTCGCGCCGCCCCCGCTTGTGTGGTATTAAATCGCTGTTGGCAAGTTTTGCGAGGCGAGGATGGCAGGTCAAATTCCAACCGATCGAAACACAGGACGCATCGCCGACGAGGGCGTGCTGGATGCCTGGGTGAGCTATGAACCCGTTGAGGCGGCCTATTTTGAAAAGCGCCAACTCCGCCGCAATGTCGGCTGGGGGCTGCTGTGGGCGCTGGGCGTGGGTGCGGTGATTTCGGGCAATTTTTCGGGATGGAATTTTGGGCTGGCGGCGGGCGGCTTTGGCGGCATGGCGATCGCCACGCTGCTCACGGCCATCCTCTACATCTGCCTGGTCTACACGATTTCGGAGCTGTCTGCGGCGCTGCCCCACGCAGGCGGCTTCTATTCCTTTGTGCGCCATGCCTTTGGGCCGCTGGGCGGCTTCCTTTCCGGCATCACCGATTTGATCGAGTACCTGATTACGCCAGCGCTGATTGCGTTTTTCATCGGCGCGTATCTGAACAGCCTGTTTCCCGCCGTGCCGCCGCCCATCTGGTGGCTGCTGTTTTACGCCATATTTGTCGGCATTAATATCCTGGGTGTTGAACCCAGCCTTAAGGTGGGGCTGGTGTTTACGGTGATCGCCCTGGCGGTGCTGGTGGACTTCTACCTGGGCGCTATGCTGAGCGGCAAGTTTCAGCCGGGGTTGTTGCTAAACATCGCCCCCACCGAGGGAAATCCTGCCTGGTTGCCCAATGGGGTCAGCGGCATTTTTGGCGCAATTCCCTACGCGATTTGGTTCTTTTTGGCGATTGAGCAGTTGCCCCTGTCGGCAGAGGAAGCGACCGACTCTCGCCGCGACATTCCCCGCGCCCTGCTGTGGGGCATTGCGACGCTGCTGGGCGTTTCGCTGCTGACGCTGGTGCTGAACTCCGGCGTGCCCGCAACCCTCGTCACCGCAGACACCAACGAAACCTTTGTCGGCGCAGCGGCGATCGCCCGCACCACTGCCCCCCTGGCCGACGGACTGCGGGCCGTGTTTGGCGAAGGCACAGTGGCGACGCGCACGCTCACCTTTTTGGCGCTGGCGGGGCTAGTCGCCAGCTTCCATGCTGTCATCTATGCCTATAGCCGTTCTTTGTTTGCCCTGTCGCGGGCGGGCTACTTGCCCCGCTGGATTTCCGTCACTAGCCGCTACAAAACTCCGGCGATCGCCCTGCTGGTGGGCGCGGCGGTGGGGCTGTTCTGTATCGGGCTGATTGAACTGGCGGGTCAGGCCATCGGCCCGGCGCTATTGAATATGGTCGTCTTTGGCGCGGTGCTGTCCTATATTCTGGTCTTTGCCAGCTATCTCAAGCTCAAGCGCGATCGCCCAGAACTCTATCGCCCCTACCTCAGCCCGCTGGGGTCGGCGGGCGCATGGGTGGGGCTGGTGCTGTCGGTTGTGGCGCTGGCGGCCAGCCTCGCCGATCCAAGCTATCGCCCCGGCATTCGGGGGGTGCTAGTGGTAATCGCCATCCTGCTGGCTTATTTTTTCCTCTATTCGCGCCGCAGGCTGGTGTCTCGTGCCCCAGAGGAGGAAACGGCGCTGCTGCTGCGGGTGCTGCATGAATTGCGATGAGAGCGGTTTTAGATTTTGGATTGGCGATTTTGGATTTTGGATTTCTGAAATCACCAATCTAAAATCCAAAATCGATGTTAATCGGCGCGGCGCAGGAGCAGGTAGGTTTTCATTTGCCCTTTGCCCTTCACGTAAATCGTGCCACGCTCTTTGAATTCGTAGCGATCGCACAGCCGAACATACACCGCCTCCGTCACCTGGATCATGCCCGGAAGCCCCTGCGACTCCATGCGGCTGGCGGTGTTCACGGTGTCGCCCCAGAGATCGTAGATAAATTTTTTCACGCCGATCACGCCCGCTACGACGGGGCCCGTGTTGATGCCGATCCGCATATTAAACGGCGTGTTGTTTGGCGTTTGAAATTGGGCGATCGCCCGCTGCATGTCCAGCGCCATATTGGCGATCGCCTCCAGATGGTCTTCCCGCTCGATGGGCAGCCCGCCCACCACCATGTAAGAATCGCCAATGGTTTTGATTTTCTCCAGTCCGTGCTGCTCTGCCAGCAGGTCAAATTTGGAAAAAACCTGATTCAGCAGCCGCACCATCTCCTCCGGCGGCACGCCCGCCGACAACTCCGTAAACCCGACAATATCGGCAAATAGCACCGTCACTTCTGGAAAATGCTCGGCGATTGTCTGCTGGTTTTGCTTTAACTGCTTCGCCACCGACTCCGGCAAAATATTGAGCAGCAACCGCTCCGATTTTTCCTGCTCTGCCTCTAGCGCCTGCCGTGCGCGAAATTCTGCCCGTTGCAGCCGTTCATAGAGAAACACTGACAGGTTGCAAATCGCGCAAAACCAAAACAGATACAGCCACAGCGTCGCATCCCACATCGACCCCGCCGCTTCGCCTAATCCCAGCAGCGAGTTCACAATCAGGTAATAACCCAGCAGCCCTGCCTGGGCCATCAGGTGCAACGGCCAGCGCATGGGCAGCAGCGTCGCCTGCACCAAAAACACCAGCGTCCAGGCAAACACGCCGGGAAATGCCACGCCTCGCAGCGTTGCCCAAATCTGCTCGATCAGCGTGATCGACCAGGAACAGCCCAAAAAAATCAGCGCTGGATAGCGCCGCCCGATCTTGCCCCGATGGAGAATCAGGCATAGCACCAGCCCTAGTAAGGATGCACCCGCCATCGCAAACCAGCTTGGCGGAACCGTACTGCGATTGACCAAAACCAAAAGCACCCGCAGCAGAATAAACGTGAGATAAGCCAGAATCCCAATTCGCAGCGACAAACTCAGCCGTCGCCGCATAAAGCTCTGCTGCCACTCCAGATAGGCGGGATCTTCGTTGCCAAGGTCTGAGGGGAAGAGGGCTTCCCGAAATACGCTGGGCAGTTGGTGGAGGCGTTGAGTCAGCGACGAAAGGTTCACAGAACGCGGCTGGGGGAGAGGAGGTTCGGGGGGACGGAGACTCAACAAAAACTTAATGAGTATTGGCAGATGAGTATTGGCAGTAGGTGGGCAGCCAAATCGCAGACGCTTAAATGGCGCTTAATACAGACGCTTAAATCACAGACGCTTAACTGTAAAGGCTGATCCCAGTTCAGTTTGGATGAGTGATTCGCTTGAGCTATTCGTTCAGTGGCATCAGCCGCAGGGCTTGCTGAAATTCAGCTAGTTCGTCACGATGCCCAGTCACCACCAGCAGCGGCCCACGAATTTCAAGAGCGGCATCAGGGGTCAGATCGGCAATTTTTAGCGACACCTGCTCGGGTCGGGTAGATCGTTTCCAGTAGAATACCCCCGCCAGCGGAGCCAACAGCACCAATCCTAAAAATAGGTTGCCAACCGTGGGAAACAAAAACGAGAAGACAAGGGACAGGCACAGTAGCCCTACCGCAGCGAGAACCGAAAGAAAAATAGCCAGAAATGTGCTGGCGCGAACCAGTCCCTCATAGGTCACTTGGTTCTGGGCGGCATCCACGGCGGCGATGCGATAAGCCCGCTGGGTGAAGTATTGCTGGATGGCTTCGAGTAGGTCTTCCTCTGGGCGATCGCCCACCAGCCTTGCAACCTCAATCCGATCTTTGGTCGAAGCCCGAATAAAGAACAATAAACCTATTGCGAGTAATACGGTCAGCAGTGCAGTAGACGACAAGACCGGAAGTTCCATACACCTTAGCCAGGTTCTCTCTTGAAGGACATTGCTGTGGGGGTTAGATCCGCCCCCTTTAATGTACGAAAGATTGTGCCCTGATGGGTGATTTGGCCACAGTTCGCAGTCGGGGTCGAGTGGCTAAGAGTCAAAACAATGGCAAAAGCAGAGTAGCCGTCTGTGCAGCCACTCTGCAATCATTCTCGCAACCAGGCGGAATGCATAGGAAATCTCAGGTAAAAATCGTAGGGGTAATGATGATTGCTTAATTAAGACATAGGCTGAACGAGATCAATCAATTCATCATCAATCAATTCATCGTCAATCAACCTATCAGCCCCTACACAGCGATGGGATGCTCTGCTGAATTAGTCGGATGAATTAGTCGGATACGCCCACAGGAACGGTGGCATTGTTCTGGGTGTAGCTTTCCCACAGGCGGGACAGTTCCTCAGCGCGATCACGCCATTCGGGGGTAATTTGATACATCCGACGAGGACGACCGCGGCCTTCCACCTTCTTCCAATAGCCGATCACGGCGGCTCCATCTTCCAGAAACTTGAGGGCGCTATAGAGTACCGTATCCGACAGCCGATAGGCAGGATATTCCGTCTCTAGCAGGCTAATGAGCTCCGTGCCGTAGGAGTCCTGCTTGAGCAGCACAGACAGCACGTAGCACACCGCCAATTCCTTGTTCAGGTAGAACGGTGGCGGATTCTTGAAGAACTTGTAGATTTCGTCGAGTGTGGTTGTCATAAGGCTCAGCCCAATCACGCAAAACTAAAGGTTGTGGACAACTCTCCTGAGAGAGCCTAGAAAATACGTCGGAAGAGTGAAGTCTCAACAAGAGAGACACAGTTGGAAGTACGCTTGCCTTTGCCAATGCGCTCCAGGAACTCAAAGCACGTCGCCTGCCGAAATTACAGGCACAGACAAAGACCACAGAAGGGAAGACGGATGAGGGCGATCGCAGTTTGCCCATTGTTGTAGCCAACATTTAAGTAGACAGCGTTTAATCCTCAGACAGTTCCAAAAAACCTGCTTTAGTGTCACAAGTTTATCGGCAATATCCACAGGGCGGCTGTACTCAAAGTGACTCAGTACAATCTCATCTGCGACCCCAATCATCGACTGGAACAAAAACACAGTCCTCGCTGATAAAGCATGGAGCCATTTTGTGTAGGCAGATTGCGAGGTCTGCATACCGATGATTCTAGCCAGCCAGACAAAAATTGGCCCTCATTCTCTGGAGGTATTTGCTCTCAAGAGCAAGTATCTGGATATTGGATCTTAGTATCATAAGACGACATCCTGCAATCGGGTGATTTCAGAAATCTTAAGTATCAAATTTGCTACACCAGACCAGCCCTAAGAGCCACGACCGCGGCCTGCACGCGATCATCTACCGCAAGCTTGTTCATAATGCCGCGTACATGGGTTTTCACGGTGTTAGGGCTGAGGTAGAGCGCAGTGGCGATTTCAGGATTGCTCCGCCCTTCGACCATCAGCTTTAGCACTTCTAGCTCCCGCTGAGAGAGCTGCCCAACGGCGATCGCATCTGCGGCACTGGTGGGCGATTTGAGGTGATCCATCACCAGTCGGGCGACTAGTGGGTCGAGATAGCTGGCTCCCTCCCGTGCCGCCTCAATGGCTGCTAGCAGGCGCTCGACGGTCGTTCCCTTGACGCAATAGGCATCGGCCCCAGCTGACAGGGCCGCGATCACCTCATTTTCGGTGGTGTGAGATGTGAGCATGACAACTCGCACCTCAGGCAGAGATTCTTTGATCTTTTGCGTTGCGGCAATGCCGTCCATGCGGGGCAGCCCGATGTCCATTACCACGATATCGGGCTTGAGCTTCAGGGTTTCTTCTACTGCAAAATAGCCGTCATCAGCCCGACCCACGACCTGGATGCCCGGTTGGTTGCTCAAAGACTGCTCCAACCCAAGCTGCATCATGGGGTCGTCTTCCACGATTAAAACCCGCACCAGTGTTTGATTTGATGCTTGACTTGAGGCTTCACTCACACTGACTTCCTCCCTCAATCGCCAGATTTCTATGCCAGATTCCCAGACTAAGGCTATGACAGGCGGATATCCCTGTATCAGTAGTCTAGCGGCCTTAGAGCGAATTAAGGAACTTTAATAGTGCAGTGCGATCGCCCTCTGGCATAGTTCTAAATGCCTCGCGAGCGGATGCTGCCTCGCCCCCATGCCATAGGATAGCTTCTGCTAGCGTGCGGGCGCGACCATCGTGCAAATAGCCAGAATAGGGCAAAACGGTTTGCACCAGCCCAATGCCCCACAGCGGCGGCGTGCGCCACTCCTGCCCGGTTGCCCGAAAATCGGGACGATGGTCGGCCAGCCCTTCGCCCAGATCGTGCAGCAGCAAGTCGGTGTAGGGATGGATAGTCTGGTTTTGTAGCGCTGGAATTTCGTGCGGCCCAGTGTTTAGCGTTGGCACATGGCAGCCCGCACAATTCGCTGCATTAAACAGGCGCTCTCCTTGCAGCACCTGGGGATCTTGGCGTTGCGTGGGTGCAGGCACTGCCAGCGTTTGCACGTAAACCGTATTGGCCTTCAGCGTATCGGCATCAACCTCGTAGGAGCCATCAGGTTCCGGAAACAGGGGATTCGTCACGCCCATATCGTTGATATAGGCAGAGGCCCCTTGCTGAAGCAGGGTGGGATTGTTAGCCTTCCAGCCAAAGCGTCCCAGTTTCTCGCTGTGTTGTTCCACATCCCACACGAAATTCGGGCGGCCTGAAATGCCGTCTTGATTGGCATCTTCGGGATCGGCGAGCGCCAAAATTTCTGCCTCAGGGACGGCTTCTAGCAAACCTGTGCCAAATACGGGCGATGGGATGCGGGGCGACACGAGGATCTGTGACGGCAGGGGATCGCCGCTGGGCAACGTGATGTCGAACTGGGGCGATCGCAGCGAGTAGGGCGTTCCGTCGGCATAGGTTCCTGGTTGCTCTTGCCAGCGCAGTTTGACCTGCGCTTCGGGCAGGTAGCCATAGACTGCCTGATCCTGGATTTGTGTGCCAATGCCTGGCACGGGCGGCGCATTGCCCAGGCTGACCGAGGCCTCCAGGTGAGCATTGGCTTGCAGCACAGGTGCAGCCTCAGTCGGAGTGGACAGCACAGCTTCCGGCGAATCGAGCAAGCCCTGACGAGGCAGGCTGACTCGCAGCAAAAGCTGTCCAGGAACGGGCATTCCCCGCCCATCTCGAATGTGACATCCGGCGCAGGACGTGTTGTTAAACAAGGGGCCCAGTCCGCCATTGACCGGGGCCGGCGGCGTGACAAAGGCCGCTTCAAAGTGGCGATCGCCCACTTGATGCAGCGCTAGCCACTCGCGGCTGAGGTTGGGCGCAGGTTGGGAATAGCCCTGAGAAGTGCGGTTTTGAATCGTGGTATCACCACCCGCCAGGATCAGGGGCGACTGGGCCCAGCCCGTACCATGCAGCAGCAGCGAGGCCAGCACGCCTGCAATGGCAGAAAGGAGGGCGATCGCCCCAAATTGTCTTCTGGCGCGACGCAACCCAGCAATACGAGCTATTAAACGAGCCATCACTCTAATCACTCCTGCACCAGTGGCATAATCCACTGCTCAAACACGCCCCGCAGCGTCAGCAGCGAATCCCGCGCCGCTGCAATTCGGGGCTTTGCAGCCGGGTCACAGAGGGTTGTTTCGATAGGGCCAGGAATCGCCTTGACGGCTGATTCTGCGGCCAGCAGATATTGCCGCACCTGAGCATCCAGGGCTGGATCAATGCTGGCGACATAGCGGCTGAGGCTGTGGCGACCGGGGCGGCTGGCGCTGCCTGCAAAATAGGTCAACTCTACGCTGCGGAGGTTTTGATAAAAATCCTGAAGCGAACTGTGGCTAAAGCGGCTTTCCAGCAAGAAGGGATTTTGAGCATCCAGGGCCTCGCCAATTTTGACCGCGCCCAACTCATCCAGAATATCGATGATGCCCTGCACCAGTTCGGTTGCCGCCGCCTGGGGCGTGGGATACGCAGTGCTGCGATCGCCCGCCTCCACAAACTCTTTGCGATAGGCCGGATAGCCCTCTACGCCCTCGGCCCAGCTTGCCAACAGGTTCTCGGCTGTGGCTGCAAAATCCGCCCCAATCAACTGCAAATATTCCAACTCGCGGGGTGTGAAATCTGCCAGTCGCTTGTCGTTATTCCGCCCAAACAGCAAAAACTCAATGGTATGAAAGCCTTTTTGAGACGTTTGCAGTGTTTCCAAATAGTCAGGCGTAAGGGCATCCTGACTTTGCAAAACGGCAATCACGTCTACCTCATTCACGGGCCAGTCATCCAGGCCAGCGTCGTAACCCAGCGATGCCGCCGGGCCAAAGGCAAACGCTTCGCTGCTTTCCCAGGGCAAACGAGCCGCCAGCCAAGCTTGTCGGGCGGTCTGCAAGTTTGCCTGGGTGGGGCGAGCAGCAAACTCGGCGATCGCCCGATTCAGCCGTTGGGCAGCGCTGGTCAACTCGCCATAGGTGGGCAGCAGCACAGCATCCACGAAACTGGCAAGTACCTGGCGATCGCCAAAGGTCGAGCCTGGAACGGCTGCTGCACCATACACTCGCACCGGGCTGCTCACGGGCTGCACCGCTCCCGATTCGCCGCCTTCACCACCCCCCTCCACAGCAATTGCGGCGCAAAAGCCGACCGACTGGGGTGAAGCTCCCTCACCGCCTTCGCCCCCTTCACCGCCCGCCTGAGCCACACTCAAGGGAGCCGGGGCAACAGGATGGGGCTGCGTAGCGCTCGGGCGATCGCCCGTGCTAACTGCTTCTGGGATAGGGTCAGCGATCGCCTGGGTGCTAGCCTGTGTAATGACAAATGCACCAATGCCGACCCAAAGCTTCATCCGTCCGTTCATATCTCGATTCGTAAGGGCTTTCAACGGAGTAACTCCTATGTCATCTTCAAAAAAGGAGCAAAGATATCCTGAAATCGTTCTTCTGGGTTTATGCTCCAATGCTCAAACTGCAATCGCGCTGGCTTGCCCAACCTTGACCCCACCTTGACCTGTCTGCTGCACTGCCATGATCCTTTGCCTTGATGCCGTATTGACCGCTGAAGAGCTACAAACCATCTCTACTGCGTTGCAGTCAGCTTCTTTTGCAGATGGGAAAACGACTGCTGGCTGGTATGCCAAACAGGTCAAGCACAATACTCAACTCGAAGCGGGAAAAATTGCAGAAACCGTGCGATCGCTCATTTTGGCAGCATTACGGCGCAACGCCCTGTTTCAAATGGCCGCCTATCCGAAAGTCATTCGTCCGCCGCTGATCAGCCGCTATGAAGCTGGCATGAGCTACGGCACGCACGTAGACAATGCCCTGATGGGTGGGAGCGCCCTTTTATCCGGTGATTCTCAACAAACAGACCTGATGCGAACGGATCTGTCACTTACGCTATTTCTCAACTCGCCAGACGATTATGACGGTGGAGAACTGGTCATCGAAGATACGCTGGGGCATCACCCGTTTAAGCTGCCAGCAGGCGCAATGGTGCTATATCCCGCCACCACGCTGCACCGGGTAGAACCTGTAACACGCGGTGTGCGGCTAGTCGCTGTAACCTGGGTGCAAAGCCTGGTCAGAGATGCGGGCGATCGCGAGCTGCTGTTTGAGCTAGATACCGCCCGCCAATCCCTGTTTCGGCAGCATGGCAAAACGCCCGAATTTGACCAGATTACGAAATGCCACGCCAACCTGCTGCGCCGCTGGGTCGAGATCTGATGAAAGGCTAAAGAAACGGTTCAATTCCTCCAGCCCCACCAGCGCTGGCACTATTTCCAGCCGCCCCGATCCATAATCCGCAGTGCCTCGGCGTTGTTGCGCCCAAAGATCGCCGCATTTAGCTCGTCTTCCTTAAAAGAGCCAAAGCCCTCCACCACAGAATCAAGCGCCACACCAGACAGCACCGGATACTCGTTATTGCCCTTGGCAAAAATCTCCTGAGCCTGGCGACTGGCCAAATGCTCAATGAAACGCACCGCAGCTTCGCGGTTCTTCGCGTTTTTCAGCACGCCCGCGCCGCTGATATTGATATGGGTGCCGCGATCGCGCTGGTTGGGGAAGAAAATACCCACCTTATTCACCACGTCCTGGTCGGCAGGGTCGGTGGATTTCACCAGACGGGCAAAGTAATAGGTGTTGGCGATCGCAATGTCGCCCAGCCCCGCTGCAACTGCCTTGATCTGAGCCGTGTCGTTGCCTTCTGGCGGACGGGCAAAGTTTGCCACCAGCCCCCGCACCCAGGACTCAGTTTCCCGCGGGCCGTGGACATGCAGAATTGACCCCGTAAGCGACTGGCTATAGACATTGGTCGAAGAGCGCGTCAACACCTTGCCGCGCCACTTAGCGTTGGTTAGGTCTTCGTAAGTGGAAAGATCAGCCGGATTCACACGCTCCTTGCTGTAGTACAAAACTCGCGCTCGCTTGCTCAGCCCAAACCAATGGCCGTCTGGCTCTCGCAGATAGCTGGGAATTGCTGCTTCTAGCGTCCTCGACCGAATGGGCTGCAAAATACCTTCCTGCTGCGCTCGCCAGAGCCGGCCTGCGTCTACCGTAAGCAGAACATCCGCCGGGCTATTTGCGCCTTCGCTCTTGATGCGCTCGATCAGTTGGTCAGCCTCGGCTTCAACCAAATTGACCCGAAAGCCCGTCGCCTCAGCAAAGCTCTGGTAGAGGCTGTCATCGGTGTCATAGTGGCGAGATGAGTAAAGATTTACAACGCCTCGGCTTTGTTGGGCTGTGGCACGGCGACCCAGTTGCCCAACGGTCGTGGCGGCCAAGGCACTACCAGTGGCGATAAACACTCGCCGGGTCATTTTTCCCATAGGAATCTTCACTCCTGAAATTTGAAGAGATTAAAACAAAAGCGATGCAGGCTGTGAGGGAGAAGCAGGCTGTTACAAGGACAGCCCCAGTAGCTAGCTGTTTTGACCGGCCATAGCCAGCTTTCCCGGATTAGGTTTCGGCTACTGTGCCGCCGTTGAACGATAGGCGCAGCCAAAACCAATGTGTATTGTACCCTTAGTGCTATAAATTCTCAATTGATCTTTAAGGCTATGTCTGCTAAATGAATCTTATTCTAGAAGGAAACACCCTGTAAGCTTAGAACAAAAAGCCCTAAATAATTGTTCTGTCAAGGATCAAACAGGCATGATTTAGAAAAAACTTCTAAAATTTAGCGATTAGCTCCTATAGCAAGCCATAAAGATTATCATTAATTGGATCATTAAATTGGCATCCTCCGTTTTGATTGGGTGTCTTATGCGGTTCTCTGAGTCCACCTGCGATCGCCAGTAGAGCCTCTTTTGCACCTGCTTTTGCACCTGCAAAGACCCCTGCAAAGGTTTTGTTGTGCCTCCCTGTCGCGCCTATCTACCGTCTGTGTCTGTCACTTTTCCCATGCCTAAAGCCCGCACCCAGCGCGATATGCCAGCACTGATGCAGGCTCTATTTCGCCCGTGGCTGCTGATGTCGCTGGTGCTGCATACAGTAGTGCTGGTTCTGCCGCTGCTGCCGGGAGACTCTGGAGCCGATCCATCTCAATCCTTAGAATCGGACAACTCAGCGCCTGACCCGCCAGAGTTTTCGATTGCCCTATCGCCTACGCCAGCGAGGACTCCGGCGACTACTCCACCAGTGGCTCCACCGTCCCCCCCGCCTATCGCAACGCCTGCGCCCCTGCCCAGATCCGAACGGGCTGTCGTGCCCCGCCCGACAACAGTGTTACGACCGCCCGCCGCAGTGCGACCGCCCGCACCAGCCCCAACGCCCACGCTATCGCCCCAGCCAACTCCAACTCCGGCTGCTAGCTCTGCGCCCCCCGCCGCTTTGCCCGCACCGACCACCGCACCGACCACCGCACCGACCGCCACACCTACCCCCAGCCCGACGCTAGTGCCAATGTCCAGCCCCGAAGCATTGCCAGAGGTTGAGGAGTTGCCCAGCCCGATTCGCTACGCAAGCTTTCCCCATCCAGCAGGAGCGAGCAATGACTGCAGCGGGTTTCTGAACTGCTGGCGGCTCTCGGATGCAGACGGGCGACCAGTGCGGGCGATCGCCCGCGATCTGCAAGCCACGCTCCAGACCCAGGGCTATCAAACCCAACAGTTGGAACCCGCTGACGATACGGGTTCTAGCCTGTATCGAGTAACTCCTCCTGACGAACCGCCCTACTATGTCAACGTCATTTCCACGTTTAACCAGGGCACGGTGTATTTGCTGACCGATGAACCGATGACCGCTGCTGAAATCGCCAACGTGCGGGAGGGGCGCACTCCCATCCCCGAAGCCTCCGATGCGCCGCAGCCCCCGACCAACTGAAATCCTCCCTTCGGGTGATTCCACCGTTGCAATGAGACAGGCAGTATAGGGGATACCTTCCTCTCTTGCATGAGCCTTGCTACTCATGCTCCACATCCCCAGGTGCTTTTCAGCCCTTGCCTGAGAAGTGTCTGGGCTTTCCATTCTTACCAAATCAATCGCTTCAACCTAAACTCGCGTCCCTCAAACTTGCACCCCCCAACTTCCACCCATGCACATCGACCCTGAGCAGGTTCCTGCAAAAACTGGAACCGTCTATCCAGAGCCGTTTAAGGCGCGGCTGGCAGGTCGCATCAAGCGCCGCTTGGGAGATGCGGCTGGGCTAAAAAACTTCGGGGTGAACCTGGTGACGCTAGAGCCGGGGGCGATGTCGGCGCTGCGCCACTGGCATCAGCGCCAGGATGAGTTTGTATATGTGCTGGCGGGCGAGGTGGTGCTGATGACCGACGCGGGTGAACAAGTGCTGAAGGCAGGCATGGCGGCGGGGTTTCCGGCAGGTGAAGCAAATGGGCATCATTTGGTGAACCGCTCGACGGCCCCGGCCACGTATCTCGAAGTGGGCGATCGCACGCCAGACGACGAAATTACCTATCCAGAGGATGATCTGGTCGCTGGAGCAGGAGAGGCAGGCTGGGTGTTTTTCCATAAGGATGGACAGCCCTACTGATCCTCTCCGTCAACTGTCTGAGCTAGTTCAGAGGGGCGATCGCCGCCTTCCTGGGGAGAAACAGAGCTAAACGGCTAACTGGATTTGTCCAATATCTTTTGGTTATGTAGCTTAGCAATCTTGCATTTAGTTGCGCGATATACTTCTACAGCAAGTTTTTAGCAAGTTCTGGGGAACACTGGTAGTGACAATTTATTTTTATTTCTCGGCTGGTTCCCTGTGCAAGCTGATTTACCAAACTCTCTATTTCAAACGCTGCAAGATCCGGATGCTCGGTGCAATCTGCTGCAATCGGTCGTGCTTCATGCCAACGATTCGATTGTGATTACCGAGGCAGAACCGCTCGATGCGCCCGGCCCGCAAATTGTGTTTGTCAATGAGGCCTTTTGTAGAATGACGGGCTATCGCCCTGAAGAGGTGATTGGCAAAACGCCACGCATCTTGCAGGGGCCCAAGACCGATCGGGCCGCCCTTGCCCGCTTAAAGGACTCGCTGCGGCGGTGGCAGCCCGTCCTGGTGGAACTGCTGAACTATCGCAAAGACGGCAGCGAGTTTTGGGTTGAAATTAGCCTCGTGCCGGTGGCCAATGCCGACGGCTGGTACACTCACTGGATTGCAATTCAGCGGGAGACGAGCGATCGCAAAGCGACTGGAAGCAGACTGCTGAAAACGCTGCAAAAAGAGCGAGAACTCAACGACCTGCGATCGCACTTTGTCACCATGACATCCCACGAGTTTCGCACGCCGCTGACGGCGATTTTGACGGCGGCAGAAATGCTGGAATACTACGGTCGTCACTGGACAGAGGACGATCGGCTAGAGCAACTGCGGCTGATCCAGGTGATGGTGCATCGCCTGACGCAAATGCTAGACCATATGCTGCTGCTACATCGGGCAGATGCTGGCGACCTGAAACCTGCACCCGTTTGGTTTGACCCAGAAGCCTTTTGCAAGGCGCTGGTAAGTGAATGTCAGGCGGAGAGCAATCACAGTCATCACTGGAAAATCCTTAACCACTTGACCGAGCAAAGGGTTTACCTGGATCAAACGCTGCTGCGGCAGGTGTTGCTCAGTGTGTTGTCAAATGCGGTCAAATATTCCCCTGCCTATAGTTGCATCACGCTAGAAATGAGCGATCGCCCTGGAGAGATAGAGTTTTGTATCCGAGATGAGGGCATTGGGCTAGATCCGCAAGACCAGCCCCGACTAGGCGACCTGTTCTATCGCGGCAGCAATGTTGGCACAATTCCCGGTGCTGGGTTGGGGCTGGCAATCACCAAACGCTGTCTGGATCTGTGCGGTGGCAAAATTCGCTTTGAAAATTTGCCTGAGCGAGGAATTCAGGTGGCGATCGCCTTGCCCTGCCCCAAAGCATCACAATCCAGTTCATAAAGCGTTAAAAAGCCTGAAATTTGGGCCCCCTAATTTGGGCATCCTAAGAAGAGTCCCAGTTCGTGCTGGGCCGGCATTTTACCATTCTTTGCTCTAGCCCTCTCTGCAATTCAGAGGTGGCCTTTGTTAGGTGTGCAATTCGTCCGTAACTCGTTCATAATCCCCCCACACAACTCCAAGCTATTTGTATTTCGCCTCCAAGTTTATGGCCAAAATTTTAGTCATCGAGGATGACTTGACGATCCGCACGGCGCTGCTCAAAATGCTGAGTGCAGAAAATTACGAGGCGATCGCCGCCCCAGAAGGTCAAACCGGGTTAAACCTGGCCAAGGCACACCAGCCAGACTTGATCCTGTGCGACATCATGATGCCTGGTTGCGATGGCTATGAGGTGCTGACCCAGCTCCAGCAAAATCCTGCAACGGCGGGCATTCCGTTTATCTTCCTCACGGCCAAGGCAGACCGTCAGGACATCCGCCAGGGCATGGCGATGGGCGCAGACGACTATCTCACCAAGCCTTTTACCCGACAAGAGTTGATCGAGGCGATCGCCACGCGGCTGAGCAAACACGCCAGCATCAAGCAACCCTATATTGAGGAAATGAAGCAGGCCGTCGATCGGCTTAACCAGATTGCCTATCGCGACCCCGCGACCCAACTCGCCAACCGCATCCTGTTTCACCATCGCCTTCAGGAGCATCTGGAATCGGCAAAGGGGTTGGTGGCGCTGCTGCTGCTCAAGCTCAACGCCACGATGCCCGACGGCACGCCGCTGGACGAGGCAATGACAGAAACCCTGGCCGCAGTAATGACAGAAACCCTGGCCGCGGTGATGTCAGGCCGCTTGCGTAAGGCAATTCCCCAAGAAGCGGCGATCGCCCGGCTAAATAGCAACACCTTTGGCGTGTTTCAGTCCGTTGCCCACCGCCGCGATGCTGCCACGCTAGCCCAAACCCTGCTCAGCAGCCTGAATGAACCCTGCTTGATCGATAACTACACCCTGCATCCCAAGCTTTGCATTGGCATTACCCTCGCCCTCGACAACGGAGTCACTGCCAGTGAGATAACCGAACACGCCCGGCTGGCGGTGCAAACGGCCCATCGGCAGCCCAGCCGCTACCAGTTTTATAGCCTGGAAGTGGATGCCCGGAACAGGCAGCGGGTTTGGGTGCTTCAGCATCTCGAAAAGGCGATCGCAGAGGAGGAACTGTACCTGCTCTACCAACCGCAGGTAAACCTGATCAGCGGCCGCATCATCGGCGCAGAGGCGCTGCTGCGCTGGCAGCACCCGGATGTGGGAACGGTACACCCAGCCCAATTTCTTGCGGTTGCAGAAGAAACGGATTGGATCGAGAAAATTGGCGAGTGGGTACTGCAAACGGCCTGCGCCTGCGCCGTGCGGTGGAAAGAGGCCGGACATCCCAGCATGAAGCTGTCGGTCAACCTATCAGCGCGTCAGTTTCGCAAGCTCGACCTGCCAAGGGCGATCGCCCAGGCGACGACACAAACCGGGTTCGACCCGCAGCTTTTGGTGCTGGACATCACCGAGGCAACGTTACACGAAAATCGAGGGGTCGAAGGAAAAACCATGCAGGAACTTCAGCAATTAGGGGTTAACCTGGCCCTGGATGACTTTGGCACAGGTTATTCCTCGCTTTGTCATCTCCGACAACTGCCCCTCGACTGCGTGAAAATCGATCGCACCTTTGTCGCTGATTTGGGAGAACACGAGGAGGCGCTGTCTATTGCAAAAGCGATTGTGGCGATCGCCCAGGCTTTACAAACGCGGGCGATCGCTGAAGGGGTAGAAACCGACGCTCAGCTTAACCTGCTGCGGCAAATCGGCTGCTACGCCGCGCAGGGCATCCGCTTCAGTCCACCGCTCTCGGCTAGCGATCTTCAGCAATTGCTCCAAACCAACCCACGCCTATGGAAAAACGCGCAAGCAGTCTAGCGGAAATGGGTTAGCACCAGGTATAGCAATACGCAGGTTAGTGAGGACGTTCGTAATGAGGACTTAAGTCCTCACTAAGAGCCTCAATAGCAACTATGCCCGTCCTACATGTCCTAACCAAACAGTTAGCTGCTACAACACCTCAAAACCCTACGCAGCAGTACGTTATGGCTGTGCCTACAGTTTACAGTAGTCCTTAAAATCGCAGGGATGAGTCGCGAACCGCGCTACCCATCCCTATTCTCAAAATCACTGTCCTTCAAGCATTACTACAAGCATTACTAGAACTTAGGTTGGTAGTCAGCGCTTTAGCGCTGAAGCGCTGACTACGAGCCGAGGCATCACCCTAAAACTAAACCGTGACACTGCACTAGCCAGATTCGTCAACATCCAACCAGCTAGCGAGGCGTGATAACCAGGGGCGGACTTTCCGAAAGATCCTCACCTTCGCTCAGATCCCGATCCTGAGCGGAGTCAGTTAATACAGAGCCTCTGCCTTCAGGAGCCTTGGAAGCCTCACTGGCATGGGCTGCCCCATGATGAAACCGAATCCCCAAAAACAGGTCATACAAAAAGTTCAAGAAGTCCTTCGCCTTTAGCAGCCCGAGGGACTGGTGACAGCCCTTCGCATCCAGCAGCGGCCGAGTTGCATAATACGCCGCCTGGTAGTTATACCAAGGAATCGAGGGCCAGAGGTGATGAATCAGGTGATAGTTCTGCCCCATGATCAGCACATTCAGCAGCGCTCCAGGATAAACTCGCGCATTCTTCCAGCGGTTGCGCTCCTGAAACGGACGATGAGGCAGATAATCAAAGAACAAACCCAGCGCCAGCCCCACAACCAGAGCCGGGGAAAACCAAAAATTCATCAGATAGCTCAGAAACCCGTACTGCACTGCGTAATAGATCAGCAGCGCGACGGCAAGGCGGGCTAAAAACCACTCCAGAAGCTCGTACTTGCGCCAGAGCCTCCGCCTAAAGAAGAAAATCTCGTGATAGAAGAACCGCGCAGCAATTAGCCATAGCGGCCCACCCGTAGACACAAAATGGTCGGGGTCATTTTCTGGATCGTTTACGTTTGCATGGTGCTGCATATGCACTCGCGTAAAAACTGGGAACGAAAATCCCAGCATAAGAGCGCTGCCGTGGCCCAGCACAGCGTTCACTACGCGATTTCGATGTGCGACGTTGTGTGATGCATCGTGAATCACGGTTCCCACCAGGTGCAGCGCTACGACGTTTAGCACAAAGCACACCCACCCCAACCAATGCCAGCGCCAATACCCACAGACCGAAAGCGTTGCCAAAACCACTGCAAGCATAAAAATGAGCAGGGTTGGGTTGAATTTGCCGGGTGGGCCGAGAAGCTCTCTCGGGACGGTCGCGGTTGTCAGGGGCTTAACGGCCTCCGACATGATATATCCACTCCTCGATAAGTATCCTTCGGTAGTATAAGCCACCTAGACTCAAGAATGAAGTTTTGTGAAATCAGCTCATCTGATTCATAGGTTGATCGCTCATCGCACTCCTTAATACCTAGACCCGGCGAAGCAGTCTCGACAGATCTCTCGTTTTTTCAGTGACCCAGAGGAAGAAGCCAAAATAGTCCGAAAAGATCGCTCGAAAAGGTCGCCCGAAAAAACTGCCATTGGTATGACCGTCGGCTGCGCTGGGGGTCGCTTAACAATAACTCGCTTACCAGTAATTCGCTTAACAGTGGGTTGCTTGACACAGCATTTTCTGGCGGGGTGAGGCACGCACAGTCCTAACGAGGCAAACGCTTCTTGACTATCTACGGACCTCACTCGCTTCAAAAACGCTGTAGTGAGTTGCTTAATAGTTCCTAAGCTCAGTAGTTCCTAACATTCCATAGTTCTTAAACAGTTCTTAAACAGTGGGCTGACGTTTGGAGAGAACAGGAGGCGATCGCCCTTATTTTCCCACGGGTTTCCCCTGTCTCCCGATTAGCTCTGCCCCTCCAGTTACAACGTGTAAATTACTACGTGTAAATTGCAAAGCATAACGTAGTAGGGCGTTTACTGCTGCCTCAAAGCCTCATGCCATCAGGCTTGAGTGGTCGGCTGAGAAGCCGGAGCGCAACCATAGGGCTGGGCTGGTGTGCTACTAAACTGGCAGAACCTACGGGGATAGCTATACTGCTCTATTACAGGTGTCTATTACAAGTGAGTTCTCCCTCCATTTGGAAAAACAGGATCGATTAGTATTCGCCGATTAGAGGTTGGTCTGCGCCCTTGGATGTTTCAAAAACGACGCGAGCAAATTTTGAACGACAGATTCGCGGGCTACAGCGCGACGTGCTTCGCATGGGCGCCCTTGTAGAGCATTCCTGTCTGCTGGCCCGCAAGGCAATGTTTGAGCGCGATCTGGATGCCGCTCGACAGATCGCCATTCAAGACAAGCAAATCGACCAGTTCTATCGTCAGATTGAGCAGGATTGCGTCAAGCTGATGGCGCTTCAGTCGCCGGTCACACAAGACCTGAGGCTGCTGAGTGCGCTGATGCAACTGGTGCGAGATTTAGAGCGCATTGGCGACTATGCTAAAGATCTCGGTGAGGTGGCCATTAAGCTATTCCCCTACCCCACCCATCCGTGCATGGGGCAAATCCAGATCATGTCTGATCGGGCGAGGGCAATGCTGGCGATGAGCCTGGCGGCGCTGTCGAATCTAGATGCAGAGTCTGGGCTAGATGTAAAGCATCGAGATGATGCGGTGGATTCTGACTACGAAGAGGTGTATGACCTGCTAGCACACCAAACCAATGTGCAGGGTGTGATTGAACCCTATGTGCTGATGGTGCTGGCGATTCGCTATTTGGAGCGAATGGCAGATCACGCGACCAATATTGGCAAGCGGGTCGCCTATGTGGTGACAGGAAAACGCTGAACGCTCAACCCGCAAGCTTGTTGGATTGAGCAGTGCCCCAAGGCAGTGCCCAAAGGCAGAACCCAAAATTTGTTTGACACATGCGACTTGATGGGAAAGTATAAATACAATAGATGAAATGTGGAAAACAACGGAGTTTCTACTTTTGCATCTGTTCTCGTCCTGAGTGAGCGTGTGTTTAGAGCGCCAACGCCTTCCTTGCCCTGCGGTGGGTGATGTTGGCTCTGGGCATCTTTCGGGTAAACGCCTGAAGGGGTTTTCTTGGGCTGTTCTGGTGGCGACTGAGTGGATGTTTCATGCTAAGGGCGATCGCGCTCTTGGTCTGACTCCTGGTTTGTACCCAGTTTTGCACCCAGCCATCAAGGGGGCTGGAATCCTCTAGAACAGCGTGGGTAGCCTTAATCGGACTCGCAATCTGACTGGCTTCGGGCTGGCAATCGGACTGGCACTGCTGAAGCCGTTGCACAAGTAGTAGCCGCATCAGCAGCGATCGCTAAGCGGCAGTCTCTATACCTATCGCTCGGTCAATCAGCGTTGCTTTAGCGCCTGTATGGGCTGTTGCCGTTGCCAGCGCTGGACTGTGGGTGTCGCTTCTAGGTTGTGAATAGACTGCCAGACTGCAACCCCGTTTCACGGCGCGGGTAACGCAAGATGAAGAACGAAATGACCGCTAATCAGGCTTGAGAACTATCATTAACAGCGTTCGGTCGCGTTTGCTGCCGCAGCCGAGCGTTTTGCTTGGAACACCGAAGCGGGCTTCGACCGGGCAATGTTGCACCCTAACCCCTCCCAGGACTAGACGCAAGGATTAAGACGCTACATGGACTTTTCGATCGCCTCACTACTTTCCAACTTCCCAGACGACAAGCTGGTCGCTCCCAAGGCTCTAGAAAAAAAGCTGAACTGTGAAGACGATGCCAGCCTCCGCCGTTTGCAAATTGCGCTGGATGCCCTGGAGAAAATCGGCATTTTGGTGAAGGAGCGGGGCAAATATCGCCGCGTCTTTGAGGAGGACGTGGTGGAAGGGAAGCTGCGCTGCTCTAGCAAGGGCTTTTGCTTTGCAATTCAGGACGTTGAAGGGTCGGAGGATATCTACATTCGCGAGAGCCAGTTGAATACTGCCTGGAATGGCGATCGCGTCTTGGTGCGCGTGACCAAAGAGGGCAGCCGCCGCCGCAGCCCAGAGGGCGAAGTGCGGCTGATTTTGGAACGCTCTAATGCCTCCGTGCTGGCACGGGTAAAAAAAACCGAGGACGGGCAGTATCGTGCTCTACCGCTGGATGATCGCCTCCTGTTTGAGCTAGAGCTAGTGCCCGACGGCGAGCCGCTGGAGGAAGCGGTCGATCAACTGGTGCATGTAGAAATTGCCCGCTATCCGCTGGGGCAGCATCCGCCTATTGGCCGCGTTGTCCAAATCCTTGGCAGCGATGCCCAGGCGGCCTCAGATATCGACATCGTGTGCTGCAAGCATGACCTGCCGCGCGGGTTTTCCGAAGCCGTGCTGGAGGCAGCCAAGGCGCTCCCGACCAAGCTCCGTAAGACAGACTTAAAAAAGCGGCTGGATTTGCGGGAACAACTGACCGTTACCATCGACGGGCCCGACCATCCCCATAGCCCGGCCATCGATGATGCCCTGAGTGTGGAAAAAGTGGGCGACGATGAGTGGCGCTTGGGGATACACATTGCCGACGTGTCGTATTACGTAGCAGCGCGATCGCCCGTCGATCTGGAAGCCCAAAAGCGGGGCACGTCGGTCTTCCTAGGAGAATTGGTCGTGCCCATGCTGCCGGAGCATCTGCATCGCTGCTGTTCGCTGCTGCCCGGTGAAGACCGTCTGGCCATTTCGGTACTGGTGACGCTGAACGCCGCAGGCGAGGTGCAGGATTTCGAGATTCAGCCCAGCGTGGTGCGGGTGGATCAGCATCTGGACTACCAGCAGGCCCAAGCGGTGCTGCTGCGCGACGACCCAGAAGCCGCCGCCGAAGCCCGCTACCCGTTGCCCTCTGCCAAAGAGCTAAAGCATCTGGAACCCGTATTTGAACTGGTGGACAATCTGTTTGCCATTAGTCAGGCCGTGGCGGCGCAGCGACTAGCGCGGGGTGCGTTTGACCTGAACTTGCCAGAGAGCATCTTCCCCGATGAACACAATCCCGAACTGGGCAAGTTCCTCTCCACCAACTTTCAATACGACGACGAGGGCGAATTGGGGGCAATGGTGGTGTCGTCGCTGCTGCCCGCCCGCACGATCGTCACGGAACTAATGCTGCTGGCGAACCAACTGGTGGCGCTGCATTTGCAATGTCTCCAGGTGCCCGCCATCTACCGAGTTCACCGCACGCCTGACCCGTCGGACGTGCAGGAACTGGTGAAGCTGGTAAACAATATGGACATCGAATACCAGCTTGAAGACGAAGAGGTGGTGCATCCCCGCGACTATCAGCGGCTGACGCAGCAATTTGCCGAGTCTCACGCTGAGCGCGTTCTGACCTATCTGCTGCTGGAGACGCTGAAGCCTGCGGTCTATAGCACAACCCCTGGTACACACTTTGGGCTGGCGCTGGACAACGGTTATACCCATTTCACCTCACCGCTGCGCCGCTATCCTGACCTGCTGGTGCATCGGGTATTGCACGCGGTGTTTGAGCATGGGCGCGATCGCAAATCTACCCGCTCGAAGGATAAAGTAAACCTGTTCAGCAGCGAATGCCACGGCGCAATCGACTGGAAGGTGCTGCCGCCGGAGGTTCACGACGAGCTAGAGGAATATTTCAACAGCATCGTCAATCACCTCACCGAGCGCGAAAAGCTGGCGCAAGAGGCAGAATCTGACCTGGAAGGGCTGAAAAAAGCCGAATATATGCAGGAGCGTACCGGCGAAACCTTCCACGGGCTGATTACAGGCGTGCAGTCTTACGGGTTCTTTGTGGAAATCGAGGAACTGCTGGTAGAAGGGCTGGTTCACGTTAGCTCACTGAAAGACGACTGGTATGAGTACCGCTCGCGCCAGCAAAAGCTGGTCGGCCGCAAGAACCGCAAGCAGTATCGCCTGGGCGATCGCGTCGAGGTGCAGGTGAAGAGCGTGGATTACTACCGTCAGCAAATTGACCTGGTGGCTGTGGGCGGTGGCAGTGAGGCCACCGATGACGACGAGGAGGATCTGCTGGAAACTGAAGCCGACCTGCTGGAGGCAGAGGATCTATCCGCGGAGGAAGAGTAGGTCGATGCACCGCCCTCAGCGGATTGCAATTGTCGGTACGAGCGGCACCGGCAAAACCACGCTGGCGCAGCAAGTGGGACGACAACTCGGCATTACCCATGTTGAGCTAGATGCGCTGCACTGGGAACCGAACTGGACTGCTGCGCCACCGGAGGTGTTTCGGGCGCGGGTCGCTGAAGCGCTGACGGGCGATCGCTGGGTGGTTGATGGCAACTACAGCAGCGTCCGCGATCTGGTTTGGGGGCGGGCCGATACTATCGTGTGGCTGGACTATCCGTTTGGGCTGGTGCTGTGGCGATCGCTCCGGCGGGCAATTTGGCGCAGCACTTCGGGCATAGAACTCTGGAGCGGTAACCGCGAAACCTGGCGGCAAACCTTTTTCAGCCACGACTCCATTTTGCTGTGGGTGCTGCGAACCTATCATCGGCGGCGACGCGAGTATCCGCTGCTGTTTTCTCAGCCAGAATACGCCCACCTCAGGGTGGTGAGAGTGCGATCGCCCCAAGAGACCAGAAGTTGGTTAATCGGGTTAGCAGGTGACGGAATCAGTGACGGAATCAGTGACGGCGTAATAGATGGATGATGGATTGCAATGACTCCAGCACGCCCACCCACTCCCTATCGCTCCTCTAGCGCCAGCTTCACCAGCCGATCAACCAGTTCTGGGAAGGGCACCCCGCTGGCAGCCCACAGCATGGGATACATGCTGGTGGCGGTGAAACCGGGCATGGTGTTGATTTCATTGATGAAGACCTCGCCTGTAGACTCGCAATAGAAAAAGTCCACGCGGGCCAGACCGGCTGCGTCTACGGCTTCAAAGGCGCAAATCGACATATCCTGGATCTGGCGGGCGATCGCCGCTGGCAAGTTTGCCGGGATATGCAGGTCGGCCAGACCTTCGGTGTATTTCGTCTCGTAGTCGTAAAAGTCGCTGCTGTAGGTGATCTCGCCCACGACCGATGCCTGAGGATGGTCATTGCCCAGCACAGCGCACTCCAGTTCACGGGGTGAGGGCGCGGCCGCTTCCACAATCAGGCGGCGATCGTAGCTGGCGGCGCTGTCGAGGGCAGCTTCGAGCTGGGCGCGGGTGCGGACTTTGGCAATGCCGACGGAGGACCCCAGGTTAGCGGGCTTGACAAAGCAGGGATAGCCCAGTTCGGCTTCAATCTCGTCGCACAGCTTAGGGAAAACACAGGGATTGGAATAGACCTGCGATCGCCGCACCACCCTATAGCCCACCTGGGGCAGCCCCGCCTGGGCAAACGCCATTTTCATAGCGATCTTGTCCATCCCCAGTGCCGACCCCAGCACCCCCGACCCCACAAACGGAGCCTGCATCAGCGTCAGCATTCCCTGCACCGTGCCGTCTTCGCCGTTGGGCCCGTGCAACACCGGGAACCACACGTCCACGCCGCTGACCTGCGCGGTCGATTGCCAGCGTTCTACCGCCGCCACCGTTGGCACTTGCAGGGCGCTGGTTTCGCCCGACGGGTCTGCCGGAGCATCCGAACTGCCCAATTCCAGCGGCACTCCCGCCGATAGAACGTGAATAGCAGACTCTCCCGCCAGCCAGCGGCCGTCTTTCTGGATATACACGGGCGCAAGTTCGTAGCGGTCTGCGTTGGCAGGGTCGCTCAAGCCACGGGCGATCGCCTGTGCCGAGCGAATCGATACCTCATGTTCTCCCGAACACCCACCAAACAGCAGCCCCACCCGCAACTTCGCCATTGCCTCGCCCCCGTCTAAAACGTACAGAATCTATTAATCGGAGATAGCGTATCATCTTCGCGGTGGTTTTAGGAGAATGAAGTGACGGGCTACAGAAGACGCGGAGACAGAAGACGTAGAGACAGACGGATAGGTTTAGGTTACAGTTACTCCAGCCTTCTCACTGCATCACTCCATCAGCCCAAAACATCAATATGACCCAAATACGGCCAAATACGACCCAAATACGACCCCAATGACCCAAAACCCTTCCTCCCAAGCCACGCCCACTCTCGCCGCATTGCAGCGCCTGATCGACGTGGTGGCAACGCTGCGATCGCCCGACGGCGGCTGTCCGTGGGATTTAGCCCAAACGCCAGAAACGCTGATTCCCTACGTGATTGAAGAAGCGTATGAAGTGGTGGATGCAATTCGCCAGGGAAACCCAGAGGCGATCGCCGATGAGCTAGGCGACTTGCTGCTGCAAGTAGTGCTGCAAGCGCAGATTGCGTCGGAGGCGCAGCAGTTTTCGCTCAAGGAAATTGCCGAGGGCATTACCGAAAAGCTGATCCGCCGCCATCCCCATGTGTTTGGCGAGGTGACGGTGGCAGATGCGAGCGAGGTTGTGCAGAACTGGGAGCAAATCAAAGCCGAGGAAGAAAAGGCATCGGGGATTGAACGGCTAACCCCCCGGTTGGAACGCTACGGGCGATCGCTCCCGCCCCTCACCGCCGCCCTCAAAATTTCTCAAAAAGCGGCCAAAGCTGGCTTTGAGTGGGACAGCATCGAGGGCGTGTGGGACAAGTTTCACGAGGAGCTAGAAGAATTTCGGCAGGCGATCGCCCACGAACCCAAAGCCAACCAGCAAGCCGAACTGGGCGACCTGCTCTTTACGTTGGTGAACCTCGCCCGCTGGCACGACCTCAACCCCGCCGAAGCCCTCCACAGCACCAACCAGCGGTTTATCCAGCGCTTTGCCTTAGTAGAAGAGGCGATTTTGCAAGAGAGCGATCGCCCTTCAGGCGGTACAGAGTACCCTCGCCCTTTAGCCGACTACTCCCTAGAAGAACTCGAAGCCCTCTGGCAAACAGCCAAAGCTCGCCTGAAGCAGCGCGAGAAATAAGTTATGGACTCGATAATTTCAAAATTTGTCTCTAGAGCGTGCAAAAATTAGGACAACTGATTAAACTCAACGTCAGAATAGAGCAAGAAACCTTCTACTTTCCCAATTCACCTAAAAAGCGAAATACAGCGTTTTTGAAGCTAGTGAGGCACACGGATGGTCAATAAGCCCTTGCCTCGTGAGGGCGGCATGTGCCTCACCCCGCAAGAAAATGCTGTATCACTTAAATGGCTGCACTTTTATCTTAGCCGCCCTCAATCCAATCCATATATCTTGGTACACAAGCTGTACGTAAATTACGCAAATTGCTGTCATCAGAGACAACTGCTTTAGACATTTGAAGAAAAACGACAATTAGGTGAATCGATACTCAAAAGAAATGGAAACGATTCGACAGGTTGTGACCATAACCAGCGATCGCAAGATCGAAGTGACGCTGCCAGAGTCCGTACAGCCAGGACGGGTAGAAATCGTCATTGTGCTACAGCCGATTGCGGATGAATCTGTCTCTGTCCAGCCACCCAATTTCAAAGAGCTACTTGGCTTTTTGCCCAAACGGGTCGATCCGCTAGAATTTGAACGACAAATTCGAAATGAGTGGAACCGCTAATTCCTATTTGCTAGACACGAATATTTTCATCTATTACTTCAACGGTGAAGCTTTGCTAGAACCCCTGTTTGAAGATATTTTTTCAGGCAGGGCGATCGCCGCTTATTCTCCAATAACTTGGGTTGAGTTGCTTTGCTATCCCGCACTGACGGAAGCCGAAGCAGATCAAATTCGGTCATCCTTAAAAAGCCTAAAGCGTGTAGACTTGACAGAATCAGTTCTGGATACCGCTGCCCAAATTCGTCGAAGTGCGCGGATTACCTTACCAGACGCAATCATTGCCGCTTCTGCTCTCGAAACAGCGAGTCAACTCGTGACCAGAAATATCGCAGACTTTGCGCGAGTTGAGAGCTTAACGGTACTGAATCCTTTTTCAGAAATTTAATTGCGGAAATCTAAGCTAGAGCGATCGCCCTTCAGGCGGTACGGAGTACCCTCGCCCTTTGGCCAACTATTCCCTAGAAGAACTCGAAGCCCTCTGGCAATCAGCCAAAGCTCGCCTGAAGCAGGGTTAAACTGACGCAAACGAAACAGTTGGGCGATCGCCCCGCCGCTATGCTGACGGTCAACTGTTTCGCTCAGAACCTCTGATAGTCACTCACTCCCCCATTTCTCGCCCCTACGAGCCTTTGAAGCACCAGACGCTCGATCTCAAGGCCGCGCCGGATCTTAAGGAAAGCATTTATATCGGGCTGCATCGCGGCCCCGACGACCCGCTAGTACAGGCAAACACACCCAACCACGGCCCCAACCGGTATCCCCGCAACCTCCCCGGCTGGCGCGAGGCGGTAGAGCAATATTTCGATGCCATGCTGGACTTGTCCTACCAACTGATGCGGGGGCTGGCGCTCTCGCTCGACCTGGAGGAGCATCACTGCGACTCCCTGGCCGACGACCCCATGCCCATTTTGCGACTGCTGCACTACCCGCCCCATCCCGTACAAGCAGACGATCGCACTTGGGGCTGCGGCGCTCATACCGACTGGGGCTGCCTCACGATCCTGCTGCAAGACGCGGCGGGCGGCCTAAAGGTGAAAACCGCCAGCGGCGACTGGATTGCTGCCGAGCCGATTCCCGATACCGTTGTGATCAACATCGGCGACATGATGGCCCGCTGGAGCAACGACCACTATCAGTCCACGCCCCATCGCGTGGTGAACCGTTCGGGGGGCGATCGCTACTCCGTTCCCTTCTTTTTCGACATCAACTACCACGCGCTGGTCGAATGCCTGCCCACCTGCCAGAGCGAAACGAACCCGCCGAAATATCCGCCCATCACCGCAGGGGATCACATTGTTGAAATGTATCAAAAGACTTACCAGCGAGTAATGGGTTAGCGATGAGGAATAGCGCCCTCTAGTCCCTGGGGCCTGCGGCGCACCCCCAGCACCGACTTCACCGGCCGCTGAATCGGGCTGCCCTGAGCATCGACGCGACCCAAGACGGTGTTCCCGCTGACGTACAGCGAAGCGGAACTGCCGCCATCCAGGTTCATCGCGTTTACCACACCGAGCGATCGCAGAAAGTTCGACAGATCCACCAGCGACAGCCCAGAACTGGTCGGCGCGTTGGGGCGCTGAGCGGCCATCGCTAGCACAATGTCTCCATTGGGCAAAATCCCGACGGCAGAGCGGGCATTGGGCTGGGTGCTGCCAATGGCATCGCGGCCTGTGGCGGGGTCGGCAAAGCCTTCGGCTTCGAGCGTTAGGTCTGGCAGCAGGCGCGGGCCACCGCCAATCGCGTCTTGCAGCGTACAGCCGAAAGGGACGGCTTCGGCATGAAGGGCGATCGCATAGTGGTCGCGTTCCTGCCCCGGTTGCCCACAGCGATAGCGGCGAAACTCCGAGCGGTTCAGGATTTTGGGCAGGTAGGGCGTGAGGCTGGGGTTTTGCATGAGGCGATCGTTTTGACGCGGGTCGGCGACGAGTTGCCCGTTTTGCACGATGTAGGACGTGGTGAGTCCGTTCACTGGGTCAAAAAAGCCTGCGTTGATGGCTGCCACGGTTCCCGACTGCGCGGCAAACTGGGGCAGCGGCTGCAACGCTTGGGCGATCGCGGGCACAACCTCAAACGTGCGAATCGGCACTATCACCCAATGCACGTCCGCCGTGGGCAGGGCTTCTACGCGATATTGCACGTCATGCTGGTCATGCTGCACATCTGGGGAAGCTTCTGGGGACGAGTCTGGGGCGAGTAGCGCTGATAAAGCCGATAAACCCGTCGGGCTGCCTGCGCCTGCAACAGGGCGATCGCACCCCGCCAGTCCGCCTGCCAGTCCAGCAGCTAGTCCGGCAGCCAGTCCGGCAGCCAGTCCGCCTGCCACTAGCCAGCCCAGCCATCGCCCTTGCCAAACTCTCATGCCTGCTAAATCTCTAAGGTTTAACCCCAATTTGCCTCAGCGTTGTGAAGCGATATGGCTGACCCCAAGTTCCTGAGTCCCAGCCTATTACAGCAGATTTTTGAACAGCAGCACTACCCGTCCTGCGAGCTGGTCAAACAGGGGGCGATTTTGCCACTCGGCATAGGTGAGACACTGGCTATCGGCGATCGCCCCAATAAAGAACTGCTCCAGGTTTTGAGCCAGCGCCGGATAGCGCCCCGAAATGTTGAGTTCGTCATTGTGAAACGCACTGCGCGGGTCGAGGTTGGCGCTGCCCGTGCTGCCCCAGGCCTCATCCACCAGAATTAACTTAGCGTGCATCATGCTGGGCTGATACTCGCAAATCTCCACGTCTGCTCGCAGCAGGTTGCCGTATAGCTCTCGACTTGCCAGATGCACGAATTTTTTATCGGTCGCGTTGCTCATGGTCAACACGCGCACCTCAGCGCCGTTTTCGCGGGCGCGGATGAGTGCCTGGGTGATATTGCCATCGGGCACGAAGTAGGGGCTGGCAATCCACAGGCGATCGCGGGCTGCTAGCGCACTCAGTTGCACCAGCAGGCGAATCGACGACTCACTTAAACTAGACGTGCCGCTGGTGATGCATAGCGGGACTTCGCCTTCCGTCTGCACCGGGCTAATTTCCTGAGCCAAGTCTAAATCGCCGCCGCTATAGGCCCAGTGTTTCAGAAATTTGCCTTGCAGCAGCGTCACCACTTCGCCCTCGTAGGCCACTTCAAACTCTGCCCAGGGTGCAGTGTCGTGGTCAAATTCAGTGCCGTCCCAGTGGTTCGACACACCCGCCCCGCCGATCAGCACCTGCCGCCCGTCGATCATCAGCAGTTTCCGGTGCAGTCGCGAGTTGTATTTCAAGGGCGATCGCCAGTCGGGCGGCCGCAAAAAGCGATGTGGCCTGACGAATCGCGGCATTTCGGGCGGCGTAAATTTCATCCACAGATCGCCAAAACCCAGCCATGCGCCCAGTGGTGGATTCTGCACTGGTTAACCCCTCCACGCTCAGGGTAAAGCGGGGCTCGCTCAAGTCTGGTGCATTGGCGATCGCATATTCTGGCTGTGCCTCAAACACGCCGCGTAGGTATGCATAGCCGCCCGCCGTCAGCACCAAAAGCCCCAACCCCGCAGCCAGCCAGCCCCGCAGCCTGGCGAGAAGGGAAGATTGCTTTGGCCTCAGTGCCCTCTTGAAAACAGGCATAGTCAGGATATCAGGCAACAACGAGTTGATCTGTTTCTAAAATATCGGCTGGCGCAGGCCCGCCCTCTCTACCCCAGGGATAGCAAACAACTAGACAAGGGGCAGAGTCCGAGTTTCTGGAGTGCTGAAAGCGATCGCAGGGAGCGTTCGTCAGGCTACTCCTTCTCTTTCCGAGTTCTTTACCAGCGATTGCCTATGGTGTAGATGAACAAAGTCTGAGAGGAGTTTGAGATGCGTTTCTTAAATCGAACCGGTTTGATAGTTGTCGGTGCAGTCGGGCTGGTGGGCCTAGCCACGCTGGCGGGCTGCTCTACCCGGACTCAGGAAGCAGCGTCGGGGCCACCTGCCACACCGTTAGAATCCCCTTCTCTCACTGCTGCCGCAGACTATTCGGCGCTGACATCCGTTGTAGACAAGACAAGGGCTGCGATTGAAGCTGGGGATTTTGCAAAGGCTAAAGCCGAATTTGAAACCTTTGAGTCGGTTTGGGCCCCTGTAGAAGATGGCATCAAAGCAAAGTCATCGAGTGCCTACGACTCAATCGAGGAAAGCATGGACAAGGTTTCAGGCGCATTGAAGGCATCGCAACCCAACAAGGATGAAGTCCTGGCCGCCTTGAAGACAATGGACGAGGCGATCGCCAGCGTCTCGAAGTAATCGCCTTTTTCTTGCCTATCCAGAGTAGGGCGCGGAGGTAGTCACCATCGTGCCATGCTGCCTTCGCGCCATTTTTTTGCTCATTTCGTTTGCGACCGCTGCCATCTCTGCGATCGCTCCAACTTCTACTATTTCTGCAACCTCTAGAAGCCACAGGTAATTTCTATGAAACGAGCCTTCCGCAAATATCATCGACTGCTGGCGATCGCCCTCTGTTTGCCCCTGGGCTTAACGGTACTCAGCGGCATTGCCGTGACGCTAGTAGCGGAATGGGGCCTCGGCGGCGGGCTGATTTCTCGCAGCTTTTTACTCAGCCTCCACACCGGCGAAATCTTTCATTTAGAAGCAATTTATCCGCTCCTAGACGGAGTGGGGCTAGTGGGGCTGCTAGCCACTGGGCTAAGCATGACGGGGCTATTTCACAAAAAACACCCGACTCGCCTAGCTGGCTCCGCTCGGCACGACGATTAAACGGCCTACCCTTAAGGCGCAGGAGTTGATTCCTTGGGCACAGGAATTGATTCCTCGGTCACAACCAGTGCAAAGAATCAACTAACGAACTCAACTAAAGAACTCAACCTTTGAAACTGTTGCAGGTCGGCAGGCGAACGCAAAAGGTACTGCCGTCCCCCAACTGGCTTTGGACGCTGATTTGCCCGTGGTGGGCATGGGCAATGCTCTGGGCGATCGCTAGCCCCAGTCCTGTGCCCCCTTCTCGCTGCGATCGCGCCGGATCAGCCCGCCAAAATCGGTCAAATACATGGGGGATGTGTTCAGGTGCGATGCCCATGCCCGTATCACTCACATCGACCACCACCCATCCGCCCTCTGAGCGAGATTTTACGGTGATTTTTCCCTGACTTGGCGTATATTGCACGGCATTGCTCAGCAGATTAGAAAACAGGCGACGAAGCTGGGTCGCATCGCCACGTATGATGCTGCAAGACTGAAGCGAAAACTGGAGGGCGATCGCCTTTGCGTCTGCCTGGGGCACAAAGCTATCGACCAGATCTTCTAGCAAGTCGTCTAGTGGAATGTCAGCCGCCTGGTTTGCGAGGGGTGTCAGATTGCCATCATGCCGCGCCAGCAGCAGTAAATCATCCACCAGTTGCGTCATCTGGTCGGTGGCCGAGGCGATCGCCGCCAGCTTATTCACATCAGCCGGATGCACCCGTTCTGGATGGCTCTGCATCACATCAATTGAGGTCTTGATACCCGCCAGCGGATTGCGTAACTCATGGGAAGCGTCGGCAGTAAACTGCTTAAGCTGCTGAAAGCTTTGCTCAATCGGTCGGAGTGCCTGCCGTGTAAGCCAACCGCTTCCGAGTCCGCCGCCCACCAGCGCCACCAGCCCCCCCAACACCAGCCCCGCCCGCAGTCGCGACAGTTCCGCCTCGGTGCTTTCGATGGACTCGCTGACTCGCACATAGCCTTGAAGGATTGTGTTGGCTGGTTTTAAGTGGCTGCGATCGCCTGTTGAGGGGGTGTAAACGGGCACAGTCAGCATCCAGCACTCGTCTGTCCGTAGCCAATCTGCAACCGGATCAAGCGGTAGGGCAAAGAAACTCCGTCCGGCTTGCCCCAGGCGATCGCCCTCCGCATTAAACCATTCAATTCCCTGCGACGGCTTCCGCAAATCTTGCCACGGTAAATCCAGATCACCGTCATCGTCCAAGACACGATCAGGCTGCATGGAAACAGCATCAGGCTGTTTGAGCAAATCAGGCAGGCTGTGGGCAGCAGCATCCGCCAGCAAAATCAACCGGCGATCGCGCTCCTGCTTTAGACTATGCGACACAAACTGATACACGGCTGCTTCGGTTGCTGCCAGCGACAGTCCCAACACCGCCAGCGACGACAGCAACAGTCGCCATTGCAACGCACGAAAAGCAGGACTGGTCATGCAGCGATTTATCCAGATTGCTTAAGTCGATATCCTAAACCATACACAGTTTCAATAAAATCTGGCTCTGCCCCTGCTGCCATCAGCTTATGCCGCAGACTCCGCAGGTGAACCTTCACGGTCTCTTCGCCAGGGGGTTCTTCGGATGCCCAGAGGTGGTTCAAAATAACGCTGCGACTGAGGGTGCGTCCGCCGCTGCGAAGAAATAACTCTAGCAGCCCATATTCCTTGGGGGTCAGTGCAAGGGGCTGCCCGTCGTAGCTTACCTCAAAGGTTGCAGGGTTCAGACTCAGGCATCGCCACTCCAGCACAGGCGGCAGGGTGGCTCCGCTTCGCCGCAGCAGCGCTCGAATCCGCGCCAGCAATTCCTGCAAGTCAAACGGCTTGACGACATAATCATCCGCACCAGCATCCAGCCCGATTACCTTGTCGCTGCTGGTGTCTCGCGCTGTCAGCAGCAGCACTGGCGTCGAATCGTCGCTCTGGCGCATTCGCTGACAGAGTTCTATACCGCTTAGCCCTGGCAACATCACATCTAGCAGCACCAGACTATAATCATATGCTTCGAGCAAGTCCCAGCCCATCGGCCCATCGGCAGCCAGATCGACAGCGTAGCCTTGGTCAGTTAGGGCTTCGGCGAGGGCTTGCGAAATTCGTTCATCATCTTCTACTAGCAGCAGTTTCATGTTGAGTACTAACAACCACCTCCAGAAAGTGACTCCTATCATAGAAAGACTGGCTAAGAACTGACCGGATATGAAGACCAACGCCGCCCGCGCCCTGGATAAACTGGGCATTGCCTATGAGCTGCTGGAATATGAAGTAGACCCTGATGATCTAGCGGCCGAGTCCGTAGCGGCAAAGATTGGGCTAGAGCCAGAGCGCGTGTTCAAAACGCTGGTGGCCAGGGGCGATCGCACAGGTGTCATTCTCGCCGTCATTCCCGGCAACATGCACCTGAACCTCAAGGCGCTGGCCGCCCTCTCCGGCAACCGCAAAGTTGAAACCGTTCCACTCAAAGAGGTGCAGCCGCTCACGGGCTACATTCGCGGCGGCGTGACGGCCCTCGCCTGCAAAAAAGACTATCCCGTTTATATAGACGAGCTAATCGAGCTATTCGACACGATCACCATCTCCGCCGGAATGCGCGGTCTGCAAATCTTGATTGCGCCAAGCGACTACATTCAGGCTGTGAGCGGAACCGTCGGGGCGATCGCCCAGGAGAAGGAAAGTTAGAAGAGAGAAGAGAGAAGAGAGAAGAGAGAAGAGGGAAAAGGTGTCTTGAGATTTTCTTTTTTCGTTCTTCCTTTTTCTTTTTTCCTTTTCCCCCGTCACCCCAACGCCTGTCCGCTACGGCGAGATCGTGATATCAATCTGCTGTGGGCTGCTTCCTAGTGTCGAAAGCGGTGGCTGAATTGCAGCACTATTGCCCACTACAAGCGTCACCAGTTTGTCGGGCTGGAGATAGGTCTGGGCGGCACGGAGAATATCTTCGGCGGTGGTGGCTTCGACCTGCTTCTGATACTGGAAGATAAAGTCTTTGGGGTAGCCGTAGTATTCGTAGCGCATCAGGCGAGAGAGTGTCTGCCCCGGCGTTTCAAAGTTGAACACAAAGGCGTTGAGGGCTGAGTCTTTGGCCTGTTTTAGCTCCACGTCGGAAACGGGCGTGGTGCGGACTTTTTCGATTTCCGCCTTGAGCGCCTGGATAAAGGGAACAGTTGCATCAGAGCGGGTCTGTCCGCCGCCCACAAATACGCCTGGATAGTCAAACTGAGGCGACCAGTAGGCATACACCACATAGGCCAAGCCCTGGCGCGATCGCACTTCGTTCACTAGCCGCCCGCCAAAGCCGTTTAGCACGTCGTTTAACACCGTCATGGGTGCATAGTCCGGATCGCTCAGCTTGCCGCCGAGGTGCCCAATCAGCACGCTGCTCTGGGTAAGCTGGGGCTGATCAACCAGAAAAATGCCGCCGGGTTGCGCCTGGGCGACCGCAGGCAGTGGGTTGAAATCAGGATTGTCTAGCGCGGGGTTCCGCGCCCAGTCGCCAAACTGCGCTTCGATGAGCGATCGCATTTCGGCGCTGTCAAAGTCGCCCACGATGCCCAGCAGCATGTTGTTGGGATGGAAGTAGGTGCGGTGGTAGGCGATCGCATCTTCACGCTGGATGCGGTCGAGGGTGGCGTATTCTGTCGTGCGAGCGTAGGGACTTTGCGGGCCGTAGATTAGCTTGAAAAATTCGCGGCGGGCGATGTCTTCAGGGTCGTCGTTGCGGCGGGCGATGAAGCCACGCCGCTGACTTTTCACTAGCGCAAACTTGTCGGGTGCAAAGGCCGGCTGGCGAATCACCTCGGCAAATAGCCCAAACACCTCCGGCAAATCTTCGCTGAGGGCATAGAAGCTGGCATTGCCCGACGCATTGCTGATGCCGGTTTCCACATAGGCAGCGCGGCTTTCTAGCAAGGTGTTCAGGGCATCGGGCGTGTGTTTGAGTGTGCCCCCACTTCGCATCACCTCGCCCGTAATGCCGCTCAGTCCTACCTTGTCGGCGGGTTCCCAGCGACTACCCACGCGAAAGAGGGCCGTGCCGCTAACGAGGGGCAATTCGTGGTCTTCGACCAAGTACACCATCAGCCCGTTGTCTAGCTGAAACTGGGTGTATTCCGGCAGTTGCACAGGCGGCAGCGGCGGAAAGGTGAGTTGGTCGTAGGGCAAGGCAGTCGCCGCCCGCACCGGATCAGGCGTGAGCCAGAGTCCTAGTAGCAGCAGTGGGGCGATCGCCCCCCAAGCCAGTCGCCGCAGCCATTTCGAGCGCAAGCCGAGCCGCCAGTTCGATCGCAAAGCCGTCATCCACACCTTCCTCATGCCCTTAATCCTAACTAAGCTTTCCTGCTCTGACGTTGCAGCATCGACCCCCAACCCTTACTCCTCCGGCAGGAGTTTACCAATTGTCAGCTTTTGCGGCACAAATAGCGACTGGGCGACCCGCTGCACGTCTTCTGCCGTCACCGATTCAAACGCCTTCAGGTCTTCAAATAAATTGCGCCAGTCTCCAGTATTTGCTTCATATTCCGGCAGCAGGCTAGCCATCCCCCGGCCAGATGCCAGCAGTTGCAGCATTCCTGCCCGCGCTTGGGTCTTCACCCGCTCTAACTCTTCGGGCGCAACTGGCTCCGTTTTTAGCCGATCTAGCTCAGCGTTGAGGATGGCGGCGATTTCCTCGATGGTGTGTCCCGGCGCAGTTTGAGCAAAAAACAGCATCATGTTGGAATAGCGATCGCCCGGAAAGCCATTTGCCACATCCGTACTCAGCGAGATGCCTGTTTCCACGAGCGATTTGTAGAGCCGAGAGGTGCGGCCACCCGTCAGCACAGAGGCCAAAATCTGATAAGTAGCATTGTCGGCATCGTCGCTAGCAGGGCGCTGATAGCCGACCAGATACCAGGGTTCCGTCTTTTGTCGCAGCACCACCTCTCGCGGCCCAGTCTGGTTTGGCGCAGGAGCCGTAATGTTTGGGGCGCGGCTGCGGGTGCGGAAGCGACCAAAGTAAATCTCTGCCAGCCGCTTCACCTCGGCGGGATCAACGTCGCCCACCACCGCCATTGTGATGCGGTCTGGCGTGTAATAAGTGTCGAAAAAGTCCTGAATATCTCGGCGGGTCAGGTTGCGAATATCTTCTTCGTAGCCGATGATTGGGCGGCCATAGGGATGATCCGGAAAGCCCGCTTCTAGAAATGCTTCCACCATCTTGCCGATGGGCGAGTTGTCCGTCCGCATGCGCCGCTCTTCCAGGATTACGTCCTTTTCTTCGTAAAACTCACGAAAGACGGGATCAAGGAATCGGTCGGACTCCAGCGACATCCACAGTTCCAGCTTGTTGGACGGAAAGCTGTAAAAATAGCGCGTTGCATCCGCGGAGGTGGTCGCATTTAGCCCGACACCGCCTGCCCGTTCCACCACCTGCCCATATTCGTTTTGGCGGACGTACTGCGCGGCTTGCGATCGCACTCGGTCAAACTCTTCCTCTAGCTCGGCGGCGCGGCCGGTCTGTCCTGCGGCCTTGGCCGCCTGGATGCGGTCAAATAGCCGATCCAGTCGAGCCAGCAGCGGCCGCTCGGCGGCGTAGTCGCTGGTTCCCAGGCGCGTTGTGCCCTTGAATGCCAGATGCTCCAGGAAATGGGCGGCTCCGGTCTTGCCTTCGGCTTCGTAGGCTGCCCCCACATTCACATAGGTCATGAACGAAATCACCGGAGCCTGATGCCGCTCTAGCACGATGAATTTCATGCCATTGTCGAGGGTGAATTCGGTGACGCGATCGACCACCCGATCGATGTAGGGCTGGATCGACAGCGGTTCAGAGCGGGGAGCCGTGCGGGCGATCGCCACGGTCGGAAACAGGCTCCACAGGCCCAGCAGCAGGGCCAATGCAACCGCAGGAATCAGGGCCAATCGTGCCCGATGAGTCTTCAAAGTCATGCAAGCTGGGCGCAATCTATTCAGCGCAGTAAATTCCACAAGTTTCACGAAAAAATCCACAAGCCTCTTGCATAGTATCCACCGCAGGGGCGAGGCTGCCGCAGTAAATCATCGAAAATCTTCGATAAAAAAGGGTTTTCTATAAACTATTCTCGATTGTTGAGGCTTCTCAATCACCAGAATACTCGGGATGATCGGGATGCTTCCTACAGCGCCTCGCTCCAGTCTGGGCAAATCTCACCCTCCCAGCCAAAGGGATGAAACCCGCAGATCAGCAGTTGACGGCGATCGCCATAGCCATAGGCAACCCCGTGATAATGCTCGCAGCCCAGGCAAGACTTGGGGCGCGACGGCGGTGTTTCGGTAAACCCAAGCTGCGATCGCAAAATATGCAGGCGACTTTGGTGGCGATGCCAGCTTGCATGGTCGGCTTTTCGGAAGCTGTCGTTAGCGCGCCTGAAGGCATTGCGGGGAGCATTCATAGGTCTGCGCGGAGAGTAAAAAAACAAGCTGCTCAAGCAGAACATGCAGACGGCGGACATCCAGCCTGCTTCATCTACATTTTATAGTTCCCCGCAGTCTCCCACGGGCCAACAGCAATGAACCGCAAACCACCGAACCGCAAACTAGGGCTTAGAACCCGTCGTGCCGGGCTTTTGCCAAGTCGATGTTATGCAATATCCGGCGGTACTTGCGCTTTGCCCTGAGACTGCTGCAAAAACGCCTGAATCAGCGCTTGCAGGTTGGCACGAGTGACTTCAGTACCCGTATTCAGGTTCCCTGGTACTTCAAAAAAGATGATGCTGTCTACGCTAGTCATCGCTACCAGTTGAAATAGGATATGGGTGACAGGCATCGGGAACGCCATAATCTGGGGATCTTTTGCCAGCGGATTGGCCGTTGCGTCTTTCAGGCTGGCAAATGCATAAACCACGTTTTTTTGAGCATTGGTCTGGCTGCGATGGTTTAAAGTCGTCATCACCCATTGCTGCTCAAGGGTTTGTAGTATGTAATACTGGAGATGACGAAGCTGCTGAGCAATTTCCTTAAGGGCTGGGGCGATCGCCACCACTGCTGCTGGCGTTGCACCATCCTGTGGCGCATTCTGAACGAGGTCTTGAAGCTGCTGATCCAGAGTCATACCGTTTGTTAATGACGTGTGTCTTGATTGAGCTGTGTGCGCTTTGGGCTATCATCCTCATCAGTCTAGTTCAGAAGCTCGTTTACGCGTCCAGTTTGCCCGCCTGATGTTTCGGTACGGATGCTTTTTGTACAGATTTTGTACGGATGGCGGGCGATCGCCGCTGAATCACTCCTAAAGGTGACAACTTTAGGTGGCGGCTTTAGGCGGCGGCTTCAGTAAAGCAAAGCGGTAAAGCAAAGCTTGCTGAAGCAACGGCTTTTCCCCTCAACGCGCTATAATAGCGCCCTCCAGCAACCCGTAGGTTTGCTGACTCGACTTGAATCAGGCTGTTGATCGAGAACGCCAGTCTGGACACAGACTGGGGCTGCACTACCCCACCCTTGCCACTCCGTAGGGGTGTGTTAACGTTGTAACGATCTACATCCATCAGGGAGAGAGCACCCAAGGCGTGGAGGCTATTTTTAACCTGGTTTTTAACGAGCTGAAGCAAAGCACCCGTGCGTCTGAGCAAAACTGCCGCGACGTGACCTCCCGCATTACCGGAGAGGTCGCCCGCATTTGTTCAGAAAGCAAGCGCATTCAGTCGTCCGGAGAGGTCGAAGCCTGGTCAATCGCCCTTGCTCGCCACCGACTCAAGCAGTGTTTGAAATATTACCAGCTTGGGTCGCGCCGGGGTCGGGTTGACCTGCACAGCACCCTCAGCGCCGTGGTCTATCGCTACATCACGCCGCCCCAGGTGCAATCCAGCTATCAGGCGCGACTAGGGCTGATCGAAGATTTTCTGCAAATCTTTTATATCGAAGCCATCAACGCCTTCCGGCGCGAAAACCAACTTTCCCCCACCTACAGTCCGCGCACAGCGCTGGAACTGGCAGAATACATGGCTTTTGCCGAGCGCTATGGCAAGCGGCGGATTCCGCTGCCGGGTCGCCGCAGTCAGCAGTTGATCATTCTGCGGGCGCAGACCTTTTCGCAGCAGCAGCCGCCTGAAACGATGGTGGACATGGAGCAGGCGGCCGAAGGCGCAACTGGGGAAACCGACCAGTCGCGCAGCGGCGCGCCCATGCAGCAGGTGCGGGAACAGATGGTCGCCCAGGAGCCAGAGGTCGAAGAAGATTCCCTGCGGCATACTGTCGTCGCAGAACTGTTGAGTTATCTAGAAGAGCGCCAGCAAAAAGACTGTGCCGACTATTTCACGCTCCGGCTCCAGGATTTGCCGACGCAGGAAATCGAAAAAATTCTGGGACTTACGCCCCGCCAGCGCGACTATTTGCAGCAGCGGTTCAAATATCACCTGATTCGCTTTGCCCTGTCGCATCACTGGGAACTGGTGCATCAATGGCTAGAGGCAGACCTAGAGCGAAATCTGGGGCTAACGCCGCAGCAGTGGGACGAATTGCTCAGCCGCCTCAGCACGACCCAACAGGAAATGCTAAAACTCAAACAGCAGGGCAGACCCGACGGGGCGATCGCCCAATCTCTCGGCTGCACGGCAACCCAAGTGCAAAAACAATGGTCTAAATTGCTAGAACTTGCTTGGGAAATTCGTAACAATGTTGTGTCCGGAGCAGGAGTAATCGGGGATGAATAGTGACTCAGAAGCTGAGGATATTGTTTCCTGGCTCCTACAACAGCTAGATCAATCGACTGCTGCGCCATCAGGGGAAGCCGGTTTAGAAACCGGACGTGATGCGTTGGATGCAGCACATCCGCAATCGAATCACGATAATCTGCTCGACTCGGAACAGCTCAACACGCTGTTGAACTACTTGACCGAGTCGGACATTTTTTCTTTTCAAGACACACCATTATCCCATTCAGGAGAGATACCTGCTGTGCAAGACCGTTTTTATGCTTTGTTGAGACATCGGTTGCGGGAGGAAATCGAGCGCCGACCGCCCCTCTATCCCTGGGAAACCGAAGTGCGAGAGTATGAAGATGCCCTCGCGCCAGAGCTAGCGACTGCAACTGTCTGGGCATCCCAAATGCAGGCACTCAACCTGCCCGTGCCGATGCCCGAAGGCGTGCTAAATCGCCTGTTTGAACAGTGCCAATCGCTGCTGCAATCCTCGTTGCAGGAAGGCAGAAAGCTGGTACAAGCTGTGGAGTCTTTGTTTCCTGGTGAGTCGGCCGCGCTAAATCACCTCGCTGGCTATGTAATGGCGGCTCCTGCCCGTTCCGGAGCGTCTGCTCCTGTTTTGGAAGGCGTGCCCGATCATTATGATGCAGCGACCCAGCCTCAGCAAATGCTGCTGTCGCTGGTGGCAGCGCGGGAAATTTTGAATACGCTGGTGTTGACTGTTTCTCCTGCTCAGCCAGTGCTAGAGCGCGAATGGCATACCACGGCTGGCTTGCTGACTCTGCGGGCAATGCTACTGGAATCTGGTAGTTTGCGGCTGGTGGCCCAACTGCCCTGCGCCGGACGGCTAAAGCTGCAAAGCAGCGAGGTCGAAAAGAGCGCCCATCGCGCCAATGCTGGCCCAGTCAGCCTGGAGTTGCTGGAAGTGGAAGCATTGCAATCCTACTCGGTGCAAGTTGAACTGGAGCAAGCAGGCACGAAGTCGCTGTCGTTTGCGATCGCCATTGGTGAGTAAGTCAGATTTGTCGTGTGCCAAGACCGCACACCCAAATTGCACAGACTTATACAGCTAGCTAACTAATCGATTCAATCCCGTGTTTCATAAGCGCGGGATTTTTTTGTGCAGGATTGTATCTTGCACTACGCGATATTTGGCTATGAGTATCTGGCTATGAGTATCTGGCTACGAATATCTGGCTATAAGTATCTGGCTACGAATATCTGGCTATAAGTATCTGGCTAAGTATCTGGCTACGAATATCTGATGAGTATCCGATCCTACAAGCAACGCTAGAAACAATTCAGCGTGTCGCGGGTGTTGCGCCCGGTGACCGGATTCGTGCCCTGAGCCACCGCACAGAGCTTGTCCTGCATATCTTCGCGCAGCAGGACATCGGTAAAATCTGCCCCGTCGATGATTGCACCCTCGAATCGGGCGTTAAAGGCAAATGCGCCTTCCAGAATGGCGTTTTTGAGGTTAGCTTCGACCAAGCGGGCCGAATCGAGGGTGGCGTTGGTCAAGTTAGCTGCTTCCAGGTTGGCGCTCTCCAGATTTGCCGCAAAAAAGCTGACACCCTGAAGTTGGGTGTGGCTGAGGTTTGCGTTGCGGAGGTTAGCCTTAGTAAAGCTGGAGTCGGTGAGGTCGCGCCCCGAAAAGTCAGCATCGACGAGGTTTTCGCGGTTGTAGTCGAGCGCCTGAGCCGGAGCTGGAGAAAGTAGGGCGATCGCCCCCACCAGCACCAGGCTCCACCCCAGCATCCGCCAGCCAGACGAAATCAGGGGTTGCAACACCTGCCAAACCTCAGCGCCACCGACACGCAGCACCAAACCCGAATAAAACCCACGCATCATCTTCCTACCTGGCACAGTAAGTTATGTTGATTAAGTTACGTTGATTGCAGAAACGCCTTATATCGATTCTCGATTTTGGATTTGCGATTTTAGATTGCCCGTCAAGCGTCTGCGGGACTTCCAGCAACTCCATCCGTAGCTCTGCTTGGGGGAGTCGATATCAGACAGATTCCTACTTAAAAGATCCTACCCGAATCCCCGCGCAAGTCTGCGGCCGCCTGTTTCAGAATCCGTCGCCATACCCATGCCCAAGCCTGCTCCTCAGCCAGTCCCCAATCCTCGAAGCGCCGCAGCAGGCGAATTTGGGCTATTGGCCGAAGCGCTGGTGGCGCAATGGCTCATCCAGCAGGGCGCAACCATTTTGCAACGACGGTGGCGCTGTCGCTGGGGCGAACTGGATCTGATCGCCCAGCTACCGCCAACCGCAAAGGCTGCTGCTACGCTAGCGTTTGTCGAAGTGAAGGCGCGACAAAATGCGGGATGGGATGCGGGCGGGCTGCTGGCCGTGACCCCACAAAAACAGGCAAAGTTGTGGCAGGCGGCGGAGTTGTTTTTGGGAGAATATCCAGAATTATCCACAGGAAACTGCCGATTTGACGTGGCGCTGGTGTGGGGGCGATCGCGCCCCATGTCGCCCACCCGCTCAGCGCCTGCGCCCCACCTCCACATTCCAGACAGCCCCATCGAGCCGGGTCAACCCGTGGCGATCGCCCACTACACCCTCACCCTGCAACACTACCTCCCCAACGCCTTCAGCGCTATCTAGCTGCTCCGGCACCCCATCAATCCAACATCCCATCAATCCAACACCCCATCAATCCAACATCCCATCAATCCAACATCCCATCACTCCAACATCCCATCAATCCAACATCCCATCAATCCCAATGCGCCTCCACGTCATCAACCCCAACACCAGCCGCGACATGACCTACTCCATCGAGCAGATTGCGACGGCGAACGTTTCTGGAGAAACAGAAGTCCTCACCACCTGCCCGGCCCACGGCCCCGCCTCGATCGAGAGCTACTACGACGAATACCTGGCGATTCCCCATGTGCTGGCGGAGGTGCAGCGCACAAAGGCAACGACCGACGGCTATGTGCTGGCGTGCTGGGGCGATCCGGGACTGGATGCGGTGCGCGAAGTGACGACCAAGCCCGTGGTTGGCATTGCCGAAGCGTCGATGTATGCGGCAAATGCGATCGCCCCCCGCTGGTCGGTCGTGACGACGCTGCGCCGCAGTCACCACATGGTCGAGGCGATTGTGAAAAAGACAGGACTGATGGAGCGCTGCGCCTCGATCCGCTGTGTGGATATGCCCGTGCTGGCGTGCGAAGCAAACCCCGATGCGGTGATGGAAGGACTGGTTCACCTAGGCAAACTGGCGCTAGCCGATGATGGCGCAGAGGCGATTATCCTGGGCTGCGCGGGCATGGGCGGCATGGCGGAGTATCTGAGCGAGGAACTGGGCGCACCGTGCGTCGATCCGGTGGCGGCGGGCGTGCGCTTTGCCGAAATGCTGGTAAATCTAAACCTGCAAACCAGCAAGTGGTTAACCTACAAATTTCCAGAAAAAAAGCTTTTCAAGTAAAAGAGTTTCTGGTGTGAACTCTCCTGATTCTTTGCGTCTTTACTGCATCAGGGAAAACTCTCAGGCAGGCTCGATATTGGCAATGCGGAAGCCCATCTGACATTCATACTGCTCCGGTAGGTTTTCTGACGGCTTGCCCAAGGCGCGGCCACAGCGCAGTCGCCCCTGTTGCCAGCGAGGTTGACCGCTGCGATCCGCCATCAGGCAGCTTTGACACACTTGCTGCGGCTGAAGCAGTTGATCCTCCATAAGGATGACAAGCATAAGCACCTCCCGCAATAAGGGTAGGGTTGGTCTTACAACAATACCCTCGCCAATATCTTCCCAGTACCTTTATTGTATGGCAGGTTTTTTGAACCGCTAGTTAAGTTTATCAGAGGTTTATGACGGGCTTATGGGGCGTTTAGGGAGTTGCTCGCAAGAAACGGCGGGCAATCTCGCGCGATCGCCCAAGCGCCGTCGAATGGCTGATGGGGAGCTGCATCAGCCACTTTAGGGCGCAGGTTTGATATCAATAAACGATATCCTTAACCTAAAAGGATAATATCACTTCTAGATATCAAGTCAAGGTTCGATTGTAAATCACTGAAAAGCCACTCTGGAAAGCGATTAGAATAAAAGCGAGTAAGAAATGGAATATTCGGCTAAAAAGCTTTCCACACAAGCATTTGAGTATTCATTCGGTAAATCAAGATACAAAATGAGGCGTTTGATGCGTCTTATTTCTTTCTCTAGTATTTCTTTCTCTAGACAGATTTAGATAGGTTTGTAAAACGCTGTATACCGTATACAGGAAAGCGACAGACGGAGATCTATGCAAAACCTGAAGGCGATCGTGATCGGGGCTGGGATTGGTGGCTTGACGGCTGGCATCGCCCTGCAACAAGCCGGATATGAGGTGGAAATCTATGACCGCGTGAAGGAAATGCGCCCAGTGGGGGCGGGAATTTCCGTCTGGTCGAACGGCGTGAAAGTGCTGAACCGTCTGGGGTTGGGCGATCGCATGGCTAGCATTGGCGGCATCATGAACCGGATGCAGTATCACACCAAGGCGGGAGAACTGCTCAACCATATCGAGCTTGCGCCGCTGATCCACAAGGTGGGGCAACGCCCCTATCCGGTTGCCCGCCGCGATTTGCAAATGATGCTGATGGAAGCCTTTCCCGGCAAAATTCACCTGGACTGTCGCTGCATCGGCGTGGAGGAAGACGACCACGGCGTGACGGTGCAGTTTGCCAACGGGCGCGAGGCGCGGGGCGATTTTCTGGTGGCGGCGGACGGCATCCGCTCGGTGTTGCGGAGCTACGTGGTCGGGCGCGAGGTAGAGCCGCAATATGTGGGCTATGTGAACTGGAATGGACTGGTGCCTGCCGATGCTGATCTGGCTCCGCCGGAGAGTTGGGTAATTTACGTCGGCGAACACAAGCGGGCCTCGATGATGCCGGTAGCGGGCGATCGCCTCTATTTCTTCCTGGATGTGCCGCTGCCCAAGGGCACACCTGCCGATCCAGCAAATTATCGCGACGAGCTAAAGGCCCATTTCGCGGGCTGGGCCGACCCCGTGCAGCGGCTGATCGACCGCTTTGATCCCTTCGCCGTGGCGCGGCCCGAAATTCACGATGTCGGCCCGATCGACCGCTATGTGCGCGGGCGGGTAGCACTGCTGGGCGATGCCGCTCATGCGACCTGTCCTGATCTGGGTCAGGGCGGCTGTCAGGCGATGGAAGATGCGCTGGTGTTGGCAAACTATTTGCTGACCACGAATATCAGCATCGAGTATGCCCTGAAGCGTTACGAGTCGGAGCGCATGGCCCGCGCCAACGCGGTGGTAGAAAAGGCCCGCAAACGGGCCGAGCAAATCCACGGCAAAGACCCTGCCGTGACGCAGCAGTGGTATCGTCAACTGGCGACCGAAAAGCCGACCGACGTGACCGATGCCATTAGTAAGGTGATTTTGGCGGGGCCGCTGCGCTAGGCGGGTTGGGAAGCGGGGTTAAACGCTGGGATGTAGAGCAGGGTTAGAAATCGAGAAACGGGAGACAGCGTGATGGCGGGTAAGCTTACGACTCATGTTTTGGACACGGCGCATGGCCGTCCGGCAGCGCAGATGGCGATCGCCCTCTACGCGATTCACGGCGGCATTCATCCGAATGGCGACGGCCGCACCCTGCTGAAAACTGTCACCACCAACGCCGACGGCCGCACCGACGCGCCCCTGCTCAGCGATGGCAACTTGAAGGCTGGTGTGTATGAACTCGTCTTCTCGGTTGCCGACTACTTTGCCCAATTTCCTGACGCACTGCCCGAACAGCCATTTCTCAGCCAGATTCCCATCCGCTTTGGCATTGCCGATGCCGACGCGCATTATCACGTCCCGCTGCTGGTGTCGCCGTGGTCATACAGCACCTATCGCGGAAGTTAAAGCAAACGTTCCAGGCGCAACGCGCCTGGAACGTTTGCCAGTTCTAGCCAGCCTCCGCCTGCGCCACATCCAGCCAGGTCTTCACCACCGTATCCGGGTTCAAGCTGATGGAGTCGATGCCCTGGCTGACGAGGAATCGGGCAAAGTCGGGATAGTCGCTCGGCCCTTGTCCACAGATGCCGATCTTGCGACCGTTGGCTTTGGCTCGTTCAATCACGACGCGAATCATCGTTTTCACGGCTTCGTTGCGCTCGTCAAACACGTTTGCTACCAGCGCCGAGTCGCGGTCGAGTCCCAGCGTGAGCTGCGTCAGGTCGTTGGAGCCGATCGAGAAGCCGTCGAAGATTTCGCTGAACTCGTTTGCCAAAATAACGTTGCTGGGCACTTCGCACATGACATAGACCTGCAAGCCGTTTTCGCCACGTTTTAGGCCGTTGCGCTCCAGTTCTGCCATCACCTTGCGTCCTTCCTCCGGCGTGCGGCAGAAGGGAATCATGGGAATCACGTTGGTTAGCCCCATGTCGTTGCGGACGCGCTTCAGCGCCTCACATTCCAGCGCAAAGCCGTCACGATATTTCGGGTCGTAATACCGCGCTGCACCGCGCCAGCCCAGCATCGGGTTTTCTTCGTGGGGTTCAAAGGACTTGCCGCCCAGCAGGTTGGCGTATTCGTTGCTCTTGAAGTCTGACATGCGAACCACGACGGGCTTCGGGTAAAATGCGGCGGCGATGGTGGCCACGCCCTGGGCCAGCTTGTCTACAAAGTAGTCTGGCTTGTGGTCGTAGAGATGGGTGAGCTGGGCGATCGCCGCTTTTTCGTCATCCTCTGGCAGTTGATCATAGTTCAGCAGCGCCAGCGGATGCACACGGATATGGTTGGCAATGATGAACTCGAACCGGGCTAGACCCACGCCATCGTTGGGCAGGGCCGACAGGCGAAACGCCTCTTCGGGATTGCCTACATTCATGAGAATCTGCGTGCGCGGGCGGGGCAGGTCTTCGAGCGGCGTTTCCTCAATCTGGAACGGCAGGAACCCAGCATAGACGCGCCCTTCTTCGCCCTGAGCGCAGGAAACCGTCACCTCTTGCCCCGTTTGCAAGACCTGAGTCGCGTTGCCGCAGCCGACGATCGCCGGAATGCCCAACTCCCGCGCAATAATCGCCGCGTGGCAGGTGCGGCCACCCTGATCGGTGACGATCGCCCCTGCTTTTTTCATAATCGGCTCCCAGTCTGGGTCGGTACGGCTCGTCACCAGCACATCGCCTGCCTGAAACGTGTGAATATCCGCCGGACTGAGAATGACTCGCACCCTGCCCTGGCCGATCATTTCGCCCACAGCGCGACCCGTCACCAGCGGCTCGTGATGCGTGTAGGTGGTGTCTTCGGTTTTTGCGCCTGCCTCGCGCTCTAGGCGATAGCGCCGCAGTACGGTCTGCGCTTTTTGCGACTGCACGGTTTCTGGCCGCGCCTGCACAATATATAGCTCTCCAGTGATGCCGTCTCGCGCCCACTCCATGTCCATCGGCGTGTAGGTGCCGTGGGTTTGGGAATAGTGGTCTTCGATGATGCAGGCCCATTCCGCCAGCTTGAGAATGTCGTCGTCGCTGAGGGCAAAGCGATCGCGCTCAGTTTGTTCCACCGGCACCGTCTTGGTTAGATGTTCCCCGTCGGTGTCGTAGACCATTTTGATTTCTTTACTGCCCAGTCGCTTAGCTAAAATCGGTCGGAACCCTTCTCGCAGCGTCGGCTTAAACACCAGATACTCGTCCGGGTTGACGGAACCCTGCACCACCGTTTCGCCAAGACCATAGGCTGCCGTCACCAGTGCCGCATCGCGGAAGCCACTCTCGGTGTCGATAGAAAACATCACGCCCGATTCTGCCAGGTCAGAGCGCACCATTTTCTGTACGCCCACCGACAGCGCTACGCTGAAATGGTCGAAGCCCTTGGTGGTGCGGTAGGAAATGGCGCGATCGGTAAAGAGGGAGGCAAAGCAGTGGCGGCAGGCATCCAGCACAGCCTCAATGCCGTGGACGTTGAGATAAGTTTCCTGCTGGCCGGCAAAGCTGGCATCGGGCAGGTCCTCAGCAGTGGCACTAGAGCGCACGGCGACATCGGTTTCGGGCCCGTAGCGGCGGCAGAGTTCGGTGTAGGCCTGGGCGATCGCCTCTTCCAAATCTTGGGGAAAGGGGGCGTTGAGAATGAGCGATCGCGCTTCCCGCCCGTGGGTCTGCAAATTCTCTACATCATCCACATCCAGCGTGGCAAACAGGCGGTGCAGCGCGTCTTCTAGCCCTGCGCTCTGGATGAAATGGCGATAAGCATGGGCGGTCGTTGCAAACCCACCCGGCACCCGCACCCCCTTGGAGGTGAGCTGACGAATCATTTCTCCCAGCGAGGCATTTTTGCCGCCTACCAGCGGAATATCGTGAATGCCGACATCCTCAAACCACAGCACCAAACTCTGATCGTGCGGCATTGCGACGCTGCGTTCGGATAGCTGAACCATGAGTACCTCCTTGAGGCAAGCGTGTGGAAGCGATGAGGGACTGGTTGCATTGGCCCCCTCTTCTTCATGCTAATCAACCGGGCTGGAGGTGTCCTGATGGCTACAATTGAGCGGAGTCAACGAAAATTGCCCAAGCCTAGGTGCTGCCTGAGTTCGAGCAAGTGTTAAACTGTATAATTAATTACAATTCTTGACGAATCGGTCAGGGATCGACAAGAACGCTCCAAGAATTCACGCTTTTGGAGGCTGCGGTTTTTGGGTTTTGAGGTTTTCGCAGAGGGCGATCGCCCTTTGAAAAAATTTAGCTGTGCCTAAAATGACAGGGGTTTTCTGATAGAAAACAACCCCCTTTTGGGCGAATTCATTGACTGACTTTTTAACCTAGAGAAGTAGACTCTGACCTAATATCTTTGACCTGTATCTTTATGTGTGCATCCTCACACCAATCACTCAAAAGATTCCAATCACCCAAAAGATTCCGTTAGCCCAAATACTTTTTCAGCAGCAGTTCCAGCCTGGCTTTCGTCTCGGCGGGGGCTTTATCCAAGGGGGTGAGGATGGCGTATTTCAGCGCGTGGTGGGCTTCCGAGGGCGGCGGATTTTGGGCCAGGCGGCGGACGGTTTCCTGAATCACGCGCTGAGCATTCACCGCATTTTTCGTCAAGTTGCTAATCACCATTTCAACGGTCACGCTGTCGTGGTCAGGATGCCAGCAGTCATAATCTGTCACCAGCGCCAGCGTTGCGTAGGCGATTTCGGCTTCGCGGGCCAGCTTGGCTTCGGGCAGGTTGGTCATGCCGATTACCGTTGCGCCCCAGCTTCGGTAAAGGTTCGACTCGGCGCGAGTAGAAAAGGCCGGCCCCTCCATGCAGACGTAGGTGCCGCCCTGGTGTAGCCTTACATCGGGCAGATCGAGGGAGGCGATCGCCTCGCCCAGCACCGCCGCCAGGTTCTTGCACACCGGATCGCCAAAAGCGATATGCGCCACGATGCCTTCGCCAAAGAAGGTCGAGACTCGCCCCTTCGTGCGATCGATAAACTGATCTGGCAGCACCATGTCCAGCGGCTTTGCCTCTGCTTGCAGCGACCCCACCGCCGACGCGGAGATCAGATATTCTACACCCAGCGACTTCATGGCGTAGACATTTGCCCGAAACGGCAGTTCCGATGGCAGCAGCGTGTGGTTGCGCCCGTGCCGCGCCAAAAAGGCAACGGGCGTACCCTCCAGCGTGCCCACAATCAGCGCGTCCGACGGCTTGCCAAAGGGCGTTTCCACTTCGACTTCGCGCACGTCCTTCAGCGCCTCCATCTTGTAGAGGCCGCTGCCGCCGATAATGCCAATTCGCACATCTGTCATAGTTGCCGTCCTTAATCGTCCTGAAAAGATTCGCCCAACAGTAATCGGTAATCGGTTTAGAGATTACCAAGGGATGCTCTGCTTCCTAAGATTACAAGGGGTTTGGTTTTGCAGGAAGGCTTCGGCAGTTGAAGTATTACAGCATTTTCTTGCGTTCTTGCGGGGTGAGGCACGCACAGTCCTGACGACGAGGCAAACGCTTCTTGACTATTCACGTACCTCACTAGCTTCAAAAACGCTGTACCTGCTTCCTAAGCTTACAGGGGTTTAGAGGAAGAAATGGGAGAGGACGTAAAAGTCTGGCTCAACCGTTTGGCGATCGCGCTGGCATCGCAGGGCACAGGAGTCAGGCTGTTTTGGCTCATAGCACTAGCGCGGGCGTGACCTGCTGAAACTGCGCCCGAATTGCCTGAATGCACTCCAGCGTTGGCGTTGGGGTGCTGCTGAGCTGATAGTCGTAGCCCAACTGTTGCCACTTGTATTCGCCCATTTTGTGAAAAGGGATAATTTCTATTCGCTCCACGTTCTTTAAGCGGGCAACAAACTGGGCGAGTCCGGAGACATTATCTAGATTATCTGTTAGACCCGGCACGACCACAAAGCGAATCCAGGCAGGCTTGCGGCAATCGCTGAGATATTGCGCGAAATCCAGGGTGGGCTGGAGGCTAACGCTGGTTACCTGAGTATAAATCGACGGATTGAATGATTTGATATCCAGCAGCACTAGATCGACAAACTCTAGCACTGGATGGGCGATCGCCAGCGGACAGTAGCCCGACGTATCCAGCGCGGTGTGAATGCCCAGCGCCTTGCACTGCTGCAAAATCTCCTGCACAAACTCCGGCTGCATCAGTGGCTCGCCGCCGCTAATGGTCACACCACCGGGCGGGCGAATGTAAGAACGATATTTCTGAATCTCGGCGACGATTTCGTCGGCAGTGACCTCAGTGCCACCCGATATCTCGCGGCAGTCGGGGTTGTGGCAGTAGAGGCAGCGCAGGGGACAGCCCTGAGTAAACACCACGACTCGAAGGCCGGGCCCATCGACCGTGCCACAGGTTTCGATGGAGTGGATGCGTCCGGTGATTGACATATAAATTACCGTTTGGAGTCTTTTCGCCCTGCGTTGCGTCGGCTGAACGTCTTAAATGAAAGCGAATCTCTAACGAATGTCATCCGCGCCTAGACGCGATCATGAAAGGTGCGGCTGATGACATCCAACTGCTGCGCCTTGGTGAGCTTGATGAAGTTAACCGCGTAGCCCGACACTCGAATCGTGAGTTGTGGATATTGTTCAGGATGCGCCATCGCGTCGAGCAAGGTTTCTCGATTGAGTACGTTCACGTTGACGTGATGCCCCCGATCGTGGAAATAGCCGTCTAGTAAGCTCACCAGATTTTGGATGCGATCGCCCGTCTGCTTTCCTAATGCGTCGGGCACGATGGAAAAGGTATAGGAAATGCCATCTTTGGCGTGGGTGTAGGGCAGCTTGGCGACAGAGGCGAGGGAGGCGATCGCCCCCTTGGTGTCGCGGCCATGCATCGGGTTTGCACCGGGGGCAAAGGGCACGCCGGCCTTTCGCCCGTCGGGGGTGCTGCCCGTCTTCTTGCCGTAGACCACATTGGAAGTAATCGTCAGCACAGACTGGGTGGGCACGGCATCGCGGTAGGTACGATGCCGCCGCAGCTTGTTCATAAAGGTCGTCACCAGGTTTGCGGCAATGTCATCTACCCGGTCATCGTTGTTCCCAAATTTTGGATAATCACCTTCCACGTCATAGTCCACAGCAAGTCCAGACTCATTCCGCAACACTTTCACCTTGGCATAGCGAATCGCGGACAGCGAATCCGCCACCACCGAAAGTCCTGCAATGCCACAGGCCATCGTGCGATAGACCTCCCGATCGTGCAGCGCCATTTCTATCCGCTCGTAGCAGTACTTGTCGTGCATATAGTGAATGACGTTCAGCGTGTTGATGTATAGCTCTGCCAACCAAGTCAACAGTCTGTCGAATTTTTCCATCACCTCGTCGGGATTTAGATAATCCGACAGGATGGGGCGGAACGGGGGCGCTACTTGTTCGCCTGTATTTTCATCTCGACCACCGTTGATGGCGTAGAGCAGGGCTTTGGCCAGATTGACCCGTGCGCCAAAGAATTGCATTTGCTTGCCCACGCGCATGGCAGACACACAGCAGGCGATCGCATAATCATCGCCAAACTCAGGCCGCATCAGGTCGTCGTTTTCATACTGAATTGAACTGGTTTCAATGGAAACCCTGGCGCAATATCGCTTGAACGCTTCTGGCAGTCGTTCAGACCACAGCACTGTGAGGTTGGGTTCTGGAGCCGGGCCCAGATTCTTCAGCGTGTGCAGCATTCGGAAGCTGGTTTTTGTTACCAGCGGCCGCCCATCTTCTCCCATGCCGCCAATGGATTCCGTCACCCAGGTCGGGTCGCCCGAAAATAGCTCGTTATACTCCGGCGTTCGCAGGAACCGCACCATCCGCAGCTTCATAACAAACTGGTCGATGAGTTCCTGAATGTCGATTTCCGTAGCCGTGCCGTTTCGCAGATCCCGCTCGCAGTAGATATCTAGGAACGTAGACACCCGCCCCAGTGACATCGCCGCGCCGTTTTGCTCTTTCACGGCGGCCAGATAGCCAAAATAAAGCCACTGCACGGCTTCTTGGGCATTGGCGGCCGGGGCGCTGAGGTCACAGCCGTAGCTGGCGGCCATTTGCTTCAGTTCCTCCAGCGCCCGGATCTGTTCCGACAGTTCCTCCCGCAGCCGAATGGTGGGTTCATCGCTGAGGGTTTCAAGCGACCGCTTCTGGTCTTTCTTATCTTCAATCAGGCGATCGCACCCATACAGCGCCACTCGCCGATAGTCACCAATAATCCGCCCTCGCCCATAGGCATCGGGTAGCCCGGTGATAATGCCCGAACGCCGTGCCATCCGCATTTCCTGGGTGTAGGCATCAAATACGCCGTCGTTATGTGTTTTGCGATATTGCGTGAAAACGGCTTCTGTCTCTGGATCGAGCGTGTAGCCGTAGGCATTCAGCGCTGCCTTCACAACCCGAATGCCGCCAAAGGGCATAATCGCCCGCTTCAGCGGTTGGTCGGTTTGTAGCCCCACAATCCGCTCCAGTTCGCGGTTAATGTAGCCCGGCGGGTGGGAGGTGATGCTCGACACCACCCGCGTATCGGCATCCAAAATGCCCCGTTCTCGCTCAGCTTGCATGAATTGGGTCACTTGCTGCCACAGGGTGCGCGTGGCAGCGGTGGGACGTGCTAAAAACGCCTCATTCCCGGTGTAGGGCGTGTAATTTTTCTGGATAAAGTCGCGCACGTCAATCCGTTCTACCCAGACTCCGGGCACAAACCCGTCCCAGGGCGATCGCGCTTGACTGGCATCCGGTTCTAAAACAAGCGTTGGCATAGTGCCTCCTTGAACGTAAGACCTGAAGGTAAGACTTGAACGTAAGACTTGAAGGTAAGACCTGAAATTAGAAAAAGCGGCGGGTTCGCAGGGCCAGCCAGATTCCGGGCCGGCCCCGCGCCGGGGGGCTATGAGTCGTCCGCCGCTACAGAGGGAATTGAGGGCGGAATCGAGGGCATCTCCGCCATCACCGAGGCAGACAGATCGCCTACGTCCGCAGGTTCATGCTCGCTGGGGTTTGGCGCAAGCTGCTGACTGGCGCGGGCAATTTCTGCGCGATAGCACAGCGGCACGTCGTCTGGATCGGCCTGGGGCCCCTCATAGGCCAACACAAATAGCTCCTTCAGGTCTTGGATCAGCGGGTAGCGAGGATTTGCCCCCGTGCATTGGTCGTCGAAGGCGCGGTTGGCCAGGTTATCAAGCTGGGCATAGAACGAAGCGCGATCGCCCCCCGGATAGGAGGACTGCCCCATCTGACTGAGCGCTTCCGCCAGGGTTGCCGGAATCTCGACATTGCGCTTTAGTTCTTCCACCGCGATGATCAGCCGTTCCACCTTTTCATCGGTTGTGTTGCCCCCCAGGTGCAGATGGTCGGCAATTTGGGCATAGCGGGCCTTGGCGTTGGGGTATTTGTATTGCGGGAAGATTGCCTGCTTGAAGGGTTGATCTGTGGCGTTGTAGCGAATTACATGGGAGATCAGCAGCGCATTAGCCAGTCCGTGTGGAACATGGAACATCGCGCCAAGCTGGTGCGCCATCGAGTGGCAGATGCCCAAAAACGCATTGGCAAAGGCCATGCCCGCAATCGTGGCGGCATAGTGAATCCGCTCGCGGGCTTCAGCGTCACTAGCTCCGCTGCGATAGGAGCGCGGCAGATATTGGAACAGGAGGGCGATCGCCTCTAGCGCCAGCCCGTTGGTAAAGTCCGTCGCAAACACCGACACATAGGCTTCAACTGCATGGGTCAGCGCGTCAATCCCGCTCCAGGCCGTCAGCTTGGGTGGCATCGTCAGCACCAGATCCGGGTCTACAATCGCCAGACTAGGAGTCAGGGCATAGTCTGCTAGGGGATATTTAATGCCCTCCCGGTCATCCGTAACCACAGCAAAAGGCGTGACCTCAGACCCCGTTCCTGAGGTGGTCGGAATCGCCACCAGCAGGGCTTTTTGACCCAGCGGCGGCAGTTCATACACCCGCTTGCGAATGTCCATAAACCGCATCGCCACGCCCGCAAATTCCACCTCCGGCTGCTCATACATCAGCCACATGATCTTGGCCGCATCCATCGGCGAGCCGCCGCCCAGCGCAATAATCACGTCCGGCTGAAACCGCCGCAACTGCTCCAGTCCGCGATTCACATTCGATAGCGTCGGGTCAGGTTCGACCTCGTGAAACACGTCGTAGCGAATTTTCAAATCCTCCAGAACCCGCGTGACAGGGTTGACCATGCCCAGGTCAAAGAGCGGCTTATCGGTCACAATAAATGCCCGCTGCCTGCCTACCAAGTCGCCCAGCGCCATCGGCAAGCAGCCGCTCTTGAAGTAGACCTTGGGCGGTACACGGAACCAAAGCATATTTTCGCGCCGCTGCGACACGGTTTTGATATTCAGCAGGTGATGCACGGTGACATTGCCAGAGATTGAGTTGCCGCCCCAGGTACCGCAGCCTAGCGTCAGCGACGGATCGAGCCTGAAGTTATACAAATCACCAATTGCCCCCTGGGAAGCTGGCGTGTTGATCAGCACGCGCCCTGTTTGCATCCGCGTTTCAAAAAGCTGAATTTCGGAACGCTGGGCGGTATCGATGTAGAGGGCGGCGGTGTGCCCCTTGCCGCCAAAGTTAATGAGTTCTTCGGCACGGGCGATCGCCCCTTCAAAGTTGGCTGCCCGATAAAACGCCAGAATCGGCGACAGTTTTTCCCAGGCAAACGGCTCATCCAGGGCCACTCGGTCGGTTTCAGCCAGCAGCACCTTGGTTTGTGGCGGCACGGAGATTCCCGCCAGTTTTGCCAGCGTTTGTACCGACTGTCCCACGATGGCCGCATTCAGCCGCCCATTCTGCACAATCTGTTCACCCAGTTTCGCCTTCTCCTCTGGATTCAAGAAATGGGCCCCTCGCGCTGTAAACTCTTGCTTGACCGCATCGTAAATAGAATCAACCACAATCACCGACTGCTCTGACGCGCAAATCATGCCGTTATCAAACGTTTTGCTGAGTAAGATAGAACTCACCGCCGTCTGAATATCTGCACTTTCGGCAATCACGGCGGGCGTGTTGCCTGCGCCCACCCCCAGCGACGGATGCCCGGATGAGTAAGCCGCCTGCACCATTCCCGGCCCACCCGTTGCCAGAATCAGCTTAATCTTTGGATGCTGCATCAATGCCTGCGATAGTTCCACGGACGGTTCATCAATCCAGCCGATGATATGATCTGGCGCACCCGCAGCGACAGCGGCCTGAAGAATGATTCGTGCCGCTTCCACAGTACAGCGTTTGGCGCGGGGATGGGGCGAAAAAATGATGGCATTGCGAGTTTTTAGAGCAATTAGCGACTTGAAAATGGCGGTCGAAGTGGGGTTTGTTGTAGGAACAATACCCGCCAGGATTCCCACAGGCTCGGCAATTTTTTGAATGCCAAAGGTGTCATCTTCTTCGATCAGCCCGCAGGTGCGCTCATGCCTGTACCTGTTGTAGATAATTTCCGAGGCAAAGTGGTTTTTGATCACCTTGTCCTCAACAATGCCCATCCCGGTTTCTGCAACGGCCAGCTTGGCCAGATCAATCCGGTGGGCGTTAGCCGCTTGGGCAGCTTGCTTAAAAATCCAGTCTACCTGGCTCTGGGTGTAGGTTGCGTATTGAGCCTGGGCTGCCTTGACTCGTTCGATCAGCGTTTCCAATTCTTGAATCGTAGTAACCTGCATAGGGACTCCTTAACTGGTGTGAGTAGGTGTGGATCTGAGTCGGCGGTGTAGCGTCTACGATCTTCAAGCGTTAGCGCATCGTGTGTCCAAATACGTTTCCAGATACGTTTCCAAATGCGTTTCCAGACGTGCTTCCAACTGCGTTTCCAAATGCGTTTCCAACTGTGCTTCAGTAAAAACAGCAAGAGGATCTTTGGGCTTCACAAAACCATCTCTCTAGTTTCCTCACAAGCCGAACAGTTCCATCATCAATCCCTACAAAATTCCTGCAACGTGAGGGTCAAGGCAAGCTCAGGGTCAGGCTCGATACGCATCTGGTTTTGAGGCTCTTTGAGGCTCTTTCATGCTCTTTCTGAGCCTGACTCTCCTAGCTATGAGCGCGTCACGACTTCTTTTTCCTCAGCTTTCTCAATCAAAACTGGCTCTGCGACGGTGTTTGACGGCAATTCCTGAAGAGGTTCGTAGCCGAGTCTGCCCGTATGGTCTGCTTGCTGGCAGGCCACCATCGTTTTTACGTGTTCTCGCTCGTCATCGCGAATGGCAACAAACACGTCATACAGATTGTTAATTGCTGGACGACGTTCCTGCGGACGATGGGCCGTTTGAAACGCGTCAAATAGATACAGATCGCCCGTTTGGTAATATTCAAGGGCTACTTGAGGAGCAGACTGAGCCTTTAGGGTTTCGCCTTCCTGCACCAAGAACAGGTCGTAGGTATGATAGGCATGTTCCTCTACTAGCTCCATAAAGTGATACGCCGACTTGGGTGAGATAATATACAGCGCCACGATAATCCAGTAGTAGAGCAAGGCAACGCTGCGGGCTAGAAGGCGATCGCCCCAGGATTGGCTACCCCCCAACGCTTCCATAATCAGCAGATGGTGTAGCTCGTTCCAAGACTCGGCAAAGTGTACCTTGAGCCACTCCACACGCCGCCACAATCCCAGCGTCTCGTACAAATGCAAAACCGACAGGTAAGAAAAGTAGGGAACGCGAGCTACAGTTTCCAGCACGTAAAACCGAGGAATCGGACGATCGCGATAAATCTGGTTGATCACAAACACCAGCACGCCAACGAGTAACTTAACCATTCAGCCAATTCTCCAAAAAGTGAGTGTGCAACGGGCAGCTTGAAGCGGAATGGGATGTACCGGATGCACAAGTGCCCAGATGACAGCAGGACTAAGGCAGCGGTTTGTTGAGTACTTGCCTTTGCCCCCATGATGAAAGACACGCCTCAGGAGGACAAGACAGTTTCCAAAATGCACACCCAGTTACCCAGAGGAAAAGAATCAGATGGGTGCTGGATTTGGACGGAACTGGAAGAAAACGTTAAACCTGACGAATTCGTATCCCTTGCACTAATAGCCTGGTATCGGGTCGAAGAAGCTATTGGATGGATCACTTGCTAATCCTGAGATAGATCAATTGCACCCCTACAGTTCAGGAGATAGTCCGTTGGATTCTCGCTCTCATTCTTCCTCTGATTTCAAATGCCCGATTCAGTTTACGCTCGACTTGATTGGCAGCAAGTGGGCCATTTTGATTTTGCGCGAGCTGTTTGCCAGTGGGTCAAATCAGAATGGTCGCCCTGCCCGCCGAACCCATGAATTTCTCGATGCACTGCCAGGGCTAAGCACCAAAACGCTGATGGTGCGGCTGCGGGAGCTAGAAGAACACGGACTCATAGAGCGGACGGTCTATGCAGAGATTCCGCCCCGTGTGGAGTATCGGTTGACGGACAAGGGCCGAGAAATTCAGCCCGTGATGGCGGCGCTGCATCAGGTGGGGATGCGCTGGCTTCAGCAGGGGGTCTGCGAGTGTCCGCTGGATATGCCTCATCAGGAAGCGCCGCAATCCGACGCTTTGCCCGACGCTTTGCCGGCGATCGCCCCCAACACCCAGCCCCATCTCGCCGCCTGTAGCAGTAGCAGAGTAGAATCACAGGTGTAATCGCTGATTGCAATGCCGGCTGCAATCCCTGGCTGCAATCCCTAGTTGCGATGCTGGTTGAAATTCCGGGTTGCAATTCTTGATTGTAATTGCGGTTGCAACCGTCGCAATGCTTGCGAGTCTGTTCTTGAGTTGGGGCTGTTTGAACCAATGGATTTAACGGCTGCTTTGCCTGCATTTGTGGTGACGTTGCGCGAGGGCGTGGAGGCGGCGCTGGTGGTGGGCATCGTGCTGGCGTGCCCTCAGCAAAGCGGGGCAGTCGCGGCTGACTCGTGGGTGTATGGCGGTATCGGCGCGGGGCTGGCGGGCAGCGTGCTGGTGGGCGTGCTGCTGGGCGGCGTGCTGGCGGCGCTGAACCAGTCGCAAGAGAGCTATGCCCCCGTGCTGAAACAGGCACTAGAGGCGGGGTTTGGACTGGTGGCGATCGCCCTGCTGAGCTGGATGCTGGTGTGGATGACGCGGCAGGCCCGCAGCCTCAAGGCCGAGGTGGAAGGCGCAATTAACTCAGCGTTGCAGCAGGATGGCGCGGGCTGGGGCGTGTTTGGGCTGATTACCATCGCCGTGCTGCGCGAGGGATTTGAGACCGTGCTGTTTTTGGCGGCGCAGTTTCAGGAAGGGCTGGCTCCGGCGCTGGGCGCAGTGGCGGGGCTGGTGGGCGCGGTGATCATCGGGATTCTGCTGTTTCAACTGGGCGTAAAAATCAACCTGAAGCGGTTCTTTCAGGTGATGGGCGTGCTGCTGCTGCTGATTGTGTCGGGGCTGGTGATTTCCATGCTGCGTCATGTGGACATGGCGATCGCCGCCTGGGTGCAGCTTCACCCCGATTTGTCCTATCTCTGCTTTAGCGCCGGGCCAGACTGCGTGCTGGGGCCGCAGGTGTGGGATGCCCGCGCCGTGCTGCCCGACAAACAATTTCCCGGCGTACTGCTGAAGGCGCTGCTGGGCTACCGCGATCAGCTGTATCTGGGGCAGGCGATCGCCTATCTCGCGTTTTTGGGAACCGTTGGCTGGCTCTATTTTCAGAGCCTCAGCCCAGCCGCGCCCAAAGCCCCGTCCCTACAGCAAAAAGCGTAGAAACAGACTCGCCAAGCCTCCAAGGGCACTCACTACATTGCCAACGCCGTTGCTGCGCCGCTGGGCCCGCCGTTCCCGCTCTTCGGCTGCTAGGACTTGCTCAATCCCAGTGACAAACCGCTCCGAAAGCTGCTGCCCTGGAATGTTTCCCTGAGCCAAAAACATTTGTTGCGCCCGCCGTCCGTCTTCCATCGCCCCTGCTTCATCGCCCAACTGGAGCCGCGCAATGCCCCGCGCCAGCATCGCGTTTGAAAAGTCGGGCTGGCGGCTGAGGCTCTGGTTGAAATACTGAATCGCATCGGGGAAGTTGCCGCGCTGCGCCTCTGCCAACCCCCAGAGGTAAACTTGCTCCACCGACACCAGGGTTTCGGGCAAGCCGATTGCTCGCCACAAGTTTGCCCCGTCCAGCAGCGCCCCGGTCAGGTTTGCGCCATAGAGATAGGCTTCGCGCAAGTCTGCCCCGCGCAAATCGGCCCCGCGCAGGTCGGCTCCGCCCAGATTGGCATAGGACAACACCGCGCCTTGCAGGTTTGCCCCTTGCAGGTTTGCCCCTTGCAGGTTCGCCCGGTTCAAATTCGCCAGACTCAGGTCAGAACGGCTGACATCGACCCCCGACAGGTTTGTAAACACCAGCCCCGCCCGGTGCAAATCACACTGCTGGCATTGGCGATTCGCAAGCAACCGTTGCACATGCTCAAGATTTTCAGCGCGGGCAGGCAGGGCCAAACCTAGCGCAGCCAACAGTCCTAGCGAAACAAGTTTGGAGTTCATAGCGTTGTTCAAAACCGGGTGGAGGAGTTCCGCGATATCGCTGCAATACGGTGTGAGTCAACTATGGGATCTAACCCTGGGAATCAACCGCTGCAACATCACATTGCCCAAAAGTGTACTGAGAAATCGCAAAACCGGCGCATTAATTTTAATTTTGGCGCTGCACTAGGATAGCTGCTCTATGATAGAGTACATTTGTTCTTTTTTTGGAGGCGATCACGATGGCAGTCAAACCGATTCCTGATGGATATTCAGCGGTGACCCCGTATCTGATTGTGCATGACGCAGCCGGGGCGATCGCCTTTTATGAGCAGGCATTTGGGGCAACGGAGCTAATGCGTCTGGCAGACCCATCGGGCAAGCTGGCTCATGCCGAAATCAAAATCGGCAACTCGCCCATCATGCTGTCCGACGAGTTTCCGGAGATGAACCATCTTAGCGCTCAGGCAATTGGCGGTACGCCTGTCAACCTGATGGTCTATGTGGAAGATGTGGATTCGCTGTTTGATCAGGCGATCGCCGCAGGCGCGACGGAAATTCGCCCGGTTGAAAACCAGTTTTATGGCGATCGCGCGGGTACGCTGGCCGATCCGTTCGGCCATGTGTGGACGCTTGCGACCCACGTCGAAGATTTGTCGATGGAAGAGGTAAATGCCCGGTTCAGCGCAATGGTTTAGCGCAAGTTGGGGGTAGATCAAGAAGCAAGGAGGGGCGATCGCCCTCAACCCAGGCAACCGTCGAAGCGCTACTCGCTGGGCAACTCACCAAACCGCGCTCGATATTGCGCGAGGAGCGCTTCGGCCTGCTCTGCCCGCTGTCTTTCTTCCTCAGCGCGAATCCGTTCTTCCTCAAACCGCTGCCGCTCGATGGCGGTTGCCTCTTCGGGAAGCAGCACAAGCTGCCCGTCTGGCGTGAAAAACCGCAGCTTGCGATCGCGGACTCCCAAAAATAGCTGGAGTTGTTCGCTCCACAGCCAGCCCCGCGAGTCGGGTTCGAGGGGCTGATAGCGCCCGTCTACCAGGTGAAATCCGCAAAACTCCAGCGTATGGGGGTCAAACCAGAAATAGTCGGGCGTGCGGAAGGTGTCTTGATAAAGCTGTTTTTTCAGCCCGCGATCGACATTAGCCGTCGAGTCCGACAATAGCTCAATGATGACGTTGGGATATTTGCCGCCCTCTTCCCACACGACCCAGCTCTTGCGGGGCTTGGGGTCGGCTCCCAGCACCACAAAAAAGTCCGGCCCACGAAAGTCCTCCGACTTGCGCTCGCGCAGGCTGTAGTAGATGGTGAGATTGCCAAAGGCGTAGAAATCCCGGTGGGTGCTGGGGTCTGGCCCGCGCCACAGCCATTCAAGCGACTGAATCAGCAGCAAAATTTGGCGGAGATGCAGTTCAGATTCCAAGGGAGGTTCGTCGCTGTAGAGGTCACCGGGCGGAAAGGGAACCTTGTCCAGGTCAAGGCCAGAGTCAATACCAGCGGCCCAATCAGGCTCCAGGTTTTGTGGAGCGCTCGGCTCAGCACTCGGCATCGCCGCAGGTTCCGTGCCGCGATCTTCCAGGTCTTTTGCAATGGACATGGCGAGACGGAGTGAAGGATGAATTCAGTGTAGCGGACTGGACGCAGGCATTCCCAAACCGCTCGGCCGGGCGCTGTTTCCCACCTACTGCCACGCCTTGTAGTGGATGCCCGCGTCTTTCATGCGGCGCAGCGCCTCACCGAGGCGATCGCACTCGGCAATCAGGCTGATTCGCACATAACCCTCGCCGCCTTCTCCAAATGCATTGCCCGGAGTCACCACCACCCCTGTTTCGCCCAGCAGGTGCAGCGCAAAGTCGGTGGAGCCAATTCCCGGCGGGCAATCGACCCAGAGGTACATCGTCGCTAGGGTTTTGGGCACGTTCCAGCCCAGTTCGCCCAGCCCGCGAATCAGGAAATCGCGGCGGGTGCGGTAGCGTTCCTGCACCTCATGCAGATATACATCCGGCAGTTGCAGCGCCGTCTCGGCCGCCGTTTGCAGCACGCTAAAGATGCCGTAGTCCAGATTGGTCTTCAGCGTGCGGAGTCCCTGAATAATATGGCGATTGCCTACCACAAAGCCGACGCGCCAGCCCGCCATGTTGTAGGTCTTGGACATGGTATGAAACTCCACGCCAATCTCCTTTGCGCCAGGAATTTCCAGCAGGCTGGTGGGCTGATAACCGTCAAACGCCAGCTCTGCATAGGCCTGGTCATGAACCAGCAGAATCTGGTGCTGGCGGGCAAAGGCGACAATTTCTTCAAAAAACTCCCTCGGCGCAGTGGCGGCCGTGGGATTGCTCGGATAGTTGAAGTACAAAATCTTGGCGCGGCGGGCCACCTCGTCGGGAATCGCCGCTAGGTCAATCAGCCAGTTGTTTTCCGGCTTGAGAACCAGCGGGTAAATGTCGCCTCCGGCGATCGCCGGCCCGCGAAAGTGCGCCGGATAGGCCGGACTGGGCACCAGCACCACATCGCCCGGATTCACATAGGCAAAGGATAAATGCGTCAGCCCTTCCTTTGACCCCAGCAGCGGCAGCGCCTCGCCGTCAGGGTCAAGCTGCACCCCGTAGCGCCGCGCATACCAATCGGTAATTGCCTTGCGGAAGTTCGCAGTCCCCTCAAAGGGCGGATAGCCGTGGTTAGCAGGATTTTGCAGCGCCTTCATCGCCGCTTCTACGACGGGCTGAGGCGTTGCGCCGTCGGGGTTGCCCATGCCCAGGTCGATCAGGTCTAGCCCTTGCTCTCTTGCCCGCGCCTTCAATTCATCTAGCCGCGCAAACACATAGGGCGGCAGCGCACTCAGCCGATCGGCTGGGCTAATCCAATCCAGTTTCATTCCGACACCTCCGACGAAAAGGGATGCAGGAGGAAGGAGGAGGGATGAGTCGGCTGCGACCCGGCAGAAGAACTCGTTTCATCTGGCGATCGCCCTGCGCCCGCATCCTGCCCCCAGCTATCAGCGATTGGCGCAGTCGTGGACACCATCGCCGCCATCAGGTGAGCCGGGGTGACGGCAAAGGGCAGACGGTGAATATCAGAACGGTCTGCACAAGCGACTTCGGCCGCGTGTTGCAGTTGGGCAATGGTGATGTCACCCAGACCCAAATCGCTCAGCGTTTTGGGCAGGCCGATTTCGCTGTAAAACTGGAGGAGTTGCTGGCGGGCACTGCTGGCCAAGCGATTGCCCTGCACCATTTCCTCCAGCCGCAGTTGCACCAAAATGCCGTAGGCCACCTTTTCGCCGTGCAGCGTGCCGTGGCTCTGGGTCAGGTGGGTCAGCCCGTTGTGAACCGCGTGGGCCGCCACCGTGCGACACTGTGCCCCGCCGATGCCACCGATTACACCCGCTAGCAGCACTGTTGCATCCACCACGTCTTGCCAGGTTTCGCCACCGGGCGATCGCAGCGCTTCGGCCGACTTTTGGAACAGGATATCGCGCAGCACTCGCGCCTGCTGCACCGCCGCAATCAAAAACGTGCGCTCCGAGTGGCCACTGCTGACCGACGCTTCATACCATTTGGCGATCGCATCTCCAATGCCCGCAACCAGCGTGCGCGGGGCCGCCGTCTGCACCAGGTCATAGTCCAAAATCAGCAGATCGGGACAGCGGGGCAGCGCTACGTCGTAGAGAAACGCGCCCGCCTCGGAATACACGTTGGATAGCGCCGTCCAGGCCGCGCAGGTCGCGCCAGAGGTAGGAATCGTAACGATCGGCAGGTTCGTCTGGTGTGCCACCAGCTTGGCCGCATCCAGCGCCTTGCCGCCGCCCACGCCGACGACAAAATCTGCCCCATGCTGGGCGATCGCCTCCCGCAGCTTGGCCAGCGAGGACTCGCTGCAATCTGACCCATAGCTTGCCTCCACTGCGCTCAGCGAGTGCTTTTTGAACACGGGCTGGAGCCGTGGCCGTACCACCTTCAGCGTGCGATCGCCCCCAATCACCACGGGCCACTGGCCCAACTGCGCGATCGCCTCTGCCGCCTGGGCGATCGCCCCCTGCCCGCGCATTACCTGTGCCGGAGCAATTGTGGCGGTTATCAGCGTCGGAGGAGGGGAGAGTTTGTCCATAGGTTGGAAGACAAGTATTGCGGAGCGGGATGTTGGCGCATTGGAGCGTTTGAGGAGCGCTTGGGGGTGAGCATTGGGCGCTCCATCCCCCTGTTACGACAATCACTCCTCAAAAATAGAGATTTCCATCTTATCGTCGTTGCGATCGAACAGGGAGCGCTTGACCTGACCCAGATACACCAGTTGGGTTAGCCCTGCTTTCGGGTGGGTCACGGTGCGGGCGCGGATAGTCATTTGGTTTTCGCCGCCGCGGCCCAGGCGGCCGGGCGAAAAGAGGTCGCTGGCCGCCTGCTGGAGTGTGGCGGTGAGCTGTTCTTTGGTAATATCGGGCGGAACGGCGATTACAACCTGGGTGGAGCCAGAGTCATAGACTGTCGAAAAGCGCACCGCACCGGGAATTTCCACGCGGGTAATCGGCATTAGGCTAAGCGCAAACAGCCCCACCGTCAGCACGGCCATAAACCCGGTGATGCCCACGAAGCGGAAGCGGATGCCCCAACTGAACAAGAAGCCGAGAGCGGCGATCGCCCCAGCCACTAAAGTAATAACTCCCGCCCACTGGGTCGCCGTCAAAAATTCAGCAGGTGTTGGCATAGCTCAAGAAAATGCAGGATGAAGAGAACGCAGGACGAGCCATAGGTGGCGTCCCTGTATTCTGCAATATTCACCTTATCAGAAAGGGATGGGGCGTGATGGAGCGTTGGGAGGTTGGACAGAACTTGAACAGCCTGAAGATGAGGCGATGACGATCTCCTACTGACCCGTCAGCTTATTTAGCGCGTTCTGTGCCTGAATCGTCAGCAGTTCTGCCTCTTTGTAAACCGTCGTGCCACTGGGGATCGCCTTCAGTTCAGCGAGGATGCGGTTAAGCTGGCTGATTTGGTAATTGGCATCGGTGCTGCCTGCGAGCTGCTGAAACTGCTGAATCTCCTGGTTTACCCGCGCCAAGCGGCGCACAGCCTCGGCTTCGGCATCCCGGCGCACGCGAATTTCGCCCAGGTTTGCCTGATATTGCGCCAGCAGTTTTTCGGCCTCGGCTTTGCCTTGCAGATCATTGCTGGGGACTTGCTGGAGGCGGGCGATCGCCTCATTCCACAGATCCATCACCCGATCCCACTCTGCGACGGTATGGGGCGGGTTTTGGGCTGCTTTGGCCGCTTGCCAGGCAAACTGGCGGGCATTTTCAATTTGCGCGTTAACCTTAGCACTTTCGGCAGCCAGCCCAACGGTGGTGCGAAACTCGGCAACGGCAGCCGCGTGGCGGGTGCGGGCCGTGCGGCCGGCGAGGGTCTGGCTAGGAATCAGTTCCAGGTCTTGCAGACCAACCTGCCAAGCGGCGATCGCCCCTGCTTGGTCGGTCGGATTGGCGGCCTGCTGGTAGGCCTGTTTTGCCTGGGCGATCGCCTGCTCTGCCGTCACTAGCGCCGTTTGAGCGTTCTGCTCCTGAGCAGCCTTGGCTTGCAGGCGGGCCACTTCCATGCGGGCATTGTTAAAGCCTGCGGTGGTGAAGCTCCAGCGATATAGCCCGCTCCAGCCGCCATCCCAATAGTCGCGCAGCCACACGGGCAGTTCGTCCAGCCGCTTCTGCGCTTCGATGGCCTTGCGCTGACCCGCATCAATATCTTCGGGGCGGGTGGGGTTGTCAATCAGTTGTTTGGCTTGCTGCGTCAGGGCGATCGCCGCCTTGTAGTTGTTGTCCATGCTGACGTAGCTGGGCAACAGCAGCACAGGCGCTTTTTCCGCCACCGGGCGACGGATGGGCGCATAGGGCAGGTTGATGGCCCACAGAATGCCCACTGGAATGCCGACGAGCAGCCCCAGTCCCAGCAGCTTGCCCAAAAAATTTCCACTCCGGCGCGGCGGGGGCGCACTGACAGGACGCGCCTGGATTGCCTGCCGCCGCTCATGCTCTAGCTCTCGTTCAAGTTCGGTAAGCGATTTGGGCTTTGCGGGCAGCGGAGCGGACGGCGAAGACGGCGGGCTGGCAGGGCGAAAGACTCGGTTAAACAGTCCCATGATGGAGCGATGGAAAAGGAGTAGGAAAGAGGCAGCGGGAAACCCCGCAGGATCTCCATCCTAGCGTTCCCAATCGAGTCGCTGCTTCCGCCAAACTCGCCCGGATTGAGTACCCGCTAGACCACTTCCAGTGCAAAGAAGGTTTCGCGGATTTTCCGGCCAATGTCGTTGAGCGCGGTTTCCAGGTCATCGAGAAACTCATGCAGCCCGCGCTGGGTGATCTCTTCAACAGTAATGTAGTCCAGTTCGGAACGCAGTTTTCCGAGGGCGCGTTCTGCTGGGTTGCGCCATACGCCGCGAGAACTGCCCGTGATCTGGTGGAGCGATCGCTCTGCCTCTAGCAAGCAAAACTGAATCGACCGGGGAAACTCCCGATCCAGCACCAAAAAATTCACCACGTCCTGCGGCGTGATGCGGTGCTGGCGCTTGCGATACATCTCATAGCCGCTAGCAGACTTCAGCAGCGCAATCCACTGCAACTCGTCCAGCGGCGTGCCCACATCTTTGACTGAGGGCAGCAGGATAAAATACTTCACGTCCAAAATCCGCGCGGTCTTGTCGGCCCGCTCGATCATCCGCCCAATCCGCCCAAAGTGCCAGCCCTCGTTGTGCGACATAGTAGCGTTCATCACGCCTGCAAACAGATGACTCGACATCTTTACCTGCGAGAAAAAGTCCGACAAGTCCAGGTCATCGGGGCGCTGGCAGGCATCTTTCACCATGAAGTAGAAGTCGTTGACCTGCTCCCACATTTCCGAGGAAATGCTCTCCCGCACCGATCGCGCATTTTCTCGCGCCATTTGCAGGCAGGACAGGATGGAGTTAGGGTATTTGGCATCAAAGGTAAGGAAGCGGATCACATTGTCGGCGGTCGCTGCGCCATAGTTCTCTTTGAACAGCGTCAGGTCGCCCGTCGTCAGCACCAGTGGCTCCCACTGCTGCGCCACGCCCACGGGCGAATCCAGCAGCAGATTCAGGTTCACGTCTACAAATCGGGCGACGTTTTCGGCCCGCTCGATATAGCGGTTGAGCCAGTAGATGGAATCGGCAACACGGCTGAGCATTGATTGAAGAATTGGAGATTAGAGATAAAGGTTTGGATTTTGCGATTTGGATTTTGCTAACTATTGCCCACGACCCACGTATCCTTTGTGCCGCCGCCCTGGGATGAGTTGACAACCAGGGAGCCGCGCCGCAGGGCAACGCGAGTGAGTCCGCCCGGGTTTACATAAATCTCTTTGCCGTAGAGAATATACGGCCGTAGATCGACGTGGCACCCTTCGAGGCGATCGCCCATCAGCGTCGGGGCGCGAGACAGCGTCAGCGTGGGCTGGGCGATATAGTTGCGCGGGGTGGCGCGGATGCGTTCGGCAAAGTCTTCGCGCTGCTCTGGCGTGGCGTGGGGGCCGATCAGCATTCCATAGCCGCCAGACTCGTTCGCCGCCTTCACCACCAGCTTGTCCAAGTTTGCCAGGACATGGGCCTGATCCTGCGGCTCCCAGCAGAGATAGGTCGGCACGTTGGGAATGATCTGGTCTTCGCCCAGATAATACTCCACCATTTTGGGCACGTAGGCGTAGATCACCTTGTCGTCGGCTACGCCCGTACCCGGCGCATTGGCCAGCGCCACCCGCCCGCGCCGATAGACCTCCATAATGCCGGGAATGCCCAGCATCGAGTCGGGGCGAAACGTGGTGGGGTCGAGAAAATCGTCGTCAATGCGGCGATAGACCACATCCACCCGCTGGAGTCCCTTGGTGGTCTTCATTTGCAGATAGCCGTCCGCTACCACTAGGTCGCTGCCCTGCACCAGCTCCACGCCCATCTGCTGTGCCAAAAAGGAATGCTCAAAATAGGCAGAGTTATACATTCCCGGTGTCAGCACGACCACGGTGGGATCGTCCAAGTGGGGCGGAGCCAAATTTAGCAGGGTTTCCAAAAGCTGACCCGCGTAGTCGTCTACGGGCAAAATCGGCATTTGCCCAAACACCAGCGGAAACGTGGTTTTCATGACGCGGCGATTTTCCAGCACGTAGGACGCGCCAGAGGGACAGCGCAGGTTGTCTTCCAGCACATACCACTGCCCGTCGCGATCGCGCACCAGATCCGTCCCTGTGATGTGGCACCAGATGCCGTTGGGCGGCTCCATGCCCAGACAGGGTTTGAGAAAGCCCCTTGACGAATAAATTAGGTCTTCGGGAATCAGCCCATCTTTGACAATTTTTTGCTCCCCGTAAATATCGCTGAGGAAGCGATTCAGCGCCTCGACTCGCTGCTTGAGTCCGCGCTCTAGCCAGGCCCAGTCACTTCCAGATACGATGCGCGGAATAATGTCGAAGGGCAACACCCGCTCGGTGCCCTGATCATCGCTATAGACGTTGAAGGTCGCCCCCAGCCGCAGCAGGGCTTTTTGGGCAGACTGCTGACGCTGCTGCAAGTCTTCGATGCTCAAAGAGCTGATGCGCTCGACCAGGGGCAGCGCTTCGGGGCGAGGTTGTCCTTTTCTGACAAACAGCTCGTCGTAGAAATCTCCGGGATCGTAGTCGTCCAATTTCACGGCAAATAGAAATTAATTTTTCTAGTAATTTTTCTGGCTCGTCTCTTTGACTCGTCAAGGGGGGCGGGTGAATTACCCTTGCCTTCTGCTATGTGCTTGCCACGCCCCCACTATGGCAAACCGCATCTTCCAAATCGGCCAAAACGGATACTGTAAAAACCTGCTTTCAGTGTTGAACTGGTTCGCAAGCATCCTCTAGCGCTTCAAGATCCCCTAATCCCCGCTTGTTTTGGGCAGAGTCTTTGGGTCTGGCGTTTAGGATGTAGGGATAATACCAAACCTTTTTGAAATTCCCCTGGATTCCCTTTGAAAAGATAAAGGAAGATCTAGCTATGGCGTATGTTACAGACCTGGGTACGGGCCAGCGCCTCTGGATAGAAAGCCGCGATCGCCTCTCGATTTTCACGCTGATGAGCGCCAGCGCTGGGCAGCAGCAGAGCCAGCGAGTGTCGGTAGAAACGGGCGCATGGATCGCGCCGCCGCAAGTGTTTCGCACGGCTGCTGGGTTTGTGGTGCAGCTTGAGACGGAGGGCGGGTTGCGGTTTGTGCAGGTGCAGGGCGGCCAGATGCAGGTGCTAAGCGGGGTGCCCGTGCTGTCGGGGGCGATCGCGCTGCCGCTGCAAGCGGCCGTAGAAGACCCGATGCCGTCGATGGAGCCGATGGAACCCATGAAGCCGATGGAACCCATGAAGCCGATGGAACCCATGAAGCCGATGCCGCCGATGCCACCTATGAACGCTGGGCAGCCACTGCAAATGGGCAAATTGCAAATGGGCAAATTGCAAATGGGCGATATGGAAATGAGCCTTAACCCGATGCAGATGAAGATGGGCAACCTGGAGCTACGCATGGGCAGCGCCGAACGCCAGCCCCAGCAGCGATTTTGTACGCAGTGTGGCAGCGAGGTGCAGATGGGCGATCGCTTTTGTGCCCAGTGTGGTCATCGGGTGGGAGAACTGAGCCACGGCTGAGGCGAAATGGGTCTGTGCCCCAACTGGCGCTTGGTGGGCAATTTCCCAGCCCCAATTTTCTAGCCCAGATGTTTTCAAAACGCCTTTCAGCCCTGCTTTTCGCCCGCTTCGTCTTGTCCTGCTTTTCTTGGTCAGACTTGTAGCCGCGAAGTCTGACGTATTTTTAACCAAGTGTTAATCTACCGATTCAGATAGGGAAAACTGATGGATGATCAAAATCTTAAATTATTGATTTTATGCCACTAGATTTATACTCTTGCGCCAGCAATCTGGGTATGGTTAACAATACCTGCTTCTAGCCCAGCGGATTTCCTCGGAACGCCCTGTTCAGAACGCCCTGTTCAGAAACCCCATCAGAACGACAGCCTCGCTGATTTGCCCGACCCGCTCATTTGCCGAGATGCTCTGTAGACCTGTTTGCGATGCCTTTGCTGCCCCTACACGCTCGACAGTTTTTCGCTCGACACGCCGCCCCCGGAGTTGAGAATCTGCCCGCGAAAACCGAAAGACCTGCACCTGCTGACCGATGGTGCGATGTCCCATCTGTGCCTTTATCTGCCCCTCTGAAACGGTTTACCCCATCCTACCGATGGCGATCGCCCCTGGGCTGGGTGGGTGGAGCGCTGCTGCTGGTGGGTAGCCTAGCCGAGCCGGCAGCAGCGGCAAAAAAGCTCTCGATCAAGCTCGGCCCGGTGCAGTCTTCGGTGCAATTGTCTGATTTGCAGCACTACGCCAAGACCGGGGATGTGCAGGATTCGCTGCGGGGCTATCGGCTATTGCTCAGTCCATCTCTGCAAAGCACGCTGCAAAGCAGTATTCCACTTGATCCCAACGCTGGGCAGCGCCTGGTTAAGGATCTTCTGAGTTCCTCAGCGGGCGATCGCCTGCTCACAGCGTTGGAGCGCGTCATCCCCAATGGCGATCGCAAAATGCTGCAACTGGCGCTGACTCGTGCCGCCACCCACGCCAACGGGCTAAGCCTGCTGGGATTCTTGCAGGAATTTCCTGCTCCAGAAGTCGTGCTAGACCTGACGGCAGTTGCCTCGCTCACTTCGCAGATGAATCTGGCCTACTGGCAGAGTCAGGCGCTGACCTCGATTTTGGAGCGCGAACTGACCGTGCCCGAAGCGGCTCCCTTCCATGCGGAGCTAGACCCAACCCGTCCCGGCACTCATTGGGTACGCCAGCAGTCCCTCGTCTTCCGCGACTACGAACGGGCCCGCACGATTCCGGTCGATTTGTACTGGAGCTATCGCACGACTGGCCCGCTCATCGTCATTTCCCACGGCTTTGGAGCCGACCGCCGTTTTTTGGGCTATCTGGCGAGACACTTGGCTTCCTATGGCTTTGCGGTGGCTGCACTGGAACACCCTGGCAGCAATGTAGCCTGGATTACGGAAATTACGCAGGGCAGGCCGCGGGGGCAATATGGCACCGATCTCCTGCCTAGCCATGAATTTATCGATCGCCCTCACGACATCAGCTTTTTGCTGAGCGAACTGGATCGGTTGAATCGCCACTCTACCTTGCTCAAGGGGCGGCTGGATACCCAGCAAGTCGTGGTCATTGGCCACTCGCTGGGCGGCTACACGGCGCTGGCGCTGGCCGGAGCCAGACTCGATTTGCCCAATCTGCGCCAGTTTTGCAATAGCCCGGAGCGGGTCGCCCTGTCCATTGCCGACTGGTTGCAGTGTACGGCGGCGGATCTGCCCGACGAACTGCCCGATCTGCGCGATCGCCGGGTGGCACGAGTGATGCTGCTCAATCCGGTGATGGGTCGCCTGTTTGACGAAGAGAGCCTGGCGAAGATCCGCATTCCGACGCTGATTGTATCGGGTACTTCAGACGCAGTGATGCCCGCCGTAAGCCAGCAGTTGTTGCCCTTTACCCAGCTTCCGGCTGATTCCAAGCTCTTGCTCACGGTCATTGGCGGCGGCCACCTCAGCGTCGGTGATCCCGAAAATCTTAACCAGGCGCTCACCCATAGCCTATTTATGCGAGAACAGGGCGATCGCGAAACGGAGGCACTCCGACAATTGCTCAAGGGCATCTCGCTGTCCTTTGTCAAACAGCTTACGCCCGATGCTCGTCACTACGAGCCATTTTTGTCGGCAGAGTATGTCCAGTCGTTTTCCACTGCTACCCTCCAACTCCGGCTCAATGCACAGCTTTCAGAAAAGCTGTCGAACTGGCTTCAGATGGCAGCGCTGCCCCTAGAACAGATGACCTCCAGCACCCAGCCCCAGCCGCGTCAATACGTCAGAACTCAGGTGGCAGGAACGGGGATCACCGTGCTGCTGGCGGGGTTGCCGCTGGTGGTGTTTGTTCTGCCGGGATATTTATCCTCATCGGTGAATCGGGTGCTACGGCGCAAAGGTCAACCGGGACGAGCCGATTTGTCAGGACAATCTCAGTCAGGGCATTCTCAGCCAGGGCATTCTAATAGGCTACATTCCGAGCAGGCAGACGGGGAACTAACGGATCGAACTGCCCATGTGGGAATCGCAGACTCAACAGACTCAGAAGAAGCCGATAGATCCTGAATCTAGCGGATCAATTTGGTGTACAGCCTTTATGATTAAGGCCAGCCTCTTGAGACTGTTCGCATCGACCAGCGCAGAATTTAGAGTTTAGAGGACGTGCTGTTGTGGAGGCGATCGCCCTTCTGCTCTGCATTGATCCCACAGTTGGAACGTCAGCAAAACTGCTTTCGCTCGAGGTAATACACGAGTTCCCGAACGGCAACGCGAACGCCTTTTGCCTTTTATTTTGTCCTAACTATGCGCCCCTACGCCCTGACGAATTGCGTACTGCATACTGGTGAGCAAGATTTAGTCGATCACGCGCTGCTGATTGAGGGCGATCGCATTCTCGACATTCTCCCATCCTGGGATTTACCCGACTCTTTCAGCGTTATTGACTTGCAGGGCGACCACATTTCACCCGGCTTTGTTGATTTGCAACTGAATGGCTGTGGGGGAGTCATGTTCAACGACGAGATCACGGCTAAGACGCTGGAGATCATGCACACGACCAACCTCAAAAGCGGCACCACCAGCTATTTGCCAACGCTGATTACCACGTCGGATACCGATATGCTGCGGGCGATGGAACTGGTGCGCGACTATCGAAAATTTCGCCCCCATAACGTGCTGGGGCTACATTTGGAAGGGCCCTATCTAAACCCAAAGCGCAAGGGCATCCACAACGAGCGCTATATCCGTCGGCCCGAACCAGCGATGATCCAGCAGATCGCGGCGGCGGGTCGCAATTCTGTGTTGCTGCTGACGCTGGCTCCCGAAATCGTGGAGATGAACGATATCCTGACGCTGGCAGATGCAGGTATTCTGGTGTCCGCCGGCCATAGCGATGCCACCTACGAGCAGGCGATCGCCGGATTTGATGCGGGCGTGGGCATGGTGACGCATCTGTTCAACGCCATGTCGCCGTGGCTGGGGCGCAGTCCGGGACTGGTGGGCGCGGCGTTTGACCGCGACGACGTATATGCCGGGATTATTGCCGACGGGCATCATACGCACCTGCGCTCCCTCGCCCTGGCTCACCGCATGAAAGGCGAAAAGCTGCTAATCGTCACCGATGCCACGCCGCCCGTCGGCACTCAGATGAAATCTTTCATCATTGGCGGGCAGGAAGTGTTTTATCGCGACGGCAAATGCGTTTCGGCGGAGGGCACGCTGGGCGGCTCTGCGCTGACGATGATCGAAGCCATCCGCAACTGCGTCTCGATTGGGCTGCCTCTGGCCGAGGCCCTGCGGATGGCGAGTGCGTATCCCGCAGCGGCGATCGCCGTGAACGAGCGTCTGGGCTATCTCGCACCTGGCTACGTCGCAAACCTGGCGATATTCAACGACGCGCTAGAGATTACCGGCGTGTGCGATCGCGGCGAGTATCAAACACTAGCGGCGATCGCCCCACCTACAAGCTCCTAACCTACCGTCGCTCTAGCGCTTCAGTCAGGCGCTCTACGGCATTTGCCAGTCGTGTGTTGACCGCAGTCAAATCGGGCGCTTCGGGTTCTTCTTCCCGGCGCTTGAAAGCCGCAAACCACTTAATCAGCAAATACAGTGAAAAAGAAATAATCAGGAAGTTGATAATTGCCGCCAGAAAATTGCCCACTGGCACAGCGCCGATTGAGATACCTGCAATCCCCGCTGCCGGATCTGCGCCAAAGATCAGCCCGATGATGGGCATGATGATGTCATCTACCAGCGATTGCACAATCGAGCCAAAGGCCGCGCCGATAATTACACCCACTGCCAGGTCAATTACATTTCCCCTCAGGGCAAATTCGCGAAAATCGCGAAGAAAACCGCCTCCTGCACCATTTCGTCGAGCCATGATTTCTGTTCACTCCTAAACACAATCAATCAAACATCAATCAAACATCAATCAAACATCAATCAAACATTCAACTTGGAAATTTATCTCAGGCCAAAGCTTTGACCCGAAAAAATTTCTATCGTTCAAACCACGGCTCTAGGATCCCTTTCTGCCCATCGGCTTTTTGCCTGTGAGCTTTCTGCCCATAAGTTAGTGCGAGTTTTTTCAGATTGCAAGGTCAGCAGGCTGCTTCCTGAACGGTAGGGCTGGTTCAGGGCTGGTTCAGGGCTTGCTAACGCCGCCGCTTACCTCTCTGCAAAGCTTTGGGCTTAGGAGAGGCACTCCAGCCCTGCGTGGCGGCGTTGTAGATTTTTTCGTTTGCCTCTGCCGATTTGAACAAGTCCACCACGGGGTTTGGATAATCTACCCCCAGCCGCAGACCAAAGCGCTGCTGCTCGACAGGCAGCAACTTCCAGGGTTCATGCACCTTGGCAGCGGGCAGGTTGGCCAGCTCTGGCAGCCAGTGCTTTACGTAGTCGCCCTGCGGGTCGTAGTCTTTGGACTGCTTGAGGATGTTGAAAAAGCGAAAGCCGCGTGCGTCGTTACCCACCCCAGCGGTGTAATTCCAGTTGCCGTAGTTGCTGCATACGTCGTAGTCGATCAGCAGCGACTCGAACCACTCTGCGCCCATGCGCCAGTCGATGCCGAGATTTTTGGTGAGGAAGCTGGCAACGTTTTGCCGTCCCCGATTGGACATAAACCCGGTGGCAGCCAGTTCTCGCATGTTGGCATCTACCAGCGGAAAGCCCGTTTGCCCTTCGCGCCACCGATCAAACCGATCCCAGTCTTGCTGCCAGGGAATCGGAATACCCTGGAGACCAGAGGGATAGAACACCTTTCGACCGTGCTTGGCACAGATAAAGCGGAAATAGTCGCGCCAGAGCAGTTCAAAAATCAGCCAATATGTCGAGTCGTTTCTGACACGTTCTGACTCGTAACGCCCCACTTCGGCGTGGATCAGGCGCGGCGACAGGCAGCCCAGCGCCAGCCACGGCGAAAACTTGGAGGAATAGTCTGCGCCTAGCATTCCGTTGCGCGTGTCTTTGTAAACCCGCAGGCGATCGCCCTCCCAAAAATAATCCTTGAGTCGCGCCAGCCCCGCCGTTTCGCCGCCCTGAAACCGCAGCACACCCCGCGCATCGACCGCAGACGGCTCCAGCCCCAAATCTGCCAGGGTGGGAATTTCACCCAGATCTGGCAGATCGGCTGGCAACGGCGGCAGCGACTGAGGCGCAGGCAGCGGCGGGTTCACCGATGAGTCGCGCTCAACCTGCTTGCGAAAAGCGGTGAACAACTCCGGAAGCTGCGACAGATCAAAGGGCAAATCATCGGGATGATAGAGCGTGTGTCCCCAAAACGACTGCACCCGAACGCCCAGCGGCTTTAGGGCATTGCTGAGGGCGATTTCGACTGCTTGCTCCTCGGCGGTCGCTTCTGGGTGATAGAAGACCGCAGAAATCGCCAGTTTTGCTGCCAATCGGGGAATAATAAGTTCAGGGCGCTCCTGGCAAATGAGTAAATCACTGCCCAGGCCGCGGAGCGATCGCCGCAAATCGGCCACGCTTTCTAGCAGAAACTGCGCCCGAAAGGAACCCGTTTTGGGAAAGCCAAACGCCGTTTTGCTAAACTGACGCGGATCGAAACAGTAGACCGGGAGAATCTCTGCGCCGCTGGCGATCGCCCGATGCAGCGGTTCATGGTCGTGGAGCCGGAGGTCATTGCGGAACCACAGGAGAATGCGTTGGGTCACAGTTATCAGGAAACCGTAATTAGAACATTGTCGTTGCTACTCTCTTCTTAACATAGCGTTACACAAACCAATCGGGCCCCTCCACTAACCCCCATCTGCCGCCCTCAAACATAGCAGCCCATCCTGGCAGCAGAGCCAAGACCTGTTTGTAATGCTGATTTCAGTCGGCCCACTTAAGTGAGGACTGTACACGTTAAAGATTGTGGACTAGTGCAGTACAGGTTGTTAAGAATTTTTGGAGAGTGTAACTTGCTTGCTACCCTGAAGAAAAAGGGTGCATTGTCAATCAAGCAACTGAAATCGGTTTAAGGTAATCAGTTTAAGAACATTGACTTAGTCCCTTCGTCTGCTCAGTCAGACCCCTGTTAAAAGCTGCATGAAACTCGATCCTGGTGCCAACCATCCCTCTAGCAGCCATGCAGACAAAGCAGGGAGCGATCGCCGTCATCAAGCCGTGGTGAATAGCCAAACCGAGCTCGTTTGCCGCTTTTTGCCCAATGGCGTGCTGACGTTTGTGAATTCGGCCTATTGCGATCGCTTTGGCAAATCCGCAGCCGAACTGCTGGGGCAGCCCCTCGTCAGCCTGGTTCATCCCAACGAGCAGGGCCGCGTCACTCAGCAGCTGACCGAAATTCAAACCCTGACCCCAGATAGCCCGGTTCAAACCCACGAACATTGGGTCTGGAGCGCAACGGGCGAAATGACCTGGTATGAGTGGATTGTCCAGGGCTTTTTTAACTTATCTGGCGAACTGATTGAACTGCAAGCGGTCGGGCGCGACGTGACTCGCCGCAAACAGATGGAGCTAGAGCTAGAGCGCTATCACCAGGAACAGCGCACCCTCAACCGCATTCTGACGCTCAGCCTAAACGCCCAATCTACGCCGGATGTGTTTCGCTGCATTGCCGAAGAAGTGCGCCAGGCGACGGGCTTTCCGATTGTGGCCATTGAGCGATATAACATGACCCGTCAGACGATGGTGTTTGAGGGGCTGTGTGGCGTGGATTGTTCGGCAGATCCAGCCGTAGGGGAATGGGGCGGCGAATGGATTAATGAACAGACTCGCGAATGCAGGGGAGCCTGTACTAATGAACCGAGGCTGGAATTTCCAGTCACAGAAACGGTGTCAGGCGTGGTCCTGCAAACAGGACAGGTGCTGATCCAACATTACGAATCTGAAGCGACGGTTCCGGGCGATCGCACGTCACTGCTGCGGGCGCTGGGGATCGCGACGTTCGTGTGCCTGCCGCTAACCGCAGACGGACGCACCCTCGGCACCCTCAGTCTGGGACATCCCCAGCGGCAGGCGGTGTCGCCATCGCTGCTGGAATGGCTGCAAAGTCTATCGGGGGCGATCGCCGCCCTGCTCAAGCGCCAAGAGACAGAGCGATCGCTGCAAGACTCGGAACAGCGCTATCGGCTGCTGTTTGAAAGCAACCCCCTACCCATGTGGGTGTTTGACCTAGACACGCTGGCGTTTCTCATGGTGAATGAAGCAGCGGTGCAGAAATATGGCTATAGCCGCGAGGAATTTCTCAGCATGACCCTGGCAGAGATTCGCCCACCAGAGGAGATTCCTCGGCTGCTGGCGATGATATCTGCTGTGAATCAGGGCATAAAAGATTCGGGCATCTGGCTGCACACCCAAAAAGATGGCAGCCGGATTCAGGTGGAAATTACCTCGTACCTGCTCACCTATCAGGGGCGGCGGGCAGAACTGGTAATCGCCAAAGACGTGACTGAACAATTACAAATCGAAGCGGCCCTGCGCGAAAGCCAGCGCAAATATGAAACCCTGTTTCAAACGCTGCCTGTCGGCATTGCCATGACCGATGCGTGTGGTCGTATCGTAGAAGTCAATCCGGTGCTGGAGGAAATGCTGAGCATTCCGGCTGCTGAGCAAACGCGCTATACGTGCGATCGCCCTACTCAGCCGACGCTACGACCCGACGGCACGCCCATGCCGCCAGAGGAATTCGCCAGCGTCCGCGCCCTCAGGGAGCAGCAATCTGTTCACAATACTGAGCAGGGTATTGTTTGTGCGGATGGCTCGGTGCAGTGGGTCAACGTCAGCGCTGCACCGATTCCGCTGGAAAACTACGGCGTGGCGATCGCCTATATCGACATTACCCAGCGGAAACAGGCCGAACTCGCCCTGCAAGACAGCGAAACGCGCTGGCAAACCGTCGTCCAATCCACCAATGACGGCGTGTTTGACGCAGACCTGATCACGGGCAAGACCTTCCACTCCGAGCGCTGGAAAACCATGCTGGGCCACCAGCCCGACGAACCCTCAGAAGCCTACGAAGCCTGGGAGCAGCGCATCCATCCTGCCGATGAGGAGCGGGTCACGTCGACCTATGAAGCCTATTGCCAGGGAGCGCTGCCCCAGTTTCGGGTCGAGTATCGGCTGCGCTGCAAAGACGGCAGCTACCGCTGGGTGCTAGATCGAGCGCAGATCCTCCGCGACGAACACGGTACGCCCGTGCGGATGATTGGCACCATGACCGATATCCAACACCTCAAGGCTGCTGAGGAAGCGCAAACGCTACAGGCGGAGCGGGAACGGCTGCTGTCTCGTGTAACACGGCATATCCACCAGTCGCTCGATTTAAGCGAAATTTTGAACTTTGCCGTAACGGATGTGCGGCAGTTGTTTCAGTGCGATCGCGCATTAATCTATCGCTTTCACCAGGTTCATGCCTGGCCTGCCCAAGTAATTGTGGAATCAAGCTTGCCCGGTTGGGGCGTGGTGCTAGACGATCCCCAGGTCTGCGGTCGAGTCGAAGAAGTGCTATTGCGGCAATATGGCGATTCCCATAGGGAAAGTGCGCCGCACCGCTTGCGCGAACGCTTCGCGAATCGCCCCAGCACCGAAGTTCAACCCACCCGCATTGACAACATCCACACGGCGAACCTCTCGCCAGAGTTTCGCGAGATGCTGACCCGCGTGGGCGTGCAGTCTGGTCTGACGGTTACCATCCACTGCGACGGCAACCTGTGGGGGCTGCTGTGTGTTCACCAGTGCCAATCCTTGCGAGAGTGGCAGACTTGGGAGATAGATTTGCTGGTGCAACTGGCCAACCAGTTGGCGATCGCCGTTCAGCAATCAGAACTTTATAGCCAGGTACAGCGGGTCAACGCCGAGCTAGAAACCAAAGTCGCTGAACGCACCAGCGAACTGCGCCAATCCCTTGAGTTTGAAGCCTTGCTCAAGCGGATTACTGACCAGGTACGCGACAGCTTCGACGAGCGCAAAATTTTGCAAACTGCCGTGCAGGAACTGGGGCAAGCCCTGGACGTATTTTGCTGCGATACAGCACTTTATGATGCCAACTACCAAATTTCCACGATCTATTGCGACTATACCCACGGGGTGGACTCTAAACAGGGCGAACAGATTGTGATGGCGGATTATCCCGACCTCTACTGTCAGCTTTTGCAGGGAATGCATCAGCAGTTTTGCTATTACCAGAGAGAAGACCAGGGCGATCGCCCATTAACGCGCTCCATCGCCTATCAATCCGTGATCTTCTCCTGCCCCATCCGAGACGATCAGGGCGTTTTTGGGGATATGGTGTTGCTGCGCCCTGCCGATGAGTTCTTCAACGAGCTAGAGGTGCGGCTGGTGCAGCAGGTGGCCAACCAATGCGCGATCGCCCTCCGCCAGTCTCGCCTCTACCAGGCTGCCCAAGCTCAAGTCTCCGAACTGGCCCGCCTGAATCAGCTCAAGGACGATTTCCTTTGCACGATTTCCCACGAGCTGCGAACCCCCATCGCCAATGTCAAAATGGCAGCTCAAATGGTCGAAACCACGCTCCGGGCAGAGGGACTGCTCAACGATCCGACTCAGCCGCTCGGTCGCTATGTGCAGATTTTGCAAGACGAATGTCAGCGCGAAATCAACCTGATCAACGACCTGCTCGACCTCTCCCGACTCGATGCCGAAGTCGATCTGCTGCACCCTGTTCCAATTCACCTAGCATCCTGGATTCCTCACATTGCCGAACCCTTCCTAGACCGCATCCATCGCCACCAGCAGCACTTCAGCCTTGACCTGCCGCCCGACCTGCCGCCCCTCACCACCGACCTCAGCCACTTTGAGCGCATCCTCACCGAATTACTCAACAATGCTTGCAAATATACCCCCATCGGCGAACGCATCGAGGTGCAAGCCAGCCTCAGCAGCGACCGCATGGAGCGCGACGAGGTGGAACAAGATGGAGCCGAATCTGAAAGCCCGCTCTCCAGCCCCCCTCCACTCCCTCACTTCCTCATCACCATCACCAACACGGGGGTCGAAATCCCTCCAGAGGAGTGCGATCGCGTGTTTGATCGGTTCTATCGCATCCCCAGCAGCGACCCCTGGAAACACAGCGGCACTGGACTGGGCCTGGCGCTGGTCAAAAAGCTCACGAAACTGCTGGGCGGCCGCGTTGGCATTCGCAGCAGCGCAGGACAAACCACCGTCTGGCTCCGCCTTCCGCTCGTTCTGCGGCAGTGATTGCTGGAAACGTCGCCCCACTCAGCAGAGCGGGAAAAACTCGATAAACCGCCGAAGCGGTCTTTTCCAGATATTTCGAGAGATCTGTGATGTCGATCAGCTATCAAATCGTGACCGAAAAGCACGGCGGCAAGCTGGAATGCGTTTCGACTCCGGGTGAGGGAACCGAGTTTGTCATTCAAATTCCGCTGAAACAGCAGGCAGTGGCGATGTCTGATGCCTCAGCCTGACCGCCTCGCCTTGCCCCAGCCCAGCGGACAGGTCGCCAGATCCAGAACCAGCGCAGCAAGCTGGGGAGTCGCGCCAAACGGCGGATAAAGCCGAAACTGGCAGGTGGGAAACTGGGCGGACAGGTCGCGCACGTCCTGGGCGATCGCCTCGGTAATCCCGCCAGGAAACAGAAAAAACGGCAGAATGTCCACCTGCTGAGCGCCCTGAGCTGCCAGCCTTGCGGCCTGATCGGCAAGACCCGGCGGCACGGCCCAATAGGCCGCGATCGCCCCGATTTGTTGGGCCAGTGCTTCCACGGGCGCATTGCCTCCGGGACGACGACTGCCATGAGCCAGCAAAATTCGGGCGGCAGATTTAGAATTTGGTACAGGTAATAACTCTGCCAGCCTGGGGTGGCTGCCCAGATGGGGCGCAATCTCGATGGACAGGCGCGGGCTAGCCTGCTGGCGGGCGATCGCCACCTCAGCAGGGATGTCTTCCATCACATGCACCCCCGGCAGCAAAAATAGCGGGATAATCACGAGGCGATCGCCCCCCAGGGTCAGCGTTTGCGTCGCCGCTTGCAAGATTCGCTGATGCAGCGGCTTTGAACCCAACTCCAGCACAGCCGTCTCCACCAGCGGCGGCATTCCCCCCGCCCCCCGCCGCCGCAACTCCGCCGCGACCCGATGCGCCAAAACCCCAGCCTCGGCGTGAGGTCTGGGGTCACGGCTGCCGTGAGTCACCAAAAGATAGGCAGGAAGAGAGGCGGGCAATTCAGAATTTGGCTAGGGTTTGATAAAAGACAACCCCCAAGGGCAACCCCAAAGAGGAATCTGCCCTTTCATTATCCTCAATTCTGACTGGCTAAGGTGAAAGCGGGCGTGAGGCTGTCGTGGGCCAGGAAGTGCGACAGGTGGAAGGCGCGGTCTTCCGACTCCAGCAGAATTTTTTCATAGAGGTGGCGAGTCGCGCGATCGCCCAGGCTCTCGGCCTGTCCAGCCTGCCGCCGGATCACCTTGATGATTTCTTGCTCTGCGCTCAGATCATGTTCCACCATTGCTCGGCAAGAAAATACGCCGTCTGGCTCTGGCGTAAAGCAGCATAGCTCAGCCAATTTGCTGAAGCTAGCAACAGGCACGCCGCCCAGTCCATTTAGCCGCTCCCCAATTTCGTGGACATGGCCCTGCACTTCGTCATAGCTTTCCGAGAAAAATTCGTGCAGTTGATAAAACTCAGAACCTTCCACCACAAAGTGATGCTTTTGGTATTGCAAATACAGCGCTTGGAAGCTTGCCAGGACAATGTTAAAGCCTTCACAAACCGCTGTGGTGACGTTCATCTCCAACCCGATGGGGTTGTCTTTCATCTGCTCAAAGGTTTGAATCGGACTTGCCGTAATAGCCATAGGTGCGCTCCTCAGAAATCGCAGGTTTCCTGATTTTTTCAGTCGGTACTAAACACAGTATACAGATTAAAAAAAGCCGTCAACTACCATACAATTTCTTAATAAGAAAGATTCTCAAAACACAAAAAATCATGACAATTCACAACGAATTCAATAGCGATTTATACAAACCCAAGTCTTATTTGAGAAGTTTTGTATTAAGCATTGCCCAAAAAACATTAAAATATCGCCCAAGCATTGCTCTCCGATGCCACGACTATTCAGCAGCATAAGCATCTTTGGGTTGAACTTGAGTTTCCGCCAAAGGCTTAGAATCAATTGCCCATGCAGACCCTAGACTAATTAAATCTTCAACATCTCGCAGCATATTTTGACACATTGCATCCAGCGGTAAATCGTTTGCATCGGTGCCAAAGGGGTTTTCAATTTCAATGCCGATCTCTTCGATGCCCAGCAGCGTAAAGGTAATGAGGGCGACGATTGGCCCAGTCGCCCACTGTAAATCTGCGACTAATTGGAAGGGCAATGTCAGGCAATAAAGCAACAGTAATTGTTTCAAATGAATCACATAAGCCAGGGGAATGGGCGTTCTTAAAATTCGTTCGCATCCGCCCAACACATCGACCATCGTGCTAATCATTTTTTGCATCGTGTCGAGTTGATAAGCTGTAAGCCGATTTCGGCGGCGCTGCTTTTGTAAATAGCTGCTAATCCAAAAGGCAATTTCTAGCGGCGGCGTATTGGTCTTTTGCAGTTTGAAATAGTAATCTTTGGGCAGCAAATCAAGCAGCATCAGGTCTTCAAAAGACTGTTTGCGGAGATGCAGCTTGGTGGCGACGGCAAACGCAACCAACAATCGCAAGATAGAGATCTTTTGAGCGCGATCTTGAGAATTCTTTTCAGCCACATTTACCCAGATTTGCCGCGCTAGGTTGCGGGTGGTGTTGGTCAGGGTGCCCCATAGCTTTCGCCCTTCCCAGAAGCGCTCGTAGGCGGTGTTGGTGCGGAAGACCAGCAGCAGGCCCAGCACGATATTGGGAATTAGCCCAGACAGCGCGGGAATCGAGACAGCCCAACCCCTGGCATACAGCACGACGATGAGTTCCCCAAACAGCCCGCACAGCAGCGCCCTGGGCAGCACGTAGGGCACGACCGAGCCGCGCAGTTGCAGGGCAGAGCGAAACCAGCTTCGTTTTTGGGGCGCAAGGGGGAGTTGCCAGCGGTTTTGGGGCATGGGGGTTGGCAAGTTTGAGTAAAGCTAGGGTGGAGAGAGGCGGGGACTGAGAACACTGCATCACTACCTATCCCCAATTTAGTCATCCCCGATTTAGCCTAACCTCTAACTCCTATCTCTGGGTTTGGGCGATCGCCAAAAATCGCTGCACGGTGGGCGAGGGGTCTGACTGGCGTGTAAGCAGGGCGATCGCCGCTTTGGGGGTAGGTTCCTGGAGTTCGCGGTAGACGACCCCGGTGCGCTGGAGATTTTGCAGCGACAGGGGCACAATGGCTACACCGATTTCTGCGGCCACCAGGCTGATGATGGTCTGCATTTGGATCGCTTCCTGCACAATGGCGGGGCTAAAGCCGCCCTGCTGACAGAGGCTAATAATCTGGTCATAGAGTCCGGGAGCTAGCAGCCGAGGAAACAGGATAAAGGGCTTGCCCGCTAGGTCTTTGAGAGACACTTGCGGCTGCTGTGCTAGGGGATGCTGCTGGGGCAGGGCGACGACGAGCGACTCCTCAAACAGCGGCATCAGGCAAAAGTCTGGCTCATCTATGGGCGGGCGGACGAGGCCCACGTCCATGCGGCGATCGCGCAGCCATTGGATCTGCTGGTCGGTGGTCAATTCGTGTAACTCTAGGCTGACCTCCGGCGCGGCAGTGCGAAACCGCCGAAGCAGCGTCGGCAGCACGCTATAGGCAGCAGAACTCACAAAGCCAATCACCAGTTGCCCCCGCTCGCCTCGGCTCACTTGCTGCCCCAGTTGCACGGCCTGATCCAACTGCTGCATAATTCGCTGACATTCTGCCAGGAACACTGCGCCTGCCTCGGTGAGCTGCACGCTGCGCTTGGTGCGGTGAAACAACTGGAAGCCCAGTTTCTCCTCTAGTTGACGAATCTGCTGGCTGAGGGGCGGCTGGGCCATATGCAGCCGGGGCGGCGGCCGCCCAAAGTGCAGTTCTTCGGCAACGGTGATGAAGTAGCGCAGGTGACGCAGTTCGATCATGCGGGCGATCGCCAGCTATTTTTCCTCAAAGATCCGAGAAGGTGGATTGTGCAAGACACGCGCAACTCAACCGTTTCCAGCCCCCTCCCAATCAGGCGCTAGCCTTCGTGGTGAAAGTGCCAGTTGATCGGTGGCGTATGGGAGGCGGGATGAAACGGGTGCGACAGGTTCGCCTCGGTTTCCTGATCAAGCGTGGCGATCACCTGGTTATAGCGGTCTTCTGCGTCTTCAGGCGAGTCGCCAATGCTGGTCAGCCCCAGTTTGCCGTATTCCGACAGGCAGCCCATGATATGAAACACGCTGCCCGTTTCGGTGATGGGCGTGAAGTGGAGGCGATGCTGCGCGATGATGTCCATCAGGTCGCTGGGCAGCAGACCGAGATAGCGATCGCTCTGCAAATTATCGGTGGCAATGTAGTATTTCGGCTGACCGTGCTGATTGAGAAACAGTCCGGTTCGGGAGTCGTAGCTGCCACTGGTGAGCAGTTTCAGCGTCATAAAGGGGTGGGTTGTGCCGCCTTTGCGGACGTTGATTTCGATCGCCTGTAACTCCCAGTCTTCTGTCTCGTCTGGACGGACTGCCATGAAATCGATGCTAAATCGTTCTAAAACGCCCTTTTCTGCCAGCACTTTGCCCACAGCGTAGCCATACTCTTGCAGGCGCATCCGATAGGATTCGTCGGCGGGAAAGCGACAGCCCAAAAAGATTTGCCCGTCGGGCCCGCCCAAGATCTGGTCGTGGGTAGACAGCACCTCGACCTCTCCCAGCGGCGTAATCCGGCACTGGACGCTGGGCGATCGCTTTTCTTCCCCTTCGATGAACGCTTCGACAATCGCCCCCAGTTCGGGAATTTTGCTGCTGAAGTTGTCCCAGGTTTCAGTATCGCTCTGGAAACTCAGATGGTGAAATGCTTGGGCGATCGCCTCCCGTCGTGCTTCAGTCGAGGCCTGCCCTGGCGCAACGGCAGAGAGCGTCCGCAGATCCAGCAGCGCGTTCCCCTGGCCCGAAAAGCCCTCATTCAGCTTGACGACCATCCGCTTCAGGTCGGGCCGGCGCTCCCACAGGTCTACCGTCGCCAGCACCAGTTCCTCCGCCGTCCAGGTTTGCAAGCTGCCGTCGGGGTGGGGCACGTTGGCTTCGGCAAAGGCCTGGCGGCTGCCGCTCTTGGTGCCCCAATAGAGCAGGTCGGGGTCTAGCCCATACAGCGGAATGTCAAGCTGAAGGGACAGTTCCCGCTCTAGGGCAGTGGCATTAAAGCAAGACATGTAGGCTCTGTCGGGGCGCAGCAGCCCGCGCAGTTTTTCGACCAAGCGCGGCCGCTCCAGGATTTTTTGCGTTAGCGGCTTGGGATGCGAGTCATAAGTGGAAAGCAGGATGAGGCGATCGCGGGCGTGAGAATAGGGGATTTCTGGTAGCAGGTGCAGGTAATAGTCGATGATGCTGGGGTGAATCGGCTGCGACGTGATGTAAATCAGCCGCGTGCCCGGATTTCGCAGGCGAATTAGGGAAAACAGCAGGCGCTCTTCGTAATGGTGAACGCCTTTGACCTTTTGCAACTCACGCTGATCTAGGGTCAGGGATGGAACGATCAGAATGTCATGTTCTCCCCGGTCGAACTGGTCGATGGTTTGCCAGCGATCGCGCAATTGCCGTTGCAACGTGTGAAAGCGATCGCTACCCTGTACCGTCGGAGCCGCTGTCAATGTCTGCATAAATCCCCCAGTTTCGGGCATTTTTAAAAGATTGGTTGGATAAAGTGGACAATTTTTAGTGGAATGATCCAAAACGCTCTCAAATGAGGCTTGTGAAGAAGCAAAACACAGAGAGATTAATCTCTGGAGGTCAATCTCTGCTGGTAGGCGACCTAGAGGGCGATTCTGGCTCTATGCTGTCGATCCGCACTCAGCGCTGCAAATTACGTAAATTGCCAGGGCAGACCTCAATTCAGGCAAACCCAGCCTACCGAACCCTTGCACCCCGCGAAAGTGTTTGCAAATGCCTCTTAATGCCTCTTAATCGCCTCTTAATGAGGCTGTTTGATGATTCTATCGAGTGGCCATGCCAAATTACATCCTTGTCCAGAGTGAATCCGGCCGCGGGATGGGAGGGAAGGGGGAAGAGGGAAGAGGGAAGAACGAAGAGGGAAGAGGGAAGAGGGAAGAGGGAAGAACGAAGAGGGAAGAGGGAAGAGGGAGAATCGGATTACCACTCTGCTAGGGCGATCGCCACTTCTTGCCGGGTTTGTTCTGAAACTTGATGGTTGTTGGACAGTGCTGCGAGCTGCTGCCGTCCTTGGTCGGGGTGAAGCTGTTTGAGGGCGGCGATCGCATGGAGCTTTACCCCTAAATCTGGATCAGTCGCTAGTTGCACCAGGGCATCCAGCGCGTCGAGATCGCCCAAGTTACCCAATTGGAGGGCGATCGCCTGCTTCACGCTGGCCAGTTGCACAGTGGGTCGCTGCGTGTGCAGCAATTCTACTAGATAGCGGGCGACCTGCCAGCGCAGTTCCGGGGCTTCGACCCGACCCATCGCCTGAATCGTGGCCTGTAGCAGCGCGGCCGACGCAGGTTCCTCGCTCCACTGGAGCGCCAGCCGATGCAGACTGTGTAGGGCAGCGGGGGTGCCGATCCAGCCCAGCGCTTGCACCAGCGCCATTCGCTGCGGATGGGTCGTGTGGGGTGAGTGGGCGACGCGATAGAGGGCAGCCACAGCAGGATTAGTGCCCAGGCGACCAAGGGCGATCGCTGCCTGCTGTCCCACGCCAGCGTTAGCATCCAGCAGCAGCGGATGAATCAAGCTCACCAGGTCATAGTCGGGCAGCAGGTCAGCGCGAAAGCCCAGTTCTGTCACTGCCACCTGGCGCACCGCCGCAGAGGAATCGCTTAGGGATGTGATTAACAGGTCAGGAATATGGCGATCGCGGGCGCTACCAATAGCCGATAGTGCAGCAGCTCGCACCTGCGGGTCAGGATCGCGCAACAATTGCATCAGCGGCTGAATCACGCCGGGTTCTCGAATTTGAGCGAGGGTTTGTACGGCCAGCAGGCGCGTGTGCGGAGCCTGGAGCAGTTGGACAAGGGGAGCGATCGCCATTTTGCCAAAGCCTGCGATCGCCGTTGCGGCCATCTGCCGAAGGTCTTCGGTGCAGGATGTTTTCAGCAGGTCAATCAGCGCTGCAGCACCGCAGGTCGGCGAAAACTCACCTAGAATCCGGGCTGCAAACCAGCGCGTGTCAGGATCTGCGTCTTCGTCTTGCAGCAGGGAAACCAGCGGGTTGAGCAGCAGTTGCTCAACAGACTCTGACGTTTCAGCAGCCAGGGCTTCTAGCCGAGGAAACAGCTTGGCCACGTCCCAGCGATCCTGAAAATCGCCCTCGCCCAGCACGGCGATCGCCCACTGACTCAGCGTTTCTAGTTCCGTCAGATCGGGACGGATGCCGTGGGTCTGCAACTGTTCTTCCAGATGCCCCAAGCCTTGCTGTACCCGCTGCACTACCTGTTCCCAATCAGCAGGAATCGCCCCATCCTCCGCCTGCTGAAGCAACGGGGAGCTTTGCTGTTGGGCAGATAAAATACGCGGATTGCTGACCATACTTGTCTGTGCCGCCAGATAGAAAAATGCGGTCAATGTCTTGACTGCTCTTGGATTCTAGCCAGAAGCGCCAGGTTTTGTTGAGCCGGAATCAGACCCACTATGCAAGTTGTGCATTATTGCAATTCGTAAATTTCATATGACGAAAATTTTTGTAACAGAAGCTACGAATTTTCAAAATCAATGCTCTTAACGTGTCAATCATGCGAGGAGATGCAGGCTTGAATCGTTCGGCATTGGTCAAGCCTTCTGTAGACCCAAGTTTTAGTTAGCGCGGTTTCTTATCCCAAACGTTGAATCAAAAACGCGGGTCTACCCGCAGAATCGCTCGCAGTTTCTTCCATCCAAGGTCTCTTGCCATGACCAGTACCGTTCCAGCAGAAACCAGTCTGAATAAGTTCGAGAAGCTCAAGTCCGAGAAAGACGGTCTGGCGGTCAAGTCTGAACTAGAGGACTTTGCCCGTCTGGGCTGGGAAGCGATGAATGAGACCGACCGCGACCATCGCCTCAAGTGGATGGGCGTGTTTTTTCGCCCCGTCACGCCGGGTAAGTTCATGCTGCGGATGCGGATGCCCAATGGCATTCTCACCAGCGGACAGATGCGGGTGCTGGCGGAGGTCGTCGAGCGCTATGGCGAAGACGGCAACGCCGACATTACCACGCGCCAAAACCTCCAGCTTCGCGGCATTCGGCTGGAAGATATTCCCGATATCTTTCGGCGGTTTGAGCAGGCGGGGCTGACCAGCATCCAGTCTGGTATGGATAACGTCCGCAACATCACGGGTTCGCCTGTGGCGGGCATCGATGCCGACGAGCTAATTGATACTCGCGGGCTGGTGCGAAAGGTGCAAGACATGATCACCAACAACGGCGAGGGCAACCCGTCGTTTACCAATCTGCCGCGCAAGTTCAATATTGCGATCGCCGGATGCCGCGACAACTCGGTACACGCCGAGATCAACGACATCGCCTTTGTGCCTGCTTACAAAGACGGCAAGCTCGGCTTCAACGTGCTGGTCGGCGGGTTCTTTTCAGCGAAACGCTGCGAAGCCGCCGTGCCGCTCAATGCCTGGGTCGATCCGCGAGACGTGGTGGCGCTGTGCGAAGCCATCCTCATTGTCTATCGCGATCACGGGCTGCGGGCCAATCGCCAAAAAGCCCGCCTGATGTGGCTGATTGACGAGTGGGGCATGGATAAGTTTCGCGCAGAGGTAGAAAAGCAGTTGGGATATCCCCTGCAAACTGCTGCACCCAAGGACGAAATCCTCTGGGACAAGCGCGACCACATCGGCATTCACGCCCAAAAGCAGCCAGGGCTAAACTATGTGGGGTTGCATGTGCCTGTGGGTCGGCTCTATGCGCCCGATATGTTTGACCTGGCGCGGATTGCTGAGGTCTATGGCAGCGGCGAAATCCGCCTGACCGTTGAGCAAAATGTGATCATTCCTGATGTGCCCGATTCTCGCGTTGCGCCCCTACTCAAGGAGCCGCTGCTAGAGAAGTTTTCGGTCAGTCCGGGCTTGCTCGTGCGATCGCTCGTCTCCTGCACCGGGGCCCAGTTCTGCAACTTCGCCCTGATCGAAACCAAAAATCGAGCTATGGCGCTGATCAAAGAACTGGAATCCGAACTGGAAATCACGCGCCCTGTTCGTATCCACTGGACTGGCTGCCCCAACTCCTGCGGACAGCCCCAGGTGGCCGACATCGGCCTCATGGGCACCAAAGTCCGCAAAGATGGCAAGGCTGCCGAAGGCGTGGATTTGTACATGGGCGGCAAAGTTGGCAAACATGCCGAACTCGGCACCTGTGTTCAAAAAGGCATTCCCTGCGACGACCTCAAGCCCATCCTGCGGAATCTGCTGATCGAAAACTTCGGCGCACGAATGAGATAAGTTGTCAGAGATAAGTTGCCAGGTGTCAAATACCAGGCACTTAGTAACTTACCTTTACCTTGGTCTCTAACTCCGCTCCTCAAACCTGATTCCTAGCCCAGCCAGTTTCTCACCGGATCTTGACACCGGGCACAACTGGTAAGGGATTTTACATCCCAAAATTTGCCAACTGATTACCCTAGCTACAACCTGGAGAACTGAACCTATGTCTAGACTTTCTCGGCGGAAATTTATCTTCACGGCAGGCGTGACCGCAGGTGCCACAATCCTAGCGAATGGATGCAGTGGTGACTCGTCGCCCTCGGACACTGGCAGTCCTGCCGCCAACGCTCCAGCCTCGCCCGCTCCTGTGACCGCAGCCGACACACCCGAAGTGACCACGGCCAAGCTCGGCTTCATTGCGCTGACCGATTCCGCACCGCTGATCATCGCCAAAGAGAAAGGTCTGTTTGCCAAGTATGGAATGCCCGATGTGGAGGTGCTGAAGCAGGCTTCGTGGGCGGTCACCCGCGACAACCTGGAACTGGGTTCTAGCGGCGGCGGCATCGATGGAGCGCACATTCTCACGCCCATGCCTTATCTGATGTCGGCAGGCGCGATTACTAAGGGCAACCAGAAGGTGCCGATGAACATTCTGGCGCGTCTAAATTTGAATGGTCAGGGGATTTGCCTTGCTAACTCCTATAAGGATCTGAAAATCAGCACTGACAGTGCGCCGCTCAAGGAGGCCTTTGCCAAAGCCAAGTCTGAGAAGGGCGAAATCAAGGCAGCCGTGACGTTCCCCGGTGGTACCCACGACCTGTGGATGCGCTATTGGCTGGCGGCAGGCGGCATCGACCCTGACAAAGACATTTCGACCATTGTAGTGCCCCCGCCTCAGATGGTGGCCAACATCAAGGTCAACAATATGGAAGCCTTCTGCGTGGGTGAACCCTGGCCGTTGCAAACTGTGAACCAAAAGCTGGGTTACAACGCCCTCACCACGGGAGAACTGTGGAAAGACCACCCCGAAAAGGCGTTTGCGATGCGGGCAGAGTGGGTAGAGCAGAACCCCAAGGCGGCCAAGGCGCTGTTGATGGCTGTCCAAGAAGCGCAGATTTGGTGTGATGACCCCGCGAATAAGGAAGAGATGTGCAAGATTGTCTCTGGTCGTGAGTGGTTTAAGGTGCCCTACGAGGACATCATCGATCGCTCCAAAGGCATTTACAACATGGGGACGCGCCAGTTTGAGAGTCAGGATCTGATGCAGAAATACTGGCAAGATGCTGCATCTTATCCATTCAAGAGCCACGACCTGTGGTTCCTGACGGAAGATATCCGCTGGGGCTACCTGCCTGCCGACACCGACACCAAGGCACTGATTGATGCAGTGAACCGGGAAGATTTGTGGCGTGAGGCAGCGAAGGCGATTGGGCAAGAAGCCGCCATCCCTGCCAGCACCTCTCGCGGTGTCGAGACCTTCTTTGATGGCGTGAAGTTCGATCCGGAGAACCCCAGCGCTTACCTCAATGCTTTGAAGATCAAGAAAGTCTGATCAGGGATCAGGGTTTAGGGGTTGGGGGTTAGGTTGCCACTCAGTTTGCAGACTTTTAGGGTAACTTATCTTTTTTTACCCTATTCGGCTCCTAACCCCCAACCCCTAACCTCCAGTTCCTAATCCCCAACCCCTAACCTCTAACCCCTAATCATGACAGCCGACCTCTCTTCTCCTCGTCGCCCTGGGCGATCGCTCTCTTCTAACTTGGGCGCATGGCTTGGCAAGACCATTCGCCGTTCTATCCCAACGGCGATCGCCCTCTTTGTTCTCCTGGGCATCTGGCAACTGCTGTGTTCGGGCGAGAATACGCCGCTACCAGGGCCGATTCAGGTGGTGAAAGATACGTGGGATTTGATTATCGACCCGTTCTATCGCGGTAGCGGTACGGATCAGGGCTTGTTTTGGCAAATTGCCGCGAGTTTACAGCGGGTGGCGGTGGGATACACGCTGGCGGCGATCGCCGGAATTGCCCTCGGTATCTTGATCGGCGTGAGTTTGCTGATGTTTCAAGCGCTTGACCCCATTTTTCAGGTGTTGCGAACGGTGCCGCCGCTGGCCTGGCTGCCCATTTCCCTGGCCGCCTTCCGCGACTCTCAGCCCGCCGCCATTTTTGTGATTTTCATCACCGCTATCTGGCCCATCATCATCAATACTGCCGTCGGCGTACAAAACATTCCGCAGGACTATAACAACGTCGCCCGCGTGCTAAAGCTGTCGCGGATGGACTACTTCCTCAAGGTGCTGCTGCCCGCCACCGTGCCTTACATTTTCACCGGACTCAAGATTGCGATCGGTCTATCCTGGCTGGCGATCGTTGCTGCGGAAATGCTGACGGGCGGTGTGGGCATCGGCTTCTTTATCTGGGATGCCTACAACAGCGGTAGCAATAGCGAAGTGATCCTCGCCATCATCTACGTCGGTCTGGTGGGTCTGTTGCTGAATGCGCTGATTGGCTTTATCGCCTCCCGCGTTGTGCCCGAAGAGCAGAAGTAGGGAGTGAGGGATCAGGGTTTAGGGGTCAGGGGACAGGGGATCAGAAGTTCCCTCTCCTCATCCCCTCATCTCCCTCTCTCCTCATCTCCCCCTCTCCAACACTCCAACACTCCAACACTCCAACACCCCTCCCCAACACTCCCAAAATGCTGCCATTTGTAGAAATCGACCACGTAGATCAGGTCTTCCCGCTCCCTGGCGGTGGAGAATACATTGCACTGAAGAATATTGACCTGACGATTCGTAAGGGCGAGTTTGTCTCGCTGCTGGGCCACTCCGGCTGTGGCAAATCGACGCTGCTCAATATCATTGCAGGGCTGGCAAAACCAGCGGCGGGGGGCGTGGTGCTGGAAGGTCGTCAGGTCACCGAACCCGGCCCCGACCGCATGGTGGTGTTTCAAAACTATTCGCTGCTGCCCTGGCTCACGGTGCGCGAGAACATTGCCCTGGCGGTGAATCGCGTCATGGCGACGGCTTCCAAATCAGAGCGCAGCGCCGTTGTGGAACAGCACATCGACCTGGTGAACCTGCGCCACGCGGCCGACAAGCGGCCGGGGCAACTCTCCGGCGGCATGAAGCAGCGGGTGGCGATCGCCCGTGCCCTGGCGATTCGTCCCAAGCTGCTGCTGCTGGATGAACCCTTTGGGGCGCTGGATGCCCTCACCCGCAGCAGTTTGCAAGACCAACTAATGCAAATTGCCGAGGAGCATGAGCTGACCTGCATTATGGTGACGCATGACGTGGATGAAGCGCTGCTGCTGAGCGATCGCATCGTGATGCTCACCAATGGACCAGAATCCTACGTGGGGCAAATCATGGAGGTGCCGTTTGAGCGGCCGCGCGATCGCCTGGAAGTGGTGAACCATCCCAGCTACTACGGAATGCGGAGCGAAATTGTCTACTTCCTGAACCAGCAAAAGCAGGCGAAGAAGCGCAAAGCGGCGGTGCAGGTGGGGGCGATCGCCCGCAACGGGTTGGAAAAAGTCAACCTGGAGCTGGGCTTTGTGCCGCTGACGGACTGTGCGCCGCTGGTGGTGGCCAAAGAGCTGGGCTTTTTCGAGAAATACGGGCTGGAGCAAGTGACCCTCAGCCGCGAGCCAAGCTGGAAGGCGATCGCCGAAGGCATCACCAGCGGCGTCTCGACGCAGCAGCCCAGATGATCGCCGGGATGCCCTTGGCGCTGACCCTGGGCATGGGCGGCAAAGCGCCTGTTCCTATGACGACTGGTCTAGTTCTCAGCCGCAACGGTAACGCCATCACCCTCAGCAAGCGCTTTTTGCATGAAGGCGTGCGGACGCTGGCAGACCTGAAGGCGGCGATCGCCCGCACCCCCGACAAAGTGCCGACGCTGGCCGTGGTGCATCCCGCCTCCATGCACAACCTGATGATGCGCTACTGGCTGGCAACGGGCGGCATCGACCCCGACCAAGATGTCAACATCGTCACGATTCCGCCGCCGCAGATGGTGGCCGCCCTCAAGGGTGGCGGCATCGACGGCTTTTGCGTGGGCGAGCCGTGGAACTCTCGCGCCATTCAGGAAGGACTGGGCTATGCGATCGCCACCGACCTCGACATCTGGCCCGGCCACCTGGAAAAAGTGCTGGGCGTGCGCGAAGACTGGGCAAATCGCTATCCCAAAACCCACATCGCCCTTGTTACAGCCCTGCTCGAAGCCTGCGAATATTGCGACGATCGCCGCAACCGAGAAACCCTGGCAGAACTGCTCTCCCGCACCGAATACGTCGGCGCAAGCATCGAGCAGATCCGCCCAGGATTGGTCACCCCCTACGACCGGGGCACGGGCGACGAGCCAGAGCAAATCCTGCGGTATAACCAGTTCTTCGTCGATCGCACCAACTGCCCCTACCGCACCGAAGGGCTGTGGATCATGACGCAACTCGCCCGCTGGGGCATCACCCCCTTCCCGCGCAACTGGTTCGACATCCTCGATCGCACCCGCCGTCTGGATGTGTTCGGTGCTGCCGCCCGCGACCTGGGACTGCTCGACACCGAACCCAATCGCAGCCCGATCCATTTCGCCGACGGCAGCGTGTTCGATCCAGACGACCCCATCGGCTATCTTAACAGCCTCGCCATCAAGCGCGATGTGCAAATTGAGGAAGTCAGCGTTGATGTCGTAACCGTGTGAGGTGTAAAAAGCCAGCTCTATGCTCCATTCTCTCCTCTCTCTCAACCCCGAATCCTTAACAATGCAGACTCTCGACTCAAACCAACTCCAGCCGCAGCCTGTACCCACGACCGATGCGTTTTTGATGATCGAGAATGTCTCGAAGGTGTATCCCACCAAAGATGGCGGCACCTACACCGTGCTGGATGGCGTGAATCTGGCGGTACAGGAAGGTGAATTTGTCAGCATTATCGGCCATTCCGGCTGCGGCAAATCGACGCTAATGGATATGGTGTCGGGCTTCCGCACGCCGACTAGCGGCGAGGTGCGCCTGCGAAACCAGCGGATTACGGAACCCGGCCCCGATCGCATGGTGGTGTTTCAAAACTATTCGCTGCTGCCCTGGATGACAGCCTACGAGAACGTCTACCTGGGGCTACACGCGGCCCGGCCGGAGCTTTCCAAGAGCGAAAAGGCGGCGATCGCCCGTGAACATCTGGCGATGGTGGGGCTGACCGACGCAATGGACAAGAAACCCCGCGCCCTCTCTGGCGGCATGAAGCAGCGCGTCTCCATCGCCCGCGCCCTGGCCCTGCGCCCGGAGGTGCTGCTGCTAGACGAACCCTTCGGGGCCCTCGACCCGATCACCCGCGAGGAATTGCAAGAGGAACTGCTGAAAATCTGGACGGATCACCGCGTCACCGTGCTGATGATTACCCACGACATCGACGAGGCGCTCTTGCTGAGCGATCGCATCGTCATGATGACCAACGGCCCCGCCGCCAAGGTCGGCGAAATTCTCGACATTCCCTTCGCCCGTCCCCGCAATCGCAGCCGCGTCATGGAAGATCCGCGCTATTACGAACTGCGGAATGAAGCGCTGAACTTCCTGTATCACCGCTATGCCCATGACGACGTGGGCTGAGTTTGAGGAGAGAGTGAGAGAGTCGTGAAGGAAGAAATGCCAGTTAAAACCCTGTGCCCCTATTGCGGCGTGGGCTGTGGGCTAGAGGTCGTGCCATTGCAGGGCAAGGGGGCGTGGCAGGTGCGGGGCGATCGCACGCATCCGTCCAGCCAGGGGATGGTGTGCGTGAAGGGCGCGACGGTGGCGGAGTCGATTGGCAAGGATCGGCTGCTCTATCCGATGTGGCGCGAGTCGCTGGATCAGGACTTTCGGCAGATTAGCTGGGACGAGGCGCTGGACAAACTGTGCGATCGCATTCGCGCCGTCCTTGCCAGCCACGGCCCTGATGGCATCTGCATGTATGGCTCCGGCCAATTCGTCACGGAAGATTACTACACCGCCCAAAAGCTGATGAAGGGCTGTTTGGGAACCAATAACTTCGATGCCAACTCGCGGCTGTGCATGTCCTCGGCGGTGTCGGGCTATGGGCAGAGCTTTGGCGCAGACGGGCCACCCTGCTGCTATGAGGATTTGGAGCAAACGGACTGCGCGGTGATCGTCGGCAGCAACATGGCCGAGTGTCACCCGATCGCCTTCAATCGCCTGCGGAAGTATCACAAAAAAACGCCCCATGTCCGCCTGATTGTGGTCGATCCGCGCCGCACCCAGACCGCCGACGCTGCCGACCTGCACCTGGCCATTCGCCCCGGTACAGATATTGATTTGTTCAATGGCATTGCCTACCTGCTGATGCAGTGGGGCTATGAGCAGCCAGAATTCATTCAGCAGCATACAAACGGCTATGCCGACTATGCCGAAGTGGTGCGCCACTACCCGCCGGAGATTGTGAGCGATCGCTGCGGAATTTCTATATCCGACCTGGAAACCGCCGCCCGCTGGTGGGGCGAGTCGGGGCGAGTGCTGTCGCTGTGGTCGATGGGGCTGAACCAGTCCAGCGAAGGCACGGCCAAAGTCCGCAGCCTGATCAACCTGCACCTGCTGACGGGGCAAATCGGCAGACCCGGCGCGGGGCCGTTTTCTCTGACCGGCCAGCCCAACGCGATGGGCGGCCGCGAGGCGGGCGGATTGTCGCACCTGCTACCCGGCTATCGGTTTGTAGCCAATTCCCAGCACCGCGCCGAAGTGGAGCAAGCCTGGGGATTGCCACCCGGCCGCATTTCCGCGATGCCCGGCCGCACCGTGTGGGACATGATTCGCGGGCTGGAAGGGGGCGAAGTCGGACTCTTCTGGATTGCGGCGACGAATCCGGCCGTGAGCCTGCCCGACTTGGTGCGAGTAAAGGCGGCCCTGGGGCGATCGCCCTTCACCATCTACCAGGAAGCCTACTTTCCCACCGAAACCGCCGAATTCGCCCACCTGCTGCTGCCCGCCACCCAATGGAGCGAAAAGAGCGGCACCATGACCAACTCGGAGCGCGTGGTGACGCTGGCTAAAGCCTTTCAGCCTGCCCCCGGCGAAGCCCGCGCCGACTGGGAAATTTTCTGCGAAGTCGGCCGCCGCCTTGGGTTTGCCGCCCAGTTCCCCTTTCAAACCGCTGCCCAAGTCCATGCTGAATTTGTGAAGCTCACCCAGGGCCGCCCCTGCGACATGAGCGACATCAGCCATGCACGGCTAGAGCAGGAGGGCCCCTTGCAATGGCCGCTGTCCAGCAGTGAGAACCCTGAATCGCAGACCCAGTCCGCCAAGCGCCTCTACACCGACCTGCAATTTCACACGCCCGACGGACGGGCCCGCTTTAGCGCCGCTCACTCGCGGGGGCTGGCAGAACCCCCCGACCCCGACTTTCCGCTGGTGCTGACAACGGGGCGATTGTATGGACACTGGCACACCCAGACCCGCACTGGACGCACCGAAAAGATTACCCAGATGCACCCCAACCCCTTTATCGAAATTCACCCGCGCGATGCGGAGCCGCTGGGCATTGGGGAGGGAGACTTGGTAGAAGTGCGATCGCGCCGGGGTTGGGCCCGCTTTCCGGCAAAAGTGACAAAGGCGATCGCCCCTGGCACGGTCTTTGTGCCCATGCACTGGGGGGCACTCTGGGCAGACCATGCCGAAGCCAACGCCCTCACCCACCCCGCAGCTTGTCCCGACTCGAAACAGCCAGAGCTAAAGGCCTGTGCGGTAAAGCTGCTGCCCGTGCAAGTAGAAACGCCCGTGCGTCAGGAGTTGAGCGTGCTGGGGTAGGGGAGAGGGAAGAGGGAAGAAGGAAGAACGAAAAACGAAGAGAAGGGAAAAACGAAGAGGGAAGAAGGAAGAAGGAAGAAGGAAAACCTGTTCTTCTCTCTTCTTTTTTCTTTCTTCTCTCTTCCTTCTTCCCTAAACTGTCTTTGGCTGGCTGGATGAATAGGTGCTATGGCAAATGATCAGGTGCTGCGGCAAACTCTGGTGCGGCTAGATGGGCTGGGCTACAAGGCTTATAAAGAGATTCAGGGCAGCTATCGGTTTCCGGGCTTTACGCTGCATATTGACTTTGTGCAGGGCGACCCGTTTGCAGCTCCTAGTCGGCTGCGGGTCGTCGTGCCCCAGGCGGAGGCGGGTTTCCCGCCAGAAACATTCCACACGCGCAGCCGGGAAATCGCTCTGCGGGATTATCTGACGCGGCAGTTTGGCAAAGCAGCGGCGGCGGTGCGCGAAAAGCGGGGCAGCGGCAACAGTGGTCTGATTGCGATCGCCCCTACCAGTCAATACATCCTGGAGCGATCGGCTCTTTGGGTATCGGAGGCGGCTGTTGAAGCGCGATTTTGGGTGGGGCTGCCTGCACGGGGACGACAAATCTTGGGACGCACGGCGGCAGAACTGTTGTGCGACGACCTGCCGCTAATTGTCGGGCGATCGCTCTTTTACTCGGTTTTGAACCCGACTGAACTCCAGCAGCATTTGACCGTGGCAGAAGACACCGACTGGCTGCGCGACCAGTTGGCAGCGCGGGGGCTGGTGGCCTTTGTCCCCGATGGGGCGCTCTTGCCCAGACAGAGCGGCGTAGACGATCGCCCGCTCCAAGACTCCAGCGCCGTGCGATTTCGCTCGCCCGCGTCGCTGCGGGTGGAGTTCGATCGCCCCAACCAGGGCAAGATTTCGGGCATGGGCATTCCCAAAGGCATCACGCTCATCGTCGGCGGTGGCTACCACGGCAAATCTACCCTGCTCAGGGCGATCGCCCTCGGCATCTACACCGCCATTCCTGGCGACGGGCGCGAACATCTGGTGACCGATGCCGCCGCCGTGAAGATTCGCGCCGAAGACGGCCGCAGCATCACAGGCGTAGACATTTCGCCCTTTATCAACCACCTGCCCCAGGGCCGCTCGACGACGCGCTTTAGCACCGAAAACGCCAGCGGCAGCACCTCCCAGGCGGCCAGTATCGTCGAGGCGCTGGAGGCGGGAGCGCGAGTGCTCCTGATAGACGAAGACACCTCCGCTACAAACTTTATGATCCGCGATCGCCGGATGCAGGCCCTCATCGCCAAAGACAAGGAGCCAATCACGCCCCTGATCGACAAAATCCGCCAGCTTTACCAGGATGATGGTGTGTCTACAATTCTGGTGATGGGCGGCAGCGGCGACTATTTCGACGTGGCGGATACCGTCATTGCCATGACCGACTACCTGCCCCAGGATGTGACCCAACAGGCCAGAGCGATCGCCGCTCAGTTTGCCACTCAACGCACTGCTGAAGGGGGCAATCACTTTGGTTCACTCACCCCTCGCATTCCGCTCCCCAAACGGCTCGACTCGCCCGAAAAACGCTGGGAACAATCCTGGCACGGCGGCCGCCGGGGGGATACTCGCATGGTCGAGGGCGATCGCCCAGAACGCACCCCCAAACTGAAGGCACGGGACATCGACGAACTAGTGTTCGGTTCAGAAACGGTAGATTTGTCTGCGGTGGAGCAACTGGTAGAAGTAGGCCAGGTGCGAACTATTGGCGCGGCGATCGCCTATCTACAGCAGCACTACCTCGACGGTCGCCGCACGCTGCCCGATCTTCTGGATCAGATTGCACCCCAGCTTGCCGCCGACCAGATAGACGAACTGACGACCTATCCCCAGGGGGATCTGGTGGCGGTTCGACCTCTGGAACTTGCCGCAGCTTTTAATCGTCTGCGATCTCTGAGCTTGCGGTAAAAATAGGAAGTTTCTAAGAAAATTTTGGCTAACGAGCGCTTCTAGCGCGATTGATTGCCCGAAATCGTCTTTCGGCAGCGAAATACGCGCTGATTCATCGACCCAAAACCAGGGACATCGGCCCATTTCTCCCTACAACCCCAGCATGAAATCTATGTAATTGCCATCTTCGGAGCCGGTCGCCGTGATACCTTAGTGAAGGCGACGGTATCCTAAGCCGCAATTTTCAACAGACTCATAACGGACTCATAACGAGCGAACGCTAAACGCAAATCCTGACGGCCTGACAGGTTTGTCCTCGACAGGTTTGTCGATACGCCGAAGGAACTTGCCTACTCAATACTCACCTGAGCGTTTCCATCAGACTTTAATAAACTACAGCCTGCTCTGGAAACCAGCCTGCTCTGGGGACATCGCCCGCACTACAGGCTTCTCATAGCAAGACTTCCAAGCTATTAGACTGAATTCAACCTGGAGGAATCTTCGATACTATGTCCATTCGTCTTTATGTAGGCAATTTGCCCAAAGAGCTAGAGCGGCAAGAATTGGCTGCCCTGTTTGCGGAATTTGATGAAACCTTGACCACCAAAATCATCACCGACCGTAAAACTGGGAAATGCCGCGGCTTTGGGTTTGTCACGGTGAAAAGCGAAGAGCAGGCAGACCAGGTCATTGAAAAGTTTGATGGCTTCCTGTTTAAGGAAACCCCACTGAAAATTGAACGCGCCCAGCCTCGCGAAAAGGGCAGCGAGGAGGGAGAGGAGGCTCCTTCCACTGCCAGCAACGGCAACCGCAAGAAAAACAGCAAGGGCAAGAAGGCCACCGCAACGACGGAGCCAGAATCCGTGCAGCCCGATCCTCGCTGGGCCCAAGAGCTAGAAAAGCTAAAGGAACTGCTGTCTACCCAAACGGCAAACTCTTAGCTTGGCTGAGTGCGTGTGGCGCATAGAGTCCGATAGATTCTCGTTTCTTATATCGGTTCATTGAGCTTCAAGCTTCAAAGGGCGATCGCACTCCGGTCGTCCTTTTTGGTTGCCGTTCGCTGCGACAAACTTTAGGATGTAAGGCAAATCCACTTTTCAGGCTGTTGTTGGGGGAACGATTTCATGGCAAAGCGGCGACTGGCAAAACGACTGCGGTGGGTCATGGCGGGTATGGCGATGTCGCTGCTGGGTACTCCGGCGATCGCCTACATTGCCTCTATCAACTCAATGGAAGCGGGCGGTATCGATGCCCGTCGGGTGCAGTCCGAACCCTACAACCTCCTAGGCCGCAAAATTGCCATTGGTCAGGTCGAAATTGGTCGCCCGGCCCTGTTTGGACTCGATAAAACGGCTGCCAATAACTTCGCAGTGCGGGTACGCCAGGTGTTCTTTCGGGATGGGCTGGCCCGTCCAAACGATACGGTAGACCCCCATGCAGCAGGCGTGGCCAGCGTCATGGTGAGCAACGACAAGCTGGTGCAGGGCGTTGCGCCCGAGGCGAAGCTCTACGCAGCAGCAGCGGGCTTTGAGCGGCGCGGCGGCCAGCCGCAAGAGTGCCTCGCTTCGCAGACGGTGGCGCTGCAAAACGGCGACGATGTGCGGGCGATTAACTTCAGCTTTGGCGAGTCGCTGTCGCAAGACCCGCGCCCCAATGCCCAGCTAGACGGCAACGCCTTGCTGACGCAGTGTATTGACTGGTCGGCAAATCAGCATAACGTGCTGTACGTGATTGCAGGCAACCAGGGCGAAGGGGGCATTCCCATTCCCACCGATAATTTCAACGGCATGATCGTGTCGAACTCGATCGCCGTCAATGGCGTTTATCGAAAGGTCAGCTTTTTTGATCTGGGCAGTGAGCCGCCGCCGATCTACGGGCGATCGCGCGAGCCAGAAAGCAACGTCGGCCCGCGCCGCTCCGTTAGCTTGATGGCTCCGGGCACTAATATTCAAACCATCAACCCCGACGGAACCCTCAGCAACCCCGCCACGGGGACGAGCTTTGCTGCGCCCCATGTGACGGCGATGGTGGCGCTGTTGCAGGAATTTGGCGATCGCCAGATCCGCGAACAGCAGCCCAACTGGAGCCTGGATGCCCGTCGCCACGAGGTGATGAAAGCGGTGATGATGAACGCAGCAGACAAGATTCAGGACCAGGGCGATGGTCTGATGCTGGGCATGACGCGCACTGCCGTCAACAAGCAAAACCGCGACTGGCTCAGTTCTGATGCCTACACGGACGAAACCAAACCGCTGGATGCTGACCTGGGAACCGGGCATCTGCACGCCTATCGGTCGCTGATGCAGTTTGGCTCTGGTCAGTTTGCGCCCGATGCGCCCGTGCCGCCCATCGGCTGGGACTATCGCACCGTTGGCACCAGACGCGACGCGCCCGCCTATCGAGACTATGTGCTGGAGCGGCCGCTGGTAGCAGGCAGCCACGTCGCCATTACCCTCGCCTGGAACCGCGTGGTAGAGCTGAAGGATGCCAATCGCAACGGTCTGTATGACGTGGGCGAGAGCTTTGACGACAAGGGATTGAACAACCTGGATATTTACCTGATGCGGGCGGAGGATGAGGATTTGGGCGATCGCATTTGGTCATCCGTCAGCGCCGTAGACAGCGTAGAGCATATCTTTCACGCCGTCCCCGAAACCGGCCGCTACAAGATTCGCGTCGTGTATCGCGATCGCGCTAACACTCCGACCCAGAACTACGCCCTCGCATGGTGGACAGTTCCAGTGGAGTAGATGTTGGGGTGATGAGGTGTTGGGGTGATGAGGTGTTGGGGCAGTTCAGCAGGACTTTCTCCGCTCTGCCCGCTCATGACCTGCTTCAATCCAACTACTCAACACAGCTAATCGATAAAGTGCCAGATGCAGGGATAGCGATAGGGACGCTCCAGGTTGCTGGCGGACTGCACCATTGCAATGATCGGCATAATCACGCTGACGATGATTAGCCCGATCAGAAATGGAATGCCGATCAGCACAAACGACAGCACAAAGAAAATGATTCCCCAGATCAGCACTGTCAGGTAAAAATTGATGGCTTCTTTGGCGTTGCCCTGCACGACGGGATCTTCGGACACCAAGAGAAACACAATCGGCACCGCGACAGACACCAGCGCATAGCTAATCAACTGCGATCCGTGACAAAGGACAGAGTAAAGCTTTCGTTTTTCCAGATCAGTCATGGGTGTGAAGAGTCGAGTCAGGAGTACCATTGTCTTCACCAGATGAGCCAGCTTTTCCGGCGATCGCCCACGATTTGGGCTGGCTTGCTACGATAAAGGTTGCTTGCTGTATTTGCTTCTGAGTCTTTGCTGGCATGACCACCGACCTTCAGACTGAAATCGCCACTGCGGTTGACCAACGGCGCAACTTTGCGATCATTTCTCACCCCGACGCGGGGAAAACCACGCTGACGGAAAAACTGCTGCTGTACGGAGGCGCAATCCACGAAGCGGGTGCTGTGAAAGCCAAGCGAGCGCAGCGCCACGCCACTTCGGACTGGATGGAGATGGAGCAACAGCGGGGCATCTCCATCACCTCTACGGTGCTGCAATTTGACTACAGCGGCTACACGATCAACCTGCTGGACACGCCGGGACACCAGGACTTTAGCGAAGACACCTACCGGACGCTGGCGGCGGCAGATAACGCGGTGATGCTGGAAGACGCGGCCAAAGGTCTAGAGCCGCAAACCCGCAAGCTGTTTGAGGTGTGCCGGATGCGGGGAATTCCCATCTTCACCTTTTTCAACAAGTTGGATCGGCCCGGGCGCGACCCGCTAGAGCTGATGGACGAAATCGAGCAGGAGTTGGGCTTGCAAACCTACCCGGTGAACTGGCCCATCGGCATGGGCGATCGCTTCAAAGGCGTGTATGACCGCCGCAAAAAGCAAATCCACCTGTTTGAGCGCACGGCCCACGGCAGCCGCGAAGCCAAGGATACAGTCATCGATCTGGGCGATCCGCGCATCGAAGATCTGCTGGAGCAAGATCTGTATTACCAGTTCAAAGAAGAACTGGAACTGCTAGAAGCAGCAGGCACAGAGTTTGACCTAGCGCAGGTTCACGCGGGTAAGCTAACGCCTGTGTTTTTTGGCAGCGCCATGACAAACTTTGGCGTGGAGCTATTTCTGGAATCGTTTTTGGACTACGCGCTGAAGCCCGGTTCGCGCCGCAGCAGCCAGGGCGACATCGACCCCACCTATCCCGAATTTTCCGGGTTCGTGTTCAAGCTGCAAGCCAATATGGACCCCAAACACCGCGATCGCATCGCGTTTGTGCGCGTGTGTTCCGGCAAGTTTGAAAAAGACATGGTGGTGAGCCATGCCCGCACGGGCAAGACGGTGCGCCTGTCGCATCCGCAAAAGCTGTTTGGGCAGGGACGACAGTCCCTTGATGAGGCCTATCCCGGCGACGTAATTGGTCTGAACAACCCCGGCATGTTCGCCATTGGAGACACGATTTATAACGGCAAAAAGCTGGAATATGAGGGCATTCCGTCTTTTTCGCCGGAACTCTTTGCCTATTTGCGAAACCCCAACCCCAGCAAGTTCAAGCAGTTCCAAAAGGGCGTGAACGAGCTGCGAGAAGAGGGCGCAGTGCAGATTATGTACTCCACCGACGAGTCCAAGCGAGAGCCGATTCTCGCTGCTGTGGGGCAACTCCAGTTTGAAGTGGTGCAGTTCCGCCTGCGGAATGAATACAACGTGGAAAGTCTGCTCGATCCGCTGCCCTACAGTGTGGCTCGCTGGGTGGGCGGCGGCTGGGAGGCACTGGAAAAGGCAGGTCGCTTATTCAACACGGTAACCGTAAAAGATAGCTGGGGCCGCCCGGTGCTGCTGTTCAAAAACGAGTGGAACTGTCAGCAGGTGGAGGCAGAGCATCCCGCACTCGACCTGCGGGCGATCGCCCCGATCGCATCGGGTCAGGAACCCGCAGCGGTGTAATTCTAGCCTTATAGCAGTGCGATCGCGTGTCATTTCCGTATTTTCTGGGAAGCCTAGAGGCAAGCTGCATTTTTCCAAGTTGCACTTTTCTCTGGGCCGGTTTGCGAATAGCCCCTATGCTTGGGTTAGGGATTGTGTAACTTTCTCTAACGCATGACTAGCGCAGCATTTTAACGAGCCTTAGCGCTTGACTCAGCCTTTGGGCTAGATGATCCTTTGAGCCACGCCAGCGAGGAGCGGATATGAGCGAGCGGTCAAAATTGCCTGTATCGTCCGGTTCTACGGGCGCGGCGGCGCGGGCGCTGCTGGATGCGGGGCTGGCAGCGCTGAAGCGGCAGGAATATGGCACGGCGATCGCCCATTTGGAGAGCCTATTTCGCACGCCCGCCGAGCGCTCGGTGCAGCTCAAGGCGCGAATGGGGCTGGTGATGGCCTACGAAAAATCGGGCAATGTGCAGGAGGCGATCGCCCTCTGTCAAACCCTCAGCAACAGTTCCCACGTGCAGACTCGCCGCTGGGCCGCCAAAGCCCTGGCAGAGATTGCCCAGCGCCATCCAGAAGCTGCTGAACCTGCGGCTGCATCGGCACAGTCTTTAGACGCTCCCCCGGACGCTGCCCGGCCTGCGTCAGAAGATGACCTCGCGGCGGGGTTGACTCGCGCTCCCGGCAGTCGCCCTCCCAGCCGCCCGTTGCGATCGCCCAGCTATCCCCCCGCTGAATCGGCAAGCCCCCTGCCCAGCGGCACGGCGATCGCCCCCGTTCAAACAACACCCATCGACTGGCGGCTGGCCGGCCGCGCCCAGAAGTGGTCACCGCTGCCGATGGTGGATCGGGCGGGCCTGTGGGCGCTGGGCCTGGGAACGGCGATCGCCCTGTTTGGCTTGCTGCGGGGGCTTCTGCTGGCAGCGTTTTGGCTATTTAACCACACGATTGCCCGCATCACATTTCCGGTTGACCTTCGGTATTACAGCATTTACCGCGATCCGGCGGCGCTGGTGCTGTTGGGTCTATTGGGTCTGGCGATCGCCCTACCTTGGCTGATGACACTGCTGCTGCGTCGAACCTACCAGATGCAGCCGCTAGCAGTAGACACCCTGGAACAAGCCAGCCCCGAAGCCGCCCGCGTGCTAAAGCGAGTCTTTGGCCAACAGCAGCGCCCCCTGCCCAAGCTGGAACTATTGCCCACCGACGCGCCGCTGCTGCTGACCTACGGATCGCTGCCTCGCCTGTCGCATCTGGTCGTGAGTCGGGGGCTGCTGGCGCAGCTTCGGGATGACGAGATTGCGGCGCTGGTGGCCGGGGAAATCGGGCATTTGCAACACTGGACCGCAGGCGTGATGTCGTTCGTCGTGCTGGTGGGGCTGCTGCCCTATCTGCTGTATCGGGCGCTGGGGCAGTGGGGCGATTGCCAGCGCAATGCCGTTCTGCGCTCTCTGGCGATGGCAGTCTCGCTGCTATGCTATGGCATTTTCTGGCTATGTCGGGCCGTGGGGCTATGGTTTTCGCGGCGGCGACTGCTCTACAGCGATCGCGCCTCCTCTAACCTGACTGGCAACCCCAACGCCCTCAGCCGCGCCCTGCTGAAATGTAGCCTGGGCCTGTCGCAGGCTGTGGCCCAACAGCGCCAGACTAGCCCGCTGCTAGAAAGCCTGGAACTACTTATGCCCGTTGGGATCAAAACGTCCCTCACGCTGGGCAGCCTCTACGCCCAGCATCCCAGCCCCGACCTGCTCCAGTGGGATTGCCAAAACCCGCACCGCCACTGGCTCTCGGTCAGCAATGCCCATCCACCCCTGGGCGATCGCCTCCTGCACCTCAGCCGCTATGCCCAGCACTGGCGCTTGTTCCCAGAACTCGACCTGCCGCCCGCCGCCCCACCGCGCCTGTCCTGGAAGGAACGTCGTCCTTTGCTGCTGCAAGCCTCGCCATACCTGGGGCTGGGCATTGGGCTGGCGATCGCGCTCTTCCTCTGGCTGGTCGGCGGAGTCGCCACCCAGTTCAACTGGCGCGGGCTGACCTGGATGTGGGGCGATCGCACGCTGCTGATGGGCTGCGGGCTGCTGGGCTTTAGCTTCGGCACGTTTGTCCGTATCAATTCCTTCTTCCGCGACATTCCCCGCACGGCTCCCGCCGACCTGTCTCTGGTGGAACTGATGCAGCCCCCGGCTCCAATTCCCTTACCCGGCCAACCGCTACGCCTGCGGGGAACGCTGCTGGGTCAGCGCGGCATCTGCGCCCTGCCCAGCCAGGACTTACTGCTCCAGTGCGAAACAGGGCTAATCCGGCTGCACCACATACATCGCCTCGGCCCGCTGGGCAGCCTCCTCGCACCCGGTCGCCACCCCAGCGGCTTGATCGGCCGCCCCGTCACGGTTACAGGCTGGTTTCGCCGGGGTGCAACGCCCTGGATCGACGTAGAAACCATCCAAACCACCCAGGGCGCGGTCTGCCGCAGCGAACACCCCCTCTGGTCTACGATTGTGGCGATCGCCGCTGCGCTCTGGGGCTTCCATATCATCCTGACGGGCTTTTAGGATTTTGGGTTTTAGATTTTGGATTTTAGATTTGCGATTTTAGAGTACCTGTCTAGCGTCTGTGGGCTGCCAGGAATTTCATGAGTAGCGCCGTACAAGAGTAGCGCCATACAAGAGCGTCGGTTCTATCGCGGCAGGGTCTAGAAGAGATATACCCCTAGTCATGGATTCGGCGCTTTTTTGAGCCACTGTTCAAACTGTTTTGAATTTTTGAATTGTCATATCGCAGAACGAGTGACCCTATTCTGCACTGCCGGATTCTGCCTTGACCAGCGGGGCGGGGGCGATCGCCACCGGAGGCACACGGGGGCTGGACACACCGCTGGCGGCCAGCAACTCGGCGACTGTCGCACAGCGCATCGGCAGGCCGTAGGTGCTAGGATTGACGAAGTGCTGATGGGTAAAGTGGCGATAGCTCAGACAGAAGCGATCCCAGGCGGCCATCTGGATGCGGAAGAGGACAATGAGGAGATCGATCAGCCGACGAGTCAGCGGAATGCGGAAATAGATGCGCTTGCCCAGGTAGGCGCTCATGTCGGCGATCGCCCGGTTCACCGTAATCGGCTCGCTGCCCAGCACCAGTTCGCGTCGGTCGCCCAGTTCTGGTGGATGTTCTACGAGATGGGCGACGACCTGAGCAATGTCTTGGGCGTGGATAAAGTGAAAGCTGCCGTCGAGCTTGAGGAAGCGCAGTAGTCCGATCCATTTTGTGACCTCGGTAATGCCGCCGGAGAGGTGCGAGTAGGGCTTGGTGTCGTCGCCACCAAAGACGAGCGTCGGGAAAACGGTGGTAATTTGGGGGGCGATCGCCAGCTTAGATAGCCGCTGATGGCAGGCATATTTGGCGCGGATGTAGTCGGTGCCGATTTCGCCTGCCTGCTTAAGGGGCTTGCCCTCGCGATCCAAAATGCTGGCAGTGGAAAAATAGATGACCTGTTCGCACACATCCGGGTCGAGCAGGTTCATCAGCCGGATAGTTTTGATCACATTTACATCAAATACATCCTGCGCCCCGCCCCACACGGCCGCCGTCAGAATCGCCACGTCAATGGTTTTTAGCAGCTTATTGTGCTGCTCGATCTGGCGCATGTCGCCCACTAGCAGATGCACGCCCGGCCGCGCGTCCACGTTTAGCCGAAACTTCTGCGGATTGCGCACCAGCAAAAACAGCTCATGCTGCGTTTGCTGAATCAATGCGTCGGCAATGTAGTGCCCAACGCAGCCGCTTGCGCCCGTCAGGAGGATTCGCTTCGGAGTCATGTGGTGAGGGTGGCGGGGGATGGCGTAGCGGAGTGATGGAGCAGAGGGGTGGAGAGAGGGAGAGAGAGGGAGAGGGGGAGAGCGCACAGAATGCCCGCTCTAAATTCCGTCATTTTCCAACAGCAGCCTAGGCAGTGTTTAAAAACTTTCTAGGTCGTTGATTGCCTTGAGTCGATCCCCCTAAATCCCCCTTAACAAGGGGGACTTCCGGAGTAGTTCGGCTCGGTTCCCCCCCTTCCTTAAGGGGAGTTAGAGGGGGTGATCATAGGGGTTTTAAAGCACGCCCCAACCCCTAACCCCTAACCCCTAACCCCTAACCCCTGATCAGGCGATCGCCAGCAGCTTGTCGGCCTGCTTGGCGGTTTCAAAGAAGAAGGCGGCGTTTTCTTCCGGCGTGCCGGGGAGAATGCCGTGCCCGAGGTTGAGAATATGCCCCTGATTTCCAGCTTTACGAATCGTGTCGAGAATGCGATCGCGAATAAAGGCTTGCGACCCAAACAGCGCACAGGGGTCGATATTGCCTTGCACACCGACGCGGGGGCCAAGACGGCGACGCGCTTCTGCCATGTCCACCGTCCAATCTACGCTGACGATATCCACGCCCGATTGTGCCATGCGCTCCAGCAGCCCCGCGCTGCCGTTGATGTAGAGGATCATCGGCGTGTCGGGATATTTGGCTTTGACCTGGCGCACGACCTGCTGCTGATAGGGCAGGGCAAACTGGTCATAGTCTTGCGGGCTGAGGTGGCCTGCCCAGGAGTCAAACATCTGCACCACCTGAGCGCCATTTTCAATCTGATAGCAGACGTAGGTGGCGATCGCATCTGCCAGCTTGCTCAAGAACTGATGCAGAATCGCAGGTTCCGTAAATGCCATGCTCTTGATAATGGTGTAGTCCTTCGAGCCTTTGCCCTCGATCGAATAGGCTGCCAGCGTCCAGGGTGCGCCGACGAAGCCCAGCACTGCTGCATCGTTGCCCACTTCCTGCCGCAGCGTCCGCAGAATCTTGCCGACGAAGCTTAGATGCTGTTCGGGGTCGAGTTCATGAACCGCATCGACCTGCGCCTGGGTGCGAATGGGCGGGTCGATGATGGGGCCGCGGCTTTCGATGATGTCGAAGGGGATACCGATGCCCGGCAGCGGCGTGAGGATATCGGAAAACAGAATCACCCCATCGGGACGAAAGGCCCGCCAAGGCTGGAGCGAAATTTCCACTGCCAGATCAACCGTCTCCGAGCGCTCACGGAAGGAGGGATATTTGTCGCGCAAATCCCGATAAATCTTCATATAGCGCCCGGCCTGGCGCATCATCCACACAGGCGGGCGGTTTAGCACCTCTCCACGCGCAGCCCGAAGCAAGTATGGCACCTGGGTTGATCCTGTCATTGAAACGTCTCTCTTTTAAACGGGTTAGGGATGGGGTTGGGAATTCGAGTTTTGGGGGACTTGCGCTATCACTCTGCAAGGCTGCTACACAGTCTGAATAAACCTAGCGAAGTAAACCTAGCGAAAGGTAAGGTTGTAGGTCAGCCATAACGCAAACAAGCTGGGTTGAAAGTGCCCTGGACAAGGCGATTCACTCGACAGGTGAACCGGCCAGAGTGTCCTTTCCTGAAGCACAAACTCCGGCAGGTCAGTCACACACAACTGAGCGGTAACGTCTGATTATACGCGATCGCGCACCCCAAAAATCCCCTTTCCACGCCGCACAAAGCAAAGCAAATCCTGCCTTAGTGAAGCGTGTTTTAGAGAAAATTTGAACGCATAATTTGACGCAAATCTGCTCTAAAATTCGCAAAAATTAATGATAGACGCTCAGGATATAGTGTCCAAAAAGCAGGGCAAATGTCCAGTTTTGCGCTAAAGGGCGATCGCCCTTTAGAATGCCCTTTGAATGCCCTATGGACATCTTTTGAACATCCTTTGAAAGCCCTTTGAATACCCCTGAATTACCGGTTGAAACGCTAAGAAGATAGCAAAAAGACGTTAATCAACGGGCGATCGCCCAATCTAAAACTCAAAACAGGATACCGGACAGTACAGATAATGATCAGGGAATGATTAGGACAAGCACTCTCTATACACTCTTTAAATCACACGGGCAGGATGCAGTCGTGAATCTACCTGTCATCAAGACAGCAAAGTGCCTCTGAATGCAAAATCCACATCCAGAGGAACTTCAAACATGAAGCTGAAAAAGCAGTGGCGAAACCAAACGGTGTCTACTAAAGTCTCTTTGCCAAAACTTAGCCGAAACGACCACTCACGTAGTCCTGCGTGGCAACCTGCTGGGGGTTGTTGAAGATTTGCTGAGTCGGTGCATATTCCACTAGATAGCCCATCTTGCCACCCTTTTCAGTAGCCTGCGCGTTGAAGAAGGCCGTCATGTCCGACACGCGAGAGGCCTGCTGCATGTTGTGCGTCACGATGATAATCGTGTAGTCCTGCTTCAGTTCTTGCATCAGTTCCTCAACCCGCAGCGTCGAAATCGGGTCCAGCGCCGAGCAGGGTTCGTCCATCAGCAGCACTTCTGGCTCAATGGCGATCGCCCGCGCAATGCAAAGCCGCTGCTGCTGTCCACCCGACAGCGACAGCCCACTCTGCTTCAGCTTGTCCTTCACCTCGTCCCACAGCGCCGCCGACCGCAGAGAGCGCTCCACCAGCGTATCCATATCGCCTTTATAGCCGTTGATCCGCGCCCCAAAGGCAATGTTTTCGTAAATCGACTTCGGGAATGGGTTCGGCTTTTGAAACACCATCCCAACTCGACGACGCAGTTCAATCGGGTCAACCCTAGGGTCGTAGATATCCACCCCGTGATAGGTGATCTTGCCCTCAATGTGGGCCCCCGGAATCAGGTCGTTCAAGCGATTAAAACAGCGCAGAACCGTACTTTTGCCGCAACCCGATGGGCCGATGAACGCCGTAATCTTGCGGTCGGGAATGTCCATGTATACGTCCTTCACAGCCATCACAGGGCCGTAGAAATAGGACGTTTTTTCGACTCTAAAGGCAGTGCCCGTATCGACAGAAGAACTCACTTGCATGAATAACCTACCTCAAATAAAAAATGCAGCAGTTAGAGAACGACCGTTGGGGCAATAGCAACTTGGCGATCGCCCCCATCCCAAGAACCTAAAACCTGCGCTGAAACCTATTTCGCAAGTAAATAGCAACAGAGTTCATCAGCAGCAACAGCGCCATCAGCACGATAATCCCGGCCGCTGAGTTGATATGAAACGGCTTCTGAGGGCGAGACACCCAGTTGTAAATCTGAATCGGCAGCGCCGTGAACGGGTCTCTCCAAGACTCCGGCAAGAACGAAATGAACGTCAGCGCTCCAATCGTAATTAGCGCAGCCGTTTCGCCAATCGCACGAGACAGCGCCAAGATCATCCCCGTCAAAATCCCTGGAAACGCCTGGGGAAGAATTTGCTCTCGCACTACCTGCCAGCGGGTTGCCCCCAGCGCAAAGCCCGCCAAACGAAGACTATCGGGCACTGCTCTCAGCGCCTCGCGAGTAGACACGATAATCACCGGCAGCACCAGCAGCGCCAGCGTCAAGCCACCTGCCAATAGGCTGCGTCCGCCTGTAATCGGCTCCATTAAGCGCACGAACATCGCCAGTCCCAGCAGTCCGTAGATGATGGAAGGCACACCCGCCAAGTTAGAGATGTTGACTTCGATAATGTTCTCAAACCAGCTATCAGCAACAAACTCCTCTAAAAAAATGCCCGCGCCAACGCCAATGGGGAACGCAAAGATCGCCACAATGAACAGCAAGTAAATTGACCCCACCAGCGCCGACAGCAAACCTGCTTCTTCAGCACGGCGAGACGGAAAGGTGGTGAGGAACTGCCAACTGAGTCGAGGCAGTCCATCGGTCAACACGTCAATCAGCAAGACCAGCAAAACCAGGAGTGAAATCACAACGGCAGCCAGGGAAGCGAACCAGAAGATTCGATCCCAGCGATAGCGCTGCGCTGTTGCGGGCTTAAATTCGCTCTCAACCGGCGAAAAGCCACCCGATATTTGAGGATTCTGAACTGTCATTCGTACTTCTCCCGGAAACGACGCACGACCCAGAAACTAATAATGTTGAGCACCAGGGTCATCAGAAAAAGAGTCATCCCAACTGCAAAAATAGACTTGTAAGCCAGCGAACCCGCGGGCGTGTCACCCAAGCTGACCTGCACGATAAACGCCGTCATCGTCATCACAGGTACTAGCGGATTGAATCCTAGGGTAGGGTTCTGCCCTGCCGCCAAGCTAACGATCATCGTCTCACCAATGGCGCGAGACACCGCCAAAATGAACGATGCCACAATGCCTGACAGGGCTGCCGGAATTACAACCGAGGTAATGGTCTCGCGCTTGGTCGCGCCAATTGCATAGGAGCCTTGCCGCAAGCTGTCTGGCACCGAATAAAGCGCATCCTCACTCAGTGAAGCTACTAGCGGAATGATGGAAACACCCAAAATTAGACCCGCACTGAGGGCGTTGAATCCCTGGAGACCAGGGATGAAGCTCCTTAAAAAGGGGGTTACCGTGAGGAGGGCAAAGTAGCCAAACACCACGCTAGGCACCCCAGCCAAGATTTCGAGCGCTGGCTTTAGCCATTTGCGAACCTTGGGATTTGCATATTCACTCAAATAAACTGCTGCCAGCAGCCCGAGGGGCAGCGCTACCAAAATGGCAATGCCAGTGGTCAGCAGCGTAGCGCTAACTAGCACCCAGATACCATACTGGGCATTGGAAAACAGCGGCGTCCACTGGCGATCGCTCAGGAATCTCCAGAGTGGCACCTCCCGAAAGAACTCAAAGGTTTCAAAAATAAGGGTGAGGACGATACCGAGCGTCGTTACCACAGAAATTAAAGCGAAGCCTCCAAACAAAACCTTTACAATGGCTTCAACTCTTTTATTAAGTTGCCGATTGGGTTGCCAAAGCCCAGCCGCCTGAGCATTGGGTGAGTCACTAGTCATGCCAGATAGCCCGTAGAAAGAACAAAGAACGCCGCAATAATAAAGCCTGAAAAGCCTGAAAGAAGCCAATCCGCTCGACAGGAGTTGGGAGCGCGTCTGGCATTAGCCAACCAATCACGACTCAAAGCTGCAAAGTACACTGAGAAAGTAGACTGAGGCGAGCAATAGTCTAGCCAGTCTTCTGTTAAACCAGACCCACCTCAGCCCAATCGATCACAGGATTTGATTCGTGCGTGAGCTGAAAGGCTTGATTGAGGGAGGCAGCCATCCATTGATGCGGCTGCCTCAATCAAGAGAATTCAACCAGAAGCCTCAACCGAGAGGTTCCTATTGTTCCTTGCTCAGAAGCTCGCTCAGCTTCAAACCGACAGCAGATCCGCCGTTAAACAACGTCCCGATTTTGCGCTCGTCGATGCGGGCGGTGGAAGGAGCTTGAATTTCAGGAGGCAGAGGCACATAGCCCACTTCAGAGACTAAGCCAGCATTGGCGGGGTCAATCTGAAAGCGCGCAAAAGCCTCGACTGCTGGATTGTCTAAAGAGGTGGACTTGACATAGAAGAACTCAGGACGCGACAGCGGGGCATAGCTGCCGTCTGCAATCGTTTCTGGGCTGGGGGCAACACAGCCGTTCCCGTTGTCAATCTCAACTGCCTTCAGTTTGCCCTCGTTTTCGATGTAGTAGGCGTAGCCGAAGAACCCGACGCTATTGGGGTCGGCACTGACGCCCTGCACGATCACGTTGTCATCTTCACTGGCGGTATAGTCTCCCCGGCTTTCGCCCTCTTTGCCCACGATGGCAGCGGTGAAGTAGTCATAGGTGCCAGAGTCGGTGCCCGCACCGTAGAGGGACAAGGGACGATTGGGAAAATCAGGGCGAATCTGGTTCCAGTTGGTGATGGTGCCTTGGGCGGCGGGTTCCCACATCTTTTTCAGCTCGTCTACAGTCAGACAACTCACGAAATCGTTGTCGGGGTGAACCACCACCGTTAGACCGTCAAACGCAATAGGTATTTCGACGTACTCAATACCGTTCTGTTTGCAGAGTTCAATTTCTTCGGCCTTGATGGGACGAGACGCGTTGGAGATGTCGGTTTCACCCGCGCAGAACTTCTTGAAGCCGCCGCCCGTGCCAGACACGCCCACAGTGACGCGGACGCCGGGGTTTGCTTTCATGAACTCTTCTGCCATTGCTTCAGAGATAGGGAAAACGGTGCTGGAGCCATCGACTAGCACGCTGCCCGTGAGGTCAGACGCGGTGGTGGTGCCGCCAGCGGCTGGGCTTTCGGCGGTGGTGGTGCCGCCGCCTGTGGTGGTGCCGCCGCAGGCAACTGCCAGACCCAGAGTAGCCGCTGTCAGAGCCGCAAACGCAGCAGAGCGCTTAGAACGAAGATGGAGTTGGAATGCCATAGTCTAGAAATTCCTGTTAGGGTTTGTTTCTGTCAAACGTTGGCATTCTACAGTTTCATCGTAAAGAAGAGGTTAAGCCGATCCGAAGAAATGTATCTTAGACGACTGAAAATGGTCTTTGGGGTTCGGATCGATGGCAGAGGAGGGCGATCGCCATTTTGTAAATCCGTTGTAGAGCGGGGATTCCAGCGATCGGGCGACGCCAGCCCAAATTCATTCAGCGGCTTTTCTCAGCCTGTGGGAACCAGGTCATGAAATCGACATTTAGCAAAAGAATTCGGCTTTTCTGGGGGGCAGGCTATCTAAACCGACGGCGACGACCAAAGAAGCGCCACACTTTGTAAGCCGCGTAGCCGAGCAGGCCGATAATAACGACCCCCGTGAGCAGCGGAATCAGAATCGCCATCACCGAAATCACCGATGAGGTGAACAATTCCATCGTGGAGAGCGCGGGGTTGGCGATGCCGCCTGTGGTGGCGGTGGAGGTGAGGCGGGCCACGTCGGTCATGCCTTTGGTGAGTCCGGCGGCTCCGGCTCCGGCGATGATGGCCAGCGTCCACTGGAGGAAGGGGCTAATATCCACCAGGGTGGAGGCGGTTAGCACCGCTCCCGCAACGAGGGCCGCGGGCGTGGTGATCAAATCCAAAATTTCATCGACCCAGGGGATGTAGTAGCCTGCCACTTCGACCCCGGTAGCCACGGCAAAGGCCGTAATGGCGACTGGAGAGCCGATCCATTCAAAGCCCTGGGCGGGGGTCATGTGCCCTGTGGCTGTGGCGATGCTCATCACCAAAAACGGCACAAACAGCCGAAACCCGGTGGCAGCGCTGAGGCTGACGCCCGCCAGCAAGCTGATTAAAGTTTCCAAAGAATCCTCCAGCCCATGAGGGAAGTATTGCAGGTTTATTGATGCATCTGCTGTTAAGCGCTTCTTAAAATCCGGTTTCTAGCAAAATTGGATCGTTTTAGCCCAAACCAGCCCGAAATTAGCGCAGTTTGCTAGATTTTTCCTAACTTGATTTTTCCAAAGTATTTTAGATGATTTTTAGTCAGGCGCGATAGATTTCGCCGCAACTAGAGGCTGTCATCAGTTATCGGCGAAATATTAGATTTCTTAGGAGTTTCAGCCCCTAGCCTGGTTTGTTTGGGCGGGTGCTGCTGATTCCTCAAGGGTTCTGAGGTGAGTTGATGACGCGCCCCAGACCTGCTGTGGCGATCGCGATCTTGATTTGCTGATTCGCTGTGCTGTCTCAGCAGTGGGGCGAGTTTATCGAGAAAACAGGCGAAAATAGAGCGATTTCAGCGCTTCTTTAATCGGAAACGCAATGTAGGTCAGCGGATTAATCGTGACGATAATGTCGCGAAAATCGCGCTTGGCCAGCGCCACGATCGCCCCAGCCACCCAGGTTGCATCCATCACGCCGATCGGGTTGAGGTTGCTTTTGAACGGGCCCAGGATCAGCTTGCGAATCACGCAGGGCGCATCCAGCCGCCGCAGCGTAATCAGGTCGCCCAGCGTCCGCTTCGACATTTCATAAAGCGGGCTGAGGGCGGGGCTGACTTCGGCTTCGGAGGTGTTGATCCAAAGTTCCTTCAGCGCTCGGTGTTCTGACTTTTGCACGGTGCTGAGGAACAGTTCCGCTAGGTTCCACGCTGAAAACGTGTTGACCTGGAAGGATTTTTGGATGGCTTCGGGTGTGCGATCGCCATGCACGTTGATCCCGTGATTAATAATTAGAATATCTACAGTTTGCAGCCGTTCCGCTAACTCAAACTCGCGCCCCGCACACCAGGGCAGCACCTCGACGCGATCGCCAAACTCGGCCCCCTCGCAGGTGGTGATGGCGATCGGCTTTGCGCCCTGCTGCTGCAACTGGTGGATCAGCGCCCGCCCCAGCGTGCCCGATGCGCCCGTCACCGCAACCGTTTTCCCTTTGAGCGAAAGCGCCGTGCCCAGTATCTTGTCCACGATGGTAAAGTACCCGCAATAATAAGCATTGCCCTGGTCAAAATGATGCCGCCAGTGGTACGTGCGGTTTACCGTCCACTGCGAAGGAATCGTATCCAAATCGCCGGGTTTGTGCGTCAGGTCGGTGGCCAGCAGCCAGCCCCGCGATCGCGAGTATGCGGTAATCAGAAACCCCAGCGAATAGAGGCAGCCCGCTGCCAGCGCCAGGTTTTGAGTCATCGCCACCAGCAGCGCCCCGGCCGACAGCATGGCGATCGCCTCTGGCACGTCATTATAAAGTTGCGCTTGCTTGTATGCCTCCAGGCTGACGATGCTGAGGTCGCGGCGATAGGCCTTGTGGTGCAGATTGTGGCTGCGCTGGAGCGGTTGCCAATAGTGCCCCGCAATGTGATAACAGTCGCGCACCAGTTCGGCAAACACCACGGATGCCGCCGCCAACAGGATAAAGCCGAGAAGACCGCCGGGGGTAATCATTTAGAAAAACTAGCAATAAACGGTTGAATACGCAGAGTAAAAGTGGAAGCGAATGTCTAACGTAGGGCCAATGCCCGATCTTCAAGGGCTGCGGTATGGTGGAAATCATAGACAGTGTAACGTAATGTGACATCGTTTCAGAAGACGCGATCGCTCTGCTAGCAAGCTGAGAAACGGGCGATCGCCAGCAAGCTTGTAAAATCCAGGATTCAGGACGGGCGATATGTTTTTAGTCACCGGGGCAACGGGCGGATTGGGCAAGCGCATTGTGCGGCAACTGCGCGACCAAGGACAGCCCGTGCGGGCATTTGTGCGGCTCACTTCTCGCTACAGCGAATTAGAAAAGCGCGGCGCAGACATTTTCATCGGTGATCTAACGCAAGAGCGAGATCTGCAAAAAGCGCTCCAGGGCGTGCAATTTGTCATCAGCGCTCACGGCTCAAACGAAGCCAGCGGAGGCGCTCAGGCGCTCGACTATCGCGCCAATATCGATCTGATCGATTTGTCGAAATCGGCGGGCGTGCAGCATTTCACCTTTATCTCGGTGATGGGAGCTGACCGCAACTATGAAGATGCGCCCGTGTTCAAAGCGAAGTCGGCGGTCGAAAAATACCTGCAAGCCAGCGGGCTAAACTACACCATTCTGCGGCCAGCGGGCTTTGCATCGAATCTGCTGCCGCTGGCGGAGCAGTTCCGCAAGAGCGGCGTGTATCTGCTGATTGGCGACCCCAAAACGCGCACCTCTATTATTAGCACTGATGATCTGGCCAAACTGGCGATCGCCTCGGCCACCACACCCGCTGCCCACGGACAAATCTTCAATGCAGGCGGCCCGGAAATCCTGGAGCGCGGCGAAATTCCCAATATCTTTGCCCGCATCTTCAAAAAGGAGCCGATTTTGATCAACCCGCCGCTGCTGGCAATCGACGGGCTGCGGGCAGCAATCGGTCTGGTGAATCCAGAACTCAAAGCCTCGCTGGGCACCTTCCGCACGCTGCTAGCCAACGAGTTTTACACTACGCCTGCCGAAGTCGAGCAACTTCAATCTGCCTACGGTATCCAGCTAGAAACGCTGGATACCTTCCTGCGGCGATATCTCAGCGCCTAAGAATGAACAGTCGAGCAATTATCCCGCAATTGATCAAGCTGCTGCTCGGGCTACTCCGCCGTTCAAGCCATAGGCAGAAATCTAGAAGCGCTATCCCTACTCCTCCTGCGCTTCCTCAATCGGCTTGGCTTTAATCTCGACAGCCTGCACATCAATCGTGCCTGGTGGCGTGATGCGATAAAACGCGCCCTTCTCGACGCGCAGCGCTTCGCCGCAATTGGGGCAGCGGAGTTGGGTGCCATTAATCCCTGCGGAACGGGTTTCGCAGACGGGGCAGAGCGCTTCTACCAGGTTGCGGCTGAGCCACCAGCGAAAGGCAAAAAAGGCAATCACGGGCGTTAGAATCAGTAACCCAATCAGCACAATAAAAGACTTCACCAGCCAGCCCAGCCCTACCATGCCCAATAGCCAGGCGATCGCCAGCAAAGTCATCCAAAATCCTAATCCTGACAGGGTAAACCGCAACCCTCCATAGCCGTTTTGATTCATGGCTGTCTCCCTAAACAATCGGGATTTCTGCGAATCCACTCCTTTATTGTGATAACGCGCATCATACCAAGCCCAGATGGAAAGCTCGAATTTCCCAGGAGAGATTTCCGAATTCTGAGTCTGTTCCTGGACGGCTCGAAAATTCAGACTGGGCAGATGGGAAAAACTCACCCTAAAAAATCAATTTTTGAAACAGACCTACTTGTGAATGCAGATTCCGTAAGCCGCCTGGGGTTATATAGAAACAGCGGTGTGTAACTGCAAAGAAATGCTGAGTGGCATAGGTAGATGCTGTAAAGCCTCTTGGAAAGGGCAGGCGATATGGGGCTAAAGCGCCAACTGGGGCAACTCACTGGTTTTCCTCTCCGGCGCAGAAGTATTCTGGGTCTACTGATTTTGCTCGTCGCCAGCTACCTGGGCAATCTGGCGCGATGGAACTTGTTTTTTAATATTGACCTGATTTTTGGCTCCATTGCCGTGTGGCTGGTGGTGGGGTTTTATGGGGTTCGCTGGGGCGTTTTGGCGGGTGCGCTGAGTGGTGCCTGTACCTACTTTCTGTGGGGACACCCTTATGCAGGAATGGTTTTTACGCTGGAAGCGCTGTTTGTTGGGTTTTTGTTTTATCACAGCTGCTCCGCAAGCCGTCCAAACCTTGTGCTGCTGAATGGACTCTTCTGGCTGCTGATCGGGGTTCCCCTGGGCTGGTTTTTCTACGATAAAGTGTTGCAGATTGATCCTGTGCAGGTGCAAATTATTTTACTCAAGCAGCCTGTGAATGGCATCTTCAACGCACTGATTGCCAGTCTGCTGATGATCTACTTGCCCATCCATCGCTGGATCGATCGCCCCAAAGCGCTCAACTCTCTTGCGCTACAGCAAGCGCTGTTTAACCTGCTGGTGGCTTTTGTATTTTTGCCGACGCTGCTGCTGATTATGTTTGCCAGCCGCGATGTGATTGATACGATTCGCTCCGATGCTCAGGCAGACTTGAGTCGCGTATCGGGCCATGCCGTAGCGTCGCTGCGATTGTGGCATCAGGAACACTTGCAATCGGCAAGTGAGCTGGCGCTGCAAGTTGCGAAATATGGCGAGTCTGATCAGGAGCATTTGCAGCACCATCTCGAATCGTCTCAGCGGCTCTTGCCCGATTTGCATCGGGTGCAGGTGTGGGATCGGGAGGGTCGGGTAATTGTATCTAGCGATACCATGTCTGATGGGGAGTCGGATGTAGCGATCGCCCTCCGGCAAGAAGATATCCGCTTGGCCCGACAGACGCTTCAGCCCATCTTGTCGGATGTGATTCCTGGAGCGCTGCCACGTGTGGTTTGGAGTGTACCTATTGTGCAGAGGCTGCGGCTGGAGGGACTGATCCTCAGCGAGGTGGGGTTGGGCCGCGTGGAGACGCTGCTGCGGCAAAGCCTCAGCGGGGAGGGAATGGATCTCACACTCGTCGGGCGAAACCAGACTGTGGTGCTGAGTACGCGGGGCGATCGCCCGCCAGGCTCCCGGTTTCAACAGCCACAGGACAGTATCGTAGAACCTTTGGGCGACAATTTTTATCAGGTGTTTCCTGAGCGAAGCCGGCCCATCATGGCCCGCTGGATGAACTCCTGGTTTGGGCAGGCGGTGCCTGTGGCAGCGGGGCTACCGTGGACGCTAGTTGCCGAGGCTTCAGCTCAATCCGATGTCCGCAACATCCAGCGCATCTATTCCCGCAATCTGGCGCTGCTGCTGGCGATCGCGCTCTTGGCGCTGCTGGTGTCGGCGCTGGTGAGCCAGCGGATGGTGCGCCCCCTGTCCCGACTTGCCCAGGTCACGACCAATCTACCCGACAAGCTGCTGGCTGGGCAGCCCATCGACTGGCCCGACAGCCAGATCACCGAACTCGCGTTTCTGGTCAAAAACTTTAGAACGATGGGCAAAACGCTGACCCAGCAGTTTGGCGCGATTCAGCAGGCGCTGAGCTACGAAGCATTGGTCAGGCGCATTACCGACAGCGTGCGCGACAGCCTGGACGAGTCGCAGATTTTGCAGACGGCGGTGCAGGCGCTGGGGCAAGAGCTAAACCTCCTCTGTTGTGATGCAGCGCTCTACAGTGCCGACCAAAAGTATTCGACAATTCAGTACGAATATACAATTGCCCTGCCGTCGGCGCTGGGCACGAGCTTTGCCATTCCCAATGAGTTTTCAGAGGTTCATGGTTTGCTGCTGCGGGGAGAATCCTGCCAGTTTTGCGCCGCGCTGCCCCATCCAGTCCGCCCCACTGCCTGCATGATGACGGTGCTGGCCCATCCAATTTGGGACGATCAGGGCGTGTTGGGGGATCTATGGCTATTTAAGCCCCAGGGCGAATGCTTTGAGGAGCCAGAGGTGCGGCTGGTGCAGCAGGTGGCCAGCCAGTGTGCGATCGCCCTACGGCAGGCGCGGCTATATGAAGCAGCCCAAATTCAGCTCAAGGCGCTGGAAGACCTGAATCTGCTCAAAGACGATTTTCTCAGCACCGTCTCTCACGAACTGCGAACCCCGATTACCAACATCAAAATGGCGATTAATATGCTGAAACTGTCGCAGCAGAACGAACGGCGCGAGCAATATCTGAAGATTTTAGAGGCGGAGTGCGAACGTGAGGCTAATTTAATCAACGACCTGCTCGATTTACAGCGCCTCGCCTCCGGGACGCAGGCCCTTGAGTTGGAACCCATCTCCCTCCAGGACTGGGTGCTGCACATTGTCGAGTCGTTTCAGGAGCGCATCCGCAACCGCCAGCAGACTTTGCAGATTGAAATTTCCGACAAGCTGCCCGTCATCACGTCCGACCCAGCCTGCCTAGAGCGCATTTTGACAGAACTGCTCAACAATGCCTGCAAATACACACCGCCCGGTGAAAAAATTCGGGTGGCTGCTTGCGCTGTCGGCCTGTTTGACTGCGAAGCTGCGGTGATGACTGAAACGACGGCTGAAACGACGGCTGAAACGATAGCCAAAACGACCGGGGGCGATCGCCCGTTTGCCCTCAAGCCCTTCTCCGCTGCCCCAAATCTCGACTCAGCGCAAAATTTCGCCTCTCTTCCCTCGCCCAATCCAGGCTTTTTTGTGCTGCGTGTCTGCAACTCTGGCGTGGAAATCCCTGCCGAGGCGCTGGAGCATATTTTTGAGAAGTTCTATCGCGTCCCTGGCATCGACCGCTGGAAACAAGGGGGCACAGGGCTGGGGCTGGCCTTGGTGCAAAAGATGACGGAACATTTGGGTGGCAGCATTCAGGTCGCCAGTGCCGCCCGACAAACCTGTTTCACCGTCGCGCTGCCTGTGTCCCCACCCCACCAGACAGCCCCCCAATCCACTGTATAGTCTTTCAGAGGGAAGGGAACTCTAGGAAAGATAGGCGATTGGGGGCGTTGTCCCCTCGTCTGGCGCTGGTATTTTGGAAAATACTGAACCGAGTCAGAACCGAGTCAGAAATTTTCCGTCGCTTCATACGTTCGCAGCCCGTGCCTATCCGCCCCTCATTTCTCTTGCTTTCCGTGCCACAACTATGCCAGTTCCCGACTTTGCTACGCTCGATGTGCTGCGTCAGTACAACATTTTAGATAGCACGCCCGAAGAGGGGTTTGATGGGCTGGCGCGGTTAGCAGCGCAATTAGGAGGCGTGTCGGTGGGGCTGATCGCCTTTTTGCGAGGCGACAGTTCGGCGCTGGCAGGCGAAGACCGCTACTGGCTGAAGGCGCTGACGGGCTGGCCTGAGAACACGCCCTGCCATCCGCTGGTGTGTTTGGACAGCACGCTGACCGCCGAAGACGGGCTGCTGGTGACAGATTTGCAGCAGGATGAGCGGTTTGTGTTTGAGCCGATTGCCGTGGGCACCCCTGCGGTGCGGTTCTATGCGGGCGTGCCGCTGCTAAGTCCGGCGGGGGCGGCGCTGGGCGTGTTGGCGGTGATGGGTTGGGAGGTGGGAAATCCATCGGAAGGGCTGATGGATGGCTTGCGGCTGCTGGCGCGACAGGTCATTGCTCAACTTGAGCTACGGCGGCGCACGGCGGCTCTGACAGAGGCGATCGCCCAGCACCACGCCGCCGAAACCGAGCAAAAGCTGCTGTTTTCCCTGTCGGCCCATCTGGCCTGCGTGATGGGCGCAGACGGCTACCTCAAGCGGCTTAACCCCGCCTGGCGCAAGCTGCTGGGCTATACAGCAGCAGAACTCATGGCCAAGCCGTTCCTGGAATTTATCCATCCCGATGACTGGGAAATCACCCTCAACCACATTCAAAAAGTCGTCGCCAAGGGCAAAAAGGTGACGTTTCAAAACCGATGCCGCCACCGCAACGGCAGCTATCATCGCCTCCAGTGGCGGATTGGGCCGCTGCAAGATCGCCAGCTCTTGTGCGCCACTGCCAGCGAAGTTTCAGCAGACGCGCCGCCCGACTCCGCGCCGCCGCAATACGACTTGCTCTCTGATCTGGCCTTCGCGCTAAATCAGCACTCCATCGCCGCCATCACCGACCCCCAAGGCAAGATCCTCTACGCCAACGATAAATTCTGCGAGATCTCCTGGTACTCTCGCGAGGAGCTAATCGGGCAAGATCATCGGCTGATTAGCTCTGGCTATCACTCGCGGGAGTTTTTTCGCGACCTGTGGCAGACGATCGCCTCTGGCAACGTGTGGCGCGGCGAAATTTGCAACCGGGCTAAGAATAACATCCTCTACTGGGTGGATACGACCATCGTGCCCATCCTCGACGACTCAGGCAAGCCCCAGCGCTATATCGCCCTGCGAACCGATATTACCGAGCGCAAAGAAGCCGAGCAGGAACTCAAAGCGCGATCGCACCTAGCAGAACTGGGCGCGGCTGTTGGCGTAACCCTGTCTCAGGGCGGCACCGTCACCGACATTCTGAAGCGCTGCACCGCCCAACTGGTGCAATATCTCGATGCCCATTCTGCGTATGTGTGGACGCTGAATCCTGAAACCCGGCTCCTGGAGCTACGAGCTAGCGCAGGCGGCTTATCCTGCCCCAAGGAGTTTCAAAACCGCATCCCCATTGGCATATCGGTCATTGGCTACGCCGCCCAGACGCGCCGCCCCTACCTCACTGACAACGTGCTAAACGACATGTGCATCGGCTCCAAAGACTGGCTGGAGCAAGAGCGCGTGGTCGGCTTTGCGGCCTACCCGCTGGTGACGGAAGACCGCCTGATTGGGGTCATGGCACTGTTTAGCCATCTGCCCTTTGCCCAAACGGTGCATAAAACCCTGGGCTGGATTTCCAACAGCTTGGCTGTGGCCATCGACCGGACGCTGGCGCGAGAGGAACTGCTGAGTCGGCGGGAAGCGCTGCTGTTTCGCCTGGCAAGTCAGATTCGCGCCTCGCTCGATCTGGTGGCAATTTTGGAAACGACAGTGAGCGAGGTGTGGTCGTTGCTTCAGGTCGATCGCTGCCAGTTTCTCTGGTGTCGATCGACGCTAGAGGCGACGCGGCTGGAGATTACGCACGAAGCGCGGAATCCGGCGTTGATTAGTTTGCTGGGGGATTATCCACTCGGGGCCAGGACGGGGTGCTGGGCGAAAAGGTGCTGAACCTAGAAATGGTGCGGATTGCCGATGGGCGACCGGGGACGGTGGAACCCGGATTGCTAGAGGTGCTGAACCGGGCCGATGCAGTAGCGCTGCTGCTGCTGCCGCTGGAGACCCATTCCCACAAACTAGGGGCGATCGCCTGCTATCACAGTAGCCCCCGCGCCTGGACAGACAGCGAGGTAGAACTGCTGCAAGCCGTCGCCGACCAGGTAGCGATCGCCATCGACCAGGCAGAGCTATATGCCCGCAGCCGAGAAGCGGCGATCGCCGCCGAAGCCCAAGCCGCCCAGCTCAGCCAGACCTTGCAGCACCTCCAGCAGACCCAGGCGCACCTGATTCAATCTGAAAAAATGTCCAGTCTGGGGCAGATGGTGGCGGGCATTGCCCACGAAATCAACAATCCGGTGAATTTCATCAACGGCAATCTGGTTCATGCCAACAACTACACCAAAGACCTGCTGCACCTGCTGCATCTGTATCAAAACCACCTTCCTGATCCACCGCCTGAGGTGGCCCAGGCGCTCCAATCTATCGACTTGGACTTTATTGGCGACGATCTGCCCAAGCTGATGGCCTCAATGAAAATTGGCGCGGATCGCATCCGCCAGATCGTGCTGTCGCTGCGAAACTTCTCTCGGCTCGACGAAGCAGAGAAAAAGCCTGTGGATATTCACGAAGGCATCGACAGCACGCTGTTGATCTTGCAAAATCGCCTGAAAAATTACGCTGAAGGGACGGGAATTGACGTTGAAAAAGAATACGGATCGCTGCCCAAGGTGGAATGCTATGCGAGCCAGCTAAATCAGGTGTTTATGAACATTCTGGCGAACGCAATCGACGCGCTGGAGGGCTGCCCCCCGCCTCGTCGGATCACTATTTCGACCGAGTTTGAGCCGCAGCCCGCGATCGCCCCCGTACCTGCTGCCCAATCCGCAACCCCCCAGTCGCAAGAGCCTACTGGCTTCGTTGTTATTCGCATTGCCGACAACGGCCCGGGCATGTCTGCCGAAACGCGCGATCGCCTGTTTGACCCTTTCTTTACCACCAAGCCCGTCGGCAAAGGCACCGGACTGGGCCTGTCCATCAGCTACCAGATTGTGGTGCAGCGTCACGGCGGCAGCCTGGAATGCGAATCGGAACCGGGCAAAGGGACGACCTTTACGATTCGCATTCCGCTAACCTAAGAGCGTAGGGAGTGGTTAAAAAGTCGAAAATCAGAAAGTCGAAAACCAGGATGGTTAGGATAAACATTAAACTTCAAAGCTTCATTTAGCAGAGATTTCAGCCCTAACCGCTAACCCCCAACCCCTAACCCCCAACCCCTAACCCCTACTCACGAATCGTACATCCGGGCTTCGGGTGCGTCGGGATTTTCTTCACAATATTGCTCGAAGGCCGACTTGCCGCCCGTGATATCGCCGTAGGCGCGATCGGCTTTTTGGTGGGCGGCTTCGGCTCGCAGTTCTTCCACAATGTCCCAGGCAGCGGCGCAGTCGGGCGAGTCGATGCCTTTGGCGGCGCAAACCTGGCGGGCATAGGCGATCGCCTCTTGCAGTTGGTTTTCCAGCAGCACGGCTTTGGGCTGTTCTACAAAGTCGCCCTTGGTGAGAATGTCGTTCAGCGTGATCAGCCCCAGCAGCCCACCCTGAATCACCGGGGCGCTGTGGATGCCCGTGTTGGCAAACAGCCGCGCTACGTATTCTACGCCCAGGTCAGGGTTCACCACGATGCAGGGCTTGGTCATGATTTCAAACACGCGCACCCGCGCTGGGTCGAGGCCGTAGGCAACGACTTTGTAAACTACGTCGGTCTCGGTCACAATCCCATAGGCATCCTGGTCATGGTGCAGCTCGACAATCAGCGTCCAGGTTGCCTTTTCCTTCATCAGCTTGACTGCTTCGTAGACCGTGGCCGAACCGCGAATGGTCACCACCTCTTTTGACATCACCTCAGACGCTTTCAGCATGATTCTTTCCTTTGAGAAACCCTAGAAAAACTGAATGTTGCCGATTATTGCAAAATGCTACCAATCATTTCTGAATTGCCCAAACCTTAGCCCACACGTTGAGCCAGCACTATCCTCACATAGTTTGCCCCTGGCTGCTTGGCACAGAGCCAAAAAGCTCGAAACCTGGCTTGTCCGAGAGAACGGCGAGCTGTGAAATTTGGCTAACCCGACTGAATGCTTACATTGCAGTGAAAGTGCCGCGGTGAAAGTGCCGCAGTGAGCCTGCCTGAAATCTGGCTCTACGACTCAGGCACACTCCAGATAAACGTTTTGCAGGGCGATCGCTCCGTTGAATCTGCAACCAGTCCGACTTTTCCTGGCCTCCCCATTGCCAAAATTATTCCAAATGCTGTAAAGCGAGCAAAGCAAATGGGCACCAGCTAGGCGCTCAGGCAATTTGAAGACTGGCTCAATCGGCACTATACCTGAAACAGGCTCACAGGTCTTTCGACCGTACCCAAGCGCTAAACCCTGATCCCGGTCTACCCCTCTGCCACAGACGGCACAAACTCTTCAAAGCCTGTTTCAAAGGGGTTGCCTTCTAGCTTTGGCGGCTCTGGTGGAGCTTCCGGTGTAGGCTGGAGCGTGGTCGCCTCCGAAATCGGGCGACGGGCATCGATCAGGCTCATGGCGCGGCTGACGCTTTCTGGAAGGATTACCACCAGCGCATCCTTCGGGGCCCGATCCAGCGCGGTGTTGATGGCCTCGATTTCATCCAAGATGACATCATATTTCATCCCCGGCTGGATCTGTCGAATGCCTTCTTCGATGAGAGCAGCAGCGCTGCCCCGCGCTCGTCCACGGGTGTCGTTGTCTTCTTTGATGTAGATCCGGTCGAAGATGGCGGCCGAGAGGCGGCCCAGCGTGATGAAGTCCTCATCGCGGCGATCGCCCGGCCCACCAATCACCCCAATCCGCTCGCCATTCCAGTTCCGCACAAAGCCACCCAGCGCCTCATAGCTGTGCGGGTTGTGGGCATAGTCTAGCAGGACGTGAAACTCGCCCAGGTTAAACAGGTTCATGCGGCCGGGGGTCTGACTGGCGGAAGCCTGGAAGGTGGCAAGCCCCTGCCGGATGGCTTCGACCGGAACGCCTTGGGCAAAGGCCGCCAGCGAAGCCGCCAGCGCATTGGCAATCATAAACGGCGCACGGCCGCCCATCGTCAGCGGTACGCTAGCCGCCTCCATTAGCCGCAGCGCCCAGTCGCCCTTCACCAGCGTCAAGTAGCCGTTTTCGTAAATTGCTGCCAACCCGCCCTGAGCGACATGGCTTTGCACCACAGGATTCTCTGGATTCATGGCAAAGTAGGCCACCTGCGACTTGACGCGGCTAGCCATCGCCGCCACCAGCGGGTCATCCGCATTCAGCACAGCATAGCCACCCACGCCGACGCTCTCCGCCACGACGCTCTTGAGGTGCGCCAGTTGCTCCACCGTGTCGATATCGCCGATGCCCAGGTGGTCGGCTGCCACGTTTAGCACCACACCCACGTCGCACTGGTTAAAGCCCAGCCCAGAGCGCAAAATCCCTCCCCGCGCCGTTTCCAGGACTGCCACCTGCACCGTCGGGTCTTGCAAGATCACCTGGGCACTCTGGGGCCCCGTGGTGTCGCCTTTTTCCACCAGATAGTCGCCGATGTAGATGCCGTCGGTGGTGGTATAGCCGACAATCTGCCCGGTTTGTTTGAAAATGTGGGCGATCAGGCGGTTGGTGGTGGTTTTGCCATTCGTCCCCGTCACCGCCACAATGGGCACGCGGCCAGGCGTTCCAGGCGGAAACAGCATATCGATGATGGCTTCGCCCACGTTGCGCGGCGTGCCCTCGCTGGGCGAAAAGTGCATCCGCAGACCCGGCGCGGCGTTGACTTCTACGATTACGCCATCCACCTCGCGCATGGGTTTAGAAATGTCAGGGGTTACCACGTCCAGTCCGGCAATGTCTAGCCCGATGATCTTGGCGGCGCGTTCGGCAATCCAGCGGTTTTCGGGGTGAATGTCGTCTGTGCGGTCGATGGCGATGCCGCCTGTGCTGAGGTTTGCCGTCGCTTTCAAGTAGCATACTTGGCCCATCGGCAGCACGGTGTCTAGGGCATAGCCCTGGCGCTCCAGCATTTGAAAGGCAGCGCGATCGAGTTCGATCTGGGTCAACACGTTGTCATGGCCTGTACCCCGGCGGGGGTCGCGATTCGTCTCGTCTACCAGTTCTGCAATGGTAGAGCAGCCGTTGCCAATGACGTGAGCAGGGACGCGCTCTGCCACCGCCACCACTTTGCCACCGACGAGCAAAACCCGGTGGTCGCGTCCGCGATAGAAGCGTTCGACAATCACCGCATGGGATTTTGAGGCAGCTTGGGCAGCATCATAGGCTTCTTCGGCTTCTGCCATTGAGTTGATGTCGATGGTGATGCCGCGGCCGTGGTTGCCGTCTAGCGGTTTGATGACGACTGGGAATCCGCCCACGTCTTCAATGGCTTGCTCCAGTTCATCCAGGTAGTAAATCGTGGTGCCACGAGGAACCGGAACACCCGCTTCGGCCAGCAGCCGCTTTGTGCCTTCCTTGTCGCTGGCTAACTCGACCCCCAAGATGCCCGTGCTGCTGCTGAGGCTGGCCTGGATGCGTTTTTGGTGTTCACCGTAGCCAAGCTGGATGAGCGATCGCGTGCTGAGGGGCATCCAGGGAATCCCCCGCGCCTCGGCCGCTGCGACGATATGCTCGGTGCTGGGGCCGAGCGCCGCTTCCATCGCCAGTTCCCGCAGGTCGTTCAGGTCTTGCTCCAGTTCTTCGACGGGATAGCGTCCCGTGTCTACAATGCTTTGGCAGAGGCGAACCGCCGCCCGCGCTGCGTAGCGACCCGCCTGCTCGTTTTTGTACTCCATCACAACTTGGTAAACGCCGGGAGTCGAGGTTTCGCGGGTGCGCCCAAAGCCGACGGGCATCCCGGCCAGCGTTTGCAATTCCAGCGCGACGTGTTCCACAATATGCCCCATCATCGTGCCTTCCTGGACGCGGCTGAGGAATCCGCCCCGGCAGCCGGGTGAGCAGTAGTGTTCGACCAAGCTAGGCAGGAGGGATACCAACCCGTCGTAAAATCCGGGGATTTCGTTAGACGGGCGATCGCTCAGGTCTTCGAGATCGAGCCGGATGATCACCAGCTTGGGGTATCGAATGCTCCAGTAGTTGGGGCCTCGCAACGTCTGAGTCTTGAGAATCTTCATAGCGCTGGGATTCCAGGATAGAGTGCGGCTTTAGAAGCACGATAGTCTAGTGTCGAGCGGGATAACAACGACAAACTGTATTGTTTGAAACAGTTTCAGGTTTGTTTTAGAACTGCCTGCTCCCATCCCCCTGCCTGAATCCTGACGCATTTTTATCCCACGCGCAATGAATCACAGGATGTTTTTGTGAGTAATTACTTATTGGGATAGATCTGGAGACTGGTCGCAGGCAGGGCGATCGCCCCGAATGGGTTACCGATTCAGGACAACGCGCTTGTAGAAATCGAAGCGATCGCCATGACTGAGAATATGTACCCGCAGATTGTGGATACTGAGAGGATCGTCCGTGCCCGCGTCAGGCTGGTTGGTAAAGGAAATCTGTTCTGGGTCGATTACCGTCACCGTCCCCTTGCCAATCACCTCAAAGGTGCCATTGCCCTGGAACATAGCGCAGGTGTCTTCGTCAATGCCGATGCCCAGCTTTTCGGGATAAGCGGCGATCGCGCTCATCAGTCGCGCCATCCGGTTGCGATTGTGAAAATGCTGATCCACCAGCACTTCAGGAATAATATTCAGCCCAGAGGTCAAATCCACCAGCGACCGATTGGGCGGTTCTCCACTGCCACCCCCCGCGATCATGTGCTGACCCATCACCGCCGCGCCCGCACTCGTGCCCGCCAGCGTAATCTCGCCAAGCTGAGCGCGAATTCGCACCTTCTCCATGATGGGCGTATCTGACAGCAGGCCACACAGCCGCAACTGGTCACCCCCGGTCATAAACACGCCCGTACAGTCTTCCAGAAACGCCTGCCAATCAGGATGGCTCCCCTGATCCCGATCTTGGATGTCGAAAATGGCAATCTCCTTTGCGCCCATGTCCTCAAAAATCTCGCGGTAGCGGCTGCCAATCACCCCTGGCTCTCGTGAAGCCGAAGGAATAATGGCAATCCGCGCATCTGCACCGCGCGATCGATGAAAAAACGTGCGAAGAATTTCACGACCGTGGACTTTGTCTTCGGCACCGCCGATGACCATAACCGCTGTTTCTGTAGACTGGGGCATCCGTTGACGCTGGAGGGTAGGATCAGGTTGAAACATCCGCTCTGAAGGCGGACGGCGCGACACTAGCCGTTCTAATAGTTTGCCAAGCCCGTGTTGAGTTCTACTCATGACTCAAGAATGAAGGTTGCTGGCGAGTGGGGACTCAAGAAAAACAGCAAAGAAATCTTCTAGCGTGCAGTGAAGGTGCAACGAAACCAGCGGTCAAGGCATGAACAGTGGGATAAATCGTCGAAATACGAGCAATGGTGCAGCAGCAATCTCGCAAGCGCGATCTCGCACATCATCGCCGACTCTGCTTTATCCTGATAAAGTTCAGTCAAATAGAATTTAGATTCGGCAAGTTAAATCAGCAAATCTAATGGGAATGGGTCTAGAGTCTAAGCGTAATTATTTAACCATACTCTCAAGCCTTTAACGGTAGTTTTTGTGCGAACCCTATCCTAGCTTCATTACATCCCCCCTGAGCATAGGTGCAAAAACCTATCGCCCTCTATCACCACCTACCAACCAAAGCCGCCGGAGACCACCCCGAAAATTTTTCCAAAAAACAGTAATCCGAAGCGGCCACCTCTCCCCTTCCAGCCCTCTTCGTTCTTCCCTCTTCGTTCTTTCTTTCTTCCCCCTTTCCCCCGTGCGCTTCGACCTAATCACCCTGTTTCCCGATTTCTTTTCTTCGCCCCTGCAATCCGGACTGCTGGGCAAAGCGCTGGCAAACCGGATTGCGGAGGTGCATCTGACCAATCCCCGCGATTTCACCACCGATAAGCATCACAAGGTTGATGACGAACCCTATGGCGGCGGCGTGGGGATGCTGATGAAACCAGAGCCAATCTTTGCGGCGGTGGAGTCGCTGCCCGTGCTGCCCCGACGGGAGGTGCTGCTGATGACTCCGCAGGGGGAGCCGATGTGCCAGCGGATGTTTCAAGAGTTTGCTAGCAGCCGGGATCAACTGGTCATTATCTGTGGGCACTACGAGGGCGTAGACGAGCGGGTGCTGCATCTAGTGACGCGGGAAGTGTCGCTAGGGGACTTTGTGTTGACCTGTGGCGAAATTCCGGCGCTGGCGCTGCTGAACGGCGTGATTCGCCTGCTGCCGGGGACAGTGGGCAAAGTCGAGTCGCTGAAGCTGGAAAGCTTTGAAGACGGGCTGCTGGACTATCCACAATACACTCGTCCGGCGGAGTTTCGTGGATGGCGGGTGCCGGAGGTGCTGCTGTCGGGAAATCACCAGGCGATCGCCCACTGGCGGCACGAACAGCAGATCGAGCGCACGCAGAAACGCCGCCCCGACCTTTGGCAGGCATGGCAGGAGCGGCAAAAGTCTGCATCTTTAGATGAGAGAGAAAAAGACGACCACAAACTCTAGAAACTCGGCAGATGGAAATTCCGCCAGCAGGGGTCGATGAAACGGATTCTTGCGTGGAGCTTCTTTATCTAGGGCTATATTAGGGCATCCAGGGCTATGTAGAGCTTCTGGCTGCTACGTGGGGCTGTAGTGGTCAATCAGCAGGGCTGCCAGGACTGCAAAAGCAGTGATACTAAGGGCGATCGCCGGATGTTGCCCTTGGCTAATGGCAAATGTGGTAACTGCGCCAGCACCCAGCGTTGCGGTCAGCGTTGCGCTAACCCAATCTTTCTTTGTGTTTTTATCGTACATTTGGCTAAACCGAGGCAAATCTGATGGTGTTATTCGATACTCATCAAACTATCACCCAGGTCGGAAATTCCCAATTGAAGACTGGGAATTTGTAATCAAGGTTTAGTTTTGCATACGTTTCTTCACTTTTTGGGCGCAGTTTGTGAGCTATTGTAAAGCGCTTCTGCTACGCGCTTTAGCCGCCGCAACTGCGCCTGCATATCCTGTCGGGTCCACTCTGCCGCAAACGTATTAAACCCATAGCGGACGATGGGATTGGGAATGCGAAACTCAAAGCGATTGACCAGCGTCGTGCCCGTGGAAGTCGGCTGACACTCCCAGCGATCGCGCCCCTGAAAGAATCCCCTAAACTCCCACACAATCAGCCCCGGCTCCCGCTCGACCACCGTGCTGTGGAGCGCAGGCTGCACCAGCGGCGTTTGAATCAGAAATCGGCTCTTGCTGCCCAGTTCCGTACTCCAAACGCCCACAGGCTCGCAGCGCAGCGCCGGATTGAGCCATCGATGCATCAACGCCAGGTCTGTAAGACACTGTTCCACCGCCGTCGCGCTGGCGCTGATTTGGATAGATTGCTCGAAGATTTGAGAGTCGGGCATTTGGGTGATGGGGTGGCGGGGTGATGGGGTGACGAAAGAGAGAGGGAGAGGGAGGGAGAGGGAGGGAGAGGGAGGGAGAGGGAGGGAGAGAGGGGGTGAGGAGAAAGCTTGCTCCAACACTCCAACACTCCCTCACCTAACGCCGGCCCTCCAGCTTCGCCTGTAGTTCGTCCTTGATGCGGCTCAGAATGGAGGCTTCGTCAAGGGAGTCAAGAATTTCGCTGACGACGGTTTTCAGACCGGTGGGGCCCCAGGATGCGCCGTTGGCGAGGTAGGTTTTGGTAAGCTGACCGATGACGTAGGTGGACACGCCCGCGACACCTGCCTGGGCGATCGCCACGGAGGCATAGGGCAACACCGACGCGCCACCCGTCGCTGGAGCCGCTGCTCCCAGCAGACTTTTTAGCGAACCCAGCCCCAGCGTTAGCAGCAGGTCGCTGGCCGTCACGCCGCCCAGCCCGATTGCCATTTTTTGCAGCAGCATGAGGGCATTTTGCTGGGTCATGGGGATGCCGTAGAGCCGCGACAGGGTGACGATCAGGGCAATTTCAATCACCGCGCCGCCCAGCAGATCTAGCACGGTAATCGGGTTGAGGGCGATCGCCACGGCTTTGGTCATCACGCCCTGCCAGATCAGGTCATCGGCGCTGCGATCGCGGATTTCGAGCTTGCGCTGCAACAGGCGATCGCTCACATCGTCGGCATAGAGCATCGTGTTCAGCGCCACCAGCGACTTGCCCTCGCGGTGCAAAATCTCCAGAATCTTGAGCTTTAGGTCGTCTATCTGGGGTTTCCCGGCTTCTCGGCGCACCACAAGCCGACCATCAGGCTGACGCACAGCCGTCGTCGTCATCGGCGAAGCCGCCGCCATGACGATTTCGTCCGGCGACAGCAGTTCTCGCACGCGCTGGTCGCGGATGGTCTGATAAATCGCTTGACGATCGGCATCGGGATACTGATCCACCTTGTTGAACACCAGCAGCATCGGTTTAGCCGCCTGCCGCAGCGCCGACAGCGCCTCATATTCCACGCGGGTAATATCGCCCGACACGACGAACAGGATTAGATCTGCCTGTTTGGCAATTTGCTGTGCCAGTTGTTCGCGTCCTTCGCCATCGACTTCATCGATTCCCGGTGTGTCGATCAGCTCTACCTGCGACTGGCCCGTTCCCGGCAGCGACACCCGCAGAACCTCCTGAGCGCTTCCGGCGATCGCCTCCTGCCGAATCTCCCAGTTCGCCGCCTGCACCGCCTGCGTGATGCCATGCACGGGCCCCGTTTCAAACACCGACTGCCCTAGCAGCGCATTCAGCAGCGACGATTTGCCCCGCCCCACCATGCCAAACACCGCAATTTGCACCACCATGCGGTCGAGCTTGTGGAGCAGGGTTTGCAGGCTGGTTAGCTCTGTTTCTAGCCCCGATCGCTCGCGTGGGGTCAAGTCCAGCCCACTGACGAGATCCCGCAATGCGTCTTGGGCCTGGCAATAGGTCAGGTCTGCCTGAATTTCTCGAAAGCTGGCGATCGCCTCGTCCAGTTCTTGATCTAGCGTTGGATCGGAGGGCGATCGCGACGTTGCCCTAGAAGCCTGGGTAGCGCGGGCCGGAGGCCTTCCCTCTAAGCGCTCTGGCACGTTTCCAACATCCGTCAACACAAACCTCCTGCGGAAAATCAGCCGCCTTGCCTCATCAGCGTGAGTTCTGATGGTGCATCTATCGCTGACGCATCTATCTCCAATCGTAGCGACTTCCGTTGTGTCTGTGCGCTCGCGCACAAGCCGCCTTGCCCATTTTTAGTGTCTCCTCGCTGTCTTCTGAAACTTCCGGGCTATGCCCAGAGGGTTGGGTTAGGAACGTAAGGTTGCCCCCTTTGTGAAAGATGAAGACGAAGTAGGCAAAACAAAGGGCAGAAGGAACCTAAATTCCTTTCCGCCCTAAATCTCCAGATCCGGAATTCCGGCTTCCGCTATTTAAGACAGCGCCTCCAGGTAATCACGGACGCGGTTGCGGCGCTTGGGCTGACGCAGCTTTTGTAGCGCCTTCGCCTCAATTTGGCGCACCCGCTCACGGGACAGATCCAGCGCCCGGCCAATTTCCGCCAGGGAATAGGGCTGTCCGTCGCCCAGCCCAAAGCGCATCTGAATCACGTCGCGCTCTCGACTGGTAAGGTCGGTGAGCAACTGCTGCAAATCGCGGATCAGGGATTCCCGCATCAGCAGTTCCTCTGGCGATGCGCCTTCGGTTTCCAGCAGGTCGCCCAGTTCCGTGTCGCGCTCCTTGCCCACCTTGGTTTCTAGCGACACGGCGCGGGGGACGCGCTGCAACACCTCGCGCACCTGGGGTGCGGTCATGTCGAGTTCGGCGGCGATGTCCTCATAGGTGGCGGTGCGGCCCTTTTCCTGGGAGACTTTGCGCTGCGCCTTTTTGATTTTGTTGAGCTTTTCGGTGATGTGGACGGGCAGGCGGATGATGCGGCTCTGGGTGGCGATCGCCCGCGTAATCCCCTGCCGAATCCACCAGTAGGCGTAGGTGCTAAAGCGATAGCCCTTCGTCGGGTCAAACTTCTCCACTGCTCGCTCCAGACCCAGCGTGCCCTCTTGAATCAGATCCAGCAATTCCAGTCCGCGATTCTGATACTTCTTGGCCACCGACACCACTAGGCGCAGGTTGGCCTTGATCATGTGATCCTTGGCAGACAGCCCTTCCGACTGCACCAGTTCTAGCTCTTCTACCGGACGCTGCACTAGCTCGGCCCAGCGACGCTTGCCCTGTGCCAGCAGCGGCTTCAGTTCCGTTACAGCGATTCCCGCTGCCTCGGCCCAGCGCTCTAGCGAGGGACGATGCCCCAGCATCGATGCCAGCCGATCCTGAGTTTCCATAATTTGCAGGTAGCGCTGGAGCGCTTGGTCCCCCTGTTCGGCTGCTTTGTGGCAAGCCTCTAGCAAAGACATATAGCGCTGCACCTTTTGAGCTTCCGAGACTTCTTCATCGCGCCCCAGGAGCCGCACCCGCCCAATTTCCTGGAGATACAGCCGCACCAGGTCAGTCGTGCGCCGCGCCGTAGCATTTTTGCCAATCGCGGCTGCCCCGTACTCCATTTCCAGGCTTGCCAAATCCTCGCTCAGTTGCACCTCAAAGTCGTCGTCTTGAGTATTGACAGCGCCAGTTTGAAGTTCAAAGCCATTCGAGGAGTCGTTGTAGTCCGCCTCAGCGGAGAAAGTTCTTGCTGGCATAGTACTCGTCTCAGTTGCTCCAGGTAACAAGGGGCTTCTTTCTTTCACTGCTTACCGATAGTGTTCCCGGTATTCAGGACTAATTCATCAGGACTGAAAAAGAATATTCAGGTTCCATTCGACCGTTTCTTGAGTGACTCAGCTAGGGATAGTTTCCGGCCCTCAGCACGCAGCAGCGAACTGACCCTGCGACTAGAGTCGAGTGCCACATCCGACAGGAGGACTTGCGGAGGCGTAGCCATGCTTGGCAGATTGCGGCAGGCTTCCAGGCTAAGAAGCTGGACTCGTCAACAGGTTGCCCTCTAATTCGGTGTTGGCAAACTGCAACTTAATAAAAATCCGAATGCTGACTCAGCTCCAAGGATTCGGTCTGTAAACATCTATCGGCTTTGGCCAATTAGTTTATGCAGGTTCTATGCAGGTCTTATGACGCAGTGTTGATGCTAATGGTCTAGACACACCCGATTCTGGCCACAAACTGCTTAATACCCGTTCCCATAAAGCTGCATTGAAGCAGGACATAGACTCAAGCGAGCCATAAACAGGGTAATAGAAGCAGTTTGCACAAAGCTCTTACATAAAGTTCTACAGGCTGCCCTCCGAAAATTCCCGAGGGAGACTCTGAAGTTCACACTTCCTACATCAAAAGAATCAGCATTCGGTGGGTATTTTGTCCGCAAGAAGGCGGATTCTGGTTTCAAGGAATACAAATTTGAAACTCAAATTCCGGCGGCGCGTGAGATTTGGGTGGGCGATCGCCCCTTTCCCTTTTTCAGACTATATTTTCTGCTGGCTCTATGGCTGCCAGACAGCGTGACCGCCGAGTTGCACAAATGGCTGATCTCAGGCACATCTCGCGCTTCTAGACGAGGGATTTAAGGGCTGCATGAATCGAGTTAGGTGCAGGCAGCGTGAATAAAACAGGGCGATCGCCCGGCTGTGCAATCTGCTTTGTTAATAGTTTGTATAGATATCGTCCCGGGACTTGCAAAATTTTGAGTCTTTAGGATGCGGATGATGAGGATGCAGATGACAGCTTTGGGACAACGTTGATTACGTGCCCTGGCTTTGGGTCGATTCCAGCCCACTAATTTGCACAGGGACAAGGGGTACGCCGATTGTCAGCACGGCCGAGGGCTTGCCGGAGCTGCTGCTTGAGGTCTTCTTCAATAGCGCTGCGGACGCTAGCCGTGGCAACGCCAGTCACAGGCAGTTTGCGTTGCGCTTGAAACTTCTCAACGGCGCTAACGGTGCGCGGCCCATAAAACTCGCTGATGGACAGATCCGGACTCACGGTTTGCTTGAGTCCGTGGTGCAGGTTGCGGACAAGCTGGCGTGCTTTTTCCTGGGTAAGCTGGTCTGCCTCGCCCGTTAGCGGCAGCCCATAATGCGCCTGAAATGTGCGGATGGCCAGTTTCAAGTCATCACTCGGCAGTTTGCTCTGTACGTCGCTGCATCCTAGGTGCGAGTTACTGTGTACGCTATCCGAGTTTGCGAAATATCCCAAACCCAATAAGACTGCGATGAACTGTTGCAAAGAATAAACCGTTTTCATAATCACGAATCCTGAAGTTGGGTCGTGGATTGAGCGCTGTGGCGCTGCAAAGGATTGACCAGTTCCCTGCAAGGGAACCTCTCTAAGAACTGCTACTTAATCCTGAAGGACTGGTGTTGGAACCATGCACTGGAACACTGTCTGGAAGGAAGGGCGGGGGTGCAATGGGAACACCCCCACTTGCAGAAGGTTCGTTCACCAAGTCGAGATACAACCTGAATCGCTCTCTTCTATCAAGATAGAAAGAGGCGCGAAATTACTCTTCATGCTGCGGTGTAAATCTCGATCACCCACTCCGATCACCCGCTAGTATGAACTGATGGGCTTGTTGCAAAAGGGCGATCGCCCAATCCGTCCTTCTCCATCAAACGCTATCGAAAAAGGTGTGGATTGTGCGATCGCCCTTGTCATCCCGACTATCCCCTGGAAATCCATTCTTGTGGATTCAGACGGGTTTAGACCTACTGCTAACGGTAGGAGACTATGGATTAAGGAACGGATTAAAGATCAGCGGAATCAGACAAGTCTTCTGGGCTGGCGGCGGGCGGCTCGGTGGGCTGGCGGCGCTGGGTTGCCTCGGCGATCGCCCCCTGAGCCTGTTCCGAAAGCTGCTGTGCTTTGTCCTGCGCCTGGGCTGTGAGATTAGCCACAGACTCTTTGGCTCTTTCCCCCGTTACTTGCACCTGGGTCGTCGCGTCGGCTAGTCTCTCTTTGGCCTGGGCTGCGGCATTTTCAGCCGTTTGCTGAAGCTGTCCGGCTTTATCCGAAAGGGTTTCCTTTGCCTTTTCAGTCGTTTGCTGAAGCTGCTCAGCTTTCTCTGCAAGGGTGGCTTTGGTTTGCTCGGTTAGCGACTGGGCGCTGCTTTGCACCTGCCCGACCAACCCCGTCAGTTTTTGCTTGAGGTTGCTGACATCTGCCTTGGTTTGAGAATAATCTTTCTTGAGGAACTCCCGCGCCTGCTGCACTTTCTGCACCACGCCGGGGCTTTCCAACTCCGCCGCCTCGACCGAAGACACGGTACACACCAAACGGCGATCGCTCACACCGATCACGCCCGCCGGGTGCAGCCGATATAGCCCGCTCGTCAGCCCGCCCCAGTCGTCGGTTGTAAATAGATAATCCAGCACGCGCCCGCTCGTCGGGTCAAGGCGATAATCCACCACCAGCCCGGCGCGACTGCCGCCGTCCGTCCAGACCTCATCTCCCAGCACAAACACAACCGTATCGGGCTTGGTCGCTTCTGGGCCAATGTGGGCCTTGAGAATGACCCCTTCAGAGCCGATGCTAGCGATTTGCAGCCAATTATAGGCATGGCGCTTGATCCCTAATGCCCCCGCTGTGCATTCCAATCCCACAATTTGATGCGCTTTGGGATCAAGCCAGAGCCGACTGACGCGCCCGACTTCCTCCGCCGTATCGGGCTTGATGACAACTTTGCCGATCACCTCACTTTGCAACATGACCGGATTTGCCGCAGCAGTGGAATCAGTAGTCATAAAGGAATGGGGGGGTAGAGGTTTAAAGAGGCAGGAAAATGGGGGTTGCAGGCGAGTCGGAATGGGAAACGGTTGTTTAGCCTAATTTTCAGCCTTCACGCCAAATCCTGACCGCCTACGTCCCTCTATACGCCCTTCTAAAGGATAGATGCTGTTTTTTGATTCCTGGGCATTCTAAACAAATAATTTCGTCTGATTGCTTTGTAATTTTTTTGATAATTTCCGTCTAACAGTTTCCGAATTGACAGCGATCGCCCAGTTTTACAGAGATCCCTTGCCAGGACTGGCTCAGTCTGCCGCTGGGACTGTTTTCTGAATTTATGGATAACCTGTTCATGATATCGAGCGATTTCCCGACAGATTGCCCAGCAGCATCTCCTTTACCGGAGGTACTGCCTCAGGGCTTTTTGATTCCCCGATTGCGCGAGACCAACATTCAGGTGCTTAGCTCAGAGTCTACGCTGGAGGAACTGCCGCTGCACGACTTTCAGGCAGACTATGAGCAGACGGGCTTGCAAGTTGCAGCGGTGTTTGAGCAGCATCCAGCGCTGCCGGGAGTCGTGCTGTGGGATGCAGCGCGGTTTGTGGGAATGCTGTCACGTCAGCGCTTGCTGGAATACCTGCTGCGTCCGCATGGAACAGAGTTGTTTCTCAGTCGCCCACTGAAGGTATTGCATAGCTATGCTTGCCAGCCGCCGCTGGTGTTGCCGGGTCATACGCCGATTTTGGCAGCGGCGCAGCAGGTCTTACGGCGATCGCCCGACCAGTTCAACGAACCAATCGTAGTGCAGGCAGACGGGGCCTATTATCTGCTCAGCCCCCACGAGCTAAATCGGGCCCACTGGCAGATTCGCGGCATCGAAACCCAGGTGCGCTATGAGCGAACCCAGGTGCAACTGATTCAGAGCGAAAAAATGGCCGGGCTGGGGCGACTGGTGGACGGCGTGGCCCATGAAATTCTTGATCCGGTAGGCTTTATCTGGGGAAACCTCAGCCATGTGTCGAGCTATGCTGCCGACCTGTTGGATCTGGTCGCCGCCTACGAAGCCAGCCTGCCGTCGGTGCCGCCTGCGGTGCAACAGCTTCAGCACGCTATCGAGCTAGAGTATGTGAAACGCGACTTGCCCCAGGCGATCGCCAGCATTCGCGCCGGGGCCGAGCGGCTCAAGAACCTGGCCACCAGCCTGCAAAACTTTTGCCATGTCGATGAAGTCTATCCCAAGCCCGCCAACCTGCATGAGTGCCTTGACAGCATTGTCTTGCTGCTGAAAAGCCGCCTGACTGGAGAAATTGACATCGTGTGTGAGTATGGACACCTGCCGCCCGTGCCCTGCTTTATTGGGCAACTGAGTCAGGTGTTTATGAATATCCTGATCAACGCGGTTGAGGCCCTGCTAGACTCGGCTACCTACCAAAGTTGGGTTGAGGGGATGGGCGATCGCCCCACCCACGCTGCGGCCGGTTCTCTCCGCAAACCCCAGATCGTCATCACTACAGCTATCCAGGGACTGTCAGACCCATCACCCAGCGGCGGGACATCGGCCAACCCATCGGGGGCGATCGCTCCAGCCGACTCAGAACCTTTCAAAACAACCACCAAAACCGCTCAGTTTCCCCCAGGCTCAACAGCGCGAAACGAACGTCGCTGGGTGTCTGTTCGCATTACTGACAACGGGCCAGGACTTTCGCCCGAAACCCAGCAGCGTATTCTAGAGTCGTTCACCGTCGAGCGCCGTGCCGCCAAGGAAACCAGTCTCTCGGTCAGCTATCAGATTGTCACCGCCAAACACGGCGGTCAGTTTCGCCTTAAATCGCCTGCGCTTTTTCCTACCGATGCGCCCGCTGGCATCGGCACCGAATTTGAGATTCTTTTGCCACTCTTTTAGAGTCTGTCGTTGAAATCTCATCCCTCACCTCTCACCCCTACCCCTCCCTGGAATCCAAGTGCGATCGCCGGGCCTCTTGTTCGACCAGCATTTTGGCAATGCCCTGAAGGTTTTGCGCGGCAAATTGGAAGTAGGTGGCGGCTTTGGTATCGGCTCCGAGTTCTAGGAAATAAACGGCGTGTTCCAGCGCCGCTTGGGCGATCGCATACTGTCGCGTAATCGGTGATTGCATAACGTTCATGGTTAGTCACATAGGTCACAACAGAGGTCGGCGCTGCAAAGTTGTGAAGTACCGCACAGCGCTGACTCTACTCGCGACTACAGCCCAGAATTGACCAGAAGCTGCGATCGCCACAGCCCTGCCCGACACACAAACGCGCAATATTGCCGAATTAACGCCCGCTGGCTGGAGGGCGGCAGCCGCCGGGCTGTGTCGTATCGGGCGATCGCCCAAGCAATGACATCGGCAGCATCAATGGGCACTCCCGCCTCGATTAGCCTGCGCCAATAGGTGGGCTTGATTTCGCGAGTCAAATTGCGTCGAGGTAGGGCTGGCCGAGTCTCATTCATAGCTGGAACACTCTCTGGATTAGCTGTGACTACTATCTCCTGTTTCACGCTCCAGCCGGGTGATTCCACAAAACCAGGGGGGTGATAATTCTCTAAGAATCGGGTGACTGCCAGGGCCCCTGCGTTGTGATGGGCCGTCCCAGGACATGTGACGAGCATCACCGGGATTGGGCAGGTAGAACTCGCCGTCCGGAGTAGACCGCGAAGCGCCTGAACTTTCGCCTTCGTTACAAAACTTGACCCGTCACAACACTTGAGCGGAACCACTTTAGGATTTCGGGCACACAGGTTAAAATAGAACAAGCGAACTAAATTCAGGCTTGATTTGATTTTTTGAGTTCTAAGTTTGAGTTCTAAGTTTGAGTTCTAAGTTTGAGTTCTATGTTTTGATTCCTGTACTGTCCGTAGCGATCTCTGCGCCGCCATAGCCACCCCCTCCGTCCTCTCACCCTCCCACAGCCATGAGCTTCTTCCAGCGAATTCAAGACGTGTTTGGTTTGGGCGAACCCTACGACGATGCCGAGTACGAAGATCTGGGATACGCCGCTGAAGACGAGTCCTACGGCTATGCCAATGCCTACCCCGAGCAAGTTCCGCCCCCGTCGCCCGCCCCTCGCCGCCGTAGGGGTGCTGCACCCAATAGCGTCCCCAATAATGTCGTAGGCCTGCCCCGTGCTGCTGGGCATCAGCCCGAAGTGGTCTTGATGGAGCCGCGCTCCTTTGAAGAAATTCCCCAAGCGGTGCGGGCGCTGCGAGAGCGCAAGTCCGTCATTCTGAATTTAGGGCTAATGGAGCCAGACCAGGCCCAGCGGGCGGCCGACTATGTGGCGGGTGGAGCCTATGCAGTGGATGGACACCAGGAGCGGCTGGGCGACCACATTTTCCTATTCACTCCCAGCTTTGTGCAGATCAGCAGCTTTACCTCGATGGGCCGGGGCGATCTGCCGCTGGGCAACTTGAGCTATCCCCCCGCTCCGACCCCAAAGGGGCCGCCCACCTCGCCGCCACCCTGGCCCGGCAATGCGTTCTGATCGCCGCCTGATTGCCGCTTCTGAACGTCGAACGTCTGCCTTGGACGAGCGATCGCCCATCCGCCCCCTACCGAGAGTAAGTTCTAAAGCAACGTTTCCAAATCATCAAACACCTTTTCTCCTTCGCGGCTCCACTGGCTGAGCCACTTCATCACCTCTAGCGGTAGGGGCGATCGCGCACGCTGGGCGCTGTCAATGCACACATGCTTGGTAAAGGCGCGGGCAACGCAGGTTTCCTGGATTTCGGGAATTTCCTTGCCCACTCGCTCCACCGTAAACACTTCGTACTCGATCTCAAACTCGCTGTCCTTCAGCTTTTTGGGCGTGACGTAAATCTTCTGCTCGTCCCCACAAAAAGACGGCCGCATAAAATCTACCGTGGCGTGGGTGATGGGAATCGCAATACGCGGGTAGCAAAAAAAGGCATTGAGATTAATCCCTGAGGCGGCGAGGGAGGCTTCATAGGCTTCGTGGCACATGGCCAGCACGTTGGCAAAATACACAACGCCGGCCGCGTCGGTGTCTTGAAAGCGGACAGTGCGAGAGTAAGTGAAGGGCATACCCAAATAACGGCTCAATGACAGCTCTGTACTTGATGAGAATCCTATCAACTCTTTTGCCCATCTTTTGCACCACGCGACTCATGAAATCGCCAAGGAATCGCTAAAGTCTTGCGGCGCGTTGTGCCAGATTTAGCAATCTAAAATCACCAATCTCATCATTATGGTGGGTAAGGGGATTGTTCTGGCGATCGCCCCTGCAAACACGCCGCAAACTTTGGAATTGCTTAAGGTGCATGGGCATTGCTTGTGTTCTGTACAACTGACGCAAATCCGTCCTCTGGACTATCTCTAGAGGAGATGGTAGCGCGCTGGGTGGTAGCGCTGTTTTTTGCATTTGGCAGCATTGTGGGGGGTTGGGTTAGCGTTCCGGGAGTCTTCGGATAGCCTGCACTGCACGATTTTTATTCACCTTTCGCCAATATCCTCCTCATGTCACAGAATTTTGGTTTTTGGGCAAACCGTTTTGCTTCGGCTGGACTGGCTGCATCAGGTCTTTTGCTTGTGCTGCTAGGAATGATGCCTGCTGGCATGGCCGCGCCCAATACGGTTGGGCGGGATGTTCAGCCAGATGTAGCGGATTTGCAAGCTGTAAACCCGGAACCTGCAACGCTCATCCGGATAGACGGGGCCCGCGATCTGCTGCCGCTGAATCGGGCGCTAAAGCAGCAGCTTGAGGCAGAATCACCCAGCCTCAGGGTGGAGGTGCAGGCCAATGGAACTGAGGCGGGGCTGGCGGCGCTGAAGCGAGGCGAGGTCGATTTGGTGGCACTGGAGCGATCGCTCACGCCAGACGAACTCGCTCAGGGCTTCAAAGCATTGTGGCTGGATCAAGCGCAAATTGCAGTCATTGTGGGTGAGGATAATCCCTTCAAGGGACATTTGACGGTGCCGCAGTTCGAGCAAATCCTGCGCGGAGAGATTACCAACTGGACGCAGGTGGGCGGGCCCGATCGCCCGATTCGCCTAATCGATCGCCCGGCCACTAGCGAAACACGGGCGGTTTTGCAGCAATATGGATTGGTGCCGCCAGGTGTACCGCCAGCAGCAGTGAACCGAGTGCTGCTGAAAACTGATGACACGGCTGAGGTCATTGCCAAGTTGGGGAAAGATGGGATTGGCTATGCGATCGCCGACCAGTTGACCCAGCAGACCAAAGCCCGCGTGGTAAAGCTAGCGGTTTCCCAAGCAGTCTTGCCGACAGATGCGCGGTATCCGCTGGAGCAGGTGGGGGCGATCGCCTATCGACCCGGTTCTCCCGCATCAGCCGTGGTGCAAAACCTGACCTCATCGCCCGATGGACAGGCGCTGCTGAGCGAGGCAAAGCGAGCGATCGCGCTGGATGCAGGCAGCCGCAAAACCGTGGCGATCGCCCCTGGCGAGGTGGTTCCTGGTGGGCGTGGCATTGGCTCTTTGCTGAAGTGGGTGCTGCTGCCGCTGCTGGTGCTGGGCGGGTTGCTGACGCTGGTGCAAACGGTTCTGGCGCGACAGGCTCGGCAGCGAAATCGAGCGTTGTCTGCGGCGGAACAGGCCGGGTCGTTCGGGCGATCGCCAGACTTTGCCCCAACTCGCCCAGCAGCGACGGTTGCCAAAACCATGACCAATAGCGCCCAAGTTCGCATCCCAAACAACACAGCCTGGACTTCCGTAGCGGACGCAGGGGTGATTGAAGATAGTCCAGACGTTGAACAAGAAACCGAAGCAGCAGAGGAACAGATTGATGATATCGACATCATTCCACAGATCGATGCTGAGCAGAACAGCATCGATTCCGAAGCTGGTACAGCAGAATTTCCAGAATCAGAATTAAATCTCGAACTTGAGAATGAATCACTCCTAGAATCAAATGCTGATGTGACAGTGACAGATGTTGACACGGATGTTGACACGGTTGATGCCAAAGCAAGTGATGCTGAAGTGATTGATGAGGTGGAGGATAAACCAGAACCAGAATCTGAAGCCGTCATCGAGCCGGACGCAGAAGAGTTAGACGTAGAACTCCTCACAGAAAATACGCCGCTAGCAGAGGGCGATCGCGCTTCGTTGACAACTGAACAGGAACGTATAGAGGAACATGAAAATGAGCCTAATACGCCTATAGATGAACCCACAGGTGAATTCACATCAGAGGAAGTTCAAACTGCTCTGGTGACCGGACTAGCGCTTTCACGAGCATTGACCGGCGAACCCAAGCAAGTGTCTTCAATCGTAGAAACGCTTCGGTCCGAAAAGCAAACATTGGAACTGGAACTCGAGGCGCTGCGATCGCGCTTGCAGGATGCTGACACTCGGCAAATTGAGCTAGAGGCAGCGTTGGAAACTGCACGCGCAGAACAGTCCGAGCGCACGGCTGACCTAGACGAACTGCGCCAAGCGCTGGCAGGCGTTACCCAGGAAAAGGAAAGCTACTGGCAGGCGCTGAGCGGCTTTTATGCCGCCTTTGTGGGCGAATCGCTGAACCCTGGAGAGCGAGTCGATTTCGCCCAGCTTCGCCCCCAAATTGAGCTTCGTCAGGCAGATCTGGCGGCATTGCACGATCAGCTTGAAACAAGCCAGCGCGAACGAGAGGCGATCGCCGCTGATTTGGAAGCCGCAAGCGCAGAGCTACGCCAGGTGAACGCCGAGCGGAACGAACTGACGAATCAGATTGTCTTGCTTCAGCGAGAGCTAGAAGCACAGCGAAGTTCGGAAACGGCTGCTGAAGAAGAAACACAGAATCTTCGAGTTTTGTTGCAGGCAGCGCAAGCAGAGAAGACGGATCTAGACGCGCAGCTAGATGATCTGCGATCGCAGTTTGAACGCATTCAAGCTGAAAAGAATGACGTAGAGGGAGAACTGATATCGCTGCGATCGCGGCTCACGGAACTGGAAGGCTTGGAGTCAGAACTGCGAACGGAACTGGAAACCGCGCGATCGCAGGCTGCAAACGCTGAAGCAGTCATTTCTGAAACGGAAAACACTTTGTCAGCATTGCGCCTAGAGCTTGACGCTGAGAAGGCAACCCGAAGCGAGTTGGACGCAGAAGTGACGCTGCTGCGGGCCAGCGTAGCCGAAGCCACTCGCGTTCGGGCAGAGGAAGAGGCAGCGCGGGCAGAACTGTTGTTGCAAACCGAGGCGCTGGCAACCGAGCGGGATGCGCTTGGGGATGAGCTTGCGACCTTCCGCACTCGTGTAGAAGACCTTCAGAAAGAACTGGAGGCTGCACAAGCTGCCCATGCAGCGGAGCTTGTGACCCTGAGGGCCGAGTTGGATGCGTTCGTTAAGGAACAAACGGCCGCCCAGCAAGCCGCAGCTGCAGACCTAGAAGACCTGCAAGCCCGGTTAAACCATCTCATAGAGGAACGTGACGCGCTGGATTTAGAACTGGCCACAGTTCGCACTCAGCTTTCGGATGCCACTGCCGCAGGCGAAGCAGGGGCGCGAGAGTTAACGGAATTGCGAACTCAATTAGAGGCGATCGCCGCTGAGCGAGAAGCCGTAGTCTTACAACTTGCAACGCTGCAAACTCAGTTTGACGAAATAGTTGAGGAGCGGGAGGCACTGACGGCAGACCTAGCGAATCTCAACACCCAGGTAGCAGACAAAACGGCTGCACAGGAAACGCTAGAATCCGAACCGGCAGCCCTGCGAACGCAGTTGGGCAACATCACGAAAGAACGCAATGAGTTTGTAACTCAGCTTGATGAGTTGCGGGCCCATCTTGATGAGATTGCTGAACAGCGCTCTGCGTTTGAAGCTGAGCTGACTACACTACGTCCCCAGATGCAGAATCTAACCGCTGAACGGGATGCATTTGAGGCAGAAATTGCACCGCTTCGGGTGCAGCTAGACGCAATGACTCAAGAGCGCGATCGCCGTGAAGCTGAGCTATCTACACTGCGCTCTCAGATAAACGACATCACCCTGGAGAAGGATGCGTTTGAGGCAGAGAGCGCGATGCTTCGCGCACGACTGGATGAACTTGAGCATGAACGCAATACCTTTGAAGCAGATTTAACCGCGCTACAAGTTCAGTTCGATGAATTTGAAAGCGGACGAGAGGCGCTGGAATCAGAATTGAGCATACTGCGGACTCAGTTGAAAGCGGTTCAGGATGATGCGATAGGTGTAAAGGCTTCTCTCGAGTCAGAACTGGGAACGCTGCGAGAGCAATTAGTTCAAGTGACAAATGAACGAAACCAGTTTGAGACTGAGTTAGCCTCTACACAAAAACAGCAGGAAGATATTGCCCAGGAACATGAGCAAGAACGTCTGGCGCTACAGAAACGGATTGATGCCTTGCAAGAGCAGATTGCGACGGTGAGCGGCGATCGCACAACGATTGAAACAGAACTGGTCGCTCTCCGCGCTCGGCTAGAGGATACCGAGGTGGAATGGCGATCGCGCGTCCAGACGCTTGAAGCCGAGTCCGAAACGCTTCGACAAGCGCAGGCAGAAACCCAGGCTCAGCGAGAAGCGCTTCAGGCAGAACGAGACACTCTTGTGGCGGAGCTTGCCGAGGTGCGGTTGCAGTTAGAATCGCTGCCGCTGGCGCTGACGGCGGAGGCTGGTGAAACAGGAGCGAGTGCGGTAGGGGCGATCGCCCCTACGGACTCAGACACGTCTGGCATCGAGACTGAATCGCAGGGTCGCGAAATTGTCCAAGCAACAGGGCTGATTACTGACGCTCGGCGCGATCCGTTGCGCGATATCAGCGGCATCGGCCCGATTTACGAACAAAAGCTATTTAATGCGGGCATCTACACGTTTGCGGATCTGGCGGCGCTAACTCCAGAGCAGGTGCAAGCTATCATTCGCCCTGCGGCCTGGCAGCAGATTTTTCCCGCCCTATGGATTCAGGAAGCCGCTCGGCTGGCTCAAGGAGTAGACGTTCCCGCAGGCATCGACCATGACCCGCTGCGCGATATTAACGGCATCGGCCCAGTGTATGAGCAGAAGCTATTTGACGGCGGTATCTTTACCTTTACGGATTTGGCTGCTGCAACACCGGAGCAGTTGCGAACCTTGATTCAGCCGGAAAGCTGGCAGCGATTTGATCCGGAAGCGTGGATTGCCGAAGCGCAGGTGATTAGTGGGCGATCGCCCTCTCCCATTCCCGCTGAGATTCCCCGCGATCCGCTGCTGGATATCAACGGCATTGGCCCGGTATATGAGCAAAAGCTGTTTGCGGCCGGAATCACCACCTTTGCCGATCTGGCCGCCGCCACGCCGGAACGACTGCGAGAGATCCTCCAGCCGGAGCGATGGCAACGGTTTACGCCAGATGCCTGGATTGCCGAAGCAGCAGCACTCGCAGCGCGATCGCCCGAATCGCATCCCGACCGTGATCCGCTGTATGAAATTAACGGGATTGGCCCGGTTTATGAGCAAAAGCTGTTTGCCGCCGGAATCACCACGTTTGCAGCCTTGGCGGAAACCACCGAGGCACAGATTTTAGAAATCATTCAGCCCGCATCCTGGCAGCGTATTTTCCCGAACTTGTGGATTGAAGAGGCGCGAGAGCGATCGCACCAGTCAATCCAACCCCAGCCCGACCAAACAGCGTCTACTGAATCCACTGAAACTCCTGCTGAAGCCTCCGCTACTGAAACGCCTGCCCAAATAGAACCGCCAGCCGCCAGCCCAATTGCAAAGCCGCCTAGCAGTCCTCCACCCAAGTCCACGCCATCTCGGAAAAAGCCGCCCAGCAAGCGAGGCAAGCGCCGCTAAAACACGGGCGATCGCCCACGTTGGTTGTAGGGGTTCGTCACGTTTCTGCAATTGCCAAAGCAAACGGCACAGAATACGAGTTAAACCTCCCGATACGCTGCCCCGATGAATCTATCGGGGGCCCTGTAGCTGTATTGAGCCTGAATTACGGGCAAGTGTGCATGGTTCGCCGCTGCTGGAGTGCCGAGAGGGGGCTGTGACTTGAGGATTGGGGCGATCGCCTTGGCCCAAAACCTGACGCGGGCGACTCACGAGACACGAGAGTGTAGGCACATCAATGGTTTGTAGGCACATCAATGGTTTAAGGATTGACGACTGGGAAGCAGCAGGATCAATAAAAAAGAACAAAAAAAGACACGGTCTTTCGTTTGGAAAAACCGTGTGCTGGATTGGTGAAGTGAAACCGATTCGGAATGAAATCTGGAGGCTAGTGCGAACTTAAGGAAACTGCGTCAGGATATAGAGCAGCGCAAACAAGATGATCCAAATGATGTCTACAAAGTGCCAGTAGATTTCTGCCATCTCTACGCCCGTGTGCTTGTGGTCAGAATAGTGACCCGCACGGCGCGATCGCCACAGCACGCCTAAAATCAGCACCAGCCCAATGAAGACGTGCAGCCCGTGAAAGCCCGTCATCAGGTAAAAGCAATTGGCAAAGATATTTGTTTTGAGTCCATAGCCCAGCGTCGCATATTCGTAGGCCTGCCCAGCCAGGAAGACTGCGCCCATCAGCGCTGTGACGATGTACCACTTCCGCAGGCCGTTCACGTCGTTTTTCTTGATGGCGACATCGCCCAGGTGAATCACAAAGCTGCTCGACACCAGAATGATCGTATTGATCGTCGGCAGCAGCAGTTCTACCTCGGTTCCTTCCGGCGGCCAGTGGCTTGCGGCCCCGCGCACCATCAAGTAGGCGGCAAAAAAACCGCCAAACATTAGCGATTCGGAAATCAGGAACGTCAGCAGCCCCCAAACGCGCAAATCGGGATGCGCGTGGTCGTGGGCCTGAGCCTCGGCGGTAATTTCGGGGGCGATCGCCGTTCCGGTGGGTGCAGTTGCGTCAGTCATGGTTGGGTATTTGTCGGGAGTTCAGGTCAGTTGGGCAGGAAGAGGGAAGAGGGAAGAGGGAAGAACGAAGAGGGAAGAACGAAGAGGGAAGAACGAAGAGGGAAGAGGTCTCATTTTTCGTTTTTCGTTTTTCATTTTTCGTTTTTCGTTTTTTGTTTTTCGTTTTTCGTTCTTCCCTCTTCCCCATCACTCTACCGCCAGCGCTTCCTCCGCCATCCCATACTCATACGGGCCGTGCGTCACTACAGGCAGCACTTCCCAGTTTTCGATGATCGGCGGCGAGGCGGTCGTCCATTCCAGCGTCAGCGCATTCCAGGGGTTGTCGCTGGCTTTGGGGCCGCGCATCCAGCTCCACACCGCGTTGATGATGAAGGGGATCAGCGAAGCCGCCAGCATGAATGCGCCAAAGGTGCAGAGCTGGTTTAGGGCAGTAAACTGCGGGTCATACATGGCGACGCGGCGCGGCATTCCGTGCGCTCCCAGCGAGTGCATCGGCAAAAAGGTAAGGTTTGCCCCGATGAAGGTCATCACGAAATGCACCTGACCCAGTTGCTCGTTCATCATGCGGCCCGTCATTTTGGGGAACCAGTGATAAATCGCGGCATACAGCCCAAACACCGACCCACCAAACAGCACGTAGTGGAAGTGCGCCACGATGTAATACGTATCGTGAACGTGGATGTCGAACGGCGCAGCGCCCAGCGTGATGCCGCTGAGTCCGCCCAGCACGAACATGCCCAGCAGACCAATCGCAAACAGCATCGCCGTCGTGAAGCGGATCTTGCCGCCCCACAGCGTTGCCACCCAGCTAAAGATCTTGACCCCGGTGGGGACGGCCACAATCAGCGTGGAAATCGTGAAAAATAGGCGCATCCAGGGCGGCGTGCCGCTGGTGAACATATGGTGTACCCAGACAAACAGACCCACCAGGCAAATGGCCAGACTGGAATAGGCGATCGCCTTATAGCCAAAAATCGGCTTGCGGGCATAGACCGGGATAATTTCCGACATCATGCCGAAAATCGGCAAAATCATCAGATACACCGCCGGATGCGAATAGAACCAGAACAAATGCTGGTAAATGATGATATTTCCGCCCGCATCTGGCTTGTAAAATGACGTGCCAAAGTTGATATCAAACAGCAGCAGGATCAGGCCCGCCGCCAGCACAGGGGTAGACACCAGCGCCAGCGCCGAAGTCGCCAAGATTGCCCAGCAAAACAGCGGCAGCTTGTCCCACGTCATACTCGGAACCCGCATCATGATGATGGTGACGATGAAGTTCACCGCGCCCAGGATCGAGGATGTGCCCACCAGCACGATCGCCATAATCCACATCGACTGGGCGATCGGAGCGGTGATTTCGCTCAGCGGTGGGTAGGAAGTCCACCCGGCCTGCGCCCCGCCAAAAAAGAAACTGCCCAGCAATAGCAAGCCAGCGGGCGGGTTGAGCCAGAAGGCGATCGCATTCAGGTTGGGAAACGCCATGTCTCGTGCGCCGATCATCAGGGGAATTAGGTAGTTGCCAAAGCCCCCGATCGCCGCAGGCACGATCCACAGAAAGATCATGATCGTGCCGTGGTTGGTCAGCAGCGCGTTATACAGGCTTGGATCGACAAAATCGGGATCGGGCGTGGCTAGCTCCATCCTCATGCCCACGGCCATCAGCCCGCCGATGAGATAAAACACAAACGCCGTCACTAGGTATTGAATGCCAATCACCTTGTGATCGATGTTGTAGCCGAAGTAGTGATACCACTTCCAGGCTTTGTGAACCTGGGGGTGGTCATGGTCTGCAACAAGCGCTGCGTCGTCGAGTGGAACTTGTGCTTGAGTCATACGCAGAGGGAATATACCAGTTTTTTATCAAGATTCGGAACGAGGGAATGAATGCGGAAATGAACGCACTTAAGAGGCAGAAACGTGAATCTGCAAACTTAAGAGGGCGATCGCAGTTGCGAAAGCACCTGATCGCTCACGCCCATCTCCTGGGCGTAGGGCGCAAGATAGTCTCCATCCGACAGATCCGCCGGATTCACCGCCACAGTTTGTGCTGGGTTTTGCTGCTGCGCGATGGCGTTTTGCTGGAGCCATTCGTCAAACTCGTCTTGGGCATGGACAATCACCTGAGTCCTCATGCCGCCGTGATAGCTGCCGCAGAGTTCTGCACAGACCACCGGATAGGTGCCCACCTTCGTTGCCACAAACCGCAGCCCGGAGGTTTGACCTGGCAGCGCGTCTTGCTTCAGGCGAAACTGCGGCACCCAGAAGGAGTGGATCACGTCCTGGGCAGAAATATTCAACTGAATGTCTTTGCCGACAGGGATATGCAGTTCGCCCGTCATAATGCCGCTGTCTGGATAGTTAAACAGCCAAGCATATTGCATTCCGGTAACATTCACCACCAAATCGGGCACCTGTCCTTCCTCTTCAGGGTTTGCGCCAAAGCCATAGCGGGGAACGGGCGTGGCGGGTGGCTCTGCGCCGTCGGGCAGTTCCGCTAGCATTTCGGCCGTCGCGTCGGTGGCGATCGCCCCCTCACCGGGAACCTGCGCCATCATCGCGGCGGAATCCTGCGGCATCGGATGCATTTCGTGCGACGGCATTTCCTGCGATACTGCGCCGCCCATCATGCCGTGCCCGACGTGGATGCTGCCGGGGTCAAAGCCGCCCATTTCCTGAAACACCTGGACGCTGTAAACCCCCAGCCCAATGACCAAAATAGCGGGAATCGCCGTCCAGAAGGCTTCTAGCGGCAGGTTGCCTTCGATGGGGATGCCGTCGCCCTCGTCTCCTGGCGCACGGCGATAGCGAAAGCAAAACAGCAGAATTGCTCCAATGACCACCAGAAACAGCGCAGTGGCGATCATCACCATCACGTCAAAAAGCTGGTCTACCAAAACCGCCGCTTCCGACGCTTGCTCTGGCAACAGACCATGATGCTGACTCACCCACAGGCTGACCAGGGTGATCAGAATGCCAGCGGTTAGCGTTAACAGGGATGCTGGAATCTGTTTCATGAATCCTCAAAGTGTGAGTCGCAGATCGAGCGGGTGTCGCGGGGGTTGTAACGTTTTGTGGCGATCGCCCCCACCAAATACCCAAACTCTCTTCCTGTAATACCATCCGAATTCTGGGGATCGCTGGAAACTTTCGATTTGCTTCAGATCCCCTGGAGTTTACGTTGAGATTTCATGACGTTTTTTACCGTTTCCGGTTTTACTGCCTAGCCCTGCTCTAGCCGCCACAGCATATCCTGCACTTGCAGCACACGGTGAGATTCATGTTTTGCCGCAAACAGGTCGCGGGCGCGGTTTAAATGGGTGGCCGCCGCCTGAACATCGTGCTGTTTGTAATGAACCATGCCCAGACGATAGTGGGTTTCGGCATCGTCGGGATTGGTCTGGAGCGCCTGCTGATACTGGGCGATCGCCGCTTCGGGGCTGCTGGGCACTGGGGCTGGTTTTGCGCGTTCAGGATTGACCGCAGGCTGAGGGCTGGGAGCGGCCACAAACTCGCTAATTAAGCGGGCGACTTTCTCCTTGTGCCTCAGACCGGGGTACAGAGTGCGCGTCAGGGGAAAGCGATCGCCCGACTTCAGGTGCAGCACAATCCGTCCGGTCGATCTCGCCTTGCCTGTGCCCTGCTCCACGTCTGCATAAGCCACTTGATGCAGCGGCAGCACCGATTCTTTTTGCCCGATTGCGCCCTGGCGGACATGGTGCAGTTTGCCGCTGGCTTTGTCTAATGTGGCGTGGTTAATCTCGCACATACCCAGCAGCCCGCCAATCCCCATCGCCGCAGTGATGCCGCCGATGAATAACATCACCACTCGGTCGTCGTTTTCGACGTAGAGCGAGGGCTGGGTATTGTCCATGAAAAAGGCGTTGACTCGGTTGGCGATCGCCTCCTGACGACTCCAGCTTGACGACCTGGAACTGATTGTAATGGATTGACCCTTGGTTCGCAGAATGACGCTGTAGCGAACACTGCCGCGTCCACTCGATCGCCGCTTTACGACCGCCCCGTGAATGCTGCTGGGAGGAATCGGGCGACGGGTAGACACCAGGAAATTTGTCTCCTCTAGCGTGCATTGGGCGCTCAGCGTACTGGCCCGCTGGCACGAAAAAATCGTGTGCCTGCCCAGGGGCATGATGCCTAGCCCGATCAGCGCCATCGGCAAAAACGTGAGCCACAGCGACCAGCCGCGATCGCGCAGTTTCATCCGCCCTGGGGTTTGCTCCACGATTTTCATAGCCACGCTCCGCCGCTCGGCATATTTCAGCTTTAGTCAGCTTTAATCAGCTTGGGTCAGCTTTATTCAGCTTGGGTCAGCGCTTTTTGCTCAGCGCTTACTAGATAGCCTCAGTGTGCCCATCGATGAATCCGGAAGCGACGACCCGGCGATCGCCCTGTCACGCCTCTTCAAAGCGCAGTTTGTGGGCAAGTCTGGACAAATCACGAGCGACCCTGGCGATCGTTAAGCAGCCTGTCTTGTATTTCCCTCTTTAATTGAGCCGCGAACGTCTTGCCATACCGCGCTTCTAGGAGTCCAGATTCAAAAAAAGATTTCGAGTATTCAGCGGCGATCGCCCCGCGAGTCGTCAGCCCTTTTTCGCTATACAGTTCGGCAATTTCCCGAAACTCTTCGGTCGGGTCGATTGCACCCGGAGCGCCGGAAGCTATGCGCCCTGAAAGACAGCCCTCCCCAGATACAAAACCGTAAATCGCGTTGATGCGGCTTTCCAGCCTTTCCTGCCAATAGCGACGAGCGTTTTCAATTCGTGGATCGTCCACAAGTCCTATCCAAATCAGTTCTGTGCAAATTTCTGTGCGAATTTCTGTGCAAATTTCTGTGCAAATTTCTGTGCGAATTTCTGTGCAAATTTCTATGCGATTTTCTCTGCAATTGCCACAGCTATAGGGCATCCGGATCAACGCCCAGTTCGCGCAGTTTCGCGGCAAGCTGTTCAGCCCGTCGGTCGGAGGCTTGGCGCTGCTGTTGCTCCTGTTCGGCCGCTTCGGCAGGCGTGGGAACCAGCGTGCCGTCGGGTGTAAAAAAGCGCAGCCTGCGGTCGTGGATGCCCAAAAAAAGCTGAAGCTGTTCGCTCCACAGCCAGTTGCGATCGCCCGGTTGTAGGGGCTGATACTGTCCACCCACAAGCGTAAATCCGGCAAATTCCAGCGTTACTGGGTCAAACCAGAAATAATCAAACACTCGCAGCACGTCCTGATAAAGCTGCTTTTTCGCGCCGCGATCTTGCTGGGCCGTGCTGTCCGACAAAATTTCGACAATCACGTTGGGCATTTTGCCGTCCTCTTCCCAAACAGTCCAGCTTTTGCGCGGGCGCTTTTCTGTATTCAGCACCACGAAGAAATCGGGGCCGCGAAAGTCGCGGGTCTTAATTTTGCTCGTACTGTAGTAAATCGTGAGATTGCCGCTGGCGTAATAGTCCGTGCGATCGCGCCACAGCCAGTTCAGGCACTCCAAAAACAGAATCATTTGCTGGAGATGAAGATCGGATTCCAAGGGCGGCTCGTCGCTGTCGAGATTACAGGGGGGCATCACGGGCAACTCGCGATCGCCCTCCTTAGAAAAGTGAGCTTCAGCAGGCTCCTCCAACGCAGATTGCTCAGGCGACAATTGCATCGGGTCTGACGGATCAATCTCTGGCGTATCTGGCGCGAGGAGTTCGGGTTCTGGCATCGGCAGCGTGCCCCCACGACGAGCATACAACTGCCTTCAGTTTAGTGGATTCGGTCGAGTGGACAGGGGGCGGGGTGTTGGGGTGTCAGGATGTTGGAGTGTTCGCGAAGGGCGATGACGAGAAAGGGCGATCGCCCGTCCCCCACCCTACGGTATTGTGAAAACAGGTCGCCTGACCCCTGAAACCTGACCCCTGATCCCTCATGACCGCCGTTTCGCCCAACGCCCACAAAAAAGCCCGCGCCCTCAAACCCGGCAGCCGCCGCCCCGCCAAGGACCTGTGCAGCGAGTGCGGCCTCTGCGACACGTACTATGTGCATTACGTCAAGGAAGCCTGCGCCTTTATTACCCAGCAAATTGCCAAACTGGAGCAAGAATTTCACGGACGCAGCCGCGATCTGGAGCAAGAAAACGACCTGTATTTCGGCGTGCATCAGGATATGATGGCGGCGCGTAAGACTGAGCCGATCGAGGGCGCACAGTGGACGGGCATCGTCAGCAGCATTGCCATTGAAATGCTGAATCGGGGGCTGGTGGAAGGCGTGGTCTGCGTGCAAAACACCGAGGAAGACCGCTTTCAGCCGAAGCCCGTGATCGCCACCACACCAGAGGAAATCCTGGCGGCGCGGGTGAACAAGCCCACGCTGTCGCCCAACCTGTCGGTGCTAGAACTGGTGGAGCAGTCGGGCATGAAGAAGCTGCTGGTGATTGGCGTGGGCTGCCAGATCCAGGCGCTGCGGGCGGTGCAGGACAAGCTGGGCTTAGAAAAACTCTACGTGCTGGGAACGCCCTGCGTGGACAACGTGACCCGTGCTGGATTGCAAAAATTCCTGGATACCACCAGCCGATCGCCCGATACGGTGGTCTATTACGAGTTTATGCAGGATTTTCGCGTGCATTTCAAGCACGAAGACGGTTCTACAGAGACGGTGCCGTTTTTTGGGCTGAAGACGAACGAACTGAAGGATGTGTTTGCGCCGTCCTGCATGACCTGCTTTGACTATGTGAATTCGCTGGCAGATCTGGTGGTGGGCTATATGGGCGCACCCTATGGCTGGCAGTGGATCGTGGTGCGAAACGAGACGGGCGCAGAGATGCTGGATCTGGTGAAAGACCAGCTTGAGACGCAGCCGGTAATGTCGCAGGGCGATCGCCACAATGCCGTCCAGCAGAGCATCCCCGCCTACGACAAGGGCGTGACGCTGCCGATGTGGGCGGCGAAGCTGATGGGCGTGTTTATCGAAAAAATTGGCCCCAAGGGTCTGGAATATGCCCGCTTTTCCATCGATTCGCACTTCACCCGCAACTATCTCTATGTGAAGCGCAACTACCCCGAAAAGCTGGAGCAGCACGTCCCCGACTACGCCAAGCGCATCGTCGGGCAATATAAACTGCCAGAATAGCAAAACAGCTAAGCGAGGCAGAACAATATAGGTGCGCTGCTTGCTGCTTAGCCGTTTTAGCGGTTACTGGCGTAGGCTAATCAAGGGCGATCGCCCTCAATCCACAAAATCAACTAAATCGACAGGCCCAGCTTTAGCCCAAAGATGCCGTGGATCAGCAGCAGCGCCAAGGCCGCGCTGCCCAAATAAGTGTGAACCGTGCGGAAGCCTTTGCCCTGCGAAAAGCCCACCGCAGCAATCAGCCCATTCACCGCCAGCATTCCCAGCGCCACCGAACCCGTCCAGAAATGGGGACTTTGCAAAATCGGCTGGTTTTGCATGACCAGCGACAGAATGCCGCCCGTATAGCCCAGCGCGATAAAGAGAAACATCAGTCCGGCAATTTTCTTATGATCCGTGCGCTTTTTGGCAGCCAGCGCATCATCGGTGGCCGTCAGCAGGCGGCCTTGCCAGCCCGTGACTGCGGCAAAGCTGCCCATCACCAGCACCACAATCCCCATCATTGCGGGATGCCCCCAATGCACAATCGGTTCCGGCACATTGAGGTTGCGAAAGACATCGGCGATGGGGTCTAGCCATTCGCTTAAGCGAGTTGCAAACTCTGACATGGTGTTCTCCTTGCCCTTGGAATGGTTTCTTAAAAAAATGTTAAGCCTGCGCTCAAGCCTATTCTATAGCGGGAACTGGGCTGGACGGAGAAGAAAAGCGAGAGAATCCTGATACACCATATCCTGAGCAGGAACCACTTCCACCGGAACCTTTTTCTACTGCTACGGTCAAGAAGCCCACTCAGGCTTGCAATCTGCCCGTCCTATTCATTCACCCATGCGACTCAATCGGCTATTCTCCAGTCTTCGGACGCGAATTCTGGGTTGGTATATTTTGCTCGTGGCGGCTTCGATGCTGGTGTCGATTGTGGGAATCCGCCAAACACTGCTGGCCCGCCTGTATGAGCGCATCGAGCAATCGCTGGAGCAAGAGGTGCTAGAACTGCGCCAGCTCAAAACGGGGCTAAATCCCAGAACCAGCGAGCCGTTTGGAAACGACATTGATGCTCTGTTTCGCGTTTTTCTCAGTCGCAATATTCCTGCCGATAACGAGTTTTTGCTGACGTTTTTGGATGGCGAGTTTGATCGCTCCAGTCCCCGCGCTGTCCCCAAGTCCCTAGATTTATCTAGCCCGCTGGCTCAAGAGTTTGCAGAAATTGCCACACCCCGGCGGCGCTGGGTGACGCTGCCGGATGGAGAAATCATCATTTATCAGGCAGAACCGATTTTTCGGGAAGGTAGCCAGGGCGTGTTTGTCGTAGCACATCTGCTATCGGCTGAACTGAGGGGGATAGACGAGGCGATCGCCATCGTGATTCAGGTGATGCTGACAGTGCTGGCGCTGACCACCATTGTGGCCTGGTTTGTCGTGCGGCGGGCGCTGGAGCCGCTCAACCTGTTGACCCATGCGGCCAAAACCGTGAGCGAGTCTGATCTGACCCGCCGCATCCCGGTACATGGCGTAGACGAAATCAGCGAACTGACGCTGCGGTTTAACGAAATGCTGGATCGTTTGCAGCTTGCCTTTGCCGCCCAGCGCAATTTCATCAGCGACGCAGGGCACGAGTTGCGAACGCCGATTACGATTATTCGCGGGCATCTGGAGTTGCTGGGCGACGACCCTGCCGAACAGCGCGAAACCCTTGACCTGGTGACCGACGAGCTAGACCGTATGAGCCGCTTTGTAGATGACCTGCTGCTGCTGGCGCGGGCAGAGCAGCCTAATTTTTTGCGGATGGAAATGGTGAATGTGGCGACTCTAGCAGAAGAACTATTTGCCAAGGCAAAGGCCCTGGGCGATCGCCAGTGGCGACTGGAAAACTACGCTAAAGGCTGGATTGTGGGCGATCGCCAGCGGCTCACCCAGGCGGTGATGAATCTAGCTCAAAATGCCACTCAGCACACTCAGCCCGAAGATACGATTACGCTGGGTACGGCGCTTCATCAAGATATGGTTCATATTTGGGTGCGCGACACGGGCGAAGGCATTGCCCAAGCAGACCAGGCTCGAATCTTTGAGCGGTTTGCCCGCGCTAGCTCCAGCAGGCGACGGTCGGAAGGTGCGGGGCTGGGGCTGGCAATCGTGCGGGCGATCGCCCAGTCCCACGGCGGCACTGTCGAACTGGTCAGCCAGCCCCAACAGGGCGCAACCTTCACGCTCGTCATCCCGGTTGATCCCCCCTAAAGCTGATGTCAATTTCTCTCTACAGCGCTATCTGTGGAATTAGCTAAACGCCCTGCCAGTCCTTGACTTAGGCAGCAGATTAGTCATGCAAAATCACCAATCTAAACTCCAAAATCAGTACATCCAGAAACGAAAACCATGACCCGCGTGTTGATTGCAGAAGATGAGCCGCGCATTGCTGCTTTTTTAGAAAAGGGATTTCGGGCTAACGGCTTTGCAACGGCGATCGCCCCGGATGGACAAACCGCCTGCGAAATGATTGCCAGTCAAGAGTTTGACTTGTTGATTTTGGATTTGGGATTGCCTAAAAAAGACGGCTGGACGGTGCTAGAAGAACTGCGCGGGCAGGGCGAGCAATTGCCTATCATTATCCTCACTGCCAGCGACAGCGTCTACGACACCGTGGCCGGACTAGAGAGCGGCGCAGATGATTACGTCACCAAGCCCTTCCGGTTTGAGGAACTGCTGGCCCGCGCCCGTCTGCGCCTGCGCTCCACACACACTGCCCAAAGCGCAGAAATGCGGCTGCAAGTGGGCAGCATCGAGCTAGATTTGCAATCCCATCAGCTCCAAGTGGGCGATCGCCAGATGGAGTTGTCGGCCCGTGAATTTGCCCTGGCAGAAACGTTCCTGCGAAATCCGGGACGAGTCCTCAGCCACGAGCATTTGCTCAAGCACGTCTGGGGCTATGACTACGACCCCGGCTCCAACATTGTCAATGTCTACGTCGGCTATCTACGAAAAAAGATGGGGAATGGGTACATCGAAACGGTCCGCGGCATGGGCTATCGCTTTCAGCCGTAGTCAATGTCTGTCTGAAATTTCAAAACTAAAATTTCAAAACTATTCAAAACTAAAATTTCAAAACTAAAATTTCAAAAATGTCCTGGGCTTCAAACTCAGAAGTGTTGAATCCAGATAGAAAACTTTACATTTTAGCTTACAAGAGTCATACGAGTGTTTCGGGCAGCAGATCGTAGCTCCAATGAACCATTGAGCAGCGACGGCTCAGTTCCAGTTGTAAATACCGAAACTTGTCGAGCAATTCACTGCCATAGAATGCTGGAATTTCGATTAACAATAAGATTAAATACGTGATGAGCACCATATAAATCTGAATACTCACCCCATTCACATTCTTGGTGATGAGACGATCGAGCTTTAAGTGCATCTTGAGAAACTTCCATAACACCTCAATTTGCCAACGATGCCGATAGGTATCACTGATTTCTTCGTCGCTCATCTCATTGACATTAGTTGCCAGACGAAACTCGCTCCGACTCTCCAAATCACAGAACCAAACCACGCGGTAACGGTCGTGGTCAAGTTCAGTCTTCATATTGTTCTTGATTCGCACCACAAACTTTGTTTGAGTGAGACTCATTTGGTCGAGAAATTCCCAGCTTGCGAAGCCTCTATCCATGATGCCGATGCCGTTTTCGGGAATCATCGTGCTAATCGAATCGGCAAACTTTGCATCATGTCCTTGCCCAAAATGAATCAAGCATTCACTCGAATATCCTTGCTCTAAGTTGATTCCATTCAGTAATTTAACTTGGTGATATCCTTGCAGCCAAAATAGCTTGCTGGTAAGTGTAACGATGGTTGAATCAATCGGAAAAAGTATCTGAGCCGCGGTCGGCTGTTTGCGCTTTACTTGCTCAATCAACTGTGCATAGATTCGACAAAAGTGCCCATCCGTTCGAGTTTTGCAAGCTTTAGAAAAGGTGGATATATCGACCTCAACACCTGTACGATTTAGGCGGTAAAATAAGTCTCTCATGCTGGTTAAGCCCTTGTCCAACACAAAGGTCAACCAGATTTCAAAGAACAAGCGCGAGTTCAAAACGGGATAGTCATGCGGACAAAGCTGCATCAAGATCGATTTGACAAGCTTCGGAAATGAGGCTATCATCAGGCATCATTTTTTGTTTACTAGGGGACAGAATACTGCATTCTGTCCCTTTTTTCGTCGCTTAATCTATCTTTCAACACTTCTGCATGTAACCCAAGAGAAATCTGGAGCAAAAGAAACCCGGAGCAGAGGTATAGCTGGTTGAATTGAATACTGCGAAGTGAGGATACTTACTCTGAAAATGCGATCCTAAATGTCAATATCACGACACTATTCCCAAAGATAGATATTTTTATATTTCTTCAGAAAAAATTCTTAAAAGTACTCTTAAACACAGTTATTTTTCCGGTTACGTGCGTCTGAAGAAATATGCGATGCCTGGAGAAGTCGAGTGTGCCTTGGGTGATTGAACGACCAAAATTTCGGGGAACAAACAAGCTACGGTGATCAATATCAATTCACAACAGCAATTCACAGCTTGACGGGCAGCCGTATGAAGATGTGTTTCCGGCTGGCAACCGTGCGCCTCGAAGAATTCTTTGGATTGAAGTGGATTGAAGTTTGAGCGAAGTTCGATACAGTTTGGCATCTAGCTTGAAAAAAACACAAACTCTGTAATGCTCTGTAATGCAGTTTGCAACGTGGCGTTATGCTGGGTCGCCTTGCGTTAAAAGAAAGTGAGAAACAGTTGCAGGATTCCCAAAAGCCCGCACAATGGAGGTCAAACAGGGGCAATTCCAGAACCGACCTTGCTCCCCCGAACTCGCTCCCCGAACTCGCTCCTTAGTTAGGGTTTTGCACTATGACGGCCTCCGCCCTGACTCATCCCCTACCGCCCACCCACAGCGCCACCGCCGCCCGCGACCAGTTGCAAATTGCGCTGGCGATCGCCGATGAATCTACCCTAAAATCGCTGCTGATCCGCTGCACGCCGCCCATCGCCCAGCCTCATCGCCTCGGCTCGGTGTCGTCGCAGGTGGGCGTGCCCGTCGATTCGCGGCAGGCAATTGACGGCATTCTCAGCTTTGAAGATATTACCTGCGTGCTGGCTAGCTCGCCAGAGGAAATCAGCCGCCAAGTTGCTGCCAATATTGACCCCAAAAAGCTGGATCGAGAGTATGCCAAGCTGACTCGCTGCGAATCGGAACTGCACACGCTGGGCAATAACCTGACGCTGGCGCAGGCGATCGCCCGTTTGTCTCACGCGGGCTTTCCCCCCAAGCAGGTAGACGAAATCCTTAATTTACCCAATGAAGCCTGGCACAAGTCCTGGTGGTATGCGCTGGACGAAGTAGGACACTTTACCGTACCTTTTTTGCGGCTGATGCGACCGCTGCGCTATCCCGACGGAACCTTCACACTGCAATATCGCGATCACTTTGCCCAGGATAAGCCGCCCTCTTTTAGTACGCAGGGACAAAAGGTGCTGGTGGAAATCAAAACGCCCGCGCAGACCTTCCGGCGCACCATCGAGCGGATTAACTTATTTCGGCACCAGATGGGCATCCAAAAGGCGCTAATCATTGGCGATCGCCTCACGGAACTGGAGGCACGGGGCTTCATCAGCCAGGGCATCAGCGTCTACACCACCCAGCAGCCGGTTGCCATCCATGCCGAAGCCGACTGCACCGCTTGCGCCAATTTCAACTGTCCCATGTATCGCCGCCCTGACTCGCCCGTGGTCATGTGCCGCAGCTTTTGCCTGGATGCCACAGCAGAATGAGTTTGACGGGTTTGCAGACTCCCCACAGCGGTTATCACTGGAGTCATCCCGGAACAGGTACGGGCAGCCGCTTTTTTGAGGGCTGGTATCTGCGGCTGACGCTGCCAGAGTTGGGCGAAAGCTTCGCCTTTATGTATTCCATCGAAGACCCCCAGGGTGGCACACCCTACAGCGGCGGCACGGCTCAAATCCTCGGCCCGCGTCATGAGTACCTTTGCCGCACGTTTCCCGATGTGCGCCTGTTTTGGGGCGATCGCCACACCCTTGCCCTCTGTCACTCGCGCAGACCCCCCAATCCGCTGAACAAAAGATCTTCAGACGTTTTCCCTTTTACTCAAAGTAGTATCTCTGACTATTCCCTAAAGCAGTCATCTGATCGTTCCGCTCTGGGTTCTCATCAGCGTTCTCGAGCATCTCTGTCTAATGACCCTGGTCAATTCGTATATGAAGGCTATCAGCTTACTGCCACCCATCATCAGGGCATCCTCAGCGAACCCGGTCGGCATTCCGCTCGATGGTGTTATAGCATTCAACCCGTCTATGGCTGGGGCAATTGCGATCGCCCCCAACAGTCCACCGCAGGCTGGCTATCGCAGTTCCAAATTTTTGAACCGGGCTGGCAAATTTTAATGGCCCACGGACTGGCAACGGGCTGGGTCGAGTGGAACGGAACCCGCTATCACTTTAGCCAAGCGCCCGCCTATGCAGAAAAAAACTGGGGCGGGGCTTTCCCCCAGCAATGGTTTTGGATACAGTGCAATGCGTTTGACGGCGAGGCGGATCTGGCGCTAACGGCGGGCGGCGGGCGGCGGCGCGTGCTGGGCTGGATGGAGTCGGTGGGCATGGTGGGGATTCACCACCGGGGACGGTTCTACGAGTTTGTGCCCTGGAATGGAACCGTGCGCTGGCGAGTGCAGCCCTGGGGATACTGGCAGATGCAGGCAGAAAACGCGGGTCATATGGTGGAACTGCTGGGGACGTGCGATCGCCCTCCCACGCTTATCCGTGTGCCGACGGCGCAGGGCATGGTCTTTGCCTGCCAGGACACCACCCAGGGCAAGCTGACAGTCAAGCTGTGGGAAAAACAGGGCGATCGCCCCACGCTGTTGCTGCAAGCCCAGAGCCATCTTGCAGGACTGGAAACAGGCGGCGATTTCTCAGCGACCGATACCAGGGGCTACAGCAATTTCTGGTATTTCTAAAGGCATAAGGCCAGGCAGCGCTGCGGGGCTGATTTCTATCTGGAGTAAGACATTTTACTCGAATCAGCTCAAAGCTTCCGCAAAAGTGCCAGGATGAGCAAATTAATACGATAGAAAGATTTTATAGCACAGCTTAAAGACTGTCTAAAAACCCTATTAAATTGCCAGAATTCACGGTTTACGCTGAAGGCTACGCAGAGGATGATGGGTATAAGAATATGCATTGATCATTAAGTGTATGCAAGCGCCCATTCATCTACCAGGGTCCCAGACCCCTCCTTCGGAAACGCCAATTGACCAGCTTATTCGTGATATTCTGGCAGCCCGACGCATTACGCGGGCAGACCAGGAGCGATTCATGGCGCTCTTTTTGTCTAAGTCATCTTTGGGGGAGAAGGAGCAAACTCAGATCAATCTGCTGTTCGACGCACTGCGAGCGGGTCGCCTGCGAGTTGTGGATTAGCCTACAGTCGCTTCTGGAATTGCGTGAGAAGTACTCGGGTTGATCGTAAATCGGCCGATGGCGCATCTAAACGATCCAATACCCAGAGTCTAGCGATAGTTCGTGAACTGGAGGGCAGCGGGATAGTCTTCCTGCTTGAGCCGCTGAATCACTGCCTGCAACTCATCCTTAGACTTTGCAGAAACCCGCACCGCGTCCCCTTGAATGGAGGCCTGCACTTTTTTAAATTCATCTCGAATCAGCTTAGAAATTTGCTTGCCCAATTCGGCACTGATGCCCTTTTGCAGCTTAATTTCCTGACGGACTCGGTTGCCGCTGGCAGATTCGATCTTGCCATAGTCAAAAATTTTAAGCGAGAGGTTTCGCTTGGCGGCTTTGGTTTGCAGGATGGTGTGAACCGCTTGCAGGGTGAACTCGCTGTCGGTGTTAACCGTGATTGCCGACTCGCCTAGCTCCAGCGTGGTGTTGGTATCTTTCAGGTCGTAGCGACTTTGCACCTCGCGCATGGTTTGGTCGATTGCGTTTACCAATTCTTGCCGATCGAAGTCGCTCACAATGTCAAAGGAGAATGCTGAAGCCATAGCTAGATCATGGATTGCAAACGGGCTGTAAGCTGGTTTAAAGTTTCCGCCTAGCGATTTTCTGAAAGGCGTGTTCAGGCTTTCAAACTCATCAGGCTGAGGAAAAACAGGGTCGCGATGCTGGCGCTGCCGATGCCAAACATGAGCGATCGCCCAAGGGGGATATTCTGAATATAGAAGATGGAATAAAATAACCGTGCCGCGACGTAGGCGATCGCCGCCAAGTTAACCCAGCCGCCGCTCTGCTGCGTGACGTAGGCCATCAGGGCAGCCGCCGAAAAGATCGTGAACGACTCGAACGAGTTTTGATGGGCCCAGGTCGCCCGCTGTGCATAGGGGGGCAGCTTGTCAAACAGGGCACGGGGGGCCGCCATATCGTAGCCTACCTGCACCCGACCCAGCGCCACTGCCCCAAACGGGACATAGACCAGAATCGCCGCCGCCACAATGGCATACAGCAGAACCGTAGGGCTAGGAAGCTGCTCCAAACTTGCAATCATGCCGCTTTCCCTCTGGCTGCAAAAAACTAGTCAAAATAAAACAACGTCACGAGCTTGCGCTGATCCTCTGCATCGCGACAGGTCTTCAGAAGCGTGTTGCTATCGTGAAACGCAAAGCAGATCAACTGCTGACAGCGGGAAATAATTTCCTGATTGCACAGGGCACTGGCTTCTGCGAGAGAGAGCGAGTCATTGGCAGGATTTTCCACCAGATGCATGACTTGCTCTAGCTGCTCTCGCGACTCGCGAGGCTGGCGGGCTAGACTCTGCGGCAAGATCACCGTGAGCAAATTGGGGTCGGCCCGCATGGCCCCCCGAATTGCCGCAGAATTGGTTCCGGTTGCGCCAGAGGTCAGCAGGCGATTGCCCGCTAGCACCAGCGCATAGCTCATCATTTCGATCAGATGCTGATGCGTAATAGGAACATGGCGCGACCCCAACAGGGCGATGCGTTTCGACCCAGTCTGCTGGATCGTGGCTAGCTCCTGGAGAAAGTCATCAATTTTGGGTAGGTCGATCGACTGGCTCAACGATCACACACAGGCTGAACAACGGAGCTATTCTATCAGGTGTCAGTAACTCTGGCGCGACTTGTCCGATGCGCGACTCGTTCTAGTGGGAAGACCGCATAAACATGAGCGTGTCTTCTAGCGGGTTGACCTGAGCAGGGAGCGCATCCTCCGGGCTTTGCAGACAAGTCTCTGAGTCGCTTTCGGACACAGATTCTTCCCAATTCTTTGTCAGGGGCGACGAGAATGCAGGCTGTATGGAGGAGGCGGGAAGCGGGGAGGGCTGGCTGGCGCTGGGGGCCGTGGGATGGGCGATCGCCCGCTTGGGTTCAGACGCAGCCGACAACGCCCGCACCTGCGACAGCAGTTCTTCAGAAACAGGCGGCAACACCTGAGCCGTATTGCAGACAAAAAACGAGAAGGTAAGGCTGCCTAATCGAATGCGATCGCCATCTTTGAGGCGCACGGAATGGCGGATCAGTTCGCCGTTGAGGTAGGAACCGTTGCTGCTGTTGAGATCAACGAGGCGAAATCCCCCTTCGTCATACACGATGGCGGCATGGCAACGGGAGAGGCGCTTGTCTTGAATAGGCAGCACCACGCGCCGAGAGTCGCGCCCAATCGTCCAAATGTTTTGGGGCTGAGACAGCGACTGGGTTGCGCCCTTCAGCAGATTGGTGACAAGGTGGACGCGATCGCCCAGCACGAGTCCCTGGACATAGGGCAGCGCCACGCCCGCTAGCGACTTGCAACCCGAGTTTTCCAGATTAAGAATCTCATCGAGCAGTTCGCGGTTATGCTCGTAGAGCTTCAGAAAAACGCGATAAAGCCCCAAACGCTGCTGCAAAGCGTGATCAGGAGAAGTTTCCAGCGAGTCGGCAGGAAAGGCGGCCAGGGGGTTGAGGTTAATCATAAACAACTGACGAAACAGAGGGTTTGGGCGATCTAACCGGAAACCAGTCGCAAGCGAGTAGATGCGAAGCCATCGCTCTAAAGTTGAGACTTATATGCCTATTGCTTGCGATAGTTTGCCGGGTCTGGCTTCATCCATCGATTCAGCTTTAGCGATTAAGAAGCGGAGGAGCCTCGCCGAAAGGGGATTGTGGTGAGCGGGCGACCCGCACACTCTGTCATTGTGCCCCCAAGACTGGAGCGATGCCCCAGGATCAACACAGGAGCAACCTTAGGTGTCATCCCCAATTGACTGAAGAAACCGACCCGTGCGCGTATCCACCTTCTAGCCTAAATGGACTTTCAAGCTGGAGTAACCGCACGACCACGGTTGAGTCTATAAAGCTCCCCGAAAATTTTAGGATTTCTCCAAGTTTTCCCAGAAAGCGCTCCGAATAAACATCACCTAGCGTTACAGTCGTCGCTTTAAACTTTCGAGTCTTTACGGAGAGCAGCGGCAATGAAGAAATAGCTAGAGAATCCTGTTCCAAACTACGAAACTCCTGGCCGCCTCTGGGGTGGAACCTGCTCATGGGGGCCTCTGCGAGATCCGTATTGTGTTCTATATTACTTAGGTGACTTTGCCGAAACGGAGGCGATCGCCCTCCCTGGCTGCTCGGTCATTCCTCATCGGGTTTCCTTAGACAAAAAATACTACAGGACGGGTAGACCTTCTACCGGATTTTCTGGGGCTGTAGCAAGACCTGCCGCACCTGTCGTGCAATCCTCTGCCAGTTAAACTGGTCAACGGCATATTGACGGCAGAGATCACGACCGGGCAGGGGGCATTCTCCCGTCAGGAGCGCAATCAGCCGCTGGGCGATCGCCACTGGTTCGGTCGAGTCTGTCACTAGGTCTGGGCAAAAAGGCATGAGAATTTCTGGCATTCCGCCGACGGGTGTGCAGAGGGCGGGCGTTCCAGCCGCAAGCGACTCTAGCAGCACCAGGCCGAATCCTTCCAGGCTGAGGCTGGGCATCACGGTCAGGTCGGCCGCCTGATAGGCGAGGGGCAAGTCTGCTTCCGGCAAAAAGCCGAGAAACTGGACGTGGTGTTGCAGGCCCAGTTCGGCTGCCTGCTGCTCTAGGGCTTGGCGGAGGGGGCCCTTGCCCGCGATCGCCAGCCATACTTCTGGTACAGCAGCTTTCACCCAGACCAGCGCTTGCAGCAGATGGTCTAGCCCCATCCGCTGCACCAGCCTGCGAGTCGTGAACAAAATGGGGCGATCGCCCGGCCAGCCCAACGCCGCACGGGCCTCGAAACGCGACCGTGTAGGGGCAAAGTGGTGCGTGTCTACCCCGCCAGGAACGACGTGGATCTGGCTCCAGGGAATGCCGTAGGACTCGTGCAGGATCGCGCCAAAGGCTTTGCTCAAGACCAAGAAGCGATCGCACTGGGCAAAAACCCGCTGCTCGACCCATTGCTTTAGCGCGACGCTCAGCTTGCTGGCGCCCTCCTGGCGGCTTTCGAGCGCCCAGGGCCCGTGAAAGGTAAAAGTGACGGGCACATCCGGCGGCAGCAGGTCGAGCAGCGGCAAGCTATAGAGAGCAAAGTGGAGGTTGATTGCGTCGATGTCCCGAAAATCGGCTTGCCTGGTGCGCTGGGCAAACCGACGACGCACCTCCCAGAGCCGTTGGGGCAACGGGCGATCGGGTTCAGACAAATTCGTCAAACGAAGAGAGCCGCGTTCTAAGCCGTCGGGCAGACCGACCCCGCCCAACTCCAGGCGATCGCCCCTGGCGAGCTGAGTTGCCAACTCATAGACATATCGCTCCATGCCCCCTGGCGTTTGGGGAAACCAGCCCGTCCCCAACAGCAAGAGACTGGCGTTGGCAGGTTGAGCCACTCTATTCGCGCTGGTTGCGTCGTCCATGCATTCACCCGTCTTAAGCCTGGGGCGTGTTTTCAATATCTGGCTGAACCGAGCCTATCACCATCCCTCAGCCCATTCATCCAGTTTCTAGCCCTTGAGAGACTCTATCAAACCTATTCATGGAAGCTATGGAGCCTACTTTTTGTATCTTAAGATACTGTTTTCTAGACTGGAGCTATCAAAAAGGAGGTAGATACTTATGAAATGGCAATTAGGGCACGGGCAATCAAAATTCTCGGCAAACCCTCAGCAACGATTTCAGTCCGAATCCCAATCGCGTCTGAACTGGCACCAAAATCGACACCATGTTGAAACTCTGGAGCGCATCTTTCATCGGACGGCAACCCCCAAACGCAACTGGAATACAAGGCTGAACGAACTGTGGGAAAGGGCGATCGCCGCTCTGGATGTATCGGATGAGCCGCGTGTGTGGCGATCGCAGGATGGGCATGGGGATGTTTTGTGGAATGCCTATGATCCAAAAACCGGAAAGTCAGTGAATTGTGTTTCGGAAGCGGATTTGCGAGTCTGGCTGGAAGCGCGATATTCCCAAATACCCACTTCCCTAACGCCTTGAGCGCTGGCGGTAGAGATGCCAAAACCCTGCTAACGACCGGGTGTCTCGTGACGTTCAGACGGTTATCAAGACTGATACTGTTTCTTCAGCACGTCCAAAAACGCATAGACACTGGGCGGCAGCAAGGCATTTGCCAGCGTCACGACTCCGATCAATCGCTCTAGGGGCGTAGGCAGGCTGTAGGTTTTCACGCCAGCAGGAATAGGTTCCGCAGCAAGTCGCGGCAAGATCGCAGCGCCCAACCCTTCTGCCACAAGGCTGACAATCGTGGCATCAGTTTCCACCTCATAGTCAGCCTTGAGCGAATGCCCCAAGGTTTTGGCATGGTCGTAAACAGGGCGCATCATGAGGTAATCTCTGGGCGGCATAATCAGTGGGTGCTGCAACAGTTCTGCCCAGGTTAGCTGTGGACCCGCAGGCTGAAACGAAGACGGCAGCAGCGCAATAAATTCATCCTGAAAGACTCGCCAGACTTCAAACTCTTCAGTCGTGGGCATAAACGTAAACCCCACATCGGACTGCCCTTCGCGGAGGGACTGCTCGACGTGGGGATAGTTGTCATGTTCCGACAGGCTGATGGTAATGCTGGGGTGCTGCTGGTGAAATTGGGCAATCACAGACGGCAGCAGGTTGGTGGCAACGCTGCGAAAAGACGCAACCCGCACCTGTCCTCGTTTCAAGCCTCTGGCATCTTCCGCTGCCTGGGCGATCGCATCCGCCCGCACCACAATTTCGCGGGCATGAACAAGTATCGCTTCGCCCACTGGCGTGAGCCGTGCCCCATGTCGCCCCCGGCTAAACAACACAACACCCAAGAAGTTTTCTAAAGCGGCGATCGCATGACTGACAGCAGACTGCGACATTTCCAGGTGCAGCGCTGCCTCGCTAAAACTACCCTGCTCCGCCACGGCAACGAGAATGCGGAGCTGGGATAATTTCATCTGGTTTTGGTTGTTTGCGTCTAGCAACTTGCCCTATTTCACTTGCCCTATTTCAACAGATGTCGCCAGCCATTGTAGAAGGGAAGACAGGAGGCGTGGCGAATCTTGGGCGACAGTTTTGGGGCGCTCAGTCTTGGCGAGTGGTGACCAAACGCAGCGTCAGGCAGCATGTGCAGATAGAAGCGATACGACATCTGCATGAGCCATCACAACTTCTGGATGGGTTTGCAGCGCGGCGCTGTACTTGCTTGAAAAGCGATCGCCCATTGGGTCGGGCGTGAGCAGCGTGCGGACATCGGCCATCAGCAGGGCGATCGCATCGGCTGTGATCGGCTTGTCGGCATGGAGCAAATCATCCACCTGCACGATTAACTCCGACAGGCGATGCAGCCATTCAAACTGCTCGTGATGAATCACCAGTTGCAGCAGTTCGCCCTTGGACACCGTGCCACGCACCTGTTCGTAGCGGATGCGCTCGGATTCCAGCAGTTGTTTGTGCAGCCGCATGAGATAAACTCGAAGGCTACTGATCATTTGATGTTGATTGATTCGCTGTTGCAGCGTATTAGACATAAATTCGTCCCATCCTTCCAGCTTGATAATCGGCGATCGCCTGCATGATTTCGACTTCGGTATTCATTACAAACGGGCCATAGCGAATGACTGGCTCCTTCAGCGGCACACCGCCGATGAGCAGCAGGTCTAGCGGGGTCAGTGCATCCTCAGGATTGGCGATCGCCACGGTTTCGCCGTCTGGTGCAAAGATAATCATCTGTCCATCTTCGCCCCGTTCCCGATCGGCTCCAAATAGCCCAACGCCGTCCAGCACATAGGCAAACGTGTTGTATTCCTGCGGCATGGGCTGAAGAATGCTTGCACCGGGCTGGAGCGTGTAGTGGAGATAAACCATTGGCATTCGAGTTTCAATCACGGCTGTTTCGCCCAGCGCCTCGCCAGCGATAACTCGAACAGTCACCAAGCCATCCTCAGATTGTGCGCTTGGAATGCGCGAAGCCGGGATTTCCTGATAGCGAGGCGGCATCATTTTATCTTGGCTGGGCAGATTCACCCAAAGCTGAATGCCATGCAGCCGCCCGCCGGTTTGGGTAAAGGTCGCCTCTGGCATTTCGGAATGTACAACGCCTGCGCCCGCCGTCATCCACTGCACGTCTCCTGGCTGAAGCACTCCGGCATTTCCAACCGAATCCTTATGCTCTAGGCAACCATCCAGGATATAGGTAACAGTTTCAAATCCTCGATGGGGATGGTCGGGTGCCCCCTTTGCCTGCCCTGGAGCCAAGTCAACCGGGCCCAACTCATCCAGCAGCAGAAACGGATCAAACTCTGAAAAGCTGCTTTTTGGGAAGGGGCGACGAACGAGAAACCCAGCTCCTTCAAGGGTTTCAACACTATTGATGACTCCGGCGACCGTTCGTAGCGATTGCCCGGCCATGCGATTCCTCCTAAATCTTGAAATGATGCTTAGGCCGTTTGGGAATAAAGCGGATAAGTCTCGGCTGATTCGTTTCTGGCTGCCTTCTGGATTGACTGACTCTTTTTGAGCAATTCACTGTCCAGAGCAGCCTGCCTGATTTATCCTAGTAGATTCATCCCATATGTGACTAGTCTTATATTAACATATGAATGAGGCTCTTACATCAACCGCCCATTTATGATGTCTGCCTCTGAGATCCATGCTCCTGAGCGGGGCCACGAATGAAATTGCTGGAAGCCCCACAAACGCCGGACTGGCAATCCAAAAGCGCAAATCCAAAAGCACAAATCCAAAATCGCAAATCCAAAATCGAGAATCGATCGGATTCCCCAGTTTTGCCCATGTCTCTGTCTCATGCAATTCTTGGGCTGCTTCAGCAGCAACAGCAAACGGGCTATGACCTGAAAACGGAGTGTTTTGATCAGTGTATTGCCCATTTGTGGCCCGCAGATCAGGCGCAGATTTATCGCACGCTGGACAAGCTCCAGGCGCAGGGCTGGATTGACTGCACGGTGGAAATTCAGCGCGATCGCCCAAACCGAAAGGTCTACTGCATCACAGAAGCCGGAGCCGCAGAGCTAACTCGATGGCTGCAAACGCACCAACCGCTACCCGTAGTGCGAGAGCCGCTGCTGATACAGCTTTATTTTGCGGCGCAGTTGCCCGATGCGGCAATTTTGCAGCTATTGAACGCAGGGTTGGCCGAGCATCGAGCAAGGCTGGCCACTTGTCAGCAAGTAGAAGTGCCGCCGCTCGATGACCCCAGCGCTACGCGAGAGCAAAAGCTTCGGCGGCTTGTGTTGGATTTGGTATGTCGCAGAGAGCAAGCCTATCTGGGCTGGCTAGAAGAGGCGATCGCCCTATTTCGTGCTGCTGCGTTGGGAGAGGGGGGCGATCGCTGAGCTTGTGGGAACGGGACTTTCGATTGCTTTTAGCGAAATGCCCAGCGTTTTGGACTCGGTGTGGTCGGCAAACAAGCCCAAAATGCCCCCGGCTGAAATCGTCAGTAGCGGATGGGGAAAGGCATTCAGCAGCGCGTCTGCCATATTGAGCGCGAGGACAACGGATAGGGCCGCCACGGGCGCAAGCCTGCGATGATGCCAAGCACCCGTGGGAAAGTAAAAGATCAGCACCAGACTGGGCAGCAAAAAGACGAGCGTAAGGCTCGCCAAGCCTACTAGTCCACGAGTGCCATACACGATAATCCACAAACTATCGGTGATATACTCATAGCCCCTGTGATCAATCACGCGATTTCGCCCATACCCCCCCCAGCCAAACCACATTCGTTGATTGGCTTTGTCTACCAGAACATCTTCAGAATTGAGCCGAAATTGTAGAGATTCCGTCTTGCTTTCAGAAGTAACGCCGCTAACGGCTGCGGTAATTTCATCTTTTGCCAGGGAACCTGAGATGCCGTTGTGCAAATAAATCAAAATACAGAACGAAATTGCTAAAAGGGGTAAAAAGTTTCTTAAATATTTGCTGATAAAAAAGATGAACACGCCGACACAGAAAAACACCGTCGCTGCCAGCGATCGCGTCAAGAAAGACTGCACTACAATGGCGATCGCCAGCCACTTAAAGGGAAGCCCAAACAGACGATTAATTGTGCCGCTTTTCCAAAGCCATACTGAAATGACAGCGGCAGACATAAACCAAGCCCCCACAACCAGCCCGTGCGCCTGAAACACAATCGGTCGATAGCCAACGCCTTCAATCACGTTTTGACCAATCCGGCCCCCTGAGCCATCAAATCCATAAATGGTCTGGTGCAAGATTGGGCTGAGACGCATCTCAATCCAGCAAAGTGGAATATAGCTTAGCGTCCCCACAACAATGCCCAGGCACAGCTTTCTCAATCCTTCTAAATCACGGAGATAAATTCTGCCCAACAGATAGGGCAAGACCCAGTTTATGGTTTGAGCGCCCAGTTCCTTTAGTCCATCAAAAATACCCAGATCATTCGAGATAGACGAAATGAATGGACAGATCCACCACACGATCATTGGCAAGTCGAACCAGCTTAGGCGAAAGGAAAACAGGCGCTTTGCTTCCGCATTAAATAGGATGATTCCCAAGAAAACTGCATAGGTCGTGAATGCCATTCGAGTTCCTGGAATCAGAAGCGGAAGCTCAAATTCAAACTGAGACAGATAGAGAAATCCAGTTACAAAGCTCACAACAATCGCCCATTGAATCGACAATTGTCGAAACAAATTAATTACGATTGGAACCCATGCAAGCAGTGCAGGTGCAGGAGGAATAATCATCGACGTTAATCTGGCATTAATCTGCTGATGAAGCCTGAAACATTTCTAGAAATTCACGCCTTCGCAATACGGCATTTCTTTCAGGGTGAGGCAAGCGCTGCCCTAACGAGTCCAAGGATTATTGACCATCCGCGACCTCACTAGCGTCAGAAACGCTGTGGTGAAGTTAGACATTAAGCCAAGTGTCAAGTTAGGCATTAATCGCTGGTAGATTGACTCCAAAGAAAACTCGACCTGTCAAGAACAGAGACAAAATTGCCAGAAAAAAGAGCGTTAGCCGGAGGTCTTGACTGACACAAAGCAGGTGCTCTTTCCAAAGTCCATAGAGGTTTGCTACATAGATAGGTACGTTGCTGATGGGAACCGCAACTACGGCTCCAAAATCCCCTGCCAGGTGTGCGCCTAGGGGAATTCCTAGAATTAGAAATAGAAAACTCAAGAACTTGCCAAATGCTGAATATTGAGATTGCCCCAGCGCCAGTAGAACAGGACCCACCGTATTAGTTAGCGCCAGGGGCCAGATCCCCAATGAGAGAATTGACAGCATCCATCCTGCCTGACTATAGCGCTCGTCATACATAATGGAGATAATAATGTCTCCTGTACTAATTAGCAGAGCCAGTAATATTCCAATTGCTGCTAATACCAAACCCCGGTTTCTGAGAATCTTGGCTCGCAGTTCGTGTCGCTCTAGATGAATCAGCTTGGCCAGGGAAGGAAAGATTATCGTGCCGCCGACCTTTTCGATCAGCGTAGAGGGTAAAATTGCGATTCCCAGGGCAAGATTGTAAATCCCAAACATCGAGAGGGTAATGAGTTTTCCGAGCACCAATCGGTCGGTCTGGGTCGCCAGAAAATGCATTGCGCTGGAGGCAAAGATCCATTTGCCAAAGTTCAAGATCTCTCGAACGGCTGACTTGTCCCAGGCAAATTTATTCAGAGGGCCAGGAATGCTCCAAATGTTCAGGATCAGCGTAACAACCGCAGAAATAACCCCCGCAGAGGCGATCGCCCAAATCGACGGACTCAGCCAGGCCCAGATAATCAAAATGACACCCGAAACGACCTGAGCGCCGATTTCTAGGGTGGAAACATGTCGCATCGAGAGTTGGCGATTGAGCGTGATTCGTTTGGTCGGGTTGAATCCATCAATGACCAGAAAAAGCCCCATAAACGGCAGCAGCAATACCAGTTCGGGCTGGTCATAGAAACTGGCAACCGGCCAGGCAATCAGCAGGCTGCCTGCCCACAAAATGAATCCTCGAATCACCTGAATTGTCCAGGCGGTGTTTAGAAAATCAGGGTCATCGCCACGCTTGCTTTGAATAATGCTAGGAGCAACTCCCAAGTCCGAAAACAAAACTAGCGCCCCCAAAAACACCCAGACCAAGCTGACTTTGCCGAACATTTCGGGGTTCAGGAGGCGGGTCAGAACTAGATTGCTGCCAATTCGCAGCGCCAGGGAAATGCCATAAGTCAGGACAACCCAAGCCGTCCCACGAATCGCCAACTGCTTAATAGATGCCATTAGATGCCATGACCCTGCTTAAACAAACTTGCTCATCCGACTTGCTCATCCGAACTCATCCAACTTATCCATTAGTGTTGTCGCATTTAGTGTTGTCGCATTCTGTTGGATGTTTCTAGTTCGCTGCGATACAGTTACCTGTTTGAGGATGGATTTTGAAATCATCTGAACCTAGTCTTAACGGGCATCCTGAAGGCACCTCTAGAAGCACCTTTAGAAGATTGGCTCTCCAAACTAAGAATCGAAGGGCGATCGCCCTGCATGACAAAATCCTCCGATTCGATGCCAAAACCAAAACAAAAAATCGCTGGTCAACACTCAGAACTGCTAAAAAGCTCGAAAATCACGCCTCAAACAGACTTGTCGGTGAACCCCTAGTGAACCTGTGACGGACTGGCCTGGAAACTACGCCAATCTGCCAATGGTTTCTCAGTTGTTTCTTTTTGTATAGCTAACTTATATCGGTGAAGCTGGGGGCTTGTCAGTAATTTCACGGCCCTTCATCAAAACTTCATAAAATTCTGGATACCTTTTCTGAGGAAACCCGTAGTCCTTGCCAGTTCTGGATTTCATCGCTGTTGCCGAGCGGATCTGTTTTTGGGCAATCGCCCAAAATTTACGGGATTAGGCGTAATGATACCGTTTGCCCCGGAACAGGTTTGGTATTATCTGTTTGCTTCGATTCACAGAACTTATTAAAGCCAGGTTAATGACAGGGCATCAGTCGCAAGGAGCGTGCCTTATGTCGGATTATCAGGAACGCATTTACTCCCGAAGTGGGGACTTTGCTATTGGGGTTAGGAATGAGTCTGGAGGGGAATCCAGAAATTTTTTAGGGCGTGTTTGGAACGCAGGTCTTGGGCTGGCAGGGCTAGGACTGGGTTGCTGGATGGGGGCGATCGCCCTTGCGCTGCCATCCACCGCCCAGACCTTACCTGAACCTATGCCCTACGAACCTAGCGGAGGGGTTCCCTCTCGTGCGGCGGCAGCGATTCCGGCAGAAGCAGCCAGCACCGAATACACACTGGGAGCGGGCGATCAGGTGCGGGTTGATGTTTTTGGCGTTGCCGATCTCAGCGGCAAAACGTATACCCTGTTGTCCGACGGTTCCCTGACCTTGCCCTGGGTCGGAAAGGTGGTTTTGCAGGGATTGACGACCGAACAGGCTTCAGAAACCCTGGTGCAGCGCTATCGCCGCTATATCCACCGACCGTCGATTACCGTCAGCTTGGTCAGCCCGCGCCCGGTTCGCATCGGCGTGGTGGGCGAGGTGAATCGTCCCGGCGCGTACACCACTGGGCAATCGGCGGGCGGCACAATCGAGGGCGACGGGGCAGCCGCTCCCATTCGCACCGTGACGCAGGCCATCCAGGCCGCAGGCGGCATCACTCAATTAGCCGATATCCGCAACATCGAGATTCGCCGGCCGCAGTTAGGAAATCGTCAGGAGGTGATTCGGGTAGACCTGTGGGCATTTTTGCAGGCAGGCGAACTGGATCAGGACATTCCCCTGCGAGATGGCGACACGCTGATCGTGCCGACAGTCAGCGCCCTCGATCCTCGCGAAGCCGTCCAGTTGGCCGCCGCAAACTTTTCGCCCGAAACGGTCAGAATTAACGTCGTCGGTGAGGTGAAGTCTCCCGGAACGCTGGCGCTACAGTCCAACACGTCGCTCAATCAGGCGATTCTGGCGGCGGGCGGGTTTGACCTGACTCGCGCCCGCACCAGCGAAGTGCAGTTAATCCGCATCAATCCAGACGGTTCAGCCGTCCGTCGAGAAATTCAGGTAGATCTCTCCGCCGAGGTCAACGAAGCCACCAATCCGGCCCTGAGAAACAACGACATTGTGGTGGTGGGTCGCTCTGGGCTGGCGCGAACCGGAGACTTTTTGAATACGCTATTGGGGCCGATTAATCCGTTTGTGGGGGTGTTTAGCATCCTCCGAATTTTTGGCGGGAACTGATCTTCGTAGAGGTTTCGGTAGCGTTCCTAACACTGTGAGTGAGCGTGTGTGAGTGAGTGTGAATGAGAGTATGGGCGATCGCCCGTTCCTATTCTTTGAGTTGCATTCATGTTGCATTGATAACGTTCATCAAACTGTTCATATTTTTATTCATATTTTCATCCGTGTTTTGTGCCAGTCTTCTGTAACTCCTCCAATTGCCAGTTGAGTCAGGTATGAACCCAGAAAATCGTCACGAGCCGCTCCGCCTGGAGAGTAGCAACCAGTTGATCAGCCAGTTGCTCAGCCAAAATTCTGCTAGCGATGCCGATGAGTTTGCCCGCCTGATGCGAAAAGGGCTGAACATTGGTACGTATCGGCGCAGCATCTTCCGAAATTTCTGGCTAACGGCGAGCATTGTGGGATTGGTCAGCAGTCTGGCTGCCTTACGATATGCCACCACGCCCCCCACCTACTTGGGCGAGTTCCAGCTTTTGGTGGAGCCGCTGAATACACAGGCGCGGGTGGTCGATCCACTGGCGGTGACGCGAACGGGCAATAACGTGCCGACCGAGCATTCCTTTGGCGGGCTGGATTATCCTAGCCAGATTGCTGTGCTGCAAAGCCCCGGAATGCTGGAGTCGATTGTGCAGGAAGTGAAAAAGTCTTATCCAGACTTCAACGTGGGGATGCTCCAGCGGGGGCTGACGGTGGAGCGGAAAGGGCAGACGAATACGGATATGACCAAAATTCTTCGCGTCAGCTATGTCCACTCCGACCCCGAACTGGTGGCGACGGTGCTGCGGGAAACGTCGAATCGCTATTTGCAATACAGCCTGGAAGACCGCAAGACCCGCTACAGCGAGGGCATTAAATTTGTCGAAGATCGGCTGCCCGAATTGCAGCAGCGGGTCAATACGCTGCAAGATGAGCTGCAATCGCTGCAAGAGGAATATAACCTGGTAGACCCCAAAGAACAGGGCACGTTGCTCTCGGAAGAGGTGAGTCAGATTACCGCAGAGGAGCGGGAAACACGCAAACTGCTGCGGGAACAGGTAACGCTGTATAACTCGCTGCGGCAACAGTTGAACCTGACCCCAGAGGAGGCGATCGCCGCGTCTGCGCTCAGCGAAGAACCGGGCTATCTGAAGCTGCAAGAGCAGATGCAGCAGCTAGAAGCTGAGATTGCCACTCAATCAGCGCAATTTAGCGAAGAAAGCCCGATTATGCTGGATTTGCGGGCAAAGCAGCGCAATCTTTCGAGCCTGATGGGGCAGGAAGCACAGCGCATCTTGGGGCAAACTCTGGGGCAAGGAACGGGCAGTCCTCGTGTGCAGGCGTTTCAAAACTCGGTGCGGCTAAAGCTGATTGAGGAAATGGTAGCGGCGATCAACCAGATTCGCGTATTACAAGCCCGCAGCGCCGAAATTTCGGGCATCCAGGCTCAGGTGCGGAATCGGTTTCAGGAATTTCCTGCTGTCTCGCGGCGCTATAGCGAAATCCTGCGGCAGCTTGAGATTTCCAACCGCAGCCTGGATCAACTGCTCACCCAGCGCGAAAACTTTCAGATTGAATCGGCCCAGACGGAGGTGCCGTGGGAACTGGTGTCGCCCCCGACGCTGCCGAAAGACGGGCAGGGTCGCCCGATTCCCTTTGCCAAGAGCAACCGAGAACTATTGGGAGCCATCGGCGCTTCGATTTTGCTGGGGCTGCTGGCGGCTATCTTACTCGACCAGTTCCGCAATATTTTCTTTAGAACCGAAGATATCCAGGACGCGATCGACTTGCCCGTGATCGGTGTCGTGCCTTACGATGCCAGCGCTTCTCATCTGCAAGCAGAAGCCCAGCCACAAACGATGGGCGATCGCCTCGATTCTTCTCTGTTTAAGGAAGCCTTCAGTTCGCTCTATGCCAACCTCTGCTTTATGTCGGACGGTGCGCCAATTCGCTCGATCACCGTTTGCTCTGCCTCGCCCAGCGAGGGCAAAACCACGATTGCCCTGCACCTGGCCCAGGTCGTTGCCAGCATGGGCAAGCGGGTGCTGCTGGTAGACAGCAATCTCCGCCATGCCGACTTGCATCGACGGCTGCGGCTGGAGAACGAGACGGGCTTGAGCGATGTGCTGCTGCGTGAGGTGCAGCCTGATGACTTGATCCAACCCACCAGCGTCCGTAATCTGTTTGCGCTGACCGCTGGGCAACCCTCGCTAGAAGCCGTCCGACTGCTGGCATCAGAACACATGCAGACCGTCATGTTCCGGCTGCATCAGACCTACGACCTGGTGATCTACGACGCACCCCACCTGTTGGGGCTGACGGATGCGGAGTTCATCTCCGCAAATACCGACGGCATTCTGATGGTGGTGAGCGTTTGTCAGGCTAAGAAATCGCACGTTATGCAAGCCCTGCAATCCCTGAGCGTCCATCGCCTACCGAGTCTGGGTGTGGTTGCCAATCATCCCAACCCCAGGGCGATCGCCTCTCTGGGCTACTACAACACCCATCCGCGACCGCTGCGGCGACAGGCCCGCATGGTGGAGGAACCCGCCCGCGCCCTGCTGAATGGCAGTTCTGGTAATTCCAGCGGCGGTAATGGTTCTCATCATTCCAGAAGCTAGACACGGTTCAAGAAAGCTGGTTTTTCCCTTGTATCGAACGTGACTCAACTTAAATCTTTAGCGGTGGAGAGTGTAATGCGGATTGCAATTGTCGGTTGTGGATTCGTTGCAGACTACTATCTCAAAACCTTGCAGCGGCATCCAGAACTCAAGCTGATGGGCGTGATGGATCGCGTTCCAGAACGCGCTGAGCGCTTTTCCGCATACCATTCCGTCCCTCGGTATGACACGTTCGACGATCTGTTGCAAGATCCCAACGTAGATATTGTCCTCAACCTCACCAATCCCCGCAGCCATTACCAGGTTTCCAGAGATTGCCTGGCCGCTGGCAAACACGTCTATTCTGAAAAACCGCTGGCGATGGACATGGCAGACGCAACCGAACTGGTTGAACTGGCTGAAGATCGCGGACTGCTCATTGCTTCAGCGCCGTGTAGCGTGCTGGGCGAAACGGCGCAGACGGTGTGGCGGGCGCTGCGGGAAAATCGCATCGGCAAAGTGCGCCTAGTCTATGCCGAAATGGACGACGGGCTGGTTCACAAAATGCCCTACCCAAAATGGGTCAGCGAATCGGGCGTGCCCTGGCCCTATAAGGACGAATTTGAAGTGGGCTGCACGCTGGAACATGCGGGCTATTACGTGACCTGGCTGACGGCATTTTTTGGCCCAGCAGAGTCGGTGACGGCGTTTTCCTCCTGCCTGATTCCTGACAAGGAAACGGACGTGCCTCTGGCGGTGAATGCGCCCGATTTTTCCGTTGCCTGCATCAAGTTTGCCTCTGGCGTGGTGGCGCGGCTCACCTGCGGCATTGTGGCCCCGCATGACCACGGGCTACGAATCATTGGCGACGACGGCGTGTTGGGCATTCACGACTGCTGGTATTACGAAGACCCGGTATATATCCAGCGGATGGTGACCCTGCGCCGCAAAGCCTTTATGAGTCCGATCAAACAGCGCTATCCGCTGCTGAGAAAAGGGGGCAAACGGTTTAACTACAAGGGTTCTCAGCAGATGGACTTTGCTCGTGGCGTGGCGGAAATGGCAGCGGCGATCGCCGAAGGTCGGCCCTGTCGCCTGTCGCCCCGCTTTTCGCTCCACAACAATGAAATCGTGCTGGCGATTCAAAACGCAAGGGAAACCAGCCGAACCTATCGACTCACCACAACCTTTGAGCCAATCGCGCCGATGCCCTGGGCCAGTGAGGGGGGAGAGACAAGGGAACAGCCAGAATTGGAGCCAATGTCCACGGCTAAGGTCGCAGCTTTAACATCCAAAGTCCCGCACTAGATTCGCACTCAAGTCGCACTCAAGTCGCACTCAAGTCGCACTTAATTTCTCGCACTAAATTTCTGAGATGCAAACACCATCACGCACCATTCGCTGGGGCATTTTGGGAACGGGCTATATTTCTAGGGCGTTTGCTGAGGGACTGCGGCCGCTGCCGGGGGCGCAACTGGTGGCGATCGCCTCGCGTACCCTATCCAGCGCCCAGCAGTTTGCCCGAGAGTTTGGCGTAGCCAAAGCCTACGGCAGCTATGGGGAACTGGTTCAGGATGCTGAGGTGGATGTGGTGTACATCGGCACGCCCAACAGCCGCCACCGCGACGACTGCCTGCTGTGTCTGGGAGCGGGCAAGCCTGTGTTGTGCGAAAAGCCCTTTGCGCTGAATGCGCGGGAAGCTGGCGAGGTGATTGAGTTTGCCCGCAAGCAGCACCTCTTTTGCATGGAGGCAATGTGGATGCGCTTCTTGCCGCTGGTGCAGCGAGTCCGGCAGATGGTTCAAAGCGGGGCGATCGGCGAAGTGTGTACGCTGACGGCGGAGTTTGGCTATCCGGCTGCATTTGACCCGTCGAGCCGCTTGTTTAACCGGGAACTGGGGGGCGGGGCGCTACTGGATCGGGGCGTGTATCCACTGTCGCTGGCGTACTTCTTGCTGGGGGAACCGGAGAGCGTGGTCAGTCAGGCGGCGATCGCCACCACGGGCGTTGATGAACAGTCCAGCTATTTACTGAAATATGCGGGCGGGCAATTGGCGATGCTGTCGGCAAATCTGCGAACCTACGCCAGCAACGAAGCTGTGATTACAGGCACTCGCGGACAAATTCGCATCCATGCGCCGTTTTATAAGCCGCATCAGCTTTCGGTGGCGACGTTTGCGGCAGCGGGCAATGGCTCAAGCCAAGCCTCAGGCGGGAATCGTCCCTCCAGCCTGAAGCAAACCATAACATCCGCTGTTCAAGACAATTCCCTTCTGCAACGCCTCTATCTGCAATTCGGCGATCCGTTCCTCAAGCGACTCCGCCAGCCAACCAAAACCATCCTGGAGCCATACGCGGGGAATGGCTACGGCTATGAAGCCGCCGAGGTGATGCGTTGTCTTCGCAGCGGCGAGATCGAGAGCAGGATTATGCCGCTAGACGAGACGCTGGCTATTCAAAAAACAATGGACGAGATGCGTCGCCAGTGGGGTCTGGTGTATCCTCAAGACGAGATCTGACTTGAGATCTGACTAGGAACTTTTTCGAGATTGCCAGGAAGGGCGATCGCGCCTGAGTCCCGTTCCTTAGAGTCCCGTTCCTGTATAGAGTCTGCCATGTCTGCAATTCCTGGATGCGTCACGTAGCGCTGGAATAACGCCGCCAGCCTTGCCGCTTCTACACTGGCACTGTGGGACTGAGCCACTCGCGCTGCGCCAGCCTGTCCCATGCGCTCCAAATCTGCCAGCGGTGTCTTCAAGACCTGGCGCATCGCCGCCGCCAGCGCCGTTACGGAACCCGAGGGCACCAGCCAGCCGCAGACTCCCGGCTCCACCAGTTCAGGAATCCCGGCAATATAGGTACTCAGCACGGGTCGCCCTAGCGCCAGCGACTCCATCAGCACTACGGGCAGCCCCTCGGCAAAGCTGGGCAGCACCATCACCTGCGCCGCCAAAATCTGCTGCTGCACTTCCGCATTGGTCGCCCAGCCCGTGATTTCCAGATAGTCGTGCAGGTTCAGAACATTGATACGCTGTTCAATCTGCGCCCGCAGCGGCCCATCACCCACTAGGACGACCTTAAACCTTAATCCCTCTGCTGCAAGCTGGCTCACCGCTTCCACCAGCAGCAGGTGGCCCTTTTGCTCCCCCAGTCGCCCCACGCAGACAAAGCGGGCCTCCTGCGGCAGCGGTACAGACGGCTGCGATAAGAATAAGTCATCTACGCCGCAGTGGACGATGTGAATCTTTGACCACTGCGGATAGTCGCACCAGCGGAAAAGCTGACTTTCGGTAAAGGAACTAATGGCGACGACAAAGGCAGCGTGGCGAATTTTTTCGGAAAGGGCGATCGCCTCTGGCTTGTCAAACTCGTGGGGGCCGTGAACCGTGAAGCTATAGGACGGCCCGCCCAGCGCATGACACAGCATCGCCACTGCGGCTGCATTCGTGCCAAAGTGCGCGTGTACGTGGTCGATGCCCATTTCCATGCAGCCGCGCAGCAATCCACAGGCCTCAGCTAAGTAAACTAGGTTTACCAGCAGCCCCCTATCCGATTTCCAGCCCGTTTTGAGCGCTAGTCGCAGCGCAGCGAGAAACCGTTGAGGGCGGCTCATCACCCCGCGAACCACATTCAGCAGCAGATCAAATTTAGAGCCTAGAATAAACCGTGTTTTTTGAAACTCTTGCTGATCCGCTGCGTCAGTCAGCGCCAGTTCTGGCTTGCGAATCGAGAAACGGGTTATCTCAATTCCCTGCGTTTCCAGTTCCAGAATTTCTCGACGGATGAATGTGCAGCTTGCGTAGGGATGCTGATTCATCAGGTAAGCAATCTTCATACAGCGTTTTTGAAGCTAGTAAGGCACACGGATGGTCAATAAGCTCTTGCCTCGTGAGGGCAGCATGTGCCTCACCCCGCAAGAAAATGCTGTAGCAGCGATGCACTCAGAGAAAAATGAAGTTCACAGGATTGTGACATATCGCAGCACTGCATTTATGTCCCGGACAACACTAAGGTGGGAAGGTAGCCGACTGTGCAAGTTCTGTGTGTTTCAAAATTATGTTTCATATGAACAGTTCAGAGCGAGATAAAGACGGGGGGTTGGGATTTGGCCTGGCACGGAGCTTTTTAGAATTATGAAGTTTACATGAACTTGAAACGTAGAAACTGTAAAGCTGATGATCTAGAACAAAGCCATGCAGCAGTGTCCTCAGTGTATTCACGGAAACATTTCTAGCCCAAAAGACGCTTGAATTCATGGGACTTTAGCCCGATCCGTCTTGGAAAGAGGCGATCGCCCACGTCATAGTTGTCAATTCTTGAATATGAAGTTTACGTGAATCTGAGGTATAGATATTGCGAAAATCAGGTGTTGCCTAAAGAATAAATTCGAGCAGAGCTAAGTGTATTCACTGAAGCTCCTCTGTTGCTCCGGGGTTGCAGTTATGGTCATCACTGATTGGGTCTTGCTTCTGCTGTCTGGAGTCATTCTGATTCCTTGCGCCGTTCTACTCACTGAGTGTGTAATGGCGTTACGGATTTCGCAGAAGTCGTCAGGCAGACTGCCTCGTTTGTGTTCAGAAGAGGATTCGTGGTCTGGTATACGAAGCGATGTGGAAGCGGGCGATCGCTCGTTCCGGTTTATGGTGCTTATGCCTGCTCACAACGAGGAGCTTGGCATTTCAGACTGCTTGCATCACCTCATCCGCGAGGTTGATTCTCCTGAGCAGGTCTTAGTCGTAGCAGATAACTGCACGGATCAGACAGCGGCGATCGCTCGTTCCTTTGGAGTGAACGTGATCGAGCGCCAAGACCCGGCTCGGCTTGGCAAAGGCTATGCGCTGGACTATGGTCTGAGGCATCTCGAAGCTGTGCGTCCAGAGGTCGTCGTTCTTGTAGATGCAGATTGCGTAGCACGTTCGGGTAGCATTCAGCGAATTGCTCAGTTGGCGTTCCAGGAAAATCGTCCCGTTCAGGCAGTCTATTTGATGCAGGCTCCTGAGGCTCCAAGTCAACGAGATCTGATTTCTGCTTTGGCCTTTTTGTTTAAGAATCTGGTTCGTCCCGCAGGAATGGCGCAGCTTGGACTTCCTTGCTGGCTGACGGGTACAGGTATGGCCTTTCCGTGGTCAGTGATTCGCCAGGTGTCGCTGTCTAGCGGAAACTTGGTTGAGGATATGCAGATGTCGGTTGACTTGGCGATCGCAGGTTCTGCCCCCCTCTTGTGTGCAGACGCGGAAATTGGGGGCTGTCTGCCGTCTCAGCGCACCTCTGCCAAGCAGCAGCGGACACGATGGGAGCATGGTCATTTGCAAACTTTGAAAACGCAGGTACCCCGCCTGTTGCAGGCAGCGATTCATCAGCAGCGGATCGGTCTCTTGATGCTGGCACTGGATCTGGCCGTTCCGCCGCTGGCGCTGCTGGTGCTGCTTTGGACAGTGTCGGTTTTGGTTGCCATAGCGGGTTTTGCAGTGGGCGGAACGATCTTACCTCTAGTGATTTCGGCACTAGCGGGCGCGTTTTTATTAGCCGCTGTGCTGTTGGGGTGGTATCGATTCGGGCGATCGCTCGTGCCCCTGAGCGCGATCCTTGCTGTTCCGTTTTACATTCTCTGGAAGGTTCCGCTCTACGTCACATTTCTGTTCCGTCCGCAAACCAAATGGATTCGCACTGACCGCGAGACGCTTCGTACTGCTGAAGATTAGCAGCACAGCGTTTCAAGCAAGCGTTAATCGTAAATGCTGTGTCAGAGTTTTTTATCTACAACCTTTACCTAGAAAGAGTGGGCCGGTCACGACACTTATCGACAGGCAAGCAGGGCGCAGCACTATGCAAATTACGCAGGCTGAAATTTCAGATGTTTTAATTCTTGAGCCTCGTCTATTTGGCGACAGCCGGGGCTTCTTTTACGAAAGTTTTAATCAGCAGGTTTTTAGAGATAAGACAGGTGTGGACGCACAGTTTGTCCAGGACAACCATTCTCGCTCAATGCAGAACGTGCTGCGCGGGCTGCACTATCAGATTCAGCAACCCCAAGGGAAGCTGGTACGGGTCATCCAGGGTGCCATCTTTGACGTTGCGGTCGATTTGCGCCGACAATCGCCCACCTTCGCACAGTGGGTGGGTTGGGAGCTAAGTGCTGAAAACCGCCGCCAGATTTGGGTTCCGCCTGGTTTTGCCCACGGTTTTGCGGTGCTGTCGGAAACGGCAGAGGTGCTGTATAAAACGACGGACTATTACGCGCCGCAGCACGAGCGGTGCATTCGCTGGGATGATCCCGATTTGGCGATCGCCTGGACGCTCCAGACGCTGCCAATCTTATCTGCAAAGGATAGGGCAGGGCAAACTCTGAGGACTGCGGAGGTATACGCATGACCTCGATTTTACTCATCGGTGCGGCAGGGCAGCTTGGACGAGAATTGCAGCGAAAGTTACCGTGTTTGGGAACGCTCACTCGCCTCGATCGAAGCTGTTTAGATCTCACTCAATCGGATCAGATCTATCAAGCAGTGTATGCATGTAAACCGGACGTAATTGTGAACGCGGCTGCTTACACCGCAGTTGACCAGGCGGAACGCGAACCAGAACTCGCCCATGCTATCAACTCGGAAGCCCCGACGACGCTAGCAGAGATTGCAAACCGCATTGGTGCATCTTTCGTTCACATCTCGACAGACTATGTGTTTGACGGGCAGGCCCACACGCCTTATCTAGAAAATGCCCTAACCGCGCCGATCAGCGCCTATGGACGCTCCAAACTGGCAGGCGAAATTGGCATTCGGCAAGCTTGCGATCGCCACATTATTCTCCGCACCGCCTGGGTTTACGGCACCTGGAGCAAGAGCAATTTTGTAAAAACCATGCTGCGGCTGGGGGGCGATCGCCCAGAGATTCGCGTAGTGGCGGATCAGGTGGGAGCGCCCACGTGGGCAGCAGATTTGGCACAGGCGATCGCCATTTTGATATCGCGCTCTGGTGCGACTTCGGATCGGGTGCATCAGGGCTTGCCGAATGGGTTGCTGGTGCAGAGCAGTTCCCCTATCAATGGCAGTTCCCAGGAATCGCTCTGGGGAACCTACCACTATACGAATAGCGGCGTTGCAAGCTGGTACGACTTTTCGGTGGCCATTTTTGAAATTGCGCGTCAGCTTGGGTTTCCGCTTCAGGTGCAACGGGTGGTGCCGATTTCCACGGCGGAATATCCCACGCCTGCTCAGCGTCCTGCTTATTCGGTCTTGTCGCTCAAGAAAACTGCTGCGGTGCTGGGGGGCTATCCACCCCACTGGCGGCAGTCGTTGAAGAAGATGCTGGCTGAACTTTATACCCACTCCTATGAAAGCTCTTATTCTCTCCGGCGGTAAGGGAACGCGCCTGCGTCCGCTCACTTACACGGGTGCAAAACAGCTAGTGCCCGTGGCTAATAAGCCCATCCTCTGGTACGGGATTGAGGCGATCGCCGCTGCGGGCATCACCGACATCGGCATCGTCATCAGCCCAGAAACGGGTGCAGAGGTGAAGGCGAAGACAGGCGACGGTAGCCGCTTTGGGGTTCGCATTACCTACATTCTCCAAGAGCAGCCCGCCGGACTAGCCCACGCAGTCAAGGTAGCGCAGCCCTTTCTAGAAGATTCACCGTTTGTCCTGTACCTGGGAGACAACCTAGTGCAGGGAGAACTGGGCCTGTTTCTGGAATGCTTCCAAGCGAGGGGGTTGGACGCATTGACCCTGCTGTGCAGCGTACCCAACCCCAGCGCTTTTGGGGTCGCTGAGGTCGATGAGCAAGGGCGCGTGCTGAGGCTGGTCGAAAAACCCAAACATCCTCCATCTAATCTGGCGCTGGTGGGGATTTACTTCTTCTCGCCACGGATTCATGAGGCGATCGCCAGCATTCAGCCCTCCGCCAGGGGCGAGATGGAAATTACCGACGCAATTCAATTCTTAATCGATCAGCAAAAGCAGGTCGAGGCGCTGCAAATCCAGGGCTGGTGGCTAGATACGGGGAAAAAAGACGACCTGCTGGAAGCGAATCAGATCATTCTCGATGACTGCCTTTGCACCCAGCTAGAAGGCAACATTGATAATTTGAGTAAGATTAGCGGTCGCGTTCAGATTGCACCAGATTCTCAGGTGATCAACTGCACCATTCGCGGCCCCGTCGTGATTGGTCGCAATTGCCATCTGGAAAATTGCTTCATTGGGCCGTACAGCAGCATTGGCGATCGCGTCAAACTGATTGATACCGATCTGGAACACAGCGTAATTTTAGAAGGCGCAACAGTTGTTGGAATTCATCAGCGCATTGTGGACAGCGTGATCGGTCAGCGGGTGCAGATCAGGGCCGCGCCCCAGCGCCCAAAAGCCTTGCGTTTTATGGTGGGCGACGATTGCCACATCGAGCTTTGTCAGTAGTGCATGACGATTAGCACATGGAGTTTAGGTTTAAAGAAAGTCGATTTTTTTCATGATTTCTTCTATTCACAATCCAGGTTGAGAACATGATTCAAGCCATTCAGGGAAACCTGTATCTACGGGGCGATCGCCGCCTGCTAGTCACAGGTGGCGCAGGATTCATCGGGGCAAACTTTGTGCATCACTGGCATGAGAAATATCCAGGCGATCGCCTGATAATTCTCGATGCACTCACCTATGCGGGCAACCTGCAAAATATAGAGTCTCTACTTAACGAAGACTCTGTTCGATTTGTTCAAGGAGACATCTGCGATCGCCCTTCGATCGATGCGCTGCTGCGTGAAGAAGCCATTGACACGCTTGTTCACTTTGCAGCAGAATCCCATGTTGATCGATCGATCTTTGGTCCTGCGGCATTCGTGCAAACTAACGTCCTTGGCACGTTCACACTGCTAGAAGCCTTCCGTGATTACTGGAATGAACAACAGCAGCCTAATCACTACCGCTTTCACCATGTCTCCACAGATGAGGTCTACGGCAGCCTCCGCCCCGAAGACCCCGCGTTTTCAGAAACCACGCCCTACGCCCCCAATAGTCCCTATTCCGCCTCAAAAGCAGGCAGCGATCACCTTGTGCGGGCTTATCATCACACCTACGGACTGCCGACACTGATCACCAACTGTTCCAACAACTACGGCCCCTATCAGTTCCCAGAAAAGCTGATCCCGCTCATGTGCATCAACATTCTGCTGGGCAGGCCGCTGCCTGTGTATGGCGATGGGCAAAATGTTCGCGATTGGCTCTACGTCGGCGATCATTGCAGCGCTCTAGAAGTCGTGATTACTCGCGGCACCCCCGGAGAGGTTTATAACATTGGCGGCAATAACGAGGTCAAAAATCTGGATTTGGTACAAGCGCTCTGCGACCTGATGGATGAACTCGCACCCCAACTCCCAGTGCGCCCCAGTCGTAACTTGATTACTTTTGTCCAAGATCGTCCAGGGCACGATCGCCGCTACGCCATCAACGCTACCAAAATCAAAACCCAACTTGGCTGGACTCCTGCGGAAACCTGGCAAACCGGACTGCGGCGCACTGTGGAATGGTATCTCGCACACCCTTTCTGGTGGCAACCGCTACTCTCTAAAAAACTTAATTTTTCTTACACATCTGCCGAATTTTCAGATCTTTTTCAGTTCACGCGCTGCTAGTTTTTAGCTACGATTTACCTCTCAATCATCAGGGTTTATGTGCTTGGATTGTCCCTTTAGGCTGATACTTTTTGTTTGAGTAAACAATCAATTTTCAGTGCGATCGCCCCAAGAATAAACAAGACTCTAGAAATTCTCTGAAAATCTCGTCACAAGGTTACCATCAATACTTACAAGTCCGATGAATTCGTGGTTTATTCACTACCATCGGTTGGTTTATTCACTACTGTCGATCATTGAATTATCTTTAGGACGCTTTTAAGTTGACTCAAGCAAGAGCGACTCAAAGGTATTTCTAAAGCAGGATGAAAAGCACTCACACTGGTCTTTTATTAAGTGTCAGGATCACTAGTCATGAAACTTGGTAGCGGGTTTGTTGCCCTAAGGGAAATCAAAATCCTGGGTATTTCAATACACAACTTCTCTAAGCAGGAATTCCTGGAATTATTGGACTCTGGCGTTGTGTTTACTCCCAACGTTGATCACCTCATCAAATTGGAGCAAGATTTCGATTTCTTCCGGGTTTATCAAGAGGCTGACTATCGAGTCTGTGATAGCAAGATTTTGTATTATGTGTCTCGCTTCTTGGGAATGCCGATCAGGGAAAAAATTTCTGGCTCTGAGCTGTTGCCAGATTTTTGTCAGCATCATAAGGACAATGAAAACATCAGAATATTTTTGCTGGGCGCACGCGAAGGGGTCGCTTACCAAGCGCAACAGCGGATGAATGCCAAGGCCGGCAGGGACATTGTAGTGGGTGCCTACTCGCCTTCATTTGGATTCGAGCGAGATGAAGCCGAGTGCGCCGAGATTGTTGATATGATTAATCGCTCTGGCGCAACGGTCTTGGCGGTTGGTGTGGGTGCCCCCAAGCAAGAGAAGTGGATTGCCAAATACAAACATCAACTCCCAAACGTTCGTATCTTTTTGGCGATTGGTGCAGCAATTGACTTTGAAGCGGGCTACAAGCAGCGATCGCCCCAGTGGATCAGCGAGGCGGGTCTGGAATGGCTCCATCGCCTGCTGTCCGAACCCCGGCGGCTATGGCGACGCTATCTGATTGAGGGGCTGCCATTCTTTTGGCTAATTCTTAAGCAAAGGCTGAATCTCTATCACTCTCCTCACCTGTCGGCTCTTTCACATGAAGCTTATCGTTCTCGCGACAAGGTTGTTCAAAAGATTGGCCGTTAGAAACAAGCAAAGAACATCACAACATTATGAACTGCCCTCATTTGGTCGTTATTCCTTCGGTGCCTGTGTGGCAAGAGGAAGAGTCTCTAATATTTGATCGGAAGTTCTATGATGGAATGTTACAGTATGTTGGGATGTGGCCCGGCGAAGTGTCTTGCATTCTCTCAGCTACCTCTACACAGCTTCCCAGCTTCGGAATCGTGAGCAGAAAGTGGAGTGAGATGCCATTTCATTGCATCATTTTAGACAGTCAAAGATCAATTAGTGAGGTGCATTTACAGAGTGCTTCTGTTGTTCTAGCATCAGGCGATTCATTTGATCAATTTCATATTAGCAAGGTTTGCAAAAACGTGGGGGCAAAGTGCATTTATGTCATTGAATACACTCCTGAATCTCATTATCAAATTGCATCCCTAAGCGCAAAGAATTTGTTGGCTAGATTCCGCAAATTTTTCTATATTTGGAAAAACGAGAAGAAGCGTTTGTCTGCCTTTTCGCTCGCCGATGCACTCCAAATCAACGGTATGGCTGCCTATAGTGAATATCGAAGGTCAAACGCAGATTTGCTTTACTTTGATACGAGAGTTGATCATAAACATATGGTTAGCCGAGAGGTTCTTAGCGCCAGATTGGATTATTTGAGTAGCAGAAAGCCTCTCTGCCTTGCTTTTTCAGGTCGTCTCATTGCTATGAAGGGGGCGGATCACTTGATTGCGATCGCAGCCTTGCTGAAAGCACAAAATGTGCAGTTTTCAATGACCATATACGGCACAGGTGAGCTGGAACAGAAAATGCGTAACAGCATCATTCAGTTGGGGCTTGAAGATATGGTTTCCATGCCGGGAGCAGTTGATTTCTATCAGGAACTAATTCCAGCTTTACAGCAAAACGTTGACTTATTTATCATGCCCCACCGACAAAGTGATCCTTCATGCACATACCTCGAAACATTGGCTTGTGGGATTCCGATTGTGGGCTATAAAAATAAAGCATTCTCTGGACTTTTGGAACGAGCAGATATTGGATGGGGTGTGCAGATTGATGATCTGCAATCAATTGCAGGAACTATTAAATACCTAAGTCTCAACAGAGAAGAAATAGCACAAAAGTCGTTGAACAGCATTAATTTTGCCTACAGCCATAGCTTCGAGCTAACCTTCAAGCGAAGAACTGAGCATTTGTATGCTCTGTCTCAGTCTGAACGATTGGAAAACCACAAGGCGCTCGTTTCTGCTTAATCGGCCCATATGCCTGTCTTATTTTATCCGCTCAATGCTATAATCGCGGGACTATTTGCTTAGGCTGAATTATGCGGACAACCTGCATTATTAATAACTTTAACTACGGTCAGTTTGTTTTTGAGGCAGTCGAAAGTGCCTTGAATCAGACAGCTAAGTTCGATGAAATTATTGTTGTTGATGATGCTTCGACTGACCAATCTCAACTCGCTTTGCAAGAGGCTTATGCTCATCATCGTGTCATTCAGCTAGTCCTTAAAAAAAGAAACGAAGGACAACTTTCTGCATTCAATGAAGGCTTTTTAGCATCTACAGGCGACATTATTTTCTTTCTAGATGCCGATGATGTTTACCATCCTGAATATGTATTTGAAGCGCTCAACTTTTATCAACAGCATCCAGACTGCGATTTTCTATTCTGCCATTATGAACTGTTCGGACGGCAGGGGCTAGTGCAGGTTCCTCCACCAGAAAGCTCCAGTCGAGATTATGGATTTTCAGTCATCTCTAGCCTGTATTATGGACGATGGATCGGGGGGCCGACATCTGTAATCTCTGCCAAGCGATCTATTCTTAGCAAGCTTCTCCCGCTTCCACTTATCGATGACTGGCGAACAAGAGCCGATGACTGTTTGATTTACGGTACGTCAATCTTTGGGGCCAGAAAGTTTTTCTTAAACAGAACGTTAGTGAATTATAGAATTCATGGTGCAAATAACTTGCAAATGCGAAGAGAGATATACACCCCTCAAGCAGAATATAAGAGGGCTTTGGCGCTAAATCGCCTTTTTAATTGTTTGAAAGCAAGCAGTGGCTACGGTAATCAGCTTGTTGAACTGGCAGACAAAGAGTTCGATACGATACCTCAGCCTACGAGAGCAGACCTTAAGCTATACCTAAAGATTATTGCTTTATCAACCCTGTCGCTGCATCAAAAAATTCGGCGATCGCTCTCTGTAATCCAGTCTTTTGTTAGGCGCTCAAAGTTCAAGCCTTAGAAACTGTTTGGCGATCTTGACCAGCAATTTAGATTGCTCTCGAACTGCCATCGTTATGACGTAATCTATTCAGCCCATTACCTCACAACAGGGCTGCTGTCGTTTTTAAGCATTTTGGGCTTGCTGAAAAAGCCGATTGTTGCTATCGGCTATCAGGCTCCGCGTACAAAATCTTTTCACTGGAAGCTGTTTGTAAAAACCTTTATCGAAGGCAACAATAAAATTCTCTGCCTGAGCGAGTCTTTGCTAAAAGACTTGGAGGATCTTGGAATACCCAGACAAAAACTAGAGGTGATTGAATGGGGTACTGATTTGCGGTTTTATCAACCTGCTGAGCGGGATGAAACGCAGACTGATCAAGCAAGTGTAGAACGATTTATTCTTAGTCCTGGAAAGTCCTATCGAGACTATCCAACGTTGGTCAAAGCATTTGCAAACCTGGATTGTTGCTTAACCATCTGCGGTGCTGGACGGCTTGATCTTAAGTGTCTAAAAGAGGAAGCTTTTGGGGATGCCGCACAGCAGTTTCCAGACAACGTATCGGTGATTCAGGAGATGCTGGATTGGCGTGATTTTATTCGGCTGTATCAGCAGGCTTATGCTGTGGCGATTCCGATTATAGAAGAGGAAACCCGCTTCAAAAATGCTATTGGACTGACCGTGCTAACAGAGGCAATGGCGATGGGTAAGGCAATTGTGATGACCCGCAGCGACTATGTGGGTGTGGATCTGGAGCGAGAAGGAATTGGGCTGTGGGTTGAGGAAGGCGATGTGGATGGCTGGCAAAGGGCAATCGCCTACCTGTTGGACAATCCCAAAGAAACCCGCGAAATGGGTCGCCGCGCCCGCCTTTTGGCCGAGCAGCGCTTCAACCTAGAGCAGTTCTCCAAGAAACTGGCTGATTCACTCTGGCAGGCCTACAATGCCCAGCAACCTGCCCGCCCGACTATTCCCGTTCGCCAGCAGGCCCTGCTGCGCTAACTTGCGCCCAGTTGCAGCGCATACAGATTTGCGTAGATGCCTTTTTGGGCAATCAGCTCAGTGTGGGTTCCCCGTTCCGCGATCTGCCCCTGCTGAACCACGAGTACCTGATCGGCTTGGGCCACAGTGCTAAGGCGGTGGGCAATCACGAAGCTGGTGCGGTTTTGGAGCAGGCGGGCGATCGCCTCTTGCACCAATGCTTCAGTGCGTGTGTCGATGCTGCTGGTTGCCTCGTCCAGGATCAGAATCTTCGGGTTAATTAGCACTGCCCGCGCAATACTGACCAACTGTCGCTGTCCCTGGCTCAGCGGTGCGCCCCGCTCACCCAACAGCGTGCTGTAGCCCTGCGGCAACGAGGTGATAAATTCATGCACATTAGCCGTCTGGGCTGCCGCCTCAATCTCGGTCTGACTGGCATCTGGCGCACCAAAGGCGATATTCTCCGCCACCGTGCCGCTAAAGAGTAAGTTATCTTGCAGCACGATCCCAATCTGGCGGCGCAGGCTGGCTTGCGTCACGCGGCGCACGTCGATGCCGTCGATTTTTACCGCGCCCTCCGTCACATCATAAAACCGCAGAATCAAATTAATAATTGTGCTTTTGCCTGCGCCCGTCGGCCCCACCAGCGCCACCATCTGTCCCGGTTCTGCTACTAAGCTCACCTCTTGCAGCACGCGCTGATTTTCCGTATAGCCAAAGGACACCGACTCGAACCGCACCTCTCCTCGAATCGGCGGCATCTCAGTCGCATTGGGCGCATCCTGCAATGTCGCTGGCTCATCTAGCAGCAAAAAGATCCGGTCTAATCCTGCCAGCCCCGACTGCGCCTGCGTATAAAACTGGCTGAGGATCTGGATCGGGCGAAAGAACTGCTGCACGTACAGCAAAAACGCCGTCACCACACCCACCGACATCGCCCCCGTCACCGCCAGATAGCCGCCGTAGGCCATCACGCCCGCCGTTGCCAGCGTGTTCAGAAAATCAATCGACGGCAAAAACGCAGAAGTCACCGCCACTGCCTGAATGTTAGCGCGGCGATTCGCCTCGTTGAGGCTGTCAAATTCCTCGATATTCAATTGCGTCCGGTTAAAAGCCTGTGCCTCGCGCACACTGCTAATGTCCTCCTCCAGCTTGGCCGACAGTTCGCCAATCGTCTCCCGCGCCACGCGAAAGCGCCGCCGCGCCCAGCGCGAAAAGAAACCCGTGGTGAAAATCATCATGGGCACTACTAGATTGCTCAGCAGACCCAGTTGCAGGTTCATCGACAGCATGGCAATGATAATGCCGATCAGGCTAAAGCTTTGTCCCAGCATTTGCGGCACCGTTAGCCCAAAGGCCTGGTTCACCGTGTTTACGTCATTTAGCAGGCGGCTCATCAGGTCGCCGGCCTCGCTGCGGTCAAAAAAACTGACCGGCAGGCTCTGCACTTTCGTAAACAAATCTTGCCGCAGTTGCCCCAGAACCCGCTGCATCATGTTGCCGATGCGCCAGATTTGCCCGCGAATCGCCACCACACCCAGCACGTAAATCACGACCAGCAGCGCCAGCAGCCGCGCCAGCCCTGGCCAGTCGCCTTGCAAAATCAGGTTGTCGATCGCCCAGCCAATCAGCAACGGCCCGACAGACTGTGTGGCTGCGCCAATCATTACCAGCAGCAGCGCGATGGGAATTTCCTGGCGATAGGGCGCGAAATATTGCAAAAATCGCCGCAGGGTCGAGAGTTTGGGCTTTTGCTCCGCAGCGACAATGGGGGACGGGCCTCTGATCATAGGGCTTCGGCCTTGGGTGCGGGGTAGAGATGCACATCGCGCTGAGGAAAGGGAATGGTAATCCCGGCAGCGTCCAGCTTTTTCTTAATGTTTTCGTAGGCGGCGAAATAGACGGGGCCAGTAGTATTCAGCCCTCGTCCAGGGGGCGCACGGCAAAGTCTACGCTGCTTTCCGCCAGTTCCAGCACGCCAATCATCGGCGGCGGGTCGCTGAGAATTCGTTCATCTTGGGCTAGCGCCTCGGCGATCGCCCGCTTCACCCGGTCAATGTCTTCGTGGTAGGCAACGCCCACCACCAGATCCACCCGCAAAATGCCCTTCGTGGAATAGTTAATGATATTGCCGCCCGTAAGGCTGTTATTGGGAATGATGACCGTCTTGTTATCCAGCCGCCGCAGCACCGTTGTAAAAAGCTGAATGTCTTCCACAAAGCCCGATTCACCGCCGCCCTCGATCCAGTCACCGACGCGAAACGGATGAAAAAAGACAATCAACAGCCCCGCCGCAAAATTGGACAGCGACCCTTGCAGCGCCAGCCCAACCGCCAGACCCGCCGCCCCCAGCACCGCCACCAGCGACGTGGTTTGGATGCCCAGTTGCCCCAGCGCTGCCAAAATCACAAAGGCCGTCAGTCCGTATTCGGCCAGGTTGCTGGTAAACGCAATCAGGTTGGGGTCAATCGTGGTTGGGGTCATCAGCCGCTTGATCAGGCGGCGGAGTTGCTTGGCCAGCCAGCGACCCACGACTAGAATAATCGCCGCGCCCAGCAATCGCAGCCCAAAGTCTACGCCCAGGGATTGCAGTTGCAGCAGCAGGGCATTCCAGGCATCGAGGTTAAACAGATCAAAATCAAAGGTCATGAGCAGGAAATCGTTCAGTATGGCGTATGAGGTGAGGGGGGTTAACCCTAGGGCGGGTGTCCGCATTCTATAACCTAATCCCGAACCACTGCACTGACCCCCGGATACCGTATCTAGATATCTAGATACTTAGACCCCGCACGGCGGAGGCCACTCGTTCAGACACCTCTCTCATTCCCTAGTTCGCTACAATGAACGTTAGGCCTTAGAACCTTAAGTTTCTTCACTATCGCCCATTGACACCATGCTGAAAGCCCTGCTGGGAGACCCCAACGCCCGTAAGCTCAAGAAATATCAGCCTGATCTAGCAGAAATTAATCTGCTAGAGCCAGACATGGAAGCGCTGTCAGATGAGGAACTGCGGGGCAAAACGGCAGAGTTTAAGCAGCGAATTGAAAAAGGAGAAAGCCTGGACGACCTGCTGCCAGAGGCTTTTGCAGTGGTGCGCGAGGCAGCCAAGCGGGTACTAGGAATGCGCCATTTTGACGTGCAACTCCTCGGGGGTATGGTGCTGCACGACGGACAGATTGCCGAGATGAAGACGGGTGAAGGAAAGACTCTGGTGGCTACGTCGCCTGCCTATCTCAACGCGCTGTCGGGAAAGGGCGTGCATGTGATTACGGTGAACGACTACCTGGCCCGCCGGGACGCAGAGTGGATGGGGCAGGTGCATCGCTTCTTGGGTTTGTCAGTTGGGCTGATCCAGTCGGGGATGAACCCGATCGAGCGCAAGCGCAGCTACGACTGCGACATTACCTACGGCACTAACAGCGAACTGGGGTTTGACTATCTGCGCGACAACATGGCCACGTCGATGCAAGAAGTAGTGCAGCGCCCGTTTAACTTCTGCATTATCGACGAAGTAGACTCGGTGCTGATTGACGAAGCGCGGACCCCGCTGATTATTTCTGGGCAGGTCGATCGCCCCAATGAGAAATATACCCGTGCATCGGAGGTGGCGCGGGAACTGTGGCAGATTCGTCAGGGCGTGAAGCGGCAGATCGAGAAGGTGGAGGAGGCGATCGCCGCTGCCATCCAAAACGGCAACAAGTCCGAAGCCAACCAGCTCAACCGCGAACTCGATCGCCTCAAAGAAGAACTCGATCGCTACTACGAAGTAGACGAAAAGCAGCGCAACGTGCTGCTCAGCGACGAAGGCTTTGAGGTAGTCGAGCAGCGCCTTGGCGTGAATGATTTATTTGACCCGAAAGATCCCTGGGCGCACTTTATCTTTGGGGCGCTCAAGTCTTATGAACTATTTATCCGCGATGTGAACTACATCGTTCGCAATGGCGAGATTGTGATTGTGGACGAGTTTACCGGGCGGGTGATGCCGGGTCGCCGCTGGAGCGATGGGCTGCACCAGGCGATCGAGGCCAAAGAGGGCGTGGAAATTCAGCCAGAAACCCAGACCCTGGCGACAATTACCTATCAGAACTTCTTCTTGCTCTATCCCAAACTGGCTGGCATGACGGGCACCGCCAAAACCGAAGAAGCCGAGTTTGAGAAAATCTACAAGCTAGAGGTGACGGTGGTTCCGACGAACCGCCCTACCGGACGGATTGACCTGTCGGATGTGGTGTATAAGAACGAAAACGCTAAATGGCGAGCGGTCGCACAGGAGTGCGCCGAGATGCACCAGATTGGCCGCCCGGTGCTAGTGGGCACGACCAGCGTAGAAAAGTCGGAGCTATTGTCGAGCTATCTGTCGCAACTGAGCGTGCCCCACAACCTGCTGAATGCGAAGCCCGAAAACGTGGAGCGCGAGTCAGAAATCATCGCCCAGGCGGGTCGCAAGGGCACGGTAACGATCGCCACAAACATGGCAGGACGCGGTACGGACATCATTCTGGGGGGCAATGCCGACTATATGGCCCGTCTGAAAGTGCGCGAATATCTGATGCCGCGCATTGTGCAGCCAGAAGACGAAGCCGCCTTTGCGATCAGCGGGGCTGGGGCAGGCGGTGGTCGGTCGGGTGGGCAGGGCTTTGCACCGGGCAAAAAGCAGAAAACCTGGAAAGTATCTGCTGATTTGTTCCCGGTGCCGATTTCTAAAGAAGCCGAGCGATTGCTGAAAGAAGCAGTGGACTTTGCAGTGCAGCAGTATGGAGAGCGATCGCTCCCTGAGCTAGAGGCCGAAGACAAGCTGGCCACTGCCTCAGAAAAAGCGCCCAGCAGCGATCCGGTGATCCTCAAGCTGCGCGAAGCCTACAACCTGGTGAAGCATGAATATGAACGCCACACCTCTGCCGAGCATGACGAAGTGGTGAAGCTGGGCGGGCTGCACGTCATTGGCACAGAGCGCCACGAGTCGCGCCGGATCGACAACCAGCTCCGCGGCCGCGCCGGGCGGCAGGGCGACCCTGGTTCCACCAAGTTTTTCCTCAGCCTGGAGGACAACCTGCTGCGGATCTTTGGCGGAGAGCGCGTTGCAGGGCTGATGAATATGTTCCGCGTGGAAGAAGATATGCCGATCGAGTCGGGTATGTTGACGCGATCGCTCGAAGGCGCACAGAAGAAAGTCGAAACCTACTACTACGACATCCGCAAGCAGGTCTTTGAATATGACGAGGTGATGAACAATCAGCGCCGCGCCATTTACGCCGAGCGTCGCCGTGTCTTGGAAGGGCAAGACCTGAAAGAACAGGTGATCAAATACGCCGAACTCACGATGGACGACATTGTGGATGCCTACATCAACCCCGAACTGCCGCCGGAAGAATGGGAGCTAGATAAGGTTGTGGCCAAAGTCAAAGAGTTCGTCTACCTATTGGCGGACTTGGAGCCGAGCCAGCTTGAAGACCTGTCTGCGGGGGAAATCAAGACCTTCCTGCACGAACAGGCGCGAATCGCCTACGACATCAAGGAAGGGCAGGTCGATGCGGCATCACCTGGCCTGATGCGCCAGGCCGAGCGTTTCTTCATCCTGCAACAGATCGACACGCTCTGGCGCGAACACCTGCAACAAATGGAAGCCCTGCGCGAAGCCATCGGTCTGCGCGGCTACGGGCAAAAAGACCCGCTGATCGAATACAAGAGCGAAGGTTACGAACTCTTTCTCAACATGATGACCGACATCCGCCGGAACGTCGTCTACTCGCTGTTCCAGTTCCAGCCGCAGCCGCAGCCCGTGGCTTAACCAGACTGAATCACTGGATTGTCAACTGGGCGCAACGCGCAAAACTGACAGCCCTTGACAGTCCTTCAGAGAGATTCTGGCTCCTTCAGCCGCTCCAGCGCCACCAGCAGCCGCTCGACGCTGGCATTTGGCTCCAAAAACGAGAATAGATGACGAAAGCGGATTTTTCCTGCCGGATCGACCCAAAACTGGGCGGGCAGCGGTGCGCCCAGCGCCTGACCTGTCTGATAGCGGCGAAACACGCGACATTCGGGATCGCTCAGCAGCGGCATCTTTAGCCCCAAATCTTGCAGCACGATTTTGCTCTGGCGCTCGTCCGTGCTGGTGATCATCAGCACCTCTGCGCCGCGCTGGGTAAACGCTTCGTATTTTTCGTTCATCTCCAAAATGTGCGGATAGCAGAGCGGGCAATACTGCTTTTCCGTAAAAATTCGCGTGAAATAGAGCAGCACGGGGCGGTTCCACGCCTGCTCATTGAGCTTGCGATTGCCGACATAATCCGACAGGCGCACCTTGCGATCGCCCTTCACATCCAGCAGCTCAAACGGCGGCGCAAGGCTGCCTGTGACAAACTGGTTCGTAGCGGGAATCGGGAAGAAGTTTTTGTAAAAGCGATCGCCTAGCAGTCCGCGAAAGTCGGTGGAAGTTAGCATTGCAGAGGTCGGGGAGTTGGGTGCAGTGAGGACGTGGGTATTGAATGACAAATCAAGACCTTAAAACGCGGGTCAGAGCAGCCGTAGAGAGGGAACTGCAAGAGGCAGAGACACCGGGGGCGGCGATCGCCCTCCTTCGCAGCGGCGAAATCGTCCTGAAAGCTGGCGTGGGATACGCCGACCTCCAGCAACAGTGCCCGCTGCCCAGCGATGCCCGCTTCTATATCTACAGTATTACCAAACCGCTGCTGGCGACGGTAGCGATGAATCTGGTGCAAGCGGGGCGGCTAGATCTGGATGCTTCCCTCGCGCCGCAGTTTGCTCAGATTCCCTATGCGGTCGAGTCGCCCGTGACGCTGCGGCAACTGCTGAGCCACACGGGCGGCATCCCCGGCTATGGCGATGGCACGGCCTATGTCGAGGCGCTGCAAAGCCACCCGCGCCAGGCCTGGACGACGGAAACATTTCTCCAGGTGGCGCAAGACCAAGGGCAGCTTTTCTTGCCTGGAACGGGCTGGGCCTATTCCAACATTGGCTTTATGCTGCTGCGGCTGATCTTGACCCAGGAAACGGGTCTGTCGATGTCGGAATACCTGGCGGAGTGGATCTTTCGCCCGCTGGAACTGCAACATACGTTTGTTCCCGAAACGCTGGAGCAGGCGCAAGGATTAACCCCTGGTTACAGCCAGTTCTTTACTGGAGACGAGTTGCAAAACGTCGTGCCGCTCTATCATCCGGGCTGGGTGTCGCATGGGGTTGTCGTCTCCACGGCTGCGGAACTGGGCAAAATCATAGACGCGCTGTTTTCGGGCAGGCTGCTCGCGCCAGAACGCCTGCGCCAAATGCTGGAGCCGCTGCATGGGTTTGATTTCGAGCATCCGCAGATTGGCAAGATCGGCTATGGACTGGGGCTGTGTCTGGGGCTGGATTCGCCCTATGGCATCGTCGCTGGACACAACGGAGCCGGGCCGGGCTACGTCACGGGTGCGTTTCATTTCTCAAACGTGCAGGGGCAGCCGACCACAGCGATCGCCCTCGTCAACCGCGATCGCCATGATCTCGACCTGGGCACGCGCATCGTTTTTGCTATCCTCCGGGTGCTGGCAGATGCCCCCGATTAGCGCGATTCCTGATTCACAAGCCGACCTACTCAATCCCAAAGGTCACCGAAACCACGGCTGTAATGTCCTTCTCGATCGAAGAGGTGTCATACATGCCGTAGTCGCTGACCTCCGTCGAGTTGCGCGAGGTGATTTGAAACACGCCCGTTTCGGCACTGCGAACCGCGCCGACCTGGTTGCCTGCGCTCTGGGCGATCGCCTCGGCCCGTGCCTTGGCATCCTTCGTTGCTTCCGCCACCATCTCGATCCGCAGCTTGCTCAGCTCGGTGTAGAGATACTGCGGCGACTCAGAGATCAGGTTGATTCCGTCATTAATCAAATCGGTCGATTGCTGGGACAGCGTGGTGTAGCGATCGACCTCCGTTGAGCGTACCTCAAACCGCTGCGTCAGGCGATAGGCGAGGGTTTGCCCAGTCTCCCGTCCGTTAGGTGCAACCTCCGGAATCGAGTAAGATTCGATCGCGCTGAGGGTAATGGCTTCGGCGGGCACCTGATTTTCTTTCAGATAAGCCTGCACTCGCTCCGTCTGCCGCTTCAAATCTTGATAAGCGGCCTGGGCCGTCGGCTGCTGGCTCGACACCGACAGTCGCCAGATAACGTAGTCCGATCGGATCGGTCGCTTTGCGGAGCCAGTGACCACCATTACGTCGTTGCTAGATTTCACATCGCGCAGGGCCGTTGCGCCGATAAACGTGCTACCTACGAGGGCAAGAGAAAGCGCCACCATCCCCGCAAAAACCTGGGGATAGCGCTCCATAGAGGGCGTTTGCATCGTTTTTTCCTCTCCATTTGGAGAATAAAGATCCCGGCAAATCTCGCTTCCAGCAGCGATCGCGCTATGCGAGTTCACCCACCGTGAAAGCAGTATGTGCCTGGGTTCAAGGTTTAGTAATAGGTTCGTCAGTCAAATAAAAGCCGGTTTTTTGAAACAGTTCACTCCATTCCGGCGGGGATTGATGCGACCCTGGCTGACGCTGCCAATTTCAAGAAATTTCAAGAATTGGATGTCTGAAGAGACAAAGCAGACAAAGCGGGCGATCGCCCTGCTGCTATGAACTACCGCAGGCGCGGGGGAAATTCCTGACACAATCGATGGCGAAAAGTAAAGATTTTTAGAACGAAAATTTCTCCCCTATGGCTGCTAAAACCCTGTAGCTGCCAAAAAAGCTGCAAAAAAACGTCCCGCCAGAGGCTAATCGGGGCGATCGCCCTTCATCCGCTGCTCCAACTCTTCCAGCGTGTCGATTAGCAGTCGCCTGGCTTGCAGCGACCAGCCCCACTTTTGAACGGCGATCGCCCCTGCGCTGCCCAAAATCGTCGCCAAAAAATCCACCGGCTGCATAAACGAAATGCCCAGCAGCAGCCCCAGCCCCGCAATGCCCCACAGCGGCAGCGCCACCGTTTGCCGCTGGGTTTCCACCAGCTTTGCCAAGCCGTCTGTGGGCATTTCCGCCAGCAAGGTTTCCTTAATCTGCTGCTGCTCTGCCCGCGACACCGACAGGGCAATCTTTTGCCGCAGCTTTTCCTTCTTGCGGGCATCGGTGCTGTATTGCGTCAGTTCATCCTCTGCCATCAGCAGCAGGCGTTCTAGTTGTCCCATTGTTCAGTTGCGCGTTTGGTGCGGGTCGGTTGGATGCAAGTCAATATTCTTTACAATCAATATTCTTTACAATACGACACAACCTGGCACAACCTGATACAACCCGACGCGAATCGCTCCGCCCGCTACACGCTATTCCTCATCCCATAGCCGCTCTAGCTGATAGCGCCAGGCCCCCAGCGTTTGGTCGCGTTCGGCAGACCCCGCCTCCAGGCTGCCCATTATACCTTCGGCATAGAAGCGCTCCAGGGTTTGCAGCGTGGCTTCCATCGACTGCCCTTGCTGCTTGGCAGCGCGAATGATCTGGCGAATTTGCGCTTCCGCCAGACGGTCGAAGCTGGGGTTTAGCCCGCGCTCTTGCAGAGACACCAGACGGGCGATCGCCGCTCGAAAGTCCTCTACCGTGAGGCTAGCCAGGGCGTGCTGATATACGCCCCACAGCACGCCCTGATGGAGGGCATAGCGAACTTCCTGGGTTTCATCGAAATTTGCCTCCAGAAGTTGGGCAAGATAGGGGGCAGCCGCCTGGGCCGAGTCGATCGAGACGAGCGATCGCAGCCAACTCTGGTCTTCCGAAAGCAGCACCAGCAGGCGCAAGTTACCGATCTCGACTTGCCAGGATTCTGGCTCGGCAGCCTGCACCGCAGGGCCAAACAGGGTCATCAAAAGCGTCGTAATGTCGCCAGGAGTCATGGGTGCGATCGCCTTGGAAGTGGATTTGTAACCTACAATACCTCTCTTCCTGAACACAGAACCGAGAATACCGGCATAAAAGCTTTATAAATATAGAGTCTAAGTGGGGAGGAATTGAAGTCGTATGAGTATTTCGTCAGATTCACAATACGTGGATCGCAGTCAGGCGGGGGAAGACTACCCGCTTTCGGCGGTGCCGTTTGAGTCCCGCAAGCCTATCTGGTCGCTGGCACCGCTGCTAATGGGATTTGCGCTTACCTCAACGACGTTGTTTGCAGGGGGGCTAGTTGGCTCAGCATTTCCCTTTTCCACCATGCTGGCGATTGTGCTAGTTGGCAACCTGCTCTTGGGAACCTACTGCGCCGCAATGGGCTACATTGCTCAGCGGAGTGGGCTGACGACTGTTCTTATGTCGCGCTTCAGCTTTGGCAATGTCGGCTCTCGCTGGGTCGATTTTGTGCTGGGCTTTACACAAATCGGCTGGTACGCCGTGACCAATGCGTTCATTGCCGACGCACTTACCAAACAGTTTGGCCTGTCGGACGGGATGAAAGTCTTTCTGACGGTGTTCTTTACCTTCGCCTTTTGCGTTACTGCCTACATCGGCTACACGGCGATGGACTGGCTCAGCCGCCTCGCTGTGCCCGCTATGCTCGTCTTGATGGCGATTAGCCTGATTCGAGGATTTGGCGATGCGGGCGACCTAGCTAGCTTGCAGCCCTCTCAGCAGATGGGTCTTGGCGCGGCGATCGCCACGGTGATGTCTACCTTTATCTCCGGCGGCACCCAATCTACCAACTGGAGCCGCTTTGCGGATACGCCCAAAAACGCCATCTGGAGTACGTTTCTGGCGTTTTTCTTTATCAACGGGCTGCTGGTGTTTACGGGAGCCTTTACTACGCTAGTCTACGGCAGCGAAGACCTGATCGCGGCGATGGCCAAGCAAGGCCTGCTGCTGGGTAGCCTGGTTCTGCTGATCCTCAATGTGTGGACGACACAGGACAACACGATCTACGCCTTCTCTGTTGCGGGAACCAACTTTTTCCGTACCACCAAGCGACATGCCTTTGTGATTGGTGGGGCACTGTTTGCGCTGCTGCTAGCGCTGACGGGCATCTATGAAAACCTGATCACTTACTTGCTGCTGCTGGGCACGCTGATCCCGCCAATTGGGGGCATCATCATGACCGACTTTTGGCTGCGCCACCGGGGTCAGTTTCCTTCGCTGGATACTCCCCTGCCTGCGTTCAACTGGGCTGGCGTGATTTCCTATGTCGCCGCAGCGCTGATCGCCTATTTCACAGGCACGGCGGGCATCGGCATCGGCCCGCTAAATGGCATCATTTCGGCGGCGGTGCTATATGCCGTGCTGACCAAGGTGATTCCTCAGCCCATCCGGGTGACGGAAATGTAGTTTTAGTTTTTTCCCCAAGTGGGAGATGGTTAGCAGCGGGCGATCGCCCCCACCCCGTCCGTCCAACACTCTAGTCAAAGCGCCGCAGGGTATCTCTTGTGGCGCTTTTTAAGCTTATTAAACTCCATTCAATGCTTAAACTTCCTTAAAGGAATGCCGGAGTATGCACATAACTAGTTGCTAAAATTAACAAACATCTAGAAAAAGGAATGAGTGCATGCGCTACACCACAGAAGACGGCGGTCGCCTGAACAACTTTGCAGTTGAGCCAAAAATGTATACCGCTGAGCCACCCAGCAAAAAGCAGCAGACGATTTATCTCGTTGCTGGCATTGGCGCACTGGCATTAATCGGCGGTCTCGTGGCGATCGCCGTCTCTGTGTCCTAGCACGTCTTTTGACACGACCTGAACCGAGCAAAGAGCCGAGCAGCTCAGGCTAAGCCCTGTAGGACTCGGCTTTTTTTAATGCGCTTTTCCAGACGAACCCTTGCTCTCTGCTATGTTGTCGCCAGTTCTCGGCGCAAGAAGCTCAGCGTCTTGTCCCAGGCATCGGCAGCAGCATCGGGTTGATAGACCTCCGGGCGGGTGTCGTTGAAAAAGGCGTGATCGGCTCCGGAGTAGGTGTGGGTTTCGATGGAGCCACCCGCCTGTTGAATGGCTGCCTCCAGCGATCGCACGGCCTCTGGAGTCACAAACCCGTCGTTTTCCCCAAAAATGCCCAGCACGGGCGCACTCAGCTTCGAGAAATCGGGCTGCACATTGGGATGAATGCCATAGAAATCCACCACTGCGCCCACGCGCTGGCTCAGAGTCGCCGCCAGCAGCGCTAGCTGGCCGCCCATGCAAAAGCCCACCACGCCGAGGCGATCGCCCATTACTGCCGGGTGACTCTGCAAATATTGGAGGGTCTCTTCGAGCTTACGAGCCGTTTGCTCAATGTTTAGCGCCATAAATAGCCGCCCTGCCTCGTCGGGTGAGGTGGTCGTTTCGCCGTCGTACAGATCGGGGGCGATCGCCACAAACCCCGCTTCGGCAAAGCGATCCGTCACTGTTTTGATATGGGGAACCAGCCCCCACCACTCTTGCAGCACAATCACCCCCGGGCCCGATCCACCCGGCGGCAGTGCCAGATATCCTCGATTCGCAATGTCTGTTCCCATCACCTGTGCCCGCTAAACATCAAGTCGCAATTCAAGAAACCTCACTCAGTAAAGCGTCGAAATGTCCTGTTCTGCAAGAGTTTGCACGAACAGTTAGCGGAAAATCAATCCCTGAGCCACCCTGCAAAAGGTTAAAATATTTAGTAATTTGGTGTATGCTGCATTGCACAAGGTGTGCGGGCTGCATTTGTGGCGTTTCCTCCGCCAGACAATTCTTAGTCATGCCTAAGCTGTGAACTGCGCTAGAAGTCTATTCTGGCGATCGCCCCCAAAGTCACTCTATCCGGTACTCATTTCACGACTGCCGTCTTCAAACTCCAGCCAGCCTACTTGAAACACAGCGCTACCGACGTTCCGTTTGCTCGCCCGATCCCATCCGTGGTGATGTAGCCGATATGGAGGCCCTATCCACTCCACCCAACCGCGCCGAACCGTCTCTGCAACTGCTGTTGTTTGTAGACAAGCGCCCTAGCTCCGTCGAAAAGATTCGGCAGATCCGCACTCGCCTCAAAGAGCTAGAGGCAGACCATCCATTCGACCTGCAAGTGGTAGACGTGGGGGAGCAGCCGCATCTGGCCGAGCATTTTCGCCTGATTGCCACGCCAGCCATTATCAAAATTTACCCAGAGCCGCGCCAAACCTTGGCTGGCAGCAACCTGATCGCCCAGATCGATAGCTGGTGGTCTCGCTGGAAACAGTCTGCCCAGGAAAACCGGATTAGCCTCGGTTCCACGCCGCCCTTGCCAGTGGGGATAGAGTCGCTGCCAGTTCCCAATTCCGTCACCTATTCGGCTGAGCTAATTCGCCTGTCGGATGAGATTTTTCGACTGAATCAGGAAAAAGAAGAACTTCAGGAACAGCTTCGATTCAAAGATCGACTGATCGCGATGCTGGCCCACGACCTGCGAAACCCCCTCACAGCAGTTTCCATCGCGCTAGAAACGCTGGAACTGGGCAGCAGTATGCGAGAAATCTATGCTGAGTCGCGGCTGACCCCAGAAACCATGAGTCAGTTGATCAAGCACGCCCGCACCCAGGCGAAGACGATCGATCGCCTGATCACCGATACACTGCACGCTGCCAACAGCACAGGCGGCAAGCTCAACGTGCAGCCTCGCAAGTTTGACCTGGGCAAGCTGTGTCTTGGCTTAGTAGATGACTTTAAGGCTAAGCTGCAAATCAAGGCACAAACGATTACCACCGACATTCCAAGCGATTTGCCGCCTGTATATGCCGATCCGGATCGGGTGCGGCAGGTTTTGGTTAACTTGCTAGACAACGCGGTGAAATACACGCCTAATGGCAGTCATATTGAGGTTTCGGCGCTGCATCGCACGACGCAAAAGGTGCAGGTGAGCATCTGCGACGATGGGCCGGGTATCCCGGCTGAAAATCGCGATCGCATTTTTGAAGACAGCTATCGGCTGGAGCGAGATGCCACGCAAGACGGCTATGGGATTGGGCTTGCGGTTTGTCAGCGCATCGTGCGGGCGCACTACGGTCAAATCTGGGTCGATTCAGAACTGGGAGCCGGAAGCTGCTTCCACTTTACGCTCCCAGTCTATCGACCGTAGCGGGTTGCAAAGGGGCGATCGCCCCTGCCCTACATTGCGCCCACGCCAAACAGCACGGCGCGGATGGTTTTCAGAATCAGCGACAGGTCGTAGAGTGGGTGCCAGAGTGCCTGATAGCGAAGATCGAGCTTGACAATTTCCTCAAAATCATCGATTTTTGACCGTCCGCTCACCTGCCACTCGCCTGTAATCCCCGGCTTCACATTTAGCCGCAGCCAGTGATGGTCGGCGTAGTTGGCGACCTCATCCAGAGTGGGCGGGCGAGTGCCTACCAAGCTCATCTCGCCTTTGAGGACGTTGAGAAACTGAGGAAACTCGTCGATGCTCGTTTTTCTGAGAAACCAGCCGACGCGAGTCACCCGTGGATCGCGGCCGCGCTTGAAATTAAAAGGTTTTCCCTTTGCCGCATCGGAGGGAGTATCCGGCTGCTCCTGCATCCGATCAGCCCCCTGAACCATCGTGCGGAATTTGTAAATCGTAAAGCAGTGTCCTAATAGGCCACAGCGCTGCTGACTGTAAAAGATGGGGCCGGGGCTATCGAGCCGGATGGCGATCGCCACGGGCAAAAAGATAATTGCTAAGACCAGTAACCCAACTAGGCTGCCAAAAATATCAAGCGATCGTTTGAACCAGTGATTTACAGAGGGGTGGGGTAGGCGATCAGGTGTTTGTACGTGCAGAGCGGGCGCTATTGAAACGGAACTAAGTGAGTCTTGGAGCGAATCTGGAGATGCATAGCGAGACATTAGTAGTAACCCTTTCTGAAGTAACAACCCTGTTGCAGGATGACCGCATAAATACGTAAAAACCCTTTCGTGCAGGAATATATAGCAAGCGCTTATGGATCAAAGGTTCAGCAGAAACGTCTTTACGGAATCTTTGCAGAAGCCCGAAAGTAGCCCATGTTTTTAAAGTCTTCGTGAAGCTTTTTATGAACGCTCTATCAAGCGATTAAGACGAAATGTTAAGCAATAGTGTGCTTGGTAGCAACAGGCTGCCTTGATCAGGCTTTCTGGATCGCGCACCCGAGTTACGCATCCGTCCATAGGCTAACTCGCTCGCCCCCGCACGGAAACAGTCAGCAGCGTTCATGTTTCCACTTAACAGAAACGCCTAATTCCTTAGCCGCTTCACCCCGCACGGAAACAGTCAGCAGCGTTCATGTTTCCACCTTATTCATTCAGGTGAGGCAGTTTACTGAGGTAGTTTACTGAGGCAGTTTACTGAGGCAGTTTACTGAGGCAATGTCCTGAAGCTATATGCAGAGACCGCGAACGACTGGTCAAGACAGTGAATGGGCGATCGCCCCAATCTCTCGCCCCAATCTCTCGCCCCAATCTCTCGCCCCAATCTCTCGCCCCAATCTCCTGGGCAACCGCTGCAAACAGCATCACAGATTATTAAACTGTGTGACAAGATGTTCCCGATGCTCCCGATTTAGCCGAAAGTGTTGGACAGTAGCACGTTTATTGGCGTGTCGTTTGTTATTAGGAGTGTTACAAAATGGCTTTGTCAGATACTCAAGTTCTTACAGCGCTGGTGATTGCTCTACTGCCTGCGGTGCTGGCATTTCGGCTTTCGACCGAGCTGTATAAGTAAGTCGTCAGTCTGTTGGGGCTGAGTCTCTACTGGGCACTGCTGCGCGGCGACTCAGCCCTCTCAGGTTTCTCTCAACCCCCTTACTCGAGCCTGCCTGGATCTCAGACTTGCAGATTTTCAGACTTAAGGTTGCCAAATTTAGGTCTTAAGTTTTGGCGCGAGGGGTGCCAGAGCTTTGCATAGCGATTATATTGGGGTAGATTCCGGGCTACCGGTCAAATCGCCCCGTTTTTTATATGAACTGCTAGCATGAATGCGATTCAACCCTCCCGCCCGCCGCTTTACCCTGTCGAGCCAGTTCGCAAGCAGCCTCCCCGCCCAAAACGCAGGCTCCGGCAGCGGCGCAATCCCCATCAGTCGGTTGCGGTTGAAGCCAGCCTTCGGTTAGCCGTGAATGTGGTGGTGGGGATGGTGGCGATCGCCTCAATTGTCCGGCTGCTGCCCCAAAACATTAGCCAGCAGCAAAAGCTCAACACGCTCCAGTCGGATGTGGCTGCGCTAGAGCAACGGGTGGATCGACTTCAAGAAACCTTTGCCCGCCAGTTTGATGCAGGCCAAGCCCGCAGCGTTATGCAAGAGGAAACAGGGCGAATTGGCATTGGTCAGCGTCCGGTTGTCTGGGTGAAGCCTGCTGCGGATGCGGCGATCGCCCCCAGCCCTGCTTCTGTTTCCGAAAGCGCAGCAAACCTGGCGAACCCCGTTTCGTCTGTCGCGCCTCCTGTCTCGCCGCCAGATACAACCCCCGCTACCCCGCCTGCTCCCAGCCAGACCGATGCTTCTGGGGCGGGTATGGTGTCTTCTCCTGCGTTGGGTCAGGCTCCGGTCGCTGCTCCAAGTCGGGCATCGGCTGCCCTCTTGGGCTGGTAGCATCGAAATTTAACCTGCTGAAGGGCGATTTGAAGGGCGATCGCACTAGGGCGAGCTAAGTTCGAGGGGATTGTTTACGAATTCAAGGGAATTATAAGGGTGCTAGTTTTGACGAGACAGTCTTGCTCCCGGTTACAGTGACTCCTCACATCTACCGATTTGCCTGGAGTTAGATGTCGATTGGGGTTGACTATGATTGGGTTAGGTACAGCGTTTTTGAAGCTAGTGAGGTATGTGGATAGTCCAGAAGCGTTTGCTTCGTTAGGACTGTGCGTGCCTCACCCTGCAAGAAAATGCTGTGTAGCTTCAGCCGCTTAACAGGTCACCCCTGCTCTCTTTGGAATGGTGCCTCTGGGTCATGTCGATTCAAAAATTCCCCCTAGCCACACTCCTCAAGATCAGGCGATATATACAGACGACCCTGGCGTTGCCTGATGCAGAGCAGCAGGCAAAGGTGGTAGAAACGCTAGACGATCTGCCAGAGCCGGAATCTATCGATGACCTGAGCGGGCTGTTTTCTTCGGGAACGCCCATTGTTACGACCCTTTCGCCGATTTTGCAAGAGCAGTGGTTTATTAGCACAGTGAATCCGGCCGCGCCGCTGATCAAGATGCCAGGGCTGTGGCTAAAGCCGGGGTTTCGCCTAGTGAGCTATTTGTATCGCTCGGCAGAAGGCAGCGGTGTCGGGGTGGTGTGGGCCGTGCCAGAAGACTTTGGCACCACGGCTCAGCTTGAAAAGGCCGTGAGAGAGAAAAGCAATATTGCTCAGATCCCCAAGCCAGAAGGGGCGCTCAGCCACGCTATGGATGCCATTGAGGGCGATCGCTCGGCGGCTTCGTTTGTGCTGGCATCGATTTTACGACGAGAGCTTCAGGAACTGGGCACGTTGGGCGATCGCCGCAACTGGGCCTACCACCATCTCATTGAGGACATCCCTACTAAATACAACTGGCAGTGGCGAGCCGAGATCCCCAAAGACCTGTCGCCCAAGGTGCGCCTCTATCCCGACGGCCACGCAGCCGTGGAGCTATTCTCCTGTCGGGTTTCTGGAACCAAGACGCTGTATCGCCACCTCGATCGCTATCCGCCCAATTCCTACAAGCCCGATAGCCTGGATAAGATGCTGGCGGTGGAGCAGGTGGGTTAGCTGGCCGGATTCTCAAATCTCTGGAGTCAATTGGGATCAATTGGTCAGCTAATCTTGTGGTCAGCTAATCTTGCACATAGTCCTGCCCAGATAGCAGCGCCATCTCCGCCCGCACAAATTCGCGCCCCAAATAAGCAGCATGGTCAAGATAGCTGATGGGGCAGGGCTGCGCTTTTTCAAAAATTTCGACGCAGAGTTCCTTGGCGGTGCGTCCGCGAAAGGTTGCGGTGGGCGATCGCTTCAGGGAACCGTTACAAGGCAATGGCTCACCTGTCTCCGGATCGCAGGCTAGCCCCTTGTCGTTGATGACGTTAGAAAAATGGTCTGCACAAATCAGCTTGGCATCCCGATCTACATAAATAATGAAGTAGCCCTGGGGATCTAGCTCAATGTAGCGATTGGATAGCTTGTCATCTAGAGCGGCGTATTCATTGCGGAGCGCGATCGCCTCAGGACGCAGCTCTTGTTCAGCAGCTTGGTTCATAACAAAGGTAGAGGTTTTCGGAAGCGATGGGTATTGGAGTGTAGCCCACTCCCTAATCTATCGCATCCCAGCAGAGTGTCGGATAGAGCAGGCGGACTGGGTGATGCCGTTGAAAGCGGGTGATGGGACTCGAACCCACGACATTCAGCTTGGGAAGCTGATAAAAATCTTTGTACATCAAGGCTTTTAAGACCTTTTGCGAATTTCTACACCCAATTTACACCCAAAAAATTTTCTTCATCTTCCCTTCATGGAGAACTGAGGCGATTGCCTCTACTCCTCTTCATCTCCATCTGGGATGTATTTCAGAAAATCACCAGGCTGTGCATTAAACGCCCGACAGATTGCATCCTGGTTCTCTCTAGAAGGATATGCCTTCGGATCGCTATAGAGCCTATACGCGGTTGCCTGGGGCAGACCGGTATTCTTCCAGAACTCATAAGCGTTTTTGCAGCCCCTAGACTGGGCGAATTCTGCGATGGTGTTGATCATGGTCATCCCCTGAGGGTATCACTCCCACTCAAAAGATACTCTTACTGAGTGAATACCTCCACTCAAAAGGAGCTCTCATCTAGTGGATACTCTCGCTCAATAAGAGTATAGTGAGAATCAAAGCCCAGTCCCACCGACTTGCAATCTAGAGGACTGGGCAGCTCACAGATGGAGTTACACCCATGATGACAGATAAAGAACGGTACGAAGCCGCCAAATCAGCCGCAGGGGAAGCGATCGACGCGATCCTCACCTGCTACTGGGAGGCGAGCTTTCAATGCGCTCTGTTCGAAGAACGGTTAGCCGAGACAATCCACTTCTTCACTCGAAATGCTCGGAGCGTGGATGAGCCGCCGAATCCTGAGTGGATCGCAGAGCTAGACCCGGAAGATGTCCATGTCTAACTTTAGCGAGATGGAGATGAAGGCTGGAACCCTGTTCTATCAGGGCAAGAAGGCAAAGCTCGATTATGAGGGTTATTGCGACGTGGTGAAGAAGACCGGGGATCTCTACCTGCAATTGCTGGCAGATTATCTGGAACGAGTACCTAATGAGGAAATTTCAACGCGGGCGATCGCCATTGGCAACCTAATGGTTGAGGTTCAGGGAATTCTGTAGCAGATTGTTGGTCTTGAATCATTCAACGTGGAGAACACGGCATCGCTGTCGTGTTCTTCACGTTTTCATGGCTAGGCTATCATCACGACTTCATGTTGATTTGTTTGATTTCGTAAAATTCCTGATATTTATCTAAAAAAGTCCGATATCTGTTGATCTGAACTGGGAAAGATTACCTAGAAGAGTATTAGCGTGTCATAACGGATCTTGGACTTAGGACTTCAAAAACATGCCAGAGCGGTTACTGCAACTTGACGATGTTCGAGATTTGGCAAGTCCTGAGAAGATCGCTGCTCTATTTACCAAGTTGGGCTATCCCGTTGTTTTGACGGCTCAGCCACTTCCGGTTGAAGATCTTGAACTGCCTGCAAAAAGTGCTGAGGCAATTTATGATGCCTATCTCATTGCAGACTACACGCAGGGAGCAGATACCTTACAGGTTTTGCTGTTCCAGCTTCAGCCTGACGAGTGGGAGTCGCCAAGTGTTGCCAGTAACCGCATGAAGGCGATCGCCACTGCTCTTGCCAAGCGCCCAGCCAACTACCTTTTGCTCGCAACAAACCCAGCCTATGACCGCTTGATGCTGGTCAATCCTCGAAAGAGTTTTGACGACAAAATGAATGTCAAGGTCAGCATCCGTAAGCTGCTGATCGACCGAGCAAACCCCACTGCCTACGACCGAGACAGGCTAGAAGCGATCGCCGCTCGCAACTTAAGCCCAGCCGCGCTCTACAAAGCCCAATACGAAGCCTTCGATGTTGACAAGCTCACCAAGGACTTCTACCGAGGGTATGAAAAACTGTTTGACCGCGTTCAAGCAGCCGTCAAGCAGTGGAACCCTGAACCCTATTTTGAGGATGCCGACCGTCTGCATCAGTTTTCTCAGCGGCTGCTAGGGCGGATCATGTTTCTCTACTTCTTGCAGAAGAAGGAATTTCTTGCAGGCGATCGCCGCTTCCTCACCAACCAATATCGACAGCTCCAGCCCGACCCCAACGACACCGACTATTACGCCACCGTTCTAGAACCCCTCTTTTTTGAAATCCTCAACCAAGACCGTCCAAACTTGGAATCGCAATGGGGCAAAATTCCCTACCTCAACGGCGGCTTGTTTGACCGAGACTATGGCCCAGACGTGCGAGACATCGTTGGGCGAGAAACGCCAGATCAGATTTTGCTCCCCAATGCTCTGTTTGACCCTGGCAGCCAGGATGGAATCTTGGCATTTTTCAATAGCTACAACTTCACCATCTCGGAAAATGTACAGGGAGATGAGGATGTTGCTGTTGACCCAGAGATGCTGGGCAAGGTGTTTGAAAACCTATTGGCAAAAGAAGAACGCGGACAAAGTGGCACATTCTACACCCCCAGAGGCATCGTCAACTTTATGTGTGCTGAGGTGCTGTGTCGCTATTTGGCAAATCAAAGCGGCATCGCCCCAGAGGCAATCCGGGAACTGATGGAGCTAGAGCCAGACGCACCCGATGCAGAAATTAGCAAAAGGCTCAGCCGAGAGCAGGCAAAAACCCTGAAAAAAGCCATCGAAACTGTGAAAGTGCTTGACCCAGCCGTGGGGTCAGGTGCTTTTCCACTGGGAATGCTGCAAGTGATTTTGGCAGTGCGGCAGGTCGTCGCCCGTCGAGAAGGCATCACTGTGCAGCGGGGCAGCCTTGCCATTAGCCAATGGAAACGGGAGATTATTGCGAATAATCTCTACGGCGTAGACATCAAGCCAGAAGCGATCGAAATTGCCAAGCTGCGGATGTGGCTGTCGCTGGTGGTGGATATTCCCCATATCGAAGATGTGGAGCCACTGCCAAACCTGGACTATAAGCTGATGTGTGGCGATTCGCTGATCTCCACCATCAACGGCGAACACATCATCTCCGACCCGCGCAAAGACACGCAGCTCACCCTGCTCACCGTTTCGCCCCTGTCTGCCGAGATTCAAGCGCTGATCGACCTGGAGCAACAGTTCTACAGTGCAGATGCCGCGACCCGCCAACGGCTCAGGGCGCAAATCCTGGAAGCCGAGCGATCGGTCTTTATGCGAGCCATCGCCGATTGCCGCGAATACCTGACAGAACAGCAGCAAGAAACCACCCGCAAGCTCAGCCTGCTAAAGCGCCCCTCCAAAGACCTGAAAGACAAGCAAGCCCACATCGCCCAAACCCTCACCGCCCTAAACCAGTTTGAGCAACAGGTGCTAAGTGGAGAACGCTCCCTCACCTTCTTTCAATATCATCTGCATTTTCGAGATGTATTTGAGCGAGGTGGGTTTGATGTGGTGATTGGTAATCCGCCTTACGTTGATTCCGAAACAATGAAACGAAATCAACCTAAGCTGCGAGAGGAATATGCTTCGGCTTTTAGTACAGCAATAGGGAATTGGGATCTGTTTATTCCTTTTATAGAAAAAGGTGTAGATCTGCTTAAGAGAGATGGAGCTATTTCCTCAGAAGTGTTGAATGATAGCAAATATGTTTAAAAAAATAGCCCCTAATCGTGTAAACTAGAGGCTATAAAAAAGAAAATAATGTTAGTATCATGATATCAAACTTTCCTGAGATCGTCAAAAAGCATCTGGGCCACCTCGCCACGGATGACTATCCGGTTCTCAACAGCTTTCTATTTGTTTCTATTTGGCTCTCCTTGGTTCTCGATCAGAGTCAAAGCAGTATGAGGAGCGTCTTCAAGCGCTTAAATATTCGTGGCATCAAGGTCAAGATTTCTACTTTTTCTAAAGCCAGCAAGAACCGTGATCCCCAGATACTTTATGATCTTTTTTGGGTATTGAAGCAGGAACTCCACAAAAGGCATAAGATTGATGCTGCAAAGCTGACTTTATTTCCGCTGGATTCAACCATTGTTAGTTTGACGAGCAAGTTGCTCTGGGCGCAGGGTATTCACCAAGTAAAGCTGTTTAGTGGTTTAGATTTAATGACACATGAGCCGGGGGGTGTTTTCATCCACTTTGGTCAAGGTCATGACAGTAAACATGGGAAGGAAACGATCGATGCTGTGCCTGATAATAGTGTCGGGGTCATGGATCGGGGCTTTTTTAGCCTAGCTCGAATTCGCTATTTACTGAATCAAGAGAATCGCTACTTTATCGTCAGAATCAAGAATAATATTAGTCTCAAGATGCTAGAAAATGGCAACTTCTTGATTGGCACGGGTAAGGAGCAAGTTGAAGCACGGGTTGTCGCCTTTTGTGATTTAGAATCACAAACAGAATATCGCTTGTCAACGAATCTACCGATAGGGGGAGAAAATACCATTTCCAATGAGGAAATTAGCGAATTTTATCGTTTGCGTTGGCAGATAGAGTTATTTTGGAAATTTCTGAAGATGCATCTGAAACTAGATCGACTAATTACTAAGAATGTGAACGGGATTGAGATGCAGATTTATGCGTGTTTGGTAGCTTATGTGATTTTGCAATTGGTGACAATTCCGAAAGAATTTGGCAACAAAGTATTAGATAAGCTACGATATTTACAGGCTTTTATGTGTGAAAATATCAGTTATGCCCACTGGCTCCAAAAATTAGTGTTTTGTTGACAAAACCAGCTTGCCACAGGATTAGTGTGTCTATTTTTAGAAAAGAAAATCTTAAGATTCAACACTTTTGCTATTTCCTATATCGTTCCCAATAAGTTTATTGGGGCGAAATATGCAACTGAGTCGCGAAATCTAGCTTGCAAACTTCACGTCTTGGAAATTAGAAACTATTCTTCTATTGATGTCTTCAAAGAAGCAGATGTCTATCCAGTAGTGTTCATAATCGAGAAGAATAATAAGAGGGAACCAGTAGTGATGACACTCATGGAAGATGTCGACTTAGAGCAAAGCAAAAATCATATACAGCCTGACGTTTTTTATAAAAACACCTATTGGGATATTTATTTTTTGCCAAATCAAGTATTCAATATTTTCGAGAGACTTTCTGAATTTAAAACTCTGGGTTCTCCCGTCAGTACGGTGATAACTTTATTTAATCAGAGAAGCAGGCTAATAGTCTTTCTCGAAAATTGTTGAAATTGACAAAGCCATAAGCTTGCCGTTTAATCAATTTAATTCGGTTGTTGATTCCCTCCATTGCGCCACTCGTTGTGCGATTCCGAAAGTAGTTGCTAATTCCATCTAAATGGTTACGAATCGTTGTGCTTGCTTCTCTATAGACGACTCGCGCTTTATCGAGCCACCCTTGGATCTGACGCTTGCCTTCCTCAACGGTTAATGGTTGTTCATAAATCGCGCGAAACTCTTCTTTCCACTCATAGGCTTTTCCTAATCGCTTTGACCGTTTCAGAATCTCTTCTAACTTTGTCTTTTCTTCTGCTGTTAAATCCTTGCCATTCTTGAGCAAAATGAATTTGCTACCTCGGTCTGATACACCCGATTGTCTACGAATTTTATTTAACTCCTCATTGACTAGTTTCATGACATGAAAGCGGTCAATCACTACCACGGCATTGGGAAACACTTTCTTGACTACCTTTGGGAATCCTCCCCACATATCCACGCTCACCTCTTCAACTTTTGCACGCACCTCTAGGGGCTGCTGCTTCAGGGTTTCAATAATGTCTTCCTGTTGGTGACTGTCAATCACTTCAATCAATTTCCCGGTCTCAACGTCGCCGATAACGGTGGCGAAGTTTTGATGCCCTTTCCGCTTGCTGATTTCATCAATCCCAATGCGTTTGACTCCGAGTGCATCCCAATTTTGCAAGACTCATGTTGAGAATTGCCCATTGAGGTAGGCACAACGTTGCTTCAGCACCTGCGGAACGTTATCTTTGTCCCACTGCGCCCCCGATATCTTGATTCGCCGCCCAAGTTGTTTAACGGTCGATTCAATTGCCCCGGAACCAATGGAGACTCCTTCAGCTTGATAGTAGCCATAATTGACAATCCGCTGTCGATGCTTGTTAAGGTAGCTAACGAAATTCGTAACCCGCTCGTGTTGCCAATCCTCAAACTGTGCAATTGCGCCTTCGACATCGCCTTGCCACAAACAGGTTTCCACGGCATCTAAACGTTGCACAGAACCACCCACTTTGCCCAAATTCTCAACCAAGTGATACCAGTCCAAAATCTCCCGTCTTTGGGTCTGGTTGCCAATCTGGGTGTAGACATTCCAGATCCCATCATGCCCATCTCCAATACAAGTCAATGGGTCAGATAAAGACTGAACATTGACCCAGTTGACCAACTGCTCATTGTCTTGAAAGAAGGCAGCAACACAGGACTCGTGCAGATTCACTGCCTTGTAATCTCGCCATTCACTCGGTTCTCCTTCGGGTGTTCGCAATCGCACTTTACCTCCATCGATACTCATCTCCTCAACCGTTTCTTCCACTTGCGGTAACTCAAAGATTTGACGATGCACTAATCGCTGTTGAGTACTGTGAGAAACCTTTATCCCAGTCAACACTTCAATGTCTTCTGCCGCCCGCTCATACGATTCATTGGCACTCACCAACAAACAACACCGCTCCAGGTAAGGACTCCATCGTGTGTACGCTTTCACCTCCAGAATTTGAGCTTGTTTCTCACTCACTTGCAGTTGTCCAAGGATGCTCTCGATGCGACGCTTTCGTCCACTTGTCGTGCCGCTACTTGTTGCAATAAAAAATCCCCGATCTCTGGGCTGACATGTTCGAGCAGATGTCCTCGCACTGCCGCCTCAATCCCTGCCAACGTTTTACTTGCTCTGGGTCAGTTTCCTCGTATAGCAGAGCGGCAAGGGCACGAGCATGGGCTTGGATTTGGGCTTTTTTCTCAGCGTCCATGACAGGTATCGGGTAAAAGTACAATACTCAAAGTTTATCGCTATCGCCAAAGTCTAGAACTAAGCACTTTTACTCATCGCAAAAGTGGGATGCACTCTATCCGGCACCAGCAATCCCTCTACCGTTCCAATTACCCTTATGCGCTTTGAATGCCTCAATCACGCGATCGCGCTCTTCCTCACTAAAGGCGTTTGGAGATGGCTCAAGCTGATACTTAAATTTGGGCATCTCCCCTGCCATCCCGTCATAGGGATTGGCATCAATTAGCCCGTGCTTAATCGCCCATTTGCAGACTGCGGATAGCTGAATCAGAATCCGTTTCGTCTGATGTACAGTTGTGACTTTTTCCAGTTCGGCCTTGATCGCCAGCGCGTCTGAAACGGGATAGCTCGGAATCTTTTCTAAAATCCGTGCTAACGCTTCGTGATACCCCTTGGTCGTCGCTTTGAGAGAAGCGGCTTTATACTCTCGGTACTGCCGCCACAGGTCTGAAGCTCCCGGAATTGGCTTGGGTGTAATGTCGGGTGTAACCGTACTCAGAGCAGCTTGAGGCTTGTACTTCTCTAGAGTCGAATCGAAGTTCCCAGAGATAATGTCTAGCTCAATCTGATTTGCCCGTTGCTCTGCGGCTTTCCGATTGAGTGGGGTATCCGACAGCCCCATGCTGAGGTAATGACGCTTACCGCCATAGCGGAATCGAAGCTGAAGGCGATTATTAGAAGTAATGATCTGAACCGTTCCCTTAGAAGCCTTGCTGGTTGGGGGTGTCTGAGACATAGGGACAGTGTGGTTAATACGTTTGTATCTACACCCAATTTACACCCAATTTACACCCAAAATGCCCAATCATGCCCCAATCTTCGACAGTTCTTTAGAACGCATGAACCATTCTCGCCCTTCCTCTGACAAACTTGAAAGCCCTGAAACTGAAGAGTTCCAGGGCTTTCAAGTCATAAGCGGGTGATGGGACTCGAACCCACGACATTCAGCTTGGGAAGCTGACGTTCTACCACTGAACTACACCCGCATTTCGAGAATTCTAGGATAGCATTTTGAGTATAAACCGCGCGATAGCAGGAGCGGCTTAAAGATGAGTTTGTAAGAGTGGGTGATATCAAAATGGGCGATCGGCCATGCAACAAATCATCACAAATTCAGTCTAAATAGAGCAGGTTGCAGTTATCTTTCAAAGTAATTCCTTCAATTTCAGAAAACAATCAAAAATAGGCTGATAGTTGCTCGCTTACCTGGATTTATTCATCTATTTTGAATAAAGGGTTGATATGTAGAGATAGGACAAAGTTCGCACTTGCTGGCAACCCACTACGCAGAGCCGATGGATTTCAGCGGGCGCGGGACAAGGGGTGCAACCTCTCATCCACGCGGCGTGATCTCAGATCACAATGCAGGTGACGTGGGCGATCGCCCCGACTGCTCTATCTCACACCGATCTGCCGTCGGGTACGCTACGGTAGCTATATCGTGAAAGTGGGTACTCTGATCAGAAGCTTCCAGGTTTCTGCTCGTCCAGATTGGTCTAGATCGCCAGTGTGCTCTCGTTCTTATCCCTGTTATCCTTGTTCCTTTTGTGTTGTAGCGCTGTGAGCGACTCGCAATGTTTAACGCTACTGAACTCCTAATCTCCGACTTTGTGACCAAGCTCAAAGATGGATATCGCCATACCTATGGCGGTCTCAATGCTGGCTATGAAGATATTATTGGCTGGGTCGGGGCAATGGCGCTGGAGAACATCGCCAACAGCGACGCGCTCTATCACAACGTTGAGCACACTATTCTGGTGACACTGGTAGGACAGGAAATTCTGCGCGGCAAACACATCCGCGAGGGTGGCGTTTCACCGGATGACTGGCTCCATTTCATTGTGTCGCTGGTGTGCCACGATATTGGCTACGTAAAAGGGGTCTGTCGGGGCGATCGCGAAGGCTGGTATGCCACCGGGCAAAACGGCGAAATGATTAGCCTACCGCCAGGATCGTCCGATGCAGCCCTCACGCCCTACCACGTTGATCGTGCCAAGCTGTTTATTGATGAGCGGTTTGGTGGCAACCAAAAGATCGACTCTGCAATCGTAAAGCGCAACATTGAGCTGACTCGCTTTCCTGTTCCCCACGACGACGACCACCAAGATACGGTGCATTATCCAGGTCTAGTACGGGCTGCGGATTTAATTGGTCAGTTAAGCGATCCCCGCTATCTCAAAAAAATTGGAGCGCTCTACTACGAGTTTGAAGAAACAGGCGTGAACAAGGCGCTGGGCTATCGCCATCCGGGCGATCTGCGGGCAAACTATCCCAAGTTCTATTGGAACGGAGTCTATCCCTACGTGAAAGATGGGCTAAAGTATCTTTCGCTAACGCAGCAGGGGCAGCAAATCATTGCCAACCTGTACTCCAACGTATTCGTCGTCGAGCATGAGCCAGGGGGGCAGCTTTCCACCCCCCATCCCGAAAATCAGCCTGTAGGCAGCGCAGCCCACTAGATTTTGTGTGGAAGGTTGACTTTTCGTGATCAAAACGCCCGAAAAGTCAACCTTTTCTCAGCCTGTTCAGCCAGCCCTGAACCCGCCTAGCGACGGATGGGCGTGCCGCAGGGATAAGTGGCCACAGGCTCCCGTTCAGGTTTGGGCACTGGCTTGGCGTTGGGAATTGCAGCGGCTACCTTTTCCTCGGTGCGTTCCGCACGGGCTGCCAGATAGTCTCGTTGCAGCGTTGCCAGCATTTCCTCGCGGCGATCATAGAGGCGCTTCAGCGGACGCGGTTCGCACTGGTTGATCACGTAGGCTCCCATCAGTGGCAGAGCGATGGTGCTGTCGGTATAACAAACGATGGTGCTGGGCAGTTCTTCTGGGTCAACTTTGCCCCAGCTCACGGCTTCGCTGGGTGTCGCGCCAGAGAGTCCACCCGTGTCGGGACGAGCGTCGGTAATTTGCACGAAGTAGTCATGCCCGCGCTCCTCTAGCCCCAGCACCTCATGCAGTTGGGGCTGGGTTTGCAGCAGGAAGTTTTTGGGGCTGCCGCCGCCAAGGATGAGTGCAGCACTCTTGCCTTCTACATCAGGAATGCCAGAGTTGCGGGCTGCATAGGCGATCGCCGCTGTTTCGTTCACATCCTGCGATGGGTCGATCACCAGCTTTGAGCCTTCTAGCGCCAAGGCTGCGACGTTCATGCCAATGGAGCTATCGCCTGGAGAAGAGGTGTAGATCGGCACGCCGCACTCATAGGCCGTGGACAGCAGGCAGGGATTTTTCACACCAAGCTGTTTTTCCATCGCGTTGATGTATTTGCCCAGCAGGTGGTGAAATTCTGCCGTGCCCATGCGCTTTTGGAACGGCTCAGAGCGCAGCAGTTCCCGAATAAACGCATCCGTTTCCAGCAGCACGTCATAGCCAAACACAATGTCGTAGATGCGAATTCGCCCTTCCTGGCGCAGCTTCACGTCGTCTACAAAGGGGTTGCTGGCATAAAGCTCCATCCCCAGCCCGTAGTGCAAGTCGTGATACAGATTCGCGCCCGTGCTGATGATCCAGTCCACAAACCCGTGGCGCATCAGCGGCGACAGGACGGATACCCCCAACCCCGCAGGCGTGAGCGCACCGGATAGGCTGAGGGCAACCGTCACGCCCGGTTGCAGGATGTCGCGGCTGAGCAGATGACAGGCTTCGCGCAGACGGGCTGAGTTGTAAGCCGTGAAGTAGGTATCGATCAGGTCGGTGATGCCGATATTGGCAGACAGCGGCGCGGGCGAAATTTGACGACTAAGCAGTTTGGTCATGGCTTTTTCCCAATAAAGTCTGGCGTGAATGTAGAAAGAGTGCAGAAAACCTGTGAAAACCAGTCGGATCAGAAGAGAGGGTTGAACGGGGGGCAGTTACGCTAGGCAGGTGCGATATCTTGGCTCAAAGACCCTATTGGCGCGGCAGGACAGCGAGAACCCCCTCAGGGTTCCGCAAAACCGGGAATCTCGAACAGATTGCAACCGCGTCAGGGGCACTGTCAGCGGCGCTGGCATAAGCCTTTCAGAACCGGATGCCCCCGTTGCCTGAGCAGATCGCCTGAAACCCTGTCGCATTGCCGCAAGTGGATCGACTGCCTCGTGGAAGAAGCAGCGCGATCGCCCGTTTGGCGAAATCCAGCGATTAACCGTTCAAAAACTTTGATATAGAGTGCAGATCGACCCAGTTTGCTCACCCTTCTGTAAGAAGCCGAACCCAATCTGGGAGGCTCCAGGCAGAGGTATAGAGACAAACCTGAAGTTGCAGGTCGATCAGCGCATACTGGGCCCTTCGCAGCGGTCTGCCCAGGACAATGCAGGATCGGAAAGCCGAATTCGCTGTAGATTTATTCCCAAGTACCAGAAGAGAAGCCAGAGGCGACTTCCAGCAGAAAGGAGTTTCAACGGCTTGCAACCCTTTAGCGCTACGTCAGTCTACAGTTTAACATCCTTCTCGCAAACGACCAGATGCTAATGGGTGATAGGGCAGGGCAAACACCTACTCAGGATGCGAGGAGGGGAGAGAGGTAGAAGTTGTTCTATGCTGCCCTAAGGCAGTCGCCCGCCTAAAATCGCCAATCCCAAGCGCAAATCCCAAGTGCAAAGCCTATCTTAGCAACAGGAGCCGTACCGAATGGGCGTCTAGCCACTGTTGGTTCCGGCGGGCAAGGGCTTCGGTCGCCATAGGATGCGTTTGCTCTGGGTCTCCTGTGGCTTTCGCTTGTCCTCCGATCCCCCGCAGCGGTAAGCTCATCCCACCTGCTGTTCTGGAACGAAGGAGAACGTCATGGCGGTGCAGGAGAAAACGCTCACCTGTGGGCAGCTCGAATGGTTTTATCGAGCAGTAGAAGGAGATGCAGCGAGCCACCGGGTGCCTGTTGTGCTTCTGCATGGGCTGCCTGCCACAGGCTATAGCTGGCGCGGCGTGATGTCGGCGCTAGAGGAGCAGGGATTTGGGGCGATCGCCCCCGACTGGATTGGCTTTGGCTCCTCAGCAAAACCTGACCGCCGCACCTTTGCGTATACGCCCGATGCTTACATCACCGCGCTAGAAACGTTTCTGGCTGAACTGGGAATTGATCGATGCTCGCTGATTGTGCAAGGTTTTATCGGCTCCGTGGGGCTGCAATATGCCCTGCGCCATCCCGACCAGATCGAGCGGATGGTTATTCTGAATGCTCCGGTGACGAGTCGCGCCAAACTCCCTTGGAAGATGCAGCAGTTGGGGCTGCCGTTGGCGGGCGAAATGTTCACCCAAGACCCGCTGCTGGTGGATCGGACGCTCGAAGGTGGCGGCGGCTACGTGGTCAAAGACGAAGATTTGGATGTCTATCGCCGCCCCTTTTTGAAAAGCTCGGATGCGGGTCGGGCCCTGTTTGCAGCAGTGCAAAACCTGCGCCTGCCGCAGGCTACTGCTGAGATTGAGCAGGGGTTTCAAGCCTGGACGAAGCCCGTTTTGGTGGGTTGGGGAATGCGCGATCGCTGGCTGCCCCTCAGCCTGGCCGAGGCATTTGTGCAAACCACTCCCGAAGCAGAACTGATCCAACTGCCGGACGTGGGGCACTATCCGCAAATCGACTGGTTCGACAAGGTGAATGAAGCGATCCTGCCCTTCTTGCTGAGGATCGTCGTTTGACCCAGATTCCCTCACGGCGGCTCTCTGAACAGATTTGAGGTCAATTATTTTTTCGGCACTATTTTTCCCAAAACATCCGCCTTTTGGAGGATAAAAAAGTCTCGATTCTTTACCCCGATCCCCTTGCAAAGGATCACATGTCGCATCACACTAAACGTGGGGATCAAACAGGCGTTAAACGGCGGTTAAGAGGTCATTGTGAAAAGGGTATTAGCGATTATTTTGGGCGGCGGTGCAGGCACCCGTCTGTATCCACTCACAAAGCTAAGAGCTAAGCCAGCTGTGCCGCTGGCGGGCAAGTATCGCTTGATTGATATTCCGGTTAGCAACTGTATTAATTCCGATATTTACAAGATCTTTGTTCTGACGCAATTCAATTCAGCGTCGCTCAATCGCCATATCTCCCGCACCTACAGTTTTTCCGGCTTCCACGAAGGGTTTGTGGAGGTGCTGGCAGCACAGCAAACTCCTGAAAATCCCAACTGGTTTCAGGGCACGGCTGACGCGGTGCGGCAATATCTCTGGATGTTCCAGGACTACGATGTAGATCAGTATTTAATCTTGTCGGGCGACCACCTCTATCGCATGGACTATAGCGATTTTGTGGAGCGTCACCGCGAAACCAAGGCCGACATCACGATTTCGGTGCTGCCGATGGACAATGAGCGGGCCTCAGACTTTGGTCTGATGAAGATCAATGAGGATGGACGCATCATTGACTTTTACGAGAAGCCCAAGGGTGAGGCTCTGAAGCAGATGCAGGTGGATACCACTGTGTTGGGGCTGACCCCTGAAGAGGCGAAGCTCAAGCCCTACATTGCATCGATGGGCATCTACGTGTTTGAAAAGCAGGTCATGTTTGACCTGCTGCGGCGATCGCCCGAACAGACCGACTTTGGCAAAGAAATCATCCCCTCCTCTGCCAAGGATTACAACCTGCAAGCCTATCTCTTCAACGGCTACTGGGAAGACATTGGGACAATCCGCTCGTTCTACGATGCCAACCTGGCGCTAACGCAACAGCCGCAGCCGCCGTTTAGCTTCTACGACGAAAAGGCTCCTATCTATACCCGTGGGCGATCGCTCCCGCCCAGCAAGCTGCTCGACTGCACCATTACCGAGTCGATGATCGGGGAAGGCTGCATTCTGAAAAACTGTCAGGTGCATCACTCTGTTCTGGGCATCCGCACACGCATCGAGTCGGGTTGCGTGGTGCAAGACACGCTGATCATGGGGTCAGACTTTTATCAGCCCCTGGCCGAGCGCTCGAACAATTGCGACGACGGCAAAGTGCCCCTTGGCATTGGCGCAAACACTACGATTCGTGGGGCGATTATTGACAAGAACGCCTGCATCGGCTGCGATGTCAAGATTTTGAATAAGGATCACATCGAAGAAGCCGCCCGCGAAGAATACGGCTTCTATATCCGCAACGGAATCGTGGTGGTTCTCAAGGGGGCAACGATTCCGGATGGAACCGTGATCTAGAACCGTGATTTACGTGATTTAAAGGTTTAGAACTGAGGATAGGGTTTGGTTCTGGAGGGCAAGAGTCTGCTGCTGTGGATCAACGCACTGCTGCCCCAACGCCAACGGTTTGCCATCTGATTGTTCTGATTGGTCTGCCGGGAAGCGGAAAGTCCACGCTGGCGCAGGTTTTAGTCAATAACTATGGCTGTCGGCTAGTGTCTACAGACGCGATTCGGGGGCAACTGTTTGGCGACGAGGCGACGCAGGGCCCCTGGCCGCTGATCTGGCAGGAAGTCGAGCAGGCTTTTCGAGCGGCGACGGGCGTTCGTCCGGATCAAATCGTGCTGAAGCGACGGTCTGACGCTGCAAAGCCGCTTACGCACACCCCGTCTCACGAAATCTCTCATACGCTCTACGACGCGACTAATGCAGCACGGCGGCAGCGGCGGGAGGTCGTGCAACTGGGGCAGCGCTGTGGCTTTTCACACATCACGGGCCTATGGCTGGATATGCCGCTGGCGCTGTGTTTGGAGCGAAACCGCCAGCGCGATCGCCAGGTTCCTGAAGCCATCATCGAGCAGATGCATCGCCGCCTCTCCGCAGCCCCACCCAGCCTCAGCGACGGTTTCGATACCCTGATTCACCTGCCCCCGAACTTTTCTCCAGACCCCACAATCTGGGATTCAGCTCGGTTTGGGAAACCACACCCCCAATTCTCTTGAAGCTTTGGTAGGGTTGGATTAGGCGTACTGTAGCTCACCCAAATCAGTACCCCTACCCAATTAACTTAAAGCAACTTAAGTCACTCGATCGATTCAAGCAATTCAGGCAATTCAGTCAATAATTCAGTCAATTCAGAGTAGGTGATGACCCGATGGCTGCTCAGGACTTCAAAGACTACTATGCCATCCTTGGAATCAGCAAAAGCGCCAGCGCCGACGAACTGAAGCGGGCCTATCGCAAGCTGGCTCGGCAGTATCACCCAGACATGAATCCTGGCAACGCAGCGGCCGAAGCTCGCTTTAAGGAAATCAACGAAGCCTACGAAGTGCTGTCTGACCCAGACAAGCGGCGCAAGTATGACCAGTTTGGGCAATACTGGAAGCAAGCAGAAGGCTTTGGCGGCGGCGCTCCGGGCGACTTTGGCGGATTTGACTTTAGCCAATACGGCAGCTTCGATGATTTTATTAATGAACTGCTGGGCCGATTTGCGGGCGGGGTTCCGGGCGGCGATCGCGGCTATAGTTATCGTCCGGGCAGTCCACCAGGAGGCTTTGGTGGTTTTGGCGGCTTTGGCGAGCCTCCGACCAGCGCAGGCGGCGATCTGGAAGCTAACCTCAGCATGACCTTTTCGGAAGCCTTTAGGGGTGTACAGAAACGCCTGATTTTGGGCAACGAAGAAATTGAAGTGCGGATTCCAGCCGGAGCCAAACCGGGCAGCAAGATTCGGGTGCGTGGCAAGGGACAGATGAATCCCTATACCCGTCAGCGGGGGGATTTGTATCTCAAAATCGACATCCAGCCCCACCCGTTTTTCCGATTTGAAGAGGACAACCTGGTGTGCGAAGTGGCGATCGCCCCTGATGAAGCTGTGCTGGGAACCGCCATCGACGTGCCCACGCCTGATGGACTTGTGACCATGAATGTGCCCGCCGGAATCCGCTCCGGACAAACGCTGCGGCTGCGCGGCAAAGGCTGGGTGAATCCCAAGGGCGGTCGCGGCGATCAATTGGTAAAAATTGTCATCGTGCCGCCTAAGGATCTCAGCTCCATAGAGCGCGAATACTACGAAAAAATCCGCAATATCCGCACGTTTGACCCCCGCAGTGGACTAAAGCACATCCGGCTCTAGCCCCTGTTTTCAATTTAGAAAGCAGGCTGCTGGAAAGCGGCTCCTCATATTTACCTCCTGAGACAGAGGACACACCTGGATCAAGTTAAATACTGTGGATACATATCTTGACTCCCTGAGGGGATGTGCCAACGGCGCGTCCCTCTTTTTGTTGCCAACCTCTTTATTGCCAACCTCTCATGGGGTTCGCTGGATTATGGCGATTGTGGATTTTAGATTGCCGATTTTGGATTGTAAATCCATGGATTTATCGAGCTTTTAGCTATTCCGGGCTTTTGGCTACCTCGACTCCAGCGGCAGAAACACCGTCAGCACTTCGCCTCGCTGGGGTCTTTGTTTCACAATCAGCTTGCCGCCTAGCGCCTGGAACAGATTTTTAGTCACTGCTAGGCTGAGGCTGAGGCTGCCGGTTTCCGGCTGGAACATCAGCAGTTGCCCCAGCGATTTTAGCGGTGGCACAAAGCCTAGATTAGCTCCGGCTGGGTCGGCGGCTGGCTGTTCTGCCTCGAACTGGAGCTTGAGCTGGTGTCCGGCTAGCTCCACCTGGAGGCGAATTTCGCTCCCTGGCGCAAGGGTCTGCGTGAGTCGGTCGATCAGCCCTGTCAACACCTGATCAAATAGGTTGGGGTCGGTGACGACGTTCGGCAGCTTTTGCGGCAGTTCGACCTTGAGTTCTAAACTGCGCTGGCTGGCCAGTTGCTTCCACCGAGACACGTTTTGCTCGAACACCTGCGCCAGAGACACCGGGGCCAGCGGCATCAGCGGATGCTTGACCGGAGCCGTCTCCAGTTCTGCGGCTCGGAAAATCAGGTTAAACCGATCGATTTGTTCGGTGCATTCCTGGTCGATGACTTGCAGGCGCTTTAGCACGTCGGGGCTGAGGTCTTTGCGCTTGAGCAGGAGCCGCGTCAGGGTGCGGATGGTGGTTAGCGGGGTGCGGACTTCGTGGGCGATCGCCTGCAAGAGTTCCATATCCAGGTGTTCGCTCTTGGCGCTCAGCAGATCATCTGCCTCTGCCTGGCCCTTGCGGCTAGCGTTGTTGCCATTGGTCGAGCTTGACTGCTGCAAGCCCAGGGCGATCGCCTCGCCATCGTGGAGCCAGTGCAAGGGCGACACCGCCACCACTTCGGCCGATTCGTCTTTGGCGCTGGGGCGATCGCCCAATGTTGGCAGCGAGTTGGGGTGGGCTTCCCACTCCAGCGGCTCTGGCAAAAAGTCGAGCATCAGCCGATTGAACCGGGACACTAGTCGATAGTCAGGCAGCGCCGTGGGACAATCGTCGGGACGATTTGGATCAAGCGGCATGAACTGGATGACCAGTGGCTCGATCTGTCCCAAAATGCCTGCGCCCGCAAACAGCAGCCGCGCCCGCAGCGCTTGCCACGCCGCCCGTACCACCACCGGGTCAAAGGACAGCATAAACGCAGGCGTGCCTTCCAGATCTTCCCCCAGCACCATGACCAGCCCAAAGGTCGGCGTTAGCACCAGACAAAACTGCTCCGCCGCCAGCGGATCGTTGGGCATGAGGGGCACTGTGGCTGCCGTAGAGCCGTGCGGGGCGTTATGCTGGGCCGAGGGCAACAGCCGAAACGGCAGCCACGAGGCTGTTTCTAGCGCATTTACCGTGAAATTCCAGGTGGCAACCCGCGCCACGAGATCGGGCACTTCCAGCACAGGCAGCGGCCCCGACAGCACCAACGCCTGGGCTTTTGCTTTTGATGTGCGAGATTTTGGGTCGGTGGGCAGTGTTTCCAGAAGCAGATGGTTGAGCGCGGCGATCGCCCCCCACCATTCGCGCTCAGCCTTAAGCTGCTGCCGGGCCACAGGGCCAGGCTGCCGCACCGGGCTTTCTGCCTGGGCAACGACTTCACTGAGGGTGGGTAGATACCACTTATGCACGGCTGCGCGTCCTGGAAACAAAGGGTTCCAATGTCGATGAGTGCAGAGCGGCGAGAGAGAACGCGGCTGCAATTGCCTTTGAGAAGGTTCTTTTGAGAAGGTTCTTTTGAGAAGGTTCTTTTGAGAAGGTTCTACAGAGGCAGTATACCCGCAGGCATCCGTCTCTGGCACATCTCTCTGGCACATCTCTCTGGCACAACCCATGCCGCTGACTGGCACAGGGCTAATTAGCACAGGGCTAACGGGTAGAAGGGCGATCGCGCCCTGCCATCTCATGCTCCTATATAAGACGATATCGACAAACTCCCAGAGAGCCTAGCTCTAGAACCGAACTCAACGGTCGCAATGCCCGCCCTATGATGAAAGAGCAAAGGCTGGGGATTGGAAATTTGGCGGGTGTGATTGTGGTGTGTCCGGGGGTGCATTCGCCCCAGTTGACGGAGGCGTTTTTGCGGGCAATCGCGCTGGAGGCGCTGGGCGGAGCATCAGTCTGCATAGTGCCGGGCGATCGCCTACCCGTTTATGCGCCGCTGCCTGTGCTGAGTTTTTTGCAGCAGCGCCTGGGCGCTCCCTGGAATGCGCCGCCTGTGCTGTTTCTGGGCTTTAGCGCGGGGGTGGTGGGGCTGGCGGCGGTCGCGCCTGTCTGGCAAGCGCTGGGTGGAACGGTGCAAGGGCTAATCGCGCTGGACGGCTGGGGGGTGCCGCTAGCGGGCAATTTCCCGATTCATCGACTCAGCCACGATCGCTTTACTGACTGGAGTTCGGCGCTGCTGGATGTGCCCCTGGATCTGCTCACTGCTGCGGCAAGGGGCGATCGCTTTTATGCAGAGCCAGCCGTAGCGCATCTAGACCTGTGGCGATCGCCCCACATGACGACGGGCTGGTGGCATTCGGCATCGGGGTCTCAGGTGTTTACCACGGCGGCGGCGTGCCTGCAAGCGCTGATTCAGACCGCTGTTGCTCAATGACCGCTTTAGGGTCGCATATCCACCTAATCGACAACCCCAATGCTCCACTCCACACCTGAACTAGAAACGCAGCAACTTTATCTACAACAGTTTCAACCCAGCGATCTAGATGCGCTGGCGGCGCTATGCGCCAAGCCAGACGTGATGCGCTATGTGGGGCATGGTATTCGCACACGGGAGGAAACCCAGACGGGGCTGCATCGCATGATGGCGCACTGGCAAGCGCACGGCTTTGGCATGTGGAAGCTGCTGGAAAAAGAGACAGGCGCTTTTGTTGGGCGAGCAGGGCTGAGTTATCTGGACAGGACACCGGAGATCGAAGTGGGGTATATGCTCGATCGCCCGTTTTGGGGACGTGGGCTGGCCACCGAAGCGGCGCGGGCCAGCCTCCAGTTTGGGTTTGACACGCTGGGGCTAACGCGAATTGTGGCGATCGCCCGCCCCGAAAACCTGGCTTCGCAGCGCGTCATGCAAAAACTCGGTATGACCTACGAAAAAGACGCTTTTTATTACAACTGTGAGGTCGTATATTGGGCGATCGCCCGCGAAAACTTTTCGCTATAACGCACCCTAACCCCTTTCCGAACGAAACTAGCCTGAGACTGCCTTCAAACTGGCGTAGAAGGGAAGAATAGAGCAATACACTAAACTCAATGCGGATGGCGAGACTCGAACTCGCAAGGCAAAGCCACACGCCCCTCAAACGTGCGCGTATACCAATTCCGCCACATCCGCGTGGGGGAAACGGGCAAATCAGCATGAGGGATCACTGCTGACTTACTCACAGTCTTTAACTGTACTCCAAAATCGCGCAATCGTCCAAGCCACGCGCTGCAAATTTGCCACCAATTTCTCGCCAATTTCGCCTATGTTTTTCTCAGGGTTAGAAAATTTTTGCATCCCTCAAGTTTTACGCCTCTCATTGTTGCGTCCTCTCAAGGGGTGCGCCTCGTCTCGGTTGGGCCCATTTCGTTAGCCGCTGATGCTGTCTCCTTCTTCGCCCAACTCACTCCCAAAGCCGCTGGTTGACCTAGAGCAGCGAATGCGCCCGCTTCTGCCCGCCAGCCTCTATGCCGCGCTGTGGGTCGATCCCACCGCCGACACGCTGATGCAGGTGTTTCAGCACCTACGCACGATGCAGCAGGTGTTGCATGACTACATGCCCCGCCAGGTGTCCGAAGCGCCGCCCATGCCAGGAGAACTGCGCTATGGCTGGCAGGAGGGGACGCTGCTGTTTACCGATTTGGCGGGCTTCACGCCCCTGCTAGAGGCAAATGCGGATGCAGGTCAGGAGGGCGCGGCGGCGCTGTTGACGCTGATTAACCAGTATTTCTCCAGCATGATTGAAATTGTCAGCAAGTCGGGGGGCGACCTGCTGGAGTTTACGGGAGATGCCATGCTGGTGCAGTTTTTGCCAGGGCGAGATGGCAGCGATGCGGCGCAGGCGGTGCGGGCGGGTCTGCGAATGCAGCGGGCAATGACTCAATTCACTGCGCTGGAAATGCCCCAGGGTCAGTTTTCGCTGGAGATGCGGGTGGGCATTCATTCTGGCCGATTTCTAACAGCGGATATTGGCACGCCAGAGCGCATGGGGCGGGTGCTGCTGGGAAAGACGGTGCAGCAGGCGAAGCGGGCAGAGTCGGCTAGCGATGTGGGGCGGGTGTGCGTGAGTCGGGAAGTGGGCGATCGCCTGGGGAATGAATTTCCGCTCCAGCCGCTCGATGCCCAGCACAGCCTGGTGATTGACCAGCTTAGCCCGGAGGAACTGGGAGAATATGACATCACGCTGCCCCGTCGCCGCATGGCTTCATCAATGCTGATGGATCGCAGCATCCTCGGTCTGAGTGAGGAAATTCAGAAGTCGGTAGGTCTGGTAGAGCCGCTGGCCAGCTACTTGCCCGCGCCGATTCTGAACCTGCTGGTGGAATGCGCTGCTCAGCGTCAGATCCCGCCCGCCTTTCCAACGCCGACTGTGGTCTTTGTTAACCTCATGGGGCTGCCCGAAGCGGTAGATCTGGCCTCACCCGATGAAGTGGATCTGCTGGTGCGCCGCTATTCGCAGGCGTTTGCGCTGATCCATGCCAGCGTGCGATCGCGCGGCGGCATTTTGCAAAAGGTGACCTATCATTCCCTCGGTTCCGACATGCTGGTCTACTTCGGAGCGCTAGGCAGCCACCCCGAAGATGCGCTGCGGGCGGCGGACATGGCTCTGGAGGTTCGCCAAATCGTCCGCCAGCTTGCACCACCACGATCTGCGAGTCAGCCTGTGGACATCGCCTGTCGCATCGGCCTCGACCAGGGCCCAGTGTTTGCCGCCGAAATCGGCTCGCCCCGCGCCCGCCGCGAGTTTAATATCCTGGGGGACCCCGTGAACACGGCCGCCCGCCTGATGACCCTTGCCAGCAGTGGACAAATTTTGCTGACGGAATCGGTGTATCGGGCGATCGCCCCCCACTATCCCTGCATGCCCATCGGTAATTTGGTTCTCAAGGGCAAAACCACACCCCAGCCCACCTTTGAGCTTGAATCCCCTGTTTGAGAGGAAGACGCATTAAGTTCCAATCCCAGCTTCAGGCTCAAAAAAATTGTCCTGACTGAAACAGGGGTTGCTATCATTAAGCCGTTTTTCAGAGCAATTTTTGCAGCGCTCTGAAAAGCAGGCTTCAGCGCGACTTGTGCAGATACAGCATGGTTTTTCAGATGACTTATCCACACGCCAAACTCCAGATTCAAAGCCGCCTTTACGCTTTCTCTGAGGGAAAATTATAGGGCGATCGCATACGGATTCAGTTTTATGTCAAAAAGGACACTTGGTTAATTGAATTAATCAGTTGGCATGTTAATTTCATCGCTCTAGATTGGGCAACCTTGCCTTATCACATTTGTTTCAAACGCTAGAGTTCAGGTTCAACCTCCTGGCAAGGTCACGTCCTAGTTCCCTTCCTCAACCTTCCAAAGAGTTCTCAAACATGCTCTCAGAAGCATGAAACAGAACTCCGAAAAAATTCCGATGTTCCCGATCTAGCAACACAGAATCCCTTTTCCCCCCTCCGTACTTCCTCCCGCTGTTCAAGTTCGTTAGGAAAACAGTTAATGGCTACTCTGATTGGAACCCCCGGCCCGGACTTTTTGCTTGGTACTCCTGATGCTGATCTCATTTTTGGTGAAGATGGAGATGACTACCTCCTCGGCGCTGCTGGCGACGATCAAATTAACAGTGGCAACGGCAACGACCTGCTCCAAGGCAATGCAGGCAATGACCTGATAGACGGTGGATCTGGAGACGATACCCTCTCCGGCGGCATCGGCAATGACACCCTCAATGGTGGCGACGGCGACGACTTGATCTATGCCGACAGCGGCCTCAATCGGCTAAATGGTGGACAAGGAGCCGATACGCTGGTCGCGGGCACTGGCGGGCGCGATGTCATGACCGGCGGCCCCGGCCGCGATGTGTTTGTCCTGGCCAACGGCACGGGCGGTAGTCGCCGGAGAAACGCCAACGTTATCGCCGATTTCAATCCCAACCAAGACCGCATTGGTCTAGCAGGCGATCTTCGCTTCAATAACCTCAGCATCGTCCAGGGCACAGGCAACAACCGCAACAACGTCATCATCCGAAATCGTCAGACGGGTGAATTTTTGGCAATTGTCCGGAATGTGAACGTCAGCCGCCTCACCCGCACCAACGTCGTCGCCTTCCCGCTGCCTGCCCGCGACACCACGCCGCCCAGCGCTGCCAACCTAGTCATCGCCAATCCCAATATCACTGTTGCGGGGGGAACTACCCAGACCTTCACCATTCAATATGCCGATGCGGTTCAGCTCAATAGCCTCAGCTTCCGCAATGGCAACCTGCTCGTCACAGGCCCCAACGGTTTTGTCCAGGGGGCGCAGTTGGTCGGCTTTACACCCGTCGGCAATGGCACTTCCCGCACCGTGACCTATCAAATCACCGCCCCCGGCGGCACTTGGGATGCCAACGACAACGGCACCTACCAGGTTTCGCTGCAAGCCGGACAAATCTTCGACACCAGCGGCAACGCAGCGCCTCCCGCAACGCTCGGCAGCTTTAATGTCAGCGTGCCAATCCCTATCGTGCCTGTTAGCGTTGCCGTCTCGCCCGCCAACGTGGTCGAAGACAGCGGTGGCACTCTGGTCTACACCTTCACCCGCACCACCTACATTCGCAACGCCCTGACCGTCAACTTCACCCTGGGCGGCACTGCTACGCGCGGCAGTGACTACAACGTGACGGGAGCCAGCATCACTGGCAGTACGGGTACGATCATCTTTGCCCCTAACGCCAGCACCGCTACTATCCGAGTCACTCCCATCGCCGACAATCTGGTTGAGCCAAACGAAACGGTCATCGTGGCGCTGGCTCCTGGGGTAGGCTATAGTCTGGCTTCTGCCAGCAGCGCCACAGGCACCATCATCGACGACGAGAGCCAAATCGCGCTGTCTGTTTCTCCTGCCAGCGTCCTAGAAGATAGTGGCAGCGAGCTGGTCTATACCTTCACTCGTACGGGTTTCCTCGACCGCAGCATCACGGTTAGTTTTGGCGTGGGCGGCACCGCAGGCTTCGGCGTGACGAGTGACTATACTGTGAACGCACCGCCAGGGACTACGTTTACCTATGGGGCATCGGCGGGCACGATTACCTTTGGCGCAGGGGAAAGCACCAAAACGCTCCGTATTCGTCCCAATGCAGACACAGTAGTTGAACCTGATGAAACCGTCGCCCTTACCCTGAACAACGGGGTGGGTTATGCTCGGCTGACCACGGCTCCTGTGGTTGGCACCATCCTAAACGACGATAGTTCAGTGAGCGTGGCGGTTTTGCCCAATACTGTGCTAGAAGACAGCGGTACGGGTATGGTCTACACCTTCACCCGCAACGGATTCACAGGCAACGCAATCACGGTGAACTTTACAGTTGGCGGCACGGCAACCCTGGGCGGCCCAAGCTCAGACTATACGATTACGGGCGCAACGGTCACGGGCGGCACAGGCACCATCAGTTTCGCAGCCGGAGAAACCACCAAGACTATCACCGTCACGCCTACCAGCGACAACGTCGTGGAGCCGAATGAAACCGTTGTGGTTGGGGTTGCGGCTGGCACGGGCTATATTGTCGGCACATCCAGCAACGCGACGGGCACGATTCAAAACGATGATTCTAGCGTCCAGCTTTCGGTATCGCCTAGCAGCGTGCTAGAGGATAGCGGTAATGATCTAGTCTTTACCTTCACCCGTACAGCTTTCCTCGATCGCCCGATTACGGTCAACTTCGGCGTGGGCGGCACAGCTACCTTCAGCACCGACTACACGGTGTCTGCGCCCGTCGGCACGACCTTTACCTACACGGCGCTGGGGGGAACGGTGCAATTTGCAGCGGGCGAATCGACCAAGACGATCCTCGTGAAGCCCGTTGCAGACTCCAACCTGGAGCCGAATGAACTGGTGACGCTGACCCTGCAACCGGGGACAGGCTACACGCCCGTCAGCACCACGCCAGTCTCCGGCATCATCGAAGACGACGACGCAATCGTGACACTAACGGTTTCGCCCGACAATGTTTTGGAAGACAGCGGACAGGAAATTGTCTACACTTTTACGCGAGTAGGGGCAATGAGCCGTGAACTGACGGTGAGCTTCACGGTCGGCGGGACGGCAGTATTTGGCACGGCGGGCAATGACTATACCGTCGAAGGCGCAGCCAGCTTTAACCCCACGGCGGGCACGATTAAGTTTGCGCCCGGTGCGACTACGGCGGTTTTGCGGATTAAGCCCGTTGCAGATCTAGACACAATTGAGCCAGACGAAACCATCAGCCTGACGCTGGTCAACGGGCCGGGCTATACCTCTGGCACGGCCAGTCCGCAGGTCAGCACTATCCGCAACGATGACGGCATCGTCACCAATACGAACGATTCTGGAGCGGGGTCGCTGCGCCAGGCGATTATTGCCGCGAACAATAACAACTCGATCCTTAACCCAACGATTACCTTTGCGCCATCAGTGAGCGGCACGATTCAACTTGCCTCAGCGTTGCCTACTCTGTCGCGCAATATGACGATCGATGGCCCTGGCGCTGGAACGCTTACTATTTCACGAAATTCGACAGACAACTTCAGGATCTTTACTCTCCAATCTGGTATAGAAGCAACTATTGAAGGGCTGACGATTTCAGGCGGCAACGCAGGCATTGGGAATGGCGGTGGTATTGCCAACCTGGGCGGCACGCTGACGCTGCAAAATCTGGTCGTGCAAAATAACCAGGCGCGGCTGGGGGGCGGCATCTTTAACCAGAGCGGCACGTTGACGTTGATCAATACCAATGTGAACACTAACGCTGCTGTGCAAACTGAGAGTCAGGGTGGCGCAGGCGGTGGTATCAGCAACCAGGCTGGCACAGTCAATATTCAGGGTGGCAGCCAGATTGTAGACAACACAGCCGTCAGCATTGGCGGTGGTGTTTCAAATGATGTGGGCGGGACGTTGAACGTGACGGGTGCCGCAGGATCGCCAATTTTGTTCTCAGGCAATATTGCTCAGAACTCTTCTGGCGGTGGTTTGTACAACGCTGGAACCTCCACTATCAACTTTGCCAACTTTGTTAACAACCGGGCGAGCAACATCGGGAGTGGGGGCGGCGGGATCTTTGTAGCGCCCGGTGGAGTTTTGACTGTGAATAACTCTATCTTTAATAACTCGCCGCTTAATACGCCGAACAACCTTGCAGGCGACTTGGCCAACTTTACTGGCTCTGGCAATCAAGGCATTTAGCCTGTATTTTGCATTGTGTGACATGAGCTAACCGCTGCTTAACCCGATGCGCCAGTTTGCGAGTGGTGCATCGGGTTTTTCCGTTAAGAGGTTTTCGGCTGGGTATTGGGTAGGCGATCGCCCCCTTACTCAATTCCCGCCAAAATCTCTCCTTTCACCCACTCAGCGGTCGCAGGAGCCAGCAGCACGCCGTTGCGGTAGTGCCCCGTTGCCAGAATGAGGTTTGGGCAGGTATTTAGCCGCTCCAGCACAGGCGCGGGGCGGTTGGCGGGGCGGGGGCGCAGACCCGACCAGGTGTGCAGCACTTCTGCCTGGGACAATTCAGGACACAGGGCGATCGCCCCTTCCCAGACCGTTTCCAGCGCGGCGGGATTGGCGGCGATCGCCTCCAGCTTGCTAAACGAGTCTGTAGTTGAGAAATCGCTTTCGGGAAACTCGACGGTTGCGCCGATCCAGTATTCGCCCTGGCCCAGCGGCACGATATGGATGTCGTCGCCCGTAATCACGGGTTGAAACGTGCGATCGCCCATTGGTTCTCCCAGTTTCACCCGCATCGCCTGTCCCAAAACGGGGCGGATGTCGATTTTGGGGAGGGGCAGCGCGTCTAGCAGCGGCGTTGTGCCTAGCCCGGAGGCGATCACTACCCAATCGGCCAAGAGGCGATCGCCCTGCGCGGTTCGCACGCCCACGCAGCGCTGCCCCGTCGCATCGACAAATTCTAGCGATGCAACCGGACTCGAAAAATCAAACTGCACGCCGCGCTGTGCGGCCCCTGTCACCAGCGCACGGGTCAAGGCCGTCGGATCAATCTGGTAGTCCTGTGGCGAGTAGATGCCCGCTGTGACTGCATTCAGAGAAACCTGGGGACAGCGATCGCCCACCTGGGCAGGTCTCCAAAGCTCCAGCGGCCAGCCCTGCTGCTGACGAATGCTGGACAGCGTTTCCCACTTAGACAAATCTTCTTCAAAAGACAGCAGCAAAACTCCCTGACGGTTTACGGGCACTGGCTGCTCGGTGAGCGCTTCTAGCTCTGGGAGCCACTGCTGATAACGGCGCAGGCTGGTTTGCCGCAGATTCCAGGCGCGTCCTTTGGTCTTCTGGCTAATCACGCCCATCAACACGCCCAGCGCGGCCCCCGTCGAGGCGCGGGCCGGAGGCTGGCGATCGACGACAGTAATTGCCAGACCATTCACCTGGCTTAGCTCGTAGGCGATCGCCGCTCCCACCACGCCGCAGCCCACGATTACCACACGACCCCCGTCGGTTGGCACAGGTCTACTCGTCTCTACGCACTCGGCTATACTAACCGTCTTGTGTCGTCGGCATCAGATCCAAAAACACTTGGAAGTCGCGCAGGGCCTCGTTATAGTTCAGCAGCGCCTTCTGAGAATCACCCGTCTGCGTCGCCTCGTCAATTGCGATCAGGTGACCAAATACGTCCTTGGCGGCATCCAGTGCGGCGGGCTGAGCCTTCTTGGGTTCTAGCAGTCGCGCCAGACGGGTCATCTTAGCCCGCAGTTCACCCAGCGGCCCGTGAATAAAGGACTGCACATCCACCCATTCTTTCTTTTCCACGAGCGGCGGAATTTCTTGCATCCGCACCCTCAGTGCGTCTACATCGCTTACGTATTTTTCAATTTGCGCCAGTTGTTCGGGTGAATAAAGTGGCCCTTTGGCAACGGGGGCGCTGCTACAGCCAATGGACAGGAGGGCGATCGCCACCAACACCAAACTGAGGACGCTTCGATACCACTTTTTCATAGATCTCACTCTATTACTTACCCAATATTTGCCAACGGATTACCCCAGAATACATCAGCCAATGGCGGGATAGTCGCGGCATCCCGATAGACTGAACACTGGCTCCGGTAAAGCACTATAAACCACAAGGGGACGAGTGGGAAGGGCTTCCCAGGGCGAGAGGGCACTGAATCTGACCGGAACCCTGCGCGTTCCCAATGCATGGTTCCAAACGGCAATCGAAAATCCAAAATCCAAAATCCAGAAATCCAAAAGTAATGAACATGGGAGAGCCTTCAAAAGGGCGTGGGCTATTTGTTGGCCTAACAACCCTCGATCTGATTTACCAGGTCGAGGCAGTGCCTACCAGCAATCAGAAAGTGGTGGCCCAGGATGTGGCGATCGCCGCTGGGGGCCCCGCAACCAACGCAGCCGTGACCTTTGCCCACCTGGGCGGAGACGCTATGCTGCTCAGCAGCTTGGGACGGCACCCAATCGCAGGGCCAATTCGGGCAGACTTGGCAACCTGGGGGGTGCAGCACCTCGACCTTGACCCAGAGCGGCAGGCCTCGCCAGCGGTGTCGTCGATTTTGGTGACGGCGGCGACGGGCGATCGCGCGGTCGTGTCGCGCAACGCGGTCGGGGCGCAGGTAGCGGGCGATCGCCTTCCAGCCGACCTGATGCAAGCCCTGAAAGAGCGCAGGTTTGACGTGGTGCTGCTCGACGGACACCAGATGGCCGTGAGCGAGGCGATCGCCCAGCAGTCAAAAGCCCTGGGCATTCCCGTGGTGGTCGATGGCGGCAGTTGGAAACCCAGCTTTGGGGCGGTCTTGCGCCACACGGACTATGCCATTTGCTCGGCCAACTTTTTGCCGCCGGAGTGCGACTCGGCGGATGTGCTGCCCTACTTGCGATCGCTCGGCATTGCCCAAGTCGCACGAACCCACGGTTCCCAGCCCGTGGAATATCTTAATGGCGAACAAGCAGGGCAAATAGCGGTTCCCACCATTTCCCCAGTAGACACCCTAGGGGCAGGCGATATCTTTCACGGTGCGTTTTGCTACTTCATTTTGCAAACAGGATTTGAGGCGGCGATCGCCCAAGCAGCCCAAGTAGCTGCCCGCGCCTGTCAATTCTTTGGCCCGCGCCGCTGGATGGACGCGCCACCCCACCTAGACAAATCCAGTTTGTCTAACGAGGGATGAGGAGAAAAAAGCTGCCTGGAGATTAGTCCACGTTTAAGACTGGTGGTGCGGTGGGTTCTTCCCATTCCAGTTCAGCAGGCGGCGACACCCGCACCCACGAGATGCCCATCACCAGACCCAGAAAGATTCCCAGCATCAGCGTCCATATATGAGATGGGTCTAGCGAACACAGCAGGCGGCGATCGCCACTGTACACTTGAACAGACCATCCTCCATCTGTCACTTGATCTGGCAGCTTCTTCATCGCAGTTACCTCTAGCAAAAGAGTGGCAAAAGAGCAGTGGCAGACGCAGACAGCACCGATCGCCATCGCGTCTATTTCCTAGACTAGATATAAATTCAATTCATGAAAAGAGGTTTTATATATAGCCTTGCTTTATGCCTGATAACGCCTGCTTAAGCTTTAGTTCAGAATTGGGCAAACTCGTGCCCTATAATTGACGAGCCGTTCTATGCTGATGCCGTAGCGGCTTGCAGTAGCGATTTGCAGTAGCGGCTTGCAGTAGCGGCTTGCAGTAGCGGCAAAGACGCTCGCCCATGCCCAAAAAACGCGAAAGGAGACGTTGTGATCCAGGCAAACCCTGCGGAATTGAGAGATAGCCATCCCTTGGAAGACCTATTGGCGATCGCCCGTGCGTTGGGCTGGGGTGCGGCAAAAATTCTGCGGGCCTATTATCGGGGGGAACCGTTTCAGGATGGCACGGCCCGCAATCTCGATATCCAGAACGAAAAAGACGGCCCGGTGACCGCAGCCGATCTGGCAGTGAACAGCTTCGTACTCGGCAGACTACATGATTTGCTGGGGGGTGAGCAGTTTGGCTATCTCAGCGAAGAAACCTACAAATCTCAAGCCTCCGCCGCGCCTTTCCCCCAAGACTGGGTGTGGATTCTCGATCCGCTCGACGGCACGCGAGATTTCATTGACAAAACGGGGGAATATGCCTTTCACCTGGCGCTGGCTTATCGCGGTCGCCCGGTGCTATCGGTGGTCACCTGCCCAGAGCTAGAGCGGCAGTATTTTGCTACCCTCGGTGGCGGGGCATTTGTGGAAACGCCCGATGGAAAGGTGGAGCGGTTGCAGGTGTCGGCGTGCGATCGCCCTGCCGATCTGGTCGTGGTGGTCAGCCGCACCCACCGCGACGGACGGCTGAATGCCCTGCTGCAAAAGCTGCCCTGCCAAAACCAGCTCTCCGTTGGCAGCGTGGGTGGCAAAGTCGCCGCCCTGGTCGATCGTCGGGCCGACCTCTACATCTCGCTCTCCGGCAAGTCTGCCCCCAAGGATTGGGACATGGCCGCCCCCGAACTCATCCTCACCGAGGCTGGCGGCAAATTTACCCACTTTAACGGCGAACCCTTGCGGTATAACACGGGCGATGTCAACCAGTGGGGCGGGCTGATGGCCTCCAACGGTTGCTGCCACGAAGCCCTCTGCGCCGAAGCCACTCGCATCCTGGCGGAAATCGACGGTCTTTCCTGACCCCCAAGCGCTGCGCCCAGCTCCGCTGCTACGCAGAATCTTCACAGTCCTGACACCTGCCATTACAGAAGCTTTGCCCCCGATCTCCTGGTTTCGCCAGATGATCGAGCTATAGGGGCGGAACCTGGGTTTACTAAGGCTAGGGAAACCGTTCCTGTCATAAGGATCTGGTCAGAGTTTAGCAACAAAGGTTCACTAGCAGAGGTTCACTACATGGTTTGGGCGCTTCCTGGTCGCGCCAGCGTCTCCACGCAAGCGCTGGTCGATCGAATTTTGTCTTCAGGGCAAATGACCCGCAAAGAGCATCTTCAACTTGCTGCCACAATCCTGTCAGATCGGCGGTTAACCCAGGCGGAACGCTATCACATTAGCCGCGTATTTGATGAGTTGCAGGCGGGCCGCGTCACGCTGGTGGATTAGGTTGAACTGAGTGGAGAGTGGGCGAGGGCTGAATTGGGCGATTGATTGGGCGATCGCCCAGCGCGATTCACCCCAGTGTTCAGCACTGACGTAATTGGATTGGCAGCAGTCTCACGTAGCACGTCTGCTAAGCTCTGGGTGTAGGTTTATCGTCTCCGTCATTTCGAGGGTTTGGAGCCGTGCCCCACGCATCATCTGTTCCTATGCCACACGTTACCCTCATCGTGACGCAGCGAGAGCGATTCAGCCTCAGCCAGGTGTCGCTAGAGAGCCTGCTGGCCAGCTATAGTGATTACCCGTTTCGACTGATTTATGTAGACGGCAACTCGCCCCCGCCCGTGCGCTGCTATCTGGAGCGTCAGGCTGCGACCTACCCCTGGATGACGCTGATTCGTCGGGAGCGCTATCTGCGGTCAAACGAGGCGCGAAACCTGGCGCTGCCGCAGGTGCAGGGTGCAGATCAAGATACAGATTACGTGGTGTTTTTGGATAACGACGTGGTGGTGCGGCCAGGATGGTTGCGATCGCTCGTTTTGGCGGCCGAAGCGGAACAGGCCGCTGTTGCTGCGCCGTTGATTTTGCAGGGCGACCCCAGTGCCGAGGCGCTAGAGGTTCACGTCGCGGGTATTGCCACCCGCTTTCATGCCTGTCGGTGGGGCAAGCGCTGGTTTGAGCAAAAGCAACTCATGGCTGGCGTGCCCCTCTCTCAGGCAGAGCCTAACCTGCGAAGACAAGAGATGGACTCCGCCGAGTTTCACTGTCTGATGGTGCGGTGGGATGTCTTGAAACGGGTACAACTTGACGACCAGTTCGACAGCCTCGCCAGCCATACAGATTTGTCGTTTCAGGTGGCGGCGCTCGGTGGCAAGCACATCCTGGAACCGTCTGCCCGCGTCATTTTTCTGAATCCGGAACTGGTGCCCCAGTTTGACAAAACGGATCTACCGTTTTATCGATTCAAGTGGAGCGAGGGCTACACCGCGCGAAATTTTGCCCATGCGGTGCGGAAGTGGGGACTGGCGGCGGATGATCCCAGCATTTGGTCGATCTGGCGATGGGTGATCAAAAATCGGCAAATTCCAGCGCGGCTGTCGGTGCAGGAGGGGAGTTTGGAAGAGCAGTTGTTGACGCTGTGTGGCGATCGCCGCTGTCCTGGCTGGCTGCGAATGGCGATCGAGGGCTGGGTGCTGCGGGCGAACTTCCCGTCAGAGGGCTTATCAGCCGCCAAGCCAGACGCGAGCGTGTCGCGAACAGATCAAACGGGTCAAACTCAAACGGGTCAAACTCAAACGGGTCAGACTCAAACGGGGCAAACCCAAACTTACCAAACTTATCAAACTTAAACTTGCCAAACTTGTCTAGACAACCATTCCAGGGTCAACGGTTCAACTCGGTAGGTTATCTTATTTTCCTTGCTCATGCCTCCGCTGGTTTCGGTCGTCGTCACTGCCTTTGACCAGGCGCGGTTTCTGGAAGATGCCGTGAACAGCGTGCTGTGGCAGGATTATGAGAATATCGAGTGCTGGATTATCAACGACGGCTCGACTGATGATACAGAGGCGATCGCCCAAGGGCTGATGCAGCAAGATGGGCGAGTTCATTACCAGTCGCAGCCCAACGGCGGCGTGTCGGCGGCTCGCAATCTGGGGGCGCAGTGTGCCCGTGGGGAGTGGGTGCAGTTTTTGGATGGCGACGACTGGATTGCGCCGGATAAGCTATCACGCCAGCTTGCGGCGGTGGCCGGGAGTAACCCCGAGCGGCTGGTCATTTACTCCGACTATGAGCGGGTGGAGCGATCGGGACTGCGCCAGCGCTGTGAAATTGGCTCACAGCCTCCAGAAGCCCTAGCGCGGCGATTGCTGATTTGCCCCGATCGCCTGGCCGACACCCCCTTTCCGCTGCTGCAACAGGCCATGCTGCTGCATCGGTCGGTGCTGGCTCAGTTCTCGTTTGACGACACCCTGCGAGCCTGTGAGGATCGCGCCTTTGGGCTGACGCTGCTGCGGGGCGGAGCGCGGTTGGTGTACGTGCCGATGGTGGCGGCGTTTTATCGACAGCATGGCGCAAACCTGACGCAAAACGCCAGGATACTGAGGCAGTCCTACGCAGCGCTATTTCGCTGGGTGGGCGATCGCCATCCCGATCTACTCCCCCATTGCCAGCAGAGCCTTCATTTCTTACTCGATGCAACCCTGGAGGCGGCAGAATATGACCTGTTTCAGGCGATCGCCCCGCTGGTGCAGTTTTCAAGTCAGGCAGCCCTGATTGAGGAACCGCTGCGGCTATTGGGCGGTATGCTGCCAGTCCGCTCCCATCAGGACTTGCGGCTGGCCGTAGCGCTGCGCCGACTGCTGCCCGCCCGCTGGCTCTATCCCCACCAGCGCGGCCCCAGGCTGCGATCGCTCCTACAGCATTTTCTTGCCTCGTGAGGCACATGCTGTCCTCACGAGGCAAGGGCTTATTGACCATCCGTGTGCCTCACTAGCTTCAAAAACGCTGTAGCACGGTTTGGGAAGTGACGGAATGCTGGAAGGTCGCTCCATCAGCCCACGATTCCCCGCTTTCCCACACCCTCTTTGTCCCTCAGCTTTAGCCACAGCACCGCACCCAGCGTCACCAGCAGCAGCGGCAGTGCAGCATAATTCACCACAGTCCAGCCAAAGTCATTGAGCAGGTGCCCTGACAGAAACGTAAAGCCTGCCACCGCGCCAAACATCAGGAAATCGTGGGCGGCTTGCGTTTTTGCTTTTTCGGCGGGCGTGTAGGTTTCGGTGAGCAGCGTGGTGGAGCCGACAAACATGAAATTCCAGCCCAGCCCCAACACCGTGAGCGCAATTAGGAAATGGAGGAGCGTCACGCCGGAGAGGGCGATCGCCACGCTAGCGAGATTCAGCACGACTCCTGCAAGGATAATATTGAGAACGCCAAATCTCGCAATCAGGAATCCGGTGAAGAACGACGGTGCGAACATGCCCAGGACGTGCCACTGAATAACGGAGGCCGCTGAATGGAACGGATGATTCATTCCCGTCATGGCAAGCGGTGTGGCGGTCATTAGCAGCGCCATCACGCCATAGCCGACGCTGCTGCCCAGGGCTGCAACGATAAACACAGGCTGTCGCAAAATCTGTGAAAGGCTTCTGTCTTCAGGCTTTGAGGGCGATCGCCCTGCTGCTGCAATGCCCTTTTGCATTACAGAACGCTGCACGACAGGCAGCCGGATGCCGATCAGCAGCAGCAAAATCAAGACTTGCAGACCCACGATCGACAGCAGCGATCCGGCGAATTCTGCCTGGGCGATTGCATCTTTTGCTAGGCTGGCCAGGTTGGGCCCTAGCAGCGCTGCAACCACGCCGCCTGCCACCACCAGCGAAATCGCCTGCGCCCGAAACGACTCGCTAGCGGCCTCTGCCGCCGCAAATCGATAGAACCCCGAAAACCCGCTAAACACGCCCATCAAGACGGTTCCCGCACAAAACAGCGGAAAGCTCTGGATCAGCACTGCCGACACCGCCAACCCAATCCCGACGATGCCAATTAGCGTGCCAGTTGCAAAACCAAACCGCCTGCCCCGCCGCTGCATCAGCATCGACGCTGGAATCGTCGCCAGCATCACTGCAAACTGCATGATTGCCAGTGGCAAGGTTGCCAGCGATGCGTCGGACACCAGTGCCTTACCTACCAGTGCCGCCACGGTAAACAGCACCGTCATGCTGGTCATGGCGAGAGCTTGACACAATGCCAGCAAAGCTACATTCTGCGTTTCGCGATTCATAGTTCGCAGTTCATGGATGGATAGCAACTTGAGATGCTGCATTCTCAGCTTCATGCTCGGGCGGCAACTTCCCCCGATTGGGCTAGCCTTGGGCAAATTGGGTGTGCGTATGTGCAAGCATTGCGGAAACTTGAAAACATTGTGTACAGCGAGTTTTCAGCCTTGTCCAATGTGCTAAATTCCTCAGCGAAAGGGATCTCATACATCCGAGGAGCTGAACGGTATGACGCGACAAATAACGTGGACTCACAAGTTTCTTAACTATGGCGGACTGGTTGCAGGAGTTGCAGGTCTGCTGGGCATGAGCGTGCTGTCTCCGCTGACGGCTCAGGCGATCGCCCCATCCACTGACTCCGCCGATGCCCCCAGTCTGCGCGAGTCGGCAGATTTGCTAGCCCAAGCCCCGATCGCCCAGGCAACCGATGTCCAGGTGTTTGAGCGGCCGAGCTATGTGAATACCTGTCGCAACAGTGGCGCGAGTACGCTAGCCGTTTATACCAGCACTGCCCAAGGCACCGTTGTCCGACAGCTTCCGCCCTACACCCGAATTACGCTGACGGGCGTGCTGGGGGATGGGGTCGCACAGATTCGTGAACCTGCGGTAGGCTGGGTGCGTTCGGCGACGCTGTTGACCAACTGCGACGCGCGGCCCCCCGTTGATCCTGTTGGTCAATGCTATCAGGTGACGCAGCCCGAACTGATTGTGCGCTCGGCTCCCTACGGCACGATTCTGTCTAGCGTATTGAGTGGCGAGCGCATTTACGGCACCAATCCTGTCCAGCGTCAAACGACGGCTGATGGCCGCATCTGGCAGCGCGTCTATTATCGCGGCACGACGAACCTCGGCTGGGTTGCTGAAACCGGAACAGGTGGCATTGGGATCAACTTCGTGCGATGCCCGTAGCGATGCCCCTAGGTTAAACAAGGGTGGGGGGACGGCGTGTATCCTTCATTTGTAGCCCTCACCCTGAACCCCTCTCCCAGCGCGGGAGAGGGACTTAAGCCCCAATGCCTTGTCACCCGGTTACTCGCTCCAGCACTGCCCGCAGCGCGATCGCCATTCGGTCAAGGCTATACAGCGCCACGCAGCGATCGCGGGCCCGCTGTCCTCTACGTTGGGCCTCATCGGGATGGTCAAGGATCTGCTGAAGCTGAACGGCAAGCTGGGCGGGCGAGTCCGGATCTGCTAGGTAGCCCGTGTCGCCGAGGATATCGGGAATATCGCCGACGCGAGTGGAAAGGACGGGTTTGCCCATGGCCATGCCGTCGGTCAGCTTGAGCGGAAACTGGGCACGGGCGATCGCCGTGTCGCGCTGGGGCACGACGACCACATCGGCGGCCGCCAGCACAGCGGGCATTTCCGCTAAAGGCGTTTTGGGTAGCGAGATAATCCACCGACCCCAGCGCGATCGCAACTGCTCGTCATAGTCGTCGTAGGGGTTGCCGCCCACAATCACCAGCCGCGCCGAGGAATGGTTCAATTGCTCGATTGCGGTTAGCAAATCCTCCAGCCCCTTGTGCGGACGCGGCGCACCGGGAAACATCAGCACCCAATAGTCTGCCAGTCCCCACCGCTGACGGCTGGCGGCTGCATCCTGCCGCGCTGGGTCAAATAGCGACGTATCTTTGCCGTTGGGCAGATACGTGCCGCCAAACCGCCGCTGCAAAAAGGTGGTGTCCACCGTCAGTCCGTCGGCCCAGGGCACGGCCTGCTCTAGCCAGCGAAGGTAAAGGGGATGATCGGGCGATTGCAGCGCCCCGCTGGGTTTCAGCAGATCTCGCGCCAGTTGCCGGGGGCCAGGTCGATAGCGCCAGTCGTCGCCACCGTGCCAGCTTAGCTCCCAATCGTCCATGTCCAGCAGCAGCGGCCGCCGCACTTGCAACCGTCGCAGCAGCCCCAGTCCAAAGCTAGTGGGCTTGGGCTTCACGGCATAAAGGACATCGCCCGTCAGGTGGGACAAAACCCGCCGCACCGTGCCCAAGATCGCGGGATAGCTTGCACCCGGAAACGCCAGCACCTCTATCCCCGCAGGCGGCTCTGTATACAGCGCCTTGCCAAACTGAAAGCCGACCAACTGTACGCCACAGCCCAGGGTTTTCAACGCCTGCGCCAGCAACAACGCCCGCACAGCCCCGCCCCCCGACCAGTCGCTGACCACCAGCGACACCGTGAGTTCATGCAGCGGACGGAGAGGAGGCATCGAGTGAGCTATCTAAAATGGCGCGACAGGCTTCTACGCTGTCTCGGCGCTCCATTGCTGCCACCAGTCGATCGTAGGCAGCGCGATTGGCTTCCAGAATTGTCTTCGCCTGGAGCGTCGCCCAGCGTTCTTTGAGGACGGCTTCGGCGGGCGATCGCCGCAACGCATTCCACAGCGCATAAAGCGTCTGGCGATCGTTGCCGCCGCCCTCGGCATTGCCATAGACCAGCGTTTCCGCCGCGATGCCCGCCATCCAGACGGTACAGTAGCGATCGATTTGCTGAGCCGACAGTTTACCCTGCAAGAGTTCTGCGTCTAACTGGGTCGTGTCGAAGCTCACGCCGCCCGCGCCAGATTGCCCCTGCCGCAACGCTTCCCAGGCGCTCAGCGTGTAGCCCGTGATGGGAATGTCGAGGTGGTGTGCTACCAGAAAATGCCCCGCCTCGTGCCGTAGCACCCGCGCCCGATGTTCTGGCGAAAAGCCCGCCACCCAGTCCAGCAGCAGCGTCCCGCCGCGCCCCTGCCAGCTCAGCGTATCCAGCGTCGCCGCGCCCAGCAGCCCTCCAGCGGCGATCGCTGTCACCAGCGGCGACACATGAATCACCGGCCCCAGCAGGCTCAGCATCGTAAACGCAAAGACCGTAACCGCGATCAGGTTCAGCGCAGACTGATTCATGAACACTCAAGCACAAGAAAACAACAACCGGAGGCAGCAATAATTCCCCCTCCCCTTCCCATCATCGCATCATCCCTCTTCGTTCTTCGTTCTTCCCTCTTCCCTCTTCCCTCTTCGTTCTTCCCTCTTCCCTCTTCCCTCTTCCCTCTTCCCTCTTCCCCTTAGCTCCAAACCACCCCGCCCCCCGAACACCCCTGCATCCCGGAAAACACCGCCTGCGAAGCCCGCCATGTCTCAAGCTGACGGCGATATTGCACCAACTGGGCGCGATATTCTGGCGAAATGCTGGGAGAGCCAATCATCGGGCCAATCACCCGCAGTGCCTCGGCCCAGTCATTGCTGCAAATCGACCCCTGAAACGCGGCATAGAGCTGCTCAAAGCTAATGTCTTGGGCTTCGGGCGCAAAGACAATGGTGCGCTCAACGGGCTGATCCGACCAGATGGGCTGGGCGCTGCTCTGGCAACTGGGCAGGTTGGCGTAGACCGCCCGCACGGCCCGCAGATCCTCGAGTTGGTGGCGATATTCGACCAACTGCTGACGCGACTCTGGCGTAATGCCCGCCGAGGCAATGAGGGGGGCGATCGCCCTGAGTGCCCCGTTCCAGTCGTTGCTGCACACCGACAGTTGCAGATTGCGATACAGTTCCTCAGCCCGCAGGTTGACCGGCGACTGCGCCGCCTCTGCCGCCTCGCCCAGCGCCCCCACGGCCAGCGCCGGAGCCATCATCGTCAGGGAATAGATTGCTTTTTTCATAACCACGCTCATCCAGGAAACGTTGAGAAAGTTGAACTCAGACATCCGTCCAAATATCTCAACTTCCACCAGGGCGATCGCCCATCCGGAAGAAGCATGAGCGCCTCCCTACAGCAGCACCCTGGACATCAGCCCGATTGGTGAAACAGCAAGCAGGTATCTGGTAGTTTATCTGTCTGCATCAAGCAAGTGCCCCGTAGAACAAGACTTAAATCTTTACTAGATTCCTGTGGATCTGGATGATTTGTTTAGAATCCTGATGGTAATACTTGTGCTTGAATACTTGTGCTTGAATAAACGAGAGATTTTTTAGCGGAATGTAGTCCTGATGAAAGCGATCGCTATATACCACAACAAAGGTGGAGTCGGAAAAACCACTACGGCTGTTAACCTGGCTGCTGCCTTTGCCAATAAGGGCAAGAAGGTATTGCTGGTGGATATTGATGCCCAGGCCAACTCCACCTTTGCGACGGGCCTGATCAAGTTTCAGTTTGAAGAAGAGGACGACCTCAAAGACCGCAATATTTTTCACATCATCAGTGCCGGAGATTTCAACTTCATCCCCAGAATTGTCCGTCGCTCCAAAAGGTTCAACACGCCAGAAATTGATGTCATCCCTTCGCACATTATGCTAATCGATGAACAACAGCGCCTTACTCGCATTGCCGCCAGTCGCCTGCGCCTGAACATGAAACTCCAGCAAGTAGAAGACGACTACGACCTTGTGATTATTGATGCGCCACCCTCCCGTGACCTCTATGCAGAAATTGCGCTAATTGCAGCTGATTATTTGATCATTCCTTCGGATTTGAAGCCCTTTGCAAACCAAGGCTTGAGCAATGTCAAGAACTTCGTCAGTGAGGTAAATGAAACACGGTCTAGCATCGGCAAGCAGCCACTCAATGTCTTAGGGGTTTTGCCTTCTAAAGTGTTAACGAATAACCGTTACCTGGAGCATGTCTTTCCCCGGCAGCGGGAAGCGGTGGTTCAGCGGTATGGGCTTCCGCTGCTGGATACTGTCATCTATGAGCGGATCGCCTTGTCTAACTGTGTAAACAACACCTTGACGATGGGAAACTTGGAGATTCCAGATCCCAAGTCTATTTTTGAATTTGATGCGGATTCCGAGTCGGTGAAGGAGTTCAGGAACCTTTCCTACGAAGTGATGCAAAAAATTGGGGCCTAGGGGATGAGCGAATACTATCTGGTGGATGTCAAAAGTATTATCTCGAAGGTGCCCCGCTCTCAGTTTGCTGTGGATGAAATCGAAGCGCTGGCTAAGAGCATTTTGGCGGCGGGGGGGTTGCTGTCTCCCATTCTGCTGAAGCAAACCGGGGCAGAAAGCTATGAAGTGCTAGCGGGCGATCGCGAGTATTATGCCGCTGTTCGGGCACGAGAAATCAACCCTCGAGAAGCCGAGATGGTTAATGCGTTTGTGGTTCCAGAGGGTATGTCAGACGCTGCGGTTGAACAATTTGAACGATCTAGAGCGCTGCATCCGTCTCTGCCTTCAGTGCCCATCTCTGACACGCAAACGCCTACCCTAGCCCCTCCTGCCTATGTGGATCAACGAATCACCAATCTGGAGTCACGATTGGATGCAGCAATCCAAGACATGAAACAAACCCAGCAGCGAGACATGCAGCGGTTAGAGCAACAACTCCAGGCGCTCCAGCAGCAGATTCCTCAGAAGGTAGAGCCGCTGGAAATCTTTAATACCGCCGCTCCAGAAACCCTGATGCAGAAGCTGGCGATCGCCGGAATTCGGGGTAAAACGGCTGAAACACTCATCAAAAACATGGAAAAAGCTCGTGCCAAAGCGCCCTTTACCTCATTTGTAGATGTGGTCAAACGGGTAGAGAAGTTGGGCGAAAAGCGAATGCTCAGTATCCTAGATGCCTGGAATGGAGTCTTCTAAGAGACTCGAAGAAGAGCTTACAGGTCAGTCTTCTCTTCGTAGGGTTGCCATGAGCTGGGGTTTGTTATTAGCTGGCAGCTATTTTGCAGAATAGTGCTGCTCTATCCAAATTCTGACTTCGCGTTCGGAAGCGCAAGTGATTTTAGATTGAGTGTGTGGATCGTAGATTTGCCAGAGGCTTGAGCCAGTCTTTTGCGGAATTTCTCGAATGATTGGCTCTGAGCTTCCTGAGAGGTGATTAACCCAACTTGAAACCAGTTCTAACCAATGATTTTGAGTTGAATGATTCGGATTTTCGAGATGAGATGCGGCGCTGACCGAAGGAGCCTGGGATGAAGAGGTGGGAGAAACTTCAGAAATATTCATACGGCTTGGAGAAGGGAAAGGGGTTCACAGTTCCAAGCTTCGCTAATTCAAAGTCATTTGATAAGGTACAGATTTTCAAACTTTAACTGGTACAGTTATTGGAGACCGAAAACCGTACTACCTGTTTTGAGCCAAACTGTACCGGGTGAAACCGGGGGCGATCGCCTATAGTGCATCTACAGCATTTTCTTGCGGGGTGAGGCACATGCTGCCCTCACGAGGCAAGGGCTTATTGACCATCCGTGTGCCTCACTAGCTTCAAAAACGCTGTATAGTGCTTTCGTGGCGGTTGTTTTGCGCCGCTCTGCGCCTGTGAAAATTCCCCTCGATCGGCGATCGCCCCAGCCCGTCTACCTGCAAATTCGCCAGCGCATCCATCGCCTGATTCAGTCGGGAACGCTGCAACCGGGCGATCGCCTGCCGTCTATCCGGAGCCTTGCTGAAGCAGCCCAGGTCAACAAGCTGACAGTCATCGAAGCCTACAGCGTGCTAGAAGCAGACGGGCTGATCTATGCCCGCCCTGGCTCTGGCTATTTCGTTAGCGAACCGTCCGTCACCTCGCCGATTCCGCCGTCCCGCTTTGCCCCCTCTCAGGAGGTCATTATTCCTGACCAGGGCGAAATGTCTTACTTCGACATTTACATGGCCTCCGTGTCGGCGCTGCATCAGGATGGCGTGACGGTCTTCAGTTCCGGCTTTCCCCACCCCCACGACACAGACATTCTCCAGCGGGTGGCTCGTCGCGCCTTTAAGGAGATGGGGGCGCTGCTGTTTAACTATGACCTGCCGCAGGGACAATATCCCTTGCGAAAGCAAATTGCTCAACTGCTGGTGCAAAAGGGGCTAGATGCCTCGCCCGACCAGTTGATTGTCACCAATGGTTCGATGCAGGGACTGTCGCTGGTGATGCAGGAAATTGTGCAGCCCGGTGACTGGGTCATTGTAGAAAGCCCGACTTTTCACGGCGCGTTGGCGGTTCTTCAGCAGCTTGGCGCACGGGTGATCGGCATTCCTATGACTCGCGACGGCATGAACCTCGACCTGCTGGCGCAATATCTCCATAGTCACCGCCCCCGGCTGATTTACACCATCAGCACGCTGCACAACCCAACGGGCATCACCACCGACCTCGCCCATCGCCAGCAGTTGCTCGACCTGGCCCGCCGCTACGATTGCCGCATTCTGGAAGACAACGCCTACGAAGGGCTGAACTTTGACCCCGTGCCGCCACCCATCAAGGCGCTGGATCAAGACAACCTGGTGATTTACGCAGGGACATTTACCAAAACGCTGATGCCCGGTCTGCGGGTGGGCTATCTGGTCGCGACGGGGGACGACTATGGACGGCTGCGGGAGCGCAAGATGCTGCATGACCTGTGTGTGTCCACGGCTTCGCAGGCGATCGTCAGCGAGTACCTGGCGACGGGCTACTATCGCCGTCATCTGGCGCAGTTGTGTACGCGCAATCTTCAGGGGCGCGGCGTGATGCTGAAGGCATTGGAGCGTCACTTTCCCGCTGAGGCATCGTGGACAGTGCCCACCGGGGGGCTGTTTCTCTGGGTAAAGCTGCCGGACTCTTTGCCGATGCAGTTGGTGTGCAGCGAGGCAGCGGCCGAGGGCATCTTGGTCACGCCCGGTTCCACGTTTTTCCCAAATTTGCAGGGCTACCCGGCGATGCGGCTGAATTTTTCCTTTGATGCGGAGACGATTGAGCGGGGGATGGCAATCCTTGGACGCATCATGAAGCGCCATTTGGCCACCTGAGCGGAACATTTCGGAGCAGTTTGGGCAACCCTGGTGCTCTTGGAGCGCGATCGCCCACCTTCTCCCCCAACCAAGCCGCCCTTAAAATAGAACTCAGCAGTTTAGATCGATTTGCGATTTTGGATTTGCAATTTTGGATTGTCAGCCAAGCGTCTATTGCCAGCCAAACGTCTACAGAGCTTCCAGCAGCCTCATTTTTAGCAATCTCATTGGTAACGCTACTTCACAAATCTCGCAAATCTACAGATGTCACTATCCTTGGATAGCTCGCCCAAGATCTTCAATTCAGAATCCAAAGTCTAAAATCCAAAATCAGCAGCGCTCCATCGGGAGGACAACGATGGTTCAAATTCCTGAAAAATCGACCGTCATCTATCCCGAAGCCGATGGGGAACCGATGGCAAACAATACCGAGCAGTTCACTTGGATTGTCACCATTAAGGAAAACCTGGAACTGCTGTTTGCCGACGATCCTGACGTGTTTGTGGCGGGCGACCTGCTGTGGTATCCCGTCGAGGGCGACAACACACTACGTCAAGCTCCTGATGCGATGGTGGTGTTTGGGCGGCCCAAAGGACGGCGCGGCTCCTATCTTCAGTGGCGCGAGGCAAACATCCCGCCTCAGGTGGTCTTTGAAATTTTGTCGCCGGGGAATACACTCAAAGAAATGGCGAAAAAGTTTCGCTTTTACGAGCAATATGGCGTGGAGGAGTATTACCTCTACGACCCCGGACAAGATTTGACTTAAGCGGATGGCTGCGATCGCCCGCTGGACGGCTCGACGTGATCGAGGAGATGGACGGCTGGGTCAGTCCGCGCTTGCAGATTCGGTTTGAACCCAGCGAGTCGAGCTTGCAGATTTTCCGCCCAGATGGGCAGCCTTTTCTGACGTTTGTAGAACTGGAAACGCTACGACTTCAGGCCCAGCAGCGAGCCGAGCAGGCAGAGCAGCGGGCTGAACAGGCCCAGCAGCGAGCTGAGCAGGCAGAGCGCCGCGCAGAACGGCTCGCCGAGCGCTTGCGGGCCCTCGGCATTGATCCAGAATCTATCCAATAGCGAAGGAACCCCGAACCTTGAGATGGCGAACTGTGGGAAAGGGCAAACGTCGGGCGCGATCGCCCCAAATCATTCCCTAAGGAATGCTTAGACGAAACGGTATATCGAACTTACTAGCGAGACACGCCGATGGTATCGGTGATGGACTGGCTGAGCGATCGCCACTCTTCGTACTCCAGCTTGTCCGATTCGTACAGTTCGCGCAGCACGCCGGAAAACTGCTGGCAGGCGAGATAGAGATCAACTAGCGCCTTGCCTGCATTTAGCGCCAGAAAGTCGCGCGAGTAGATTACGTCGTCATCGATCCGCTGCCGAGAGGGGGAATAGCAAACGCTGGTATAACCGATTCCTTGAGGCACAACCTCAATCATCCAACCGCGATAAAAGTCTGTTAAGCAAGCACTATTCATACAGTTGACTGGTTTTTCTACATTCGTTGGGAATTCGTTGAGATTGTTCGAGTCTGCGTACGCTACGAGGCACCGAATTTGATTCAGTAGCACCAAGACCTGAAGCAAACGGACGAAAGCGAGTGCCGGAATGCTCTGGCAGCTTGCGCCAACCTGGCTAGTCAAGCCTTAATGCCTTACAACGCTCATCAGCGACCCGTACTGCCGAGCGTGCTGAGCGGTATCAAGCTGCGCTGAGAGAATTTCTCCGTAGGATCGAGAGCGATCGCCCCAGACGGCTACATGAGACAAACTAAAACCAAGAATTTCCTGAACGCTCTGGAAAACCAGCAGAACCGAGCAATCTAAATTAAGGAAGCTATCCGAGAAAATACTGAATTTTCCTGATCTGAGAATAGCGCGAACCAGCGTAATTACTTACGTTAAGTCAGCAAGAATTTATTAATGATTTGTTGAAGCTCGATTCAGACAAATCTAGTTACGACTCGAAACGATTGTTCATGACTGGATTGAGCCAGATCCGATAGGCTGGAGATGAGAGTTAAGAATGTCTTATATTCATGATTACTTCTACTAAAGTTAATCTGCTGCCGGGTCGCTCTGTCTGGCAGTCGGCGGTATTCCTGGCGGTAGGGTTTTGGCTCAGCGGCAGCCTGATGCTGGATCTGGTCGTGATGCCTGCCCTATATGTCAGCGGCATGATGACGCAGCCCGGTTTTGCCAGCGCTGGCTACAGTATGTTCTGGATTTTCAACCGTCTGGGGCTGCTGTGTGTGGCGATCGCCTTCGTGGGGCTTCTCTCGCTTTTGCGGCAGCACAAAGTCGCGGGCTGGGCGATCGCCGCAGTCTGGCTTCTGTTGGGGGTGACCTTTGCGCTGACTTACGTGATGACTCCCGTGATGAGCGGGCTGGCGATGCCGCTGAACTGGCTGACGAGCGAAGCCCGCATTCCTGGCAGCATGGCGCAAATGCACGGAATTTACTGGGTCTTGGAACTGGTTAAGCTGGGGCTGAGTGCAGCACTGCTGGTCGCGGTGGGTTTGCGGTTTTCGGGCGATCGGCTAGAAGCGGGACGCTAGGCAGGTTCGTTACCATCCAGCGACTCATCCAGCGGCTCGTCTGGCAACTCATCCGCCGCGTCCGGCAGCAGCAAACGGATGGCCATGACGACAAACCCAATGGCAGCGATCGCCTTGATCCACCGGGTCGGCACGACCTGAGCCACGCCGCCGCCCAGCATCACGCCCAAAAAACTGGCCAGCACCAGCGCTACTGCCGTTCCCAAAAACACAGCCCGAACAGACTTGCCGCTGCTGCCGAGGGCGATCGCCGCAAGCTGGCTTTTGTCGCCCAGTTCCGACACAAACACCGTGACAAACGCCAGTCCCAGCAAATTCCAGTCCATTTCGCTCTACCCCTGAATGACATCCCACACCAGCATTCCCGCCACCACCAGCAGCAACACGGCCGCTGCTTTGTCGAGCAGCCGGGGCGCAATGCGGGTCGAGAGCCACTTGCCCAGCAGCACCCCACAAAGACTCGTGGCGATTAGCGCTGAACCTGCTCCCAGAAACACCACCCACGGCGCTTGGGACTGGGCACTCATGAGCAGCACCGTCATCTGAGTTTTGTCGCCAATTTCTGCCAGGAAAATCGTGATGAACGTCGAGAAGAAAATGCCGAATTCGTCTCGCAGACTGAGCGGCTGAGCCGTCGGCGCAGGCTGGGTCGAATCGACAGCCCTGTCAGACGACGCAGCAGGGGGCTGAATCGAAGGGGGGGCGGGGCGCTCAGCGGTCAAAACGGGTGAAGATAGAATCGAGTCGGGGGAAACCAGGCTCACGGGCAGTCACCAATGCTTTTCATATTCTTTTCATTTTATGGCAATGCGTCTGCTCCGTCACCCGCCCTCCTGAAAGTCCGCTAAAAAATCGTGATTTCCTCACACTCTCAGGCTGTTTCATTCAAAGATCGATGGCTGCATTGGCTGCAAACCGAACGGGCGATCGCCGTCATTCGTGCGCCCAACCTGGCAACCGGCGAGGTCATGGCGCGGGCAGTGGCGGCGGGCGGAATGCGGCTGATCGAAGTCACCTGGAATAGCGATCGCCCTGAAACCCTGGTGCGTCACCTGCGGCAGCGCTTGCCCGACTGTCTGATTGGCGCGGGCACGATTACCACTCCCCAACAGGTCAGCGCGGCGATCGCCAGCGGGGCCCAGTTTTTGTTTAGCCCCCATACGCATCGAGCGCTGATTCAGCAGGCGGCCGAGTTCGAGATTCCCTTTGTGGCAGGGGCCCTCACGCCGACAGAAATCGTGACCGCATGGCAGGCGGGCGCAGCAGCGGTGAAGGTGTTCCCCATTCAGTGTGTCGGCGGCGCAGACTATTTGCGGGCCGTGCGAGAGCCGCTGGGCGAGATTCCGCTAGTGCCCACGGGCGGGGTCACGCTGGAGAATGCGCGAGCCATGCTGGAGGCAGGGGCGATCGCCGTTGGGCTGGCAGGGCAGTTGTTTCCCAAGGCGGCTGTGAAAAATGGCGAATGGGCGATCGTGCAAGAGCGAGCCGCGCAGCTAAAACAAAGCCTCGGCAGTCGGGCTACGTTCGGTGCTGTGTAAGACACGACACTGGCGATTTTTGATATAAAATTCTATCAATAGTTTGAGACTGCATTCCGTCCTAGCTCCGTCTGGCGGATCATGCGTAAGGGATGTTAGCGCTCTTACACTCAAACTCAGTACAGCGCAGTTATGTAGAGGACGAACACTATGCCTATCGAACAGCCGCCCTTGCCTTTTGCGATGGATGCTCTAGAACCCTATGGCATGAAGGCCGAAACCTTTGAATATCACTACGGCAAGCATCACAAAGCTTACGTCGATAACCTGAACAAAGCGATCGAGAGCGATTCTTCCCTGGCGGGCAAGTCTCTGGAAGAAATCATCGTGGCGACTTTTGGCGACTCTGCCAAGGCTGGCGTGTTCAACAACGCTGCTCAGGTCTGGAATCACACCTTCTTCTGGAACAGCCTGAAGCCCGGTGGTGGCGGTGCGCCGACGGGCGACCTGGCCGCCAAGATCGACGCTTCTTTCGGCAGCTACGACAAGTTCCGTGAGGCCTTCGCCAACGCGGCTGCGACCCAGTTTGGCAGCGGCTGGGCCCTGGCTGATTGATGACAACGGTACGCTGAAAGTGACCAAGACTCCCCAACGCCGAAAACCCCCTAGCACACATGGGCAAAAAGCGCTGCTGACCCTCGATGTGTGGGAACATGCCTACTACATCGACTTCCGCAATGCCCGCCCTGCCTTTATCCAGAACTTTTTGGATAAGCTGGTGAACTGGGATTTTGTCGCTGAGAACCTGGCTGCTGCCTAGATACAATCTGGTTTCGGCTGACGCTGGCGCTTTTTCTGAGGCTTTTTCTAGCTTGATAAAGCGCACGGTTCAGTTTTGCAAGTTATGAAACTGCTGCGAGTGGATAGAGTACAAAATCGCTTTATCCACTCTTGCTTTCTGAGCAGTTTCCTATGAATAGTTCCTAATAGTTGCTGCGGATAGTTCCTATGAATAGTGAGGACTTAGCGCGTTATATGGCCGAGAGCGATCGCCTCCATCAGCCGTGGCTCCTGGCACAACTGCGACTCAAAAAATTGCAGGAGCAGCGAGAAAGCCTTTCTAGCGAGGAGTATCTCCGGGCGTTGGCGGATGTGCATCACGACCTGATGCAGCTTGGGGAATGGTGGGTCGGCCGCGAGGATGAGGTGTTTTGAGTATCTTCAGTTCGAGAATAGGGGGATAATAATCTGATATGATCGGCTGTCCAGCGTTCGCTTCAGATTTCCTAGCTTCAGCCCCCCGCCTTTCCTATCGTGTCTTCTACCCAGCCGCCCCAACCCAACTGGTCAGATCCGCAATACTACTTCAGCCGCGAACTGAGCTGGATTGAGTTTAATGCGCGGGTGCTGCATGAGGCGATGGACGAGCGCACGCCCTTGCTGGAGCGGGTAAAGTTTGCGGCGATTTTTAGCAGCAATCTGGATGAGTTTTTTATGGTGCGAGTGGCGGGCATCAAGCGCCAGATCCAGGCACAGGTGGATCGGCGATCGCTCGACGGGCGCACGCCACAGGAACAGCTCGAAGCCATCTGCCAAAAGCTCTTGCCCCTGGTGACAAAGCAGCATCAGCATGTGCAGTCGGTCTTGCGGCCGCAGCTTGCAAGCCACGGCATTTTCCTGCTGGACTATGCAGCGCTCAACCAGGCCCAGCAGCGCTATTTGCGGGAGTATTTTGAAGAGCGGATTTTCCCTGTGCTAACGCCGCTGGCGGTCGATCCGGGGCATCCCTTTCCGCATATTTCTAACCTCAGCTTGAAATCTGGCGGTGGGTGGTGCGATCGCCCGAAGGAACCAGCCACTTTGCCCGTCTCAAAGTGCCCAGTTCACTGCCCCGATTCGTCCTGTTGCCGCTGGAACTGCAACGTCGCAAGCAGATGCCCGTGTGGATGGGCGTGCCAATTGAGCAAATCATTACCCACAATCTGGACAAGCTGTTTCCAGGCATGGAGGTCGTCGCCTGCCATGTGTTTCGAGTTACCCGCAATGCTGACCTGGAAGTGCAGGAGGACGAAGCCGATGACCTGCTCCAGGCAATCGAGCAGGAGCTTCGTAAGCGGCGGTTTGCGGGGTCTGTGGTGCGGCTAGAAGTTCACGAATCCATGCCGGATGAAATTCGCCAAACGCTGATGGCGGAGATGGGGCTGAGCAACGCAGATGTGTATCCGGTGGTGGGGCTGTTGGGCGGGCGCGACCTGATGGCACTGGTGGATCTGCCGTTGCCCCATCTCAAGGATGCGCCCTGGAAGCCTGTGAGTCATCCCCGACTGCGCCGACTCATGGAGTCTGAATATTCCACAGATGAGGATTTTTTTGCCCTGATTCGTAAGCAGGATTTGCTGGTGCATCATCCATATCAGTCGTTTTCGTCGTCGGTGCAGGCGTTTCTTCAGCGGGCAGCCCAAGATCCCGACGTGCTGACGATTAAGATGACGCTGTATCGCACGTCGGGCGATTCGCCAATTGTGGACGCGCTGATCGCCGCCGCCGAGAACGGTAAACAGGTGGCGGTGCTGGTGGAGCTAAAGGCACGCTTTGACGAAGAGAATAATATTCAGTGGGCGCGGAAGCTAGAGCAGGTGGGCGTTCATGTAGTCTATGGGCTGGTGGGGCTAAAAACGCATACTAAGCTAATGTTGGTGGTGCGGCAGGAGGGCGATCGCCTGCGTCGCTATGTCCACATTGGCACGGGTAATTACAACCCCAAAACGGCGCGGCTCTACACCGATCTGGGCTTGCTGACCTGTCGGGAGGATTTGGGTGCAGACGTGACGGAGTTGTTTAACGCGCTGACGGGCTACTCGCGGCAGCAAACCTATCGCAAGCTGCTGGTGGCTCCGACCAATTTGCGCGATCGCCTGCTTGACCTGATTCACCGAGAGCGCGAGACTGCCCGTGCGGGTCGCCATGCCCGGATCGTCGCCAAGATGAACGCGCTGGTTGATCCGCCGCTGATTGCTGCACTCTATGAAGCGTCGCAGGCCGGCGTGCAAATTGATCTCATCGTGCGGGGCATTTGCTGTCTGCGGCCGGGGCTGTCAGGCGTGAGCGATCGCATTCGAGTGATTAGCATCGTGGGGCGGTTTTTGGAACATTCCCGCATTTTTTATTTTTACAATGGCGGCGCGGAGGACGTATACATCGGTAGTGCCGACTGGATGCCGCGCAATCTGGATCGGCGCGTGGAGGCCGTTACGCCAGTGGATGACAGGGCGATCGCCAAAGATTTGCAGGAAATTCTCGGCATCTTGCTGGCCGACAACCGCCAGGCATGGGAGCTTCAGCCCGACGGCAGCTATCGCCAGCGCCATCCTGTCTCCCCAGACGCGGTGCAAAGTGCCCAACAAATTCTCATGGACATGGCGCGGCAGTCCTGATAAAGCGGTTGGGCGATTCGCGAAGCGATCCCTACGGGAATCACGCTCAGGTGTGCCCTGCGGCTCCCACTACGCTGAGGGATGGGTCAGAGCCAGGACTCGATCTGGCATTTCCAGACCTGAGCATCCCGATCGAAATGTTACTCCAGTAAGTCTTCAATCTGTAGGTCTTCAATCACGTCGGGAATCGCCATGATTCAGCGCTCCAATCCCCTACACGACGTTTGATGAGTTCGTTAAGTGGCTGCCCGAATTTTCAGAATCCCGCTATGAGTTGTGCCGTGGGAATATTATTCAACTATTCGCAGCGGAATAGCGCCATGAGTGAGAACCAACCAACCATCGATGAACGCCTTGACCGTGTGGCAGTGTTGCTAGAAACCTCGACCCAGCAAATTGCCTATCTGTCAGAGCTAATTGTTACTAATGGACAACAGGCGGCCCAGCGGGATGCGTCGCTGAATGCCAAGCTGGATCGATTATCTGAAGAGGCGGCCCAGCGGGATGCGTCGCTGAATGCCAAGCTGGATCGATTATCTGAAGAGGCGGCCCAGCGGGATGCGTCGCTGAATGCCAAGCTCGACCGATTGTCTGAAGAGGCGGCCCAGCGGGATGCGTCGCTGAATGCCAAGCTGGATCGATTGACTGAGGCGATCGCCACGTTTGTTGACCAGACCCAGCAGCGAACTGTTGCCATTGACGACAGACTTGACCGCATTGCGATTACGCTGGAAAGCCAGAACCGGGCGCTAGAGGGGCACATCCGCCTAGCGGAGCAGCAGGCGCAGAGTGTGGCAACGCTCACGACACTGGTTTCTCAGCTACTCGCAGCCAGGGTATGAAGCGATAAAGCCCGTGATGAGGATTGAACTCATGACCTCACCCTTACCAAGGGTGTGCTCTACCACTGAGCTACACGGGCAATCGGGGGATGGGCCGGGCTGGATTCGAACCAGCGTAGGCGTAGCCAGCGGATTTACAGTCCGCCCCCATTAACCACTCGGGCACCGACCCGTCCATCCCACGATTGATAATCGTAGCACGGGAAGAGGGGACTCTTCTACAAATTTCTCACACAAATTTCTCAAAAGATTTCCCAGAAAAGTTTCAGGGCATCTACGACCTTGCTTCGGGTTAGGCAGTATTGACCCGAAAATTGACCCGAAGCAAGGTCGCCTGGTTGCCTAAAACCAACGCCTCAGCCCTAGAGAGACAGGTTGCTGAGGGCCTGGTTTAGCCGTCCGAGGGCTTGCTCAATTTCCGCAGCAGTGACGATCAGCGGGGGCACAAAGCGCACCACCTTCGGGCCAGCAGGAACGAGCAGCAGCCCTTGGGCGATCGCCGCCTTCACGATATCTGCCGATACTGTAGCAGCGTCTTCCTTCAGCACCAGACCGTTAATTAGTCCCCAGCCGCGCACTTCTGCGACGAGTGCAGGATATTGCTGGGCGATCGCCCGCAGCCCGTTCCGCAGTTGTTCGCCGCGCTCTCGCACATTGTGCAGCAAGTTGTCGCGCTCCAGAGTTTTGCACACTTCTAGCGCCACGCCGCAGGCGAAGGGATTGCCGCCGAAGGTGCTGGCGTGGTCGCCGGGCTGAAAGATGTCGCAAAACGACTTGCAGAGCATCGCGCCAATGGGGATGCCGCCGCCCAGGCCTTTAGCTGAGGTGAAAATGTCGGGTTCGATGCCCAGATTCTCGTAGCCCCAAAGTTGCCCGCTGCGGCCCATGCCGACCTGCACTTCGTCCAGAATGAGCAGAATTCCCTTTTCATCGCAGATTTCACGAATCCGCTGGAAATAAGCGCGATCGCCCGGCCGCACGCCGCCTTCGCCCTGGAGTGCCTCCAGCAGAATGGCCGCCACCTGGGGCTGGTTGGCATCCAGTTGGGCGATCGCCGCTTCCAGGGCTGCAATATCGTTGTAGGGAACGTAGTGAAATCCTGGCATCAGCGGGTCAAAGTTCTTCTGATACTTTGGCTGACCGGTGGCAGTGATGGTAGCCAGAGTGCGCCCGTGGAAGCTGGCATGAGCCGTCAGCACGATCGGGTTGGCGATGCCGCGCACCGTGTGGGCATACTTCCGCGCCAGTTTAATTGCGCCTTCGTTCGCCTCTGCGCCAGAGTTGCAGAAAAATACGCGATCGGCACAGGAATGCTCGACCAGCCATTTTGCCAGGTCGCCCTGCTCTGGGATATAGAACAGGTTAGAAACGTGGTGCAGCTTTTGAATCTGGCGATTGACTGCGTTCACCATAGCCGGATGGGCGTGGCCCAGCGTGCAGGTGGCAATACCCGCCACAAAGTCCAGATAATCGCGTCCCTCACTGTCCCACACGCGGCAACCTTCGCCTCGCTCTAGCACGATGGGAAAACGAGCATAGCTATTGATGACGTAGGCATCGAACTCGGTGGGAGAGTAGGGACTTGCGGCGGCAATCGGCGGCGAGATAAGGGTTTCTGGACTCACAAGCGGCTCCTTGATGATATGAAGTGGCTCAATCTAAAAATGAAGTTGACTCCGCAGCGCACCTGACACTTTATGCACCTGACACTTTATACAGCAGGTTGCCCAGGGCTAGAGGCTGCATCAAGTAATCATCGAATGATTGTCGAACGATTCTCAAGTGGCTATCGAATCATTAGTTTAAGCCCCATCTTAGGGTAGTTTTTGGGCTGGGGGCTATGCCTGATCGGGTGAGGCGATCGCCTTCTGGTTATGAAATCCAGATATTCGGCGCCCCGATACTTGGCAATAGGGGGAGCGCAAGACTGGCGCACCTGCGAGGGTTGGATTGGCGTGGGTTGGCGGGTTTGGCACTCAACCCCCTGGGTAGATGCACCTAACCGATGTGTTTGGCAATGGTTGGCGCTGTAGATGATTCCTGATTCGGGTGTAATCTACTTCCATAGTGCTTTTTAGCCCCCGGGGGCATGGCACATCCCTGATGAATCCCTCAAAACGCGAACCCCAAATCACCCAGAATCTCAAATCTGCCATGCTTGTCCTCACCCAACGGCTTTCTCTGAGCGATCGCCCCGAAGTCTGCCCTGAACCTGCTGAGTTGACGCTGCTGCTGACGGCGGAAGAACGAGTGCGATCGCGCCATTATTTTGAATCTGTGGAGGGCATACCCTGTTCGCTGCAATTGCCCAGGGGAACCGTGCTGCGAGATGGAGACGTGCTGCTGGCGGCTTCGGGGGAGCGAGTGCGCGTGGTGGCCAGGCCAGAACCCGTCGTCACCGTCACCGCCCACACGCCGCTGGCGTTGCTGCGAGCCGCCTATCATCTGGGCAATCGCCATGTGCCGCTGGAGGTCGCAGAAACCTATCTGCGCTTTTCGCCCGACTCGGTTTTGCAAGACATGGTGGAAAAAATGGGGTTGCATCTGCAACTGGAGGAGCGTCCCTTTCAGCCAGAGACGGGAGCCTATGAAGGGTTGGGGTTCAAAGATCAGGAGTTAGGCCATTCGCATCATGGTTCGCCTCACCATTCGCCTCACCATTCTCACCGTCATTCTCACAATCATGATTCCGAACATAATCATGCCAATGAGGATATACATCATCCTGAGCCTTTACGTCAGCATTCTGAAATGAGTTCTCAAGTAGGTTCTCTTCAGCATTCTCACAAGTCTACATCTGAGGATTCGCAGGAGTCTTCTCATGACGTGTGAAGCGGCGTTGGGTGGAGAGCGTCTGCTGCGGCTATTGCAGTTGGCGAGTCCGGCGCTGCCTGTAGGGGCTTACAGCTACTCCGAAGGGCTGGAGACGCTGGTGGCGCAGGGGCAATTGCCAGATGTATCCAGCTTGCAGCACTGGATTGAGCAGGAGTTGGCGGCTGGAGCGATGCGGCTGGAGGCGGCGGTGATGGCGCGGGTCTATGAGGCGGCGATCGCCCCCGATCTTCCTGCTTTGCGCCACTGGAACCAATGGCTGTCGGCGCTGCGCGAGGCAGAGGAACTGCGGCTACAAAGCTGGCAAATGGGGCGATCGCTCTACCGGCTGCTGCTCGAACTTGACCCCAGCGTTTCCCCGCTCTTGGAAGCCTGCGGGGAAACCAGCAACGCAGCCGAAAGTTTTGCGGTGAATTTTGCCGTCGCGTATGCGATCGCCGCTGCCCACTGGCAGATCGACTCGCGGGCTGCCATCCTTGGCTATTTGCACAGTTGGGCCAGCAATTTGGTCAATGCAGGCGTGAAGCTGATTCCGCTGGGACAAACGGCCGGGCAACGGCTGCTGCTGAGTCTTGCTCCAGCGATCGCCCGCACAACCGACGAAGCGCTAGTCTTACCCACAGACGACTTTGGGGCGTGCAGTTGGGGACAGGCGATCGCCTGCATGGCCCACGAAACGCTTTACACCCGACTATTCCGCAGCTAATTCCCAACGATTCCCGATTCAGGAGACAATCTTGAACGCACAAGAATGGTATTTATTCGACTTGCAGGGTTATCTGGTGGTGGAAAACGTGCTGACGGCAGCGCAACTAGATGCGCTCAATGCCGAACTCGATCGCCAGATTGCCGCCGTCAACGACCCCGATCGCCTCTGGTTTCGCTGGGACAGGCTGCTGCCCTGGGGAAAACCGTTTCAAGACCTGATCGACCCTGCGCCGCTGATGCCCTACTTGAAGACCCTGCTGGGCGAGGGCTTTCGGCTGGATCACGACTACACGCACATCATCCGCCGGGGCAAAGGGCCCATCGGCACGCGGCTCCACGGCGGCGGCACGCCCTACGACCCCTGCCAGTATTACCACGTCCACAATGGGCGCATGTATAACGGGCTGACGGCTGTCGCCTATGAACTGCGGGACGTGCGCCCTGGCGAGGGCGGCTTTGCCTGTATTCCCGGCAGCCACAAAAGCAACGCCCCCTTTCCGGACGAATGGCGCGATCTGGAGCATCCGCCTGCCTGTATGCGGCCCATCGCCCTCTCCGCAGGCAGCGCCATTGTGTTTACCGAAGCACTCACCCACGGCACGCTGCCCTGGCGCGGCCAGGGAGAGCGGCGCACCCTGTTCTATAAATACTCGCCGCGATCGAATGCTTGGGCGCGATCGCTCTACAATCCTGACGAGTTTCCCAACCTTACCGAAGCTCAGCGGCGGCTGCTCCTCTCGCCGGGCATTTATCCGTACTAGAGACTCGACGCTCGCTGGGTTACTGCCTCCTCAACCCATCACACCGACCGCTTCAACACCTGCCCACTGGTCAGCCCGAACGCCCGAAATCGCCGGGCCTGGAGTTCGATGCGGCTGGCGAGGCGATCGCACACCAGGTTACACAGCTCAAACGTCAAGTCATCCTGCACACTGTAGTATGCAGAGGTGCCCTCGGTGCGGCGCGAGAGGATACCCGCTTGCAGCATCACTTTCAAGTGCTTGGAAACGTTGGCCTGGCTGGTGGCGGTCGCTTCGACCAAATCTTGCACACACCGTTCGCCGTTGCGGAGGACGCTGAGAATGCGGAGGCGGGTCGGCTCACTCAGCACGCTAAAATACTCCGCCACCTGCTGCATGATTTCAACTGAGACCGGATCTGCCGTTTTCATGCGGGTCATTTCAAAAAAGACTTAATTTTAAGATATTCAGGACTTACGCATTTGCGATAGGCTCTTTGGGTTTTGGACAATTTCTCACGGGCTGCGCCCGCTAGAAATTGTCCAACTGCGTAAGTCCTAATATTAACAATTTGTTCAGAATTAAAAATAGAGTAGTAGATTACACATTAGAATTTTGAAACTCTCGCAGCAGGCACTCACCTTAGAAACATCAGTGCCACAATCAAAAGCAATGGGTTCTATTTTGCCAGGCGAGGGGTCGCTTCATGGAACTTGCCGACCGAGTGCAGTGGATACAGCAGCAGACCCAATTTGGAGACCTGTCGGTAGCGGCAGTGCGGGCGATCGCCCAGCAGATTCGCGAAATCCACATGCCCGAAAATCATCGGCTGGCGCTGGAAGACACTGAGCCGAAAGCCCTCTACATTCTGAAATCAGGACGGCTGGAGCGCTATCGCACGCGGCCAGACAGCCTGGCAGACACGCTCAGTCTGCTGCCTGGTTCAGTGCTGTATCTAAAAGAATTGTTACTCGAAAAGCCTGCGGAACACACCGTCGTTACCCTCAGCGATTGCGAAATCTGGACTGTGCCCCGTGAAGCCTTCCGCGAACTGGTGGCGCAGTTTCCGGAGCTAAACCGCACCGTGTCGCGGCAGTTGGCAGACGAAGTGACGGAACTCAGCTCCCAGCTTGCCTTTGAGCAAGAGCGTCAGGCAGCCCTGCGACCCTATCTCGTGCCCAAAGTGCGGCGGGGCATTGTGGGCGCAAGTCGCTACGCCGTGCGGCTGCGGCAGGCAATCAAAAAAGCTGCGGGCGATCGCCTGCCAGTACTCATCTTTGGCGAGCCGGGGCTGGGCAAGGACAACACAGCGGCGCTGATCCACTTTGGTAGTGGCGATCGCAAGCAGCCGATGATCAAGCTCAATGGCGATATGCTGCAACCCAGCGGCGCAGATCTGTTTGGTCGGGTCAATGGGAAGCCCGGTTTACTCAGTTGGCTGGGCAGCGGCACGCTGCTGATTAACAACGTGCAGGATGTGCCCAAGGCGCTCCAGCCCAAGCTGGCGGAACTGCTGGAAACGGGAATCTACCGACCCGTCGCCCGCGAAGGCGAGCCAGAACCAGAGCCGCGCCAGTCGAATGCGCGAATTATGTTCACCTCAGAGCGATCGCTCTCTGAACTCGATCGCCATGTCGGCCATGTCATTAAAGTTCCGCCCCTGCGCGTGCGACGGGCTGACCTCGAAACCCAGGTCAACTATTACATCAGCCTATACTGTGCCGCTCGCGGGTTGTCCCGCCCCAAGGTTGCGCCAGAGGCACTGCGGCGGCTCCAGGGCTACGACTTTCCGGGCAACCTGACGGAGCTAGAGGGCATGGTCGGCCGCGCCATTATCCAGTCCAACGGCGCACCTATGCTAACGGAAGAGGTGTTTTGGGCAACGGGTAGCAAAAATCGCCGCTTCCGCGTCAATCTGCTGAATGCCTACCCCAAGCTGCGCCAGTTTCTTCGCAGCCCGTGGTGGCCCGACCGGATAAACTACGGCTTCACGCTCTGGTTTTTCCCGCTGGTGATTGCGGTGCTGTGGCTGGGGCCGCAGACGCGCGATCGCAACTTTGCGCTGAATTTCTTCTGGGCCTGGTGGTGGCCGCTGGTGCTAGTCGGCTTCCCGTTTGTGGGGCGGCTGTGGTGCGCCGTGTGCCCGTTTATGATCTACGGCGAAATTTCGCAAAAAGTCTCAACTAGCGTGTTGGGACGCACGCTGCTGCCCTGGTCGCGCCCAGAGGCGGAAAAATGGGGCGGCTGGTTTCTGTTTGGGCTATTTGCGCTGATTTTGCTCTGGGAAGAACTGTGGCATCTGGAGAACACAGCCTATCTCTCTGCCTGCCTGCTGCTGTTGATTACCGCTGGAGCCATGATTTTTTCGTTCCTGTTTGAGCGGCGCTTCTGGTGTCGCTATCTCTGCCCCATTGGCGGCATGAACGGCCTGTTTGCCAAGCTGTCGATGATTGAACTGCGGGCGCAGCAGGGCATCTGCTCTGCCACCTGCACCACCTACCAGTGCTATAAGGGTGGGCCGCAAAAGGGCGAAGGGCAAGAAACGGGCGGCTGTCCGATTTATTCCCACCCGGCACAACTTCAGGACAATCGCGACTGTGTGCTGTGTATGACCTGCCTAAAGGCGTGTCCGCACCGCTCTGTTGAGCTAAACTTGCGTCCCCCCGGTATCGAACTCTGGACGACCCACAAGCCGACGCTGCCGGAGGTGTGCCTGCTGTTTTTGCTGACGGGGGCGGTGGTGCTGCATCGGCTGCCGACGATTTTGACGCTGCTGGGGTTTGGCGACCGTGATTTGCTAGCAACGCTGCTGCAATACGATGCGGCTCCGCTGGGCCCCTTTGCCCTCCATGCGGGACTGGCTGGGCTGGCGCTGGCGCTACCGGGGGCGATCGCCCTCTTCTGCCACAGCCTGCTAAAACTCTTCAACCCCAAGTCCAAACCCTTCGTCGAACTGGCCTACGGCTATCTGCCGCTGACCCTCGGCTGCAACCTGGCGCACTATCTGCATCTGGGATTGACCGAAGCCGGCCGCATCGTGCCCGTTACCCTCGCCACCTTTGGACTGAGCGGCGCAGGGCTGCCCGTCGTCGTCGCCCATCCCGCCGTGATTGCGTTTTTGCAGGGCGTGACGCTGCTCAGCACCCTTGCCCTCAGCGTTTTTCTGACGCAGAAAATTGCCCGCCAGCGGCTGCAAAACCTGCTGCCGCAGCACGTTGGACTGGGGGCGATCGCCCTTTTGGTCTGGTGGAGTGTGGTTGGACAAGACTAAGCCAAAGCTGGAACCTGAGTCGCAAAGCATGAGTTGCAAAGCATGAGCCGCAAAGCATGAGTCGCAAAGCATAGCCGACAAGCAAAGATTCGATGCGCCGTCACACGCTTGACACATCTCCGTCAGATCGGAAATTCGCAATTTTGGCTACAATTTGCCGTTGTTGGGCGTTGAGGAATTCAGAGGCAAGGGATGTTGTTTCGCAGCGCTTTCAATCCTGCTGCAAGCCTCCTGCGACACAGGAACTGCTGAATCCTCCTTGTTTCCTCACTCCAACATCCCCAAACCCTTGATCCCTTAATCTAAATCCCTGAGGCTAATTCCTGAATCTAAATCCCTGAATCTAAATCCCTGAATCTAAATCCCTTAATACTGATAGCCCCTCATGATTACCGTCGAACACCTCAGCAAAATCTACGGCTCTACCCCTGCAATTACGGACGTGACGTTCTCAGTAGAGCCGGGGGAGATTCTGGGCTTTTTGGGGCCAAACGGGGCAGGCAAAACGACGACAATGCGGATTTTGACGGGCTACCTGCCCGCCACTAGCGGCACAGCTACCGTAGCCGGGTTCGACGTGCATGAAGACTCGATGGCAGTGCGGCAGCGGATTGGCTATCTGCCCGAAACACCGCCGCTGTACCCAGACATGACGGTGGAAGGGTTTCTGCATTTCGTGGCGCGGCTAAAGGGCGTGGCAGCGGGCGATCGCCCCCAGCGCGTACAGTCTTCGCTAGAACGCTGCAACCTGCTGGAACGGCGCGACACCCTGATTCGCAAACTGTCTAAGGGCTTTCGGCAGCGGGTCGGCATTGCCCAGGCAATCGTTCACGACCCGCCCGTCATCGTGTTGGATGAGCCGACGGTCGGCCTCGACCCGCGCCAAATCATCGACGTGCGGAACCTGATTAAAAGTCTGGCCGGCGACCACACCATCATTCTTTCGACCCACATTCTGCCGGAAGTCAGCATGACCTGTAGCCGTGTCGCTATTATCAACCGCGGCCGAATTGTGGCAACTAATACGCCCGATCGCCTGATGGAAGAACTGTCGGGCGGCGCGGGCTATGAGCTAGAAGTGGAGGGCGAACTGTTGGTGGCTCAGGAGCGGCTGCAATACCTCGCAGGCGTAAAGTCCGTCACCGCACTAACTGTCGAAGGGCTGCCGCCCCACCGCTACAAACTGCGCGTCATCTCCAATCCAGGAACCGACCCTGGCCGCGACATTGCCGCCACCGTCATCAACGCAGGGGTGGGGCTATACGAAATGCGGCGGGTGCAGGCCAACCTAGAGCAGGTGTTTCTGGAACTCACCATGGCCGACGCACCCGCCGACCCCGACCCCAGTCTTTCCAATGAACCCCAAAACCAGTCCCCATCCCAGGAGGAAGCAGCCTAGATGCGCGTCATTTTGAGCAATATTCTGGCGATTTATCGGCGAGAACTCCAGAGCTACTTTGCCTCGCCCTTTGCCTATGCGATCGCCGCTGTGTTCTGGCTGCTAAGCGGCTTTTTCTTCGTAGTGATTCTATTTGGCCCAGAGGGGCTGCTGGCCGCCGTCGCCCAGCGCGACCAGGCCGGCATCACCGACCCGCCCGTAGACGTGCCCTACCAATTTCTGAATGTGTTTTTGGGGTTGCTCGGCTCTCTAGCATTATTCCTGCTGCCGATGCTGTCGATGGGACTCTATTCCGAAGAGCGCAAGCGCGGCACGCTGGAACTGCTGGCCACCTCGCCCATTACCAACTGGGCCGTCGCTGTCGGCAAGCTGCTGGGCGTGTTGACCTTCTTCATCACCATGCTGCTGCCCATTCTGCTGTATGAAAGCAGCCTGTTTATTGCATCCAACCCCGCCGCCAATCTGAACGTGCTGTTTATGGGGCATCTGGGTCTGATTCTGATGGCCGCCGCCGTGCTGTCCCTGGGTATGTTCATCTCCTCCCTCACCGACAGCACTATCCTCGCCGCCGTGTTGACCTTTGGGCTGATGCTGCTGCTCTGGGTCACCGACCTAATCGCCAACGGGGTCGGCGGTTCCACCGGAGAGGCGATCGCCCACCTCTCGCTAATCAAGCACTACAACGACCTCAGCCGAGGCATCTTCAACACCAGCAGCCTCGTCCTCTACCTCAGCTACATCCTGCTGGGCATCTTCCTCACCGCCCAATCCATCGAAGCCCTCCGATTCCAGCGTTCCTAAGCAACCAGAGCCAATACCCCAAGGCGAATCCTAGACAGGGAAAAAAGCAGAAAGAAGAACGAAGAACGAAAAACGAAAAAAAACACCTATTTCTTCGTTCTTCCCTCTTCGTCCTTCTCTCTTCGTCCTTCCCTCTTCGTCCTTCCCTCTTCGTTCTTCCCTCTTCGTTCTTCGTCCTTCCCTCTTCGTTCTTCCCTCTTCGTTCTTCCCTCTTCCCTCTTCGTTCTTCCCTCTTCCCTCTTCGTTTTTCATTTTTTCTCATGAAACTCCTCCGTCCCTACCTCAAACTCAAACACCTGATCTGGCCTGGCCTGTTTCTCATTCTCATGGGGCTAACGGCAGGTCTGGTGGCAGGAACTTGGGGCCCCGTACCCGTCGGGCTATTGAGCGCGGGCATTGGGCTATTGGTGGTGTGGCTGGGGTCGCAGGCCAGCGGGTTTCAGGGGCTATGGGGTAAACGCTCGACCCAGGCAGGTACGAATGCGGTGCTGGCAACGCTGGCAGTGCTGGCCATTTTCCTGCTGACGAACTTTTTGGCATCGCGCTACAACACACGGCTAGACCTGACGGAAAATCGCCTATTTACTCTCGCGCCCCAGTCGCAGGAGGTGGTGCAGTCGCTCGAAGATCCGGTCAAGGTGTGGATTTTTGACCTGGCTCCAAATCCCGCCGATCGGGATCTGTTGGAAAACTATCGCCGCCAAAATCCCGACGGGTTTGCCTACGAATATGTCGATCCACAGGTGCAGCCCGGACTTGCCGAGCGCTTTGGCGTGCAGAACTTTGGCGAAGTGTATGTAGAGAAGGGCGATTCGCGAAGCGATCCCGCTGGGAATCGCCGTCAGTTGGTGCAGACCATCAGCCCATCCCAACGCCTCTCCGAGCGACGGCTGACCACTGCGCTGGTGAAGATCACGAGCGATCGCCAGACCAAGGTCTACTTTTTGCAAGGGCACGGCGAGCGGCAGCTAGACCCCGGTCAGGGCGGGCTGGGGCAAGCCGTCACCAGCCTAACAGACGAAACCTTTCAGGCAGAGCCGCTAAACCTGGCAAACACTGCCGAAATTCCCGCCGATGCTGCGGTGATTGTGGTGGCTGGGCCGCAGCGGCCGCTTTTGGCAGAAGAAATCTCTCGCCTCAAGGACTTTCAGACCCGCAAGGGCGGGCTGCTGCTGCTGGTCGATCCGCAGACCAATCCCGAACTAGATGGCTTGCTGGAAGGCTGGGGCGTTGCCTTTAGCGATCGCGTCTTAGTAGACCCGGCCGCCGGACGCGATGGCGCAGTCACCATCATCACGGAATACGGCCCCCACCCGATTACCGACGGACTCAACAACGGCATCACCTTCTTTCCCCTGGCGCGACCGCTGGAACTGGGCGAAGTCGAAGGCGTAGAGATCACCCCACTGCTGTTTACCAACGTTCGCACCCAGGCGCAGCAGATTGGCGAAGACGGCCAACTCCAGCTTGACCCCGAAGCGCCAGAGGGCAATCTTGTTCTGGGCGCTGCCTTTAGCCGTCGCCTGTCAAACGCGCCCGCCCCCAACCCCCTCGCCCGATGCAGAGGAGCCCGCCTGTTCAGGACGAAGCGCGAATGGTGGCGATCGGCAACTCCACGTTTGCCACCAATGGACTAATTGATCAGCAGCTCAACCGCGACCTCTTCCTCAACGCTATTGGCTGGCTCAGCCAGGAAGCCGACCCAACCTTCTCCGTCCGCGCCGCCGAACCCACCAATCGCCGCGTGCTGTTCTCGCCTTCCCAGCAAATTGCGCTGATTCTTGCCTCGCTGGTCTTTTTGCCGCTGGCGGGGCTGGCGCTAGCGGTGGGGGTGTGGTGGCGACGGCGCTAATCAGGGTTCGGCGGATACCTGAGAAACCTGCACCAGAAACCTGCACCGGAAACTTGCGCCGATTCCCCAACCCTCTAGCCCTCCAATCCCTCGTCACTGTTACCCTGCGCTATGAAACTCAAGCCCGCTACTTTCTGGCTCCTCTTTGCCGCGCTGATCTTGGGCAGCGTCAGCCTGTGGTCGTTGCAGCAGCCTCCACGCACCGAAGAGGCAGGACAAACCACTCCGCAAAAGCTGTTTGCAATAGAGGAGAGCCAGATCCAGTCGCTGACGGTGAAAAAGCCGGATCAAACGCTGGTGTTTGAAAAAGACGAAAATGGCGTGTGGCAAATGAAGCAGCCCCAGCAAGGCGTGGCCAACGATGCCGCCGTTGCGTTTTTGGCGAACTTGCTGGCGACTGGGACGAGCGATCGCACTTTCTCGGTTCCCCCCGCTGACCTTGCCACCTACGGACTCGACCAGCCCACCACCACCCTTGAATTCACCACCGCCGACGGCAAACCCCACACCCTCGCCCTCGGCAGCAAAAACTTTAACCAGAGCGCGATCTACGCCCTGATTGACGCACCGGAAAATCCGCAGAACCTCACCGTTTCTCTCGTCTCGCTCGATTTTGAAACCGCTACGGGGCGATCGCCCGATAGCTGGCTCCAGCCAGAAGCGGCAGGGGAGTGAGGGAAGAGGGAAGAGAGAAGAGAGAAGAGAGAAGAGGGAAGAACGAAGAGGGAAGAACGAAGAGAGAACAGGTTTGGGAGATGCGTAAGAATTTTCGTTTTTCGTTCTTCGTTCTTCTTTTTTCCATTTGTCACTTTTCTTCCGTCGGCACGGGGTCATAGCCGCCTTCGCTCCACGGATGGCAGCGGGCGATGCGCTTGGCCGTCAGCCAGCCGCCTTTGATGGAGCCGTAGCGGGCGATCGCCTCCAGTCCGTATTGCGAGCAGGTGGGGTGAAAGCGGCAGGTCGGCGGGAATAGCGGCGAGATCAGGATGCGGTAGGAGTGGATGAGTCCGAGAAGGAGGACTTTCATAGCGGTTGGGAACGTTCAAGCGGTAGGTTCGATGCCTATGGCCCGGAGCTGATCTGCCAGCAGGTCGGCGCGGTGCTGGGCTTGCAGGGCGACTTCTTCGGGCGTGGGCACGCGCTGCCCGTCGGGCTGAAAGTAGCGCAGGTTTCCGTCTTCTACGCCCAGATACAGGCTCAGGCTGTCGCTCCACAGCCACCCTGCCTCATTCGCGGCGATCGCCTCATACACCTGGTTGACCAGCCGGAAGCCTTCTAGCTCCAGCGTGTCGGGCGAAAACCAAAAATATTCATGCGTCCGAAAGCGGTCTTGATATAGCTCCTTTTTCAGCGTCTGATCGACCTCAGCCGTGGACTCCGACAGCAGCTCGATAATCAGGTCGGGATATTTGCCGTCCTCTTCCCACACCACCCACGATTTGCGCGGGTGCTTCTGCGTCTTTTTGACCAGGAAAAAGTCGGGCCCGCGAAAGTCTCGATGCTTAAGCTGCTGACGGCTAAAGTAAATCGTCAAATTCGCGCCGATAAAGAAATCGGTGCGATCGCGCCACAGCCACTCCAAACACGCCACCAGCAGCGCCAACTGGGCATAGTGCAGCGAACTTTCCATTTCTGGCTCGTCGCTCTCGATTTGGGTGGCATCTGGCATGAGGTCTGCCAACTGCTGCGCGGTGATGACCATCGGCGTGTGTCCAGATAGAACTGAAGGGGCGATTCGCGAAGCGTTCGCGCAAGCGGTGCGGCGCACTTTCCCTGCGAGAATCGCCCGCCTGTTTCCATCTTAGAGATTGGACGGGCGGTTTTGGATTTGGGGTTTTGGATTTTGGACTGGTGTTGGCGTAGGTCTGGAGGGCAACGTTGCGCTGTCGTCTACGCTAGGGTATCTCAGAGATCGGATACAGAATGCTAAGCAGCGGCAACTCGAATTTGAAGACTTACGATAGCTTACTGACGGCGATCGAATTTAGTGAAGGGCAACTGAGTCTTTTGCTGGCGGTGTGTGATGATCGGCAACGTCGAGCTGCTCTAATTGCCAGCTGTGAACGCGACCTTGCGCCCCAGATTCGAGCCTATCGGCTGTCTCTAGACTGCTATGAACCGAGTTTGAAGGGTGCGATTTATCAAGTCTGGAAGCAAGATGATTACTTGCAACAGGGCGGACGTGCAGTGCTGACGCTGGAGATCACAGAACCGCTTTTAGAACAGAATCAGGAACAGGATGACACTGGGCGAGATAGGTTCTTTGGCTATTTGCAATGGACAAGAGAAGGGCTGCGAGAATTCCGTTTCCCGATTGTGATTTGGATGCCCTCGCTGTTTCTAGAAGTGCTGAGCCGTAGAGCGCCAGACTTTTGGAGCTGGCGTAAGGGTGTATTTCGATTTCTCTAAAAGAAATGCTCGAATCTCCGAAACTTTTGGGTTATAACGGAGCTAGCGCATTCAGGCTGGATAGAAAAAATGGTTGACCCGGCAACGCTGACCGCAGGCGCGATCGCCACTCTTGCCTTCCAAAAGTTTATGGAAACGAGCGCGGGGAAACTGGCGGAAAAGTTTTCGGAAATGGCGATCGCCCGCATGGATGATCTCTTAAAGCGCATCTGGGCCAAGCTGCGCGGACGGCCGCGTGTGGAGGAGATCAAAGCCGCCGTCGAAAAGACCCACAAAATCACGGCAGAGCAGGTGAATCAAATCGCGGCCTATCTCCAGGTGGCGATGGACGAAGACCCGCAGTTTGCCAACGAGATTCGGCTTTTGGCCCAGGAAATCAACGCAGGCAAGCTGATCGACCAGAGCCACATGACGCAAAACATCATTGGCGACCATGCCAAAGGCTGGCAAACCAAAGTCGAAGGTGGCACGGCCTACATTGGCGACATCACCATTCACCAAACCCAACCGCCCGCAAGCTCCTGACGCAATCCTCCCCATGAGCGACCAGCACATTCACGACCAGGGCAAGGGCTATCAGGTTGAAGTGAAAGGCGGCACAGCCTACATCGGCGACAACAAAATCTATCAACCGCTGCCACCGCCCTCGCCTACCGGAATTCCTAGCAATCTGCCGCAGTATCCCAGTAAAACCTTTCGGGGGCGCGAGGACGACTGGGCCAAGCTGCACGACGCCTTGCAGCAGACGGAGCGAGTTGCGATCACTGCGCTGCACGGGATGGGCGGCGTGGGCAAAACGGAGCTGGCGCTGCAATATGCCACGGCAAAGCTGCGGGAGGGCGCGTATCCCGGTGGCGTGTGCTGGCTGGGGGCGCGAGAGCAAGAGATCGGCACGCAGATTACGCAATACTTTCAGGCGCAACTGGGATTGCAACTGCCGGAAGAGCTGGATGACCTGGCCGCGCAGGTGGGCTATTGCTGGCGGCACTGGCGCGAGGGCGAGGTGCTGGTGGTGGTGGACGACGTGGCCTATCAGCGGGTGGCGGAATACGAGAAAACGATCAAGCCCTACCTGCCCACCGACCCGCGCTTTCGGGTGGTGGTGACGACGCGCCAAGACCTGGGAGCCAGCTTTCGTCGGGTGCCGCTGGGCGTGCTGGCGGAAGGCGCGGCGCTGGACGTGCTGCGAGATTTGGCGGGAGCCAGCCGCATCGATAGCCAGATCGCTGACGCAAAGCGGCTCTGTGAATGGCTGGGCTATTTGCCGCTGGGGCTGGAGCTGGTGGGGCGATATTTGGCAAACAAGCCAGATTTGGCGCTGGCGGAACTGTTGCAGCGGCTGGATCGCCAAAAGCTGGCGGCGCGGGCGCTGAACAGACCAGAAGAGGTGATGACCGCCACCCACGAGAGCGTAGCCGCCGCCTTTGAACTAAGCTGGAACGACCTGACGGCAGCGCAGCGGCAACTGGGAGAACGGCTGAGCCTGTTTGCGCTGGCCCCGATTCCCTGGGCACTGGTGGAAGCGATGCAGTCCGAAGCGGAGACCGAAGACCTGGAAGATGATTGCAGCACGCTGGTAAACCGCAACCTGCTGAACCGCGTGGGCGAGGGCAGCTACCAACTGCACAGCCTGATTCGCGAGTTTTTTGCGGCAAAGCGAGAGCAAGATGCTGATGCCAACACGCTGAAGCAAGCTCATTGCGCGGTGCTTGTGCAAATTGCCAAAGCGATTCCCTGGACAGCCCCACAGGCAACCTATTTGGACGTTGCTCCGGTTGTGCCGCATCTGGTGGAAGTGGTGAATCACCACATGCAGGCGGTCAGCGATGAGGCGGTGCTTTCCCCTGCCAACGGGTTGGCAATGTTCTACTACGGACAGGGCTTGTATGCCGAAGGCGTGCGCTGGGCGGAGCAATGCAAGGAACAGGTGGAAAGCACGCCTGGGGCGCAGACCATCCCGACACGGCGAGTAGTTTGAACAATTTGGCGGGGTTGTATCACTCAATGGGACGCTACAGTGAGGCGGAACCGTTGTATCGGCGATCGCTCGCCATCCGCGAAGCGCAGCTCGGCGCAGACCATCCCGCCACGGCGAGTAGTTTGAACGCTTTGGCGGGGTTGTATTGCTCAATGGGTCGCTACAGTGAGGCGGAACCGTTGTATCGGCGATCGCTCGCCATCTACGAAGCGCAGCTCGGCGCAGACCATCCCGCCACGGCGAGTAGTTTGAACAATTTGGCGGGGTTGTATTACTCAATGGGTCGCTACAGTGAGGCGGAACCGTTGTATCGGCGATCGCTCGCCATCCGCGAAGCGCAGCTCGGCGCAGACCATCCCGACACGGCGAGTAGTTTGAACAATTTGGCGGGGTTGTATCGCTCAATGGGACGCTACAGTGAGGCGGAACCGTTGTATGGGCGATCGCTCGCCATCCACGAAGCGCAGCTCGGCGCAGACCATCCCGACACGGCGATGAGTTTGCACAATTTGGCGGGGTTGTATTACTCAATGGGACGCTACAGTGAGGCGGAACCGTTGTTGGTGCGATCGCTCGCCATCCGCGAAGCGCAGCTCGGCGCAGACCATCCCGCCACGGCGAGTAGTTTGCACAATTTGGCGGGGTTGTATTACTCAATGGGACGCTACAGTGAGGCGGAACCGTTGTTGGTGCGATCGCTCGCCATCCACGAAGCGCAGCTCGGCGCAGACCATCCCGCCACGGCGAGTAGTTTGAACAATTTGGCGGCGTTGTATGACTCAATGGGACGCTACGGTGAGGCGGAACCGTTGTTTCGGCGATCGCTCGCCATCCGCGAAGCGCAGCTCGGCGCAGACCATCCCGACACGGCGACGAGTTTGCACAATTTGGCGGCGTTGTATGAATCAATGGGACGCTACAGTGAGGCGGAACCGTTGTATCGGCGATCGCTCGCCATCCGCGAAGCGCAGCTCGGCGCAGACCATCCCGACACGGCGAGGAGTTTGAACAATTTGGCGGGGTTGTATGAATCAATGGGACGCTACAGTGAGGCGGAACCGTTGTATGGGCGATCGCTCGCCATCTGCGAAGCGCAGCTCGGCGCAGACCATCCCGACACGGCGAGGAGTTTGAACAATTTGGCGGGGTTGTATGAATCAATGGGACGCTACAGTGAGGCGGAACCGTTGTATGGGCGATCGCTCGCCATCCGCGAAGCGCAGCTCGGCGCAGACCATCCCGACACGGCGAGTAGTTTGAACAATTTGGCGGGGTTGTATCGCTCAATGGGACGCTACAGTGAGGCGGAACCGTTGTATGGGCGATCGCTCGCCATCCGCGAAGCGCAGCTCGGCGCAGACCATCCCGACACGGCGAGTAGTTTGAACAATTTGGCGGCGTTGTATCGCTCAATGGGTCGCTACAGTGAGGCGGAACCGTTGTATGGGCGATCGCTCGCCATCCACGAAGCGCAGCTCGGCGCAGACCATCCCGCCACGGCGAGTAGTTTGAACAATTTGGCGGGGTTGTATGAATCAATGGGTCGCTACAGTGAGGCGGAACCGTTGTATGGGCGATCGCTCGCCATCTGCGAAGCGCAGCTCGGCGCAGACCATCCCGACACGGCGAGTAGTTTGAACAATTTGGCTCTGTTGTATTACTCAATGGGACGCTACAGTGAGGCGGAACCGTTGTATTTGAGGGCGCTGCCGATTTTATTCAGCCGCCTGGGGCAAGACCATCCCACCGCTCAAACGGTAAGGAAAAACTTTGAGGAGCTTGTAAAGTTAGCAGTGCAGGCGAGGCGGGCGGGCGAGTTGTCTGACCATCCGCTGACGCAGGCGCTGATTCAGCAGATTCCAGGCGGAGAAGAAATAGAGCGGTAGGGCGCAATTTTCCTGTTAGGCTTCTGAAGTCAACCCAGCCAGCACTCGATATTCCGGCGGGATAAGTCCTTGCACAATATCCTGCTGCGGAATGCCCAACGTGATTAATTCCGCTTCAATTTCAACCTCAGTTTGATTGCGCTGAATCCAGACCTTTCCCTCGCGGATGTCCAGATGCATCAACACCCAATACACCCGCTCTTGCCCGCGCCATCCCTGACTGAGGATTAAATAGCGATCGCGCTTCGGGTCAAAAATAGGCTGACTCTCAATCCCGCTGCCATCATCTTCGCTGCTTTGACTCAACAAAAACTGCATCACAATCTGACGATAGCGCTCAATCCCTGACAACCCATCTTGGGAAATATTCACCAGTTCTACAGCCATTGCAAAACCTCCTGACGAATGGGGTCGTATACCATTAACGACAAACCATTTTCCTGAACGAGACGTTTTGGAAACGGACGTTGAAAAAAGTCAGCATACGCGGCAAGCGGAATCGCTAGGTAGAGCTGGCGATCGGGTTCCAACTCTGACAGCGCTAAACGATAGGCAATAAACTGTCCCAACGCAGCATGGAGTTCATTGGTTGGCGAAGATGAAATAAAACTCTTCACTTCAACCGCAATTTTCTCCGTATCCCGCTCGGCAGCCAAAACTCCGTCAGCTAAGGCTTCAGCCCCAAAATCAACTTCTAGCTTCACGCCCCCGATTTCCAGCTTGAGCGGGTCATGGGTTATCTTCCAGCCTGCCTTGATCAAAGCAGCTTTGACTTGCGAGTAGAAGCGATCTCTAGCCATGCCTCTGCGAGCTGATGCCACCCTTTCATCATAATTCTATGAGACAGGGGTATTACACGGTCGCGGTTAGGCTAGCGCCACAGCCATTTGGTCAACACGCTCATCCACTGGCGCGTGGCGGGTTCCACTTGCAGCTTGCTCCATTCGCCCGCCTGCGCGAACCCCAGCCGATGCAGCGTGTGGATGATCAGCAGCACCGCCCAGCGCGAGCCAACGACCATAATTTTCACAGGTTCCCGCTCAGGGTTCACCGGGGGCGCAGCGGGAGCTTGGGACTCAGCCCCGTTTGAGAAAAATTCTTTAGCCATTGTTTTCGCTTAATGTGGTCTAGAAAGACAACATTAAATTTATCAGATGTAGTCTACATAGACAACATTTACGACTCACCCATCCTCTGACAGGATTGGGGCATGGGACGGGCAAACCAAGCACTAAAGCAAGTTCTAGAAACCTATCGCATCAGCCAAAATCGACTTGCCGTGATGCTGGGAATCGATCGCTCTGCGGTGTTTAAGTGGGTGCGCGACCAGCGAGAACCCAGCTCCGAGACCATTGCTGAAATTACCAAAGCGCTGAAGCAGTTGAATCCCGACGCAGCGCGGGACTTTGTGCAGCTTTACTTGGGCGACATTTTGGAGGACGATGCGGGCGAGGAATGAGGAATAACCGTCAATCAATTTGCGTAAATGTCCGACAAAGCAGCGCGATCGCTATTTCTAGCTAATTACATTTCTAGCTAATTACATTTCATCAAAATAGAATCAAAGTTCAGATCTGCAAGGCTAACGCCAACGCCCCTGCGCCAAATTCCCTCATCTAGCGATCGCCTATACTGAAGGCACTGCTTTGGATGCGAACTCGTGACGGGGAGGGGGTTTGATGGCGATCGCAACGCAAAAACTGACCTTTGAGGAGTACCTGACCTACAGCGATGGCACTGATACCCGCTATGAACTGGTCGATGGAGAACTGGTGCCCATGAGTCTGGGAACTGGCAAACATGGGGCAATCATCCGGTTTATTGTGCAGCAATTTGAAGGCGCACTGGCGCAATCCGGACAGCCCTGGGTGGCGTTGCCTGCTCTGGTGGGGGTTCGTTCTCCACGAGGGCGCAACTGGGACACGTCTCGCATTCCCGATGTCACAGTTTTAACGCTGGCTCAGTGGGAAGCGATGGGCGACCGCGAAGCGGTGATTAACCTAAATGAATCGCCTCCCCTTTTGGTGGTTGAGGTTGTCAGTCCCTCTACCAAAATGGATGACTACCGCTCGAAACGGGCTGAGTATGGATTGCTAGACATCCCTGAATATTGGATCGTAGACCCGCTAGATGAAAAAGTTACGATCTGTCTTCTGGAGCATCATTTCTACGACGCGGCGGAATACCAAGGAAATGATTTGATTCAATCGCCTACCTTTCCAGAGCTTCGCCTCACTGCCGCTCAAATCCTTGCAGGCAAGCGGTAGGCTCCAAAGTCCACAATCCAAAGTCCCCAATCCAAAATCCAAAATCGCCAACTCTACCGCTCTCCTTGCTCTGCCAAATACCGCTCGCCCCACTCGTGCATGACTGCCAGGATCGGCTCCAGGCTTTGACCCAGGGGCGTTAGGGAATATTCCACCCTGGGCGGCACCTGCTGATAGACCTCGCGATGCACGATGCCGTCGTCTTCCATCTCGCGCAGTTGCTGCGTCAGCATCTTTTGGGTAATGCCCGTGAGCGACCGATGCAGTTCGTTAAACCGCTTCACGCCGCCGAGCAGTTCCCGCAAGATCAGCACCTTCCAGCGGCCGCCGATGATGGCGATGGTGGTTTCTACCGCGCAGCTTGGGCGCTCCAAAACGGTGGGCGATGGGGCAGGTTGAAGGGTTTTGGGGTCAGCGTTGTGGAGTGACATTGCCTGACTAGGTTCCAATGTAGGGATATCTTTTATAGTCATACCTTCAGCCTCTGACAGTTTCCTTTTGGGAAGTACCTTACCAAAAAGTGCATACTTCCCAAACTCATTGTATCTACTATAAACTCAAAGTAGTTCCGAGTACGACTTTGATTTAAACCACTCAACACTTTGATTCAAGTCTGCTCGAACGTTTCGCAAGCACTTTGAGAACACGCGAGCGCTGACTGGCACGCCAGTTGACTCGTACACAGAGGAGAACACCAATGAGCGAACCCGTGATTGCAGATACGAAACCCGTGGTGATGGAGCTAGAACCGGGCACCTACTACTGGTGTCGCTGTGGGCGATCGCAAGGGCAGCCGTTTTGCGACGGTTCCTATGAGGGCACAGACTTTACGCCCCTCGCCTTTGAAGTGACCGAAACCCAGAAAGTGGCCCTCTGCCTCTGCAAGCATACGGGCAGCGAACCCTTCTGTGACGGGTCGCACACCAAGCTCAAGTGATGGCTTGATGGCGTGATGGCGTGACGGGATTTTGGAGCAACTTCATCCCATCCCCCCATCCCCCTTACTCATTCATCCCTGATCCTTCCTTCTTCGTTCTTCGTTCTTCTTTCTTCAAGGAGCCTCTCCATGATTACTGTCCGTCCGTCTGAAGAACGCGGTCACGCTAACCACGGCTGGCTGGATAGCTACCATACGTTTTCCTTTGCCAACTACTATGATCCTGACCACATGGGCTTTCGCGCCCTGCGCGTGATCAACGAAGACCGGGTTGCGCCGGGTCGCGGCTTTGGCACGCATCCGCACCGCGACATGGAAATTATTTCCTACGTGCTGTCGGGGTCGCTAGCGCACAAAGACAGCATGGGCAACGCCGCCACGATTGGCGCGGGCGAAGTGCAAAAAATTACGGCGGGTACGGGCATTGCCCACAGCGAGTTTAACCCGTCGCAAACGGAAGGCGTGCATTTTCTGCAAATCTGGATTTTGCCAGAGGAAGCAGGATTAACGCCCAATTACGAAGAGAAGGTGTTTCCTCCTGAGGCCAAGCGGGGGCAGTGGCGACGCATTGCCAGCCGCACGGGGGCCGATGGCGCGGTGCAAATTCATCAGGATGTGGAACTGTATGCAACGGTGCTGAAGGCCGGTGAAGGGCGATCGCTCGAATTGCGTCTTGGCCGATATGCCTGGGTGCAGGTGGCGCAGGGCAAAATCAGCCTCAACGGAGTGTCGCTGGAAGCGGGCGACGGCGCAGCCATCAGCGACGAAACGCTGCTGGAGGTGCAAGCTGTCAGCGATGCGGAAGTGCTGCTGTTTGACCTGGCGTAGGTTTAGGGGAGTGGGAGATCGCATCGACTCGATCTCCCGCCTGTCTCTTCCCTGCTGCTGCCGATCTGCGAAATTGCCCTTGACCCAGCAGATTGGCCAGGTGAACCGTGATTTCTGGGAAACGAGCGTCGGGCGATCGCCATCCATTAAGGCGATCGCCCTTTTCTGCAAGCACCCGCACCTGGGCGATCGCCCTTTGCCCCATTTGATCACGCTCTCACTGTTACACTTGGGGCAGCCAACACCCGATTTTCAGCGCATCTAGCGCACCGTCTCGTACCATTTGGCATTGTCTATCAGATGCTTCCGGTAACTAACCATTTCAAATCTTGGAGGTAAGCCTGTCATGATGGCTCAAACTGAGACAAAACGCTATACCGCTGAAGAATATTTGGAACTTGAAGTTGCGTCGGAAACCCGCAACGAATATCGCGATGGAGAAATTGTTCCTATGACGGGCGGCACCCCAAACCACAATGACATCGCAGGAAACTTATATATTCTGCTTAAATCTGCCCTTAAAGGAAAAGACCATCGGATCTTCTATGCTGATCAGCGGCTCTGGATTCCCGGCGCAAGTCTCTATACATATCCTGATGTGATGGTTTTGCCAAAGCCGCTAGAGTTGCAAGCTGGGCGAAAAGACACGGTGATGAATCCCTGTTTTATTGCTGAGGTGTTGTCCAAATCAACCCGTAGCTATGACCGGAGTGATAAATTTGCAGCTTATCGCACCATCTCTAGCTTTCAGGAATACCTGCTCATTGATCAGGATAAAATCCACGTTGAGCATCATGTAAAAGTTGCGGAAAATCAATGGCTTTTTTCTGAATATAACGATCCAGAATTTAACCTTTCACTTCGCACATTAGATTTGCAAGTTCAGATTGCAGATCTCTACGAAAATATTGAGTTTTCTGAAAGTTAAATAGAGGCTAAATGTTCGCTGGTTTCTAGCTATCTTGGCGATTGGCATGTCGCCATTTGGCACGGACGAGGCGAATCGAGTTGTAATCAATCGTTTCGCCCAGCGTGTTTTGGAGGTGTTCGTAAAGCGCCTTGAGCGATGCAGTGCCCACCGCTTCGATCGCCCCTTCGATTTTTGCCTGGCGATCGCCCGCCACTAGCTTACCTAAATCCACCGCCTGCCCCGCCTCCAGTAACTTATCCAGGTGGTTGTAAATCGTGTGGATGCCGCAGCCGCGTTTTTCGGCAATCTCTGCGGGTGATAAACCTTGCTGATGCAACTCCAGCGTATAAAACACCGTGCGAGACACAGATTTGAGACGCATCGCTGAACGCGACTCGGAGCGATCGCGCGGCGGTTTTGCATAGGCAAGTACAGGGTCAAACGAATCTTCCTCAGAATCACTAGGGATTGTGCCGATGCTGGGCGATCGCAGCGGGATGTCATGCTCTGTGCAAAAGTCGCGGATTTCGGTGACGAACGCTTCGCCGTATTGACTCAGCTTGCGGCTGCCCACGCCAGAGATCCGCGCAAACTCACGCAGCGTGTGCGGCTGTTTCTCCGCCATTTGCCGCAGGCTGACATCCGAAAAGACCACGTAGGGCGGAACGTTTTGCGCGTCGGCGAGGCGCTTTCGCAACTGGCGCAGGCGCTCAAACAGGCTGTCGGCTTTGGGCCCGGTTTGTTTCAAGAAGCGATCGCCCACGGGGGCAGGTTCGTCGAGCGATCGCGCAGGCAGGGAAATCATCACCGTCCGCTGACCGCGCATCACTTCCCAACTCTGGGCGTTTAGCTTGGGGATAGAATAGCCGTCGGTGGTTTCATCCATCAAGCCCTGGTGTAAGAGCGATCGCCCCAGGTGTTTCCAGGCTTCGATGCTGCGGTGTTTGCCAATGCCATAGGTGGAAAGCTTGTCATGCCCATATTGCAGCACTTTTTGGCTGCGAGAGCCGCGCAGCACGTCGATTAGGTGGTTCATGCCAAAGCGCTCTTTGCACCGCGCTACGCAGGAGAGAAACTTTTGCGCGTCGATTGTCCAATCTTCCACCGGCCGCGGGTGCAGGCAGTTGTCGCAGTTCTGGCAATTGCCTACAAAGCTTTCGCCAAAGTACGCTAGCTGAATCTTGCGGCGGCAATCTGTCCCTTCGGCATAGTCCACCACGCGGCGGAGCTGCTGACGGGCGATGCGCTGCTCGTCTTCGAGGGGCGCTCCGGTAATCGGATCGACCTTCTGAGAAATCATAAAATCGACTGTGTTCAAATCGCCATAGCCAAAGAACAGCGTGCATTTCGCCGGATCGCCATCGCGCCCCGCCCGGCCCGCTTCCTGATAATAATTTTCCAGGCTGCGCGGCAGGTCGTAGTGAATCACAAACCGCACGTCGGGCTTGTTGATGCCCATGCCAAAGGCGACCGTGGCCACCATCACGCGCACGTCATCGCGGATAAAGCGGGTTTGATTCGTAGTGCGGGTTTCATCCTCCAGTCCGGCGTGATATGGCAGCGCCTCAATGCCGTCCTGCTGGAGCCGGAAGGTAAGTTCGTCTACCTTTTTGCGGCTGAGGCAATAGACGATTCCAGCGCCGGGGGTTTGGCGAATCAGTTGCAGCAGGTCGCGATACACATCGCGCCGCTTAGGGCGCACTTCGTAATACAGGTTCGTGCGGTTGAAGCTGGCGACGTGGATGCGTGGGTTCCGCAGGGTGAGTTGAGCAACGATATCTTCCTGGACGCGCTGGGTGGCGGTGGCCGTCAGCGCTGTCATGGGCACGGCGGGATAGCGCTGGCGCAGGGTTTTAAGCTGGCGATATTCCGGGCGAAAGTCGTGACCCCATTCTGACAAACAGTGGGCTTCGTCGATGGCAAAGGCGGCAATGCCCACTTCGGCATTGATGCGCTCCAAAAACGGCAAGAAGCGATCGCCCATCAATCGCTCTGGCGCGACATACAGCAGCTTGATTTTGCCCGCCAGCACCGCCTGTTCCGTCGATCGCAGTTCCGCCAGCCCCAGGCTGCTATTCAAAAACGCCGCGCCAATGCCGTTGTCTTGCAACGCCTGCACCTGATCCTGCATCAGCGCAATCAGCGGCGACACCACAATCGTCACGCCGTCCATCAGCAGCGCCGGAAGCTGGTAGCAAATCGACTTGCCGCCGCCCGTTGGCATGATTACAAGCTGGTCGCGTCGGGCGATCGCCGTGTCGATGATCTCGCGCTGTCCGGGGCGAAAGGCATCATAGCCGAAGTAGAATTTGAGGGCTTCTTCGGGAGTGGGCATGAGAATGGATAAAGAGGGAGTGAGAGTGAGAGATGCTGGGGTGAGGAATCGTCCCCAATTTTTGCAGCACTGATTCAAGCTTACCCAAGCTGGCTAGTTATCTTTGATGGTCTACCTAGTGCAAGGTCGTTCGGAGTGGCGACTCGTTCGTAGTGGCGACTTCAGTCGCCCGATTCAAGGCTTCGGAGTGGCGACTTCAGTCGCCCGATTCAAGGCTTCGTAGTGGCGACTTCAGTCGCCCGATTCAAGGCTTCGGAGTGGCGACTTCAGTCGCCCGATTCAAGGCTTCGGAGTGGCGACTTCAGTCGCCCGATTCAAGGCTTCGGAGTGGCGACTTCAGTCGCCCGATTCAAGGCTTCGTAGTGGCGACTTCAGTCGCCCGATTCAAGGCTTTTCGGAGGCAGACTAAAGTCTGCACTACAAACTAGGGGCAAAACTTCTGCCTCAGAGTATCTTGAGGAGCTACCGGCCCTTGATTTCAGCCTAATTTCACACTGCCATCTGGAATCTGCCTGGCGCATAGTGGAAACAAGGTATAGGAAAGTTTTGGAGCATTGACAGATGATGAAATCTGCACCGACCAATACAGCCTGGGGCTTGCTGGCGGCGGGGGCGATCACCCTCTTTTTGGCATTCAATTCCTTCGTGGTGATTAATCCCGGCCAGGCCGGCGTGCTGAGCATTCTCGGCAAGGCCCAGGACGGCACGCTGCTGGAGGGCATCCACCTGAAGCCGCCGTTCGTCTCTAAAGTGGATATTTACGATGTCACGGTGCAAAAGTTTGAAGTGCCCGCCCAGAGTTCTACCAAGGATTTGCAGTATCTTTCCGCCAGTTTTGCGATTAACTTCCGGCTTGACCCCATGCGAATTGTGGAAATTCGCCGCAAACAGGGCACATTAGCCAACATTGTCACCAAAGTCATTGCACCCCAGACCCAAGAAGCCTTCAAAATTGCCGCCGCCCGCCGCACGGCCGAAGAGTCCATTACCCAGCGAGAGGAGTTGAGGCAGGATTTTGACATTGCCCTTAGCCAGCGGCTAGAGAAATATGGCATTTTGCTGCTGGATACCAGCGTGGTGGATGTCAAATTTTCAGATGAATTTGCCCATGCGGTGGAAGATAAGCAAATTGCCGAACAGCAGGCACAGCGAGCGGTCTACATCGCGCAACAGGCTCAGCAAGAGGCCCAGGCAGAAATCAACCGCGCCAAGGGCAAGGCAGAAGCGCAACGGCTTTTGGCAGAAACGCTGAAAAGTGCAGGCGGGCAACTGGTGCTGCAAAAGGAGGCGATCGAGGCATGGCGAGAGGGGGGTGCCCAGATGCCTCGCGTGCTGGTGATGGGCAAGGATGCCGGGAGTGTGCCGTTTTTGTTCAATCTGGGAGATCCAGGAGATCCAGACGAGGAGCTAGTCGCACAAACCGTGGATTCAAACGGCGATCGCCCCCGCCCCAACAGCAAATCGGGCAGTAAAGTCAGCAGCAAGGATCTATAGAAATCTGTAAAAGACCTATGATGCTTCCTGGTTGCTTCTCATCAAGCAGCCTCGATCCAGCAACCTGTGCTAGGGCGATCGCCCCTCTCTCCTTCTGCAAACCCATGCTGCAAAATCTCGCGTTCCGAACCCCAATGGCGATCGCCCTAGGAGCCATCCTCGGTGCCCTCAGCCGCTACTTTCTCAGCAGTTGGATTTCCCACTGGGGCGGGTCTGACTTGCCCTTGGGTACGCTGCTGGTCAACCTGACGGGCTGTTTTGGTATGGGGCTATTGGCGACGCTGTTTAGCCAGCGGGTGCTGGGTCATGCGCCCGAACTCCAGCTCATGCTGACGACCGGGTTTCTCGGCTCCTACACCACCTTCTCCAGCTATGAGCTAGACCTGGCGCGGCTGGCCTATCGGCGAGAACTGTTGGCCGACGGGCTATATTGGGGCGCGAGTACCCTGCTGGGGTTCGGGAGCCTGCTGCTGGGGGTGTGGGTCGCTAGGGCGATCGCCCCGCCTGTCACCCTAGATTGACCCAAAGCTTGATCCAAACTACCCCTCCCTCATCATGTCTGCTGGATCAGATTCGCTACCGCTAACCGTGCTGCTCATTTCCCTGGGCGCGGTGCTGGGCGCATGGAGCCGCTACTATGTCACCCGATTTTGCACCCGGCGGTTTGGGCTGGACTTTCCTGTGGGGACGCTGCTGGTGAACCTGTCTGGGTCGCTGCTGATGGGCGTGGCGGCGGGGCTGTTTCGCATTCGCTTTGCGCTGCCCAATCTCGATCACCTGTTTATGGTTGGGTTTTTCGGCTCCTACACGACCTTTTCCACCTACGCGCTGGATGTCCATGCCCTGTTTCGACGAAAGGCGATCGCCCCAGCACTGCTCTTTTGGCTGGGCAGTCCGCTGGCGGGGTTTCTGTGTGTAGAACTGGGCATCTTGCTGGCGCTCTGGCTAACGGGGGGAATTTCCTCCTGAGAGGAGGGTGAAGAATTCCAACAGGCAGACTAGGATGAGGCTGACACATTTGCACATCCAAGGGTTGCCTGTGGTTCTTCAACCTGCCCTCGTGGCGTTCATTTTCCGGCCGATTACCGACCCGGTGGCAGTGTTTTTGGTGATTATCGCCATCATGCTGGTGTCGCCGCTGGTGTTTGAGCGGATTCGGCTACCGGGAATTGTAGGGCTGATTTTGGCTGGGCTAATTGTGGGGCCCTACGGGCTGAACATTTTGGAGCGCGACAGCACGATCGTTCTGCTGGGAACCGTAGGGCTGCTGTTTCTAATGTTTATGGCGGGGCTGGAAACCAGCCTGGATGACCTGAAAACGAACGCCAAGGGAGCCATTTCCTTTGGGCTGGCCACATTCTTGATTCCCATGATTATGGGCACGGTGGCGATGCTGCTGCTGGGCTATTCGTTTTTGGCGGCAATCCTGGTTGCGTCCTGTTTTGCGTCACATACGCTGCTGTCTCTGCCCATTGCCAGCAAGCTGGGCATCATGCGGACGCAAACCGTCACGATTACGCTGGGTGGCACACTGATTACCAACGTGCTGGCGCTGCTGGTGCTGGCGGTGGTGGTGAAGGCGCACCAGGGCGACCTAACGCTCAGCTTTTGGCTATTTCTGATTCCGTCGCTGGCAATCTATACCTTTGCGACGCTGTGGGGCGTGCCGCGCATCGGGCGCTGGTTTTTTCAGCGGTTTGGACACGACGAAGGGGCCGAATTTACCTTTGTGGTGGCGGCGCTGTTTCTGGTGTCCTACGTGGCGCGGCTAATCGAGATTGAGCCAATTATTGGCGCGTTTTTGGCGGGCGTGGCGATCGCCCCCCTGATCCCCCAGTTCAGCCCGCTAATGAACCGGATTCAGTTCATCGGCAACAGCCTATTTGTGCCGTTTTTTCTGATTTCGGTGGGAATGTTGGTCAACCCGCTGATTCTGCTTCAGGAACCCAAGTCGATTGCGGTGGCGGCGGTGATGGTGGGCGTGGCAATTGTGGCGAAGTATCTGCCCGCCTGGATGACAGCCAAGTGGTTTCGCCTCAGCCCCCCCAGCATGATGGTCATGTTTGGGCTGTCGGTGGCGCAGGCGGCTTCCACCCTGGCGGCAATCACCGTTGCCTACAATATCGAACTCGTGGGATCAGCGACCGTGAATGGCACGATCATGATGATTCTGGTGACCTGCATCGCGTCGCCGTGGATTACCTCGCGCTGGGGCGATCGCATCCCCGTTGCCTCCGACATGGCAGCCGAACCCGCCTCAACGCTGGTCGCCGATTCGCAAAAAGAACTGAAAACCGTACCGCTGCGGGTGCTGGTGCCCGTCGCCAACCCCGACACCGAAGCCAACCTGCTGCAACTGGCGCTGATTTTGGTGCGCTCTACCGAGGGGACGCTGCTGCCGCTGCACGTCCTGCCCGATTCACAAGACTGGGTGACAGCGGCCGACAAAAGTCAGCAAATGATGCTGCTGGGTGCGGCAGAAACTCTCGCCAACGCGGCTGTGGCCGATGTGGAACCCATCGGACGCATCGACGACGCTATCGACCGGGGCATTTTGCGGACGGCGCAGGAGCGGGATGCGAACCTGATCGTCTGCGGCTGGAAGGGGTTTTCTACTTACCGGGATCACCTGTTTGGCAGCGTCATCGACAATGTGGTGCGGCGGGCAGGCATTCCCGTTTTGGTGACGCGGCTGATGCAGCCGATGAACACGGTAGAGCGGGTGCTGCTGGTGGTGACGGCGGAAGACTTTGCCTCGCCGCAGTTTGCCGATGCGCTGGCGCTGGTGAAGGGGCTGGCGACGGGGCTAAAGGCGACCTTTGTGCTGGGGCTGGCCATGTCAGACGAGGCGATCGCCACCAATCACCTCGACTCGCTCAAAAGCGAACTAAAAGATTCGGTCTATCCGCTGCACGGCGACATCGTTCGCAGCCTGTCGTACATTCTCGACCCAAACGATCTGCTGGTGGTGCTGCATGAAACGCGGCCCTATGCCCCCTATGCCTTTGGCCAGCCGACGCTGGGCGTGACTCCAGAGGCGATCGCCCGCCAATATCGCGCTGTGTCGATGGCGATCGTCAACTTGCCAGGTGGCTGAGCCTGCCCATCTCCCGCCCATCTCCCGCCAATCCTCGAAGGAAAAATCCGCAGCATATCTTTCGCAGCATATCTTCCGCAGCATATCTGGAGACCCGGCTGGTTAGCTGGCTTAGGCGTGTTTGAAATTCGCTTAAACAGGGAATTTTTAAATCAGCACTGATGCTGATTTTAATTGCTGAATTAATATTCTCTGTGTGTATGCCCAACCAATCCTGCCAGTCGGAATGGGAAACCTTGCAGCAGCGCAACCAGCAGCTTGAGCAAGAATTGCAAACCCTCACCCAGACCAATCTTGCGCTGACACACGAGATCGAACAGCTCAGACAAGCAGAAACCCAACATCAGCACACCGAAGCTGCACTAAAGCAATACGCCGACGAGATCGCCGATCTCTACAACAACGCACCCTGTGGCTACCATTCTCTCGACCCCAACGGCATCATTGTGCAAATCAATGACACCGAACTGGGCTGGCTGGGCTACGCCAGAGAAGAAGTCCTTGGCAAAATGCACATCACAGAACTGCTCACGCCAGAGGGCGGGGCGGCGTTTCGTGCTGGGTTTGCTCAGTTCAAACAAGAGGGTGAGTCCAGGGATCTAGAATTCGATTTGGTTTGCAAGGATGGTTCGACCTTTCCGGTGTTGCTAACCAGCAGCGTTATCTACGACGCAGATGGCAACTATGTCATGAGTCGGTCTACGGTGTTTGATATTCGAGAGCGCAAACGCGCAGAACAGTCCTTGCGACAGGCCAAAGAGGCGCTGGAGTCGGTGGTGAAGGAACGCACGCTAGAACTCCAGGCAATCGTATATCAGCTCCGCCAGGAGCAAGAATTTACTCAGGTGGTGGTGGAAAATGTGTCGGATGGCGTGGTGGCCTGCGATGCCGAGGGGCGGCTAAAGTTGTTTAACCGGGCGGCCCGCGAGTGGCATGGCTGCGACCCGCGAGAGGTGCCGCCAGAATTGTGGGCAACGCTATATGACCTCTACGAAGCAGATGGCGTAACGCCGCTGGCGACCGAACGGATTCCGCTGCTGCGGGCATTTCAGGGTGAGTCGGTGCGGCAGGCGGGCATGGCGATCGCCGCTCAGGGCCAGGAAACGCGCTACATTCTGGCCAGCGGTGACCCCCTGTTTGACGCAAGCGGGCACAAGATTGGCGCAGTGGTGGCGATGCACGATATCACCGAGCGGCGAAAATCGGAAGCGGCGCTGCGCCAGTCAGAAGCTCAACTGCGACAGCGAACCCAGGAGCTAGAAGAAGCACTGCGAGAGCTACAGCGCACCCAATCGCAACTGGTGCAGAGCGAAAAAATGTCATCCTTGGGGCAATTGGTGGCCGGTGTGGCGCATGAAATTAACAATCCCGTGAATTTTATCTACGGGAACCTGGCCCACGCCAACGCCTACACACAGGATTTGCTGAACTTGGTTCGGCTGTATCAGCAGCACTATCCCAACCCAGTGCCTGCGGTTCAGCAAGAGATTCAGCAGGTTGATTTGGATTTCTTACTTGCAGACTTGCCCAGACTGCTGTCGTCGATGCGGGTAGGGGCCGAGCGGATTCAGAAGATTGTGGCTTCGCTGCGGACGTTTTCTCGCATGGACGAGGCGGAGTGCAAGGCAGTGGATATTCACGAGGGCATCGACAGCACGCTGATGATTTTGCAAAATCGCCTGAAGGCCAAGGGCGATCGCCCAGAAATTCAGGTCATCAAGCACTATGGCATCTTACCTTTGGTGGAATGCTACGCCGGCCAACTGAATCAGGTGTTTATGAACATTCTGGCAAATGCCATCGATGCGCTGGAGGAATCCTACGCGCTCGGCCGCTGGAACCCAAACATGCTGCCCAACTTGGGCGATCGCCCCATAGACTCTCCCAGTGGGCCGATGATCACGATCCAGACCGAACAGGTTAGCCCCAGTTCGATTGCAATTCGCATTGCCGACAACGGCATCGGCATGTCTGCTGCCGTCCAACAGCGCCTCTTCGATCCGTTCTTTACGACCAAACCCGTCGGCAAGGGGACGGGCATGGGCCTCTCGATCAGCTACCAAATTATTACCGAGCGGCATCAGGGTACGCTGCGCTGCTGCTCAGAAGTGGGCCAGGGCACTGAGTTTATGATTCAGATTCCGGTGCGTCAGTAAGGGCGATTGCCACCTGGACTCGCCCCTCGCCTTTGCTGAAAGAGACAGAGGGGCGGGAAATGCATCAGTCTGCGCTCCGCCAATAGCGCACCAAAATGCGAATGACTTCACCCTGCACCGGCGAGGGCAGCGGCGGCGACCACTCACCCGCTTCGGCAAAGCGGCGGACATGAAGCTGATGAACGATATGATTCACTCCTGGACACGCCGCAGAGCAAGATGCGGACGGGCTGCTGATCGGGCGCAATCGGAACGGGCACCCGCAGTAAATCGGGTACGGACTTTGGGGTTATCATGGTGTCACCTGTAATAAGGTACAGCGATCGCACTTCTAGCCTCGAAAACTTGAGTGCGATCGCTTTTTGATTAACGACCATTAAAGGATGCAATTGCAGACTTGTCAATACAGGAATGGGGCTAATTCGGCTGCGGATTAAGGAGTTTGCCGAGGAGCGAGGCTGGACTCTCAAAGAAGTAGCCGATCGCTCTGACGTAAATTACAAAACGATTGTGAGCTATGTTCGGCGAGATCGCATGGCAATGATCGACTATACTGCCGTTCTCAAAATTGCCCGCGCTTTTGAAATTCCGATCGAAGATTTAGTGGAAGTATTGGAAGAATAGGGCGATCGCAACTAAACCCTATGTCCTGACTTAAATCACTGAAGAGTCCATTCTAGGACGGAGAAAAACTAACCTTTCCAGTTTTGTTTAGCTCTAGAAAAAATCTCGTCTAATTGCTGTTCTTCATAGATCTGACGAGAAATTTTTACATAGTCAGTCGAGTTTTGATTGATCAATGCTAAAAAGCGCAGAGTAGCCGCCATGCCGAGTTCCTGTTTGAGGGTGGCAAGAGCTTTGACTCGAAGTTGAGAGTCATTCAGAGTTGGCGTGGAATCTGTCATAGGGTTTTTCTCCGAATATAATCAACTGGGTTCATGACTTCACAGGTTAAGGTAAGCTTCTTGGCTTGACGCATTAGGGCATCATCACAGGTGAGGAAAAAGTTTGCCTGAGCATGACTAGCACACGCCACATGCAAAATGTCCTTTGCCGAAAACTTGCCCTTATGGATGAGTTCTTGAGCAAGAATATAGATAGCGTCTTCTGGGGCAATTCTAATTTGGCAAGGCTGGAAAGTTCAGGGCAAACTCTTGTCGTTCTGGAAAAGGGCAGAGTAACGTTTCGTCTTCATGCATGAATGACCAGATCAACTGAACTGTTTTAGCTTCTGCCTGATTGAAGATTTCCTGGCAGGCTAATGCTTCAATTTGAATGCGAATCTGGTTGGGGTCATCAAATCTTTGCTGAAAGCAGTTGTAGTCCAGGTAAATCAAGTCCATCAGCCTGATCCTCCCTGGCTCTCCATCTTCTGCAACCGCTCCTGTGCCCATTCTCGTAGTTGTTCATCGGGGTCATTGAGGGCGCGATCGCGCAGCAGCGCCGGAACTTTAGGATTGTTAGGATAATAAGTGGAGAGAGCCTGTAAAGCTAGTTGACGTGGGCTATCTACAGCACAACCTACTAAACTTCCCGCCGCATCCATAGAGTAAAAATTGTTTTCTACTGCAACTTCGCTCAGTGATGCAATTAAGCTTGGATGATCTTTCCAATTATCCACTAGTCCGAGTATCGCAGCCAAACACATTTCTTGTAGGACTGCCTCTTTTGCTGTATTCACAAGCCAATGATAAACCATTGTATCGCCTCGTCCTACATCAGCAATAAGGCGGACTATCTTAATACATTCCTTAACAAGGAATACTTACATCTTGCACCAGTACAGATGAACGGCTTTTCGGCGGGTGCAATCAATGAGAGAAAAGGGCGTGAAGTCACAAACAACAAGAACAGTGGAAACCATTCTTGGCACGCCCAAGCGTTAGTCTACACCCTGCTCAGCCTGATGCCGAGTGCCTACCAAAGAGACAGCCTGCAAGCGATGCTGGGGTTGTTCCTAGAAGCTCAAGGGCAACCCTCGCCGCAACACAGTTTGATTAAGTCGGGTAGTGCGTTGAGCCGATTTCTCAACGAGTATGCCTGGCCCACCCGCCAAGTCGTGCGCGTGGTGCGACGGCAGATCGTGCAGCAACTGTTGCAGTCTGCTCCAAAGGTCGCCGTCCCTGGTTGCAGGTGGTGGTGGATCTGACGACGTTGGAGAAATGCGGCAAGTTCAAAGCGTTTGCATCGCTGATTCGTGTGCTGCAAGGCAAGCGAGGATTGCATCTGGTGGTGCTGTATCTGGTGGTTGGAGAGTGTCGAGTGCCCTGGAGTTTTCGGTCTGGCGTGGCAAACATCAGCGGACTGCGGTGCAGTTGGCGATTCGCTTAATAGGTAGCTTGCCCCCTGCGTTAACGAGCGCCTTCCGGGTGGTCATTCTGGCAGACACCGCCTTTGGCAGCGTGGCCTTCCTCAAAGCGATGCGAAAGCGCCGTTACTCGGTAATTGTCGGGGTGCGGTGTGACCGCAAACTGGCTGATGGTCGCTGTGTGAGCAAACTGGTGAAAAAAGGGCAACAGGTGGCTTAGAGGGACTGAACTTCCCGGTGACGATTTCTTGGCTTTACCTCAAACGCGACGGCCAGTTGGAGAAACGCTTTGTCCTCTCGACTCGTCCCCTCAAAGGCAGCACCATCACTTGGTGGGGGCGCGTAGACGATGGAGCATTGAGGGATTTTTCAAAACCATCAAACATCGCTTTGGGTTGCATCGCTTTGCTCAGCAGACGCTCAAGGGCGTATATCGCTGGTTGATGTTGTGTTTCCTCAGCTTTGTGCTGGTTCATTGGGTTACCGCGCAACTCACGCCAAAGCGACCCCTGATTGGAAAGTCGCTGCAACTGCTGCATTAGACGCCTTGTTCCCGGAAGTCGCAGCTTGTTTAGCGCTGCTTCAAGTTGAGCGAGCGCGATCCCTGCTCGATTCACTCGGTATTGCGGTGCACTTTGTCCACCTCGCTGAGCTAAAAACGTAGGCTAAATGTACTGGTGCAAGATGTAAGAATATCAATTCAGGTTCACTAAGACCCAAAAGGCTCATCGCCAACAGAGATGAAAGAAATATTTCAAGCTTACTGATTAATAGCAGCGCGATGTGTCTAATTTCTTGATAACTGTCAACCTCTTGGAGAAATGTAGAAGTTAGACAAATATCACCTCCTACGGATTTAAGAATGTGGTTATATAAAGTCAAAAGTCATCATCTTTATTCTTTAAATTATTGAATTCTACTTCATCTCCTAAAGATATATCCATCAAAAATTCAACTAATTGACCTACAAATTTAGGAGAAATCATTCCACAAATCAATCTCAAAACTTCATGCCAGGTTTCATCTTGCCAGTGTTGCCCAAATACCTCATCTCGCAGTTGTTCAAAAGTGAGGGTATATTGTTTCTCAAAGCGATGAACAATTTCGACAGCACAGAAATATTCTAAAAAAGTACGATGTACAAAACCGTAGGTATCGGAACCGTAGTGGCAAATTGCAGAATCTCGTCTGTAAAGCTGATCAATCAGGAGCTTTGCAATACTTGGCGCATTTAGTGCTTCCAAAGTCAGTTTTTCAAAGTAGAGCTTTAAACAATTCTCCAAGTCCTCTCTTGAAATCAAATTTCCATTTAATCCGCTGCTACTTGCTTGCATGAAATAGGCAACTTGCCGAAGCATCGCTTGCTTATCTCGATAATCAATTTCAACTGGATACTTCTCCCCAGCGAGGATCTTTTAGATCATGCTTTGCTTCATAATCCCCACTTGTGCAACAGAAGTTTAGAAGCCCTCGTTGTAAGGTCAATCTTTATTTTGAGGTAAACCTTCTTCTTTCTCTTTATTCAGAGTTACCATCATTGTTAGCAACAGTGGATTGTCTGCTAAGTTGGCGATAGCTTTTGATTGGCGATCGCATCCTTCAATCGCTGTTTCAGTCGCGCTTTATCGGGGATCGCTGCTCATCGAGAGGTCATACCAGCGATCGATAAATTTGTGGATTTCGTTAGTATCAAGTGATTGAATGGTGAAGTGTCGGAACCCCGCTGTGCTGGAGGCGCTCGGGGATTGTAACCAAATGATGCGAGACGTGACCAAAACCTGGGCTTTGGGATATTGCTGCGAAAAGCGAATGATGTCGTCGATGACGGTCGATTGAGTGGCGCGATCGAATACCTCGTCCAGACCCGTCGAACATCACTAATGTGGGGAAATTCTAGCAAGTGCTGATGAAGCTGTTGCTGATCAAACTGCCAATCTACACCTCGACCGCGATGGAGAAATTCGAGAGAAAGTTTGCAGATGGATTGACAGCAAATTCTCTTAACTCAATTAGTAACGGAAGTTTCTCGTTTTTGCCCTCAACCCATTCCAGTGCCAGATATTGCAACAGACTTGACTTACCCGATCCCGGATCACCTAAAATCACCGCCCGCTGAGAGTCTGCTACTGCTTCTAGAATCTTTCGCGCAGGTTGCTGAAAGTATTCATGACGATAATGCTCCAGGGCTTTAGGCGATAAATTGGCTTCAAGTTGTCCTGCGGCTTGCAGTTGTCGTTTCAAATCCAAAGGTAGGTCATAGCGCGTTGGGGGCAAGGCTTCTCGTACCGTTTGCTCAATGAACATTGCCCAGAGCTTGATGGCATCAGCGCGATCGGTGCTGTCGAGGGTGTATAGCTTCAGAGAGCCATAGCTAGACTGCAAACTGTGACGATATTTTTCAACATCAAATCCAGGTGAAAGTTGTGCGGTATTACGAGCAATGTCTCCGAGTAGGTCAGAGTTCAAAATTTCCCGCAATTCTGCATTCGCCTTGATAATCCCTTTAACTTCATAGATATATTCTTTGCAGACACCGCGCCAATCAAATTCTTCTGTAGGAAATTGCCATCCGGAGACTTGATGCTGCTCTGTCCAAATTTTCTCTAGCTGTGCGTAGTCAATTTGTTTGCAATCCTTATCAAAGGCTTTTCCCAAAAGTGGGCGCACCGCCTCATCCTGCACAAACTTTTTGATCGCTGCGTGATAGTGATGCTGAATGCTAGTTTCGGGAACGTCGTTAATCTGAAGCTCTTTAATAAAGCGCTTAATAAAGTAGCCAACTGCTTCTGCCATTAGCGTTTTCAGTGCTGCGGCATTGAGGCGGCTGATTCCGCTACTCAGGCAATCCTTAAAAAAATCTTGAACATATCCCTCTAGAACAGGCTTACTCAAATCGAGAACCTGTTCTAGCACTAGCTTTCCTAGCTCTATTCCTGTTGTAGCTGCCAACCAATCCAGCATACGGGGATTTCAGGGGTGACTAAGTAATACCTCTAATATTGCACTCATATTTGAGGAGGAACCAGAGATTACGAACTCAAACTACAGCAGGCAATCTTGCATCACACCCTGAGCGCACTGAATAGGTTTTGTGTCTAAAATCGGCCATTCAAACCACCCATTAGAACCGATAGTCTACGGAAAAGTAGAACCCGCGATCCTGGGCGTTTTCGCCTGCGCCATCAAACTCGGTGATGGGAATGGCGAAGTCGAGTCGTAGATTGAGCCGGGGCAGTGCTTCCCACAGCAGCCCCACACCCGCCCCGATGAGAAACGGGCTGTCGTCGTCTTCGCCATTTAGCCAGACGGCTCCCGCATCCACAAACGGCGCAACCTGAAACACCGACTCGCCCGCCTCATTGCGTCCCAGCGTAATGCGGTCTTCGATCGAGACGCGAAAGCCGCTGTCGCCCAGCAGCGCATTTTGCCGATAGCCCCGCAGCGACTGCCCGCCGCCGATCGCCAACTGCTGGGAAGACGGGAGGCGATCGCCCGACACCTGCACATCCGCCTGCAAAATCAGCAAGTTTCCCGGCTGCAAAATCTGCACCCGCTGTACTCGCCCCAGCCAGTAGACAAACAAACTGTCGCGATCGCCCCCCACATCTGCATCCAGCAGCCCCACGCCCACATTCAGCGTCGATTGCAGCGCCCAGGCCCCCGACGCATCCCGCCGCACAAAATCCTGCCCAAAGGCAATCAGGCTGGTAGATTCACTCTTCAGCAAAAAATCCTCAAAAAAGCGATTGTCACTAAAAAACGAGCTGCCATCCCGGTGCAGCAGACTCAGCGACAGGGCAAATTCTTCGCGGGGCGTTTTGAACAAGGGCTGGCGAAAGCTGAGTTCATATTCATCGGCGCTGCCGCTGAGGTCAAGGTCTACAAATTCCGGGTCAGTAATGCGATATTCGCTGGGGGCGTAGCGGACCTGCACGGTGCCATCCATCGGGTTGAGCGACAGGCGATAGGCAAAGTCGAAGCTGCTCGACCCGCCCGTAGTGCTGCGATAGTACGTTCCCGAAAGCTCGTCGCCCCAGCCCGTCAGGTTGCGGACCACCAGCTCCGCGCCCAGCCGCTCGGAGCCGACACCGGGAGGCGAATAGTTGTCCACACTGACAAAGCCGCTGACGGGACGCGCCTCCGTCACGCGCACCACCAGGATACTCTGCCCCAGCCCGCTGCCCGCCCGCAGGCTGGCCTCCACGGTTTCAAACAGCGGATTCAGCCGCAGCAGCCGCAGTTGGTCTTCTAGTCGCGCCTGATTCAGCGGCGTGGTTGCGCCCAGCAAGATGCGGCTCCGCACATAGTCCGGATGGAGACGATTGGTTCCTTCCACCTCGATGCGCTCCAGGCTGCCTTCTACAATGCGGTATTGCACCACACCATCGGCCACGAGTTGGTCGCCCAGAATGGCCCGCGAGGTTAGGTAGCCTTGGTCAAGATAGAGCTGGGTGAGCTGGTCGGCAATGTCGCGCAGTTCCCGCAGCGTGAGCGATCGCCCTTCGTAGGGCTGCACAATCGGCGCAAAGTCTGGTTCGGTAAACACCGTGCTGCCCCGCACCTCAATCCGCCGGATGGGAATCTGCACGGTTTCATCCGTCGGCAGCGGTTGGGGAAATCCATCGGGCGTGGACAGAATGGGCGACTGCTCTTCGGGCGACAGGGGAACGGCGGGTAGGGTCGGCGCAGGCAGGCGATCCCTGTAGGGATCGCTTCGCGAATCGCGCTCTGGCTGGGTCGGCGCAAGCTGAGGCGAAACCGCTTGGGCCAGGGCGATCGCCCCGCCTGGCATCTCGCCCCATCGGAACCCCAGCAGCACCCAAACGCCAGCAGCGGCAATGGTCTGCCCAATCTTTTGCATGAATGGCTCTCCTCACGGTGGCTCTCCAGCAGGGTGTACGCTGGAGAGTCCCGACCTCATAGATAGCGTCATTGCGGGCCGTTTGGGGATAATCTCTAGAAAATTTTATTGATCCTGAATTCCTCGAATCGGCTACGGGCTGGTGGAGCTAGCGCCGCCGGGCCTTGCTCAACATCTTGCGAGAAAAGCGCAGGTCTAGCCCCTGCTTGTCTGCCCATTCTTGCAGCAGGCGAAAGAACAACTGGCGATCGCCCACTTGCAGCACCGCAGTCTGATCCGCCGTTTCGATGGCGTAGGGGTAGCCGCCCCCTGCGATCACCTCCGCCCGCACCCAGTCGATCACGGTGTCCGCCAGACCCGCCTCCACCACCCACAGCGGGAGTTCCAGCCGAGCCGGATAGGTGTCGCGGGTGGTTTTCAAATACGTAAAGGCAATCCGGCGGCGATGGTGGCCATAGCGGCTTAAAATGCCCGGCCGCTCGCAGAGAAACAGCGGCGTGCGATCGCCCCAGCGCATCAGCGCGTTCAAAATCTGCGCGTCGTGAATCGCGTCGGCTGGCTCCAGGTCGTACAACAGTCGCAGCATCCGCACCAAGTCATCGGCATAGGACGTGTCGATGTAGGCCACCAGCGGCACTCGCTGGGCTTCGCTGGCGTGCAGCAGCGGCAGCAGGCAGTCTACGTAAAACTGCTGGTTTGCCTCGTCAAACGGCTCCGCAAAGCTGGCCACCATCGACCCATCTAAAAACACCAGCGTTTTCTCGGAAAGGCTCTGTGATTGCGCTTTGCGGCTCTGGATGTACTCCGTCAGCCGCCGCGTCTCAAGCTGAAATCGACGCATATTCACCCGCCGATCCACCGGGTTGCCCTGGCCACCCTCGCGCAAATCCTGTGGGGTCATCAGGTCTACCGCCACGTCCTTTTCGTAAGCTCCGCTGGGACTGTGGCGATTTTCATACCAGCCGATTTGCACCAGCGCCACAGGAATCGACAGATCTTTGCCAGGGTAAATCTGCGACCCATCAACGGCAAAGGTGGTGATATTCAGCAGGCGATCGCGGGCCCACGCCAAACTCTGCTCTCGGTTATCCCACTGAAACGTCCAGGGCACGACACACTGCGGCGCGTCGGACAGGCTCTCGATCGGCCGTGCGCCCAGGTCATTGCCCGGATATTGGGCCAGCAAGTGCGATCGCCCTTCGTCAGAAAGCTGGCAAAACTGGCACAGTGCCGCCCGATAGCGCTGAAACTGCTGCACCGCCGACTGGTCAAACGCGGTGAATTGCTCTCGTCGAGCATCCAGCAGTTGCAAAATCTGGGAAGGCTTGAGCGTCATAGCGACCCTGGGTACACGGGCTTGAGTAATACTTAAATACTAATTCCAAATCTCTGATTCCAAGTCACAACTTTCTCGCAACTTTCAAAGCTTCCTGGTGCGAGAACTAATACCTACGTATCTTACGGAGAAAACCTTGCCAACGAAGAAAAAATCGTTGAATCTACGGAGTGCCAAAGATTAAAAAAATATAAAAAATAAGAGTATTCAGGAATGCTTCTATGAAGGCTTTTGGAACGTCAGTCGCAAAACTACGGATACACGACCAAGGAGCCTCTTTTGTGCTGGAACCGCTCAACAGTTGCCAAATTTCCCGAAATGAAGCGCTGAGCTGCCCGCATATCCCCTCAGCCAAGGTTCATCCAAACCTAGTCCAAACTTAGTCCAAGCCTAGATGGAGTCAAGACTCACATGATTGGTAGTACCGTGAATATTGCAGACGTGTTTCGCCTCGCGGAAGACCGGGGCTGCACCCTCCGCATCAGCATGATGGACAATCGCCTTCTGTACTGGGTCGAAAGTCGCTACTTTATCGGTCGTCCCTACAGCCAGATGAATGATTTGGTGGAGTTTATTGAAACGCTGCCGCTGGTCATGCCCGGAGAAGCAGCCGCCAACTTCAGCCTTTAGCAGCAGAAGCGCTGGCGTTTCCGATGACTCGATCCAGAGTAGCAGTTCGGAATCGCAGCCTACTACTCGCTATCGGTGTCGCTATCGGTGTCGCTGTCAGTCTCGCTGTCGGTGTCGCTGTCAGTCTCGCTGTCGGTCTGAAGCTGTTGAAAAAGCTGCTGGACTTTTTCCCAGGCATCAGCAGCCGCTTTGGGCCGATAGTCGGGACGGCGATCGCAGAAGAAGCCGTGCCCCGCACTGTCGTAGCGAAAGATGCGATGCGCGATGTAGTTTTCCTGGAGGGTCGATTCGATTTGATCTACCTGCTCTTGGGGAATGCTGGCATCCTCTTTGCCAAAGAATAGATAGATCGTGCCGTTGATATCCGGCGTGTAGCTGACGGTGGGAATGCCGTTGCCAGGACACCAAGTGGTGATGCCCGCCCCGTAGAAAGATGCAGTAGCCACAACTTCTGGCAGCGTCGCCGCCAGATACGCCACATGCCCGCCAAAGCAAAAGCCGATGCAGCCAACACCGCCGGGTTTGACTTGGGGCAGCATGTGTAAAAAGGCGATCGCCGCCTGGATATCACTCAGCAGGTCTTCTCGCTTCGTCTGCTCTTTGTAAACCCGTCCCTGCTTCACGTCTTCCGGCGTATAGCCCGCCTCGAACCCCGGCGCAAGTCGCTGATAGATGGCGGGGGCGATCGCCACGTAGCCCAGTCCTGCGATGCGCTCTGTCACGTCGCGGATATGCTCGTTCACCCCAAAAATTTCCTGAATCACCACCACCGCCGGAAACGTCCCGTCACCCGCAGGCATCGCCAGATAAGCATCAATTTGCAAGTCGCCGTTGGGCACCTGCACCCATTGCGTCGGGCTAGAGAAGAGTGGTGTCTGGAGGGGCATGGTGAGTCAACCTGATGATGAATCGGGGCTTAATTTCGGATTGGGACTTGAATCAATCTTCAGGACAGCTTTATCCTAATTCTCCAGCTTACTATAGACGATATATCCCCTCAAAACTTCCCATACAGAAGAAGACCAATAGGACAAAAAACTCCTCAGCAAGACAACCTCGATAAATAGCAAAACAACACCCAAAAACAAGAAAATTGAGAGTTCCATCCTCTTGGAAAACTTTCGGGTAAACGCCTTTGTTGCAGATAGGGCAAAAATGGGGAAGCAGATGAGAAGGCTCCTGGACGTTGTACTCATAGCCATCATCTTTTCAGCGATTTCGGCGGTTTTAGGCAGCTTTTCATAGACAATGAGCGATGCATATCGATAGTAGTCAACATCGCCCAAGGGAGTAATTTCCAGGCTGCTGTCGATCAGCGCTCGAACCATTTTTATATCTGGAAAGTCTCTAATAATCCCCTCTAGGACTCCCTCTCCAAACAGGTAGTACAGCGGATAGATGACCGCTCCTGAGAGCCGATGAACGATGATGCCCAATACATAGGACAGAATCAAAAAAAGGGTCAGCATTCCAAGTCCAATCTTGTCGTTATCTAGGCTTAGGGATTCTGGTGAGAATAGAAACAGCAAAGAAATGCCGATTAGAAATCCTGGAATGACATAGACTAGTGTGTCGAATAGATTGGACGGTAAAATGCTGTTCACGCCGCTTTGCTGGTTTAACTTGTAAGGTTCCAGGTGAAAGTATAGCGATGGCTTTCGACGATTTTCTAAATCGTAACTTATGTTTTTCTTCTAGAAATAATTAAAGCAAAAACTTCGCGATCTTACTTGGTAATTGACAGATAAATGCCTGTCAGCACGACCGCAAAGGCGATCGCATCCATCAAACTAATGGTCTGCGAAAACGCCACCAGCGCCAGCCCTGCGGAGATTATCGGCACCGCCAGCAGCACCACCGACACCACACCCGCTGAAAACCGCTTGAGGCTGTAGGTAATCAGCCCGTGGCCGCCCATCTGCGTTACTAGCGCCAGCCCCACGACGGCCGCTGCGCTCGTTCCGTTGGGGGGCAGGGGCGATTCACCTTGCAGCAGGACGGTGGGCAGCAGCAGCAGACTGCCGATCGCGCATTCGACCATCGCCAGCAGGGACACTGCAAAGCGCGATCGCAACTGTTCCATAATCAAAATTTCGGTGGCAAACAGCAGCGCCACGCCCAGGGCCGCTGCATCCCCCCACAGACTGTTGTCGCCGCCGCCAAAGTCGTCGATGCCAATGGCGATCGCCCCGACCACCGCCACCATCATGCCGATCAAAAATCGCCTGCTAAACCGCCGCCCCAGCACCAGCCACGCGCCCAGCGTGGTGAACAGCGGCATCATGTGGGTAAACAGCGAGGCTTTGGCAACGCTGGTCTGGGTAAACGACCAGGCCAGCAGCACCAGCGACAGCGCAAAGCAGATGCCTGCCGCCAGCAGCAGCAGCCAGTCCAAGGCTTTTGGTGGATTGGTCTTACGAAGCTCCGGAATCAAATCGGGCTGGCACAATGCCTGAATGCCGTTTAGCGCAGCAAAGACGATCGCCGCGATGATCAGACGATTGAGGGCGATCGCATTGGGACTCATCTCGCGCCCCGCCGCCACAGAAAAGATAGAGCCAATGGAAATGCCGAACAGCGCCAATCCCAGCGCTGCGGCCGCCTGCCAGTCTGTAGGATCGGCCCGTCCTACCGGAGAATCTGTCGCTGCCTGCCATTCTAGATCCGTCGAACCGGATGCCGAACTTGCCGCCAAATCGGTCATTTGCGGCTCCAGATTTTGCTCTGCGTTACTCAAAGTTGCTCGACCGCCTGCTGCCTGCCTGAACCTTACGTTTGACCTCTGCACTATAGAGCAATTCGCCTTGGGAAATTGTGCGCGTTGCTCAGGAATCGAGCATCACCGACTCATCGGGAATCACCGGGTCGTATTGTCGGCAGCCTTCGCAGGGGCCCGATGGGTTGATGGCGCAGCGGAGGTAGCGCGATCGCGCGTTGTAGCGACAGGTAAAATCTCCAATCAGCAGCCCAATGCCTTCGATGTAGCGCAGGTCTGGCGTGGGCTGGAGGGAGGGGAGTCCTCGATGGGCGATCGCCTCTAGCACATGGCGCAGTCGCTCCTGAGCTTGGGCATCAGCTTGGCGCATGATCCAGAGCGACACCAGCGAAGGCGTGAGTCCAATCATTAAAATAAGCAGCGCAACCATCACAGCACAGCGTTTGAAAAAACCGAGTGGTGAAACCGAGTTTTCTTCATGCTAATGCCAGATGGGGCAAAAGGCAGAGGGCAGAAACAGCAATGGGCAGGGAGAATAGAACGGGCGATCGCTCTCCTCTCACTGCCCATCACCTAAACTAACTGCTGAAAGTCGCTGCTGAGAACGAGCTAGCCCGCAGCCACTCTCGCCCGCAGTAACTTGTCACTTGCCCCAAAGGGCTGCCAATCGCTTTAGTTGTCGTAGACGCGGCACTCTGCGGCTTCAGGATTGTCGTCGCAGTATTGCTCCAGCGAAGTCTTCTCTATTTCCTTGTCGCGCTGGTGGGCGGCTTCTGCCTGAAGTTCTTCAACCGCATCCCAGGCGGCAGCGCACTCGGCAGATCCGTCACCCTTGAGTTCACAGACTTCGCGAGCTTCTTGGCGCTCTTGTTGAATTTTGGCTTGGATATCGCTCATAGATTTCAGTGGCTCTAAAGTTGCAAATTTGATTCTAAGGTTCGAGCTTCAAGCTCTACTAGGGAGAATAGGAAACATCTAATCTGAGAGACATCTCATCTGAGATATATCTGAACAGCAGCGTTCAGAACAGGCATCTCGGTAGAAAGCTTCCAGACAGATCGTGCGAGGAACCTCTCGGTAGCAGGCCGGTATCCTTTTTCTTAGAGTACCCTGAGGACGGGAGCCGTCAAGAGAATGGCGGGAATGTCTTAAGGTCTTAAGGCAAGGGGTCTGTCTACCTAAAGCGGGAATCAATCAGGTTTTTGTCTCGTCTCCATGCTAGCAAGCGATCGCCCTTTCCCGTGGGTCGAGAGATCCCGAGTGTCCCATTCGGCACTACCATTTTTCTATGAGTAGCTGGTTGTCACTGATACGAGGGAGAACTGCCCGTGGCTGACACGATGCGATGGGTCAATGCATTATCCACGCGCCCGTCTTTGGAAGCGGCGGTGCGAGAGGTAGTAGAGCGATCGCAGGCGCAGCTCGAGTCCCCTGCCGACTTGGGGCTGGTTTTTATCTCCTCTACCTTTGCCAGCGAATATCCCCGCCTGCTGCCCCTGCTCAGCGAGGCGCTGGATTTGCCTGTGCTGGTGGGCTGCGGAGGTGGTGGCATTGTGGGGATGGAAAGCCCCAACCGCATTCAGGAAATCGAAGGCGAAACCGCCCTCAGCCTCACCCTCGCTCGCCTGCCAGGGGTAAAGCTCCACGCCTTTCATCTGTCTGCGGAGGATCTGCCTGATTTGGACAGCCCTCCCGATGCCTGGGCTGAGTTGGTCGGCGTTGACCCGGCGGAGCAGCCCAATTTCATCCTGATGGCGGAGCCTGTCTTTTCCAGCATTAACGACCTGCTGCAAGGGTTGGACTATGCCTATCCGGGCGCAATCAAGGTGGGTGGGCTGACGGACGGCAGCGGGATGGGCCACGGCAACCTGTTTTGCAACGGCAAGCTCTACCGAGACGGCGTGGTGGGCGTGGCGCTGAGTGGCAACCTGGTGATGGAAACCATTGTGGCGCAGGGCTGTCGCCCCATTGGTCAGCCGTTTCGCGTAGTGGAGGGCGATCGCAACATCATGATCAAGATCGCACCAGAAACCGCTCAACCGGGTTCCACCCCCGACCGCACGCCGCTAGAGGCGCTGCAAGAGCTATTGCAAGACCTCAGTGATGCAGATCGTGAGCTAGCCCAGCATTCGCTGTTCGTCGGCATTGCCCAGAGTGAGTTCAAGCAGCAGCTCGAGCAGGGCGATTTTCTGATTCGCAATTTGCTGGGGGTCGATCCCCGCGCTGGGGCAGTGGCCATTGGCGATCGCGTCCGGCCAGGTCAGCGCATCCAGTTTCATCTGCGCGATGCCGATGCGTCGGCGACAGACCTAGAAACCCTGCTGCGCCGCTATCAGGCCCAGTCGGGGCAAGCCTCTGCCGCCGGAGCGCTGATGTTTTCTTGCCTGGGGCGCGGCGAAGGGCTGTATGGCAAACCCAACTTCGACTCTGCCCTGTTCCAGCGCTACATCGCCCACACGCCCGTCAGCGGCTTCTTCTGCAACGGCGAAATTGGCCCCGTTGGCAGCACGACGTTTTTGCATGGCTATACGTCGGTGTTTGGCATTTGCCGGCCGCGGCAGGCGTGAAGAGAGGGAGGTTTAGAAGGCTGCTGGGATGGTGTCATCTGGATTTTGGCTTTTCGATTTTGGATTACCAGTCAACAGTGCTGCTCAAGTGCTGCTCAAGTGCTGCTCAAGAGAAATACACGCCGCTTCGTTACCCTGTGACCTCTGCAACCTCCTGACAAATTCGCGCAAACGCTTCTGCTGGGTCGGGGGCGACGGTGATTGGGCGACCAATTACCAGATAGCTTGCGCCTGCCCGGAGCGCTTCGGCAGGAGTCATGACGCGGCGCTGGTCGTTGGCGCTGGCCCAGATGGGGCGCACGCCGGGGCAGACGAGCAGGAAGCGATCGCCACAGACCTGGCGCAGGTGGGCAGCCTCCTGGGGCGAGCAGACCACGCCGGATAGCCCGCTGTCTTGCGCCAGCAGCGCCATCTGGAGGGCAAAGTCGGGCAGTTCTAGAGGCATCTTTAGCTCGAAGGCGAGGGCACGGGGCGAAATGCTGGTCAGCACCGTCACAGCGATGACCTTGGGGGGCGGGTTGCCCGCAGCAGCGGCACCCTCTTGGGCGGCGACGTTGGCGGCGACGAGGGCCTCTTTGCCTGCCGTGGCGTGAACGGTAAGCAGGTCTACGCCATAGCGTCCGGCAGCGCGACAGGCTCCGGCCATGGTGTTGGGAATGTCGTGAAATTTGAGGTCGAGAAAAATCCGCTTCTGCCGGGCTTTCAGTTCTGCCAGAATGGTTGCGCCCGTGCTGACGAAGAGTTCCAGCCCGACTTTCCAAAAGCGGACGGCGGGGATCTGGTCTACGAGGGCGATCGCCTCTTCTAGCGTTGGTGCATCCAGCGGCACAATAATCTGATCCCGGTTATCCCTAAAGTCTTGAGAGTCTGCCATAGTGCCTGCGTCGAATGGGTGAATGCATGTCGAATGGGTGAATGAAGTCAAGACATCTTGAAAGAAACGCCCAAACCAGATTTCCAGCCGTATCCTGCGAGGCTAGGGCCTATCGCAACATCTGGGCCATATCCTGGAGGCTTGCCATTGTGACTGCAATCAACTCCTGGCTAAGACAGTTTACTCATGTTCTGAAACCCCCAGACCTCCATTTTCGTAATTTTCGAGATGACTTTTGGGGCGGACTCACCGCAGCAATCGTGGCGTTGCCGCTGGCGCTGGCGTTTGGCGTATCGTCTGGGGCGGGTGCGGTGACGGGACTCTACGGCGCAATCTTCGTCGGCATTTTCGCGGCATTGTTTGGCGGCACGCCCGCTCAGGTGTCTGGCCCAACTGGGCCAATGACGGTGGTAGTAGCAACGATTTTCACGGTACTGATTGGCCGGTATCCCGAAACCGGCCTGGCGCTTTCATTTACTGTCATTGCGCTGGGGGGGCTGTTCCAGATTTTGTTTGGGGTGCTGCGTTTGGGAACGTACATCACGCTCATGCCCTACACGGTCATTTCTGGCTTTATGTCGGGCATCGGGGTCATTATTATCTCCCTCCAGATTGGGCCGTTGTTTGGCTACAAAGGGTCGAGTGGAGTCGTGGAATCTCTGCGGAACCTGCCGACGTATCTGACGCATCCCAACGGGTTCGCGCTGGGGCTGGGGCTGATGACGCTGGCGATCGTGTTTACCTGGCCGCGTCGGCTGAATCGCATCATTCCTTCGCCGCTGCTAGCGCTGGTGATCGGGACACTCGTATCGCTGTTTTTTTGGCGAGGGTGCAAACCTGACGCGGATTGGGGCCATTCCTACAGCAGTGCCACAGCCGCACTGGCCAGCGTTTGAGTGGGAGGCACTGCGCGTGATGACGGGCTATGGGCTGATGCTGGCGACGCTGGGATCGATCGACTCGCTGCTGACTTCTCTCGTTGCCGACAACATCACCCGGACACAGCACGCTTGTTTCCTACGCGCCCGTCTGCGCTGCAACGGGCGATCGCCCTAATTGCCCCCCCGAAGCAGGAATTAGAGGTTAAGAGTTAAAGCTGATTAGAAGTGGGTTTCAGGTTTCAGTCTTTAGCACCATTAGCCCCAGCACCATTAGCACCAACGGTTGGCCGCCTTGCCCACCAGAACCCGAACCCTAATCGATTGTTCACTCTGGCACAATTGCAGTCCGGCAACTCCCTTACGCTAGGGACGATCCGTAGCGGTAAGATGATCACTGCACTGCGGATAGGGAAGACATTCAGCGTCCCCAAAATCCAAAACCCAAAATCCAAAATCCAAAATCGAGAATCCTATGGTCAGCCTCACTCCCAATCCCAGCTTCAGCCTCATGGTGCGCGTGCAGTTGCCCAACCAGGCAGGAATGCTGGCCTACGTCACCATGGCCATTGGCGAGGCGGGCGGCAATATTGACCAGATCGAGGTGATCGAGCGGACGCTGAAAACCATCATCCGCGACATCACGATTGAAGCGTCGAGCGTGGAACATGCCGAGGCAATCGTCACGGCGCTGAAGGGACTGGAGCATATCAAGGTGCTGAACGTGTCGGATCGCACGTTTAACCTGCATCGGGGCGGCAAGATCAGCGTTCAGAGCAAGATTTCTCTGAAAAACCAGAGCGACCTGGCGATGGCCTACACACCGGGGGTGGGGCGCATCTGCACGGCGATCGCCGAAGATCCTGCCAAGGTCTATTCTCTGACGATCAAGAGCAACACTGTGGCGATCGTCACCGATGGCAGTGCCGTGCTGGGTCTGGGCAATCTTGGCCCCGCCGGAGCGCTGCCCGTGATGGAGGGCAAAGCCATGCTGTTTAAGGAATTTGGCGGCATTGATGCCTTTCCGATTTGCCTGAACACGCAGGATACCGACGAAATCGTGCGGACGGTGAAGAACATTGCGCCCGTGTTTGGCGGCGTGAATCTGGAAGACATCAGCGCCCCCCGCTGCTTTGAAATCGAGGCGCGGCTTCAGCGGGAGCTGGATATTCCCATCTTTCACGATGATCAGCATGGCACGGCGATCGTCTCGCTGGCGGCGCTCTACAACGCGCTGAAGCTGGTGAATAAATCGATGGAGTCGGTGCAGATTGTGATTAACGGCGCGGGCGCAGCGGGACTGGCGATCGCCCGACTGTTGCAAAAAGCCGGAGCCACCCAGATTGTAATCTGCGACTCGCGGGGCATCCTCAGCCACAGCCGCAGCGACCTGACCGACCAAAAGAAAGAATTTGCCGTAGACCAAAGCGGCTCCCTGGCGGATGCGATGGTGGGCGCGGATGTATTCATGGGCGTGAGTGCGCCGGGGGTGGTAACGGTGGACATGGTGAAGTCGATGGCAAAAGACCCGATTGTATTTGCCATGGCCAATCCAATTCCTGAAATTCAGCCGGAACTGGTGACCGATGACGTGGCGGTGATGGCGACAGGCCGCAGCGACTATCCCAACCAGATCAACAATGTGCTGGCCTTTCCCGGCATCTTTCGCGGGGCCCTGGACTGCGGCGCAAAGACCATGACCACGACCATGTTCCTGGAGGCAGCAGGGGCGATCGCCTCGCTCATTACCGCCGCCGACCTCAACCGGGAGTACATCGTGCCATCGGTGTTTGACGAGCGCGTGGCGACTGCCGTCTCTGCTGCGGTTCAGCGGGCTGCCCGCGCCGACGGGGTGGCGACCCGCTAGGCTGGCGATCGCGAAGGGGATCAATTGGGCGAGGGATTGCCCTCCCTAACCGCCACAACTCAGCTTCTCAATTCAGCCTCTCAAAGTGATGGGTGACCTGGGATTCGAACCCAGAACCAGCGGATTAAGAGTCCGATGCGCTACCGTTGCGCTAGTCACCCTGGGGTTTACTATTGTATCACCTGAACTTTGGGCATCAAAACCAGTGCTATATTTTGGCATCGCGTTTCGCGCCCTCGCCCAATGGCTTCCCGTTGCCCAGGCGGCGGTGATTGGGCTGACCTATGTGGGATTGGCACTGGGGTCAGTGCCAGGGCTGCGGATGAATCGGGCCACGATGGCGATCGCCGGAACGGCTGCCCTCATCGCCCTGGGCACGCTGTCCCTCAAGGAGGCCTGGCAGGCCATTGACCCAACGACCATTGTGTTTCTGCTCAGCACGATGATCGTCAATGCCTACCTTAGCTACGCCGGATTTTTTCAGCTGGCGCTGCTATATCTCATCCGCCTCACAAGTAGCCCCTTTGGGCTGCTGGTAGCGCTGACGCTGGGCTGCGGGGCACTCTCGGCGGTGTTCCTGAACGACACGATTGCCCTGGTGTTTACGCCGCTCACGGTCAGCCTGGCCCAAACCCTGTCGCTCAATCCGGTTCCCTACCTGCTGGCGCTGGCAGCCGCCACCAACATCGGCTCCGTCGCTACGCTCAACGGCAATCCGCAGAATATTCTGGTCGGCTCCTTTTCGGGCATTGCCTACGCCGAGTTTGCGCGGGTGATGATCCCCATTGCCCTGATGGGTCTGCTGCTGCAAATTGGGCTGCTGGGGTGGATGTATCCAGACGTGCGATCGCTCAAACCGCGCCCCTACGTACCCACCTTTCGCCCCCGCGCCTACCGCCCGCTGCTGCGAAAAACGCTGCTTGTGAGTAGCTTAATGCTGGCTGCCTTTGTGGTGGGATTGCCGCTGGCCGAGTCGGCTTTGGCGGCGACGGGCGTGCTGCTGATTACGCGCCGCATCAAGCCTCAGCGCGTGTTGCAGGATGTGGACTGGGGCCTGCTGGTGATTTTTTCGGGCCTGTTTGTGCTGACGCGCAGCCTGCAATCCTTTAATCTACTGTCGGGGCTGCTCCCCTGGATTGCCCATCCCGTGGGTCTGGTCAGCATCACAACGCTCTTGTCAAACCTGATTTCCAATGTGCCTGCGGTGCTGCTGCTGCAATCGCTGATCGACCGTGGAGATAAGCAATCCTGGCTGCTGCTGGCGGTTAGCTCCACGCTGGCAGGCAACCTGACACTGTTTGGCGCGGTGGCCAACCTGATTACCGCCGAAGCCGCCGCCAGCCAGGGATATTCGCTGTCGTTTTGGACGCACCTGCGGTTTGGGCTGCCGCTGACGCTGGCGACCCTGGCGATCGCCACCACCTGGGTTCTCTGGCAGGGTTGACCCGAAAGCAGGATTAACACTGATCAGCCTCAGCCAATGGGACAGCCCGCCCGCGCCAGTCCTAGACTACAGGCGCTTTCTTATGCCACTCCGTCGTCTGCTCATAGGCATGGGCCACACTCAGCAGCAGGTCTTCCCGCAGCACGTTGCCAATCATCTGCAGGCCAATCGGCAAGCCCTGTTCGTCAAAACCGCAGGGCAGACTGAGGGCAGGCAATCCCGCCAGGTTCACCGGAATCGTCATCAGGTCAGACAGGTACATGCTGAGCGGATCATCGGTCTTTTCGCCCGCCTTGAAGGCCGTTGTCGGTGAGGTGGGGCACACCAGCACGTCCACTTTTTGGAAGGCAATCTCAAAGTCTTGCTTGATCAGCGTCCGCACCTTTTGCGCCTTGAGGTAGTAGGCATCGTAATAGCCCGCTGACAGCGCATAGGTGCCAATCATGATGCGCCGCTTCACCTCTGCGCCAAAGCCCTTAGCGCGGGTCTTGGCGTACATATCTAGTAGGTTTTCGGGGTCGTCGGCGCGAAAGCCATACTTCACGCCGTCGTAGCGGGCCAGGTTGGCCGAGGCTTCAGACGGGGCGATGATGTAGTACGTAGGCAGCCCATAGCGAAACTTAGGACAGTTAATCACCTGGATTTCGGCACCGAGTGCTTGCAAGGTTTCAACGGCTTTGGTGACGGCCGCTTCTACGGTAGAGTCCAGCCCTTCGCCAAAGGTTTCTTGAATTACGCCAATCCGCAGTTTGCCTCGCGGCTTGAAGTCGGGCTTGAGGGCAGCGGCGTAGTCAGGGATTTCGACCTTAAGGCTGGTGGAGTCCTGCGGGTCATACCCAGCGATCGCCCCCAGCAAGATTGCCGCGTCTTCCACCGTGCGAGCAAAGGGACCAATCTGATCCAGCGACGAGGCGTAGGCCACCAGCCCATAGCGCGACACCAGCCCGTAGGTCGGCTTCATGCCCACCACGCCACAGAGAGACGCAGGTTGACGGATCGAACCACCCGTATCTGATCCCAGCGCCACAACGCACTGCCCCGCGGCCACCGCTGCGGCAGAACCGCCCGAAGATCCACCCGGTACGCGCTCCAAATCCCACGGGTTCGCCGTCACCTGATAGGCAGAGGTTTCCGTCGAACTGCCCATCGCAAACTCGTCCATATTCGTTTTGCCCACCATCACCGCGCCTGCATCGAACAAGCGCTGCGTCACGGTGGACTCGTAGGGCGGCACAAAGTTTTCCAGAATGCGGGAGCCGCAGGTGGTGCGGATGCCTTTCGTGCAGAGGTTATCCTTGATGCCAATCGGAATGCCCGCCAGCAGCCCAATTTCCTCACCGGCTGCAATCTGGGCATCCACGCGCTGCGCCTGGGCGATCGCCCGGTCGGCCGTCACGCTGATAAAGCTGTGCAGTTTGGGTTCTAGGGCTTGAACCCGCTCCAGGGCTTCGGTGGCAATTTCGACGGCCGAGCGCTCTTTGCGGACGAGCTGTTGATGCAACTCACGGATGGATGCCATTGGAGAACCTCAAAATGAAACGGAAACGCGGTGCGTAGACGGCAATCGGAGCAGATGGCAAAAAACTCCAACCCTCACTCTAGACGATTTCCAGACGCTTTTTGGCGATCGCCCCACCCAAGCCGAGCCACCCTGACCTCCTATGGCTTTGCGCCCTCTATTCCCCAGTGCCCCAACGTCTATCTACTGGAGCGTTCCGGTTTAATCCGCAAGCCATATACTTGAACTGGCCTAGTGGTCTGACCGCAATGCCCTGGGCAGCTGCTTCCGCCACAACTTCTTGCCAGATTGCGTCACACTGCACCATTCAAATACGGAGAATGGTCTTATTATTTAACTTTAATTAAGTTCAGTTACAGAGTTGCTTGTTCAAAGTCGAACTTCGTCGAACTTCCCTCGTCGAACTTCAAAGTTTCACTGATGGATACGCATCTGGTCTTGCGTGGTGAGGAGTGAATCCGTGGTCGCAATCATGAAATCAGTGGCGCATCGCTGGTGGTGGTATGCCCTCGTTGCACCCATCAGCGCAGTCGGAGTCATGGCAGGATCTGTCCTGGTTCATTCTTATCCAGCCCTGACACCCGTGCTGGAGCGTCCCTCCGAAGAGGGGGAATCTCTCATTTCTGAAGCCAAGTCGCTGGCAGAGCTATACGAAATCCGCGATCGCCTCCAGCAAGACATCGAGAACCAGCCGCCCACCCTGGTTTCCGTGGCAACAGGAGCGGCCTCTACCCCCACAAACTTGCTAGAAAAGCTGCAAGCGGTCGAAATCCGCATTGGCGTGGAAGAATCTGCCAAAGCAAGCTGGGAACAAGCCATCCGCACGGCAAATCAGGCGGTTGAACTGAAGCAACAGCCAGACCAAACCGAGGAAACCATTGCCAAGCGCTATCAGCTCTGGAAATCTGCAACCGATTCGCTGCGGGAAGTGTCCGCCGATTCATTTGTGGGGGAACAGGCTGCCAAGAAGCTGAAGGAATATGAGGGCATCTTGAGCGTGGTGGCCTACGAATACGACACTGCCCGCTCCGGGTTCCTGAAGGCGATCGCCGACAGCACAGGCATGGGCGCTCGCGTTCATGTCACGGTCTGCACGCTAGAGCGCGAGTGTCGCCGCTATCAGGGCAAAGAGCCACCCGCCAGCCCCGCCAGCCTGATCAAGGTGCCGCTGGCGATCGCCACAATGGAAAAGCTGACCCGCGAAAAGATCGACCCCAACACGCCAATTTTCATCGACCGCAGCAACTACACGGAAGACGCAGCCAAGATCTGGGTCGGCACGGAGTACCCGATTCGGCAGGTGCTTCTGCAAATGATTACCCACAGCAGCAACATCGCCACGAATCAACTCATTGACTACGTGGGCTGGGAAGCGATTAACCAAACCCTGCGCGATCGCGGCTACGAATACACCCGCGTTAGCACCAAGCTCGTTGGTAACTACACCTACCCTACTGCCAACATGGGCGGCGTGCCCAACGAAATCAACATGGACGAACTCACCGACATGATGGTGAGCGTCTATAACAATGAAGTCCCCGGTGCAGACCTGATTTTGGAAGGACTCGTAAACCAGTACGACTGGGAATTGGGCTATGAGGCCATTCGGCGACCCGCTGTGTGGATTGGCGAAAAAACGGGGCAAAACTCCAGCGTACTGGGCACGACCGTCGGCGTGAACATCAAGGGCAAACGCTACGTCATTTCGGTCGCCATTAATTACACCGCCAGCGAACCCGCTGTGAAGCAGGTGATCTCTGGCATTGTGAAGCATTTAATAGACCACGACGGCTTCTGATGTCCCCAAGGTTTCAAAGGCCCGGTGGGGGCGATCGCCCTTCACAGGATACCCTCACTGCATGGCTGTTTCTCGCCCCAGCGCTGACGTTTTTAGGCGTTTTTGTATTTTTCCCGATTGCCTATCTCGCCTATCTCAGCCTGACCCAGGGCAGCTTCACTCGCAGCGGCGTGCATTGGGTGGGTTTAGGAAACTACGAACGCTTGCTGGCTACGCCCGATTTCTGGCAGGTCTTGGGCAATACGGTTTACTTCACCGTGGCAACCGTCCTGCCCAGCTTGGTCTTGCCGCTTGGATTGGCTGTGTTGCTAAATCGAGCCGTGAAGTTTCGGGACTGGCTGCGAGCGGCCTATTTCATCCCTTCGATTACGTCTTTGGTCGCCGTAGGTCTGGGCTGGCGCTGGCTATTTCAAACCGACGGCCCCGTCAATGCGGCGCTGGGCTGGCTGGGGGTTGATCCAATTCCGTGGCTGGGCAGCACTACTTGGGCCATGCCCGTGCTAATTTTGTTCAGCATTTGGAAGCAGCTTGGATTTAACCTCGTCGTTTTTTTAGCAGGGCTGCAAACCATTCCCCAAAGCCGCTACGAAGCCGCCGAGCTAGACGGAGCCAATGACTGGCAGCAGTTTTGGCACATTACACTCCCCGGACTGCGACCGACTCTGATCTTTGCCATTGTCACAACGACCCTCTTCACGCTCCGCAGCTTCGAGCAGCCCTACGTGATCACAGGCGGCGGCCCGCTGAATACCACGAACCTACTGGTCTATTACGTCTACACCGAAGCCTTCGCCCAGTTTGATTTTGGCTATGCGGCGGCGGCGGCGACCCTGCTGCTGCTCGTCACGCTGCTGCTGATTTATCTCCAGTTCACAAGGATGAACGAATAAAAGCGCAAATCCCTGGCAGCATTCTATGCAGCAATTGGCCCTTGAATGGCTAATCGCTACAGTCGTCTGTGGGTCATAACAACTGCCCAATATTTTCGTTTGGAATGTTGACTAGTAACCAGACCTAGAGAGCCAGTAGACGCTCAATCAATGGTGGCTTGTTTATTTTTTTAGGAACAGTGATTCCTAATTCCTCAGCCCAGGCGAGAAGACAATCTTTTGTCACCTGCTTTTGATTTAGGTCGGCTTTTAGCTGGGCCGCGGGCACAGAACTGGGGTCTTGGCGGAATTGTTTGAGCCTAGCTGCAAGATCGCTGAGATCGACGGTCTTTCTACCCGTAGAGCGCGAGGCAGCGGGACGTTGCTTGAGGCTTTCTACGCTGTGGGTGAGGTTGGAAATCGCATCGGTGAGGTGGTTGAGCCGTCTTTCCAAAAGGTCTAGCTTGTTTTCTAGGAGGGCGATCGCCCCCTCCACCCCCATTCCCCAGCACCCACCAAACTCGACAGCCGCGCCAGCGTTTGATCCAGCTTTTGATCAAGCGTTTGATTCAGCTTTTGATCGAGCATAGAACTGAGCGATCGCATCAGCGTTTCCAGCATCAGATCAGACGCAGATACGATTGACTGGGGCGTAGAACTGGAATACATCGGGGCGGATTCTTGAGGTTCAGCCGCTGCTTGAAGGGGCGAGGCAGGGTTATCGGCGGAGGTGTCTGGAGGAGTGGCTAGAGAAGTGTCTAGCAACATGGCGAATTCAGCTTGCGTCACCTTCACCTCTTCATCGCTCAAGTCAAACACCCATGCCCACAGCGTCTCAATGCCCATCTCCTCCGCAACCTTAACCCAATCGGCTCCGTAAATCGCTTCGTATTCCTTTTCATCGCCGAGGCTATCGGTGCGGCGCACCACAATGGGGATCAAATTACTCTTGTGATTCTCCAGGCTCCAGCGCAACTCCGCATAGCGTTCAGGAGAAATCTCTGGCTGCGATCGCACGCCCACCGTGTAGGTATAGACCTGTCCGTGGCTGAGGGGCTGAATTTTCAAGCTTTCGCGAATCAGCCTGCGACGCTCGTGATAGTCGGCCATAGTGTTGTAATGGGTGGTGTGATGGGGGATGTAATATGAATAGCCCCCCGTTCGTGTTCTAGCGTGAATGATTCCCGCAAGAGGCGCAAGCGGGCAATCCCTCATCGGTTAGGCTGGAGGTGTTTGATCGATTGCTAGGGGCCTAGAGTTCCGTGCTAAAGCCAATTTCTTCCCTTTTTCCTGCTATGGATCGAAAAGATATCATGGCGCTGCTAACGGTCGCCGTCTTTTTGGGATCGCTGGTCACCGCCGTGGGATTGGTTCGTATGGGCAATGCCGCAAAGGCCGGGCGAGTGAACCAGCTCTTGCGGACGAAAGCCTGCGTCAGTTGTGACCTGGAGCGCGTCAGGCTGAATAATGCAGAACTCGATGAAGTAGACCTACAATATGCCAACCTCCAGGATGTCTTGATGCGCGGGGCTGACCTGAAGCGGGCAAACCTGAGTAGTGCCAACCTGACCAGAGCCGCCCTGGACAGAGCCGATCTGCGGAAGGGGCTGCTGACAGATGCGACGCTGGGTGGAGCCGTGTTGATGGACGCGCGACTAGAAGAAGCCGACCTGCGGCGGGCTTATCTAGGGGATGCCGACCTAGAGCGGGCCCGGCTCAATGCGGCCTATCTGGGGGAAGCGATTTTTAGTCGGGCAAATTTGCGGGCAGCCACGCTCAACCGAGCCTACTTGGTTGGGGCCAACTTGGGCGAGGCCAACTTGACCGGCGTGGATGCTCGAAATGCCGATATGCGGCGGGCTTACTTGGGCAATGCACGACTCAAGGATGCGCGGCTTCGCAATGCCAACCTGTCGCGGGCCAACCTGACCCGCACCGACATGCGCCGCGCCAGGCTGCAACAGACTGCACTCAATGATACTGACCTGACGGCAGCCAACTTGAGTGAGGCAAACCTGACGGCAGCCAGTCTGCTGCGGGCCAATCTGGGGCGGGCCCAACTGCCAGGGGCGACCCTGCAACGGGCAAACCTGCAATCGGCCAACCTACGGCGCTCTGACCTGACGGGGGCGAACCTGACCGACGCAAATCTAACGGGGGCGAGCTTGAACGGCGCAAAGCTGGACGGGGCGATTCTTTGCCGCACGACGATGCCCGATGGGGCGATCGCCCACGATGATTGCCCCGTTCCCCTCGATCCGTTCGCTCCCAATTCACCAACCACTCCCCGAAAGCTCCTGCCGCCCGCGTTTCACCCACAGAAGCCGCGCCTACTGGAACTCCCTCGCCCATGCCCACGCCCTGATTCGGAGTTTGCAAGTCGCAGTTTTGGATCGCATTTTCCCCATCAGGCTCCTCCGTAATCTTTGTGACCTGCTGCAATCAGCAGACTCGGCTTCATCAAGCTGGGATAATTTTGCGAATAATTCAGGAAATTTTTGAGAAATCGAGCAAATCCGCATTTGGGCGATCGCTCTTGTCTGTGTGGTTTGACGCAGACAATGGGATGCCTCCGCCAAAGAGTAATGCGGTTCTGTAAGCTCACTCGGCTTTGAACATCAAGCAACTGTGAGGTTAGCAACCTACAGACGCGGAGATTAACAGGTGTGAAGTCTTCTTAAAGAGTCGCGCAGAGAGCCGAAGCCATTTTCTGATAAGGGGTTGGGCGATCGCCCCTAGCATTTTAGGTGAAAAATCCAGTTCCCAAAGTTTTCGGAGGTCTTTGTCTAAAGCAGCACCGCACACTTTGTATTGTCAGGGTTTCTCATCTCCGGTATTTTGCCGAATTTATGCAGTTCTCCGGTCGTCCGCCCGGATTTCGGCAAGGGGGTCAGTACTAGAGATTGGCTCTCAGGGGTCAGCGGGTGGGAAGGGTGATGGGTCAAGGCCCGCGTCCTGTCGCATCCGCTTGCAGCCAGCTTTACGACAGTCTGGGAGGATTGCATTCATGCCAACAGCACGTTTGCCAACAGCACGTTTGGAGGAGGAGCGGTCAATCACAGGGCGATCTATAGAGCGATCGCTCGGCATCGGTCTAACCAGCATCAACGACTTTTCGCCCCAGCTTCCGTTTCTGGATCTGTTCAAAACCGCTCGCGCCTGGATTCCGCAAACTGAACAGGTCTGGGACACCCGTGAAACAGTGCTCAATCTGGATGCCCACGGCTGGCCCACCCGTCTGCCCACTGCCGCCAACGGCACGACCTACACCAAGCTCAGCACGCTGCTGCTGCGCGACATCCCCGGAGCCTATCGCCCCGGTCACTATGTGGTGATGTATGACGGGCAGGGCACGCTGGAATATGGTTTTAACGCCGCAAAACTAGAGAACCTGTCCCGGCCCGGCCGCGACGTAATCCAGGTCGATCCCGCCAAAGACGCGGGCATTCTGCTCTCGATCACCGCGACCGACCCGCAGAAAACGGGCGACTACCTGCGAAACATCCGCGTTTATCACGAAGATGACCTGCCCTTGGTGGCGCAGGGTTTGATTTTTAACCCCACGTTCCAGGAGCGGATTCGCAACTTTGGCACGCTGCGGTTTATGGACTGGATGGAGACCAACGATTCCACCCAGCGCGAGTGGCGCGATCGCCCCAAACCGACCGACGCAAGCTGGGCCTGGAAGGGCGCATCGGTGGAAACAATGGTGGCCCTGGCGAATGAAATGCAGGTGTCGCCCTGGTTCAACATGCCGCACCAGGCAACGGATGAATACATCGCCAACTTCGCCGCCTACGTGCGCGACCATCTCGACCCCAACCTGCGAGTGTATGTGGAATTTTCCAACGAGGTGTGGAACTGGCAGTTTGAGCAGGCCCACTATGCCCAGGCGCAGGCCGAAGCCCGCTGGGGCAAAGACGTGCAGGGCGGCTGGATGCAGTGGTACGGCATGAGGGCGGCGCAGACCGCCAAGATCTGGAAGGACACCTTTGCAGAAAAGAGCGGTGGCAATCGCCTTGCAGCGCAAGATCGCGTCATCGCTGTGCTGGCTACGCAAACGGGCTGGAAGGGGCTAGAAACCTATGCGCTAAACACGCCCGCCTGGGTTGCTGAGGGCAACGAACCCGCCTGGAAAGCCGTCGATGCCTACGCCGTTACGGGCTACTTTGGCAACAATCTGGGCAGCCCCACCCACGCCAACACGGTGCGCTCTTGGCTCTCGGAACCCGACGGCGGCTTTGCCAAAGCCTTTCAGCACCTCCGCGAGGGCGGCCTGCTGGGCGACAGCAAAGATTCCGTCAAAGACACGATCGCCCTATTTAAGTACCATGCCGACGTGGCCAAGCGCCACAATTTGCAACTGGTGGCCTACGAAGGCGGGCAGCACATCGTCGGCACGTCGGGCATCGAAAACGACGCGCAGTTGACCGAGTTTTTCATTGCGCTCAACCGTCGCCCCGAAATGGGTGAACTCTATCAACAACTGCTCGACGGCTGGAAAGAGTCAGGCGGCACGCTGTTCAATCATTTCGTCGATATTGCCCGCCCCAGCAAATGGGGCAGTTGGGGCATGATGGAGAGCCTTTATCAGACCGATGCGCCCAAATATACCGCCCTGCAAGCCTTCATGAGCGCCAATCCCCGCTGGTGGGCAGAACCAGACTTGGGCACTGTGTCGCCAGAACCACCCCGCCCGTCTGACCCGCTGAACCTAGCGGGAACCGACGGCAACGATCGGTTAATCGGCGGCGACGGCAGCGACACGCTGATGGGTGGTGCGGGCGACGATACGCTGATGGGGCACGATGGGGGCGATCGCCTCGACGGGGGCCCTGGGGCCGATGAGCTAGTCGGCGGCAAGGGCAATGATACCTACAGGGTGGATCATGCGGGCGATCGCGTGATTGAGCAAGCCGACGGCGGCATCGACACTGTGGAAGCCAGCATCAGCTACACTCTGCCCGACCCTGTAGAAAACCTGACGCTGAAGGGCACAGCGCTAGAGGGCATCGGCAACGCACTGCGTAACGGGATGTTGGGCAATTCCCGCAGCAACATGCTGAGGGGCATGGGCGGCCACGACCGGATGCGCGGCTTCGACGGACACGACTGGATGGATGGGGGCAGCGGCAACGACACGCTGGAGGGCGGTCGCGGCAACGATACCTATGTCGTAGCCAGCCTCGGCGATGGGGTCATCGAACTGCTCAGGGCAGGAGCTGATACGATCATCGCTCTAGTGAGTTGGGTGCTGGGCAATCCTGTAGAAAACCTCACTCTCAGCGGCGATGCCCTCACGGGGCGCGGCAATGGGCTGAGCAATCTGATCATTGGCAATGGAGCCGATAACCTGCTCTTGGGGGGGGGCGGCGGCGACACCCTGCGCGGCGAGGGCGGGAATGACACGCTCAAAGGGGAAGCCGGAAATGACGTGCTGATCGGCAATGCGGGGAACGACCTGCTGGTGGGTGGCGTAGGACGTGACACGCTGACTGGCGGCGCAGGTCGCGACTCCTTTGACCTATCTACCACCCGCAGCGACGGACTGGACACGCTGATTGACTTTCGCCCCGGTGAAGATGTGCTGCGGGTTCCCGCCGCCGAGTTTAATCTCGCAGATTTAGCAGGGACATTGCCCACAACGCTTCTACGCCAAGGCACGCGGGCCGTTCGAGAAGGCGATCGCTTCATTTACGACCGCAGCACGGGCAACCTGTTCTTTGACCCCGACGGCAGCGGCAGCGCTCCCCAGGTGCAGATTGCTCAACTCCCCATTGGCGCGGCGCTAGCGGCGACGAATATCCTGGTGATTTAGCAGCGTGTTTTAGCAGTCGCTTCAGGTGGACGGGGGCAGCATGTCGGAATCAGGCGCAGGTAATTCCGTCGCGGGCTGTCCCAGCAGCCCTGTCCGCACTCGCAGCCATAGCCGCCCCAATAGCCCCAACAGTCCTAGGAGCAAGCCGATCGCTGCGCCCGGAAGGGCGATCGCCAGCACCGACAGCACCACCGCGATCAGGATTTCCAGCGACGTAATCAAAAAATTCGCCAGTCCGCCTGTGAAGATTGTGGTTAACTGCCGCGAAAACCCCGACAGCCCCCGCATTGCGCCGGCCGCACCACCCCCCGCCAAAATCGCCAAACTCCACCCCAAAAACGGGTCTAGCCCGCTGGAGAACGCCGCCGTCAGCAGTGTCCCCGCAATAATCGACGCGGGAAAGGCAACCAAATCCAGCAGCGTATCCAGCCAGGGCACAAAGTAGGCGATCACCTCCACCAGCACCGCCACGCCCAGCGTCAGGAGGGCTGGGAACGAATCCACCCACTGCAAATCGGGCGTGACGGGGAAATGCCCAAATAGCGCCGCCATGCTCAGCACCAAAAACGGAACCAGCAGCCGAAAGCCAGCCGCCGCGCTGAGGCCGATGCCGATGCAGAGGTCGATGATGAGGTTCCAGTCCATTTAGGGGGGTCGGCGTAGTGCAGGGCTGAGGTCGTGGAGGCTTGGGGTACAGATGCTTGACTGGCAGTTTAAAAATTACAAATCCAAAAATTACAAATCCAAAATCAAGAATTGCTGGAAGCCCCTACTTGCTGATGTTAATCTGATCGGGTGCGAGAGCGGCGTAGGCGCGGCTACGATCGCCCAGGGTGGCAAAATCAAATTGTGCCGCACGAGGGGCGATCGCACTTCCAAGGAGGGCTATTCCAGCAGAAACGGCGATCGCCACGGCAAAGCTCACCAGCAGGTCGCCCGCAAAGGGCAGACTGTTCCAGGGCGAAAAGTCGGGCTTTGGGAAAAACAGGGCACCCGCGCCGATGCCTGCGATCGCGCTGAGGAACGCCGTTTTGCCTGTGATGCGGCGAGAGTAGAGGCCCCAAACGACCGGAAACAGGGCTCCGGCGCAGACCAGATCCGCCAGCAGAAACAGATACAGCACGTCGAAGCCCCGCGCTGCGATGGCGATCGCCGGAAGCCCCACTGCCACCGTTAGCAGCCGCGACGCTCGCAGCAGTCCGCTGGTCTGCATTTGCGGAAACAGGCGAATCAAGTCAATGGTAAACACGCTGGCAATGCCATTCAGCAAAGAAGACAGCGTACTCATCACCAGCGCCAGCGCCAGCACCAGCACCAGCACCGTGAACCACAGCGGCAAAGCAAGCTGCTGCAACAGAGAAAAGAAAGCGCGATCGTCCGTGAAGCCCAAGCTGGCCGCCAGCAGCCCCAGCGCCCCCGCTACCATCAGCAGCGGCAGAATGATCACGGCGGAACCCAGAAACGATTGCTGTACGGTCTTGTCGGTGCGGCTGGCGTAGACCCGCTGCCAGTTTGCCTGGTTAAACACCTCAGCAGCAACAATTGCCAGCACCAGGGTTGCGCCAAACTTGATGCCGTCTATATTTCCCAGCGAGAGTAACTGGGGTGCATTCAGCCGCACGGGTTGCAGTGCCGCTTCCCAGCCGCCCATCGCCACCAGCGCTACCCCAAAGCTGATTAGCAGCAGCGGCACCATCACCGCAAACTGGATCGCGTCGGTGAAAATCGTTGCGCCCAAGCCGCCGTAGGTGGTGTAGACGAACGTTGCGGCGATGACCACCAGCGCCGTCCAGCCGAGGGGCACGTCTGCTAGGATTTGCACCGCTTTGGCGATCGCCGTCAGTTCTGCCGCCAGGTAGATGAACATATAAAACACAATCACGCCCAGCGCTAGCAGATACATCGCATTGCCAAAGCGATACAGCACAAACTCGTTGAGCGAGTGACCCTGCGGCAAAATTCGGCGCAGGCGCGGGCCGATTTGGGTAAACAGCGCCAGCGGAGCCGCTGACCCCAGGCAATAGCCAACGATGCCCGCAATGCCGCTGCTGGCTCCCACCTGGGGCGGACTAAACAAAATCCACACGCCCAGCGCCGACGCAACCACAGTGGCAAACGACATCCACGGGCCAAACCGATTGCGGCTGACCATGTAATCTTCTAAGCTCATCGTCTGCTGGCTAGCCCGCACCAGCCCCAGCAAGGCAAACCCGCCCGCCGTCGCCAGCGTCACCAGCAGTGCCACAGATTGAACCGACATGCTCAAACCCTCCTCTGGGAATTGTTCGGTAAAGTCGCTAGAGGCTGGTTTGGTCTTGGGGATTGTCGCAGCTTGTTTGCAAGCGAGTGTCGCTGAATCTAGTCTGTCCTTGCAGGTTTTTGCCAGGATTTACGCAAGCCCTCGTGAATGCAACTCGGATGCTTGCGCGAATTGACCGGACTGATGTTGAAGACGCGATCGCGAACGGTGACGTGAATAGATTGGAGGGCAGCTTGGGGTAGGGTAGAGGGCGATCGCCCCCACCCATTTCACTCACCTAATTCTGCCAACCCTTCGGATGTCGTCGATGCAAACCTCGCTTCCCTCCGCTGGCATAACCCAGTCTCAGGTTCCAAGGGTGTAATCTCAGCCCGCTCTGTCTTGATTCATGTCTTGATTCAGACAAGGCAGGCACCCCTAGCTTGAGAAGCATTCTATCATTGAGCGACCGTTTCTCAGCCGCTAGAATCAAGTCACGCGCTCTCAAGCCCCTCGCGCTGTTGCTCTCACTCCGCTGCCATGCTTAAGTTCTACGATCCGCGCCTCTGCCTGCCCTCGTCCGAAGAACTGCCCGACTCCGACGAAACGCCCGTGGATAACGAACTCCAAGACCTGATGCCCGGTTTGTTGAAAGCAATCCTGGCCCAGATCTGGGCCGATCGGCAGGACTGGTTTTTTGGCGTAGACATGGGCATCTACTACGACCCGGAGGAGCCAGCCATCGTCCCCGACGGCTTTTTGAGCCTGGGCGTGGAGCGGATTGTAGACGAAGAATTGCGCCTTAGCTATGTGCTGTGGGAGGAGCAGAACATCGTTCCAGTGCTGGTGCTGGAGGTTGTCTCGCGCAAGTATCGGGGCGAATACAGCAGCAAAAAAGCCTTTTATGCTGAGATGGGCGTGAAATACTACGCCGTTTATTCCACGCGCCGCCGCCGCAAACCGCCGCTAGAAATCTACCGCCTGCAAGACGGTGTGTACACGCTCCAGCGCGACAATCCCCTGTGGATGCCGGAAATTGGGCTGGGGCTGGGGCGCGATCGCGGCACGTACCTAGGCATCACGCGGGAATGGCTGTACTGGTATTCTGAAGCGGGCGATCGCTACCCCACGCCTGAAGAACGCGCAGCCCAGGCAGAAGCAGAACTCGCTGCCGAACGCCAGCGCACCCAGCTCCTCCTGGAGCAACTGCGGCGGCGCGGCATCGACCCGACGGAGCTACTGGAAGGACTGGAATAGGGCGATCGCCCACTAGCATTGTTCAGCTTACGGCCCTGATTTGCGAATCAGGCTCAGCGGCTGAGCCAATGCCAGTGCTGATAGTTGGGATGCAGATGGCGCGGCAGGGCAAGATGGCGGATGGAGCCTAGTTCATGGCGATCGCCCGCGATCACGGGCAGGCGATCTCGAAGTGAAGCATCAGAAGCAAGCAAACTGGAGCAGTCAGATTTTAGATTTCGCATTGCGAACCTCCTGGTAAATCAACGATCAGGAGGCACATCCAAACCTGTCACCATGCTTGATGCAGCCAAGTATGGCGAACTTGGGCAGCAGGGGCATGTGCGAATCTTTTTTTGTGCCTTGGGGGGCAGCCGTTTCAGCGTTCAAACAGGCTGAAAAATTGGCTCACCTCTAATCATATCGAATAAACTTCCATTTTGTATCTTAAGCTACAGAAGCTTGGAACGCATCCTCCTGCGGAGCTAGACCGAGAGTGGGTGGGGTTCCTATCCCAACGCAGACGGTTTTTCCCACTCTACAGCGCAGGCACAATCTCGCAGAATGAAGATGTTGAGTAAAGGACATTCCCGATGGCGTTCTCCCTGCAAAGTCTCTACGACTGGTATCGCGATGTCATTCGCAATCCCAAATACCGCTGGTGGATTATCTTAGGCACGATTGCATATATCGTTATGCCGTTTGACATCGCGCCCGATTTCATTCCCATCATCGGTCAAATTGATGATGCGATCATTATCACGCTGCTGTTCACAGAAGTTTCTCAACTGCTGATCGAGCGCGTGAAAAACAAGAAAGAAGTGGTGGATTCTGAGCAGGTTGCGTCTGCGGACACGCCTGTAGATGTGCAAGCAGTGTCCATCGACTAAGATTTCATCTTCTCGTCGTTGCTACTGAAAGCGTCTGTTCTAGAAACAGGCGATCGCCCTTCACAATTAAGTTTTTTCCCAGCAATCGAGAGCGAAGGGTGAGGCTTCGAGATAAAAACTCAGGCTAGAGTTGTTGCAGAGAGTCGATTCTCAACTTGGAATCGGCTCTCTGCTTGTATTACAAGAATTTGACTCTCAAAGCCTTGATTGTTAAGCCTTGCTACAGCAAACCTCGATAGCGGATAAATACTAAGATGACTGCCCAGGAACCCAGCGCCACTTTCAGCGCCACCAAAATATTCAGAATGGGAATCACGCCGCCGCTAACCAGGCTGCCCAGTTCGCCGTGCGGCAGTTCGAGTCCCACCAGCGTCATCACAGCTAGCACGATGAAAATCATCACCGAGATTTTTTCCCAGCGGGCGGTGTGCCAGCGTTGGTAGATGCTCTGCATCAGTTCTGAAGAGGATGTGATTGCCACCAGTCCGATGGCCGTGCCGCCTGCCACACCAGCCGCAAAACCGCCGCCGGGGCTGAGGTGTCCGCGAATCGCCAGTTCAATGCCCACCAGGGCGGCGATCGTCGCGCCCAGCCGCGCCAGCACGATGGAGGGTTCGTCGGTAAAGCGGCGAAACTTAGCCGAAGGCTTTTCGTTTGCCAGTAGGAAATAGGCTCCCATGATAGCAATGGTGAACACCACGACTTCAAAGATGGTGTCGTAGAGCCGATTGCGAAAGATGATGCCCGTGACGGCGTTGGGCACGCCGCTATCTTGCACGATGGCTTCAACGATGGAAAACTCCAGTTCACTAGGGGCAGGCTGGGGCATCAGCAGGATTTTCAAAAAAATGGCAACGCCTGCCAGCAGATAAATCCAGATCATGGCTGCTTTGCTCCGGGAGTGGGTGGGCCAACGTAGGCGATCGCCGGGGAAGACGGCAACTCGGCTTGCAAGATGTCGTAGATGCGGCGGAGGCGCGTGGCTGTCTGGTAGGCCGTCTTGACCGCGACATCGTGCGGGGTAGATGAGTCGTCTGCCTCAAGCTGGGTGCAGGTGAGATGCACCTCCTTTTCGAGGAGCGCCTGCTGCAAATCTTCTGGGCTGAGATAGGGAATTAGCTCCAGTCGCAGATGGTATTTCCCAAATGTGATCCGGAGGTCATCGATGAGCGACTTGAGGGGAGATTCAATCGGCAAGGGCGATGATGGATTGGAGGGTTGGTCAGATGCCTCTGGCAACAGGCGAAGGGCGATCGCCTCATCCTTTAGCACGCCCAGCCGCAGCACCATTGAGGAACGGACGGCCACCGCGTAAAGCGTTACCGCCAGCATCGTGCCCACCATTGCCTCCGTCAGCGCCACATCTGCTGCGCCCAGCAGCGTGTATACCAGGGCCGCCACTGCGCCCAGAATGCCGCGAATCACCAGCGCATGGTAGGGATTCACCTGAAACACCAGCATGGCAGCGGACAGAGGCAGAAGCGCCGTAATTGCGTACACGTATTCGTCGTGGGGTCCGAATATGCTGTGTGGCATCATGCGTCCCCCCGATCAGTCTGCGGCTCGTTCGTCAAGCTACTCGTCATGCTGCTAAACGGCTCTACAGCCTCTCCCCAGCGTTCTTCGGCGGGCAGGTCGCTGGCGCAGTAGGCCAGCACATAGCCCAGCATGGTGTTCCATAGCGCCAATGAGAAGATGGCCAGCAGCAGCAGCGGCCACTCGCGGGGAATTTTTAGCAACAGCCCAAAGACGATGCTGAGCGACCCCAGCGTGTCGGCGATCGAGAGGCTGTGCAGCTTGTAAAGAACAGAGCGATCGCCCACCAGCGGCCAGGTACCCCAAAACCAGAAGACCAGCCCCAGCCCGATGCAGCCGTAGCTTAAAACATTGACCAAAGTGTTAATCACTGGTGCGTTGATCATGACAGGTTTCTAATCAGATGCGGTGCAATTTGGGGTGGTTTTTTTCTAAAGGGTTTGCGAGAGATCGTTCAACCGCTTGATGACGTGAGCCAGCAACATCAAGCCTGCATTTCCCACACTGAGAATTAGCACACCTACTACGCCAATCATCCAGTCGTCTTGCAAAATCGACACGATCAAAATCATGATCGAAGTTTTGGTGGCGATGCTGGCAAAAGCCAACATTTTCTGCCAGATATTATCGTCTTGCCACGCTTCGTAAATTGGGATCAGCAGCGCCGCCAGCATAATCATGAGTATCAAGTTCATGATCCGCTCCCCCGCTTAACACGATGCACTTCAAACCATCCCGCTTCGTGATATTTCAACACAATGGTTTTGGGTGTGAAGGTAATCAGAAAAATGTCTAGAAACAGAAGATGGGGCGATCGCCGAGGCTGCACATGCTGCAAGACAATTTCCTCCCGTTTGTGGGGACGAAGAATCATCTCCAAGGCTTCGGCATAGGCTTGAGGAATAGATGCGAAAACCTTGAACACCACCCGCAGCCATTCGCTGAGGCGGTCGTCTCGGCCGGTATCACCCCGGGGCAGCAGCAGCGCCACAGTCACGCCGATCACGATATTTGCCAAGCTCAAATTTGCGGTGAGCAAAAACCAAATTGTGAGCCTTAAGATAAGCTGCCGAGCTAGTTTGCCACCCATGCAAAGACCATCCAGAATACGAGGATTAACATTAAGCTCATGCCGCCGATTAAATGCTCAAACTTTTCAGCCGTGCGGGGAAGTTTGACATTTGCTTGCCGGAAGATCAGCTTGTGGACAATCCAGGCAATTCCAATAATGAGCAGCGGCTTCAGGATATTTTCGACCGTATACGCTTCGTAGTAGACCGCATTAGCCAGCACCAATCCACCCAGTAGCAACAGCATCGCCGCCCAAAATCCGGGCTTGAGCGGCTGGCTCTGGGAGTCTGGTGGAAATGAGCGATGGGGCAGAAAGATAAATTTTGCAAAGGCGATCGCCGTTCCGACGGCTGCCAGATTCATGCCAACGACCTGCCACGGCAGCAGGCTTTTCATCGTCAGCACTTTTGCGCCAAAGCCCGACAGCAGCGGAAACCCAGAAATTGAGAAACTAGCGATCGCCAGCGCAATCCACAGCGACCTGCGAATCGGCACCTGGTGTAGCTCCTTGAAACTGCGACTGGGCAGGTTGCCTGCCAGCAAGAATAAGGACGACTTCACCAGTCCGTGCGTCAGCGCATAGAAGCCGCCCACCTCCGGTGCCGCCAGCACAAAGCCCAACTGCGAGACAGTGCTAAACGCCAGCAGGCGCTTGGTGTCTTTTTCAAACACTGCATAGGCTACGCCCAGCAAGGCCCGTCCCCCACGCCAAACACCCGCACCATCGGGGTCGATTTCCGGCAGCAGCAGGGCACAGCGCATCAGCGGGTAAATCCCTGCCTTCACCACCACGCCCGACAGCAGCGCCGACACAGGCGATTCTGATTCGGAATGCGTGAGTGGCAGCCACAGCCCTGCCACAAACACACCGCCCTTGACCAGCAGCCCCAGAAAAATCAGGGCGATCGCCTCTAGTGGCGCACGGCTCAGCCCGCTGTAGGCAAAGGAGTGATTCGCTTGGTAGACCAGCACCGCCCCCATCAGGTAAAACAGCATTGCCGTATTGCTGACAAAGAGATAGCGCAAGCCCACCCAAATCGAGCGATCGCTCCGGGGATAGGCAATCAGCAGAAACGCCGCAATGCTGATTACCTCCAGCGCCACGTAGAGACTCATAAAATCAGCACAGGCAAACGCTGCGTTGACGCTGCCGTGCAAAATCGTGAGCTGAGTATAAAAAAACGCCGACTTGCCTGTATCCCAGCAGTAGAGAATCACGGCTGCGGTCACCAGCGCGTTGGTGAAAATGAAAAATCCGCTGAGCGGGTCGAGTAGCAGCGTCACGCCAAACCGATCCAGCAGCCCAAAGCTGAGCGGCACTTCGCGCAAAAACAGCAGTGTGGCGTAAACCGCAGAGGCGAGTGCTGCTGCCAGCGCCAGAGGGCGAGCCAGACGGGGTATCAGGTACACCACAAATCCAGCAAACAGCGGCAACGCCACCCAGCCAATGGTCAAACGACTCATCGTGGTGTTGCTAATGCTCAGATCTGTGGCAATCGGGCTGCTAAACGAAAACCCGCTCATCCACCCCATTGAACCCCCTCCAAGAGGCCGGCGAGATGGTTCATGGCGTGTTCCCCCCTTTCAATCTCGTTGGCCTCCAAAATGGGGTTGTCTCTCGCCAGTTTCATGATGCCAACCAGCATCAGCGCTTGGATCGAGAATCCAATCACGATTGCGGTCAAAATCACGGCTTGGGGCACGGGGTCGGCATAGGCTGTTGCTGCGCTGTCCAGTCCCTCGGTCAGAATTGGCGTTTTCAAGCCCTCTCGCGAAGCAATCAGCACGTAGTAGGCGATCACGCCTGTACTCATCACGTCCATCGAGATGATTTTCATCACCAGATTCTTTTTGAAGACGATGCCAAAGAACCCACACAAAATGGTGGCAATTACAAAGGCCTCTAACACAGCATCCTCCTTGTCCAAATCAAGCCTGACCCCTTTAGCGCTGCCGCAGCCCAATCCCTGCGGCAATGGTTTCAACCCATGCTGTCTAGAGCGAGCCAAAACTATAGACTTAATTCAATCATCAAATACCCATTGATAGCAATCATACTATGATTGGTTCTCGGTGTCTGAGAATATGAACTTTTTGTAAGGGCATAGAAACCCGGCTGAAGATGTCTAGGCGGAGATAGCCAGTTGGGGATATCCAGTTAAAAATATCCAGTTAGAGATATCCAGTTAGAGATATCCAGCCGGAGATAGCTAGCCAATGTTGAGCAGTAGTTTGGCGATGTTGAGGTAGATTAAAATGCCTAAGATGTCGGCAACGGTGGTGATGAACGGCGATGCCATAAACGCTGGGTCAAAGCCCATTTTGTGAAACAGATAGGGCAGCAGTGTGCCGACTGTGGCAGCCAGAGCAGCGATCGCAATCAGACTGAGACCCACCGTCAGCCCAATCTCCACCTTGCCGACAAACACCATCGCAATGCCCAACACCAGCACCGCCAACACCAGCCCCAGCGCAGCCCCAGCGAACAGTTCTCGCAAAATAACCCGCACAGGCTTCTTGTTTCGCAACTCGTCGGTACTCAGCCCGCGAATCAGCACCGTAGAAGACTGCGCCCCGATATTACCGCCCGTATCGATGAGCAGCGGCGTAAAGAAGGCGAGTTCCACCACGCTGTCCAGCACTTCTTCGTACCGCGACATGATGAACACAGTGGCAATATTTGTCACCACCAGCACCAACAGCCAGGGCGATCGCTTTTTCAAGATTGACAAAAAGCCGCTGTCGAAGTAGCTTTCGCCTTCAGCCCGCACGCCGCCGATGGCGTAAATATCCTCAGTTGCTTCCTCTTCTAAAATGTCGATGACATCGTCTACCGTAACCACGCCCAGCAGAATGCCCTCCTGATCCACAATCGGCAGTGCCAGCAGGTCATAGCGCTGAATCAGCCGCGCCACTTCTTCCTGGTCTACATCGGCTCGTGCAAAGATCACGTCGCGCTCCATCACGTCTTCTACCCGCTGATCGGGCGATGCCAAAAATCAGATCGCGCAGCGACACAGTGCCCCAACAGCCGCTTGACCGGATCGGTGACGTAGACGTAGTAAGCCACTTCCTTGTCGCGGGCCAGTTCTCGAATGCGCTCCTGGGCCTGGCTAACGGTCATATCGGCCCGCACCGAGATAAATTCGGGGGTCATGACGCGGCCAGCGGTGTCGGGCTTATAGCCTAGCAGCAGGGCGGTGGCCTGGCGTTCGCTGGGGTCGAGTCGGGCTAGCACCCGCCGCACTAGGTTTGCGGGCATTTCGTCGAATAGGTTAGCCCGGTCGTCAGGGGCCATGCTCTCTACGATGTCGAGCGCTTCCTGATCGCGAAACTCTTCGAGAAGAGATTGCTGAACATCGCTGTCGAGATATTCATAAACGGCGATCGCCTCTGCTTTACTCAACAGGCGAAACGCAAGCATTTGCATTGGCTTCGACAATCCCTGAATCGCCTCGGCAATATCCACAGGAGGAACCGGAACCAGCAACATCTTTGCGCCTTCGTAGTTTTTTTGCTCCAGCAGCAGTTGGAGCTGATTGCGAACAATGTCGCGCAGTTCGCTGCTGGAGGTGGGGTTGACGGCTTGGGCCATTGCCTTTGTCCTCCTTGCTTACAAGATCAACAGGAAAAAAAATCAACAGGATGGAGAGAGCGATCGAATCAGATGCGATGCGATCGCCCCTCTCCGTCACACTCCCACATTGTTCAACAAAAGCCCCCACCCTGACTAGGTTGACCAGAATGCACAGCCAGTTTTCCACGAGTTCTCCAAAAAAAGGACACACCCGCCAATCTTTCGCTATACTTGAAAAGACAACGCGGGATAGAGCAGCCTGGTAGCTCGTCGGGCTCATAACCCGAAGGTCAGTGGTTCAAATCCACTTCCCGCCACCAAATTCGATCCCTGTATTGGGTTTCTAATTTAAGGAAAGTCAGATATGTTCTGGCTTTCCTTTTTGCTTTTCATCTTCAGGATTAACGCAAAAGCAGCCAGTTTGGTGGATTCTGGCTGCTTTTTGTAGAGGACTCCACACTCCAGCGCACCCAGCCAGCCCGGTAGAATAGAACAGGTGATGTGAAAGCGGTGAAACGAGCATGGTTCCTAAGATTCGGCGGCCGTTGGTGGTGGGGAGTGTGGGGCTGACAGCGAGCGCCTGGCTGATGCAATTGGGTCATCCCACCGGGGCGCATTGGGGCGAAACGATTGTTTGGGGAGCGATCGCCCTCGGCGGCGGCCTGTGGTGGTTTCGGCAACAGCAGCCTACGCCAGAGTTGGACACCACGGCTCCGCTAGACCGCACGACAGTTGAGCAAGCGCTGAAGGCGCTAGAGCCGCTGCTAGATCAGCTAGAGCGAGAATCCGCCACGCCTGCAAAATCGGCGGACAGCACCGTTACGCCGTCGCTGCAACCCGGACTGAGCGATATTGCTCCGCAACGCTGGCGCGAGCGCCTCGCCCTGCTGAAAACGGAACTGAATCGCGACCAGCTCAACGTCGCCATCGTGGGTGGCAAATCCGTCGGCAAAACCACGCTTGCCCAGCGCCTCACCGCCGAATGGCTCCCCAACCTGACCCAAACCGTAACGCTGACCGATACTCCGGCGCTGTTCGATAAGCTAGATGACGCATCAGAAGTCGCCCTAGCTGCGGCGGCTGATTTGGTGGTTTTTGTGACGGCAGGCGACATCACCGATTCAGAATTTCAAGTGCTGAAGGAATTGTCGCGCCAGCAGCAGCGAATCGTGCTGGCGTTTAATAAGCAGGATCAGTACCTACCGGGCGATCGCCCGCTGATTCTCCAACAAATTCGAGAGCGCTTGCTGGGTCAGGTTCCGGTGCAGGAAGTCGTCGCCCATTGCCGCCGCACCTGCACCCCTTAAAAAGTGCGCCAGCATCAGCCCGATGGCACAGTTCAAGAAATGATGGAGCAGCCCGCGCCGGATCTATCGGCGCTGACCGAGCGATTGACGGGAATCGTCTCCGTTGCGGGGCCGCAGTTGGTGCTGAATACGACCCTGCGCCGCGCCGCTGCACTAAAAGCCGAGATCCTGTCCACGCTGAATCAATTACGCCGCGATCGCGCCCTGCCGATGATCGAGCAGGCGCAGTGGCTTGCGGGCGCGGCTGCCTTTGCCACGCCAGTGCCCAGCCTCGACCTGCTGGCAACGGGCGCAATCAACATACAGATGGTGATGGATTTGGGCGCAGTGTATCAGCAGGCGTTTTCGATGGAGCAGGCGAAGGCGATCGCCACCACCATGGCCGAAACGATGGTGAAGCTGGGGCTGGTGGAAGTCTCGACCCAGGCGATCGCCCCGCTGCTGAAAAGTCATCTGGCAACGTTCGCAGTGGGCGGTGCCCTACAAGGGGTGAGTGCCGCCTACCTGACCCGCGTCGCCGGCCTCAGCTTGGTCACTTATTTTGAGGAGCAAAGCCCGACGGCGGCTCCGGCAGGCGAGTTTGCCCTAAAGCGCGATCGCCTGATTCAGTCCATCAAAGCGGTCTTTCAAAACAACCAGCGCACAGACTTTCTGCAAACCCTCGTGACACAAGCCGCCAAACAACTCGCCCCCGCCGCCGCGCAACCTGTGGCGCTATCTACCGCAACACCCATTCCAGAACCCGTCAGCGCCCAGACCCAGCTCGGCAGCTAAGCCCTGACCCCTGACCCCTAACCCTGCTGTAAACAGCGGATGGCTTCCAGCATTCCCCGCGCCTTGTTCAGGGTTTCCTGGTATTCCTTATCGGGGTCGGAGTCGGCGACGAGGCCTGCGCCTGCCTGCACGCTGACGGTGGAGGAGCCATCGGGCTGATTGCGGACGACCATCGTGCGGATGGCGATCGCCGTATTCAGTTGACCCTCAAAGTCGTAATAGCCGTAGGCTCCGGAGTACACGCCGCGACGGTTGCCTTCGAGTTCATGAATAATTTCCATCGCGCGAATCTTAGGTGCGCCGCTGACGGTGCCCGCTGGGAAGCAAGCCTTCAGCAGTTCCCAAGCCGTTTTGCCCGGAGCCAAAATGCCCACTACGTTGCTGACGATGTGCATAACGTGGGAATAGCGCTCGATCACCATCAGCTCATCCACGCGCACCGTACCGCTGCTGCACACGCGCCCCAGGTCGTTGCGCCCCAGGTCTACCAGCATGACGTGTTCGGCGATTTCTTTGGGGTCTTGCAGCAGGTCTGCGGCGAGGGCGTTGTCTTCGGCGGTGGTTTTGCCACGCGGGCGAGTTCCAGCGATGGGGCGCACGGTGGCGATTTTGCCGCCCTCGCCGTTTTCTGCTTTCACCATCACCTCCGGGCTAGAGCCAATAATCTGCCAGGTGGGGAAGTGAAAATACGCCATATAGGGCGAGGGGTTGATTAGCCTTAGCGACCGATAGAGCGAGAACGAGTCGCCGCGATACTGCGTCGAGAGCCGCTGGGAAATCACCACCTGGAAGATGTCGCCAGCGCGGATGTAGTCCTTCGCCTTGACCACGTTCGCGCAAAATTGCGCTTTGGTGGTGTTGCTGCTGTAGTCCGGAGGCACGGAAGCGTTTAATTCCGCCTTCATCCTTCTGCCTTCATCCTTCCTCGGCGGTGTCCATTCCAAGATCGTGTCTTTGCCTGCCAGCGGCAGTTGCAGCTTGTCTACCATTTGCCGGACGCGATCGCCCGCCTGCTCATAGGCCGCCCGCAAATCAGTCGCCGGATCGCGCAGATCGGCATAGGCGATCGCCCAAATCTTGCGCTGTACTTGGTCAAACACCAGCAGGTGATCAATCTGCATCCACAATCCATCCGGCGTGTCGTCGTCCTGCGCGGCAAATACCGGCACTCGCGGCTCGATCCAGTGAATTAGCTCATAGCCCCAAAAGCCAAACAGCCCGCCAATTCCCGGCGGGAGCTGCGGCAGCGTCACCGGGTGATAGGGTTCCAAACAGGCTGACAACGCCTCAAACGGATCGCCCTCAAACGCAACCTGGGAACCATCCCGATGAGTTTGCACAGTACGAGAACCCCGCGCCTCCAATACCCACTGCGGGTCGCAGCCGACAAAGCTATAGCGCCCGACGCGATCGCCCCCTTCTACCGACTCCAGCAAAAAGCTGTAGGGCTGCCCCGCGCACACCTTAAACCACGCCGACACGGGCGTATCCAGATCGGCAACCCACTCCTGATACACCGGGACAAAGTTGCCCTGGGCAGCGAGTTCGGTGAAGTGCTGGAAATCAGGAAGGAGCATTGCGGTGAGGGAGTAATGGGGTGGTGGGGTAAGGGGAAAGAACGAAGGAGGGAGCAACCGTTGGGGTCAAGACCTCCTGACTGCACTATTCCCCATCTCTGACCCCTCATTCTAATCTGACCCCTCATTCTAAGAGGAAACCCACAAAAAAACAGGGCAGACCTGAGCCTGCCCCATCGCCAAAAAATATAGAAAATTAGGCCAAGAGAAACCTGGCCAAGAGAAATTCGGCCAAGACGTTAGACCAGAAATTAGGACAGACCCAGGGCGATCGCCTAAGCATCAAACGTGTTGCGACCACTGAACTTGACCGTGGCAGGGTCGGGGTTGCTGCCAATGTTCCGCATCACCGTACCCACCTGCTGGCGGCCTTGGTTCACCTTTTCAGGGAACACACCGTCTGCTGGGTGGAGATACTGGATCTCACCGTTGGGATAGATGCGGTAGATCTTGTAGTCCTCAATCCTAGGCTTGAATTTCGTGCGAAGTTGAGTGCCCAGCGCAAGACATTGCTCCTTGCGGGCCAGATAGAGTAGGTTTTCACCCTGGTTCATAATGGCCGCGCCGCCCGTGGGGCATTTCAAAGACCTGCTCCTTGGGGCTGGTCCCACGTGATGGCGTATTTTTCTTCAGTATCAGCTTTTGCTCAGCAGGCCGCCGATGCTGCCGCCGAATTTGGGCGTTTGTCCAGTAAGCGTCTCTGTCATGAAAAGTATTTCCCTGAACAGTTTTACGCATCGTATCACTGGGTTTGAACCCCCGAATCAAATTCTTGAGGAACTGTTACAGTTCTTTAGGCAGAAGGGATTCCGAGGCGATGCCCCCCCATCCACAGGTGGACATTTAGGGGGCAACAGGGGCACGCCTGTCAAGCCTGTTTGATTGCCTGTTGAGCGACAGACTTGGTGGGCTAAAGGTTGGTGGGCTAAAACTCGTCAAGTGGTCTTGCAAGTGGTCTTGGTAGAAGCTGGAGCGTCCCCAATCCAACTTCTTCGGAGGAGAGCGATCGCGCTCAAAAAAGCCCAGCATGTGTTGCAGAGCCGGGTTGCCGCGAGATTTGCCCGTCAGCCCCCATTGCCCACAATTAGCCCCCACACTGTCCCCTTGGTCTTTTTGCAGCGCTGATCCCACTTGCGCCCGCGCTGCAAGGTGAACCGGATCTCGGTCACGAAACTCGCCCCAGCAGATGCATCTTGCCATCGTTGGTGTGCAAAAATGGCGAGGTCGAAGTGACTCTGGCTAGACGGGGTCTTCGCCAAGGTTAAAGGAGATACCCTTCACGCCGCCAAACGCTTGAATTTCAGCCAGCAGTTCATTCGCTTTGGGGCGCGAAGTTTGGATCATGATGACCGGAAACTCGCTGGCTTTGGCAGGGAGTGGGGCGGGGCCAGGCTGGTGATGGGACACCCTCAGGCGCAGCGTTTCAATCAGCGTAGTTGGGATTGCCCCCAGACTGTACATCGCATCTTTGGGCACTAGATCGTCTAGCAAGACGGGCACTGGCTCCGACTCATCCTCTAAGACCCCCAGCGAGTTGAGATAGTTCATATAGTCGGAAGGGTCGCTGCCCGACATTTCTGCCAGTTCTGCGGCTACATCGGGCAGGGTAGACACTTTGACCGAGACTTTTGCTTTGGGATTTTTGGGATCGGGCAGACGATAGCTCTTGGTCAACGCCGGAAAGGTTTCCGGGCTGAGCCGATCGAGGTGCTGCCCAAAAAACTTGTGGAGTGCTTGGAGCGTGAGCAAAACGGCGATCGCCTCTTCTTCGTACAGCACCGATCGCATTCCCTCAAGCGGGTGCAAATTGCCGAAGGTCGGGATCATCTCGTCCAATTCCCCTAAGTCTTGTAGGAGAGACTCGACAGGGTCTGCCCCGTTCCCCAAAAACTCCTCGTCTGCGGGGTCAAAGGTCAGAAAAAAGCAGTCTTGCTGCAAAAAAGCCTGCTGCAATTCGCGGGGCGAGTCTTCGGCGGCGAGAGCTTGCTGACGAAACTGCTTGAGAGACTCGACCGAGCGATACATCAACACGCCAAATTCCGCGCCCATCAGCCCCAAAATGGAGATATAGAGCGTGCCTACATCGCCGTAGTTCAGCTCGACGGCGAAAATCTTTTCTTCGTCCAGGGTTTCCCAGGGGGCATCTTCCCAGATTTGTGCGGCCGCTTCTAGCACGGCACTGGCATATGTGGGCGGGAGGGATGGCGGGCGCTGGCGGGCGGCATCCTGCAATCCGTAGAAGATTTCGTCGATAATCGGCAACTCAGCGACATATTCCACGGCGATATCTAGGCCCTGCAGCACACCGCGCAGAAAAAACTGAAGCTCGCGATCGCGCACCAAAATGCGCTGGGGCCGGCCGGGCCGAGCGCTGCCGCTATGGGGATTTTCCATCGCCCGCAGCAGCGTCCGCACGATCGCCTCCGAGCCAGTTTCGCTGGGGACAACATCCATCGCCCGCACAATTTCCTCGACCCCATCTACCCAGAGAATGCAGTCGCCCTGCATGTCTTCGTCGGCATCCAGGGTTCCGGCAATCTCTGGCATCAGCGTCCGGCGATCGCCCTCCCACACGCTAGAGAGCAGGGGCAATTTTTGCAGCCGTCGCCGAGTCGATGGAGTCAATCCTGTCATACGTCTAAACCAGAGCTAGCCCAATGGGGCTGGGTAGATATAGCGATTCTGCAAACTGAATACACCGTCTTTGAAAACTTAGCTATTGAAAGCCTGCTCAACGGCATATACAGCCTATCTAAATGCTAAATGATACTAATCCTAGATGATTCGGCAGACCGAAGAACCCAGGTTTTGTTAGCATAAATTCACGCTCGCAGCGCTAAAACCGACCTGTGAGCCGTTTGCGTGTCTTTCCTCAAGTCTTTCTGGAAACGTTTGAGAAGTTCATTTACCTCGCCAAGGAGAGCTTCAAGCCCATGACCACTCAAGCACCACAATCCCAACAGCGCGGTATCTTGATGACCGACGCAGCGCTTCAGCATGTGCTGCAACTGCGCGAAAAGCAGGGCAAGGATCTTTGTCTGCGGGTGGGCGTGCGCCAGGGCGGCTGCTCTGGCATGTCCTACATGATGGATTTTGAAGATCCCAACAACATCCAGCCCACCGACGAAGTGTTTGACTATGACGGGTTTAAGGTCGTCTGCGACCCCAAGAGTATGCTGTATCTCTACGGACTGGTGCTGGACTATAGCGACGCGATGATTGGCGGCGGCTTCCAGTTCACCAATCCCAACGCCAACCAAACCTGCGGCTGTGGGAAGTCGTTCTCCTAAGTTAGAACTCCTAAGCTAGAACTCCTAAGTTAGAAACTATCCGTTAAACCATGACCGAACTGACCGTCGAAGAATTGTTTGAGCAGGGGGTGCAGCGCTATCAGGCTGGTGAAAGTCCAGACGTTTTGATTCCGCTGTTTAAGGAAGTGTGCGATCGCTCGCCCAAGAGTAGCGCCGCCTGGACCTGTCTGTCGTGGCTATACCTGCTAGACAGCAAGCCCACGCCTGCCCAGAAGGCTGCTCAAAAAGCCGTCAAGCTAAACCCCCAAGACCCACAGGCGCGAGTCAATCTGGCGATCGCCATGCTGGAAACCGCCAGCAAAGGCGTGCGCGAACACGTAGAAATTGCAGGGCAAATTGTGGCGATCGCTCCCGAACTCAAGGAAGAAGTCGAAGGCAACTTTAAAGAAGGGTTAAGCCGCCGTCCCGACTGGAAGAGCCTAAAGCGCGTCCAGTCGTGGTTGTTTGAGAGCTGAGTTACAACGCTTAATAGTTTGAACTGCTGTACTGCCTCCATTTTCTGCCGGGTTAATGTTGCTCAACCCGATAGAGAATGGAGGTTTTGCCATTTTGAATTGGGGCACTTACACAATCATTTAATTATTTAGAAGACGCAATCTTTCCTTAAGACTTTTAACCATGATTCAGCGAGGCGGATGATAAGATTTCATGAAATCGGTGATAAGTTTCGGCTATGACTTATCGCCCACAAAGCATATTCATATTCAAGGAGTTGACAGCTATGTCGTATGACAATGTCGAAGTAAAGCCGGATACTCGCAATCACAAGGGCTTTTTCATCCAAGAAGGTCAATACAAGTTCATGGGCATTGACCAATCGGGCTGGGCACTAATCTGTGTGGATGACGCGACTTGTCACTACGTAGATCCCGATAGCCTGGAATTGGTGGGCAGCGCCGAGTAATCAGTCCTCTGGGTTGATTGAGCAAGGCTTGCCTGAAAGCTTGCCTGAGAGAAAGTTAACTGAGAGAAGGCGAAACGGCGTTCTCTCAATCCTTTCTCAAACGCAATTCTCAGCAGGTGTGTTCAACAACGAATCCCAAGATCAATCCCAACTATTCAATTGTTTTGAGATCCGTGTGAAAACTACAAGTGTGAGGCTCGTCTTGCGGCTCCTAGCCAACTGAGACGAGCCTTCTCCTTTGATGGGGCAGTGGGTTATGGGGTTATTGGGGCATTCTAAATTTCAAGCAGCCTGCCGCGTCGGGAGGCTATTCTATGATTTAAGCAAGGATAGTCCTAGCAGACTGGAAGGGGCAGGCTGGTTTACCCTCGCCGTTAACCTGGTTGCTCTGACTGATGTGTTTCGTTGATTTGCTGCCAATTGCCTATGCCACTCGACAATTGCCCAAAATGCCAGCATCGGTTGGGGCCGCCGCTGAAGTCTTCGGGTCGTCAGGTTTGCATGAAATGTGGCTGGTCGGATAAGCCGCGCCAGGCCGCCGCACAGCCGCAGAAAGCTGCGCCCCCGCCGCGTGACCTCACGCCAGATGAAATTCACAAAATTTTGTCGCAAGCGGCGGCTGTTTCGCTTAACAATATGAAACCAAAGAGCAAACAAGATCCAACGATTAAAGACGAATAGGTGGCACGGCACATGCACAGGACTGCATCCTTTGGGAGGATACTGATACCCCCTCATCGAAGGATGCCGCAGAATTGCGATTGAGGCTAGGCTTTAAGTGCTACAGCATTTTCTTGCGGGGTGAGGCACACGCTGCCCTCATGAGGCAAGGGCTTATTGACCATCCGTGTGCCTCACTAGCTTCAAAAATGCTGTACACAGGTTCCGGTTTGGCGATTAGCCAGGTAGTTAGCTCAGTGACCTTGTGAGCGAGTGCTTGGACGCAGTTTGAGGTTTCGGGTTTGAGTTTGGGCGTTTTTCCTTGTCCTCTGCGCTTTGAGCGGCGCAGGCCGTTTGGTGAAAAAGTGAAACCCTTAAAACAACTGGTCAGCCTTGAGGAGCGGGCGATCGCTCTCCCAAGCCCCACCGACTTGCTGCTGCGAAGGGCCGTTCAGGCGATCGCCTCCTACTTCCAGGTTGAGTGTTTGCTGTGGACGGCTCTGGAGGGCGAACCGGGTGAGTCCCGCGTGTATGGTTCACCGGGTGCAGGGGCCATGCTCCATGATGTGGAGGTTCAGCCTACTGGGGTAGAGCCTGCTGTTCCTAACCTCGCCGATTCGGATGCCGATTCTGATATTGATCAGCCCGCGCAGGATGAGGGGTCGATCGCCTGCTACATGCCGAGCGACTTTCCGGCATGGCTGATTGACCAACTCGATGCGCCCCGGCTGACCCAGCTAGAGACAGGCGACCTGATCGTGCCAATTTTGGCGCAGGTGTTCGATGTGGATGGATTCACCCCAGAAACCTACAGCGGGACTCGCGGCAATCTGCAACTGCTGCTGCAAGTCCGGCGATCGCCCCAAGACTCGATTCTGTGTGACCCAGCCCACGCCTCGGATCTGAGCAGCCCTGCTGTGATCGCGCCGCCGGGAGACTCTGCCGATGTCAATCAACTGGAGGGCTGGACGGCTTATGATGTTAGCTTGCTCAAGCGGCTGGCTAATGAGCTTGGGTTGACATATAGTTCGCTGCTGTGGCGAGAAAAGTTTGAGCGATCGCAGCGACAGATCGCCCTGATGAGCCGGATTGCTCACCTGCTGAATTCTGGTTTGGAAACAGATGACATTTTGCAGCAAATTGCCGCTGAGTTAGGCCAGGGGCTGATGGGCGATCGCTGCTTGGTGATGCGGCTCCAAGCGACAGGCGTTGCGCCAGTGGCGCGCTGGGAGCGATCGCAGGTGGCGTTGCCTGCGCTAGAACATCTGGAGCGCAGCGAGGTCTGGCAGCCCGTCATCGACACCTTCTTAGACGGTGGTGCGTCTTATTTGACGGTTCGCCCCGATGCGACTTCTAGCGCTCTCCAACACTGGCTGCAACACATGGGCGCAACGTCTGCCCTGCTGATTCCAGTTTTGATTCAGTCCGATTTCTTTGGCGCGATTTGCCTGCTCGACTATTTCAAAGTGCGGTGGTATGCCCTGGATGAGGTGCAAACCGTGCGACAGGTGGCAGATCATACGGCGATCGCCCTCGCCAGCGCCCAACACCACCATGATTCCCATCGGCAAACCACGGCGCTGCGGCTGCAAGTCATGGTTCCCCAAACGTCCCTGCGCGACTCGCTGACGCAGTTGCTCAATGCCGAAGCCTTCGACCAGGAGCTTCAGCAGCTTAGTCGGCCGGCCCTGTGGACAGTGCAGCCGCCCTTCAGCCTGATTATTTGCGATATTGACTATTTCAAGCTGATTAACGAGACCTACGGCTACAGCGTCGGCGACCAAATCTTGAGCCAATTAGCCCAGCGCTTGCGTCGCCAGTTGCGCCAGGGTACGCTAGCCTACCGCTATGGTGGCGAAGAATTTGCCATTATCCTGCCGCGCACCTCGCTGACCGCTGCGCTAGACGTGGCCGAGCGTCTGCTGAATGCGATTCATGGCCACCCGTTTGACACATCGGCGGGGCCGGTTTCGGTCACCGTTAGTTTTGGGGTGGCGCAGCAAGACCCCAGGGGCGATCGCAACGCCCGCAGCGTGCTGCAACGCGCCGAGAAAGCCTTACAAGATGCAAAACGTCAGGGCCGCGACTGTGCCAAAGGGCTGGAATTTGGGCTGGGTGCTTGAAGCTTAAGGGCTGCCGTTCAGTAGGGCCGCCGTTGAGTCAGTCTGCCGTTCAATAGGGCCGCCTTGCAATGCCGCCTTGCAATGCCGCCTTGCAATAGAGTTCATGCAAGATGCAGATTCGAGGTGGGGAAATCTCACTAAGAATTTGCATTTGGGAACTGGTCTTGACTATTAATTTTCGTTATATTACTTAATGAAGATATGTATCCACTTTAATCTCGTTTACCTCCAGTCGCACCCCTTATGAATACAATCCAGCGTGCCACCGGGCTATTGTCCGCCGTCCTCCGTCCAAACCTCACGCCGAACTATCCCTCACAACTTGCCTGGACAGTGCTTCGTGTGATTGCTGGTGTGGTGATGATCCATAACGGACTTGATAAGCTGTCCGACATTCCCAGCTTCGCGGAAGCCTACGTCAAAGTGATTGGGCTGCCGTTCCCGATTTTCTTTAGCTACCTCGCCGCCTACACCGAACTGCTGGCATCGCCGCTGGTGGCGCTAGGCCTGTTCACTCGCCCCGCTGCGCTGGGCCTGTTCTCGACGATGCTGGTTGCCATGTATCACCATGTCAAGGTGGCGGGCTTGAGCATTCCCTACCTGGAACTCTCGACGCTCTATGCAGCCGTGTTCCTGTTCTTCACCATCAACGGTGCGGGCCTGTTTTCGGTGGATGCGCTGCTGTCGGGCTGGCTGACGGCAATGTGGGGCGGCACGCCGGCTAAGTCCATTGCAGACTTAGAAAATGCCTACCAGCTTTCTGAAACGGCTTCTAATCAGTAAGGCTGCCGTTAAGCACTCAGAAAGGTCTGCCCGAATAGAGAGAGGAAAAAAATGCGATCGCCTTTCATGAGTGCGATCGCATTTTTTACAAGTTTTTTAACAAGTTTCTCACGGGTCAAACCGAAGCCATCAAGCGTCGCAAAGCCTTAGTACGCTTCTCCCTTCGAGCGAGCTTTTGCCTTAGCAGCGCTCTTCTTCAGCGCGTCCAGACGCAGTTCATAGCGGCGGCGCTCCTTTTTGTTCTTGCTTTGCTCCACCAAAATCTTGAGCGCACTGCCCAGGCTCTTGTAGGCATTGGGCAGAGAATAGCCAAAGCGCGTCGCCAGGGCGATCGCCTTTTCATCCGCTTCAATTGCCTCTCGCAGCGTCTTCTCACTATTGTTTCGGGCATAGAGCCGCCAACCCGACACGCCGCACAGCCCCAGCGCCAACATCAGCAGCAGTCCGTCCTGCACCCACAGTTCGCCAACCGCGCCGCCCAAGCCGATGGCCAGAGCCGCCATTTCCCAGCCATCCTTAGGAATGGTGTCGTTTTGGATGCGGGCCACTTCATGCCAGAACAGCAGGTTTCGCTGATCCAGCGCCAGCGCATCCCACTTGGCCAGATCGACTTGAACCTCGACCTGATCTTTGCCAATCTCCTCACTGGTGATCAGCGGCGGATTGACTCCAGGCGACGCTTCGATCGTTACCCAGCTCCGCAACTCAGGCGGCAGCAGCGATTTCAGTCGGCGCAGTTCGCTTAAATCGGCTCTGGCAGAAGCAGTTGCGTAAGAGGTCATAGGACTTGTCTGGACTTGTCTAAGGAGTATGGTCTAAAAATATGGTCTAGTTTTGTCTACAGGAAAACCGGGAATCGCCAAGTACGCCACGAATCTGCCGTCACCCTGTTCTCCGCAATTCTAAAACAGCACCCTCGTAAAGGTACTTTCATGCAGTATAGCGATCGCTCGCTCCAAGTTCATAGCCGGATCTCCGAACTTCAATCAGGCGACTAAGCACCCCCAAAAACCTCGCTCTCCCCTCTTCGTTCTTCCCTCTTCGTTCTTTCCTCTTCGTTCTTCGTTCTTTCCCTTCTCTCCCTATCCTAGCTCGACCCACACGCGCCTCAACGAAACTCGCGAGTGCCGTCGCTAAACAGCCCCAGCAGCGGCCCCAAAATCATGCCAAAAATAAAGCCGCCTGCGTGGGCCCAATAGGCAATGCCACCTGTTTCTACCGCAGTAGTCACGTTTAGGCTAGCCAGGCCAGAGAATGCCTGCATCACGAACCAAAAGCCGAGGAATAGCAGCGCCGGAATGCGAAACGGAATCAAGATAATGCCCAGTGGCACCAGCGTCAGAATTCGCGCCTTGGGGAATCGCAAAATGTAAGCTCCCATCACACCGGCGATCGCCCCACTCGCGCCCAGCGACGGCACATTTGACCCCGAAGCGACAAACCATTGACACAGCGCCGCCAGCGCACCACAGGCCAGGTAAAAAATCAGGAATTTGCTGTGACCCAGCTTGTCTTCGATATTGTTACCGAAGATCCACAGATAGAGCATATTGCCCGCCAGATGCAAAAAGCCGCCGTGGAGAAACTGAGAAGTAAACAGCGTCACCCATTCTGGAACGGGCGTAGAAGAGATGGCTGCCGTGCCATCTCCAAAACTTGCCGTAAGCTGGCGAGGCACGACTGCCCAGGTTTGCAGAAACCGCTCTAGCTCTGGCTGCGACAGCGAAATCTCATACAAAAAGACCAGAACGTTCGCAATAATCAACCCGTAGGTGACATAGGGGGTGATTCGGGTTGGATTGTCGTCGTTTAAGGGAACCACAAGAAATTTTCCGGCTAACTCATACCGAGTACTCTACTATGGGGACGCTCAGGGGGGGAATATCTACTGCGAACGATATTGCTCAAGGTAGGGAAAAACTTTCAAAAAATTACTCTAGGGAGGGTTTCCCAAGACTCCAGGAACCGGGCTAATTTCTAGTTCAAATCATTGGCAATAACTAATCTTCGACAATCCAGTCCTCGACAATCTCTCCAAAAATTTTTCCAAAAACTAAGGCTTGCGCTCCAGAGCAAGCTGATGGAAAGCATCGGCTGAACTGGACACCCAAGCCTTAGTTTTGAATCGGTTTTGACGGAGGCAAGCCCTATGCCGATGTGCGTCAGATGCCACACATTTTGGAGTTACGGAGAAGCAAGTTAGCCTTCGACCGTGATTTTGCCCACCATGCCAGCCCCCCGGTGAGGAGCGCAGTAGTAGGTGTAGGTTCCGGCAGGGAAATCGCTGGAGAAGGTAATCTCGTAGGACTCGCCAGGAGAAAACATCAGCTGATTGTGGCTCAGTTTATCGGCCAAATCTTTGCTAGCGCCGGGAACTTGCTTGTCATCAAACAGAATGTTATGGGGAGGGAGCTTGTTATTCACCCACTTCACGGTATCGCCAGGATGAACAGTGATATTGGCAGGCTCAAACTGGAGCAAGCCGCTATCGGCTCCCATCTTGACGGTGAAGGTTTCAGCCGCGGCAGGAGAAACCACTGCCACGAAGCTGCTAACCATCAGCACAAGCGCGAAGAGGGCAAGACTTAGACTCCGTGAAATTTGAGCAATCAACTTCATGGTGACCTCGAAAATTTAAGTGTTAAGTCATGACCCACATAGCATTCTAGCCTGAAGCCGTCATTCTGAAGCAATCATAAAGCCCGTTCAAAAACAAAAATCCGTCGCTAGCTTGAGCCTGTGTGGCAATTGCTGCTTCAGGCGATACGGGAATCTGGATTGCTCTATAGAATAGCGATGAAGTAAAGGCTCTACTTGCTGGCGAATGGGCTTCTAACGGGTGGCGAAACGGCGCACTGCAAACAGGCTGCCAAGCAGCCCAACGGAGCTACCCAGGGCCAGCAATGCTAGCGGCAAGATAAGCGCTTTTTCTGGGCTGAGGCGGAGTCCTTCGGTCAAAAACTGAATGAAGTCTGCCTGCTGGCTGAGCAGTTCATGGATAAAGCCCTGAACGCCCGAAATGAGGCCCCAGGAGGCGATCGCCCCCACCACGCCAAACGCCAAGCCCTGCAAAATAAACGGCAGATAAATCCAGGCAGAGGTTGCGCCGACCAGTTGCATCACCTCGATCTCGCGGCGGCGGGCCATCACGATCAGACGAATCGTGGTCGTGAGAACGGCGATCGCCGTTAGCGTCAGTACGGTAATAATCCCCGCGCTGATCCAGCCCAAGCCCTGATGCAGTTGAGCAATCCGGCGCACTGCCTCATCGACATACTGCACCGCATCCACACCCGGCGTTTTTTCGAGCCGCTGCGCCAAAGTTGCCACACTCTCAGAACTCCGCGCCCGCACCTTTAGCTCGTCCACCAGCGGGTTGCCATTTAGCTGCTGCGTCGCGCCGCGAATATCGGAGATGCCCAACTCCTTCACCAATTGCTCCCAGGCTTCCTCCTTAGACACAGCCACCACCTCTGCCACCTCCGGCATTGCCTGCACCTGGGGCGCAAGCGTGTTGGCCTGCACTCCCGACTGGAGGAATACGGACACCTGAAGCTGGCTGCCAAACTGATTGAGCAACCCTTCCAGTTGCCAGGATGCCTGCAAGCTGATGCCAAACAGGAACAGCAACACCGTCATCGTGCTGATGGCGGCCCAGTTCATCCAGCCGCCCCGCCGTAGCCCTAGTAGCGTCTCCCGCAGTAGATAATCCGATTTGGTGAAAAAGCCTAGCATGACGAAATCCCAGGATGTTGCACAAACTCCGATTCAGAAACTTTAGCGCAACAAACGTAGGATGACGTGTCAAGTTCTGTGATCGGCAGGCGGGAGTGATGAAGTGTTGAATCAGGTTCTACAGCATTTTTGAAGCTAGTGAGGCACACGGATGGTCAATAAGCCCTTGCCTCGTGAGGGCAGCGTGTGCCTCACCCTGCAAGAAAATGCTGTATCAGCCTGCCCCAGGCTCCATCGCCCTGCCAGCCTATCCCCCCTGCAATCCCATTACGTCGCGATACCGGGACTCCAGCGCATTCCGAGTTGGCGATTCTCGATTAAAATCCCACCGGCTCCGGGCAAAGAGTTCCTGACGCAGATGGTGGACATCTACCGTCGTCATGTTGCCCTCGGCAATCACCTGACGGCCGCCCACCCAGGCGCTATGAACAGCCTGCACCGGGCGACCCAGCACCAGCAGCCCGATGGGGTCGGTGCGCGGCAGCAGCGATAGGTTGGTGAGGTCATACAGCACCAGATCGGCCAGCTTCCCGACTTCCAGAGAGCCGATCTGGTCTTGCATTCCCAGCCCGGTTGCGCCGCCAAGGGAGGCCATCGTGACGGCCTGACGGGGGGTGATCCAGTGGCGATAGTCAAAGTCGGTGACGTTGTGCAAAATAGAGCCGATTTTGATCGCTTCGAGCAAGTCCTGAGAATCGTTGCTGGCGGAGCCATCGCAGCCAAAGGTAACGTTCACACCGGCCTGCCGATATTTCAAGATTGGCGCGATGCCGCTGCCCAGGCGCAGGTTGCTGAGGGGATTGTGGACGACGGTGGAGTTTGTGGCGGCGAGAAGCTGGATGTCTTGGTCGTTCAGCCAGACGCAGTGGGCCAAGGAGGTGCGTGGCCCCAGGAACTCTAGCCGTTTCAGATATTCCACTGCCGTACAGCCGTATTTTTCTTCTGCTAGCAGCTTCTGGGCTTTGCTCTCTAGCAGGTGGGTGTGGCGGCAGAGTCCGTGGCGATCGCTCAGTTCATTGCACCCAGCAAATAGTTCGTCAGAGCAAAGCTGGGGCCCAGTCGGAGCCATCACAATATAGATACCGTCGTCGGGACGATGAAACTGGGCGATCGCCTCGCTCATCATCTCTAGTGTTTCTTGGGCTGTGCAGGCATACGGCTCGTAGACCTGGGCAGTTCCTCCCGTGGGAATGCTAGAGGGCAGCGACTGATCCTGAATCAGCGGCGCGACAAACGCGCGAATGCCCGCCTCGCGATAGCCCTTCACCGCCGCGCCAATGGTTTCCAGTTCTTGACCCGGCATGATGGTCAGGTGATCGACAACGGTGGTGCCCCCAGAGAGCAAGGTTTCCACTGCCGTACCAATAGCACTCAGGTAGACCTGCTCCGGATCGGCAGGCGCAAAGTCGTAGAGTTCCGCCAGCCATAGCTCCAAGGGATAAGGCAAAATTGCCCCCCGCTGCCACAGTTCCGAGGAGTGGGTATGGGCATTGACAAACCCTGGCAACAAGAGCTTGTCGCGTCCATCCACAACGGTTCCCACGGGGTCAAGCTGGGGAGCAATCTTCGCAATTTGCCCGCCCTCAATTTGTACGTCTACTGTGTCGTAACCCGTTTCACTTGCAATCCATGCCTGCCGAATCGTATAGCCTGTCAATGGTTTAACCCTCAGAATCGCTGTATAGAAAATTTCGTCCCTCGGCTTGGCAGATGGCATACTGCCTTTTCTTGCAGGGTGAGATTGTCCTGTCCTGAACAGGACGAGACTTCGTAACTACTTGCATATCTCACGCGCTGCAAAAACACCGTATCAAAAATTCGCCAACTGCCTCAATCCTCCTTGGGGTTATTACAGAGGAGATTGGAACAGCATTCGCAAAAGCATCCAAAACTTTTCAAAAATGCTGACCTTTGCACAGCAGGATTATGACATTTCCTGCCTGTGGCACGCACGAGAGTTCCGTAAAGTACCTATTTCAAGGGATGCTCGTTTTGCGATAGAGTGACCGGATGTTTGTAGGAGAATGCAGTTACTTTTGAGTTCCAACTTTGTAAGTTCCAGCGTTCAAGCGCAAACTTTCAAGTTGCAAATGGGTATAAACCGTTCAAAATATCCAGTGCTTTGAGTAATTGGCAATTAAAACTAGATCCAGGTCAGATTTAAGTCGGATTTAAGTCAGATTTAATAAATTCTCTGGATTACTGCCTACAAAACTATATTCTGTTTGTCTTCTCATCTACCCGTTCCCAACCATGCTTCAGTACATCACTCTCGATGGTCTACCCTGCGTCGCGCCCTATTGCCATGCTGTGCGAGCAGGCGATTTCCTGTTTGTGACAGGGCAACTCGCAGAAGACCCCAAGACTGGCGAGGTCGTGCGCGGCCCCATTGAGGAGCAGGCAGTGCGGGTGATGGAAAATCTGAAGATGGTGCTAGAGGCTTCGGGTAGCAGCTTTAGCCAGGTTGTGATGGCGCGGATTTTTGTCACCGATTTTCGCTTCTATGATGCAGTGAATGATATCTACAAGTCGTACTTTGAAGCAGGACGACTGCCAGGACGCACCACAGTCGGCGTGTCGGCGCTGGCAGACTTTGGCGATGTCGAAATTGATTTGATTGCCTACTGCGGGGAGTCGGCTTGAGGGGTTGAGGAGCGGGGATCGGCTCTGGGAACAAAGCCAAAAGAGCCTGTCCCTGGTTTTGCAGTGCAAAATCCCCAATCCCATATCTAAAATCGGCAATCTAGAAATCTAAAATCAGCGCGGCACATTAAGCTTTGTGGTGCAAATCCGCCAATCGCAGAAGTGTCGGTGAATACTGAAGGCGATCGCCTTTTATCGTAGGACTAGTCGATACTGGCTTGTCATAACAACTTTGGACGAGGTTTCCCTATGCGATCGCTTGGCACGCCGCCCAACGCCTGGACTGTCGATGCCCACAATGCCGACCTTACGCGCCCACCGCTGCCGCCCCGCCCTATCTCGCTCAAAGCAGACACCAAAATGCTGCGAGTTGATCTGGCAAAAGCAGCCATGCTGGTCATTGACATGCAAAATGACTTTTGCCATCCCGACGGCTGGCTGGCACATATCGGCGTAGATGTGACCCCCGCCCGCGCCCCCATTGGCCCGCTGCAAGGTCTACTGCCCGTGCTGCGTGGGTTGGACGTGCCCATTCTCTGGGTCAACTGGGGTAACCGACCCGACCTGCTCAATATCAGCGCCGGACTGCGCCACGTCTACAACAGTTCTGGCGATGGCGTGGGGCTGGGCGATCCCCTGCCCAAAACCGGCGCACCCGTTCTGCAAAAAGATAGCTGGGCCGCCGCCGTAGTAGACGAGTTAGAGCAACTGCCGCAAGATATCAAAGTCGATAAGTATCGCATGAGCGGCTTTTGGGACACGCCGCTCGACAGCATTTTGCGAAACCTGGGGCGGACGACCCTGTTCTTTGGCGGAGTCAACGCCGATCAGTGCGTCATGGCCACGCTGCAAGATGCCAACTTTCTTGGCTACGATTGCATTTTGATTAGCGATTGCACTGCCACCACGTCGCCCGAATACTGCTGGCAAGCCACAGTCTACAACGTGAATCAGTGCTTCGGCTTTGTTACTCACTCTCACGCAATTCTGGATGCCGTGAAGTAAGTATTTGGAGGGTGGGAACAAGCTTTCTGATCTTGCCCGGTCACCCCTTATCCTGTCACTCTATACCCTATCCCTCCTGCCTACCCATGACTACCGAAACCTGCGTCATTCCGGTGATCAAAACGCCCAAGGACTATCAGGCGTTTCGCATTAGTCCACAGGATACAAATCGACTGGCGATCGTATTTGACCCGATCAGTGCAAATATGTCGCTGACCTATTGCGTGGAAATTTTTGACGTGGGTGGGAAAACGCCGCCCAATCGGCATCAGCTTGCTGTGGAAATGTTTTTTGTCTTGAAGGGCGAGGGGAGAGCCACTTGCGACGGCAAGACGGTGGATATTTCCGCAGGAGATAGCATTCTGGTTCCTGCAACGGGGACGCATGAAATTGAAAACACCGGGCCGGGGCGGCTATATGCTCTGTGCATCATGGTGCCTAATGAAGACTTTGCCGAACTAATCCGCAGCGGCATCCCCGCAGAACTGGATGAGGAAGACCTAGCGGTGCTGCGCCGATCAGACGGGCTGCGGGTAAGCTAGGGCCGACATTGCGGTGCAAGTTTCGGCGTGCAAGCTTCGGCAGGGTATTCTTGCCTCCAAAGCGGCGACAAACCCCTTCACATTCCGTAGCAAAATTTTGCTTGCGTCGATTAGGGGTATCCACTACAATCGTCCATCAAGCTGTAATTTTTCCAACACGCAGCTTATTCCACGCCCCGAAAATTTGGCCGGTTCGTCGATTACGGCATTGGTAGATGCGCCAACACCTACCAACGCCTGACCCCAGGACAGTAGTAGCTGTCTCAGGGCTTTGCCTATTGTATGGCCGCCTTGAAACCTGCTTTGCGTCGTTTGGGCGGCCATCTTTTCGGGGTTTCCCTACCTCGTTTCCAAGGAGGAAACCCCAAATGCTGACAGTTCAATCCACCTGGTCGTCCCCGCGCTCGGAGGCGACCCAGTTTTCGCTGCCGCCGCTCACCTGCGAACTGCCGCGCCGTCGCCGCCTGCGCCACTACATCATCGGCCTGCCCGAAGACGCGCAACTGGCCATCGACCGGCTGCACCTGCTCCGCTACGCCGAACGCTTCGAGTGGACGCACGCCTTGGAATTTCCGCCCAACGGCATCGTCCTCAACGCCGAGCAACCCGGCGAAGTGCTGCGCTGCCTGCACCGTGAAATGCGGAGCAACCCTAGCGCGAATGAGTAAGAACAGATAAGGGTGATTTTGGGTTTTGGATTTTGGCGGTTCAATCCCCCAATCCAAAATCCAAACTCCCCAATCGAAAATTTCAAACAGGGCGCTCAGACGTTGGTTACAAGTCTTTCCTGTCGCTTCACTGCAAACCGGATTTGAGCAATTGACGCACAGGAGGAATGGGTTCTTCTGCCCACTGGTGCAGGTTGAACCTGAAACTCATCTTTTCATCTGCTTAGAGTGACCGAAGAGGGATTGGGTGCATCCCACTTTTGTAACCCTTACCCTAAATCTCTCTCCCAAAGCGGGAGAGGGAAATTCCAATCCGGCTCCCCTTCTCCCTATTTTGGGAGAAGGGGCTGGGGGGATGAGGGCAAGCTTGCAGAACCGGGATGCGCCTGAGGGATTAGCCCTTTTAGGGTATGGAAACGGTGCTGTAAATGTGTTCTAGCACTCATCGATCCAGGAAGCAAAACCGATATACTGATTTGGTCTATTTTTTCTCCCTATCTTAAAGATTTGTCTGTCGGTGGGATGATGGATTTCCTTTAGGAAGCTATTAACATTACTCTCGACAGGCTTATATTTCTAGGTGATTCTAGCTGGTTGCGCTCTGGCTGTTTCGTAGTCAGGGCTGCAAGATTTGCCCCTCACACTCTTCATTCGCTTTAGAAATACTGTCAATCTTCGGGAGCTTCTTGAGGGGGTTCTCTAAGGTTTTTTTGCGTAGCTTGATTGTTCTCTTTGTAGTTCTCCTTGTATCCAAATGGTCTTATGGCGTTTGATCCTGCTTTTCTGACGAATATCAACACTCAATTGGGGAGCTTTCTGCCCAGTCTGCTGGGTGCAATTTTAATTCTCATTGCCGGTTGGGTTCTGGCGGCGATCGCCGCTTCTATTACCAAGCGAATTCTGCTGCAAACGAACCTGGACAACCGACTGGCATCTACCTTTTTGCCCGCCGGATCAACGGCTCGTCCCCGTGTGGAACAGTGGGGCGCGGCGCTGGTGTTTTGGGTGATCATGATCTTTGCTATCGTAGCGTTTCTGAATGCGCTGCGGCTGGATGTAGTCTCGCAACCTTTGAACAATTTCCTCCAGCAGATTTTTAGCTATCTGCCTCGGCTGGGCGGTGCTGCAATTCTGGTGGCGCTGGCTTGGGTTTTGGCTAGCCTAGTCAAGGTTTTGGTGACTCGCGGATTGGCGCGATTTGGATTAGACGAAAAGCTAAATGTCGCCCCAAGAGAATCAGAGGCGGGGGTGGCTGATCCCTACGTGGCCGCAAGAAGCGCAGAGGTAGGCGCGGTTGATCCATCCCAACAGCCTGTAGCCGAAAGCCCGTTTCTCCTGAGTGAAACGCTGGGCAATGTGCTGTATTGGTTTGTCTTTTTGTTCTTTTTGCCGCTGATTTTAGATGTGCTGCAATTGCAGGGGCCGTTGCAGCCTGTGCAGACCCTGCTCAACGATTTTTTGGTGATTTTGCCGCGAGTTTTGAGCGCGATCGCCATTGGTGCGGCGGGCTGGTTTATTGCCCAGGTTGTGCGGAATATTGTTACGAACCTGCTGCGGGCTGCGCGGGTCGATCGGCTGGGTACTCAGTTTGGCCTTTCCCGCACTCAGGGGGCGCTGTCCCTTTCTAGCTTGATTGGTACGCTGGTTTATGTGCTGATTTTGATCCCGACGGCGATCGCTGCGTTGCAAGCACTAGGAATTCGGGCGATTTCCGATCCGGCGATCGCCATGCTGAACGACATTCTGACCGCGTTGCCTCGCATCTTCACGGCGGTAGTGCTGTTGATCGTGTTTTACGTCATTGGGCGATTTATTGCAGACTTGGTGACGAACCTGTTGACCAGCTTCGGTTTCAACAATGTGTTTGAGTGGATGGGGCTGCCCAGACAAACGGTAGCTGCGGTTTCCCCTCCGCCGTCCAGCCCGCCCTACGATGCAACGCCGGGAGGGGAACCCACGGTCGTCCAGCCTGCTGCGACGCTGCCCTCGGCGCACCCCCTTCAGAAATCGTCGGCATTTTGGCGCTGGTGGGGATTATGCTGTTTGCCGCCGTGGCAGCGGCTGAGGTTCTGCAATTCCAGCAGCTAACGGCTATTGTGAATGGCATTTTGGCAGTGTCGGCGCGGGTGCTGGTGGGCATCATTGTCTTTGGCGTGGGGTTATACCTGGCGAATTTGGCCTTTAATCTCATTGCGGGATCGGGCGGGTCGGCAGGCGCGAATTTTTGGCGCAGGCAGCTCGGATTGCGATTATTGCGCTGGTTTCTGCGATGGCGCTCCAGCAGATGGGCATTGCGACCAATATTGTGGCGCTGGCGTTTGGCCTGCTGCTGGGGGCGATCGCCGTGGCGCTGGCGATCGCCTTTGGGCTGGGCGGACGTGAGGTTGCCGCAGAGCAGCTCCGCGAATGGCTGGCTTCTTTCAAGCAGCACTCCTAGGGCGTGCTTGAAAGCCCTTTGATCCCCCTCAGCCCCCCCTCAGAAAAGAGGGGAACCGGGCCGAACCGCTCTGGCAGTCTCCCCTTAGAAAAGGAGGATTTAAGGGGGATCGACTCAGGTTCTCCTGCATGAATCGTTGTGTGGGTAGCGTCGCGCAACGATTCAAACCCTCAAAAGAGGTCTTCGTGCAGGCGGTTTAACATGGATTAGGTGTATGGATTCAGTGCGAGCGAGTGTCTACAGATGACTGAGCCTGTATCCAAAAGAACTAGCGTCATGAACCACCTGCGCTCGCCAGCAATTTCACGCTCCCCCCACCAGCAGGCTTGCGCGATCTCGGCGAGAAGTCCCTCGGCTTTTTGGGGCGGCGTTGCGGGTACGGCGCTGTTTGGGTGTTCCCGTCAGCCGGAGGGGGTTGCCGCCTGTGCGTCATCTAGCTCGGCGAATGCAGAAGCTCCGCTCGATTGTATTGTGCGGCCCCAGCAGACGGCAGGGCCCTTCTTTGTCGATACGCAACTCAATCGGGTGGACCTTCGCGCTGACCCTGCCACAGGGCGGATCAGTTCAGGCGTGCCTCTGGGGCTGTCTTTTCAAATCTTTCAGGTGGGGAACATTCAGCCGGAAGGCCCCCGCATGTGTATGCCGCTGCCCAATGCCGTCGTGGATGTGTGGCACTGTGATGCGGCGGGTCTCTACTCTGGCGTGCGCGATCGCCAGTCAGACACCACAGGTCAGGCATTTCTACGGGGCTACCAGGTGACTGATCAAAACGGGGTTGCAGAGTTTATGACTATCTATCCGGGTTGGTATCCTGGCAGAACTGTTCATATTCACTTCAAGATTCGTACCGTCTCTGCATCAGGGGCGATCGCCCCAATCCACTACGAGTTCACCTCCCAGCTTTACTTTGACGATGCCCTGACCGATCGAATTCATCGCCAAACGCCTTACACAGCTAGGGGACAGCGGGCCCAGCGGAATCATCAAGATGCGATCTTCCAGTTTGGCGGAGCGCAACTTCTGCTGCCTGTAGCGCAGACCGATCGGGGGTATTTCGGCAGATTTGGGATTGGATTAGAGATGGGCTAGAGATGGGCTAGAGATGGGTTAAACCAGGGCTGGTAGGGCGATCGCATCTCTGCAATAGCTGGCTAGATGGGGCGATCGGTAGCCGTCCTGCGTCCACAGGATGGGGAAGAAGGATTCATCCAGGGTGTTGTCGTTGATCCGCTTGTAGCGGCCGTAAATATAGCCGGGGGGAACGTCGCTAAACCGCGCTTCAGAACTAATCGTGTGAAATGCCCAGGCTGCGGCGCGGCGTGGTTTCACTCAGGGTTTTTGCCAGAGCCGTGCCACAACAGCCCGTGGTGGAAAGCGCAACCCCCGGCGGGGATTGTCAAGGGCACGATGTCTGGCTCGCTGACCCCGGCTGCTTTTGCGGTTTCTAGCATGGCCCAGCGATAATCTTTTTGGGGCGCATGAAACTCTCCCGCAACCTCAAGCAAGGGCCAGCGGTGGGACCCGCGTACATACTGAAGCGTGCCCGTTTCCAGGCTCACATCATCCAGCGCAATCCAGCAGGTAACCATTTCGGCGGGCGTGAGATAGTTGATGTAGGCTCCGTCCTGATGCAGGGCAATCTCCTTGCCGCCACCGGGTGGTTTGTACCAAAGGCTATCCTGGCCAATGCGTGCCCCCGGCCAGCCCGCCAGTTGGGCGCTGATGCGGCCAACCTCTGCTGATAGAGCGACACTGGCAATCGTGCGATCGCTCTTCCACGCATTGCAAATTTCGCGGGTCACGTCTGGCAGGCTCAGCCCGGGTCGCCAGTGCCATTCGTCGGGGTAGACCGTTGTTTCAAATTCGCCCCGAAACAGCGGCTCGATGCGATCGCGCAGCCGCTGCACTAGCTCCAGATCGATAAACTGCTCCAGGATGACAAATCCGTCTGTCTGGAAGCGTTGAATGTCGTCCTCAGTGATCTGAAGGGGGAGAATAAGCCATACCGCAGAAATCCGAATGAAACGCGATGAAACGTGATGAAACGTGGGGGGAATCGAGCCTGTCTGGATCACCAGCGGAATACAGCCCCGGTATCGATGGCCACTGTAGCGCTGCCTGCCCACTCTATATTGTGAAATTCGCTACGGTCTGCAAGGGCCAAGTTCCGCACAATGGGGTGCGTCCGTTTGTGCAGGATTATGGAATTTTCAACGCTAACGCCGGGGCAACTCACGATTGCCGCTAGTGATTTTGATGCTCGCCCCATGAGCTATCTCGAAAATGGTGAACGGCTGGGATATGAACCCGCCGTGGCCCGGGCCGTGTGTGCCAAGCTGGGGCTGGTGCCCGTGTGGCAAAATCTGCCCATGTCTGAGTTTTATTCCACGCTGCACGCGGGGCAGTGTGATGTGGTGTGGTTTAACCAAGCGGTGACGGCAGAACGCCTCAGCCACAGCCGCTTTACCCAGCCCTACGGGATCTATAACGAAGCGGTGATTGTGCGGGCCGATAGCCCTATCTACGCGGTGGACGATCTGCGGGGAAGGAAACTGGGAGGATTGGCGGATAGCACGAACCTGGCGCTGGGGGAGCAATTTGCCAACGTGACGCTGGTGCCGTTTCCGGGGAGCGATCAGGTGTTGCCGGAGATGCTGGCGGCGCTGCGGGCGGGCGAGATTGACGCGCTGGTAGATGATGAACTGGTGCTGATCACGGCGGCCGAGGCTGACCCGTCGCTGCGGCTGGCGTTTACGGTGGAAACGCGGCATCCGTTTGCGATCGCCCTCCGACCGGCTGACGAAGGTCTGCGACAAGCGCTGGATCAAACCCTAGAGGCGCTGCTCAGCGACGGCACGCTGGCTGCGCTGTGGAGCCAGTGGATTCCCTGGCGACCGTTTCCGTTTGTGTAGTGGGGGGTGTGATGCAACAAGCTTGGGTGCCCGCGCCAGACCGCTATGATGACCTGCCCGCGCCTCTTGCGCCCGTCGTGGCGGAGTATCGGATTGCCCCAGGAACGGCGATCGCCTATTCGGTCAAAGCGGGTCAATTCATCCAGATTATTGACGTAGACGGCAGCCAGTGTTCAGATTTTCTGGCCTTTGCGGGCGAGGGCTATGAAGAGGAACTGGACGGCACCGTAACGCGGACGCTGCTAGGCCTGGCGATGCCCCAAGTGGGCTTGTTCAGCCACTATTTTTCTCAGCAGATGCGGCCGCTGGTGGAGGTGGTGCAAGATACCTGCGGTCGCCATGATAGCTTCATGCTGGCCTGCACCCGCCGCTATTACGAAGATGCGGGCTATCCAGGGCATCCCAGTTGCAGCGAAAACTTTAATCGGGTGCTTGGGCCCTACGGCATTGCGCCCCGGTTGGGCTGGCCTGCGATCAATTTCTTTTTCAATACCGAGGTGGATAGCACGGGCGCGATTCTTGCCGGAGAAGCCTGGTCGCGTCCAGGAGATTATGTGCTGCTGAGGGCGCACCAAGACTTGCTCTGTGCGAGTTCGGCTTGTCCGGACGACATCGACCCTGTAAATGGCTGGCATCCCACGCCTATTCACGTCCGCATCTATGGGGCGGAGTCTTCGTTCTCCAGGCTGAGGGGCCATCGCGCTGCGCTCAGTCTGCCGCTGCGCCTGACGCAAGACAGCGCCTTTACGCCGCGCATTCGAGACCTGACGCGGCATCTGGCAGACTACAACGGCTTTTGGGTTCCCATTTCGTATCCTCAGCAGGGCAAGGCGGCGGACTATTGGGCCCTGCGGGAGCGGGTGGCGGTGATGGATCTGTCGGCGCTGCGAAAGTTTGACCTGACGGGAACCGATGCGCTGGCGCTGCTCCAGTGGGTGTTTTCGCGCAACGTTGCCCAGCTCACGGTGGGGCAGTCGGCCTATGGCTGCTTGCTCAATCCCCATGGAGGGATCGTGGACGATGGGATTGTGTTTCGCCTGGGGGAAGCGGCGTTTCGCTATGTGGGCAACTGCGACACTGATGAACTGTGGCTGCGAACCGTGGCCCAGGAGCGGGGCTTTGCGGTGGAGATTACGCCAACGAGCGATCGCCTCCATAATTTATCTGTGCAGGGGCCTCACTCTCGCGACCTGCTGACCCCGCTGATCCGGCTCGACCCCCAGTGGGGCCTCTCGACGCTGGCGGAACTAGGCTATTTTCGCTTTGCCACGGGGACGCTGGAGGGCATCCCGGTGTTCATTTCGCGCACGGGCTACACGGGTGAGCTAGGCTATGAACTGTTTGTAGACCCCCGTGACGGACTGGCGCTGTGGGATGCAGTGATGCAGGCGGGCAAACCGTTTGGGCTGTTGCCAATGGGAATGCAGGCGATCGACTGTGCCCGCATCGAAGCTGGGCTGCTGGCGGCTGGTCGGGAATTTAATGACCTGATCTCGCCCTATCAGGCGGGCATTGGGTGGAGCGTGGCGCTGAAGAGCAAAGGCGATTTTATCGGTCGGGCGGCTCTAGAAGCGCTGCGATCGCGCCCCCCCTTTGTCGCGGTTGGGCTAACTCTGGCGGGGAATGAGGTCGCCTGTGGCGGGCAGGGGGTCTATGCCGAAGGGCAGCCCTGGCGGATTGGACAGGTGACGAGCGGGACGTTTTCGCCCGTGCTGAACCGCAGCATTGCGATCGCCCAGATTGCGCCAGACTATGCCCAACTCGGCACGGTCGTTGAGGTTGGCTTTTTGGATGGCATCAAGCGGCGCGATCGCGCAACGGTCGGTCCCCTCTCTCCCTACGACCCCAGCAAAAGCCGGGTCAAAGCATAGCCATCAGACTCCGACTTCTGGTGTTCAGCGAGGCTTGTCTCTCCATCTTCACCTTCTAGCGTTCCGCAACGCTTGTATCTCTATCTCCATCTCCATTTACGCTACGCGCTATGCCCCTTGCCCCCTCCACCGATCGCACGCTCTGGGACCTTGCTGGAATTGACGGACTGCAAGTCGCCCGCCATCTGTTTGGCGAGTCCATTGCCCATATCAGCCCGTTCCAATCCCTCACAACTACGCTGCAAGGCTATCCCTGCGCGGTGCTGCGGCTCTGTGAAAATAACTTTCGGGTTGCCTTGCCGCAGGTGTTGGCACTCGATGGGCTGATTCGTCCGCTGCGCTGGCGGGTCTGGGTGGCGCGATCGCCCTACCTGACTGCACTCACGCTGCCTGTGGAGCCGGGTCTCTGCTGGCTCTATCAGCGGGCCACGACCAAGCCCCTCTATAGGCTGCAACCGCTGCTGGGCGATCGCGCGGTTCCTGCCCCGACTGGAGGGCATTGCCCCTGCTAATCTGGCATCACGAATGGCTTGGCCAGCCCCCGGCTAGAACTTCACATGGCCACCGCTGATTTGCCCTCTGGTGCAGGCGCACATTGCGAAGGCTGGGCTGGGGGAGGAACGGCGGGCGATCGCCCCGTAGCCAGGTGCCATAATCCTGCCAAGAGCAAAATTATCTCAGCCAACCTGAGCAAACCCCCGTTGAAAGTGGGTCAAAATTCACAAAGCCCTACACCGCAAGCACCCCAGACCCAGCCGCCATCCCGTCCCCTGACTCCCGACGGCATTCAGTATCCGTTTTAGCAAAATCAACTTGTCGGAACACAAGCTATAAAACCCCAGTATTTAGAGCGGGCGATCGCTCTAACCTCCAAACCCTGACCCCAAACCCAACTATCCGTCGAAAACTATCAGTCGAAAGAGGTAAAACCAAGCGATGACTCCTCGTGTGGCGATCATTGGGGCTGGCCCCTGCGGACTCTCTCAGCTTCAAGCCTTCGAGCAAGCTCGGCTGAAGGGGGCCGACATTCCAGAAATTGTGTGCTTTGAAAAGCAGTCCAACTGGGGCGGACTGTGGAACTATACCTGGCGCACCGGGCTAGACGAATACGGCGAACCCGTCCACGGCAGTATGTATCGCTATCTGTGGTCGAATGGGCCCAAAGAATGCCTGGAATTTGCAGACTACACCTTTGACGAACACTTTCAGCGACCGATTCCCTCGTTCCCGCCGCGCGAGGTGTTGTACGACTACATCACAGGACGGGCTAAGAAGAATAATCTCCAGCGCTACATCCAGTTCAGTACGGTCGTTCGGCAGGTGGAGTTTCGCGAGGGACAGTTTCGCGTCCGCGTCAAAGACTTGGTGGCCGACCAGGAGCGCGTTGAAGCCTTTGACTTTGTGGTGGTTGCAACGGGGCACTTTTCAATCCCCCAACCCTGCCCAAATTCGAGAGGGGATTGAGCAATTTCCCGGCCGCGTTCTGCACAGTCACGACTTTCGGGAAGCCCGTGAGTTTGCAGGTAAGGATCTATTGGTGGTGGGCAGCAGCTATTCGGCTGAGGATATTGCGCTGCAAACCTACAAGTACGGCGCAAAGTCGGTCACAATTAGCTATCGCACTGCGCCGATGGGGTTCAAATGGCCGGAGGGGATTGAGGAAGTTCCGCTGCTGACCAAGCTGGAGGGCAAAGTGGCGCATTTCCAGGACGGCAGCAGCAAAAAGGTCGATGCAATCATATTCTGTGTGGGCTATCAGCACAGCTTCCCGTTTCTGGAAGACAGTCTGCGGCTAAGAACCAAGAACCGCCTCTATCCTGGCGCTCTCTACAAAGGTATTTTCTGGCTGCCTAATCCCAAGCTGATGTACCTGGGGAATGCAGGATCAGTTCTATACCTTCAGCATGTTTGATGTGCAGGGCGTGGTATGCGCGGGATGTGATGCTGGGGCGCATTGCCTTGCCGTCTTATGAGGAAATGGCTGCCGACATTGCCCACTGGCAGGCGCGGGAAGAGAGTCTGGCCAATCCCTTCGAGCAGATTGACTTTCAGAAGGATTACATCGTCGATCTGGCTGACCATGTAGACTATCCCCCTTGCGATTGGGAACTGACGACGGAGCTATTCAAGGAATGGGAACACGATAAGGAACAGAGCATTTTGGGCTATCGAGATCAGGCGTTTCGATCTCCCTGCACAGGGACGGAAGCAACGGTACATCATACTCCGTGGATTGAGGCGATGGACGACTCGCTGGCTAGCTTTTTAGGGAAGTAGCAGCCCTAGTTCTTTTTGCTTCGCCGCTTGTATCGAACTTACTTGAGACTTGATTGACGCTTACTTGAACTGACCTGGAATTTGCAATTTGGCAATAAGGAGATTGACCCGTGACTGCTCTCGTTCCCAAACCGGAAACCCTGACCCACCTAGAAGCCTACGTCGCTCAGCCGGGACGTGCAGAACTGGTAGCCCAGGTTCGCGCCAAGATTGATGAACTGGGTATCCAGTACATCTATTACCAGTTTGTGTCGGTGACGGGGCGGATTACGGGTAAGGGGGTTCCTGCTGCTCACTGGGAAAGCGTTGCAGAGCGCGGTATCCAGTTGGTGTATGGGGCGATGGCCAATCTGTTTCTCGACCGCTACGGTAACTACATCGGCTATGGGCCCGAAGCGTCGGAACTGGTGGCGATTCCTGACCCAGATACCTTTTGTCAACTGCCGTGGGATAAGCGGGTGGCTCGTGTCTTTTGTACGTGCTTCCGCAACCGCGAAGAGCCGGAAGCGCCCGGATCTTATCTAACGGCTGACTGTCGCGGCAATTTGCGCCGTATCCATGCCCAGTTTCAGGCGGATCACGATGGGTTGCACCTGCGCCACGGCACGGAGCCGGAGATGATGTGGCTGAAGAAGGGGCCAGATGGCAAGCCGGATGGCGGAGTGACGAAGCCCAACTGCTACCATATCCACCAGTTTGAGGAACTGCGGCCGGTGGTGTTGCGGGTGATTGAGTATGCAAACGCGATGGGGCTGGATATGATTCAGGGCGACCATGAGGACGCGCCAGGGCAGTTGGAGCTGAATTTCATGTTTGATGAGGCGCTGCGGACGTGCGATCGCCTCACGACCTATCGCCAGATCTGTGCCCAGGTGGCCCGTGAATTTAATCTCATTGCCTGCTTTATGTCGAAGCCGTTTATGGGGCTATCGGCCAATGGCTGTCACCACAACCTGTCGCTATGGTATGGCGGACAGGATGAGGTCAACGCCCTGGGGCTGGATTCGCTGCCTGGAATGCCCGGCACGTTTAGCTATCGCAAGGGCGGCGAAAACACCTTCCTGCCTGATCCGAGTCTTAGCCAGACCAAGCCCGGCCCGATCGGGCTACAGTCGATTGGGGGTGTGATTGAGCATTTGGGGGCGCTGACAGCGATTGGCTGCTCTACGGTCAACTCCTATCGTCGCCTGTGGGACAAGGGGTTGTGGGCCCCGGTCTATGCGGATTGGGGCTTTCAGAATCGTACCTGCGGGCTGCGAGTCTCGGCACCGGGTCGGTTTGAGTATCGCGCGGTGGATTCGATGGTCAATCCATATTTGATGGCGGCTGCTCTGCTGAAGGCGTTTGATGATGGGATTCGGCGCAACCTCGATCCGGGTGAGCCGGAAAGCCGAAACCTCTACGAAGCGATGGAGGCTGGAAAGCAGGTGAAGAAGCTGCCGATGTCGCTGGGGGAGGCGCTGGCCCGTCTCGATGAGGATGAGGTGATTCGGTCTGCACTGCCGGGTGAGATGTACAAACTCTACACCTGGTATAAGCGGGATGAATGGGAGAAGTTTCTGGCGACGACCTCGGACTGGGATGTGGAGATGTATCTGGATTGCTTGCCTTAGGGTGTTTGTGAATCCTTTGAAGATTAGTTACTTGAAGTAGTTTGCTTGAAGTAGTTTGCTTGAAGCACCTTACTTAAAGCAGTTCACTTAAAGTAGTTTACCTGAGGTAATTTACTTGAAGTAAATAAGCAGGTTTAGCCCCGGAATGGTGCGCGAGAGCGTCCACAGCAATAGGCCGGTGTAGATCAGTCCAAAGGCCCACTGATACCAGACCAAGGTGGTGATTAGCCCCGGCAGATGCTCGTCGCGCAGGCGGATGTCGTTGAACCCAAAGCGCAGCAGGTTGTTGGCGCTGAGGTCGAGATAGTTGAGCCAGTTCCAGCGGCGATCCCACAGTAGCGGTGCATAACGCTCCCGAAACATGGGGTAGCGGGGAATGGTGGGCAAGCGCCCAATGAGAATCCGCAACTGGCGCAGCGTGCCCTCTTCGACAAAGTAGCTCACGTCCATTTTGGGATGGAACCGCCCGCCGCGATAGAGCAAAAATAGCAGGGTTGCCGGGACGGGAATGATGACTGCGCCGAGGCAGGCGAGGGTAAGCCAGGGTGATTCTGCGAGCCGAAAGACGATGGAGAGTCCGATGGTGGCTAGTAGCCCGGTGCTGCTGAGCATCCACATGGCTTCGCTGGGGGTGGGCAGGATGGGCTGGGGATGGAGCCGCCGCACGCGGTCTACGAGCCAGAATACGAGCGCAAAGTAGGCGACGGCAATTAGCCCCACGCCGAAGGTGAGTCCGGAACTGGTGCCGTAGCGGGTCAGGGTGAGCAGGAGCGCTAGCCCGACCCAGTTTAGCGCAGTGCCCAGCCAGCCAAAGATAGAGCGGGGTTCGCTGGCAACGACGCGATCGCGCACTTTGACATAGGTGGCCAGGTCGATGCTGTCGAGTTTGAGCAGGTCGCCCAGGCTGCGAAAGGGATGCTGGGCGCGGGAAAGGGCGATCGCCTCGGCCTGTTTTGCCGAAAAGCCAATCTGCTGAAGCTGTGCCTGGGAAGCGGTGTTCAGGTTCAGGCCCCAGAGGGAGCGCTCGATTTGGCGCGATCGCAGTCGTTGCGCCAGGTAGCCAATCTGGTTGGCATCGGCAATTTGCTCGATGGAGCGGAAGTTTCGCACCAGGTTTCGCAAGATCGTTTCGTTGCCTTGCAGGGTGGGCACGGAAATGGCTCGACCGATCTGTCCTGGACTGCCCAAGATTTTGGCGCGATCGGGGTTGAATTGCAGTCCGGCCACATTTAAGTAGGCCCCCGGGGCAAAGCTGGCATCGCCAAAGTCAGTCTGCGCCTGAATGACTGCGCCGCGTAGGTTAACGGGCTGCCCAAACTGCACCTCGCGGAAGGTCGCTGTCTGCTCAAACACTGCATCCGAGAGAAAATACCGACTGGGCAAAACTGGCTCTGGTTGAAAAACTGCCGCTGCTTCCCAGTGGGTCTGGGCAAAGTCGGCATTCCCCTGCCAGCGTACCCGGCTGAAATTGGCGACCTGCTGAAAGGTTGCCCGATTGAAGTTTGCCGCACCCTGAAACTCGCTGCTCTGAAACGTGGCTCCACCCTGAAAGCGCGATCGCCCAAAGGTAGCTCGCTCAAAAAAGATGACGCTGCGAAACCGCGCCTCCTGACGAAAGCGGGCATCGGCAAAGCTGGCGGGCTGCCCAAAGCGGGCATCCGACCAATCTGCTTCCTGACTAAAATCGGCTCCGGCGGCGTCTACTTTACCCAAGAAAAACGTGTTGCTGAAATCCGCCACGCCTTCGATTCGCGCCTGGGCCAGCAGCAGGGGGCCGCGCAGCACAGTCAGCTTTAGCACTGGGGGTGGGTCCTGGGTCAGCAGGGATCTGGATAGTTGGCTGAGTTGGGTAATCCGGCGGCGATCGCGCTTGAGTTGGTTGCGCTCGTCTTCGGTCAGCAGGTCAGATAGCTCGTCGCCAAAGACCGGAGCCTGCAAGCCCAGTTGGGCGATGTCGAGCTTGCCCTGGATCAGGCTGCTGCTGAGGTCGAGGCCGAGGGGTGTGGGCGATCGCCGCAAGGTTGCCTGCACCAGCCGATAAAACTGGTCGCGGAAGGCGATATTTTCTGGCCGCAGGTCGATCGCTACGTTCCGCAGATCAATCGCTGCGCCGTCGTCCAGGGTCACGGGCTTTTTGAGCCGCTGCTGCAACAGTTCCAGCGTCAGGGGTTGCTGATCTTGCAGCGGAGCCGCGGCCTGAGCAGGATGCATCCACCCCAGCCCGCTTACCAGCACCAGCAACGCCACCGCCCAAACCCATCCCAGCCGCCGCAAGCCTGCCCACTGTTGCTTCAGTTGCCTGCCCAGCCGCGCCCCCACGTTTTGCCTGACTCCCATCTACCCGTCACAAGGTTCGCCACAGCGTTTGCCCTTGCATCATCCCACACGACCGTCACCAGAGTTGCTATAGCTCGTCAGTCTAGCCGTGACCTGGATTCGGCGGTGTCCCCCGTTTTTCACCTTTCGCTAAAATCACCAGGGCTTTGTCAATCTCCCGCACTTTAATTGCCCGCACTGCCGTCAGCAGGGCGCGAATCAGCGCCACTTCATTTTCAAACAAGACCACCATTTGCTGAAACTCCGTTGTTCTTATTTGCCAGGTCTCTGCATTATGCATAAAAGCAGATAAGCATATAATCAGATAATCAGATAATTAGATAATTAGATAAGCAGATAAGCAGATAAGTAGATTTATTGCAGTGCATATTGCCCTATGACAGAATTGCAATAATGTTTATCTGTCTTCACAATGGTCAAGGTTAAGACTGTTCAGTTTAGAGCGCAGGTTCCACAGGATATTGATTTCCTGATTCGGGCGATCGCCCCCTTCAAAAACGCAGGGAAAGACTGGACGCTCAGTGATATTGCAGTGGAAGCTCTGACAGAGTGGCTGCAAAAACCAGAAAATCGTGAGTTGGTGGAGGCTCACAACATTCTGGAGGGATTAGAGCGTAGAGGCTTGACTAGCAATATTTTTTGAACCTATTTACAGCATTTTTGAAGCTAGTGAGGCACACGGATGGTCAATAAGCCCTTGCCTCGTGAGGGCAGCGTGTGCCTCACCCCGCAAGAAAATGCTGTATCAACCTGGCAATATTTGACCTTGCATCCCGAGCCGCCTTCATTCCCCTGCCCGCCTACAATGGATGCATTCTAAGGATGTTTGAGGTTTCGCTATGCTGCCGATCGACCTACAGCATTTGCCCTCCAGCGAAGAGCTGCCTTGCTCGGATGATACGCCCGTGGACAATGAAGACCAGAATCTTTTGCCCAATATTCTGCTGTTTTTGCTCAATTCGATGTGGGCGAACCGCAACGATTGGTATTTTGGCGTGGACATGGGCATTTATCACACGACTGGCAAAAATCCGAGAGTGCCTGTGATTCCGGATGGATTTTTGAGTTTGGGGGTTGACCGTCGCAAGCCGAGCCGCAAGGGACGAGGACGGCTCAGCTATGTGCTGTGGGAAGAGAACAACATTCCGCCGATTTTGACGCTGGAGTTGGTGTCTCATAGCTATGGCGGGGAGTATGACGAAAAGATGAACCTCTACGCCCGCTTGGGGGTGCTTTACTATGTCATCTACAATCCAGAGTTTTGGCAGCGGGACGGGCATCAGCCGTTTGAGGTGTACAAATTAACGAACGGACAGTATGAGTTGCAGAGTGGGGAACCGTACTGGATGCCGGAGGTGGGGTTGGGCATTGGACGGCATCAAGCTGTGTTTGGCAATCTGCCGCAGGAGCAGTTGGCGTGGTTTGATGCGAAGGGCGATCGCTACCTGAGTGAAGCTGAAATCGAACGGCAGCGGGCCGAAGCCGAACGGCAGCGACGAGAGCAACTGGAGGCGTTTTTGCGATCGCACGGCTTTGATCCAGACCAGTTGCCGCCTGGCCAAGTGCCTGAAAACCTGAAAAATAGAGGCGACTGAGAAGGGCATTTCTTCAGCAAAACCCGGTTCAAGACCTAAGCGCTACGCCCCAGCCCCCAGCCTAGTTAGCAGCGCTTGGGTCGCCTGGGTTGGCTGCTGCGCTTGCATGATGGCTCGCACGACGGCAACCTGGGTTGCGCCAGCGGCGATTACGTCGCCCAGATTTTCGGCATCGATGCCGCCGATGGCAAACCAGGGCACAGGCGAATGGGCTGCGGCGTAGCGCACGTAGTCGAGGCCGGCGGCGGCTTTGCCTGCTTTGGTTGGCGTTTCGTACACGGGGCCCACGCCGATGTAGTCTGCGCCTTCGCTGAGGGCCCGCTGCATTTCGTCGGGGTTGGTGGTGGAGCGGCCGATGATGCGGCTGGGGCCGAGGATTTGCCGGGCCAGGGCGATGGGAATGTCCTGCTGACCCAGATGCACGCCGTCGGCATCGACGGCCAGGGCAATGTCTACTCGGTCGTTGACCAAAAACAGGGCATCGTAGCGACGGCAGAGGTGACACAGCTTTTCAGCAAGCTGGAGCCGGGTGGGGTCGTCGGCGGTTTTGTCGCGATATTGCACCAGGCTCAGCCCGCCCTGGAGCGCGGCTTCCACAATGGGCAGCAGGTGTTCGTGGGGCGAGGTGACGAGGTAGAGGGGCGATCGCCGCAGTTTGTGCATCCGTCCGTCGTGCGATCGCCCCATGAGCTGGCTGTCTAGCGCATAGACCCGATAGCGGAGTTGTTTGCAGGCGGCGGCCATTTCGGGCCGGTCAATTTTGCTGTATTCCTCCAGCACCCGCAGTGCCTCCTGCACTCGACACAGGTTGGCTTGTAGCAGTGCATCGAGGCTAGGACGCTCCATTTCGGCGGCGTGGGTCAGGTCGGTGCCGGGGTCGCCAGGGGTGTCGCGGGCGGCTCGCAGGTCGGCGGTGTGCCACTGGGCGAGGTGCTGGCGCAGGTCTTTGCAGTCTGCGGTCAGGCTGGCATCGTTCAGCCCAAAGCGGCACCACTCTTCTACGATTCGCAGCCCCTCGCGGGCCCGATCCAGGTTGGCATCCAAAATGCGGTGAATGGCGGTGAGGGGGCGGTCGGCTGGGTGGTGCATACGACAAGGGATGAGGGTGAAGACGATTAGACTGCGGAGGGGTTGGGCTGAATCGGGGAGCAAGTTGCAGCAAAACAAAGCCGAGAGCGATCGTAGCGAATTTGAGCAGCAGGGGCAAAGGCGGGAGGGGAAGTGTGAATGTTGCAGGGGAGAAATTGAGGCGGAAGGTGCTGGAAGGAGCAGGAAAAATGATGGGGGCGATCGCCAGAAGTTATCTTTATTCGACTTGCTTCAGAACTTTTTTACATAAAAAAGTGAGCAGATTTTGAGAGATTCGCTAGTATGAATGGCTGAATTTCTAAACACCATAACCCGTAAAAATTTCCAGCTTTTTTGGGAGGGCAGCGATGACTCTAAAGGGATGGGTACGGCCGCCAGTCGGGATGCGAGTGCAATCTATTCGGTCGATTCGGCAATCTCCGGCGACGCTGCACATCCAGCAGGGGAGCCAGTTGGCCGTTCTAATGTTGGGGCTGTTGGGGACGTTGGGCGCGCTGGAGGGTGTGCCTCGCCGATTTGCTCAGGCCAATGAACCTGTGGTGCAAGCGGCCGTTTCCCAACTGATCTTTGTGCATCCGGTGTTGGGCAGCGATGCCACAGGAGACGGATCGCCGCGATCGCCCTTCCGCACGATTACCCACGCTGCCCGACTTGCGCCGCCCAATACAGTCATTCTGCTTGCGGCGGGAACCTATGCAGCGGCCAACGGGGAACGATTTCCGATTTTGCTGCCGCCGGGGGTGGCGGTGCAGGCAGATCCGACCACGGGCGGCGAGGGGGTGGTGATTCAGGGGCAAATCGCGCAGGGCGATGCGACCCCGATGGCTGCGACTGCTGCCCCTGCTGTTATGCCGCGCCCAGCCGCCCGGTCTGCTGTGCCAATTGCGCCGCAGGCCAGCATCAGCGCTGAGGTTGTGGAAGAACCCGCTGTGCCGTTTCCCTTTGCAGCGGCGGGCACCGGGTTTCTGCCAACCATGCCGACGGGCGATTTTCCGGTATCCAGCGGGCTGAACCCACAGCGAGGAGCCACCCCGCGCACGTTTGGGCGGGCGGCTGGAGGGCGATCGCCCTCGTCTGCCAGTGCCCCGCCCGCAGCGCCGATGCCAGCTCAGGGTTCGATGCCAATGCAGGGTTCGATGCCGACGCAGGTTGCGCCCCAGTTTCTCCAGGGCATTCCCATTTCCGTTGCGCCGCCTGCGGTAATCTACCCACAACAATCTCAAGCTGGAGATGGCAACAGCCCATTGCCTAGTCAGTTTGTGCCTGGCCAGCCCATGCCTAGCCAGGCTATTTCATCGGGGAGCTTTGCCGCGCCGGCTCCCGTGCGGCGGCCGGTTGAGCAGCGTGCCTTTCGTCCTTTGCCCCAGCGCACATCCCAGGGCGGTGCAGTGGCGCTGTCGCCGTCTCGTCAGGAACCCGTTGCGAATTTCCAGGGCGTGATCGAGATTCCTGTGCCGCCGCCAGAAAGCTCTGGACGTGTGGCTCCGCGCCAGTCTAGAGCAACGGTGCAGCGATATGAGCGGCCGCCTGCGGTGGGGCGATCGCCCGTTCTAGTTCCGCCTGCCCCTCCCTACACACAATACACGCTGCTGCCTGTGCCCGACCCCAATGCGCCGATTGGCAACGTCAGCGGCGTGCCCAGTGTGCCAGTGTCTGGCGCTCGTCCCCGCCCCACTACGCCCGTTGCCAGCCGCGCTAGCGAGCTAGGGCTGCGCTATCGGGTGGTGGTTCCTGCTGCCAGTGCGGCTGTGCAAGATCGGGTGCTGAGCGTGTTTCCGGGTGCGTTTCTCACCTACGATCGCCGCCAGTCGGTCGTTATGCAGGTGGGCGCGTTCAATAGCGAAGCCAATGCCCAGGAAGTGATTGATATTCTCCGTCAGAACGGGGTTCGCGCCCAAATTGAGCGAGTGGACTAGGTATGGGGGGGCGGCAGCCAGACCAATTTGGGGTTTTGGATTTTGGATTTTGGATTTTGGATTGCCGATTATGCCTTCGTCCAGATTAAACCCCTCCTACAATCCCAAATGTTTCTGCACCTGTCGCAGGGTGCGCTGCATGTCGGGGAGGCGTTTCCAGGCGGCGGCAATGCGACGAAATTCTGCGGCAGGCATGGCGGGTGCGCCCATGATGATGCTGTTGGGCGGAATATCGGCGTGAATCATGGATTTTCCAGCAATTTGGCTGAAGTTGCCGATGTGAACTTGGTTATTGATACCGACCTGTCCGCCAACGATGACGCGATCGCCCAGGCTGCTGCCGCCGGCCATGCCCGTTTGAGCGGCGATCGCGCAGGCTTCGCCAATGATGCAACCGTGGCCAATCTGTACTAAGTTGTCGATCTTGGTGTTGCGGCGGATGCGGGTTTCGCCGACGGCGGGGCGATCGACGGCGCTATTGCAGCCAATTTCTACGCCGTCTTCGAGGACGGTGCGGCCGGATTGCTCCATCTTTAGCCAGCCGTCGCGGGTGGGCACAAAGCCGAAGCCTTCAGAACCGATGACTGCGCCGCTGTGGATGACGCAATCTGCGCCGATTTGGGTGCGCTCGTGGAGGGTGCAGTTGGCGTGAAGGATGGTGCGATCGCCCACGGAAACGCCGGGATACAGCACGACGTTGGGATGGATGCAAACGTGGTCGCCAAGCACGCAGCCTGCCTGGATCACCACATTTGCGCCGATGGAGATATGCTTGCCGAGGGTGGTGGTGGGGTCGATGATGGCGCTGGGGTGAACGCCGGGGGCGGGCTGGAAGGGTTGGTAAAACAGGGCGATCGCCTGGGCAAAGAGGAGGCGCGGGTTGGGGGTGGCGATCCAGGCGATGGCGCGATCGCTGGCGGCCTGTTGCAGGGCGGCATCCTGGGGCAAGATCAGGGCGCTGGCGGCGGTAGTGGCGATCTGTTTGGCAAACTTACCGCCTTCGATGTAGCTGAGAGTGCCGCTTGGGGCGGTTTCGATGGGGGCGATCGTGCTGATCTCTGGGTCGAGGTGGGGCTGCTGGGGGAGGCTACTATCCAGGGTGTGACCTGGCTTGCCGAGCTGGTGGACAATTTCGCTAAAGCGCATTTTGACAGAATCTTAGGGGTGGGTATCGTTGGGCTGCACTGGGCTGACTTTGGCCCGAAACAGCAGGTGATCGCCCCAATAGTATCCGGCAAAGCGCACCCGAATGCGATTGCCCGGTTGCACGGCTGTCCTCGAAGTTTCCATTAGTTCGTGCTTTTGGGGGTCATAGCTTGCTTCGCTGCCAATCGGCGCAATGGGGGTCACGTCCCAATCGGTGAGCAGTCGCTCAAGCGGGCGCAAGTGGGGCACGAGTTGTCGGGCTGGAAAGTCAGGGTTTTGCTCAATCACATTCAGGAAGACAGGCAGTTTTTCGAGCAACGGCTCTAACTGCAACAGCGCGGCCCGCTGGCAGGACTGGACGGCTTCGGCGGTCTGCTGTTCGACCTGGCGCTGCAAGCGCTCATACTCTTTTTGCAGGGTCGTCAGCGATTCGGATCGAGCAGCTTTTGAAGTGGAATGCAAGTCTGGACGTGCGACGGGCGGAGAACCCGAAAAGGTGGCAATCAGGTCGCTAATCGAGGTGTTTAAGGCTTGGCTGAGTTGGGCGATCGCCCCCACGCGCAGCTTCAGCACGCTACCGCGCCGCAGTTGGTCGATTTGCCAAGCAGATACGCCCGCTTGATGAGCCAGTGCGGCAAAGCTGGGGATGCCAGCCTGTTGCATGAGCGATCGCAACTGCGGCGTATAGGGAAACGAATTGTTAGACGAAACCATGCGATGAGCCAGACGCTATGCCAGGTGCATCTTAAGAATCGACGGAGAGGCCCGCCGCACCTTGCATAAAATCGTCTCATGTCCCAGGCGCGAACAGGCCTCAAAACGGTGGCAGCCTGAAAATCCGTAATATTGGCCGTTTACTTCCAGAACATCAATCGGCTCCTGGAGTCCAATTTCTTGGATGGATTCCATCAGCGCCCGGACTTTTTCCGGGTCATTTTGACGAAAGAGCGGTCGCTGGATTAAGCGAATGGGGATTGCTTCGATTCTCATGGCAGTGCAAGGGATAGTGTGCAATGTAGTTTTGGTGAGGCTGCTGGTGCAGATGCAGCCTGCTTTTCTCAAGCATACTCATAACGAGTACGACTTGCAAACGATCGCCTGGTGAACTCGCTAAATGGGGCTTTGCGGCTTGCCTAAGTGTTTTTCGGACTTTTTAATGCTTCTTCACGGATTCTTCATGATTTTTCTGCGTAAGTAGCGCCGCAGGAACCGCGTTTCTGATGAAAACACTGTAAGTTATGCTACAGCGTTTTTGAAGCTAGTGAGGCACGCAGATGGTTGAGAAGTCTTTTCCTAGTCAGGACTGTGTGTGCCTCACCCTGCAAGAAAATGCTGTAGCAATATAAAAACTTGAGAAAAAGGCTCTCGAATGTAAATCTATATTTCTCTGCTAGCTTTGATTTAGCTAATGCTTTTCGCTTTATTAATAGCTGGCAGGCCTTTATGTTGTGGCTGTAGATAGTAAGGCAACGTTTTACAGCAATGAGTGCATCCCAATTTTGCAAGACTCATGTTGAGAATTGCCCATTGAGGTAGGCACAACGTTGCTTCAGCACCTGCGGAACGTTATCTTTGTCCCACTGCGCCCCCGATATCTTGATTCGCCGCCCAAGTTGTTTAACGGTCGATTCAATTGCCCCGGAACCAATGGAGACTCCTTCAGCTTGATAGTAGCCATAATTGACAATCCGCTGTCGATGCTTGTTAAGGTAGCTAACGAAATTCGTAACCCGCTCGTGTTGCCAATCCTCAAACTGTGCAATTGCGCCCTCGACATCGCCTTGCCACAAACAGGTTTCCACGGCATCTAAACGTTGCACAGAACCACCCACTTTGCCCAAATTCTCAACCAAGTGATACCAGTCCAAAATCTCCCGTCTTTGGGTCTGGTTGCCAATCTGGGTGTAGACATTCCAGACCCATCATGCCCATCTCCAATACAAGTCAATGGGTCAGATAAAGACTGAACATTGACCCAGTTGACCAACTGCTCATTGTCTTGAAAGAAGGCAGCAACACAGGACTCGTGCAGATTCACTGCCTTGTAATCTCGCCATTCACTCGGTTCTCCTTCGGGTGTTCGCAATCGCACTTTACCTCCATCGATACTCATCTCCTCAACCGTTTCTTCCACTTGCGGTAACTCAAAGATTTGACGATGCACTAATCGCTGTTGAGTACTGTGAGAAACCTTTATCCCAGTCAACACTTCAATGTCTTCTGCCGCCCGCTCATACGATTCATTGGCACTCACCAACAAACAACACCGCTCCAGGTAAGGACTCCATCGTGTGTACGCTTTCACCTCCAGAATTTGAGCTTGTTTCTCACTCACTTGCAGTTGTCCAAGGATGCTCTCGATGCGACGCTTTCGTCCACTTGTCGTGCCGCTACTTGTTGCAATAAAAAATCCCCGATCTCTGGGCTGACATGTTCGAGCAGATGTCCTCGCACTGCCGCCTCAATCCCTGCCAACGTTTTCACTTGCTCTGGGTCAGTTTCCTCGTATAGCAGAGCGGCAAGGGCACGAGCATGGGCTTGGATTTGGGCTTTTTTCTCAGCGTCCATGACAGGTATCGGGTAAAAGTACAATACTCAAAGTTTATCGCTATCGCCAAAGTCTAGAACTAAGCACTTTTACTCATCGCAAAAGTGGGATGCACTCAGAACACATTGTGTGTTCTACTTATCTACGCCATCGTCAGGTTGGGTTATTCAAGGGAGCTACAATCGCATAAAAATTGAGCCAGCGGGATCAACAATGTCGAGATCGCACGCAAACACGCAGTTAAATTTTGATTGGAACCTTTACTAGGGTAAAACAGCCTTGCGGTAAGCTGTTGGCGTTACTCCAACCGTTTGGTGAAACTGTCGAGTAAAGTGGCTAGGACTAATAAACCCACATTGTAGCCCCACCTCTAAAATACTCAGGTGGGGTTGCTGAAGCAATGTTTTTGCCTTTTCAAGGCGCTGCTGGCGAACATACTGAAATGGGGCGATTCCCATTGTTTGTCGAAACATGCGGCAGAAGTAGTACTGACTCATCCCAGCAATGTTGGCTAAGTCCTGCAAGCTGATAGAGTGTTGCAGATGGGCGTCGATGTATTCCAACACAGGGATTAATCTGTATCGAGGGATGCCTCCGGTATAGACTGGCAACAGAGGTGGTCGCGTTACGTACTGCTTGAGTAAATGGACGATCAAAGCCGTGGTTAGAGAATCTCCATAGATCGGCCCGATGGGGTGACCAGACTCTGTATCGGCCTTGAGTAGGTGTAAAATCTGGCTGACGAAGGCATCGCCATCGTGCAACCAGCAAAAGTTGAGTTCGATGCGATCGCACCCCACCGCCTCATGGGCCACCGTCCTCAATAAAAATGGATCTAACGCCAGCACAATCGCCTGCGATCGACTCTGCCAGCGCGAGGCAAAGGGTAAGCTAGCTGGAATGATGGAGAGACTGCCTCTAGGAGCCATTTCTGAACGGTGACGACCGTCAATCCACCGTTCTCCGTGCCAGGAACCCAGCAGCACGCCGATGTGATGGTGGGAGGCACAACATTCGGGGAACTCCCAAGGAGGCGCGTCATGGTGTTCCAACACTACCCCTTGCCAGTGCCCCTGGCTGAGCAGCAACGGCGGGGATGGTAACAGTTTGTCGTACTCAAGCCCTTGATGATAATCGAGCAAGGCAGGCAACTTCGGCACGATGGATGGCTTAAAGGATGTAGATGATTTTCTAAAATATCTTATTTTCCACCCTGCGCTTCAAGCGTTTTGTCAAAGACAAAAGGCAACTGAAGACAAGTTTGAGCAAGCGCTGGCAAGACAAAGGCTAAAAGGTAGTAGCTAGGGTAGAGAAGTTGTTGGACATTGATAACCGTTACTAACCACATCTCCATGCGTAGTTGAGAAATCTGTCAGGAGACAGGGGAACATCGACTAGTACGCCTTGGCTTGTAGTTAGCGCTTCAGCGCTAAAGCGCTGACTACCAACCTAAGTTCTAGCTATGACATAGCATTAGAGAGTTATGACATTGAGGTGCCATGACTGAACCATTTCCGTTTTATCAGGGGTATGACTGCTATCGTGCTCGCTATCCGAAGGGGGCGATCGCCCAAATCCTTTCTGGCATAACCAACCGTCCCATCGTTGCTGCTGACATCGGGGCCGGGACAGGCATTGGCTCCCGGCAACTGGCAGACCAAGGAGTGCAGGTGATTGCGGTGGAACCGGGGGCTGAGATGCGGAATGGGGCAGTTCCCTACGATGGTGTGAACTTTGTGGAAGGGACTGCTGAGCAGGTGCCACTGGAAACTGCATCGGTCGATTTAGTCACCTCTTTCCAGGCGTTTCACTGGTTCGACTTTGCCCAAAGCCTGAAGGAATTCCACCGCATCCTCAAGCCCGATGGCCGTTTGGCGCTGGTTTGGAACTTCTGGAACCAGCAGGATGCTGTTTCTCAGACTTACACAAAATACCTTTACCAGGCATCTCAACCGGCAGATAAGTATCTGAAACCAATTGAAAAACTTTCCCTTAAAGGCGGACTTAATGCCCTCCGCTACCAGCTTTTTTGGTACGGCGTTTACTTGCCTTACTTTAAGAATCTGCGGCGCTACATCTTCACCTTTGAGCAGTTTCTAGATCTGGAAGGGTTGATTGGACTGGCTCGTAGCCAGGGGTTTACGCCACAGTCGAGGGCGGAGTTGGCAAAGCTGGAGGCAAAGCTGGCGGATCTGTGCGATCGCCATTCTAACCCCCAGGGACAGGTGCGCCTGCTCTACACAACCCACCTTTATCTGGCCTACAGGAACTGAACAATGAATGGATTGATTCAGCGGTTAGACCAGTGGTTGCAACAAAACTGCCCCGAATACTACGCTGTCCTGCAACCAGGAGTCGAACAGGATCTCTGGTCGGCCTTGGAGCAGTCTCTGGGGGTAGCCCTGCCCGGTGAGTTCCAGCAGATTTATCAGTGGCGTAATGGGGAGGCTATGCGGCGTGGGCAGTATGAGCGAATCGGCTTCTGGTTTCCCTACAACTGGATGCCCCACCATAGTGTTCTCAACGCCCGCAAAACCCTGAACGGGCTGCTCGACGAGGGAGAGTTTGCCTTAGAGAACTGGTGGAACACCCGGTGGGTGCCCTTCTTTGAGTTCAATAACAATTACCTCTGCCTCGACATGGCGGGGTGCTGGACGGGGCAGGTGGGGCAGGTGTTGGAGTTCTGGCATGAGGATTGCGATCGCAGAATCCTGGCTCCCTCCTTTCGACAGTGGTTAGAGGCTTTGGTGGTAGGTCTGGAGCAGGAGCGACTGGTCTATCAGGTCGAAGCCCAACAGGTAGTTTCAACAAATGAGAACAACACCCGCACCTGGCTGACCGCCCACCTACCCAACTACCCCCGCTATGTCGAAGCCGGATGGACTCTGGCAGAAAGCACCTTACCGCCAACTTTAGCTCCCTTTACCCCAGAGCAACTGACCCAAATTCCTGCCTATTGGGCAAAGTGGTTGAGTTGCGCCCAGCGCACCGCCCGCATCACCCAATCCATCATCCGCACTATCCTGGAACGAACCTATCGCTTACTTGGGTTAGAATGCCCCGCTATTCACTTTGCAGAAAGCCCCCTACAAGCCGTAGAAATGCTGCTCTCGCAGGAAGATCGAGAAGACCCTGACCGTTCTCTGGCAGACTATTTTGGCGAGCATTTGCTTTATAACTATGCCAAACATCTGCGCCACTACCAGCCAAGCTGTCCGGCTCTGGAATGGCCCCAGGACAATCTAGCTCTGCAAAATCTGGATTTGCTAAATGAACAGGTAATGCAGCAGATCGAAGAGCAGATCGATCTATCCATACAATCGTTTGATGGGCTGGGAACATTTGGCTTTGGGTATCCAGATTCTGCCCTTCCGAGGGCTTTCTGTCTGGATAGCATCAGTATGGAATGGGGCGTTTTTGCGGATATTAATATCTCCCTGCGGAACTGGAAGTACGACCCGGAACGATGGGAGTTATTTCAGGCTCTAATGTGGGAATGTGGCTGGATTTATCCTCTGAAAACCGTTTGTGTCGTGTGCGATCGCCCTACTGTCATCGATCTGACTGCCGACCCACCCTGCATCGAGTTTTCCGATGGGTTTACTGCAACCGTCGTCACCAATGACGGTTGTTATGACGAGTACTGAGGGAAAAGCAATGGAGCAAGAAATTACCATTCCCGAACCGTTCTGGTCACTGCTGCGCTGCTGCAAGGTGTACTGCTACTCAACCAATGGGAGACCTTAATTATGCCGTCAGATCAGGCCATTCCTATCCTGCTGTCACGGGACATTCCTAAAAGTGTTGACTTCTATCAAAAGTTAGGATTTGAGAATCGTTATCCGGTCAATCCAACCACCGATTACGTTATTCTATGCCGGGGTTCCCTAGAAATTCATCTCTCTTTCTTTCCAGAAATTGTACCCTCAGAGTCGCATCTGGCCTGCTATTTACGAGTTACCCACGTAGATGAATTATTTCAAGCATTTCAAACCTTAAAACTACCCGCGGAAGGCATTCCTCGCCTCGGCTCCTTAGAAGATAAACCCTGGGGAATGCGGGAATTTTATGTCGTTGATCCAGATGGAAACTTACTAAAAATAGGGCAGGTGATTGCAGGGTGAAAGCCATCCTAATTGTCCTGGGGAATCCTCCCAATTCTGATGGAAGCGTGAGTCGAATCCTTCAATCCAGGTTAGATTTGGCGATCGCGCTCTATCACACAGGCAAGGTTCATAAACTGATTCTGACAGGAGGTGCTGTCAACCGGTATGAGTGACGCTTTGCCACAGTACTCAAGCGCTGAGGACTATTATCAGGCCGGGTTAGCCGCGTTAGACGATTGGTCTACCCGCCAGGACGCGATCGCCCTGTTTCAGCAGGCGGTTGAGCTAGACCCCGAACACCTGGATGCCTGGTACGCGCTAGCCAAACAGCAGCAGGAAGCCGCAGACTATGCTGGAGCGTTGGCTGCCTGCGATCGCATCCTCACCCTCAACCCAGACCATAGCCAAGCCTGGGCTTGCCGAGCGGCAGCACTGCATGACCTCCAACGGTTTGCAGAAGCCATCGATAGCTACGAACGGGCACTTGCAGGGTTTGCTGATTTACCAGATGTTGAGTTGTTGGACCACTGTAGTCTGTGGGCAAACCGGGGGAGTCTCTTGGCTCACCTAGGACGACCAGAAGACGCGATCGCCAGCTATGACGAGGCGATCGCCCTTTTAGAGGCAGAAGACGATCCAGAAAACGATCAGACATTGGGGTCTTATTACGGAGACAAGGGCAATATCCTTTTCAGCCTGGAGCGATATGTAGAGGCCATTGATACCTACAACCAAGCGGTCTTTCTAGAGGCAACCGCCCAGGAAAATCGCTATAAAGCCTATGTTCGTTTAGGGCGAGAACAGGAACTTCTGGATGCCTATGATCAGCAGCTCAGCGAATTTCCTGAAGCTGATAATAGCCCTAACCAATATGGCGAAACTCCAGACTGGATCTGGAGACAAAAAGGCGATGTTTTGATGCAAGCTGAGCGTTATGAAGAAGCGCTTGTGGCCTATCAAAAAGCCTTTGAGTTGAACCCCGATTGCCATGATTTGGCGGTTAATGATGCCTTAGGCAAGTTGAACTACCCAGAGCATGAAGTCTTTGCGCTGCTATTGGAAAACTATGACCGGGCTTTAGGAAACTATCCGGACAATGCCCAACTCTGGTACAAACGAGCGATGTTGCTCAGCACGCAACCGAATCAAGCAGAAGCAGCCCTAGAAAGTTTTGACCGTTCTTTAGCCATTGATTCCAGTGATGTGGGTTGCTGGTATAACCGGGCATTGCTGCTAACCAAACTGCAACGGCTGGAAGAGGCTGTCATCAGCTATGAACGGGCACTGGCGATCGACCCCGACAATGAGAGCTGCTGGCACAATCAAGCCCTCCTTTTGGAGCAACTCGGGCGATACGAAGAGGCTTTGAACTGCTACGACAGACTCCTCGACATTTACTCCCGCACCAAACCGCCCAAAGCGGCTTCCTGGGTACGCGATAAACAAACTGAACTCCTAAGACGGATCGAACGCAGGGAAGACCACTCATGAACCCGGAACCACCCGCCTACCCCATCCTGCTGGCTCGCAGCCTGGAAGAACTACATTTCAAAACCCAGGCGCAGGAACAACTCTGGCTACTGGGACAATGCAACTGGGAGGTAGACCAGGCGCAGGGCAGCATCCGGTTCACCAACCCCAGAGGCCAGATCATCACCGCCCCAGTGCAAATCATCGGCACCTACAACACCCTGGATGGCACCTGGCTCTGGGGGTGGGAGCATCCCTCTGTAGTGCCCGCTCTCCAGAACCATGCCCGCGCTCTACGAGACTACGGCGAAGCCCAGGGCGTAGACCGATTGACCACGCGCAAACTGCACTGTTCAGAACCGGAAGCTTGGGAACTCACTGCCCTTGCCTGCTGCCTCTGCCATGCCGAGGGTGCCTATTGTGGTCCGGCGGGCACCACCCTCGTTTTCATGACCTTTGGCAAAACCACCATCAGTCCGGGGAATGGATAGGTCTACCCAGTCAAGGAGAAGCGTTTCATGATCTGGTTTATCAGTCTGGTTGGTCTGTTGCTGCTGATTTGTGTGATAGATGCCATCAAATTTGAGTGGGACCACTCGGAACCTGACCCATTGGCTCAATCAAGACAGCGTTGGCGGCAACAACGCAATCGCACTCAGCGCATTCTGACTCAAGGCGGTCCCCAATCCCTGGCAGAATACCTAGAAATTTTCCCCGATGCCTGCCCTCGTTGCGGCGGACGCCACCTTTACGAAAGCCTTGCGATTCGACGGTCTTTTATCACCCTACTGCTGAGAAACCGCAAACCAAAGCACTCCTGGGTTTGTACTCGTTGCGGACACAACAATTTCGCTAACAAACCTGTGCAACCTTTGCAAAACCTCCGGTTGGTCACTTCTCCATATCTGTCGGCAGAAGCAGCCCAAGCCATCCCGGAGTGGTTCTGGGAGCATCCCCCGGTGGTTCCGGTTTATCTACACAACGATGACACGACGACGATGGAATTTGTCGTGGAAGTGCTGGAGCAGGTGTTTGAACTGCCGAAGGATCTGGCAATTCAATGCATGATTTATACCCATCAACTGGGGCGAAATTTTGTCGTTGCACTGCCCTTTGAGGAAGCCCAGAAGAAAGTTGCGATCGCTCACCAGCGCAGTAAAGGGAAAAACTACCCCCTGCGCTTCACTGTTGAAAATGAGTGGACATAAAACATAAATTCATGAGAATACCTAGGAGGTTGTCTGTTGAGGCAATGGTTTGAGTATTATCTGTGGTTGCAGAAGCACCCAGAAGATAGTCGGTGAGAGCAGTAGCGAGGAGCGACCCCTGCGGGATCTGCAAAGCAGTACGGTCATTACAAAAACGCTTAGGAGGCGATCGGTGGGCTAGTATTGGGGGGCAATCGGTAAGTTCAGCTACACTAAGAGTCAAACTCCCTTAACTCATTTCGCCGGTGGTTGCCCATGAAAATTACCCTCAATCTTGACGAAACCCTTGTGAACGAAGCACTCCAACTCACTAACGTTGCGACTCAGGAAGAACTCATCAACCTTGCACTGCAAGAACTGGTGCGATCGCGTCGCAGGAAAAACCTGCTCGATTTAGCAGGACAAATTCAGTTTGCGACGGATTTTGATCACAAAGCTCTGCGTGAAACTCGTCATGTTGCTGATTGATACCTCCGTTTGGATCAGCGTCTTCCGCGATCGTAGTGGTCAGGTTCGCCAGCAGCTTGAAGCTCTGATTGCTGATCGAGAAGTTCTAATTACTCGATTTACTCAGCTTGAGTTGCTTCAGGGAAGTCTAAATGAGCAGGAATGGAATCTTCTCTCCACTTATCTTGAAACACAGGATTACGCCGAGCTGACTCATCAGTCTTGGCAGGCAGCAGCCCGCATCTACTTTGATCTACGTCGCCAAGGACTTACCGTTCGTAGCCCAATCGATTGCTGTATCGCTCAAGTAGCATTGGAAAATAATTTACTTCTGATTCATAGCGATCGTGACTTTGAAACCATTGACCAAGTGCGTCCCCTTCAAAATCTTCGTTTCCAGCCTTGAACCCTCTTCGTACTGAGAGGTTATCTGTTGGGCAAAGCAGCTAACACTACGTTGGTGCAGACGGTACAAAAGTTATCAGTAGGTATTCAAGGTTATCTGTCGCCGCACAACTTTGACGTTAGCTGGCTTCGTTTTTGGGTTAGGGCTGCATATCCAGATGGCTTGTAAGATACACAGCCTGAGAGATCGCAGGGCTCCACATCTTAAGTAGCGGTTTATATTTGACAAAGTAGCCCTTTTGTAAGTCAACTTGTCTGTATGAAGCGATCTGCCTCCTCAGTGCCAACATTTGATGCAATGCTTATACTTACATCTTGCACCAGTACATTTAGCCTACGTTTTTAGCTCAGCGAGGTGGACAAAGTGCACCGCAATACCGAGTGAATCGAGCAGGGATCGCGCTCGCTCAACTTGAAGCAGCGCTAAACAAGCTGCGACTTCCGGGAACAAGGCGTCTAATGCAGCAGTTGCAGCGACTTTCCAATCAGGGGTCGCTTTGGCGTGAGTTGCGCGGTGAACCCAATGAACCAGCACAAAGCTGAGGAAACACAACATCAACCAGCGATATACGCCCTTGAGCGTCTGCTGAGCAAAGCGATGCAACCCAAAGCGATGTTTGATGGTTTTGAAAAATCCCTCAATGCTCCATCGTCTACGCCCCCACCAAGTGATGGTGCTGCCTTTGAGGGGACGAGTCGAGAGGACAAAGCGTTTCTCCAACTGGCCGTCGCGTTTGAGGTAAAGCCAAGAAATCGTCACCGGGAAGTTCAGTCCCTCTAAGCGCACCTGTTGCCCTTTTTTCACCAGTTTGCTCACACAGCGACCATCAGCCAGTTTGCGGTCACACCGCACCCCGACAATTACCGAGTAACGGCGCTTTCGCATCGCTTTGAGGAATGCCACGCTGCCAAAGGCGGTGTCTGCCAGAATGACCACCCGGAAGGCGCTCGTTAACGCAGGGGGCAAGCTACCTATTAAGCGAATCGCCAACTGCACCGCAGTCCGCTGATGTTTGCCACGCCAGACCCGAAAACTCCAGGGCACTCGACACTCTCCAACCACCAGATACAGCACCACCAGATGCAATCCTCGCTTGCCTTGCAGCACACGAATCAGCGATGCAAACGCTTTGAACTTGCCGCATTTCTCCAACGTCGTCAGATCCACCACCACCTGCAACCAGGGACGGCGACCTTTGGGAGCAGACTGCAACAGTTGCTGCACGATCTGCCGTCGCACCACGCGCACGACTTGGCGGGTGGGCCAGGCATACTCGTTGAGAAATCGGCTCAACGCACTACCCGACTTAATCAAACTGTGTTGCGGCGAGGGTTGCCCTTGAGCTTCTAGGAACAACCCCAGCATCGCTTGCAGGCTGTCTCTTTGGTAGGCACTCGGCATCAGGCTGAGCAGGGTGTAGACTAACGCTTGGGCGTGTCCAAGAATGGTTTCCACTGTTCTTGTTGTTTGTGACTTCACGCCCTTTTCTCTCATTGATTGCACCCGCCGAAAAGCCGTTCATCTGTACTGGTGCAAGATGTAAGTATACCCACAATTCAGGCTCTACAAATTCTGGGTGGGTCTGGTACAACTGAGGAGATTTATGACCAAGTGGCGCAAATCCTCAAGTTGCCAGATGAAGTGCTTGAAATCCCACATGGAAGTAGCTCACAAAGTGAAGTTGAGTACCGTCTTACATGGAGTCGTACCTATTTGAAGAAATATGGACTTTTGCAGAATTCGGCACGGGGAGTATGGTCGTTGTTGTCAACCACTATCAATCTTAATGACTTAGATCCCAAAGAAATTGTCAAAACTGTTCGAGATGCAGAAAAGAGCAAGGTTGTTCCTTCAGATCCAACCACCGAGACCGTTGAATCAATCGAAACCCTGGAAGAACTCGCATGGCATCAACAGTTACATAAAATGCTTCTAGAGCTTGAACCGTCTGCATTTGAGCGTTTGGCACAACGCCTACTGCGTGAATCGGGTTTTATCCAAGTTCAAGTTACTGGAAAATCTGGCGACGGTGGCATTGATGGAGTCGGCATTGCCCGCATCAACGGCTTCTTGAGCTTCCATGTTCTTTTTCAATGTAAGCGTTATCAAGGATCAGTAACGGCGGGGCAAATTCGAGATTTTCGGGGAGCCATGCAAGGTCGCACTGACAAGGGGTTATTGATCACAACTGGCACATTTACCAGAGATGCAATTAAGGAGGCAACCAGGGATGGCGCACCCCCGATTGACTTAATCGATGGTGAGCAACTAGTCCAACGCTTGAAAGAACTGGGACTTGGTGTCAAGATCACAATGATTGAGTCAGTAGAAGTTGACACAGCTTGGTTCGCAAAAATTTAATTCTTTAATTCAATGAGGGCTAAATGGTTACAACTCTCAATAAACCATCTTCTCTAATTCATGAGATCCAACTCGAGAAAGTCGGCAACTGGAGTTTATTCAAATTTAGTGAGTCTCTTCAACTGCGAATGGAAACCCTTCTAGAAAAGAAAAAGGCTGATCAACTCACGCCTGATGAAGTTGCTGAATTAGATGCGATTGGAGAGCTAGATCGTATTTTTACGCATATCAACGCGATGCTTGCTACTCAACATGCCGATCAGTGATGAAGTCAGACAGGCTATTCGAGAGCGTGCTAACTATATCTGCGAGTATTGTCACTCTCCAGAACGGTTGAGTGCTAATCGGTTTACTATTGATCATGTCATCCCAAAATCTTTGGGGGGTTCCGACGCACTCGACAATCTTGCGCTGGCATGTCGTCGTTGCAACGAGAGGCGTTACAATTTTGTGGCTGGTATCGATCCAGAGACTCAAGAGATTGTTCCCATTTTCAATCCCCGCAAACAAAAATGGGCAGAGCATTTTGTTTGGCAAGATAAGGGCGTTGTCATAGGAGGAACTACACCCATTGGTCGCGCAACTTGCTTACGGCTTGATTTGAATGATACCTGTTATCCAGAGGAAGATTCTATTCGAGCAACCAGACGATTTTGGATACAAACCGGATTACACCCTCCAGCAGGTGATCCGTGTCAAGCTTGAAGTAGTGTGGCTGCCAGCCAGCTAACACTGCGTGGCAGCGGACGGACGAAAGATATCTGTGAGAGGTAAGGGTTACTTGCCGCCGCTGCACTTCACCGTTAGCCCTCAGCGTTCTGGTTCAGTCAGCTTACGGGTGGGTGGGCGATTCGCCCTCAATTGCGAAGGTGCAGTTCTTCAAGAACTCGGTCAACCCGAACACTCCCAATAGCTTTCGGGTAAGATGCCAACGTTGAGCGGTGATAGGCTTGGGTCAGCAGTTCGAGGTTCAAAGAGGTGTCGGGGGGCGATCGCCCAGAGGTGTTGGTGTTGGGTAGATAAAGGGCGATCGCCGAGAGGTGTGGGTGTTGGATGAGGGCGATCGCCCAAAGGTGTTGGTGTTGGGGAGATAAGGGGCGATCGCGAAGGCTAATGTAGATCCTGATGGAGACGGAGTTAACAGGTGGCCGCGAAGAAGTGCTGAGCAAGCGGGCGGCAGAAAAATTATCTGTGAGATTTCGAGGTTATCTGCTGCCGCACAACTTCACCGTTGGGGAGAGTGATTTTTGGAGGGATTGTGGAACGCTAGAGAGAGTTTCTGGAAGTAACGCTTAAAAAGGGCTGGGGGGCGATCGCTCTCACCTGCATCATCACACCGGCCCGCGCAAGATGCCTGCTCACGCAACAATTTTGCATAATCTACGTCTCAACAATCAATATATCTGGATTGATCCAGGCTCAATTTTTTGATCTTGAGGAATCCCGAAGCTTCAGGCAAGCTTGTTGTTATCTGTTACGCCTAATACGCCTAACTCCTGAACTCCTCCGCACGTCAACATTCCACACTCTGGCAAAGCATCATGATTGACTTTCTCCTTCACCAATTTGGCAATCTGCGCCGCCGCTGGCTCTATGGGTTGATGGCAGGCGTGATGGCAACGGGGCTGATTGTGCTTAGCCCTTCGCCGTCTCATTCGCAAACCGTGCCGCGCTGGCTGGAACTGCTGATTCGCGGGGCGCAAATTGTTCAAATCTCCAATATGTCGGAGCGGCAAGAGTTGGAGCTAGGTCGGCAGATCAACCAGCAATTGTTGACGCAGCAGTTTCGGCTTTATCGGAATTCGACGGTTTCTGAATACGTTAACCGCGTGGGACAGGGCCTCGTGCCCCACAGCGATCGCCCCCAGATTCCCTATACCTTCCAGGTGGTCGAGAGCAATCAGATTAATGCCTTTGCCACAATGGGCGGCTATGTCTACGTCACCACTGCACTGCTGCAAGCAATGGACAACGAGGCTGAGCTAGCGGGCGTATTGGGGCATGAGATTGGGCATATTGCCTCGCGCCACTCGGTCGAACAGTTGCGCGATCGGGCGATCGCCGCTGGGGCTGCCCGTGCTGCCGGACTGGACCGCAACACGGCCGTCGCCCTGGGTGTGGAACTCGCCATCAACCGGCCCAACAGCCGCCGCGACGAATACGAAGCCGACGAGCGCGGCCTAAACAACATGATCCGCGCTGGCTATGCCCCGATTGGCCTGGTCAGCTTTATGGAAAAACTCCAGCAGCGGGGCGGCTCGGTGCCCACCTTCCTCAGCACCCACCCCAACTCTGGGGAACGCGCTGCCCGCCTGCGGCAGATGGTAGATGAAGCCGCCCTCACCCAGGGCAGAGGGCTAGACACTGCCGACTATCGCAACCAGATTCGTCCACTCGTGCGCTAAATGCTCTCTCTTAGCAGGAACGTGAAATGAGACGCTGGATTGCTGGGGTTGGCGCGGGCGTGGTGTGCGGCACCGCAGGCGCAATGGGCGTTGGGGCCGGTTTGGGGCACGCGCTGCCGCCGCCGGAGGACGTGCCAGAGGAAGTGCTGCGGACGCAGATTGTGCTGGAGGGGCGATCGCCCGTCACGGGGGAACCGCTCACTGCAAGCGAACATGCCACTCAGCAGGCCAGTCGCCAGACGGCGATTGAGGAACAACCCCGCGATCTGCCGCCCGAAATCCGGCAAACAGTGATGCTCTTGAAGCTGCGGCGGCTACTGCGCCCGGTACTGCCGTTTATTTTCTAAACCCAGCAATCGTCGAGCCATTCAAAGCGAGTAGCGATCGCCCGCACCAGGATTCAGATATGGCCGGTCAAGCAACAGCCCTGCCTGCTGAAACTGACGGGCGATCGCCGCTAGCCGCGTGGTTGGGTCGGCGCTGTCTAGCAGCCCATCGGCAACCAACTGAGCGCGGTGCAGCCCAAACTCGATCGCCTCGTTGCAGGCTTCCTCAATCGGTTCCTCCGCTAGCCCCACTCCCGGCGCGAGGGCCTTGGTAAACAGAGGCACGGCCCGCTGGAGGTGCGATCGCACGGCTAGATAAGCCTGCCGCAGCATCGGAGCCGCCGCTGCCCAATCGACCTGGCAAATTCGCAAGATGGCTGAATCGCGCCGATCATAGTCGGCCGGGTCGTGCAGCAGGCTGAGTGCAAAGGGCAGCGCCGCCGTATTTAGCGCCGGAATCAGGACGTGCATGAGGGCGATCGCCCCCGCAGGCGACAGGTTGAAATAGACTTGCACCGCTGGTACATCGGGCGAAATCGGGCCGCGATCGCCCAACACGGTATAAAAACTCGCGTCCATGCGATGGGGCGGCATCCACACTGCAACCGCGTTGCCCACTGCCGGATGTCTTTGGGAGGGAGATAAATGGCGATCGCGCTCCAGCCGCAAGATCAACCCATTGCGCTGAACCAAGGCCGTCGTTTCGTCGATCTGGGTGACAATCCAGCCCGCGTCAAAATAGCCCTGTCCTGTGTTTGCCGCGCTAAGCTGCTCAAAAAATTCCACATCCACCCCAGCCTGCACCGAGTTTCGCAGATCCGTCGCCGCAGGCTGGTCGGTCAGTTGCCGTCCACAAAAGTAAAGGTCATAGATCACATTGCGAAGCTGGAGCCGAAGGTAGGAGCGCTGCACCTCTGGCGGCAACTGGTCAAAGGGGCGATCGTCTTCTACTAGCACCGCCGCCGGACAGCGATCGTGATAAATCCGTCCCTCCGCGCTGATGTGGAGATGTCGCAGCAAATCGTCTAGCCCCGCTCCGGGCGGCAGCTTGAGCGTCGGGGTCGCGTTTGGAACTGTCGCGGGGGAACCTGCTAGTTCGCCAGAGCCAGATGTCGCCGCAAGGTCGGATTGGCTATCTGGCTGGTTGCCCAATTCTGGGTCAGATGCTTTACTGTCTAGCCAGTCCTGAAGCGGCCCGCCAAAAATCGACCGAATCGACGCATCGGGCCGATTGAGCAGCGAATTCGCCACCTGCATCGTGCAAATGCCCACATTGCCCAGCGGCTCGAAATGTAGCGCCTTGACCCGCAGCGTGCGAACCAGGCTATAGCCCGCAAACTGCATCGCCCGCTGCCAAAAGTCTGGCGATCGCCCCATTTCGGGAAACGCCGCCGCATAGCCCCGCACGAGCGATCGCAGCGACGGCTGGAGAGCCTCCAGTGGCACGGCCGCCAGCCGCAGCGCCTCGGTCAAATCCAGCCCCGACACCACCAAACTCTGTAGCCATAGCCGCAGATAGCAAGCAATCAGAAAGCCCATATCCAGCGCTGGGTCGCCCCATTCCGCCTTTTCCCAGTCGATCAGGCGCAGGGGTTGCGGGGCAGCATTCCAAGGCTGATTGTTCGCGGATGATTTTTTAGCTGATTCTGCTGATTCTTTTAATTCTTTAGAGGCGGCTCGAATCAACTGCGGCCAGTTGCGATGCAATAGCACATTGCCGAATTTGAAATCTTGGTGCGTGAGGCAGCAGGGGTCGTAAATCTCGCTTAAATGGGCGATCGCCCTCCGCAAATCCTCAGCCTGAAAATACAGCTCAAAAAACCGCTGCCCATCTTCGCTGATCCGCCCCAAATCTTCTGGAGTCAGCCACTCCAGCCCGTCTTCAAAATTAGGAACAATCGTCGCGATGTCATCCTCTGCCATCGCCGCCGTTTGGGTTTGCTGGAGGGCGGCCCGATGAAGCACCTCCTCGTCGGGATGAAGCTGGTGATAGATCGGCCAATAGTCCAATGTAGTGCGGTGAAATTGTGCGGCCAGATGCCCTAACTGGTGGGCGATCGCCGTTGGAAACATCTGCCGTTCGGCATAGAAAGTTTCCAGATCGAGATAGTCCTGAAGATAGTTCATCACCAGGATGTGATTGGCTGGATCAAACAGCAAAATGCCCGCCGTTAAAGGAATCAAGCTGCTCAGTTCAGAATGCGCTTGAAACAGCGATTGCACCTCTCCTTCAATCAGCAAATCTCCAGCGGCATTGCCCTGGGCATCCAGCGGCTCTTGTTTCACCAACAGCAGGCGATCGCCCGTCAGCCGCACCAGCAAATTAAAGTTTTTGGAAGACTTGGCTTCGATAGAAATGACAGATTCTAATTGGCGATCGCAGATATTACGCCTCACCAAATAATCAAACACGTTCTGATAATCCAATCTAAACGGTGTCTCTGTATGCATTTTGGAATTTATCGAATCAGCGTCTCTAAATCAAACAATCTGACACAAGCTGACACAAGCTTTCTGCTGTTCTGGTTTGCATCTCTAAAAAACTTAGCCAGAGCCACTCAGGACTCTGGCTATGGCTCTGACTCAACCAAAGGTTGAAGAGCCGCCTCTGCCAAAAGAGGGATTTTAAGTCATGTGAATTCTGAACCCCCTAATCAGCAGTTGCTCGATCAAAACGAGCGAAACCTTACAACCTAAAACGAATCAAACACCAAAGCTTGGTTGCAAGCATTAGGTCGTGAAAATATTACGGCGACGTACCACTCGGCGGGTTGTCCGACGGCGCACAACTCGTCGAGGATTGCGGCGCGGAGGGGTCGAATTTCGCCGCCGTCCTCCTGTGATCAGCAGCTCGTTCTCTTCAGTTAGCACTTGCGACAATCCTTCGATGCCCAGGAACAGATCGATGCCCGCGGGCTGATGTTGTGAAAGTTGCTTATTAGTCATTGCACGATCCTCATTACTAACTATCGACTTATGTTGGAAACACTTGCATCTGCAAGAGACTTGTTTTTTGTGCTTCCTCCATGTGTCTTCAGCTTATCGATATGAACAATCGAAGGCAATCTTTATTAGAGTTTTCTAATGCTTCTCTTATTGAGCGTTAAAGCAACGTTTTTGGAATAAGACTCAGGACGAGGATGCCTATATCCAAGGGCATAGAGGTATTGCCAGAAAGCTCCTGCCAGAGTGCATCTCAGGAGATGGATATCAAAAGTGTTGAATCTTAAGATTTTCTTTTCTAAAAATAGACACACTAATCCTGTGGCAAGCTGGTTTTGTCAACAAAACACTAATTTTTGGAGCCAGTGGGCATAACTGATATTTTCACACATAAAAGCCTGTAAATATCGTAGCTTATCTAATACTTTGTTGCCAAATTCTTTCGGAATTGTCACCAATTGCAAAATCACATAAGCTACCAAACACGCATAAATCTGCATCTCAATCCCGTTCACATTCTTAGTAATTAGTCGATCTAGTTTCAGATGCATCTTCAGAAATTTCCAAAATAACTCTATCTGCCAACGCAAACGATAAAATTCGCTAATTTCCTCATTGGAAATGGTATTTTCTCCCCCTATCGGTAGATTCGTTGACAAGCGATATTCTGTTTGTGATTCTAAATCACAAAAGGCGACAACCCGTGCTTCAACTTGCTCCTTACCCGTGCCAATCAAGAAGTTGCCATTTTCTAGCATCTTGAGACTAATATTATTCTTGATTCTGACGATAAAGTAGCGATTCTCTTGATTCAGTAAATAGCGAATTCGAGCTAGGCTAAAAAAGCCCCGATCCATGACCCCGACACTATTATCAGGCACAGCATCGATCGTTTCCTTCCCATGTTTACTGTCATGACCTTGACCAAAGTGGATGAAAACACCCCCCGGCTCATGTGTCATTAAATCTAAACCACTAAACAGCTTTACTTGGTGAATACCCTGCGCCCAGAGCAACTTGCTCGTCAAACTAACAATGGTTGAATCCAGCGGAAATAAAGTCAGCTTTGCAGCATCAATCTTATGCCTTTTGTGGAGTTCCTGCTTCAATACCCAAAAAAGATCATAAAGTATCTGGGGATCACGGTTCTTGCTGGCTTTAGAAAAAGTAGAAATCTTGACCTTGATGCCACGAATATTTAACGCTTGAAGACGCTCCTCATACTGCTTTGACTCTGATCGAGAACCAAGGAGAGCCAAATAGAAACAAATAGAAAGCTGTTGAGAACCGGATAGTCATCCGTGGCGAGGTGGCCCAGATGCTTTTTGACGATCTCAGGAAAGTTTGATATCATGATACTAACATTATTTTCTTTTTTATAGCCTCTAGTTTACACGATTAGGGGCTATTTTTTTAAACATATTTGCTATCATTCAACACTTCTGGATGGATATAAAAGTTCCCGAATTTAGAAAAGCTTTTGATTTTATTTAGGAACTTTTGAAAAGATTGAACGTCGCCTGCTTTTTGAAATGAGTTTTGGAATAAGTTCTGAATTTCGGGAACTTTTTTAATTCGGTCTTCGTCTGTGGCGCGATCGCCTTTTCACAAGCGCAAAATAAGCCCAAACAGTACGCTCTAAACGCACCGCAGAAACACGCTGAACTGACTTCAAAAACTGACTTCAACAAATTGAGTCTGAAGCAGAAGTGTTGAAAGATAGATTAAGCGATGAAAAAAAGGGACAGAATGCAGTATTCTGTCCCCTAGTAAACAAAAAATGATGCCTGATGATAGCCTCATTTCCGAAGCTTGTCAAATCGATCTTGATGCAGCTTTGTCCGCATGACTATCCCGTTTTGAACTCGCGCTTGTTCTTTGAAATCTGGTTGACCTTTGTGTTGGACAAGGGCTTAACCAGCATGAGAGACTTATTTTACCGCCTAAATCGTACAGGTGTTGAGGTCGATATATCCACCTTTTCTAAAGCTTGCAAAACTCGAACGGATGGGCACTTTTGTCGAATCTATGCACAGTTGATTGAGCAAGTAAAGCGCAAACAGCCGACCGCGGCTCAGATACTTTTTCCGATTGATTCAACCATCGTTACACTTACCAGCAAGCTATTTTGGCTGCAAGGATATCACCAAGTTAAATTACTGAATGGAATCAACTTAGAGCAAGGATATTCGAGTGAATGCTTGATTCATTTTGGGCAAGGACATGATGCAAAGTTTGCCGATTCGATTAGCACGATGATTCCCGAAAACGGCATCGGCATCCATGGATAGAGGCTTCGCAAGCTGGGAATTTCTCGACCAAATGAGTCTCACTCAAACAAAGTTTGTGGTGCGAATCAAGAACAATATGAAGACTGAACTTGACCACGACCGTTACCGCGTGGTTTGGTTCTGTGATTTGGAGAGTCGGAGCGAGTTTCGTCTGGCAACTAATGTCAATGAGATGAGCGACGAAGAAATCAGTGATACCTATCGGCATCGTTGGCAAATTGAGGTGTTATGGAAGTTTCTCAAGATGCACTTAAAGCTCGATCGTCTCATCACCAAGAATGTGAATGGGGTGAGTATTCAGATTTATATGGTGCTCATCACGTATTTAATCTTATTGTTAATCGAAATTCCAGCATTCTATGGCAGTGAATTGCTCGACAAGTTTCGGTATTTACAACTGGAACTGAGCCGTGCTCCAATGGTTCATTGGAGCTACGATCTGCTGCCCGAAACACTCGTATGACTCTTGTAAGCTAAAATGTAAAGTTTTCTATCTGGATTCAACACTTCTGCTATTTTTTCTCCTGATGAAGTAGCTGCCTTGCGGTGCAATAGGCTAGATGGCGGATGATCATTGTCGATTATTCATCTAGCAAAGTTTGTTAAGTCCCTGGTTGAAACGGGCACTCTAGCCACAGCATTGTTGCAGGGGTCAGTGGGAAAAGGATATGGGGTGTCGCTCGCAACGCTGGCGCAAATGGGGCTGAAATTAATCTGACTCGGATTTGCAGGCTTTCTGGGCAGACATTCTGAGATTGTTCTACCTTTTCTCTTCAACTGTGATGAGGAGTCTTTCTTCCTTCACGCTTAGCCATAAAACTAGAGTATCCATGCACGGAACGATTGAGATTTTAGGTTATCAGTCTCTAGGCTTGATTCACGAAGGCGTGAATACGGTGCTGTATCGGGCTGTTTCCCAGATTACCCAGCAGCCGTTCATTCTCAAGGTGTTGCGGGCGGAGCATCCTACTCTGGAGCAGATTACTCGGCTAAAGCACGAGTATCAGGTGGCGGCCAATCTCGATTTGCCTGGTGTGGTGCGGGTATACGGGCTGGAAACGCATGGGCATCGGGCCGTGCTGGTGTTGGAAGATTTTGGTGGGCGATCGCTCAAGCAGGTTTTTGGCCAACCGCAAGTGCAAGATCCTCGATCCGGGCGCGGGTGCTGAATATCGCGATTCAGCTGACTCAAGCGCTGGCCTCGCTTCAGCAGGCTCGCATTATTCACAAAGACATAAAGCCTTCCCAACATCCTCCTCAACGAGGAAACAGGCGAAGTAAAGCTCACGGACTTTAGCATTGCCCTCGCGCCTGGGCGAAGAGCTGACCCTGCCGCAGGAGCTAAACCAGCTTGAGGGAACGCTGGTCTACATGTCGCCGGAGCAGACGGGGCGGATGAACCGGACGCTGGACTATCGCAGCGACTTCTATTCTCTGGGTATTACGCTGTATGAGCTGCTGGCGGGGCGGCTGCCGTTTCGGGGAAACGATCCTCTGGAATTGGTGCATTGTCACATTGCCAAAGCGCCGCCGCCGCTGCGGAGTTTGAACCCCAATGTTCCGGGGGCGATCGCCGCTATTGTTCACAAGCTGATGGCGAAAAACGCGGAAGACCGCTACCAGAGCGCAGCAGGATTGTTGGCTGACTTAGAGCGCTGCCGCGATGCTTTGACAGAGGGCAAGACGATTCCTGACTTTACGCCCGGAGAGCGCGATCGCTCGTCCCAACTGCTGATTCCCAAAACCCTCTATGGGCGCGAGTCAGAGGTGTCTGCACTGCTGGCGGCATTTGATCGGGTGTCGGCAAACACGAGTCCGCTGCTGGCGCTGGGCGGCGAAGAGAGCAGCCGCAGCGAGCTGATGCTGGTGTCGGGCTATTCGGGCATCGGCAAATCTTCTCTGGTGAACGAAATCCACAAGCCGGTGGTGCGGCAGCGGGGCTACTTTATCAGCGGCAAGTTTGACCAATACAAGCGCAATGTGCCCTATGCCTCGATTATTCAGGCGTTTCAATCGCTGACGCAGCAGGTGCTGACGGAAAGTGGCGATCGCCTGGAGAAATGGCGCGAAAAGCTGCTCGCTGCCCTAGGCCCCAACGGACAAGTCGTAATCGACGTAATTCCCCAGATGGAGCTGATTTTGGGCACCCAGCCGCCCGTCCCAGAACTAGGCGCAACGGAGGCACAAAATCGCTTTCTCCAGGTCTTTCAATCGCTGGTCGGCGTGTTTGCCCAGCCGACTCATCCGCTGGTGCTGTTTCTCGACGATTTGCAGTGGGCCGATTCGGCCTCGCTGAAGCTGATTCAGGCGCTGATGTCCAATCCCGACAGTCGCTACCTGCTGATGATCGGCGCATATCGGGACAACGAAGTTAGCCCGGTTCACCCGCTGATGAAAACGGTGGAAGAGATTCAGCAGGCGGGCGGCGTGGTGAACCAGATTGTGCTGAAGCCGCTGCCCCTGGAAGCAGTGCAACGGCTAGTGCAGGATGCGCTGACGGGCAGGCGAGCCTCGCGCAGCCGGAGAGCCGAAGAACAGCCTTCAGAATATCTGCACCCGCTGGCGGAACTGCTGTTTGCCAAAACCCAGGGCAATCCGTTCTTTTTGACGCAACTGCTGAAAACGCTGTATCAAGAAAAGCTGCTCACCTTCGACTTTGCGACGGGCGGCTGGCAATGGGACGTGCAGGCGATTCAAGAAACGGGCATTGCCGACCAGTCAGTGGTGGAACTGGTGGCAGGTAATTTGGTGAAGCTGCCGCCAGAGACGCAGACGGTGCTGAAGCTGGCGGCCTGTGTGGGCGATCGCTTTAGTTTGCCGACGCTGGTGGTGATCAGCGGACTGAGCCTGTCGGCGCTGGCGCAAGCTCTGCAACCTGCGCTGGAGGAGCGTTTCATCTTGCCGCTCAGCCAGGATTACAAAATTCCGCTGCTGTTTTCAGAAGATGAACTCGGCAACTTGCTAGCCGATGCTGCCCAGTCGGGGGCCAAGCAGCCGTTTACTTATCGCTTTTTGCACGATCGGGTGCAGCAGGCTGCTTACTCGTTAATTGACGAGGGCGATCGCCCAGCCACACATTTGCAAATTGGTCGGCTGCTGCTGCAAACGATTCCCGCTGCGGATCGCGCCACAGGACAATTTGAAGGATTGTTTGAAATCGTCAACGCGCTGAACTACGGGGCTGATCTCATCAACGAGCCGCAGGAGCGGGTAGACCTGGTGCGGCTGAACCTAGCAGCAGGGCGGCGGGCCAAGGCGGCAGCGGCGTATGAAACGGCGGACAGCTTTTTGCAACAGGGGCGATCGCTCCTGCCAGAAAACGCCTGGACGACGCACTATGACCTGACGCTGGCACTGCACGCCGAAGCCGCCCAAGCGGCTTACCTGGTGACGAAATACGACGAAGCAGAGGCGATCGCCAATACCCTGGAGCAACATGCCGCCAGTGTTCTCGATGCAGTGCAGTCCTACGAGCTAAAGATCCAGATTTACATCGCCCAGCTGCAAATGTGGCGATCGCTCGCGGTGGCCTTCGACGGGCTGATGCTGCTGGGCTTTACCATCGCTAGCCCGCTGAACCACGATCATTTCCAAATTTCACTGCCCGCACTGGATGCGCTGGATGCCGTACCCGAACTGACCGATCCCGAAAAGCTGGCAGCCCTGCGAATTTTGAACGCAGTAACGGGCACCGCGTATCAAACTCAGCCAGAGGTGTTTCGCTGGGTTGCCACCACGCAGCTTGAACTCTGCGTCCGTTATGGTCATTCGCCCTTGGCGGCCCCTAGCTACGCCACCTATGCCTGGTATTGCAGCACGATTCCCGCCGCAGACCGCGCCTACGAGGCGGGGCAGATTGCCATGAAGCTGCTGGAGCGCTATCAGTGCCGCGAGTGGCAGTGCAGCATTGTGCAACTGTTTGAATGCTTTGTGCGGCACCATAAGGAACACATTCGCAATACCTTTGCGCCACTGGTGGAAGGCATTCATGTAGGGCAAGAAACGGGTGATTTAGGCTACGTCAGCTATTCGATCATGAACTATTGCGACCACCGATTTTTTAGCGGCGAGTCGCTGGAAGGTCATTACGAAAATCAGGTGCAGTATGGAGCGCTGCTGCTGCAACTGAAGCAGCATTTTCAGCTTTCTGCGGCTCGCATGTGGCAACAGGTGACGCTGAATCTGCTGGGACGATCGGAAAATCCGACGCTGCTGGTGGGCGAAGCGTTTAATGAAATCGAAATGCTGCCGCGTTTGGAAGAGTCGCAAAATTATCAAGCGCTCTTTGTCTTTCACCTGGCCAAGCTGATGCTGCACTACTGGTTTGGTGAATATGAGGCGGCGATCGCCTCTGCCAAACGCGGGGAACAATACGCAGGCTGCGGCGCGGGGCTGATGGCCACCCCGGTTTACTGGTTCTACTACGGGCTGGCGCTGCTGGCGGCCTATCCAGCGGGCAGTGCAGATCAGCAGGCGGAATGGATGCCGCAGTTGCTCGCCTGTCAGACGACTGTGCAGCAGTGGGCTGCGTCTGCACCGATGAACCACCAGCACAAAGCCGACCTGCTGGCAGCGGAGTTGGCCCAGATTCGGGGCGATCGCCAGACCGCGATGGACTGCTACGATCTCGCCATTGCCCGCGCCACCAAAGAAGGCTTCATTCACGAAGCGGCTGTGGCCAGCGAACGGGCTGCCCAGTTTTATGCGGCGTTAGGCAAAACCCGCCTTTCCCAGAATTATTTAATCGATGCCTACTATGGCTACATCCAGTGGGGGGCGATCGCCAAAGTTCATGCGCTCACTGCCGAGCATCCTCTGCTACTCCAGCAGGACGAAGCCAGCAGCGCTCCAGCCGTCGATGCCACCATCACCGCTACTGCGACCACCACCCGCTCGACCCGCAGCACTAGCGGCCAGCGCGATTCCCTCGATTTGAACACGGTGATGAAAGCCGCCGAGGCGATCGCCAGCGAACTGCATCTCGACGCGCTGCTCAGCCGCATTCTCTCGATCATCCTGGAAAAATGCAGGCGCACAAAAAGGGCTGCCTGATTTTGGAAAAAGAAGGAAAGCTACAAATTGAGGCGATCGACAACAACCCAGACCAGACGGCTGTGGTGTTTACAATCGACACCCCTGGAGAGCAGCCGCGAGAGGTTCCCGTGTCGCTCATCCATCTGGGTATGGCGGACGCAGCAGCCGCTAGTATTGTCAGACGCAGCCAGCGATTCGCGGTTTGAGGGCGATCGCTATCTCCAGCAGCACCAGCCCAAATCCGTCCTGTGTGCCCCGATTCTCTATCAGGGCAAGCGCACGGGTGTCGTATACCTAGAAAACCCGCTAACGGCCAACGCCTTTCCACCGTCGCGGCTAGAACTCCTGAAATTGCTGACGACCCAAGCGGCGATCGCCCTAGAAAACGCCCAGCTCTATGCCCGCGAGCAAGACAAATCCCAGTGCCTCCAAGAATCCCTGCAAAAGCTCCAGCAAACCCAGGCGCAGCTCGTGCAAACCGAAAAAATCTCCCAACTGGGGCAACTGGTGGCCGGGGTCGCCCACGAAGTCAACAATCCCGTCAGCTTCATCGCAGGCAACCTGGCCCACGCCAGCCGCTATATCGAAGACCTGGTGGAACATCTGGCACTATATCAGCAGCACTACGCCCCACCCATCGCAGCGATTCAACACCACGCCGAAGAAATTGACCTGGAATTTTTGCTCGATGATTTGCCCAAAATGGTGAACTCCATGAAACTGGGCACTGACCGCATTCGGGATATCATGCAATCGCTGCGAACCTACTCCCGCGCCGACGGCAGCGAAAAACGCCCCACCGATCTGCACGCAGGATTGGATACCACGCTGCTGATCCTGTCGCATCGGCTAAAGGCAAAGCCAGAGCGTCCGGCGATTCGCATTGTCAAAAACTACGGCACGCTACCGCCTGTGAATTGCTACAGCGGGCAAATCAACCAGGTGTTTATGAACCTGATTGCCAATGCCATCGACGCGATGGAAGAGGGCAACGCCGGGAAAGCTTTGTCGGAGCTAGAGCAGCACCCCAATACGATTACGATTTCTACAACAGCTACCGACCATGCCGTCACAATCCGCATTGCCGACAATGGGCCGGGCATGAGCGAAGCCGTTCGGCAAAAGCTGTTTGATGCCTTTTTCACCACCAAGCCAGAGGGTAAAGGAACTGGTCTAGGGCTATCCATCAGCTACCAGATCGTGGCAGAAAATCATGGCGGGACGTTGGAATGCTACAGTTCGCCAGGGCAGGGCGCAGAGTTTGTGGTGCAAATTCCAGTTCAGTCCGAAGTGCCGGCCCACGTTCTGGTTAGCTCCTAGATCTGTTAGGACTTACGCAGTTGGACAATTTCTCGCGGGCTGTGCCCGCGAGAAATTGTCCAAACCCCAAGGAGCTTACCGCAAGTGCGTAAGTCCTGTCTGTTTTTTGGAGGAGGGGTTCGTAGAAAATCTCCCACTGCCGTCGCGGTTGCAGGCTTGCAATTTCTTAAGAATGGGTCAAGCCCTGCACAAGGCCCACACAAGACCCACACAAGACCCGTACAAGCCCCCTAATAGCTAGGCGACGGCCAATTCTGGCATCAGCGTCAGCACATCCACCCCCGTGGCCGTCACTGCAACCGTGTGTTCAAACTGGGCAGAAAGCTGCCGATCTTTCGTCACCGCAGTCCATTTATCCGATAAAACCTCCACTTCCCAAGTGCCGACGTTAATCATTGGCTCAATTGTGAACACCATGCCAGGGCGCAGCTTTTTGCCCTTGCCGCGCTTGCCATAGTGGGGAATTTGGGGAGCCGTGTGGAAGATGCGCCCAACGCCGTGCCCCACAAAATCTTGCACCACCGAGAAGCCCTGGGATTCAGCATATTCCTGAATGGCGGCCCCAATGTCGCCGATGCGGGCCCCCGGCTTGACCTCGCGAATGCCACGCCACATGCACTCTTCCGTCACCTCTACTAGCTTGCGGGCAAGGGGCGACGGCTCTCCTACAAAGAACGTGCGCGAGGTGTCGCCGTGGTAGCCATCCACAATCGGCGTTACGTCGATGTTAATAATGTCGCCGTCGCGCAGGATTTGCTTGGCATTGGGGATGCCGTGACACACGACTTCATTGACGCTGGTGCAGATTGATTTGGGAAAGTCGTGATAGCCCAGCGGGGCGCTTTTGGCTCCATGCCTTTGAGTCCATTCCTCTGCGGCATCGTTTAGCTCCAGCGTGCTGACCCCTGGCTTCACCAGCGGCTCTAGATAGGCAAGAAGCTGGGCAGCAAGCTGTCCGGCCTGGCGCATTTTTTCGATTTCGCGCTGTGACATGAGGGTGATGGTTTCGTTGGACATTTTGGAGGGAGCTAGACGCTAAACGTTGGAGGTTCGAGGCTGCTGTTAAAACTACTAGGACTGCTGCTACGGCGGCAGATCTACAAAGCGGCCCTTTCTACTTCAATTTCTACTTTAATCGGCAGAGGGAGTTTGAATCGAGTGTGGCGTTCCACTGGTGGCGAACGGCGTTGATCAGCAAGATTCGAGTGCAGCGGGAGAGATCTCCGAGTCGCACGATGCGCTCTTTTATTTTGCCCTGTTCCAGCAAAAAGGAGCGATAGATACCGGGCAGCAAGCCGCAATGGACGGGTGGAGTCACCCATTCGCCATCCAGTTCTAGCACCAGGTTGGCAATACAGGTTTCGGTGAGTTCGCCGCGCTCGTTCCACAGCAGGGTGTCGTCGGCTTCGGGGTGTGCCTGTTGTGCCTGCATGTAGACGAGGCGATGGGTGGTTTTGTGATAGAGAAACGGATTGCCAGAGTCAATGGGCGTTTGGGCGATCGCCACTCGATAGACCCTCGGCAGGGGGGCGATTGCCTGGGCTTCGACCGTGGGCGGATGGGTCGGCGGCACAATCAGCCGCAGCTTGTGGGGCTGGGGCGGGAGGGTAGCGAGGCGCTGCTGAATGGCGTTTTCAACCGCATCCCAGTCTACCGTAAAGCCGAAATAGTCTGCGGAGGCGCGGAGTCGGGCCAGGTGGCGATCGCCCCAGGCAATTCCTGCCTCTGGAGTCCACAGCATCGACTCCAGCAGGGAAAAGGCAGGACGCACCTGGGTCAGCACCTGCGCCTTGGTGCGGCATTCCTGAAACTCAGAGTCGGCTGTAGAATCCCAGACAATGCCGCCGCCGACCCCATATTCCGCCTGCCCTGTGGGGCGATGCACCAGCACCGTGCGAATTGCCACGTTAAATTGCGCCTGAACATGCGCCTGAGCAGAGGCCTGCGGGTTGGGGCGAATGTACCCAATGGTGCCCGTGTAGACCCGTCGGGGGGCCGTTTCTAGGTCGGCGATGAGAGACATGGTGCGGGCTTTGGGCGCTCCGGTGATAGACGCAGGCGGAAACAGGGCTTGAAAAATGGCTGGCAGGCTGGCTGAGGTTTCTGCCTGAACCGTGCTAGTCATCTGCCAGACAGTGGGATAGCGCTCCAGGGCAAACAGGCGCGATACCTGCACGCTGCCCAGCCGCGCTACCCGCGCCAGGTCGTTTCGCACCATGTCCACGATCATCACGTTCTCGGCACGGTTCTTGTCTGAGTGGTACAGATCCTCAGCCTGCTGGCGATCGCCCGCTGCCCACAATCCCCGCGCCGTTGTTCCCTTCATCGGCTTGGATGTCAGCGTGTTGCCCTTCCGCGAAAAAAATAGCTCTGGCGACGCGCTGCACACGGCCCACTCCGGCAGATTGATAAACGCGCCATAGCCCAACGGCTGCGCCCGAATCATCTGACACCAGAGGGCCCACGGATCGCGCACATTCTCTGCTTGCAGCCGAAAGGTATAGTTGACCTGATAGGTGTCGCCTGCGTGGATGTGGTGCTTGATGCGGGCGATCGCCGCCTGAAACTCTTCGACCGATAGGTTAGGCTGCCAATTCAGCAGGGGCGGGCTGGCTGCTGTCATTCGCTGGGTCAGGTCTTGCTGCGACAGGATTTGCGGCGCTGGATATAGCCCAAACGCCAGCAGCGGAAAGCGGACGGATGCAGATGGGTGTTCGTTCCGTACCGTCAGGGCGGGATCAAAAGCAGGCGCAGCTTCGTAACTCACTAGCCCCATCGCCCACAGGCACTCCTGCTGTACCCGCGCTTCAATCTCCGCCAGCGCAGGCAGCCCGTCCGCTAGGTCATACACCTCATACTTCGCCACCGGATTCTGGAACCACAGCCAGCGATCGCGCTCCGCCTCTCGCACCAGCGCTTCCCATTCGCCCACACCCTGCCATTCCAAGTCTTCCAACTTGCTCAATCACCCGTCCTAATGCTCATTCCCTCACGCTAGCACGGCTTTACATGCTGAGGCAGATGCCTAAACGGTAGACCTGTAGCTAATCTGCAACTCAACAGCCAGAGAAGCTGTTCATACCACCTCCGCAAAATCTGTGCTACTTGGTGTTGCGTGATTTGGCACTGCGTAATCCGGTGCTGCAATTCCAGAGGTTTTTGCACCACTTTTCAATTTTTTGGGCATCTTAGAAGAAGGATAGATATGATCTGAGTCTAAAAGCGGGATTCAACAAGCGGGATTCAACTGGCGCTTTGGAGACTGGGTCAGGCCTCGATTTTTCAGATTTCTGAGGCTTTGGGGCTGGATTAGAGGTCGGAGTTTATGCTGAGCTTGGCAACTTCCCTTGAGTAGCGTCTTAGGTGCAGTTGGAAGCTGAAAGCCCTTTTTCGGGAAACTGCTTGGGGTGTCTGAAACGATGACAAACTACTGGGCGATCGCCATTGGTATTAATCAGTATCCACAGTTGCCACCCCTCGTCTATGCCGAGCGGGATGCCCAGTCTTTGATTCAGAGTTTGATTAACGACGCGGGGTTTCTGCCCGATACTTGCGTGCGGCTGACCGATAACTCGCCCCCAGCGGCCTGGGGGGCCACCACGCCCGACCGCGCTGGCATTCAAACGGCGATTGCCCAGGTGTGTCAGCGGCTCAAGTCAAACGATTGCCTCTGGCTATTTTTCAGCGGCTACGGGATGCATTATCAAGGCAAAGACTATTTAATGCCTCAAGATAGCGACCCCACCCAGCCCGCCCAGACCGGGCTTTCGGTCGAATTTCTCTATTCTCTATTGCAGGCAGCGCCGACGAAAAACCTGCTCGTGCTGCTGGACATGAACCGGAGCCAGGGCGTGCTGTCGGGGGTCAGCGCGGGTACTCATACCGCAGCCCTGGCCGAGCAATATGGCATTCCCACACTGCTGTCCTGTCGTCCAAACCAGCTTTCTCATGAAACAATCGCCCTACGTCACGGATTGTTTACGGCTGCGGTGCTGGAGGGGCTAAAGCGTCCGGGCTGCGTCACGCTGGAGCATCTGGTGCAGTTTTTGCAAACGCGCCTGCCAGAGCTAAGCGACCACCACTGGCGACCTCGCCAAGAGCCTTTGGCCATCATTCCAGATAGCCTGCGCTATCAGCTAATCGTGCCCGGAAAGGAGACTCTATCGCCCGCTCTGCCATCTTTTGCGCCTGTGGACGCTCCGGATCGGTTGCAGCCCGTTTCTCATCGGGATGAACCGCCTCGTCGGGCAGGGTCGGAGTGGCAGCCCTCCCAGAGTCCTGAATCCCATCCTGACTGGCGACACTCCAGCCCGCAAAAGCCCAGCTTGCAAACCCCTGCAATTTGGCAGGATCGCCCGGTCGAGCGAGTTACGCCATCTCCACCTCCGATTCCGGTTGTGTCGGAGGCAGAACTCCGTCGTGAGCCAGCAGACACACCGCTTCCGCCGTCCTCATCACTCCCTGCGCCGCCCCCCACCCCCCACCCCACCGTACGCCCGTGGCGATCGCCTCTGATGCGTCTGAAGATCGCTCCTGGTGGCAACTGGTGCGCTGGGGGGGCGGGCTTTTGTCGCTGTTAATGGCGGCGGTGATTGTGCGAAATGTGGGCACGGTCTTGCGATCGCCCTCCGACAGCCAGACCATTGCCGTGCAGCCCAGTCCGGGTGTGGTTGCCTCGCCTGCTGGAACCTCGCTGCCAAACCCCGCCGCCAACTCGATTACTTCCACCGCCCCGTCGCCTGCACCGATGCCCACTCCGGTTCCGGTGGCAAACCCAGCAGCCAATTCGCTGAACCTCCCTGCTCAGTCTTCTGTGCCGTCTGTGCCGGATACCCGCCCTGTGAGCGAGCCTGCACCGCCCCTGTCAGATCGCGACATCATGAATGCGGCAATGGCAAACCTGACCAAAGTGCGGGCCGAATCGTCGAGCAATCAGGTATCGGAAATTTCAGAGGCAATTCGGCTGTTGCGGCAAATTCGTCCCGATCAGCCGTTGTATAAAGATGCACAGCAGGCGATTGATCGCTGGAGTCAGGTGATTTTGGATATGGCGTCGGGTCGAGCCATGCAGCGCAACGGAGGCGACCTGTGGCTAGCGGCTAACAATTATCGGGCGGCGATCGCCGCCGCCCAGCTCGTGCCCAGCGATCGCGCCAATACCTATCAAGCGGCTCAGCAAGCGATCGCCGGATGGAGTCAGCAAATTTTGAATTTGGCGAATATCCACGCCCAGTCGGGTGCCCTGGCCCAGGCGGTGCAGGTGGCTCAGCTGGTGCCGCCCGGTACGGCTGCCTACGATGCGGCTCAAGGGGCGATCGCCGCCTGGCAAAATCAGCTAGCCGCTGGCATTGATGCTGTGCCACAAGACCAACCGCTGGCATTCTAACGTTGCAACGGCTTACGCCGGGGCTGAGAGATTTTTGACCTGTTTTGGGAATACTGACAGTACTCAAGCCCCAAAGCACGGATTTCTCAGTCTCTTTTTCGTTACGTTTCTACGTGATTTGGGTTCGATCGCGCCCCAGAGCAGAATTCTCGCTTCTGCTAGGGACAAGGGCGATCGCTCGTTACCAGTTCTCGTTATTGCTATGCAGAGTCTTTGCAAGCCTCCTGCAAGCAGCTGGCGAGAGGCTTGCAGGCTCCTTTCAAACCTTTTACAAACCTTTTTCAGACCTTCTGCAATTCCAGCATCACTCCTCCGTAATTTCTCGGTTTGGCTTCACCTGAATTAGTGCCACTTTTATCTTGGAATTATATGGAAATCTTCTGAAATTCCCCCCTTGGCGCAACCATCTTCAACCCAGGAACCGCCTCAAAATCCTCCTGCTGACCAGCCTGAGATTTTGCCAAAGACATCCGCGCCGTCCTGTCTCCAGTTTCGCGTTCTGGCAGTTTGCAAAAGAGATGCACCACTCATGGCAAATCATGAACATCTAGCTCTGCTGAAACAGGGCGCAAACGCCTGGAACCAGTGGCGCGAAACCCATGCTGAAATTCATCCGAACCTCAGTCAGGCTGCACTTGACCAAGCCAACTTGCGCGAAGTCACCCTCAACCAGGCAGATTTGCGAGGAGGCATCTTAAGCCGAGCCGATTTCTGCATGGCCAGCCTGCGGCAGGCCGATCTGAGTCGGGCAGACCTACGCGAGGCAATTCTCTACACCACCGACCTGAGCGAAGCCAACCTGAGCGAAGCCAGCTTGATTGGGGCAGACCTGCGAGAAGCGAATCTGAGTAGCGCCAACCTCTCGCTGGCCAGCCTTTGCACTGCAACTCTGTGTACCGCAGACCTGCGACGGGCAAATCTGCGCGAAGCCCTCCTACAGGGTGCAAATCTAAGCCATGCCTCGCTGAATCAGGCAGATTTATGTCTGTCTAACTTGCGCGAAGCCGACCTGAGCCGGGCTGATTTGCGGGGCGCACGGCTATATACCGCTAATCTCTCCCACAGCAATCTCTACGGGGCGAACCTGAGTCAGGCCGATCTGCGCGAGGCTACGCTAAGCCAAGCCAACCTGCGCGAAGCCGATTTGCGACAGGCAAACCTTGGTATGTCCATCATTTGCCTGGCAAACCTCGTGGGTGCAACCCTGTATCAGGCTAATTTGACGCGGGCAAACCTCAGCATGTCGAACCTATGCATGGCGAACCTGAGCCATGCGAGCTTGGGCGACTCCATTCTGATTGGCACGAATCTAATTGGCGCAAATCTTTACATCGCAGACCTGAGGGCGAGCGTCTTGACGGAAGCCGATCTGCGTGAAGCAGCGCTCAACGAGGCAGATTTGTCGAACGCGAGTCTTTTTCGGGCTGATTTGAGTATGGCGAATCTGAGTCACGCCAACTTGTGTGGGGCCGATTTGCGGCAGGCAAACCTGCGACATTCAAACCTTTGGGAGGCTCAGATGAATAGGGCGAAGTTGAGCGGGGCGATCATGCCCGATGGACAAATTCATCCATAGTGGCGTTTAGGAGGTGCGGTGTTAGGTGTCTTGCTAGAAACAAGAGGAAGCTTTAGGGAAGAAGGAAGTGAGGAAGAAAGAAGAACGAAGAGGGGAAAGAGAAGGTTTCAGGCTGTCTTGCTAGAAACACAAGGAAGCCTCTCTATACTGAATACTGAAAGTTGTCTGGATAGTGAAATAGAAGGGAGGGACTGGTTTTCGGAGGTGTGTAGGCTGGATCAGGTCTACCGAAGTATCTAGACCTACATCCAGAGATTTTGCGGGCGATCGCCCAAGTGCCATAAATTTCTAATATTTGTATAAAGCCTGCACAAATAGATCATGCTTTAGCGGTATGCTTTGGGCGACACAGCGACTTCAGGCAGCAATTTCAGTACAGGGCTTTTGAAGCGAGTGAGGTACGCAGACGGACAAGCAACTCTTACTTTGTCAAGGCAGCGCGTGCCTCACCCTGCAAGAAAATGCTGTACGAACCTGATGTAAACCCTAGATGCGTGAACGATGTACGAATGATGAAACCTCTAAAATCCTGCGCGAGTCTTGTGCTGGTCTGGGGACATTACTACTTAAGACCCCATCTAAACTTTGATTAACTGCCGATTAAACTGCCGATTAATGCCGTCAAGACCTGTGTTTTTTTGCTACATACCGTGTAAAACTCAACATTGGGCTGCTTACTGAAACATCTTTTATACATCACTTAGTAAAATTACTAGTATTTTCAACTAGCTTAAGCAATCGTTAGTTAAATGCCCTGATTGAGAAGCCCCTTGTTATAAGCCACTATTGAGTCACGACTGAATCACGGCCGCATCTACCAGGAAACTATGGACATCATTGCAATCACCGTTGTTTTGCTGACTTCGCTTACCTCATTTTTTGCTAGCGAAAACGTATCCTATCTACAAGACTTGCAGGCTAAAAACCCGCCCTGTGAAGCTATCTACGCAGAGTGTCGATAGGCACACTGAGTATTGATTGACTCTCTGGTTTATGCCTTTGTTCCTCTGTTGCTTTATTTCTCTTTTGGTTCTTTGTTGTTTCGTCAGTCATGTTCGATCACGTAGGGCTTTTGGGTGAGCGAACTTGTGATGGCACAAATGAATGAAAAAATGAAAAGGGCGACTCTCTGAATTGGAGGTCGCCCTTTTTGCTGGATATTCAAGCTGGATTGAACGCCTTAGACGGCAGGGGCGATCGCCTGCCAAGCGCCAAAGCGATCGCTGTAATATTGCAAAATTCGCTCGACTTGCTGCCGCGCGGCAACTGTCGCCTCCTCATCATCAATTTCTAAACCACCCACCTGGCTTTGCTGATAGTCAAACTCGGTGGACGTTTGGGGCAATAGCCCAACCGATACCCCAGGAACCTGGCGCAGATGAGCGGCAACCTCTCGGTACACCGCAAGCGGAAGCTGGGGCCAGCAGATCTGCCGCTTCATAGCGCTACTTCGTTCACCATATCAACAACATCATCCACTGAAGCATCTACGGAGTCGGCATCAACCGAGTCTGCCCCGGTTTCCGCATCCACATCATCTACTGCTTCAGTCAGGACTTCCGCAGATTCGGACGCTTCGGCTTGGGGCTTTGCATCAGGCAGAGGACTGGACGCTTTAGGGATTGCCCCGGTCGTGGGCAGCACGCAGCAGTTCACCTCATCCAGACAGACCTTTCCCCATTGCAACGCCCAACGCACCAGCGCTACCCGGTTGCCGGTTGCGGTTTTGGTCAGGATATTGCTGATGTGATTATCGACTGTGCGCTTGCTAATTTCTAGCTTCTCGGCAATTTCCTGGTTGGTTAAGCCCGCCGCCACTAGTTCAACAATTTGCAGTTCCCGATCGGAAAGAGAACTAGAGTTTTGAGACTCATCAACCCCCATAGTCTGCCCTGTCACGTATATGTACCTACTCGATACTTCAATTTTAGGCGGATGTTTTGCAAAACTGTTGTTAAATCTATCTGTGAATCAAGTTCTGATGCCCTAATGGGTCAGATTAGGCAAGAGGGCTGGGCTATTCTGAAAGAAGTGAAATTTGACCGATGCTGAGATTGGGCCGTAGAACAGGTTGTCAAGAGCAGGCTGGACGGAGGGGGCGATCGCTCGTTGCACTGCTGCTGGGCTGCCTAGTCAGCCTGCTGCTGATGGGTGCGGCTGGGAATGCGGCCGAACTTGCGCCCCAAGCAGGAACGCCTGCGCCCATTGACCAACCATTGCCGCCGACTAGCCTGAGCGCAGAAGATATTGCTACTGAGAAGGTTCACCAGTTTGTGCAGGCCTATCTCAAGGTGCTGAAACTCGTGGAAAGTCGCGAGGGCGAGCTACAGGCTGCGGAAACTCAGCTAGAATCCCAACGGGTGCAGCAAGAGGTGGAATTGGAAGCGCTGGCTCTGATCGAGGCGGCAGGGCTGACCCAACGAGAATATCTGCAATTGTTGGGGCTGGCAAATACCGACTTGGAGTTTCGGGAACGGATGGTGGCTCAACTACAGGAAATGATGGACTAGCAAGATGACACAGCCGCGTGTGCTTTGTTTGGGTGAGGTGTTGCTGGATTATCTGGCCGATCAGCCAGGGAAACCGATGGAGCAGGTGATGTCCTGGACGGCCTATCCGGGTGGTGCGCCCGCGAATGTGGCTTGTGCCCTGGCAAAGCTGGGCACGCCGTCTGGCTTTGTGGGCTGTGTGGGCAACGATGAGGCGGGCGACGCGCTGGTGAAACTGCTGCTAGAGTCAGGGGTAGACGGAGCGGGCATCCAGCGACACGATACTGCGCCGACGCGGGGCGTGTATGTGGTGCGCGATGAGGCGGGCGATCGCCATTTTGCTGGGTTTGGCGGGCGGCCCTCGGATGCCTTTGCCGACACGCGCCTGAAAGCCGACGCTCTGCCCGAAGGTCTGTTTGCCAATGCCGATTTTTTGGTGCTGGGCACGCTGGAGCTGGCTTACCCAGAGTCGGCTGGGGCGATCGCCCGCGCTTTGGAATTGGCGGAGCAATACTTTGTCAAAATTTTGGTGGATGTCAACTGGCGGCCCGTGTTTTGGGCCGATCCCGAATCGGCTCGGCAGCCGATTCATGCTTTGATCAAGCGAGTCGATTTTCTAAAGCTCTCCGCCGAAGAAGCCGACTGGCTGTTTGAAACCCGCGACCCCGCCATCATTGCCCATCGCCTGGATAATTTGGAAGGGGTGCTGATTACCGATGGCGACAAGGGCTGTGCCTATTGCCTCAGCGGTAACGACGGGCGCGTTCCGGCCTTCCCGGTCGAAGTGGAAGACACGACGGGCGCGGGCGATGCCTTCGTCGCTGGGTTTTTGCACCAAATTTGTCAGCAGGGAATCGCGGCCCTGGCCAATCCTGAGTTGGCCCGGCAAATCGTGACCTATGCCTCAGCGGTGGGCGGACTCACGACGACTCGACCTGGAGCGATCGCTGCTCAGCCCAGTCCCGCAGAAGTGGGGGCGTTCTTGTATATGCAGCAGCAGGGCTAGAGGGTGACTCCGCTACCGAATCCCGGCCACGCGGCTATACCAGCGCAGCAGGATGCGGGCGAGGCGATCGCTGTCGTGGCGCACCAGGCCCGTCTCGACTTCTTCGTCGATGACGTTGGCGATGACGACGCGGCGACCCGTTTGCATCACGCCTTCTCGGTCAAAATAGACCGGGTTTGAGCCTTCCTGAGCATAGCGGATGAGCGAGTGGGCAGAGGGCATTTTCTTTTGCACCAGAACTGCGTCAAACAGGCGCTTGCCCGAGGTCACCTGGTCGATGGCGCGGATATGGTCGGACACCGCATAGCCATCGGTTTCGCCAGGTTGGGTCATAACATTGCACACATAGATGCGAGGCACCTGGCGCTGGGCGATCGCCTCAACGATTTCTGGCACCAGCAGATTGGGAATAATGCTGGTGTACAAGCTGCCGGGGCCGATGATGATGTAATCGGCTTCCTCAATGGCCGCCAGGGCACGGGGCAGCGCAGGCGGATTGGCAGGCGTGCAGCCAATTCGCACAATTTTGCCCTGGGCTTCGGTAATGTTTGATTCGCCCTCGATGTGGCGGCCGTCTTCCAAATCGGCCCAGAGGCGCACATCGCTGAGGGTTGCAGGCAATACCTGTCCCCGCACGGCAAGGACTTTGGAGCTAGCGGCGATCGCCTGCTCCAAATCCCCCGCCACCTCGCTCATCGCTGTCAAAAATAAATTGCCGAAGCTGTGACCTACCAGTCCATCGCCCGCCTGAAAGCGATATTTGAATAACTCCGTCAGCAGCTTTTCCTCATCGGCCAGCGCCGCCAGACAGTTGCGAATATCCCCCGGCGGCAACACGCCAATCTCGCGCCGCAGCCGCCCCGACGACCCACCATCATCCGCCACCGTCACAATCGCCGTAATATTGGCGCTATAGTGTTTCAGCCCCCGCAGCAGCGTAGACAGCCCCGTACCGCCACCCAGCACTACAATTCGCGGGCCCCGATTCAGACGGCGATGGGCCATCAGCCGATCCACCAGTTCCTCCTCTTCTCCTGGCATCAGCACTTCAGTAATCGACCCCAAGCTGCGCGTCTGCCCCCAAAACACCAGCAGCAGACCTGCCAGCATTACCAGTGGCCCACTGATGTAGTTCGGCACGATGCGCGTGATGACTTCCAGCACATCCCCAATGAGCTGCCCCAGGCGAAAGATTGGCGTTTGCCGCGACCAAATTGCAATCCCCAGCAGCAGCAGCAGACAGCCCCCAATGGTGATAAACAGCCACCGCTTGACCGATAGCCCCGGCGATAGCCATTTAAACCATTGATTCACCCGATGGGGCGTGCGATGGCGGTTTGCCGCTTTGGGCGCGGGCTTTTTGGATAGGTTGGCCTGGCGGAGGCGCAGCTCAGGCTTGATGGCTTGGAGGGCGTGCTTTAAGAGTCCGTTTGACATGGTGACCTGGCTGGGGCAAAAGGGCAGCAACGCTGCGTATCAGTTTATACTCTGAAAATCGACCTGGGTTTTGCAAAACCTATCACGCTCTGATAACGTTCTAGCCTCGTGGTATTTCACAGGTGAAGCTATAACTAGATGACGCTGTAACGGAATAGAAAAATGATTAAGAACGGGTTAAATTCAATCCTCTGACGGGGTCAGCGAAGTCAGTATTTCGTTAACTATCCTGACATTTCAGGGCTGTGGGATGCGTTCGTGTAAAGTCTTGATGAATTCGTGATGAAGTTTTGGAAGCTTCCCCATTGATTGCACTTTCCTAACTTATGCCACTGTCGTTCAGGGTTGAATTGGGTCTACTTCCGCTGCAAGGATATTAGCCTATCCCGATTGAATCCACGGTTTCTTTTTTAAGAAAGCTGGCTTTCGCTTGCCTGGGACGGGTAGACCCTTTCACGCTGCAATCACTGCGGGTTTGCGAGACTGGACTTATCATTTGGGTAGCCGGAGGGATGCCAGTTGGTAGGATGCTAGTCAGTGGGATATATGTACGAAGCGAACGTGCGGATACAAAAAGAGGGCACACTGGAAGCAGTTACACCAGGGGAAGGCACACTGGAAGCAAGCACCCGGGGGGAAGGCACACTGGAAGCAGGCACACAGGCGCAAAGCATAGGCGAACCGTTGATTGAGTTGCGCGGAGTGAGCAAGTCCTTTGGCGATCGCGTCGTGCTGGACGAAGTGGATCTGGCCATTTACCCCAATGAGGCAGTGGGCATCATCGGCCCATCGGGTACCGGAAAATCAACCATCCTTCGCCTGATTGCGGGGCTGATCGCGCCGGATGCAGGCGAAATCTATCTGAAAGGGCAGCGCCGCATGGGGCTAGTAGACGAGGGCAAAGATCCCTTTGGCGTGGGTATGGTGTTTCAGCGGGCGGCGCTGTTCGATTCGCTGACGGTGGATGAAAACGTTGGCTTTTTGCTGTATCAGCATTCTCGGTTGCCGCGTCAGCAAATTCGTCAGCAGGTAGAGCGGGTGTTGGAAATGGTGGGGTTGCCAGGAACGGGCGATCGCTATCCGTCGGAACTCTCTGGCGGGATGCGCCAGCGGGTCAGCTTTGCCCGCGCCATTCTAAAAAACCCCGATAATCCGGCAGACAACCCCGAACTGCTGCTCTATGATGAGCCAACCGCTGGGCTAGATCCGATTGCCTCTACGGTGATCGAAGACCTGATCCGCAAGCTGCAATGTCCTGAGGACGGCTGCACCACCTACGCCATTGTGACCCATCAGCACAGCACCATTCGCCGCACTGCCGACCGCATTGTTTTTTTGCACCAGGGCAAAGTGCAGTGGGAAGGGCGAGTGGAGGACATCGACACGACGGACAATCCAGCCATGCGGCAGTTTTTTACGGGCAGCGTGGAAGGGCCGATACGAGTGGTTGGGTAATCAGGCAATGGGGTATGAGGCGAAGAGGACCCATGATCTGCAAGTTTCTCCCCCTCTGTATCAATTCCACTCCATTACTCCCCCAGTGGCATCTCTAAGCTAGGCAGCGTAACGATAAAGCGGGTTTCTCCTCGACTGTCTTCGGTGTGGCTACTTTCAACGGCGATCGCCCCCCTGAGTCGCTCCACCAGCCGCCTGACCAACGCCAGCCCCAGCCCTGTGCCGCCATAGCGCCAGGGGTCGTTGCTGGGAATGCGATAGAACCGATCAAAAATGCGATCGCGCTCTGCTGCGGGAATTTCGACCCCAGTGTTGGTAACGCAGATTTGGAAGAGGGTCGGCGTGTTGGGGGCGGTTGGCTCGGTTGGGTCGGTGAAAGCTTGTCCACTCTGCTCCTGGCGGCGCGGTCGGTTCCACGGTCTGGCTTCGACGGTGATGCGCTCTCCAGCGGGGGTATACTTGCAGGCGTTGGTCAGCAGTTCTGTCAAAATGCGCTCCAGGTAGGACGAGTCGGTGATTAGCAGGGGCAAGTTTGCTGCAACGTTGATAAACAACTGCTGCTGATTGTTGCGGGTTTGCTCGATAAACGCTTCGGCAATGTGCGGCACCCAGAGATCGAGGCGGACTTCGCTAGGCAACAGCGGATCGACCTCGGCATCGAGATGCGACAGATCCAGCAGGTTGTTGATCAGGTTTGATTCGCGCTGGCACTCGTCTTGCAAGATTTGGAAATAGCGCGTGATGGGGTTGCTGCGATCGCCCAAAATGCCCAGCCGATCCAGGTGAATTTCCAAAAGCTGAATCGACATCTTGATGCTAGCGATGGGCGTGCGTAGCTCATGGGAAACAGTGCTGAGAAAGTCGTCCTTAAGGCGATTGAGCCGCTCTAGCTCTTCGACCTGAGACAGCGATGTGTAATAAAGTCGGGCCTGCCGGATGGCGATCGCACATTGCGTTGCGACCTGCTGCACTAGGCGAATCTCCGCATCGTTAAACCACTGCTGGCGCTCTCGAAATAGCCAGATATCGCCCAAGATGCCCTGGTCGTCAAACACCGGAAATGCCAAAACTGTCAGAGACGTTTGCATCTGGGGCACAGAATCGGGGACAAGCTGGCAAAACTGAAAGGACAGCCCAGCCAGCAGTTGTCGATATAAATCCGGTTTGTCGGCAAACTGCACGACCTCTCCTTCGGCGCTGGGCAGCCAGGTTGTGTATTCATAGCCAATGATGCTGCTTTGCAAATCAGGGCTGTAGGTCGCAGTCCTACAGCACAGAATGTTGGGCAATCCGCGCCCCACTTCCTCCACCACACCCTGCAAAATCTGGGTTTCGTCCAGGCTGTCGCGCACTTTGTCAGTAATTCGCTTTAGCAGTGCCTCAAACTCTAGCGCCTGCTGCAATTGAGCAGTGCGGTGCGCGACCTGATGCTCCAGGTCATCATTCAGTCGCTGCACTGACTGATACAGACCTGCCTGCTGAATGGCGATCGCCAATTGATCCACCACCGCCTGCACCGTTTCCAACTCCCAACTTTGCCACTGCCGCGACGGTTGCTGATAGTTCAGCGATAGCGACCCCCACACCCGCCGCTCTGCCGCCTCCGTTTCGGCTATGCCAATTCGGGGAATCGGAACCAGCATCCACGCACCCGGAAAATGCTCCGCAAAGGATTGACTAATGGGGTCGGGTTCATTGGCCAAGCTGCTAACGTGCATGACTTGGAGTTGTTTTAGCCCGGCTGCGATTGGATTGCCTGCATCGGGAATGACCACCCCGTTGGCATCAGGCAATTCTGGGCGGTTGCGATAGCTGCATACGTTGATCCAGCAGCCTTGTTCGGGCTGATAGCGCACCAGTTCCGCCCGGTCGAGCCGCAGCATTTCGCCGATTGCAGTCGTGGCGTTGGCGAAAACCGTTTGCAAATCTAGAGAATTGCGAACAGATTGGACAAGCTGGTTTACAAGCTGTTCCTTTTGGGCTTGCTGTTGAGTTTGTCGATACAGTTCGGCCTGGGAAATGCCAATCGCCAGTTGGGTGCTGAGCTGTTGCAGCAGGTCTTCGCTGAGGGCATCCCACTGGTGCGGCGCGGTGCAATGGTGAGACACCAACAGTCCCCATAGCCGATCTTTTACAACAATGGGAATGATCAGCACCGCCCGCACCTGAAGCTGGGTCAACATCTCTCGATAGCAGTCCGACAGATCATCACGCTGCACATCGTTGACGCGATGGATGCGGCCACTCACGTAGGGATGCGAGTCGGGGAGGGACAAGGATGCTGCGAAGCAGGGATCTTCGATGACTCGATCGAGCAGTGATAAAGGGTCGCGGGCGACCGACTCGGCGACGACTTTGCCGCTCCAGTCGGGCTGAAACTGGTAGATCAGCACCCGATCTACCGTGAGGAAGTGTCGTACCTGTTCCACTGTGGCGTGGAGCATAGTCTGCAAATCGAGCGACTGGCGGATGGTTTGTGCTAGCCGGGTAATGAAGCGCTCTCGCTCAATTGCCTGCTGTTCGGTTGCGAGGGTCTGCTGCATGTCAGCCAGCGATCGCCCCTCCAAGGTTTCGGCCTCTTTTTCAGGATCATTTTCAGAGTCATTTGCCTCGCCCAGATCTCGCAAAATTGCCAAGTGTAAATCTGGCGCAGTGCAGGCGGCGATCGCCCGATAGGCAACCTGTCGCAAGCGTCCATCGGCTGTCGAAATCAGTGTTTGCCCAGACTGCTGGCGATCCCGCAGAAATTGGGCCCAGGCAGTTTCAGACTGGCACTCTGGAGGCACAAAATCCTGGAGTCGCCGCCGACACAGCACATCCACAGGCAATTCCAGAAGATTGCTGGCGGCTGAGTTGGCAGCTCGACAATAGCCCGCATCGTCAAACGCCAGCACTGCGTCAAAAGACAGCCCAAAGAGGACTTGCAAGACGGGATTCGCTTCAAGCTCGGTGAGTGGTCTGGCGGCTGGGTTTCCGATGCGCTCATCGTAGATGGACGGACGGATGGGAAAACCCGTAACAGCGTCGCCAGACTCCGGAGGTGGAAGAGACTGTTCAGGGTTCATGTCCCTAGTCAAACTATGGCTGATGTTTATGAATGCAGCGATCGGTGCCAACCAAGGATGGCAAATCGTCGCCTGCTTAGTAATTGAAAATAGAAAAAACTCGGAGCAGCTAGACTTAGTTGCCGTGATGCTGGAGCGCCTGATGGCATGGTAGCAAGAACATTGGGCGCATCCCAGACATGCAAGTTTGCCCTCATCCCCCAGCCCCTTCTCCCCAAAAAAGGAGAAGGGGAGCCGGATTGGAAGTCCCTCTCCCGCTTTAGGGGAGGGATTTAGGGTGAGGGTTACAAAAGTTGGGATACACCCAGAACATTTCACCCTGAGCCATTCGGAAATCGAATTATATCTGCAAACGTTTTATATCTGCAAACGTTACCGAGTGGATGTTGGGTGAAGGTTCCTCTTGAACCGTTTCGACCGTCATTTTGGGGCTGTCTGTCTCGACCGAGCAGCTATCAAAAACTAGCGCTGGGAATAAGACCCTTATTTGCGATTGGTTGGGAGAAAACATTCAGGGAACGGATTGAGTGAACCGATATATTGGGTGAATTGAAAGGTTTGAGTCTTCTACTGTAAGAAGCAGCACTTTACAGGCCATCGACAAAATTAGAGAACTTTCTTGGAAACGAGGGCGATCGCCCGCTGTAATTGAGTGTTTCTACGATTACACTCTCAAAAAATAAAAAACTTGGGCGCATCGCTATAGATTGCCGCGGCTGAAATTTGCGGCCGGAATTTGCAGTTAGAACTTAAGAAAGGGAGACTAGGGCGTGTCATCAATTAAGCCAAGTCAGGGCAGCCGCCATGTAAATTGCACTCAGAAACGTCTCGGCTAACTTGTCATAGCGTGTCGCAATCGCTCGATACTGCTTGAGTTTGGCAAAGAAGTTCTCAATCAGATGCCGCGCTTTGTATAGCTCCTTGTCGTAATCACGCGGTGTCTTGCGGTTTCGCTTGGGCGGAATCACAGCAGCCTTGCCCTGTTGTTGGAGTCGCTCAACCACCCGTTGGTCTGCGTCATATCCTTTGTCAGCCAGGACTGTATCAGCTTGAATGTTCTCTAGCAGCACATCAGCCCCATCAAGGTCACAGGTCTGCCCGGGTGTGAGGTGAAAGCCTGTCGGATTGCCCAGTGCATCGACAGTCGCATGAATCTTGGTGCTCAATCCCCCTTTACTACGACCAATGGCTTGGGCATTGGCATCCCCCCTTTGCCCCAGCACTATGCTGATGAGCACGCACAATCGTGGTGTCGATCATGGCGTATTCGTTGTCTGCATCTTCAGACAGCACCTGAAACACCCGTTGCCATACGCCCGTCTTTGCCCAGCGCCGAAAGCGGGTGTGAACCTTGCGAAAATGACCAAACCGCTCTGGCAAGTCTCGCCAGGGAATGCCGGCTCGATATCGATATAGCACTGCCTCGACAAACAGACGATTATCCTTTGCTGTGACTCCCACCGCCCCCGTCGTCCAGGGAGCAAATCTTGGAGCCGTTCCCATTGGTCATCGCGCAGGGCGTAGCGTCGGGTTGTCATAATCGTCAGATAGCTGAATCACTGCTGATTACAGCTTATCTAATTGATGACACTCCCTAGCCTTCATCCTGAGTATCTTCGGTCTCATCTTCGGCGGGCAAGAGAGCTGGAATGAGGGTAGTAATAAACTCGTTTTTGGTCAGCTTCAGCAGTTTCTCGCCGCTCGTCGCACCACAGGGGAAAGACTCGGCGGGAAGGCGGGCGAGGCGATCGCCACTGGTCAGCACGGTCACCATCGTCCCGTCGTAGGCAGGCACTAGCCCCACCACCGCATCCGTCTTGGCCACAAACTGGAGCGCCTGACCCAAGTCGCCACGATTTGCCAGACGCAGGCTCCGCACGGGCAGCCGCTTGCCCATGCCCTGGCGCGAAATCAGCAGGATCTCGTCGTTCGCCGTCAGCGCGACGCAGCCCGCCAGGGTTTCCTGCTTGCCCAGGCGAATGGCCTGCAATCTCTGTGCCGTGCGGCTTTGCACCGGAAGCTGGTCTTCGTTAATCTCAAATCGCAGCATCCGTCCGCCTGCTGTTGCTAAGACGAGTTGTTCACCCTCAGCCGCCAGCAGCGCAAATTGCAGTGCATCACCATCTTTTAGCTTCAGGGCCGTCAGCCCGCGCCCCGTCAAGTTGGTAAACTCTGCCAGCGGCACCCGCTTGATCCGTCCTTGGGCTGTCAGCATCACCAAATCTAGGCTTTCCAAAAACTCTGGAGCCAGTACAAACTGCGCCACGATCGCATCTTCTCCAGTCTGCGCTCCTGGTGGCAGCAGCGTCACCAGGGGCGTTCCCCGCGACTGGCGCGAGGTGGGAGGAATGTCGCCCACCTTGAGGGTGTAGGCCTTGCCGCTGCGGGTCAGCACGAGCAACTCTTGAGTAGTCAGGGCGGACTCGGTTTGCAGCGCCGGGTCTTCGCTGTCGATCAGCGTTTTGGGTGGCAGGTCGTCTTGCTTGGTCTGCTGCCGCTCGAAGGCTTTGGGCGTAGAGCGGCGCACATAGCCCCGCTGGGTAAACTCCAGCACCACCTCCTCTTCGATCACCTCTTCGGCAATGTCTGCAAGAGTTTCGGCTTCTTCGAGCCGCTCGGTTTCCGTTTGCAGGCGGGTACGGCGCGGGTCAGCAAATTTTTTCTTGAGGGCCCGCAGGTCTTTTTTCAGAGATTTCAGCAGTTCCCGGCGGTTGCTCAGCAGGGTGCGGAGTTCCTGCATCCGGGCGGCGGTTTCGTCGTATTCGGTCTGGAGTTTTTGCTGTTCTAGCCCGGTGAGGCGACGCAGCGGCATGGAGAGAATGGCATCACACTGGCGATCGCTAAAGTCGAACTCTTCTCGAAACTGGATCTTGGCCGCGCCACCATCGGGTGCGTTTCGCAAAATTTCAATCACCCGATCCAAATTTGCCAGCGCCCGCAGCAGCCCTTCTAGGATGTGAATATGGCTCTCTGCCTTGCTTAGCTCGTAGTTGTATTGGCGGGTGAGGGTTTCTTCGCGGAAGGTGAGAAACTGTTGCAGCAGTTCCCGCAGCGGCATCTGGCGCGGCTGTCCATCGGCCAGCGCCAGGAAAATTGCGCCAAAGTTGCTTTGCAGGGGGGTCATTTTGTAAAGCTGGCTCAGCACCCGCTGGGGGTTGGCCTCGCGCTTGAGTTCAATGACCACTCGCATTCCGTCGCGATCGCTCTCATCGCGGATATCCTGAATTCCTTCAATCCGTGCCTGGTTCACCAGATCGGCAATTTTCTCAATCCAGGCGGCCTTGTTCACTTGGAAGGGCAGCTCTGTAACCACGATGGCCGTGCGGCGATGGCGACCGCGCCCTGGCTGAATTTCTTCAAACTGAGCAATGCCGCGTATGGCGATGCTGCCGCGCCCAGTGGTATAGGCATCGCGGATTCCCTCCGTGCCCACGATTTCGCCGCCTGTGGGGAAGTCGGGGCCAGGAATCAGCGCAAAAAGCTGGTCATCGGGCAGGTCGGGATTGTCGATGAGCGCTACCAGCCCGTCCACCACTTCGCCCAGGTTGTGCGGCGGAATATTCGTCGCCATGCCCACGGCGATGCCGGAGGAGCCATTCAGCAGCAGTGTTGGCAACTGGGCCGGCAGCACGACGGGTTCCTGCTGCGAGTTGTCAAAGTTGGGGATGAAATCGACCGTGGCTTCGCCAATTTCCGCTAGCAGCGCCTCATGGCTGATGGCGGCGAGGCGCGTTTCGGTGTAGCGCATGGCGGCGGGGCGGGTCGTCGTCTACCCGAGCCAAAGTTGCCGTGTCCGCCCAGTAGCGGGTAGCGGCTGGAGAAATCCTGCACCATCCGCACCAGCGCGTCGTACACCGCCTGGTCGCCGTGGGGGTGATATTTGCCCAGCACGTCGCCCACGACGCGGGCGCATTTTCGGAAGGGGCGATCGGGCGTGAGTCCCAGTTCGTGCATGGCGTAGAGGATGCGGCGATGTACGGGTTTTAGCCCGTCGCGCACATCTGGCAGCGCCCGCCCCACGATGACGCTCATGGCGTATTCCAGGTAGGACTGCTGCACTTCGGTATGCAGCGCTGTGGCCACTACTTGGCCGGCGGAGAGGTTGAGCTGTCTAGCCATGAGCGTTTTTAAGGACTAAAAGGCAGGTTGAACGAGCAAGAGAACGAACAAGGACGTAAACTTCAAAAAGGTTTGAGCCAGGTTTGGGAGGATTTTTGCAAAAAGTCAAAAAAACGACTTTTTAGGACATCAGCTCGGCATGTCTGAGTTGCCAATGCTTCAGGCTCGCAGGCAAGTTGCCCGAAGATTGTCCGAAACCCAAACATAGCGCTAATTTCGCACTTATCAGCAGCATTACTGAATTACCGATGATCTGCAAGTAGAGTGGGGATTTGGGCGTAGCTGGGCGATCGCCGGGGTCGATCGACCGCGATGACAGGGCGATCGCCATCGAAACCACTGCAAAATGCTATGCTCAGGTTTATTCCTCTTTTATATTTCTTCATCATGTAGCCTAACTGTCTTGGTTAGAAATGTTTCATTCTTTTGAGTAAGGGTGAATAGTGGAGAGAGTGAGCAATTGGCATGAAGACAGTTCTAATTGTTGAAGACGACTTAATTAACGCTCGCGTCTTTTCCAAGATTTTGACCAAGCGGGGCGGGCTTGGAGGTTCGCACACCGAGAATGTGGATGAGGTCATGGAAATTGCGACGGCGCGAGCAGCAGACATTATTTTGATGGATGTGTCGCTGTCGCACAGTGTCTATCAGGGCAAGCCCGTTGACGGCATCAAGATTACCCAAATGCTGAAGGCTGATCCCAAAACGGCGGATTTGCCGATTATTCTGGTTACGGCTCATGCGATGGAGGGCGATCGCGAGAATTTCCTGAAGCAGAGCGGAGCCGACGACTATATCTCCAAGCCCGTGGTGGATCACCAGCGGTTTGTTGAGCAAATCATGTCGCTGCTGCCCCAAGAGTAATTTGATTCTAGTACATTTGTATGAACTTGCCGCTCCCGCATTTGCAGAGGCGGCTTTTTTGTGGGGCAGGGTTCTGCGGCGGGTAGCGCTTTCCGAGCCAGCAATCCTTGGGGGAAGCTTTCCCCCAAACCTCCGCTTGGGGGACGAAGCGCGTCCCCCAAACCCCCTCCGACCTGGCGATCGGCGGTGAAACTGAGAAACGGGCCGCAGCAGATGCGGTTGGAGGATCGCTCAGATTGCCGCCCTGATTACTCCCTGGATTGTGTTTGCGCTGAAAGGGCAACTGGTCGCGGGAACTTCTGTCTGGGTAGAGAAATCCTAAAATCTATCTGCAAAGTCAATCAAAAAAGTTAATTCCACGACAAATCGTGAAATTTCGACAGTTCTACTCTACTTTCCGGCGAGAAACTCCTTTTTCTGCCTTTCTTGCCGGCGTTTTCACTGCCTTTCAACGGCATCCGTTTCGCTCCTGGCGCACGAGGCTAATCGCGCTGGGTCTGGCGCTGTCGATGCTGCTTCACCTGCCGCTGAGCGGGATGGCGCAGTCTGCGCTGCCCACGACGGAGCTGCGCGGCGTTTGGCTCACCAATATCGACAGCGATGTGCTGTTTTCGAGCGATCGCCTCTCCGAGGGACTCCGCCGCCTCTCGCGCCTGCATTTCAACAGCATCTATCCCACTGTCTGGAACTGGGGCTACACGCTCTATCCCAGCGCCACTGCCGAGCGCGTCATCGGGCGACGGGTCGATCCGCACTCCGGGTTGCAGCAGCGCGATATGCTTGCCGAAGCGGTGCAGCAGGGCCACCGCCTGGGTCTGGCCGTGGTTCCCTGGTTCGAGTTTGGCTTTATGGCTCCGGCTGATTCAGAACTGGCGCGACGGCATCCCGACTGGCTGACGCAGCGGCGTGATGGCTCCCAAGTGGTGATGGAGGGCATTTGGCCCCGCGTCTGGATGAACCCATTCCATCCGCAGGTGCAGGAATTCATCTTGAGCTTAATTGCCGAACTCGCCGCCAATTACGAAATCGACGGGCTGCAACTGGACGACCACTTTGGGCTACCCGCCGAACTGGGCTACGACCCCTACACTGTCAAGCTATATCAGCAGGAGCATCAGGGCCAGTCGCCGCCCGCCGACCCCCACGATGCGGAATGGACGCGCTGGCGGGCCGATCGCATCTCTGCTCTAATGGTGCGCCTGTTTGAAACCGCGAAATCCTACCGCCCCGACTGCCTGGTCGCTCTATCGCCCAACACCCAGGACTATGCCTATCGCCACTATCTGCAAGACTGGAAGACCTGGGAGCGGCGCGGCTATGTAGAAGAACTGATTATTCAAATCTATCGGGATAACCTGTCTAGCTTTGCCGCCGAACTCAGCCGCCCCGAAATTGTCGAAGCCCGCAGCCACATTCCCGTCGCCATCGGCATTCTCGCCGGACTCAAAGACCGCCCCGCCCGCCCAGAGGTGATCCGCCAGCAGGTCTTTGCCGTCCGGCAACAGGGCTTTGCGGGGGTGTCGTTCTTCTTCTACGAAACGCTATACGGGCGCGATCGCACGCTCCGCACACTATTTCCCAGAGCAGCCCAGCGACCGAGGGTGGGGTGATGGGGGGAGAGGCGGAAAAAATGAAGAATGAAGAACGAAAAACGAAAAACGGACACTCTTCGTTCTTCTCTCTTCGTTCTTCTCTCTTCGTTCTTTCCTCTTTCCCCCCTCCCTCGCCCTTAACCACCCGACTGCCGAATCTGCGCCAGCGTCTCGCGTATCCGGGGAAGCTGAAGGAACCGTCGGGTTTGCTCAATCAGGCGATCGCCCCACAGGTTTTCTCGCAAAAAGTCGATCTCGGCGTAGCGGTCGTCCAGGCTGAGGGCGGCTTCGCCAGTGGTCAGGGCTTCTTCCTGTTTGCCCTGCACAAACAGCGCCACTGCGACCGCAAGCTGCGGCTCGGCCTGGGTGCCGTCGATGGCGATCGCCTCGCGCCATTTCTCCAGCGCCCCGTCGATGTCGCCCATTTCATACAGCACCAGCCCGATGTTGTTGATGGACGGCCAAAAGTCTTCCTGAAGCTCGACCGACTTTTCGTAGCTCTCGATCGCGTTAGCGTATTGTTTTTGCATGTAGTAGGCATTGCCCAGGTCAAACCATGCGCCGGGTTCGTCGTCCTTGAGCGCCAGCCCCTTTCGCAGGTATTCCACCGAGCGGGCATAGTTTTCTGCACGGAAATAGGCTGTGCCCAGGGCAAATAAAATCGCCGGATCTTCCCGGCTGAGCGATTCGGCCTTGAGCAAAGGGGCGATCGCCTTCTCACCCTGACCCACTTGCAGATACAGGCTGCCCAGCAGCGCCCACACCTGCCCGTTCTGGGGCACAAGCTGCGTCGCCAACTGCGCCCGAATCAGCGCCAGCTCATATTGCTGAAACTGCGCGAGTTGCGCCGCCTCCTGGGCCAGACTTAGCCCTTGCTGCTCCATCCGGGCATAGTCCAACTGGGGCACATGGGGAATCAACGCCTGGGCGATCGCCGGACGCGCCCAAAAGCCTGCGCCCAACGCCAACGGCAGAGCCAAGAGAGGAAAACGCTTCAACACAATCAATTTCAGCTTTAGCAAGGTTTAATTCCAGCACTATCGTTAAATACTGAGCATAGCTTAGACGATGACTCGACAAATCGCCAAAATAAATCGCCGGTAGTGCCTTTTAATAAAGGACGGAGAAAATTAGGAGTCGATATTATAGAGCAGCCCTGATTGTGTACCCACTCACGAACTTGATCCATCATGAAGCCGTATCTCCTCTGCCCGAGCTGTGATTCCGATGACATCATGAAAAGGTAGTGCCATTAGGTAAAGGATGGGGAAAAATCAGTTGTTTGCTCTCGTTGCAGTTTCTCTCGAATCTTTTGGTTGTAGTGATGGATGAAGTTCCAAATCGCCCCAATGTGATTTTCGAGCTTCTTTGAAAATGACAAACTCCGTCGCACTAACCGGGAGATGCGCTGGCGCAACGTATTATTTAATCGCTCAATATGACTCGTTAAACCCGAATCTTTATCCACTGCAAAATGCCGTTTACTGGGCAGTACACTCCTATAAGCCTCCCAATGGTCGGTGTAAATCCGTGCATACTGACGGTATTGACGAGGTAGAGACTGCCATAACGCTTGTGCCGATTGAGCAGAACGGTTTCCCACATGACACCCGATAATTTCACGGCTTGCTCTATCAATCGCCAGCCAGCCCCAGTGTTTGTTGCCCTTCTCATCCACAAATGAGCACAACTCATCCATCTGCACCACCAGTCGGCACGTTGGTTTGGCAACCACCTCCGCTTGCTGAGGTACCTCGGCATAGCTAGCATTCACGTACTGTTGCAACCAACTCTCGGACAATTGCAGCACCCGGGCAATGCCAGCAAGGGGAATGCGTTCGAGCGCATGCAATCAATCAGCGCACAGGTGTCCTTGTCTTTCGGTTTCCATTGAGGATTCTCCACAAACTGACGACCACAATCGCGACATTTATAGTTTTGTTTGCCCCGACGAAGTTGTGCCATTTTTCATGATGTCATCGGAATCACAGCTCGGGCAGAGGAGATACGGCTTCATGATGGATCAAGTTCGTGAGTGGGTACACAATCAGGGCTGCTCTATGATATCGACTCCTAATTTTCTCCGTCCTTTATTAAAAGGCACTACCTGGTGCGGCTAGATTATCTGTGGCTAGATTTAGAAGTAGACTGGTTGGTAAGAAATTAATTGGCAAATTGGCAAATTGCCAAGATTTTCAGCCACTCCCAGTCAAGAACTTGCGACCGACCCCAATGCCCTATGCAAGCCGCCGACACATCCGATAGTTTTCAAAAAGCAGTCCTAGAGCGTCTGGACACCCTCAAGGCAGAGGTAGACGGACTCAAGCAAGAACTGAGCCAGACGAACGTGCGCGTGGAGGCCTACCAAAAGGCATCGAATCAGGTGGTGAATCTGGCGTTTGGGCTGATTGCAACGGCAACGCTGACGATTATTGTCAGCACGGTTTTGCGATAGGAAGCCAGCGAGAGAACGCTAGGGTAGAGGCGAGGAATGGGCTGATCTCTTGGCAGCAAAACTAAAAATTCCTGCTAGCAGCACCCAGTTCAGCACGTTGACCCGCGAATCGTATAGCGGCACGTCGAACAGCGCAAAGCCAACGCTGCTGAAGAAGCCTAGGAGATAGCCGAACAGAATGCCGCGCTCTGGGGCTTGGAAGTTTTGAGACAAAAATTGCCGCACGCCCCGCGCACAGATCCGCCCCACCAGCAGCGTCAGCAGCAGCATTGCCGGAATGCCTGCCTCCACGGCCAGGGTCAGCCACAGATTGTGGGCATGGGAGATGTCCTGAAAATCTGACAGCGCCATCAGGTCGGGCGTGAGGTACTGCGGATACACCAGCTTGTAGTTGCCCAGACCCCAGCCGAGCCAGGGATGGCCGCCAATCATCTGCACTGCTGCGCCCCAGAGTTTCACTCGCGGATCGTCGGCCCAGGTGGATAAGTCGAGCGATCGCCCGCCAATGCCAATCACCGCTGCTCCACCGATTAGGACGACTAGCCCACCCAGCGCCGCCGCTACCGTTTTCCAGCTCGACCGCGCCACCATCAGCGCAAAGCATAGCAGTTGCAACACCGCCAGCAGCAGGGCATTGCGAGAGCCTGAGCAAAAAATGCCCAGCAGGTTGAGCAAGGTCGCGCCGGAAATCAAACGCAGGGGAACAGACTGGAGGGCCTCTGCCCCAGCGTTTTGTGCGTCGGGTTGGTGGTTTGACCAAACGGACTCTGCGGAGTCTGGCAGACTGTGTGGCACAACGGCCCGATCCAGCGCCAGCCGATAGAGGATCAGCCCCAACCCCAGCGCCATCACCAGCACCAAAAAGCTGCCCATCGCATTGGGATGTTCGAACATCACCATTGCCCGACCCTTGTGGGGGGCGGAACGAATCCAGCGAAACAGCGGAAAATGCCGCCACCAAACGGGCATTCGGGGAATTTTGATGATATATTCCACCAGGCTGATCAGGTTGATGGGAATGGCAACCAGAACCAACCCCAGCGCAATCTGGGCAAGCCGTTCAACGCGGTTCAACAAGTACGGCAGAATGGCGAAAAACAGGAAGTAGGGCAAAAAATTCGCCAGTTGCAGCAGCGCTTCGCCCCGGTCGTAAGCAAATACCGCACTCAGCAGCAGCAGCCCGCTCAGCAGCAGCAATCCGCCGCCTGTAAACCTGTCTAGCCCCGCCCGCCGAAACCGCCGCCATAGCCGCGCCGTCACGGCCACCATGCCCAGCAGCCCCACGTAGGAGACGTAGGGCATCGCCATCAGGCTGACCCAAAATAGATGCCATACAGAGTTCCATACAGAGTTCCATAGAGAGCGCAGGGAGCGCGATCGCCCCCAAAACCGCATTGGTTCGCGCCTGGCTCTCTGTCCTGCCACGTCAGTACGCCCCTTCGCCCGACAGCACCACCCACACCGTCCGCATCAGGATATACAAATCCAGCCATACCGACCAGTTGCGGACGTAGTAGGCATCCAGATTCACCCGCTCTTTATAGGACAAATTGTTGCGCCCCGACACCTGCCACAGCCCCGTCAACCCCGGCGTGACCTTTGTATACAGGGCAAATTTTTCGCCATAGCGCGGAATCTCCTCATCCACAATCGGGCGCGGCCCCACCAGGCTCATTTCGCCGCGCAGGATATTCCAAAGCTGGGGCAATTCATCCAGGCTGGTCTGTCGCAAAAACCGCCCGACGCGGGTAACCCGCGGATCGCGGCGCAGCTTGTGATCCCGTTCCCAGGAGCGGCGCAGCTTGGGGTGAGCGTCCAGATAATCCTGCAAAACCTGGTCGGCGTTTTGCACCATCGAGCGAAATTTCCACGCCTTAAAGGGTTCGCCGTTTTGCCCGATGCGGGTTTGCCCGTAGAAGATGGGGCCGGGCGAATCGAGCCGAATTAGCACCGCAATCAGGATGATAAACGGCAGCACCAGCAGCCCGCCAAACAGGGTAATGACGCGATCGAGCGCAAACTTGACCAGGCGCGGCCCTGGCAAGAGCAACTGCTGCCGCACCTCTAGTCCCAAAATGCCGCCCATGTCCCGCGCTTCGACCCAGAGGCTAGAAAAGTCGAATAAATCGGGAATCACCAGCAGGTGGGCAAAGGTTTGGGTGTGCTGCTCAATTACGTCTAACAAACGGACGCGGGGCACGCCGGGCATGGCCACAATGGCATAGGGAATGTGGCGCGATCGCGCGATGACGGGAGCCAGATCAATGCCGCCCATCACCGGAACCCCGTGCAGCGAGCCGTGCTTGGCGGGGTCGTCATCCAGCACCACCACCGGGCGCAGCCCAATGCGGGGTCGCTTTTGCAGCGTCCGCACGACCATTTCGCCCGTCTTGCCTGCGCCCAGCACCACTACCGGGTAGCCCCACCAGCGCTTGCGGGCAAACCAGTGCCGCGTGAGCGATCGCCCAATCAGCACCAGCACGATAGACAACAGCCACGCCATCACAAAAATGCCGCGTGAGTAGACCTCACCGCTCTGCCGCAAAAAAATCGTCACACCCAGCAGAAAATACACCAGGCTCGTGCCAATGGTGACGCAGCGAAACTCATCAATGGGACTCTGAGCCACACCAGGATACAGCCCAATTGCGGCATACACGACCACAAACAGTCCCATCAGTGGCAGCAGTTGCCAGTAGAGGATCGGCTGAAACTTGCCATCGAGAAACCAGCGCAAATAGACGCTAATTGTTCCTGCCAGACTCAGCATTAGCAAATCAGAGCCAATCATTCCCACCAGCGTTGGAACGGTGCGGGTGGAAATGCTCAAAGCAGATAGCGCCGGACGTAGGGTTCGGTTAAGTTGCATTGCGTTCCGTTACTCCTCACGCTACTACTTTAGGGGATCTTTACCTCATCCCCGCTGAAATTTTGCCCACTGCTGGTCTACAAATTGCGCTAGCTCGGCACGAAAGCGATCTGGGGTAAATCGTTCGGCATTTTGGCGTGAGTCGTCGGGGCAGAAATGAAAATCCCCCGCTTCGAGCGATCGCACGGCTTTGACGATCGCCGCCACCGTCTGTTCCGGCATCAGAATCCCTGTTTTGCCAGGAACGACTGTCTCCGCCGCGCCGCCGCGCCCATAGCCAATGACAGGCGCACCCGCCGCCTGCGCTTCTACCATCGCAATGCCAAAGTCTTCCTCGGCCGGATAAACAAACGCCTTGCAGCGCTGCATGTGGTCGCGCACCACGTCGTCGGGCTGTCGGCCCAATAGACGCACCGTGGGCCCCGCCAGTGCCGCCACGCGCCGAAATTCTGACCCGTCGCCAATCACCACCAGCGGCAAGCCCAGTTGCGTAAATGCTTCCACCACCAAATCCACTCGCTTGTAAGGCACAAATCGCGACAGCGTAAAGTAAAAGTCTTCCCGCTTTTCCTCCGGCGAAAACTGATCCACCGCGACGGGCGGATAGATTACCCTGGCAGGCCGCCGATACGTTTTCCAAATTCGACGAGCCACAAACCGGGAATTTGCAATGAAATGATCGACGCGATTGGCACAGGCAACATCCCACAGGCGCAGGTAATGGAGAATCCCCTGGGCGATCGCCGCCTTGGGTCCCCGCAGCCGAGCTTCCTGAAAATACTGCTGCTGCATTTCCCAGGCATAGCGGATGGGCGTATGCACATAGCTAATGTGGAGCTGGTCGGCGCGGGTGATCACGCCCTTGGCCACAGCATGATGGCTCGACAAAATCACGTCGTAGGGCGACAGGTCAAACTGCTCGATTGCCAGCGGCATCAGCGGCAGATAGGCCCGAAAGCGCGGATTGGCAAACGGCAGATGCTGCAAAAACGAAGTCGTTACCGGGCGGTGCTGAATAAAAAAGCGCAGATCCTCCGGCAAAAAATCCACCAGGCTAAACAAATCAGCTTTGGGATAAAGCTGCAACATCTGCTCGCACACCCGCTCCGACCCGGCATAGGTGACCAGCCACTCATGGACAACGGCGATCTTCATGGCACAGTCTTGGGCGCGGGATAAATCATGGGGTCTGGGCGTGGCGTGGTTTGAATCGGTGTGCAAGGGGCTGGCTCGACAGGTTTCGCGATGCGCGTTCTCCTTCTCTCCACCGACCCACTACACCCAGAGACGTAGCGCCTTAGAGTAGAGTATTATCATGCATCGAGTGTGAATAATTGCAAATTGCACCCGTCCCAACCCAGCAGGCTGCCCCAACAGAAACCGGAAGAAACCGGACACAAAGCCAGCGGCTAGGAAGATTGTAGACAGCGAGTGTGGCGTTTGAATGAGGAGCGTTTTGGCCTGAGCCTATGGCAACACTGAAACCAATTCGACAGCGGGGTGTGAAGTTCGCCTTCAACCAGCACCAGCTCGAAAACTACCGCGATCTACTGCTCGTTCTGTTTCAAAAAGAATTTAAAGTCCGCTATAAGGGCAAGTTTCTGGGCTATCTCTGGTCAATTGCCAGCCCGTTGGCCTTTGCGATGGTTTATTACATCGCCTTCAGCGGCATCATGCGAGTGGCGGTAGAAGGTTATCCGCTGATTCTGGTGTCGGGGCTGTTTCCCTGGCAGTGGTTTCAAAACTCGGTCGGTTCTGCGCCCAACCTGTTTGTGGGCAATGCCAGCCTGATCAAAAAGCTCAACTTTCCGCGCAATATTCTTTCACTGTCCACCATTCTGAATCACATGGTGCATTTCTTACTGTCGCTGCCTGTGATTCTCATTTTTATGGTGATTTATGGCAAATCGCCGACGCTGGCGTGGCTCTATGGGCTGCCCGTAATGATGGTGGTTCAGCTTTTTACCGTCTATGGACTGGCGCTGGTGCTGGCAACGCTCAATCTGTTTTTGCGAGACATTGAGCGGCTGACGCAAATCGTGATGACCTTCGTATTTTATTTTACGCCGATTATTTTCACGGCGGATATGATTCCAGAGCGATTTCGCCCGCTGATTCCGCTGAATCCGGCCGCGCCGCTGATGATCAACTGGCGAAACCTGTTTCTCCACGGCTACATCGATGGACATTATCTGCTGATCAGCGCAGGCTATGCGGTGGCGTTCTTTATCATCGGCACGCTGGTCTATCGCAAGCTCTCATGGAAGTTTGCGGAAGTGCTGTAGGCTATCCAAAATCGCCAATCCAAAACCCAAAATCCTAGAAAGTGGTGTTCAGTTGGCGCTTAGCGGAAGGTGGCGATCGCCCGTCCTGCCAGCCAGCCCGTCGTCCAGGCGCTTTGAAAATTAAAACCGCCCGTCACCCCGTCGATATCCAGAATTTCGCCTGCAAGATAGAGTCCGGGGCAGACTCGGCTTTCCATTGTCTTGAAATCCACTTGCTTGAGCGACACACCGCCACAGGTGACAAATTCATCTTTAAACACGCCTTTGCCGGAAACCGCGTGCTGGCTCTGGGTCAGTTCTTGCAAGAGTCGGTTGAGCTGAGTTTTGGACAAATCGGCCCAGCGCTGGTCGGGCGAAATCTGAGCGCGATCGCCCAGATAGTTCCACAGGCGGCGTGGCAGGGGGATAGTCGGCGGTGCAGCGGCGCGAACGACCCGCTTGCCCCAGTCGGTTTTGGCTTGCTGCAAGATTTGCCGGACTTGCTCGGGCGATTGGGCGGGCAGCCAGTTGACCTGGGCGATCGCCCGATAGCCGCAGTCGTGCAGCGCCCTGGCTCCCCAGGCCGATAGTTTTAGCACGGCCGGCCCGCTCAGCCCCCAGTGCGTGACTAGCAGCGGCCCGGTTTGCGTTAGCGGCTTTTGGTCGGCAATTTTCACTGTCACCTGCGCTGACTCAATGGACACACCCGCCAGTTCTCGCAGGGCTGGCTCTGGCACGTTGAAGGTAAACAGCGAGGGGACAGGCGGCTCCAGCGTGTGGCCGAGCTTCTGGGCAATGCGGTGGCCCTGAGGACTGTTGCCCGTGGCCAGCAAGAGGCGATCGCCCCGCAGCATTCCGCCCGTTCGCAACTGCACCCCAAAGCCCCGGTCATCGCGCACCACTGCCGTCACGGCAGCGCCCGTTTTCACCTGCACGCCCGCTGCCTCGGCCGTCCGCACCAGACAATCTACAATCGTCGCCGAGTCGTCTGTAGTGGGAAACATACGCCCGTCGGCCTCGGTTTTTAGCGCTACGCCGCGCCGCCGAAACCACGCCACCGTGTCTCGCGGCTGAAACCGGGTAAAAGCTCCCCGCAGCGCCTTACCGCCTCGCGGATAGTGCTGCACCAGCGCCGCTGGGTCAAAGCAGGCATGGGTAACGTTGCAGCGGCCACCGCCGGAGATGCGGACTTTGCCCAGCGGCTCTCGCGCTGCCTCTAGCAGCGTCACGCGGGCCCGGGGACAAGCCTCGGCAGCGGCGATCGCCCCAAAGAAGCCCGCCGCGCCGCCGCCAATCACCAAAATCGTAGGAGATGTAGGAGTAGAAGAAATAGAAGAAATAACTGAGTCAGCCCAAAGAGGACGAAGATTAGTGTATCGCTATGGGGCAAAGATCAGGGAACGGGCTTAGCCGCTTGGGTCAGACTCGGTTTTTGCTCGACGCAAAAGTCAAATACCCTATGATCGAAGACATTCGAGCGCTGCGACCACTGGAGGCGATCGCCATGACGTTTATCCAAAAGCTGACCTTTGCCGACTATCTCGCTCTGGAAGACTCTGCGCGAGAAGAGAAATCGGAATTGATTAATGGAGAACTGATCGCCTTGCCACCGGAAGCCTGGCTAAACAACGACATTGCCATGTTTTTGTTCTTGCAACTGGTGGCGATCGGGGTTCCGTTTCAGCGCGTGAAGGTGCATAGCTGCGAGTTGCAAACGCCAGTTCTGGAAGCCGGGGATGCGGCAAATCGCTATCCCGATTTGGTGGTGGTCGAGCCAGTGCATCGCGCCAATCCCGACCAGCGGATGACGATCACACTGGAGATGCCGCCGCTGCTGTGGGTGATGGAGGTGGTCAGTCCAGGCAAAACAAACCGCGATCGCGATTACATTCGCAAGCGGGCGCAGTATGCGGCAGTGGGCATTCCCGAATATGTGATCGTTGACCCGCCGGAGCAGGCGGCGCTGGTGCTGCGGCTAGAGCAGGGGGAATATATCGAAGCGGGACGCTACACGGGCGAGTGCCCCCTCCAGTCGCCTACGTTCCCCGCGCTGAACCTGACCGCAGCCCAGATCCTCAGCGCTGGGCAAGACGGCTGACCGCGTGTAAAGCAGGTAAAGCAGATAACCAGGAGGGCGATCGCCATGACGTTTACCCAAAAGCTGACCTTTGCCGACTATCTCGCTCTGGAAGACACGGGCATCGAGGGACGCGCCGAACTGATCGAGGGAGAACTGATCGCCTTGCCACCGGAATCCAGAATCAACACCGAAATTGCAACCTTTGTTTTCTCATCGCTACTGGCGATCGCCATTCCGCATTATTTGCTGAAGCTCTATTCCTGCGAGGTGCAAACGCCTGTGCTGGAACCCAGAGATGCGGCCAATCGGTATCCCGACCTAGTGCTGATTCGAGAGGAACACCGAGCCTTGTGCGATCGCCGCATGACCATTACGCTGGAGATGCCGCCGCCGCTGTGGGTGATGGAGGTGGTCAGTCCAGGGAAAACAAACCGCGATCGCGATTACATTCGCAAGCGGGCGCAGTATGCGGCAGTGGGCATTCCCGAATATGTGATCGTTGACCCGCCGGAGCAGACGGTGCTGGTGCTGCGGCTAGAGCAGGGGGAATATATCGAAGCGGGACGCTACACGGGCGAGTGCCCCCTCCAGTCGCCTACGTTCCCCGCGCTGAACCTGACCGCAGCCCAGATCCTCAGCGCTGGGCAAGACGGCTGACCGCGTGTAAAGCAGGTAAAGCAGATAACCAGGAGGGCGATCGCCATGACGTTTACCCAAAAGCTGACCTTTGCCGACTATCTGGCGCTGGAGGACACAGGCATTGAAGGACGCGCCGAACTGATCGAGGGAGAACTGATCGCCTTGCCACCGGAAGCTGGATTAAATCTGGACATTGCTGCGTTTGTTTACATAGCGCTGGTCGGGCTGGGGATTCCATACCCGCTCATCCAAATGGGACGATGCGAGGTGCAAACACCCGTTCTCGCGCCCAAGGATGCGGCAAATCGGTTTCCCGATCTGGTCGTGCTGCGGCCAGAGCATCGCGCCCTGACTCGCCAACGCATGACCATCACGCTGGAGATGCCGCCGCCGCTGTGGGTGATGGAGGTGGTCAGTCCGGGCAAAACAAACCGCGATCGCGACTATGTTCGCAAGCGGGCGCAATATGCGGCAGTGGGCATTCCCGAATATGTGATCGTTGACCCGCCGGAGCAGACGGTGCTGGTGCTGCGGCTGGAAAATGGCGAATATGTTGAAGCAGGACGCTATGCAGGCGATCGCCGCATTGAGTCACCCACGTTCCCCGCGCTCGACCTGACCGCAGCGCAAATTCTCAGCGCGGGGCAGTAGCCCTGCCGTCAACCCAGCGTTACAAAAAGCCGAAATAGCCCAGCCCTTCCAGAATGCCAGCGGCGCAGTGTCCGTCTGCCAGATAGCGATGCGGCGCGAGGTTTTCCTGATGCCACTGGCGCAATTCGGGCATGGCGTTGCCCACGATGATGCCGCGCTCTTCGCCCATCGCAAACATCGACAGGTCGTTGCCCGAATCGCCACAGGCCACGGTGCGCTCTGGCTCAAAGCCCCACTGCTGCCGCAAAAACACCATCGCTAGCCCTTTGTTGGCGCTTTGGGGCAAGATGTCGAGGTGGCGGCCGCCGCTGTAGACCAGGTTGATTTGCAGCCCTTGGGACTGGAGGGCAGATTCTAGCTCAGGCAGCAAATCAGGGGCGATCGCCGCATCCAGAAAATAGCTCGCCTTAAACTCGTTTTGCTCCTCTGCGGGCTGAAGCTCCAGATCGGCAAAGTGCGCGACTGTAGACAGAACGCGATCGCGCGACCAGCCATCACTCAGCTTTTCCCACCAGAGGGAATCGGGGCTGCCGTCGGGATAGGTGATGGCCGTGCCGACCCCTGTGACTACGGCATCCGGGGGCAGCAGGGGCTTTTCCGTCAGGAGTTGCTGATACAGCGAGGGCGATCGCCCCGTCGAGTAGACAATCTTGGTGTCGTGGGTGCGGCGATGCCAATCGAGCGCCTCGTTGAGCTGCGCCATTGCTTCATCATCGCCTACCAGCGTATGATCCAGGTCGGTAATGAATAAAAACTGCGTCACGACTCCTCTATCCTCCGGGGTTGACCGCTCCTACCATAGCTCGAAGCGGGAATACTATTAAGATAAGCGGCGCACATCGCTTTCCTCCTCATCCTTTCAGCAGAAAAAACCGTGTAAAAGCCAAGTCAAACGCCAGAAGTTCTGCCTAGCCACCCCCTGGATGCTGGGCTGGCAAAACCCAGTTTGCTCGATCAGCCCGCAGCGAGACCCTAATGCAGCAAAGAGACGTTTCTCACGAGTCCAATCGCGACTCTTCTGTTTCAGAATTCACATTCGCCAAGCCAGAGCTAATCCAAGAAGAGTCTGCTGACGGGTTGGATCAAGCACCACAGGTCATTGGGCAAGGTTCAGAGATTAGGCCCGGATTGCAGTCTATTCAGGATTTTTGGCGATCGCTCCAGACGGGTAGCTTGGCAAACGCCGTGCTGCGCTATTTCGATCGCCATTTATACCCCCAACTTTCGATTGCTGACCGGGTTGAAAAAGTGGACGCGGCATCTTCGCCTGCCCCTGCTGATGTGCAAGCTGATGTCCAAACGGAGGCTGAGCAGGCCTCCCGCCAGATGCTCCACGCTGCCGATTCGGATCAGCCCAAAGCCTCCAGTGGGTTCCGCGCTAAAGTAGTGCAAACCTTTGGGCGATTGCCCCGCTTGCAGGCCAATGCTCCTGTGCCCCTGTGCTGGGCCGCGACGACGCTGCGGCAGCCCTACGCAAATCTGGGCGATGCGCTCAGCCCGGTGATCGTCAGTGCGCTATCGGGCTTGCCGATTGTGCATCAGCGGTTCGACTCGGCTTCCGAGCGTCTGGCCAGCGTGGGCACGATTGGGCACGGGCTAAAGAACGGTTCGGTTCACCTCTGGGGCACGGGCATCGACGGCAAGCGGCATCCTTACCACCGCCACCTGACGTACTATGAGCGGCCGGAAAATACAGAATTTACGATTCACGCGCTGCGCGGCCCCTTTAGCGCCAGAGTGTTTGAAAAGCAGGGCATTCCAGTGACCGATGCCTACGGCGACCCGGTGATGCTGTTGCCCAAGATCATGTCTCCTGCCGCCGAAAAGACCCACGAACTGGGCATCGTGGTACATATTTCTGAACTGCGCGAGCTGAAAGACGGGGCTGCGGTGCGAAACGATCTGGGGCGCTACTACATTCCCGAAGACCTGCGCGATGCGGTGAAAATCATCACCACGCTCACCGATGCCAACCTGACGGCGCTGGAAGACCGCGTGCGGGAAATGACCGCCTGCAAGCGCATCCTCAGCACTAGCCTGCATGGATTGGTGATTGCTGAAACCTATGGCATTCCTTGCGCCTACTTTCGCCCGTTTGGGCGGGGCCCGCTCCAGGTGGATTTGATGGACGAGCAGGTGTTTCTCGACCATCGCGTGCGCGACTACTACGCAGGCATGGGGCTAAAGACGCTGCAAATCTTTTGCCGCGAACGCAAGCGCCCGACCAACTGGGAACGGGCGATCGCCGCGATTGACCGCATCTGGCAGCCCGTCGAGTGGTCGCCCCAGCGCTTGCTGGAGGCCTTTCCCCTGCCCCTGGCGGTGAATCCAATGGAGGTCGAAACGTTGGGCGATCGCGCTTTGCTAGAGCGCATCCGATTGTAAAAACGCGAATTAAAAACGCGAATTAAAAACGCTACAAAAATGCAAAGCAAGCGGGCACTGCCCGCTTGCCTGCTTTCCCCTTGCTTGTTTTCTTAGAGCTGCTCTCTTTAGAGCTGCTTTCTTAGAGCTTCGTACCGCAATTTGGACAGAAATTATTGTCTGGCTGGTTCTCTGTGCCGCAGCGATTGCAGACTACAAGCGCCTGCTCTGGCTCTGCCTTGGGGCGTTCCGGCAGACCGATCATCTGCGAGTTGCTCTTGCCGGGGGCCACCATTGGGTAACAGTTCTCGTTGCGATTCACCTGCACATCCATCAGCACCGGGCCAGGATGGGCAAGCATTTCGGCGATCGCCCCTGCCAGTTCCTCACGACTGTGAACCACCATCCCTTTCACACCATAGGCCTCAGCCAGCTTCACAAAATCCGGCATACTCGGCTTCATTTCCGAAGAAGAGTAGCGCTCCTCGTAGAAGGTTTCCTGCCACTGGCGCACCATGCCCTGCCAACCGTTGTTGATAATTACCGTCTTGGCAGCAATGCCATACTGTGCCAGCGTGCCTAGCTCCTGAATATTCATCTGGATGCTGGCATCACCGCTGATGCAGATTACCTGCTCCTCTGGCAAAGCCATTTTCACGCCCATCGCCGCAGGCATTCCAAAGCCCATCGTGCCCAGCCCTGCGCTAGAGATCCACTTGCGCGGCCCCGTCTTGAGGAACTGCGCCGCCCACATTTGGTGCTGACCCACATCAGTCGTGTAGTAGGCATCGGGCGCTTGCCGACCCACTTCTACAATCACCTCCTGAGGCGACAGCATATCTGGATACTGGGGCACTACCAGCGGATAGTCGCGTTTCCAGCGGTCAATGCGGGCCAGCCACTCCCGCGTCTGGTGTGGGTTAGGAGCAACGCTGCTTTCCACATCACGCCGCAGCAAATCCGTCAGCACATGGCGCACATCACCCACAATAGGAACCTCTGGCGCACGATTCTTGCCGACTTCTGCTGGGTCTACGTCGATGTGAATGACCTTGGCGCGAGAGGCAAACTCATCCAACTTGCCCGTCACTCGGTCGTCAAAGCGGGCCCCCACGGCAATCAGCAGGTCACACTCGCTGACGGCGTAGTTCGCGTAGGCCGTGCCGTGCATTCCCAGCATCCCCACCGACAGCGGATGATGCTCGTCGAACGCGCCCTTGCCCATTAGCGTCGTCGTGACGGGCAACCGGAACCGCTCCGCCAACGCATGAACCTCCGCATGGGCATCTGCCGTAATCGCGCCGCCGCCGACATAAAGGAGCGGCTGCTTCGCCTCGCGAATCAGCTTCAGCGCCTTGAGAACCTGGTTTGGATTGCCGCGCACAGTGGGGCGATAGCCCGGCAGTTTCACGCTTCCTGGCTCAACGGGCAGATAGTCAAATGCTTCTAGCCCCACATCCTTGGGCACGTCAATCAGCACCGGACCGGGACGACCAGAGCGGGCAATGTAGAAGGCTTCTGCCACGATCCGCGCCATATCTTTGGGATCGCGCACGACGTAGGAATGCTTCACGATCGGCAGCGTAATGCCAAAGATGTCGGTTTCCTGGAAGGCATCTGTGCCGATCGCGCTGCGAGAGACTTGCCCCGTCACCACCACCAGCGGAATCGAGTCCATCTGCGCCGTGGCAATGCCCGTGACCAGGTTGGGTCGCGCCCGGGGCCAGACGTACCAAAGCACACGCCGACTTTCCCTGTAGCGCGAGCATAGGCATCAGCGGCATGGGACGCACCCTGCTCATGGCGCACCAGAATATGGCGGAGTGCGCCCGTCTGCTCAAAGCGGTACAGTTCGTCATAAATCGGCAGAATCGCGCCGCCGGGATAGCCAAAAATATGCTGAACCCCGTGCCGTACCAGGCTGTCCATCAGAGCGTAGGCACCAGTGGCCCGAATGGGCGCAGCAAGGGGGGGTGCAGAAACACGAGCGGCGGAAGCGACCTTGGACGGATCGGGCAGAAGTTCTCGCATAGCTAGGCTTTCTATCTGTATCGATTGATGCATAAGACCGGATATCCCAGTCTAGTTCTGATGTTGCAATCCTGTCGAGTGACCTGAGCAGGTGATTTTTGAGGATTTTCTGGGGATCAATATAGACTCGGTTCTAAAAGGGTTAGCAATCTCTGAAAGTGCCGTCGAAGACCGCTCATCGGGGCGATCGCCCCCGCCTTGGCTCATCTGCTCCGTAGATCCGTTCTACCGCCGCTGAACAGCGACTTTTCACGATGCTCAGCGGTTCCAAGAGCAATGTTTGAAACCTGTTTTGAGGGCGTTTTTTTAAGCATTTACCGCTTATTTTCGAGCGTGCCAAATTCCATTAAATTTGGCGACAACCTGTCAAGGATTGGTGACTATTGTAACGATTGGAAACCTTTCCGCATTTGGGGATTGGAGTTGGGGATTGGAGTTGGGGATTGGAGTTATGGCAGGGGCGGCTCAACAGAGGAGCGAATACGCCGAAGAAGCGTGTTGAATGGCTCCCAATCGTCCAATTCGGCGATCGCCCCCCACACGGCTTCAATTTCTGAACGGATAATCACCAAAATCGGGTTGTGCCGCGCCAGTCGCGCCTTCACCTCGGTCAAGGCTGTTTCAGGGATGTGGTTCAGCGCCCCGGTGATAGGCGAGTCGCCACGCCCTTGAAGGTGCTTTCCAGCGCGTCGGCATTGCTAGACACCGAGTCAGTAAAAATCAGCGCCGCATCTGCTCGCCAACTGGGTGAAAAACTGCTCCCGCAGCGCCCGAAAAAAGTCGTGATAGCCAATCTTAGTTGCCTGCAAAAAACTGGATCGTCCCGCCCGATTAGCTCATGCCCGATTTCGGTGGGCAACTCGTCGAACCCCAGCTTTTGCAGCATCAGTTGGCTGTAGGCCGCAATGTAGTGCGTTTCAAACATCGCCAAGCCTGCTTCCAAGTCTGCTGCATCCATCACCTGTTTCAGCGGCTCCTGCAACAGTTCTAGATTCAGCTTGCAAATCCCTGGCTGGTTGGCGTAGGCGTAGCGCCCCATCTGGTCAAAATAGGCGGCGGTAAAGCGGGGATCAAACCGCTCGATGAAGGCGTAGGGGCCATAGTCAAAGCTTTCGCCCGTGATGGCCATGTTGTCGGTATTCAGCACCGCATGGCAAAAGCCCGCCGCCATCCACTGGGCCGCCAGTTCTGCCACGCGCTGCACCAATTCGGCATAAAAGCGGGCATCCCGATCTGGCTCCTGGTTCAGGTGTGCGTAGTAGGTGTCGATGACGTGATCGAGCAGTTTGCGGATCAGGTCAGGGCGTTCGAGGTAATGCAGCCGCTCGAAGGTGCCAAACCGAATGTGCGATCGCTGCATTCGCACCATCACCGACGAGCGGGTTGGGGATGGCTCATCGCCCCGCCACAGAGCCTCCCCAGTTTCAATCAAGCTGAGGCAGCGCGACGTTCGCACGCCCATGACGTGCAGCATCTCCGCCGCCAGCACCTCGCGCACGCCGCCCTTCAGCGTCAGCCGCCCATCGCCGCCGCGAGAATAGGGCGTAGTGCCCGATCCCTTGGTTCCCAGGTCGTACAGGTTGCCGTCTACGCCGCGCACCTGTCCGTATAAAAAGCCGCGCCCGTCACCCAGATCAGGATTGTAATAGCCGAACTGGTAGCCGTGATAGCGCATCGCCAGCAGCGGAAAGCGTCCTGCAAATTTGCCGAACGCTTGGATAAAATGCTCATCTGCGACCTCATCCGAATGAAGCCCTAGGGTTTCAAGTAAGTCATCATTGCGAAACCGGAGAAGATGCTGGGGAAATTGGGCTGCATCCACGGGATCGGCATAGTCTTCGCCAAGAGATTCAAACGCAGGCTCAAAGTCGAGGGTTAATAGCGGGTTTTCTGACGGATTGTCGGACGTGTTTTCAGCAGTGTCTACAGGATTAGTCATCACAAAGCGGACTTTGCTTACAAAAGTTAATGGAAAGACGACGAAATTTGAAGGTTCTTTACCTCATTATCCCCAGTGCAAAGTCCGGCAAACAATTGTCTGATAAAGTTTTTGGCTGATTTTTGGCTTGTTTCTCTGCCGCCACCAGATGAACGACTTGCCACTGCTTTTGTGAGAGTGTGTTAGGGTTAGGTGGGATTATTTTCGGCTGTGTACTCGCGTGACGAATGGCTCTCCGAATCTAACTCTCTGCAACTTTTTTTGATTCTGGAAGGAGTCCAAATGTCCATTTACATCGGTAATCTGTCCTACGAGGCAACGCAGGAAGAAATTACCCAAGTTTTTGCTGAATACGGTACGGTAAAGCGCGTTCAGCTTCCCACCGATCGGGAAACCGGTCGCCCTCGTGGCTTCGGCTTCGTGGAAATGAGTACGGATGCGGAAGAAGAAGCGGCAATCGAAGCGCTGGATGGCGCAGAGTGGATGGGTCGCGATCTGAAGGTGAACAAGGCCAAGCCTCGCGAAGATCGCTCCTCTGGCGGTAGCTGGGGTGGCAACCGGGGCGGCGGCGGTGGCAACTTCTCTCGCCGCTACTAGATCTTGCAAAGGTCTGGTTTGTCGTCTTGCATTTTGCCAGGTTTTAACTTGCTGAAGCAGGTTTTTCTGAGCTAGTTTTTGCGCTAAGGCGCAGCGCAGGTTTCCTAATTTCTAGTATTTGCCTGTTTGCTTGGGGCTGCATGTTGAAGCAAATGTGCAGTTCCAAGCAATTATTTTTGTCTTTGCAGGTTGTCTTGGTGGGCTGTTTTGGCGGGTTGTCTTTGCAGGTTGTCTTAGCGGGTGATGGGCTTGCTGCTGCAATGGATAACGCCTGTTATCTGGGGCGATCGCCCTGTTGCCCTTCAGTGTAGCGTCTACGGTCAGTAACCAGAATCAAGACCAGGATCAAAACAGGGAGAGAAGGATTTTGCAAACAGGCTGATTGAGATTTTTTCTAAATCTCCAGTCTGAACATTTAAGAGGAGATGGAATGGCCCAAGTTGTACTTGGAGAAAACGAAGGAATTGAATCGGCCCTCCGCCGCTTCAAGCGCAAGGTTTCTCAAGCAGGAATCTTTCCAGATATGCGGAAGAATCGCCATTTTGAAACGCCGATTGAAAAGCGGAAGCGCAAGGCGTTGGCAAAGCGGAAACTGCGCCGGAAGCGTTTCTAGAAGTGATGTTGCTAGAGAGCGGGTTGATCTTTTTCAAAGCCCCTTTTCTTGAGGTCTATCAATTAGGCTGAATATAAACCAACCAATGCTGTGGGTCGTTGTGGATTTTTGTCTGCACGCGCACAGCATTTGTGTTTGAAATGGAGATTTGGAGTGGAGATTTGGAGCTTGTGCGACGGTAAGGGGTAACATGGTTAGCTGACGGCAAAAGGAAAGGCAGACATGCTGCTCGTGGAGTGGCATGTTTTGGATGTAGGGCGGATCGGCCGATGATCATTGCGATCGCCAATCAGAAAGGCGGCGTTGCAAAAACCACGTCTACAATCGCGCTGGCGGGTCTGCTGGCGGAGGAAGGGCCGTGCCTTGCCGTAGATCTCGACCCACAGGGCAACTTGTCTACAGGACTGGGCGTAGATGCGTCGTCGCTTCCCTACACGACCTACGACGTGATTACCGCGAAGGTTGGCATTACTGAGGCGATCGCCCCGACTCGGTTTGGACTCAGCCTGCTGGCTACAGACATTTCCCTGGTCAAAGCAGAAAAAGATTTGCTTTCCCAGCCCGATCGGTTTTATGCGCTGAAAACGGCGCTGGAGCCTGCCAAGTCGCAGTTTGAACAGATTTTGATCGACTGTCCGCCCAGCCTGGGGCTGCTGACGCTGAATGCCCTGTCGGCGGCGGACTGGCTGCTGATTCCCGTGCAGTGTCAGTTTTTTGCCATTAAAGGGCTAGAGGGATTGCTGGAGACGATTGACTCAGTAAAGAGCCGCCTGAATCCGAATTTGCGGGTGCTGGGCGTGCTGCCGACGATGGCAGAAACAAACACGGTGATTACGCAGGACGTGCTGAAACTCTTGCGATCGCAGCTTGAGGGCGTGCGCGTATTTGACCCCGTGCCCAAGTCGGTGCGCTTCCCAGAGTCGAACATGGCAGGGGAACCGATTCATGTCTTTACCCGCGAGTGGCGCGTGGTGCAGCCCTACCGGGAGGTGGTGCGCGAGCTGCTGATGCTGGAGGAGGCGTAGCGCGTGGGCGTGTTTGGGCAGGCGTATGAATATGCACTGGAAAACTGGGACGCGCTGCTGAATGCGTTGCAGCAGCATTTGTGGCTGGTGGCAGTGCCGCTGGCGGTGGGGCTGCTGCTGGGATTGCCGCTGGGGTTGTGGAGTGCGCGATCGCCTGCTGTCTCGACTGTCCTCATCAATGGCTTCAACGCGCTGCGGGTGATTCCCAGTTTGGCGATCTTGTTTCTGGCGATTCCCTATTTTGGGCTGAGCTTTCAATCGGCGGCGATCGCCCTGACGCTGCTCGTGATGCCGCCGATTTTGATCAGCACCGATGTCGCCTTTCGCACCATCGACCCGATGATCCGCGAAGCTGCCCACGGCATGGGCATGAGTCCGGCACAGGTGTTGCAGCAGGTAGAGTTTCCCCTGGCGCTGCCTGTGATTATTGCGGGAATTAAAACAGCGCTGGTGGAGGTAATTGCCAGCGCAACGCTGGCGGCGTTTATCGGCGCGGGCGGGCTGGGAACCTTTATTGTGCGCGGCTTTGCGCTATACGACAGCGCCATCTTGCTGGTGGGCGCAGTTCCCGTGGCGCTGCTGGCGTTGGCGGCGGAACTGGGCATGAGCGCCTTGCAGAGGTCGGTGCAGCCCCCCACAAGCTAAATCAGGCTTCTTCAGGATTGAGCTGCATCATTTCCCAGGTCGTGTAAGTGCCGATGGGACTCCAGATCAAATACGGCAGCAGCAGCCAGGCCGCCGGCCGCGACAGCGGCAGCAACATGACAAAGAGGGCGATCGCCACCACCAACCCCGCCGCACCCAGCCATAGCCCCACGCGAATTCGCCGCACACTCAGCATTACGGGCGTATAAAGCAGGGTCACGATTTCCAGGAGCAAATAAACCACCATTAGTCCCCAAGTTTTGGAAGTGCCCGGTTCGCGCTCCCAGATAATGTAGGCAGACCAGGCGGCGCAGGTAAACACCGTCGTCCAAATCACGGGGATAAATTTCTCAAACGTGAGCCAGTCGGGCCGCCGCAGCCGCCGAAACCAGCCGCGCCCCCGCGAAGTGGTCACGCTGCCCCAGCGCAAACGCCAGACCCAGCATCACCCCGCCAATCACCATCCAAGATCGAATCATGGAACCTATAGGATTTAATAGAACTTGGGGCGATCGCCCCCGATGATACCCCCTCCCGCTGCTCATTCTAATGGGTTCCGCCAGCTGGGTTCTGCAATTTCCTTAAAATCTGCCGTTTTGCCACACAAGGCTCTAGGTCTAGCGACTTAGGGAGTGTAATCAATTAAGTAAGCTGTAATCAGCAGTGATTCAGCTATCTGACGATTATGACAACCCGACGCTACGCCCTGCGCGATGACCAATGGAACGGCTCCAAGATTTGCTCCCTGGACGAGCGGGGCGGTGGGAGTCACAGCAAAGGATAATCGTCTGTTTGTCGAGGCAGTGCTATATCGATATCGAGCCGGCATTCCCTGGCGAGACTTGCCAGAGCGGTTTGGTCTTTTCGCAAGGTTCACACCCGCTTTCGGCGCTGGGCAAAGACGGGCGTATGGCAACGGGTGTTTCAGGTGCTGTGTGAAGATGCAGACAACGAATACGCCATGATCGACACCACGATTGTGCGTGCTCATCAGCATCGTGCTGGGGCAAAGGGGGGGATGCCAATGCCCAAGCCATTGGTCGCAGTAAAGGGGGATTGAGCACCAAGATTCATGCGACTGTCGATGCACTGGGCAATCCGACAGGCTTTCACCTCACACCCGGGCAGACCTGTGACCTTGATGGGGCTGATGTGCTGCTAGAGAACATTCAAGCTGATACAGTCCTGGCTGACAAAGGATATGACGCAGACCAACGGGTGGTTGAGCGACTCCAACAACAGGGCAAGACTGCTGTGATTTCGCCCAAGCGAAACCGCAAGACACCGCGTGATTACGACAAGGAGCTATACAAAGCGCGGCATCTGATTGAGAACTTCTTTGCCAAACTCAAGCAGTATCGAGCGATTGCGACACGCTATGACAAGTTAGCCGAGACGTTTCTGAGTGCAATTTACATGGCGGCTGCCCTTATTTGGCTTAATTGATGACACGCCCTAGGGTACACAACACCAGCACCAGCGCCTCTGTCCATTCCACGACTGCGCCGTAGGTGTCGCCTGTGTGTCCTCCTAGGCGGCGATGAAACCAGGCGGGAAGCAGGAGGGCGATCGCCCCACTGCCCAGTCCTAAAATCAGGCTCCAGCGCCACAGATCAGGATTTGCCAGGGCGGGATAGAGGCTGAGGACGAGCAGCAGTAGCAAGCTGGGCAACGTATGGGAAAGCGTGGGTAGGGCTGCTTTGTGAAATGCGCCTTTTCCCGTGGGCTTGAGATAAGGATAGCGGGCGATCGCCACTTGCTGGCTCCAGCGGCCCCAGCCTGCCGCCAGCGTGAGCAACAGCAGGCGCGGCAGGGCGGGTTCCGCCAGATCGGTCAGGGCGGCAGTTTTGAGCAGGAGGAGGGCGATCGCCGCCATCACGCCAAACGCCCCGGCACGGCTATCAGCCATCACCGCCAGGCGACGCTGCGGGTCTAGGACGGCCAACCCGTCAGCGGTATCCATCGCGCCATCCAGATGCAGCCCGCCCGTCACCCCCACCCATAGCCCGACCACCACTACGCTGCGGGTTAGCACGGGCATTCCCAACTGATTCAAACTGGCATCCACTAGCCCCAGCAGCGCCCCAATTAGCAGACCAACCACGGGGGCCATGCGGGCGACTTGCGGAAAAGCCGGATGCATCCAGTCGGGCACGGGCAGGCAGGTGTAGAAGGCGATCGCCCCTGCGAACGTTTGCGCGGCTTCTACTATGCCGACTCGAACCCGCCGAATAATCTGCCTCAAACCGCATATCTCCTGCGCTCAGTCCTATAAAATCCACACGTAAAATCCACACAATCAGCCTTCATGACTAGCACATTTGATCTGGATCTACATCCGCCATGATGCTGACTCATACTGTTCAAGCCGCGCCATAATTTAGGGCATGTTCTGCTTTGCAAAGCAAAAAATTATGAGGCTAGGCCGCAACCATTACAAATATTAAAAAACGGTCAAAATTGACACCAAAAATGGTTCAAGCTGGCTGTGAGTGCCCATCCCATGCTCCCCGCTCCCATCAGGATATAAATCTTGAGATATGATCTACACAGGCATCGTCAAGCTAGCCGAGATATCGGTAGATTTGCTATCTCGCTGGTAATGATTCTCGGCTCTGGCAAATTCTCTAAACTCTAAGCGGCTATTTTCAGGGTTTTGTATTCTTAACTTTGTCTTCGGTCTAGGCTGCATGGACGCAGCCACATTCGCTGTTCCATCGTCCTCAGCCCATTCCAGATTTGGATTTTGGTGCGATCGCAGGTTTTCTTGTTATGAGTCACGATTCACCATCCAGCAACCCTCGACTTCCCGCCCCTTGCATTGTGGACACGGGTATCCTGGTCAACAAGCAAGATATGCAGCGCCTCCTGGCGGATCTCCATCAAGTCCGCTATTGCTACATCCAGGACGGCGTCCCCGGCAGCGAGAGCGAAGGCTACGTGATGGAAGTATTCTCCGACCCCCAGTGTTCTAGCCTGGTGGCAAACCACACGCTCTATCTCAATGTTCAGAGCTTTGATTATCTGGAGCTATCTCAGTTGCCAGAGGGTGAAACCTGCTTTGACCTGGTGCAGGACAATCGCCTGCTGCGGCTGGTGCCCCTTTCCAACCCGCTGGATGACCAAAACTGTCGCAGGCTAAACGCGGCCGCCCTAGAAGCAGTGGTCACGGAAGTCTTGTCTGCCGGATGGGATGTCCGAATTGACGACGAAGAAAATTTCTCAATGTAGCGGGCGCTAGAGCAGGTCTTGGGTAGTCATTTTTCGTATACGTGTCAGGCGCGATGCTGCGTCACAAGGGCGCGGGCAGGCGTGTTTCATACGCCCCACGGTGTGGTTGAAACACCCCGGTTTATGCCCGTGGGCACGCTGGCCAACGTGAAAACCGTCACGCCCGCCCAACTGAGGGGCACGGGCGCACAAATGGTGCTGGCAAACACCTACCACCTGCACTTGCAGCCGGGTGAAGACCTGGTGGCCGAGGCCGGCGGGCTGCATCGCTTCATGGGCTGGGATGGGCCAATGCTGACGGATTCGGGCGGGTTTCAGGTCTTCAGCCTGAGCGAGATGCGCCAAATTTCCGATGAAGGCGTGACCTTTCGATCGCCCCGCGACGGCAAAATGATTCAAATTACGCCAGAGCGGTCGATTCAGATTCAGAATGCGCTGGGGGCGGATGTGATTATGGCGTTTGACGAATGCCCGCCCCACCCGGCCACCTGGGACGAGGTGAAGCAGGCGACCGATCGCACGATGCGCTGGCTAGAGCGCTGTTTTGCTGCCCATGCCCGATCCGATCAGGCATTATTCCCGATTGTGCAGGGCGGTGTGTATCCTGACTTGCGGCAGGAGGCGGCGGCGGCGATCGCCCGGTTTGATGCCTTCGGCTATGCCATCGGCGGCGTGAGTGTTGGGGAGCCGCCGGAACTGATTGAGAAAATTGTGCAGATAACAGCACCGCTGCTGCCGGAAGACAAACCCCGATACCTGATGGGCGTGGGGACGCATAAGGAAATGGTGCGGGCGATCGCCGCTGGGGTAGACTTGTTTGACTGCGTGATTCCCACCCGGCTGGCGCGGCATGGGGCGGCGCTGGTGCAGGGCGATCGCTGGAATTTGAAAAACAACCGCTTCCGCCGCGATTTCACGCCGCTAGACGATACCTGCCCCTGCTACACCTGCCAAAATTTCACCCGCGCCTACCTCAGCCACCTGCTCCACGCCCGCGAAATTCTGGCGTTTACGCTGATTTCGATTCACAACATCACGGAACTGGTGCGCTTTACCCAGCGGATTCGAGACGCAATTCTGGGCGATCGCTTTCACACCGAATTTGCCGAGTGGCTGGGGCAAGACTAGTGAGGGAGTTTGGATTGGGGAGTTTGGATTGGGGAGTTTGGATTGGGGAGTTTGGATGGCTATCGGAGAAATGACTAGATTTCTGAGGATTCCAAATTTCTAAAGGTTGACTACTCTGAGCGCGATCGCCGAATTCGGTCAATCTCCCGCTGCAAATCTGCGACTTCACGCCGTAGCCGCTCCACGTCCGCCTCACCAGCAGGCGGGTTAGTGCTGGGCGATGGCGGTTCTACATTCACCGTCGGCTCTCCCGCTCGACGATAGTTGCCCGCCCGAATCTGCCGCAGTTCTTCCGATTCCGACCATTCCTTCAGAAAATGCACCCGCTCCACGGTGAACGGATGCGTCTGAAAAAATCCCTGTGACAGGTTGTTATAGAGCAGAAATTTATAAACCTGGTTGATGCCGTCTTGATCCAGGTTTTGGTAGCGCTCCGACTGGCGCGAAAACTCTTCCAGGCTTAGCTCGTGGGCATAGCGACTGCTGCCGCCCGCCAGCTTCATCATGTTTTGCAGCACGGGCTTCACGTCGTCCATCACCAGCAGCGCCGCCCGATCCGCCGACAGTTCCGCCTTCCGCAGCCATTCGTAAAACGCCAGGATTAGCCCCGTGCTGACGAGGCTGCTCAGCCCGAAGGTCATTTCCGCCAGCCCCGATGCCGCAGTGATTGCCCAGCTCGCCATCTGGTTGAGCGTCGAGTGTCCACATTTCAGATGCCCCAGCTCATGAGCCAGCACAGCTTTTAGCTCAGCCTCATCGCTCAGGTCTAGCAAGGCCGTGCTCAGCACGACGCAGGGCCGATCTTGTCCCAGGGCGTAGGCGTTCACCATCGGCGACTGCGACACAAACAGCGTCGGCTCTGGGGAAATGTCGAGCGATCGCAGGCATTCCCGAAACAGTTGAAACAGCGTGGAATATTGCCGTGGGCCGACCTCAATCGCATTGCCCAACAGAAAAACCTGGCGCGGCCGTTCGTAGACAAATTCCACAAACCGCCGCGCCACCAGGTCAAACCCTGGCACGCTGCGGAGGGCTTGCTCGGCCTGCTGATCGAGCGGGTGACGGAAGGCTTCGCTGGAGATTCCGGGATAGACGGGCATAGGAACCAGTTTGGAGGATAAGGATTGAGGAGTGGACGTAGCCTGCTGAACCTCCGCTACTCTAGCGGCTGGCCGCCGCGTCTGGGGAAGCATGAAGCTTCTCTTAAACTTTATGGTGGCTTCCTGGCTCAAGGTCAAGTTTTTTTGTTAAAACTGGTGTTCAGTAGTCCAGCGAATTAGTATATTCGTATTAACCCCTCTGCTCCTGCCCCTTTGTGTACGTTAAGCGCGTAGAGCTGTCTCACTTTAAATCCTTTGGCGGCACAACGCAGGTTCCGTTGCTGCCGGGGTTTACTGTGATTTCCGGGCCCAATGGATCGGGTAAATCAAATATTCTCGACGCGCTGCTGTTTGCGCTGGGGCTGGCGGGTTCTAAAGGGATGCGAGCAGAGCGGCTGCCGGATCTGGTGAACCAAAGCGTCGCCAGTCGCGGACGCAGTACGGTGGAAGCCAGCGTCACCGTTACCTTTGCGCTGGATGAAGAAGATATCGCAGCCTACCAGGGCGATGACGACCCCTTGCCCAGCGCTGATCTGGCCTTTGGCGAAGGCAACGGGCAGGTTGGGGCTGTAGACGCTCAGAGCCATTTGAACGGTAATAACGGCAACGGTAGTCATGGCAATGGGAATGGCAAAACGCCGGATGCCAGCCAACTCAGCGTTGCCCCGGCGATGGTCCCTTTCAGCGAATGGAGCGTGACGCGCAAGCTGCGGGTGACGCAGCAGGGAACCTACACCTCGAACTATTACATTAATGGGCAGCCCTGCACGCTGAATGAACTGCATGAGCAGCTTCACCGCTTTCGGATTTATCCCGAAGGCTATAACGTCGTGCTGCAAGGCGACGTGACCAACATCATTTCCATGAATCCGCGCGAACGCCGGGAAATTATCGACGAGTTGGCGGGCGTGGCCGCGTTTGACCGCAAGATTTCTCAGGCGAAGGACAAGCTGGACGCGGTGAAGGAGCGGGAGGAAAAGTTTCGCATTGTGGAGCGGGAGCTGATCGAACAGCGCGATCGCCTCGCTCAAGATCGCCTCAAGGCAGAGAAATATCGGCGACTCAAGGCTGAGTTTCAGACCAAGAGCCAGTGGGAATTGGTGCTGAACTGGCGCAGTCAGCAAGACCAGGCGCAGAAGCTCCAGCAGCAGATCGAGGAGGGCGATCGCGCTCTTTCGGAAACTGCTACTCAACTCACGGCGCTGGCGACTGAAATTCAGCAAATCACCGCTGACCTAGACCGGCTGAATGCGCGGGTGAAGGCGCTGGGCGAGGATGAACAGCTTGCCTTGCAATCGACCCTGGCGACGCACGAGGCGGAACTGCGCCAGCTTCAACGGCAGGAGCAAGACCTGCTGACGGCGAACCGCGACACAATGGCGCAGATTGCCCAGACGCAGCAGGCGCTTCAGGAGCAAATGCAGATGCTGGAACAGGCTTCTGCGGATCAGCAGCGCATCGAAACGCAGGACATTGCCTCGCTGCGAGCCGCCTGCGATCGCGCTCAGCAGGCGCTGCAAGCCAGCCGAGAACAGTCCAGCGCGATCGCCGAAGCGTCAGATGCCTGGGTGCAGGAGCAGGCTGCCCTGCGCCACCAGATGGAGAATTTGCTGAACCAAATCGAGCCGCAGCGCATGGAGCAGGCGCGGCTGCAAGAGCGGGTGTCGCAGCTCTGCGCCAAGATTCAGGAGCAAACGGAGGCACTGGGGGCGATCGCCCAATCGCTGGCTGAAAAGCAGTCCGAGCAGTCTACCGTTGAAGCGCAACGGGCCGAGGCTGAAACCCAGGTGCAGCGAGTCGCTCAAGTGCTTGCCGAAGCCGAACAAGACCTCCGCACCCAGCAGGAAACGCAAACCCGCCTGCTGAGTGAGCAGCGCGACAAACAGCGCCAGCTTGATCGGCTAGAAGCCCAAACCCAGGCCATGCAAGAAGCGCAGGGCACGGGAGCCAGCCAGGTGATTTTGAATGCGGGCATCGACGGCGTGCATGGACTGGTGGCGCAGCTGGGGCGCGTCGATTCGCAATATCAACTGGCGCTGGAAATCGCGGCGGGGGGTCGCCTGGGCAATCTGGTGGTAGAAGACGACCGGATCGCGGCGCGGTGCATCGACCTGCTGAAGCAGCGACGAGCGGGGCGGGCGACGTTTCTGCCGATGAACAAAATCCGCGTGCCGCAGTTCACCGAAGTTCCCAAGGGTAACCGACCGGACGGGTTTGTGGACTATGCCGTGAACCTGATCGACTGCGATCGCCGCTTTGAGGACGTGTTTGCCTATGTCTTTGGCGGCACGGTGGTCTTTCGCACGCTGGAGCAAGCGCGACCCCATCTGGGCAAATATCGCATCGTGACGCTGGACGGCGAACTGCTGGAAACCAGCGGCGCGATGACGGGCGGCAGCCTGTCCCAGCGGCAAGGCTCCCTAAGATTTGGCACGGTGCAGCCAGGAGAATCGGCCGAGGCAGCAGCCTTGCGCGATCGCCTCTCGGAAATCGACACCATTCTGCGGCGCTGTGAAGGGGCGATCGCCCAGGGCACTGAAGCCGTCCGCACCCACACTCAGGCGCTCAACGAAGCCCGCCAGCAGCAGCGCGAGGTGCAGATGCAAGCGAATCAGCTCCAGTCCCAACTGGCGACGCTGGTGACGCAGGAAGGGCAGCTTCGCACCCAGCTTTCGCAAAACCGCCAGGAGCTTGGCCCGTCCGAAGAGCGCCTGCAAACGCTGGAGCGTGACCTGCCCGCCCAGGAAGCCGAACTCCAGCGCCAGCGCCAAGTTCTGGCAGACCTGGAGCAATCCCAAACCCACAGCGAGTGGCAGCAGATTCAGGCGACGATTCGCCAGCAGGAGGCAGAACTGGGCGATCGCCAGCTTGCTCTGCGGGCCGCCGAGCAGCGGGTACAAGACCTGGAAATTCAGCGGCAGCGCCTCCAGGAAAAAATCACCCAGCTTACCCAGCGACTGCAAGATCTGCGCGCCCAGCAAACTACCCAGATGCAGCAGCGTTCTGCGCTGGGGACACAGCAGACCGCCCTCAGCCAGACGATCGCCCAGACCCGCGCCGCGCTAGATTCGCTAGAGGCATCCCTCGCGTCGGAAAAACAGGAGCGCGATCGCACGGAACGACTGTTGCGCGATCGCCAAACCGCTCAGCAACAGGCCGACTGGCAGCGCCAAAAGCTCCAGGAAACCCAGCAGACCCGCCGCGAAAGTTTAGTCATGCTCCAGGCAGCGCTAGAAACGAAGCGAAGCGAACTGCCCGACCCGCTGCCGGAGTTGCCCGACCCGCTGCCCGACCTGGGCGAATTGCAGCACGAACTGCGATCGCTCCAGCGCCGCATCGAAAACATGGAACCCGTCAACATGCTGGCCCTGGAGGAATACGAGCGCACCCAGGAGCGCCTAGAAGACCTCAGCCAAAAGCTAAGCACCCTGGACGAAGAGCGCAGCGAATTGCTCCTCCGCATCGAGAACTTCACCACCCTGCGCCAGCGGGCCTTCAAAGAAGCTTTTGATGCCGTAAATGTAAACTTTCAGTCTATCTTTGCCGAACTGTCCGACGGCGATGGCTACCTGCAACTCGACGACCCCAACGATCCTTTTGGCAGCGGGCTAAACCTAGTTGCCCATCCCAAGGGCAAGCCCGTCCGCCGCCTCGCTTCAATGTCCGGGGGTGAAAAATCCCTTACTGCTCTCAGCTTCATCTTTGCTCTCCAGCGCTATCGCCCCTCGCCCTTCTACGCGTTCGACGAAGTGGATATGTTCCTGGATGGGGCAAACGTGGAGCGTCTTTCCCGCATGATCAAGCACCAGGCCCAGCAGGCCCAGTTCATCGTCGTCAGCCTCCGCCGCCCGATGATCGAAGCCGCCCAGCGCACCATCGGCGTTACCCAGGCACGGGGAGCCTACACGCAGGTGCTGGGCATCGACTTGCAGCAGAACGTTTCGGGGTGAGGGAGGAGTGGAGGAGGAAAGAGCGAAGAACGAAGAATGAAGGGCGAAGAGCGAAGAGATTCCGTTTTTCGTTTTTCACTTTTCGTTTTTTCCGTCTCTTGCCCCATCCCCCAAAGGGCGGCTTTCCGAACTCAAGACAGACTTACCAAACGTTCGAGTTTGGTTAAGATTGGCTTAGTATTGATATCTGACCGTATCTACTGTATTCATATTTCAATCGAACTATTTCAACCAGTTCGAGGTTAGGACTCGACAATGACATCTGAACAAATCCGCCAACGCTCAGACCTTCTTGGAACTCAGATCATTACCCGCGACACGGGCAAACGCCTGGGTGTCGTTAGCCAACTATGGGTAGATGTCGATCGCCGCGAGGTGGTTGCCATTGGTCTGCGGGAAAGCATTCTATCGGGCGTGGTATCTGGCACCCAGCAGATGATGTATCTTGCGAACATTCGCCAGATCGGCGACGTGATTCTAGTCGATGACGACTCTGCGGTAGAGGATGAAGTTGACACGGAAGCGTATAGCAGCCTGATCAACAGCGAAGTGATCACCGAGACGGGAGAACTGCTGGGGAAGGTGCGGGGCTTCCGGTTCAACGTCGAAGATGGTCATCTAGAGTCTATTATTATTGCCTCGATTGGGTTTCCCTTCATTCCTGATCAGGTCGTCAGTACCTACGAACTGTCGATTGAAGAGGTGGTGAGCAGCGGTCCCGATCGCCTGATTGTGTTTGAAGGGGCAGAGCAAAAGATGACCCAACTCAGCGTGGGCTTTTTGGAGCGCATCGGCATTGGCCGCCCGCCGTGGGAGCGCGACGAAGAAGACTACATCATGCCTGTGTCTACGTCCAACCAGTTGCCGACGGGCGTGCGGACTCCTGCGCCTCAGCCACTGCGTGCGCCAGCCCGCGAATCCACCTGGGATGACGACACCTGGGAAGAACCCCGCCGCCCGATTCAGGAGCCACTGCGCCAGCGCCAGCCGGAGCCGCTTTATCGGGATGAGCCGGAAGATAACTGGAACGAGTCACCCCGTCGCCAGCAGTATGCCGAAGCTTATGAAGATGCCGATGCCTACGAACCTCCGATGAAAGAGGAACTGGATGATGTGTGGGAAGACGATGATAATCCCCAGCCCTATCGCGCACCACAGTTAAATATCCCTGAGCGGCAAAAGGTTGTGGAATATGAGGAAGATGCGGATTATTAGAATTATTAGAAACTAGGAACGAAGTAATTACGGCTCTCCTGGCTTTACGCTGATAAGCGAAACTCATATCAATCTACAGCATTTTTGAAGCTAGTGAGGCACACGGATGGTCAATAAGCCCTTGCCTCGTGAGGGCAGCGTGTGCCTCACCTCGCAAGAAAATGCTGTATACACCAGCTTCTAATGCAATATCACAGCTAGAACTTAGATTGGTCGTTAGCACTTTAGCGCTGAAGCGCTGACTACGAGCTAGGGCATTCCCCTAAAATTAAACCGTGACAAAACCGTGACACTGCACTAGCCATTGATCAGACAGCATTATTAAATCAGACGGCATTATTGGGCAAGCTCTGGAGGTCTAGGAGTTTGTCCTGCTAGTTTGTGTTGATGAATTGGGATTAAAATCTGGAATTCTGTACCTCTGCCGGGTTGCGAGATGCATTTCAGTGTGCCGTTATGCCGTTCGCAAATAATTTGCTGGCTAATTGAAAGTCCTAGACCTGTGCCTTTGCCGACGGGCTTGGTTGTAAAAAAGGGATCGAATAGTTTGGTTTGGAGTTTTTCAGGTATTCCAGGGCCGTTGTCGGCAATCCGAATCGCAACGTACTGAGCGGAAACACCCTGAGGGCGATCGCTCGCTAAGATTGCACGCTCTCTTGCACGCTCTAAAGCTGGGCGATCGTCCTCATAATCGCCTAGATCATCGGACTGATCGTGTCGATCGCATAGTTCAGTCCGAATCGTAATGGTGGGTTGGAGCAGGTTATTGACACTATCACTCCCTGACTGCTGAAGCATTTTTTCTCGCGATGCAATTTGCTCTTCTAAGGCATCAATGGCATTGCTGAGCAAATTCATAAACACCTGATTGAGCTGGCTTGGATAGCATTCCACTAGCGGTAATTGTCCATACTCTTTGACCAATCGAATATTTTGAGCAGGATTAGAAATCGACTTGGGTTTGAGACGATATTGCAAGATCAGCAGCGTACTTTCTAGTCCTTCGTGCAAGTCCACAACTTTCATCTCTGCTTCATCGAGCCGTGAGAAATTCCGAAGAGACAACACAATGTTGCGAATTCGTTCAGCTCCGATTTGCATCGATGCTAGCATTTGTGGAAAGTCTTCCATCAAAAAATCGATGTCAATTTCTTCGGCGCGATCGCTCACCGCGCCAACAGGTTCTGGATAACTATTCTGGTAAGTTTTAACTAATTCCATTAAATCTTGAGCGTAGCGGCGAGCGTATCCTACATTGCCATGAATAAAGTTGACAGGGTTATTAATCTCATGGGCGATCCCGGCTACAAGCTGTCCCAGACTTGACATTTTCTCGCTTTGAATCAACTGGGTTTGTGCCTTTTTGAGATGCTCTAACGCAAGACCGAGCTCAACAGTTTGTTGTTGAGTTTTGGCTAATAGCTCTGCCTGCTGGAGCCCAACGCTGAGATGAGCTGCAATTTGCTTGGCGAATTCAATCTCTTCTGCTTCCCAAAAACGAGGCTTAGCACATTGATGAATGCACAACAGACCCCACAAATACGTTCCCTGCAAAAGAGGTACTACCAAGTTGGCTCTAATTTGAAAGCGCGACAATACTTCGATATGACACGCCTGAAGACCAGATGAGTAAATATCAGCAACCGCCTGAATTTGTCCTTGATGATAAGCCGCAGCGTAGCGATCGCCAAAACAATGGTCGTAAACTCTCTCTGCCAATACTGAGGCATAGCCCTGTTCAACACTCTCCGATACAAACTCCCCATCATTCCAATTGGAATCAGGCGCAAACTGAAAAATTGCAACCCGATCAGACTTGAGCAATTGTCGAGATTCAGTTGCAGCCGTTCTAAAAATCGTTGCCAAGTCCATTGGTTCTCGAATTCGAGTAATAACCTTAAACAAGGCTTTTTGCTGCTCTGTCTGAAAGCGCACTTTCTCCAAGAGTTTTGCTTGCTGAAGCGCAACACCAAGATGAGTTGCAACTTGCTGAATAAACTCGATTTCATGAGATGCCCAAACGCGAGGAGCAGAACATTGATGAATGCAAAGTAGTCCCCAAAGTGTCTGCTCCTCTAGCACCGGCACGACTAAATTGGCACGGATCTGAAAGCGAGTCAAAATCTCAATATGACAGTCTTTCAGCCCTGCTGTTTGAATATCACTAACGGCTTGTACTCGCCCTTTGTGGTAATCAATCGCATACTGATCACCGAAGCAGTGGTCATGAACTTTTTCTGATAAAACTGACTTAAATTCAAGGGAGACATCTTCTGCGACAAACTCGCCATCATTCCAACCAGAATCGGGAGCAAAGCAAAAAAGCGCGACGCGATCTGCATTTAGCAGTTGCCGGACTTCAATTGCAGTTGTCTTAAAAATTGCTTTTAGGTCTAAGGATTCACGAATTTTTGTAATGACTCGAAATAGGGCTTTCTGCTGCCCTGTTTTCGAACCATCTATCTCGGCCGAAAGATACTGCTGGATCTGCTCGCAGGCGGGATCATTGTTGCAAATGGCTTTCAGGTGTCCTATCAGGTGTTCTAGTTGTTGTTGATCCATGGAAATTTTGACGAAATATAAATTTCTGCGAAATATTAAGAGGACGTGGCACGAGCCTCGAATACTTTAGCCCTAGAAAACCTCGAACACTAGAGACGCTTGTTAAGAAAAGCTGGATACGGCGTTTTTGCAGTTAGTGAGGTGCACGGATGGTCAAGATGCGTTTGCCTCGCCCAGGCTGTACATGTCTCGCCCTGCAAGAACATGCTATGTACCGTGATTTATTTCGCAATGCGGCTATTAACTAAGGCTCCTAATTAAGGCTCCTCATTACATAGAACAGGTTATTGGAGGAACCAACAGAAAGATCTTTGTTAGGATTTGCAACCGTTTGCAAAAGGACGGTATTTGGCTGAGCAGGACTTAAATTTAGGTTTCCCAAGAATCTTTGCAAAATTAACATGCAAATTAAGCAACTTAGAGGTGGACTTTACGACTTTATGCTTAGTTTAGGTTGCGAAAGTCTGCCGTTGTGTTAAGTTTACTAACGAAAGTGTAAGTAAATGAGAGACTGTAAATTATTTTGTGTAAGCGGTCAAAATTAGTTCAAACATCAGGAGACCGCCCATGCCTCGCCGTCGTCGCCCCCAAGATAAAGTAGACCACCTGCTGGATGAGCTGCTTGCCGATTACTCCACCCCCGAGCAAATCCTGGGAGAACAAGGACTGCTCAAACAACTGACCAAACGACTGGTGGAACGAGCACTGCAAGCAGAATTGAGCCATCACCTGGAAACCGAAGTCCAAGCTCCGCCTCCTGAAGAAACCAGTTCCAGCAAGCGTCGCAATAGTCGTAACGGGTACTCCTCTAAAACCGTCAAAGCAGACTGTGGAGAATTGGCACTCTCGATTCCCCGCGACCGTAACAGCACCTTTGAGCCGATTTTGGTGCCCAAAGGAGAGCGACGCTTGAGTGGGCTGGATGACAAAATCATGGCAATGTATGCCCGAGGCTTGAGCACTCGAGATATTCAAGCGCAACTGGAGGAACTCTATGGGGTGGAGGTTTCTCCCACGTTGATTAGCCAAGTCACCGATGCGGTCAGTGACGAGGTGCGTCAGTGGCAGAACCGCCCGCTGGCTAAGCTGTATCCGATTGTTTACCTCGATGCCATTCACGTTCATGTGCGAGAAGACGGGCGGGTGAGCAATCATGCCGTTTACGTTGTCTTAGGTGTAACGCTTGACGGGATTAAGGAAGTCCTAGGGCTATGGATGTCTGCCAATGAAGGGGCAAAGTTTTGGCTCAAAGTGCTGACCGACCTCAAGAATCGCGGCGTAGAAGACATTTTCATCGCCTGTGTAGATGGACTCAAAGGCTTCCCCGATGCGATTGCAGCGGTCTTTCCCAAAACACGAGTGCAGTTGTGTATCGTGCATCTGATTCGCAACTCTTTGCGCTATGTGCCCTGGGGCAGCCAAGCCGAAGTCATTGCCGACCTCAAGCCGATTTATCAAGCGGCCACGGTAGAGGAGGCTGAGACCGCACTAGAAAACTTCGCTGATAAGTGGGACAGGCTCTATCCCACGATTTCCCAGATCTGGTTGCGTCACTGGAACAACATCATCCCCTTCTTTGACTATCCACCAGACATTCGCAAAGTGATTTACACCACCAATGCAATCGAGTCGCTCAATCGCTCGTTGCGTAAGGTGCTCAAGACAAAGGGATGCTTCCCCAATGAGGAATCGGTCTACAAGCTGCTCTACTTGGCGCTTAACAATATTGCCAAAAAGTGGACGATGCCGATCCGCGATTGGAAAGCAGCACTCATGCGTTTTGCCATTGAGTTCCCCGATCGCTTTCCTCAGTTCTAAGCCTTACACAAAAAAATTGACACTCTCGTAAATGAACTTTAAATAAGGTAGATAGTATTTGCAGAGCTTTTCTATTTTTTGCATGGCCTCTTGCTGACTGCGCTTGTATGCTCAAGGGGATAGGCTGATGTGGGAGGAGGGTTTTTCGTGGGTGCAGCCTGGGTGTCTGGCTAATCTCTGGATAGTCTAATCTCCGGCTAATCTAATGCATCCTCCGTATCTACTTCTGCTTGCCATTCCCGAAGGCGCTGCTTTTCAACTCGGCGGGAGGGCTGGCGATATTTTTTGCGCTCTAGCTTTGGTTCGATTTCGGTTTGACCGTGTTGGCGGCTTTTCTGTTTGGTTGTGGCTTCGGCATCGCGGGTTCGCTCTAGGGCTTCCTGATGGGCGATCGCCTCTTCTAGAAAAATTCGATAGTGTTCATAGCGCTCCCAATCGCCACGAATGGCACAGCCTGGCTCTTCTCGATGCAGGCAGTTGCTAAATTGACACGCGGCTTTGTCCATACACCGACGGGCTTCGGGGAAATAATGGGCCAACTCAACCGGGGAACAGTCCAGATCGGGCTGGTTGAACCCAGGACTATCGGCCAGCAGCCCGCCCGCAGGCAGCTCAAACAACTCTACATGGCGCGTGGTGTGGCGACCTCGCTGAAGCTTACCAGAGACTTCCCCAACACGCAGATCGACCGCTGGAATCAGCGCATTGAGCAGGCTGGATTTGCCCACACCAGACGGCCCAGAAACGACGGTGATTTGCTGTGCCAGATATGGCGCAAGTTGATCCAGCCCCAGGCTCTCGCGCACACTGACCATCAGCGGTGTATAACCCCACTGCCGCAGGCGATCGCCCCACGCCACCAATTCCACCTCCGGTAGCAGGTCGCATTTATTCAAACATAGGCATACCGATAGTCCTGTGGACTCGGCTTTGACCAAAAAGCGGCTGAGTTGGAAGGGATCGAGTGTGGGTTCTGCCAGGGCAAACACCAGCAAAATCTGGTCGGCATTGGCAATGGGTGGGCGATCGAGTTCGGAGCGACGGGGAAACACTTGGGCGATCGCCCCTCGCTGTCCGGCCCAATCGGGTTCTTCAACTTCGACGCGATCGCCCACCCAAACTTGCTGCCCGATTTTTCGCAGGCGCGATCGCCGGGTACACAGCAGCATATCCCCCACGTCTGGCGGATAGCAGCCTGGGTCTAGCCGCACAAAGTAGTAATTGGCCTGCACCGCCAGCACTGTACCCGTGATCCGTTGCGACCCCACCTGCTGAACCGTGGCCTCAACGAGCGACTGGGGCTGGCAATCTGCACCCATAACTAGGGACGGCGAATGCTAAGGGCAAAATAAGCGCCGTCTCCGCTTTGTCGCTCCTGCACTTGCTCGATCGGGTACCCTTCCATTCGCAAGCTATCGGGCACCTGCTCCATCGGCTCTCCTGGATCAAGCCACACTTCCAGGAGCGATCCAGCAGGCATTTTTTCTAGCCGCAGCTTGGTACGCACAAAATTGAGCGGGCAGGGTGTGCCGCGCAGGTCAAGCTGGACATCTGGGACTGGGGAAGATTCCGTCATGCATCCTGCTCAAGACTTGTGAAACAGATTGTCCAGGAAGCCCATGCCACCCTTGCCGATGCGATCGCCCCGCAGTTTGGCAAGTTCCTCTAGCAGCTTCCGTTCTTCTGCCGAAACGCGGGTAGGAATATCTACCTGAACCGTAATAAGATGGTCGCCCCGGCTGGTCGGGTTGCCCAGACGCGGCACACCGCGATTTTCTAGCGTGATCACAGTACCGGGCTGAGTTCCAGGCGGGACAATTGTTTCCACCGGCCCATCGACTGTGTTCACTTCCAGCTTTGAGCCAAGAATTGCTTGCAGATAGCTGATCTTCAGGTTCGACAAAATGTTGATGCCGTCCCGCTGGAATTCCGCGTCGTCATTCACAAACAGAAACACGTAAAGATCCCCCGGTGGGCCACCCCGCATTCCTGCATCTCCCTCAGAAGAAATGCGGAGCCGTGTCCCATTGTCCACGCCAGCGGGAATCGTAATTTTGAGTTTTTTGGCTTCCTGCTTTTGTCCGCTGCCGCCGCATACGTCGCACTTTTCTTCAATCATCTGCCCGCTGCCGTTGCAAGTGGGGCAGGTGGATACCTGGGTAAAGCTGCCGAAGGGGGTTCGGGTGGCCCGCCGCACCTGCCCCGCTCCCCCACAGGTCGTGCAGGTTTTGGGCCGAGTGCCGGGCTCTGCGCCTGACCCGCCACAGTGGGTGCAGGTTTCCAGGTGGCTAATGCGGATTTCTTTTTCGCCGCCAAAGATCGCTTCACGAAAGTCAAGCTTCAGGTCAAGCCGCAGATCCTCGCCGCGGGTGGGGCCACTGCGACGGCGGGCCTGCTGACCCGAAGCCGCACCCGCAAAGTTGCCAAAAAAGCTCTCGAACAGATCTGCAAAGCCGCCTAAATCGGTAAAGTCTTGATAGCCTGCGCCAGCCGCAGAGCCAACGCCTGCTTCACCAAAGCGATCGTAGCGGGCGCGAGTTTCTGGCTCTGAAAGCACTTCGTAGGCGCGGTTAATTTCTTTGAAACGTTCTTCAGCGCCTTCCTCTTTGTTGACATCGGGGTGATACTTGCGGGCAAGCCGTCGATAGGCTTGCTTTAGCTCCTCTTTGTCGGCATCGCGAGAGACACCCAGAATGTCGTAGTAGTCACGGGCCATAGAACGCTGCTGGGGGTTGAGTGATTTGGCGTGAATAGAGTCGGGGAAACTAGGTCAGCACCGTACAAACAGGCGATTTGGACACCCAATTCCCCACATCCTACATCGTAACGAATTGTTTGCGATCGCACGCCTTAATTAAAGTAGGCATTACCGAACCAATCCCCTACTCAAGCATTAGCGGCTAGGTAAACCTGCGCCTGCTAATCTAAAGAATGCTGACCAGGACAGAATACCTGTCCCGATCACTCCAGTGTGAATGCGCTATCTAGTTCTACTGCCTTAATCTACCGCCTCATAATCAGCGGTAACAGTCTCATCCGTCTCAAAGATGAAATTGTCTTCGTCGATCGGCTCTGTCAATTCGGCTTCACCTCTTCCGTTGAACCAGGGCATAGTTGGGTCATTGATCCCATCGTACTCCTGAGGGTCGGAGCTGCCATAACCGCCATTCATCCCATCATCTGCTTCTGGGTGTCTGGCCTGCTCGTAGATGGCTGAACCAATGGCAAACAGGGCTTGCTGGAGTCCATCCAAACGAGACTTCATGGTGTCTACATCGAGCGTCCGATTGGCGATCGCTGCTCGTAGTTCTGCCACTTTTTCAGCAGCCTGCGCCTTGTAATGTTCGGGAATCAGATCGCCATTTTCCCGCACCATAGTTTCGTAGTTGTTGAAAAGAATATCCGCCTGATTCCGACACTCCACGAGAAGACGACGATTTTGGTCTTCTTCAGCGTACAGGTCAGCCTCCTGACGCATCCGCTCTACTTCTGCCTCGCTGAGACCGCCTGTATTGGTGATGCGAATGGTTTGTGCTCGCCCCGTCCCCTTATCGCGGGCACTAACTTGCAAAATGCCGTCTGCATCGATTTCAAAGGACACCTCGATTTGCGGTACGCCACGCGGCGCAGGCGGAATCCCCGTCAGTTGGAACTTCCCGAGGCTCTTGTTGTCCTTCACCATCGCCCGTTCCCCTTGCAGAACGTGGATCTCGACTGAGGTCTGTCCATCCGTTGCCGTGGAGAAAGTCTGGGTCTTGCTGGTAGGAACGGTAGTGTTGCGCTCGATGATGCGGGTAAACACGCCACCGAGTGTTTCAATCCCCAGCGAGAGCGGCGTTACATCTAGCAGCAGCAGGTCTTTTACTTCGCCGCCCAAAACGCCTGCCTGAATTGCCGCACCCAGGGCAACCGCCTCATCGGGGTTGACCGAGCGATCGGGAGTTTTGCCGTTGAAGTACTTCTTGATGGCTTCTTGAACTGCTGGAATCCGGGTAGAGCCGCCGACCAGCAAAATGCGATCTAGGTCATCTGCGTTCAGACCGCAGTCTTTGAGCGCCTGCTCAACGGGTTCAAGCGTGCTTTCGACCAGATCGCTGATCAGTTCTTCAAACTTGGCGCGGGTCAGCTCCATTTCCAGATGCTTTGGCCCGGTTTCATCGGCTGTAATGAACGGCAGGTTGATGGTCGTTGTAAGCATACTCGATAGCTCAATCTTGGCTTTCTCCGCAGCTTCACGTAGGCGTTGTAGCGCCATCTTGTCGCTAGAGAGGTCGATGCCTTCTTGCTGCTGGAAGCTGGACATGAGCCACTGAACCAGCACATTGTCAAAGTCGTCGCCGCCCAAGTGGTTGTTGCCAGAGGTGGACTTCACCTCAAACACGCCGTCGCCGAGTTGCAGAACGGAAACATCAAACGTCCCGCCGCCCAGGTCAAACACCAGCACGCTTTGTTCTTGGTCTTGCTTGTCCAAGCCGTAGGACAGGGCCGCTGCGGTCGGTTCGTTGATGATCCGCAGCACTTCTAGACCTGCAATAGTGCCTGCATCTTTGGTCGCTTGGCGTTGGGCATCTGTGAAGTAGGCCGGTACGGTGATGACCGCCTGGGTGACCGGTTCTCCTAGGTAGTTTTCAGCGTCCTGCTTCAGCTTTTGCAGGATCATGGCAGAAATTTCTTGAGGCGTGTAGGAACGTCCGCGAATTTGCACGTCCACTGTGTCATCTTTCCCCCGGACGCAGGTGTAGGGGACTCGGCTTTGCTCGTCGGCTGTGTCGTCCCAGCGTCGCCCGATAAACCGTTTAATGCTGAAAATGGTGTTTTCGGCATTGGTCACAGCCTGACGCTTGGCAAGCTGCCCTATGAGCCGCTCACCGTTTTTGCCAAACCCAACAATGCTAGGAGTGGTGCGTCCTCCCTCTGAGCTGGAAATGACAACGGGTTGACCGCCCTCTAGGACAGCAACACAGCTATTCGTTGTGCCCAGGTCGATGCCAATGACTTTTCCCATAATTTAGCTAGTAGCGGCTATCAGATTTCAAGTGAATGAGTCGGAGACCAGAAGCTGATTTAACTCTTAGCAAGTATTCCGCAATTGTTCGGGAATTTAATCAGTCGCGCTTAAAAATGTTTTTAGAGGCTCCGCAAAAAGCAGGAGATTTGCTGGATGATAGCCTTTTTAGGCTGAGTTTTTGGGTACAACTACCTGAATCTTGCTCCAGACTGCATGGTGTAGTCAGGTTTGATTGAGTGACTCAGGACGATTCTTGAAAAGCGCTTACCTTTCGCACAACGGTTGGCCAGCAGATTCCCGAACTAAATTCTGGTATAGCTTTATCCCTCAGACGATGAATTAGCGTCACCATCGTCTGAAGGAGCGACAGCAGTGGCAACCTTGACCATGGCATGGCGCAAGACGCGATCGCCCAGCATATAGCCCCGTACCAGTTCTTCGATGACCGTGCCCTCGGCGTATTCTTCGGACGGCTCCCGCATTACGGCTTCGTGCAGGTTTGGGTCAAACTCTTTACCCTCAGACCGCATCGGCGAAACCCCAATGCGCTTGAGCCGTTCTACCAGATCTTTGTACACACCCTGATAGCTCTTGTGGATCGCCATGCCTTCGTCGCCTTGGGGCTTGATCTGCGATCGCGCTCGTTCAAAGTTATCGACCACAGGCAGCAGTTCCTCAACAGTTTTGCACTTGATCTGCTGCTCCAGGTCTTCTTTTTCTTTCTGGGTGCGCTTGCGGAAGTTCTCAAAGTCCGCCGCAATACGCTTGCAGTGATTCGTCCATTCTTCAAGCTGCTGCTCTAGCGTTGCCACTTTTGCATTTAGCTCATCAACGAGTGCTGAAGAGTCTCCGCTGGTCACCTCCGCGACGACCTCCACCTGAGGCTCGGTCGATGACTCGACTGCCGAGGCAGACGGTTCAACTGCTTCAGTATTCATGACTTCGCTTTCCACGGCATTGCTTTCAGAGGACACGTCATCACTCTCCATCGGTTGTTTCTCTTCTTCGATCATGCTTGCTTAATGGATATTGTTTCGTGAACTGGACAAAATCTAAGTGGAAGGGGCAGTTGCTCCAGCATTAAGTCCAGAGTTTAGACTCCCTCCAGAAGCTTGCAATCAAGAGCCTGAAGTTGATCTGGTCAAAGGACTTGGTTCCTTGTCCTATTACCTTGTCTTGCTGACTTTTCCTCGAATCAACCTGGCGTTAACCCTCACCTGTTAACCCTCACCTTTTGTTGATCTTTCCTACGTACTCTTGCAACGCTTCTACTTTCATGTATTGTGCCTCAGGTTTAAGAATTCTGACATGGCAGACGAATATCCCTTATCTCTATTGCCAGAGCGATCGCCCGTACCTGTAGAACTCAGCCAAACAGGCAAACCATTAGGTCTAAACCGTTTATCCCAGTTTGTGTAACGGATGAGTCTGGGCTGTGCTATACAGAATGCATCGATCACCAGCCCATCAGCTACCTAATCCAGAGTACCCTAACGACGATAGTTTATTGACCTCTGTGGGGAATACTGGAGGCATTCGTGATAATCCACGCTCGTTCAGGGAATTTTTCAGACGGGTCATGGGCAATGGGCGAATCTGGCGATCGCCCTTTGCAGCGAAATGCCGTCAGGCTATCCGAACTAACGCTCGGAATGCCCAAGCTGACTTCCGCAACCCGATTTCCATAATCCCGTTTTAGAACTTGTAAACCGCAAGTTCACTCTCGCTTCCTCCAGCAGCCCCAGACACCCTCTGGCATTAGCGCTGGGACAATAACTCTATACAGGCTATAAACCTCTCAGCAGCAGCTATGGCTAACTCTTCATCCCAACGTCGTGCCCTCGTTGTCCAGCATAATTTTTCGCCGTTTAGCAACAAGCTCATCCAGGCGGGCTACGTCAACAACGACCAGATGCAGCAAGCCCTGGTGGAAAGCCGCAAAACAGGGCGACCGCTGACAGATGTGTTGGAGATGATTACGGGTCAGCAGTTGCCGCCCGACCTGCTGCGTCAGTATAAGAAGCAACAGCTTTTTGAGCTTAAAATTCTCTACGGAGTTGAATCCCTCGATCCGGAACTCAACGAAATTTCGACGGCCCAGGTTGGGCAACTCATCGACAGCCTGATTCCCGTCGATCTATGCCGTCGCTATCGCCTTGTGCCGCTATCACGCACCGAAAGCAACCCACCCGCCGTGCTGATCGCAATGGTCGATCCCGATGACCTAGCTGCACAAGACGACCTCAACCGCATTCTGCGTCCGCAGGGTCTGGGGCTAATGCGGATGGTGATCACGGTTGAAGACTATCAGCGGATCATCTCTCAATATCTAGATGAGCAGGTCGAACGCCAGAAGCAGCTTGAGTTTCAGTCCAAGGTGGATGTGAAGGCAGATCTTGAAGGGCTGGATTACCTTGATCTGGAGGAACCACCCGACGATATCGAAGCAAACTTGGATGCTGCCCTTCAGGATGCAGACGCTGCACCTGTGATTGCCTTGGTCAACAAAATTCTGGTGAAGGCGCTTCAGGAAGGGGTTTCCGATATCCACATCGAGCCACAGGAAGAACATCTCCGCATCCGCTTCCGCAAGGATGGCGTGCTGCGGGAGGGTCTGGAGCCGCTGCCCAAGAAAATCGTTCCGGCGGTCACCGCTCGCTTCAAAATCATTGCTGATCTGGACATTGCCGAACGCCGAATGCCCCAGGACGGACGCATTCGCCGGATTTTTGACGGGCGCAAAGTGGACTTCCGGGTGAACACGCTGCCCAGCCGCTACGGCGAAAAGGTGGTGCTGCGGATTCTCGACAACTCCGCTACTCAGCTTGGGCTGGACAAACTGATCACCGACCCAGAAACGCTGCAAATTGTGCAGGAAATGGTATCGCGTCCCTTTGGTCTGATCCTGGTGACGGGGCCGACTGGATCGGGTAAAACGACAACGCTCTACTCTGCCCTGGCGGAGCGCAATAGTCCCGGCGTGAACATCAGCACCGCCGAAGACCCAATTGAATACTCCCTGCCGGGGATTACGCAGGTGCAGGTGATTCGCGAAAAGGGCATGGACTTTGCCTCGATTCTGCGAGCCTTCCTGCGGCAAGACCCGGACGTGATTCTGGTGGGTGAGACTCGTGACAAGGAAACGGCGAAGACGGCGATTGAGGCGGCGCTGACCGGACACCTAGTGCTGACGACGCTGCACACGAATGATGCTGCGAGTGCGATCGCCCGTCTCGAAGAAATGGGCGTCGAGTCCTTCATGGTGTCTAGCTCCCTCATCGGCGTGCTGGCCCAGCGCCTCATGCGCCGCGTCTGCCCCGACTGCCGTATTCCCTACAGCCCTAGCCCCGAAGAACTGGCCCGCTTTGGACTTTCGGCTTCTCGCGAAGCAGAAGTGACCTTCTATAAGGCCAACGAACTATCACCCGAAGAAATTCAGACCGCCCGCGCCCAAAATACGTTGTGCCCTACCTGCAAGGGCAGCGGCTATAAAGGGCGCTGTGGGGTGTATGAAGTGATGCGGGTGACAGAACAAATCCAAACCCTGATTACCGAAGGTGCGCCCACCGAGCGAATTAAGGAGGTGGCAGTAGAAGAAGGTATGAAAACGCTGCTGGCCTACAGCCTTAACCTGGTGCGTCAGGGCAGCACAACTCTTGAAGAGGTAGAGCGCGTTACCTTCACTGATACCGGTTTAGAGGCTGAACTCAAGGCCAAGCGCAAGAGTTCGCTGACCTGTCGCAACTGCGCCGCTGAGCTGCGCCCCGAGTGGCTAGATTGTCCCTACTGCACCACGCCTCGCTTCCAGGATTAGTGCTGCTGCTTGCCCTCAGGGCTGAACTGTTTCTAAAACCATTTCTAACTTGTCTTACTAAGCACAACCCCGCATAGAAGGAGCCACCCACATGGAATTGATGATCGAAGACCTGATGGAGCAACTAATCGAGATGGGCGGGTCGGATATGCACCTGTCGGCTGGACTGCCGCCCTACTTCCGTATCAATGGACACCTCGCCCCCATCAGTGATGAGCCGATGACCTCAGAGCAGTGCCAGCGGCTCATCTTTAGTATGCTCAACAACACCCAGCGCAAAAATCTGGAGCAAAACTGGGAGTTGGACTGCTCCTATGGCGTAAAAGGACTGGCCCGCTTCCGGGTGAATGTGTATAAAGATCGGGGCACCTACGCCGCCTGCTTGCGGGCACTGAGTTCCAAAATTCCCAGTTTCGAGAAACTAGGCTTGCCGGACGTGGTGCGAGAAATGGCGGAAAAGCCTAGAGGACTGATTCTGGTGACGGGTCCAACAGGTTCTGGCAAAACCACGACGTTGGCGGCCATCATCGACCTGATCAACCGTACTCGCGCAGAGCATATTCTGACCGTCGAAGACCCGATTGAATTTGTCTATGAACCCATTAAAAGCTTGATCCACCAGCGTCAGCTTGGAGAAGACACCAAGAGCTTTGCTAACGCGCTGAAGGCGGCTCTACGGGAAGATCCAGATGTGATTCTGGTAGGCGAAATGCGTGACCTGGAGACGATTTCACTGGCAATTTCGGCAGCGGAAACCGGACACTTGGTGATGGGGACGCTGCATACCAGTTCCGCTTCCCAGACGGTTGACCGGATGATTGATGTGTTCCCGGCTGAGCGCCAGCAGCAGGTGCGGGTGCAGCTTTCTAACTCGCTGGTGGCGGTGTTTAGCCAAACGCTGGTGCCCAAAAAGAACCCCAAGCCGGGTGAGTTTGGCCGCGTGATGGCTCAGGAAATCATGGTTGTCACGCCGGCGATCGCCAACCTGATTCGCGAAGGCAAAACCGCCCAAATCTATTCCGCCATTCAAACAGGGGGCAAATTGGGCATGGTGACACTGGAAAAGGTGCTGGCTGATTTGTACAAGGCGGGCACCGTTTCCTTTGAGGCGGCGATGTCGAAAACCTCTCGCCCTGACGAACTCCAACGGCTGATCGGCGGCGCAATGCAGCAACCCGCGCCGGGTGGTGCGCGTCCGGGTGCGCCCGTGGGCACTCGCTAGGGAAAAGCATTGGGGCAAGCGTTGGGGCAATGGGAAAGCACCAGAACAGCAGCCCCGATCGCCCGATCGATGGACGCAGGGCTTACTTAGCCCCCCCTTCATCCGGCTGCTGTTCACCCAACGTGCTGTCTGCTCAAAGCGCCCTCCGCTAAAGTTGCATCTAAAGTTGCACCAGAGTTGTGTCATTTTGAGCAAATTTCACTAAACTGCTAGGTATCAAAAATAGGGCTTGAAAAAGCGGAACCCAAGCTCTCGCTGACGGGCAAGCTTGCACTCCACCCAGCAAAATTCCTGATTCACGTCGTCTTGTCCCCCTTCTCAACCTGCCATGCAAACCTATGTTGTCCGCGCCCGCGACTCTAAGGGCAACCCAGTAAAACGCAAAATCAGCGCTGCCTCTCCCGCTGAGGCACGAACCACGCTGCGGGAACAGGGCCTGTTTGTGCAAGAGTTGGCTGAGGATCGCAGTCTGTTTGAGAAGCTCAACACGCTCGATCTCAAGGACATTCAAAACTCTTTTGCAAAGGTCACAGTCAAGGATAGGGCCGTTTTTTCTCGACAGTTTGCGGCATTGGTCAACGCAGGTGTGGCGCTGGTGCGTGGTCTGGGAGTGCTGGCAGATCAGTGCCCCAATCCCAAGCTGAAAAAGTCGCTCCAGGCCATTAGTGCAGATGTGCAGCAGGGAACGAACCTGTCGGATGCGATGCGTAAGCATCCGGAGTGCTTTGATGACCTGTATGTCAGCATGGTGCAGGCTGGCGAAGTCGGCGGCGTGCTGGATGACGTGCTGAATCGGCTGTCCAAACTGCTGGAAGACATTGCCCGATTGCAGAACCAGATTAAATCTGCGATGGCGTATCCGGTAACGGTGGGAACTATTGCCATTCTGGTGTTTTTGGGCATGACAATTTTTCTATTGCCCATTTTTGCAAATATTTTTGACGAACTGGACGCAGAGCTACCTGCGTTTACCCAGCTCATGCTGAATATTAGTAATTTCCTAAGAACGCCAATTTACCTGATTGCGCTGGTGATTATTGTGATTCTGGGAGCTTTTGCCTATCGCCAGTATTACAAAACCCGCGTGGGTCGGGAAACGATGGATCGCTTTTTCCTCAAGATGCCGCTGTTTGGCGATCTGGTGCAAAAGAGCGCGACGGCTCGCTTTTGCCGGACGTTTGGGGCGCTTTCTCGCTCTGGAGTTCCAATTTTGACTTCGTTAGAAATTGTGCGCGATACGGCAGGCAATCAGGTAATTTCTAACGCCGTGGATGAGGCGCGAAAGGAGGTGCAGTCGGGCGGCATGATTAGTCTGGCACTCCAGCGGGAGCAGGTGTTTCCACTCATGGCGATCCAGATGATCAGTATTGGTGAGGAAACGGGCGAGATCGACTCGATGCTGATGAAGGTGGCAGACTTCTATGAGGACGAAGTGGAGCAGGCTGTAAAGGCGCTGACCAGCATCATGGAACCAATCATGATTGTGTTTTTGGGTGGCATGGTGGGGTCGATTCTGGTGGCGATGTATCTGCCGATGTTTGCGGTGATGGACAATATTAAATAGACAAAATTAAATAGGCCAAAGAACAGGCGAGGACACACAAACGCCGCTTCTTGTCTAGACAACCTATCTTTTAGTAAGAACTCAAGCAAGATGCAGAGCAAGGGCGGACGAAACTGGAGCGATCGCCCTCCTTCGATTCATCTAAGTCCTATGGCGAACCTGCAACTGCGCTACGAAGAACTGCTGGCTGAGTACAGCGACCATCGGGGGGCGATCGCCCTGCTCAAGCAATATCGCCCTTACCTGGAAACCGTGCCCAGTATGCGCCGCCCGGACGACAGTGTGATTACCATTCCGCTGCCGGTGGTGCGGGTACGGCAGGCGGGCGTGTCGGCTGAGTCGGGCGGCGCAACGGTGTCGGCAGGTGAGGTGCTGCGGCTGCCCTGCGACGTGGCAATTCTGATGTGCGATCCGGAGTGGCAGGTGAAAACCGGGCCAGAAATCTTCGTCTTTATTTATCGTCCTAATGAGGACTTTTCGGAATTGCTAAGCCGCTGGCGGCGCACCCAGGTGCTTCTCGACAAGGGCTATGAATGGCTGATGCCGCCGCGTCATAAGCACATTCTGAGTGAAGCGGCTGAAGAAACTCACCCGCTGTTTGTGGTGTTTCAGGACACGCCGGAGCGGATTCGTCGGGGGCTGCGGGGCGCTGGGCTGCCGTTTGTGGTGCAGGCGATCGCCGACTGGCCAGAGGACGAGGATAAGGCTCTCTCGCCAGAGCGGGCTTCGTCAGAAGTTCTGGAAACTGAAGAATAGAGGTCTATCCCGGAAATTCGCTCTGGCATTGGGCATTAAGCAGGCATCCCAACAGTCAGCGCGATCCAGATTGTCCAGGTGTCTATCAACAGCAGCAGGAGCGTCAGCCCCAGCAAAATCAGATACATCCACGGCTGAGACAGCGGGCGCACGTCGGTCGTGTCGATGCCTGTCTTGGTCTGCACCAGCGACACTAGCCGAGCAAAGCCTGCCACCCGCATCGGCAGCAGTTTTGCATCGCCTGCTTGAGTCAAAAAGTAGTAGACTAGTCCGCCCTGCCCGGTGGAGCGCGGCTTGAGTGATGTAATCTCTGACCAGTCTAGGCTCCAGCCCTTTCGCAATAAATCGGGAACCCAGCGGGGATAGGCAACCTGAATGCCCGTATTGGTTACGATCACTCGCTCGCTGAGGGCGGCGTAGAGGGCGATCGCCCCTAGCCCCAGCGCTACTGCCAGCGCACTTGGCGGCACGGGCGACGCGATGTTAAGCGCCACGTACACTCAGCAAGGCAGAGCAGCGCGACATAAAACAGCAGCAGCGTCAGGCGGATCAGCGGCGAAATGCGGAACGTCTGAGGCAACTCTGGCAACGGCGGAGATAGCGATTCAGCGGAAGAGGTAGCCATAGAACTTAGAAGTGAAAAAACTAGGGCAGGTATTTTTGCACCACGCTCCAGCCCGACAGAGAGACAGCCAGAAAGCCTAGGAGCAAAACCAAATTCGTGCCTATATGGAGCGATCGCGCCCAGGGTCGTCCGGCTCCAATCTGCGTGGCGCTACCCGCAGACAGCAGCACCAGCGCCACCACCGTCAGCCCTGCGACCAGATGCACCGAATGCCCCAAACTGCCGTAGTAGCCCAGCGTTCCAACCAGCCCAATCGTTAGCAGTAGCAGCACCAGCAGCACCAGCAACCCGCCCAGAGCCAGGTGGAGCGATCGCAGCCACCCGGATCTGGGAACCGCCTGACGACGACTACGCCGCATCCAAACCCCGCTGATCCCCAGCAGGCTATAGGTCAATAGCGATAGCCCCATCGACCAGGCCGCAATGCGCCAGAGCCAGAGAAAAGAAGGAAGGTTCAAATTACCATCCAGGATAGATACATAGATCCTTTACGCAAGCCAGGTTGCCAGACGGCTAGCACCCAGCAATTATCCTCATTATTGGCTATTTGGGGGACTGGTTGAACAGTCGGTGCAGGTCTGAAGCAGCTCTGATGAGGTGGCTACAGAGCGTCGTCACTGGAGATCCTAAAAATTTTGAGAACTTTTTGTGACAGGTTTAGTGATAATCTGAAAAGTGGCAATTTTACGTTATGTTAAAGCTGTCACGAACCCCTCAAAAAGCTGATCAGACGATAGGCGAAAGCATGGTCACCACAGCAGAGAAAACTAATATTGGCTACATTACTCAGGTCATTGGGCCCGTCGTAGACGTGCGCTTTCCCAGTGGCAGCCTGCCTCAGATTTATAATGCATTGACGGTTAAAGGACAAAACGCCGCTGGGCAAGAAATCTCGGTTACCTGCGAAGTGCAGCAGCTTCTAGGTGACAACCAAATCCGCGCCGTGGCGATGAGTTCGACCGATGGACTGGTGCGGGGCATGGAGGCGATAGACACGGGCGCACCCATCAACGTGCCTGTGGGAACGGCAACGCTGGGAAGAATTTTTAACGTACTGGGTGAGCCGGTTGATAACAAAGGTGATGTGGCAACGCAGGATACCCTGCCAATTCACCGCGAAGCTCCTAAGCTGACCGACCTGGAAACCAAACCCTCGGTGTTTGAAACTGGGATTAAGGTGGTTGACCTGCTCACTCCCTATCGCCGGGGCGGCAAAATTGGCCTGTTCGGCGGCGCTGGTGTGGGCAAGACCGTGATCATGATGGAACTGATCAACAACATTGCGACCCAGCATGGCGGTGTGTCGGTGTTTGGCGGCGTGGGCGAACGCACCCGCGAAGGCAACGACCTCTACAACGAAATGATTGAGTCGGGTGTGATCGACAAGGACAACCCTGCCAACTCGAAGATTGCGCTGGTGTATGGCCAGATGAATGAGCCGCCCGGAGCGCGGATGCGGGTGGGTCTGTCGGCGCTGACGATGGCAGAATACTTCCGGGACGTCAACAAGCAGGACGTGCTGCTGTTTATTGACAATATCTTCCGGTTTGTGCAAGCAGGTTCTGAAGTATCTGCGCTGCTGGGCCGGATGCCGTCTGCGGTGGGCTATCAGCCGACGCTGAGTACTGACGTGGGGGCGCTGCAAGAGCGGATTACCTCGACCCGCGAAGGTTCGATTACCTCGATTCAGGCGGTGTACGTGCCTGCGGACGACTTGACCGACCCCGCCCCAGCAACGACCTTCGCCCACCTGGATGGAACCACGGTGCTGTCTCGCGGCTTGGCCTCCAAGGGCATTTATCCTGCGGTAGACCCGCTGGATTCTGCTTCGACCATGCTCCAGCCGGACATCGTGGGTGAGGATCATTACAACACGGCTCGTGCGGTGCAGGCGACGCTCCAGCGCTACAAGGAGCTTCAGGACATCATCGCGATTCTGGGTCTGGATGAACTGTCGGAAGATGACCGTCTGACGGTGGCCCGCGCTCGCAAGATTGAGAAGTTCCTGTCGCAGCCGTTCTTTGTGGCGGAGGTGTTTACGGGTGCCCCTGGCAAGTATGTGACGCTCGATAAAACCATCCAGGGCTTTAAGAAGATCCTGTCGGGTGAACTGGATGATCTGCCGGAAGGGGCCTTCTACATGGTGGGCGACATTGACGAGGCGATCGCCAAGGGCGAAAAGATGAAGTCTGAGGGCAAATAATTTCTAGGTTGCCAGGTATGTACGATTCACGCTGTACATACCTGGTTTCAGGTAATCTGCACACGACTTCCTCCGACTCGCTTTTGATCCTCTAACCCCAATTCAACGTTATGCCGCTAACTGTTCGAGTCATTGCGCCAGACAAAACGGTCTGGGATTCTCCGGCAGAAGAAGTGATTCTGCCCAGCACTACGGGCCAGCTTGGTGTGCTGAGTGGACACGCGCCTATGCTGACAGCTCTGGATACGGGCGTGATGCGCGTCCGTGCGAATAAGGACTGGGTGGCGATCGCCCTGATGGGTGGCTTTGCGGAGGTCGATCAGGACGAGGTTACGATCCTGGTGAACGGCGCAGAGCGTGGCGATGCAATCAACCAGGAAGAGGCGCGGACTGCCTTTAGTGAGGCTCAGTCCAAGCTTAACCAGGCTCAAAGCGGTGGCTCTCGCCAAGAGCAGCTTCGTGCAACTCAGGCCTATAAGCGGGCCCGCGCTCGGTTTCAGGCATCGGGTGGCATGGTACAGTAACCTGACGCTCGTCGGTTCGATTCATTCTGGTTTCATCTCACCCAAACGCGATAGACAGACACTATTTCAGCGCAGGTCTGTCCATCGCGTTTTTGTTTTCTCGCTTTTTTATTGGCTAACGGCTGTTGACCTGTCACAGCTTAGTTTCGCAGTTTATTGGTGTGTTTGCGACAGGTGGAAGGGATTGAAGTTGGTGTTGCGATCGTAGTAATCTTCCTGTTCCTCCTGCTTGAGCCAGCCTGTAATCGCATAGGTGGCGGGTGTAAAGAGAATCTCCACGCCGCACTTGAATAAATAATTGGACACAATGAGTGGCCACAGCAGGGAGTTTGGCACGACCCCCGTAAAGGCGATCAGCACAAATAGCCCGGTGTCGAGCAGTTGACCAATTAGCGTGGAGCCAATGGTGCGGAGCCAGAGCCAGCGTCCGGCCGTGCGAATTTTGAGCTTTGCCAGCGTGAAGGAGTTGGAAAACTCTCCCGCAACGTAGGCAATCAGGCTTGCTGCCACGATGCGCGGCGTTTGCCCCAGAATGGTTTCATAGGCGGCCTGGTTGCCCCAGTCGGCGGCGGGTGGCAGCGCCCCCACAATGGCGAGCGTGATTGCCATCACCAGCGCTGACACAAAGCCCAACCAAATTACCCGGCGCGATCGCCCATAGCCGTAGACCTCGGTCAAGATGTCGCCAAAGATATAGCTAAGGGGAAATAGAATCGTGCCGCCGTCGAAGGTAAACGGGCCAAGGGTCAAAATCTTGGTGGAGGCAATGTTGGAGATTAGCAGCACTGCGACAAACAGCGCGGTAATGGTGTCGAGATGCTTGAATGCACGCATGGAATCGGGGATTGGAGGGGGAGGGTTGGCATACACAGAAAAGCCGGCATTTCAGACCATGTGGGGGCTGAAGGACCAGCTTTTTGAGGAAACGAAGAATGACGGACTTTTTTGAGGGCGATCGCGCTCAATCCGCTTGCCCAATGCAACCTAAATCAGCTTTACGGTTCGCAGGGCATAGTATAGACCAATTGCGCCACCAAAGGCGATCGCCAGCATTAGCACGTAAGCAACAAATCCCATCGTACCTATTCTCCTTCACCATCAAACTGGATTGCTCTTTCTTCAGGACTTACGCACTTGCGATAAGCTCTTTGGTCTTCGGACAATTTCTCGCAGGCTACGCCCGCGAGAAATTGTCCAACTGCGTAAGTCCTGTTTCTTATTGAATCATTGATTCGGGGTTTGAAACCGTTTTCGCTGCCGATGCTTGAACCTGAAACCCGCTCAACACGCTATGTATGCTCCAGTTAGCGGCCTCCAAACCCAGACTTTTGCGTTGGTTTGGCATTGGTCTCTAAAGAGGTGATGAACGCCTGAGAAGCTTGTTTTGCAAAGGTTCTAGCCGACTTGCCGCAAGTAGTCTGAAATCTGCATCAGCTATGCATTCTAGAGGCTTATCACCTGCTAACAGTCCAGTGCCCATAGTAAAGCAAGGACTATTCTGAAAAAACCTGAAAGAAAAGACCAGAGTTGCATGACTGCCAAAGGCTTCACTGACGCTGGAAACGTGGTAAAGGGCTAAAGGGCCGCCAGTGCTGAAACACCAAGTGCAGCTAGATTGTTCATTGCCAGTCTGACTGGCTGCGGTCAACGCAAATACTCAATGCAGCAAAATGCTCTGCTAGTAAAGCTTTCAATGATGCAGTTTATTTCCTGGACTTAATTTGGACTATTCTTTTAACCCCTGTAGGGCAGCCAGGCAACGCTAGTCTTCTGAATCGATAACGCTGTAGCGATCGCCCTGCTCCATTGAAAACTCTGGCGTTTTGCCGCCTCAACCCTAACACAGCCCGTGCGGAAGAGCGCAGAAGTTTGATTGCAACTTCAATTGTCAGATCCGAATAGCGGAGTCGAGTCATATTCCTAAAAAGTCTTAATTTGAGACTATTAATCCATTTTCTGGACTCTTTTTAAGATTAAAAGTCTTTTTATAGGTCTAATAATGAGCGTGTTTGTCCAAAAAGAGACAAAGGCGACTGCTTTTTCAATCAGAGAAATAAAATACACTAAAAAGCTCGTCCAACAAAGAGACTTACATTATCTTTTTAAGACTTAAAATAAGACAATAAATCCAATCGAAAGACTATTATCGAGATAAATATTCTTAAATATAGACTCAAGGTAAGACGGGTCGGATAAAATTAAGACAAGCGCAATTCTTAAAAATTCTCGTCTGCAAATTCATGGACAACCGAGTTTTCACCACCCCCGAAGGACTGCTGACCGTCGAAGCTGCCCAAAAAGTGCTGAATCGCTCCCGTGCTTCGGTCTACCGCTATGCCAACACCGACCCAAATACCCTAAATCCGCCCTATGACCCATCGCGGCTCAACCCAGAATTGCGCCAATCGCTCGAAGATCCCATCCTGTTTCACCCCAATGAAGTTGCCCGCTTTGCAGCCGATATCCTTGGAATGAAACAAGTCACAATTCAGGTTCAAGAATCAGCAGAAACCACCACCCACAAGCTATTGCGGGCGATTCTCTCAGAACTTCAAAGCATTCGAGAGCTACTCGAATCTAAGCCCCCAAGTTGAGCAGTGGAGTCATTAAAAATAAATTAAAAATAAATCGGGATGCGGCATTCTTCCAGCAGGCGATCGCCCTTTTCTTGCAGCGCTTGAATTTCTGCCTCAAGCCTTGCAGGAACAGGCAAACTGGCGATCGCCAACAGGTCTCGAAGACGATAGCGCCAGTCGTGCCGCAGCAGACACTCACAGTGATTTCGGAGGGAGTTTTGCTGTAAAAAAATCCTGATCCGCTAGTAGAGATTCTAAAAACTCAACCGCATTACTTTCCCTTGGAAAATCAATTGCGCTGTTTTCCCAATCCATCAACTCCGCCACACCCGACCCAAACGGACGTTTCCCAACGATCGTGCAGCCGTAGAGCCAACCCTCTACCCATCGATACAGCAAGGGAGAATCCTGATAGAAACGCGGTACGTCGCTCGCTTCAAAGCAAAGGCTAATCTTTGCATGATTGAGCAACCTCGAATGGAGCATCCCATGCTCGCCTCGATCAAGCAGATCAGGCTTTGAAAAAGTGGAATACAAATAAAAGCGATCGCTCTCCGCCTGTCCAAATCGCTGATGAAGCTGTCGATGGATCGCTTCATTTCGACGACCATAGCTCAAGATATCAATCCAGCGGTGCCGCCGATTGAGTTCCACACCCAACGTATTGGTTGCCAGCGGCAAGTATATTGCATTAATGCCGTGCATCTCTCTCACAGAATCAGCCATATCTTGACTGATTGTAAATAGATAGTCTAGGCAGGAAATAGCAGTAGGATTGAGGTGATTTGCGCTAAATCCATCCAACAGGTAACCAATTCTTACATCAAACCGTTTTAGCAAAGGGCCGAGCACATGCATCGACAGTAGAAACTGCGACCCAAGCCCCACAATCAGCAATACATTTATCCCAGAATCCAAACTGGGCAACTGCTCCAACTCATACCAGGAGCGAAATAGGCGATGCCGATATCGTCGCGTAAAAGCCACATAACGATCGGAAACTTTCAGCGGCCCTAGCCGAATTGACTGGTTATGCGTGGGATAGAGAAAGACAGGCTTAAAAATACTGGATAGAACTTCTTCTAGATTCTGGCTGACTGACCAACCTACATGTTGATTATCAGGAGAATTTTCAGAAAAGACGTAGAGATTCAGCCCCATATACAGCAACAGCTAGGAGTTTTAGAAGATAGAAATCAAGATACTGTTAGCAGGGCTGTTTCATTCTAAATTTCGACTTTTGTGTATCTACGAGAATGCGACGTTCCAGGATTCGGTGATTTTAACCTTCGATGACTGAAATCGCCTAAGCTCGTCGCCCAAATCTAGAATGAAATGACCCTGATACTGTTAGCCTGGAGAATACAAATACAACATTGCTGTAGAGTGCATCCCACTTTTGCGATGAGTAAAAGTGCTTAGTTCTAGACTTTGGCGATAGCGATAAACTTTGAGTATTGTACTTTTACCCGATACCCGTCATGGACGCTGAGAAAAAAGCCCAAATCCAAGCCCATGCTCGTGCCCTTGCCGCTCTGCTATACGAGGAAACTGACCCAGAGCAAGTGAAAACGTTGGCAGGGATTGAGGCGGCAGTGCGAGGACATCTGCTCGAACATGTCAGCCCAGAGATCGGGGATTTTTTATTGCAACAAGTAGCGGCACGACAAGTGGACGAAAGCGTCGCATCGAGAGCATCCTTGGACAACTGCAAGTGAGTGAGAAACAAGCTCAAATTCTGGAGGTGAAAGCGTACACACGATGGAGTCCTTACCTGGAGCGGTGTTGTTTGTTGGTGAGTGCCAATGAATCGTATGAGCGGGCGGCAGAAGACATTGAAGTGTTGACTGGGATAAAGGTTTCTCACCAGAAGTGTTGAATGATAGCAAATATGTTTAAAAAAATAGCCCCTAATCGTGTAAACTAGAGGCTATAAAAAAGAAAATAATGTTAGTATCATGATATCAAACTTTCCTGAGATCGTCAAAAAGCATCTGGGCCACCTCGCCACGGATGACTATCCGGTTCTCAACAGCTTTCTATTTGTTTCTATTTGGCTCTCCTTGGTTCTCGATCAGAGTCAAAGCAGTATGAGGAGCGTCTTCAAGCGCTTAAATATTCGTGGCATCAAGGTCAAGATTTCTACTTTTTCTAAAGCCAGCAAGAACCGTGATCCCCAGATACTTTATGATCTTTTTTGGGTATTGAAGCAGGAACTCCACAAAAGGCATAAGATTGATGCTGCAAAGCTGACTTTATTTCCGCTGGATTCAACCATTGTTAGTTTGACGAGCAAGTTGCTCTGGGCGCAGGGTATTCACCAAGTAAAGCTGTTTAGTGGTTTAGATTTAATGACACATGAGCCGGGGGGTGTTTTATCCACTTTGGTCAAGGTCATGACAGTAAACATGGGAAGGAAACGATCGATGCTGTGCCTGATAATAGTGTCGGGGTCATGGATCGGGGCTTTTTTAGCCTAGCTCGAATTCGCTATTTACTGAATCAAGAGAATCGCTACTTTATCGTCAGAATCAAGAATAATATTAGTCTCAAGATGCTAGAAAATGGCAACTTCTTGATTGGCACGGGTAAGGAGCAAGTTGAAGCACGGGTTGTCGCCTTTTGTGATTTAGAATCACAAACAGAATATCGCTTGTCAACGAATCTACCGATAGGGGGAGAAAATACCATTTCCAATGAGGAAATTAGCGAATTTTATCGTTTGCGTTGGCAGATAGTTTTTGTGAATTTCTGAAGATGCATCTGAAACTAGATCGACTAATTACTAAGAATGTGAACGGGATTGAGATGCAGATTTATGCGTGTTTGGTAGCTTATGTGATTTTGCAATTGGTGACAATTCCGAAAGAATTTGGCAACAAAGTATTAGATAAGCTACGATATTTACAGGCTTTTATGTGTGAAAATATCAGTTATGCCCACTGGCTCCAAAAATTAGTGTTTTGTTGACAAAACCAGCTTGCCACAGGATTAGTGTGTCTATTTTTAGAAAAGAAAATCTTAAGATTCAACACTTTTGGTTTCTCACAGTACTCAACAGCGATTAGTGCATCGTCAAATCTTTGAGTTACCGCAAGTGGAAGAAACGGTTGAGGAGATGAGTATCGATGGAGGTAAAGTGCGATTGCGAACACCCGAAGGAGAACCGAGTGAATGGCGAGATTACAAGGCAGTGAATCTGCACGAGTCCTGTGTTGCTGCCTTCTTTCAAGACAATGAGCAGTTGGTCAACTGGGTCAATGTTCAGTCTTTATCTGACCCATTGACTTGTATTGGAGATGGGCATGATGGGATCTGGAATGTCTACACCCAGATTGGCAACCAGACCCAAAGACGGGAGATTTTGGACTGGTATCACTTGGTTGAGAATTTGGGCAAAGTGGGTGGTTCTGTGCAACGTTTAGATGCCGTGGAAACCTGTTTGTGGCAAGGCGATGTCGAGGGCGCAATTGCACAGTTTGAGGATTGGCAACACGAGCGGGTTACGAATTTCGTTAGCTACCTTAACAAGCATCGACAGCGGATTGTCAATTATGGCTACTATCAAGCTGAAGGAGTCTCCATTGGTTCCGGGGCAATTGAATCGACCGTTAAACAACTTGGGCGGCGAATCAAGATATCGGGGCGCAGTGGGACAAAGATAACGTTCCGCAGGTGCTGAAGCAACGTTGTGCCTACCTCAATGGGCAATTCTCAACATGAGTCTTGCAAAATTGGGATGCACTCGTAAAGTATCAGGTAGCGTTTCCTTGAGACTGTAAATTATTTTGTGTAAGCGGTCAAAATTAGTTCAAACATCAGGAGACCGCCCATGCCTCGCCGTCGTCGCCCCCAAGATAAAGTAGACCACCTGCTGGATGAGCTGCTTGCCGATTACTCCACCCCCGAGCAAATCCTGGGAGAACAAGGACTGCTCAAACAACTGACCAAACGACTGGTGGAACGAGCACTGCAAGCAGAATTGAGCCATCACCTGGAAACCGAAGTCCAAGCTCCGCCTCCTGAAGAAACCAGTTCCAGCAAGCGTCGCAATAGTCGTAACGGGTACTCCTCTAAAACCGTCAAAGCAGACTGTGGAGAATTGGCACTCTCGATTCCCCGCGACCGTAACAGCACCTTTGAGCCGATTTTGGTGCCCAAAGGAGAGCGACGCTTGAGTGGGCTGGATGACAAAATCATGGCAATGTATGCCCGAGGCTTGAGCACTCGAGATATTCAAGCGCAACTGGAGGAACTCTATGGGGTGGAGGTTTCTCCCACGTTGATTAGCCAAGTCACCGATGCGGTCAGTGACGAGGTGCGTCAGTGGCAGAACCGCCCGCTGGCTAAGCTGTATCCGATTGTTTACCTCGATGCCATTCACGTTCATGTCGAGAAGACGGGCGGGTGAGCAATCATGCCGTTTACGTTGTCTTAGGTGTAACGCTTGACGGGATTAAGGAAGTCCTAGGGCTATGGATGTCTGCCAATGAAGGGGCAAAGTTTTGGCTCAAAGTGCTGACCGACCTCAAGAATCGCGGCGTAGAAGACATTTTCATCGCCTGTGTAGATGGACTCAAAGGCTTCCCCGATGCGATTGCAGCGGTCTTTCCCAAAACACGAGTGCAGTTGTGTATCGTGCATCTGATTCGCAACTCTTTGCGCTATGTGCCCTGGGGCAGCCAAGCCGAAGTCATTGCCGACCTCAAGCCGATTTATCAAGCGGCCACGGTAGAGGAGGCTGAGACCGCACTAGAAAACTTCGCTGATAAGTGGGACAGGCTCTATCCCACGATTTCCCAGATCTGGTTGCGTCACTGGAACAACATCATCCCCTTCTTTGACTATCCACCAGACATTCGCAAAGTGATTTACACCACCAATGCAATCGAGTCGCTCAATCGCTCGTTGCGTAAGGTGCTCAAGACAAAGGGATGCTTCCCCAATGAGGAATCGGTCTACAAGCTGCTCTACTTGGCGCTTAACAATATTGCCAAAAAGTGGACGATGCCGATCCGCGATTGGAAAGCAGCACTCATGCGTTTTGCCATTGAGTTCCCCGATCGCTTTCCTCAGTTCTAAGCCTTACACAAAAAAATTGACACTCTCGTTTCCTTGCTTGACAGTCTCAACTGTTGCCCAAGAATTCCTAGAGCAAGCGATGTTTCAAGCAAGGCTTCAATTCTCTTTTCAGGTTCAATAGCCTTGATTTTTAAAAGGTCGGGTTTATCTAGAGACAACAGTTGATATAGATTCGCAGTATTAGCTCTTGCTGGAGTAAAATTTGGTGCCTCATTGAAACTTAAATCTTGAAGAACTTCTTCTGCTTGCTCAAATCTTTTTTGTCTTAAGTTCTCAAGTGTTTCTGAGGATAGATTCAATTCACGAGCTGCAAAATTAAAAATCTCTTTGAAGAGTGTTCTTCGGCTACGAAAAGTTTTTGCCTGCAAAATTTTAGATGCTTTTAACTTAGCATAAACTTCTTTGTCGTCTGAAGTGATGAGAAAAAATCTATTTAGGGCTTCAATTTTCTGAAAAATTTTTTCATTCTTTGTATTCAGAAAAAAGACTGTCAATTTATACGGAATTTCAGAGAAAAAATCATAATCTTCCAGAAGATAATCATCAAATAGGATACCAAAATTTATATGGGAAGGTACATAAATCCTTGTGTTTGCTAAATGCCAATCTAGTGGATTAAGAATTTGTATAATGCTTTTAGGTAGAAAGTTTATTGAATCAAGCCACTCAGATACAAACATTTCTGGAGGCTCGTAATTGATTGATTCGGGTCTCGTTCCAATCAGAAAATATTGAATTCGATCTTCTAACACAGGTCTAAAAAAGTTTTCTTCCTCAAAAGACGATGATTGCATAGTTGATTGATTCATCCTGCTGAATTTGCTTACAGTACTTCTGCAAGATGCTAACACAGGTACTAATGCAAAAACTTGTATTAAAAGTTTCCAGAAATAAAGTGATTGGTACACGCATCAGAAGTGCTGTCCTCAACAGACTCCCAAGCAGCCTAACGGTTCGGGTCAGCGGTTGCCAGTACCTTTGCAGCTCACCCAAGCGGCTTCGGTCAATCCGCTGCACCCGAATTGTTAGGAGGCGGTTGAACTTTAGAACTACTCAACAAAACCTGAACCTCCTCAATACTCAACGGGGGAGAACGGCGATGAATCATGGCATGACAGTTAGGACACACGGGACGTAAATCTTTGACAGGATCAACCTCGTACTCTTCGGCAATCTCAGAAATGGGACAGAGATGGTGTACGTGAATAAAACCCTCGCCTAATTCTCCGAAAACCGTACCAAAATTGAATCCACACGCAAAGCAACTTGTTCCATAGTGAGCTATGCATCGTTGACGAGCTTGGGGGCTTCGTTCATAAGCATTAACTGAAACTTTGCAAACTGCGCCTTCTCGGAAAACTGTAGTCTCATCAACTTCATCAGGAAACGTGACCGACAAAGAACTTTCAGGTGTAACCCAACCCAAAACTTCGAGAGCTTCTGCAACTTCTGGATGCATTTCCCAGAAAAATCGGTAGGGATTGCGCTCTTCATATCCACTAGACCAAACAGACCACCATCGATGTGTACCAACTTCTCGCTGACTTGGCTCAAACCCTGTTGCCTCACAAAATAACCGTCCTAGCCGACCATACAGCAGATTGATTGCGCCACGCCCGCTTTCAATACCTATTAACTCTGCAAGCTGGGTTGCTGTAGCAGTACGATTTGGGGCGTAATACTGCTCTTGTAGCAAACGAACCTGTGATTCATTGATACGAGAACGGATCGCAGATAAACCTGACACATACTCGTCAACAGTTGGGATTGCACTTGGTTTGAAGATGTGACCCATACCAGGCACTTTCTGATTGTGATTTAAGCGTCACACTAATGGTCTTTCGGTTGCGCCCCCACAGATAACCTTGAGCCGCCTAACGACCAAGCTCACCGGACGCAGATAACCTTGGCAACTCAACCGACCAGCTTTCGGCGTTCCGGTGCAGCGACTTGTTAGCTGGCTGGCGCAACACAACCAATCTCAAATTTGATTATCTACTTGAGCGTCCCAAGACTTTATCCATAACTCTATTCCATCTACTTCTAGTACTAGAAAGCGTATCACTTAGCCCAGGAAAAATGGCACCTAATGCTTGAATTACTGTAGATGGAATTTGTACTAAATACATTAAAGCAAATTCTTTGCGACCAAAAGATATGATTGTCACGGAGTAATTACTAAAAATAATTCTTGACAAACAGAAGACTTTAAAGCTTCTCACTGAGTCACAAAATATATAAATTCTTTGAAAAGGATAAGCAAGATTTTCTAAAATTTCCTTTGCAAATAAAAGATTATGCAGGGAAGTAACAGAAGCCTCTTCAAGGATAAACTCCTGATCAACTTCCCTCTGCTGGAGAAGCTTCCGCATTAGTCCTGCTTCTGAATAGGGCGAATTTTCTACAGTATATCCTCCACAAAGAATTAGCTTATCTATATCACTAGAAGACAAAAAGAGTGAGATAGAATCTGCATAAATTTCTAGGTCATTTTCTAATGAAACCCCATAACCACATATAATTCCTACATTCATGATTACTATCTCACATAGTCCACTTTTTATTACCAAAAGTCCAGACCAAGGCTAATTTTAACATTCTGCGGAATCTTGTTCGATTTAGAATGCCAAGGTTGTAGTAAAGATAAAACCCTTTTAGCAAATAAAAAATAGCCTTCAAGAAATTACGTTTATTCCAGAATGCTAATGCCAAATCTAATGTCGAGCTTGCAGTTCCGTGACGATTACCTATCATCTTTCTAGTATTCAGTGAACGTTGAAAATGGTTTTTGGCTTGATCAAAATTTCTTTGAGCTAAGCAAATAAGTCCCATTTGTTCATAACAGTCTGACAGTCCCCACTGATTATCAAATTTCTGATATCCATTAATTGAGAACTTGCACAGATCTTCTGCCAGATCTGGATTACCTTGATTCAGAAGAACATATGCTAAGTGATGGCTAACCCAAACTACTTGACTTTCACTTTCAATTTCAGTTGCTTGCTTTTTTGCTTTTTCTAAAAAAGTTCTTGCCTGTTCATAGTCCCCAATTTTTCTTGCGATGATTCCTTGATGAGCAAGAGGACCTATAATCTTATGAAAAAGTCCTAGCTCCTCTCTTAAAGAAATGACCTCACTATATAATCTCATTGCATCTTGAAAATGACTAGCATTCATTTCAAAAAAAGCTAAATTCTCTAAGATATCTGTTTTTAGCTCCTTGATTTTTGCGGTATCCACAAAATCGCTTTTGTCAGCTTTAAGCAGAGCAGAATTTAAATTTTCTATCCCTTCTTTATATGAGCCTGAGTTAACTTGCCGCATTCCAAGGTATGCCAAAGACTCAATATGTATCTCTGTACCTGATAGCGATTTATTGAATAGCTCTTCTAGTAGCACTCTTGCTTCTTCTAGTTGATTATTTGTCGCTGACATGGCTCTTGCTTTCAACAACTCAACAAATGTCAAGTCATGTTCATAACCTTCTAATGAAGTGAGAATTTCCTGTGAAATTGCTAGTAATTCCCTCGAAAGCTCATTAAATAAAAGATACTCATACAAAGGTAGTGAAATATTTGAATTGATTGGAAGAGATTTGTGAAGAATAATTTGTATCTTTTCCCATTCTTGAAGTTCGCACAAAAGATGTAATGCTTCCTTATATCCTTTTGTCTTCTCAAGCGCAGAACTTCCAGGTTTGAGTTTTCGACGTGTAAGCCAATTGACAATTCCAATGTAGTTGTCAAGTTCCTGGCTAGAACAATTGTCAGCCAAGGTTTGCGGACAGATTCCTAGATCCTTGAGCAATAGTTCATTATCTGATGATGAGATGGAAACCATATTGTTAAATGATGATTATATTGTGCTGAATAATTCCAGTCGATGAGAAATTGCAACACTTCGGATTAGATTATGTTGACCTACTAGCTGTTCATCCTCTTCATCAATGCCTCCATCTTCAACAAGGTAACGATCTCGCAAAGCCTGCATAGAGTTCCTTTGCCTTTGCCTGTCGTAACCCCTGTACTCAAGGTGGGTCAACCACCAGTTTTCCTGCACTTCACAGCGATAAATTGATGATGCACAAAGCAATAAATAAGCATCCGGAACATCACGCTTAAGGCGCTCAAGTGTTCTCTCAACTCGTTCTCTAACCAAGTTCCGCAAAGTTCTTGTGTAGGAATCAAGATTCCATCGATCATCAACACCAGTTGTAGCACCTGATTGACGGGCTAAATCTAAATCTCTTTTAACATTTTCAATGTAAAGTCCATTATCTTTCCAATATGCTTCAACCCTGCTGTTATATTTCTGTTTGATTTCTCCTGCAATAACCCTTAAAGCAAGAGGATGACCATCATAAACTTGTCCAATTACCCTTAATGGACTGTCAGCTACTTCTAGTCGATCATCTAAATCAACTTTTTTGAATAACTTAATCTGTTCTTCAGCGTCTAATCCCTTTAAAAGCTTACAGAGCCAATAATTCTTATATCGATCAAACTCTGCCGTATCAAATTGAGTCGGCAGATCCTGAGATGTGAGGATAAAGCGGCTAGAGAAATTGGGTTCAGCAAGTAACTGAATGAAAAAGTTTGCCCACTCCGGATCAGCAAAACCACCCCATCCCTCATCTACATTACCTGTTAGCAGACACTCTAAAGAATCCATTAAAATAAGATGTTTATTCTCGCATAGCCTCTTTATAAGTCTACGGCGTAGCTGTTGAGGGTGGCGTTGATCTGGAGCAACGAACTCTCCCCAACGCTGAAGCCACTGGAAAGAAACGCTAACAAAGTCTGAAGATTTTTCCTGATTTTCAAAGTTTTCCCGATCCTCTATCCATACTCCTCGTAATTTCTCGACAAGCTTTTCAGCCAAGGCTGTTTTTCCGATACCTGTAAGACCAACAAGTAAAAGTACTCGATGAGAACTGTGAATTTTTTGACTTAGCTCATCGATGATAGGCTCTCGACCAACCCAATCCTCATCGTAGACGGAGAAATTAATGTAAGAAGTCTTGGTCTGGATAGGGTTCGTATCAATAAGTTTTTGCCAATCCTCAATACCGATCGCTTTACAGATGTTAATGAATGTGTCCTGCTGTATTGGTTGCCCTGCCCAAAACCTTTTTAGAGTTGATTCTGACGTGTAAGCCAAACCATACCAAGCTTCTTCTGTTTTCTTCCAGCCTTTTCTTCGTCGAATTTGATCCACATAAGTTAGCCCTGCTTGAGTTGCCCTAATCGTCGTTGCCATTGCGATGTATCACATTTTTAGTGTTTTCAGGTTCAATTTTGGCTCAGTTCCAGGTTAGATGTCATCTGCTCTCTTTATTGGGCTAATCCTAAGCCTTGTAAGGGTTTTGGGAGGTTGATGATGAAATTGTCGAGATCAAACAGAAATCATGCAACCTCAACAAACAACTACCGTGAGCCAAGCTACACCTCCTATTGCACCAATCAATCCTGAAACAGTTATGGAACATGGTGAGTCACCCACTGCAATCATTTTAGCTGTCACAATTCTTATTACGACCCTTATGGGTTCCGTGACCAACCTTGTTCAAGTCATGATTCGGGGCATTACTCAACACTCAAAGTCTACTGTGAGGTAAAACTTGACTGGCAACCGAGCTTCTTGATTACTGAGGCTCGGTTGTTCTTTTTATTTAACTGAGTCCGCCAAGTAGGGTATGCCCGTAGCCCTAAAACGAAGCCAGCTAACGGTGAAGCTCAACGGCGGTCGGTTGCTCTCGGTCTTGCTCAGAGTCTCTGTTCCGTCCGTTGCAGCGAGGTGTTAGCCTTCGCGATCGCCCTTCATCTCCCAACACCAAAACCTCTCGGCGATCGCCCCCCGACACCTCTCGGAACCTCAAACGGCTGACCCAAGCCTATCGCTGCTCAACGTTGGCATCTTACCCGAACGCTGTTGGGAGTGTTCGGGTTGACCGAGTTCTTGAAGAACTGCACCTTCGCAATTGGGGGCGAATCGCCCACCCACCCGAAAGCTAACTGAACCAGAGCGCTGAGGGCTAACGGTGAAGCTCAACGGCGGTCAGTGGCTCTTGGTCTCAACCAGCATCTCTGTTCCGTCCGTTGCAGCGAGGTGTTAGCCTTCGCGATCGCCCTTCATCTCCCAACACCAACACCTCTGGGCGATCGCCCGTCTCTCTCAGCACCGACACCTCTTGGCGATCGCCCCCCGATACCTCTCGGAACCTCAAACGGCTGACCCAAGCCTATCACCGCTCAACGTTGGCATCTTACCCGAACGCTGTTGGGAGTGTTCGGGTTGACCGAGTTCTTGAAGAACTGCACCTTCGCAATTGGGGGCGAATCGCCCACCCACCCGAAAGCTAACTGAACCAGAGCGCTGAGGGCTAACGTTCCCAACCAGCGGCGGCAGATAACCTCGAACTCAGCACCAGCGGCTTTCGTCCGTCCGCTGCGTTGGGGTTGTTATGGGGCGACAACTACCTGAAATAGTTGTGTCAAAATCAAAGCCTTCATGGAACTAAATTAGTGGACTAAACCACTTCACCACTAGTTTTTTAATGATTTCGTATCCCCCATCTTTGTAAATTGCTGCAACAATTGCCTCAAATGTCTCTGCTAAGGCTAAAGACTGTTCTTGCACCCCGATACTTCGTTCTCCAATGCCAACAATCGGAGTTATCTCCATTGCTCGAAGCATTGCACTCAAGTTCTCTTCATTCTCTAACTTCTCTTTCTTCTGAGTGATGCTACCGCGAGTCGTGTAACCTTGGTGAATCAACAACTCCGTCAAAATTGCTTTAAGAACGGCATCTCCAAGGGTGCGAAAAACTTCTTGGTCTTCGCATAGATTTCCTTTTTGCCTTTGCTCCTGAGCCGCAGCCTTGCGTGTGAGGGCTTGAACGAGTAACTCTTGGTCTAAAAAGATATATCCCAAACGGATTTCAATAGCTCTGATTTCTTCAGGAGTCATCGTGTTAACTCTTAGCGATCACCCAACTTGAGGTTGCCCAACTTTGAACTCTCACAGATAAGCTCACAGCACCGTCCTAACCAAAAGATAAAGCCGCATAACGGTGAAGTTGTGCGGCGGCAGACAAGCTTGAACACTCACCGATAACCTTTGTTCCATCCGCACCAACGCGGTGTTAGGCAGCATTTACTGACAACTCATACAAACAATGTTTAGCTGTCATCAGCAATATCTTCATGAGTTGAAACAGGTAAAGATTGTCCAAGAGACAACAAAGTGCTTTGTGGTAATCTTTCTTCGATTTGTCTCAAAATCACCTCCAATTCCACTCTCGGACTCGTTTGTAAACCAAGGCATTGTGCAATTCCATTAGCATCTGTACTCCAACGCTGTGCAAGTTGAAGACGATAACCTGAAGCTTCGGTCAACAATTCATAAGAATGAAAATGCATAGGGTTCCCAAGTCGGGCATCCTGAATATGGTCAAATGAAAACTCCCTCTGCATATATTCAATAAGACAATCTTGAGCTACTAGAACAAGATGTTTACTGAGATGTTCAAAGGTATGAATTTTATGATGAAGTTGCATCAAGATAGTTTTTGCCGTCATTTTCCAATTCATGCCAAAACCTTTTCCTGATTTAACCTCTGAATCTTTAACTTCAACACCATGATTTTGTAGAAAACGTTGCCGTTCGGGCCATACTGTTCCAGTAGTATCAAGAGTTTGCAATTCAATGCCGACAAAATCAATAACTTTACCAGAGCGTACAGAAGCAAGACAATAATCTATGCTACCTCCAGGAACTGAAATCTCAGGCACGATTCTAAGTTCATTACCAGGCTCATGAAGTGTTAGCAAATGAATGCAGTCTGTAAAAATTTGGCTTCGCTCAAGAAGACGAAATGGGCAAATGATAATATTACGAACCTCTTTACCATAAGCTACTGTGCATGTTCCAATGGTGATGTCAGGCTCACTTTTTCGGTTTTTAAGGCATTTACGAGTTAGGAAGGGGCAGTTCTGACTGGAAGCAATATCACCCCAAGACATAGGATGATTTGTAGAATTTCCATACAATTCAGCAACTTTAGTCATTGGTTAACCCACACCTTTCATAAGCAATATTAATATAATCACCAGAAATATCTATTCCAATCGATTTTCGTTGTAAATGATATGCAACTAAGCTTGTTGTACCTGTTCCCATAAATGGATCTAGTACAATGCCAGATTTAGGACAGGTAGCAAGAATCGGAATCTTACATAAATCTTCAGGATAAGGAGCAAAGTGAGATTTTCGCCTTTGCGTATCCTCAGGTAAGATGTCCCAAACATCACTCGGTTTACTACCATTTGGATGGTATTTAAGAAAATAAAAACCCTTTTCAGCGAGTTCACGGGCACGCCCAGAAACTTTTTCTGAATCTGAATGTGTTGTTCGTTGCTGACCACGAATAATCATCCGAAAATCAGATGTTTTACCTGCTCTTACCTCTTCTAAAACTTCATCAAGAGCTTTGAGCGCATTTATTCGTTCAGAATCATTAAGTGCTGTGGATAATTCAATTTGCCGCCGATAACGTACACCAGAAACACCTGTAGCAGAAACTACAGAGCCATTAACAACTTTAGATTGCCTTGGCTTGGTGCGAATTGCATCGACATCATAGAAATAACGAGCTGTCTTAACAAAGTGAAAGAAAGGTTCATATACGTTTCGGAGTTTATCTTTTGCATTGTCAGGTGCGCCCTTGACTTTATTCCAGACAACACTGTTACGAATAATCCAACCTTGCTGATCAGTCATCTGAAGTGCAATCCGCCAAGGTATACCAATCAAAGATTTATTCTGATAGGTATCACCGATATTGAGCCAAAAAGAACCGCTAGGCTTGAGAATTCTTTTTACCTCAACGAAGATTAAAAGTAATTTGGTAATGTAATCCTCCCAGTTCTCCTCTAGCCCAATCCCTCCATTTGCATAGGCTCTATGCCCCCAATATGGTGGGGAAGTTATTATACAGTCGATGCAATCATCGGGAAATAGTTGTAAAAGCTTATATGTGTCGGCTTCTAAGAACAAAGGCATAAGGTCTGGTGAAGTGAAATAATCCTTAACCTTACCCATATTTTTTAGAAGTCTACTTTCCACAACCATTGAGCTACCTAACTGTTACATCTCATAACTTTACTGGAATTTGAGGAAGTTATAGCTATGGAGGGGTTGCTTGGTGGCTGCCTAACGGTGAAGCTCAACGGCGGTCAGTGGCTCTCGGTTTCAGCCAGGATCTCTGTTCCGTCCGTTGCAGCGAGGTGTTAGCCTTCGCGATCGCCCTTCATCTCCCAACACCAACACCTCTGGGCGATCGCCCCTTATCTCCCAGCACCCGCACCTTTCGGCGATCGCCCCCCGGATACCTTTTGGAACCTCGAACTGCTGACCCAAATCTACCGCGACTTAAAGTTTGCAACTTACTCGAAAGTGTTTGGGAGTGTTCGATTTGACCCAGATCTCGAAGAACCGAGCCTCTGCAAGTGGGGGGCGAATCGCCTACCCACCGACAAGCTGACAGAACCAGAACGCTGAGGGCTAACTAGTAATTAGACTGATCGCGTCTGCCTATCTACCCCGCAGAGGGCAATTAGGCTGAAATCCGTCTGTCTAAGATCCCAAATTGGGGAGATAGGCTGATTCAGATCTGTCTAAGATCCCAAATTGGGTAGATAGGCAGGCAATAATCTGCATAATACCCCTGATTCTGGGAATTAGGCAGACAGCTTCAGTAAAGCTTCATATAAAAAGAACAAATGTATCGTGGTAGCTTTCTATACAGATGTTCTGCTGAAGAAGATTGGGTTTTGTGGAAGCACGTCCTAAAAAGCTACTGGATCAGGTGCGGGATACGCTGCGATTCAAACACTACTCTTACCGCACGGTGCAGGAGCTATTGGGGCACAAGGATGTGAAGACGATGATGATTTGTACCCATGTGCCGAATCGGGGTGGGCGAGGGGTGCGGAGTCCGCTGGATGGATGAACTGGATGGATGAGCTAGAAAAAGATTTTGGGCTGTAGATTTTGGATTTTGGATTTCAGCGATTTCTCACCAAAGTCCAAAACCCAAAATCGGCTAGCTTATCTTACCTGTTGCGCTGCAAATAGCGCAGCACGTCGCCTGCGTCGGGCTGGATGAGGATGCCATTTTCTGCAATGGGGACGGATCGGCTCCACTCAAAGCGTTCGGCATAGCGGAGCAAGTGAAGGCGATCGACCTCCTGCTGCGTGTCGGCGGGGGAGCCGACGAGGTAGAGGCGCAGGCGGCGGCGACGCGGCAACTCACAGGTGAGCGGGGGCAGCGAGAACTGGGTCGCCTCCGAGCGTGGGGACGACCAGGTGTATTGGATTGTCAGCATTTGGGGTTTCCTCCAGGAAACGAGTGGGGTAGGAAACCCCGAAATGTTGGCCGCCCACGGACGTGAAGCGCTGATGACAGGGCGGCCTACAATGGACGCAGCCCTGAGACAGGCATCGGCTGTCGAGGGGTCAGGCGTTGGTGGGTGCGGGAACACCTGCCAGCGCCGCAAGTGACTAAACGACCAAAATTTCGGGGGAAAGGTAAGCCGCGCTGACTTGGGGTCATTCACAGCTTGATGGACGATTGTACTGGATGCGATCGCCCCCGTCAATTGCCCTGTGCCAGCAGCAGCAACTCTCAGGATGGTGGCTCAGTTGATACTGGGCGAGTGGTGCTGGGCGAGATGTGTAGCTCCAGACCGTGCAGCATAAAGGTGAGCAGATGCTCCCAACTGTCGAAATACAGGCAGACCACTCGTAGCGGGTTCATGCCCGCAAATCATCAAACAAGGTCTTACAAGGTCTTAAGTCCCTCGACTGCCTAAATATTTTCCCCCTCCAGCTACCTAGCTGCACCACCGTCATCCCGTCGTGCTACTCTTTCAGAGTCTGCTGCACTTGCAGTGGAGCAAAAATTGGGTTAAACCTGGTATTGCGTCGGCTAGAACGCTTCAGACATGGCTATTCTGGACTCAAAGGGACGGTTGTTTGGCAAGGTCAATATCCTCGATTTGGGCGCGGCGCTGGTGATGCTGCTGGTAACGGTGGCAGTTTTTCTAGTGCCAGGAACGTCGGGTTCCTCGGTGGCGCAGCTTGGCGTACAGACCAAGCCCGTGCAGGTCGATACCATTGTGCGTGGGCTAACGGTCAGCGATCCAGCGGCGCTGGTGCAATCCTTGCAAGAGAGCAAAAAGGTCAATGTGATCATCCGTAACCAGCCCTATGGCGAACTGGACGTGGTGGGCGTAAAGCAGCTTCCCCGCTCGGTGGCGGTTCCCCAGCCCGATGGCACGGTGATTTCGCTGCCCGACCCGCGTCCAGAGTTGGACTTCACCCTGGACATGATGATTACCCTAGCCGGAGATGCCCAAATGACGGACGATGGGCCGGTGCTGGGCAACAACAAGGTGAAAGTAGGCACGCCGCTGGAACTGGAGGGACAAACCTTCCGATTCAATGCGCCGGTGGTCGGTGTGCGAATTCAGGAATAAGCGTCCTCTATTTGGGATAGGTCGCCTGGCGGCTGCGCTAAGCTCAGAGTGATGTGCTGGCGGCCGTAGGCTGCTGGGGCTAGTGTCCGATTCTCCCAGGTGGCGTGCGAAAGAAATTGCTAGAGGCCCAACAACAGCTTGATTGGCAATCCAAAATCGCACATCCAATCGCGAATCCAAAATCGAGAATTGAGATTGCACCGCCTGATTCAGAACTTGTCTGAGGGAAAGCGTGTTCTTTAGCGTTGTTATTCCGACTTACAACCGCAAGCCGATTCTGGAAAAATGCCTGCGATCGCTCGAACAGCAGGTCATTCCGCCCAATAGCCCCATCGAAGGCTATGAAGTCGTTGTCGTAGATGACGGCTCGACAGATGAAACCGTCGGCTGGCTCCGGGCAAACGCCGCATCCCTGCCACACGTCCGCCTGTTTCTGCAAGATCACCAGGGGCCGGCCGCGGCTCGGAACCTGGGCGTAGAAAAAGCGACAGGCGACACGATTATCTTTATCGACAGCGATCTGGTGGTGACGGAGGTCTTCTTGCAGGCCCACGCGGCGGCGCTGGCGGAAGGCGCAAAGCGGCTGGGGAGCGATCGCCTCTTTACCTACGGCCGCGTGATCAACACCTGCAATTTCGACGACCCGACGGCTGAACCATTTAAGGTGACGGATTTTTCGGCGGCGTACTTTGCCACTGGAAACGTGGCGATCGCCCGTCACTGGCTGGAGCAGGCGGGGCTGTTTGACACGCGCTTTCAGCTCTACGGCTGGGAAGATCTAGAACTGGGCGTTCGCCTGAAAAACCTGGGTCTAACCCTGGTAAAATGCCCCGAAGCCGTCGGCTATCACTGGCATCCGCCCTTCGCCCTCAGCCAAATTCCCAACCTGATTGACAAAGAAATTCAGCGCGGCCGCATGGGCGTGTTGTTCTACCAAAAGCACCCCACCTGGGACGTGCGCCTGATGATCCAGATGACCTGGCTACACCGCGTTCTGTGGGGCGTGCTGTCTCTCGGCGGCCGGCTCAACGAGCGCACCCTCGCGCCGCTGCTGCAATGGCTGATTGACCAGGGCAAACCGCAGCTTGCGCTAGAAATTGCCCGCGTTTTCCTCAACTGGTATAACGTCCAGGGTGTTTATGCCGCCTACGACGAGTTCCTCGCTTCTAAAGCCTAAGATCCTAAATCTCAAATCTAAACCCCAAAATCTTTAGGGCCGCTCCGTGGCGATCGCCAGCCGCACATTCGGAATCGCCCGCAGCCGATCCATCACCGCCACCACCTGACCGTGGGGCACGGCCTTGTCGGCATTAATCACCACCAGCGGCGAATTGCCCCCGTCCGTCTGCTGGCGCACCGCCGCATCCAGCGCGTCTAGCGTGATCGGCTGTCGGTTTAGCGACAGGTTCCCGCTAGCGTCAATCGTGACGACGGTTTGCTCCTGGGGTTGCAGATCTGCCGTCGCCGCCCCTGGCAAGTTCACAGGCAACCCCTCGGAGCGCGTCAGAAACAGCGTAGACAGGACAAAGAAGGTGAGAATCGCAAAAATCACGTCAATCATCGGCACAATGTTGATCGACGGCGGCGGATCTGGCTCACTGGGTAGGCGCATAGGGAGGACTCCGATATTCCTGACGGCGGCGGTGCAGCAGTTCCAACTGGCCCCCGTATTCCTGAATCAGCGCCACCTGCCGCTGATATAGGCCGCGAAACGTGTTGGCAAACAGGAGCGTGATAATTGCCACAATCAGCCCAGCAGCGGTGGAAATAAGCGCCTCGCTGATGCCCGCTGTCACCCCTGCGGTCTGCGTACCGCCGAGATCGCCCAGTCGCAGCGAGCTAAAGGACTGGATCAACCCCAGAATCGTGCCCAATAGCCCCAGCAGCGGCGCAACGCTGATCACTGTATCGAAGACGGTGTTGAACCGTCGTAGCAAGGGCAGTTCTGCCTGGGCCGCGCTCTCCAGCGCCAGTCGAAACTCGTCTGGCGTGGCCTGCTCTAGCTCCAGCGCCGCCAGGAAAATGCGAGCCATAGGCAAGTTGGCGTGCTGCTCTAGCTTTTGAAACGCGGCGCGGGGGCTGCGGCGATAGAGGGCCAGCGTGTCCTGGATGACGCGATCCTGCTGGCGGGTCAACTGCCACCAGAACACGAGCCGCTCTAGCACTAGCGCCATCGCCAAGATCGATAGCCCCAGCAGCGGCACCATCACCAGTCCGCCTGTGGCAAATAGACTAGGAATTGACATGAAACGGGGCAAAAAGGGCGACTTTACCCAGAACCGGGAAAGTGATCTATTTGAGCATACCCGGTAAAGACCAGTTTTTTGCCGTGAGTTTCCAGGCGGTTAATCCGCACCATCACGCCGTCCAGATCAAACCGATCCAGATCCACCATGCCGTCTAGCACCTCGGCAAAGGCAAGGCTGACGATTTTAGAGAGCGATCGCCCCTCCTCAGGCACCCCTGCTGGGTCAAACTCGGCATTTTGAAAGCGGATCTGTCGGCGCTTTTCAACGGCGATCGTAGACCGCAGGCTAATCGGCAGATCCTTCCGGTTTGGCAAATCAACCTTTGCGCCAACATGTACCTGGTTTTCAGGCATCAAGGTAATATGGATATCCCGAAAAGACACAGGTTCGCCGCCCGATAGATTTGTCAGCGCCTCCATCTCCACATTCACCAAATGCTGGCGCACCAAATCAGCGTCAAACGCTTTATTAATCCCGTCCTCTGTCAGAATCACCTGCGCCACGGCCTGTGTCGGCTGCTTAAGGCGGAGCTTCCCACCCAGCGCCGAGGCCGGGTCAATCGACACCGCATCGGTGGTAAACGACATTTCTTCGACCCGGAAATCCCGCCGAATCACCAGGTTACGGCCCTGCATCTTGAAGCTGTCAATACTGCCCTGCAACAACTTGCTGGAGGGAAAGCAGCGGATCTGCACATCGATGGCTTCGCTGCTCGTGAACAGGTGGCGGATGGACTGGTTTGCAACCGCATTCAGCACCTGCTCACCCATATCCGTATTGAGTGGGCGTGTGAAACCAGTAAAACCGCCAAACATAGGCTTTATTAAAAGGGTATCCAGCAGTAGGGTGGTTGGAGGCATCCGCAGCGGATCGTCCAATTCTTGTAACGAATTTGTAACGAAACCACCTCACTTGTAACAAGTATTCACAAAAGTCGCAACTCAAAGCAGAATTGGGGAGATTGGAGAATCCGCATGGGGTTATTAGCTGGGATTATGGGATTATCAGTCTGTATCAGGGGCGATCGCCCCATCCCCTGCCAACTCCTGAGCAGCAACGTGCAAACTTCTACGGTTGGACATAATCTAAATAGTAAGGGAATGATGAGTCAGCCTGGAGCGCAGCTCTATCTCGGCTAGCTCTCTTTTGGTCGCTCTTGGCCGCTCTTGCAGAGGCGTGTTGCCTGGGTTCAAGCTGCATCGCTGCTGCGGAGCCAGTCTGGGGGGCGATCGCTAGATTCGCCGACTCAACTCTAGGTGCGACCCTTTCTCTCAACGATTGCCCAACCACCAGAACCGGACGCTGAGTGTGCCCAAAATCGGGATTATCTACAACGACATCAAACCTGTGGCCTGCCGCATTGCGGAGGAACTGAGCGAGAAAATTGCAGGCTATGGCTGGGAGGTACACCTGGCAACCGGAATGGGCGGCATCCTGGGATATTCCAAGCCAAACCGGCCCATGTGTCATACGCCGATCGCCAGTCTGGCTCCCACCGGGTTTGACGAAGACATGGCGCTGGCGGTGGTGCTGGGCGGAGATGGCACAGTGCTGGCGGCCTTCCGGCAGGTGGCTCCCCACGGCATCCCGCTGCTGGCCATCAACACAGGACACATGGGCTTTTTGACCGAAACCTATTTGAACCAGCTTCCTCAGGCAATTGAGGCAATTTTGGCGCGGGACTACGATATCGAAGAGCGCCTGATGCTCACGGTTCAGTTGTTTCAAAAGGACGTGCTGGCCTGGGAGGCGCTCTGCCTGAACGAGATGGTGCTGCATCGAGAGCCGCTGACCAGCATGTGCCACTTCGAGGTGGAAGTGGGCCGCCACGCGCCCGTCGATATCGCCGCCGACGGCATTATTCTCTCGACCCCCACGGGGTCCACCGCCTACGCGCTGTCGGCAGGCGGCCCGGTGATCACGCCCGACGTAGCCGTGATGCAGTTGGTGCCGATCTGCCCGCATTCGCTGGCCTCTCGCGCCCTGGTTTTTTCTGCCACAGAACCCGTTACAATCTACGCAGCCAATCCTGATCGCCTGGTGATGGTCGTGGACGGCAACGCAGGCTGCTACGTGTGTCCTGAAGACCGGGTGCGCGTGCAGCGATCGCCCTATCCTGCCAAGTTTGTGCGGCTAAAGCCCCCCGAATTTTTCCACGTTCTCCGCGAAAAGCTTGGCTGGGGACTGCCCCACGTTGCCAAGCCCACCTCCGTCGAATTGCCTTAACCCCCAACTTAAACCCACTAACTTAGTGACCCCCAATTGCCAACATGCAGGACACTCGCCTAACTCGCCTCCTCAACGGTACGCTGGGCCAGTTTGACCAATGGCTGCTCAATCCCTGGCGGCGGATTTCGCTGGTGGTGATGAGTCTGCTGCTGGGAAATTTTCTGGCGGGGGCAGTTTCTACGACTGCGGGGGCGACATCCGAGTGGGACATTTTGGCCTCAGTAGTGGTGGTCGCCGTAACCGAGGCGATTAGCTGGTTTGTCTATTGGCGGCGGCGATCGCAGCTTGTCAACGGCCGCCCCCGCCCGTCCATCGTGTCAGAGATGCTCAACGCCATGAAAATGGGGCTGACCTACGGACTGTTTTTGGAAGCCTTCAAGCTGGGAAGCTGAGGCGCAGCCGAGCTTTGGCAGGACGCATCGTGGCAACTCAGAACGCTCCATTCCAGAATCTTCTGGCGCGACTCGCTGACGAACCGTTTCATCGGCGGGGTTCCGATCCGTCCGCAGCGGTTTCGTTGCTGAGGGCAGATTGGCTGGCACGGGGCTGGCGACCTGAGCAGTTTGGGCTTGCCGATGCCCAGCTAGACGACTGGATGATCACCCAAGCCGAACAATTTCAACAGGCTTATCGGGCAATCGCCCCCCTTTGCCAGGATGAACTCGGCTGGGACGCAGTGCCCCTAGATCTGCTGTGGGGTCTGTGGCTGCCGCTGGCAGAATGGCTTAAGCAGCGCTGGCGATTGCACTCGCGCCCTCTGATTCAGGCCATCTTGGGCGGGCAGGGCACGGGCAAATCAACCCTGGCGCGGCTGCTACGCGGCATTTGGGCGGCGGACGGGCTGCGGGTTGTTTGTTTATCGATTGATGACTTGTACAAAACCTGGGGCGATCGCCAGCGGTTGCAGCAGGCCGATCCGCGATTGCGCTGGCGTGGCCCCCCCGGCACTCACGATGTGGATCTGGGAATTCAGACGCTACAAGCCCTGCGGCAGGGCAACAGTCCTGTGCTGCTGCCCCGGTTCGACAAATCGCTGCACCAGGGCCAGGGCGATCGCATTGCGCCAGAGCCAGTTTCCGGTGCAGACTTGGTGCTGTTTGAAGGCTGGTTTGTCGGGCTGCGACCCATCGACTCAGCTGCCTTCGACGACGCGCCGCCGCCCCTTCTCACCGCCGCCGACCGAGCCTTTGCCCGCGACTGCAATACCCGCTTAGCAGACTATCTGCCCCTGTGGAACCTGCTGCACGGGCTGATCGTGCTGCGCCCCGAAGACTATCGCCTCAGCCAGCAGTGGCGCAAGCAAGCCGAACATCGCATGACTGCTGCTGGCCGCCCCGGCATGAGCGATGCCGAAATCGACCAGTTTGTGGAATATTTCTGGCGATCGCTCCATCCCGCGCTGTTTTACCCGCCGCTGCTGCGGGATTCTGAGCAAGTGGATTGGGTGGTGGAGGTGCGGGCAGATCGGCAAGTGGATCGCGTTTGGAAGGGCAGAGGGAATGACGGGACAGCATGATCCTCGATTTCCACAGTTCCACCCCAAGGCGCTAACGCCCCAACACTCCCCAAATCCGGCTATCATAGCGGTTGTCGTATGAGCTACAAAGCATGGGCAGACAGCGTTCTCTCCTGGCGTTGATTTTACTGTTGGCGATCGCCGCGGCGGTTTTGCTAACCCAGCGACCGCTAAATTTGGGTCTGGATTTGCGGGGCGGGTCGCAGTTGACGCTCCAGGTCAGCCCCACCGCAGAGGTGCCCGAAATCACCCCAGAGAAGATGGAGAGCGTGCGGGCGGTGGTAGAACGCCGGGTCAACGGGCTGGGCGTATCGGAGGCGCTGGTGCAGACGGTGGGCGACACGCAACTTTTGGTGCAGCTTCCGGGCGTGAGCGATCCGGCCCAGGCAGAGCGAGTGTTGGGCGACACGGCCCAGCTCGATTTTCGCCAACAGCGCCAGGGCACAGAAGCCCAGCTTCGAGCAGAATACGAGGTGCTGCAAGGGCTGCTGGTAAAGCAGGCGAATCTGGAAATTAACAACGCAGACCCAGCAGAACTGGCCGAAAACCGAGCCGCCATCGAGCGCAGCAACCAGGCGATCGCCAGCTTGTTCGACAAAGTAGGGCTGACGGGCGACATGCTGCGAAACGCCTACGCCCAGCCCATCAGCGGCAACGCCTGGGAAGTGGGGCTGGAATTTAACGAGGAGGGCGGCCAGAAATTTGCCGAAATGACCAAAGCCGTAGCGGGCACAGGCCGCAGCCTGGGCATTTTCCTAGATGACGATCTGCTCAGCGCTCCTACCGTAGACGTGAAATATGCCGAAACGGGCATCGTCGGCGGTCGCGCCAGCATCAGCGGCGGCTTTGACGCACAGCGGGCCGGGGAACTGGCGCTGCAACTGCGGAGTGGGGCGCTGCCTGTGCCGGTGGAAATTGTCGAAAACCGCACCGTCGGCGCAACTCTGGGCCGCGACAGCATTCAGCGGAGTATCTATGCGGCGATCGCCGGCCTCATTCTCGTCCTCATCTTTATGGTGGTGTATTACCGCCTGCCGGGTCTGCTAGCTGATATTGCTTTGCTCGTCTACGCGCTGCTGACCCTGGCGCTGTTTAACCTGCTGAATGTAACGCTCACCCTACCGGGGATTGCCGGGTTTATCCTCAGCATCGGCATGGCAGTAGATGCTAACGTGCTGATCTTCGAGCGCACCCGCGAAGAATTGCGGTCTGGCAAAACCCTCTACCGCTCCGTAGAATCTGGCTTCTATCGTGCTTTTTCCAGCATTTTGGACAGCAACGTCACCACGCTAATTGCCTGTGCTGCCCTGTTCTGGCTGGGGGTAGGCCTGGTCAAAGGCTTCGCCCTAACGCTGGCCATTGGCGTGGTCGTCAGCATGTTTACCGCGCTGACCTGTACCCGCACGCTGCTGCTCACTGCGCTGTCGGTTCCCAGCCTGCGGAAGCCCAGCTACTATAGCCCCGGCGTTTCCAATTCCCCCTCGGCTCGGCCCTCTTCGACCTGAGAAGGTTTGAGCATTTCTCGAAACAAGGCTCCGCTCTGCCGTTCATTTCTGCCGCACGTCTGGCAAAGGCAACTCCATGAAACTGCACGTCATCAAACAGCGCAACCTCTGGTGGGCGATCTCCGCTGCGTTCATCCTCAGTGGACTGGCAGCGATGTTGATCTCCTGGCAAAACTTTGGTGCGCCGCTGCGGCCCAGCCTTGACTTCGTAGGCGGCTCTCGGCTCCAGCTAGAGCTGGCCTGCGCCCGCGAAAAAACCTGTGAGCAGCCTATCGATCCGGCAACGGTGCGCTCTGTGCTGGCGGAGCAAGGTTTGGGAAATAGCAGCATCCAGGTATTAGGAACCGAGCAAGATGCACTGCTGATTCGCACTTCGACGCTGAATGTGGAACAGCGAACCGAACTCCTGCAAGCACTAGAGGCAAAGCTGGGCAAATTCGACCCTGCTGCAACCCAGATTGACACCGTGGGACCCACGCTCGGTCGGCAGATTTTCACATCGGGGCTACTGGCGCTAATGGCGGCCTTTGCAGGCATTATGGTCTACCTCAGCCTGCGGTTCCAGTTTGACTATGCTCTGTTTGCAATTGTGGCGCTGCTGCATGATGTATTGGTGACGCTGGGGCTGTTTTCGATCCTGGGACTGGTCTCTGGGCTGGAGGTGGATAGCCTGTTTATTGTGGCGCTACTGACGATTGTGGGCTTTTCGGTGAATGATACGGTGGTCATTTACGATCGCATCCGGGAGCGTATCAAGGACAGCCCTGGTCGCCATATCAACGATATTGTGGATGAAGCGGTCAACCAAACCCTGACCCGCTCGATCAATACGACGTTAACCACCATCTTGAGCTTAGTGGCAATCTTCCTGTTTGGTGGAGAAACGCTGAAATACTTTGCCCTGGCGCTGATTGTGGGATTTGTAGCAGGTGCTTATTCCAGTATTTTTATCGCCAGCACGCTGCTGGCCTTTTGGCGAGAGCGGACGGGACGGGCGATCGCCCAGCCAGAACCCGTTGCCGACGGCCCGCTAGACATTACTCCCAGCCCAGAAGATGCCTGACCACCCAGGGCATCTAGACAGCGCCGACGCAGTTTTACTTAGATATGGCTTTTTTGGAAATGGCTTTTTTGGAAATGGCTTTTTGGAAATGGCTTTTTGATGTAGCTTCTTAGACGTGGCTTCTATGTGGCCCAAACTGATTTGGAAAAAACCTGCGGCCCAGCCAGATCCCTTTCCCACAGATTCAGACTTTCAGGCTGAAGTGGAGCGGCTGCATCAGCACTGGATGAACATGCGCTGGCGGTGGCTGAGGCTGTTGTGGCTGGCGGTCGTGCCGCTCTCCCTGTGGCACCTGCGCGATGAAATTGCGCTCTGGCGGCAATATTTCACCTGGACTGCTGTGCGCTACGGGCTGATTTACCATCCACTGGCGGCCACCGGGCTAATTCTCTGCGCTAGCCTCACGGTTTCAACCCTGCTGTGGCAAAGCTGTACGCTCCTGTTTGGCATTCCCACCGACTACCGCCGTCGCCTGAGTGAGTGCGTTCTAGAAATTCGCCAGCGGGGGCCAAGGCATCCCCTGTGGCGCAGGGTGTGTCAGTCGCTTCAACCTACACCCTCGGCGACCAGTCTGCTATCTCAGCACCCCCCACACGATCAGCCACGCCCCCAGCGCCGCAAACGCGCTCCCTAAAACCATATCCTGCCAAAAGGTTCGACTTCGCTGCCCTGACGCTTGCACGTCGTTCCAGGCTTGCAGCAGCAGCAGCCCGCCCACAAATACCAGCACAATGCCCGTGGCTCGCATGGTTGCTTTGGAAATCGGATCATTGGATATCACATTGGATATCACATTGGATATCAGCAGTCTCATCGGCCAATCCTCCCACACTCCCCAACCGTGACTCAACGGCGATCGCTCTCTTATTTCTTGGCGGTGCTGCTAGGCATTGTACTGGCACTGCTGCTGTTCACACCGCTGCGGTTTGGGGTGCTGAGCTGGTTGGGCATTTCGGTTTCGATTCGCTCGGTGCAGCAGATGCCGTTTGTTTTCAGCGTGCCAGTCCGAGTGTCGGGCGTGGTGGGCGATCGCGCTCCGCTTGTAGATGCGTTGCTGTATGAACTGCAAGACAACACAGGTAGCATCTGGGTTCTATCGCCAGACACAACGGTGCAATCCGGAGAGCGGCGAACCGTGCGGGGCAAGCTGATGTTTGAGAGCATTATGATCGACGGAAACGAACAGGGTGAGGTTTATTTACTTAGCACAGAATAAACGTAGTGAATAAGCAGCTAAACGCCGCAGAAGAACCATAACCTTGAACCATAACCTTCAGAAGAGCGCTTAGCCCTAATCTTCAGGAGAGCGATTACCATAGCGGATAACTGGTTGGTTAGGACATATAGGACGGACATAGTTGCTGTTGAGACTCGTAGTGAGGACTTAAGTCCTCGCTACAAACGTCTTAACTAACCTGCGTGTTGCTATAGAAGAGCAATTATAAAATCATAAAAATATAAAAAGAATAAAAAGAAGCGAGAGAGCATGGTGCCCCCCGCTTGGGTTGTATAATTCCTGATATGCTTAATACGCTGCCAACAGGTGATCGCAAGTTTTTCCTACACCCTCAGAGAGGCTTAGTAAGCGCCGCTCTTGCCAATAACCACCTGAACGGTCTTCAGCAGAATCTTTAAGTCAAGCCAGAGCGACCAGTTGGCGATGTAGATCAAGTCAAGCTGCACGGCCTTCTCAAAATCGGTGATATCCGAACGCCCTGAAACCTGCCACAGCCCCGTAATCCCAGGCAGCACTTCCTGCCGAATGAAGTGGCGCTCTTGAAAGCGCTCAACATCTCGCACGGGCAGGGGGCGCGGGCCGACAAAGCTCATCTCACCTACCAGCACATTAAACAACTGCGGTAGCTCATCCAGGCTATAGCGACGCAAGAACTTGCCGACTCGCGTGATTCGCGGGTCGTCCTTCATTTTGAACAGCACGCCGTCTTTCATTTCGTTCTGCGCCTCTAGCACTGCCTGAAGCTGCGCCGCATTTTGCACCATTGTGCGGAACTTCCAAACCTTGAACTTGTTGCCATGCAGCCCAATGCGGGTTTGCCGGAAGAAGATGGGCCCCGGAGAATCCATCCGAATCAGCAGGGCGATCGCAATATAGAGCGGGGAGAACACCAGAATGGCGATTACCGCGCCCCAGAAATCAAAAAACCGCTTGACCCAAAAATCACTGCCGACCAGAACTGGCGCTTCCAGCGTCAGCGTCGGCAACTCACCCATCATCCGAAACTGCGACTTGGGAAACGAGGAGGCAATCTCACCCGGCAAGATACGAAGTGTGATACCCGCCGTTTGGAAATGCCAGCAGAGATGGAGTCGATTTTGAATCGCAGTCCAAGAAACAAACAGCTCTGCGATGCCAAGCTCTCGGACTCGTCGAATCGTTTCATCTCGATTGCGTCGGTCGAGGGCGCGGGCACTCGCCACCCCCATCAGGCGATAACGATTTTCTTTTTCAATCAATTGAATATTTCGCTGCTGCTCATCATCATCACAGATTAGAAACACTGGATAGCAGGCTGCACCGCGCTTGCGAACGATCTCAGTGCCTCGGTCAATCAAGAACCGACCACCGCATACAAATGCCACACTCAGGAACCAGGAAATCAGAAACGTCGAGCGTGAGACGTATCGATCTGGTTCATAAAGGAAGGCAATCAGCAGCAGCAGCCCTTCCGCCAGCGAAAGCGCTTTGACAACTCCCAGATAGTCTCGACGGGTCAGCCCCGAACCGTATAGCCCTCGCGAAATCATGACTCCCAGCTTGACCGCCAGAATGAGCGGCAAGAAGGAGTAGCGGCCCAAACTACTCCAGGGTGAGTCCAACTCGGTTCCCAGAGAAACCGCCAGCCCCCAAGCCAGTAAAATCGCAGCAGCATCCGACACGAGCAGACTGAGCATCCGCACCCAGCCAATTGCCACACCTCGACGAAGTTGAGTAAAGGCGGGCGATCGCAAGTCGGATAGGGTTCTAGATGCCGAACCAAGCGAGAGGGATTTTATGGAAACCATCTCTTTTGAATCTCCAGCTAACACTCAAACGTAACCGAAACACATGCACCCCAGACCAGATGATCAGTCATGCACCTAAAATCGGGGGTTGAAACCAAGGTTGATCAGGCAACAAGCTTGAACTCTGATGCAAGAGAAACTCTGCCGACAAACCAACAACCGAATCAGCGGAACAGAACTAAACTCCAGTCAAAATACGTTTCAACCCCCCTTCAACACCCCCTAAAGCGCTTATTGCCTGAAATGAGCCAGACACTTGATTGCCCTCAAAGAGACTGACAAACCAGAAACACCTCAAAAACCACCTGCGCCTGCGTCAGTGAAACCACTCACCTCAACATCAGGCAGTAAATAAACCTACTTCTTAAAGTTTTTAAGATTCCACTGCGTATATGTACAACTTAGACCGTGTAACTACGGATAGAAAGAGGTATCCGGTGAGTCCATTGAATCTTCATCATTTCCGACCTGTGTATGAATTTACTTTGTAGAGCGTAGATTAGCTGAATCGTCAAAGAGGCTGATACTCATACCCCCAGGTCTTTACGGAAAATTCACGGTGCTTTTATTGAGGCATCATAAAGTACTTCTATGCACTCAGACTGGCTATGTATACGTACCTGCTTTCTAAAGACTCAAAAGAGAAGGCTCAAAATACAATCTGCATAAAGACTCTATGATCGATGTATTAAATCGATCATTTATCTGCATACCTGATGCCAGTTTGCCTGCGTAACACTATGAAAGACTTGGGCATTTGGAGAATTTTTCGTCAAAAACCGTCTAAAATCCAGAAAATTTATCGCAAGTGCGTCAGTCCTGCCGCTTGAGGAGTTGTTTGAGGACAGGGCTTTAGTTTTCAAGGGCTTAGATTCTCCTAAAACCAAAACGGGAGCCAAGCGAAACTGCTAGACTCCCGTTTTTTCATTAGAAGCGGTCAATCGAAGCGATGAGTACCCCTCAGACTGCCCTAATTGCCGTAGTTTAAGTGAACGAACAAGCGTGAACGAACAACCCGTGCTGTCTAGTTTCCTTTATGAACCGAAGCAGAAGTCGAAGGCGTATAGGCTTTGGTGCCATTTTGAGCCGCTTTGCCGTTGCCATTTTCGGCAGGGTGGTGGCCATTGGTGCGGCGCGGCTGAATCACGCCATAGCCGCCGTGATTGCGTTCGTAAATCACGTTGATTTCGCCCGTCTCGGCGTTAAGAAACATATAAAAATCGTGATCTACCAGTTCGAGCTGTTCTAGCGCCTGCTCGATGGTCATTGGCGGCATGGCAAAATACTTGCTTCGCACCACCTCCGAGGGCAGTTCGGGTTCGCGGTTGGCGAGCAAGTCGGCATCAACGGGTTGATAGGGCAACACCTCAGCCGTGCGGATGGGTGTGTGTGTGTTCCGCTTTTCTTTGAACTTGCGGAGCTGGCGGCTAATCTTGTCTGCCACGAGGTCGATGCTGGCGTAGAGGTTTTCGCTGCTTTCTTCGGCACGAACCACCGCGCCGTTTGCGTAGATTGTCACCTCAGCCGTTTGTCGAGGGTTAATCCGGGGGTTACGAGCTACCGACAAACACACATCCACTTCGGTCGTCAGGTTTTGGAAATGACTGACTGCTTTCTCAACTTTCTGACGAACGTATTCATGGAGTGCATCGGTGATCTCAATGTTTTTGCCCTGGATGACAAGCTTCATAGAGCTTCCTCCCCTTAATGGTGGGTATTCAATTACCCTGTTGTAGTGGGTATATTTTCACCCTAGCACCTTGTATTCTGGACGACGGATTCGTTACATAATGCTTTGCAAGCTGTGATGATTCTTGATTTGTTGGCAGGTGCAGACTGTCGCTGTTGAGCGGGATAAGTCCTTTGGTAGAGCAACGGGTAAATCAATCATCCAGCCGTATTTGCTGGCTTTGGGAAGCGGGACTTGTGCCTTACAAAACGGCCTGGGAATGGCAGCGATCGCACGTCAATCGCCTGATCCAGCGGCCCAATTCCCCAGACCTGCTGCTTTTACTGGAGCATCCACCCGTCTACACGCTGGGGCAGGGGGCAACGCTGGATTTTGTGAAGTTTGATCTTGAGCGGACGGATGCAGAGATTCACCGGGTCGAGCGCGGCGGCGAAGTGACGTATCACGGGCCGGGGCAACTGGTGGGCTATCCAATTTTGAACCTGCGGCACTATCGGCAGGATTTGCACTGGTATTTGCGGCAGTTGGAGGAGGTGCTGATCCGGGCGATCGCCCCGTTTGGGCTGGCAGGCGGTCGGATCGACGGGCTGACGGGCGTGTGGGTGGATGGGCGCAAGGTCGGCGCAATCGGCATCAAGGTGAGCCGCTGGGTGACGATGCATGGCTTTTCACTAAACGTGTGCCCGGAGATGCGTGGCTTTGGGGTGATTGTGCCCTGCGGCATTGGCGATCGCCCGGTGGGTTGCCTGGCCGACTGGATTCCAGAGATTACCGTGGCGGAGGTGCAAGGGGCGATCGCCCAGTCTTTTGCCGAGGTCTTTGAAGTGACGATCCAGCCCTATGACATAACCGTGAACGAGCTGTAAATAAATTGGCAACTCTCCGGATTTTTTCGTATCTTCAAGAAATAGGGTGTTTCTCAAATTTCCGCAGCATTGCTGAAGCCAAAATCTGGTTTAAGCAGTAGCAACTTTTGCTATCTCGTGGATTCAAGAATCTGTTGAGTCTGGTTGCTTCTGGTACTCAGGATCTGCTTAGTCCCAGTTCAATTAATTCACCTGTAATTCACCTGGGCGATCGCACTCTGCCAGTCTTCAGTCTGCAAACCCAATACTTCTGAAGTGCCCGCAGGCTTACATTGCCTGATTTTCAGGACATTATGCAGGCATTTCAGTATAAGGTCGGTTGGTCTAGGTTCGGAATCCCGACAGACTAAGTTAAACGCTGTTCCCAGTCGCGCTGTTCCTGCTGAAACGCTGCTCCCAGTTCCATAGCCTGTTGCGTCCCGGTGGCATAACCCGGTCGAACAAAGCGCGATCGCGCTAGCTCGTTGCACCCCAACTTCACCACCCGCCAAGTATACACAGACGCACACGCGCACCAGACCAGCCTGCGCTGCTTCGCCATCTCTCCTGTTCCACTCCTCCTCCCTCCTCTTCCCACACACCCTCCATGTTCCTCACCTCCCCTCACGACAACGCCGACCCGTCTCTGGCAGAACTGTTGGAGTTCAGTGCGCGTGCCCTCACCCGCAAGCGCGTGGCTCGTCGGCAGGCTGTGGGCACAACACCCGCTGTGCGACTGCCCGATGGGGACATAGCGCTGGCAAGGGTAGAGCCAGGAAGCAGGCTTGCACCCCTGCCTGAATTGCCAATCGTCCCGCCTGTTGAAACGCCAACGCTGGCTCCTCTGCGCGATCGCGACCTGAAGGCGCTAGAAGACTGGTTTGCAGTGAAAAATCTGGATGAAATTGAAGCGGACGTGCTGGCAAACCTGGCGTTGCTGTTGCCTGCCCCCTGCTGGGAAGACGACCCCTTCAGTGCAGATGCCGCCGATGCCCTCGATTTTCTGGCAGAGTACCTGTAGCTCGTCAGCCGCTTGAGGCATCATCTTGCTCGCCTGCATCGTAATTCCAAGTTCGTAGACAGGCTAAAGCACTCGATGCGTTTGCGACTCCACCACCTCAAGTTCGGCGAAGTGCCCATCCCACAACTGATTCATCCTTGAATTCAGCAAGGCCCAAAATTTTGCTTGCGCCGATCAGGCGTATCGACTACAATCGTCCATCAAGCTGTAATTTCCCCAACACGCAGCTTATTCCACTCCCCGAAAATTTGGCCGGTTCGTCGTTTACGGCATTGGTAGATGGGCCAACACCTACCAACGCCTGACCCCAGGACAGAGATAGCTGTCTCAGGGCTTTGCCTATTGTATGGCCGCCTTGAAACCTGCTTTGCGTCGTTTGGGCGGCCATCTTTTCGGGGTTTCCCTACCTCGTTTCCAAGGAGGAAACCCCAAATGCTGACAGTTCAATACACCTGGTCGTCCCCGCGCTCGGAGGCGACCCAGTTTTCGCTGCCGCCGCTCACCTGCGAACTGCCGCGCCGTCGCCGCCTGCGCCACTACATCATCGGCCTGCCCGAAGACGCGCAACTGGCCATCGACCGACTGCACCTGCTCCGCTACGCCGAACGCTTCGAGTGGACTCGTGCCCTGGAATTTCCGCCCAACGGCATCGTCCTCAACGCCGAGCAACCCGGCGAAGTGTTGCGCTGCCTGCACCGTGAAGTCCGGAGCAACCCTGGCGCGAATGAGTAAGAACAGATAAGGAGGGTTTTGGGTTTTGGATTTTGGATTTTAGCAGGGCATCCCCGCCATCCAAAATCCAAACTCCCCAATCCAAAATCTCCCCATTCCCAAGCCAAACCATCGCAACCTCCTCAAGGGCTGATGACTCCGGTTCACTCTATCACCGCCACCTAGCCCACCGTCGATGGCCCCAGCAAAAAGGACTGGCGCGGCGGCCGCGGCGCTTCCCAAAACATCATTCCCTCGTCCACAGGTGCTGAGCCAAGAACATTAGTTCAGAATGCTTGCAAGCCCGTTACCCTGGCGATAGTATGGGCACCTAGTTTCAGTTTCGCTTCCGAAAGTATGGCGACCCAGTACCTCTCCGTAAAAGAAACCTCTGAAATCCTAAATTGCTCAGAGCAATATGTTCGTCAACTGCTCCGGTATGGCGAAATCAGAGGGGAACGGATTAGCAGCCGGTGGATTGTCGCATCAGACTCCGTTCAAAACTACCGAATCAAAGGAGAAGATACAAGCTTAAGCATTCCTGATCATGGGCGACGCTCGTCTAAAAAACCCGATCTGAAAGCCTTGAGTTTTTTTTCTGGTTGCATGGGTTTGGACTTAGGACTAGAAAAGGAAGGCGAGTGCATCCCAATTTTGCAAGACTCATGTTGAGAATTGCCCATTGAGGTAGGCACAACGTTGCTTCAGCACCTGCGGAACGTTATCTTTGTCCCACTGCGCCCCCGATATCTTGATTCGCCGCCCAAGTTGTTTAACGGTCGATTCAATTGCCCCGGAACCAATGGAGACTCCTTCAGCTTGATAGTAGCCATAATTGACAATCCGCTGTCGATGCTTGTTAAGGTAGCTAACGAAATTCGTAACCCGCTCGTGTTGCCAATCCTCAAACTGTGCAATTGCGCCCTCGACATCGCCTTGCCACAAACAGGTTTCCACGGCATCTAAACGTTGCACAGAACCACCCACTTTGCCCAAATTCTCAACCAAGTGATACCAGTCCAAAATCTCCCGTCTTTGGGTCTGGTTGCCAATCTGGGTGTAGACATTCCAGATCCCATCATGCCCATCTCCAATACAAGTCAATGGGTCAGATAAAGACTGAACATTGACCCAGTTGACCAACTGCTCATTGTCTTGAAAGAAGGCAGCAACACAGGACTCGTGCAGATTCACTGCCTTGTAATCTCGCCATTCACTCGGTTCTCCTTCGGGTGTTCGCAATCGCACTTTACCTCCATCGATACTCATCTCCTCAACCGTTTCTTCCACTTGCGGTAACTCAAAGATTTGACGATGCACTAATCGCTGTTGAGTACTGTGAGAAACCTTTATCCCAGTCAACACTTCAATGTCTTCTGCCGCCCGCTCATACGATTCATTGGCACTCACCAACAAACAACACCGCTCCAGGTAAGGACTCCATCGTGTGTACGCTTTCACCTCCAGAATTTGAGCTTGTTTCTCACTCACTTGCAGTTGTCCAAGGATGCTCTCGATGCGACGCTTTCGTCCACTTGTCGTGCCGCTACTTGTTGCAATAAAAAATCCCCGATCTCTGGGCTGACATGTTCGAGCAGATGTCCTCGCACTGCCGCCTCAATCCCTGCCAACGTTTTCACTTGCTCTGGGTCAGTTTCCTCGTATAGCAGAGCGGCAAGGGCACGAGCATGGGCTTGGATTTGGGCTTTTTTCTCAGCGTCCATGACAGGTATCGGGTAAAAGTACAATACTCAAAGTTTATCGCTATCGCCAAAGTCTAGAACTAAGCACTTTTACTCATCGCAAAAGTGGGATGCACTCAAGGAAGGCATCCAGGTACTACTGGCTTGTGAAGTCGATACAGCCGCTCGAAAAACAATTGAGATCAATCGACCCGATATAGCGTTGATCGGGGATATTCGAGATTACTCAGCTTCAGAAATTCGAGAAAAGGCAGGGCTGAGTTCGACCGACGAAATTGATGTTATCGTTGGCGGGCCTCCATGCCAAGCCTTTAGCAGTGCAGGCAAACGTCAAGGATTCAATGACGAGCGAGGTAATGTCTTTTTGACGTTTATCGATTTAATCATTGAGTTGAAGCCGAGATTTGCAGTTATTGAAAATGTTCGAGGATTACTGTCTGCTCCGTTGAAGCACAGACCTCATGAAATGCGAGGAAAAAATTTTCCGCCATTGTCTCAAGATGAGCAGAGAGGCGGTGCCCTGCTCTTTATTGCTCAACGGCTCAGGGAGGCTGGGTACAGTATCTCTTTTAATTTGTATAATGCTGCTAATTTTGGAGCGCCGCAGCAACGGGAAAGGGTCGTCATTGCTTGTAGCCGGGATGGCGAGAAACTTCCTTACCTCACCCCCACTCATTCAGAAAAAGGTCTGTACGGATTGCCAACCTGGAAAAGCTTACGAGAAGCCTTACAAGGACTACCTGAAGATGGACATCATTTTGTCAAGTTTCCTGAAAAACGGCTCAAGTATTACAAGTTGCTAAAGCCAGGACAATACTGGCGAGACTTGCCAGAAGAACTACATCAAGAAGCGCTAGGAGCTTCTTATCATGCGGGAGGGGGAAAGACGGGTTTTTACCGCAGGCTAGCGTGGGATAAGCCCGCCCCAACCTTGGTTACCCATCCAGCTATGCCTGCGACTGATCTAGCGCATCCAGAGGAAGATAGACCCCTTAGCATTGAAGAATATAAGCGTATTCAAGAGTTCCCAGACGATTGGATTATTGCAGGCACCTTACTCGATCAATATCGACAAGTAGGCAATGCTGTACCTTGCTCTCTAGGAAGGGCGATCGCCAGGATGTTGCTATCTCATTTAAAGGGTGAGCAGCCTCTAAATTACCCAGATTTCCCGTATTCTCGCTACCACAAAACGGATGATGTCAATTGGATGAAGGAGATGGGTTGTTTTGAAGAATCCTCAGTAAAGCAGCTATCTCTCAACTTAGTTTGATAACCCTGATAGATCCTGCCAAGGATTATTTAATTCAATAGCGAGGGCATTTGGGTTAGCTGACAAAATGCGTTGAACAAAAGTAACAAAATTTTCTTCTGAAAATCGATCCGTACTGTACTTGTCATTGAAATAAGACCATCGGTAGGAACCCGTTCTAGCATCAACCCGATACCATTTTTCAATGGGTCGATTAATCCTTACTCTAGAGGATGAACTGTTTTCTGAGTTGCTTCGGTTCTTGACCTGCAAAAGAGAGCCATCGACATTGCAAAAATCTACGTGCCGAACCGATTCTCCCCAACAACAGTACCAACCGTAATCAGCAAGCTGCTCAGCTAAAAATTCTTCTAACAGTAGTCCCTGGATGTTTTCGGCAGACATCGATAGCCTATGAGCATATTTGATTTGCTCGAGCTGTTCTGTTGTTAATCCTGGCAATCGAGCATTGATGATGGAGTGCATCCCACTTTTGCGATGAGTAAAAGTGCTTAGTTCTAGACTTTGGCGATAGCGATAAACTTTGAGTATTGTACTTTTACCCGATACCTGTCATGGACGCTGAGAAAAAAGCCCAAATCCAAGCCCATGCTCGTGCCCTTGCCGCTCTGCTATACGAGGAAACTGACCCAGAGCAAGTGAAAACGTTGGCAGGGATTGAGGCGGCAGTGCGAGGACATCTGCTCGAACATGTCAGCCCAGAGATCGGGGATTTTTTATTGCAACAAGTAGCGGCACGACAAGTGGACGAAAGCGTCGCATCGAGAGCATCCTTGGACAACTGCAAGTGAGTGAGAAACAAGCTCAAATTCTGGAGGTGAAAGCGTACACACGATGGAGTCCTTACCTGGAGCGGTGTTGTTTGTTGGTGAGTGCCAATGAATCGTATGAGCGGGCGGCAGAAGACATTGAAGTGTTGACTGGGATAAAGGTTTCTCACAGTACTCAACAGCGATTAGTGCATCGTCAAATCTTTGAGTTACCGCAAGTGGAAGAAACGGTTGAGGAGATGAGTATCGATGGAGGTAAAGTGCGATTGCGAACACCCGAAGGAGAACCGAGTGAATGGCGAGATTACAAGGCAGTGAATCTGCACGAGTCCTGTGTTGCTGCCTTCTTTCAAGACAATGAGCAGTTGGTCAACTGGGTCAATGTTCAGTCTTTATCTGACCCATTGACTTGTATTGGAGATGGGCATGATGGATCTGGAATGTCTACACCCAGATTGGCAACCAGACCCAAAGACGGGAGATTTTGGACTGGTATCACTTGGTTGAGAATTTGGGCAAAGTGGGTGGTTCTGTGCAACGTTTAGATGCCGTGGAAACCTGTTTGTGGCAAGGCGATGTCGAGGGCGCAATTGCACAGTTTGAGGATTGGCAACACGAGCGGGTTACGAATTTCGTTAGCTACCTTAACAAGCATCGACAGCGGATTGTCAATTATGGCTACTATCAAGCTGAAGGAGTCTCCATTGGTTCCGGGGCAATTGAATCGACCGTTAAACAACTTGGGCGGCGAATCAAGATATCGGGGGCGCAGTGGGACAAAGATAACGTTCCGCAGGTGCTGAAGCAACGTTGTGCCTACCTCAATGGGCAATTCTCAACATGAGTCTTGCAAAATTGGGATGCACTCTTGATGATGATACTGACGATTGGATCGGCGACTGTGCCTAGGGCGTGTCATCAATTAAGCCAAATAAGGGCAGCCGCCATGTAAATTGCACTCAGAAACGTCTCGGCTAACTTGTCATAGCGTGTCGCAATCGCTCGATACTGCTTGAGTTTGGCAAAGAAGTTCTCAATCAGATGCCGCGCTTTGTATAGCTCCTTGTCGTAATCACGCGGTGTCTTGCGGTTTCGCTTGGGCGGAATCACAGCAGTCTTGCCCTGTTGTTGGAGTCGCTCAACCACCCGTTGGTCTGCGTCATATCCTTTGTCAGCCAGGACTGTATCAGCTTGAATATTCTCTAGCAGCACATCAGCCCCATCAAGGTCACAGACCTGCCCGGGTGTGAGGTGAAAGCCTGTCGGATTGCCCAGCGCATCGACAGTCGTATGAATCTTGGTGCTCAATCCCCCTTTACTGCGACCAATGGCTTGGGCATTGGCATCCCCCCCTTTGCTCCAGCACGATGCTGATGAGCACGCACAATCGTGGTGTCGATCAGGGCGTATTCGTTGTCTGCATCTTCACACAGCACCTGAAACACCCGTTGCCCCACGCCCGTCTTTGCCCAGCGCCGAAAGCGGGTGTGAACCTTGCGAAAATCACCAAACCGCTCTGGCAAGTCTCGCCAGGGAATGCCGGCTCGATATCGATAGAGCACTGCCTCGACAAACAGACGATTATCCTTTGCTGTGACTCCCACCGCCCCCGCTCGTCCAGGGAGCAAATCTTGGAGCCGTTCCCATTGGTCATCGCGCAGGGCGTAGCGGCGGGTTGTCATAATCGTCAGATAGCTGAATCACTGCTGATTACAGCTTATCTAATTGATGACACTCCCTAGAATCTGGTGTGCAACTTTGCTGTCCCCTCACCCTAATCGCAACTCTGTTGAGACGGGGTTGATATTCTTTGTAGAAGCTCCGCTACACGGGGCTTCTACAAAAAATATTTAACGTTCCGCTTCACTCGCCGCTAGCAATCCCTCGGACTCAACGAAGAGATTTGAGATAGTTGGTATGCCAGAAAGTTGTTATGCAGCTTCTCAGTAATCGTAGTCTTCACCCATCCAATCTGGCCCAATCTCGCCAAAATCAACTGAATCAAGTTTTTTGACTTCAATTTCGATGTTATCCACCTCGACATCTGCTCCAATCTTGTCTAAGCTCCCTATAAATGAAACTAAGATATCTACGTCTAAATTTGTTTGAATATTTGCACTACTACTTCCAAACGGAACTTCGTCCTTATCTATGGAATCATGTATAGAAAATAAAAAGCTACATTCAATATTGACATCCACGCTTAATTTCGATTCAGCCACTAAACTATCATCGTCAAAATTAACTGGTCTAAATATTAAGTTAGGAGGCTCGAACAAATTGAATTCAAATCCATTGAGGGATACCTCTATTGAATTTTGCTCATACAGGAATGAGGAACTCACTTCTGGGTGAATCTCAAGATCGCTTAGTTGATACTCCAAAGCATTAGAGATAGCTTGTTTCACGTTCTGCAATTCACCCTTTTCATACTTTTCTGATAGATACTTGCAAATGTCATCAGCATCTTGAAGTTGAAATAATCCTAAAGCTCCAGCAAAATCATCAATAACAATAAGCCTTCCAGAGTCTTTGCAAAATTTCTTCCAATCGTCGTCAGATGTGACAACAATAACTTTTGTTTGATGTTTATTTGCCCAAGTTTCTAAAGACATTAGAGCAATAGCATCAGGGAATTCATTCTTCTTTTTTCCTATTTCTGAGAACGGAGGTCTAGCTTTAAAGTATTTTTGTATTAAGTCACTTATCATCACATGATTTTGAGCTTCGACTATCTCTATCGACGTAAGCTCTGAAAATTGATTAAATCGCTCAAAAACGACTTCCTTTGCTTCATGTCCACAAAAAATTATTTCTTTTATTTTTTCAACATCCTGCTCCTCAACACGCCACTGTTCTTTAGCCTGTTTCAAAGATTTTTCAATTTCCTTCTGTGTGTCTCTCGCTTTTTCCATAAGATGCGACAAGACTTCTTCCTTTACTATTTCCGAAAGAATCAACCTTGTTGAACTATCTTGAAATTGCTCTAGTTGCTTAAGTAATCCTGATTCCAGTCTTAAGCCTTGAGCATCAAAAATTGACGTGTCTAAGGTAATAGCCCCAAACTCTCCTGCTCTAACAAGCTTTTTAAGTTCATCTAGCTCCATATTTATAAACTCAAGTTATGGGTAATTCGTGAAAAGTACAGCTTTTAGAGGGCACATTTCACCAGTCGCCATGCTTTGTAACTTCTAAATTAGCTGGACTCAATATCAATCCCTAGGCCAACGTCGGCTCCAGCAACGCCCCCTGCATCCGGCTGAGCCAGTCGATCAGGTTCTCTAGCTGGAGGTCGGCGCTGAGGGCCCCCAGTCCGCGGACGGTGACTTTGCCGGGGGTGTAGACAAAGCGGGGTTGCAGGTGGCTGGGCAGCTTGTCCTTTAGTAGGTTCCAGGCGGGTTCTTCCATCGGCGTTTCTAGCAGGATGTGCTGCTTGCCGTCGGGCTTGATGCGCGAGAAGCCCAGCTTCTTAGCGATTTGCTTCAGTTCTACCACGCGGAACAGTTGCAGCGCGGCGGGGGGAATGGGGCCATAGCGATCGCTCCAATCCACCGCAATCTCGGTCAATTCCTGCTTGGTCTGGGCAGCGGCAACGGCGCGATAGGCGCTCATCTTTTGATCCAGGTCGGGGATATAGTCGGCGGGGATGAAGGCGGTGAGGCGCAGGTCGATTTGCGTGTCGTCTACCTGGGGAATTTCCTGGCCGCGAATTTCCTTGATGGCTTCCTCCAGCATTTCCATATACAGGTCAAAGCCGATCGCATCCATCTGGCCCGACTGCTCTGCCCCCAGCAGATTGCCCACGCCGCGAATCTCCATATCGCGCATGGCCAACTGATAGCCAGAGCCAAGCTGGGTAAATTCTTGAATGGCGCGGAGGCGCTGGCGGGCGGTTTCTGTAAGCTGGCTCTGTTTCGGGTAAAACAGCCACGCATGGGCCTGGATGCCCGCTCGTCCCACTCGTCCCCGGAGCTGATAAAGCTGCGACAGACCGAACTTTTGTGCGTCTTCGATCAGGATCGTATTGACGCGGGGGATGTCCAGCCCCGATTCGATAATCGTGGTGCAGACGAGAATATCCGCCTCGCCGTTGTTGAAGGTGAGCATGGTGGCTTCCAGTTCGCCTTCCTGCATTTGCCCGTGGGCGATCGCCATCCGCACCCCCGGCACCATCTCTCGGAGCTTGGCGGCGGTTTCCTCAATGCCCTCCACCCGTGGCACCACGTAAAACACCTGCCCACCGCGATCGAGTTCCTGCCGAATCGCCGTCCGCACCATCTCCGGATCGTAGGGCGACAGGTGCGTTTTGATGGGGCGGCGGGAGGGCGGCGGCGTGGTGATCAGGCTCATTTCGCGCACGCCCGACAGCGCCATGTAAAGCGTCCGGGGAATCGGCGTGGCGCTGAGGGTCAGCACGTCTACCTGAGTTTTCAGGGTTTTGATTTTTTCCTTTTGGTTCACGCCAAAGCGCTGCTCTTCGTCCACCACCAGCAGCCCCAAGTCTTTGAACTGCACGCCCTTGCCCAAAAGCTGATGCGTCCCTACGACCACATCCAGTTCCCCAGAGGCGAGGCGCTTCAGGATGTCCTGCTTTTCGGCATTGGTGCGAAAACGGTTCAGCAGACCGACCTGAATCGGGTATGGGGCAAAGCGTTCCTTCAGCGTGTGGTAGTGCTGCTGCGTCAGAATCGTCGTCGGCGCGAGCAGGGCGACCTGTTTCCCAGCGGTGATCGCCTTGAACACAGCGCGGATGGCGACCTCGGTTTTGCCGAAGCCCACGTCGCCGCAGACCAGCCGATCCATCGGGCGATCGCCCTCCATATCCCGCTTCACGTCCTGAATCGCCTTGAGCTGGTCGGTCGTCGGCTGGTAGGGGAACGAGTCCTCCATTTCTTCCTGCCAGGGCGTGTCTGGCGGGTAGGCGTGGCCCTGCTGCTGGGCCCGCTGGGCGTAGAGTTGCAGCAGGTCAAAGGCAACCTTCTTAATCGCCTTGCGAACTTTTTGCTTGGTGCGCTCCCAGGCTTTGCCCGTCATCTTGCTGAGTTCGGGTTTGCCCTCGCCCACCCCGCGAAACCGCGACAGCGCATTCACCTGATCCGCCGCCACCCGCAGTAGCCCGTCGGCATATTTCAGCACCAGATATTCGCGGGTTTCATTATCCAGCGTCAGGCTTTCCAGCTTAATAAACTGGCCAATGCCGTGGTTTTTATGAACGACGTAATCGCCCGGTTGCAGTTTATTCGGGTCAACCTGTTTGGAAGCAGCACGGCGGCGCTTGCGGACGTAGCTGGGCGTGGCCAGCGTGTGCTGCCCAAAGAACTCGCGGTCGGTAATGACGACGATGCGGAACGTCGGCAGGATGAAGCCTTCTAGCTCCGCCAAGCCGGAATATTTCACCGCCGTCGGCACTCGGTTCGCCTGGAGCCGCTCGATCGCCGGATAGTCGTGCGGATTGGGAATGAACTGCGCCGGACAGTCGTGTTCCTGCAACAGCGCCACTGACCGCGACGGCTGCGCCGAAATTAGCCACACGCCAAACTTGCGATCGCGCTCTTGCCGAATCGTCTCCGCTAATCGCCCAAACTGATGCGGCACAGCGGGAACGGGGCGACTCGACAGGTTCAGCCCGTTGCCCTCTTCCGCCAGTTCGGACAGGTGTAGACAGAGGAAGCGATCGCACGCCGCAAGGGACTCCGTAAACGGTCGGTGGGTCTTGGGAAGGGTTGGGGCCGTGGGAGATTGTGCCGTCACGCCGTCGTTCTCCGTGCCCTGCCCCCCGGATACCTCGCGCCAGTGGTCTTCCGCATGGTCAAACCAGCGATCGCCATGTGCCTGACATTGCTCCATCTCATCAATGGCAACCAGGGTATTCTCCGGTAAATAATCCAGCAGCGACGCGGGCCGGTCAAACGCCAGCCCCAAAAACCGCCGTGCCCCCTCCAGTCGTCCGCTTTCCGCCAATCGCTCCGCTTCTTCCGGGGATAGGTACGGCTGGAGACGCTCCAAACTTTCTGCCAGATCGCCCTGACCGCTGGCCCCCAATCCCAACAACACCATCGGCGCAAAATCCGTTGCCGTCAGCACCAACTGCGGCACATTGTCGAGCGATCGCTGGCTGGCCGGGTCAAACTCGCGGATCTTCTCTAGCTCATCGCCAAATAGCTCCAGGCGCACGGGCAACTCCGCCGCCACCGGAAACACATCGATGATGTCGCCGCGCTGGCTCCACTGTCCCTCGGTTTCCACCATCGCCACTTTTTCATAGCCCAGTAGCGCCAGTTGGCGGCTGAGGGATTTCAGGTCAATTTCCAAGCCCTGGGTCAGCGTGACGCAAAACTGGCGAAATGTCTCCACGGGCGGCAGATGCGGCTGGAGCGATCGCTCGGTAGACACAATTGCAAGCTGGGACGGCTGGGACGATGACTCAACCCGCGCCAGATCTGCCAACACCTGCAACTGCCCCCAGGTCATTTCCGATTCGGGGTCAAAGGGTTCGTAGGGCGACGCTTCTGAGGTGGGGTAGAAATGCACGGTGGTCCAGCCCATCGCTTCCAGTTGGGCCGTCCAGCGTCCGGCTTCCTCTAGCGTGGCGGCAACCACCAGCAGCGGGCGCTGGGCCGTTTGGGCCAGGGTTGAGGCGACCAGTCCCTTGGGCAGGCGGGCAATGCCGTTGAGACTGAGGCGGCGCTGCTGGTTCAGCTTGGTGAGCAGTTCGGCGGTGAGGGGCGATCGCCCCATGACGCGACAAATCGACGAAAACGCCATAGCGGTTGGGATTTCGGGAAGCAGTGGTTGAGCTAAAGACTGTTGACCATTGTAAAGCGCTGCCAGAGATTCAGGATTGGGGGAACCGCTTCCGGAAAGACGGGTCAGGGCCCAGGATTCAGGAAATCGGTTCCAGATGTCAGGTCAAATCTGTCGCTGACCCCTGGCCGCCTGCGAGAAAATCTGCTGATCCTACAATTTCACCCTGGTCGAGGTGCTACCTTCATCTATAAGTTTGCGAGATGCGCGTGCCAATTTGGCTTGCCAAACCTGGTTAGCAAAATTGAGTCTGCAAGCACCTGCAAGCTTGTCTTCCCTTCAAACTCAACTCCAAAGACGTTTCTAGCCCCTTTTGCCGGACGCGGGCTGCTGCCGGAGACTGCCACCAATGCCTTCCGTTGCTGTTGAAGTTTTAATCGTGCTGCTGCTGATTTTGGCAAATGGCATCTTTGCGATGTCGGAGATGGCGATTGTGTCTGCCCGCAAAATCCGCCTTCAGGAGATGGCCGAGCGAGGCGACAAAAAAGCCCAGGCAGCGATAGAACTGGCGACTTCTCCCAATCGGTTTCTCTCAACGGTGCAGGTTGGCATCACGCTCATTGGCATTCTGGCGGGCGCGTTTGGCGGGGCGACAATTGCGAATACGCTGGCAGGGGCGATCGCCCAGATTCCCGCGCTTGAACCCTACAGTGGGGCGATCGCCTTCAGCGTCGTCGTCCTGGCTATCACCTACCTCTCGCTGATCATCGGCGAACTGGTGCCCAAGCGCATCGCCCTCAGCAGCCCCGAAAAAATCGCCAGGGCCGTCTCTCGCCCCATGCGCTGCCTCTCTTCTCTGGCCTACCCGCTGGTGCACTTGTTAAGCGCTTCCACCGAAGGCATCCTGAAACTGGTGGGCGTGAATCAGTCTTCTAATGAACCCTTGGTAACGGAAGAAGAAATTAAGGTGATGGTGCGCCAGGGTGCAGAGGCCGGTATGTTTGATGCAGCCGAGCAAGACATGGTAGAGCGCGTCTTTCACCTGGGCGACCAGCGCGTCAGCGGCCTGATGACCCCACGCCTGGAAATTGTCTGGCTTGACCTGAATGATCCTGAACATATCAATCGTCAAAAAGTGATTGAAAACGGACACAGCCGCTATCTGGTCTGTCAGGAAACGCTGGACAACGTGCTGGGCGTGGCTCATGTCACTGATCTGCTGTCGCGCAGCCTGTCTGGCCAACCCTTTGACCTGGCGGGCAACCTGCGGCAGCCGCTCTTCGTGCCCGAATCCAGCCCTGCGCTGAAGGTGCTGGAGTTGTTCAAACAGTCCAGCACGCACCTGGCGATTATTGTGGATGAATATGGCGTGGTGCAGGGCATCGTCACGCTCAACGATGTGATGGAAGTGATCATCGGTGACGTGCCAATGGCAGACCACGGCTTTGAAGCGGCCGTTGTGCAGCGCGAAGACGGCTCCTGGCTGCTAGACGGGATGCTGCCCATCGACAAGCTCAAGGAACTGTTCGACATTGACGAACTGCCGGATGAAGACCGGGGTAACTATCAAACGCTGGGGGGCTTCGTGATCATGCAACTCGGCCGGATTCCTACCGCTGCCGACTATTTCAACTGGCACAACCTGCGGTTTGAGGTGATGGATATGGACGGCAATCGAGTAGATAAGATGCTGGTGATGCCAGTGGTGCAGAAGGACGATAGCGCAATGGGGGGATGAGTTGCGATTCAGGAAAATAACAGGATGATGGAATGAAGCGATGATGAAACATTCCAATCCCCTTAAGCTTCGATCCTTCGATACCCCGATCCTCTAGGTCTTCCAATGCTCGAACTTTTTCTGGCCGAACTGCGTCGAAGCTGGATTCAACTGCTGCGATACTCCACCGAGGCGATCGCCGGTATTGTGATTACGACGGTCGTGTTTTACGGGCTGTTTCTGAGTGCGCGGTATATTGCCGGGCCAGACTTGCAGTTTGGCGATCGCCTCGATGCGGTGGTCATCGGCTACGTGCTGTGGACACTGGCGCTGTTCATCATGAGCGACGTAGCAGGCAACTTGCAGCGCGAAGCGCAGACGGGCACGCTGGAGCAGCTATTTCTATCGCCCTACAGCCCGCCCCGGCTCTTCCTGACGCGGGCGCTAGCCAGCCTGACGATTCAGCTCACGCTGATTGCCTGCATTTTGGGTGTGATTTCGCTGCTCACGGGCACGCGGCTCTCCTTTCCACCTGCGGTTTTGCCCGCCTTTGCCACGGTGCTGTTAGGAGCCTACGGGCTGGCCTTTGCGATGGGGTCGCTGTCGCTCTTGCTGAAGCAGGTGCAGCAATTGTTGGGTATTTTCCAGTTTGCGCTGCTGTTTTTGCTGGCAGTGCCGTCAGAAACCTGGTCAGGCCCGCTGCGGCTGCTGGGGATGCTGCTACCAATGGCTCCCGGTGCGGGGCTGATGCGCGATGTCATGGCGCGGGGCGTGCCGCTCAGGGCCAGCAACTTTGGGCTGGCGCTGCTGAATGGTGCAATTTATTTTGGACTGGGCTTGACGCTGTTTCACCTGGCCGAGCGCGAAACCAAGCGGCGCGGCAAGCTAGCGGGCTACTGATAGAGTCTATGGACAGAAAAGAGTTGAGGAATATTGCGCTGATTTTTCCAAAATGGTAGGCTGTGAGCCTGTAAAGCTGACCCCATTGCTGATTAACGCCTAAAAGCTCGAAATCCCTCTGATATGCTTCCTGAATTCATCAGCAACTTGGCGGATTTCACTCAGCCTTTTACGCAAACAGAACGAAAATCGTACGCAAATCGGATGAACGCCAGCGATTCGGATGATTCGATAGCTCCAGCCTCCAGCTTTAAATCCTTAACCCCCAATCTCTAAGCCCTAATATGCCTGAAGGCCCCGAAATCCGCCGTGCTGCGGACGAAGTTGAACGTGCCATAGTCCGCGAGCCTGTCCAAGATATTTTCTTCGCCTTTGAGCATCTGAAACCCTACGAAGACAAACTGAGGGGCGATCGCATCCTAAACGTACAAACACGCGGCAAGGGAATGCTGATTCGCTTTGCCTGCCAGCTCAATATCTATAGCCACAACCAGCTCTACGGCATCTGGTTCGTCCGCAAAGCCTACGATTTCCCAAAAACAAAGCGTCAACTCCGTTTGGCAATTCACAACAGCCAAAAATCTGCCCTGCTCTACAGCGCCTCGGATATCGAAGTGCTGCGCGAAGATGAGCTATTGCAGCACCCCTTCTGGAGCCAAGTCGGCCCCGACGTGCTGGATTCCGCCGTCACCGTTGAACAAGTCGCCGCCCGATTTCTCGATCCACGCTTTCACCGTCGCGGGCTAATGTCGCTGCTGCTCGATCAAAAATTCCTCTGCGGCCTGGGCAACTATCTCCGCAGTGAGGTGCTGTTTGTGGCGGGCGTGCATCCTAGCCTGCGCCCGATCGATTGCACCCCAGAGCGCATCGCATGCACCCCAGAGCAAATAACTGGACTGGCTGAGGCGGCGATCGCCCTTTCCCGTCAGTCCTACACCACCGGCGGCATCACCAACGACCTCAACCTAGTAACCCAACTGAAGCAGCAAGGCCTCAGCCGTGGGCAGTATCGCTTTCGGGTGTTTAACCGCGACGGACAGCCCTGCTGGGTGTGCCAAACGCCAATCGAGAAAGACACCCTGGGCGGACGACGGATTTACTACTGTCCGGTTTGTCAGAGCAAGGGCGTAAGGCCTGTCGTAAGTCCTGTCTTTTTAAGTAGCGCTCCGGATGAAATGCCTGAAAGCCCCGCAGAGGCTTGACTAGCACGCCAAAATCGCCCCTCCAAAATCCAAAATCGCCCCTCCAAAATCCAAAATCGCCCCTCCAAAATTCAAAATCGCTAGTATCCCAACTCGCTATCACGCTTCCTCAGACGTGCGACAATAGGCCACGATCTTTTCCCTTTTTTGCTCCTGGAATCCCATTTGGCATGGCGCTTACCAATTTGCGATCGCTCCGATTTTTACGCACGACACAGCGGCCGAGTTTGTCGGTGCAAATGATGTGGGTGGGCGTGGCGATCGGGGCAGTGTTTGTGCTGGTGGCGCTGTTGGCTCCGCTGTTTCACACCTGGGGCTGGCTGCAAGACCCGCTGGAGGCGCTGGCGAACCCAATTCATGAATCACCGTCGGCGGCGCACTGGTTTGGCACCGATCGACAGGGCTACGACATTTTTGCTCGCACCCTCTATGGCGCACAGGCGGCGCTGAAGGTAGTGGTGCTGGCGACGGCGCTGAGCGTGCTGGTGGGCGTGCCGCTAGGAATGCTGAGCGGCTATTTGGGCGGCTGGCTAGACCGAGTGCTGCTGTTTCTCATGGACACGATCTACACGCTGCCGGGGCTGCTGCTGTCGGTGACGCTGGCGTTTGTGGTGGGGCGGGGCGTGCTAAATGCGGCGATCGCCCTCAGCATTGCCTACGTGCCGCAGTACTATCGCGTCGTGCGGAACCACACTGTTAGCGTCAAAACCGAGCTATTTATAGAAGCGGCCCAGTCGATGGGTGCGTCCACTTGGCGCGTTTTGAGCAAGTACCTCTTTGCCAACGTGATCCAGAGCGTGCCCGTGCTGTTTACGCTCAACGCCGCCGATGCCGCGCTGACGCTAGGAGGACTCGGCTTTTTGGGACTGGGCTTGCCCGACCAAACCCCCGAATGGGGCGCAGATCTCCGCCAAGCGCTGGACGCGCTGCCGACGGGCATCTGGTGGCCCGCCCTCTTCCCCGGCCTCGCCCTGACGCTGCTGGTCACGGGCCTGTCTTTGGTTGGCGAAGGGCTGAATGAGTTTGTTAATCCACTGCTGCGGCGAGAAAACTGGAAGTAACATCCCTATGCCCTACGTAATTGGCATCGACCTCGGCGGCACGGCGATCAAGCTGGGGCGATATGACGCTCAGGGAAAGTGCGCTGCATCCGTGACCGTGCCCACGCCGCAACCGCCGCAGCCAGAGCAGGTGGTCGAGGCAATGGCAGCGGCGATCGCCCAGGTTGATCCCCAAAATGAGGCGATCGCCCTTGGGGTCGGCACGCCAGGCCCAGCAGACGCAGCGGGGCGGGTGGCGCGGGTTGCCATCAACCTCGGCTGGCAGGATGTGCCCCTGGCAGATTGGCTGGAGGCGAAGACAGGCAAACCGACGGTGCTGGCCAACGATGCCAACTGTGCGGGGCTGGGCGAAAGCTGGCTGGGGGCAGGGCGCAACTTTCGCGACGTGATCCTGCTGACGCTGGGGACGGGCGTGGGTGGAGCGATCGTGCTGGATGGCAGGCTGTTTGCGGGGCGACAGGGCACGGGCGGCGAACTGGGGCTAATCACGTTGAATCCGCAGGGGCCAGAATGCAACAGCGGCAATCGTGGTTCCCTGGAGCAATATTGCTCGGTGCAGGCGATTCGACGGCGCACGGGGCTAGAGCCAGGAGAACTGGGCCGCAGAGCTAAGGCGGGAGATTTGGAGGCGATCGCCTTCTGGCAAGAATATGGGCGCGACCTCGGCGCGGGCATCGCCAGCCTGGTTTATGTCCTCACGCCAGAAGCGGTAATCCTCAGCGGTGGCATCAGCGCCAGCTTCGAGTTTTTCTACCCGACGCTGTGGGCGGAACTGCAAACCCGCGTGCTGCCCAGTTCCCGCGAAGGGCTGCAAGTTTTGCCCGCTGCTCTGGGCAATCAGGCCGGTGAGGTGGGCGCGGCCAAGCTGGCGTGGGAGTTGGTGAGAGCACAGGGGTTGCAAAGCGATGGACTGGAGCGGAATGATGGGAGGGAGTCGCCGCTCCCCAAATCCCTCCGCCAACTGGAAATGGCCTACTGGCTAGCGTCCGAACAGGCGCGGTTCAACGCCGGGTTTCTGGCGCGGGTGTCTCATGAACTGCGATCGCCCATTAACGGCGTAATCGGGCTACAGCAGTTGATTCTCAACGATCTGTGCGATAGCCCAGAGGAGGAGCGAGAGTTTGTGCGACAGGCCAATGGCGCAGCCCAAAAGATGCTGGGGCTGCTGGATCAGGCGATCGCCATTTCGCGCATTTCCCAGGACTTTCGCAAGCTGGAGCTACAGCCCGTGCAGCTTGCAGGAACGTTTCTGGCAGTGGGCGATCGCACCCAGCTTCTGGCCCGCAACCGCAATTTGCAGCTAGAAATCCTCCCGCCTAGCCCAGCCTACTACGTGCTGGCCGATCCGCAGTGGTTGCAGCAGGGGTTGGTGAGCCTGGTGAGCGGGGCGATCGCCACCATGCGCGATGGCTCGATTCGCCTGATGGCAGAAATCGACGCAGCCACCAAACTGGCCCATCTCATCCTGGAAGACATGCGCCCCACTGAGGCCTGGCAAGAACCCCTCGACCAGTTAGCTGCTCTATCGCAAAACCCCAAAATTACCCGCAGCAGCGGCTATGTGCCTGTGGCTCAACTCTCGTCGGGATTAGGCCTGCTGGCATTTCAATCTATCCTAGAGGCAATGGGCGGACGGCTGGAATTGCTGAATACGCCCACCGCAGATAATCCACTGTCGCGATTGCAAATAACCCTGCCCCTGATTCAAGAAGAAGACGAGGGGGTTTGAGCCATAGAAAAGAGATGGCACTGAGTATATGGAGATGGCACTGATAGTCGTACCCAGATGATGGGGGGGGAGGCCCACTCCCCCCAGCTTCATGAACGAGAGCCAGTGGAGAGGGGGGGCGTTGCTGAACAGAAGCATGTTTCTCGTGCTTGAGCTTCTTGCAATCCTCACCCTCGCCCTCTTCCAAAAGAAAGGGAACAAAAGGAAAGGGAGCAAGCGTTGTGGCTCCCTTATCCCTGGGGAGAACCGATTATCTTGAATGTCAAACGAATCGTACAGATTGAAAGTTGCATTGAAAGTTGCACATTGCGTTGTTATGAGTTGATTGCCAGCTAGGAGGTCGGCAAGTTTGACACACTCAGCCGCAGGCGATAGTTCACCGGGGCGCTAGAAGCCGTCGAAACGCGCACAAAATAAGTGCTGGGCATAAGGCCTGTCAGGCTAAACCTGCGAACCCCCGCCAGCACAGGAAACGCCAGCTTCTGCCCGCCAAACCTCAGCACTCTGCCCCTGGCATTTAGCACTGCTAGCTGAACGGTCGGCGCACCCGACTTGCGAAAGACAATCTGCGCGGCGGATGGATTTTTTACCACTAGCCGATACAAGTCGCGGTCTGAGCGGCTGACCGAATCTCGCCGATTAAAGGCTCCGGGAATAGGTCTGACCCGTAGCGCGGATGCCAGCGTTCCTCCGGGTTCTCGCTGAGAGGCGCGGGCGGCTGTCCGCACGCTGAGCGCAGCTAGGGGCGAAGATTTGACAGGCGCAGAAAGACTGCGATTGCTGGAGATACTGGATTTTAGAGGCTGAGACATGACGATTTTTAAAACAGGAAGACTTCTAGCTTATCCCTGGAAATACGGAAATGAGGATGTGCTTTTTATAAAGCTTAAATATTCTCTAAATATTCTCAAAGATTAGATGACAGGCAAACGAGCAATTCTTTGTTTTTTGGAGGGATCGAGCTTGAGTTGGGCAGGATTGTAAAGATATTGTTATGAAATCTATGGCAGGGTGTCGAATCGCAGTTTCTATGCCGTCAGAATAAACGCCCAAACGCTCGATAACGGCGTAAATAAACCCCAAAAAAAGAGGCAACGTATGAATCGATGGAAGTGGCTGACTGTCTTTGCTCTGATGATGCTGCTGGTAGGCAGTTTGATGCGTCCGGCAGCAACGCTGGCGGCTCCGCATTCGACCTTAGTTTCTCCGATCTCGATCTCTGTGACCATGTTTGCTGAATCTTCTGGAGGTGCTTCGTTGTTTTCTTTTTCTGGATCGCGTCCCACCAATCTGGGAGTAAAGGACGGTAAACTGACAGCTTGCCCTGGCTCACCCAACTGCGTCAATAGTCAAGCTCTGGGGTCGGATGCCGAGCATTACATTGCGCCCCTGAGCTATAGCGGCTCACCCGCGGAGGCGATCGCCCGTCTCAAGGGCATCATTACCGCCATGCCGCGCACCCAGATCATCACCGAGTCTGATCATTACCTCTACGCCGAGTTCACCAGTGCGCTGATGGGGTTTGTGGACGATGTGGAGTTCTACGTAGACGAGGCGGCGGGCGTGGTGCAGGTGCGATCAGCCTCGCGCCTGGGTCAGTCTGATTTGGGCGTGAATCGCAAGCGAGTTGAGGAAATTCGGGCTAAGCTGTAGAGATTTTGGATTGGGAATTTTGGATTGGGGATTTTAGATTGAGCAAGAGGGTTGGGGCGATCGCTCTGTCCCATAGTCCAAAAACTCTCTTCATTTTCTGCCAAAAAACTTTGTAAAAAAAGAGGCGAGAACGCAGCACATTCTCGCCTTCGTTTTGCTGTGCAAACCAAACTGTCTTGCTGTGCAAACCAAACTGTCTTGCAAGGCTTGCCCTCACCCTTTGATATCAATCTCTCTTCAGTAGCGTTACGAATTAAATTGCCGAAAGCCCTGCAAACGCTCGACTAGCAATCCAAAATCGCAAATCCAAAATCGAACTCCAGCCCTACAGGGGCTTGCCAAAGTTCTGCGTCCAATAGTGGTAATAATTCACCTGGCCAGTGTCATTGGCGAGGTAGTGGTAGCCGATGCCGATGTCCTGATAGTTGGGATTGAGCATCGCCGCCCGATGTCCGGGGCTGTTGATCCAAGCATTGACCACGGCCTGAGGCGTGGTGTAGCCCGCAGCAATGTTTTCGCCCGTGAACGACCACTGATATCCGGCCGCCGTAACCCGCTGACTAAAGGTAGAGCCGTCTTTGCCCGTGTGGCTAAAGAAGTCCTGATTCGCCATATTGAGGCTGTGCCTCTGGGCTGCATTACTCAGCTTGCTGTTATAAGACAGCGGCCGCAGGCCATTTTGCTGGCGAAACGCATTGGTCAGCCGCAGCACCTCGGCAATGAACCCAGTCGGCTGGGTTTCGCGAGTGCCACTACTGGAGGATGTATCCGATGGGGTCGTTTCCATTGCCAGGTTGTAATTGAGACTGCCACCCTGGCTGCGGACTCTGAGGAAGAATGTGCCCGTCAGGTTTTTGGCGGCTAGCGTGTTGGATTGCCCAGGGCGAATAGGCATTCTGCCTTTAACCTCGTTGGCATCGAGGCGGCCGTTGTTGTTCAGGTCTTGGATTAGATGGGCGATCGCCCCTATGCCACTACCTGTTCCCGAAGCCGCAATGGTGAAATTGCTTGATTTACTGAAATTGAGGCGGTAGATGTCATCCCGATCGCCAGAGCCGACCCAATCGGTGAGGTTCAGCTTCCCAGAAGAGAAGCGGAGCCTGCGGGCCGTTGCAAAGGTGTTTCCAGCAGTGTCTTTTTGCATATCACGTGGATGACTGCCTATCGGGTGGACTCTTCCAGTAAGACCCATCCGTACAGCCAGCGCCAACCCGGTATACACGGAGACTCTTTACACTTAAATTACGAACTGTCAAGCGAATAAAAGCTTGACCTGAATTCGCCTGATTTCATCTATTTCAATACCGTTGAAGAGCGATCGCCCATCCTAAAAAAGATATCAAATTTAGATATCGAATAATTTCGTGCAGAAATTAATACACTTGTACTATTGCTTCTACACCTTCGGGTATCAATTCAAACCGCACCATATCGTGCAACTACGTGCTGGTTTGCATTGTCCACCGTGTCGTCTAAATTTGCACAAGCCGAATTTGACCGGGCCAGCGCCAAGTGATCTGAAGTTTTGAGCCAGGCCCAAAGCTGATCGCCGATCGAAAAATGCCACCATTCATTGGGATGGCGACAGAACCCCGCCGACTGCATGGCGGTAGCTAGATGCTGGCGGTTTCGGTGAGCGATCGCCCGCGCTGGGTCATAGCGGTCGGAAGTGGGGTCGGCGTAAGGCGCAAAGTAATCGGGGTAGGAGCGGGGGCTGAGTTCGTCGATTGAAGAACCCATCTCGGCGGGTTGACCGCTGGCATCGAGCAGGGTGACATCGACGGCTGCGCCCGTGCTGTGGGGTGGGGGCGTGGCGGGGTTGTGGTTTGGCACGGCCCAAAACTGGTAGACCTGCTGCCAGAAGTCATGCTGCTGGGCTTCGCTGAGATTGGCAGGGTCGAGTCCGTGCGATCGCACTAGGTCTTGAAAGGTATAGTCCACCATGAACTGCTGCACGGCAATGGGGCGATAGGCATCGAAGATTTGGATGCGCCAGCCGGGGCAGCGTTCCTGCAAGTTTGCCTGGGCCAGCCGCAGCCGCTCCAGCACGCCCTGCCGCACAAAAAACGGAGAGCGATCGTCATAGGGCGCACCCAGCACCGCGTAGGGATGGGGTTCCACCCGCGCAAATTCATCGGCGGGAAGTTCCACCAGCGGCTCACCACATTCCTGAATCGCCACTTGCTGATAGGGTTTCATGATTCTCGCGGGAGAGGAGAATCGGAATTGCCCGAACTGCTTTCGCCCGGTGCATCGTTTTCTTGACCGCCGACGACCCGATTTCGCCCCAGCGCCTTTGCCCGCAGCAGGTTTTGGTCGGCCCGTCGCAGCAGGCTGATGCCTCGCGCATCGTCCTGTGCTATCAGCGATGCAGTGCCCGCGCTGATAGTGATGTTGAGATCCAGAGAGTCGTCGATGACGAATGGCTGGTCGCTGATGAGCCGACAGATGCGATTGGCGATCGCCTCTGCTTCCTGGTTGCCCGTGTCGCTGAGGATAATCACAAACTCTTCGCCGCCATAGCGAAACGGCGTGTCATAAAAGCGCAAGTTGTGGCGCAGCCGCGACGCAATTAGCTGTAGAGCGCGATCGCCCACCAGATGCCCATAGGTGTCGTTGATGCTTTTAAAGAAGTCTACATCCAGCATCAGCAGGCTAATGGGCATTCCCCGCAGCCGCGCATTATGAATCTGCCGGGGCAGTTCCCACTCAAAGGCGCGGCGGTTGTTTAGCTCGGTGAGCGGGTCTGACAGGGCGATCGCCGATAAAATATCATTGGTGCGAATTAACTCTCGATGGTTTTGCACACGCCGCAGCCCCGCCTGCACATGGGCACTGATCAGCGACTGGGCATCTTTTTCAGCAGACTTGTCTTGCAACTTGGCTCGCCATAGCTCCACACAGGCATCTGCACCCATCATCAGTGCCGAAGTTTCCAGTTGCACGCCCTCTTGGGGGCGATCGCCCAATTCGCCCAGCGCAGGCGGCTGTCGATCATCCACAACCACACAATAGATCCACGCCAGATGGCTTTGCGCCTTTACCCTTTGACACAAGTCCAGACTGCCCGGCTGGGTCGCCTGGATAATCAGCAAATCGGGTTGTTGAGCCTGAATCAGCGGTGTCGCTTCATGCGGATTGGGCGCAACCTCCAGGGTAAACGCAGTCAGATCAGAAGTCAGAGCCGAAAGGGATGCCAGAAATTCGCGATCCCCCACAATGAGAATCGAAGCGTCCATGGAATGCGGAGCCTACCTCGAAAGTTTAAAAGACCAACATTGAACTCACCGCTGCTTGCCTAAGCTAACCAATGCCTAAACAGCTTGAAGAGAACCCTCTCCAGCCGCAAAATCATATTCAGAGAGAAAATAAGGCGTATCGTTAGACTCGACCTTGCAAAAGCAATCCTGCAAAAGAAATTTAGGCGGAGATTCTTACGCTGCGTAGTACATTAAAAGCTACATGGGGCATTAAAAATAGAATCAACGCAAGATTGGTTCGGGAAACCCATCCTTTAACCCAATGAAACCTGGTTCAAAAAGTCCCCAAGATAATTGCGGCGATAGTTCGGGATACACATCCTTCGACCCAATGAAACTACGGATAGAAATGGATACATTAGCCGAATCTGCTATTTCGGAATTTGCAGAACAAATTTCTTGCTCTACAAGGCTTCCCAATTCATTCCGTTCTTGGCAGGTATAAGAATATACTCGACTCGAATACGATTTATTAAATCCCAAGCTGCATACCTCCATAACTTTAGGCATCTCTTTAGGCATCTATTTAATTCAATCCTGCAACAGACCTGAACGGCAAATACGGCGACTCCTGAATGACCGCTAATATCAACTCTCCTGAGTGTCGCCACAAATAAAATTGCTGGAAGTCTCGCAGACGCTTGACTAGCAATCCAAAATCGCAGGTTCAAAATCGAGAATTGAGGTTACAACAGATTCATCCTCGACAACGGAGATTCCGAAACAGGTAACACGCAAGCTATGCAGCGTTACAAACGATGCATAGCCCAGGATAGTGAGAGGAGTGAAATGAAAGAAGGAGAAGCGTAAGCAGACGGAGCAGCCCATCTCAGAAGCCACACACGTCAGTCAAAGCAGCCCTGCCCAGATCCTAAGTGCAACGGCCCGCAAACAACATAAGAGTCAAAAACAACAGTCTATCGTCTAAAGAGTCAAATGCAGGTTCCAAAATGCAAAGAAACCTACATCAGAACCGACCGGACAGACTGGGTATGCTGCTAGCGTTGCAAGCAGGACTCTGAACCCCTGTCGTCTGCAATGCCTGGATCAGCAGTCAGGCGATTAGAAATCATTTAGACTGCTCAGCACCTAGACTGCTCAACGCCAATTTTGGTTCAATAAAGTCCAGCTTGGAGGATTTTGGTCAGTTATTCAATCGCCAGTTCTGAAACTAGCACGACCTGCTGCCTGAGCACATAGAGAAATCCCAGGACATTCATTATCAAAAACGTCACCCCAACAAAACATCACCCCAAATTCATGCGGGTCAAATTCATGCGGGATTGCTGATTGAGTCCTGTTTGATTCTGCGAAATTGTGGGCGGCGGCTGCGCGATCGCGCATTATAAATCCCGCTGATGGCTGGATTAAGCAATCCGGCTCAAGACTGCTATTTTGCTGTTTTCTGGCTGTTTTTTGTGGTATCAATGCCCCGTTGCGGAGGCGGTGCTGATGGGTTCTGTCAGAATACCCAAAGTCCGGCAAAATTCTCTCAGCATTTCCTGATTTTTGGGTTGCTGAATCTGCCAGGCAGATTGCAAGATCGTAGTAACCAGGATTTTTGATAAGATTTGTCGTCGTTCCAGCCCTTGTTCCAAGTGTCTGGCGGTGTCTGGATGACCAGTGCTTGGTTTGCAGCCGACCGCCTGCGCCGCTTGACCAGCCGCCTTGGGGACATCGAGATCTGGTGCGATCGCCCCTATCCTGAGCCATACCCTCCATTTCCGCTCTGCCGCCAACCGCTTGCAGCCCCATCATCCAGTTCTTCTCTCGGCCTGTTTCGAGTTGATCTATGCCTAAATCGCCGCCCAAATCGCCGTCCCCTTCTGCCGCTTTGACCCAGCCGCCCAACCTCAGCGGGGCGCAGATTCGCCAGACCTTTCTCGACTTCTACGCCGAGCGGGGGCATCAGGTTCTCCCCAGCGCGTCGCTGGTGCCCGAAGATCCGACGGTGCTGCTGACGATCGCCGGAATGCTGCCGTTCAAGCCAATTTTCCTGGGGCAGCGGGCCGCCGAATTTCCCCGCGCCACCACCTCACAAAAGTGCATCCGCACCAACGACATCGAGAACGTTGGCCGCACGGCTCGTCACCACACCTTTTTTGAAATGCTGGGCAACTTTAGCTTTGGCGACTATTTCAAAGAAAAGGCGATCGCCTGGGCGTGGGAACTCTCGACCGAAGTCTTCAAGCTGCCCCCAGAACGATTGGTGGTCAGTGTGTTTCGAGAAGACGACGAAGCGTTCGCCATCTGGCGCGACCAGATCGGCATTCCCGAAGCCCGCATTAAACGGATGGATGAGAAGGACAACTTCTGGCAGTCTGGCCCGACGGGCCCCTGCGGCCCCTGCTCTGAGATTTACTACGACTTTCACCCAGAGCGGGGCGATGATCATATCGATCTAGAAGACGACACCCGCTTCATCGAGTTCTATAACCTGGTGTTTATGCAATATAACCAGGATGCGGGAGGGTAACCCTGACTCCCCTGTCGGCGCAGAACATCGACACGGGCATGGGGTTGGAGCGAATGGCGCAGATTCTCCAGCGCGTGCCGAACAACTACGAAACTGACCTAATTTTCCCGATTATCCAGGCCGCAGCGCAGATTGCAGGGCTGGACTATGCTGCGTGTGACGACAAGACCAAAACCTCGCTGAAGGTGATTGGCGACCATGTGCGGGCGGTAACGCATTTGATTGCGGACGGCGTGAATGCCTCTAACCTGGGGCGCGGCTATGTGCTGCGTCGCCTGATTCGCCGCGTGGTGCGCCACGGTCGGCTGATTGGCATTGGGCAGCCGTTTATTACGCAAGTTGCCGAGTCGGCGATCGCCCTTGCTGAAGCCGCCTACCCCAACCTGCGCCAGCGCGAAAGAGCCATCAAGGCTGAACTGGCGCTAGAAGAATCCCGTTTTCTGGAAACCCTGGAGCGCGGCGAAAAGCTGCTGGCAGACATCATGGCCAAGTTGCCTGCAAAGGGGCAGATTTCGGGACAGGATGCCTTCACGCTCTACGACACCTACGGCTTTCCGCTGGAGCTAACCCAGGAAATCGCCGAAGAAGCAGGACTGACGGTGGACACCGACGGCTTTGAAGTAGAGATGGAGAAACAGCGCGATCGCGCTCGGGCCGCCCACGAAACCATCGACCTCACCGTGCAGGGCAGCCTCGACACGCTGGCGGAGAACCTGCATGAAACCAGTTTCCTGGGCTATACCCAGCCGCAAGCGGAGGCAGAGGTGAAGCTGGTGCTAGTGCAGGGCAAGCCTGTGGACACGGCCGCTGCGGGAACCGACGTGCAGGTGATTCTCGACCAAACGCCGTTTTATGCTGAATCGGGCGGGCAGGTGGGCGATCGCGGCGTTCTGCTGGGTGAAGCAGGACTGCGGGTGCGCGTTCAAGACGTGCAAAAGGATGGCGCGATTTTCGTTCACTTTGGCACCGTGGAAGCGGGCACGCTGAAAACGGGCGATCGCCTCACTGCCCAGATCGACCTCGCTTGCCGCCGCCGCGCCCAAGCCAACCACACGGCGACGCACCTGCTTCAGGCCGCGCTAAAGAAACTCATTGATGAGAACATTGGTCAGCAGGGATCAATGGTCGCCTTTGACCGACTGCGGTTTGACTATAACCTGGCTCGGCCGCTGACGGCGGAGGAAATTCAGCAGATCGAAGACCAGGTGAACACCTGGATCGCCGAAGCCCACGCCGCTGATGTGTCGATCATGCCGCTGGCTACCGCCAAAGCGAAGGGCGCAACCGCCATGTTTGGCGAAAAATATGCCGACGAAGTGCGCGTCATCGACTTTCCTGGTGTGTCGATGGAACTGTGCGGCGGCACCCACGTCAGCAACACGGCCGAAATTGGTCTGTTCAAGATCATCTCAGAAACGGGCGTGTCTGCTGGGGTACGCCGCATCGAGGCCGTTGCGGGGCCTGCGGTGCTGGAATACCTGAACCTGCGTGACAGGGTGGTGCGCGACTTGGGCGATCGCTTCAAAGCCAAGCCCGAAGAGATTCCCGACCGCATCACCGCGCTTCAGGACGAGCTAAAGGCGACTCAGAAAGAACTCGCCGCGTTGAAAGCAGAACTGGCGATCGCCCAGTCTAACCAACTGCTCGACCAAGCAGAGACGCTGGGCGATTTCAAAATCCTGGTGGCAGAAATGCCCGGTGCCGACGCAGATGCGCTGAAAACCGCCGCTGAGCGCCTGCTGCAAAAGCTAGGCGAAGGTGCAGTTTTCCTGGGTTCTGCACCCGCTACCGATAAAGTCGCCCTCGTCGCCGCCTTTAGCCCAACGGTCAACCAAAAAGGACTGCAAGCCGGAAAGCTGATCGGGGCGATCGCCAAACTCTGCGGCGGCGGCGGCGGCGGCCGACCCAACTTTGCCCAGGCCGGCGGCCGCGACCCCAGCAAGCTAGCAGAGGCACTGAAAGAAGCGCGATCGCAGATTCATGCCGCTCTAGGTTAGCCGCTCTAGGCTAAACGTCCAAACGAGATGTGCAACGTTGCCAACCTCCCTCACCATTTCTGGTAACCCGAAGGCGTTAAGCCCGCTCTGGAAGAAGCGGCTGGGGGATGAGGGGGTTCGGAATGCAGATCAAAATATTGCCAGGTTAATAGGATCAGGGCTTACGCACTTGCGATAAGCGCTTTGGGTTTTGGACAATTTCTCACAGGTTGCGCCCGCGAGAAATTGTCCAACTGCGTAAGTTCTAAGGATGTCCTAATCACTGCTGCTGCGGCTCTCCAAACCATTTGCGGCACAAAAACTCGAAGTATTCCTTTTCTTGCAGGGTTAGCAGGGCGCGGTTGATGTCTTCGCGGAGGTCGTCGCCTTCCCTCAGGGCAATGCCGTAGTGTTCCTGGCTGAGGCGATCGCCCGCCATCACCAGGTCAGGCTCTTGAACCGTCAGGTATTCTGCCACAGGACGGTCTATCACAATTGCCACCACTTCGCCCGACCGCAATGCCCTCAGCGAGGCTTCTAAATCCGCCAGCGGCACCCGCTTCACGGGTTTGGTCTGCAAAAACGAATCGGCAGTTGTGCCCTGGCTTGCACCGATGGGCTGTCCGGCAAGGTCGCTCAGGCTTTGCACCGGAGCGGCCTGCTGGCGGGCAGTCGTCATCGCCGAGATAAAATCCGCCAGGATGAAAAAGCTAACCCCCATCCAGAGACCCGCCACAATGCGCCCCGGTAGGCCCACAGGCGTGACATCGCCATAGCCGAAAGTGCCCAGCGTCACCACGGCAAACCAGATGCCTTGACCGATGCCCGCTAGGGGCCCATGCTGAAAGTGGGAATTGTGTCGCCGTTCAAATAGCCAAATCAAAAATCCGACAACGATCGAGCTAAGCAAAACACGTCCGACCGCTTGCAAGGCTCTGCCGCCGCCTAGATAATCGAGCAGCCGAGCAACCTGGGATTTTTGCGATCGCATCACCAGTAATTGCAGCCCGGCCTCATAGGTGGGGTGAGAAAAGTCGAGTCCTGTGGCTTCTCGGCTGGCGGTGATGGAAATGCCCGCGATCGCCACATCGACTTCGCCCCGGCGCAAGGCATCCAGCAGTTCCGGCGTAGTGTCATAGACCACATACTGGGTTTGGGCGTTGATCTGGGGGGCGATCGCCGTCCACAGGTCAATGCTATAGCCCGTCGGGTTGCCCTGCTCTGCGGCAAACACAAACGGCTCAATCGGCTTTACGCCCACCCGGAGCGATCGCTCTGCCAGCATGGGCGAAGGCACAGGAGACAGTTGAGCCGTCTGGGCCCAACTGTCTCCTGTGCCAACCCCCTCCACCGCCAGCACACAGCCGACCGCCCACACTGCTGCCTTCCATCTGACATCCCATGCCACCTTCCGTCTCTGTCCCACGCAGTTTCTCACGCCTCCCATGCCGACACTGTACTAGCCGTTGCAGCCGTTTCCAATACGCCAGTTTCCAATACGATGATTGAGAATGCCAAGCATCCCGGCGACACAGGTTGCCAAAATCTTGCCAAAACCTGCCAAAATCCAAAATCTAAAATCCAAAATCTAAAATCCAAAATCAAACCTGATCCGCTGTTTCCAGACAATTTCTCTGACAGGTCTTCCAGATTCATCCCCGACTGATGAAAATTCTGTTTCTCGACCAAAGCGGCAAACCAGGCGGCGCGGAGCTTTGCCTGCTCGACATCGCTGCGCCCTATCGGGAAACCTGCCGAGTGGCCCTGTTTGCCGACGGTTCGTTCAAAACTCTGCTGGAGCAGCGCCAGATCCCGGTGCAAGTGCTGATGCAGGACGGGCTGCGAGTCCGCAAAGAAAGCGGGCTGCGGCAAGGCTTGATGAGCCTAAAGCAGCTTGCACCGCTGATCGGTCGTGTGGCGAAGCTGGCGCGAGATTATGACCTGATTTACGCCAATACGCAAAAAGCGCTGGTGGTGGGGGCGATCGCCAGCTTTCTGACCCGCCGCCCGCTGGTCTATCACCTGCATGACATCCTCTCGCTTGACCACTTCAGCCCCACCAACCGCCGCATCGCCGTAGCGCTGGCCAATCGGGCCGCGCTGGTGATTGCCAATTCCCAAGCCAGTCGGCAGGCGCTCATCGACGCAGGCGCAAAGGGCGATCGCACGGTTGTGATCTACAACGGCTTCCAACCCGACCTCTATCGCCAACCTGCTCAAGACCGCGAGACGCTGCGACGAGCCTGGGGGCTAGAGAATTCCTTTGTGGTCGGGCATTTTAGTCGATTGTCGCCGTGGAAAGGGCAGCATGTGCTGCTCGAGGCGCTGGCAGCGTGCCCGCTGTCGGTCGCCGCTGTGCTGGTGGGTGAGGCGCTGTTTGGCGAAGAAGGGTATGCGAAACAATTGTGGCGGCAGGTCGAGGCGCTGGGGCTGGGCGATCGCGTCCGGTTCTTGGGTTTCCAGTCCGACGTGGTCTCGCTAATGCACGCCTGTGACCTGATCGCCCACACCTCTACCGCCCCGGAACCCTTTGGGCGCGTTGTGGTGGAAGGAATGCTCTGTGGTCGCCCGGTCGTTGCCGCCGACGCAGGCGGCGTGAGGGAATTGATTGATCCAGAAAAAACGGGCTGGCTTACGTCGCCGGGTGATGCCGTTGCGCTGGCCGCTGCGATACAGCAGTGTTTCCAGCAGCCAGAAACAGGAGGGCGGAGGGCGATCGCCGCCCAATCTTTCGCCAGCCACCGCTTTCACATTGACCACGTAAATGCCGAGATCCACGCTCAGTTGCAGCACCTACTGGCAGGAATAGCGTGACGGAGCATAGCAGTAGAACCCCAACGCCGCATGTCACGGTGAAGACGGTTGTATGATAAAAAGAACACATTTTTGGCAAGCTACCAGGGCGCATCATGGCTCCTGGTACTGTTAGAATCCTTGCTCATCTTGCATTCTGGGTAGATAGTGCGGCTTTGCTAAATCTGCTAAAGCAACTCCAAGACATCATTCGCCGCTGGTGGTTGGAATTTACGCTCCAGACCAAGCTAATGGCGATCGGCACGCTGATGGTGTCGCTGCTGATGAGCGGGCTGACCTTTTGGGCCGTGAACTCGATCCAGCAGGATGCGCGGCTCAACGACACGCGCTTTGGCAGCGACCTGGGCTTGTTGCTGTCGGCCAACGTCGCGCCGCTGGTGGGCGAAAACAACCTGACGGAACTGGCTCGTTTCTCCCAGCGCTTCTACAGCAGCACCTCCAGCGTCCGCTACATGCTCTACGCCGATGCCGATGGCGAAATTTTCTTCGGCATCCCCTATTCCCAGTCCGAGGTGCAAAACTCGCTCACCATCCGTCGCCGGATGCAGCTTCCCGAAAACTTTAACCCGGCGCTGGAATATCCGATGGTGCGCCAACACCTCACGCCGGATGGAGAAGTGACGGATGTCTTCGTGCCGCTGAACTACAACGGCAAGTATCTGGGCGTTTTAGCCATTGGCACAAACCCGAACCCCACCGTGGTCACGTCCTCTCACCTGACGCGAGACGTGACAATTGCCGTTTTCGTGTCCATCTGGGTGATGGTGATCTTGGGGGCGGTGTTTAACGCGCTGCAAATCACCAAGCCAATCAAGGAACTGCTGGTGGGTGTGAAAAACATTGCCGCCGGGAATTTTAAGCAGCGCATCGACCTGCCCTTTGGCGGAGAACTGGGCGAACTGATTCTGAACTTCAACGAAATGGCGGAGCGGCTGGAGCGCTACGAAGAGCAAAACATCGAAGAACTGACCGCTGAAAAGGCCAAGCTGGAAACGCTGGTGTCTACGATTGCCGATGGGGCGGTGCTGCTCGATTCCGATATGGATGTGATTTTGGTGAACCCCACGGCACGCCGCCTGTTTGGCTGGGACAACACGCCGGATTTGCTGGGGCAGCCCGTGCTAAACCTCCTGCCGGAGCCAGTCAAAGCAGCCCTCAGCCAGCCGCTGCAAGAGATTACGCAGGAAGGGCTATCGTCAGACATGCTGCGCGATCGCGCTGAATCAGAGTTCACCATCGCCGTGCCAGAACCCGTCAACCGGACGCTGCGGGTGCTGCTGAATACGGTGCTGGATCAGTCCCGCGAAAATGTGAAAGGCATCGCCATCACGGTGCAGGACATCACCCGCGAGGTGGAGCTAAACGAAGCCAAAAGCCAGTTCATCAGCAACGTATCGCACGAATTGCGAACCCCGCTGTTTAACATCAAGTCGTTCATCGAAACGCTGCATGAGTATGGCGAAGACCTAAGCAACGACGAGAAGCGGGAATTCCTGGAAACGGCAAACCGGGAAACCGATCGCCTGACGCGCCTGGTCAACGACGTGCTGGATCTATCGCGTCTGGAGTCTAGCAAGCGCTATCACTTCGAGGCGATCGACCTGACGCAGCCCATCGAGCAGACCCTCCGCACCCATCAGCTCAACGCCCGCGACAAGGCAATCGAACTGGTGCAGGATGTGGAGCCACACCTGCCGACGGTGCTAGGCAACTATGACCTGTTGCTGCAAGTGCTGAATAACCTGCTGGGCAACGCGCTGAAATTTACCCAGGCCGGCGGGCGCATCGCAGTTCGCGCCTACGCGATGGGCTGCGAACCGGAGCATCCCCACTTGGCAACCTGCGTGCGTGTGGAGGTGTCGGATACGGGCATTGGCATCGACGCTGAAGATCAGTCCTGCATCTTCGATCGCTTCTTCCGGGTGGAGAACCGGGTTCACACGCTGGAGGGCACAGGTCTGGGGCTGTCCATCGTGCGGAATATCATCGAAAAGCACCATAGCCGCGTGCATCTGGTGAGCGAAGTCGGCGTGGGGACAACCTTCTGGTTCGATCTGCCCGTGTTCCAGAAGGACACGCCGCTGCTGGATGGGGCGCTGAATAATGGCAAGACCATTGATTCTACTGCCACCCAGTCGCTAGAACCACAGGTGGCGAAATGATTCAGGTAGCGAAGTGATTTAGGATAGGCAGGGCACGGAAGAAACTCTACTCCGAGTGGATCGCCCCTTCCTGCTGCAATTTCCGCCAGAAATTCAGACTCCTAAGCGTTTGCTGCTCGAATTGCCTCGATAATTTGCAGGTTGGCCTTGGGAAAGGGAAACTGGTCTAGCTCTGCCGCTGTCACCCAGCGCACCTCGTCGCATTCGATGGGCTGGGGGTGGCCACTGAGGTGGCGGCAGTGATAGACATTCAGCGTGACGCGGAAATGGGTGTAGGCGTGGTCGATAACCATTAGGCGATCGCCCACTTCAATTTCAATGCCCAATTCTTCCCGAATTTCGCGGCGGATACAGTCTTGCACCGTTTCGCCCGGCTCGATCTTGCCGCCCGGAAATTCCCACAGCCCGCCTAGCAGTCCTTCGGGCTTGCGCCGATCGATCAGGATGTGTCCCTGCTCGTTCCAGATGACGGCCACGCCGATTTGCTTGTGGGGCAGCGGGGCGCGAGTTTCGGCAATGGGCAATTCGTTCTGCATGTTTCGCTGATGGGCAAGACAGTAGGGTTGCCAGGGGCAGCGCAGGCAAGCGGGGTTGCGCGGGGTGCAGCAGGTCGCGCCCAGATCCATGAGCGCTTGGTTAAAATCTCGTGGACGCTGCGGATCGAGGATGGCTTCCGACGCTTGCCAGAGTGCAGCCAGAGCGCGACCAGGCGGCACTGCCAGCGCCAGCAGCCGCGCCAGCACTCGCTTCACATTACCATCCAAAATGGGCACGGGTTGGTTAAATGCGACACTGAGGATGCCCCCAGCGGTGGTGCGCCCAATGCCGGGGAGGGTAAGCGCCGTGGCCAGGTCAGCGGGAAACTGGCCGCCGTGTTGCTCGACGATCACCTGGGCAGCACGATGCAGATTGCGGGCGCGAGCGTAGTAGCCTAGCCCTTCCCAGGCTTTGAGGACTTGGGTTTGCTCGGCGGCGGCTAGGGCAGTCACAGTGGGAAACTGCGTCAGCCAGCGCTCGTAGTAGGGGATTACCGTTTTTACCTGGGTTTGCTGGAGCATGATCTCCGAAATCCAGATGGCATAGGGGTCGCGGCTGTGTCGCCAGGGCAGCTCGCGGGCGTGGTCGGCGTACCAAATCAAGAGCGATCGCCGCAGTTCTGCAATATCCCCAACGATCAGCATTTCTGTCACCCGCCGTCGCAAAGTGAAAGCTCGATCGACCTACCAGATCGACCGAGCTAAAATCCCAAAAACAGGAGTTAAAATCCGAACCTTGACTCACAAGCAGACTCACAGACGCACCTAGCCGACTTCGGGCACATCTTGGAGCGATCGCTCAAACGCCATGCGCTGCTCGGCGTTGCGGAGAAAGTAGCCGCTCATCATTGCTGAGGCCAGCAAGCGACCCAAGTTCTCGCGGCTGGTCGTAATCGACACATCAAAATGCTCAGAGGGTAAGCCACCTAGCAGTCCAATGATATTGCGCTCCATGACCTGAAACACTTCCTGAGACCCAGGCTTGGAGAGTTGAGCGACCGTCTCAGGACTCATGGATTGAACATACTGCCAGAGCAGATTTCCCGATTCTGCACCATCGCCAAACAGCTCTGAGATTTTGTTAGACGCATTGTTCACAGCAGTAACCTCGCTCAGACAGTGGTTATTGATTAATACTGTAACAATCCTGTTGGGGTTGGGGGAGGTGGGTGAACCGAACCGCCAAGTGTCAATTGCGCGAATTTACCCCGACTTTTTAGCTTTGTTCAGGGATTCACAACCGCAATACACTCGATTTCTACGCGCACATCCTTGGGCAGCCGCGCTACCTCCACGCAGGCCCGCGCCGGAGCCGTCGCCTCGTCAAAGACGCGAGTATACACGCTATTCATAGCCCCAAAGTCATTCATATCAGCTAGGAAAACCGTCGTCTTGACCACATCGGCAAACGTCGCGCCCGCTGCCTTCAAAATCGCCTCCAGATTTGCCAGCACTTGCTCCGTCTGGGTAGACACCTCTTCGCCCACGATCGCCCCCGTTTCGGGATGCAGGGGAATCTGCCCTGCGACAAACACCAGTCGCCCCTGAGCGGCGATCGCCTGACTATAGGGCCCCACCGGAGCCGGAGCCGCCTCTGTCCGAATCACTTCCCGCATACCATATCCTCCTCACCTTAGATTGATCCCAAGCGCTATCCCAACTTTGGCCGCAGCCCATGCTCCCGAAAATAGCGATAATCTCGCAAGATCCGGTCATGGTCAAAGCACAAATTGCTGGGTAAGTCCCAAATCTCAAACACGCCCAGATTTTTGGCATCGTCGCCTGCAAAGGGGTTGCCCTTGGCCGTTGCCAGAAACACGACGCTGAGAGTGTGGAGCCGGGGGTCGCGCTGTGGGTCAGAATACACTTGAAACTGCTCCGTCAGCTTGACTTGCAGCCCGGTTTCCTCAGCGGCCTCGCGCTCCGCAGCATCCTCTACCGACTCGCCATAGTCCACAAAGCCCCCCGGCAGGGCCCAGCCAAAGGGCGGGTTTAGCCGTTCGATTAGCACAATGGGTCGGTAGGGCCGATCCATGAGTTCAATGATGATATCTACGGTGGGAACGGGATTCCTGTAGCTCACAGGTCTATGTCTTTGAGGAATGTATAGACAGCACCAGACTTGCTAAGCAGCATAGACCCTTTTGGCGCGTCCGAATACCCTGATGCAATTTAACGTGAGCAAAATTTATTGTGTCGGGCGGCGGTGATGGTTTCAACTAGCAATTGGCAATATCTAGCGGTGGCCCTGGAGCAGTTGCCTGACGGTCTTGAGCAACTCTGGCGGGTGAAAAGGCTTAGTGATGTAGGCATCTGCGCCCTGCTTCATGCCCCAGTAGCGGTCAAATTCTTCGCTTTTAGTCGAGCAGATGAGGACGGGAATTTTTTGAGCGGCGGGGTCGTTTTTGATCCAGCGACAAAGCTCGTAGCCATTCATCTCCGGCATGATCAGGTCAGTGATGACCAGATCCGGTGCGTTGGATTGGATCATTGCCTTGGCTTCAATGCCGTTGGTAGCCTCCATGACCTGCATTCCGTTGCCCTGAAGCAATTCCAAAAGCATTTGCCGCAACGTTTGGCTGTCGTCCACAATCAACACGGTTCTCATGGTTTGTCTTGACTCCGGCTTGCTGGATGGGGGCTGGACAAATCGCAAATCCCTTCAGGAGTATTCCCATTCTCGCTTAGAGAAGGCAGGACTGATGCAACCCTAGGGCGATCGCCCTAGAAAATTGCTCCACACAATCCTTCCAGAATCTCGCCACAATCTCCAGAGTCCCTTCATAAAGAGTCTCAATCGATGGCATGATAAAGAATTAGGATTGCCTGACATACCTTAACAATTCCTCTCATTTAAGGCTGCGGCTGGAAAACCCTGTGGTGGGGCGAGAAGAGTTGGGTCAGGTTGCCGGATGCTGTGTTGAGCTGCCGATATCTGAATTCAATTTAATTTGCAGGTATCTGAGCCATTTTTGGCAGTTTCACCAGGTTGCAGTTCTGTCCTGTCCAGGGTTTATGCTTAGCCATCGCGGACTAGCCATCACACTGGGTCAGGATGGGGCCGGTCGGTAGCTGCCTCAATTTATATTGATGTTCTTGGATGGAAGGAGAACGATTTCTGTGCTTAAGAGATACGTCTGGCTAGTTGTAGGGATAGCCCTTTTTATCTTCCAGGTTGTCGGTGGGGCTGCGATCGCCGCTGAACTCGACGCTGCGACGCGCACCGTGCCTCTCAATGCGGCAGGAGACACGATTACACTCACGCAAAAGCAGGTTGCAGACGGCAAACGCCTGTTTAACTATGCCTGTGGTCAGTGTCACGTCGGCGGCATCACCAAAACCGACCCTAACGTAGGGCTAGATCCCGAAACCCTGGCGCTGGCGACACCCCCGCGCACCAACATCGAAGCTCTGGTGGATTATATGAACAATCCCACCACCTATGATGGACAGACCGAAATTTCGGAACTGCACCCCAGCACCAAGAGTACCGACATCTTCCCCAAGATGCGGAACCTGACCCAAGATGACCTGAAGGTGATTGCAGGACACATCCTAATTCAGCCTAAGGTGGTGGGAGCCAAGTGGGGCGGCGGTAAGATTTACTATTAATCTCTACGCGGCTGATGTCTACTCGGTTGAGTTTCACAGGTTAGGGCAGCAGTTGTCTGTGCGGCATTTATCTGTGCTCAGTTTGTTTGCACCCAGTGCGAACGTCCGTAAGACATATATTCTTTTTGAGCAGCGGGTTTTGACAGCGCTTAGAGCGGTCAAGGCCCGTTTCGCTATAAAAACTACCCTGCCCCTTCTTTTGCCTTTTGTCTTCTGCTTCTTTACTCCATCAATCGGATGTGCAGGGGTGAAGCGCGATGACAAAAGATGTAGTCGAGCGATCGTTATTTTCGGACGGAGCAGCCAGTATAGTCAGGCTTGTTCTGGTTAGGCGTGTCATGGTTTTACAGATGACCTCGGCGGCGCGATCGCCCTTCGCTAGATGAGCGGTTTGGGTTCCAACCGACGACGCTGGCGGGCGGTGCAGGTTTCGGTCGTCCTGGGCGCTTGGCTATTGGGCGGCTGGTTGTTCTATGGCAATACCGTTTCACTAGTCGAGGGTTGGGGTTCTCTGCGGATGCTAGAGCCACAATTGCCAGCCGCCTCAATGCTGATGATTCCGGAGAGCAATCGGGAGATCGCCAGGAATCAGGGGTTGATGGAGGCGGCCGATACTTTCTGGAACGAGGCGGGCGATCGCTGGCAGCAGTTGTTTCAAGTCTGGTTGCCCCCTAACCTCTCGCCAGTGGGCGACTCGATTAAGCCGGGCAAACAGTCAGGTAAACCACCAGGTAAGCCACCAGGTAAACCACCAGATAAATCGCCAGATCAACCGGGCGATCGCCTGACGCTAGCAGATTTGGCGCGTCCTGTTGCTGCGCCTGCTACACCATTGCCCAGTTTGAACCTGCCTGCGCCGTGGTCAGCGACTCCGACCGAAGAGGGACTAGGGCGATCGCTCGCCATCTTTGGGGACAATCGACGCGCCGTGTGGGACGTTGCCTTTAGCCCAGATCAAGCGCATCTCGCCACCGCCAGCACCGATGGCGCGGTTCGCTTCTGGAACCTGAATGGTGGACTTGTGGAAACCTTTGAGGGACATCGCCGTGCAGTCTGGAGTGTTAGCTTTCGTCCCGATGGCAAATGGCTAGCCTCCGCCGGGGCAGACGGCACCGCTCGGATTTGGGAACTGCCCGCGTCGCTCAAGGCAGACCCTACCTGATGTAGACGTTCCTTCGGTGGCGATCGCCCTACCGTGTTCCAAAACGCTTGAAACCCGTTCCCCTTGACCCAAGACAGATATGCCTCCTTCACCCAGCAGCCTTCTAGACTTTTGGTTTGGTGCGCCCGACGCGACAGACCGCAGCTACGAGCAGCGTCGCAAGCTGTGGTTTACCAAAAAAAACAAAACAGACGAACAGATGCGCGATCGCTTCCTGGCGCTCTATGAGCAGGCCGCCAGGGGCGACCTGGACGAGTGGCAGGGGGAACCGCGTTCCTGTCTGGCGCTGGTGCTACTGCTAGATCAGATTCCGCGTAATATCTTTCGCAACACGCCCAAAGCCTTTGCCACGGACGCAAAGGCACTGGCGGTGAGCCAGGGGGCGATCGCCCGTGGGCTGGATCAGGCGCTGAATCCGCTGGAGCGGCTGTTTCTCTACCTACCGCTGGAACATAGCGAAAACCTGGCGCACCAGCAGCAGTGTGTAGACTTGATGCAAAAGCTAGCGGCGATCGCCCCCGAACTCCACGACCCCTATGACTATGCTTTGCGCCACCGCGACATCATCCAGCGCTTCGGCCGCTTTCCCCATCGCAATCACATTCTGGGGCGACGCTCCACGCCAGAAGAAGTCGAATTTCTCAAGCAGCCCGGTTCGTCATTCTAGCCAGACTATTGTCACTCTAGGCAGACTATGTTAATTCTCGATTTTGGATTTGAAGGAAGAACGAAGAAGGAAGAATGAAGAGCGAAGAAGGAAGAACGAAAAATCCAAAATCCAAAATCTAAAATCGGTGCAACGCTAGGAGACGACCCGCATGGCAACCTGGATCAAAGAAACCGACTCTGCCATTTATCTGATGGAAGGTGGCTACTATCTGGAGCGAATTTTCAAAAAGCCCCGCGCCAATGGCGAAAAGGAACTCAACATTCGCCCCATGCACGAATGGTTTAAGCGAGCCGACGCGCCGGGGGGCATGGTGGTGGCGGTCGGCGTGCCCGGGCCAGAACCCCAGCCCAAGCCAGGAACCGGCCACGAAGGCGGCGGCTCTGGCGGAATGCCTAAACCCCAGGTGACGTTTATTCCGGCGCACCCGTCCAACTATCGCGCTCGCCGCGAAGGGTTCAAGATTAACAGCATTGTGTTTCACAACACGGTGGCTCCGGTGCAAAGCGCCATCAACACCTTCCAAAGCTCGACCTCGCAGGTGTCGGCGCACTACATCATCGACCGCTCTGGCGAAATTATCCAGATGGTGCAGGACGACTACTGCGCCTTTCATGCAGGCAATAAGGATGTGAATGATCGCTCGATCGGCATTGAACACGAAGCCACGCCTGCACAAAAGGGCTTTACGCCTGCCCAAGAAAAGGCCAGCATTACGCTGATTCGGTATTTACTGGATGCCTATGGGATTCCTAAGGCAAATATCGTGACCCATCGCAGCGTGCGGCCGACCCAGTGCCCCAGCCTAATTTTTGGGACAGACCCAGAGTTTCAGCAGTGGGTGATGCGAAATTTCTAGGAACTGGCGCTGCTTTAGGCTCCTGTATTTTTAAGGCTATCGAGAAGCCCCGCAGCGGTTTGCCCGATAATCCAAAATCCAAAATCCGCATCACTCCGGTTCCTCGTCCTTCTGGTTCCCCGTCCTGTATAACACTTCCTATCAAACCTGTGCCCTGAGTTACGGCTGCGATCGGGTTGGGGCCGCAACATCAATACACCAATGCAGAGGGATGCCTCTCTCCCCAACCCTGCAATCCTGCATCGCCTCTCTTTACCCCAAACTCCCCCGCTTCTGCTGCTCTCGCTCCATTGCGCGAAACAGGGCTTGAAAATTGCCCTCGCCAAAGCCGTCGGGGAGGCGCTGCTGCTGACCGGCCCAGTAGGCGCGGCGTTCGATCACCTCTAGGAAGAAGGTTGGCTGTGGAAAGATGGGCTGGGTAAATGCCTGGAGCAGCATGGCGTTCGGTTCGTGGGCGGCCCAATCAACCAGGATTTGCTGCTGGGCGATCGCCCGCCAGGCCTCCTCCGACAGCGAAAAGCCCTCACGCTGCCGCAGTTGGGCGTAGTATTCTGGCGGCACATCGAGAAACTCGACCCCGCGCTGGCGCAACTGGGCGATCGCCCCCAGGGCATCCCGCGTCCGCAGCGCAACGTGCTGAATCCCTGCACCCTGGTTGATATCGAGAAACTCCTGAATTTGAGAGTTGGGCGAGGCGGGTTCATTAATTGGCAGTTGCACCGTGCCGCCAGGATGCCCCAACACGCGGCTGCACAGCCCAGAACGCTCGGTCTGAATGGTGAAGCCCTGCTGTCGTCGCAGCCCTAGCACCTGTTCATACCAGACGGTGGCTGGCTCTAGGTCGCCTGCTGCCACATTCAGCACTGCATGGTCGATCTGTTCAAAAAAACCAGCGCAGTGAGGCGACATGGCTCCCGGCTCCCAAAAGTCCAGCGTTTCTAAATCGGGCAAGGTGGCCCACAGGGGGACTGCCGCTTGTCCCGACCATTCCAGCAGCGTGTGGCGCAGGTCTGGCCATCCGGCGATCGCCCCCCAACGCAGGGTTCCGTTGAGCAAGTCTTCTGCTACAACGGGCTGCAACACGGTTGCCCCAGCGGCGATCGCCTGGTTCATGACCGCCGCCACATTGCTCACACTAAATGCCAAGTCCGCGACTCCCGGCGGGTGCCGATCGAGATAACGCGCCACTGGGCTACTGCGGGTTCGGGCTGAGGATACCGCTATCCACACCCCTCCACAGCGCACGATTTCTGTCCAGGTTTCGCGGCTGCGGGCCGTCGCCACAGGCAAAAAGCCCAACCGCTCGATCAACCACTCGCGCCATTCCCCCGCATGGTCCACATAAAAGTGAATATGCTGAATGTCCATCGTCAGCCTGCCTACCAAAATGCAACCCAAACACACCCACACCAAACGCCCTCAGCTTATCGCGTGTCTGTCTAAAATGCAGCGAGGGAGACGACCCCAAATACGGAGAAGCCTGAGAACAAGAGCATGAGGAAGCATGGGAGTCGCCGTCCCAAGTTAAAGATTTGTCAACTAAAGATTTGTCAACTCGTCAACTCTTTGATCGCCAACTGCCCTTCCTCTCTTGCGCTTGTCCTGCAAGACTCAGGTTGTTCGACAAGACAGGAGGGTAGTCTTGCATTTTCTCAAGGTCTGCTTTAGTGTCGAATGGAATCTAAAGGTAAGAATTTTTTTGAAAAAATCTAAATGTCTTTTCCTGCAAGGTTTCTGTCGTTCCAAACGGAGATCGCAGGGCGAGAGGTATAGGAGTAGTTACAAGAGTAGTTACAAATAGTTGTTGCCAGAGGACAGCAGTTCGTTAGACTATCATCTTGGCAAGTGCTGTCCGACCTGAACACGATTCATACGATTCAACAGTATCCAATCGCGAAACCTCAGATTGCTGTCACCCGATTGTTGTTGTAATAAGGAACGGTTATGGAACCTGAAGTCAAAAACGAAATTAACACCCCTGACTTTATCAACGCCGAGGACACGGGAAAGCTGACTTCCTTCGGCACCGAGGAAAACACGGGCGAAGAGTGGCGTGAGTACGTGGATAAAGCAACAGAATTTGTTGCCGACCTGCCCAAGTATCTATCTGAGTTTTTTGGGCAATACAAAAGCCCCTTTGTCACCATTGGTCTGCTGCTAGCAGCGCTGATTGCGGTGCGGCTGGTGCTGGCGATCCTGCGGTCGGTCAACGATATTCCCCTGCTAGCCCCGACCTTCGAGCTGATTGGGCTGGGCTATACGGCGTGGTTTGTCTATCGCTATCTGCTGCGGGCCTCAAATCGGAAGGAACTGGTCAACGATTTCAACGAGCTGAAGTCGCAAGTGCTGGGGCATCGCAATAACCCGCCGCTTTAGGGCTTGGCTAGGGATTGAGTTGTCTTGAAGCGTTATCTCATTGCGGGGTTGCCCCAGAAACTGGGTAATCTAGCGATGGAAGTGTCCGTATAGCAGCGCTTGCCCAATGTAAAGGGGCACTAAAAGGACGCTAGAAGGGCCCTAGAAGGGCGCTAGAACGGCACCGAAAGGGCACGAAGAGATCCTACAGAGGGCAACTCGATGAACAGTGTAGGAGTTGTTGCAATTGGGCGCAACGAGGGCGATCGCCTGCGGCAGTGCCTCTCATCAGTTGTGGGGCTGGCAGCGCAAGTCGTTTATGTCGATTCTGGCTCGACGGATGGCAGCGTGGAACTAGCGCGATCGCTCGGTGCGGAGGTGGTCGCGCTGGATCTGTCGATTCCCTTCACCGCGGCCCGCGCCCGCAATGCTGGGTTTGCCCGACTGCTAGAACTGCTTCCTCAAGCGGAATTTGTGCAGTTTGTCGATGGCGACTGCGAAATTGTCTCCGGTTGGATAGAACAGGCCACCCAGGCCCTGCATGACCATCCCGACTGGGCCGTGGTGTGCGGGCGGCGGCGGGAGCGCTTTCCCGACGCGACGCTCTATAACCGCCTGTGCGACATCGAGTGGAATACGCCCGTGGGCGAGGCGAAGGCGTGTGGCGGCGATGCGCTGATGCGGGTGGCGGCGGTGCAGCAGGTGGGCGGCTATAACCCCACGCTGATCGCAGGCGAGGAGCCGGAACTGTGTGTGCGCTTGCGGCAGCAGGGCTGGAAGATCTTTCGGCTGGATGCCGAGATGACGCTACACGATGCGAATATGACGCGCTTTGCTCAGTGGTGGAAGCGCACGAAGCGGGCCGGCCACGCCTACGCCGAAGGCTCCTGGCTGCACGGGGCCCCGCCGGAGCGCCACTGGGTGAAGGAAACCCGGAGTATCTGGCTTTGGGGATTGGGAATTCCCCTGGGGGCGATCGCCCTCGCCCCATTCACCCAAGGCTTCAGCCTGCTGCTGCTGCTGGGTTATCCCGTCACGATTTATCGCATCTATCGCTATTTCAAACAGCAGGGCTACAAAGCCTCCGACGCGCTGCCCTACGCCATATCTTGCGTGCTGGGCAAGTTTCCGGGGCTGGCGGGCGTGCTGCAATTTCACGTCAATCGCCTGCTCGGTCGCCGCAACGCGCTGATTGAATATAAATAATGCTGCGATTGTCTGTCTTAACCCTTATCTCTTAAACTCAATTCCCTAAGCCAAACCCGATTCCTGGAATGCGCGTTCTAGATCAGCCGCAACCCCCAATTAGATAGACCAGTTTTGCAAGTAGGCGATGTCAAGCTGATCCATTTGGGTTTTCAAGATTCCTAAAATGTCTCGCCACTGCTGCTCTGACTGGCTAAATTGCCGCCATTGCAGCTTGCTCAAAATCAAATCTTCTGGAGACGCAAAGTACTGGAGACGCAAAGTAAAGGTCGCCACTTTTTCAGCAAACGCCTGGAGAGACAAGGATGGAAGCTGCTGCTGGAGGCTGACCCATGACAGCTCACGGGCACTCCGTTGCAGCGCGGCTGCCATTTCCAGGCGACTGGCCGCAGACTGTTGGCGCAGCAGTTTGAACCGAAACTGGTCTGGGGCAAGGCTCGTATCGCTCGCTTGAGGTTGGTAGTCAGAGGATTGCACGGGCATCGGGTCTAGTTGTCTGCTTTGGAGATTGAGTCGCTAGGCGGTTCGATTTGCTCTGTGGTTCCTCTGGTATAACTACTTGTATTCTATTTCTTTGCAAATTTCCGTCAGATCCCCGCTAGAGTTCTGTTCAAACTTCCTTTAGAAATTTTTGTCCAAAAATCAACCCTATGCGTCGTTCTACTTCCCTTCTTAGCGCTGCATTTCTGGTTTGGGTGGCCGGGCTGTCGGGGGCGATTCCCGCAGGGATCGCTTCGCGAGTCGCCCAAACCCCGCCACCCAGCTCCGCTAGCGCCTGGCTCGACGAAAACACCCCCAACTGGAACCAGCCCGGTGCTGCCATTCCCGCCGCCCCTCAGCCAGAAGGCGGCAGCAACCTGGAATATTGTGAGCGCACCTTTCGTCAGGCGACCCTGCCCGAAGATGCCCTAGTAGAGTCTGCGGGCTGGACGCTGACCGGAGCCGTCCAGATTTTTAACGACACAACTATCATTACCGGCATGGCAAACGCTGACGGGATGTGCCGCCCGCTGAGTTATCAAGTATTCGTGTTCAGCAAGGGGGCTTTTGTCGGCACGATATCGCCCAATGTGATGGATTCTCGCACCGACGGCAGCGTGTTCAGCGTGGATCTGTATCAACCGGACGAGTTGAGCGCTCGGTTTAACCGCTATGAACCGGAGGATGCGCTCTGCTGCGCTTCGGGAGAGAGCCGAGTTTTCTACGAAATTCAAACCGAAGGGGATGCCGTCGTGCTGGTGCCTGAGCTGCCAGCCGCGACCTTCTCCAGTCCGGATGCACAATAGCAGTCAGACCCGATTCTCCAGTTCAGATGCTCCCCAGCCCTGAACTTATTTGGGTAGGAGTGGGGCAGCAGACCGCGCTGCGATTGGGGGTTTTTATCAGGTCTTGTGCCAGTTTATGCGCCAGTTTATGCGCCAGTTTATGCGCCAGTTTTTTGCTTTTCGCTTTGCCCAAACGGCTCTCCGGTTTGTGCTGATCAGCCTGCTAGCTTGTGGGCTGGCGATCGCCGGGGAGCTTTCAAGCGGCACTCTGCCCGCCCTGGGGCAACTGCCGTCCTTGCCAACGGGCGATGCATCCTTTAGCCCGCCGTCCGAAGTGAGCCGCCACGGAGAATACGAAACTGCGTCTATTCGCTCTCCGCTGGACAATAAGATGCTCTTTGAGGTCACGTCGCCCACGATCTTTAATCGGGCGGAGGTGCCGGAAAATCGACTGCCTGTGGAAGTGCGAGCGCAGGAGGTGAATGCGCGACTGTGGCGCGTGCTGAATCGAGCGATCAATGCCAAAGACACGCCCCAAGTGACGATTGCCATTCTCAATAATCGTCCTGTTTTGCAAATCAGCGACGACCAAACCACACGCCCCATTCGCTTAGTCACCGTCACGGAACCTGACTCTGATTGGAATGGCAAACCCCTGGATGAGCTGGCAGAAGAATGGCGGGACATTCTGCAAGACGAGATGGTTCGCTTTAAGCAACTCACCTCAAAAGACATTATTTGGCAGCGCCTTCGGCAGGCATTTCGGCTTTTGGTGGGGCTGCTTTTGGCAAGTGGCATCATCTGGTTTTTGCAGCGACTTTTGACTCGCCGCCAGCGGACGTTAGAAGCCCGCTATGAGGAACAGCTTGCGGCGATCGCCAACGCAGAAAAACCTCATCAGCGTAACGAATCAACAGTCACAAATGCCTCATCCGAATTGCTAGACGGAGAAGAATCAGAAGCGCGAGAAATCGCAGAAATGCGATCGCATTTTTTAGAAACTTTGCAGGCTCAGTTCAGCGTCAAACGGCAACTCGATGTTGACAAGTTCCTGAAGTGGGCACTGTTTTGGATTTTCGTTTTGATATGGTATGTCGGCATTGCCAGAATTATGTCAACCGTGCCGCTTTTGATGCGATGGAGCGTTTACGTTTGGGCAACTCCTCTCGCTCTGCTGGCGATCTGGTTTGGCATTAGTTTACTCATTCGCATTAGCCGAAGCCTAATCGATCGATTTCTATTTTCCTGGAAGATCAATGGACTTTTGCCCATTGGAGAAACACAGCGCATTGCCCTGCGAACCAAGACAATTTCTGAAGCCCTGAAGGGGCTAATTACGTTTGTTTTGATCTTAGTGGGAATCGTCTGGACGCTGGGACTGTTCAACATTCCGACGAGTTCTATTCTGGCAGGTGGCGCAGTTATTGGCCTGGCGATTTCCTTCGGCTCTCAAAGCCTGATCAAAGATTTGGTCAACGGCTGTCTTATTTTGATCGAAGATCAGTTTGCAGTTGGAGATGTGGTGCAAATTGGGGACAAGAGCGGACTGGTTGAACGACTGAATCTGCGCGTTACTCAGCTCCGCAACGGCGAAGGACAACTGATCACTATTCCAAACAGTAACATCACCAATGTTTGCAACTTGACGCGCCTCTGGTCGCGGGTCAATTTCTCGATTGTAGTTGCTTATGACAATGATCCAGTGAAGGTTCTCAATGTGCTAAAGCAGGTTTCTGAAACACTCTATCGCGAACCCAAATGGCGCGATCGCCTGATAGAATCACCAGAAGTTTTAGGCATTGATGAACTAGACCATACAGGGATGTTGGTGCGCGTGTGGATTAAGACAATTCCGCTAGAACAATGGAGCGTTGGCCGCGAATTTCGGCTGCGCGTTCGCCAAGCATTTGAAGCGAATCATATTCAAATTGGCAAGCCCCAATGGATTGCCTACAATGCCAATTTGGAGAAGCCCAGCCCTGAAGCTAGCCCTACATCATGACCTCACCTGCAACGCCAGAATTCATCCAGGCTGGGCAGGTAAAGCAAGCCGCGCTAAGCCTGGGGTTTCACAAGGTCGGCATAGCAGCGGTTCCAGACGAAGCAGAGGCGATCGCCCTCAATCGATGGCTAGCACAGGGCTATCATGCGGACATGGCGTGGATGGCGAATTCCCGGCGGCAGGACGTGCGGCAGATTATGCCAGAGGTGCAGTCCGTCATCTGCGTCGCGATCAATTACTACGTTGACCTGGAGCGATCGCCCGCTTCTGGCACTGCCAAAATCTCGCGCTACGCCTGGGGGCGAGACTATCACCGCGTCCTGCACAAAAAGCTGAAGGCGCTGTGTCGCTGGCTGGAGGCGCAGGGCGACGGCATCCAGACGCGCTTTTATGCCGACACAGGGCCGATTCAGGATAAGGTGTGGGCGGAACGGGCCGGGCTGGGCTGGATTGCCAAAAACAGCAACCTGATCACCCGCGAATATGGCTCCTGGGTGTTTTTGGGCGAAGTGCTGACGAATCTGCCGCTGGCGGCGGATACGCCCCACACCCAGCACTGCGGCACCTGCACCCGCTGCATCGAGGCGTGCCCCACAGGCGCAATTGTGGAACCCTTTGTCGTCGATGCCAACCGCTGCATCGCCTATCACACCATCGAAAATCGCGCCGAGGCGCTACCCGCCGACATCGCTGCCAAGCTGAATGGCTGGGTGGCGGGCTGCGACATTTGTCAGGACGTATGCCCCTGGAATCAGCGTTTTGCCCAACCGACAGACGTAGACGAATTTCAGCCTTATCCCTGGCATGTCAACCCGCCGCTGGCAGAGCTAGCGGAGATTTCGGATGAGGAATGGGGCGATCGCACGACGGCTTCGGCGCTGCGGCGGATCAAGCCGGAGATGATGCGGCGCAATGCGCGGGCGGCGAGTGGCGAGGGGAAGATGGAGTGAGGAAGCAAGGGGGAGAGGCGATGACAGGGGGGCGGCGTGTTGAAGTACTGGCATCCCAACGAAACAGAATACAGCTCTCATCATTTCCCCCTTGGACTGATCTCCTTATTCCATTATCTCATTCCCCTCGGTGGGCTAATAGCTATCTCCCTTGCTGACGGTCTTTTGCCCAAGCTGGTAGTTGGCTTGATGGAGTCGGTTGGCGATCGCCTGTCGCCAGACCAAATCGACATTCGGATCAGCAATCACCTCCTGAGCCAACTGGCGATAGAGAGCGCTGGTGGCCGCATTGACCTGTTCCAGCAGCCGGAGGTTGTGATATACGGTGCGAGGAGAGGGAGTGTTCATAGGGGTCGGGGGGTAAGGGGTTTTGGAAGGAAAGGGGTAGAAACGATGAGCATTTTTCATCCCTTACGGCAGATCTGTGCTGCCCATCAAGTAGCGATCGCACTCCCGCGCTGCGCCGCGCCCTTCATTGATCGCCCAGACAATCAGGCTCTGTCCCCGGCGACAGTCGCCCGCAGCAAACACGCCAGGAAGGCTGGTGGTGAACTGACCGTGGGCAGCTTTGATATTGCTGCGGGGGTCGCGCTCGATGCCCAGGGAGTCCAGCAGCGGCTGTTCTGGGCCCAAGAAGCCCATCGCCAACAGCACCAGTTGAGCGGGCAGCACTTTTTCTGTTCCAGGAACGGGTTGGGGAATGAACTGTCCCTTGTCATTCTTGGCCCATTCCACCTGCGTAATGTGAATCGCTTTCACGTTCCCATTTTCATCCCCTTCAAACTTCGTTGTGGTGGTGAGGTACGTGCGCGGATCTGCCCCAAACAGGGCTGCCGCCTCTTCTTGCCCATAGTCCATCTTGTAGACCTTGGGCCATTCTGGCCAGGGGTTGTTGGCGGCGCGTTCTAGCGGGGGTTTAGGCATGATTTCAAGCTGCACCAGGCTCTTGCAGCCGTGGCGAATCGACGTGCCCACGCAGTCGGTTCCGGTGTCCCCGCCACCGATAATCACTACATCCTTTCCGGCTGCGGAAATGTAGTCTTTTCCAGGTTGTTTATCGAGAACGGCGCGGGTATTTTCTGTGAGAAATTCCATTGCAAAGTGAATCCCGTTCAGGTTCCGCCCTTCGATCGGTAGGTCGCGCGGTTTGGTTGCGCCTGTGCAAAGAATCACGGCATCATAATCCCGCAGCAAGGCTTCGGCTGGCAGGTCTTTGCCGATTTCCGTATTGCAAATAAACTTGATGCCCTCGGCTTCTAACAAATCCAGCCGCCGCCGCACGATCTTTTCCTTATCCAGCTTCATGTTGGGGATGCCGTACATCAGCAGCCCACCGGGGCGATCGGCCCGCTCAAACACCGTAACCCAGTGGCCAGCGCGGTTAAGCTGGTCGGCGGCGGCTAGTCCAGCCGGGCCGGACCCGACGATCGCCACTTTTTTGCCCGTGCGGTGGGCAGGTGGCTTGGGCGTAATCCAGCCTTCTTCCCAGCCCTTTTCGATGATGGAATATTCGATGTTTTTGATGGTGACGGGCGGATTGTTGATGCCCAGCACGCAGGAGCCTTCGCAGGGAGCCGGACAGACGCGCCCGGTGAATTCGGGAAAGTTGTTGGTCTTGTGGAGGCGATCGAGCGCTTCGCGCCACAGCCCGCGATACACCAAGTCATTCCATTCGGGAATCAGGTTGTTGATGGGGCAACCGCTGGCCATGCCGCTGATCAGCATTCCCGTGTGGCAGAAGGGAATGCCACAGTCCATGCAGCGGGCCCCTTGGGTGCGGAGCCGATCCTCCGGCATGGGGTTATGAAACTCGTTCCAGTCGCGAATGCGATCGCCCGGTTCGCGTTCGGTGGGCGCTTCGCGGAGAAATTCGATAAAGCCGGTTGGTTTTCCCATGGTGGTGTTTTGACGAATTAGATCTCTAAAGGGATGAGTTAGGCTAGATTCAGTGCGGAAACGAAATCATGCAAGTTCCAGATAATCCAAGCAATAGCGATATTCGAGATGTCCTGATTCAGTTTCGAGACGAATTCATTCTGTTTCGAGATGACGTAAATCAGAAGTTTGAGCAGCTTGACGATCGGTTTGAGCAACTAGAGCAACAAGTCGAAGGGCTTGGAGGCAAGGTTGATCGGTTGGAGAATCAAGTTGAAAAGCTAGACTACAAGTTCGATACCTATCAGAAAGGGACGGATGGCATGGTTCGTATGGCAACGACCATCATCATTGCAACTGCTTCCGTTGTCGTGCTGGCGAATTTAAGTCCGGCCGTCAATGCTCTGATTACTGCCTTTTTCAAGACCTCCAGCGGCACTTAAGCGTTACAGAGCAGGCGCAGACCCACTCTTTAACAAAACCTCAACACCTCAACTGCCGCCCACGCGGGCCACATCGCGGGCGTTTTGCTCGAAGGCGGCGGCTAGGGCATCGTCGCCACTGAGGCCAGAAGACATCGCAGCGGCGATCGCCTCCAATACGCGCTTGTAGTCCTTCGGCATCACCTTGACGAACTTCGGCACGGTATTCTCCCAGTCAGCAAGGACTCGCTGAGCCACCGCGCTCTGGGTATAGTCAGCGTGCTGCTGAATCAACTGGCGCAGGTCGCTGATTTCTTCAGCGTCCTCTAGGCTTTCCAGCCCCACCATCGCCGTGTTGCAGCGGGTCGCAAAATCGCCTGCCTCGTCCAGTACGTAGGCCACGCCGCCGCTCATGCCCGCAGCAAAGTTGCGCCCGGTGCTGCCCAGCACGACCACCTTGCCGCCCGTCATGTATTCGCAGCCGTGGTCGCCCACACCCTCCACCACCGCCGTCACGCCGGAGTTGCGGACAGCAAAGCGTTCGCCCGCGATGCCCCGCGCATACAGTTCGCCAGCGGTCGCACCATAGAGCGCCACATTCCCGACAATGATGTTTTCTTCCGCCACAAACGTCGAACCAGCAGGTGGATAGACAATAATCTTGCCGCCGCTGAGGCCCTTACCCAGGTAATCATTCGCGTCGCCCTCCAGTTCTAGCGTTACGCCGCGCGGCACAAATGCACCGAGGCTCTGGCCCGCGCTGCCCTGGAAATGCAGATGCACGGTGTCGTCCGGCAACCCTTCCCAATGGCGCTTGGTGATTTCGTTGCCGAGGATCGTGCCGACAACGCGATTCACGTTTTTGATCGGCAGCGTAGCGCGGACGGGTTCGCCCCGCTCGATGGCAGGTTTACAACGATCTAACAACACTGTCATGTCAAGGGATTTTTCTAGCCCATGATCCTGCGGCATCTGGCAATAGCGGCCGACTTCGGGCCCGACTTCGGGCTGATAGAGAATCTTGGAGAAGTCCAGCCCCTTAGCTTTCCAGTGGTCAATAGCGCGTTTTGGCTCCAGCACATCTGTCCGTCCGACCATTTCGTTCAGCGTGCGGAAGCCCAGTTCCGCCATGATTTCCCGCACTTCCTGGGCGATGAAGGTCATGAAGTTGACCGTGTGCTGCGGGTCGCCCGTGAACTTTTCACGCAACTGCGGGTCTTGGGTGGCGATGCCGACGGGGCAGGTGTTGAGGTGGCAGGCCCGCATCATGATGCAGCCCAGCGTCACCAGGGGCGCGGTGGCAAAGCCGAATTCTTCGGCACCCAGCAGAGCGGCGATCGCCACGTCGCGTCCCGTCTTCATCTGCCCGTCGGTTTCCACCACAATGCGCGATCGCAGATTGTTCAGCACCAGGGTTTGGTGGGTTTCCGCCAGTCCCAGTTCCCAGGGCAAGCCTGCGTGCTTGATGGAGGTCTGGGGCGATGCGCCCGTGCCGCCATCGAAGCCAGAAATCAGCACCACGTCGGCGTGGGCTTTTGAAACCCCAGCGGCAATCGTGCCCACGCCCACTTCGGAAACGAGCTTGACACTGATGCGGGCCTCGCGGTTGGCATTTTTTAGGTCGTGAATCAGTTCTGCCAGGTCTTCGATGGAGTAAATATCGTGGTGCGGCGGCGGCGAAATTAGCCCCACGCCAGGGGTTGAGTGGCGCACCTTGGCAATCCAGGGATAGACCTTCTTGCCCGGAAGCTGGCCGCCTTCGCCAGGTTTTGCACCCTGGGCCATTTTGATCTGGATTTCCTTTGCCTGGGACAGGTAGAGACTGGTCACGCCAAAGCGACCAGAGGCGACTTGCTTAATCGCGCTGTTTTTGGAATCGCCGCGCTCATTCGTCCAGGTGTAGCGGTCGGGGTCTTCGCCGCCCTCGCCTGTGTTGGACTTGCCGCCAATGCGATTCATGGCGATCGCCAGTGTTTCGTGCGCCTCTTTGGAAATCGAGCCGTAGCTCATTGCGCCGGTTTTGAAGCGCTTCAAAATCGCCTCCACCGGCTCCACTTCCTCAATCGGCACGGGCTGCCGTGGCTTGAATTGCAGCAATCCGCGCAGCGTGAAGTATTGTTGATTTTGCTCATTCACGAGGGCGGAATATTGCTTGAACAACTCGTAGTTGCCCTCGCGCACGGCCCGTTGCAGCGTGTGGATCGTCAGCGGGCTAAATAGATGCGCTTCGCCATCCTTCCGCCATTGATACTCGCCGCCCACATCGAGCGTTTCGTTATCCGTCGTGCGTTCCGCGAAGGCGTGATGATGCCGCAAAATCGCTTCCTGGGCAATGACCTCTAAGCCTACACCTTCGATACGCGAGGCCGTCCAGCTAAAGTAGCGATCCACGACGGCCCGATTTAGCCCAATTGCCTCAAAAATCTGCGCCCCACGATAGCTCTGGATGGTGGAAATGCCAATCTTTGAGGCGACTTTGATCACGCCCTTGGTGGCAGACTTGACATAATTTTTGCAGGCCGTGGCGTAGTCCACATCCACCAGCAGCCCGTCGTCGATCATGCCCTGGAGGGTCGCAAACGCCAGATAGGGATTAATCGCGCCGCAGCCATAGCCGATCAGCGTGGCGAAATGATGCACCTCGCGCGGTTCGCCCGACTCCAGCACGATGCCGCAGCGGGTACGATTGCCCTGGCGAATCAGGTGATGGTGCAGTCCCGCCACTGCCAGCAGCGCTGGAATCGGAGCCTGCGTCTCGCTCACCGAGCGATCGCTCAGGATTAAAATACTGGCTCCAGCGGCGATCGCCCCATCCGCCGCCGCAAACAGTGCGTCCAATGCCTGCTCCAGTCCGGCCGCGCCCGCCTGCGGGTCAAACACGATCGGCAGCGTTGCCGAGCGGAACGGCCCGTCTGGTTGCGCCTTCAGCTTCGCCAGTTCTGCATTCGTCAGAATCGGCGTTTTCAGCTTGATCATCTGGCAGCTTTCGGCCACGGGTTCCAGCAGGTTGCGCTCGGAACCGATGGTGGTTTCCGCCGAGGTGATGATTTCTTCCCGAATCGAGTCAATCGGCGGATTCGTCACCTGGGCAAAGAGTTGCTTGAAGTAGGTGTAGAGCAACTTGGGGCGATCGCTCAGCACCGATAGCGGCGTATCCGTGCCCATTGCGCCCACCGCCTCCACGCCGTCCCGCGCCATCGGCAGCAGCAGCATCCGCAGGTCCTCGAAGGTGTAGCCGAAGGTGGTTTGAAGAGAGATGAGGGGATGAGGGGATGAGGAGGTAAGCGGATGAAGAGATCGGTCTGGATTCTCCTCATCTCCCCCTCTCCTCATCTCCTCATCAAAGCGTTGCGCCGTCACCGGCTCCCCGGCTGGCAAGTCGGCGAGATCCACCAGATACCGATCCAGCCACTCGCGGTAGGGCTGCTGGGTGACGATTTGCTGCTTTAGCTCGTCGTCGGCAATGATGCGTCCCTGGTTCATGTCTACCAGGAACATGCGGCCGGGCTGGAGGCGACCCTTATGGGCGACGCGCTCTGGCTCGATGGGCAGCACGCCTGCCTCGGAGGCCATAATCACTAGGTCGTCATGCGTGACATAGTAGCGGGAGGGACGCAGCCCATTGCGATCCAGCACTGCGCCCATCATCGTGCCGTCGGTAAAGGCAATAGAGGCGGGACCATCCCAGGGTTCCATCAGGCAGGCGTGGTATTCGTAAAACGCCTTTTTGTCCTGGCTCATGGACTCGTGAGCCGTCCAGGGTTCTGGAATCATCATCATGACGGCGTGGGGGAGCGATCGCCCGGCCAAGGTCAGCAGTTCCAGCGTGTTGTCAAAGATTCCAGAGTCGCTACCGTTGACGTTGATCAGGTTGGGGACTTTTTTCAGGTCATCCCCAAACAGATCGGACTCAAACAAGGCTTGACGGGCGTGCATCCAGTTGATGTTGCCCCGCAGGGTATTGATTTCGCCGTTGTGCGCGATGTAGCGATAGGGGTGCGCTCGCTCCCAGCTTGGGAACGTGTTGGTACTAAAGCGTGAATGCACCAGACCCAGCGCACTCTCCATGTCCGGATCATGCAAGTCGGGATAGTATTTGCCCACCTGCTCCGGCATCAGCATCCCTTTATAGACCAGCGTGCGGCACGACAAACTAGCCTGATACCAGAACGGATCGATACCAGCCGTGCGAATAGCTTTGTGAACGCGCTTGCGAATGACGAAGAGCTTGCGCTCGAACGCCAGATCATCTGCCAAATCGGGCGATCGCTGAATAAACACCTGCCGCATAAACGGCTCGCTGGCCTTGGCCGTGTTGCCCAGGGATGAATTATCCGTTGGCACGTCGCGCCAGCCCAGCAGCGTTTGCCCTTCTTCGGCAATGATCTGAGCGGCGATCGCCTCTCCCTGCCGCCGCTGCTCCGGATCGGGCGAGGTGTAGGTCATCCCCACGCCATACTGCCCCGGTGCAGGCAGCGCAATGCCTTCGACTGCTGCTACTTTCTCCAAAAACTTGTGGGGAATTTGCATTAAAATTCCTGCCCCGTCGCCCGTATTGCTCTCGCAGCCACACGCGCCCCGGTGATCCAGATTGATTAAAATCGTCAGCGCTTGCTCAATGATGTCATGGGATTTTTGCCCCTTCATCTGCACCACAAAGCCCACACCGCAGGCATCATGCTCAAACTGCGGATCATAGAGTCCCTGGCAATCGGGCAGGTGATTCAAAACATGGGGCGGCTCAGCGGATAAAGCGTGCTGGTTCATGGCGACGACCTGAAGGCGAAACGTGAAGTTTTATCTAGAAGCGGGCGTTGACCATAACCTCTAGATGCAACTGGCATTTTCTAACAGGCTTTTGGGTGAAGGTGCAGGTCTTAAGGATGTTGTCAGATCTGGCGTAGAAATGTCATCGTTTGGTGTGTTTTGCAACAAAGCTGGGACACAAAACCGTTGCAGAAGTTATTAAAAATTCACTCGATTTGAGCAGGCGTTATTCTCTAGGAAAGCTCTGAGAGCTAAGTACGTCTCACTTTATGTGCCTCGCTCTTTTCTGGTCTGTCAAAAGCTTTAAGCCAGGGTAGCCCTAAAAATATCCCTAAAAATATAAGGATGGGCCGCGCACCGTGCGGCCCATCCTTATGCCAAGAATCATTACTTTTCGGGCACTGCCTAACCCAGAAAAGGGTGGAGGCCAAGAAATGCTGCGTCAAACAGGTTAGGGCTTTAACAAGGAGGCTTTGGAGGGATCTGACTGCGTCAGTCCTGAGAGATCGGGAAGGATCAACCTACTTAGATTCAGCCCATCAAGATCACGTTATCAATGACGTGAATCACGCCATTGTCCGCTTCCACGTCGGGCATCACCACCGTCGCGTTTTTCACCTCAAAGGCATCGGACAGATCAAGCGGAATTACTGAGCCTTCGACAGAAGTCAGGCTTTTCAGTCCCTTGAGATCTGCCTGGGTGTACTTTCCGGACACGACATGGTACTTCAAGATGCGCCCAAGCTGCGGTGGATTTTGCACAAGGGTTTGAATGGTGCCGGGTGGCAATTTGGCAAAGGCATCGTCCGTCGGCGCGAACACGGTGAACGGCCCGCCGCTCTGCAAAACCTCTACCAGACCCGCCGCTTGAACTGCTGCGACGAGCGTTGAAAAGCCCTCAGTCTGCACTGCAATGTCGACAATCGTAGGCATAGTTAAGTGAATACGGAGTGGATTGATCGATAAATAGATCAACGAATTGATTTGAGCAAAAATAGGATCAGAGTACTGAAGCCTTAGAGCCTGCTCCCACCCTAACTCCCCATAACAAGAAGGTTACTGAGCCGCTCAGGAACTCTCCCTTTGTGTAGGGGAGTTGGGATATACAGGAGCGAGGATGCTCTATCGATAGTCCGGACTCTGAATGTTCCGCAGACGTGCTTCTGGGCGCAAGAAGCGATCCATCTGGGCTTCAAAGAACTTGCGATTAGCCATGCGGTGCTTGGGATTTGGATCATCTAGCGGATACAGCAGCGCCGTCCGCAAAGCCTGAATTACTGCTGATGTGACGTTGTACATCGAGCGCTGGAAGGTAATCCCTAGCTGAATTAGCATGTCGTCTTTGCCCCGGCAGTGCTGTTGATAATACTCCACCAAGTAAGGCGGCAGAAAGTGCAGCATGTCCTGCATGAGCAGGGTCGGCGGAATACCTGCGGTGCCGACGGGAAACACATCGGCGTAGAGAATGCCGTAGTGAAAGTCTTTCTGGTCGTCGGGCACCTGATGGGCCTGGGCATTGTAGGACTTGGTGCCCCGGAAGGGAGAGGTGCGGTAGAACACGGCTTCTACGTAGGGTAGCGCCGCCTCGTAGAGCCAGGTAAACCCCTTGGACTTGGGAATGATTTCGTAACATTCGCCATCGATGTAGGCGTGATGGTAGATGGGGCGGCCGGCGATCGCAAAAATGCCGTTTACCAAAAAGTTCATTGCGTCGGGTACGCCTTTAAACCCGCCCTCATCGTAGATGTCCGACATCTCGAAAAACACCGGAGCCATCACTTCCCAAAACAGCCCCAGATTGGAGTAGTAAGACAGTTCCCGCACCTTTTCCAGGAACATATCGGGGAAGAGCTGATACAGCCCCAGCATCACCGGATTTTTCTTGAAATAGGCGCGGATGGCGCGATCGGCATTTTGCTTATATTCGTCGGAGTCGAGATAGGCATCAAACTGGTTCACCGGAGCGTACATGTGCCGATGCCACAGCATGGCCCGCATACATTCTTCGGCAAATTCCATATTCACCCGGTCGTGCCAGAGGTGGTGCAAGAGTTTGGGCAGCTTTTTCTTGAGTTCACCCTTTTCCATAAATTCCAGCAGTTCCGGGTGGGCAGACGCTCGACCACGCCAAATTCGCAGGTCGGCCGTGTCTCCGGCGTAGTGGTTGGGGCGATCCAGATATTCCTGGGAAATGAAGTACTTGAAAAAGGGAAACGGGTCAAGAAACACCTGCTCGGCGATATAGAGCAAGTCGCGCCAGTAGAAATCCATCGGCACAGCATAGGCCTTGTAGATGCCGATGATCTGCATTAGGTTTTCAGGGGTGTCGGGCAGCATGGAGCCGCCAGCTTCTAGCCGATGGATGATGTCGGCGTAGGGGTGGCGAGAAGGAGGAATGAGGGTAGGGGGTGCTTCGAGGGTCGTGACCATAGGGGTTACCAGAGGAGGAATGAGTCAGGACAAAAAGGAAGGAAATGATCCTAAAGTCAGCCGCAGTTTTGAGGAGGGAGGGGACGGGGGAACGATCGACTCCGCTGCTCTACCGCCACCCTCCAGCTTGTCTTCACTTAATCCTTGGGCTAGACATTGCTGGGCTGGACATGAGAAATGAGCTGACTGATTGGGGCGTGGGGGCGATTCCCGCAGGGATCGCTTCGCGAATCGCCAGACGAGCTTCAGCAGGCATAGTCACAACGGCAATTAGCGTATTGCTCGTAGCTTCGACCCAGCGGACAAGCCAGCTTGGCTGAATACCCAGCAGGAAGATAATCCAGGCTAAAACTAGGGCCGGCGTGCGTTCTGCCCATTGGACTTGGGGGAAGTAGGCGATCGCATTGTCGAGTCTGCCAAAGCAGGTGCGGTTCAACAGGATGACAAAATAAACGGCTGTCATGCCTGTTCCTGCAACGGCCATTAGGGTTTGCACTGGGAAGACGGCATAGCTGCCCTGGAAAATCAAAAACTCGGCGACGAAGCCAAATAGACCGGGGATACCTGCACTAGCCATGCCGCCCAGAATTAGCAGAGCGCTAATGGATGGCAAGCCGCGAATTGGGTTCAGCAAGCCATTGAGCACATCGAGGTCGCGGGTGCCGACTTTGGTTTCAATCACGCCCACCAAGTGAAACAGCAACGCTAGAATCACGCCGTGGGCAAACATTTGGGAAATTGCGCCCACCATGCTGAGGCTGGTGAGGGCTGCGCCCGCCAGCAGCAAGTAGCCCATGTGCCCGACAGAACTGTAGGCGACCATACGCTTGATGTCCTTTTGGGCGATCGCCGTGGTTGCGCCATAGAGGATGCTGATCGAGCCCCAAGTCGCCAGCCAGGGAGCCAGCAGCGTCCAGGCATCGGGAAACAGGGCCAGACAAAAGCGGAAGAGACCGTAGGCTCCTAGCTTGGCCAGCACACCGCCTAGCAGGATTGCAACAGGAGCCGATGCAGAAACATAGGTATCGGGCAGCCAAGTGTGGAAGGGCACCAGCGGCACCTTAATCCCAAAACCAATCAGCAGCGTCACCAATAGCGCAACTTGCAGACCCAGCGGCAGCGTTTGCCCCATCAAGGTGTTGTAGTCAAACGACTTGGCTCCTGTAAACCAGACCAGCCCCAGGAATCCTGCCAAAATCAGCGCTCCCGAAAGAGCGGTATAGATTAAAAACTTGACCGCTGCATAGCCCCGCTTTTCGCCCCCCCAGATAGAAATCAGCAGATAAAAGGGCACCAGTTCCAGCTCATACAGCAGGAAGAACAGCATCAAGTTTTGCGCGACAAACGCGCCCGCCACGCCGCCGCTGACCAGCAGCACAAGGGAATAAAACAGGCGCGGCCGCTCGGTCGTTTCGGCACTGCTGAAGATAGCGATCCAAGTCAGCAGACTGTTCAGCACGAGCAGCACTAGCGATAGCCCATCTATGCCGAGTCGATAGTCTAACCCCAGCGGCTCAATCCAGGGCAGATACTCTTGCATCTGTAGACCTGGGTTGGTGAGGTCAAACTGGCTCGCAAGAAACAGGGTGTAGAGCAGAATGCCAGCGGAACCCCAGAGGGCGATCGCCCTCACCCTTGTACCGGGAATGGAGGGCGGCAGCAGCGCCAGCACGAAGGCAATTACAACTGGTAACCAAATGAGGACGCTAAGCATAGGTTTAGTCAGGGGTCAGGACGTAAGGGAGCAGGAATCAGGGAGGGCTGATGGTCTTAACTCTCTTTTACGAGATTGAACCCTGAGAAATCAGGGGGCAAACCAGCGAGAGTGATCTGCAACCACCACAAGCGAAGAAACTAGCCGAGGGTAACCAATTTCAGGTTAGACAAAATTGACCAAGCGCTCAGTAGAATTAGCACCGTCACACCTACCGCAATGGTGAGCGCGTAGGACTGAGTTTTTCCAGTGTTGCCGTATTTCAGCGTCTCGCCGCCAAAGATAGAGACAATGCCGACCAAGTTAACCAAGCCATCGACAATGTAGCGATCGCCCCAGTCCACCAAGCGCGACAAAATATCCACGCTACCAACCACGCTAGAACGATAGAGTTTGGGGGTGTAAAAGTCGTAAGCCAGGAGGTCTTGCAGCGGCTTCCAGGGTAGGCGCACCGGCTTTTCAACGGGACCAAGGTAAACCACAGCGGCAATTACAATCCCTGCCAAGCTCGACCAAGTGAGCAACAGCGCCACGGTTTTGTCGATTTGCGCCCAGCTTGGCAGCAGGTTCAGGCTTTGTAGCACCAGCGGCAGATGCACGGTGAGAGAAGCCATGATGACCATTGGCAGAGTTACGGGCCAGAGATTTTCGGGCGATCGCTGCGCCATCTGCTTCGGCTGATTGCCAAAAATTAGGCAGAACCCGCGTACCAAGCTAAACGCTACCAAGTCGTTCACAACGAGCAGCAGCACCGCCACCGTAGGATAATCATCCCGCAGTCCATCCACCAGCTTGAGCAGCGCCCAAAACCCGCCCAGCGGCGGAACCGCGACCATTCCCAAAGCACCGACGGCGTAGGCCAATCCGGATATCGGGCGACGGCTCCATAGACCCCCAAGCTGCGTCACGTCCTGGGTAATGCTGTTCAACACGATCGAACCACAGCTCATGATCACGGACGAAACAGCGATCGCATAGGTCAGCAGTAGCAGCAGTGCCGCCTGGGTTTGCCCTGCACCCACCGCCATAAACACAATGCCCATGTAAGCGCTAGCCAGATAAGAAAGCACCCGCTTTACGTCAATCTGAGCGATAGAAATTAGAGATGCACCCAGGGCAGTGACGGCTCCAATAGCAATCACAGCAGTCGTGACAGTGGGCGATAGAGCCAGGACGGGCTGCAACTTAATCAACACCCAGGCTCCCGTCGCAACAACCACCGAATTTCGCAGCACTGTGCTGGGGAAGGGCCCTTCCATCGCCTCGTCCAGCCACAGGTGCAGGGGAAACTGGGCGCATTTGCCCATTGGCCCTGCCACCAGCGCCAGCCCAACTAGCGTCATCAGCTTGGGATTCACTTCGGCCGTCTGGGCCCAGGCTGCCAGCCCGTCAAAGTCCCAAGTGCCCGCCAGTGGATAAATCGCCAGCACGCCCATCAGCAAAAATAGGTCACCAATCCGCTTGGTCAGGAAAGCATCCCGCGCCCCCGTCACCACCAGCGATTGATTAAACCAGAAGCCAATCAGCAGGTAGGTTCCCAGCGTTAGGATCTCTAGAATCATGTAGGAGAAAAACAGCGAGTCGCACAGCGCCAAGCCGCACATGCCGCCTTCAAACAGAGCCAGGAGCGCATAAAACCGCGCCCAGCCCCAATCCATCTCTAGGTAGCCGACGGCGTAGAGTTGGGCCAGGAAGTTAATTCCAGTAATCAGCAGAATTGCGCGCCTACCCGTCAGGGCGGAGACTTCCAGCGGCAGGGTCAGATTTAGCCCTGCAACGGACAACCAGGGGAATTGAAACTCGACGGCGGGTTTCTGCCAGATTGCTGGAAAGACTAGGAGTGCGTGTAAAAAGGCGATCGCCGTCATTAACAAATTCACATATCCCGCCGGACGCGGGCCGGTCAGGCGAGTAATTGAGGGAAACCAGAGCATAGACAGCGCCATGCCCATCAGCGGGTAGCAAGGAATGAGCCAGACGCTTTGAATAAGGAATTCAGCCATATTCAGAGATTGGGGGTGAGGGATCGGGTCTGAAAGCGAAGTAGCTCAACGCCTCAACCATCCAGACCTACTTCAAATCAGCTCTGTGATGCAGAACTGTACATCAGCGTCAGAGTGTAGGAGGTCGCGGTTGGAAGCTTGAGCGCGAAGACCTAAGTCTATGACGACCTAGATAGATATTGAAAAAAATCTATATCAGATGTTCTCTAGATTAGCTTAAAACCTAGAGCAAATCGAAACTGGATAGATTTTCTTCGATATGGATCGCTTAATGCATCGAAGAAAGTCTGCTTATATCGCTTCTCCGTTTATTGTCCTACGATTCATTACACAAAAAGCGGATGCCAGGAGAAGAGGCTCTAGGCATCCGCTTGGTTTTTGGAAAAACCCTCGCGCACCGGGCAAGGGGTCAATGAGGCTAAGGGATAGCCTAGGCTGAGACTACGGCTCGATCTTAACCGACAAAATCTTGTCACCGGGGCAAATCGCGTTCACCACGTCCATATCTTCCGTCTTGCCAAACACCGTGTGCTTGCCGTCTAGGTGGGGCTGGGGCGAATGGCAGATAAAGAACTGGCTGCCGCCTGTGTCTTTTCCAGCATGGGCCATCGACAGGGAGCCGGCCTGGTGCTTGTGGGGGTTGCCAGCGCGGTTTCGCACTTAATGGTGTAGCCGGGGACCGCCCGCGGCCGTCGCCGTTGGGGCAGCCACCTTGAATCACAAAGTCGGGGATGACGCGATGAAAGTTCAGCCCGTCATAAAAGCCTTTGTTCGACAAATCCACAAAGTTTTTTACGGTGTTGGGCGCGTCCTGGTCAAACAGTTCCAGGGTAATCGTGCCCTTCTCGGTTTCCATAATGGCGCGGGTCATGGGGTCTCCTGAGATTGCAAACGAGCATCTAATGAAAAATGCCTGGGAATGCATATTCGGATGAAGAATATGCCGTCTTAGTGTATCAACTAGGGCGATCGCTCAGATCAACGCCCAGAAATCGATCGAAAAAGCGCGATCGCCAGATAAAGCGCAGCAGCAGGCACCATTCCACCGCCACTAGCCCGATGTAGAGATAGCCGGGAAGGCTCAGCGGCGACAGTTCAAAGAATTCTCGCAGCGGCGGCAGGGCGACAATTAGCAGGTAAATCCCCAGCAGGGCGATCGCCATCAGGGTATATCGCCAGTCGCCGCTGTAGGGTTCGCCGCCGACCCAGGCGCGGGTGGGGGGTTTGAGAAACGGCAATAGGCACAGTTGCCCCAGGATTAGAATCGTCACCAGGGCACTGCGGGGCAGGGGAATAATCGACCTGGCGGAGTTCCCTGAAACGGCGGCAAATCCAGCACAGCGCTGACCAGGAAAAACAGGTACACCAGCAGCGACACCAGCGTCAGGCTGAGGGTGGCAGGCACAACAAAATGCAGCATCGAGCGCACCAGTCCGCCGCGTGGCGTGGGCGCAGGCTTGGCCCAGACAGGGATAAAGATTGTCGGCAGCCCCACGCCGATCAGCGTTACCACTGCGCTTTGCTTGTTTTCGAGGGGGAAACTGTCGGTGACGATGGCCGTAGCAAAGATCAGCAGCGTAACGCAAAACACGCGCACCAGGAATAGCTTCATCACGTCCTGGATGCCGCTGCGAATCCGCTGTCCCTCCAGAAACGCATGGGGCAGTGCGGCAAAAGAGTCCCGCAGCAGCACGATGTCGGCGACCCCGCGCGTGGCCTTGCTGCCGCTTTCCATAGCGATCGCCAGATGGGCCTGCTTCAGCGCCAGCACGTCGTTTACGCCATCGCCGATCATCGCAACGTAGCGACCCGACCTTCTCAGCGCCCTCACCAGAGCGGCCTTTTGGTCGGGCGTGATGCGTCCAAAAATGGTGTGCGTCTGAGCAGCCTGGTCAAACTGGGCAGCATCGAGGCCGGCCAATTCTGTGCCGGAAATGAGCGAGATTTGGTCGCTCAGTCCTGCCTGCTTAGCCAAGGCGGCGACGGTCTGGGGGTTGTCGCCAGAGATAATTTTCACCTCGATCCCCGCCTGCCGGAAGCCCTTGAGCGTTTCGTAGGCCTCTGGTCGCAACTGGTCGCTAAAGCAGAGTAATCCCAGCGGCGTGAGGTCGGGCGGCATCTGGGGGACGGCGGCGGTTTCCTTGAGCGCTGCCCAGTTGGCACTCCAGGCCAGCAGCACCACCCGCAGTCCTTCTTCTGTCATGCGCCGTATCCGGCTGACCCAGTTGGCGGGCAGGGGCGCGACTTTCAGGAGAATTTCGGGCGCACCCAGCACGTAGGTTCCGGGACGCGGGCCGTCGTCAAAGGCGATCGCACTCCATTTTCGCGCCGAGGAAAAGGGCACTTCGGCAATGGGCGATCGCACGGAACCAGGACAAACAGCGGCGATCGCCTCGCTGGTGCGGTTCGTAGCGCTGAGGTTGGCGGCAAAGTCGCCCAAGTGCGATCGCAGTTCTTCCTCTGGAATATCAATGGGATAGATCGCTTCCAGCGTCAAGTGATTGGTCGTCAGCGTCCCTGTTTTGTCCAGACACAGCACCTCCACATGGCTCAGCGACTCCACTGCATTCGCCTGCTGAATCAACACCTGCTGACCCAGCATCCGCACTGCTCCCAGCCCGTAGGCCAGCGTGATGGCCAGCAGCAGCCCTGCGGGAACTAGCCCTGCCACCACGGCCGCCCGCTGCGCCACGTCGTTGAGCGAATAAGACTGGCTGAGAAAGCTAATGCTGATCAAAATCCACAAAAAGCAGGCAATCAGCACGAACACGCGAATCACGACATTAATTTCACGCTGGAGCGGGGTCAGGATATTGCGAAACGCCCGCGCCCCCGCCATTAGCTGATAGGCAAAGGTGTCCTTGCCAACTTTCTGCGCCTCGTAGCAGGCTGTCCCGCTGACGCAAAAGCTGCCGGAATAGACCCGTTCGCCCGCAGTTTTAGGAACGAGTTCTGATTCACCCGTCAGCAGCGACTCGTCTAGCTCTGCACGGCCGTCGCCCAAAATCACCCCATCCACCACCACCTGATCGCCCCGGCCGCAGCAACAGCACGTCTCCCCAGCACGATTTCACTGGGGTCAATTTCGCGCTCCTGTCCGGCGCGGATCACGGTCGCTTTGGGGTCGGCTGAGGAGGGCGATCTGATCCAGCTTCCGTTTCGCCCAAATTTCCTGGTAGATGTTGATCAACACGCCGCCGAAGATAACGACTACGACCCAGAAATCCGTCACCTGGCCGCCGCAGCAAAAACATCACCAGGCTGAGCAAAAAGAAAACACTGTTGATAAACGTAAACAGATTTTCGCGAAGAATCTGCCCGTAGGAGCGGGTGGATTGGAGGGTGACGTTATTGCCTTGTCCTGCTGCGCGTCGTGCGATCGCCTCGTCCTCGGGTTAGCCCATGCAGCGCAAATGCTTGAGGAACACCCCGCTTCACTCATATGTGTGCATCAAGTCCGTATGACGGCTAGTGTAGCAAGTTAGGGGTTGGGGGGTTATGGATGACGCATTGGCATCGGCTGAGGTTGTGGAGGAAGAGGCTGAGTCTGGGACGGGCGATCGCTCGATGCGAATCTGGTGCAATCGGGGGGCCGGCCGCCGAGGTTACCGTCAGGTGCAAATCGCCGTAGCGGAGGCTGTCGCCCTGCACGGGGATTTTTTGCAATTGGTGAATCAAAAAGCCACCTAGCGTTTGGTAGTCGTCTAGAATCGGCAGATCGAGGTCGAGTGCTTCGTTCACCTCTTCGAGGGTCATCTGCGCCTGCACCAGCGTCGTTCGTTCATCCAACTGCTGGATCATCGGCTCCTCTTCGGGAGTGTCTGGCTCGTCAGGATAGCCAATAATCTCTGAGGCCAGATCCTTCAGCGTCACCAGTCCAGCTGTGCCGCCAAACTCATCGACGACCATGACCAGGGCCTGGCGCGATCGCTGCATCAGTTGCAATAGCTCACTGAGTTCCAGGTTTTCGGGTACAAACTGGGCCGGGCGCACCCACGGCGTAATCGGGCTTTCGAGCGTGATTTGTCCCTGCACCAGCGGAGCCGCCAACTCTTTGAAATAGATAATGCCCAGGATGTCATCCAGCGAGTCGCCAATCACGGGATAGCGAGAGTGCCCCGTTTCCGCCACGGCATTCAGCAAGTCTTGAAAAGAGGCATCCTGGGGCAGCGCCGTGATGCTGATGCGGGGCACCATGACCGCCTGCACAGACACTTCGGCAAACTCCAGCGCGTTGCTGAGGAGTTCCGCTCTTCTTCTCCAGTCCGCTGTTTCGCTGAGGTTTGGATGATGAGCTGCAATTCTTCGGGCGTGACGCGATTGTACCAGCCCTGGTTGCTGTCGCGGATGCCAATCAGCCGCAGCAGCCAGTGGGTAGACTGGTTCAGCACCCAGATAAAGGGGTTAAAAAAAGCGGGGCGATCGCCAGACTCGGCGGGCCCCAGAAAATCGAGACAGTTGCTCTGGATAGAGCAGCGCCAGTGCCTTAGGACAGAGTTCCCCCAGCACAATTTGCAAATAGGCAATCAGCAAAAAGGATGCCAGAATGCCCACAGAGTGAGAAATCGCCAGTTGCCCCGTCGCGCCCAGCGGCAAGCGGCTGAGTCCGGCTTGCAGCAGCACGGCTACCGTTTTTTCCCCAATCCAACCCAGCGCCAAACTGGATAAGGTAATGCCCAACTGGGCAGTAGACAGCAGCTTTTCTAGACTGCGCTGCAAATCCTGCACGGTTCTAGCCTGCACATCACCCGCCATGACCAACTGGCTGATGCGCGACTGCCGCACGGACACGATGGAAAATTCTGCTGCCACAAAAAATGCATTGATGGCAATCAGCGACAGAACCGCCAGAAGTCTTAACATCACGCCAGAGGTCGTGAGGGGCTGGGCAGCGCTGAGCGCAACAACCAAAGCAGCAAGGGGAATCATCCGCGACTATCAGGAAAACAGGGACAAGACCAAAGACTCATCCAAGCCACCACCCGGCTCGATTGACAGGGTTGATCGTGTCCTCCTTGGCTCCAGCGTTGCTGACTCGTCCCAGTCCTTCTGTGCTGGAGCGAGCAGGCTGACTGTTGTTGATTCGATTTTTTACATCCTCGATGATTTTAGATTCGGGAATGATGATGATCTCGTCGCGGCTGCCCTGTTCTCCGGCGGCTTCGCTGCCCAGCGAGGTCGGCCGCACATCGGGCTGGGTCACGCCGCGCAGCGCCTCACGCCCCAGCGCATAGCCCCAAATGCCGCTTGCCACCCCCGCTGCGGCCATGAGCGCCAGCAAGATTAACGTAAGTGCGACGGTAGAATTAAGTTTCATAGAGGCTTTTAATTCTGTAGTAAAAGCTTTAAGGAATTGCGGAACTGACGCGATGCGAGGCAAGTGGGGGCCAACTAGCTTTGAGATACGAGCTTGAGACGTGAGCTTGAGAGGAGATTCTATTAAGAAAGCAAGCGCTTCCAAAAATACAGGCACTTCAGAACGCACGCTTTCAGAATCAAGAATATCAACAGCCTGGAAAATCGGCACTGGAAAATTCAAGCATGTGTTGACTTGAAATCCCCCACTCCGACATTACAATGGACTAGCAAAGGCATGGTACTCCGTGCGGGCGATTTGCCTAACCAGGGTTGGCCGAGCGGATTAGGCAGCGAACTCATAATTCGCCTCAGGCAGGTTCGACCCCTGCACCCTGGATTTTCTGGGTTTTCAAGATCATCCTAACCTACAACATGACCCTCCAAAGTTCTAGTCCACACCCTCCTGTTGCTGTGGCCACCTGCGACCTGCCTACGCTGCGCCAGTCGGTGCTGGATTTATTTTGCGAGGCGGCGTACAAGGAAGGCGAGTTTACCCTGTCCTCTGGGCAGACGAGCCGCTACTACATCAATGGCAAGCTGGTGACGCTGCATCCGTGGGGTGGGTTGGCCTGTGGACGGCTGCTGCTGGCCCAGGTTCCGGCGGCGGCGGTGGCGGTGGCGGGGCTGACGCTGGGGGCCGATCCGCTGGTGACGGCGACGAGCGTGGTGGGGGCCTATGAGGGGCGATCGCTCGCCGCGCTGATCGTCCGCAAAGAGGCGAAGGGCCACGGCACCCAGGCTTATATTGAAGGGCCGGTTTTGCCGTCGGGTAGCCCGGTAGTGGTGCTAGAAGACGTGGTGACCACAGGACAATCGGCGCTCAAAGCGGTCGATCGTCTGCGCGATGCCGGGTATGCGGTGAACCATATTATTTCCCTAGTCGATCGCCATCAGGGCGCAGCAGACTTGTATTACCAAGAGGGGCTGGGCTTTCAGGCGATTTTTTCGATTACCGAGATCCAGTCTCGCTGGGCAGCGCTGCAACGAGCGGGTGAGGGATAAAGAAAATGCTGGCAGCCGTCCTCTATGGTCAGGAAGACCTGCGCCTGGAGCAGCAAGCCCCACCCGCGCCGGGGCCAGGAGAGGTGCTGCTGCGGGTGACGGCGGCAACGACCTGCGGCACGGATCTCAAGGTGTGGCGGCGGGGTGGCCATGCCAAGATGCTGAGGCCGCCGACTCGCTTTGGGCACGAGGGCGCTGGGCATATCGCGGCGCTGGGCGACGGGGTGACGGGCTGGCGGGTGGGCGATCGCGTCGTGGCAAACAACTCTGCGCCCTGCATGGGCTGCTTTTTTTGCCAAAAGCAGGAATATTCGCTCTGCACTAATCTGGTGTTTAACAACGGCACGTTTGCAGAGTTTTTGACCATTCCCGCGCCCATTGTGCAGCACAATCTCTTGCCAATTCCTGAAGGCATGTCCGATGCGATCGCCGCGATGACAGAACCCCTGGCTTGCGTGCTGCACGGGCTGTCCCGCTCGAATATCCAGCCGGGCGATCGCGTCGTAATCCTGGGCGACGGGGCGATTGGGCTGATGTTTGTGGCAGCGCTGTCGCTGGGCTATGGCGTTGGGGGGGAGAGGGGGGAGAGGCGGAAAGAACGAAAAACGAAGAACGAAAAACGGAACCTCTTCGTTCTTCGTTCTTCTCTCTTCCCTCACGCCAACACGCCAACACTCCTTGCGAAATCTTCCTCTTCGGCGGTAGCCCCACACGGCTCCAGGTCGGCGAGGCGTTTGGGGCATCGCAGGGGTTCAACCATCGCCTGGTGGCGGATGTGCCTGGGCTGGTGAAGTTGCTGACAGAGGGCTGGGGCGCGGATGTGGTCATCGAAGCGACGGGAGTGCCCAGCGTGTGGGAACAGGCGATCGCCTGTGTGCGCCCAGGGGGAACCGTGAATCTGTTTGGCGGCTGCCCACGGGACACCACGATTACCGTCAGCACTGAGCAACTGCACTACAGCGAACTGACGCTGAAGGGAGTCTTTCACAGCACGCCGCGCCACGTTCGCGATGCGCTGGCGATGCTGGCGGCGGGCGATCGCCCCTTTGAAAAGCTGATCAGCGACGAGCGGCCGCTGAAGGACTTGCAACAGACTTTTTACGATATGCGCGATCGCACTGTGATCAAAGTCGCTATGCGCCCCTAACGCCTGGGAAATCGCGTGAAAATGCGGACGGATCTCTCCTTCACCCGGCATACCCTAATGCTTAGAGAGCGGAACCAGGAACCTCAGGGATGAGGAGCGGGAGGCGACTCTATCGATTCTCGATTTTGGATTTGCGATTTTGGGTTGCTCGTCAAGCGTCTGCAAGGCTTCCAGCAATCTCATTCGTAACTCCGCTTAAGAGAACTGATGTTACGCCACTTCAGCCTGATCCAGGCTAAATCCAAAATCCAAAACCCAAAATTCCAAACCCCCTCCGGAACATAGCCCTACAGGACTGAAGCATCAATTAGAACTAGCCTGTCTGACCTGCGAAACTTCACCCACTTGTACCAGGTATAAACCTCCCCCTCAGCGCTACACTTAGCAATGAGATTCACCAGAGCTAGCTTTCAATTCGCTTCACTCTGTCTAGGAACTTAACTGACCTCAACCGAGACGGCTTTATTCATCCCCCCGTCTCCAGGAGATAAGCCAATGAGCGATTTTGTTCTCGATGCACCCGCCGCAAACCGCAACACCTATTTTGTGGCGTACTACGGCAGTCAATATCAAAAGCAGACTGCGGTTCTCCATGTTCAGCACAACTTTGATGATTCGATTCAAAAGCTGCACCTGCTGATTCGCAAGCGAATTAACGAGGTTCTCGGAGAAGAGACCCCCGCTTGCTATCACATCCTGGCGCTGGCAGCTCCCGAAACGATTCCTGTTTAATGCTTCTGTCTAATTTAGTTGCTAATTTAGTTGTCTAATTTAGAAGGCTCATCCAGAAGCGGCTGACCATGAGCGGTGTGGAGTTCGTCCATCATCGTTGGATACAGATCAAGCAATAAAAAGATCAAGCAATAAAAAGACTAGTGCAGTGTCACGGTTTAGTTTTAGGGTGATGCCTCGGCTCGTAGTCAGCGCTTCAGCGCTAAAGCGCTGACTACCAACCTAAGTTCTAGCTGTGACATAGCACTAGGTTAGGGATTCCCTCGCCTAGTCTTTTTGAGTTTCTAGCCTGGATTTTTAGGGAGCCAAGGCGTTGCCGCGCAGGAGACTGCCGATGGTTTTGGCGGTAATCTTAAGCTGCGTCAGTGGGTTGGCGGGCACGACTGTCTTGTACAAGTAGCTGTCGAAGGTCAGCTTTTGCACGTCGATGTCAGCACACATTTCCACAAAGGCTTCGCGGGTCGCATCGGAGCGATAAAACACGCGCTGAAGCAAATCCAACACCAGGTACGTTGCACCGTAGGCTTTGTCCCAGCGCTTGATGTAAACCTTGAGGTCATCTTCCGTGGGAATGCGCTGACCCTTGTTAGACAGTTCCACAATCGTTTCGGCGCACATGCGGCCCGACTTGGCCGCAAAGTAGATGCCTTCGCCGGAGGACTTGGTGACATAGCCAGCAGCATCGCCCACCAGCGCCACACGGCCCACCACCCGGCGGGGGCGGGGATGTTCGGGAATGGGGTGCGCTTCGACTTTGATGATTTCGCCGCCTTCTAGCTTGGCTGCGGCGCGTTGGCGAATGCCCGCTTGCAAATCTTTGATGCGGGACTTGTTCACCTTCATCGTGCCCGTGCCAACGGCAACGTGGTCGTATTTCGGGAAGACCCAGGCGTAGAAGTCAGGCGACACGTCATCGCCGACATACATTTCGGCTAGCTCGTGGTAATACGCCATTTTGTCTTGGGGCAGGCGAATACGCTCCTGGAAGGCGATCGCATAGTTATAGTCCCCCGCATCAATGGCTTTGGCAACGCGAGAGTTTGCGCCGTCTGCACCGATCACCAGGTCAACTTGCAGGGTTTGGGCAGTGCCCTCCACGCTGCCGTTGGAGTGGTCGGCGTAGTGGAGGGTGTAGGGGTCGCTGCTGGTTTTCGGCAGATCCAATCCATAGACAGTGCCGTTGATTAGCTTTGCGCCGAGTTTGGCAGCGCGATCGCGCAAAAAGCCATCCAGCACTTCGCGGCGACACATGCCGATATATTCGTCATCCTTGAGTGTGCTGCCGATGTTGACCTCGATATTGGAGGGCGAGATCATTTTCATCTTGCGGACGCGGCGATCGATAATTTCTGGCGGCAGGTCAAATTCGCCTACCATGCAGAGCGGAATCGCCCCCCCGCAGGGTTTTGCGTTGTCTAACTTGCGTTCAATGAGATAAGTTTCGATACCTGCTTTTGCTAGGGTCTCGGCAGCGGAAGAACCTGCCGGCCCGGAACCAACGACAGCAACCCGTAGAGCCAAAGGTCGTCTCCCAAACTTTCATATAAAGCGTACGAATGGCATCGTAGCATGAGCGGAGAGCCTGATTCAGCAAGGGTTTTGGGGATATGGCGAAATTGAAACAGACTGTAACTTATCGTTACGAGAATTAAGCCACAGCAGGATTTCTCTGCATCCCTCACCCTTTGCTCAGCAAGGCTTTCAGAGATTTCCCCAAAAGTATTGAAAATTGTCAATGGCGATCTCCAGTTTTCCTGCAACTTACTGGAACGGGCTAGCTGGGCGATCGCAGTTTTAGATGCTTGGGCGGATTCTGTGGCGAGTCGTTTGGCAAGTCCTTGGGTAAGTTGTCTGCTTGGAGCAAGTCTGACGGCACTTGCTTGGTCAGCCATACTAGAAAGTTGCCCAACGTGCCCTCTAGCAGTTCCTCCAAATCCCCTTCCAGAAACACCTCGAAGGCTTGTTGGACATCTTCATAGAGCGACAGTTCCCAATCAAACCAGCACACCTGCGTCCAGTGCAAATCCGCTTCTAGGCGATCGCCCGGCAGCAGTTTCCCAAAGGGTAGTCCCGAATATTGCTCCAACTGCTGAGCCGCAAAGTTAACGACCGCTTCTGCAACGCCCAGCGATTTGCCGTAGGTGTGAAACCATTCCTGGGGGCTGAGGCATGGCCGCCGCTGGAGCGATCGCACCACCCGCCGCCGCATTGCCAGATCAGGACGCAGGGCTGTGTAGCTACGCAAGCTATAGAACCAGTTTCGGAGCCGATGCCACATAGACGCAGGAGATGGGTAAAAACCCAGAGGGCACTTTCCACAAAGTATTCCCATTTGACGGGGAATCTCTCAGAAGGGGCCTGATCCCCAAGGCAGAGATTGCCACCCCAAAACCCGCGCCAGTCTCTTACTTCGTCCTATTACTCCGTCTACTCCGTCGCGTTCAGATCAAAAATCACATCCTGTTCCAGATCAAAAATGTGGTCGTAGTCAAAAATGAGTGAATTCGGGTGGCGCATCAGCGAAAAGCCAAAGTTCGAGACGACATCAGTCGTAAACGTCGCCATCACCAGTTCAACCAGCCGCTTTTCGGGAATTTCTGGTTCCTGTACAAAGTAATTTCGCCGTGCAAAAAATACGCCCTCATCCTTGGGCACGACGATACTATTGACCCGATGGGCGTATTGAATCGGCTTAATATAAGTGGCAATAAATTCGTCCTGGTTGCGCTGGAGGCGATACAGCTTTTCATGCTGATACCAGCTCATGCGAAACATCATCTTTAGCAGCTCAAAGCCCAGCACATAGCTGAACACGTTGTTACGCTCCTCCGTGCTGAACACCAGCCGCAGCGCCGATTCCAGGTATAAATCTGGCTGTCGCCGCGCATCCTGGGCGGAATGTACATAAAACTGACGAATGTAGCGCCGCAGCATTCCTGCATCTAGCTCGGTGGCGATGCGAAATTCTTTGAGATAATCCCGCACGCGCTGCTCGGTTTCTTTGTCCTCCAGCTTGCGCGACACCAGCCCATCGGCGGTGTAGTCATCGAGAAACTCTGCCTGCACCTCTGGCGACGCTGCACACATTAAATGACATAGTGACAGCACATAGCGTCGCTGATGCCAGGGCAGGCTTTCTACCCAAATCTTTGCCTCAGGCGGCAGCTTGTTGAGAATGCTCCCGGCTGTGCCGTCTCGATAAAAACCGTTGCGTCGGGGAGGTCGGGGTTTTGCCATAGAAGGGCAAACGGTCTAGCGCCAATAAAGAGCCGTCGAGGGTTGATGAATTGCGATATTTCTATAATTTAACGTTTACTGCCGGATGCCTACCCAGTTTAATGGCTACCCAGTTGGCCTGCAATGACTCTGTTAAAAGGGCGATCGCCCTTCATCCAACTCTTCATCCACCCGTTCTATCCAACCCCCACTCGCGTTCCCATTAGCCCACCCGCTCCAAGTATTTACGGATATCGAACAAAAAGCATGAACTTTTATCTCGATTTCCCAGTCACTCCGTGTAAGGCCGCTTCATCTTTTCCATTCGTTTAGACAAATTAGAACTTACGCAGTTGGACGATTTCTTGCGGGCCAGCCCGTGAAAAATCGTCCAAAACCCAGAAAACCTATCGCAAGTGCGTAAGTCCTGATTTTTTTGGGTTTGGTTTGGGGCGGGAGGGGATTGGCAGACCGCTTATGCATGCCTAAGCCGCTGTGTCTTGCCAGCCCGATCTCAGATAAAGACACTTGTGCCTTTTCTGGAAAAAGCTAAGCGACCCGGCTGCTACAAAGCTCTACAAATCCACAGACTTGACCACAGGCAGCATCACCCGCGACGGCGCGTCCGTTGTGCCAGAATACACCGACACCGTAATCACCCGCGCATCGATCAGTTGGCTGTCGGCAGGGAGCGTGCCGCCGCCCGCATTCACCGGATAGGCAGGCGAACTGGCACCGCTGAGGCTGAGCCGCAGGGCACTGCCCTTAGGAAGCTGGATGCAGGTGGGCTGGAGGGCGATCGTGTAGCGTGGCGCAGGCTGGGCGGGATAGTGCGTGCCAATTCGCAGATAGCCCTGGGTGAATTGCAGCACCGTGCCGTTGGGCTTCACTTCCGATAGCGCTGCGCTCAGGTCAAAGCTAAAGGTGTCGGCGTTGCAGCACACGTCCACCAAAATTTCTCCAGCGATCAGCAGGTCATCGGCAAGCGGTTCGCTGGTGTAGGTGACGACATCCGTGCGGCTGTCCAGCGCCGCCCGATCGACTGGGCCCGGCGGCACAGTGGCATGGCCGCCCAGCGCGGGCACGGGTCGCCACGGGTCGTGAACAAAGCTGTCGGGCACTGCGGCTCCCCCGTCAACATCCACCGCCGACGCACCCATTTGGGGAGTCAGCGTGCCGTGGCCGTCGCCCATCGCCGCCAGACCGTCGCTGGCCAGCCAGAGCGGCGTTTTGGGCGGATTGGGAAACGCACCGAGCGATCGCCACTGGTTGCTGCCCAAATCAAACAAATGCACCGGCGACTCGTACATTAGCTCAGAATCAATGCCCTTGAGAAACTGGTCAAACCAGCGGATCTGCACCTGGTCAATCGGTGAACTGGCCGCCGGGCCATAGTCCACGCTGCCGACGCGCCGCCCCCAGGGCAGGTGCGCCCAGGGCCCCACCCAAAGGTGCTGGAGATAGCTGCTGCGGGCCGCCATCGAGCGATAGAGCCGCAGCGTGCCCCGCAGGTGCGTATCAAACCAGCCGCCGATGTGCAGCATGGGCAGATCTACTTCACCCCAATAGGTCTTGGGCGAGAGCCGTCGCCAATAGTCGGCCGTGGGGTCAGGGTTGCTCAGCCAGTCGTGATAGAAAGAGTCGGGCGCGAGGCGTTCCAGTAGTTCCGAGCGGGGGCAGACCGGATCGACCTTAAACGGCGCATGGGCAACTGCATACAGCGCTTCGTAAGCCTCTGGATCGCCCTGGCGGCGGGCGGTTTCGCTGGCCAGTTGCAGCGCCCAACTGAGATTGTTCTGATAGCAAAAGGCTCCGCCTTCGTAGGCCCAGTCGGCGTAGAGGTCAAAGGCGACCATGCTGGGGCAGATGGTTCGCAGGGCAGCAGGTTGGGCGATCGCCGCGTAGAGCTGGGTCATGCCCTGATAGGAAAAGCCATACATCCCCACCTGTCCCGTGCTACCCGGAAGCTGGGAGGCCCATTCCACCGTGTCGGCTCCGTCCTCGATCTCGTGGGCAAACAGACTAAACTCGCCCTCCGAAGTGCCCCGCCCGCGCACGTCCTGAATCACCACGATGTAGCCGTGGGCGGCATACCAGGCGGGATGAGCATAGACCACCGTAGAGGCGATCGCCCGTCCGTAGGGCTGGCGCATCAGCAGCACTGGGAACGGCCCCTCTGCATCGGGATAATAGACATCCGCATCCAGCCGCACCCGATCGCGGGTGTACATCGACGCGGTTTTCTTAGGCAGCACAGGCAGCATGGCGAAATCGCGGGGAGAAGGGGGCACTATAAGCAGGGAGTGATCGGAGGACAACATCAGGAACCCTCAATGACTGGACTGGAAGATTTAGCTTCACCTCAAGCTAGCTTCACAAATCGTCAACTGGGGGAAAACGCGGAGCGCCTTACAAAAAGTTTCCAGAATTGTAAGGAATTTTCAGCATCAACAATGAATCTTGTTAGTATCATGAGCGCCGTTGAAAATCCTGCACAAGGACTGGCATAGGTCTGTGCGGGTTTCGCATAGAGAGTTGCAGAGAGTTGCGGAGAGTTGCACAGACCCAGATAGGGACAAGGCGCAACTTGCTAGGTTCACAGGCACTTTCAACGCTATTCATCACTCCTGGCTCATCGCGGTTGGAACCTAAACTGGGGCTGAATCTCGCTCAGCGGCGACCCATCTCTCTAGATCTAGAAGTTTCCAACCCATGTTTCCCTAACGTTGATCCCACTGAGTTTCGGTCACTGAGTTTTGGTCACTGAGTTTTGACCGAATTCCCAATCCGTTCCCAGGCAGGCTCTCAAGCTAACTACGAGTCAATTCAAGGATATTCCTATGAGAAATCGACGATTTCAATATAAGCGGTTGGGGCTGTTGCTGGCACTGTCCACCGGGCTGAGCTGTGTGTCGCTGGGGTTGCCGCTTCAGCGGGCCCTGGCCAACGGCTGGATTCTCTATCAGGAGGGGAATTTGCAACCACTGGTGGGGACGCACACCTTTGCGGGGACAGCAGGGCAAACCGTGGCGATCGCCCTTCGCGTCAATGGCTTCACGGGCGCAGTAACGCTGATTGCCCCCAATGGCGATGAAATCGCCAGCAATGAATACTACGGGCGTTCCGGCGTTCCCACGATTGTAACGACTCTGCCCAGCAGCGGCGCATACAAAATCCTGGCGCGATCGCCCTACGGCCAGGCCGGCACTTACACCGTCAACGTGCGTGTGGCGACCGCCTACGATTTGGCATTTTCGCGGGGCGTTCAGTTGAACCAGCAGGGTGACTATGCTGGGGCGATCGCCGCCTTTAATGAAGCCATTCGGGCCGACCCGCAAAATCCCGATGCCTATGTAGAACTCGGCGACTTGCTCTATGCCGAGGCGATGCGACTCAAGCCGGAGGAAGTTCGCAGCATTGTGTCTGCCTATGAACAAGCCGCCGCTGCCTACGAACGGCAGGGCAACCAGGAAATGGCGCAAATGCTGCGCGAGCAGATCGCCGCGATTCGCTCAGAGGTCAGCCCCGTCACCTCAGAGCCGCTGCCAGAGGGGGGCGTTCGATAGCTTGCCAAAAGGCTCTGTGGTTCGAGATTGTCGGCTGGAATGCCAAGCCCTGAAGTATCCAGATTTCGAGACAACGTAACGTTTCTTCTGCAAAGGCCGCGGCAGCGCGGCTTTTTTTGTGTTTGCGACTCTGCTTTATAGCCCCCTGTAGGGGTGTATCCAGCAGAACTTACCGTTTTGGGCACTTTCTGAGAGTATCGGTAGCAGCTTGGCACCCGCCGGGGTTCTCCGGGCACAATGGCTTGCCTGTTCGCGGTTCGTTGTTCTTGCGCCAGCTTTTTAAGAGGCAGGACACACGCACTGGCAACGAGATTGTCAAGTTTTGGATGATTTCTCGCAGGCCGCGCCTACAAGCAGGCCGCGCCTACAAGAAGTCAGACGACTGCGTAAGTCTAAGAGAGTTTGCTTTAGAAAAGCAGCTTAGCGCCTATCTGTAGAGCCAAACCTATCGGTGATCTTCGATGATGCGACTCCAGCGATTTTTCCCAGCGTTTTGCCTTGCGCTTTGCTCCACAGCCGCGCCGATGTTGCTGTTCAGCCCTGTGGCGATTGCCGCAGAGATCGCTCCGCGAATCGCCCAGACCGCTCCTGCCCAGCCCAGCCTGGTGCTTGCCGAAACCGTCCTGAACCCGACAGCACCCGATGTTGTAGAAGACTTGCTGGCAGAAGACCTGGACGTGCGGATCGACGGTTCGCCCACCATGTTGCCCATCAACCAGGCGCTGAAGAAATATTACGAACAAGAGGTCGCAGGCAGCGAAGTCACCATCGATGCCAGTGGCACGGAAGCAGCGATCGAGAAACTGATCGACGGTGAAATCGACCTGGCGGCGATCGCCCGTCCCCTCACCCGCACCGAAAAAGCGCAGGGGCTAAAGGAAATTCCCATCAGCCTGGAAAAGATCGCCGTCATCGTTGGCAAAAACAATCCGTTTGACGGCGTGCTGACGGTGGATCAGTTCGCCCAGATCTTTCGCGGCGAAATCACCGACTGGTCAGAAGTCGGCGGCGAACCAGGCGCGATCCGCTTCATCGATCGCCCGCTGGATAGCGACACCCGACTGGCGCTGGGCAAATACGGCATTTTGCGCGAGGGCGAGGTAGCGCTGGGCGAAAATGTGGTGCAGCTCGAAAAAGACGACACCGCCGAGGTGATTCGCCTGCTGGGCAAAGACGGCATCAGCTATGCGATCGCCAGCCAGCTTACCAACCAGACCAAAGCCCGCCCGGTGAAAATCGGCGTGCTGCAAGAAACCCTGCCCGAAGACGCGATTTATCCCTACACCGTGCCCCGTGGCTATGCCTATCGCGATGGCAGCGCGGCGATCGCCTCTTTTCTGGGACTGGCGCAGGGCGAAACCGGACAGTCGGCCATTGCCGCCGCCAAGCTAGAAGAGGCAAAGGCGATCGCCACCGGCCGCGTGGTCAAGAAAGTTGCGGAACCCGTGGTCGAAACCGTGGCCCAGGCAGCCGATGATGCCGTCGTGGCAGAGCGACGCGGACTTCCCGGCTGGCTGTGGCTGCTGCTGCCGCTGGCGCTGCTGGCGCTGGCGGCCCGCTGGCTGGGGGGCTGGCTGGCTAAGCGCGGCCCGGCGGTCAAGGATGTGCAGCAGTCGTCGATGGTTCCCCCACCTGCACCCAAGACAGAAACCCAGGTGGAACCTGTAGTTACGGAAACGGTGGAACCTGTGGTTACGGAAACGGTCGCCGTAGAACCCGTCGTTGCGCCGCAGCCCGTGATGGAACCCGTCGTTCCTGCGGAGCCTGTGGTCGCTCCTCGCGTGGTGGACGTGCCTACGCTGTTTATCCAGGCCTCCAAGCTGGTGGAAAGTGGCCGCTATGCCGAAGCGCTGCCCTACCTGGATGAGGTCGTCGAGGCAGAATCCAACGACGCGCAGATCTGGCTGAATCGGGGGCTGGCCCTGGCGGGGTTGGGCCGTCGAGAACCTGCTATCGAAAGCTTTGACCGGGCGATCGCCCTCCAGCCCGACCTCACTGAAGCCTGGATCGGCAAGGGCGAAACCTTGGTGCTGCTGGGTCGTGAGGACGATGCCCGGGCCGCGTTTAATAAAGTCGTGGAACTGCGCCCGACCTTTGTGCGCCCTGGCTATACCCCTGTTCCTATTGTCACGCCAGAGCCAGAGGTAATCGCGCCCGTGCCCACAGAGTCGCCTGCAGTGACGGAACCTGAAATTGTAGAACTAATCAGCACCGAAGAGGTGATTGAGCTGGCAGAGCAGCCCGTTTCCGAAGCGCCTGTGGCCGACTCCTTTGAAGCGCTGAAGGAATCGGTTGAAGAAGCCGTTGCGCCAGTCGTGGAATCGGTTGTGGAACCTGTAGCGGAAACGATTGAGCCGAAGATTGACACAGCAACGGAAACGATAACGGAAACAGTGAGCGAACCTGTTGTGGAACCCATCATGGAACCTGTTGTGGAACCCATCATGGAACCCATCGTGGAACCCGTGATAGAACCCATCGCAGAAGCAGTTCCAGAAACGCCTGTGGAACCAGCGGGTGGAACGCTGAAGCAAGCCTTTTTGGACGCGCTGATGCACTATTGCGGCAAGACCCTCGACACAGCGGAACCTTGGGATAAGTACATGGCGCTGTCCTACGTGGTGCGCGATCGCCTGCTTGCCCTGAGAACACCAGAGACGGATTGGGCCACCCTGGGCGATCGCCTGGTGATTGAGCTTTCGGCAGAATATCTCCCCGGGCCTCACTTAGCCAATAATCTGTTCGCAATGGGCCTGTCGCCCGAAGCGCAGACTTCGCTGGCAGAACTGGGCATTCCCCTGGAGGATTTGATCGCGCTGGAAGAAGAACCTGGTCTGGGCCGCGGCGGGCTGGGTCGGCTGATGATTTGCTACCTCGATTCGCTGGCGACGGCCACCATCCCGGCGATCGGCTATGGCATCCGCTACGAGTTCGGCATTTTCGACCAGGACTTCAGCGACGGCTGGCAGGTCGAAGTGGTGGACGAATGGCTGAAAAACGGCAACCCCTGGGAAATTGAGCGCCCGGAAGCAGCGGTGAACGTGCTGTTTGGCGGCCGCAGCGAAGCCTACATGGATGCCGACGGGCGCTATCGGATGCGCTGGGTGCCCGACGAAGCCATTCGCGCCATTCCCTACGACACGCTGATTCCGGGCTATCGCTCTGGCGCGGCCAGCCTGCTGCGCCTGTGGAAAGCAGAAACTGACGAAAACCTGTCGAAGGTGCTGTATCCCAGCGACATGGAGGAATATGGCAAGGAAGTGCGGCTGCGGCAGCAGTTCTTCTTTGTGTCGGCCTCGCTGCAAGACGCGATTCGCCGGCACCTGGAGGCAGGCGGCAGCATCGACACCTTGCCAGATCGGATCACCATCCAGATCAACGACACTGACCCGATCATCGCCATCCCCGAACTGATGCGCCTGCTGATGGACGGGCACGGGCTGGAGTGGGATCAGGCGTGGAATATTACTGGCAAAACTTTCGCCTACACCAACCACAGCCTGCTGCCAGAGGCGCTGGACTCCAACCACTACTCGCTGCCAACGGTGCAAAAGCTGTTCCCGCGCCACTTCGAGATTTTGCTGGATCTCAACAGCCGATTTTTGGGCACGGTGCGCGAGCAGTGTCCCGGCGACGAAGGCAAGGTGATCCGCCTGTCACTGGTAGATGAGGCGGGCGAAAAGCACTTCCGCCTGGTGAATCTGGCACTGCTCAGTAGCTATGCGGTCAACGGCGTATCGGTGCAGCACACCGACCTGCTGAAGCAAAAGTTCGCCGATTTCACTGAGCTAGCGCCGCAGAAATTTAGCAACCAGACCAATGGCGTATCGCCGCGCCGCTTTATCGCGCTGAGCAATCCGCCCCTGACTAATCTAATCACCCAAACGCTGAGCAACGGCTGGCTGACCCATCTGGAGACACTGAAGGAGCTGGAAAGCCGCGCCGATGATGCCGAGTTTCGGGCGCTGTGGCGACAGGCAAAGCTAGCAGCGAAACATGCTCTAGTGGCGTTGATCCAGCAGCAGTGGGGCCTGTCGGTGAATCCGATGAGCCTGTTTGACCTGCAAGCGAACGAAATCCACGAGCATAAGCGCCAGCATCTTAACCTGCTGCATGTGGTGACGCTCTACAACCGGATCAAGGCGAATCCGGATGCTGCCTTCACGCCGCGTACCGTGCTGTTTGCAGGCAAAGCCGCGCCAGACTACGCCACGGCCAAGCTGATGATTAAGTTAATCAACGCGGTGGCGGAAACGGTGAGTGCAGATGCCGAAGTGGGCGATCGCCTCAAGGTAGTTTTCATCAAAGACTTCACCATCAAAAATAGCCAGGTGATTTTCCCGGCGGCCGATGTGGCGGAGTACATCGCCACAGCGGGCACCGAAGCCTCTGCCACGGGCAATCTGATCGCCGCCCTCAACGGTGGCCTGCTATTGGGCACGCTGGACGGCTCCAACCTGGAACTGGCAGATGCCGTCGGTGCAGAAAACAGCTTCCTGTTTGGACGCACGGCGGCGGAGTCTCTGCCGCTTTATGAAGGTGACCACAACCGCTATCACCTGTACGAGTCGCTGCCCGAACTGAAGCAGGCCATCGACCAAATTGCGTCGGGAGCATTCTCCTATGGCGACGGCGGCCTGTTCCGCCCGCTGCTGGATCGGCTACTCTACGGCGATCCCTACGGTGTGCTGGCAGACTACGCCGCCTACGTGGCCGCCCAAGATCGAGTCGCCACAGCCTACGGTGATGTTGAGGGCTGGACGCGCAAATCCATCCTGACAGCGGCGCGGGCGGGCTACTTTTCGAGCGATCGCGCGATTTACGGCTACAGCCAGTCCATCTGGAAAATTGCCACCAGCCCACTGCAAGCCTCGATCTCGATTCCTGGCTAGTCTCCTACTAGCAGGGGTTCAGGTTTGATGGTCGGGGTGTGAAACAAACGCAAGAGACGCTGCGTGAACTGGAAGGTTTTACCCGATTTACGCAGCGTCTATGAACTTTACACTCAGTTCATAAGCCCGTATAATCCACGCTTGAAAAAGGAAAAGTTATCGTCTTGATTTCATCACTTTTCGATGGTTTCAAGTAAAGCTGCCAGTTGGCATTTTTGAATGAATTCAAGTTGTTTCTGTTTTAGTACAAGAGGTTAGCAATGGTGGGTACTGTCGTCGCCGAACTGGATGTTCACAGTCAGCGGAACTGCTATTTTTTCACGCCTGAGCAAATGGAGAAGCTGCAAAAGGAAGTTGCGGTTTCCACCGTGTTAGAGCCGGGTGTTTACACGCTGAAAATCAAGAGTGGAACCTTTAGCTATCGCGGGCTGAGTGGACACTCTGGTGAGCCTCTGGTGCTGCTGTGGATTTATGGCGGACCATTCACCAATCGAGACACAGGGGTTTCTGTAGGCGCAACCTGGGTCTCGCTAAACGGCTACGAAGATGCTGTGACGCTAGAGGTCAAGGGGCAGACTACCGTGTCTGCTTTCTTTTTTGACACCTATCTGGAGGACAACAGTGGTGAACTTTTTTTAACCGTCGCCAAGCACTAGTTTTCTGAGTTTTCTAAGTGCTGTCCTGTCCACTGAGCAGTTTTCTGAGCGTTGATTCCGGGTTGATTCGCTGAGCGAAGTTGTAGCGAAAAGTACGATCCGTACCTTGGTAAGAGGGCACGCAGTTTCAACGGCTGTTTTCTTCTAAAGTTTCCTGCATTTCCTAACAGTTTCTCAATATTTGCTCCATTTACTTCGGTTGATTAACCATGCGTTTAAAATCTTCTGTCCTTCGACTGTCGGCTACAGTGCTGACGCTAGCCGCCGCCACAGATGCGATCGCCGCATCGCTAAATCGCCGCCCCACGCTGATTTCCCAGGTGATTGCCCAGGCTCCTCGCTTTACCCTGCCCGACTCCCTGCCCGCAGATACCGTCGTGCGAGTCGATGGCTCCAGCAGTATGCGGGTGCCCAATGAGGGGCTGAAGGGTCGCTTTGAGGGCAAATACAGCGGCTCTAGAGTAGAACTGGCCGAAAGCGGCAGTATCCCCGCGCTAGAGGCGCTCGACGCGGGCAATATTGACATCGCGGCCATCGGCCGTCCCCTCACCGAAGCCGACCGGGCCAAGGGCTTCCGAGAAGAAAAGCTAGAGCGCGAAAAGATTGCCATTATCGTCGGCCCCAACAGCGCCTTTGACGGCGACCTCACCTTTGAGCAATTCGCTCGGATGTTCAAGGGCGAAATCACCAATTGGTCAGAAGTCGGCGGTCCGAACCTGCCAATTAAGTTTGTCGATCGTCCGGACTCCAGCGACACTCGCCTTGCTCTAAGTACCTACGATGTCTTTAAGGAGGTGTTTGCAGGTGCGCCGATTGCAGTCGGGGCGAACGGTGTGCAAGTTGCAGAAGACACCACCGAAGCAGTAACGGCGGAACTGGGCGAAAACGGCATCAGCTATGCGATCGCCGATCAGGCCATTGGCAACAGCGCCGTCAAGATTGTGCCCATGCACAAAACCCTGCCGGACGACCCCCGCTATCCCTACTCCCAGCCCCGCGCCTACGTTTATAAGGATTTGAACCCCGGCAGTGAGGCCTTGCTTGGGTTTGCTACCACCGCACCGGGTCAGGAAGTGTTTGCAGCAGCCAGTCCTGCGGCATCGCCTTCGCCCAGCCCGGTCGCTGAATCGCCGTCCCCCACACCGACTCCGACTCCCACGGAAATTGTTGCGGCTGCTCCAGCGGAAACTGCTCCAGCACGGGGCGGCTTCCCCTGGTGGCTGTTGCCGCTGCTAGCAGCCGCGGGCGGCTTGCTGTGGTGGCTGACTCGTCCCAAAGCTGCGCCTGCGCCCGTAGTGGCCGCGCCGCCCGTGCCCCTGCCGCCCCCGGTGCGCCCCAGCAGCCGCGTAGTGCTAACGCCTTACAACTGTCGAGATGCCTACGCCTATTGGGAACTGACGGACGATCAGAAGGCCGACCTGAAGCGTCGGGGCGGCCGCGACCTGAAGCTGAAACTGCTGGACGTGACGGACATCGACCTGAGCCGTCAAGAGCCGCACAGCGTCCAGATGTTCGACGTGGCAGACACCGACCAGGATCGCCACCTGCCCATTGCCGTGGACGACCGCGATTATCTGGTGGAAGTGGGCTATACCACCGCCGATGGCACCTGGCTTCCCGCAGTACGCTCTGAGCATGTGCGCGTCCCCGCTTGCCCGGTAGAAGCAGCTGATATTGCGCCTGTGGCGGCGATGCCCGAAACCCGCGAAGTTATCCAGGCAACTCGTGTCCCCGGTGCAGCAGTGCTCGGGGGCGCGGCGGCCGCAGGGGCAGCGCTGGTGGGGCTGGCAGGCAGGGACAAGACTGGCCGCATCGTGCTAACCCCCCGCGATTCCAAAACCGCCTACGCCTATTGGGAAGTGCCTGATGAGCAAAAGGCAGACCTGAAAGCGAAGGGGGGGCGCGACTTTAAGCTGAAGCTATATGACGTGACCAACATTGACCTGGACAAACAATCGGCCCACGATGTCAAAACCTATGACGTGTCGGAGCTAGACCAGGATTATCATGTGCCTATTAGCACGCCCGATCGCGACTATCTGGCCGAAGTCGGCTACACCACTGCCGATGGCACTTGGCTCCCTGCTGCTCGGTCGGAGCATGTGCGCGTTCCTTCGGTGTTTGCCGATGGGGTTCCAGCCGCAGGCGCGGTGCTGGGGGGCGTAGCGGCGGGTGGTGCGGCGATCGCCAGTTTAACCCAGCCGACCTACACCTCCGTCGCCGACCTGAAGGTAGACAGCAAGGCAAACTGCCTCCTGCTGAGCGATCCCGAAATCAGCCGCATTCAGAACGACATCGCGGTCAAGGCAGATCTAGAACCCGGCAAGTATGCTATCCGCATCACGGAAGGAGCCTTTGACTACAAAGCCGAAGCCGGCCATCCGGGCGAACCGTGGGTCATCCTGTGGATCTACAACGGCAAGGTGATCAACCAGAAGACGGGCGTTCCTGTCGGCGCAACCTGGTCTACGCTGAACGGCTACGACGACGTGCTGCACCTGGAAGTGCTGGAACCGGCCAAGCTAGATGCCTTCTTTGTGGATACTCACTTGGAGGACAACGAAGGCGTTGTCAAAGTGGTGGTGACCAAGGAATAGCGCGGGTTCGCATTTCATTCACCTGTTTTTAGCCTGTTTTTAGAGCGATCTCATAAGCGGCATGGAACAAGTCGAGTGTTTCCGTGCCGCTTACGTTTTTGACCTCGTTGCCATGAGATATCAGGAGGCCTTGATTCCCAATCTAAAATCCAAAATCTAAAATCCGAAATCCAAAATCCCCAAAACCCACACCCTTACAGTCGCCCTGTCACCGATAGCCCTCCCACCACCACCGACGGCGTATAGCAAGAGCCATTCCATTCGGCATCGCCGCCCAATTCAATCAGGTTTCGCAGCGCCGTGTAGACATTTCCTGCAACCATTGTGTCCTTGACGCGACCCACCACCTCACCGCGCCGCACTCGATAGCCCAGATCGACATTGATCGAAAATTCGCCCGAAATGCCTGCGCCGCCGCCCAGCATTTGATCCACGATAATGCCGTCTTCTATGGTTTCCAGCAGGCTTTCCAGTGGCTTGAAGCCGGGTTCGACAATCAGGTTGAACAGGCCCGGCGTGGGATAGCTGCCCAGTCCTGGACGAAAGCCGTTGCCTGTGGTGCCGCTGCTGAGGGCGCGACCAATCGTGCGATCGGTATAGAAGAGTTGTAATGCGCCCTCTTTGACAAAGGTAATCGGCTGCGTAGGGCTGCCTTCATCGTCGAAGGGACAGCTAAAGGGGCCGATGTCGGGATGCTGAGACAGCGTGAGGCGCGAGTCCATGACGGGTTCGCCGAGGCGATCGCTCCAGGGCGAGGCCCGCTCGATCACCTGCTTGCCGTTCATGGCAGATTGCACCGTGCCCCAGAGCATGTCTGCGGCTTTGGAGGTGAACAGCACGGGCACTTTGCCCACGGGCGGCGCGGTGTTGCGTTGCGCCCAATCCAGCCGCTGCAAAATCTGCTGCGCCAGGGAAACCGGGTCGAGAATGCCGCGCTCGGTCTGCCCGTCTGCCACGCTGAGAAAATCTTCACCGCGAATCCACTCTGCCGCCATGTAGCAGCTTAGCGTGGTGTCGGTATAGCCGCAGTCCAGCCCGTTGGAGTTGATCAGCCGCGTGGTTTCCACGTCGCACTCCCAGTCCGCCGTGCAGAGCGCTTCGGGATATCGTTCACGCACCAGGGCGATCGCCTCTCGTCCCCATTCCACTAGTTGTTCGATGGGTACGCCCACCCCCAAATCGGGATACTGCTTGGGATGGGCCGGAGCCAGTTCGATCGTCTCTGGCTCACTCAGCTGACTGAGGGCGATCGCCCGTTCCACCAGCGCGGCTGCATCCACCGGCCCGTAGGCCACCGCCAGCCCCGGCCGCCCATCCCGCCACAGCCGCAGCGCAGTTCCCTCTGCCTGTGAAGTTTCCAACTGCTTCAGCCGATTGGCCTCAAAAAACACCGGCCGCGATAGCGATTGCGACTCATACACCTCCGCCGCCTCGGCCCCAGACCGCAGCGCCAATTCCAGCAGTTGTTCTGCCAGGGATAGGGGTGAGGTCGGACGTGGAGGCATAGGCGGGGTTTTGGGAAAGTGGTAATGGAGCGATAGAGAGGGAAGGCGGGGAGACGGGGAGAGCGGATCTTCATCCTTGCCTCAGCCCAGCACCCGCTCCGCTAGCAGCCAGAATCCCTTAAATTCCTCCGCCTGCGGATCGGTTTGCACGGCGATGAAATGGATGCCGCTAGCTTTGGTTTTGGCCATTTCAAACTGGGCGGCTTCTTGCTGGAGGGCGGCCGTCGTTAGGGTTGCCAAAATCCAGGAGTCGCTGCCGCCCGTTTCCAAAAGCAGTTGGGGTGGCTTGGATTCAGGCAGATATTTCACGTAGGCGAGTTCCAGCCCCGACATCCAGGCGGCGAGGGGCAAAGCGCGGCTGGAAAACAGCAGCAGACCCGGAACAGGAATGTCAGGGGCGAGTCCGGCTAGCGCCAGCGGAAACGATTCCCCAAAGTCGATCGCCCACTCGCTCAAATCGTCAAACGCTGCCGCCTCCAGCGTGACAAAGGCCCACTTTTCGCCAATCAGGGCATCGGGGAGGGGCTGGGGCGTGGGGTTGGGCAGCAGCACGGAGGGGTTGCCGCCGGCCTGATAGTTGGGCATCTCAGGATAGACATTGGCCAGGCGCTCGTCGAGCCAGCGGCTGAGGGCGAGGGTGCGGCGGCTGGGGTAAGCGGGAATGCCAGCTTCTTCGCAGGCTTTGGTAATCATGTTCGACATTTGCCGCCGAAAGAAGCGGATTTTGTCGGGGGGGGTGGGGGCCTGGGCGATCGCCGCTTCGACGGCTTCGCGCAGCTTGACCGAGTTGACTTCGGTATTGCTTAAAAAGGTGGAATAGCGAAATAGCCCGTCAACTGACTGCTTCACGTCCAGCGGGCTTTCGCAGATCAAAACTTCCCACAGCTTTTTGCCCTTCTCATCCAAAACCGGACGAGAATAGAAATCTAGCTCCCAAATGATTGGCATTCCTAGTCTGCTAACGTGCGTCTCTGCACTTGATCATACGGGACGGTGGATCATTAGATATTTTGGATTTTGGATTGGGGATTTTAGATTGAAAATTCCTGGGGTTCGGATTGGGAAACGTAGTGGCAATACGAGGAAAAAATGCTGGAGGCAAGGCGACTGCTAGTGTGGCTGCTGGCCTTGGGGCTGGGATTGTGTTTAGGGGCTTTAGCGCCAGCCCCGCAGAGCGGCATTGCCGCGCCCATATTTTGCCGCGTGGTGGACGGGCATTCGGTGTGTGTGCTGAGCCTCCAGCGCAGCGCCAAGAACTTTTGGGAATATCGCGCAGCCGTGAGCGTGGACGGGGTAGTGCGTCCGGTAGAGGTGTATGACTGTCGCGATCGCCTCCGGCACAGGGCAGACGGCACGACGGTTCCCTTTGCTAAAGACCTTGCAGGGGCGATCGTTTGTCGCCTGTATCGGCACTAGCTCAGCAATTGGAGCCAGCAAATCAGGCTAATCAGGCTAATCAGGCTAATCAGGCTAATCAGGCTAATCCGCAATGGCTTGCAAACTCTGATCTGCAACGTGCTGCGCCAAAATTGCTTGCAGGTGCGTAACCACTGCATCCGTCTGTTCAATCATAGCTAGATGCCCGCAGTCGGGAATTTGCACCACGTTCTGCCCGCACTGTTGAAACAGATGATGGAAGCTGGCCAGGTGAAGCACGTACTGCGGCTCCATCACGGTGTCATTTTCTCCGGCGATGAAGTAGACCGGCTGCGACAGTCGAGAGACGACCTGCGGCAGGCGATGAACCTCGGTCTCGGTTGTCGAGTCAAGCAGTGCGCCGATGGCTGCTGCTGGGTCGGCGCTTACCCAATCTACCAGGCGTTGCCGTCCCCAGGCGCGGTCGATGGGGCGGGCGACGTTCATGTAGGTCATCATCAGATCCACCAGCGGCAGGTGGCACAGCCAGCGGGGGCGCAGTTTGACCAATTGCTGCCCTGCGGCCCGAAAGCGCTCAAATTCTTCTTTTAGGTAAATACCGCCACCGGAGTTGACGCAGGTCACGCCCTTCACCCGATCGGGCATTCGGTCTGCGGCCCACAGCGCAATACTGCCACCGAGGGAGTGCCCAATCAGCCAGACGTTGGAAATATCCAGGGTTTCGAGGAGTTGCTCCAGGTCGCAAGCGTAGTCGCTGGGGGTATAGCCTGGTCGAGATTGCGGGGCGATCGCCCTAGCCTGCGACGAAACCGACACAGCAGCCAACTCACCCGGAACGCTACCAGACGCACCATTTGCAGGTTGCCTCAAAGTGCTGGCGGGATAGGGCGAGGCGGGAGAGGAGTCGCTGGGCTGATAACGCATCGCTGCCCGTCCCCTCTGCGAATCGCCAAACCCGCGCAAATCATAAGACAGGCAGGTATAATTCGGCGCAAGCTGCTGAATCACGGGTTGCCAATAGGCACGACTCAGCAGCCAGCCGTGAATAAAAACCAGGGTTATCGGTGTTTGGGTGGGAGCAGTTCGCTCGTAGGCGTGGGGGGTGCCCAGGACATCGACGACATTCATCATACTTCCATCCTATCCCCAGAGTGGGGCCGATGGGGAGTCTGGGTGGATACTTGGCTTCAGGGGCTAAGGGGTTGAGGCGTGGAAAGGATGCGGGGGAATGGGGCGATGGAATCAATGAATCAGTAAATTTACTGAGGTTCTTGCTGATTAGTGTTCAAAAATATTCTCGTAGTGCAGCAAATCTAGATTGACGAAGGTGGGGAGACATTGGAAGCAAGATTCTGCCAACGTCAACCGCTCTTCGCGCTGGAGCATTTCGGTCAGCTTTTGGCGGATGCTCAGCAGAAACCGCACATCGTTCGCGGCGTAGCGGAGTTGCTCCTCCGAGAGGTTCAGCGCGTTGCCCCAGTCAGAGCTTTGGGCGGTTTTGTCCAGTTCCACCCGCTCTAGCTCCTGCACTACCTCCTTGAGGCCGTGGCGGGGGGCGTAGGTGCGGGCCAGCTTGCTGGCAATTTTGGTGCAAAAAACTGGACGAACCGCAATGTTGAGATGGTACTGAAACGCCGCCATGTCAAAGCGGGCAAAGTGAAAGACTTTGGTGATTTGCGGCGCTTCTAGCAACTGCTGGAGGTGGGGGGCGGCGGTTTGGCCCCGCAGGATGCGAACGACAGACACGCGCCCCGCAGGATCGCAAAGCTGCACCACACAGAGGCGATCGCGCCAGGGACGCAGCCCCATTGTTTCCGTATCAACGGCGATCGCCTCCACGGTTGAATATTCCGCCAGCGCTTCCGCCGACAGATCCTCATCGAACACCTGAAACTCGTCTAACGCCATGCCCTAATTCAAGTCCAGGTACTATTGCAAATCCAGGTATTTTGCGACGTTCTGCATGTCCTTGTCGCCGCGACCGGAGCAGTTGATGACAATGCGGGGGCTGCCTTCCAATTGTGGGCAGAGCTTGCTGAGATGGGCGATCGCATGGGCCGTTTCCAGGGCGGGAATAATGCCCTCCAACCGCGACAGCAGTTGTAGTCCTTCCAGCGCCTCTGCATCGGTGATGCTGTAGTACTCTGCCCGACCCGAATCCTTCAAAAAGCTATGCTCTGGCCCCACGCCCGGATAGTCCAGCCCCGCGCTAATGGAATGCGGCTCGATCACCTGTCCATCTTCGTCTTGCAGCAGATAGCTCATTGCGCCGTGCAGCACACCCACCCGCCCGCGAGTCAGCGTCGCCGCGTGCTTTTCCGAATCCACACCTTCGCCGCCCGCCTCAATACCGATTAGCCGCACCGACGGCTCGTTCACAAACTCATGGAACAGCCCCATCGCGTTAGAGCCACCGCCCACGCAGGCCAGCAAGATATCTGGCAAGCCGCCCCACTTTTCCTGGGCCTGCTGCCGCGTTTCCTGCCCAATGATGGCTTGGAAGTCTCGCACAATCATCGGATACGGATGCGGCCCTGCCACCGAGCCGAGAATGTAGTGCGTCGTTTCCACATTCGTCACCCAGTCGCGGATCGCCTCCGAGGTCGCGTCCTTCAGCGTGCCCGTACCCGCCTCCACCGGGCGCACCTCCGCCCCCATTAGCCGCATCCGAAACACGTTGAGCGCCTGCCGCTCCATGTCATGCACGCCCATATAGATGATGCACTCCAGCCCAAACCGCGCACACACCGTCGCCGTGGCTACGCCATGCTGCCCTGCCCCCGTTTCGGCAATGATGCGCTGCTTGCCCATGCGCTTGGCTAGGAGCACTTGCCCCAAGGCGTTATTGATTTTGTGGGCCCCCGTGTGGTTCAGGTCTTCCCGCTTTAGGTAAATCTGTGGGCCTGTGCCATCGGGTTGGGCGAAATGCTGGGTCAGCCGCTCCGCAAAATACAGCGGCGTAGGGCGACCGACGTAATCCTTCAGCAGCGCCTGAAACTCTGCCTGAAACTCCGCATCATCGCGATATTGATAAAACGCCGCCTCCAACTCACTCAGCGCGGGCATCAGCGTCTCTGGCACATATTTGCCGCCAAATTTGCCATATCGGCCAAGCGCATCCGGCCGCTGAACTGAGGCTTGGTTGATGGGGAGAGGAGTTAGAGTCACAACGGTAAACGGGTTTGAATACTTACAGCCCTCATTATCGGGCTACTGGGGCGAGATGGCTAGGGGTGAGGCTTTTGAGAACTGCGGCCCTGTGCCCCTTACAAGCAAAATCGCTGCGTAGCCATAGCCACGCAGCGATCCTTAGCTAATCAGCTACCTAAGATTTATATGAGTGCAAAATCTACGGTGTAGTTCGTTGCAACCCCAGGACGGGGTGTCACTCTAAAGAAGTAGGTGCCAGCAGCCAGCCCATTTTGGATGAAGCTGGAGAGGTAAGAATCACTAAAGTTAGTATCGCTCCGAATCAGTTCACCACTGTCAACCAGCCCATTGCCGTTCGAGTCTCGAATTAGCTCAATGGTCGTGTTGCCCGATGTGCCTTGAACTCGCGCTTGCAAATTCGCTGTTGAATTCAGCGTGAATTGGTAGAAATCGCTGGGGTCAACATTGGTGCTGACATGTTCCTTAGCCAAGAAGGTATTGGACAGCACTCCAATATTACGGGCAGTGGAAATCGTGCTGCCGGGATCAGGCTGCCCGTTGCCACCGAAGGGGGTGGACACCAGGCTCATCTGGTAGAGCGTGGAGGCGCTGGCCGTGCGGCTAGCTACCGTGATGAAATAGGTGCCCACAGGTAAGTCTCGCGTAATCTGAGACAGGTTGGAAGAACTAAAGTTTGTATCCGAAGCAATGACTTCGCCGTTGTCGATCAACCCATTGCCGTTGATATCGCGAACAAGCTGGATCTCAGTATTGGTAGAAGTGGCTTGAACATTGATCTGAACGTTAGAGAGATCGTTCAAGGTGAATCGATAGGCATCAAGACCATCGATAACCCCGACGTATTCTTTAATGTTGACCGTCCCGGCTACAGGGCCCAGGTTGCGGGCAGAAGACAGCAAGTTGCCTGGGTCAGGCTGACCATTGCCGCCATAGGGGGTCGCGACCAGGTTCAGTTCATAAAGCGTGGAGGCGCTGGTATTGCGGCTGGCCACAGTGATGAAATAGGTGCCAGGGGGCAAGTCCTGGGTGAATCGAGACAGATTGGCAGAACTGAAGTTTGTTTCAGAAACGATGACTTCCCCGTTGTCAACTAGCCCGTTGCCGTTGATATCGCGAACGAGCTGGATTTGAGTATTGGTAGAAGTTGCCTGGACGCTGACCTGAATATTGGACAGATCGTTTAGGGTAAAGCGATAGGCATCGAGACTGTCTAGCACGCCGACATATTCTCTAGCGGTTACTGTACCTGCCACTGCGCCCAAATCGCGGGCAGATGCCAGGATATTTCCCGGATCGGGGGGAGGGCTGCCGCCAAAGGGCGTGTTGACGAGGGTCAGCTCGTATTGGGTTGAGTTGCTGGGGTTGGAGGGCGAAACTCGGACGTAGTATGTCCCCTGCGGCAGATCGGTCGCAATGCTGGGCTGGAAGGGCGCGAAGGAATCGACCTCAGAGGCAATCACTTCGCCGCTGTCGATCAGCCCGTTGTTGTTCAGATCTCGGATGAGTTCTACGCGACTGCCTGCTGAGATGCTGTTGACCCGTGCTTGCAGGTTGCCCACATCATTGATGGTGAACTTGTAGAGATCAGAGGGGTCGGTGGTGCCGACAAACTCCGAGACGATTGAGGTTCCTGCCAGGACTCCGAGATCGCGGGCGGTGTCGAGGCGTTCGCCGGGTTCGGCAGGGCGGGCGGCGGCGGTGATTTTGTAATTTACTTCGCCTCTGATCCGCTGGATGCCGATGAAGTAGGTGCCGGGGCCAAAGTCGTCCCGAAAGGTGATGTTTCGGCGGCCTGTGTTGAAGCTGCGGATGATGCTACCGCGAGCGTCTCGGAGGGTGATGCGGGCGCTGCTGGCTCGGTTGGCGATGCGTCCGATGGAGAGGTTGAGTTCGCGAACCTCTCCTAGCGTGAATTTTGCGAAGTCAATGCGATCGCGGGAACCGACAAATCCATTGACTCGCTTGTTGCCGTTGCCTAGCCTGCCGAGATTACGAGCACCTCTGAGGGTATTGTCTCTGTTGCTAATTGACATGACTTTGGAGTAGTTAGACGACGGGTCAATAGCTCAAAAGCACTGAAACTGGGCGGAAATTGCCCCTTCAGCGTGAGCCTTGCCCTAAGTAGTTCTGCGGGCTAAGAAGATATGCAATTGCAAAACACTGGTTACCCAAAGTCAACCTTTACTTGTGCGGGCGATCGCCTGAGATGGAATTTTTCAACAGGGCGATCGCCCCACTTGAGCGCGGTTCTGAATGGTTTTTCACATTAAGAAAAACTTTTGGGAAGCTTAACCTAAAGTTTATTTAGTTGCGAACTCCCTGCGTTTACCCTTGAACTTTTGCAAGTGTATAACAAGCCTCCAGGAAAATACTTAGGTTTTCAGTGTTTTCACTATAAATTCATCATAAAGTTGTCGTATTTCTTGGAGTTCAGAAAATTTTCTCGGCAAAATACTGGTTTCTTACTACAGCATTTTTGAAGCTAGTACTCTGAGGCGGGAGTTCTGCCCCTAGTTGGTAGTGCAGACTTGAGTCTGCCTCCTAAGCCCGCTTCCAAGGAACTAGCTGTGAATCGGGTGACTGAAGTCACTACTACGAACGGTCAGGCTGTTTACGCTGCCCAGCACTAGTGAGGTACGCAGATGGTCGAGAATTCCTTGCCTGATCAGGACGGTGTGTGCCTTGCACCGCAAGAAAATGCGGTAAATTGCTGTAATTACCGATTTTGGATGAATTAAATCAACCAGATAAGTCAGCCAAATTGAGTAGATTTAGATCGGCTAGATCAGCTAGATTAGGTGGATCGAGTTTTTATGGGTAGCTCAAGCCGTAAGAAGAATGCAAAATCGGCAAACCAAATGCCGAGCGATAAAATCGCCTGGCAAGAATTTGGTACAGGCACTCCAGAAAATCCAACTTTTGAGCGTCCTGTGCAGGAACTACCGCCAAACCAGCAGCAGATTCGGGTGCAGGCCTCGCGCAAAGGTCGCGGCGGCAAAACCGTAACGGTGATCAGTGGGTTTCAAGCAAAGCCCGAAACACTGGCGGCGCTGCTAAAAACGCTGAAAACTCAGTGTGGCGCAGGCGGCACGGTGAAAGACCTGGAAATCGAGATCCAGGGGGATCACCGCGAGAAGATCGTGCAAGTCTTGGTGAAGCAGGGATATAAGGCGAAGGTGAGTGGGGGGTAGAGACGGAAAAATGAAGAACGAAAAACGAAAAACGAAAAACGAAAATATGGAACCCTCTTCCCTCTTCCCTCTTCGTTCTTCTGTTTTCGTTCTTCCCTCTTCTGTTTTCGTTCTTCCCTCTTCGTTCTTCTGTTTTCGTTCTTCCCTCTTCTGTTTTCGTTCTTCCCTTTTCCCTCTTCGCTCTTCGTTCTTCTGTTTTCGTTCTTCCCTCTTCGCTCTTCGTTCTTCTGTTTTCGTTCTTCCCTTTCCCTCTTCCCTCGCCCCGTTTTGCCCAATTTAGAGTACTCTGGTTCGAGTAAATGCCCGGTTTTTCGCGAAGCGGGTTAGGAGATTTTTCTGGTTTGTAGGATAAGCTCATGCGATCGCGAACCATTCGAGAAGGCTCTGTTGGATTACTGATTCTGCTGGCGTTGGGCATTTTTGGCAGTCTGCTGCTGTGGCTGCGGGGGCTGAGCCTGGGCAATCGCAGCTATCGCGCTGTGGTGGAGTTTCCGAACGTGGTGGGCATGGTAGAAGGCTCTCCCGTGCGATATCGTGGCGTGATTGTGGGCAAGGTGCGGAAGATTCGTCCGGGGGCGCAGTTTGCGGAGGTGGAAATTCAGATTTCCCCTGCAACAGTGCAGATTCCTCGCGATTCGACCATTCAAACCAACCAGGCGGGGCTAATTGGGGAAACGGCGGTCGACATTGTGCCGCGTCAGGAATTTGTGGGGACGGTGGCAACCAATCCGTTGGCGGCAGATTGTCCGGGCAGTGAAATTATTTGTGATGGCGATCGCCTACCTGGAGAAGTCGGTGTCACCTTCGATGCGCTGATTAGCTCCACGATTCGCCTGTCTAACCAGTTTTCTGATCCAGAACTAATCGAAAACTTGAAAGCGCTGACCTTCAACTCTTCCCTGGCGGCGGCGGGCGTAACGACGCTAACGGGCGAAGTGACTGAACTAGCAAAATCGGTGCAGATGGAACTGAGAACCCTGGCCGGGTCTGCCAATCGAACCACGACATCGGTGGGCGGCGCGGCGACTCAGCTTGGCCTTACCGCTGCCCAAGTCAACTCGCTGTTGGAAACCAATCGCTACGCCATCAGCAGCACTTTGTCTAACCTGGAGCAAGCCAGCAACCAGGTGCGCCTGCTGACGACTCGCCTCACGCCGCTGGTGGACGATAGCGCCTTTGTGCAAAACCTGAACGCGCTGTCGGACAATGCGGCCCGCGCCTCACTGACACTGCGGAGCCTGACGGATGCAATTGGCACACCCGAAAATGCGCTGGCGCTCCAGCAAACGCTAGATTCGGCCCGCGCCACGTTTCAAAATGCAGAAAAGATTACCGCAGATTTAGACGAGCTGACGGGCGATCCGGCATTTCGCAACACCGTCCGCGATTTGCTGCGGAGTTTGGACAATTTGCTGTCTTCAACTCAGCAGCTTGAGCAGCAGGTCGAGCTAGAGCAACTCTTGACCCCAGCGGCGATCGCCCTGCAAGGCAAACCCACTGCGCCACCCACACCTGAGCCAGACACAGCAGTTCAGCCAGCCGCGCCAGCCCCGATGTCCGCTGTTCGCCCGCTCGCCGCATCGCCGCACCCTGCGGTTCGCCAGTCTCCGCGACTAGGGCGATCGCTCTCCGTTCCAGAAGCCCCATCTGCTGATAAGCTCAGAACCGTAAACACAAATTTGCCAGAGTAATTTACCGAGTCATTTCCTAAGTCATTGACGGAGTATTTTACCGGGCAAATGACTCGGCAATTCGCAGAGTAACTTACTATGAACGCTTGGGTGGTGTTGGGTTTGGTGCTGCTGGCGGCGTATGGGCTGGGAGCCACGCCGACGGGCTACTGGGCGGGCAAGCTGCTCAAGGACATCGACATTCGGCAATATGGCTCCAAGTCTACAGGCGCGACCAATGTGCTGCGGATTTTGGGACGCGGCCCGGCGATCGCCGTTTTGCTGATCGATATCTTGAAAGGCGTAGCGGCGATCGCCCTCACCCGCTATGTCTATAGCCTCCCCAGCATCGCCGCGCTGCCCCTGCCCAACGGACTGCCGCTGGGCACCTGGCTACCCTGGGCAGTGATGCTCTCTGGGTTGGTTGCCATTGTGGGCCATAGCAAATCTATGTGGATTGGGTTCAAAGGCGGTAAGTCGGCGGCGACCGCGCTGGGCGTGCTGTTTGCGCTGTCGTGGCAGGTGGGGCTGGGCGTGGCAGCCGTTTTTCTGCTGATGCTGGCGCTGTTTCGCATCGTGTCGCTGGGGTCGATCGCCGGAGCCATTTCCGCCTCCCTGTGGATGCTTGCCCTGAAACAGCCCTTACCCTACCTCTTGCTGGCGATCGCCGGAGGCATTTACGTCCTGATTACCCACCGGGCAAATATTCAGCGCTTGCTGGCAGGAACGGAACCGCGAGTTGGGCAGAAGCATTTGTAAAAGCGGCCTTGATGAAAGCGCATTAAAAGCCGCTTTCGTGGATGTCACTAGTCAATCAGCGATGTCACAAGCGGGAATCGCTGGGTTTGGGTTTTGAGTTTGAGCTTCGAGTTTGAGCTTCGAGTTTGAGCTTCGAGTTTGAGCTTCGACTCAGTCCTGTGACCAAAGTCATGCTTCAGGTCGTGACCTTTGCCTGAGGCGATCGCCCCATTTGGCTTCATAGGATTAATTCATCCCCCCAAGCAGTTTAAGCGACTCACATCGCATGCGGGACAAACCATTTGGAGGTTCTATGAAACTAAATCGAAAGGCATTTCTTTGGGCTGGTCTTATGGCTGGCGTGATGGCGATCGCACCTTTAGCGGCGATCGCCGATCCCCCCGGTGGCATGGGCGGGCCCCGTTCCGGCCTAATGGAACGGCTAAACTTGACCGATGCCCAGCGCCAGCAGTTGCAAGCCATTCGAGAAAACAGCCGCCGCCAGATTGAGGCCGTGTTGACGGCAGAACAGCGCCAGCAGATGGAAGCCCGCCGCGCCGAGATGGAGCGTCGCCGCGAAGAATTTGCCAGCCTCACCCCACAGCAGCGCCAGCAGCTTCGCCGCGAACGCATGGAACAGCACGGCCCGGGCGGCCCCGGACGAGGGCCTCGCCTAGCCCCCTTCGCCGATCTGAACCTGACCGACAGCCAGCGTCAGCAAATCCGCACCATTATGGAAAATGCCCGGACGCAGAGCGAGGCAGTCCTCACCCCGGAACAGCGCCAGCAGATTGAAAACATGCGCCCAAATCGGGGCGATCGCCGGGGGCCAGGCCCAATGGGTCGCGGGATGAGCCGTTCTGGCCCGTCTGGGCAGGGGCAATAGCCCGATTCAGCGGTTTTTGGGCAAAAACACTGAACTGAAATACTGCGTCAATACTGCGTCATAGAGTGAGATTTGCGGCCTACGGTCAGCAGATCTCACTCTGCTCAATTCAACGCCCAACTCCCCTCCGCAGAAAATCCGCAGCGCCCCCTCTGCAACGACAAATTACGAGTCGTAAAGAACTAAGCAAAGCCGTCTTGCGATCGCCCGAAATGATGTAGAACTCAGAGTCTAGGGCTGGTTTCAAGGTTGGCACGGCTCGAAAAGCGCCCGCCTTTAGCAGTTTAAATCAGCCCCTTTTTGCAAGGAGTGTGGCGATGTCTGAGGTGGGGTCTGAGGTGCTGATCAAGGGCGGGCGGATTGTAACGGCGGTGGATGACTATGTGGCGGATATTTGGGTAAAAGATGGGCGAATTGAGGCGATCGCCCGCGACCTCTCCATCGACAGCGCCACCGTTCACGATGCCAGCGGTCTGATCGTGTTTCCCGGCGGCATCGATGTCCACACCCACATGGAATTTGACCTGGGCGCAGCGCAAACCGTAGACACCTTTGAAACTGGGACGCGCTCGGCGGCCTTTGGCGGCACTACAACAATTGTGGACTTTGCGCTCCAGAAACAGGGCGACACCCCCAAACAGGCGCTCGATCGCCGCCTCGCCGCCGCCGAACCGCAATGCTGCGTGGACTACAGCTTTCACATCATCCTTACCCACGTCACGCCAGAAGCCCTGGCGGAACTGCCCGACCTGGTAAACCACGACGGCGTATCCAGCTTCAAAATGTTCATGGCCTATCCAGGCGTGCTGATGGTGGAAGATGCAGACATCTTTCGCGCCATGCGAAAGGTCGGGGCCCACGGCGGCATGATCAACCTGCACGCCGAAAATGGCAGCGTGATTCAAGCGCTGATCCAGGAGGCGCTGGAGCAGGGCAACACCTCGCCTAAATACCACATGCTGACGCGCCCCAGCATCATGGAAGGCGAAGCCACCCATCGGGGCATCCGGATTGCGGAGCTGGCCGAAGTGCCTGTGTATTTTGTACACCTATCGGCAGAGGAGGCACTCAGCTCGGTGGTGGAGGCCCGCGATCGCGGCATTCCCGCCTACGCCGAGACCTGTCCCCACTACTTGTTTCTGGATGACTCGGAATACGATCGCCCTGGGTTTGAAGCCGCGAAATACGTAATGACCCCGCCGCTGCGATCGCACACCTGCCAGCACGCCCTCTGGCGCGGTCTGAAAACCGATGACCTGCAAATTGTTTCCACCGACCACTGCCCCTTCTGCTATAACGAGTCACCCTTTGGGCTACGCAAGTCCAAGCAAATGGGCCGCGACGACTTTGAGAAAATTCCCAATGGTGCGCCTGGTGTCGAATTTCGGCTGCACTTGCTTTACGATGGCGGCGTGAATGCAGGTCGCCTTTCGCTCAATCGCTTTGTGCAGTTGACTGCCACTGCCCCCGCGAAGATGTTTGGCCTGTTTCCCCGCAAGGGCACGATCGCCGTTGGCAGCGATGCCGATCTGGTTCTTTTTGACCCCCACCAGCGCCACACGCTCAGCGCCAGCACCCAGCATTCCAACGCCGACTATTCGCTCTATGAAGGGCGCGAGGTGACGGGCAAGGTGAAGAAGGTATTTTTGCGGGGTGAGCTGATTGTGGAGGGCGATCGCTGGCTCGGTCGCGCTGGACAAGGGCAATTCCAGCGGCGATCGGCCTCCGGCCGCGTATAAAGTTAATCAGCCCCCAACATGACAAATGACCAGCCCCGGAGGACTGGTCATGGAGACGGCTTATTGACGATTTTCAGAACAAAACTCAACCAAACTCGAAAACTTCAACAATCTTAGGAGCCAGTCTGAATCGTTTGCATTTGCAGGAACGACACCATTTGCTCCAGTCCGCGCTGGATGCGCCGCGTCACGGTCATCGGGCTAACGCCGATACGCTCGGCGACTTCTTTGCGCGACAAGTCGCTAAAAAACACAAACTCGATCGCCGCACGGGTCTTGTCTTCCAGTTGGCTCAGCGCCCGCTGGAGCTGCTGACGGTCTTCTTCGAGGCGCTGGAGAGCCTGGTAGCGAGCATCGGGCAGTGTTTCGCCCAGCGTGATAGAGGAATCGACCTGCTGAACCGTCGCATCCAGGCTCAGGGGCAGACGATTACGCACCGCCATCTTGATTTCACGCCACTCGTGAACCGAGATGCCCATATGCTCCGCGATTTCCTGATCCATCGGCTGGCGGCCCAGATCTTTCACCAATTCTGCTCGCACGCGCTGACCTTCTTTTTGCAGGTCTTGCCAGCGGCGAGGAACTTTCACTGCACTGCCGCGATCGCGCAAAAAGTGCAGCATCTCACCGCGAATGTAGGGCACCGCAAAGGAACTGAAGGCACAGCCCTGGCTGGGGTTAAACCGCTCGATCGCCCGAATCAGCCCCAGATAGCCAATCTGCTCTAGATCTTCATAAGGCTCTGCACACTGATGGCTGACCCGGTGGGCAATTTTGCGAACTAGACCAGCATTCAACTTCACAAGCTGATTGCGAATGCTCACCGACTTGTTCTGCTGATAAGCCATCAGCAATTCCATGCTGTGGGAACGGAGAGAAGGTTGAGTAGCCGTCATCTGGGAAGTACCTGTTCTCTAAGATTTAGGCTCATTGTCCGCACTGGCGAGGGGTGAAACCATCGTTATTTCACGGGAATGAACAGCGTACCTCTTTGGTATGTCAGCGTAAACACGGAGTTTCCCTGAAAACGCGCCTGCTTTGCCTGCGGTTTGTGAGGCAGCAAGTCTACGGGAAAGCGCTTGCCCGACCTCGGTTAACATCCGCCAAATCGCCTAAAATCGAGGCACTAACTCAAAGACTGCAACTGTGTTAACGATTCCATACTTAAGTTGCCGGACGTAATCCTCAAATTTTGAGTAACCTGGAATGAACTAACCCCATTCGTCAACGGTTCGATCCACAACCTTTCAGCGACTAACAGAGTACGTATGAGCAACACCAGTAATTTTCGAGATGCCATTCGCAAGGCCCAGACTCACGCCTTGGTTGGCCCTAACGTGATTCGCAATGCCTTGCCCTACGTCGGAGGCGGGCTGGTGCTGACAGCCCTGGGAACCTACGGGGGGCTGGGCGTAATGCAAAACAGTCCCGCGCTGTTTATGCCGACTTTCATCGCAGCGCTGATTGCCCAGTTGGTTCTCTTCTTTGTGGCACGGGGTGTCGCAGAAAAAGGCAACAACGGTGTGGCGCTGCCCCTTTTGGCGACCTACAGCCTGCTGACGGGCTACACCCTGACGGGGCTGATTGCGATTGCCCTGGGAACCTCTGGGGTCGGTGTGGCAGGGATTGGGCTGGCCGCCCTGGGCTGTGGCGCGACGTTTATCGTGGCGCGGCAGATTGGGTCTAACCTGTCGGATCAGGACGGTATGGCGCTAACCAGAACCGTACAGCTTGGCATGATTGCTCTGCTAGTCGTCCTGGTCGGGCAATTGCTGCTGGCTCTGTTTGGAGTATATACGCCTACTTTTCTGGAAATTGGCATTTCTGCCTTTGGCGTGTTTTTGTTTGCAGGGGCGGCAGTGGTCGATTTCTACATTCTTCCTCGCACGTATCGCGATGACCAATATCTGCCTGCGGCGCTGTCGATGTATTTGACCTACATCAATTTGTTTGTCTTTATTTTGCGCCTGCTGATTGCGTTCAACCGGGATTAAGGTCAAGGAAGGCAAAGGCTTAACTCTGCATGACGCAATCCATGATGCAAGCGTTGTGCAGAGCAAGCCTTTTCTGTAGGCGCACGCAGTCGGTCTGCACCCGATAGCAATTGGGCAAAATAACAATTGGGCAAATGCGGGTTTGATGGGCAATGCCATCACAAATTCTGCCCTTTGCCCTGATGCATAGCGCACCGATAGCCTGCCGAGGTACTGTTCATCGACAATCTGGCGGGCGATCGCCAACAAATCCTTACTTTATCGGAGCATCCTTCAGGAGGGTGTCAGACTGCGGATTCGCAGGCACTTGTAAGGCAGGATGTCCGGTATCTGGCTTGGCGACTTCGCACTGACCGAACAAACAGTCTGCCAGTCCTGGGTCTGGGCAAAACCCAAAATTGCAGATATTTGCGGCGACACCAGAACAGTCGTAGAAATTGCAGGATTGTACAGCAGAAACGGTTGGTTCTAGCAGGGCAGTAAGAGCCACACCCAAAGCCCCAATTCCAATGATCTGCCCAGCGACTTGACTCAGTTGTACGGCGGTTGAAGGTTGCATAAGGGTATCTGTCAATCAACATCAAAGGAGTTGAGCAAAGGAGCCAAACCGAGTCAACTCAGATTCTTAGCGGGGAATCATCAGCAAAGACAGCCAGCGAGATCTGGATGATCCCGTCCAGCACTGAGTTAACCTGGTTTTGTCGTGTTTTGCCGTGAGCGTTTCAGGAACTGGGCAAGGCTTGGATCTAGTAGCCTGAGACTTCGCACGTCTCAAGTGAAATGAGAGATAAGATAGCGAATAGCTTCTGCAAACTCATTTCTCGCTAAACTCATTTCTCGCTAACTATCAGTGGCTAACTATCAGTGTCTAACTATCAGTGGCTAACTATCAGTGGCAGATGTTTATCGGCAGATGCTTATCTACAGACGCTTATCTACAGACTTCAGCCTTACTGGAGATCCTACTGGGAGGTCAGTAAATTTTTTGTCAGGGAATTTGGGAAATTCCGTAAAATTTCCATCAAGAAAATTGAGACTCTGCCCGCTGTGCAGCTACCCGCCCGCGCCAAGGGCGATCGCCCCCAGTCCCAAACACGATACCAGCGTTGTGAACAGCGCCCGATAGACCCAGCGCATGGACTCTGCACAGTGCTGCTGCAAAAGCGGCTGGATGCGATAAAAGGCGATCGCCCCTAGAGCAGTGCCCACCAGACCCACCAACACAGCGGCGATCGCGCTAGTGGAAGCCCCCTGAAGGATCAACAGCGGCCCAAACAGCAGCAGCCAGCTCAGCACAACGTGTCGCATGACCTGCCACTGATGGCGACGGCTCCAATAGCGGACAGGTGACAGACTCGCCACACAAATCACCGCCAGATTCACCGCAAACGCGAGGGTGTAGGGATAAATCAACTGTGGCCGGTCAAACGTTTGCGCCAGAAACAGCCACAGCAGCCCCGCCGCCGCCACACTCAGTACGGCATAGACATTGTGAATGCGCGTCCAGGCGTTTGAGTCGGCTTCTGTGGGCTGCCAGACCATAACGGCTTTTTCGGCGGGGCTGAGGGGCTGCTGTGGGGTAGGACGGTAGATCAACAGGGGATAACACAACACCAGCGTCAGCGGAGCCAGCAGCCACGGCCAGCCGCCAACCGACCAGCAAAAATAGCCCACCAGCGCCGCCCCCAGCAGCGCCCCATCGTTGAGTGTTGTGTGACTGCGCCACAGCCAGAGAAACCCGATCAGTGCGCCCAGCACAACCAGCCGCGTCACTAGGGCGGGCGTATCCATTGCCAGGTGGGTTTGCAACAGCAAAAAGCTGCCCAGCGGAATGAACAGATTGTCGAGTCCCTGCCAGGCGATCGCCTCGATCAGCATCACCAGTAGCCCCAAGATTGTGGCAATCAGCAGCGATTCGGGTCGCCCCGCCTCGCTAAATAGCAGCAGCGGCACATGCACGCTAAAAAACGTCGCCATGAAGAAGCTGAGCGATCCTTCGGTGCTTTTGTAGCCCTCGGTGGCGACGTAGCGCATCTGTCCATAGCGCGTCCCCACCAGCGCCGCCGCCGCATCGGCCAGCGCCAGGATCAAAATTGGAATAACGTAAAGCAACGGCTGGCCCGGCGTGAGGGCAAACAAGATCACCACCGACAGCGGAAAATAGACCTCGCCGAGCGATCGCCGCCCCACGCCCCCCAGCACCGACCCCAACCCTTGCGCCAGCGGTCGATAGAGCCGCAGGGTCATCAGCCAGGCGATCGCCAGTCCGCCCAACACCGCCACCTGCCAAACCGACTCAAAGAGCCAGGGAAACGTCAGCGTCACCATTCCCATTGGAATGTGCAAGAGCTTCCGCACCAGTTCTGGATTGGGTCGCGCCGTCTGCTGCCAGCGTCGCAGCGCCAGCATCAGCCCACTAAGGATGAGTAAGATCAGGGGAATGTTTAGCCAGGCGTTCATGCAGGAGAGGGCAACATCAGGGACTTGCCTCGATCATCGCATTTCTCTGGGATGACTGGGAAATAGCATCCATTCTCCACAGACGCTTGACTGACAATTCAAAATTGCAAATCTAAAATCGCAAATCTAAATAAAATCGCAAATCTAAAATCGCAAATCCAAAATCGAGAATCGACAGGGTTGGAGGCGATGCGCTTCTGCATTACCGTCTGGGCAGGTTTGTGGCGACTGGATGGCTCTGGCGGCGAGGAATTTGGATTATGAACTCTGTGCCTTCATTCAGCTTAGAACGACACACAAGCTGACCATGATGCTGGTCGGTGACAATCTGGTAGCTAATCGACAGCCCCAACCCCACGCCGTGACCAACAGGCTTGGTTGTGAAGAATGGGTTGAATAAACGAGAGCGATCGCCCTCTGCAATACCAATTCCATTGTCAATCACATGAATCGCCACGGAGTCGCCGATTTGGCGGGTTTTCAGCGTGATTTGTGGCGTTGGCTTGGTTCCTTCGGTTTTGCGATATCGTTCCTGCACCGCATCAATGGCGTTAGCCAGCAGGTTCATAAACACTTGATTTAACTTACCCGGATAACATTCAACCAATGGCAACGGCTCAAAATCTTTGATGATTTTGACTTCGGGCAGGTTGCCGCAGGCCTTGAGCCGATGTTGCAGAATCATCAGGGTGCTTTCTAAGCCCTCATGCAGGTCTGCGTCTTTAAAGTCGGCTTCGTCGAGGCGCGAAAACGTGCGGAGCGATCGCACGATATCGCTGATCCGCTTGGTGCCTATCTGCATCGATTGCAGCACCTTGGTTACATCCTCTCGCAAAAACTCCAGATCCACCTCTTCGAGCAACGCCTGGATGCTGGGGGTTGGAATTGGATAAGCGTCTTGATAAGCAGTGATAATCCGCAGGAGTTCCCGGACGTAGGTTTGCATGTAGTTCACGTTGCCATGCACAAAACCCACAGGATTGTTAATCTCGTGAGCGATCCCTGCAACTAACGTTCCCAGCGCCGACATTTTTTCAGCTTCAATCAACTGAACTTGCGCCTGCTGCAACTGTGAAAGGGTTTGCTCTAGTTCTTCCCCGCGCCGCGCCAGCGCGGCCCTCGATGCCTCTAGCTCTGTAATCACGTTCCGCATGAGTCTTTCAGAGCGATCTACGTTGGTTTCCAGAATCTGGCGATCGCGCTCTGAGCGTTCCAGCTTTTTACGGAGAATCCGGTTTTCTTTCTCCAACGCTGCCAGCACTTGTGCAGGCGTGAGTTCATCTCCCCCTTGGCGTTCGACAGACCGCAAGGATGTAGAGTTAACGTGATTCCGAGCCAGAGCAGGAGAGGGAAGAGCAACGGGCGTTTGGGCAATATCCATCTAAGCGGTTCCTAGCAGCAGGGTGACAAACGTGGAATGATGCGCTCGAGAAGGGGTATTTGGAGTTACGGGGGCGATTTCGCCGTAGGTATAGAACCCGGCAGTAGCAGGCATTTGCGGCAGCGCTTCTTGCACCAGCTTGTATTCTTGCTGAGTCCGCAAGCCTAAGAGCGTATGACGTACACAGCAGGAAAAGAGGAGTACGGCTTCCACGTGCTGTCCCGGATAGCTATCTAGGGCGGCCTGCATCGAAGCGCGTGCGCCTTCGAGAATCTCGTCCCGGCTGCTTTTGGCAATTTGCACCTGAGCGTTTTTGGGCCAAATAGGAATAGACCGGATGCTGCCCGTTTCTGGATCAAACCCAATGGAAGCCCGGAGATAATAACCTTCAACCCCCTCTTCCCAAACGGCCAGCGGAAACTCGGTCGAGGGCAGCAAATCGTTCATGTAGCGCTGATAGAACTCCAGCGCTGGCCGGTGGTCAATTTCCTGGAGAAGATGCCCATCGGTGCGGGTGATGTTGCCTTTTGCGCCGACGGGCATCCAGCCGTGGGCCACGCCATGACCCAGCTTCAGGTCTCCAAAAAATAGCAGCAGCGGAATTGCATCCGTCAGCACTTCGGAGCCATAGAACTGATAGGTTTTTTGGAACTGGCTTTGGTCGCCCGCGAAGCCGCCGAAGAGCGGAACCGAGTCACCCAGGGCTTTTTGTAAATGAGCAACGACCAGAGGGCTATCGTAGGTCAGGCTTTCGGGAAACGTAAGGCAGAGGGATGGAACCGCATCGGGAGGCAGGTTGAGGCTTTCGCGAGCCTGAGCGATCGCCCGTTGAATCGCCGCATCCGGATCACGCGAGAGTCCATAGCCTACGCCTGCACCAATGGAGAGCGTATCTGAGGCGATCGCCATTAGCACCACTGAGTCTTGCTGAAATGCCAACTCAGACGACAGTTCACCATCAGTGGTGCAGCCGACGACGACCATCTCTGGAAATGACGCTCTCAGGGTTTCGAGAACCAGACCGTGGTCAAAATCGAGTGCTGCAAACAGGATGCCAACCTGGGGCGATCGCCCCTGAAGCTTTGTCTGACACTGCTCAATCACGTCCTTTGCAGCCGCATACGCATCCGGATCGTCGCTATGGCCGATGGCAACCGTTAACACAGCATTCTCCTTTGAAACTGACCAGCATTGCAGGCCGCACAAACCCCATGCTGCCGGGAATCAGCCGGGAGCGCTATCCCCAGCGACGCAGCAGTAAGGGCATCAGCCCGTGTAACTATTCAAATTATGAGTTTTGGAAAAAGCTGATGACATCGGCAACAGGTCAGCCAGTTGGCGGAACTCCAAATAACTTAGCCAATTCCTCAAAAAAACGCGGAGTTGCGTGAGCTTTTAATGGGTGTCTCTCGACAGTTGCCTTTCAATGCCTTTCCTTTCAATGCCTTTCAATGATCTAGTCTGTACTGGCAGCGTTTCCTGCTCACTTAGTACACTGGCATGAGTATTGGCGAGCTAAACTCATGACGCTAAAACAGCACAACCGCATGGCAGCCCTGCTGCTGGCATGGCTCTTGGGCGGACAAATGCCAAGACTCGCGTTTGCTGCCGTGCCTGCAACCACAGAGCGATCGCCCGGACAGATTACCGCTCCCCGCGTGACCCGATCGCCAGCAGCGCCGACGCTGGCAGATGCCGAACGGCTGTATGAGGAGGTAAATCAACTGTATGCCCAGGGGCGCTATGAAGCAGCGCTAGACCGAGCAAAACAGGCGCTTCGAGTGTTGGAACAGGTGTTGCCATCGACTAATCCCAATATTCCCCACGGATTTAACCAGGTGGCGGTGCTGCTGAGTTTGCTAGATCGCCATGAAGAAGCCGAAAGCTATCACACGATGGCTCGCTTGCTGACTCGCGGAGGAAAAGGCACACCGATTGCGCCCGCGGCTCTTGCTCAACTAGCCCAGACCTTCCCCCAGAATGTGGTTGGGCAACTGGATGTCCGCAGCTTGCAGGCAAATCGTCACGATTATCTAGAAGTCTTTGAGCCTGTGCTGTCCAGCGTAGCGCTTTCCCAATTGCCCCAGATGCCGCTGACGGGGGGCTATTTCAACCTCCACCAGTTTGATGGCGTGGCAGGGCAGACGGTCAACCTGGCGGTCACAAGCGAGGATCTCGATGATTTAATCATTTTTGTATTTAGCCGCCAGCAGGGGTTTATCGCCGCCGCCAGCGGTCGAGCAACTCAGATTTCCCTATCGCTCGAAGACGCGGGCCCTTATCAGGTGACGGTGGGGTCTCGGACAGCGGGCCGCACGGGGCGCTATCGCGTGTGGTGGGGCAACGCCAGCGGCACGGCTACAAACGCCCTCACCTATCGGGGAGAACACAATCGGGTGCCCAGGGGCGGGGAATATTCCCTGGATAGCCTGTATACCCTGGCAGCCCCAAACCTGGAAGAGCATATTGCGCGGTTGCGGGCTGAGAAGGGCGATCGCCATCCTGAGGTGGTTGAACCGCTCATCTCCCTAGCGACAACTTACGTCCTGGTAGAGCGTTGGGCCGATGCGGGCAGCGCCTATGCAGAAGCTCTGGAGATTCTGCGGGCCCAGCGTGACCCCAATCCTCAGCACCTAGCCCAAGCGCTCGACGGCATCGCTTCGATGGCCTACCAGCAGGGAGATTTGGAACGAGCCGCAGCCCTGTATCAAGAGGCGCTTTCCTTAGAACGGGCCAGGCTGGGGCGGACTGCACTGCTGAATGGGGAGGAAGGCTTTGTAGCGCAGCGGGCGATCGCCGCCAGATTGCTGTTCCTGGTTCAGATTTACCAGGCTCAACAGCGCTACGACGAAGCAGAACCGCTGCTCATCGAGATGATTGACCTCGCCAGGCGCTTCAACCAGCCGTCAGAACGGGCCATTTTCCTAGAGGCAGCGTCCACCATCTATCGCACCCAAGGCCGCAATGCCGAGGCAGACGCTTTAGCTTTAGAAGCATTTGCAGGTCAGCCGACCGCGCCCATAGAGAGTTCTCCCCGCGATCCACACCAGCTCAATGGTCGAGCGCTGACACACCATAGCCAGGGACGCTACGACGAGGCCGAACGCCTCTACCGTCAGGCCCTGGACGCAGCAGAGACTTTGTATAGCGGCGATCTGCAAGCCTTCCGAGCGTCCATTGCGTCCATTTTTTACAACCTTGCGGGTCTATATCAGGCCCAGGGAAAAATCCCGGCTGCGCTGGAGGTTTTGCAAGCAGGCATCGCCCTAGAGCAGCAAGAGTTTGATCGCCGCCTGGCCACACTGAATGAAACAGCACGACAGCGCTATACCGCCTCGGTGGCCAACACGCTGAACCACGCGATTTCGCTGCATCTAAAAACCGCGCCAAACGACCTGGCTGCGGCTCAGCTGGCGGCGACAACGCTGCTCCGCCGCAAGGGACGGGTGCTGGAGGCAGGCATCACTACCCTGACGCTGCTGGAGCAAAACCCCAACCCGGAAGATCAGCGGCTATTGTCCGAACTGGATCGGCGGCGGCAGCAAGTTGCAGAAATTATCTTTGCAGAACAGGGGGCTTCTCCCCAAGCGCAGGTTCAACTGAGGACGCTGCGGAGCCAAATCGATGAGATCGAAGCCGTGCTAGCCCGTCGCAGCGCGGCCTTGGCTGGGGATGCGCCGCTGGTGAACCTGGCAGACATTCAGGCCCGCCTGCCGGCCGATGGCGCGTTGGTGGAGTATGTGCGCTACCGCCCCTTTGACCCCCGTAATCCCCTGGGGCAAAAGCCAGCTAGCACCCTAAGTGACTGGAGTGACAGAGGATTTGGCGACCCCCGCTATGCGGCCTATGTGCTGCTGCCGTCTGGGGACGTGCGCTGGGCCGATCTGGGAGAGGCAGCCGCCATTGATGGACAAATTCAGAGATTCCTGGAATTTTTGCGCTGCGGAGAGCGACGGGCCACGCCCTGCTATGAACCTGAACAGTTGAAACCTGTTGCCCAGACGCTTTATCAACTGATTTTTGCACCTGTTCAGGCCCACTTGGGGAACGCCAGCCATGTGCTGATTTCTCCCGATAGCCAGCTTAATCTGGTGCCCTTTGCGGCGCTGGTGGACGGGCAAAATCGCTACCTGATTGAAACCTACACCCTGACCTATCTCACCAGTGGGCGCGATTTGCTGCGGCAACCGCACGCGGCTCCCCCGCAGCAGCCCCCGGTGGTGTTGGCGAATCCAGACTTCGACACTGCCGATGCCCAGGGCGTGATTCAGGTGGCCTCCGCCAGTCGCGGAGGAGCGCGATCGCCCGATATGGGCAGTCTGCGATTTGGGCCTCTGGAGGGCAGCGCCCTGGAAGTGGCAGCCATTCGTCCCTGGCTGGGGGAAAAAGCGGTGGTGCTGACCGAGGCCAAAGCTACAGAAAATGCCCTCAAGCAGGTGCAGGGGCCGAGCATTTTGCACCTGGCTACCCACGGATTCTTTTTGCAGGATGTCGCGGTTCCCCCACCAGAGACAGCCGTTAGAACACCAGCCCAGCCCGCCAATCGGGTCGAAAATCCGCTGCTGCGGTCGGGGCTGGCCCTGGCCGGCTTTAACCAGCGGGAGAGCGATGGCGAAGATGGCGTACTCACGGCCCTGGAGGTGGCCAGTCTGAACCTGCGGGGGACGCGCCTGGTGGTGCTGAGCGCCTGCGAAACCGGCCTGGGGGATGTGGCCGATGGCGAAGGGGTTTACGGGTTGCGACGGGCTTTTGTGTTGGCAGGGGCCGAAAGCCTGCTGATGAGCCTGTGGCAGGTGGGCGATCGCCGCACCGCTGACCTCATGCAGCAATATTACGAACGCCTGGCCCAAGGAACCGGGCGCAGCGAGGCCCTGCGTCAGATACAACTTGCCGCTCTAGAAAATCCAGCCCATCGCCATCCCTACCACTGGGCTGCTTTTTTCCTTTCGGGTCAGTGGACTGCAACGGAGCCACTCTAAATGACTGAAGATGACTGAATAGGTGCTGAGTTCAGAGAACTATAGCCCTAAGGATTCAAGCTGATTCCCTGAATCCCCTTTGAGTTAGGAGGGAACTGGGGTAAAAGTCCCCCTTTTACTGCTTAAGGGAGATTTAGAAGGAACTGCGGCATACGTCCTCAGAGCAAAGTCCACTGGTGGGCTATTGCTACGGTTAAGTCGGGGTCGCCAGTATCGGGTGGCATACAGCCTTTTCTGGCAGGATGAGGCACGCGCTGCCTTGACGAGGCGAGGGCTTCTTGACTGTTCGCGTCCCTCACTCGCTTCAAAAACGCTGTACATATCGGATTGAAACGCTGCTGAACGGTCACCAGATTCATGGATAACGTTTTTCGCTATTGGCAACTCATGCGGCTGACCAGCACGGGCCAGCCCCAACCCATCGAAATTTCCACAGTGAAAACCTGGCTAGAGGAAACCTATCCTGATACGTTGCTCGGCTCAGAAGGGGCGGATCGCAAGCTGCAAAAGACGTTACTGGGAGTTTGGCAGGGGCAGGGCGAAGGTTCTGAGTTGGCCCAGATGAGCCTGCGCTGCTGGATCTCGCACCAAATTCGCAATAGCTGTGTCGGTTTAGCCCAGCGCTATGGCGATCGCCACGGGTTTGCTGCAACCGATTTGTTTCCGCTGGTGCTGGATGACAATGGCCACGCGGCCCCCAGCTATCGTCCGCTCAGTTTAGAGATTTTAACCAGCTTTGACTCGACCAAAGCCAGCCTGGGCACCTGGTGCAGCCTGCTGACCAAGAGCCACCCGGCCCTGACTCGCCTGCTGCTCGAAAAGGGCATCTACTTGGCTAGCGACTGGGCTATTCTCAATGACACGGATCTGGATCAGGCGCGGCGCATTTTGGGAGAGTATCACCTCTGTAGTGCCTTTGAGATTGATCAGGCAGTGACGCTACTAGAGCGCTATCAGGCGGTATATCAGCGCGATCGCATTCGCCAGCGGCAGGCCGGGCAAACCGGACGCTGCCCCGAACCAACCCCCGCCCAACTCCAGGAAATGATGCCCTCCCTCAGCCCCAAAGCGGTCAAAGCCCAACTCAAACACCTGGCCAGCCAACTGCGCCAGTACCGCATCCACGCCCGCAGTGGCAATCCCCAAATCTACCAGCCCCAGGACGACAGCGAGCTAGAGCGCCTGGGCGGAACTCAGACTGGTTTGGCAGCCGAAGACGACTCCAACACATTTCTCCATCGCTATCGTCAGGTACTCGATCAACTGCTCGGGCAGACCATTGCAGCGGCGATCGCCGCGAATATGTCCCGCTTTAGCCGTCGCACCCCGCCCCAAGATCGGCCCTATGTCCAGGGGCTGTACCTGCGCCTCTGCGAGGGAGTCTCTATGACCCAAATTGCGCCCCGCATCGGGCTGACCTCTCAAGTGCAGGTCACGCGCCTGCTAAATCTGAAACGGCTGCGAGCGGACGTGCGCCATCTCCTAATTCCCCAACTCACCGCAGCGGTGCGGCAGGAAGCAGCAGAGTTGGTGTCTGCCGATCGTCTTCGAGACCTCGATGCCACCCTAGAAGCCGTTCTGTCTGAGCAAGTAGACACCCTGATGGCCGATGCCGCCGCCGAGGCCCAATCTCCCAAACCCCGCAAGGTCAAAAGTCGATTTGCCGATCGCCTCTGTGCCGAAATCCATGCTTTTATGACAGGTCAAACCCCATGAACCCACGGATAATAGCCTCTATTCCCTTTGTCTCTATTCCCTTTTCGAGCCTGCACCCCATGCGCCATTCCACCGAACTCTCAGACTATGAGTTTGAACCGCTGCAACCGACCACGGTGGCCCTGTCTCCTGCTGCGGTGGACTGGGCAGCGCAGATTTGCCAGCAGGTGCCTCCAGAGCAGCAGTGGATGACGTTTTTGCGAGCGCTGGCGCTGGGGGGGGTGCAGCAGTGGCTTGAAGACGGCGTGTCAGGCTTGACGCTGACCTACGACCCCGCCCAGCCGCCGGGTTTGCATGTGCAGGGAACGGTGCATGGGTTTCGCCTGTGTATTGTGCCCCAGGGAACCCTCAGCGATGGCCAGGTGCCCATTCCCCAACCCACGCTGGAGGATGTCCAGGGGTTTGCTCACCTGTATCTGCTAGTGGAGGTGCGAGAAGAGGTCGATCAGGTGACGATTCTCGGCGGTCTGCGGCGCGATCGCCTGCTAACCCAGCGAGACGCGCTGACCCTCAACGACAACGGCACTTATACCGTTCCCGTGGCATTCTTCGACACGGCTCCTGAGGAAATTCTGCTTTACCTCAACTGCCTAGACCCGGCCCAGTTGGAAACGGTGGGTCAACTGCCCCAAGCCGCTTCCCCAACCCAGGAGATGACTCAGGAGGCGATTAATGTGTGGCGCTGGCTGGGCGATCGCCTCGACACGCTATCCAACACCGTCACTAGCACCCTGACCTGGGCGCTGCTGCCGCCGCTGGCGATGTCCCCTGCGCTGCGGTCGAGCCACGGCCCGGCTGAAACCCTGGCCACTGTGCTACGTCAGCTAGAACCGGCGGGGGTGATGATTCCTGCCACGGCCCGGGGAGCCTATACAGATTTGCAACGGGCGGGCGTGCCCCTGCGCCTTTGTGCCCTCACCTGGACGCATCTGGAAGGCTCCCAGCCGGAATGGTGTTTGCTGTTGGTGCTGGGGCCGACCCTCGGTGAACAGATCTTGCCGGGAACTCGTCTGGTGGTGCGCGATGCCGAAAAAATCCTGGCAGATAGCACCCTTTCCCCTATCTCTGGCGCAAACCACCTGTATGCTCAGGTTTTCGGCACCTGGGAGGAAGCCTTCCGGGTTTCCGTTACCCTGCCGGATGGGTCTACTCTAAGCTGGCCGCCCTTTGTATTTCATCCCGAAGCATGAGAGGACGGCAATGGTGTATCGTCTCACCGTCCACAAAATTGACCAAAGCTGCTTGTTTGATCTGTCCTGGGGCAAAGGGCAACGGCTGACCGCCAGTGTGGTCTTTCCAGAGGAGATGCTGTCGCTCTACGCAGCCTGGCAGCGGGCTTATCTGGGCTATTACAAGCAGGCATTGCGGGGGCGGGCAGGGGGCGCAGGGCAGGTGACCGCCCCTGCGATCGACTGGCATAGCCAACTGGTGCAGGCAGAGGCGCGGCTGTTGTCGGAGTTTCATACCTGGCTGAGGCAGGGCGATCTGTATGATTTGCGCCAGGAGGTGGTGGCGGCGGCGCAGTCCCAGGGGTTGGCAGAACTGTTTCTCACCTGTACGCCGCTGGATCTGGCCCGGCTGCCCTGGGAAACTTGGGAGTTTGGCGGGCCGGTGCAAATTGTGCGATCGCCCGCCACAATCCGAGCCACCACAGCCCACCGACCCACCGGCCGACGCAGCAAAGCCAGGGTGTTGGCGATTTTGGGCGATGAAACGGGATTGAACTTCAGCGGCGAACGGCAGGCCCTCGATGCTCAGCGGCGACTCCTGGAGATTCACTATGTGGGCTGGCAGCCCGGAGAAGACCCCATTGCTCTGAAGCAGCGGGTGTGTGAGGCGATCGCCGACTCGCTGGGATGGGATGTGCTGTTTTTTGCGGGCCACAGCAATGAGGCGGCCCTGGTAGGCGGACAAGTGGCGATCGCCCCCCAGACCTCTCTCACGCTCAAAGACCTGACCCCCTATCTGCAAACCGCCCAGCAGCGCGGACTCCAGTTTGCCTTTTTCAACTCGTGCAGTGGTCTCGACATTGCTCAGGGGCTAATTAACCTCGGACTCAGCCAAGTCGCCATCATGCGAGAGCCGATTCATAACGAAGTCGCTCAGGCGTTTTTGGCGCAACTGCTGCAACGGCTAACCCAGGAGCAAAACGTGCAGGAGGCGCTGCATGGAGCCTGTCAGTCTCTCCGGGCCGAACAAAGCCTCACCTATCCCTCGGCCTATCTGGTGCCGTCGCTGTTTCGCCACCCGACCTCCGTGCCCTACCGTCTGGAACCTGGGGGCTGGCGATCGCGGCTGCGGCGCTGGCGGCCTACCCGACACGAAGCCCAAATCGTTGCGGCCCTGGCGCTGGTGAGCCTGATCCCGACGCTGCCGCCGACGGAATTTCCAGTTTCGCCCCAGGCCTGGCTCCTGGATCGGCGGGTGCTGGCCCAGGCCGTTTATCGGGATCTCACCGGGCAACTGGGCGATGATGACCCATCCGCCGTGGTGTTGGTGCAGATCGATGGCGAAAGCTTCCGCCAGTGGGATATTTCCACTTACCACCCGATTAACCGGGTGATGGTGGCCGATATTGTCGCCACGCTGGTCGATCGAGGTGCGGCCGTCGTGGGCATCGACTACCTGCTCGATCTGGCTCAGCCGGGGCAGGATGACCAACTGAATGAAGTTTTGACAGGGGCGATCGCCCAGCAGCAAACCTGGTTTGTGTTTGGCACGGTGCGACAGAACGGCCGCTGGCTGCCACCTCATCCCAATGTGATTGACTCAGACCGCATCCTGCTGGGAGATGCCTGGTCGCCCTGGCGACGGGTGCAGCCCTACCGCCCCCAGAGCGATCGCCCCGGCCCGTTTAGCCACCAGCTTGTTGTTGCCCAACGGCTCCGTCAACAGCGACGCACCGGGACGCGCTCCGGGCCACAGCCCACGCTCCAGGGGCCGCCCCTGGCTGAGCAGGTTCGCCGCGCCTTGCAAACCCACGACCTGAATCTGTCCCCACGGGCTACGCTGCACCCGCTTACAGAACTGTCCTACGAAGCCTGGCAGCACTGGCTCCAGCCGATTCTTGATTTGTCCCTGCCGCCAGAGCGGGCGTTTACCGCCATCCCGGCCTGGTCGCTGCGTCAGGATGCCGCAGCGTTGCCCGACTTTAGGGACGCGATTGTGATTGTGGCCGCAGGGGGCTACGAAGCGGCCGGGCTGGCCCCCAACGGAGCCGATAACCTAGTGCCGCCGCCCGCCCTGCGCTACTGGCGCGATCGCACGCTGCATCCAGCGACCCACTTCACAGGCGGCGAAGCCCACGCCTACATGACCCACCACCGCCTTGCCAATCGCCTGGTCATCCCCATTCCCGATCTGTGGATGATTCTGCTGGCGGCGGTGGGCGGCAAGGCTCTGAGCTTATCCCTGGGCGATCGCCCCCGCCCCCGCCCCCTCGTTGCTGCGGGCCTGAGCGCTGCGACTGCTGGATACGGACTGCTGTCCCTGCAACTCTACATCAGCGCCGGGATGCTGCTGCCCTGGCTACTGCCATCCCTAGTGGTGTGGTGTTATAGTTTACCCAGACTACGGGAGAATACGGATGAACCTCGTTAAAACCCCAGCAATCCCCCTAAGCCTGTGGGTCGGTCTGTGGGTTGGACTATCCGCCCTGTCCCCATCCATCGCCCTGGCAAACCCCACCGACCCCTCCCAAGCAGACTCTCAAGACGCTGGTTCATGGCGGCGCTTTGTAGAATTTTTTCAGCGCGAGCGAGAAGATCGCAGCCGGGGGGAACCCGGACTTTCCCGCAGCCCTGATGTTCCCCCTAACGACACCTTTTGCATTGTCACCCCCGGACGGCGCGAGGTGATCTGGCACCAGCAGCCGATGTTTGTCATGCAGGGACAGGTGAACCGAATGCACCTGCGGCCTGCTTGGAAAGACCTGACCCAGCCCGCACCCGCCACGCTGGGAACCGATTCGGCAACCCCCAACGCTGGTGGCTTCGTGACGACTCGCTTTGGCAATCTGGCACTGGAACCCGGCACTGAGTACGAGTGGCTCTTCTACGACACGCCCACCGATGACCTGCTCTACCGGTTGCCCTTTTCAGTCATGGCAGCCGGGGAAGAGCGGGATCAAATTGCCGCCGATCTGTCCCAGATAGAAACGGGCTTGGCGCAGCAGGGAGCCAATCAGGAGGCGATCGCCCAGGCCAAAGCCACCTATTTTCTGGAAAAAGATATGCCCGCCGACGCGCTCCATGTCCTCTTTGCGGTGGACAATCCCACGCCGGAGTGGGTTGCCCTTCAGTCTGAGGCAATCGCGGCGATTTGCAGTTTTCCCCTGGGGCTATAGGCATCGTTGGGTGAATCAGTCGCTATTTGCCAGAACTAGAACGAGCCAGTAGTCACCGAATTTTTTCCTGACAATGGCTCTACAACCAATTCCTAAAGCCCGACCCTCTGTCATGGGGCGATCGCTCGTGCGGCGATCGCTGCTCACTGCCTGTGCTGCCCTGTCTACGCTGGGTGTCGCTCTGGAAAGTGCGATCGCCTCCGTCCGCGTGCAGGCCGAACCCCTACGCGGCATTTCGCAAATGCCTGTGCGCGTGATGAAACTCTGTCATTTGGGCAGTCGCGAAGATCAACTGCAAGCGGCGGTGGTGCAACACCTCAACCGCCACAACATTCCGGCGGTCTCCAACCCGCGCGGACAACCTGTGGCCACCCCGCGATACGTGATCTCCATTGAATGTACCGACGATGGCGGGGCGATCAGTGTGCGGGGCAGTGTGTTTCACAACGTTCAACTCAATGGCCGCACCATAGAAGCCAATATCTACGGCAGTGGGGGAGGATACGGATCTCTAGGTTATGGGATGAGTTACTCTCAGGCGGAAAGAGAGCTATTGACCGGTCTGCTAGACACATTCATCCGGGATTGGCGATCGACCCGGTAAAGCATTACAGGTTGAGGAACTGCGCCCTGTTGCATTCGTTTCTACGAACCACCTCGCCCTTCCCCAGGATGAATACGTTTTTCCTCGTTAGCACGACCGGCCTTCAAGAAGTGGTTATCGCAAATTGGCTGAATAAGTGTGTCCCATCCAGAACTATGACCTGACGACTGCAATGCCACCCGTTTATGAGGACTTACCCTATGCAGATTTCTCGCGCTCGTCGCTGCGCCCTTGCGCTGGGTTTACCTGGCTTGGCTCTGACCTCACTATTGGGAAGTGCCCCCAGCCTCGCCGCTGCCCAACCCTCAAGCGCAGCCCGCGCCGCCGCAGACAACTCAGCCATCGTAACGAATCCGTTGGAAGCCCCGCAAGCGCTCAACACCGCTCACCTACCCATCCAAAGTCTCCAGGAGAGTCCAGCCTCGACTCACTATCTCCTAGCTCAAACTCCCCGTGAGGCCAATCGAATTAGATTGCAGCAACAGGCTGAAGCCTACAGACGACGGGCAGAGGAACGCAGGCGACGAGCAGAACAGCAGCGACAACAGGCCCAGGAACGCAGGCAGCGCAATGCAGAACGGGGGCAGCGCATTGCCGAACAGCGACGGCTAGAAGCAGAGCGGCAGCGGCGATATTTTGAAAGTCTCTCTCCAGAACAGCAGCAGGCCTATTTAGCTCGGCAGAGAGCTTTGAGACAGCAAGCTAATCAGGCTGCTGCCGCTTTCTGGATATGGGTACTTTCAAATAGCTTGAGTTCGGGCGGGTCTGGTTCTGCTCCGTCGCGCAGTCCTGACTACTATGTGGTTCCAGACAATCGTCCCGCCCCTCAGCCTGCCCCAGCGCCGGTCGCTCCCATCAGCCCCTTCTATGGCGATCGCCACTGGTAACCCCTAATCTGCCCCAGTCTCATAGCGCTGGGGCACGCTACTCAATTCCATAGCGCTGAATGAGTTTAGACTACAGAGAACTAAGAACTTGCAGCCCCCGCGTTTGAACTTTACTTTACAAACTGAAGGAAGCCTCCCATGCAATACGCCGTTGCTCGTTACCTTATTCGAGCTAATCTTACTCGCAAGTTGGGACTTCCCAGCCTGATTCTCGCTTCGCTGCTCAGCACCTCTCCCAGCCTTGCCGCAACGCAAGTCCGCGGAGCCCACCGTCCCCAACGAATCTAGCCCCGGTGCTGATGGCCAATATCTTCCGGCGCATTCGTGAAACGGTTCGGGGATGTCACCGATACGATTAACACGATTGACTCCTCCTTCCCCGCGAGGCAACCGGGGCGATCGCGAGAATACCTCACCACCGCAGCCCCAGTCCGCCCCACCCAGCGCAAACTCTGCCCCTTCTGCGCCTCCCGCATCCCGCCCTGCTCCGGCATCGAGCGATATTCAGATAGTTCATCGAGATAATGCGCCTAGTCGCTGCCAGGCTCAAGGCAACACTCTGCTGAGATGTGAAGCCTTCCAAATCGCAAGGGTTCATTCTGAAGGCGCTCTCATCTTTAGCTACTACTTTAACGGCAGTCCCTTTTCGTTTGTCACTGATGCCGCCTCTGAATTTCGCTTGGATCATGCCTCAAGCTATCGTGTTGTGGGGCTGATGTATGGTGGCGAAACGAGAGAGATACGTGGCTCCTGCGGTGTCACTCTCATCGGTGGTCAATATCGAGGAGCCGTCTGCCAAGCCGAGAACGGTATAGAGTTTACGTATCTCAATCGCAATTAATCGCCCTCATTCGCCGCCAGGAAACGCTCTATGCCACCCACTTTTAAGTGCTTGAAACTCTGGGGCGATCCAATCGCTGCTGCTCTCAGGCTGCTGGTCGGCATCAGTCTGTCCTTGGCCCTGTCCCCCAGCCCCGCGTGGGCCAACGGTGGCAGCGCCCTGCTGTGGACAGGTCTAATTCACTTGGTGGTCGGCAACCTGGTGATTGCTTATCTAGAAGCGGGGCTACTCTGCTGGTGGTTTGGCACTCCCAGGGGGCGATCGCTCCTATTGCTGCTGGTGGCCAACTACGCCTCGGCCTGGGCGGGGGCGCTGCTGCTAGCCAATCGCCTGTCGCAGTATTCGGGCCTCACCATTGCGAATGTGCAGGTCTGGCTGGCGATCGCCGCCTTACTCGCTTTCTTACTCACTCTGGTCATCGAGTATCCCTTCTTCTGGCTCCTGCTGCGCCAGCGCAAGCGGCCGATTCAGACCGCGCTCAAGGCGACCCTGCTGATCCACGGCCTCAGCTACCTACTCCTGTTTGGCTGGTACAGTTTCAATAGCCAGACCAGCCTGATTAGCCAGACGCGAGTCGTGCCTGCGGCCCAACTCCAGCCCAGCCCCGCCTACACCCTGCATTACCTCAGTCCCGATGGCGCTCAGGCGCTACGACTGACCTCAGGCAAAACGGAACCCGTTGCCATCGACCGCGCCGCCTTTGATGCCCTGGCCGCGGAGCCACAGCCGAGCTTTGGCCCAGTGCCCAAACTCACTACCCGCACAGACTGGGATTACTACACCTATGTCTTTGCTGCGGGTGGCCTTATCGGGCGAAACCGGATCACCCAAGCTCGCCAGCACTTTGCTTTAGAAACTCCCTTTGCGGTTTGGCCCATCAGCCATGCCACTCACCTGCCAGGCGATTGGCTGGTCTTTCAGCTTGGCCGCGACCAAATCTGCCTGCTGCATCCCGCCAGCCAGCGCATAGCCCTAATTGCCCGTGGCAAAACCCCCATCGTGAGGCTCTTCGACCATGCTGAGTAAGTTGCTGAATGGGTCGCTGAATGGGTCGCTGAATGGGTCGCTGAATAGGTTAAACATCCCCACAACTAGGTGTGGGAAAGCTTCTCCTCGCTCTGGGGCCGCTACCTGACTCTTGATCCCTGCCACATCTGCCGATAAACCTTTTGTGAAGGAACTTACTCTGATGTTTTTTCCGATCAGTAGCCGTTTAAGATTGGCACGATACTCAACAAGCTAGCCAATATGTTATTTACGATTGGAGCGATCGCCCGCACCCAGTCATCACCACCTACCGCCCATTGAGCCATTCCCGATTTCTCTCCCAATTTCTCAGGTTATTCCCTCATCTCCCGCTCTCAACCAAGCCCGTCCCGCAGGGGGAACTGGGGCCGACTGGAACGCCTGGAAGCGCGATCGCCCCGCCAGCGATGTGCAGCCCTTTGCAGGGATCTGGCGGAAGTAACTACCAGAGAATATCCCAGAGAATATCAACGATATTCCTCACGATTCAGAACATAATTCAGAACACGATTCGGAAAATGATGATGAAGTCTACCTTAATTTGCTCTGCTTTGCTAGGAGTCTCAGTGGTGCTGTCAGAGCCTTTGGGGGCGATCGCCCAGACTCCCCAATTACTAATTGCCCAAAGGGCTGGCCGTCAGCCTATCGATTTTGCTGCCAATCCTGACCTGTGCCGGGGACAAGTGGTCAACAATGGGCAAATCTGCGTGACAAACCTACCCGCTACCCAGCGCCCTGGGCAACGGCTAGCCACGATGGGCTATCTTTACACCGACCCCAATCTTTTCACGCGCACTGTAACCACCATCCGGGTTATCGAGATGGAACCCAACCCAGCAAACCTGTCCTACGCGGTCTTTGTAGATGACAGAACCTTGCCCAACCAGTTCAACCCCGACGGGTTTGATCGCCCTCTCTTGTTTCTCGGTATCCGCAATGATGGGGCAGTCGTCATCAATTCAGGCTATGGCCAGTATCCTCCCCAGTTTGACCCAGAAGCAGAGGCCAACCGTCTGCTAGACCTGCACCAACCTGCGATTCAGCAGCTAATCACCGCGCTGATTCAAACCCAATAAGTCAACACGCCGCCGTCTGGGTCGGATAAATAGGGAGGGGCGTGCCCAGACGCTCGATTGACTCCATCAACACTACACAAGTCATACTCATCATGAGTATGACTTAGGAAAGAGTGTACAGTGAATTCTTTTCGAGGTGTTCGCTTAAATACAAAACGTTACGGTAAACCCACAGCCAGCAGAGAATTGCCGCCAGAGAATTGCCGCTAGGGAATTAAGGATCTATCCGTCTGCTCATGGTGTGCTTTCAGACAAAAGGGAATCTAGGCGGGTGGCATAACCCGTTAGTTCTACATAGCCCTCTCCCCGAATTGGCCGGTCTTGTCGGGTGCCCTCAAAAGCGGTTGCCCCTTCCCAATAGGTGGCTGTGGAGGTGTTGAGTTCCTGGTCTGCAAGGCGCGATCGCCCCTCTAGCAGCAGATTTAGCCGGGGAATGCGAATCTGCCACTGGGCGGGATAAACCGCTTTGCTGCGGGGGCTTGTCCAGGTTTTGAGGACGCGGATCGTCCAGTCGTCATGATTCAGATGGGTCGTCTCGCCGGAGGCCGAAACAAACGTGCCTGCGGAGGTGATTTCGGGCGTACCGTCTTCGTGGCGCAACTGATAAAGCATCAGGGCAGACCCGTCCTCCAGTTGAATCGAGAACCAGTCCCAGCCGACCGTGCCCGCGGTCAACGCGCTGGTGGAGAATTCGTGATCCGTCCAGGTTTTGCCCTGTACCGAAAAGGCTTGGCCCTGAATCGTGATGGTTCCGCTGGTGGGCTGCTGAACCAGGGAATAGTAGTAGGACGCATTCCCCGGCTCCAATCCCTTGATGCTGAGGCCGCGATCGCCCTGCAACACAGGCGGACGGGTCTGCTGAACCGTGAGGTCAATAGCCACCTCCTGGGATTGAGCCTGAAGCCGCACTACACCGGGTTCTAACTCAGTCGCCGACCAATCGTTGAGCCAGACGCGGTAGGGCGTTGCTGTGGCTCCGGCCAGCCCGATGGCGTTGCGGCTGAACTGCTCGTCTACGTAAAAACCTTCGCCCGCAATGTCGCTGACGGTGAAATGGGCAGAGTAGATTTGATTCGTTCGCCAACTGGATGGTGTAGATTCTACCGCCACCGTTGGCGAAATCGCCTGTCGGAAGAAGGTTAGCTGAAAGCCAAACGGTCGCCCCTCCTCGGTTTCCAGGTTGCCTGTGTAGTACCACCATTCCGTTTGGTAGTCATTGTGCGGGCCAAAGTCTTCGGGAAAGTGCCAGTCTGGTAGGGCGATCGCCTTGCGGTATTCTGCACTGGCTGCGGGTAGCGGTTGCCAGGTAACGACATTGGCGGCGATCGCCGGACATGCAGCCCCCAGGAACACACCCAGGAATGTACCCAGGAACACGCCGCAGAACGCCAGCAGTACGCCAAACCGAATCAAGCGCGATCGCATTTTGACCTCCCTCCTACCCGTTCTTCCGAATCTCACGCTACATCCTTATCTGAAGATCTGAACGTCTTACAGAAGACTCGCCAGATTACCAGAACCCAAAATCCAGAACCCAAAATCATTCTTGTCTCAGCGCCGCCGCAATATTCATCCGCCCCAGCCGCAGCGCCGGATACAGACCTGCGAGTAAAGCAGCGGCGATCGCCACCAGCCACGCCTGCCAGAAATAGCGGGCCTCCAGCGCCATTTGCAGCGTCCAGCCAAAGGAACGCACGTTGATCACATAAATCAAAATCCAGGCGAGGACAAAACCCAGCGGCATGGCAAATACGCCCGCCAGCGTCCCCATCAGCCCGGTTTCTAGCAGCGTCAGCTGGCCCAACTGGCTAGGAGTCATGCCCGTGGCGCGGAGAATGCCCAGTTCCCGCGTCCGCTCCAGTTGCAGGCTCATGAGCGTACTGAGAACGCCGATAAAGGCAACGACCACCGACAGCAGTTGCAGAGCGCTGGTAATGGCAAAGGTGCGGTCGAAAATTTCCAGCGACCCCTGCCGCAGGCTGCGGTTCGACTGCACCAGCAAATCCTGTCGTCCCTGAAAGTGCGATCGAATATCCTGTACCACTGCTTCCACATCGACACCAGGCTGGGTGAACAGGCCCAACGAGGCGATGCGGTCATCCTGCCACAGGTTCAGATAAACGTCGTCATCCAGAATAATCGTGCCGCGATCGGAGGAATAGTCGTAGAAGACTGCGAGGACGGGAAACGGGCGATCGCCCACTGGCGTTTCCAGCGTGATCGTTTCCGGCGGCGCGGGCAGGTTTTCTCGACGGATCAGCGCCTCAGAAATGATCACGCCCTCGCCCGCATTCAGCGCTGTCCAGGGGTCGGGTTCTAGCCCCGGACGAATCCAGGCGTAGGGCCGCTTGCCCTGAGATACGTCGCCATCGGCGGAGATCAGCTTGGCAGTGCGGTCAAAGTCCACCACGCGCACATCGGCATCGTTGTAGCTGACGGCAAACCGCAGTCCTTCCCAGTGCTTTAGCGCCTCCACCACCTGCGGATCGAGCTTGCCCAGCACGCGGTTGGCCGTCGTGGTGGGCGGCGACACGTAGATATCTGCCTGAAGCGTCTGATCCAGCCATTGCACCACCGTCCCCCGAAACGAGCCGATCATCACCGACACGCCGACAATCACCGACACCGACACCATGAGGGCGGCGATCGCCACGGAGGTGCGGCTGAGCGATCGTAAAATGTCCCGTGGAGCCAGCCGCCCCACCACGCCAAACAGCCGGTAGCCCGCTGACGCAAGCCCCCGCATCAGCAGCGCGATGGCAGGCGGAACCAGCAGTGCTGCCCCCAGCAACACGGCAAAGAGTCCTGCAAAGGCAGCCACCAGCCCGCCAGATGACCACCGCAGCAGGGCGACTCCGGCAAGCGAGAAGCCAATCCAGCCAACCGTCAACAGCGGCAGCAATTTCTGAACTTTGCCCTCTAAGGTCGAGCGCTGCAAGGTAAGCGTCGGCGTGGTGTTCATTGCCTCCAGCGCTGGCAAAGCAGAGGCAAACAGCGCCGCCGCCACGCCAATTACCAGACCCTTGGCGATGGTGGCGTTTGAGAGCGTCACCTGCTGCACCGAGACGACGAAGTAAAAATCATTAATCGTCTGGGTGATTAGCCCCACGATGCTGCGCCCTAGCACAATGCCCAACCCCACGCCAAGCAGGGAGCCGAGGATGCTAAACAGCGCCGCTTCGCCCAAAATCAGGGCAAAGAGCTGTCCCCGCGTCGCGCCAAGGCAGCGCAAAATGCCGAACAGGGGACGGCGCTGCACCACGCTGAAGGTAACGGTGTTGTAAATCAAAAACATACCCACCACCAGCGCCAGCAGGCTGAGAGCCGTAAGATTGAGTTCAAAGGCGGCTGTCATTTGCTGCACGGCGTTTTTCTGCGCCTCTGCTGTTTCTAGCTTCAGGCCAGCAGGCAGGGCGGTTTGAATGGCGTTGATTTCAGCAGGAGAAGAGGCGATCGCATCGATATAGCTCAGCCGCCCCGTCTGTCCCAAAAGTTCCTGCGCCGTGGCAATGTCGGCAAACAGCAGCGTGCTGAGGGCGCGGCGGTTGAGGGAATCATCGGACTGGACGAGGGCAACCGCAGTGACATCGCGATGCTGGCCGGCGATGTCCAGATGCAGCAGATCTCCCAATGCCACCCCGTACTGAGCCGCCACATCCTGCGACAAGACAATCGCCTGGGGATTGGTCAGCAACTGAACCGAAGCTGCGTCTAGGCTTTCGCCCTCGGCCCCAAAGTAATTGCGAAAGGGCGACTCTGCTAGCACGTCCACCCCCACCAAGCGCATCGGCTGAGCGCCCAACTCTTCCACCAGCACGTAGCCTTCCACGATCGGTGCGAGGGGAATGTGGGGGGCGACGCGGTGCAGGTCAGCATACACCGTTTCGGGAATGCCCGTGGGGGCGATCGCCTCGATGCGGTGGGTGGCGCGTCCCGTAATTGCGTCAGTAGACAGGGCAAAGGCCCGCTGCGCCGAACCGTTCGCCAGATCGATCGACACCATCATGGCAACGCCAAGGGCAATTCCCAAAATGCAGAGGAGATATTGCAGCGGGCGCTGCTGAATTCGCTGCCACGCCAAGCGCCAGAGGGGTGCGTTAGAAACGACTGCCGTCATGCCACCACTTCCTCGGCTAAGTCAGGATGCACAATCACAGGAATCAGGTGCCCGTCTTGAACCCGCAACACGCGGTCGGCATGGCGAGCGATATCTGGATTGTGGGTCGCCATGATCAGGGTTTTGCCCTTCGTGCGGGTGAGATTGAGTAACAGTTCCAACACCTGCTGCCCGGTTTCTTCGTCTAGGTTGCCCGTCGGCTCATCTGCCAAAATAATCTGTGGATCGTGGGCCAGGGCGCGGGCGATCGCCACTCGCTGCTGCTGCCCGCCAGATAGCTTATCTGGATAAGTCTCCAGGCGATCGCCCAGCCCCACCTGCTGCAAAAGCTGAAGCGCCGACTGACGCGCCGCGCTCGGCGACTTGCCCGCCAACTCTTGCGGCAGGGTGACGTTTTTCCAGCACCCGTCAACGTTGGAATGAGGTTGAAAAACTGGAAGACGAATCCGATGCGATCGCGCCGAAACAGAGTGCGCGATTTTTCGTCCAGATCGGTAATGGCAAGGCCATCAATCCGAATCGTGCCGGTGGACGGCTGATCAATGCCGCTAATCAGATTCAGCAGCGTACTTTTGCCGCTGCCGCTGTGCCCCAGCAGCACGACAAATTCTCCGGGTTCAAACTGCAAATTGATGCCATTCAGCACCTTCCGCGTCACGTCACCTTCCTGAAATTCTTTACACAAATTCGTTAGCTCGACCCTGGCCCCCTGAGCCGCCGCAGAGGTGCTTTCGAGGGCGATCGCCGGTTGAGCCGCAGCGAATAAACCAGACCACCAGGAACTTGCTGACATAGGGACACCGTGAGACACCGTGGGACACCGTTTAGAATGACGCTAGCAAGCCTTCTGAGAAAGCTCTTAAAGAATCTTAACGTAGATCGCCGGACAAGTCTTCTGCTTTGGGCGACAGTCCTTCAAAGTTTCCCCGCTCCAATCACAATCGGCTTCCTGTAAAGCGTTGCTTATGAAGCGTTACCTAATAAGACGATGAATCTGGGATCTACCTGGTTTTGAATTGATTCAGAAGAACGGAGAAAGTGTTGTGGATAATCCATTTCCCGGAATGAATCCTTACCTAGAACACCCCCAACTTTGGCATCAGGTTCATAATCGTTTGATTGTGGCGATCGCAGATGATCTCACACCCCAAGTTGCGCCTCGCTACCGGGTCGCCATCGAAGAGCGAGTTTACCAGAGCATTGACGACTCCTTATCAGTTGGCTTGGTGGACATTGCTGATATCGCTTTGACTCGCCGCTCTGCGGGTGATATCGAGCCATCCAGCCCGATCGCCACTGCCAGCAAAAAAACTCCGATTTCAGTTCAGGTTCCTCTGCCACAAGAGGTGGTCGAGCGATTCTTGGAAGTGCGCTCTACCCAAACCGGAGAGGTTGTTTGTGTCATTGAGATCTTGTCTCCCCAAAATAAACGGAATAAGGATGGACGAGCGGCCTACATTAGCAAGCGCCAGAAAATCTTAGGCTCCAGCACGAGCTTGGTCGAGATTGACTTGTTGCGAGAGGGAGAGCCAATGCCCATCCTGGGTGCGACAGACTCGCTATACCGCATCCTGATTAGTCGAGCAAGCCATCGTCCCATCGCCGATCTTTACGCTTTCGAGTTGCAAGACTCCATTCCCGCAATTCCTATTCCACTGCTCGTTCACGACCCAGAACCCGTGATCAATCTGCAACGCATCCTGAATGACGTATATCGACGTGCCCGCTTTGACCTGGCAATTGACTATACCCAACCCCCAAAACCCGCGTTGCGCCCCGAAAATGAAGCGTGGGTGCGTGAGATTTTGCAGCCAGCCGACCTAGAGAATCCGGTTTCAGGCGATTTGTCGTAAAGTACTTCAAAGCGAAGCATTAGGGCAGTGCCTCTGCGGCTTTTCGGGCCAGCTTGGCGTAGGTTTTGGCGGTTTCATAGCGCAGCCCCAGGTCTTCAGCAATGTCTTGCAGCGATTCGCCCAGTTCGCGCCGGGCCAGGATGGTGGCCCAGGTTTCGGCGATCGCCGTTGCTCGTTCTCCTCCAGTGCGCTTACGTTGCGTTAGGAAATGCTCAGTAAGGGCGGCAATTCGCTGAGCCAGCAGGTCTTGCAGGGTAGACTGGGGCGCTTCGGTTTCGGCAGGCGACCAGCCCAGGCGGGTTTGCCCCAGCCCAAAGGTCGTTTTGTGCCCAGTGCCGCAATAGGGGGCGAGGCGGCCCAGCGCCATAAACAACTGCACATATTCAGAGTCTTCTAGCGCTGTCTTACTTAAGCTTATCTCAATCGCTCCGGTAAATCCCGTCACCGAGCCCCGCTTGCCCGCGACCGTTTTGACAGACTGCAAGTGATGGCGGGTGATAATCACCGATTGATCGATCCAGTCGAGAAAATCTTCCTGGTCATACTCAAGCTCTGAAAAATCATTCCAGCGGCGCAAGTAGCTGTGGAATAAGTTAACGGGCACAGGGAGTGGAAAGTGATGTTTGTGGCGGCGAAAGCTAGTGGGCGAGCGGAAGGAAAGGGCGATCGCCGGATTGGGCGGAATCGCCACGTCAAACAACTGCTTGTAGGTCGCAGGCGGATGGGAGGGAGCAGTCAGCCCCCAGTCGAGTATTTTGAGCGGTGCGCCCCGCAGGTCGATGGTTTGGGGGGGCTGCCGCAGCCAGTCTGTGAGCCAGGCGACGACGGGTTGAGAGAGTGCCGTAATCGTCCAGGTATAAGGGCGATCGCCCCTGAGTCTTGGGCTGCCGCCGGGGGCAACTTCTACACCCTGTAGCGCAGAAATCGTAAAGGGTTTTTCGGATTCGCCATCGTGCAAATAAGCAGACAACTCCGGATTGGTCTGGCGCACTTGGTCGAGCAGCCAGGCATGAAGCCCGATGGTGTATTGCGGATAGAGCGTGCTGTCGGCAAGGGGCTGAAGCTGGAGCGTCAGGCCAACCAGTTGCGTGTCTGTGGGCCAGTGTGCCATAGCAGAGGATTTTTGAACCGTGGTGCGAAGGCGGGGCATGGATGCTGGAGCAATTCAGCGGGATTCGTGTCCTATTTTAGTCCCCTATTGGGGATTTGGAATAGGGCGATCGCCCAGTCGATTGGAAAGGGGGCTTTCCAGCAGGGAGCTATTCTACGGTCAGTTGCTTTCAGAACCTCATTCATGATTCCCTCACCCAAAAAGCCTCAGCCGTCTGTGTCATGGTTTGCTTATCCTTGTGTTCAAAATGTTCAAAGCTTACTTTACTTTACTTCGTGCTGCTGTCGAGCAGTGCGATCGCCCCTTACCTTCAACCCGCGATCGGGTTATAACCAGTTGCTCTAAACCATCGCCACTAACCGCAACCTCTTGACCTCTAGTTCGGTAATTTCCAAAAAAATAGGAACCACATTATGAACTATCGACGCTTGATGAGCCGAGTTTCCCTTGCGTGTCTGACAATCATACTGATGGAAGGACTGAACCCACTTGCAGCGAAAGCAGAACCGGTAAGCCCACTCCATGCCGGAGGGGCAAATTGGATAACATTAACGATCAGTCGATCAGGAGGCTATATCCTTGAAGTGACCTCCGCTCTGGGCGATGTAGATGTGGAACTCTATGACCCCACAGGTCGGCAGTTTGCTCGGGGTCAGCGATTTGGGAACGAAACCATTTTCTTTACCGTTCCTCCCGGTGCAGAAGGCACCTTTCGAGTGCGCTACAGTATGCCAATCTGCGTCAATCCGCTAGGTGCCTGCAATGTAAATATCAGCATATATCGCCAATAAAAAGAACGAAGAAGGAAGAGGGAAAAGCGAAGAAGGAAGAGATTCTGGACAGGACTTAATTTTCGTTCTTCATTCTTCATTTTTCCTTCTTCTCTCTCGTTCTTCTCGCCCGATTAGAGAGGGCCACAAAAATTGCGATAAGTTCGTTTGTTTCATTCATTAAGCTGCCGATTTTTTGAGGAGTAACCAGTCCGGCATCGGTCAACAGTTCTAGCCAGTAAATCGATTCTTCGAGTTCTTGTAGCCCAATCCCTATCTTGCTGATGTACTCAGTTTTAGACCTGGAGCGAACTGCCTCTCGATAGTGGGCACCGACAGAGGTTCCGCTGCGGAGTAGCTGTTTGCCCAAAACCTGAGCTTCGGTGGTTTTGGGCAAAGCGTTGTACACCTTGATAATCCGCAAGGCAAAGGCTTTTGTGCGCTGTCGTAGGTCTTCTTTTGGGAGTTCAGGCATGGCGTAGGGAGATACGCTGACTTGTTTAGAATGCCCAAAGGAAGAGGGAAGAGGGAAGAGGGAAAAAGGAAGAACGAAGAGGGAAGAGGGAAAAAGGAAGAACGAAGAGGGAAGAGGGAAAAGGGAAGAACGAAGAGGGAGGCAATTCTGGGCAAATCCAGTTTCCTTTTTCGTTTTTCGTTTTTCGTTCTTTCCCAAAGCTTTCCGTCCCCTTGCGGGGAAGTGGTGGTGAAAGGAGAAGGGAAAAAGGAAGAACGAAGAGGGAAGAACGAAGAGGGAAGAGGGAAGATTTGGGATGTCTTAGCTTTTCTTTTTTCGTTTTTCGTTTTTCGTTCTTTCCCAAAGCTTTCCGTCCCCTTGCGGGGAAGTGGTGGTGAAAGGAGAAGGGAAAAAGGAAGAACGAAGAGGGAAGAACGAAGAGGGCAGAACGAAGAGGGAAGAGGGAAGATTTGGGATGTCTTAGCTTTTCTTTTTTCGTTTTTCGTTTTTCGTTCTTTCCCAAAGCTTTCCGTCCCCTTGCGGGGAAGTGGTGGTGAAAGGATCGGCTTTTTTTCAGGGCAACTCGTCGGCCCCCAAACTAGTTTCAGTCCCCTTGCGGGGAAGTGGTGGTGAAAGCGCAGGATGTCATCGGGGCATTCAATCGTGCAGCCAATGTTTCAGTCCCCTTGCGGGGAAGTGGTGGTGAAAGCGAAACTCTCCGTGGCGAAAGAGAGTTGGATCGGATTCGGGTTTCAGTCCCCTTGCGGGGAAGTGGTGGTGAAAGGTGGCTTGTCTGATCATTCTTGGCGCGGCGCGGTAGGAGCGTTTCAGTCCCCTTGCGGGGAAGTGGTGGTGAAAGATTGGCGATCAACTCACTGGTATCAACGACGGCATTGAAGGTTTCAGTCCCCTTGCGGGGAAGTGGTGGTGAAAGCAGTGTGTATCTGTATTACCTCTGTCACCACTGGACAGGTGAGTTTCAGTCCCCTTGCGGGGAAGTGGTGGTGAAAGCTAGGCACATACATGAAAGAACCATGTCCTTTATCCAGTTTCAGTCCCCTTGCGGGGAAGTGGTGGTGAAAGTGTGCCGTCTGAAACTTTGTCTGGACAAAGCTCCCAGAGCAAAAATCGACACGATCTTTCTGAAGTGGCAATAAAGCAAAGAAAAGTGTCACCAGGACTTTTCTCCGAGAGCCAGAACCCTTGCTGAGTCAGGCATCTCCACAATCGAACGAAGTTGTGCGGTTTTCAAGGTGCGGTTGGATCGTGGAGGCGACCCATCGACACCCCAAGAATAGTGGGTTCTCTCTCAAAAAGTCAATGGAAGAAAAAATAAAAACGGACAGAGGTTGCCCTCCATCCGTTCCATTGGTTTTGCCCGTTGCCCAGGCTGCTGCCAAACGATTTGCGCTAGATGATATAGGCCTTTGGCGGGGGCGCGGGCGGTTCGCTGCCGATCGTCAGCGTTTTGGGCAGGCTGTCGGCAGCGATCCAATAAAACCGCACATTATCTTCAGCAGGCTTGACCTGTCGCTTCACCTTTGCATGGAGCTTCTTCATCTCTGACAAGGAAAGAAAACATTCAAACACGCTGTATTGCACCCGCCGCCCGTGCCCTTCTAGCAAGATAGCGAGGCGATCGCGGCGTTTGTCATCGGGAATGTCGTACACCACAAGCACTAGCATGGCATCCCTCCCTCAAATGCTCCGAATAAACGGGGCGTAGGGCTGGGAATCTTGCAGGCATTTCTTGTATCGCTGGATTTGGAGCTGAATCGCCCGTCGATAGCTAACGGGCTGCTGCACGGTGGGATGAGTCACCGTTTCGGTAATGCGATCTTCAAAATGTTTGAGAAACACACGCCGCGCCGTGTTTTCCAGGTACACGCCACCTTCGGCATTGGGAAAAGTGAAATCGGTCGGGCGAATGGCTTTTTTATTAATCAGCCACATCACCAGACTATCGACAATGGGCGATCGCCATTCTTCCATCAGGTCAAACGCGAGGTGTGGCTCCTTGCGGTCGGAGCGGTGCAGGTTGCCCAGGTAGGGATTTAGCCCTTCGGCGAGGATGAGGCTGAGGACGTTGTTGAACAGCAGCGTGTAGCCAAAGCTGAGGAGGCTGTTGACGGGATCTTTGGGCGGGCGGCGGTTGCGCTCCGTCAGGCTAAAGCCGGGGTTGGTGATCAACTGCCCCAAAGCCTGAAAGTAGAGCCGGGCCGATGCGCCTTCGTGCCCGCGCATTGCGTCCAGATCTGTCGTTTTGGTCAGCGCGGCGATGTGCTGGTCGATGCGGTGGATTTTGGCACTCAGCCCTTCTACCTTGCGCTTGCGATTGAGTCGCAGCAGCAGATGGCGCGAGTTGGTCAGCTTGCCATGCAGGATTTGCTGCGCCATTTTGACCTGAAAGCCGGGATCATGCCGCCGCCCAAACTGGGCCGCCTCGGTGGGCAGGTCGCAAAACTCGCTGCTCCAGAGGTGTCCTTTATAGTCTCCGGCGCGGCTCATAAACACAACAGGAATCTGATGTTCCAAACATTCCGACAGGGCACTGGTGCTGATTTGCACATTGCCCAATACCAAAATGCGCCCGACTTCTTTAATCGGGATTTCAAGCGGGGGGAATGGCTCTGGGGTTTTGGATTGGGGATTTTGGGGTTTGGATTTGGGGGTTGGAGGTTGGGACGGGGGCGATTGCGCCGTGAGGCTTTCGTCTTCGTCGGTTTCAAACCGGCCGCCCTCGATGACGAAGCGCCCGTGGTCTTTGCGGAGCGTTGTGCCCTGACGAACCAGATACAGCGTAGACATGCCGTTTTTCCAACTCCATTCTTTAGATTCGATTTGCACGGGTTTTTCGTCGCGCACCCGATAGCCCATGACGACATACAGCGGCGGCGGAATTGGCTGTTCTGCGGTTTGAATGGCCGCCAAGAGGGCTTGCTGCATTTGGGTTGTTTGGGGCGGCGGGTCGCTGTGGTGGAGGATGGGGGATGCCTCTGGGTGAGTGGCTTTTTGGGCGATCGCCGTTTGCTCAAGCTGCCACTGCTGCCGGGTTTTGGGCTGGTCTTGCACGACGAGCGATCGCACAAAGGTATGGCCCAAAAACCGGAATCCTTCGTTGAAAGTTGTGACGCGGGTTTTGTCGGGGTGCAGTTCCAGCCCCATCGCGTGGAGTAAACTTGCTACCAGGTTGTAGGCTCTTTCGATCCGCGCTTTGGACTTGGCCAAAATCACAAAATCATCGGCATAGCGCACCAGCTTCAGCCCGGCGGCTTCGATGGCTTCGTCAAAATCATCGAAATACACATTGGCCAAAATGGGCGAAATCACCGCCCCCTGGGGCACGCCCTTATTCGGCAAGATCAGCCCCGACGCGGTGGACACACCGCTGCCGATCCACTGCTCTACCAGATGCCCGATCGCCACTCGGGCACGCCAGCAGTCCGCCCATCTGCATGACGTAGCTGTTCAGTTTGACCAAGCCCGTCGGTCTGCCCAGCAAGCCGCCTTTGCTGCCCGGATGCAGACCTACCTAGCGTCGGGCGACCCGATCCTGATGCGAGAGGCGATCGCCTGGATGCAAGCGCGATCGCCCAGCCCTCACCCATGACATCTCCACTCATAACATCCTCACCCATGACATAATGAAACCCAGGATCTAAGTAGGGATTCAATCGGGACGACCCTATGGTTTCATTGACGTTGCCCCTGGTGCTGGAGACGACCGAGGTTCATCTCACCGATGAGCAGTTTTATCAGCTTTGCCGCAGTAACCCCGACCTGTCCATTGAACGAAGTGCCAAAGGAGCTTTGATTGTTATGACTCCTGTGGGGGGAGAGGGCGGCAGCTATGAGATGGATCTGGGTGGCGAACTGTACTTATGGAATAAGCAGTCTGGACGGGGGAAAGTCTTCAGTTCCTCCACCTTGTTTAAGCTGCCGATTGGCGGTGGGGGCGAAGCCAGCGCATCCAGCTTTCGCTCTCCAGATGCCGCATGGGTGGAGCTATCCCGCTGGCAGGCGCTGACCCCAGAACAGCGGCGAAAATTTCCCCCCATTGCCCCTGACTTTGTGATTGAACTGCGCTCTCCTACTGATGACCTGGAACTGTTGCAGGCAAAGATGCAGGAATACATGGATGCCGGGGTTCGATTGGGCTGGATGCTGAACCCGCAGGAACAACAGGTGGAGATTTATCGCCAGGGGCAGCCCAAAGAGGTGCGCGAGTTGCCCACAGAACTCTCTGGCGAAGACGTGCTGCCTGGATTTATGTTGCCAGTGTCCCGCTTTGAAGATTGAGGCGTTATGGTTTCATTGACGTTGCCCCTGGTGCTGGAGACGACCGAGGTTCATCTCACCGATGAGCAGTTTTACCAGCTTTGCCGCAGTAACCCCGACCTGTCCATTGAACGAAGTGCCAAAGGAGCTTTGATTGTTATGACTCCTGTGGGGGGAGAGGGTGGCAGCTATGAGATGGAATTGGGAGCAGATTTGACCCTGTGGAATCGACAAACCAAACTGGGCAAAACCTTCAGTTCCTCCACCTTGTTTAAGCTGCCGATTGGCGGTGGGGGCGAAGCCAGCGCATCCAGCTTTCGCTCTCCAGATGCCGCATGGGTGGAGCTATCCCGCTGGCAGGCGCTGACCCCAGAACAGCGGCGAAAATTTCCCCCCATTGCCCCTGACTTTGTGATTGAACTGCGCTCTCCTACTGATGACCTGGAACTGTTGCAGGCAAAGATGCAGGAATACATGGATGCCGGGGTTCGATTGGGCTGGATGCTGAACCCGCAGGAACAACAGGTGGAGATTTATCGCCAGGGGCAGCCCAAAGAGGTGCGCGAGTTGCCCACAGAACTCTCTGGCGAAGACGTGCTGCCTGGATTTATGTTGTCAGTGTCCCGCTTTGAAGATTGAGGGGTCAACTCGGCGGAAATTTGCGTAAATTTTTTGCGTATTTGCGTAAATTTTTTGCGTAAATATTAGAGAGGCGTAAACTATTAGAGAGGCGTAAATATTAGAGAGGCGTAAACTTGGCTGGACTTTACGGCACCTGCGGGCGCAGTTGCCCCTGCTGAAACTGCGTCCAGGCGGTTTGGAGCGCCGGGGGAGCAGGGGTACGGGCATCGTAGACCGCAATCACATTCGTCAGGTTGCGTCCGGCAGGATAGACAATCGTGCCCCGCGCCGCCAGCGCCACAGACGCACCACCATCCAGGTTCATCGCCTGGTATGCGCCCAACTCTCGCAGGATTTCGGCGGCGCGACGCAGGGAGACTGCATCGATAAACGCCACCATCAGCAGCGTCCGACCGTCTTGGGAAAACCCGATGGCAGACCGCCCCGCCGCCGCCTGGGGATTCACTAAATGTCCAGTGGTAAATCCCTCGGCACGGACACTCTCAGCCGTCACCGACACTTGCCCAGCGGTCACTAACCGAGGCCCACAGGTAAGCGAAAACCAGTATTCGCCCCATGCCCGCGGCCGGTTTTCCAGATTGGGCGTGATCATCTCTGGCTGCTGGTTTTGCCGCAGGCTGAGGGTAGTGCCCCGCGTTTCCCAGGCAAAATAACGCAGCAATCGCCCCGCTCCTACCATATTTCCCATTACATCCCGATGAGGCGCAGCGGTATTGAAAAATGTGCCATTTGCCACCACGGCCGCCTGCATTCGCCGGACGATTTGCGGGAACGGCTCGTCGCCATAGGAGCGCTGGGGCGTGTTGGCCTGGGGTGCGTCGTTGGCCAACCCAAGGGTGACCAGGGTTTCTGGCTGCGACAGGTCTACGGTGGTCAGGTGGAAGGCAATGCCCTGGAGCGATCGCCGCTGGGTGTCTACTGCGGCCGGGGGTTGGGCGATCGCCCTGCGAGACACGCCGTAGGCCGCGCCCAGGGCCGCGCTACCCAGGAGGAGCGATCGTCTTGAGAGTTTGCGAGTGAAAGGTGAGTTGTTCATCTTGGCTGACCTGAGATTTCAATCTGTGCGGAGAAAGTGGCGATCGCCCTTGAAAAATCGTCTATAGCATTTTCTTGCGGGGTGAGGCACATGCTGCCCTCACAAGGCAAGGGCTTATTGACCATCCGTGTGCCTCACTAGCTTCAAAAACGCTGTATCTGAAGTAATCCAAAATCTGAAATAATCCAAAATCGCCCATCTGAACTCCAAAATGCAGTCGGGCGATCGCCCCCTAACCCGCCTGAGCTATCGCGCAAACTGGCGGATAAAGGCCACAATCGGGTCAATTTTAACCCCGTAGTTCACCACGCCCTCACGGACACGCTGACCAGGGTCATCTTCAGGGAAGAGGGAAGAACGAAGAAGGAAGAACGAAGAACGAAAATCTTTACAGTCCATTGCCGATGATCACAAATGCTGACCAGTAGTAGGGATGGGCGAAGCGGGTGTCTACGCTGATGCCTTCTAGGGGCACGATTGGCGCAGTGCTGGAACCACCAGAGGCATGGTGGATATTGCCGCTGCGGAGCATTTGCAGTTGGGCTTGCTGCATGGCCTGGGCGATCGCCATCGGCTGCTGGTCTGTTCCCTGGGCGAGGGTGCTGTAGAACTTCTGTATGAGTTCACTGGTTGCGCCGTCCTTCACCTGCCACAGTGACGCAATCACCGTATTCGCTCCGGCACGGCTTGAAGCCGCTGAATATCGGCCTCAGTGCGGCAAGACGTGGTTTCGCACTGGCACATGAGCTGGCGAAACTCCAGCGCGGCATCGCGCTGGCACTTGCCCACGCCCTGCACCTCGATGGAGTAGGGCACGCCCGCCGCCGTCATCCACAAAAGCCACAGTCAGTTGTCCCTGCCCGCTAGAGCGCCATCCGATCTGCCACGCCCTGCCGTACCAGCAGCGGGCGGTTGCTGCTAGCTCGCAGTTCTGTGACGTATTTCGCGAAGGCAGCCGGATTTCATTCATGGCGAGTGATTTAATCCCAACGTCGGAAGAGTCGGCCCAAGTGGCCGAGGCGAGGGCTGAGGCAGAACAACAACACAGGGAAAAGCTACGACAAAGCTGCGGGAATTAGACATCGACCCAGATGCTTAAATGCATCATCTGTGCTCAAAGCTGATTCACTTGTTCGGTCGAGAGGCCCAGCAACTCTGCCACTTGGGCTAGGGGCATACCAGTCGCCAAAAGATTTCGGGCTGCTTGCAGCAGTTGCGCCTGCGCCCGCTCTTTTTCCTGCTGCTCTCGCTCTGTATCCGTCAAGTACCAATTACCGTCTGCATCACACCACCGCAGCCAGCAGCTTGAGACCCCCTCAAAGACCCCCTCCCATAGCCCCAAGCCAATCTGCAAATCCTCCAGCCAGACCTGCGGAGGGGTCGGATTGAGGGGCTGCTCCCGGTAGCGACCGCCTGCCCATTGAAAATAGCGGAGTTGACGGGTTTGTCGGCTATAGGTCAGATAATGGGGCACGCGGAGATCCTGCTCGTAGACCTGAAACTTGGTCGGCGGTGAGTTGTCCCGATAGGGCTGGGAAGACGGCAACGTTGCCGCTTCTACGCCTGCTTCAATCGCATCTTCGGCCCGATAAAAGCGTCCCAGATCTTCTGGCTCGGTTCCGGGCGACAGAAATTCAATCACCACATGGGGATTCCGCCCTTCTTGCCAGGTGACATAACTGCGGCGAAAGTCTTGTCCAGCATAGAGGCGAGGCACACCCACGGCCAAAAACCAGTCTGGGCGCTTGTACCAGAGGGGATGATGGACATCGTAGTACAGGTTGAGGTCAGCACCGGTAAACCACTGGTCGCGGGGATAGTCTGCCAAAGATAGGGTGCGGCTCAACAACTGCGGCTGGAGGTCGTGAAATTCGTCAGGCAAGCCGGGTTCCCCAATCACTTCACTGGGCAAATCATACATGGTGGGCAGTGTCTCGCGGGGTGGGCGCGGTGGTTCGGCTTGGGGAACGGCATGGCCAGTGGTGAAGCTCATAATGGCAATCAGGAAGCGCTGATTTTCAGTGTACTTACATCTTGCACCAGTACATTTAGCCTACGTTTTTAGCTCAGCGAGGTGGACAAAGTGCACCGCAATACCGAGTGAATCGAGCAGGGATCGCGCTCGCTCAACTTGAAGCAGCGCTAAACAAGCTGCGACTTCCGGGAACAAGGCGTCTAATGCAGCAGTTGCAGCGACTTTCCAATCAGGGGTCGCTTTGGCGTGAGTTGCGCGGTGAACCCAATGAACCAGCACAAAGCTGAGGAAACACAACATCAACCAGCGATATACGCCCTTGAGCGTCTGCTGAGCAAAGCGATGCAACCCAAAGCGATGTTTGATGGTTTTGAAAAATCCCTCAATGCTCCATCGTCTACGCCCCACCAAGTGATGGTGCTGCCTTTGAGGGGACGAGTCGAGAGGACAAAGCGTTTCTCCAACTGGCCGTCGCGTTTGAGGTAAAGCCAAGAAATCGTCACCGGGAAGTTCAGTCCCTCTAAGCGCACCTGTTGCCCTTTTTTCACCAGTTTGCTCACACAGCGACCATCAGCCAGTTTGCGGTCACACCGCACCCCACAATTACCGAGTAACGGCGCTTTCGCATCGCTTTGAGGAAGGCCACGCTGCCAAAGGCGGTGTCTGCCAGAATGACCACCCGGAAGGCGCTCGTTAACGCAGGGGGCAAGCTACCTATTAAGCGAATCGCCAACTGCACCGCAGTCCGCTGATGTTTGCCACGCCAGACCCGAAAACTCCAGGGCACTCGACACTCTCCAACCACCAGATACAGCACCACCAGATGCAATCCTCGCTTGCCTTGCAGCACACGAATCAGCGATGCAAACGCTTTGAACTTGCCGCATTTCTCCAACGTCGTCAGATCCACCACCACCTGCAACCAGGGACGGCGACCTTTGGGAGCAGACTGCAACAGTTGCTGCACGATCTGCCGTCGCACCACGCGCACGACTTGGCGGGTGGGCCAGGCATACTCGTTGAGAAATCGGCTCAACGCACTACCCGACTTAATCAAACTGTGTTGCGGCGAGGGTTGCCCTTGAGCTTCTAGGAACAACCCCAGCATCGCTTGCAGGCTGTCTCTTTGGTAGGCACTCGGCATCAGGCTGAGCAGGGTGTAGACTAACGCTTGGGCGTGTCCAAGAATGGTTTCCACTGTTCTTGTTGTTTGTGACTTCACGCCCTTTTCTCTCATTGATTGCACCCGCCGAAAAGCCGTTCATCTGTACTGGTGCAAGATGTAAGTGTACCTACTTTATGTAGGCCGCTCAGCCTCTGGTTTTCAGAGATGGTGTTGGTTAGCAACAGCCAGAACTGCACCAAGTCGGGGTCTCGCAGGACGAAGGTGAGAGCAACCCGAAAAGTTGTTAGGACGACTGCGATCGCCGCTGCCGTTTCTTCGGTGTTCAAGTGAGCGATCGCTACTTCGCGAAGCACCCAATCTCCAGCACAAACAGTTGGTGGGTTCTGGCTACTGCATCATCTCAGCAGGTCAAACCAAGGGCCATCACCGTTGTCAGTTATGCTAGCCGAGGGCGCTCGCTTGTGACATCAACCGAGCAACCCCTCGACTTATCAGTAGGCAATTAACTAAGCCACGAGTTTAGGAATCTCCTCAAGATGAAGAGCTTTCATGCAACTGATTTCCTCAACAAGATGGAACAGTCCAGATGCGCTAATTAGCAAATTAGCATGTACTCGTGTAGCGTGGTTCGTTGATAGCGGTATTAGTAGGAGTCAGATTGGTAGTAGTCAGCGGTACTGGCTCTACCCCAATAATGCTTATTGTTCGAGGAGGACGGTTTCGCAAAGTTGGATTAGAACTAGCATGTTCAGGAAGTAGGTCATCCACTTGAACACGGATTCGAGTAAGATTACCTCCTGGTCTGTCTTCCAGAATAATATCAATTCCTCGAATAGGCTCGCCTGCCGCCCGTTGTCTAAAACAGACTCCAGGGGGAGGAGAGGGAGGAACTGGCACATTAGGAGTTGCTGGAGGAGTTGCTGGCCTGCCTAAAGCAGGTCGAGAAGAGGGGATAGCTAGGGCTAAAGAGGCTTGCAGTGTTCCTATAAGTGCTAGCCCAGCAACTGCAAAAATTGATTTCACTGACTTCATGATCAATCTCCTTAACAATTCAAATCATGGAACCAACCCCCGCTGAACAAATCAAATCGCATGTGTTTCCATTGATGAATTGACTTCCCCAGAAAGTGGGAATTGGTTAGAGGATAGTATTAGGAATGCCCACCTTTTGGTAGTTTCCATCAATTCATTTAAAAACTTCACTTCTAACCCTGACTGCCTGACAGCGTGGATGAACGGTCTGAAAACTCCTAGCGCTAAGGAGAAAAGGTGAGGCGACATGAGACGCTGAAATTCGCGTCACATCAGGGACTGTACTATGTCAGTGTGGCGTTGCCGTCAGCAGTTCTGCCTAGTGCCCTCTATGGTGACGAGCTGCCTTTGGAATCCCATCTCCACTCACTGTAGTGCCCAGCCGCTAAGACGGCGTTCGATGGCTGTGGGTAGGGGCTTACATCATTGTGCGATCGCTCCACCCGCAATCAACGGAATCCTGGCCTTGCCGAATGAAGCGATGCACCCTAGAAGGACTGGGATAGTGTCGAATAATCCCTGAATAATCCCTGAATAATCCCTGAATAATCCCTGAGTAATCCCTGCCATCAAGCCTGCTTAAATAAGGCCCAGAGCTTCTTGCATCCGAGCGCGATCGCTGGCTCCGAGGCTAAATCGGCCATTCTCCACGTCGCGAATCCAGCTTTGGCTTTTGCCCAAGCGTTCGGCGAGGGCCCGCTGGCTCAGGTTTTGGCGCTGGCGGGCGGATTTGATGGCTGCGCCGGAGAGGGGCACGGCCTGCGGCGGGGGGGTGGATTTGGGCGATCGCCGTCGTTTGGGACGGGCTTTGCCGACGCTCTGTCGCCAGTCCTCTGAAAGCTCAAACCCCAACAGGCGGGCGTTGAGTAGTCGCTGCCCCTTGTCGCGGGGGGCGCGATCGGTGAGGCTGAGGTCGCTGTGGGCATCATCAGTCCAAAAGTTGAGGGCGGCCTCGGCATCGTCGGGAATGTCGGCCACCCTAGCCCATAGGGGCTGGATAACAGGCGGGTAGGTGTCGGGGTCGAACTGGGGCTTGAGGCCGTAGTGGTAGAGAGCCTCCAGGTCGTTTTCAAAGGTTTTGATCAGGCGCTTATGGGCACCGCGCACGGTCAGCGCCTCAGTAAGGCGATCTTCGCCGTAGGCAATCCGCAGCAGGGTGCGTATGGTGATGCGGTGGTCGCTACCCAGGCGCAGCTTAAAGACCAGCCACAGCAGCAGGCGCATGGCCCCCTCGTGCTGTTGCCAATTGCCCATTACCTCGGTGAGCAAGGACTGAGGCAGAGTGCCGTACTGGTAAAAGGCCGTCTGGCGGCGGTAGTCCTGTCGGTTGAGAAAGCGCTGCGCCCAAGCCCCGGCCCGCACTGTGAAACTCAGGCCAATCAGGTGACGGCAACCCTCAGCATCGGTTTCAAAGTAATACTGGGTGTGGAGGAGTTGCCAGACGGGGTGTTCATCGAGGCTAAAGCCCTGCACCTTACCTTGGCGCGGCCAGTCGAGGGACACCAGCACCCGACAGGCTTGGTAGACTAGCGTTTTAATCAGCGTTAGCCGTTCCAGCTTGGTCAGGTCTTTGCGACGGTGTAGACCCAGGTACTGCTCGATGTGCTGGTCGTTGAGTACGAAAGATTCTGCCCAAGGGCGATCGCAGGTGGTGGCCTGGGCAGCAAAGATCAAGTGCAGACAGGTGGCCCGCAGGTCAAACTGGGTCAGGGATGCGATTCCCAGGGTGTAATCTATGGGGCGGATCTGGGGGGCTTCCGGGTCTGTGGCCAGGCGAAACCGGAGTTCCCCCCGTCCCCGGTGGATGGTGCGATGGTAGGTTAGGCAGCCGTCGTCGTCGGCCTGCCAGGGCAAGGACTGGCGCTGGGCTAGCAGATTGCAAGCTTCCCATACCACCATGCAGGAGGCAAAGGGGGTGGTTTTGCCGTTGAGGAAAAGGCTGGGAATAGCAGCGGGCAGCAGGGTACTTTTGTTGCGGCCTTTTTTGGGCTGGAGGGGAGCTAGGGAGCCGATAGTGCAGGCTTCCACACAGCGAGGCGTGTCCAGATCGGCGCAGCGATCGCACAGGGTAGGGTCAATCCAGTAGCCGTTATCGGCTTGGGTCTTAATGGCTCCGGTGGGGCACTGGGGCCGACAGCGATCGCAGGCAATGCAGCCATCTTTCACGGTATAGACCATGGCTCAGTTCTTTCCCTTGACCAGTTGACTCTCCCAGGGATAACAACCTCGATAATCAATTTTTATGCTGATCGATACGGTTTAAGGATCTCTTTTTTATTGCCAAAAAGAGGTTCAGAATGGACGTTTGCGTGCGAAATTTGGTGACTTCAACAACAAGAATTCAGCCCCAAATTGATAGATTGATGACCCTATTTCATCTCACTTATCAATTCATTGAAAAACGCAACAAGACCTTAGGATTGGGTTACATTGGGTCAGGTTGGGTGGGCTTTGTGGAGGCAAAGTGGCGATCGAGCATTTCAGGCAGGTGCGACAGCTTGACCTGGCTATATCGGTACCCACCAGGCATGATGGTGAAAGTAGGGGCTTCAGAACAGCGCTTCTGGCAGCCAGTGTGCTGAATTTCGACCTGGGAGTGGAGGTTGCGATCGCGAAGTGCCTGCCGTAACGCTTCGACCAACTCGCGACTACCCCGCTTTTGGCAGCCAGATTTGCGGCAGACCTGAATTTTGAGGGATGGAAGGAATGGGGGAGTGGGTTGGGAAGATAAGGAGGGGTGGCGCACGGCTGTGCGTTTGCACAGAGGATCTGCCCCTGACAGGGTTGGAGAGAAATGACGATCAGTGCTGTTGGGAAGAGGCGGGAAGGTAAGGATGTGGTAGGCTTTGAGCTTGATGGTGCTGCCATCGAGCTTGGTGCGGCCAATGCAGCGCAGGTAGTCGCCGGGTTGCAGGTGCGCTCGCAGAATGGCTCGTCCTTCCTTTGGCAGTTTGATGGTTAGCACTTCGCCCTCTACGTCAAGGTAAATGGCCTGGGCAGTGGTAGAGTCTGCGCCTACAAAACCGAGGAAGGTGCCGTCGAGGTTGAAGAGCCAGGGAAGACTGGAGAAAGGGGACATAGGGCCTATGAGGTACGAGGTGGTGAGGTAAATCGGTCTAAGCAGACCGGAGATTAGAAGTTTCCTTAGTTCAGTTTGCGGGCTTCGACGGTTTGGGGGGTTTGGATGGGGTCGCTGAGACCGGCGATCGCCAATTCCCAGCCGTTGGAAAGGGTGAAGATTTGAGCATCCTCTTGCTGGGTTTGGGAGATGACTTCTTCCTCCAGGTCTTTTTTGGCTACGTAGACCAGGAGCTTGCCTGCGGCGTTGGTGCGGAGCATGACTTTCATGAGTGGGTAGGAAGATGGGAATGGATAAAGAGTGGGTGAGGTAAGAAGAAATAAGATATCGAAGCTCCCTTGTCATGCCATCATGCACGCTCGGTCTGCGGCGATGCTGAGCAGTTCTTCGAGGGTGAGGCTCCGTTTTAGGGAGACGGCGCGATCTCGAACGTCATTCAAGATGGACTGAGTGCGATCGCTGTCGAGGTGGATGCCCTGGGTGGCGAGAACCTGCTCGATTAGGTGGCGGCCAGAGTGCTTGCCCACGACTAACCGCCGCTGGCGGCCGACTTCGCGGGGGTCGAAGGGTTCGTAGGTACGAGAGTTTTGCAGAACGCCGTGGGCGTGGATGCCGGACTCATGGGCAAAGGTGTTGTCGCCGACGATGGCCTTCCAGGGGGGAACGTCGCAGTGGACGGTTTTGGCCACAAAGCGGGAGAGTTCCAGGAAGTATTGGGTTTGGATGCCAGTTTTAAGGTCATAGAGGTGTTTCAGGGCCATCACCACCTCTTCGAGGGCGGCGTTTCCGGCCCGTTCCCCTAGCCCGTTGACGGTGGTGTTGACAGAGGTCGCGCCAGCCCGTATCCCGGCCAGGGCGTTGGCGGTGGCTAGACCCAGGTCGTTGTGGGTGTGCATTTCCACCGGAATGTCCAGGGCTTCCACCAGGGCTTTTACCCGTTCGTGGGTGGTGAACGGGTCAAGAATGCCGACGGTGTCGCAGAATCGGAATCGAAATGCGCCCCACTCTTGGGCATACTGGGCAGCGTCGATTAGAAAGCTCTTGTCGGCGCGGGAGCTGTCTTCGCCGCCGACGCTTACCGCCAGCCCGTGGTCGCGGGCAAAGGCAAGAGCATCGCGCAACTGCTCCAGCATGGCCCGCCAGCGACCTTGAAACTTTACCTGAATCTGGATCTCTGAGACTGGGATTGAGATGTGAATTCGCTTCAGCCCGCAATGGATTGATGCCTGAATGTCGGACAACACGGCGCGGTTCCAGCCCAGCAGGTGGGCGTTGAGGCCGAGGTCGGCGATCGCCCGAATCGCCCGGGCCTCATCCTGTCCCATAGCAGGAATGCCTACTTCTAGCTCATGGACTCCAATTGCATCAAGGAATTTGGCGATCGCAACTTTCTCCTCTAGTCCAAAGGCTATGCCTGCGGCCTGTTCGCCATCGCGGAGGGTGGTGTCGTTGATGTAGATCATGGTGAGGGGGCGGGTTGGTAAGGGGATGGGGGAGGTCGGGAGTGGGGAATTAGAGACCTACGACCGCTCTACAGCGTTTTTGAAGCTAGTGAGGCACACGGATGGTCAATAAGCCCTTGCCTCGTGAGGGCAGCATGTGCCTCACCCCGCAAGAAAATGCTGTATCACGCCGTCATAAACGCCGGGGTTAAACTGTCGTGGGCGAGGAAGTGGTTGATATGAAAGGCGCGGTCTTCGGTTTTGAGCAGGATTTCGTCGTAGAGGTAGCGGGTAGCGCGATCGCCCAAACTTTCAGCCTGGACAGAGAGGCGGCGCAGCAGGTCGATAGCGGCCTGTTCGGCTGCAAGGTCGTGTTCGAGCATGGCGCGGCAGGTGTAGGCTCCATCCGGTTCGGGGGCAAAGCAGCAGAGGTCTGAGAGGGTGGCGAAGCTGCCCGCCGGAATGCCGCCTAGACCGTTGAGCCGCTCTGCTAGGTCGTGGGCATGGCTTTGAGTCGCGTTGTAGCTCTCCTGAAAGAACTCGTGGATGGAGTAGAACTCTGCCCCTTCTACTACAAAGTGATGCTTTTGGTATTGCAGGTAAAGAGCCTGGAAGCTGGCATAGGCAAGGTTCAGCCCTTCACAGATAGCAGTCGTGATATCGAGATCAAAGCCAACGGGGTTTGGGCCAACCTGGCCAAAGGCGCGAACAAGAGTTTCGGTGGTCATAGGAAATCCTAGAGTATAGAGCCACTGTGTACACACATCTCGACTCTTTGCGTAAGGCTCCGAAAGATCCCCCCTTTACTGAGGGAACTTCTGATCCAGTTCGCCCCCCCTTAAGCAAGGGGGGCAATCTGTTCAATTCCCCCCCTTGTTCAAGGGGGTTAGGGGGGGATCAAAGCATCGCCGCTCATGTCTAGAAGACTGGTGCGTTCACAGTAGGAGATACGGAGGGAGCATCAGGAAAGAGAGCGCACGGGAGAGATTGGGTTGAGGATTGTGAGTGTCCTGGAGTTTTCGCCACCTATGATCCAGCCATCTCTGCAATCCTCATAGCATGACTCCTCCCAATCGGTCATTTTTCGGTCATTCTGAGGGTGGCGAGTAAGTTAAAACCTAACCTCAATCCAAAGTTTCCTTACCACTGGCTGACTTCTGGGAACCGGGTGGCCAACTCTAGGCCTTTCTGCACCAGCCGTTCGCCTTCCTCGTTGAGTTTTTCCAAGGAGGCAAAGCCAAACCGCTGGGCATCGCGCAGGGTTTTGGAGACCAGCAGCAGGCGACCGGAAAACACCAGTGCCCAGCCAAAGCCCTCGTGGCTGAGGTCGATGACCACCTGAGAGAGCAGGCCGGTTTCCTGCTCAATGCGGTAGGCGACGGCCCGGAAAAATGCCAGAATGCGGCCCTGGGTGAGGGGGTCTACCTCGCCCTCGACGGAGATTTCGCGCTTTTGGGCTTTGGTGAGGATGTAGGGCTTGAGCAGAAGTTCGTCGGTCCAGTGGCGATAGGTGCCGTAGGCATCGTTGGCGCGAATTTGCTGGGCGATCGCCCGCAAAAAGGGCGCATCGGCTACGGTCAAACTGGGGGACAGGGTGGAGGTTTCAGCGGTGGTCATAGCAGGATTTCCTCTTCGGTTTCGATGTAGGCGTTTTCAAAGTGGGTGGCTTGTTCCTGACGCAGCACCTTGCGTAGCCAGGGTGGCGGGCTGCCCTGGAGGGTTTGCATCAGCTGAGCCAAAATCGCTGTAATTTTGTCATTCTCAGAGTTGGACTTCATCGGGGTAATGCGGCGGTTGATTAGCCGCGCCGCCGCACTGCCGCCAATGTCAGCCACGTAGACAATGGTGCAGCCCTCCAGCGCTTTGAGCTTAGGCTCTAGCTTGTCCTCGTTGCCGTCCTCCTTCAGCGTGCCGCCAAAGGTGAGGGTTTCGAGAAAGGTGAAGCCGTCTGGGGTCAGGTCGTAGACATCGATTTTGCTGGCCCAGCCAAAGTGGGCATTGATGTGGATGTTGTCTTGGGTGGCAAAGGCTATTTTCATGGCAAGTCTCCCTTGGATTTTGGATTGGGGATTTTGGATTTTGGATTGGCTTCCCTCTCCCAAAGGGCGAGGAGTTGGGGGTGAGGGTCTGCGGAAATTTTGCGTCTCCGATTCCCCTCCTCGGAGGGGTTAGGGGTGGGTTAGCGAGAAATTCTGGATTGGGGTTTTGGATTTTGGAAAGGCTGTTGACTCAATCGCAAATCCAAAATCCAAAATCCCTTCATTTCCCTCCTTCCCGCCATCGATGTACCAGCCTATGGGTGCGCTCTTCGTCGGCTGCTAGCAGGATGTTGCCGATCGCAAACAGCAGATCCAGGGTGCCGCGATAGCCGACGGTGCAGCGGTGGCCGTTGCCCAAGTGCTCTAGCATGGGGAAGCCGTGCAGGTAGAGGGGAATGCCGAGGCGGCGGGCGATGGGGCGGGCCTTGGAGTTGGTGATCCAGAGATCGGCAGTGGCCCCGAGGTCTTCTAGGTCTTCAAAGTCGCCGATGGTGACCTGCTCGATGGGCAGATCCTTCAGCAAGGGGGATGGGGCCGGGGCCACGGCGGTCTGAATTTCGGCTCCGGTGCTGTGCAGCCACCAGGCGACGTTGTGCAGCAGGTCGGGTTCGAGGGCGATCGCCACCCGTTTCCGCCCAAAGAAAAAGTGGGTGTCGAGCATGGCATCCTGCACTTGGCGGCGCTGGCGCTGATACTTGGCGGGCACAGGCTGGCCGCTGAGCTGGGCCAGGGTGTGAAGAAACTCATCCACTGCCCCCAGACCAGTCAGCCGGGTGAAGGTCTGGGCGGGGGTGCCGAAGCGTTCCGTCAAAATCTTCGCCGCCCCGGCCATGCTGCCGCCCAGGGCCAGAGTGAGGGCAGAACGGCCCACGGCCTGTAGGTCTGCGATCGGAGTGCCACCCGTGGGGGTGGTGTAGTAGTCGGCATCGTCTAGGTGGCCGTCTAGGGAGGTGGACAGGTCGGGCACGGCGATCGCCCTCAATCCAAACGCCTCCACCATCTCCTTCAGCTCCGCCACATCCCCAGGACCGAAGGCGGCACTGGCCAGCAGAGTGACCTGTTTAGGGTTAATCTCCCCTGGTTCAGGGATGGTCTGCACCAGGCTCTCCACCGCCCGGGCAAAGCCATCCTCCAGGCTGCCCTTGTAGTCGGGGGTGGAGGCAAACACGATGGGCACCGTGACTTCCGGATTCGCTGTGTGGAAGTCCCGCAGAATGCCCTGCATGTCGTCGCCCCGGGTTTCCGTCAGCCCGGTGGTAAACAGCCCCACCAGCTCTGGCTGAGAGTTCTGGATCACCGTCAGCAGACCGCCGTGGACGTTGTCGTCGCCCCCCAGCACGGTGCTGACCTCGCTCATGGCCGTGGTCGCTAGGGGAATGGCCTCCTGAAAGTGGTTGACTAGCAGTACCTTGGCAAAGGCCGTGCAGCCCTGGGACCCGTGGAACAGCGGCATTGCCCCCTGAATGCCCAGGAAGGCTAAGGCCGCCCCCAGGGGCTGGCTCTGCTTCAGCGGGTTGACGACCACGGCCTTGCGGCGGGCAATGATCTTGGTAGCAGTCCTCTCTCCACTTTCGGCCCCCCCGCTCCCCAAGGGAGAGGGGCTGGGGGGTGAGGGCTTGCCCAGGGTGCTTCCCGCCGCACCTCCGCCCACACCGGGCTGTGCAGACTCTCGTCCAGTTCCTTGGCCATCTCCAGCAGGCCGCCGTAGCCGGAGTAGGGGTTGTGGCGCTCCTGGTTGATATGCAGAAAGGGGATGCGGGCCTTGAGGGCGGTGTACTGGTTGCGCCCGCCGGCGATCAGCATGTCGGCGTTGGTTTGCTCGATCACCTTCAGCAGTTCGGCAGCCCCGCCCTTTTCCAGCGTGATGCCGTCCTGGCCCAGTAGAGTTTTGATCCGGGCTTTGTCCTCCTCGGTGCTCTTTTTGCTGCTGGTGGCGACCACTTTGATGCCTAGATCTTGGGCCGCCGAGATGATTGACCAAGACTTGACGCCGCCAGTGTAGAGGACCACGCGCTTGCCCTGGAGGCGATCGCGGTAGGGGGCCAGTTGCTGGTTCAGCTTCTCGGTTTCTTCAGCGATCACGGCTTCGACGCGGGCCTGCATGGTCTCGTCGCCCAGCTTGGCGGCGATCGCCCGCAGACAGTGATTCATATCCGCCACGCCGTAGAACGACTCTTCTACATAGGGAATGCCGTAGCGCTCCTGCATCTTGTGGGCCAGGTTGATCAGCGCCTTAGAGCAGATCATCACGTTCAGCTTGGCCCGGTGGGCGTAGGCCACCTCCCGATAGCGGGCATCGCCCGTGATCTTGGAGAGCACCCGAATCCCCACCTTCTCGAACAGGGGCAGCACGCCCCACAGTTCCCCAGCGATGTTGTACTCGCCGATCAGGTTGATGTCGTAGGGGGTAGTGAACTCCGGTTCCGCGGTGCCAATCACATGCTCCAACAGGGCCTCCCCAGCCAGGCGGTTGCCCAGATTTTTGCTGCCCACAAAGCCAGGGGACTGCACCGGCACCACCGGCAGGCCCAGCTTTTCTGTAGCCGTCTTACACACCGCCTCCAGGTCGTCGCCAATCAGCGCCGTCACACAGGTGGAATAGACAAACACGGCGGCAGGGCTGTAGCGCTCCTGCACATCCTGAATAGCTTTGTAGAGCTTCTTCTCGCCACCGAAAATAATGTCGTTCTCGCTCAGGTCGGTGGTAAAGCCCATTTTGTACAGGGTTTTGCCGGAGGACAGACTGCCCCGCCCGCCCCAGGAGTTGCCCGCACAGGCGATCGGCCCATGCACCAGGTGGGCTGCATCGGTAATCGGCACCAGAGCAATGCTGGCCCCATCAAAGGCACAGCCCCCTTGGGCAGCCCCAGGCTTGGCCTGCTGCTGACACACCTTGTTGTGGCCCTTGCCGTTTTTCTTGTGGTTGTACTCGCAACCCGGCTGGGTCAGGAGTTCTGTCATGGTGGCTTTGGTGGAAGGCATGGCAGGGAGGGGGTAAGGGTTGGTGAGTTGAATGGGTGGGTTGAATGGGTGGATGGATGAAGGGAACCATCAGGGCACAGCGCTGATGAGCAGTTTCGTCAACGCGAAGCAATACATCGTCAAGAACCTTGCGGCTCAGCACAAATACTGGGTCACGTCTTCGCCGCAGGTGTCGGCCAGGTAGGTCAGTGCCCTCAGGCGCAGCGCTACCAGCTCGTCGTACACCGGGTTGAGTTTGCACAGGGCTGGAATGTGAATGGTGCGACCCAGCACTGTCAAATCGCGCTCGAAGGGGCAGCAACAGGGAATCAGGCGGCAGATCCGGTGGGCAAAGCGGCGGTTGGTGACCTCCAGCCCGCTAATCCAGTGGCGCAGGGGGGCGAGGGGGGGGGGCGGGTGGAGGGGTGGGTGGGTGGAGGGGTGGCGAGTGAGGGTAGCCATGACTGTACTCGGTAGGTGAGGGCGAGAACGTAGTGGGTTCTGGTTCCGGCTCCCCTCTCCCCTGGGGAGAGGGGTTGGGGGTGAGGGCTAGTTACCCGGTGTGATCGTCGTCCTGGGCAATGAGAGGTGGGCGGTCTTCGGTGAGTTCCAGTTCGCGGCCCAGGCAGCCGACCACGTAGTTGCTTTCCAGAAAATGCACCGAGTAGATGTAGGCCCGTTGCAGGTAGGTGCCAATGCCGACGATGTAGCCGATGTCTCCCTTTTTGGCCAGGGGTGTCCCCACCTCTTTGCCAGGGAAGGTTCCGTCATTGCGGATCAGCTTCAGGACGCGGACGCGATCGCCCATGTCAAAGGTCGGCGGATCGTCGATTTCGATAGTTTCAGGAAGACGCATGGGAGTAGGTGGGTGGGGGGGGACAGTAGGGGCGAACCGCCGTTCACCCCCATCGAGGAACTAGCGGATCAAATCAAACGAGATGTCCGTCTTGGCGGGCACGATGGTTTGGCGATCCAACTCATCCAGAATGGTGTTCACAATCCAGTTGAACTGATTGATCGCGCCCTGGTAGCCCAGGGTGGCGTAGCGGTGCATGTGGTGGCGATCGAAGATTGGGTAGCCAATCCGCACTAAGGGAGTGCCGGTGTCGCGCCACAGATACTTGCCGTAGCTGTTGCCAATCAGCAGATCCACAGGCTCGGTGAAGAGGAGCGATCGCAGGTGCCACAGATCCTTGCCGCCCCACACCGTCGCACCCTGGCCGTAGGGGCTGTTGGCCAGCAGTTCGCGGGCTTCGGCCTCAAACTCGTCATTGCTATTGGTCACTACAATGTGGGTCGGCTCCGCCCCCATCTCCAGCAAGAACTGAACCAGCCCCAGCACATGGTCGGGGTCGCCGTAGAGGGCGATCTTCTTGCCATGAATCCAGGCCTGGGAGTCGGTCAGGGCATCCACCGCCCGGCCCCGCTCCTGCTGGAGTTCCAGCGGAATCGGCCTGCCGCTAATCGCCGACAGCGCCATCAAGAACTCGTCGGTGCCCTTGATGCCGAAGGGCCGGAAGTTGTAGGTCTTTTGGCCCCACTCGTTGGCAATGTATTCCTGGGTCTTCGGCGTAGTGTACTTCTGGAAGAACACGGTGCCCTCGGCGTTGATGCTGTCGGCGGTATCCGCCAGAGTGGTAAGGCCGTTGTACATCTTGAACTCGCCCGTGTTGGGGGAGTCAAAGGCATCGGAGTTGTCCGACAGGATGGTGTAATCAATCCCAAACAGACCCAGAATCCGCTTCAGTTCGCGAATGTTGCCGATGTAGGGATCAAAGCCCAGGTTGAAGTTGAACTTGCCATTGGTGGTCTCGGCTTTTTCATCCTTAGTCAGGGTCTTGAGAATGCCCTTCAGCATGTTGTCGTAGCCAGTGATGTGGGACCCTACAAAGCTCGGCGTGTGGGCGTAGGGCACCGGCAATTCCTCAGGAATGTGGCCTTCGTTCTTCGCAGTGGTAATGAACGCACCCAGGTCATCTCCAATCACCTCTGCCATGCAGGTGGTGCAGAGGGCGATCATCTTGGGCTTATAAAGGGCGTGGGCGTTTTCCAACCCCTGCTTCAGGTTGTTCAGTCCGCCAAACACCGCCGCATCCTCGGTCATCGACGATGACACCGCCTGGAAGGGCTCCTTGTAGTTGCGGGTCAGGTGGGTGCGGAAGTAGGCCACACAGCCCTGGGAACCGTGGCTGTAGGGGAGGGTATCTTCAAATCCGGCGGCCACAAACAGCGCCCCCAGCGGTTGGCAGGCTTTGGCGGGGTTCACGGTCAGGGCTTCGCGGGCAAAGTTCTTCTCCCGGTAGTCCCAGCTTTTTGTCCATTCGGCAATTTCTGCAACCTTTTCAGGACTGTGGGCACCCTCAAACTGGCGCTTGTACTCAAACAAGTTCTGGTAGGTATCGGTGTGGAACAGGTCAAAGTGGTCTTTAATCTGACCTGGGTCGTCGCCCCCACAGGAGGGTGTGGGGATAGTGTTGTCAAGATTGTCAGTCATGGCTTTAAGGGGGATGGGTGGATGCGGGCGTGAGTGATAAGAGGCATTGGAGCGAAGTACCCATTAGGGCGCACTGCTGTGCGCCCGTACAAGGCTCAAATTTCGCCTAGTCCTGGGAGATCTGCCAGGGTGGGCTGATCAAACTCCAAGTGGGGTTGTTGATGGCCATGTCCATGTCGCGGGCAAAGACTTCAAAGCCGTCGTAGCCGTGGTAGGGGCCGGAGTAATCCCAGGAGTGCATCTGGCGGAAAGGCAGGGCCATCTTCTGGAAGACGTACTTCTCTTTGATGCCAGAGGCAATTAGGTCAGGCTTGAGGTTCTTGGCAAGTTCCTCGAACTCATAGCCGCTGACATCGTCGTAAATTACTGTGCCTTCGTCGATGTATTCGGTGGTGCGCTTATAGTCGTCGCCGTGACCAAACTCATAGCCGGTGCCAATCACCTCCATGCCCAGGTCGGTAAAGGCAGGCACCACGTGGCGGGGGCGCAGGCCGCCGACCATCAGCATCACCTTCTTGCCTTCGAGGCGGGGGCGATACTTGGCCACAATCGCATCCATGCGTGGCTGGTACTTGGCAATCACCTGCTCCGCCTTTTCCTGAATGGTTTCGTCAAACTGGGCGGCAATCTTCCGTAGGGATTTGGCAATCTGGGTGGGGCCAAAGAAGTTGTACTCCAGCCAGCCAATGCCGTACTTCTCTTCCATAAACCGGCAAATGTAGTTCATCGACCGATAGCAGTGGATTAAGTTAAGCTTGGCTAGGGGTGTCATCACCACTTCGTTAAAGGTGCCGTCCCCCGAAAACTGACAGATCACCCGCAAACCAATCGCCTCCAGCAGCAGACGGCTGGGCCAGGCATCGCCGCCGATGTTGTAGTCGCCGATGATGTTGACATCGTAGGGGCCAGGTTCGTAGCCCTCCGGCAGTTTGCGGTACTCGTCGGCCTTGGGCAGCACCCAGTCCCGCACGGTGTCGTTGGCGATGTGGTGGCCCAGGGATTGGGACACCCCCCGGAACCCTTCACAGCGCACGGGCACTACGGGCTTGCCGTATTCCTTCGCCTTCTTGCGGGCCACGGCCTCAATGTCGTCGCCGATCAGGCCTACCGGGCATTCCGATTCGATGGTGGTACCCTTGCTCAGAGGAAACAGAATTTCCAGTTCATCGATCAGTTTGTCGAGCTTTTTGTCGCCGCCAAAGACAATGTCGCGCTCCTGAAAGTCGGAGGTGAACTGCATAGTGCCGAAGCTATCGACCCCGGTGGTGCCAATGTAGTAGTTGCGGCGGCCTGACCAGGAGTAGTAGCCGCAGCCTACTGGCCCGTGGCTAAGGTGGATCATGTCTTTGACCGGGCCCCAGACCACTCCTTTGGCCCCTGCATAGGCGCAGCCACGAGTGGTCATCACACCGGGGACGGACTTTTTGTTAGACTTTACGCCACAGTCGGTCTTTTCGGCCTCTTGGACGCTGATGTGCTTGGCCCGCAGCTTTTTGGCTTTGTCGGGGTAGGCCTCTAGCACCTCGTCGATGAGTGCTTTTCTATCTTCTACGGTAGTCATGGTGCCCTCTCGGGTAGGGGTGGATGGGTGGGGTCTTCCGCAGCTCCCCTCCTGGGAGGGGTAAGGGGCGGGTCTGCGGGAATTTTGGATTGGCGATTTTGGATTTTGAACGGGTGGTCAGGTTTAGCCCTCATCCCCCAGCCCCTTCTCCCTGGGGAGAAGGGGAGCCGGATTCAAAGTCCCTCTCCCTCGGGGAGAGGGATTTAGGGTGAGGGTCAGGGAACCTAGACCGCTGCCAGGGCCTTGTCGGCCTCCAGAGCCTTCTGGTACTCTTCATCACCATCGAGAATGCCGAATTCAATCAGCAACTCCTCTAGCTCGTCCATCGAGATGGGAGTGGGGATGGTGAGATTCTTGTTGTTGATGATCTTGTCGGCCAGTTGGGCATACTCCTTCGCTTGGTTGCTGTTGGGGGCGTACTCGTTTACCGTCATGCGGCGCAGTTCGGCGTGCTGCACCACGTTGTCGCGGGGCACGAAGTGGAGCATCTGGGTGTTGAGCTTGGCGGCCAAGGCTTCGATTAGCTCAATTTCCCGGTCGGTGTTGCGGCTGTTGCAGATTAGACCGCCCAGGCGCACGCCGCCGGAGTGGGCATATTTCAGCACGCCTCGAGCAATGTTGTTGGCTGCATACATAGCCATCATTTCGCCCGACACCACGATGTAGATCTCCTGGGCTTTGCCTTCCCGGATGGGCATGGCGAACCCGCCGCAGACCACGTCGCCTAGCACGTCGTAGGAGACGAAGTCTAGGTCTTCGTACGCGCCTTCTTCTTCTAGAAAGTTGATGGCGGTGATGATGCCCCGTCCAGCACAGCCGACACCGGGTTCGGGGCCGCCGGACTCGACGCACTTAACGCCGCGATAGCCAGTGAGCAGCACCTCGTCCAGTTCCAAATCTTCCACCGCGCCGCGCTCGGCGGCTAGGTGCAGGATGGTGGTTTGGGCTTTGCTGTGGAGCATCAGGCGGGTGGAGTCGGCCTTGGGGTCACAGCCGACGATCATGATCCGCTGGCCCTTTTCGGCCATGGCGGCAAGGGTGTTTTGGGAGGTGGTGGACTTGCCGATGCCGCCTTTTCCATAGAATGCAATCTGTCGCATGGGGGGATTTCTCCTTGGGTTTGATTTCGGATCGAGGGGTAATGAAACGTTCGTCAATTCGGATCAGGCAAGGGCCTGGAGGAGGGCCGGCGGGTCGCGCCCGGCGCGGGGGATAGAGGGGTGCATGGGTGGGAGGAGGGGTTAGGAATTTGGGGTTGGTGATTTTGGATTTTGGGGAGAGCCTATGGGATGTCGAAATTAGATTGCTTCGACGATGAGGGAGGGCAAGACTAGATCTTTCAACTTGGCCTCGATTGCGTACTTCAGGGTTTCTGTGCTGCTGGGGCAGGAGCCGCACGCCCCTTGGAGCTTGACTAGGACGCGATCGCCCTCCACGTCGTGCAAACTGACATCGCCGCCGTCGGCCAGCAGGAGGGGCCGCACCTCGGTGTCGATCACCTGCTGGATCAGGGTAATTTTTTGCAGGTTAGTGAGGGGGGTGGAGGGATAAGGTAAGGCTTGGGTGCTCTGCTCCTTATCTAGGGCGAGGGCGGGGGCAACTTTTACGGATTCTGCCGAGTGTTGAATTTCCAGCAGAATGTCCTCAATGTCCGCTAGGCAGGAGCCGCATCCACCCCCGGCTTTGACGTAGTTGGTGACTTGCTCTACGGTGGTTAGGCGGTTTTCGGCGATCGCCCGCCGGATCTTCTTCTCGCTGATGCCGTAGCAGGTGCAGACCAGGGTGCCATCGTCGTCCTCGTGATGCTCCACCTCGATGCCGCGATACTTGTAGATCGCCGCCTCCAGGGCTTCCTGCCCCATCACCGAGCAGTGCATTTTGGCTTCGGGCAGACCGCCGAGGAAGTTGGCAATGTCTTGGTTGGTGATGTGCAATGCCTCGTCTAGGGTTTTGCCCTTGATGATTTCGGTCAGGGCCGAGGAGGAGGCGATCGCACTCGTGCAGCCAAAGGTCTGGAACCGCGCATCCAAAATACTGTCGGTGGATTGCTGAATCTTCAGGTGCAGCCGCAGGGCATCGCCACAGGCAATGCTGCCCACTTCGCCGTAGACCACCGCCACATCGGGTTCCTGTGGGTCATCGATGGTGCCCTGGTTGATGGGGTTGTAGAAGAGTTCGAGTACCTTTTCGGAGTAGTCCCACATGGCAGTTTTGGGGGAATGAAGGAATTGTGGATTTGGGATTGGCGATTTTGGATTGTGGTGGGGGCGGTCCCCTCCTGGGAGGGGTGCCCAGAGGGCAGGGTGGGTCGGCAGGAATTTGGGGTTGGCGATTTTGGATGAAGCAAGCAATCCAAAATCCAAAGTCCAAAACCCAAAATGCCTCAGGTTGCAACGGCTAAATCTCGCTCCTGCAACCACTCCGCCTGGTCGTTGTTAAAGGGCGATAGGGCCCGCAGGCGTTCCACAATTTCGGGCATGACGGCGAGCACCTGGCGGATTTCGGCTTCGGTGGTGTAGCGGGAAAGGCTGAAGCGGATAGAGCCGTGGAGGATGGTATAGGGCAGCCCCATGGCCGTCAGCACATGGGAGGGGTCGAGGCTGCCGGAGGTGCAGGCGGAGCCGGAGGAGGCACAGATACCCTCGCGGTTGAGCATGAACAGGATGGCTTCCCCTTCGATGTACTTGAAGCCGATGTTGGTGGTGTTGGGCAGCCGGAGGGCACCGCCGCCGTTGACTACGGTATCGGGGATAGTGGTCAAAATGCCGCACTCCAGCAGATCCCGCAGTTCGGCTTCGCGCTGGACATGGGCCAAGTGGATCTGGGCCAGTTCCGCCGCTTTGCCTAGGGCAACGATACCTGGCACATTGTGGGTGCCCGCCCGGCGGCCCCGCTCCTGGTGGCCCCCCAGCAAAAAGGGGCGGAAGCGGAAGCCTTTACGGACGTACAATGCGCCGATACCCTTGGGGGCGTGGAGCTTGTGGCCCGAGAGGGTGAGCAGGTCGATGGGGCTGGTGGACAGGTCAATAGGCACCTTGCCGACGGCCTGCACGGCATCGACGTGGTAGGCGGCTCCGTAGGCTTTGGCGATCGCCCCAATCTGCTCCACTGGAAAGATCACCCCGGTTTCGTTGTTGGCATACATCGTAGTAACCAGAGCCGTGCCGCCGGTCATTGCCGCCTCCAGTTCCATCAAGTCCAGCTCGCCGCGCCCGTCCACGGAGAGGTAGGTGACGGTGTAGCCCCGCTTCTCCAGGTGCTTGCACACCGCCAGAATCGCCGGGTGCTCGACTGCTGTGGTGACGATGTGGCGCTTCTCCGGCTGGGCCGCCAGGGCAGCGTGGATGGCGGTGTTGTTGCCCTCACTGCCGCAGCTATTGAAGATAATCTCCGTCGGCTCGGCCCCCAGCAGAGCAGCCACCTGCTCCCGGGCGGTTTCAATTGCCGCTCCTACCTGGCCGCCAAAGCTGTGCATCGACGACGGGTTGCCGTATAGCTCGCTCAGGTAGGGCAGCATCGCCGCCAAAACGTCGGGGTCGATGCGGGTGGTGGCGTTGTTGTCGAGATAAGTGACCATGGCAGTTAGAGAATTTTGGATTGGGAATTTTGGATTGGGAATTTTGGATCGGAGATGGTACTTCCGGCTCCCCTCTCTCTGAGGGAGAGGGACTGGGGGTGAGGGTCAATGGGCCGTTTGCAATCGCTTCAAAGCCTGCGAATAGGTATCAAACCAGTGGTGCCAATAGCTCGACTCCTGCATCCCCCGGAGCCTGGCCACCATGCGGGTGTAGGTGGCAAACCAGGCCTCCCAGTAGTCGGGCGATCGCTCCAATGTTGAGGACGATGGCACCGCCGCCACGCCACTGGTCAGAGGCACACAGCCCTCGTTAGTAGGGCAGATAGCCCAGCACTGGGCCACCCCGTAGGTTCCCTGACACTGGTTGCAGCGATCGCTCGCAATCCAGAATTTTGTGCCATCGGTCTGAATCGCCCCCGTGGGGCAGGCGGAGAGGCAACGCCGACAACCGATACAGCTTTGGGTGATGGTGTAGCTCATTGGGGGCCTCCGGGGGTGGGCAGGTGGATGGGTGGGCGGGTGGAGGGGATGGTGGGGTAGTGGGTTCGGTTCCCCTCCTCTGAGGGGCTAGGGGTGGGTTCGGTTCGGTTCCCCCCTCTCCTAGGGAGAGGGGTTAGGGGTGAGGGACAGACCTATCGTTTCAACACATGCTCGTCATAGAACCTGCGGGCTACGGTCTCGATCACGTCGTAGTCTTCGACCACCACCAGGCCCGCTTCCTGCAACCGCTTGCTGGGGCAGGGACCGACTTTAGCCGCCAGCACCGCTTTGCAGTCAGCAATGGTGTCGATGATGCCCGTCAGCATCGCCTCTTCGCCATAGCCGCCCTGGCAGTAATCGGCCACCTTGCGATGGCTGATGAACCGAGCCTCGGCAGCATCCACTTCGTAAATCATGAATTCCTTGGCATGGCCAAAGTGCTGGTTCACAATGCCGCCGCCCTTGGTGGCTACAGCAACGAGAACCTTGGGCGAATCCTCCGATCGCTCACCGGGAATGCGGGCGGCGGACTGCTTCTTGGCAGCCACGGCAGCCTTAGCCTGCTCAATGCTAAGATGCACCGCCTGGCGGGTTTCCAGGCTGTAGTCCACAGGCATTTCCATAAACTTCTGCTTGGTGAATTCCTGGCTGCGGTCTTCCCCCAGCAGACCCACGGCATCAGCCCGGCACTGGCGACAGTGGCGCATCAGCTTCAGGTTGCCAGCGCAGTTGTCCTGCACCTGCTTCAGTTCCTTGGGGCTAGGGCCGCGCTGCCCATTCAGTCCAAAGTAGGTGCCGTGCTCCGGGGCCGAAATCAGCGGCATGATGTTGTGCAAAAACGCGCCCCGCTCCCGAATAGCGGCATTCACCTCGGGCATGTGCTCGTCGTTGATGCCAGGAATCAGTACGGAATTGACCTTGCAGAGAATGTCAGCCTCTTTCAAAGCCTGCAATCCCTCCATCTGCCGCTCGTGGAGGATGCGTACCCCCTCAAGGCCCCGATAGCGCTTGCGGCGGTAGTGAACCCAGGGATAAATCTTCTCGCCCACGCTGGGGTCCACCATATTAATAGTGATGGTGACATGATCGACATTTAGCGCTTTGATGCGATCCACATAATCCGGCAGCATCAGGCCGTTGGTGGAGAGGCAGAGCTTGATGTCCGGGGCCCGCTCGGCGATCAGCTCAAAGGTGCGGAAGGTTTTTTCGGGGTTCGCCAGGGGATCGCCGGGGCCAGCGATGCCTAGCACGGTCATCTGAGGAATTTTGCCCGCCACCACTAAGACCTTGTGGGCAGCCTCTTCGGGAGTAAGCAGTTCGCTGACCACACCGGGGCGGCTCTCGTTGGCGCAGTCGTACTTGCGGTTGCAGTAGTTGCACTGAATGTTGCAGGCGGGGGCTACTGCGACATGCATCCGGGCATAGTGGTGGTGGGCCTCTTCGCTGTAGCAGGGATGCTTTTCAATGCGGGCCTGGATGCTCTCGCTGAGGGCGGTGTCGGTCTTGGTAGTGCAGCCAGAGGCGGTCGTGCCACAGCCGCCGCCCGCCGGTTTGACCACGGTTTTGGTCTTGGTCAGGGTAATGTCCAGATCGGGCGTCGCGGTGGGCGCGGAGGTCAGGGCAGAGGATGGCGGTGGCGTCATGGGTTTGGGGAGGTAGGGGTGGATAGGGCGGGGTTGGAACGCATGGCGGCGCAGCCAGACAAGGGCTGGAGAATTTCCTTCGCCAGCTGGTGGGTGCCCTCAGGGGAGCAGAACCCATCAGCCAGCGACGTGCTGATAAAGGCGATTCCCCTGCGTGGGTGGTGTCGCGAGGAAATCGGTGGGCTGTTCGATTGCTGTTTAGGCACTGACAGGGCAACGTGTCAAAGTTATTAGCTTTAACCAAGCTGGGGTTGACGTTGCCATCTGCTGAGTACCCTTTCAGGTATCGAGTAACGCTGGTGTGTTCGGCGTTGAAAGAGTTATAGCAACGGGAATTTTGCTGCTTTGGTCGCTTGTCCCGGTAGAGTTGATTGAATGATTAGCGGTGTACTTAACTGCCAGACACCCGGATTACAGAAACCTTGATCTTTTTTGGCAGGGTGGGGGGCTAGTATTTCCCAAGAGAAATGCTGGTATTTCAATAGCCGAGTGCTGTATTTCTGTACTCAGATGAAGTGCCCATTGGAGAAAGGATTTAGCATTGGTATAACGCTTTAAATAGCCGAGGTTTCTGAGTACTCAAAGCTCGCATTTTGGCATCATTTACTACAGAATGAACGTTGTTTTCAAGTGTCAAATATTAAACCGTATCGATTTTGTCTGTCTGCTTAGCGTAATGGTTATCAACGTTACTTTTAGTGGGTTAAGAAATGTTTTGGCAGCCCGGAGCGTGATGAGTTTGCCGACTTGGATGACTGGGTAATCTCAATCCCAAATCTCTCTTAGAGAGGGACTTTGAAATTTCAGTTCTCTGCTTCTCTCAGGGGTTGGGGAGATAGAAGCAGACTTCAGATATTCAGACGGTTTATCAGACGGTTTACTAGTTGGTTTACTTTCTTCAAGGGCAACAGATGTAGGGCAACAGATGTAGGGCAACAGATGTTAAGGATTTCTGAATTAAATAGAGGAGCTTCTGATAAATCTGCTACAGTTTTTTGTGTTAAAGGCCAATTGCAGGCTTGGAAGCCCCTATCTTGAGTGCATAATTGACAGAATCTTGACCCACTTGCTAAATCATCTAAAGCCTTTGCTGAGTCAGAATTTTTGGTGAGTACATAATGCTTGAACCTAGGGGTAAAAATGCGTCTTCCCGCCATGAGAAATACCCGTCCCCTGACCATCAAAAACTTTTTTCCCTTGAATTGATAGGGGATTTGGGGTTGAGTGCAGTCGTAATTGGTTTAGTCATCTGGATGAGTTAGCCCTCAACTGGCAGTCTTGAAGTCATTGCTATAAAGCAGAGAAACAAAACGCCTCCACTGGAGCTATGTTTCTCTCTTTTTCTCGCAGTTTTACCCAGCCTTCGGTCGATATCCCCAAGCGGTTGCCCATTCTGGCCGCTTTACGAGAGGACTTTGCCATCATCTTTAAACGCGATCCGGCGGCGAGTCACTGGCTGGAGGTGCTGTGCTGCTATCCCGGCCTGCACGCCCTGGCCGCCCATCGCCTAGCCCACGGATTGCGCGATCGCGGCATCCCTTTTCTGCCCCGGTTTATCGCCCACCTCAGCCGCTTTTTCACAGGCATCGACATTCATCCCGGTGCCCAGATTGGCCAGGGTGTCTTCATCGACCACGGCATGGGCGTGGTGATTGGTGAGACGGCGATCGTGGGCGATTACTGCCTGATTTACCAGGGAGTCACCTTGGGGGGCACTGGCAAAGAGACTGGCAAGCGCCACCCCACTGTGGGCAGTCATGTGGTAATTGGTTCCGGGGCCAAGGTGCTTGGCAACATTACCCTTGGCGACTATGCCCGCATTGGGGCCGGGGCGGTGGTGCTGCAATCGGTGCCTGCCCACTGCACCGCTGTCGGCGTGCCCAGCCGCAATGTCTGCCGCTGCAATACCGCCACCGCTCCCCTGGATCATGCCCAACTGCCCGATGCCGAAGCGAGGACGATCCGCGCCCTACTCGATCGCATCGAAACCTTGGAAACTCAGGTGAGCCAACTCAGACAGTCTGCCCCTATCCCCGTGGAGCTAGTGCCATGAACTCGTCTTCTTCTGTCTCCGGTTGGGGACAAGTGATTTCAGTGAACCGATGCGATCGCTGGTCGATCTTCCTCCGCCTGCGAGATTTGAATATCCCCTGCGCTTGCCCGACAGATGGCACGCTTCGAGTAGAGGTCAACCACGCCCTTGCGCTATTGCTGGTTCGCAGTGCCCTGTTTCAGTTTTCCTGCTCTCGCCAGGAACGGGTGGACTGGCTGGAAAGATGCTGGCGGAGCCGGGAGGAATGCGTAGCTAATTCGTGACACTTCTGATTCTAAAAATTATCCAAATCCTCAATCGCTAACTCTGAATTTTTGTTTTGCCTAATCTCTTGTCTAATCCGAAATTCCCAATCGAAAGTCTCCAATGCTAACCACTGACTCTTCTACCATTAACGCTCTCAAGGACCAAATCAAAAAGCTCAATAGCAAAGCTGGGCAACTCAAGATGGATCTGCACGATATTGCTGAAGGTCTGCCCGCCGATTTAGATCTTTTGCCTGATGCAGCAGCCCGCACCTACGAGGTCTATTGCCAACTGCGTGACTTGAAACAACAACTGCACACCCTGGAGCAAGCCCAATGAGTTCTAAAGTAACGACCTTTAATGAAATTACCCAGGCTGAAGACTACTTTGCGTTTTTTGGACTGTCCTACGACCCGCAGTTTCTCAATGTCAATCGCCTGCACATCTTGCAAAAATTCTCCCGACTGATGCAAGAGAAGGGGGTCGAAAATCCAGATATGGCGAATGATGCCACCTTTAACCAGTACCGAGAACTGTTGCAGGAGGCTTACAGCCTGTTCCAAACCTCGTCGCCTCTTCAGCAAAAACTGTTCAAAGTTTTCAACAACAAACCCCAAAATGTCGTCCTTCTCTCTGACATTGAAGTCGAGTAAGACATTAGGACTTATGCAGTTGGACAATTGCTTGCAGGCTGCACCCGTAAGCAATTGTCCAAAACCCAGAAAACTTGTCGCAAGTACGTAAGTCCTGACATTTTGAATTTTCAGGTTTGAACCGTGAATTTCAGTCAAAGCTTCAAGCTGCAATCTCAAAATTTTCCATCCCTATCTCCCTATCTCCCTATCTCCCTATCTCTCTGTCATGACAACACTCCATGCTATGCTCTCACCTACCGAGCGCGATCGCTACCGTCGTCAAATGCAAATCCCTGGCTTTGGCCAGGAGTCGCAGGAACGACTGAAATCCACTACTGCCCTAGTGACTGGGGTGGGCGGACTGGGCGGCACAGCAGCGCTGTATCTGGCGGCGGCGGGGGTGGGGCGGTTGATTTTGCTGCGGGGGGGCGACCTTCAGCGGGATGACTTGAATCGTCAGGTGCTGATGACCGATGACTGGGTAGGTAGGCCGAGGGTGCTCAAGGCCCAACAGACCTTGGCCGCCTTTAACCCCGACATTGAGATTGAAGCGGTGTGCGAGTACGTTACTGCTGAAAACATCGATGCTCTGGTGCAGCGGGCAGACATCGCCCTAGACTGCGCCTTTGACTTCAAAGAGCGCGATTTGCTCAACGCCGCCTGTGTGCGCTGGGGCAAGCCGATGGTGGAAGCGGCGATGAACGCAATGGAGGGCTACTTGCTCACCGTGATTCCGGGGAAAACCCCCTGCCTGTCGTGCTTGTTTCCCGAAAAACCGGAGTGGGATCGCTGGGGCTTTGGAGTGCTGGGGGCGGTGTCGGGCACCCTGGCCTGCTTGGCGGCCCTGGAAGCGATCAAACTTGTCACTGGGTTGGGCGAGCCGCTGCTGGGTCAGCTCCTCACTATGGATCTGGCGCGGGCAGAGTTTGCTAAACGCCGTGCCTACTACGACCCGGATTGCCCGGTGTGCGGTGGGGTGAAGGCAAAGGGCGATCGCACTATTCCCGTAGCAATGGCGAGGAGGTAGCCCATGACCTTTTCTCGCGATCCACCTTGAGGTAGCGGTGGGCAATGCCTATCCTACAACAGCACTGCCAAAATCCAGAATCGCCAATCCAAAATTCATCTACCCCTTTACCCATCCAATTCTTACCTATCCATTTGCTATGACTATCACAATTACCGAACTCGCCGAACTGCGCTTGCGTACCTTCCTGCGCGGCACCCCGAACTACACTCCCGAACGCGGCGTTCGTTTGGCGGTGAAAGACGGCGGCTGCAACGGCTACGAGTACGATATTAAAATTGCCAACGCTCCTAAGCCCGACGATCGGGTTGTGGAATCGGGCAGTTTGAAGGTTTTTGTGGACCCCATAAGCTGGCCCCTGCTGGACGGCATTGTGGTGGACTACATCGATAGCCTGCTAGAGAGCGGGTTTAAATTCACCAACCCCAACGCCACTGCCACCTGCGGCTGCGGCAAGTCGTTCCAGGCGGCGGGCGATTGCAGCCCTGCTGGGGTGCCCTGTAGTTAAAGGCTTTGAGCATTGAGTTTTTGGACTGCGTTTTTAGGCTTGAATGCAGGAATTCGACTCAGCACTCAAAGTTCAACATCCACAAACTGCCTCTCAAAGGAGTCCTACCATGACGAAAACCTATCAAGTTCGTCTAATCAACAAGAAGCGTAATATCGATGTCACTATTCCGGTGGATGAGAACACTTACATCATTGACGCGGCAGAAGAGAACGACATTGACCTACCCTTCTCCTGTCGGTCGGGCGCTTGCTCTAGCTGCGTTGGCAAACTGGTCGAAGGTGAGGTTAATCAGGAGGAGCAGTCTTTTCTAGACGACGAGCAGATTGCCAAGGGCTTTATCGTACTTTGCTCATCGTATCCGCGATCGGACTGCACGATTAAGACCCATATGGAGGCGTATTTAATTTGACGATTAAGGGGGTGCATTGCTCCGTGGATGCAGCCTACGGTTGACCCAATCTTTTCGCTGGAGTTGCGTCATGTTTAATCGATTTACGGTTGCAGGAGCAGCATTACAGGTTCTCAATGTGGGCGATCGCGGCACGATTGCTCGCTTTACCCAGACTGATTCCCAAATTCTTTCTCACCTGCAATCCCTTGGTTTAACTCAAGGAAAAACCATTGCTATTACCCAGCGCTACCCCAACTTCATGATTCGCACCGAAAACGGACATCTTACCTTGCCGCCTGTGCTAGTGAGCGCGATCTACGTGCGACTGGTCGGCCCCCAATCTGATTGGGAGGAAAGAAACAGCCGCCAAAATTTAGACGATAGTGGCTCTACGAATTAGACGATGCCCAACCTATCCCCTCTACCTTCTACCTGTTTTCAAGGAGTAAACCCGTGGCAGACATTGGACTTTTCTACGGCAGCACTTCTGGCGTTACAGAAGAAATTGCTGAAAAAATTCGAGATGCAATCGGTGAAGATCGCTGCGATCTCTACAGCATGGAGTCTGACTACGACAGCGTAGATGACCTGCTCCAGTATGACTACCTGATCCTCGGCTGCTCCACTTGGGGGGCGGGCGAATTGCAGAACGACTGGCGCGAACCCATATTCGACATGGAAATGGACAAGCCCGACTTTTCGGGGAAGACCATTGCCCTGTTTGGCCCCGGCGATTGCGAAGGCCACAGCAAGCATTTTGTTGGGGCTTTGGGCATTCTATACGACCAGTTCAAGGCGCTAGGGGCCACTATCGTCGGGGCGGTTTCTGCGGAAGACTACACCTTTGAAAAGTCCACTGCTATCCGCGACGGCAAGTTTGTGGGGCTGCCCCTGGATGAGGTAAACGAAAGTGAGAAAACTGACCAGCGCATTGCCAACTGGCTGGAGATTTTGAAGGCAGACTTTCCGGCGATCGCCCGCTAACCCCATCTCCCCTAGCCCACCCGCAGACCCCGACCCAACCCCACCCATCCAAGAGGTTCCCCATGGCCACAGTTACCTTCTACGAAAAGCCCGGCTGCTTTAACAACGCCCGCCAAAAGCGTTTGTTGGAAGCCGCAGGGCATCGGGTGATCGTCCGCAACCTGCTGACCGAGCCGTGGACCTGCGATCGCCTGCGCCCCTTCTTCGCTGGGCTGCCCGTGCCCCAGTGGTTCAACGCCAGCGCCCCGGCGATCGCCTCTGGGGTGGTCGTGCCTGCCCAACTTGATGCTGACACTGCCCTAGAACTGATGATGCTGAACCCATTGCTGATCCGCCGCCCGCTGCTGGAGGTGGAGGGCGATCGCCGTGCTGGCTTCGACTCCGAGGCGATCGATCGCTGGATCGGCCTTACCGTTGCCACCCCGACCCCCGATCTCGAAACCTGTCCTCGAACCCTTGCACTTTGGAGGGGCTAGCCAGCCTAATCCCCATGTGTGACTTTCTAAAGCGTTGGCCGATGGGCGATCTGTCCTCAGCCGCGGAGGCAGCAATGAAATTTGAAACCCGGTGGCATCAATACTATCAGGCAGTGGAAGGGCGGCCTCCCCGGACGACCCTGACCCGAGCGCTGGATTCCATTGCCCAAGACCCCAACCCCCTGCCTCGGTTTGCGGTGGACCTAGGCTGCGGCGACGGGCGCGACACCGTGGAACTGCTGCGCCGGGGCTGGCGAGTGCTGGCTATCGATGGTGAACCCGAGGCGATCGCCCGCCTACGGCAGCGGGATGACTGCGATCGCACCTACCTAGAGACCCGTGTCCAGCGCTTCGAGAACCTCACCCTACCCCCAGCGGTCAGCTTGATCAACGCCAGCTTCTGCCTACCCTTCTGCCCACCCCAGCACTTTGCCCACCTGTGGGAAGAAATTGTGGTGGCCCTAGCACCCAGCGGGCGCTTCTGCGGACAACTCTTTGGTGACCAGGATTCCTGGGCGGTCTATGCTGACCTCACCCACCACAGCCGCATCGAGATCAATCAACTGCTAGAACCTTTTGCCGTCGAATGGCTGGAGGAAGAAAACCACCCCGGCAAAACTGCCTTGGGGGAAGACAAGCACTGGCACATCTTCCACATCGTGGCCCGAAAGCAGTAGCCTAATCCACAGCCACCATCACGTCGGAGGCTTTGACCACGGCGTAGGCTTCATCGCCTACCTTCAGCCCCAGGTTCTCAGCCGATGACTTAGTGATGACAGCGGCCACCTCCAGCCCTGGAGCTACTTCGATGACAACTGCTGCTGTCACCATGCCAGAAACCACTGATTTTACGGTGCCCTTCATTGCATTCCGAGCGCTGATCTTCATAACTGTGTGGGCTAATGTTTATAACTGAACAGCAAAACTTTAACTACACAATATAACAGATGTCCTTGAACCAAATTTTGAAGTGGTTAAAAATCCTTGGAGAGGTGCTATTTGGTAGTTGCTCAAATTGTAGGATTTGCAACTAGATTGAGATGGAAAATGTATTGAGTTGAACCAAGATATGGTGTTTCACCAACTTTATCAATAGAAAGCATTGGTAACTAAAATGCCCGGCTCGATACCCAGCATGGGCTGAGAAATATCAAATCTCCAAAGATCTGCTACATATAAGAAGACGTTAGAGCTAGCCACCATGAGTGGAGTCCTCAAAATCGATATCGCTGAAACAGCAGAAGAACTAAAAGCCGTCTTGGAACAACAGCAACGGTCATCTCAGCGCCGTAAAGTACAGGTGTTGTGGTGGTTAAAAACAGGACAAGCGAATCTGTCAAACAGCGCCATCTTTGTACTCTCCGTTAATTGTGCAGGTTCTACTACCGTGTGGTAATATAGTGATAATAAATAAGATCCGTCCAAGTTGCGGAATGCCTCCCATGCCTACAAAATCATCCAGAAAGCCTGTTGCGGTTCAAGAAAGAGCGCCAGAACAAGTAGATGCAAGCCTAGCCCATGCAAACCTAGTCAATGAGTGCGGTATTTCTAAACTCACTCCCCAAGCATTGAGCCTGATGGCAGACTTCTTCAAAGTTTTATCAGAAGTGAGTCGCCTTCAAATCGTATGTTCTCTGAAAACAGGTGCTAAGAATGTAACAGAGATTATCGAAGAAACCGGCTTGGGACAGGCGAATGTTTCTAAGCATCTTAAAATGCTGACTCAAGCTGGGGTGGTTGCTCGCGAACAGCGTGGAGTCTGTGTTTACTATCGCATTGCCAATCCATTTCTGTTTGAACTGTGCGATTTGGTTTGTGATGCGTTGACGATGCAAGTTGAACAGCAGAGTCAACAGCTTCAGCAATTATCACAGCTAAGACAGAGCCGCTAGCGTTTGCTGAGATCATCAAATGCAATTCCGACAACTTGCTCGAGACGAGTCGTTTGACAGACGACTCGCCTCGTTTTTGCATCTAGGGCGATGATTTCTAGCGCTTGGTTTCCGTAATCGCACAGAAGCTTGGCATCTGAACCAGTGTAGTAGACGCGATCGCCAACCTTAAAACACAGGGAACTGCCCGAGCATTGAGGGGATGGGCAGCGACCATCCCCTCCGCAATCTCGTTTAGTGCCGGAGCAGTCGGTTGATGGGCTTGAAAATATCCGCTTCAAATCCTTCACCCCTTAGCATTCGATTCCAGTACAACCAGGGCAACACATGGGTCTTTGCCAAATACATTGAGTAGCGCTCTTGGGTGGGATCGAGCGGAAACGAGGGAGCCAGCTTTCCACCATAGGCAAACTCTGCCATGATGGTTGAGTTGTAGCCTGTGATGAGGGGACAGCAGGTATAGCCGTCATATTCTTCGGTTATCGGCTGCGATTGAATCAAAGACAGCAAGTTCTGAACGAGAATCGGCGCTTGCTTACGGGCGGCTGCGGCCGTCTTAGAGGTCGGCAAAGAAGACGCATCGCCGAGTGAAAACACGTTGGCGTAGCGAGTGTGTTGCAGCGTTGCCTGATCAACATCCACCCAGCCACCGGCTCCAGCCAGCGGGCTTTGCTTGATAAAATCAGGGGCACTCATGGGGGGAGCCACATGGATCATGTCGTAGTGAATGCTGACTTCCTCGGTGCCGTTATCGGTGGTGACATCAAAAATTGCTTCTTGTGTGTCTGCCTTGATTTCCTTGAGGTTGTGCTTGAACTTGGTAACAATGCCGCGTCGCGCCACTACTTTATCCAGAGCGGCTGCATATTCTGGTACGGCAAACATAGAGGCCCCAGCGGTGCAGAACATCACCGTGGTGTTCACTCCGACACCGCTCTTGTGCTTGAAGGTGTCATCGGCCATATACATCACTTTCTGAGGCGCACCGCCACACTTGATTGGCGTGGCGGGATAGGTAAAGAGGGCGTTCCCGCCTTTGAAGTTTTGGATAGTTTCCCAGGTGTAGGGGGCGTAATCTTTGGAGTAGTTACTGGTGACTCCGCCTTTACCCAGGGCTTCTTTTAAGCCTTTGATTAGATGCCAGTCAATTTGAATGCCGGGGCATAGTACCAAGTACTCATACTCAATGGCTTGGCCGGCTTCGGTGATGACCGTGTTGCGATCGGGGTCTAGTTTTGCGACTCGCGCTTGAATCCAGTTTGCCCCTTTGGGAATGACATCTTTTTCATCTCGAATGAATTTCTCAATCGGAGCCACGCCGCCGCCTACCAGCGTCCAGCCAGGTTGGTAGTAGTGTTTGTCGGACGGTTCGATGATGGCAATATCTAGGGCGCGGTTTCGCCTCAGCAGTTGGGCCGCAACCGTGATTCCGGCGGCTCCTCCCCCCACAATCACAATTTGGTGGTGCTTCACGGGCGGGGCGATCGCCTCGGCGGTCGAGAGATTTTGACGAAGCTGTTCAGCAGGGTGGGTGGGTTGGGTTTGCTGTGCAGTCGGTGACACGGTAGTTCCTCAAATGTAACGAAAGGTGTAGAAAATGAGTCGATGACGTAAGATATTTACTATGTGTACCATACTGCCAGTTGGTAATATAGTTGTCTCTTCTGAATAAAATCTTAAATCCATTTCAGCGGCTTGACGAAAATCAATTCTTAAACTATATTACTATATAGTAATTAAATTGAAAACCGGAATCCCTAAGTCAACGCTACGGGGCGATCGCAGTCATAGTTGCTGGCTATCTCACGTTTTTCTCAATCCTGGTTGTTGTCGCCATTCTGTTTGTAGCGGGCGACCTCTAGAACACAACCCTTCTGCACAACACCGTCTCACGAGGCAACGAACGATGCTATTTCGACAACTTTTTGATCAAGACACCTGGACTTACACCTATTTGATTGCTGACCCCAAGACCAAGGAAGCAGTTTTGGTGGACTCCGTGATTGAACAGGTCGAGCGCGATTACAAGCTGGTTAACGAATTGGGATTGACCTTGAAATACTGCCTAGAAACCCACGTCCATGCTGACCACATCACGGGGGCTGGCAAACTTCGGGAGCTAACGGGCTGTGAAACGATTGTTCCGGAAAAGGCGCAGGTTGCTTGTGCCAACCGCCACATCCGGCATGGGGAAGTCTTGAAGGTCGGAGAAGTTGAAATTCGGGCGATCGCCACTCCAGGACATACCGATAGCCACATGGCGTATCTGGTGAATGGCGACCGAGTGCTAACGGGCGATGCATTGTTTATTCGGGGCTGCGGACGGACTGATTTCCAAAGCGGCGATGCAGGGACACTGTATGACTCCGTAACAGAGAACCTGTTTACGCTGCCAGATGGTACGCTCGTGTACCCTGCCCACGACTATCGCGGTCACAGCGTCTCCACGATCGCTGAAGAAGAACAGTGGAACCCGCGCTTTGCTGGGCGAACCCGCGATCAGTTCATAGAGTTTATGAACGGGCTGAATCTGCCTGATCCAAAGAAAATCATGGAAGCCGTTCCCGCAAATGAGCAGTGTGGCAATGTACTTGTAACCAGCTAGAAGACCCAGTTTGGCAGGGTAGGAGGATGGCTTAAACACAGAAATGGGAATGCAGAAATGAACGAAACGCAGCTAGTTGGCATCCACCGGATAGACGCAGACGTTTCTGTGGCCGGAGAGCTTAGCCCAGAGCAATTGCAGCAAGCATCTCAACAGGGCTTCAAATCAGTGATCAATCTGAGGATGCCGAAGGAGAAGGGATTTCTGCCCGATGAGCCGCAGATTGTGGAATCGTTGAGAATGCAGTATGCCCATGTTCCTGTAAATCCCTCTAGTCTGAGCGGTGAGGTTATCGCTCAGGTGTGTGAGCACGTTGATCAGCTCCCAAAGCCAGTTTTGATGCACTGCTCACTAGGGCTGCGATCGGCTGGGATTGCGCTGTTGCGGTCTGGCATTGAGCGGGGCATGACCGTCGAAGAATTTCTCCACCGAACAACGGCGATGGGCTTGGACTTTAACAGTCGCCCGGGTGTCAAGCGATTTTTTGTAGACTACATCACTCAACATTTGGAACAGTTAGGAGAACACGATGACGAGCTTGAATAATATCCATCTCAACACTTTATCAAGGCAAAACGTGCATGATCGCTTGAAGACGATCGATCCTGCTTCTCTGAAGGTGCTTTTAGATCAGCAAGCCGTCACGTTAGTTGATGTTCGCGAACCCTCTGAACATGCGGGCGAAAAAATCCCTAGCTCAATCCTAGTGCCGTTGTCCAAATTCGATCCGAATCGCATTCCGTTTGGTGGCAACAAAGATGGCAACAAAACTGTGGTGTTGTATTGCCGAACAGGCAATCGATCGGCTCAGGCAGCACAGAAATTATTCGCAGCAGGAATCGATGAAGTGACCCATTTGGAAGGCGGATTATCGGCTTGGGTGCAGGCTGGGTTTCCAACTGAGGTAAACAGACGTGCCCCCATTAGCCTGATGCGCCAGGTGCAGATTGTCGCAGGTTCGCTGGTTGTAACTGGCACTTTACTGGGTGCGTTTGTCTCTCCCTGGTTTTTGCTCCTCAGCGGTTTTGTGGGTGCTGGTCTGGTGTTTGCTGGGATTACGAATACCTGTGCATTAGGAATGCTGCTGGCTAAACTGCCTTACAACCAGCGCGTTTGAGTTTAAGGTTTTAGGGCGCTCATCGAGCGTCCTAATTTTTTGGAGTGGTGATTGCAACAGATCTTCTAGGACTGGGCGATCGCCCAGTTTTGCATGGCTTAGCAAACAAATCTAGAACCATACATCTCTAGAACCATACATCTCTAGGACGATACATCAATGTTAATCACTGTTATTGGGCATTTGCTGGCAATTTGTATTGGCATTAGCCTGGGGTTGATTGGTGGGGGTGGGTCGATCTTGGCGGCTCCTGTGCTGATCTATGTCATGTCCGTCCCTGCAAAATCTGCCTTTGCCATGACTTTGGTCATTGTGGGAGTTGCGAGCTTGATCGGTGCGATTCCTCACTGGCGGCAAGGCAATGTCAATCCTAAAATTATCGCGCTGTTTGCGCCTGCTTCCATGCTAGGGGCTTATCTAGGAGCGAGGATAGCCTCGTTGCCATTTATTAACCCTACAATTCAGCTTGTGACCTTTGGAGTCATGATGCTGATTGCCTCAATCACCATGATTCGCAAAGGAGCCAGCAAATCAGAAAACCCGCTCGATAAGGCCGATCATTCTGATCACCACACAGTCATTCCTAAGTGGTTGGCAATTGCTCTGGAAGGTCTTGCCGTTGGCACCCTCACAGGCTTCATCGGTATTGGGGGTGGGTTTCTGGTGATTCCGGCCTTGGTGCTGCTAGGAAAAACCCCCATGAAAGAAGCTGTGGGAACGTCCCTAATTATCCTGGCGCTAAAATCCGTTACTGGGTTTGCCGGATACTTTGGTCACGTTCCGATTGATTGGAACTTGCTTTTGTCTTTTACAATCGCCTCTAGCGCTGGAATTCTTTTAGGATCTTACTTAAATCAATTCGTCAGCGCCAAGCAGCTTGAAAAAGGGTTCGGTTACTTCGTGTTAGCGGTCGCCGTTTTTGTTCTCATCAAGCGATGAGAATTGTCCCTTGCCTGTTCGTTCCGATCCGTTCTAAACCTTTGTCTAAACCCTTGTCAATGAGGCAACTATGGCTATCTGGGCTGATACTGTCACACTGTCGCGAATGCAGTTTGCTTTGACGGCTATCTTTCACATGCTCTGGCCCGTTCTTACAACAGGTATGGCAATCTACCTTGTTGTGGTTGAAGGATTGTGGCTGAGGACGAAAAATCCAGATTACTACCGCCACGCCCGCTTCTGGTCGAAACTATATGTTCTAAACTTTGGCATTGGTGTTGCCTCTGGCTTGCCGATGGAGTTTCAGTTCGGCACAAACTGGGCCCCTTTTTCAGAAGCAGTGGGCGATTTTTTTGGCAGCATTCTGGGGTTTGAAGGCGCAATGGCCTTCATGCTCGAAGCTGGATTCCTAGGCATTATGCTCTTTGGCTGGGAGCGAGTACATCCAGTCATTCATTATTTCTCCACCATTATGGTTGCTTTTGGTGCGAACCTTTCCACATTTTGGATTTTGGTGGCAAATTCCTGGCTGCAAACACCCGCAGGTGGAGAGCTTGTCAACGGAAAGTTCATCGTGGATGACTACTTTCAGGCGATTTTGAATCCCTTCATGTTCATCAGCGTTTCCCATATGTTCTTCGCAACCTTGGAAACGTCGCTGTTTGTCATTGGCGGAATTAGTGCCTGGTATATTCTCAACCACCGCCATCCTGAGTTCTTTGCCCGATCGCTCAAAATTGCTGTGGCAGTGGCGATCGCCGTCACTCCCTTGCAGATTTACATTGGGCACCTCAGCGCCGAGCAGGTAGCGCACTATCAGCCAACTAAGCTAGCCGCAATGGAGGCCAAGTGGGAAACCAGCCCAGCGGGACAACCTGCGGATTGGAGCTTGGTGGCGTTGCCCAACAACAAGCTAGAGCGAAACGACTGGGAGATTTCTATTCCCAATGGACTGGGCTACATTTTGGAATTCAAGAAAAACCTCTCTGAACCTGTTTTGGGCCTTAAAGAATGGCAGCCAGACGACCGACCCAAAATGGTGGGCTTGGTTTATTACTCGTTCCGCATCATGAGCGGGATTGGCTTTTTCTTGGCGGGCTTGATGGGGGTGAGTGTGATCCAATGGCTGCGGGGCAAGTTTGCACCAGAGGCGATCGCCCACCAAAAGTGGCTATTGCGAACCTGGCTACTAGCGGCTCCCTTGGGCTACATTGCCGTAGAGTCGGGATGGATTGTGCGCTGTGTAGGACGACAGCCCTGGGTGGTGTACGGGCAAATTCGCACAGCGGAGGGGGTTTCCAACTTGCCTGCGAGCGAGGTGTTGACATCCCTGCTAATTTTTGCAGCCGTGTATACGACTCTGTTTATCTGTGCGCTATTTTTTGGCAGTCGCATTATTCGTCGGGGCCCCAACCTAGAATTGCCTGTGCCGGGAATCGAGAATCAACCTGCGGTAGAGACAGAACCCGCTAAATTTATTCCTGACCAACGCCCTATTGAAGCCCAGCAGTAAGGTTGAGCCTATTGAGTAAGTATCTGGCAAGGGTAGACCTCACTCATTTGATAAGAGTATGGAAAATTTAGAACACTTTCTAACACAGGTCTGGTTTGTCATTTTGGCTCTGTTCCTGTTCCTTTATGTCATGCTAGATGGCTTTGATTTGGGCGTGGGTATTTTGTCGCTGACGAGTTCTGATGAAAAACGACGCAGCATTCTCATGACCAGTTTGGGAAATGTTTGGGATGCGAATGAAACTTGGCTGGTGCTAATGGGCGGAGCATTGTTTGGTGCGTTCCCCCTTGCCTACGGCACGATCTTAAATGCACTCTATATTCCAATTTTTGGGATGATTTTTGGTTTGATTTTTCGAGCCGTTGCTTTTGAATTTCGAGAACATTCCACCAACAAGGTGTTTTGGAATCTAGCGTTTGGTGTGGGGAGCTTTATGGCAGCCCTGTTTCAGGGTTTTGCTTTAGGTAGTGTTTTGGAGGGAATTGCGGTCGATGAAGCTGGCCACTTTGTTGGAAGCATTTGGGACTGGCTCGATTGGCGATCGCTCTTGGTCGCTCTCACACTCATTCAAGGATATGTTTTGATTGGCTCAACGTATCTAATTCTCAAAACCGATGGAGAACTTCAAAACACGCACTACCGCACTGCAAAGTTAGCAGCCGTCACTACCTTGATTGGTGCAGTCTTGATTACGATCGTCACGCCTGTGGTCTATGAAAACGCCAGAGCCAAGCTGTTTCATCAGCCAGAAGTGTATATCTTTGCGCTAATTCCTGCATTGGGGATCGTGCTAATTGGGCTATTGCTGAGGAGCTTGAATCGGAAAGCTGAAGTGACTCCGCTAATCTGGACAATCTTACTCTTTTTGCTTACTTTTGTAGGATTGGGATTAGTTGTGTTTCCCTACATCATTCCGCCTGATATCACTATCTATCAAGCAGCAGCGGCTCCCAGCGCACTTGTTTTCATGATTATCTTTATCGGCTTTCTGATTCCAATCATGCTGTTCTACAATATCTACAACTACATTGTGTTCCGAGGTAAGGTTGCTGGAGTCCACTACACAGAGTAATCCCTATTTCGGCATCGCTGAATCCGATTTGGAGATCTGATTTGGATAAAGCTAGGACTTACGCAGTTGGACAATTTCTCGCGTGCGCAACCCGTGAGAAACTGTCCAAAACCCAATGTCCAAAACCCAAAGAGCATATCGCAAGTGCGTAGGTCCTGAAAGCTTTGGATTAAAGCTTTGGATAAGGGCTTGGATAAAAACGTGCTGGGAACCTATGTAGCGTACAGGTTCCCAGTACACTCGTTGATGAAGCAGCCGTCTCTATCGAGCCGCGATCGCCACTTTGCCGCATTCCTGATTAGCGGGCACCGCTTCCATAATCTTCTTGGGATTGGGCAGGTTTAGGTTGGCCATCAGGTCAATAAAGCTCTCCCGCGTTTGTCCTACAAAGCGAGGATTCCACTGCTTCTCTTCGCCAATCGTAGAGACCGTTTCGCCCTTATAGTCATGTCCTGGATATACCAGCGTTTCATCCGGCAAGGTAAACAGGCGTTGGGTGATGGCGTCGTACATTGCCCCAGCATTGCCGCTTTGAAAGTCGGTGCGTCCGCAGCCGCGAATGAACAGGGAGTCACCCGTCAACAGATGTGTCCCGTTGACCAGATACGCCATGTGGCTGTCGGTGTGGCCCAGAGTGGCGATCGCCTCAATCTGAATTGAACCCATTTGCAGCACTTCGCCATCCTGGATAAAGCGATCGGCACAAGTCGCTTGGGCATTTGCAGGAACGACCCCCAAACATCCCGTAGCATCCCGCAGCTTGCCCGTACCCGTAACATGGTCAGCATGGATGTGGGCACTGGTCTTCTAACGGATGAGGGAGGCAAAGCCTCGGGTTGTCAGCAATTCAAGCATTGAGATCGGGCGATCACAGTATCCCATTGCCATTGCTGGAGTCGTATCTTTTTTCAATCCATGATGGGGCGTACCCAGTTATGCACCAACCGCTGCACGTCTAACACTCGTTGTAAGGCTGCGACTCGCTTGGCATACAAATTCTGTCGCCGTCGATAGGTTGCCCGTCGTCTCAACGCACTATTGTGCGCCTCATTATGATTGGCGTGGACTTCATGCTCAGGGCTAATCGCGGTGAACGGATGCTCGACTTTCACCCACTCAACTCGCTTCTGACCTTGCGACCCCTTAATCTTCATCGCCACCTCCAACCCCTCACGCCACACTTTGCGTCGCCCATAATCGGGGTGTGCCTCACCAGAAGCAAGCGTCACACTGGCAAGTTGCCATAACATAATGCCGTAGCGCCGTTCTCCATCACTAAACCAACGAATAAACTGGGCCGCAGATGCCCACGTCCATGCCGCCTTTGTCCCTTGGCGAAATAATTTATCCCGTTTTTGTCCCGCTTGTGCGGCGATCCAGTAGCGTGTCTCTCGTTCGATGAAGTGGATCGTCCATCCTTCGCACTCACTGGGGGGGAGGTTCTCGCCCACGCGAGTGTAGACCTCATCTCCTTCGACTGTGAGGTCTGCTGTTTCTGGTGCAGTTGGTGACCATTCGCTGAGTTGGTTGGCTAAACGCTCTTCCCATCGCAGGATGGTGGAGTGAGATTTGCCAAAAGACCGTCCAGTTGCTCGTACCCCCATTCCTTCAGTGCGGACATTCATTGCCAATGTCACAATCGTTGAGGAGGTTCGCAGTCGCGCCATCGGGGTGCAGTCGGTCGTTGAATTGCTTGCGGCAGGCTTTGCATACATATTTCTGCACAACAGCACCGTCTTGCAGGGTAGCCTTGCCGTTTTTGACGACCTGCTGACTTTCACATTTTGGGCAGAGCATCGCCTCTCATCCACTCGATGCAACCATTTTACACATCACTCCTTAGCAGACCAGTGCCCAGAATCTTTGGGAAACCGATTGAAGCAGTTTGATGCGGTAAGGTTTAGTAGGGGTTGCCTGGTAGGTGGGTAATTCGCTGGATAATTCGATAGGTAATTCGATAGGGGGGGCTATTGATTTTTAGGGCGATCGCCAATCTCAAGCATTAAATCAGTCATGACTCCATCCTTTGACGCGGAACAATTCTGGGCTGAACAAGCTTGGACGGTGCAGGATCGGTTTCTGGAGATGCATTCGCACTGGCTGACCGTGATCGGCGAACATCTTCAAGATCATCGTGGAAACATACTCGAGTATTGGCGAATTGAGAAAGCGGATTCGGTTATTGTGCTGCCGATTCAGAACGAACAGATTCTCTTTCCGTCTCCCAGCTATCGTCCTGGCGTTGGGTCGGTCACGTTGGATCTTCCTGGCGGACGAGTGCCCGCAGGAACCAGTCCAGAACAGGCGGCGATCGCCATCCTACAACGAGAACTTGGCATTGATGCCGCTTCGGTCGATCAGCTAATCGCCCTAAACTCCACCGGATGGGCCGTCAATAGCTCTTTCTCGAACCAAAAACTCTACGGCTTTGTTGCTGGATTTCCAGATTCTCGAATTTAACGGGGAGGGAAACCATGTTCTTTCTCGAACCAAAAACTCTACGGCTTTGTTGCCCACCTCCACAGCGCTACCGAACCTGCCAAGGAATTAATCTCAGCCGCCTATTCCATCACTCCATCAGGCATCCATCAATTACTGAGCGTGATTAACTGTCTACAGTGTCGAACGGTGCTTCTAGAATGGATTTTCCGTTTATCATACTTAAGGCTCTAGCACCAATGAATTTGAATCTAGATTCGCTGCTGAGGGTTCAGTCACCTGTTCTCAGAGCCGACCACTTTACATTCAAGGAGCGCTATGTCTGATTGCGGATGTGGTGATGTTAAGGCGGCGAATGCGGCACAGCGCAAAACGCTGGGCTGGCTGCTGGCGGTCAATGCCTTGATGTTTGCGCTGGAGCTTGTGACGGGGCTGCTGGCGGGTTCAACCGCTTTGGTGGCAGACTCCCTCGATATGTTTGCTGATGCTACCGTCTACAGTATTGCCCTGTATGCTGTGGGGCGCTCGCCCGCAGCCAAAAAAAGAGCCGCTGGCTTAAGCGGTCTGTTTCAAATAGGATTGGCGCTGTTAGTTTTAGCAGACGTGGTGCGGCGGTTTGTCCTTGGCAGCGACCCTGAGCCGACTTGGATGGTGGGCATTGGGCTATTGGCTCTGGCTGCAAACGTGGCTTGCCTGCTGCTTATTGCCAAACATCGTCAGGGAGAAGTTCACATGCGGGCAAGCTGGATCTTCTCCAAGAATGATGTGATTGCCAATTTGGGCGTGATCGCGGCGGGTTTCTTGGTCAGCATGACCGGGTCGCGGTTGCCCGATTTGGTCATAGGGCTGATCGTCGCGGCGATTGTCCTGCGGGGCGGCATCGCTATTTTGCGCGATCAAGCCCCTGTTGAGGCTTCATAGGTCTTGAAGCCACCTGTGAGATTATAGGCATCAAACCCAGATTGCCGCAGGGTTCGGGTGGCATAATAGCCGCGCTGTCCCACCTGGCAGTAGATCCAAAGCGGGCGATCGCCCGGCAAATCTCCCATCCGCTGCCGCAGTTGCGATAAGGGAACATTGATTGCCCCAGCAATATGTCCCCGTTCAAACTCAGACTCCTCGCGCACATCCACCAGAGTCACTTGTGCCAAGTCAAGGTCTTCCCAGTAGACAATGGGTGCATCGCCGCGCAGCGCATTCGCTGCAATCATCCCCGCCATATTCACCGGATCTTTGGCCGCTCCAAATTGCGGTGCGTAACATAGTTCTACTTCTTCCAAGTCGAACACAGTCATTCCGGCCTGAATCGCCATAGCCAGCACATCAACCCGCTTCTCGGTTCCCTCTCGGCCAACAGCCTGCGCTCCCAGAATTCGACCATCGGCTGGAGCATATAAAAGCTTAATGTCGATTGGCTGGGCCCCAGGAAAGTAGCCTGCATGATGACCAGGATGCAGATAAACCTTTCGGTAGTCCATGCCTACCCGTCGGAGCGTTTTTTCACTGGCCCCAGTACATGCCACCGTCATGCCAAAAATGCCGCAAACCGAGGTTCCCTGTACGCCGCGAAATTGTGAGTCTCGTCCCAAAATGGTTTCGGCTGCGATCCGTCCTTGACGATTGGCCGGCCCAGCCAGAGGAATCAGGGTCCACTCTTTCGTGACAAAATCCTGCACTTCTACAGCATCCCCCACTGCCCAAATATGAGGGTCACTGGTTTGCATGGCTGCATTGACCCGGATGCCGCCGCGATCGCCCAGTTCCAGCCCTGCCTCTTTGGCTAGCGTATTCTCTGGGCGCACCCCGATTGCCAAAATTACCATGTCAGCAGAATGCTGCTCGCCGGAGTCTGTGTGAACCAGCAAGTTATCTTCTGATCCAACCGTAAAGCCTTGAACGCCATCGTTTAAGCAGAGCTGTAGGCCTTGATCTCGGAGGTGAGCATGAACCGGGGTCATCATCTCTGGATCAAAGGGCGGCATCACCTGAGGCAACTTTTCTATTAGCGTTACAGCGATACCACGATGCACCAAATTTTCTGCCATTTCCAGCCCAATAAAGCCACCGCCCACAACCACCGCTCGCTTCACCTGATGCGTGTCAATCCATTCTCGAATCCGACGGCTATCAGGGATGGTTCGCAGCGCAAAAATTCCGGGTCGCTCTATTCCTGGTAGGGGCGGACGGATTGGGGCAGCACCGGGAGATAACACGAGAGCATCATAGGATTCTTGTTTTAGCTCTCCGGTTTGCAGGTTTTTGACCGTCAGAGTTTGGGCAGCACGATCAATCGCAGTCACTTCGTGCTGTAGCCGCACCTCGATGTTAAACCGTTGCTTAAATAAGTCTGAATTGGCAACCAACAGCTTTTTTTCATCAGCAATCACACTGCCGACATAGTAGGGTAAACCACAGTTAGCAAAAGATACAAATTGACCGCGATCGAAGATGATAATCTCTGCGGCTTCTGATAGCCGCCGTGCCCGCGCCGCGCAAGAGGTCCCTCCGGCAACGCCGCCAACAATCAAAATTCGTGGTTTAGCCATTGAATCTTTCTTCTATTTCCCGTTCATTTTCCCATTCATTATGCTCAAATTTGCCGTAGTGGCAGTGGCTCATTCACAAAGCGAATCAGAATCACAGCAGATGTGTGTATTGTGAACTTGATGCGATAGTTGCGCCGCTCACGCTTTGTCCAAAATGCTATCTCGTTCGTGTCCTCTTGAGGGTGGCGAAGACAATTGGGACACTCACGAAAACTGAGCCATGTAGCAGGCATCATAGGCAGAAATCTGCTGAGCGTTCAGAGGGTCAAGATTTCTCGACACAAGGTAATCTTTTGCAACATTGGTGTCACATCAACGGTGTAATATTGCGCTGTGTACTGAACATCCCACAACACAGTCTATGTTTGCGAACATCCCCGAACGGAAGATGCACTGGACTCGCTGGTTCCTCACGGTGGGCTGGCTGCTGGTGATTGCGTCGTTATTCTACGACCCGTGGACCGCAGCGCTGACCGTTCCCGACCATCCGTGGAGCCCACTGGCGTTGACGGGGGAGTGTGTTCCGGTGCAAGGCGTGTGCGTGGAGGAGCAGCCTTACCCAATTGGCGCTACCTTATTTTGGGGGGCGATCGTTCCTGCTGGCATCTTTATTCTGCTGGTGTTTGGGCATGAGTTGTGGCGGCGCATCTGTCCGTTGTCCTTCCTGTCGCAGATCCCACGGGCTTTGGGCTGGCAGCGGCAGTTTAAGCGGGCCAATGAAAAGACTGGTAAGGTGCGCTATGAGTTAGCGAAGGTGCGATCAGAATCCTGGTTGGGTCGTAATTACTTATATTTTCAATTTGCTTATCTATTCATTGGGTTATGTGGGCGAATTTTATTTTTTAATGCCGACCGGCTTGTCTTGGGAGGGTGGTTGGTATTCACGATTGTGTTTGCGATCGCCATCGGCTATTTCTACGGCGGTAAGTCCTGGTGTCAGTATTTTTGTCCGATGGCCCCAGTGCAGACGGTGTTTAGCGAGCCGAGGGGGCTGTTTGGCAGCAAGGCTCATCTGAGCGAGAGTCGCATCACGCAGTCTATGTGTCGCACGGTCACCCCAGAAGGCACCGAACAGAGCGCCTGTGTCGCCTGTCAGAGTCCTTGTTTTGATATTGACTCTGAGCGGACTTACTGGGATGGCTTGCACCGCCCAGATGAGGTGGTGATGCGCTACGGCTATCTGGGGCTGATGGTGGGTTATTTTGTCTACTACTATCTCTATGCAGGCAATTGGGACTATTACTTTTCTGGAGTTTGGAACCGCGACCCCAACCAGCTTGCTGCCCTATGGAGTCCAGGGCTTTACCTCCAGGGGCAAGCGATCGCCATCCCCAAGTTATTTGCTGTCCCCCTAGTTTTGGGCGGCTTCACGGTTGCAGGTTATGTCCTCGGCAGAGCAGCTGAACGCGCGGTCAAGGCTTACAACCGCAGTCGGCACAAGCATTGGAGCAATGATCTGATCCAACACCGTATTTTTGTGGTGGTTACCTTTATTGCTTTCAATTTCTTTTTTATCTTTGCAGCACGTCCGTTAATCCTACTCACACCGACCGGATTTCAAACGCTTTACGATATTCTATTGGTTTTTCTCAGTACGCTTTGGTTAGTTAAGAGTTGGCGGCGTAGTCCTGAGCTATATTCCCGCGAGAATCTTTCCAATCGTTTCCGCAAGCAGTTAGAGAAGTTAAACCTAGATATTGCCCAATATCTAGAAGGGCGATCGCTCGATGACCTCAACGCCAATGAAGTCTATCTGCTGGCAAAGGTGCTACCAGACTTTACCCGAGAGAAGCGGCATGAGGCTTACAAAGGCGTGCTGCGTGAGGCTCTGGAGGAGGGATATGTGAACACCTCCAATAGTCTGCAAGTGTTGGCGCAGATGCGACGCGAGTTAGACATCTCCGATGATGAGCACCGCGATGTCTTGGAAGAGTTGGGGATTGAAGACCCTGCCTTACTAGACCCCAATCGTCAGCGGACGCTGGAAAATCAGATCCGCCTAACGGGATATCAGAAATCGCTGGAGCGGCTCATGCGACTGCAACAGCAGCCAGGGTTAACCCGTCGCATTGGCTCCGAGGAGGACACAGCAATCCTTCGTTCGCTCCGCCGGGAATACTCCATTACTCCCCAGGAGGAAGACTGGATCCAGAACAGCCTGTCGCCAGCAGCGAGCAATGTGCAGAAGGCAGAGGGATTGCTGGCTCGCCTGCGGGAGTGGGTGGGGTGCGATCGCGCCCTGCACCACCCCGCCCTGCAACAGCACCCGGCGGTGCTCCAGGTTTTGCAGGAGACCGTCCATCGCAAACAAGAACTGATCGCCTATGCCTTGCTGGATACCCTAATCACCCTACAGGACCAGCCCGACGCGATCGCCTTGGCCCAGTCCTTTCAGCAGTTGGTGCCTGCCATTGCGGCCCGGTCTGCAACTCAAAAGCCCTGGCAGAGCAAGCTTGCCCCAGCGATGGTGCAGGTCTTGACGGCGCAGGGCTGGTCGTCTAGCGAGGCAGCTCCTGCTCTGCAAGAAACGGTGGACTACCTGGAATTTTTGCTACAGCACTACAATCCCTTGGTGCAGGCGAGTGCGTTGTATCTAATTGCCCAACTCAACCCCGACCGTGGCAGAGCGATCGCCCAAACCCTGCCCATGGCCTCGCCCTCGGCTCTGCTGCAAGAAACAGCCGAGCAGGTGAAAACCCTCCCTGCCAATTCACCCCTCTCGGCTTTCCCTTCCCTAGAGAAGCTGGTGTATCTGTTTAACAGCGACTTTTTCCACGGCATTCACACCGATACGTTGATGGCCCTGGGCGATCGCGCTGAAGTGAGGGCGTATGCTGCCGGAGACGTAATCACCGAGGCCGGCGATACCTGTCGAGAACTGTTGCTGTTGATCGAAGGAGATGCCAATATTCGCTACCAGTCTGGCGATCAGGTGCGGGTTGAGCAGTTCCACCCTGGGCAAATGCTGGATGAGCTAGAGGTCTTGACCCACAGTGACCTGGAAAACACGATTACCGCTGAGAGTGACAGGACTCGTATTCTCGCAGTGCCCGTTGATACCTTCGATGAACTGCTGGAGCGAGACCCAGATTTTGCGCGTCAGGTGTTGGAACTGGAGAGCCGCCAACTCCAGCGCTTGGTGAGGGTTTGACGCTCATCCAGCAAAGCCAAAAGCGATGGCTAGATGAGCGCCAAGCCGGCGATCGCTCTATTCTTCCGCATTCCTTTGTTTATATGTATCTTTGGAGATTTGATATTAGCTCGCTTACGAGTGGCGGCTGAACAGGTCAACCGCCGTTTTGAAGATCTTGTGGATTAGAAGTTGGTTGCATGACTCGCCCAGCAATTGAGCTTCCGCTTCTGGCTAAAGCTAACCCCAAGTCTGGCCTCTGATTTATAAGCTGGTTGGAAACTGGGGCAGGGGATGGTGCTTTTTGCCAGGAATGAGTGCATCTAAAGCGGTTGTGATGAAAGTTTGAATCACCTGCCCAGTTTGACGGTAGTCATTTTCGGTAATCGGCTGAAAGCCGTGGGCAAACAGTGAATAATTGCGCACCTGGAGTGCATTTTCTAGGTATTTGGCGTGTTCCTGAAACTGTTGCCCCAGTGGATCGTTTGGCAACTCGCTCAGCAGGAGATAGCTTTTCCACAACGGAAGCTGAATTTTGCCGTTGCGGGGATTGCGCTCGGCACTGTACTTCTCCCGCAATTCGGCAGGCAACTTATCCAGATCCACATCACCCGTTTGCAACTCATAGGTCTGCCGCAGGTGAATTTGGGCCAGTAATTCTAGCGCTCGATACAACCGACCAACAGCATCATCATAGCGCTGCTGGTGGGCACGACGCTGGGCATTGAGCAGCAGGTCTTCCACCAGTTCGTAGCCGTGACCAGGAATCGTTTCGGTTGGCTGAAAGGTAGGGTCAATCGCCTGGCGACTGCTGAGGACGCGCTTGAGCGCCAGTCCGTAAGACTGTACCTGATTCATGTGCAGGGAAAGTAAATCCCAAGCTGTTTGGTGATCAAACCGATCCCAGGCATCAAAACCTTTGTAAATATCCAACCATTCCCGGAGTTTGCGTTTCTGATCCTGGGGCAGTTCCAGGGATTGCAGCAGGGTTTGCAGGGTGGCGATCGCCCCGCTGTAGTTGTAGTCTTGCAAAAACCGAGGCAGATCTTGGTTGAGCGTGCGTTCCACCGTCAGCAGGGTGGTGGGTGCCCGCTCGGTCGATTCGCCCCGTTCGACCCGGATCAGATTTTCGCGGGTGGCGTTGGTAGTCAGATAAAGCGCTACGCCATAGTCCAATGCCGCCATGCCCAGTGCCAGGGACATGGTTTTGGTGCCGCCGGTATAGTCTGCCAAAAGTTGAGCATTGGGATCAGTGGCTTTGATGTCGTTGATTTTGGCGGCAATGCGTCCGTAGCACTCGGCTAAATCATCAGGATTGTCTAGGCGTACCAGATCGGTGTCTGGATTAAAGCGATCGCCCAGGCCCAAGTGGGTTGGCAAATTCGGCAACCGTTCCACCACCTCTGGCCCCCGCCGAATTTCACAGGGCGTTCCCTCGCCAATCACCTGAGAAACACTGCCTCTGGGACCATCAGAACAGATGAACACAATGCGATTGGGATTGAGAGACTGAATCGCAGTAATAATCGGCTGAGGTGAACCGCCAACGGTAATGAGTAAGATGGTGGACATGGAAAAAACAGAGGACTCTGAACGGAATCTCAACGAGTTTTCAGTCAGGGATTTTCAGTCAGGGAATATAGCCAAACTACCGGGTATTCTGGCAGCGAGTGCAAGTCGCGTTGCTCGTTGAAAGCTATAGTGGCGCTAGGCAGCAACTAAAGTATTCAACTGGATCTGACATTGGCGAAACACATAGTTAACCGCTGCGAAGAGGGTATATAACTCTTGAATGGTGTAGAAGGTGCGGTTGAAGGTAAAGTGGGTGCCCTCTAATTTGCCAAATTGCCAGCGATCGCCGTTGGAGGTAATGCCGTATATGACTAACTCTGGCAGGTCGTTGAGCCGTTGAGCCGCCACCATTTCAGCTAGACATTGCCCCCAGGCGGCATCAAAGTTATCTTGCTTGGCTTCTACCAGGACGAAGTAGGGCTTATCGAACACAATTTTGCCGAGGGGCGATCGCCGTGCCAAAACGTATTCGGGAAACCCCGACAACTGAGCATCGCAACTGAGATACTCGTGGCTCCAGAGAATGAAGTGCGATCGGTACTCCTTCCAGACTTCCTTAAGGATGGGATACACCAAATTCTCGCAAATGGCATACTCTGAGTTGTCTACCACTGCTTCTTCCATCATCAACTGTAAATCTTGTCTAAAATAATCCGAAACTGGGAAGGGCAATGGTTCCACGAAGTTGGCTTCGGTGTAGACAACCTCAAACGTTTTGAGGGTTTCACCCAGGCCCTTAAACTCGCTGAATGACATGGCGACTCCTCCGCTGCACAGGTCTTGTCATAGCATAGCCCAGTTGAACCAAAGCCAGACCGCACTCCCTCAAGCGACTTGTGATGCCAGAAAGGTGGGGTTCTAATTCCAGCATGATGTCAAACGCTTTGTCCTGACCTATGCGTGTAGCGCTATATAATTGAGGGAGAACTGTTTACTGGTCGAGGTCAACGCCAATGGTCACGCTTCAACTGCGCCAATTGGAGGTACCACCTGGGAAATGTCTCTTGCTGCACGATGTGAGCTGGTCAGAGTTTGAGGCCATTTTGGCGGAGATGGGAAACCACCGCAGCACGCGCATTGCCTACGACAATGGCTTGTTAGAAATTATGGCACCTTTACCAGAGCACGAGTATTTCAAAGAAACCATCAGCGATGCGCTCAAGGATATCAGTGAGGAACTGGAGATCAATTACGAAAGCTACGGTTCGACAACCTGGAGAAAACGAGCAGAGCAAGCCGGGATAGAGCCTGATAATTGCTTTTACTTCCAAAATGAAGCTCGCGTGCGGGGTAAACTGAGTTTCGATCTGGATCAAGATCCTCCACCTGATCTCGCCTTAGAAATTGACCTCACGAGCAAATCCCTCAACCGTTTCCCCATCTATCAACGCCTGGGAGTGCCAGAAATTTGGTGCTACGACCAAGGTCAACTCACGGTTTACCGGCTGCAAGCGGATGAATACCGCCCGGCAGACCAGAGTAACGTTTTTCCGGCTCTGCGAGTGCAGGAGTTGCCTCAGCTCATTGAGGCACATCGGGAACAGGGGCGATTGGCCCTGCGGCGAGCCGTGAGAGCCTGGGTGAGGGAGCAGATTACTGGTTAGAAAAGTGGTAGCGGCATGGCTCTAGTAAGCGATCGGCATCAATTGATTGACTGGTCGAGCTTTTCATATCGAGTAGCACCAATCGCGGACAATCTTTCCTAAGTGAAAAACGCTGAGCATTATTGATGCAAGATTTGATTGGGTGTCAGGGACAATTCAGGGAATAGCGTTGAGCGAAGCAAATCTTCTCCTTGAAACACCTGATCTTCATAGAGTCCCTCAACCAATTGAAGTACACTCACTTTTTGTTCCATAGGGTCAACAATCCAGTATTCAGGAATGCCAAACGCTGCATATTCCGCTCGCTTGAAGCGATAGTCTCGTTTGCTAGACTCCGGGCTGACCACCTCAATCACCAACAGAACGCCCGCTTCAACAACCGCTGATTGATCCCGGTATTCCCGCACCACCTCCAGGGGCACAACCGATAAATCAGGCAAGCGCGATCGCCGAGGGGCTGTCCGAATGCCGAGAAACTGTAAGGTAGCCCAGGGAAGATTGAGGCGCTTGATTTCAGCTTCCAGTGTGTTGCTGAGAAATCGAAGGATGAGAGCATGAAGACCGATTGGTGGATTCATTAAAACCAGGTCTCCATCCTCTAGTTCATACCGATTATCAGTGCCGTCTTCATAACGGAGATATTCGTCGAAGGTGAGTTTAGTCGCAGTTGACATAGCATCTCATGTTGGTAAGGGATGGGCATCAATCGGTTTGTCAGTCCAGTTTTTTATGTCGAATCGTACCCAATTGCAGATAATCTCCCTAATTGTGACTGTTATGGTTGATATTCCAGGGATGCAAAGAACAAGTGGCGCAATCTGGGTTTGTGCGTAGGGAGGTGCCTACGGTCATGATGATGGTTTGCATAGTCACAGTAACTTACTCATAAAGGTTCTGCTTAGGTTCCCGCTTAGTTCAAATCTCTAAAAAGTTCTCTCAAACGAGTGAGTAACTCCTCCCGTACAAACCGTGTCATATCCGAAGCGGAGAGGGAGTTCTGTCGCATCTCGGTGTGAGCAAGGTCATTCCGCATATCGCGTAATTGGGACCACAGTTTTGATAAATCTTCTAGGTCTGCAACAATCGGTTTCAATGCATCGGCTGCACTTGGCTGAGGATTGCTTTCTTTGTCCTTTGCCCACTCAACCAATTGATTCAAGCTTTGCTCAACGAACTCCCGTTCGCTTTTCTGGAGGTAATCACGTCCTAGTCCAACGCATAATGTCGAGACAACCCATTCGCGGCTGAGTAAGATCGCCTGGGTACTCAAGGACTTGTCAACATACCAGCATAGAAGATCAAATTGCTTAGCTAAGGTTTCACTACTGGCAGCCTCTCGTGGTTGAGCGAGGGCAAACTGGCTATAGTCTGCCTGAATTCGATCGAGCAGCAGGGCAAAGGGTTGGGCAAAGATTCCGACTTCTGTTTTCAGAGTTTCATTGGAAATCTTCTCTAGCTGAGCCGTTTCTTCCATGAGTTTGAGTGGACGAACTAGCTCAATGCTGTCGGAAATTGCCTGAATACGATCGCCAAATTGTCGAAGCGCCCTAGGCGCAATCGGCTCTTGATTTTGCCGACCTTGCCGATAGAAGTCCTGCTGAATGGTCGAGAGTAATTGCCCTAGTTCTTTTGCTGAACCAGTGTTCAAAAATTTATCAGTTGCAGTTAGCCATTCTGCAAATTTGAGGGTGGGAGTTAAGTCAAAGATGGGCGATCGCTCCCGATCTCGCTCATAGGCTCCGTAGTAAACTCCAGCAATTTTGACATTACGTGCCCTTTGAAGATAGATCCCGGCTAGAAATACAAAGAGGGGAATCGAGCGAAACGAGTGGGTTACATCAAGGATAATGATTTCGTCAGGTTCGACTGAATTCACAACTGATTCAAAAATCTGCCAGAGTTCATCTTCTGACTGACCCGATGGAATATCTATATCCTTCGCTTGGGGAACTGCTTGTTGAAAGGCTTCCCAATGCTTCGCCCTCGCCTCGGATGTCAGAAATACCTGGACAGTCTCCACTTGAAAAAACTCAGCCAGTGCTGCGGCAACATACTCCGTCTGTTTTTCCTGGTCTTGCCACACATAGGTGGTGCAGGAGTAGGTGTTCGTTCCCAGAAACGTGAGAAGTTTCATATGCTTAATCATCTCAATACCTTAACTGACCCACTTCACCTTTTTGGGAGTGCCGTTCTCTCGTAGTTCCAGAATTTCTACCTGTACACTCTGCCCTACAGATAACTCACCGCACTTTTTCGGTTCTTTGACCGTGAGTTTAATCCCTCCTGGCAGTTCGTAGGTGACTTCCTTACCTTTGATACTTTTGACTGTTGCCTCTATCTGTTGCCCGACCTGGAAATTCTGGTCTTGGGCAATGGCGCGAATTTCTGCCTGGCGTTCCGATTCCTGCACCTGAGTTGTTGCAGTGGGTGCTGTTTGAGTGGTTGTTAACGGCTCACTGATGACTCCGCCTTCTTTGTAGTAGCGGATCAATCGGGCTGTCCAGCCCAGGATGTGCAACAGGATCAATGGTTGAGTTTGATAGGTCTGCAAATAGCTGCTGCAAGCCTTGTCTAGGTTGCGGTAGTACTCTGGGGTTTTGCCACTGTGACCAATGCTTTTGCCCTGGCTGACCAGGGTTTTCAGGTATTTGAAAAATTGCGTTCCGGCATTTTCTGGATTTTGCTGGATGGCAAAGCGGAGGTAGGCGATCGCCTTTCCCAGTTCGTTTACGTCCACCTTCTGCTGCACCAGGGTTTGGGCGATCGTATGGGCAACCTGCCACTCGGCTTCAGTCATTGGGGTTTCTGTTTCAGTTGCAGATTCGATGAGTGTGTCCATCTCCGTCATTTATCCTTCATAATGTTGCTGCTCACGTCATAGTACAAACCTGTCGTTTGAGAGGCTTAGTCTGGGACTTTACCACAGAGGCACAGAGAACACAGAGCCATGTCTCGGTGCCCTCCGTGTCTCTGTGGTGAAATTCTTAAGTTCTTCATCTTAATAAACTCCGCTGGGGGCAGCGCGATCGGTGGGGAATTTCAGCACTTCTGCGAGTTGTTGCAGTTGCCGCTCCTGAATTAACTCTCGATGGGCAGCTTGAATCATCTGTTGCATAAATTGCTCCAGTGCCTCACCCGTCAACTGATTAGATTCTGGCAGGGTATAGCGAGTGTAGCGATCGCGCAGATCTGGAATAATCCCATTGTCTCTATTGCCAGCACCGGAGCGAGTCCAGATTTCCATCTCTGATATATCAACGGTTAAGCTGCCCATCCCAATTGGTTTGCCGGTGCCAACTTTCAGTGCAAATTGATGATTCTGATCTTGGCCTAGCGCCACCAACAACCCTCCCAATTGTGCTTTTGTCAGGTTGACAAACTGTAAACTTCCTACAAAGCAGGACTCAGACACAGCCAGTTGTGTATTAATTCCCTTTTCACCTTCATGTATTGAATTAGTAAAGTGATAGTAGAATTTACGACCACCTACTACATTCTCTTCAACATTTGAGTAATAATCTGCTTTTTTCAGGTGTGGTTGATATAAAGAAGGAACAAATTTAATTGCTGCTTTTTGAGTGCATATTGCATCACTGAAAGAGACAAGACCTTCGCAATTGATCGCACCAAAAACTTGACAGGATGGGCAAAGTTCAACGTTCCTATCACGGATATCCTTTTTTTCAGGAGAGCATTCTCGATAACCCTCCGGAACTTTGATCCTGACTTGCTGTTTATCGAGCTTATAACCTCTAGATACTTTACAAATACAACTCCTAGTAATTGCTTCATGTATAGAGCGCACGCTCCCTTTTAATGAACTACCTGGAATTATCAACTGACCTGATCGAGAAATCGCAGTCTTAATCAATGAATCTTTTGGAATTTTGGAAGCGATATCACTACCAAGCACAGTGATTCCCGATAAGACTGTCGTAGCTGTGTGAACGTTTAATTGCAAGGCAATCTTGCCGGTATAGTAACTTGCTTTATAACGATCAAGACCTGCTGGTCGAGCTTTCGCTAAAGCCAATAGGTTGCCAGAAGTGTCTTTAGGAAACGGGATTAGCCGATAGGGTTTTGGAGACAGGTTTCCTGTGGATCGATTATTAGCAGGGCGGGATGGCTGAGGGCGTTTAGGACGGGAGTTAGGACGCGGTGTGTTAGACATGGCTATTTAATGAGTGTCAGGGCAACGAAATGAATGGTGGCGGTTCGGCGATCGCGGAAGTAGCGTTGTTGAATGGCTTTAGAATTGACACCAGTACCAAAGTAAAAGCCTTTGGGATATCGGGTTTCTTTGGATTCATGGCAGTGAGCGGGGCGAACGACTTCGTCGCGCAAAGCGCTATCGCAGGCTTCCCAGTTACCATCGAGGGCTGTAAATCCCGGCACTGGATCTGTCTGATTGCTCAGTAGCAACACACTGTAACCCCTTCCCTGGCGTTTCCAGCGCAGTTCCTTTTGGCTATCGAAAACTTGGCCTTCGGGACTGGGGAAGTCATCGGGTAGGGTTTTGCAAAAACCGCTGACTTCATGGGGCCATCGCAGGAAGAAGCAGGAGTTTTCACTCTGAAACTGCTGGATTAGCGATCGCAACTCCTCAGCCGAATCAACCGTACAGGTTCCCACAAAGGCACTCATGCGGCTACCCCCAATAACCGACTCCAGGCTTTGACGGAGCGTTCAAACAAATCTTCAACCTGGGTTTGCCCAGTCCAAACCAGTTGTACCCCAAAGCCGAGGGGCATGGCGGCAGCGGCAACAGGCGTTTCCTGGTGATCGGGCCTGGGAAAACCATACTTCTCAGCCTCGGTTGCGTCTAAGAACTCGCCCGCTCCCAATAGCATGGTGTGTGGCCATTGCTGACTGGAGGCGATCGCTTTAATCTGCCCATTCTCCCGCACACAGCCAGGATACTGAACGGTGGCTGAATCGTACTGAACCGTGACGGTTCCCATGCCGCGAGATTTAGCAAAGCCGAGACCAAACCACCCATCATTCAAGTCACGCAATACCAGACCGATTAACCCCAATTGTGCCAGGGTAAAGTTCTTCAGATGAATCTTGGTTTTGAAGTCACCGACGGTACACACCTGATAGTTAAAGGGACCAACGGCAACAGAGCCGAATACCCGATCGATCGCCACGCCATTGCGTTCCTCAATTTTGAGTTGCGCGCGATTAACGGGATAAGCATCCTCAATCCGAACTCGACTGGCAATTTCAGTGCTGCCAAACATCTGATCCGTAAAGCAGGACAGTTTATAAATCTCTGGTGCAGACTTTTCTTTGAGATAGTCGCGTTTGTCATTCAGCGGATCATTGGCCCAGATGCCCTGACCGTTGCTGGGACGGCGATCGCTCCCTACCGTGCGGACAATCCGCTCCGCATGGGCACGAATGGCCCCCTTAAGGGAACTACCGGGCAGGTAAATCGACTTCCCGCCCCGGTGATAGGTCTCCACAAATTCCATATCGGGTTTAGTAGGGTCAGCCCCTTCTTTGCCCGATTTGATCAGGATGGGACCGCAGGGAGAAATCGTGAGTTCAATGGTGCAGTGGTTTACAAAACGTTTATGCATGAGTAGTCTCCCTCGCGGCTAATCTGGGCAGTTGGTTAAGTAATTCTGTTGTCCACTGATGTTTCAGTGTCTCTATTTCTTGAGGGGATTTAACGTAAGGCTGAAGCCGGCCATCCACTAAATGTTTCAGGTAATCCATCAAATCCTGGGGATTGCTAGGGTTAACCCAAATCATTTCGTCGAGCTGCAGCTTTACAACGCCTAGCCCACGCGATCGCCCTCCCCCCAAGGGAATCTGCTCGGTCTCAAACTGGTGCAGGCCGATCATGAGCAAGCCCAGTTCCCAATCTTCAGCATTCTCAACGATGGCTTTGAACTCAAAGGGAGTTCCTGCCGGTACCACCTGGAAGTCGTAGAGCTTGCCATCGGCAGCCGTTTCTGTATCCCGATCAATCGCCACTCCATCGCGCTCCTGGTACTGCCCAAACCAGGCATCCGGGAAAACGGTGAGATCGCGAACTTGAAATTTACTGGCGATCCAGGGAGAACCAAAAACGTGGGAGGCCAAATCTGTTTTATGCAGAAGGGCTTGTGTCAATGCATCATCGTTCTTCTCATACTCTTTCTTTTGCCCCTTAACCCAGTTCATCCAGTCTGAACCGGCGAGTTCACTAGGATCAATCGCTAGACCCGGATCGATACCGCGTAGAAAACTTTCCAGGCGCGATCGCATGGCTCCCTTAAAACTGGCTCCCGGAATCAGGGGCCGCCCCAGGGAATCTTTCACCACTGGCAGGTCAGAGCCGATTGGTTCGGTCGATCGACCCTGGGAAATGCGTAATGCGGTTACAGTGGTCAGAGTGCCACTGATTTCCAGACGGTTTTTGAAAACATCAAACATTGCTTTCTCCCTGCGATTAGAGTTAACGAACCATACGGATAGATATATTCAGGGTGAGATTATTCCAGGCAGTATCGGCAGTTAATACCGGAATTTCTAGCCTCATGCCAAGAGCCAAACAAGCGCGATCGCCTAACGAAAGCCCCAATGATTTGGTTTGGGGTCGTAGCTGAGCAATCAACAGAGCATCTTTTTCGGTTGTTGACAACACTTCTAAAGTGTTGCCTAACAGCCCTTGGTTTGTCAGGGTTATGATTAGTGCTTCGGAGGAGTGTCCCTTATCTTCAACCTTTGACAGGACTTCAGCCCAGTTAATAGCACCGATACAGGCACTATCGTTGAGTGCTGTTTCGACAAGGCCAGCTCCATCTTCATCAAAAAGATAGGCCAGCATCGCTGAAGCATCTAAAACTACACTACTCACAGGCTGCGCTCCGACGACGTTCCTGAATTAGCTCATCAACAACGCTTTTTTCTGGAGTTGGATTTTTAAGGATTCCGCGCAAGCTATGAATCTTCTGTTTCAGGCTCGTGAGTTGAATCACCCCTGTCTCTGAAACCGTCAGGATAAAGCGATCGCCTTCAACCAAGCCCAGTTCCTGACGAACCGAATCAGGTAGTGATAAGCGGCCTTCGGCATCTAGATAAAGTGTTTTTGGATACTGCTGTAAAGTCATAGACTACTAACTCCAATCATCGCCTTGTATACTCAGGGTTTTCCATTTCCTTTTTCAAAAGGTCTGGCAAATTGATCAGATCTTTGCCATTGAAGATCTTCACTCTACTGTTTTTGGCTTCCTGTTCAATTTCATCAGGGATCTCTGTAGCACTTACTACAAGGATCTTCAAGCAATAACTTTCTCCTAGCTTTTCAGCAATGTTACGCAGCTTCAATATCTCCTTTTTGTCAAATTTTCCAGTCTTACACTCACATATCAGAGGATTAGAATTGTAAAGACAGAACAGATCAATTTCGCCATTGTAACTGCTTAATTCAATTGAAGGTTCGACTGAATCAAATTTACAATCTTGAGCATTAAGATAGACAAGTAGCTCAAGCCAGTCTCCTCGAAGGAAGCTAAATTGTTCGGGATTAACACGGAAAGATATATCGCAAGACGTATCTAGCTGCTCAATTAAAGAATGTTCTTGCAGCTCTTCAAGAAATTTAATGACAAAAGGCTTAACCAGGTTGTTCTTGTTTATTAAGTCGTTTATTAAGTCACCACTGAAAGATACCTTACGACTACTCTTAATTGAATCGCCACCTGAAGCCGCTTGTTGTCGAATCTCATGCAATATTGAATCAACGCTTTCAATATTTTCAGCAAAGTAAAAAACGAGTTCTTTTAATTGATTCTGGTTCTGGAAGGTAAAGCTATCCTCTGCTTTTCTTTTGAAAATCTCATGCCCACATGCCCGAATGTAGTCTTCTACACTCAATTTTGCTTGGAATGGTATTGGAGCCTCATTTTCCTTAAGAGGAATAATGATTGCCTGGTCGGTACTGACAGTAAAAATAGTTGCAGTCGGAAATTTCTTCTGGAGAAAACCATAGCTGGCAATAGACATCGTTTGTGGAGCTGAAGCCAGACTAGCAAAGGAAACTTCCTCCTCTCCGGCAAGCAATTCAGTTAATGATTTTAATACTTGAGTGAAGTTGTAGGGATCAACTACCTTTACATCTCGGTCAGGCACGAAATCTATACTTTCTTTTTTATCTTTAATAAAGCTATAAGCAGTTCTCTGGAGTTTCTCATACTCTTCTCCTTTACAAACCAGAAACTTGATCTTGCTAATATCATCCAGGAACTGAAGAATCCCAGATATTGCCGGAACAGCGCTACGTCCCCCAATCAGAACCAGTGCAGTGCTCATAAATCTTAATCTCCCTGTTTTCTCAGTGACACCAAAGCAAACCTCTAGCCGTTCTTTGTGAGTGCCGTATGTTCTCGGCTCAAGTAACCTAGATACAAACGGGCCAGTCTTAAGTGTAATGATTGAATCACTGTACCCTTGTTAGTCTGAAGGTACTCTTGAAGAGCCTTTAAACGACCTTTTTCAATGCCTGAAAGATTCTTGTCCTCCAGGCTTTTAGAAATGTCCGCTTCGATGGAATCAATGATCCTTTTGCAGTTATTTGCTAGACTATCTAGATCATTGACAACTGCATCAGCAAAAACACTATTTTTATTTTCAGTCTCCTTGAGTTTCCAAATTTGACTGGCATTCTTGCGACCTACTTGATAACGAATGAAGTTCTTTATAACTTCGAGAGATGTAACGGGTTCAGTTGCTGCTGCAACGACATTCTTAATAGGTGATTTCTCCTTGACATTTTGGATATTGAACTTTTTGGCAACTCTCTCAACTTTGCCGATGACATCATCAAGCTGCTGGCTGATGCCTTGATCAATTCTTAATGCCAGTTGCTCTTGAGCATTAATACTAGAAACCGTACTCACTTTGCTTCCTCCCGAAAAATGGTGTGAAATTCATCGCAAACTCGTATCTGGCCAAAGCCTTCTGGGGTACGCTCTCCCACACCCCGTTGCTCTAGGCGCTCTAGGGCAGGTAGCCACTGATCCAGGTGAGGCGTGCTGAACAGGTAGACCGCTCCACGATTGGTCACCAACTCCATATCCTTCATCAGTCCCCAGGCGGCGTTCCAGCCAGCGCGATAGTCGTAGCTGCTGTAGGTAGCATGGAGTTGCAGGTCAGGATCGGCTACCCCAGCTTCCTGACAGAGCATTGCAGCAGAGATGACCGTGGTGCGTCGCCATCGATCGGTCAAAATGGCGTCTGATTGCAGATCAAGGGTGAAGAACTGGCGATTGTCCAGTAAAGAATTCTGGGGTTTGCCAAACACATCCCACAGCTTCCAGCGCTTGTGAAGATGGTGATTGAACTGCTGGATGCGATCTTCAACATCAGAGGTAACGTCCTGAGGTTGAGCAGTCATCTCCACCTTGCCCAATCCCCTAGAGGCAGAACCTCCCAGTCTCCAGTTCTGAAATTGAGCATTGATGAAATCCGTTAGTGCGCTGGCTAAGACTTCATCTTCCAAGCGGATGGTACCAGAGAAGAGGGTTTCCTCCTGACCTTTTTTCCGAGTTTCACTGATGACCTCAATACCGTAAAGGATGTTTTCCTGGGCGGTGGCTCGTCTACGATTAATGCCAACCCGTGTGAGCAATCGAGCCTCCACTTTCTGTGAGTGATAGCGTGGCTTCCCATCGTCATCGTCTTCAACCGTGTAGAAGCCGCCGTAGGGTTCAACTCGTCCCCCATCTCTGGGGCAGTTGGGGTCATACAAATGATCGTGCCCCTCAGCACAGAAGCGATCGATCAGGGTGTCAAATACGCCATAACTGTCTGACTGGCTGCTACAAAAGCCGGGATTGCTCTTGGAACTGACGGCGGTGGCGGGCAGCAGGCGAACCGGCAGGATATCTCCTTTGCGATTTCTGGCACTGGGATAGGCGTTGCTGAAAATGGCTGCCCCTTGCTCCAGGAATAACCGTTGAAAGTCCCCACCGGGTTGAGTTTGATCCACATCGGGATATTGCAAAATCTGGGCGGCGATCGCGCCTCGAATCACCGAACCCGGAATATGGTCGTGAGCCTCGCTGACGGAGCCACCTGGCTTACGGGTGCCGATCGCCAGCGGTGATAAAGCTTTAATGGTTAACTGAATCTCTTTCATGGGGCATTTCCTACCTTGAGCGATTCCCAGGCACTCTGGTCAATGTCGATGTCGCCAATCTGCCAGGTCAGCCAGCCTAACCCGGCGGACTTACTGCCGCCCAGGGCAGGAATATGATGGAGCGCGGCCAGCACCAGCGCCCTGGCATAGGGTGGACAGTCGGGCTGGAAGTAAAGATGGCCGACAAAGGGCAGTTGCACATTAACGGGTGAGGTTTCCAAAAAGTACAGTTTCTGGTCTTCGGCAGTGCGGCGACGGCGATTGATCGTTACCCCCGGACGCAAAACTTCGGGCAAATCTTTGGAATTTTCTAGGCAGATCAGGTCATCCACGATTAAGCGCGAGGGCAAGGCAGGGTTGCCAAAGATCTGGCAGATCAGGCAGTGATGCTGTGGCTCACCAGCTGTGCGCTGAAATTCTGAGTTATCTCGCCCAATCTGGGGACACATGGTTTCTGCTACAGGAGACTCACAGACGGGCCAGCCCAAGGCTCGTGCTAATTTTTCGCATTCATGGCGCAGGCGACCCTTTAGCTGCGACCCCGGAATCAGCAACCGTCCATCAGCCAGTCGCACAATCGGTTTATCTGCCCAGGGACCCGTGGAACCACCCGCCCCCACGCAGAGGGCACTGTCGATCACTGCTGTGAGCGGGATTTCAGTCTGGACTTGAGATAAGCTACTTAACTGAACCATGATTATGCCTCCCCTGGAGCGGTTGCGGGTGATTCGACCTGTCCGGGTGGATGCCTTTGTTCCGCCTGGCCGGTCTCGGTAAATGGATAGAGGTCTACTAACTCCCGCCAGATGGTTTCGTAAGTGGTTCCACCCTCACCCAGCAAAGACATCCAGGGAGCCAGATTACCGGAATTGTTTGGATCTTTGGGTTGGCACCAGGCGTTTTCAAACTCTTCTTGCAGCAAAGCTTGCTTTTCCTTATCCAGCCGCACTCGGAAGTAGCGGTAGTTAAGGATAGCTGTGTGTTTCCCCTGTTCCAGCAAACTGCGAATTTGGTAGAGTTGCGATCGCGGGAAGTCGGCTTCTTTCAGCGCTTTCGCCGTTTTCAGTAATCCACCAATTTCATGCAGCGTGTAGGGAGCACCATAGAGTTTGAGTTTCGGTTTGCCCTCAATCACCAAACCGGATTTACGGAAGTCTTCGATGCTGGAGGACAGCATTGTGACTGATTTCATTACCAGGAAGTCGATGGTGCCGCCGTAGTACTTAAAGTCTTTTTTCAGTTGCTTGGCCTTCTTCTTGGCAGATTTGAGTAGCTGGCTCACCAGCTTTTCGGCATAGTAGATGGGTGTATCTTCGGCTGTGATCAACACACCCACTGACATACTGAGTTGACAGTGGGAGTCTGGTGCGCGGTCGGGTCGGTAACGATGGATATCTTTTTGAGGCTGTAACTCATCCCTCACCCTAAATCCTTCTCCCAAGTCGGGAGAGGGACTTTGATCTGGCTCCCCATCCCCTAGCAAAATCTGCTCGAATTGCTCGCTCAGGGTTTGGGCGATCGCCAGTGCCTTGTGGGCTGGCACAATCAGTAGGACATCATCGCCACCAATCGTCAGAATCTCAAACGGGTGTATCCATTTGCCATCCCGTCCCTGGGTTTCAGTGTCATCAATTCCCTTAAGCTGATGGGGTGAGAGATGCTGTGCCAGTGCCCGGTAGACCGAGTGTTCCGTCGCTTGCGAAACGGCTTCACTGAAGCTCTGGTATGCTTCAGGTGTTTTGATATTTTTCTGAATATATCCCCCCATGTTGTTGCCATCAGCGTAAATATAGGCAACAAATCCGGTCGGTGTGCTGGCATTACCAATTTCCCGCAGCGATCGCGCTTCTCGATGCTTCTCTTCTAGATCAGGATAGTGAGGATGTTGACAGTAGGTCAGATCTGGATGGTCACGCAGGAAATCTTCAAACTTACTCACCCAACTGGTTAATGTTCCTGGCTTCCAAGCATCCAACCAGGTTTCTTGATCAAACCAAGCCGTATTTTGATTATCTCGCTTAGACTTTTGTCCAGCAATGCGCTTGCGGGCTAGCACATCTGAAAACCAGGGTTCACCCGGTAATTGTTTGGCTTGCTGCACCGCCGATCGCCGTTCAGTCTCGTCCCGACGCAGGTAGGGATGGGTTTCAAACATGGGGGGATACCGCCGACTGGGGCGTTCCTCCCCTGGTATATCCTGTCCAGCCCGCCGCTGGTTAAAGCGAATAGCAAGCTGAGTCACGAGTTCGTTGAAGTTCTTGCGAGACTGGAACTGTTCAAAGGCATCGCCATCCGGTTTGCCATAGTAAGCCTTGACGAGGTCACGATCGCGGTTTTGCTGATACCACTCGTACCAGTTTGTTTGCTCGATCGGATCGTTGAGTCGTCCAAAGCGCAATTCCAGAAGCCGGAAGCGATCGCCCACAGCACAGGAATTTGCGGTTAGAGTTTCCTGGGTGTAGCGCTTCTCAATCGCATTCGCTAAATCATTCACATAGGCAGGTGGGCAGAAGGCCAGGATATTGCCGCCGGTTGAATAAATGATCAGTTCAGGAATGAGTGCCTGGGATAATCCGGCGAAGTCTTGATCCAGCCATTCACGCACCTGACTGCAATATGCTGGTTCATTCTGACATTGCTGAAACCGGGAAGATTGCTCAGCCTGGAAAAACGCTGGCAAATCAACCAGATTGATCCGATCCAACAGGGCCGATGCCCCCCGGATATCCGGCAGTTTTGCCGCTTCAAAGACATATTGCTTAATTTTGGTGGCACCGCCATAGACCAGCCCAATCTGGGATTGCCAGAGTTGGGGATGGGTTTCTGTATATGCCTTCAGGTCTGTCAGTGTTCTGGGATAATCTAACTGATTAAGCTGGCGCGCATTCTCTAGGTGAAATCGCACTTCGGATGGCACCAGATCTGGCTGTCCGGCTCGTAAGGCCTGCACCATTTGCTGGAGGGTCGAGAGTGGGAACTGTGGCTCGCGATCGTTCCCCCAGGCAAGACACCAGGTGATGGCAATGGTGATTTGCTTCTTACTGTCTTCCCGTTTATCAGTTTGTTCTTCGTCAAGCACACTATCCATTCTGTTTCACCCACTCTGCAATATGACTACCCAAATTCATCAAATCTGCTCGCCCAAAGACCGCTATTTTCTGATTTCGCGTTGCCACTTCCAGTTCCGATCGCAATGAAGCCGGATTGTGATGACAACAGACCAGCCCCACCCGCGCTTCTATGCCACCTAACTGTCGTGCTCGCACGCTGGCTTCCATCAGCTTTTGTTTGCAGAGCGATCGCTTATCAGTGGTGGTACAGGAGAGGGCGAAGAGTTGGTAATGATGCATAAACGCCACATCAAACTCAAACTTTGCCCAGGATTGATGGGGCTTTTGGGGGTCGCCGATGTTGAAAGAAACACGGCTATCATGAATGCCGATATCAGACGCAACTTGCTGAATTTGAGACAGAACGTGGTGTTCTAGCCAAGTGCCATCTAGCCATTCGCACACTTGAGTCAGATCTCGAAATCCCTGCTTCTGTGCGGTTGGCAGCGATAGAGAGCCGTCCCTAGCTCCCAAATAGGGTTCCATGACTTTCGCTATCATAACTTCGGGTAAGCCAGTCAGGTCGATGGGGTCAAGCCCCGCCAGTTCTGCTTCTGATCGCCAGCGAGAGTATTCATTTTTGGCCACGCTACGCAACTGACGATTGCACCAGTTCCGCCAGGCTTGCGCCAAGTCTGGAGATTGATGGAAGTGGGCGATCGCCTCTGCTGCTTCGGGCAATATTGGAGCATTAAGCGGTGGACGGTCATCCTGCCAAGACAAACCATGCAACCGGAAGAGTTGATCTAGGGAAAGATTGGGAGTCACCTTCACGCGCTGGCTAGGCTTCCCGGTTTGCTCAAGCGTCATCTCCAGGGTATTGGAATCCAGGTAGCTGAAGACCGCCTGGGGCTGCACGGCTTCAACGGCCCGGTAGGCGTGGACTGACATCACTTTGGTGCCACCTGTGTAGTTCATGCCAATGGGTCCAGCGAGAGATTGAGCCATTTTTCCAATGGTTTGCTGAATGGCTGAAGCATCCGCCTGTCCTTTGCCCAAATCAACGCAGCGAGCAGCTTGAAGGCTGGAAAAATCTTTGAGTACCTGCGTTAGATGCTTTGCTTGGGCAGCGGTGCGTTCGGTGTGAATCAGAATCGGAGTGCCGCCTGGTTTTAGAAGGGTGAGGGCTGCTACAGCATTGGGGAGGGGATTCTCACCCATGAGCAGGAATAAATAGTCGGTTTGGTAATTGCTCAGGTTCATCGATTTGTTCCCAGCAACGCGCTTGTCATCTGCTCCAGCAGCACCGATGGAACCGCGCAGGGGTTTCCCTGCACCCAAGGGCCACAGGTGATCTCTAACCAGGGTTTCTGTTTGTGGACGGTTTCGCACGGTTCCAGGGAACTGTGAATCACCGCCAAGCATTTGAGGTTACCCCGATCGCCACAAAACTCGTGCCAAGCGGGAATCTCCTCTGGTTTAGCGCTAATCACGATGTAGTGAGAACAGGCTTCTAGGATAGGAACCTTGGCAATGTCCACCTTGCCGCCCACGTCCACAATCACCAGCGGCTTTTGGCGGCGCAGTTGCAAGATAGCGTGGGCATGGTGGGCAAAGAAGCGGGGAGAGGACTCGCCCTTGTAGGCCAGTTTGAAGGTTTCTCGATCGGCATCGGTCGCCGTTTCAGGGAGTTCCAAAATCCAATTGCCTTCGCCGTCCCAGTTGGCCCGCTGAAGGAAGAGGTCCGGATGGGTGGGCAGCAAGGCACTAAACAACGCATGGCTAAAGACCGATTTGCCGCTGTCGGGTGGGCCCACTACCATCAGCGCTGCGCCTAGGCGGGGTCGAGTCATCGCCTTTGGCAAGGCCACCACCTGCCCAATTTGCACTTGGCGAGAATGGGTAGCCACCACCACGCCTCCTTCTAGCCGCGGATCAAAGCACGCAACCCAGGCGGTCGGGTGCAATTCGTGGACGAGGTAAGCATAGAGCCAGATGGGGGCACGCCCAGTAATCACAACGCCGCCCGTTGTATCAATGCCGCTGGGCAAGCTCAGGGTTTGCAAATCAGCAGGCGTGATGAGGCGGTCGGGGGTATTGAGGGCGATCGCCAGCGTTTGAAACCGTAGCCCCTGATAGTCTTGGGGAGCGCTGACGCTTAGCGAAATCGTAGGCGGTGAGATCGCCTGGGTGGGGGGATATTGCAAAGATTCAGACATTCAACCAGATTTGAGAAACCTCAGGAGGACAAAATGCAGCCCACCGCTGCCCCTCAGTCACTCTGGCAAAACCAAGCGCTGAGCTGGTCAAGCAGGGTTGAGTAGCTTGTGGTTTGGTTGCTATTCTTCATTATGACGAAAAGATTGAAGAGGGGTTTTCAAAGAATAGAGCACGAGCAACCTGCCACTGGTTAAAGCACAGCACATCTGACTTTTCAGAGCTTTAGGGCTAGCTAAAGTTGAGCCTTGTAGGCAAAGCATCTACTCATCCAGAGGGGCAGCATTCTAAAGTAAAGTACCCACCAAAGCCAGGAATTCCAGCCCATTCGATACACGAAAACATGTTTTCTAACAGATAGAGCAAAGTTTTCTACGGTTCTTCATGGGCTGTTTAGGCTTGTTCACACTCTAGCTTTAGAGTTTCCGTTTCCCGAGCGATCGCCCCTTGTTGGCCACTTCACGTTCCGGTTCTCTACCGCTTCCTGTCTGCAATGCGTTCCTTCAAGTTTCCTTATCCACCGACCCCCGCCGTCTTGCACTGGCTCAGCGGCGGCCAACTGGCAAACCGCCTAGGGCGATCGCTGCGGCTCTGGCTACTGCTCGATCGCCTCTACAGCAACCCAGCACTGCAACAAGCATTGCCCCAGCCCTTCCGTTACCAACAGCTCTGCCGCTTGCTCTATGCCCCCAGCCACAGTTGGGCAGAAACCGTCAGCCGCCAGCAGATTACGGCCTATTGCCAAGGAACCGACTGCCTCTGTCAACAAACCGCCAGCCAGCTCATCTTTTCCCATCCAAATGCAACCGCAATGCAGATATCGCCCCAGGCGTGGGGGGAAGCCATCTGCCACATGACAGGGCTTACCGCCTCGGCCCTGGAGGAGGAACTCGAAAAATGCCCCTTTGCAGTGACCCACCGCAGCCTGCGGGCAGACTTGGATTATCTTACTCAAGCCCAGTGGCTACAGCTAGCAGATTCGCAGATGGGCACAAAGCGCTATCTAAGAATCCCACCAGAACAGTGGCCCATCCCGCCCGCAGATCCCGTGCTGCGGACCCCTGGGCTACTGTCACGACGTGACGGCTGGACGCTGCTGCGGGCCCTAGAGTCCATTGCATTTGTGCAGCCGCAACTCGAGGTCATCATTAATCAGTTGTGGGACGCTTTGACAGAGCGATCGCCCCAGGGTCAGCCCTCCCCCTTCCCTACCCGTGAACCCACCCGCCGCATTTTCATCCATCTCGACTACATTCTGAACGAAACCGTCCAGGAGCGGGTCGATAGCTATCAGGCAGAACTAGAGGCTCTATGGCAAACCCCCGACGGCGGCGTGGTGCAGTTTGACTATTGGCTAGCGCGGCAGGAGCAGCAGGTTAGGGTGACCGTTTATCCCGTGTGTTTGCACTACGCACGGCGAGCCAAGTACCTCAGCGCCTACGGGGTCGATCCGCAAGGCAACTTTGGCTGGCATAACTACCGGCTAGACCGGATTGTATCCCCGCAATTGCAAGTTTTGCCCTGGGGCGATCTGGCGGTTCCTGAGGCGTTAAAGGCGCTACGCCACGCCGGCCAGTTGCCAACGCCAGCAGCCGTCGAGCAGGCCTTGGAAGCCGCTTGGGGGTTCAATTTCTATTTGCCCAAGGCGCTGCTGATCATGCGGTTTTCTCCCGCCTTTGCCCGCTGGTATGTGGATGAAACCGATCGCCATCCCACCTTTCACCCCCTGCCCCATCGCGCCCTGCCCCGGCTGATTCGGTTGCAGATGGCCGATACAGCAGAACAGGCAGCCCTGCTGGACTTGGTGGCACGGCTACCAAAGGGCGATCGCTACTATTGCGGCTGGATTCGCCTGGGGGACATTAATGTAACCATGCGGCTGCGGGACTGGCGACCCAATGGCGAAGTGATTGCCCCCCTCGCCCTCCGGCAACAGATGCTCCAGGAAGCCCTCCAAGAAGTGCATTGGTATCAAGCCCATCAAGACAGTGCGGAAAACCGATCCGCTAAAACCCAAGTCAATCCTAGCTAGACCGCTCCTAATTGGGGAAACACGATCCAATTACGCGAAATTCCTAACCGAACTCCTGACTAATGACGGTGTAGCAATGAGCACAAGGCCAGTTTAAAAACTGGACTACTAAAAGCCGCTACCCAAGAAGTTGGTTAGGAGTTCTAAAAATGTCGCTACTGTATCTGACCCAGCAAGGTGCCAAGTTGCAAAAAAACCAGAATCGCCTGGTTCTAACGCTGCCGGAGTCCGCCTCGATTCATATCCCCGTGCAAGAAGTGGAACAGGTGATGGTGTTTGGCAATGTGCAACTGACCACCCAAGCCTTGACCACATTGCTGCTGCGGCAGGTGCCAGTTATGTTTCTGTCCCAAACGGGCAGCTATCGCGGGCACCTGTGGCGCGATCGCCACGACCACCGCGCCCAGGCGGCCCAGTTTGCCCGACTGCGAGACCCCGCGTTTCAGCTCGCCCTGGCCCGCGAAATTGTAGTCGGCAAAGCATGGAACTCGAAGCAACTTCTACTCAAGCTCAACCGCCGCCGCAACTTGGCAACAGTAGACACCGCCATCGCCCGCATTGACCGAGAAATAGAAACGGTGAACCACCTCGACCCATCGCCCGATTCCCTGCCAGACATCATCCCCAACATCCTGGAACAACTGCGAGGCTACGAAGGGGCGATCGCCGCCCACTACTTCCCTGCCTTCGGGCAGCTCATCCTCCCGCCAGAGTTCACCCTCACCGAGCGCAACCGCCGCCCGCCCCGCGACCCCGTCAACGCCATGCTCAGCTTTGGCTACACGCTGTTGTGTAATAACGTCCTTTCGCTGCTGATTCTAGAAGGGCTAAATCCCTACCTGGGCAACCTCCATCGCTCCGACCGTAATGAAGCCCAGCTCGCCTTTGACCTCATGGAAGAGTGGCGATCGCCTATCGTAGACGTTCTAGTCATTGCCCTCCTCAACCAGCAAATCTTCAAACTCCACTACTTCTCCCCACCCCAGCCCAACGGCGGCATCTACCTCAACGAACAAGGCCGTCGCCGCTTTTTGCAAGCCTTTGAGCGACGCATCATGACCCCCGTCCACCACCCCGATGCTCGAGAACCAGTTCCCTACCGCCGCGCCATCCAGCTCCAAATTCGGCGCTACAAACGCAGCCTGCTCGAAAATATCCCCTACGAAACCTTCCGGCGCGTTACCTAACTCCCTACAGCCACCAACCTATAACTTCTCCTTATTCCGAAGAGCCACCAACCCATACCTTCCCCTATTCCAAGAGTTGTCCCTCTATACCAACTCCTCACCCCCCTTATGCTAACCCTCATCGTCTACGACATCCCTGACAATCGCCGTCGCCACAGGCTTTCCAAACTCCTCGAAGGCTACGGACGGCGTGTCCAAGAAAGTGTATTCGAGTGCTTCCTAACTCAACTAGAAATGGAACGCCTATTTCAACAGGTCGCTGCCAGAATGAATCCCGCCGTAGACAACGTGCGGTTTTACTGGATTCCGCCCCAAGCAGTGGCAAAGACGCGAACCATCGGCAGCGACAAGCCCAAACCGCCACCCTCAGCCTATATCTTCTAACAAGGGGAAAAGCTGGGAAGAGGGAAGAACGAAGAACAAAAAACGAAAAACGAAAAACGAAAAACGAAAAACGAAAATCCCCAGCCTCCACCAGCCCCCTGCCCATAATCTCCTCCTCCGCCCTCCCTCATCGCTCTTCCCTCTTCCCTCTTCGTTCTTCGCTCTTCGTTCTTCCCTCTTCCCTCCTCGTTCTTCCCTCCTCGTTCTTCCCTCTTCCCTCCTCGTTCTTCCCTCTTCGTTCTTCGTTCTTCCCTCTTCCCTCTTCGTTCTTCGTTCTTCCCTCTTCCCTCTTCCCTCTTCGTTCTTCGCTCTTCGTTCTTCCCTCTTCGTTCTTCCCTCTTCGAGAATCTCGACAACTGCAAAAATTGCAGCTATTCTAAGTGATTAGCAACCCACGAAGGTGGCACGAACCTTGAAAACTGCATAAACTCGTTAACCATCGTGGATTGCTTGCACCACAGCGGTTTCAAGCAATCCTTTGAAAAGTTTCCTAGGGTTCAGGAACAAGATTTTGTCACGGAGGTAAACCTTCGTGGTTTTTCGTTCCAGAATCCCTTCGGGATAAAGCTTCTGGGAAAGAGGCCTTTCATCCCATTTCCCCGCAAGGGGACGGAAACAGTTGACCTGCTACCGTTACGATACCCAGATTCAGACGGATAGCTTTCATCCCCATTTCCCCCGCAAGGGGACGGAAAACCTGCTGTTTGGGCCAAGTGGGACGGCCCGCGCTTCACCTTTCATCCCATTTCCCCGCAAGGGGACGGAAACTAGCGAAATCAGTTCAGAAGGATTGGCTAGGATTTTAGGCTTTCATCCCATTTCCCCGCAAGGGGACGGAAACTACGGGCCATTAGCTGACCATCGTAGCGATCGCCCCTTTCATCCCATTTCCCCGCAAGGGGACGGAAACGACACGATGAACTAGCCAAACTGGGAGTCCAGTATAAACTTTCATCCCATTTCCCCGCAAGGGGACGGAAACAGTGTAGTTCCACCGTTGCCTAAGTGAGCCAGAAATACCCACTTTCATCCCATTTCCCCGCAAGGGGACGGAAACCAGTTTGCTACTTCAGACGAGTGCATCGCATCAGGCTGTAACTTTCATCCCATTTCCCCGCAAGGGGACGGAAACAAGCTTGATTTACTAACTCAGTACCGTAATACTGTCCAGCCTTTCATCCCATTTCCCCGCAAGGGGACGGAAACTCCACTACAGGACTTTCCACTACAGAACTTTCCACTACAGAACTTTCATCCCATTTCCCCGCAAGGGGACGGAAACCCTTTTGTACTCGATATCCGGTTCGGAATTGTCTTCTTTCATCCCATTTCCCCGCAAGGGGACGGAAACTTACAGTAATGTCTGCGAGGGCATCTATCTGAAGCCCTTTCATCCCATTTCCCCGCAAGGGGACGGAAACCGTAAGAAGGAAGCGGGAGATCGCCCCAGAAGTTTTCTTTCATCCCATTTCCCCGCAAGGGGACGGAAACCCTTGGGAGTTTGTGTTCACGAGGGCGATCCTCTACTTTCATCCCATTTCCCCGCAAGGGGACGGAAACGGGTTCAAGCCAGCTTCTCCTTCGGATGCTCCTCATTGTTATCCTTTCATCCCATTTCCCCGCAAGGGGACGGAAACTCCAACGACGGGCGCGACTCGGTTTGGTTGGCATTAACGGTTTCTTTCATCCCATTTCCCCGCAAGGGGACGGAAACAACGGCGTTAAGGTTGCGTGGCAGCCGATCGCGATCGCCCTTTCATCCCATTTCCCCGCAAGGGGACGGAAACTCTCAAGATCCTTCAATCGCAAGGTAAAGGAGATAGCAGAAACCCTTTCATCCCATTTCCCCGCAAGGGGACGGAAACAGGACACCCTGCGTCAAAAGCTCCAAAACCTGGAAGCCCAGCTACACTTTCATCCCATTTCCCCGCAAGGGGACGGAAACCTTGAGCTCTATCCCGTTGCCACAGCCGCTGTCTGTCCACTTTCATCCCATTTCCCCGCAAGGGGACGGAAACTCTTTGTGAGTTAGCGGCGCTTGATAATAGTCGCGGTTGATCTTTCATCCCATTTCCCCGCAAGGGGACGGAAACCATGCGATCAAATGCTGCCCTGCGTTCTGCGCTGGGTATGCTTTCATCCCATTTCCCCGCAAGGGGACGGAAACACAGGACAGCTTTGGCGGTATCAACGGTAAAGCTCATCTTTCATCCCATTTCCCCGCAAGGGGACGGAAACCTGGGCTGTGGCTCGAAACTTGCCCCATGTCCAACGGCGGGCGGCCTTTCATCCCATTTCCCCGCAAGGGGACGGAAACGTCAGTGATAACAGCGGTTTGAGAGCGTGTTACAGGAATTTCTTTCATCCCATTTCCCCGCAAGGGGACGGAAACGCCGTTGGCGTGTTAATTGCAACTGGACAAACAGTTGAACCTTTCATCCCATTTCCCCCGCAAGGGGGACGGAAACCCCAGGCGTTTTCGTTACTGAGAATACTGCTGGCTTAGTCCTTTCATCCCATTTCCCCGCAAGGGGACGGAAACGTGCCAGACAGTTGGCTCAGTAAGTTCAGCAGCGCATCTTTCATCCCATTTCCCCGCAAGGGGACGGAAACTCGCAATGGCGCTGCAACAAACTCGCAGCATAGGCGCTTTCATCCCATTTCCCCGCAAGGGGGACGGAAAACTCTTTAGCCCTGACTGTGCCTGAGCCGCTTGATCCTTAAACTTTCATCCCATTTCCCCGCAAGGGGACGGAAACTCTAATGTTTGAGCAGCATTTTCAACTCAGCGACTATCTGCTTTCATCCCATTTCCCCGCAAGGGGACGGAAACACCCTTAACTTACCTGGAGAGTCGTCACCAAAAGGAACGTAGAGCTTTCATCCCATTTCCCCGCAAGGGGACGGAAACCTAATTTCATAATTTCACCCAATTTTCCAACTTTCATCCCATTTCCCCGCAAGGGGACGGAAACTAGGCTGCGTCTTTTGCTCATGTGGGCGATCGCTCCTTTCATCCCATTTCCCCGCAAGGGGACGGAAACCTCAGGAGCAGCTATATAGGCTAACTACAGCGATCGCATCTTTCATCCCATTTCCCCGCAAGGGGACGGAAACTGCAGGATTCTGAGGGAGAGCAAATAGACACAAGAAGTCTTTCATCCCATTTCCCCGCAAGGGGACGGAAACGTACAGAGCTAAAGCTGTTCATCACCTCCCACCATTGCGGCTTTCATCCCATTTCCCCGCAAGGGGACGGAAACTCAGCTAATTTTGCTGTGACTACAGCGGGTGGTACAGCTTTCATCCCATTTCCCCGCAAGGGGACGGAAACATTAGGAGGATTTCCTTTTTAGAGAAGCTGCACTAGTTGGGACTTTCATCCCATTTCCCCGCAAGGGGACGGAAACTCATTCCTACGGCGCATCGGCTGAATTTTGGTGAAACTGCTTTCATCCCATTTCCCCCGCAAGGGGGACGGAAACTAAACCAAACGTCGTCTCCCATCGAGACCCTTAGCAGGGGGACGACTTTCATCCCATTTCCCCGCAAGGGGACGGAAACAATTCGGACTACCCTGTTTGAGGGAGGGAGCAACAGCGTCGTCTTTCATCCCATTTCCCCGCAAGGGGACGGAAACCGGAAAGCCGAGACTTCTCCGCCTTAACAAACTTCTTCTTTCATCCCATTTCCCCGCAAGGGGACGGAAACCTTATTGGGTGAAAGATGGCTCAGCCAAAGTCACTCAACTTTCATCCCATTTCCCCGCAAGGGGACGGAAACCTCGCCAGCAGGTGCAGCAGCAGGTTCTCTTCGTCGCGCTTTCATCCCATTTCCCCGCAAGGGGACGGAAACCCAGTGATTCCAGACTCATCTAAGTCGCCTCCCCCCCCTTGCTTTCATCCCATTTCCCCGCAAGGGGACGGAAACCAGGGTTGATTCTAACAAGGGGTGGCTGCGGCTGGTCTGGCTTTCATCCCATTTCCCCGCAAGGGGACGGAAACAGGATGCCACTCTGGTTAGAGAGAGCCAACCGCGCAGGGGACCTTTCATCCCATTTCCCCGCAAGGGGACGGAAACGGTATTGATCCGAGGTATTGATATGTTGTGGAGCTTCTTTCATCCCATTTCCCCGCAAGGGGACGGAAACTTCAATCAAACACAACGGAAGAGTAATCGCCTACACCGACGCTTTCATCCCATTTCCCCGCAAGGGGACGGAAACCTGGTTTGTAGCCATACAGCTCCGCCTGGATGCCGCCTTTCATCCCCATTTCCCCCGCAAGGGGACGGAACGATTGATGTGACATTCTCAGTTAATTATGGGGCGATCGCCCCTTTCATCCCATTTCCCCGCAAGGGGACGGAAACCGCATGGAAGACGCTAGCGGCCAACACCAAAATGCGATTCCTTTCATCCCATTTCCCCGCAAGGGGACGGAAACAATGCTGGCAGGCGAGCATCACCGAGTAGATGTCGCCCTTTCATCCCATTTCCCCGCAAGGGGACGGAAACTATCTGGTAGCCCGATCCTGCCAGATCCGTCACCAGCTTTCATCCCATTTCCCCGCAAGGGGACGGAAACAGTACCCAGTCGGATGTAATGCCTAGCAGGTGGATTCGACTTTCATCCCATTTCCCCGCAAGGGGACGGAAACCGCAGTTGCGTCTGCTCCCCTTGCTTTGAGATCTTTCATCCCATTTCCCCGCAAGGGGACGGAAACTTACACCGAGTTTATTTTCGACCTCTAGCCAGCGAGCGCAACTTTCATCCCATTTCCCCGCAAGGGGACGGAAACTTGATGGGCGTGTCGGACAGTCCCAGCGACAAATCTTTCATCCCATTTCCCCGCAAGGGGACGGAAACCGCCACGCCTGGATCAGGTGATAGGCGATCTCCAGCGGGCTTTCATCCCATTTCCCCGCAAGGGGACGGAAACCTGAGAAGGGTTTGATGCTGGTGACACACATTTCAGCTTTCATCCCATTTCCCCGCAAGGGGACGGAAACCCGACCGCTTCGAGAAATTAAGACCAGCCAGCCTAATCAGTCTTTCATCCCATTTCCCCGCAAGGGGACGGAAACTTGAATATTTTCACGGCTGCTGGGTTGAGCTTCAAGTGCTTTCATCCCATTTCCCCGCAAGGGGACGGAAACTGGCAGAAAAAGACAAATTAAGCGCTAAGTATTTAAGCCTTTCATCCCATTTCCCCGCAAGGGGACGGAAACACTGAAAGCGAAAAGATGGGTGATGAGCAACAGTGACCCTTTCATCCCATTTCCCCGCAAGGGGACGGAAACTCAATTCTCTGTGAATGCCTTCAATGAAGCCGAAGGCATTCAACTTTCATCCCATTTCCCCGCAAGGGGACGGAAACGTAATAACGATACCGCCGCGCCCACGACGCTCAGACTCAACTTTCATCCCATTTCCCCGCAAGGGGACGGAAACCCCCTCGCCAGAATATCCCCCCAGCGATCGCCCAATCTTTCATCCCATTTCCCCGCAAGGGGACGGAAAACTCGGGTGTGCCCGCGTGGGTCACGCTCCTGTCGTTTGATGGGCTTTCATCCCATTTCCCCGCAAGGGGACGGAAAACACCAAATCGGGCGATCGCCCCTGACACAGTCCGGTAGCCTTTCATCCCCATTTCCCCCCGCAAGGGGGGACGGAAACGGTTTTTGAGGGTCAATCTGAAATTATGTTTTAACATAACTTTCATCCCATTTCCCCGCAAGGGGACGGAAACCAGACTTTGCTTGTACAAAAGGCATATGTTTTTTTACTTTCATCCCATTTCCCCGCAAGGGGGACGGAAACAATTTAGCCTATTGTAGGCTAAATACTACGTTTTTATACTTTCATCCCATTTCCCCGCAAGGGGACGGAAACCAGCAGTGAGAAATTATTACGCTCGTTCTGATAGGTTAAAACTTTTCATCCCATTTCCCCGCAAGGGGACGGAAACTCCCGTAGCGCTTGGCTTTTGCTGATGTGTCCGCAGAAGACGCTTTCATCCCATTTCCCCCGCAAGGGGACGGAAACGTTTGTGGCGACGGATTCTTGAAAGCTAATCCTTGCGACGCTTTCATCCCATTTCCCCCGCAAGGGGACGGAAACAATTCGGGCGATCGCTTGCTGCATAGCGATACTTCAACTTTCATCCCATTTCCCCCGCAAGGGGGACGGAAACCTGAGCGCGTTACCGATCTTGGCGATCCATTGCCCCAAACTTTCATCCCATTTTCCCCGCAAGGGGACGGAAACACACGCGGCTAATGCAGGAACGCGAAGCAATCATCCGGCTTTCATCCCATTTCCCCGCAAGGGGACGGAAACTATCAGCGCCTCCCGGTTGCGCGTCCTACCCGCAGCCCACTTTCATCCCATTTCCCCGCAAGGGGACGGAAACCACCCAATGGATCGATCTGTCTGGCGAATGGGCAGCGGGTGTCGTCTTTCATCCCATTTCCCCGCAAGGGGACGGAAACGTGGCGACGGGTGACCCCCCTATCGGGCTGCCACGCCAAACTTTCATCCCATTTCCCCGCAAGGGGACGGAAACATCTTGCGGCTGCCCCGCACAATGTTGAGTCCGTCTTTCATCCCATTTCCCCGCAAGGGGACGGAAACGGCGACGTGCTTCGGTGGGCGATCGCCGGGCTAGACTTTCATCCCATTTCCCCGCAAGGGGGACGGAAACGAGGAACGGATCGAGGATGCCACCGATTGTGACTGTCCCCGACTTTCATCCCATTTCCCCGCAAGGGGACGGAAACGAAAAGGAAGTAGCTACTTGCCGAAAAAAGCCAGGCAATTGCTTTCATCCCATTTCCCCCGCAAGGGGGACGGAAACTCATCTCCTCCTTCTCCTCCAGTTCCTCCTGAAGGACTTTCATCCCATTTCCCCCGCAAGGGGACGGAAACTTGGACGTAGACGGCCCAATCGTTTCTGCCAACTTTCATCCCCATTTCCCCGCAAGGGGGACGGAAACTCCGTTTGGGGTGTAGGGCGCGGGAAGAGGGTTATAGACTTTCATCCCATTTCCCCGCAAGGGGACGGAAACTTCGTCGATTGGTTCCTGGCGATGCCGCTGGTGCGGTTTGCGACTTTCATCCCATTTCCCCGCAAGGGGACGGAAACTCCAGGGGGACAAAAAAGCGGCAGTCAGATTGTTTATGCTTTCATCCCATTTCCCCGCAAGGGGACGGAAACCCGATCCAGGTGGCAGGCGAACCCTATCCCGGCCCCCATTACTTTCATCCCATTTCCCCCGCAAGGGGACGGAAACGTAGCGCAACTTGAATTGCCGCACGTAGCCCTTCCCCCTTTCATCCCATTTCCCCGCAAGGGGACGGAAACCTGGAAACCAGTCTGCTAGGTGTGGCTGTATTCTCTTTCATCCCATTTCCCCGCAAGGGGACGGAAACGTGCGTAAGCGGTCATGCGGTACGCAAACGGAGGGACTTCTTTCATCCCATTTCCCCGCAAGGGGACGGAAACGTCGGAGCAAAGTTTCCCTCCCACCCGAACTGTACGCTTTCATCCCATTTCCCCGCAAGGGGACGGAAACGAGCCTCCTCCTCCACCTGTCAACTTTAACTGTACTTTCATCCCATTTCCCCGCAAGGGGACGGAAACATCAAGGCAGTGAGTCAACGCAGGCATAATTACACTTTCATCCCATTTCCCCGCAAGGGGACGGAAACTTACGTGTCTCGTCCGCTTGGGGCTGGAAAACGACTTTCATCCCATTTCCCCGCAAGGGGACGGAAACCTGTACACAGACTGTATGGACTGTGTTCATTCAAGCCTTTCATCCCATTTCCCCCGCAAGGGGACGGAAACCTGGATACCTGTTGGGGAGTTGCGTACCCGGATTCTCTCGCTTTCATCCCATTTCCCCGCAAGGGGACGGAAACCTTCGGGAACGTAAGCAGAAATCATGATGCAGACCTGATAACTTTCATCCCATTTCCCCGCAAGGGGACGGAAACTCTTCTGTGGGTGGGCCAACGCGGCAAAAGTCATCTTTCATCCCATTTCCCCGCAAGGGGACGGAAACCTGAAGTGTCTCTAGATGCTGCGACAGTAGCCCTGCTAGATGCCTTTCATCCCATTTCCCCGCAAGGGGACGGAAACGAGTCAGGCTGTCTGACTCGTGACGCATAAGGCGAAAATTACTTTCATCCCATTTCCCCGCAAGGGGACGGAAACCGGAATGTTGCGGTCATCAATTCGCCAGGATCTCTCTTGGGCTTTCATCCCATTTCCCCCGCAAGGGGACGGAAACTTCCGTCCTTCCCGTCCCCACGTTGCCATCATATAGACTTTCATCCCATTTCCCCGCAAGGGGACGGAAACCCCCAGTGTCGAGAGTTTCTGGGTGAGGCTCTCAAGTTGCTTTCATCCCATTTCCCCGCAAGGGGACGGAAACTTTATGGGCATATCTGCTGAGATTGTGCCCTACTCTTTCATCCCATTTCCCCGCAAGGGGACGGAAACTTTTATAGGTCAATTGTCGGGCTAATTGGAGTACTCTTTCATCCCATTTCCCCGCAAGGGGACGGAAACGGGGTATTTGGCGGCAATCCAAATCTAGTCAACAGCCCCTTTCATCCCATTTCCCCGCAAGGGGACGGAAACCTCCGTGAAAGCTGTATCGTTTGATCAAGCTTCCCGCGAGGCTTTCATCCCATTTCCCCGCAAGGGGACGGAAACTCTTTGCGTTCCTTAGCCAGCATCAGTGAGGAAAAGTTGCGCTTTCATCCCATTTCCCCGCAAGGGGACGGAAACGCCGCTTCAGTGCGGAGCCGCGCTACTGCATCTTCCAACTTTCATCCCATTTCCCCGCAAGGGGACGGAAACCAGAGGAGAGCGCCAGCCAGTAGAGCAGCAAAACCAGTGCTTTCATCCCATTTCCCCGCAAGGGGACGGAAACTGCCAGCCATTTCCAGCTTGTAGGCGGTCTTTTGTTCTTTCATCCCATTTCCCCGCAAGGGGACGGAAACCTGCTGAGGCTGACGCGGCAACTGGCGACGGGCCTTTCATCCCATTTCCCCGCAAGGGGACGGAAACGTCATGATTCGGATGTGGCTGTTTTACGTGATTTGTGGGCAGCTTTCATCCCATTTCCCCGCAAGGGGACGGAAACCCTGGATGGTAGAACTCTTTCTTGTTCATGTAGTACAGGCTTTCATCCCATTTCCCCGCAAGGGGACGGAAACTAGTTTGGGCAATTGTCTACTAATTTAGATGCCCCATTAAACTTTCATCCCATTTCCCCGCAAGGGGACGGAAACGTACCAGAACAGCTACTTTCCCAGAATGCCCAGCACGTCTTTCATCCCATTTCCCCGCAAGGGGACGGAAACGGTTACCCAGTAGAGGGCTACCCACGAGTAAGGATCGCCCGCCTTTCATCCCATTTCCCCGCAAGGGGACGGAAACTAACTGAACTTCAAAAGTCCCGTATTAGATACCACCTAGACTTTCATCCCATTTCCCCGCAAGGGGACGGAAACTTGCCGGAACCATCAAGTGAAGCTGCCTGCGAGAAATCGGCTTTCATCCCATTTCCCCGCAAGGGGACGGAAACATTTGAGATTAATTTCAGCCCAACTTCTGAACGAGCTTTCATCCCATTTCCCCGCAAGGGGACGGAAACTCCACATCAGGTGTGTAGCGAAACTGAAGCTGCACCATGCCACTTTCATCCCATTTCCCCGCAAGGGGACGGAAACTAGGTGGGACTTAACTCAGTGAAGGTTTCATTCCTACGACTTTCATCATCCCATTTCCCCCGCAAGGGGACGGAAACGCGATCGCCGGATTGAGTCAGCACGTCACCCAATTCGATTGCTTTCATCCCATTTCCCCGCAAGGGGACGGAAACCCGTCGTATTCGTATTCCGAGACTTGAAGGGCAGTCTTTCATCCCATTTCCCCGCAAGGGGACGGAAACTTTACCACATCCTGCATCCCTACCAGACCATTAGGCGCTTTCATCCCATTTCCCCGCAAGGGGACGGAAACTGGTCAGAGTAGAACGTGGCGGGGCGAATGTGGGCGATCTTTCATCCCATTTCCCCGCAAGGGGACGGAAACTGGCAATCAGTACGTGCTATAATCTGGTTAGTTGAGTAAACTTTCATCCCATTTCCCCGCAAGGGGACGGAAACTCTTCGTTTTGGCCCCTCTCAGGTATCTCAGGGTTTCTGAAACTTTCATCCCATTTCCCCGCAAGGGGACGGAAACGCTATGGGATGCCTTCTACGGTCTAGGCATGTTGACTTTCATCCCATTTCCCCGCAAGGGGACGGAAACTTTGCGGGGTGCGCGGTTGGGAAGCTCGCCAAAGTCACCTTTCATCCCATTTCCCCGCAAGGGGACGGAAACGGCTATGGGCCACGCGCCTCGCCCGGTGGCATCGGCTCTTTCATCCCATTTCCCCGCAAGGGGACGGAAACCAGGTGAAGCGGCGATCGCCCGCTCCGCCAACACCGCCTGAGGCTTTCATCCCATTTCCCCGCAAGGGGACGGAAACCCTGAAACTTCTCCGCGTTTGTCGCACCGACGCTATCTACTTTCATCCCATTTCCCCGCAAGGGGACGGAAACTTTTTTGGAAAAGAGAGCCAGACAGTATGACAAAAAAAACTTTCATCCCATTTCCCCGCAAGGGGACGGAAACTCCTACACCACGCAGTGGTGTATAATTCGCTACAGGCGACTTTCATCCCATTTCCCCGCAAGGGGACGGAAACAAAGAAATAGCGGAGACTTACTCCGCTAAAACAAGAGCTTTCATCCCATTTCCCCGCAAGGGGACGGAAACACGAGAAGCAAGACCACGGTCAGCAAGAAAAGCATTACCACTTTCATCCCATTTCCCCGCAAGGGGACGGAAACTCTTGAATGAGCCTATCCAGATTTCAGAGTCAGACTTGATTCTTTCATCCCATTTCCCCGCAAGGGGACGGAAACTTGAAGGTTATGGGGCTATCCCAACTGGACTACCTGCAAGCTCGCTTTCATCCCATTTCCCCGCAAGGGGACGGAAACTCAATGACGTGTCGCGCGGGTCTAAGGTTGCCGTCACTCGTTACTTTCATCCCATTTCCCCGCAAGGGGACGGAAACATCGGTATGCTATATTGGGGCTGTGCCTAGAAAGCCTTTCATCCCATTTCCCCGCAAGGGGACGGAAACCTGATTCAAGGTAGCCAAGTTGGTGATCTAGGGTTAGAAGGACTTTCATCCCATTTCCCCGCAAGGGGACGGAAACGCCAACCTGCATTATCAGCTTGGCGATTGTGGTGGTGCTGGCTTTCATCCCATTTCCCCGCAAGGGGACGGAAACCATCTGACGATTGACATCAACTGTCACCCCTAGCAGGGCTTTCATCCCATTTCCCCGCAAGGGGACGGAAACTGAAGCGGTATCGGTGGTCGTGACGGACAGGAACCTCCTTTCATCCCATTTCCCCGCAAGGGGACGGAAACGGGCGAGATGGCGATCGCCGACGACGACGTACTGCTTTTTCATCCCATTTCCCCGCAAGGGGACGGAAACCTCAGCACATGGTCACAGTCTTTTCTGAAACGTTTCTGTCTGTTTTCATCCCATTTCCCCGCAAGGGGACGGAAACCCAAAACCCGTGGGACTATACGGACGAGTTCGACCAGATTTTCATCCCATTTCCCCGCAAGGGGACGGAAACGGGAAACGGTTAGGTGGCTTGAATGCTTGGCGCTTAATTTTTTTCATCCCATTTCCCCGCAAGGGGACGGAAACTGGACAGGGCGCGGGCAAACCAATTTCATGCTGGGTAGGATTTTTTCATCCCATTTCCCCGCAAGGGGACGGAAACTGGTACACTCGTTCTCAGTCCGACCGCGCCGCCCGCGCCCGTGTTTTCATCCCATTTCCCCGCAAGGGGACGGAAACTTGATCTGCTCAAAACAAAAGGGCAAATCTCGGATATTTTTTCATCCCATTTCCCCGCAAGGGGACGGAAACGCGGCGGCAATAATGGTAGTTGTCCCAACTTTCAATTTTCATCCCATTTCCCCGCAAGGGGACGGAAACTGTTGGTGCCGCCTGCGTCCAGGTGAATTATCAGACTGATTTTCATCCCATTTCCCCGCAAGGGGACGGAAACCGAATACAATTGTCCCAGTTGGCGGCTTTGAAGGAGTCCAGTTTTTTTCATCCCATTTCCCCGCAAGGGGACGGAAACACATCACGTTGCTGAGGTTTTAGAACTTTTTCTTTTCCGCACCGTTTTCATCCCATTTCCCCGCAAGGGGACGGAAACCCGCTGAGCAGACAGCCGCTCACGACATCGCCCATCCTTTTTCATCCCATTTCCCCGCAAGGGGACGGAAACCTATAATGGTGGAATATCCAGATAAGTATGAATAATGCACTTTTTCATCCCATTTCCCCACAAGGGGACGGAAACACGTGGAAAAGTGGCTAGGCTACGAAATCGAGATAGCTACTAATTTTCATCCCATTTCCCCGCAAGGGGACGGAAACCGAGTTTCTTAAGTTCCTCGCTGGACAGACCAATAAGGAATTTTCATCCCATTTCCCCGCAAGGGGACGGAAACTCGGGCCCGAAGCATCAAGGATTGAGCCATCAAATTTTCATCCCATTTCCCCGCAAGGGGACGGAAACCGTCGGCTTTGGGTCATCCAATCGCTCTGGGGTTGGCAGAGGTTTTCATCCCATTTCCCCGCAAGGGGACGGAAACTCGAACCGCATCCCCTCTACGATCAGAAATATTGGCTTTCATCCCATTTCCCCGCAAGGGGACGGAAACTCGGTGCTGATTTCTTCGCCTGTGGACGTACCGCCTTGCAGCTTCAAAACTTTCATCCCATTTCCCCGCAAGGGGACGGAAACCATAAGGGGAATGGCATCAAGTACCGCCCCTGATCTCTTTCATCCCATTTCCCCGCAAGGGGACGGAAACCTGATACGGCTCCCAAGCTGCCTATTCTGGTGGACTTTCATCCCATTTCCCCGCAAGGGGACGGAAACATAAAAGCGGCGGCACTGCTTGCGACAGGTATGTCCCAGGGCAACTTTCATCCCATTTCCCCGCAAGGGGACGGAAACCGGATAGCGTGAACACGACCGTCCCCGTTGCCGCGCTGCCGCTTTCATCCCATTTCCCCGCAAGGGGACGGAAACGCAGCTACTAGTTGTGTGGTGAGGGTTGGTTCCATTTCAGCTTTCATCCCATTTCCCCGCAAGGGGACGGAAACTTTTTGGGCGCGGCAACCATAGTTAACAAGCTCTACTTTCATCCCATTTCCCCGCAAGGGGACGGAAACTTGAAAGATACCTGGATTTTTTTTGCCTAGTCTGCAAACAGCGACTTTCATCCCATTTCCCCGCAAGGGGACGGAAACTTTACAATTCCAGCTAGGCTACTATTGAGTACTTTAACAGCTTTCATCCCATTTCCCCGCAAGGGGACGGAAACTCGATCCATCTTATAAGCAGATGAACTCTTCAGAATACTTTCATCCCATTTCCCCGCAAGGGGACGGAAACAGGTTAGGCATATCGCAGTCTCTCCGTCATCTTTAGACTTTCATCCCATTTCCCCGCAAGGGGACGGAAACGTGATGCTGATCTCCAGCCCATCCACTTCAACCGTACTTTCATCCCATTTCCCCGCAAGGGGACGGAAACTCGCTCATAACCTTACGGATCTCTTCACGGGCATTGAAAATTGTAGTCAACTTTCATCCCATTTCCCCGCAAGGGGACGGAAACGGTTATTGCTCTGTTGTTCGTTTCCAAACTATCAAAAAACTTTCATCCCATTTCCCCGCAAGGGGACGGAAACAACAACACTACACGACGATCGGGTACACGGGCTGCTCTTACCGCTTTCATCCCATTTCCCCGCAAGGGGACGGAAACCGGAAAGCAAACAATAGGTAACGCTAGACTTGGAGACATCCAAGCCTACTTTCATCCCATTTCCCCGCAAGGGGACGGAAACCCCCGGAGACAGTAAGTGCGTTTGCGACCCAGCAGCCTTGTTGCACGATGCGATCGCGCACCGTGGGCACAGACAGGTCTATCAACAAACGTGTCAAAATAAACACTAGTACCCGCACGATGCGATCGCGCACCGTGGGCACGGCCAGTCCGCGCACTCGGTCTTGGGGGGTTCGCCTGGTTTAGGGCGTGGCTTTTTGGGAATGTGGAGCGATCGCAGCGGTAGGGGTTGGTAGGTGCCCGTTTCGATCTGGCAGCGCAGCGTGGCCAGCTTGCGCTCGGCATCCTGCTCAAAGGCTTCCACCGTTTCGCCATCGACCCCCGCGCAGCCCCGGTTTCGCCGCACCTTGAGCCAGGCCTGCCAAAAGTTTTCTGCCGACAGAAACCGCTGCCAATCTAGTTGGGGCAGTTCCAATTTGGGTCGATCTGGCACGGGGACATCTCCTGCAAGAAAAGAAAAGTTAAAGGTTGCAACGCAAAATCAGAGACAGCGATTAGATTTGAGACTTATGTACCTAAGACCGAGCTTGATCCCTCTAGCCCGCCTTAAAAAGGCACTGACATACTTGAGACAGCAAACTTACTGCCCTCATCCCCCAACCCCTTCTCCCCGCTTGGGAGAAGGGGGAGCCAGATATGGGGTCGAAGTCTCTCTCCCGCTCTGGGCGAGGGCTTAAAGCCGTCGGCATACCAGAAACGGGTGAGGGCTGAAATTGCTGCGTGAGTTATATTTAGTGCCCTTATATTTAGTGCCCTTAAAAAGGGGGGGGAACCGATCCGCTCCGGAGGTTCCCTCTGTTTCTGGCAAAGCAGATGGCATAGCAATGACACTTGGTGCGGTTTGTGTTTTCAGTTCATATCTTCAACAGGATTGGAAGACCTCCCTTCCAAAGGGGTGTAAAACAGTTAGGTATAGATCCGGTATCGACATCAGACCTTGAGAGACAGGGAGGTTTGCCCTACGCCATGCGAAACACGCTGACCGAAGCCATTACCCAAGCCATCAAGATTGTGTTTAATGCAGAGACGATTCTGCCGTTTTTTATCGGGTCGGTGTGCCTGGGACTCTTTGGCAATGCGGTGTATGACCTGCTCCAGTCGTGGCTGGGGGATAATGCGACGGCGCTGATTCGCATTGCGCTGATTTCGCTGCTGATTTTGGTGGGGGCGATCGCCACGGTTTCGTGGTTGATCTCTCGCCAGATTTCCCTGTTGCCAACGGACGTTCCGTTTGAGGTGCAGCAAAAACAGATGGAGCAAAAATATCCGGGGCTGATTCTGCTGGTCAGCAATCTAGAAGCTTGCGAAACGGCCATTCGCTTTCATCTACCCGCGCTCAAATGCTGTTGGCTTATCTGCTCACGCGAAAGCCTAGATAAGGCGATGGATTTGCGCCAAAAATTTCCTGACGTATGTGTGGATAATCCCATTGTGATGAATGATGTCTATGATCCCCTGAAGTTTCGCGATTGTGTGGATGAAATTTATCGAACTCGCTTACCCAAGGGCTGGTCTGAGCAAGACATCATTACTGACTATACGGGCATGACTGCTCACGCCACGGTAGGGGCAGTGTTGGCCTGCATCAACACGGCTCGCCCGCTGCAATATATTCCTGCTCGAACCGATCCAAGAACTGGCAGAGTGATCGGCTCGCTCGATCCGATCCGTGTGACGCTGGGGGTGCAGATGGTGGGGCGATCGCGCCAGGGCGATCGGCAAAAGGCAAGCTAACTCTGGTGCGCCATCTGCCACTGGTTTGGGGTGCCGCGTTAGATTCTAGTGTCCGGTTTTCTGTCTTTTTCATCTTTGAGCAAGCGCTATGTTTCTCGTCCTTCTCGAAACGTCTGGCAACCAGAGCTATATCTTTTCGACCAACAAGCTGCGTGAAAACGTCGGTGCATCCGAACTAACCTTCCGCGCTGGCACAAAATGGGTGCTAGACGCCGTGGCTGAAAACGGTGGGCATTCTCATTTGAGAGTCTGGAATAAGAATTCACAAGGCGAAGCAGAAGTCCGGGAAAACGAAATTCGAGACAAGCTAATGAATCCACAGTGGAATCCCCCGCTTGAAGAAGCGTCAAACACCGCTGCTGAAATCATCCTAGCGACTTCTGGCAAGGCGCTAATTCTTACTCGTGACAAAGAGAGAGCAAGAGGGATTATTCAAGCCGTCACGCTGAAGGCGCTGGAAGAAGCACCCGGATTGGATATCTTTGGTGTGTTTAAGGAATTTAACTGGGAACGGGATAACCTATCGGATGTGAATGAGCAGGTGCATCGTAAATTTGCAGAAGCGCGATCGCACAATGCCACCCATCATCTCCGCTTTTTGCGATTGCCCGTGGTCGATCAGTGCGCCACCAGCGGTTTGCCTGCCAACGAAGTAGATCCAAAAGCGGCTGGAGGGGAATCTGTGCTGCGATCGCGCGTCTCTGTAGCAAAGCGCAGGAACTACGACAATAATACTCAGCGCATTCAAGAACTGTTAGATCGAAACCAGATCCCTCAAAAGTTTGCAAGAAGCATTAAAGCTTTAGACGACGAAATAGATAGCGAAGATGAAGGGCAAAGTGTAGACGACGAGGATGAACGGCAAAGCAGGCAGGGTTCCTGGCGAGCCGTGATTCATGCCGACGGCAACGGACTGGGCGAAATCTTTCTCAAGTTTGGAGCGCACCTGACCAAGCTGGGGAAAATGACGGGTGATATTAGCCAAAATAATCGCACCTATGTAGACGCATTGCGCCGTTTTTCCCTGGCGCTGGATGTTTGCACTGAGCAGGCATTTATCACCGCGCTGCGATCGTTTGGCACGGGGCTTGAGAAGTTGCCAATCGTGCCGTTGGTGCTGGGTGGCGATGACCTGACGGTGATTTGCGATGGCAAAGCGGCGCTGCGGTTTACGCAGCAGTTTCTCCTCGCCTTTGAAGCCGAAACGCAAAAGACCGATGATGCTCACTACCACGGCATTCTTCCTGAAATTGCTGAAGCAGCGCTGGGCGTGAATCGTCTCTCCTCTTGTGCAGGCGTGGCGATTATCAAGCCTCATTTTCCCTTTTCAGTTGCCTACGAGCTTTCGGAATCGCTCATGCAATCGGCAAAAGAGGTAAAGCGCAAGCTGACCCATGTGTTACCTAATGAAACAAAAGCCGTTCCCTATCCCTGCTCCGCGCTAGATTTTCATGTGCTGTATGACACGAGCGGCGTGAACTTGAGACAGATCCGCGATCGCCTTAGCCCCACATCCGACACTCATCTCTACATCGCGCCTTACATCGTCACTCCAGTTAAAGATCTGTCGGTCAAAGACGAGATGACGCAATGGGCAGAGCCGCATCAATGGGAACACCTAGCGCGTCGAGTTGAAGCGCTAAATGCAAAGGATGAAGACGGGCGGCGCAAACTGCCGAATAGCCAGATGCACAACCTGCGGAATGCACTGTCGCAAGGTGCAGAACTGGCAGATGCCCAGTATCGGCTGATTCGCAATCGCTATATTGATTCACACGCAGATGTACAAGATGAGGATGCTGTTGAGAAGGGCGATCGCCCACTTGCCGACATCCGAGCGCTGGAAGGAGATCACAAGTCTTTATTCACAAAAGTTACTGATCCTGTCACAGGAAAATTACTCAAGATGACTGGCTTGCTGGATGCGCTGGATGCGGCTGATTTTTTAGCCGCCGATCTCTCTGCGGACCCAATTTTTCAACGCGCTGCCGACCGGGAGGATGGCTAAATGAAATTTCAACTCACCATTACGATGCGGAGCGACTGGCATGTGGGCGCTGGCGCTGGGCGGCGAGGCGACATCGATCGGCTGATTCAGCGCGACACCGACGGCTTACCCTACTTGCCTGCAAAAACGCTCACGGGCATTTGGCGAGATGCTTGCGAACTCATTGCCGATGGGCTGGATAGCACTGGGATCTCTGAGGATGCATCCACATCCTGGAAACAGTGGGTCGATTTCTTATTTGGAGATCAGCCTGCGATCGCCACATCCCCTGTCTCAAACGCACCCCAACCCGCAGCACTCTCGATTCGAGCCGCGCACCTCCCCACCTGCATTAAAGACTTGCTTCAGTACCGTGCTAGACACCATAAATCAGCACATCAAGCCTTGCAAAGTGCGTTTACCTTCATCAAACCCGGAATCAGCATTGATGACAGAGGATGTGCGAAGGAAGATTTTCTGCGCTTTGAAGAAATGGCGCGAATTGGCACGGTGCTAACGGCAGATTGTGAATTGCTGGCAGTGTTGACTCCGGATCAGCAGCAAGCAGCTTGTACTCTGTTGGCAGCGGGCGCGCAGCGGGTGGTGGAACGGCTCGGCGGCAAGCGGCGGCGCGGTGCAGGTCGCTGCGAGTTCAAGATTGATTGGCCTAAGGAGGTTGGAATTCAGCAAGCCCTGTGGGACATTCTGGCGCAAGATGCACCTGAACTTCCCAAAGCTTCAACACACAACTCAGATCACTCAAATCACTCAGATTACTCAGAAAAGACGATTTCTCCGGAAATTCGCAGTGATCAATCCGGGTGGCAGCGAATCACGATCGCCCTAGAAGCCCTAACGCCCCTAGTCATTCCAGCCTGCACGGTTGGCAACGTCGTCGAAACGCTGGACTACATTCCCGGCACGCAATTGCTGCGGTTGGTGCTGCAACAGGTGCGATCGCTCGGCGTGGATCTGGGCGATGCGGTGGCGCGGGGCGACCTGCTGGTGACGAATGCCACGGTTGCGATCGCCGACCAGCCAGGACAGCCGATTCCTGCTTGCCTGTTTACGAAAAATCGGGCGGTGGACTGGACAAAGGAGGCAAGGTTTACAACCGTCTGTGAACTGGAGCCAGACGCTCAGCTCAAGGGCTATCGCAAAGGGCTATATCGAGTTCACAAGCACCTGGAAACGCTCCCCCGAATACCAAACCGTCGATACGCTCGTTGGCACGCACAATACCATCGAAGACCAATACCAGCGCCCCACCAGCGAGGTCGGCGGGGTCTATAGCTACGAGGCGATCGCCCCTAGAACCCGCTTCCGGGCTGAGCTACGAATGCGGCAGCCTATTTATGATGCGCTGTGCCAAAAACAGGCTGACTGGTATGAGAAATTGCAGGGACATCACCGCATCGGACAATCTAAAAAAGATGACTACGGAGCCGTTAAAATCACTGTAAAGATCATTCAACCGGAACGCGAAACGGATATCTCAACGGAGGATTCAAAACAAACAGAACAAACAGAGAAACTCTGGGTGTGGCTGCTTTCAGATGTGCTTCTGCGGAATGAGTCGCTGCGGCCGACGGCATCGGTAGAAGACTTTCGGCAGGCACTCCAGCAGACGCTCAACGCTGAAGGAAATGATTCCATTCAGCTAGAACTCTCCACTCCTGGCGAAGGATTAGTTTCTGCCATGCTGCGATCGCACCGGGTCGAATCCTGGCAAACGCAGTGGAAGCTGCCCCGCCCGTCTCTGGCTGGCATCGCGGCAGGAAGCTGCATGGTCTTTGAGGTGACATCTGGAAAGCTTGATCCTCAGCGCCTCAGGCAACTTGAGCTATCGGGCATTGGCGAACGCACCGCCGAAGGCTACGGGCAGCTTTGCTTTAATCATCCATTGCTCAGCGAACCGTTGAACGCTAAGAAACTAAACCGCAAAACAGAGGAAGCCTTGAAATCTCAAGAAGCTGAGCTAGATACACCGCCGCCATTGCTTAGTCCATCTAACCGCGATTCTGATGTTTTCAAATATGCCCGTTTGATCGAGAAAGCTGCTTGGCGCGAAGCCATTCGCAGGGCTGCTTTGTTTCTGGCAAGTGAGAGCGATCGCCGCACAGAGATTCTGGGCATTTGGATTGATAACGAGCGAGACGAACCTAGCCAGCCCAGCATGAGCCAGCTTGGTGGCTTGCGGTCGGTCGTCTCTCAACTGAAATTCAATCAAAAAGAGCCAGTTCTGTCCTGGATCGAACACATTCGAGAGAAGCGCTCTAACAAGTGGGATGGAACAAGGGATGGACTTGGTAAGATCGAGCGTCTAATCAATGAAGAGGAACATATCTGGAATCAGGTTCGTAACGCACTTCAGAACGCTGAGTCGAATCAAAACAGCCTCAACTATCCTTTACTTCAGGAACTCACGCTGACCGAGACAGGCGACGCAGACCTGAAGCGAGAACTCTGGGCTGAGGCGATTCAAGTTGTAGTTTATGCCTGCATTCATGCCCATAAACGAGAGTTAGAACCTATAGACCGGGAACAAGAAACCCTTGTAGGAGGAGCAGGATATGGCGCGTAAGATAGACGCTCGATACATCATCACAGGTACACTCATTGCCGAAAGCCCCTTGCACGTTGGCGGGTTAAACAATGACCCAATGGTTGATTTAACGCTGGCAGTCAACGGAGCCGGAGACTACTACATTCCCGGCACCAGCCTTGCGGGGGCGCTGCGCCGCTGGATGGAGGAACTGGAGGGAGATTCCCCAGTTATTTCCAAGCTCTGGAGGCCGCGCCTGGGACAAAATGGCAGGACGCAAAGCAATGAAAGACACGCGAGTTGGGTGCTGGTAGAAGATGCCGGGATTCAGGGCGACGTGCAAACCGAATTGCGCGACGGTGTGGGAATCGATCGCTTTGGCGGCAGCGCCGCAGAATACATCAAGTTCGATCGCGCGATTTTGCCAAAAGGCAGCAAGCTAAATTTGCACATTACGTTAGAGCGGGTCGCAGAGTCAAAGTTGGCGCTGGATGATGCTGAATGGGCGCTGGTTTGCCAGTTGTGGGCGGGTTTATTGCGATCGCTGCAAGATGGCGAACTGAGCTTGGGCGCTGCCAAAACGCGGGGGCTAGGAGTGGTCAAGCTAGCAGGCGTAAAGGTTAAAGAGCAACTATTCAACTCTCGTGCAGGCATTCTCGCACTGCTCAGAGGGGAATCTGGCAGCTCGTCAATTTTCGATCTGGAGGCAGACGCGCTGCGAAAGGCGCGTTCTGCTCTAACAGTCACCATTGACTGGGAACCCCTTTCGCCCCTGATGGTGAAGGCAGAACGCGAAGGCATCGCAGTCGATATGCTGCCTTTGGTGAGCGGCATCGGCGACCAGGTTGCGTTTGTGCTGCCGGGAAGCTCCATCAAAGGGGCGCTGCGAACCCAGGCAGAGCGCATCGTTTGCACGGTTTGCCCTAAGTTCAATCATGCCGCAGCAACAAAGCCAGCCGATTCCAAAAAAGCGTTTTTGCAGCAGGTGGAGGTTCCACTGGTCGAGAACCTGTTCGGCAAGGCAGCCAAAACCGAGGGTAAGCAACAGCAAGGGCGCATGGGTGCATTGTCCGTTGCCGATTGCTACGCTGACCACGAAATCTCAGGACAGCAATGGGAAAAGATTCAGACCGCCAAGGAATCTGCGGAGTTGCTACAGGCTCTAAAAGACGCGAAGCTACATGATGTGCAGCAGGCGTTTCACGTTGCGATCGATCGCTGGACGGGTGGCGCAGCGGATCAGTTTCTGTATAGCACGCTGGAACCAATGGGGGTGCAGTGGCAGCCGATCGCCCTCCGGATCAATCTGCATCGTTTGGAGGGGGCAGACCTGCAAAAACAGGGTGTGGCGCTGCTGCTGCTGGTGTTGCGAGATCTAATTCAGGGGCGAATTCCGCTGGGGTATGGCGTGAATCGAGGCATGGGGGCGATCGCCATCAAATCCATCTCGTTTTCAGCCAGCGGCGCGAACTTACCCGACGAAATCCAAGCCCTTCACAACGTCACGCTGAAGGTTGAACCAGAACAATCGCAAACTTACCTCACCGCCCAGCATCTTGCTCAGATCCGCAGCCTTGCAGGGTTGAACGATGCCTGGAAAGCCTGGATCAAATCAACAATTCCTTAGGAGGTTGCATCATGAGTGAGGCAGTCGCTACCAAAACGAAACTTTACAGGCAATCAGATCAGGACATCTCTTTGAAAGACGCGCTGAACAAGGTTAAAGAGCTGATGCCAGGGGCGATCGGACTGTTTTACAGCCCCCAGGCTTGCAGCTTCGCCAGATTAGAGTCGGATGGGCGAGTCACAATTTGCCGCAACGGTAAACAGGGTTGGCAAGAGCAGACCCTGGATCTGTCCTCAGTGTTTGAAGCCAGAGTGTTTAATGAACAGGCTGAACTGCGCTGGCTCAGCATTCCCGGCAGCAAAGGAAAAGCCGTGCTGATCTCGGAAACAGATTTGGGCAACACATTTGCAGATGACACGAATGAGTTGAACTATCTCAAAGCTGTTGAACAGACGTATTTGCTTTGGGGCAAACCCCTGAACAAGGTGACGCAGCCTGCACCAGCCAACTGGAGTATTTTATCTGCCGCTCGAATTGGGACTATGCCCGTTCCAATTTCACCAGGCTCTAACAACCAAACCGTTGTTGAACTTCGTAGCCGTGAATATCTGGGCGAGATTGAACCATACGGCAATGTCGCAGTGCAAGAAGAACGCTTGATGAATTTGACCTGGCAAACCAAACAGAGGGAGAGCAACCATGAATAAAAAGCGGGTTGATTGGTCACAGTTGGCACAGCTCAAATCTCAGTTGCCACCTGGGGAAGAAGGCGATGCAGCTTCAGAAGAAGAAATTGAGCAAATATCTGCTTTTCAAGAAGGATTTCATAATCCTTACAATTTCATTCCTGCGCCCAGTCGAAAGCAAACTGGGGAACTTCAGGATGAAAAGCCATCGGGTCACGCAAGCTATTTAAAAAATAAGTGGAGTGGACGCATTCGTGTTGCTCTAGAGACAATCACACCCCTGCTGATTCCGGATGCCGCCAACCTCAAGGAAATCGGCAGAGAAAAGCATAAAAGCTATCCAATCCGAAAGCTCGGCGAGCTGCCCTATCTTCCTCCCACGTCTATCAAAGGAATGCTGAGAACGGCTTATGAGGCTGTGACGAACTCTCGATTTGGGGTATTCCAAAACCATGAAGATCGGCTTGCCTATCGAATGCCAGCAACAGAAGGATTAAGTTTAGTGCCCGCTAGAATTGAAGGCAATTGCGATCGCATTCAACTTCTACCTGGAACTACCCCAGGTCTACCGACTTTGAATACTGGGAATGAACGCTGGAATATTCCTGGCAATTTGATGTATGCTGCGTGGCTGCCTCGATATAAAAAAGGTAGCGATTGCCTTCTTGATAAGCCTGAGCTTATCGGAATGCAGCATGGACAAACTGTTAAGGTTTGGCTGCAAAAGGTAAAGCGAAGACCTTTTTTCTATTGGGTAGTTTGTGACATTGTGCCCAGTTCATCTGCGCTGCCTGAGCGTCCAACTCCACCGACGAATTTAAGCAGGAGTCATAAATTAACCTCGGAAACATTGAGAATTGAAAATGCCTATCTATGTATCACCAACCAAAACATCGAGAATAAATACAATGAGCGGGTATTTTTCACCCGTCCAGCAGATGAGAAGAAATGGAGTGTGAGCCTGAACGAGCTTCAGGCTGACGAACTTAGAAAGGCTTGGAAAGAGCTAATTGAGAACTATCAGGAAGAGCATGAACGCGAAATTGAAGCAGGCTCAGAACGCCCACCCCAAACCAGCTACGGAAAGTGGTCAAGACACATCACTGGGGGAAGTCAGGAAGCTCAACTGAAAGACGGCACCCTCTGCTATGCCTTTGTTGAGAAGGATGGGCAAAGCTTTAAGGTGATCGCGCTATATCCAGTTATGATTGCCAGAAAACTGTTTGAGGTTGATCCTGATTCACTTTTGCCTGAATCGCTAAAACCTCCTGGCTCGTTTAATGAACTTTCGCCTGCCGATCGCGTTTTTGGTTGGGTGAATCAGAAGGGCAAAGGTGCTTATAAAGGTCAGTTGCGGCTTCACTCAGTGAAGTGTTTGTCAACGGATGCGATTCAAAAGTTCACGGACGATCCAGCAAATAATCCTGGATTGCCGCTGACGATTCTAGGGCAACCGAAACCGCAGCAGTCTCGGTTTTATGTTGCCAAGGATAAACAAGGTGATGCTTTAAGTAATGGCACGCCTAAACAAGACGGATATGCATCTGCCAAACAAGGTTTGCGAGGGCGGAAGGTGTATCCCCATCACAAGGCGATCGCCAAAAATGCCGACTATTGGAACGACCCGATGAGCGATCGCTCTCACATTTCGCACGACGGCTACCATCAGGAATATCGCCGCCCGAACAAAGATAGCACTGAGCAGCGCGATAGCCAAAACCGCTCGATCCAAGCCTGGGTAAGGCAAAACACTCAGTTTCAGTTTGACATTGATATTACAAATCTGTCGTCTGTGGAGTTGGGCGCGTTGCTTTGGCTGCTGACCTTACCAGACGACCATTACCACCGACTGGGCGGCGGCAAGCCCCTCGGCTTTGGCAGTGTGCAGCTAAAGATTGATTGGAGCCAAACCGATCTGCGATTGGGACAAGCTTGGAAGCAATACTATGAATCGCTGCTGCCGATCGAGCCACCCGATCCAGGGCAGGCAGCGGAATGTATCGATGCGTTTAAGCAGGCCGTTGCGCTTGCTTACTCACCGCACAAGAACAAAGAGGACTTTGAAGAAGTTCTGTTTATTCGAGCATTCAAGCAGGCCGCAAAAGGACTCGACGGCCCGATTCGCTACCCTAGAGTGAAACCACAGCCCGATCCAGAGGGTGAAAACTACAAATGGTTTACCAAAAATGAGAGCAAGGACAAGCGATCGCTTCCGCCGCTCTGGAACGAAACAGGTTTGCCCTATGGGGAATAACACGCTGGATTCGCAATCCAAAATCGCCAATCCAAAATCCAAAATTGGTTCATATCTATGGAATCTTCGTTTGACTATCCGCCGACGGTAGAACTGTTGGATTATCTGGTGCCTGGTATGCTGGGGCAAAAGGGCAATCTGCAAAAGGCAGTGCGGCTGTGGGCGATTTTGCGATCGCTCTACGGCGAAAAACCCATGCTGCTCTCTACCGATGCAGTGGGTTCCTTTAGCAATGCCCAATGGCGAGACTCGTTCTTGCAGCCAGAGCAGCAGCAAAGAACCCTCAAGCAGTGGCTCTTTCAGGATCAGCCTCAGATAGATGAAACGCTGTGGCGGCAAGCATTTGTGAATCGCTATGGCATTGAGCGCGATCGCCTTTCTGCACTGCTAGGAGATGCACCCAAGTATGAAGAGCCGATTCCATTTCAAATAGACCACCGCACGCTGCGGAACGACTTTGCCACATTGGAAAAACTAGGCTGGCTCAAGGCTGGCGGCACAGGCAGTCAGCGACGCTATTCCAAAGTCAGCACCCTGCCGACTTTGCCCTGGGTTGCTGCCAGCGCCGCTGAATCTGCGGATGAGCCAGCGTTGATCCACTATATTCCCAATGATTTGGCAGGCGTGGTCGAGCATTTTCCTCAGCCTATCAATGGCACACAGCGGTTTATTTTAGGTACGGAATACATCATTTCCCAAGCCGTTTCTCGCCAGGTTGATCAATTGCTCCAGCGTTTGAAGCGAGCTTGGCAGCAAACGCCTGTGCCTCCGGTGCGGCTGGTCTATCGCAGTATTCGCTACTATGAGGCCGAGTTTGAAGTCCTAACGTATCCGGTCTGCATTTATTATTTCCAGCGTGCGCCGTATTTATTTGCCTTTGGCCAAACGCCTCAACATCTGGATGATGGCAATGCCAAACGCTTGAGCTGGTATGATTATCGGCTCGATCGAATTTTGTCTCTCCAACTGCTGGACTGGGCAGATCAATCATTGCCGACTGAATGGCAGGTCAAGGCGCAACAGGCTTTATCTAAACCCACATCTGCACCTACACCTGTATCTATGTCTATGCCTGCATCTGCATCAGTTTCCCACTTGCCGAGGCAATTTGCTGAGAAAACGCCCGAACTCGTACAGCAAGAAGTTGCCTCAGCAATGGGGGTCGAAATTCATCGCCCGATCGCCCCTTTGCTGCTGCGATTCGAGCGCTATTTCTACGGCAACTATATTGCCAATACTGAGCGAGCCAAGCTCTTTGTTGAAATGGGATTTGCCCAGGCGGAAAAGCGCTTTCAGGCTGATCCAGAGATCAGCAGTCAGGGCTTGTCGCTTACAAAACTGTTTGGCGATCGCCCCCGCCACAAGAGCAGCATCTTTTGCACTGCCCAACATCGACTCGGAGACAACAATGTCGTGATGCGGCTGCGGGCGTGGGGCCCCAATGTAGAAGTGTTGCTGCCACTAAGTCTGCGTCAGCGCATGAAGGACGATATGCAAGAAACTTGGACGCTGTATGAATACAACCTAACTGGATAAAAACACCAAATGAATCATCCAAATCAGTAAGGATCAATCCACGCAGATGATTGCTAACAATCAGTCTCAATTCCAACCTCTTAGCTCGCGTTTTGCAAACGCCTTGACCTATGCCTTTCACTTGCATCAACATCAACCGCGCAAGGGCAGCACTGTGCCTTATATCAGTCACTTGATGAGTGTGGCGGCGCTAGTTCTCGAAGATGGTGGAGATGAAGACGCTGCGATCGCCGCACTGCTTCATGATGCAATTGAGGATCAGGGCGGAAATGCCACTCGGAATGAGATTCGGAAACAGTTTGGTGATGCCGTGCTACGCATTGTGGATGCCTGTACGGAATCGGACGAAATGCCAAAACCATCCTGGAAAGAACGGAAACTTCGGACGATCGCCCAGATTCAGCAAGCCGAATCCGCCATTCAGCGCGTGATTATTGCCGACAAGCTACACAACTTGCGCTGTATCTGGGCAGACTGGCAGCGTCAGGGCGATCGCGTGTGGCAGCGTTTCAATGCCAGCCCTGCCGATATTCTGTGGTTTTATCGGGCTTGCCTGGATGCTGTGGGCGATCGCTTTTCTAGAAGACGGGATGTAGTAAGTGTCTACACCCAGCAGCATACTTGCCTGGATGCTGTGGGCGATCGCTTTTCTAGCCCAATGCTAATAGAACTCCGCACGCTGCTTACAAATCTGGAAAATTCTTTAGCCAATCTCACCTCAAACGTAAACTCTCATGGCAAAACCCGTCTTCACAATCACTGATCACCCCGATGAGCATGGGCTAGTCTTTCGCCTGGTGGAGTTTGAAATTCCCACTGGAGTCACGACACCAGAGCAATTTGCAGAAGCGGTGCGAGAGATTGAACCAGCACTCGTGGGTTCATCGCCAATTTTGATCAACGGTCGTGGCCCGGTGTGGGGATACGGCATGATTTTTCACGCAGCGCACCCTAGTCCGGCGATCGCCACCTATGACCCCCGCCTGGGTTATGTCATTGTGCAAACGCATGATGAACGCTTTCAAGTCGGCAAGACGATCAGCCTCTAAATCTCTACTCCAATCTCTAATTGTGTGCCCTCATCTACCATGACGACCCCCCATCGCCCCCTGACTCAACCCTCTTCTGCCACTGATCCCCGTGCCCACTATCACGGTCGCGTGATTGCCGTAGGCGGGCCGCCGCATTCAGGAAAATCAGTTTTTTTGGCAGAACTGTATCGACAGTTGTTGCAGCGACAGCCGTCGAGTGTGTTTTTGCACCGCGCCTGTCCCGATGGAGAGGGCATGTGGTCTAATGAAGCCGATCCATCAGTAGTGCAGCAAATCCGCAAAAAAGCTGCCTTTTCGGAAGAGTTTGTTGGCTCAACGCTGCACGTGATTGAGCAATTGGGAAGAAACTCTCAGTTGTCTCTGATCTTGCTCGATCTGGGGGGCAAGCGCACGGCTGAGAATGCCGAAATCTTGCGGCGATCCACTCATTGCCTTGTGCTGTCAGCAGATGAGGAAGAGGCGATGCGCTGGCATGTCTTCGCCGCCGAGGAAGGGTGTCCAGTGCTGGCTAGCTTTCAGTCGCGCCTGGTGCGATCGCCCAACCATCAAATCGACCCGACTGCCCGCTCCACGATTCAGACCGATCGCCCCATTCCTCAAGGCACACTCGTTAACCTCTGCCGCGAATTGGGAGCCGATTGTTATCAAGAGGCGATCGCCCAGTTTGCCGACTGGCTGCTGACCCAACCGTATTAGCGTCCAACACCGACGCTTACTCAATTCGATAGCGAATCAGTTGGCGAACCTGCTCAGGCGGCAGGCTTAGCTCCTGGGCGATCGCCTGCTCCACCGTGGCATAGTCTGTGAGCGGATATTCAAACTCCAGCGCCTGCAACGTCGAACCGCGCACCTGCACTGCGACTTCAGACGTGCCCTCGCGCCGGTCAATCTCTACATCAATCGAAACCACCGTCAGCCGCAGCGTTAGCTCCACCTGTTGCGGATTGGGCAGAATAATTTGGTCTGGCAGGCGATAGGATTGCCCCAAAACGCGCTGATTGAGCCAGCCTGTTCCCAGCCAGAAGAGCGCACCGACGGCAGGTAGCGCCAGGAGAAACAGTGCCGACCTCAGGTGTAAGGGGAGCGGCGGGCTGTTGGCGGGCGATCGCAGGGGTGACGAACTCCTCAACTTTGGGGCAGTCTGCCCGTCCTGAGCGGGTAGAATTCGGCTTTGGGAGAACCGGGCACGCAGCCAGCGCAATGGAGTCATAGCAGGTAAAATTTGAAACCTGGAGGCAGCCGCAGGACGAGCTTTCTGAGCAACGTAGGTTATGAAGATTCTATTGGCTGAAGATGATCCGATTCAACTGGAGCCGCTCTATGCCGCCCTTGCAAAAGCCGGCCACATTACGGATGCCACGCTGGATGGGGAAACCGCGCAGTGGCTCATGCAGGAATACACCTACGATCTGCTGATTTTAGACTGGATGTTGCCCAAGATTAGCGGGATTGATCTGTGTCAGCAGCATCGTCAGACAGGTAGAGGCACGCCGATTTTGATGCTGACGGCCAGGGATGGGTTGATGGATCGGGTAACAGGGCTGGATGCAGGCGCAGATGACTACCTGATAAAGCCAGTGAACATTCTAGAACTGCTGGCGCGGGTGCGGGCGCTGGGGCGGCGATCGCCCCTCTGGACGGGCGACATCCTACATTTGGCAGATCTGCAACTGCATCTCGCCACGCTGACGGTGCAGCGGCAAGACGTAAGCATTCAGCTCTCGACGCGAGAGTTTCAGTTGATGGAATACTTGATGCGGCATCCTCAGCAAGTCCTGACTCGCAACCAGATTGAGCGAGCGCTGTGGGAATGGAACATGCAGCCCGAAAGTAAGGCAGTCGCGATTTTAATCCACCGACTGCGATCGCGCCTGCAACCCTTGGGGGCAGAAACCTGGGTGCAGACGGTCTATGGCATGGGCTATCGCCTGAGCGTGCCAGAGGCAACTCCCTGAGATTCCGTTCTGACGCCGCTGACATGCTATTCAACCGCAGCCGCCAAAATCTAGCTACCTGGTTTACGCTCTCGATGGGCAGCATTCTGGTCGTCTTTGCAGCGCTGTTGTATTGGCGCGAGGCCCGCGATCGCCTGCAAACCTTTGACGCAGACCTCTACAATACGGCCCAAATCATGGCGGGCGGCGTTGAAGAGATTGAGTATCAATCGATTCGGCGCATCGACCTGGAAAGTGTGCCCCTGCTTGGAAACGATACGCTGGCGCTAGACACCTACTTGCACTTTGCCCGGTGGTATACGCCCGATCGACGGCTCCTCCAGTTTGTAGGAGACATTCCCGCTGCCACGCTGGAGGCACCTATTGGACTGGTCACTCTGACGGGTGCGGCATTGCGCCCGACTGCTCCATCCAGTCCGCCACGGGTCGGCCCGCCTCAGCAGTTTCGCCAGCTCACGCTGCCCGTGCGTCGGGGCGAGGAGGTGCTGGGCTTTTTGCAAATTGCGGCATCCCTCGATTCGGTTCAGGAACCCCTGCGAGAATTGCGGCTGTTCTTGTCGATCGGCGTGCCAGTGGCGCTGGGGGCGATCGCCCTCACAGGCTGGATTTTGGGTGGCGTGGCCATGCAGCCGATTCGCCAGTCCTATCAGCAGCTCCAGCAATTCACTGCCGATGCGTCTCATGAGCTGCGCGCGCCTCTGGCGGGCATCCTCAGCAATGCCCAGGTTGGGCTGATGGAGCCGGTGGACCCCCAGGAGCAGAGCCACCGCCTGCAAACCATTGTCGAGATTGCCGAATCCATGAGCGCCCTGGTGGGTCAACTCCTGTTTTTGGCGCGACACTCTGGGCAACTGCCGCCGCATGTTTTGCAGTCCGTTGATCTGGGGCAACTGGTGAAACAGCTTGTAGACGCGACCCAGGCGCAAGCCACCCACCGTCAGCAAACCCTGCGCTGCACAGTGCCACAGACGGCCGTTCTGGTTTTCGCCGAGCCGCAAGTTTTGCAAATGGCGATCGCCAACCTGCTGCAAAATGCCTGTCGCTATACCCCCGCAGGCGGCACGATTGACCTGGTTCTTACTCAACAGCCCGCCAAAGCAATCCTGCAAGTCAGAGACACAGGCATCGGAATTGATGCAGCCGATTTGCCGCACATTTTCGATCGGTTCTATCGAGCTGATGCCGTGCGATCGCGCGAAACCGGGGGCGTGGGGTTGGGACTGGCGATCGCCCGTCAAATCATTGAAGCCCACCAGGGGAGCATTGCGGTCCGCAGCCAAATCCATCAAGGCTCGGTCTTTGAAATTCAGTTGCCGCTCATCCGGCAAAAAGGAAGCCGCAAGGGAAAAACCGCTCAGGATTTCTGAAACCTTCTTGTTACTTTTGGCTGGCACTGTAGAAGCTGGCGCTGCACAACAGACCTCATCTTGTGCAGGTCTTTTGGAGTGCCCAGTTTCTTTAGCAAGATTTGATTAGGCCCATGAATCATCGCTTTACACTCACACTGCTGGAATCCTATGCTGCACATGCGCGAGAACGTCTGATCCACAAGACCAAGCAGGTGATGGAAACGCAAGAACTGTTTCTAAGAGAATTCATTCAAGCACATAAAAATACAGAGCTAGGACAACAGTTTGCACTATCAACCATCAAAACGCTGGAGCAGTTCCGTGAACAAGTTCCGGTGCTGCCCTACAGCTTCTATGAACCCTACACAGAACGAATTGCCCGGGGAGAAAGGGGTGTCCTCAACCCCGATCCAGTGGTCTATATTAACCTCACCAGTGGAACCACCAGCCGCAAAAAACAAGTGCCCGTGACTCGGCGCTATCAGCGCACGCTGCGTCGGGCTGACCTGGCCAGCATGGGCTTTGCGATCGCCGAACTGAAACAGCGCCGCCTCCCCTTTGGCAAAGCACTGCTCACCAATGCAGTGCCTCAACCCCAAACAACGAGCGGCGGCATCCCCACCGGCCCCGTCAGCGTGGGCAGCATTCGTCAGGGGCGACCGCTATTCCAGCATTTGTTTAGTCAGCCCTTCGAGGCGCTAGAAATCGCTGATACCCTGGCTCGCCACTATGTCTGCCTGCTGTTTGCGCTGCGCCATGCAGATTTGCGGGGCTGGGTCGCCAATTTCCCGATGCTGATGCTGCGAACCTGCCGCTATCTGGAAACCTATGCTGAGGAACTGATTCACGACCTAGAACAGGGGGCGATCGCCCCGTGGCTCCAGCTTGAACCCCACCTGCGGGCCCAGCTCGAACGGCGATTTACGGCGGCTCCCCAGCGGGCAACAGACTTGCGGGCTGCTCTCTACTATGAGGGTCGGCTCACGCCCAAAGCGGCCTGGCCAGGACTCAGCTATCTCACCACTGCTCGCGGCGGCACCTCCAATTTTTATCTAGAGCGATTTCCCGACTACTTTGGCGATATTCCAGTATTTGGCGGCGTTTATGGCACCGCCGAAGCCACCTTTGGCGTTTATCCCAGTTTCAACACCGACGGCAGCATTCTGGCAATCGAGAGCGGCTTTTTTGAATTCGTCCCGCAGGATCAGTGGCATGTTGAACAGCCCAAAACCCTCCTGCCTGTAGAGGTGCAGGTTGGCGAACGATATCGTATCTTAGTGACCAGCTACAGCGGCTTCTATCGTTACGACATCGGCGATGTTGTGGAAGTCGTTGGATTTTATGAACAAGCGCCGCTGATTGTGTTTCGCCATCGGCAGGGTGGGCTGCTATCTTCTACGACAGAGAAAACAACGGAATTTCACGCGATCCAGGTCATGGAACAGTTGCAGCGCGAGTTCAACATCAAGCTCCAAGACTTTTGCATTACCCTGTCTGCCGATGAGTTTCCAGCGCGATATTGGGTGAACATTGAGCTAGCCCCTGGACATTCTCTAGCACGTCCGTATTCTTTCCTAATGCGGTTTGAACATTGGCTGCAACAGACTAATCTACTCTATGCCAGCGCCCGCCAGGATCAGGTGCCTCCGCCTGGTCTGCGGATTCTGGCAGCAGGCAGCTTTGCCACGCTCCATCAGCGCCAGGTGCAGCGCGGTATATTTGATTCGCAGCTCAAGCTGCCCCATATCAGCGAAGACCGAACCCTGCTGGAGGGCCTACCCGTGCAGTATGAAATCGGGCTAAGCGATTTCCCAAATGCCAAGCCATTCTGCCATTCCGAATCGGATATTGCGTTATCAGATTTTGCGCTCAGCGGCAACGGGCCTGAGCCAAGTTCTCCGATCTATGAGCCAGCGCCGCAAGTTCAGCCACAAACGCTTTGGGAGCCTCAACCTTGCCCAACCCGCCCTGTGTCAGAGCTGCACTGCTTGAGGGGCGCAAACCTAATTCGGGCGGATCTAGCAGGGGTAGATTTCAGCGGGCAAGACCTTTCCTATGCTGACCTCAGCGGCGCAAATCTCCAGGGTGCAGTCCTGCGAGGCGCAAACTTGACAGGGGCACTGCTGCGGGAGGCAAACCTGAGTGATGCAGATTTGAGTGAAAGTATCCTGATCAATACTGACCTGACGGATGCACGGCTCCATCGGGCCTGCCTGCGCGGGGCCGTGCTGGATGGGGCGTTTCTGACGCGAACAGACTTTAGCTATGCCGACCTTTCAGACGCAAATCTGAGTAAGGTGTTGATGTGGCATACAAACTTTAGCCATGCCAAGCACACGCTGCCAGCTTTGACCTCATCACCCATGCTCTGAGCGTGCTGCAAGTTCGGCTTCCGGTATGTGGAGCATCGCAGAAGCAGCGACAGAACAGTGATGGAGCAGTTGCAATAGAGTAAGAGCCAGCTACACCCCCAGCGAAATCACGTCGGTAATGCTTTGTCCTTGGTGAACCCGATTGTGGCGCTGCCCCAGGCTATGCTCCTGGTGGTGCTGCTCGATCAGGTCTGCTTTCGTGCGAAATACCTGGGTGATTTTGGTCTGTGTGGCCACACCGATGGTCTTGCAGAGATCTTTCATCACTGGAAAGGAGATTGCCCATTTGTCTGCATGGGAGGTTTGGGCATTGTTATAGTCCATAATGGCGTACAGCGCCTTTAGCACACCCGGATCGAGCGATGCATCTTCTGGGGCGGGTTTGGTTTTGGCGGCGCTGGGCCGGGCAGTGGTGGGCTTGGCGGCGGTGGGCTTGGCAGCAGTGGGGGCGATCGCCTTCTTGCCACGGGTCGATGAAACGCGGGACGCAGCTTTTTTCGACGCTACAGGTGCGGGTTCGGGTTCGGCAAGCGACACAGTGGGCACTGCTGGACGTACTATTTCGACCTCCTCAGAAAGGGCTGGCGTAGAAAGGGCTGGCGTAGAAAGGGCTGGCGTAGAAAGGGCTGGCGTGCTGCTGCCGTTTAGCAGCTTGCGGAAGGCTTCCAGCTTTTCTACGGCTGCATCTCGCTCCTGCCGGAGTCGCTGGTTTTCCTGCTGGAGGGCTGCAAGCTGAGCATTGGGCTGGGCTTGTCCTTGTTGCAGCGTTTGCTCTAGCTGCTTCACCTGGTTTTTTAGAGTTTCGATTTCGTTGGTAAACCAGGCCAGCGTTTTGGCCTGATCTGCCACAATCTTGAGGTCAACGGCGGCGGGTGAAGATTCGGCGGTCTCCTCGGCCGAGTTGACGGGTTCGGAGGCGGGTTGGGCAGACTGAGCGTGCGCCTCGACTGCCTCTGCTGGATCAACGCCCAGCACCAAAAATATTTCTAGAACCTGGTGCAAGAGATCTTCAGAACTGCGGTTTTTACCTTTGATGCCGATCTGTTCTGCAACGGCTTTTAGCAGGTTCAAATCCACAATCACGGGCTTTCGGTAAGCGCGTCGGGTTTTAGACGGCTTTTCATCAGACTCAGCGGCAGATGGCGTTTGGGGTTTGTCAGTGGTCGTCGCAGTCAGTTTGGCAAGCATTTCGGCAGCATTCGTTAGGTCGGTGTGGCTTACTTGGTCTTGGTCGGTCGTGATGAAATCGTTTGTCATGATGGTCTTGGAAGTCTGGGGATGACGGATGGGATACGAGAGTCGGTGGGATTGGGGCGATCGCCCGCCTTGGTTCTAGCGATCAGGCTTCGCAGGCTGAACTGCTTATGGTTCAGGGATTTTACAGATTGGAGCATCGGCGTGTGCTGCTGTTCAGGTGCAAAAATGGCAGAAGACTGTGAGTAGGGCGCGGCGGCTTTATCCGTGCAGCGCAACCTGGCGCAACCTGGCGCGATCGCCCGATCGTCCGCCATCGCAGCGGTTGGGGCGGCGGACGTGAGATACGCTTAACCCACAGCACTCGTCACCTTCGCCTCAATGTGGTTTGCATCAACCTGACCAGAGCCTCAACAGAATAGCTTACTTAGAATAGCTTATTTCTGAAGAAAGCGTGCAAAAATATCTCACCTTTCAGGGAGGAATTGAGGTTCGGGCAAATTACAACTCCAAAATCGCTCTGAGAGGTGTTAAATTTGGGGCACTCAAATCTGAGGCGAAAAACAGTTCAAGTATACTAGCATTGCGACTCCAAGTCAGAGAGGAGATGTTGCTTTTATCTTATTCCTGCCAGTCCGCAACGTCAGAATTTGAGGGCGATCGCCATTTTATAGGACTCAGCGAAAGCAGGTTTCCAGGTTAAATAGATTATCGGTATCAAAGTTCCTGGCATACTCTCGACGCTGCAATCGAGCAGGTTCCGAGCGCAAATAGCGATTGACCAAGGAGCGCCAGGGGCGATCGCCATCGGGCAGAGCCAGACCATAGAAACTGCATTCCAGAGATTCATTGGGCACTAGCCCAAAGTTGCCCGTAGCGTAAAAAGGTTCAGAGAAGACAATTCCGTTGACCGTGGTGTGGATCGGGTTGGGGCCACATTCCAGATGGACAGATCCATTCCGAACCAGGTCAAAGCGATTGTCTGCATTGGACGGCAGCACCACCAGCGCCACCGACCTTGATTCCGTCCTCGTAATATAGTCAGCCAGTTGCCTGGCCATGTCAAAGCAAAAGCCCGTCCACTCTGACTGATCGTTGACGTAACCCAGCGGAGCCACTTCGGAGCGAATCCCAATTCTCAGAACGCCCGTTGCGTCTAGATCGTCTAGCACGGAACGACTAGCGGCGACGAGTGAAGAACGGGATGCAAGAGGGCGATCGCCGCCCGGAACTTGCCCTCCGTAGGCAGCGACCAACTGCGCCGGGGATAAAGATTTAATCAGATAAAGCCGATTTTCGTCGTTGCTGAAGGCCGCCGCCCGCTGGGTCAGCACTTGTCCAAAGGAGGCAGTCAAGTAGGGAAGATACTCTGGCAGAAATGGAAGATGCAGCATTCACCCAAACTGCTGAGGAAAGCACCATTTTTGGGCGCATTACGCCAGAGCAAAAAGCGCGGCTGGTGCAGAGCCTCCAGTCTCGCGGGCACTATGTTGCCATGATGGGCGACGGGGTGAATGATGTGCTGTCGCTCAAGCAGTCGAATGTCGGCGTTGCGATGGAAAGCGGCAGCCAGGCCACGCGCAGCGTCGCGGACATTGTGCTGCTCAACGACACCTTTAGCGCCTTGCCCAAAATCTTTACCGAAGGGCGACGCATCCGCAACGGCGTGGTGGACATTAGCAAGCTATTTATGGTTCGCATCTTTTCGTTCATCTTGGCGATCGTGGCGATCGGCATGATTACGCTCTCGTTTCCCTTTAGCATCAAAGCCAGCACGATTGTTACATTCCTCACTGTCGGCTTGCCGCCCTTTTTTGTCACGCTCTGGGCCCGCCCCACTCAGCCGAAGGTGTCGCTGTGGGAATCCGTTCGCCATTTTGTCTTACCTGCGACGCTGACCCTCTCCTTGGCAAGCGTTTTGGTTTATCTCTACTTTTTGGCAGAAAATGTCGGCCCGCTGATGGATTGGTTAGGTGGGGCGATTTCTCTGGAAGAACTGGCGCAGCAAATTAGCCGCGCCCAAATCAATCAGGCGCAACAAATTGCGGAGGCGGCGATGGTGACGATGCAGATTCTGGGTGGGCTGCTATTGCTGCCGTTTCTCAAGCCGCCTACGTCGAGCTGGGTGGGTGGAGAGCCGCTGAGCCGAGACTGGCGCTACACGATTCTGTCCGGGCTGGTGCTGTTGGCGTATATCTTAATCATCACGATTTCGCCGCTACGCCGCTTTTTTGAACTGGCTCCTCTGGAACCGCAGGAATATATCGGGATTGGGCTGGTTGCGGTGGTGTGGGCGCTGGTGGTGCGCTTTATCTGGCGACGCAGGCTGATAGAGCGCTTTCTGGGTCTACTTCCGTTCTAGTGCCTTGGTGGACTGGCAATCCAAAATCGCAAATCCAAAATCGAGAATTGATATAAGATAAGACCCATGCCGTTTTCATTGCCCGCAAATCTCCCGGTCGATCAGGCTACGCTGCCAATCTCTACTGAATATCGCTCTGTCTCAGAGCGCCTGGCAGATGGCAAGTCTCTGCGGCAGCTTCTCAAGCGGTCAGCCCAGGGCGACTACTTTTCGGCTGATTGCCGCGAAGACCCGATCGCCCTTCTAGAAGCGCAAGCCCAAACTCGCTTACCTGACCTCGTGCCGATTCGCTATGGGCGGATGTTGGCTTCTCCCTTTGCGTTTTTTCGGGGAGCCGCCGCGATTATGATTCGGGATATTGCTCCAGCACCCACAACGGGTTTGACGGTGCAAGCTTGTGGGGATGTTCACTTATCGAACTTTGGCGTATTTGCATCAGCAGAGCGCAACCTGATCTTTGGGATTAACGACTTTGACGAAACTTATCCAGGAGCCTGGGAGTGGGATCTAAAGCGGCTGGTGGCGAGTTTTGTGGTGGCAGGGCGATCGCTGGGAGCAGATTCGGTGCTGTGTGAGGAGGCGGTGCGGGCGGTTGTGCAGTCCTATCGGCAAAATTTGCGAATCTATGCTGAGATGGGTTATCTAGAACTCTGGTATGAAACGATTTCGGAAGATGAGTTGCTGCAAAAGCTACCTGACGAATTGCGCCAGAAAACCGACCGTTTGTTGACCAAAGCCCGTGAACGAACCAACTTGCAGACGTTAGATAAGATCACAGACTTGATCGACGAACAGCGCCGCATTGTGGAGTCGCCGCCTTTGATTGTGCGCCTGGAAACGACAAGCAGTGGGCGATCGCCCGTAGAAGCGATCGCCCTGCTAATGCAGGATTATATGACTTCTCTGAGTGGCGATCGCCGCTTTTTGCTCTCCCGCTATCGGCTGCTGGACGGGGTTCGCAAGGTCGTAGGGGTGGGCAGCGTCGGGACTCGATGTTCGGTTATCTATCTGGAGGGCGCAGACGACAACGATCCCCTGTTTCTGCAAATTAAGGAAGCCCAACCCTCGGTCTTAGCGCCTTATGTAGACCAAGACACGCGCTGTCAGCATCGCCTGCCCGACGGGCATCAGGGTCATCGGGTCGTCATCGGGCAGCGATTGATCCAGAGTGCCCCTGACATTTTTCTGGGCTGGGGAAGTCTGGATGGCGTTCATTACTATATTCGTCAGTTGCGCGATATGAAAGGCTCGCTCAAGCTCGAACCCGGTAAATTTTCTCCCTCAATGTTGCCAAATTATGGCGTGCTGTGCGGTTGGGCCCTCGCTCTGGCCCACGCGAAATCCGGCGATGCGGCAATGCTGGCAGGTTACATGGGCAAAAGCCCAGCATTGGACGACGCGCTGACTCGGTTTGCTCATGCCTATGCAGATCAAACGGAACGAGACTATGATCGGTTGGTGGCGGCGGCGCGACAGGGGCGGCTCCCAGTTGCCGAAGATGTTAATGTTTAACGCTTGAACTAATGCTTAAACTCATGCTTAGACTGATTAAGCTAGCATGATTTCTGATGAATCTTCGCCTGCGGAGGAGAAACTATCTCGTACCCATCGACTGAGAGATGAAGTGAGAGATGAAGTAAATAGACCAGATTAAAACCAGATCTCAAACCGCTGCGGGCGGCACAGGGCTTCGGTTTTATCTTGATTTATGCCCATCCATTTGATAGATGCTATGAAGTCTTTGCTCCAGTGGTTGCACGACCCGATCAAGCTCTGGCGATCGCCCCTTTCGCAGCGCATTATTTTGGGAATTTTTGCCAGCCTTGTGGCGATCGAAGGCATTTTGCTGGTGCCATCTGTGCAGCATCGCCGCGATGAACTATTAGAGCAAATTGAAGAAGTATCGACAGGTAAGGTACGCTGGATTATCACCACCTACCCGGCTGCATCGGGCGCAGAATTGGCCCAGCACTTGCAGCAATTGCAAACTGACCCAATGCTTCAGGGAGTTCTAGGCGGCGCAGTCTACGATGCCAGCGGAAGGCGCGTTGCAGGGTTTGGAGAACTGCCAGCGCTGACCATAGACGCAGCCCGCCAAAACCGCCGTCAATTTTTTAGCAGCAGTGCAGGACGCCGGTACGACATCGCCTGGACGACAACGGGCATCGGTGAGGGAATGTTGCCAGATTTAACCGAAAATCACTGGTTGGTGCTGCGACACAATGCCGATCAGACGCAGCACGCGCTGATGCTGTATATCCTGCGAATCGCGGGGTTGGTGCTGCTGATTGCGGCCTTCATTACGCTGGTGATGCTGCTGCTGTTGAGTCGGCTGCTGATCCAGCCAATCTTGACGCTGCGCCGCGATCTGGCGCTGGCGGGGGAGGCAGTGGCCGCCGATGAAGCCGCACCGCAGTTTACCTCGCTGCGCTATCAACGGTCGGACGAGCTTGGCGAAGTCATTGGCACGTTTGACAAAATGTATGGGCAGATTAGCAGGGCAATGGGCGATCGCAAGCAGGCAGAAGCAGCCCTGCGCCGCCATAACCAGGAAATGCAGGACTACATCGAACTGGTGAACCAAGTGACAGCGGCCGCTACTGCGGTCGATGAAGGCACATTTCAGCCCGAAAGCCTGAGCGCAGTGGCCGCGAGAGACGATCAACTGGGTCAACTGGCGCGAATGTTTCAAATGATGGCGGCTAGCGTGGAGCGCCGTGAGAGTCAGCTAAAGCAGCAAGTGATGGAACTCACTATTGAAATTGATCAGGCAAAACGGCAAAAGCAGGTGGCCCAAATTACCCAGAGCGACTATTTTCAGGAAATTCAAGATGATCTCAAAAATTTCCGACATGAGGACTTTTGGCAATCGTAAGTGACCCAGTGGAATCAGAATCTCCGTTCCTTCTGCTTGTAAAGAGGATGCCAGCAATCAGGTTCACCCGCAAGCCAAAGCGTTTCCTGCGGTTGCGATAACGTCCTGAAAAGATGCGGAAAATCTTGAAGCGACGAATCACATGCTCAACGCGCACCCGCAGTCGTGCTAAGACCCGATTATGCTGCTTCTCTGCGTCTGGTAAGGGTTGCTGGCGCTTCTTCTTGGTGGGTGTACAGGCTCCCGCATGGCGTTTGGCAAACCCCTGCTAGCCTCTGTCAGCTAAGCATAACTGGGAGGAGACAACCGGCAGGCGACTGCGCTTGAGCAGCTGGAAGTCATGGGTTCTGCCGGTGTCAATAGCGGTGCCAATTACCTGCCCAGTTTCAAACTCCACTGGCAGTTGGGCTTTCAGCATGTGGCATTGCTGCTTGCCGCTGTAGTAGCGCTTTTGTTTTTTGGGGACGTTCAATTTCCATCTCCCCTACATCCACCATCATGACTTTCCATTCCCAACCCGGTTGATAGAGCGGACGCTGACTCAGCAGTCGGAACCTACCGCCCTTGACCAACAGGTCTTCGACTTTGCGTACAATTCGCCCAACGGTGGTCTCGTGGATTCCCCAACTGACGGCAATATGAAACTGGCTGCGATACTCTCTCCAGTACTCCAACGCCACCAGCAGTTGGTCTTCCACACTGAGCTTGGCTTGTCCGCCCCGTTGCCCTTGACGATCTAGATGGGGGCCTAGATGGGGGCGCAACACCTCAACCATCTCGCTGAATGTCTCACGGCTGACCGACCCCGCACAAGCGCTTGAACTCGGGCTTCGATAGATGCGCTAATTCGCTGTATCGCATATCTGCTGCTAGAGTGGGTGTTTATTCAGAATCTATCTGGCTTGGCTGCGATCCTCAACTGTCACACCACGTTGCTATTCATGCAGGAGGTCTAATGGATAATTGACCCAATCGCCGAGACAAGGTGCTGTGGTCTGGCACAGGTAGGTCGATTCCCATCAACTCGAAAATCGATTCGAGCAAGCCTTGGCACTGCCGTCCCGCTAGACGATAAACGGCTTTGACGGTCGCCATTGTTTGGATGGCAAGATCGCTATAGAGGATACAGCATCTTCTTGCAGGGTGAGGCACACACAGTCCTGACTAGGAAAAGACTTCTCAACCATCTGCGTGCCTCACTAGCTTCAAAAACGCTGTAGACGCACCTGGTTTACCGCTTCAATCCTCAACAATCCATGACTCCAGCACGGACTCTTCGACCCAGACGGTGAGGCTTCCCCGTTGCTTTAATCCGGCGTTATACTCAGACCAGTTGCGGATGCGGTATTGAGATTTTATGGCATGTTGCGGTGTGGTAACTACAACCTACCATTCCGCTCCCCTCCGCAATCCCTCTTCATACAACAACGCCTTATGACTTCTGAAACTTACTCTCCACCCGTCAACGTGTTGCTTCAGCTTGGGGAAAAGCGCCTGCGCCTACATCACAAGTGGATAGACTATCCCCAGCAGTATGGGTTCACTGAGGCGGATATTCCTGAATTGACTCGAATGGCGATCGATCAGGAATTAAATTGGGCTGAGTCGGATAACCCAGAGTCTTGGGCACCTGTTCATGCGTGGCGGGCACTAGGGCAGCTCAAAGCCGAGGATGCAGTTGAGCCGCTGCTCTCAGTCTTCAGCGCTATGGAAAAGCATGACTGGTTCAATGAAGAAATGCCTGAAGTCTTTGCGCTGATTGGTTCGGCGGCTCTCTCTCCAACTCGGGATTTTTTAGAAAATCCAAAGAATCCTTTCTACTGCCGCTGGACAGCAGCTAACATCCTGGTCAAACTGGGTCAAACCCACCCGGAGCTGAGGGCAGCATGTGTGGCGGCTCTGGAAGCGACGCTTGAGCAGTATTCCAGCAACAGTCCAGAGATGAACGGGGTTTTGGTCAATAGCCTGCTGGATCTGGCATCTCGGGAGTCTGCGCCCATCATCGAGCAGGCCTATGCTGCGAAATGGGTAGACTTTTCGATATGTGGAGACTGGCTAGATGTGCAGCGTCACTTAGGCTTGCTCTCGCCAGCGGAAGTGTATGAGCGTCGGCATTGGGTTGATGCAGAACGGCTGAGGGTGAAAACGTCGAAGCTGCCTGCGTCTCCCTCTAAGGGGTTTGGTGCTGAAACTGCACAGAAGAAGCCGAAAAAGAAGAGTAAGTAAGCTAATTGTTGATTCCCTGCCCCGTGGCGATCGCCCCTCCCTGTCCTATTGGGTCAATATCACAGCGTTCATAGAAACAGCGCGATCGCCCCTGTGTTATAACCGTGACCGATGTGCGGGCGTAATGTATGACGCTGAAAGCTGTCGGAATAGTGACAGGTGTGGCGAGTGACAGGTGTGGCGGCCGACGCTCTATTTTGTCTCGGTCGCGCCCAAAAAGGAAACGCTGTGAATTCCCTAAATATTCGCAAATATTCGCTACACTTTGCTTTCAGGACTGACACACTTGCGAGCGGTTTGCTGAATTTTGGACGATTTCTCGCGGGTGCAGCCCACGAGAAATTATCCGCTACGGGAAATTATCCAACTGCATCAGTCCTAGTTTTCTAATCACGTTTGGGGCGATCGCCAATGATGGGTATTCAGGTCACTGATTTCGGGGCAAATCTTGCAGTTGGAACAGCGGAACCGCTGGAGCCAGCCGTGTATATCGTGGGCGCGGGGCCCGGCGATCCAGAACTGCTGACGTTGAAGGCCTATCGCCTGCTGTCCCAGGCAGACGTGATTCTGGTAGCCGATTCGCTGGTGCCGCAGCAGGTGTTGGGCTGTGTTCGTCCGGATGCAGAGATTGTGCGGACGGCCAACAAAACGCTGGAAGACATTTTGCCACTGATGGTGGCGCGAGTGCGATCGCACCAATCGGTCGTGCGGCTGCATTCCGGCGACCCCAGCCTCTACAGCGCCATCCACGAACAAATGCACCTGCTGGCAGCAGCGGACATTCCCTTTGAGGTGATTCCGGGCATCAGCGCGTTTCAGGCGGCGGCGGCACGGCTGAAGGTAGAACTGACGCTGCCCGGACTGGTGCAAACCATCATCCTGACGCGGATTAGCGGGCGCACCCAGGTTCCCGATGCCGAAAATCTGGCTTCTCTGGCAGCGCACAAAGCCAGCCTGTGCCTCTACCTCAGCGCTCGCCATGTAGAAGCCGCCCAGTCGCAACTCATGGAACACTATGCCGCCGATACGCCTGTGGCGATTTGCTTTCGGCTGGGCTGGCCCGATGAGCAAATCTGGCTTACGCCGCTCAGCCAGATGGCAGCAACCACGCAGGAAAAAGACCTGATTCGCACGACGCTATACGTGATTAGTCCAGCACTAGCGGCAGCAAGGGGTTCTGCGAAAAGATCTGAAACATCCGTGCGATCGCGCTTGTATAACCCAGAGCATGATCACCTATTCCGGCGATCGCCCTCCAGGAGAGCGATCCAGCCATAGTTCAGCTATCGTAAAGGGTCCGTAGAGCGTCGCGGGGAAAGGAGCAAGCTCAGGAACTCTCAGAACAATTCTCAGAATATTTACTTAAGCACTTTGAACTTTTCCGTAATTTCACAGAAAACCCAATACACTATTTTCAAAGACCAGTAGTGATCCTGAAGGGCAGGCGGTGCGCTCCGTCTGCTCTTTTCTTTTCTGTCGGGATTTAGCCTTCTCTGATGCAGCAAATGCTTCACAGGCGAGCTTATGATTTTGGATTTTGGATTTTGGATTTTGGATTTTGGATTTGCGATTTTAGATTGCCGGTCAGCGTCCGCTGGGCCTCCGCAATTTCGTCCATAGCGATCCTTTAAAAGGATGGACACTAGGCCGGCCGGGTCACCTAGAACAGCACCAAGTCGATGCTGGGTGAAAAGGTCAACCCCGGCTGAAGCTGTATCACCAGCGTTCCGTTAAACGTCAGCGCTCCAGTGGCGCTGCTATAGGCAAACTGGCTCGTCAGCATCGCCCCAGTGCCAAATTTAGAAATTTGGATTTTATCGCCTTCGGCGCGAGAAAAATCCTGAATCGTCGCCACGCCGTCGAAGCTGAAAAACGAGAAGGTGTCTGCGCCCGCGCCACCCGCCAGCGTGTCGTTGCCGCTGTTGCCGGATAGCACGTCATTTCCCTCGCCGCCGCTGAGGCTGTCGTTGCCCAGCCCGCCGGTCAGGGAGTCGTTGCCCGCGTTGCCCAGCAGCGTGTCGTCGCCGTCGCCGCCGCTGAGGGTATCATCGCCCTCTTGTCCCTCCAAGCGGTCGTTGCCATTGCCGCCAAAGATCTCGTCGTTGCCGCCGCCACCAAACAGCGTATCCTTGCCGTCGCCGCCAAAGATCAGGTCGGCATCCTCGCCGCCAAAAATCAGGTCGTTGCCGTCGCCGCCGCTGAGTTCCTGGTCATTGCCAAAGTTGACTTCCGTTGCACCGTCGGCCAGTCCGCCATAAATCGTGTCGTTGCCCGCGCCCCCCAGCAAGATATCCTTGCCATCGCCGCCGATCAGCAAATCTCGCCCCGCCATACCATCTATGATGTCGTTGCCTGGGCCGCCGTTGAGGGTGTCGTTGCCTGGGCCGCCGTTGAGGGTGTCGTTGCCTGCGCCCCCCAGCAAGTTATCTTTGCCCTCTTCGCCAAACAGCGAGTCATTGCCGCCACGACCGCGCAGGGTGTCATTGCCCTCCTGACCGCGCAGGGTGTCGCTGCCGCTTTTGCCGTCTATCGTGTCGTCGCCTTTGCCTGCAAAGATTGCGTCGTCGCCAGCAGACCCCCCGTAGCGATCGCTCTGTTTGCCCAACCGCACCGGCACCACTCCTGCATCCAGCAGAATAATCGTCACTTCCTGCGATGCGGCCCCTTCTGCCAGGCGGATGCTGAAGATCTGGCTGCCCGCAGCGGGTTCTCGAAACACGTAGGTCGATTTGGCAAAGCCCAAACCGTCGCTTTCCGACAGGGAGAACACCACCGAGTCAGTACCGTCGGGCACGCCGTCGTTAAATACTTCAAACGAAACGGGCCCGGCTTCAAACTCGAAGGGAATGCCGCCAGAGGCCGTGCCCACCACTGCCGGATCGAGCCAAGTGGGTAAGAAGTCGCTCTGATCCCACGACCGCTCATCGCCCCAGAAGGAAGACTGGTTGCGCTGCCGTCCTCTGCCCTTGGCTTTTTTCTTCATAGATCGAACCTCTTGTATGGGCTATTGGAGACGCGGGAGCTGGGGAGGGGGTTCCTGCATCCACCGGGTTTGAAATGAAACGTTAGAAATGGGCCGCCTGCAATAGGCATTCCACCTTCTGGACTGACAATGCTTTCTTCAATCCTAAAGAACCCTTTTGCGGAATCTTTGAACGCATAAAAAAGGGCAGAGCTAAACACACTCTGCCCCTTTGGATTACGCTTGAGGAACGATACTTGATTGATTAGATCAAGTAAATTACGCCATTAGCTCACCCGTTTCCTGCAAGGCGTGGAGGCGGTGATAGATGCCGCCGTGGGCGAGGAGTTCCGTATGGCTGCCCACTTCCACAATTTGACCCTGATCTAGCACCACGATCTGATCCGCTTCCCGCACCGTACTCAGGCGGTGGGCGATGATGATCGTCGTGCGCGTGCCCAGAATGTTTTGCATCGCCAACTGGATCGATCGCTCGGATTCGTAGTCCAGGCTGGAGGTGGCTTCGTCAAACACCAGCACGTCTGGGTTCATCAGCAGGGCGCGGGCAATGCCGAGGCGCTGTCGCTGACCGCCGGAGAGCCGCACGCCCCGCTCGCCGACGACCGTGAAATAACCCTGCGGCAGGGTTTTCACAAACTCATCGACGCGGGCAATGTCGCACGCTTCGGCGATCGCCTCTTGCGTAACGCAGGGGTTGCCGTAGGTGAGGTTGTCCATCAGCGTGCCGTTGAACACGTCCACTTCCTGGTGAACGATCGCCAGCCGTTTGCGATAGCCCGTGATGTCGAGCGATCGCACGTCCTGTCCGTCGATCAACACGCGCCCGCTGTGCGGCTCGAAATAGCGAAACAGCAGCTTCACCAGCGTTGATTTGCCAGAGCCAGAGCGACCCACCAGCGCCACCGTCTGGCGCGGCTCGATCAGCAGATTGATGTTTTCCAGCACCGGGCGATCGCGGTCATAGCCAAAGCTCAGGTTTTCAAAATGCACCTTACCCGTAAACTCGTAATGGCGCACCGCTTCTGGCGGGTCGAGCAAGTTTTGAGAATCTTGCCCGTCGGGCGTTTGCATGAACTCGTGAAAGCGGGTCATCGAGGCATAGCGGCGGGCAAACACCTCGGCCACCGTGCAGATCGGCTCCAGTTCTGCATAAGCCATGCTCGACACCGTGAGCGTGGTGACGAAATGCCCCAGCGAGATATTGCCCTGCACCGTCGCCCACAGCGTCAGCGCCAGCACCACAAACACCGACGACTCCACCACCAGCTTTTGCCACGCAAACAGGGTGACATAGCCCTTGTGAATCCGATAATCCACAACCTTGAATTCACGCTCGATTCGCTGTCGCTGCCGCTCTAGCTCCTTCGCCTCGGTGGCAAAGGCTTTCACGGTTTTGATGTTGGTGATGATTTCAGAGGTGCGGCTTTCGGTATTCTCCATGTATTCATCAAGCTGCTCCTCTTTTTTGATCAGCCGCCGCAGGTTGTGCAGCAGGAATGAGAGAATCAGCAGGAACGAGATCAGGAACAGAATCGCGATCCGCCATTCAATCAGCAAGATGACACCAAAAATCCCAAGGACGCGAACGATCTTGGGAATAAGCTGACCCGCAACTTCGGGATAGGTCCAGGTATGGTTGGCTAAGCCCCGCGCGACTCGCCCAGAGATGCGTCCCGGATTGTTTTCGTCATAAAACTCCAACGGTAAAGAGAGAATTTTGGCGATCGCCCGAATCGTGTGATCTCGACGTGATTTCAGCGCAATGTCCCAATGAAACCAGACCCCCACCCAGGCCTGAATCGGCGCACGAACCACCGTCACCAAAAAGATAATGCCCAGCAGCACGACCAGCGAGAGCGATCGCCCCGGCTCCCAGCCGCCAACTGCACCCACCCGCCCCACAAACTGCTGCAACGGCCCGTCGAGCGGCTGCCCAGACAGCGCATTCAGCAGTTGCCCGATGGCGTAGGGCACGGCCAGATCCACCACTTCAAACAGGCTGGTGGCGGTGATGCTGAATATCGTGAGGCCCCGATATCGTTTGTAGTAATTCAGAATGTCGCGAAGACCCTGTGAACTCGCCATAGCTGGAGACCTCCACCCAGATTGGCAGAAGGGCACACCCCAAAAAAGGAGGGGCGATCGCCCTTCTGCACTGATAGACTACAAATGTAGCATGAAATAATACAAGTTGTGCTACATTTCTCCATCCTTCTTGCAACCTCGCGGCAGAGACTCTAAAAAAATTGCACCCGAAACTGCATAAGCGATTTGGTCCGGGCTGATATATCCCTTTAGAGCAAGTAATTTGACTGGCTCTGGCGATCGCCCCCCCTTAAGCCAAGGTGCAATACTCATGAAAAAAGCGCTAATTCCCCTCGTAATGTCTCTCGGATCTCTATTAGTTCCGTTCGCATCTTCTGCGGTTGCTCAGGTTTTTGTGAATGGTCAACTGATGCAGGGTCAAAAGCTGACGCTGCTAGAAAGCTTGATGGGTTCTCGCATCTCCGCAGGGCGCTACTGGGTTGACCAAAACGGCAACTGGGGATACGAAGGCAGCTCAACTATCCGAGGCAACCTCCTGTCGCAGCAGTCGGGAAATGAGATCGCAATAAGGCGTATTACGAGAAGGCAAAGTGTGGAAATGATCGCTAAGCCATCTCAGAACAAATTTATTCCTAAAGTTAGCAACTGAACTGTGCCATTTCCCGCTGTGAAACTGAATGCTTTGAGCCGCTACGGCTCTGATTTTGCAGTGCGAATTCTACAGTCCGAATTCTGCATTGCGAAATGTAGAGCGATCGCCGTGTATCTGCCCTTGCGCCTTTGTTTACCCAAGCCCAGGCAAAAGACTGGTAAGGGGGTAAAACCCCCCTTGCTTTACGCCTCAATAAGGTATCAATTAAATAAGACTTACGCAGTTAAATGATTTTTTATGGGCTACGCCTGCGAAAAATCATTCAATATCCACAAATTTCGTTTCAACTGCATAAGTTCCGTTAGGGTCTTGATTTTGTATATTTCTGTTTCAAATTAGGTCGCAATCTTAAGCTGAGGTAAACAGAAACGCAAATTCTTGATTCATCCAAGATAATCGAACTGTGAGCGTGAGTTTTGCCCCCTACTCAGTCCTCAAATGTCATATACCAACTCTCCACCGGCACCTGTTACGGTCTTTTTCTCTTATTCACATAAAGATGAGCGATTGCGCGATAAGCTAGCGACGCACCTGTCCAATCTTCAGCGGCAAGATGTAATCAAGTCCTGGCACGACCGCAAAATTACTGCGGGAACTAATTGGGCTAAGGAAATTGACGACAACCTCGATGCAGCCGATATTATCTTGCTGCTGGTCAGTGCAGATTTTTTGAATTCTGACTATTGCTACGAAGTTGAGATGGAGCGGGCGATCGCCCGTCATAAAGCAGGTGAAGCACGAGTGATTCCCATCATTCTGCGTCCGGTCGATTGGAAAGGGGCGCTGTTTGGCGAATTTCAGGCGCTGCCCAAAAACGCAAGACCCGTCACTAAATGGAGCAACCAGGACGAGGCATTTGCCAACGTGGCGGAAGGCGTTCGTCAGGCAGCCCTGGAAATGGCAGAAGAACTGCGAAATAAGCCAGCTCGCTCACCTGCTGCCACATCCACACTATCTGCAAGCTCATCTGCTAAACCTAATTTATTAACTGCACTAAATTCCAGCTTTTTCACTGTCCCGCTTGAAACGGCAATGCCTATTTCAGAGGCAGTTCAGCCGCGCCCTTATGAAAATCCAGAAGGCGCAATTCGCGTTGGGTCTGAGTTCTATATTCGCTCGTCTTATGAGGAGCGCTGCTACGAAGAAATCCAGAAAGGTGGAGCGCTTATTCGCATTAAATCGCCGCGCAATATGGGCAAGTCTTCACTGATGCTGCGGGTGCTGGCCCATGCTGAGCAGTTGGGCTATCGCACAGTTTCACTGAACCTCGACGAGGCTAATAAAAAACTATTTGACGATCTGGATAAATACATCCAATGGTTTTGTGCATCGGTGGGCAAGCAGCTAGGGGTGCGAGTCAAAACAGAAGAGTATTGGGAAGATATTTTTGGGGCAAACGACAATTGCACGGATTACTTTAAAAAGTATCTGCTGGAAGAGAGCGATCGCCCCTTAGTCATTGCAATCGATAATTTCGATCAGGTGTTTAAATATCCTGATATCGAAACGGATTTTTGCGGGCTGCTGCGCGGCTGGCACGAGCGATCGCGCATCGATCCGCTCTGGGAAAACCTGCGATTCATCATCGTTTATTCGCTAGAACCTTATCTGCTAAAAGACATTAACCAGTCTCCATTTAATGTGGGGCTGCCAGTTGAACTGGGCGAGTTTTCTGCGGCACAGGTGAAGGAACTGGTCACGCTGCACAGGCTGAACTGGACAAATGCCACCATCGAGCAATTTATGGCGCTGGTCGGTGGACACCCCTACCTCGTGCGTTCAGCGCTGTATCACATTGCAATTGGCGATCAAACGCTAGACGATTTCTTTAGAACTGCGCCGACAGAAGCCGGAATCTACAAAAATCATCTGGTATCTCACCTGCGAGCCGTTGAGGCAAACCCTGCGCTCAAAGCTGCGATGAAAATGGTGGTGTCGTCTGCCGATCCTATCAGCCTCAACTCAGACGACAGCTTTAAGCTCGATAGCATGGGGTTAGTCATGCGGATTGATAATCAGGTGCGGCCCCGCTGTCAGCTCTATCGTCAATATTTTTGCGATCGCCTGGGAGCATAGCCATGACTGCTCTACCCGACCCGCTATCCACTCCACTGCCTGCCCTGTTTCGCTATCAAGTCGGCGGCAGCTTACCAACGGACAGCCTCGCTTACGTCGAGCGCCAGGCCGACCGAGAGCTATATAGCCGCCTCAAAGCTGGCGAATATTGCTTTGTGTTTAACTCGCGGCAGATGGGCAAATCCAGCCTGCGAGTCCGCACCATGCAAAAATTACAGGAGGACGACGGCATCGCCTGTGCTGTCATCGATCCGCAAACACGCGGCACAACCCTGCGAGAAGATCAATGGTATGCGGGTACGATCAAGCGGTTAATCGACGATCTGCATCTAGAAGCGCACATCGACTTTGCGAACTGGTGGAAGGCGCTGGATGCCCAGTCTATTTCGGCTGTAGAGCGGTTTTACGAGTTTATTGACCAGATTTTGCTGCCGCACACGTCGCAGCCTGTGGTCATTTTTGTTGAAGAAGTTGATAATCTGCTCAGCCTGAAGTTTGATACCGATGGCTTTTTTGTATTTATCCGATCGCTCTATGAAAAGCGGGCTGAAAAACCAGAATATCGCCGCCTTACCTTTGCATTCCTCGGTGTGGCAACGCCCTATGACCTGATTCGCGGTCGTCAGCAGTCGTCCTTTAACGTAGGGCACGAAGTCGAGTTGACGGGGTTCACCCTGGCAGAAGCTGCGCCCCTGGCGAAGGGACTGGCGGGGCGGGTGGATGATCCGCAGTCGGTGTTGCAGGCAGTGCTGGACTGGACAGGGGGACAGCCGTTTCTGACGCAAAAGCTGCTGGATCTGGTGTCTAGAGAATTGGATGCGGCAGTTCAGCCGATGGCGGCAGCGGATCTGGTGAAGCAGGTTACCTACGACAAGATTATTGACCATTGGGAATCGCAGGACGTGCCGCCGCACCTGAAAACAATTCGCGATCGCCTCTTGCGTAGCGGTGCCCCAAACACCAGCCAATTGCTCGGTTTATATCAGCAGATTTTGCTGCATGGCGCAGTGGATGCAGACATTAGCCCAGAACAAATGGATCTGCGGCTAACAGGGCTGGTTGTAAAACGCGGCAACAAGCTCAAAATCTACAACCAGATTTATGAACGGGTGTTTAATCAGCAGTGGATCGAAGACGCTTTTGCAACTATTCGTCCCTACGCGCAACGGTTCCAGAAGTGGCTGCGGGGCGATCGCCAAGACAAGTATCTGCTGCAAGGCGAAGCGCTAGAGCAAGCCCTGGAATGGGCCGAAGCCCGCAGCCTCAGCAAGCAAGACTATCAATATCTGGTAGAAAGCCAGAAGCTAGGATTGCGCCGCGACCTAGAACACACCCAGCAGCAGCTCGCCGATCGCACGCAAACCCTGAACCGCGTCAACCGAGAACTCGACACTGCCCATCGTGACCTAAAGCGAGTGCAGGGTCGCACCAAATGGGCAGGCGCGCTGCTGGCGCTAGTCAGCGTGCTGGCCCTCACAGCAGGACTGGAAACCGTAAGAGCCAAAAAGAGTCTGGGAGAAACAACTGCTCAGAGCGATCTGGTGAAACAGCAATTATTCAGCGCAATTGAGCAGACGGGCGATGCAAATCGAGAAAAAGACTTGATTTCTAAGGCGCTGACTGACATTGAGGCTGAGAAAGAGAAACTGATCGAGAGTACCAGCGCTCTGGAGCAAAAAAATCAGCAAATTGCTCAGGATGTGCAAAAAGCACGCATCGCCCAGCAAGACACTCGGCAGCAATACAATCAGCTTCAAAGCCGGGTCGCCACTGCTCAGCGAGATCTTGAGCTTGTGCAAATTGAGCGAGAAACGGCTCAAACAGAAGCAGAAACAGCCCGCACAGAAGCCCAACAATGGCAGGAAAAATCTGATGTTCAGCAGCGCAACTTAGAAGATGTTATTCCTCTGACGGCTGCGCTGACCCGTGCGCGAGAAAACCTGAGCGAAACGATTGAGCAACTTACTCAAATTTTGGCCGCTAATCCAGATAACTTTCCGGTGTGGATTGTGCGAGGGGCGCTGCAAACTCAATCTAACCCTCAGCAGGCACTAGAGGATTTTGAAAAAGCGCTAGTGCTAGAGCCTGAAGGAAACTTCATTGCTCATTTTGGGCGAGGTGATGCGCTCTCTCAATTGGAGCGATACGAAGAGGCGATCGCTGCTTATGAACAGGCGATCGCCCTCAAAAATGACTACCCCGAAGCGTGGATGAATCGGGGGATTGCGCTCTATGGATCAGGGCAAATGATAGAAGCAATCGATTCCTATAATCAAGCTGTCAAAGCTAATTCAAGTACAGCAATTGCAAACTTGCAGCAAACTTTAGACCGCGTAATTGAGAGTTGGGTTGGGGGCAGTTCTAGCACAACGGAGACTATTGAATTAAAGCGGGCAAGTATTCTGAATAACATCGAAAGTGCTTCAAGTTCTGAGGCTTCTGGATTGGTTGTTATGGTTCCTCTCAATACTTTGCTAAGAAGAGAAGATTTAGCAGTCATCCAGGCATCGATTAACTTATTGCCCAAAGACAGCCCAGAACAACAAGCTAGATCTCACTACTATCAGGGATTTACATTCCTAGTTGACGGAGAATATTCTGAAGCGATCGCCCAGTTTGATCAGGCAATTTCTATTCAAAGCAACTTTTCAGCAGCCTACACAGCACGAGCAAATGCCCATCGCGCTCAGCAGGCGTATGACGCTGCGATCGCTGATTACAATCGTGCCATTGAGCTGGATCCTAAATACGCGATCGCCTACAACAATCGCGGTATTACCTATGGATATATGAGAAACTTAGAAGCAGCCGAAGCAGACTATACTCGTGCTGTTGAAATCAACCCAAAATACGCCAGCGCTTATAATAACCGAGGCAGCATTTACTGGGAGCAGGGCAACTTTGAAGCCGCTGTTGAAAACTTCAGTCATGCGATTAGTATTGACTCAAACTATGCTGTTGCAATTGCTAATCGTGGAGCAGTGTATCGTCGATTAGAGCAATATCAAAAAGCAGTCTACGATTTGAGTCGTGCGATTGAAATCGACGATAATTACGCTTGGGCTTTTGCAGAACGCGGGGAAACCTATCGCCTGATCGAGCAATACGACCAAGCATTGGCAGACTTTAACCGAGCAATTGAGCTTGACAAAGAATACGTGTGGGCGATTGGCAGCCGCGGTCAAGTTTATCGAGCCTTGGGACAACCTGATAAAGCCGTTGCAGACTTTACACAAGCCCTCCAGCTTGCCCCAGGCACATACTGGGTAATTGATGAGCTACGAGATTTGGATGTATTTGAACCAGTGCTAAAAGCGCTCAATCATTTAATCTCAGTTAATGCTGGTGACTTTAGGGCGATCGCCAACCGCGGAGAAACCTATCGCCAAATGGGAAACTATGATGCAGCGCTGGCGGATTTTAATCGAGCGATTGAGCTGAATAACAGATATGCTTGGGCGATCGCCAATCGTGGAGAAACCTATCGCCAAATGGATGAATATGATGCAGCCTTGGTAGATTTCAATCGAGCGATTGAACTGAATAACAACTATGCCTGGGCGATCGCCAGTCGCGGTCAAACCTACCGCCAAATGGGACGATATGAAGAAGCACTGGTTGATTTCAATCGAGCCATTGAGTTAGGTAATCAGTCTGCCTGGGTATTTACTCATCGTGGGGAAACCTATCGCTTGCTAGAGCGCTATGAGCTAGCCTTGGAAGACTTTAATCAAGCCCTTGAGTTGTATAACTATGAGGATGCATGGTCGCTGGGCAGTCGAGGGCAGGTCTATCGGGCAATGGGGCGTATTGATGCTGCTCTCGCAGATTTTGACCGTGCGCTTCAGCTTGACCCAGCTTTAGGTTGGGTTATTGCTGAACTGCGGGATGTTAGACAATTTGATCGAGTGCTAGGCATTCTTAATCAGAGGATTTTGACAGATAGTAATGATGTAGATGCAATTTCTAATCGAGGCTTGACTTACACAGAAATGGGGCGCTATGACGAGGCGCTGGCTGACCTCAATCGAGCGATCGCACTGGATAGTCGAGATGCCAGGGCAATCGCCAGTCGGGGCTATACTTATGCCCAAATGGGGCGCTATGACGAGGCGCTGGCGGATATTCGTCGGGCACTGGAACTGGAGCCTGAAGATTATTGGGCGATCGCCAGTCGGGGTGAAACCTATCGCTTGATGGGGCGTTATGATGAGGCGCTGGCTGATTTTAATCAGGCTATTGATTTGGTAAAGAGTGATGCGCCTTACTGGGCGATCGGTCGTCGGGGGCTGGTTTATCAAGCGATGGGGCGCAGCGCAGAAGCTCTGGCCGACTTTGATCGGGCGCTAGAGATCAATCCTTACCTTATATGGGTTGTGGAAGCCAGAAATCGGCTCGGTGATTCGTGAGCAACTTCAAGAACATGTCAGTCCGCAAATGGGTGTTTTTTTATCCGCAACGTTACCAAAACAGCAGAAGGATACCAGCACACCCTAAAAAGCATTCTAGGCAACCTTCCCATTCGCAGTCGGCAAACTGAAATTTTAGGAGTGGGCAAAGGTAAGCAACTGAGTTTCTATCTGGAACAGTGTTGTTTGTGTTCGAGCGCCAATGTCAGTTATGCCGATGCGGAAAAAGGATGTAGCGATGATGACCGGCATCAGAGTCATTGCAAAGACTCAACAGCGCTTAGTGTAGGGGTACGAATTTCCTGAACCCATAGCGCCAGTTGAGAACCCGATCCGGGAATTGGGGGTTGATGGTGGCAAAGTCCGAATCCAAACCCCTTTGGGCGAACTCTCTAGTTGGCCAGACTACAAGGCGATTGAGACCAATGTCGGTATCGTCGCTAAATTCCGAAACAATGCAGAGTTGATGCAGAATTGATTGAGTGGTTCAATCCTGGTTGACTGGCAAAACTCGGATCGCCCACTGCTCCGCAGAAGCAAGCTACACCCCAACCCCTCTCCCAGAGCGGGAGAGCAGGGAGGTTTCATTTAGGCGGAGGAAATCCTTGAGTTAAGAACTCAAAGACCCGCTGAACCTGATTTGCCAGGACTCGTGCTCCTTGAGGAACGGTGCGATAACCGAGTTGTCGCACAAGGGTGATGAGAAAACAATTTAAGATCGCCCAATTGACTGGAGCGTTACCACCGGGACGAGCCGTATCTTCTTGAAAGGTCGTATCTCTAACCCAGTGTAAGCGGTTCTCAATGCTCCAATGTTGCTGAATGTGAGGCAGAAACTCGGCTGCCTCTAACGCTAAATCACTGATGTAACCGACCAGAAGTGTTGAAAGTTAGGTTAAGCAAAGAAAAAATGGGGGCAAAATGCAGTATTCTGTCCCCGGATAAAGAAAAAAATAACGTCTAATGATAGCCACGTTTCCTAAAATTGTCAAATCCATATTGCAGCAACTCTGCGCGCATGACTATCCCGTGTTGAACTCACGCTTATTTTTTGAAATCTGGTTAACCTTCGTTTTAGACGGCTCTTCCGGATCCGGGGTGAAAATCGTATAATATGATACTTTAAGTCAGGGGTTGCGCCAATGGACATACATCTTGATAGATTGCTTAGCTTCCCTCACGTTACGGTTGAAAGTTGCATTCAAAAAACAATGAAGTGTACTTAAAGTTGCGCTTGCTCAATCAAGAATCTAGCTGTCCACACTGTAAGAAATCAAGTTCGGAGTTGCATCAAAACCGTCCGATTTTGATTCGAGACCTATCGATTTTTGGTCAAGTCACTTATTTGAAAATTCCTCGTCGTCAGTTTTATTGTCGTGATTGTCAACGTTATTTTACTGAGTCATTGACATTTATGGATGCAGGACGGCAGTACACTCGACGCACAAGTGTTGAATCTTAAGATTTTGGCGGGTAGTGCCAAGTTGTGCGTTGGTGCTGGTGATACCGAATTGGTCTGACTATTGACCCCATTCTCATTAACAGAAGCTCAAACTCGCCAAAAATCTCCAGGTTTGTAAAGTTGTGTATCGAGATTCAACACTTCTGCACTCGACGCTATGAGGAGCATATTTACCAGCAAGTACAACTGTCAAGTATGGAGCAAGTGGGTCGCGTAGAAGGGTTAAGCTTTGAGCGCATTGAAGGGATTTTCAAGCATCAGTATGCATAGAAAAAAACACAGGATGGGCAGGAGTCAAACGCATTGGGATTGATGAAATCAGCAAGCGGAAAGGGCATCAAAACTTCGCCACCGTTATCGGCGACGTTGAGACCGGGAAATTGATTGAAGTGATTGACAGTCACCAACAGGAAGACATTATTGAAACCCTGAAGCAGCAGCCCCTAGAGGTGCGTGCAAAAGTTGAAGAGGTGAGCGTGGATATGTGGGGAGGATTCCCAAAGGTAGTCAAGAGGGTGTTTCCCAATGCCGTGGTAGTGATTGACCGCTTTCATGTCATGAAATTAGTCAATGAGGAGTTAAATAAAATTCGTAGACAATCGGGTGTATCAGACCGAGGTAGCAAATTCATTTTGCTCAAGAATGGCAAGGATTTAACAGCAGAAGAAAAGACAAAGTTAGAAGAGATTCTGAAACGGTCAAAGCGATTAGGAAAAGCCTATGAGTGGAAAGAAGAGTTTCGCGCGATTTATGAACAACCATTAACCGTTGAGGAAGGCAAGCGTCAGATCCAAGGGTGGCTCGATAAAGCGCGAGTCGTCTATAGAGAAGCAAGCACAACGATTCGTAACCATTTAGATGGAATTAGCAACTACTTTCGGAATCGCACAACGAGTGGCGCAATGGAGGGAATCAACAACCGAATTAAATTGATTAAACGGCAAGCTTATGGCTTTGTCAATTTCAACAATTTTCGAGAAAGACTATTAGCCTGCTTCTCTGATTAAATAAAGTTATCACCGTACTGACGGGAGAACCATTAAATTGATTAAACGGCAAGCTTATGGCTTTGTCAATTTCAACAATTTTCGAGAAAGACTATTAGCCTGCTTCTCTGATTAAATAAAGTTATCACCGTACTGATGGGAGAACCCAACATACTGAGTTCCCAAGATCACGGCGGTTCATCCAATCGGGCGATCGCGCTTCATTATCCCTCAAGGTTGACGACAGTTTCCGAGTGGGAATACTTTCCGAGTGGGAATACTAAAGATTAGTGTTTTGGGGGTGGAGCCACTTGGAACCCTGGATTCCGCCTTGAGCTAGCGCTTTCTCAAAACAATCTCAAAACAATCTCAAAACAATATGCAAAGTTCAGAAAAAAGAGCCAGTGGATCAAAATCCTCCTTTTGAAGGAGATTTAGAAGGAGTAGGACTTACGCAGTTGGACGATTTCTCGCGGTCTTCACCCACGAGAAATCGTCCAAAACCCAGAAAGGTTAACCGAAAGTGCGTAGGTTCTAGTGCGTAAGTCCCAAGGAGATTGAGATTACAGGAGATTTTGAGGAAAGCCTGTTGACGGGTAATCCATCCGTTGGATTAGCACCGCTCACTTTTACAACCCTGATGCACCCCGCCTGATGTTTCAACCCCCACCCTCTTCGCATCAGCCTTGCGGAGTCATTATCCCTAACCCATTAACCTTCTCATGTCCGCAGAACCCCTTACTGAGTCATTACCAGAGCCGCCCACGGGAGCATCCGCCGGATTTGCCGACAACTGGAGCTACCTGAAGACCGAACTAGGCTGGCTAGAACGGATGTTGATGGTGGCGGTGGCGCGACAAAAAAAGGAAGCCAAAGAAATCGACCGGGTGGCGCAGTCGCGGGCAGACCGAGTGACGAGCCACTGGTGGCAGGGCGTGATTTCGCTGGACGGCAAGATTTGCTACGACGAATATCGCCAGCCGCCTGCGACAACCGCGGTGACCACACCCCGACCGGGCTATCAGCAGCAGCTTGAGGGACGCATCCGGGCGACAGAGGCCCGCGGCATTTCACTGGGGCTACCGATGTTGTGCGATCGCCTCCAGCTTTCGCTGTTTGAAAAGCAGGTGATTTTGCTGGCGATCGCCCCAGAGGTGAACCGTCGCTATGCCCGTTTGTATCGCTTTTTGCAGGGGGAAGAGTCTGCCATATCTGACCTGCCGACGGTGAACCTGGCGCTGCAACTGCTGTGCCGCAATGACCAGGAATGGCGGGCTGGGCGATCGCGCCTGCTGGATGACGCGCCGCTGCTAAAGCTGGGGCTGCTAGAGCGACACCCCCGCAACACGGATACGCTGCTCAACCAATCGCTGCGACTGGCGGCTCCCTTGGTCAACTTTTTGCTAGACGAACAGCCCCAGCCAGAAGCGCTCGATTGCCTGTTGAAACCTACTGCCATCAAGTCGTTTTTGACCCTCAGCCGGCCGCAGGCGCAGTGGGATGCGCTGGTGCTGCCAGAACCGCTGATCGAGCGGCTGCGATCGCTCTGTGACCTGGCCAGCGCCGCTGCCGTCTCTCCGACGGCTAGTAGCCCCCTCGCCGTGCTGGCTGGGCCATCGGGAGTGGGCAAAACCCTGGCCGCTAGGGCGATCGCCCACACGCTGGGGCAACCCCTGGCAACGGTCGATCTGGCGCAGGTCAATCCGTCCGATTTTCCCCTGCTCTTGCAAGACATCGAGGCGACCCGCCCACCGCTACTGCTGGTGAAATCGGCCCAGCTTTGGCTAAGACGATCAGCGGCGATCGCCCCAGCGGATATGTCCCGCCTGCTCTCCCTCCGACAAGAAGACGGAACGCTGACCCTGTTTAGCCTGCCCCATGCCGAGGCGATCGCCCTACCCTGGCAGCGCCAGCTTCGCCTGATTCTCTCGTTTGCGATGCCCGACGCGACCCAGCGCTTGCAGCTTTGGCAGCAAACAGACCTGTTTCCCCAAAACAGCCCCATCGACTGGGACACCCTGGCAAAGCAGCTTGTCGTCTCTGGTCGCGAGATTAGGGCGATCGCCCAGACCGCCCGCCAGCTTCAGCTTGCCAACGATGCCCCGCTGGTTCAGCACTTGCAGCGGGCGATCAACCTGCGGGGACATTCCCTCTCCATTCCGCTGCGACCGCGCAGCCGGGGGCGCAAAGTCCGTCAGAAGTCATAACAGGTCATAACAGGTCATAACAAAGGGAGTCATGTCAGATTGACAGATTGGCAATCCAGAATCGTCAATCTAAAATCCAAAAGCGGGACACCCCTCCCCCGCCTGCGTTGACGGACTCCCCTGCACGGATTCCCATGTATTGCCTCAACCCCCGCTGCCCCAAACCCGCCAATCCCCAGAGCCATCGCTTTTGTCAGACTTGCGGGGCGCGACTGCTGCTGGGCGATCGCTACCGGGCCTATCAACCCCTGGGCAATGGCGAATCGAGCCGCACCTTTTTGGGGCTAGACACGCACAAAATTACCGACAGCCGCTGCATCATCAAGCGCTTTCAAAACCAAACAGGCGAAGAACGCTTTCGCCAAGAAACGGCTCGGCTCGACGAACTCAGCAGCCACCCGCAAATTCCCGACCTCTACGCCTATTTTGAGCGCGAAGATGCCCAATTTCTGGTGCAGGAATTCATCGAAGGGCGCAGCCTACTTCAGGAAATGACCCAGGACGGCAGCTTCGACGAATCCCAAATTCGCGCCCTGCTGGCTGAGATCTTGCCCCTCCTGCAATTTCTCCACGACCACCAGATTATCCATCGAGACATCAAGCCCACAAACCTGATTCGCAAAGGGCAGCCCCCCAGCGGCGGGCAGCAGGCAGCACTCGATGTCGCCAGTTGGGCACTAACGGACGTACCAGAGCTAACCGGCTGGCTGCAACCCTCCAAAATCCAAAATCCAAAATCCAAAATCCAAAATCCAAAATCTCTCGTCTTGGTCGATTTTGGCGCAGCCAAACGCCTCACCCAATCCGCCCTGGCCCGTCCGGGAACCCTCATGGGCAGCGCCGAGTATGCTGCGCCAGAGCAGCTCATGGGCCAGGTCACCTATGCCAGCGATCTATATAGCCTGGGTGCAACCTGCATTCAGCTTTTGACAGGGCTGAGTCCGTTTGAGCTATTTGACGGCGTGCGGGGGCTGTGGCACTGGCGGTCGGTGGCGGGCAGCATCAGCGACACCCTGGCACAGGTTTTGGACAAAATGCTGGCCACGAGCCTGGGCGATCGCTTTTCTTCGGCCGCTGCGGTGATGGACGTGCTTGGCATTCGGAATCAGGAATCGGCAGTCGGCAGTCCGGGAACCAGGGTCAGCCTAAAACCCGAACCCGAAAGCCACTGGCGCTGTGTGAGGACGCTGGAGGTGGGGGCGGGGGTAAATGCGATCGCCCCCCTCCCTGGTCGAGATCTGCTGTTTAGCGGCGGCAATGACGGGCGGCTGGTGGTGTGGGACTGCGATCGCGGCGAGGCGCTGTGGATATTTGAGGAGCCAGGGGTGGTCGTGACGACGGTGGCGGTGAGTCCCCTGGGCGACACGCTGGCCAGTGGCGGCTTTGACCGCACCATCAAGCTCTGGGACTGGCAGGCCGGCACGCGGACGCGGACGCTGGCGGGCCATACAGACGTGGTGACGGCGATCGCCTTTGCCCCCGACGGTACCCTCTACAGCGCCAGCCGCGACAAAACGATTCGCCAATGGCTGCCCCACACCGGCGAGGCGATCGCCACCTTTACCAGCCACAAAGCGGCAGTAGAGGCGATCGCCCTCCACCCGCAGCAGCCAATCCTGGTCAGCGGTGGCGCAGAGGGCGCGGTAAAAATTTGGCATACTGGCACGCGAGAACTGTTGCGAACCCTATCGGGGCACGGGGCCCAAGTGAGTGCGATCGCCCTACCCCCAGAGTCGGCTACGGCGCAAAGCAGCACCGTCCTTAGCGGCAGTTGGGACATGTCGCTTAAGTTGCGAAACCTACACGCGGGCGGGCTGCGCTACAACCTGACCGGCCATCTATTGCCGATTACGGCCCTCTCTTGCAACCCATCCGCCCGCCTGCTGTCTACCGCCAGCCACGACACTACGGTTAAAATCTGGAATCTAGAAACGGGGGCGCTGCAAGCGACTCTCACGGGACACACGGCTGCGGTGGAGAGCGTCGCATTTTTGTCCGAGAAGCGTCTCGCCAGCGCTGGACGAGACGGCACAATCAGGCTCTGGCAGATATCCTAAGCAAGTTTCAACCACTGAGTAGAAAGACTCACTTGGCTTGCCCAGTAGCCACGTGTTTCCGAGTTAGTAAACGATGAATTTTTCAGGAAGCTGACTGAATCGGCTAAAACCCTGATGTACCAGGCATCTTGGATTGTTATATTTGAGGGAATCAAGGGGTTTTACCCCTCAAGGCTGACCGTATTTTCCAGGCTGCTTAATCTATGCTTTGTATTTTTTGAAGCCAGTCTAAGTGTTTACACGTAAAAGGTCGGCTGACTGGCGGATTCTCAGTAGTTACACCTGCTTAAGCTTTATGTTAGGCTTCACATAATTTCAGATTAAGTGAATCTATCGAGAAGATTCAGCAGAAATGTAGCTAGCCCCCCATTCGCTAGCTGAAAATCATAAGTAAGGATGTGCATTTATGATTTCAGGAGCTTTGTCATTCGTTGAATCTACAGAAATGAACACCCAGTCATCTGCCAAAGAAGCGACTCATCCTTTCTTCAAAACGATTCCGCCAGAACGAGTTGGAATCGATGGTGAGTACGACTATAACGGACTTGCAAATCGCGTCATGCAGGCATTAGAACAGCAGTTCAGTTACGAGGATTTGCAGCATCTAAAGGTGTACCAACGCGGGACAGTAGTGATGCTCTCAGGCAAGCTCTCCAGTCAACAGTTGCTTCAGCAAATTCGCTGTATTTCTCTTAGCATATCTGGTGCAACGGATGTTGAAACGCACGGCGTGAGCATTGCTCCCCAGTCTGTCTCTAGAGGTGCTGCTTAAGACAGCTTCGTCAAAGGCTCATCCTGATTTACGATTGTTTAGAGTTTTTAAGAGGCGCAGGCTCCGTCGGTAGAAGCTTTAGCTCACAACTTTAGCTCCAGAATTGATCCAGATCAAAGCCCGAAATTTCTTCTTGAATCTCCTGAAAATAGTTGCTGCGGGTTATCATTTCTACTTCTGTAGCACGACGACTTTGATCGATTTCGATCTGGAGTTCTTCTAGGTGGCGGCGAATCTCTTCTTCCCAGCGCTTTCGCTCGGTAATATCCTGCACAATGCCTTCGTAATAAAGGATGTTTCCTTTTGGATCTCATACGGCTCTAGTACTTTCCTCCACCCAGATCATCGTCCCATCTTTTTGATAGCTCTGGTAAGTAAACGCTTCAATCCGGTCGGTGATTTCTAGCGCTGTTTTGAAGGCCTGGCGACGCTCTGGATGGACATAGATTTGGGTCGAAATGTCTTTTACTGAATTCACCATATCTTTGGGCGAATCGTACCCATAGAGGCGGGCCATGGCTGGGTTGACGTTAATATATCGCCCATCGGTCGTGGACTGAAAAATACCTTCGACGGCGTTTTCATAAATGCTGCGATATTTTTCTTCAGCAATGCGAAGCGATTCTTCCACCCGTTTGCGGACAGTGATATCGCGCACCATAATCAGCACTTCATCTTGTCCCAAGACGGCAATGCGGACTTCTTCATCCTGCCGCTTGCCATTGACCTCGATTTGCTGTTCGTAGACCTGAAGCCGCCCGGTCGTAAGGGCCTGCTGAATATACTTGAGGCGAGTTTCGGCGATCGCCCTCGGCAGCGAATCCGTCACGTTGGAACCAGGCACAAACTGCTCATTGCCGTAGACTTGCAGCAGGCGATCGCCCCCCACAATGTCGATGTAGGTTCCATCCCCGCTGACCCGCATTAGCAAGTCGGGAATCGCTGTGACGATGGCGCGGTTGGTGGTTTCGCTTTGGCGCAGCGCCTCGAAGGAATCCTTGAGCTGGTGGCTCATGCGGGTAAACGTGTTAGCCAGGGTTTGAATTTCGGTAATCGAGCCGATGGGTTCAACGGGCTGTCCCCAGTTGCCCTCGGCAATACCCGCTGTGGCCTGGGTGACGCGCAGGATCGGACCGGTGATCCAGCGAGCCGTAAGGATGCTGCCCAGGATCGATGCCCCCAGCGCCCCCAAACAGAGCAGCGCCGTGTTGCGCGTGTTGGCATCGATCTGCGCCATAAAGTCTGACTCTGGCACGACAACGACAATCAGCCAGTCTAGCCCGTAGCCGTCGCGAAACGGCACCACTTCAAGAAACTGGCGTTGCCCATTGAGCGAAAAATCTAGCCGCTGGGGCTGGGCGATCGCGCTGGCATCAAACCCGCCAAACCGCTGCGTCAGGTAAGCTGCTGTTTCGCGCACCAGCCGATCCTGACTTGCAGTGGCGGGCAACAGCTTGGCATCCTGCCCTTCGCCCAGCATCAGCGGCTCGTCGATGGAGTTGGAAATCAGGTTGCCGCTGCGATCCATGATGAAGGCCTGCCCCGTTTTGCCGATCTGGAGATTCCGCAAAAACATGCGAAACTCTTCTGGCAGCACCACATCCGTCGCGCAAACGCCGATCAGCTTGCGCCCCGCTTTGTCATATACAGGCTGGCTGGCGGTGACGTTGGGCAATCCGGTCGTAAATGCAATGTAGATATCTGTCCAGGTGGGCCGCTCTGCTCGCACTGCGGCTTTATACCACGGGCGCTGACGCGAGTCGAAGGGCCGGTCGAGCTGGCGCAGGCGGTAGGTGCGCTCGCCTCGCACGTCCAGGCTGTAATATTCCCGCAAAAACTGGTTGGAGGCATTGCCATAGGACAATTGTAGGGAGCCATCCTGGGGCGATCGCAGCACGCCAAAAAACTCCCCCGCCTGGGCGCTACCGCAATAGACAAACGCTACCGTTGGCGCAATTTTCATCTGCTGGTAAAACTGGCTCTCGCCCCGCGACGCATTTTCAATATCCAGATCGCCCAGGGAAAAAGCGCTGGCATTCAGCCGATTGATTTCGTGGGGCACGGCAAAATAGCCCTGTAGCTCTCGCTCGATGCGGGCGGTCAGTTCTTGCCGGAGTTGGTTTGCCAAATCATTCACCGCCTTTTGCCCATTGCGAAACGAAAGGTAGCCTACTAGCCCCACGACTCCAATAATTTGGGCAACCGAAGCCAAAATCAGTAGGTTTCTGAGTGGCAAACTCTTGGGCATTGAACGGATGAGGATAAATCTGGAGGGACAGAAGGATGGCTCTATGGCGCTGACATGAAGGCGGTAGAGGAGTTTTGGGTTTTGGATTTTAGGGCTGGGGGTGAGATATCCCCTGGTAGGAGGTTTCGCCTATCATAACCCTCGGACAAGAGAATTAAAGCAAGTGTTGCGGGGCTGGCATGATGAAGATGGAGGTTAACGGCAGGGCTGCTGGCAAGCCGCTTCGGGGGCTTGTTTCAGGGTCTGCTGTAGGGAAGTGAACAGGCGAATCCAAAAGGGTCACAAACTCTCTTGAGTGCCCATTCGATAGCTCATCGTGTAACGATGGGGCAACGACTCAACAATATCCAGCAGTAATGATTCAACGTTGGGCGTTGAAATTTAGACTTTGAACCCCGACAGAAACAACAAGACGACGGATGCAATCCAGCACTGACCTCAAGTTGAGCATAAAAGACCGAATCACTGAGCCGGAGGCCATCGCCCTGCTGGAACAAATGCGACGAGAGCCGATCGTCACGTCGCTCTGTTCAGAGGCGATCGCCACCAACCTAGTGCAACTGGGCAATGGCGATCCGCCGATTTTGCTGCTGCACGGATTTGATAGTTCCTTGCTGGAGTTTCGGCGGCTGATGCCGCTGCTGGCAGCCTATTTCAACACCTGGGCGATTGACCTGTGGGGATTTGGGTTTACCGAGCGGCGACCCGACCTAGACATTCATACAACAGCACTCCGCACACACTTGCACTATGCCTGGAAAACCCTAATTGGGCAACCTGTGGTGCTGGTGGGGGTGTCGATGGGTGGTGCGGCGGCGATCGACTTTGCGCTGCGCTATCCCGAAGCGGTGCAGCGGCTCGTGCTAATTGACAGCGCGGGCTATCGCAGCGGCCCAGCCTTTGCCAAACTGCTGCCAATGGCGATCGCCCGACAGGGAGCGCGGTTTTTGGCTCGTCCTACGGTGCGCCAAGACGTAACGCGGCGGGCATTTTACAATTCTCAACTGGCCACCGACAGCGCCTACGCCTGCGGGGCATTACACCTGGCAGAACCCCACTGGGAAACAGCCCTGGCCCAGTTCACTCGCAGCGGCGGCTACGGTTCATTTCGTTCTCAACTGTCCACGCTCCGTCCGCCCACGCTAATCCTCTGGGGCGACACAGACCGCATCTTGGGAACCCGCGACGCGCTTAGGCTAGCCCGCAGGATTCCCCAAAGTCAACTGATCTGGATTTCCCAATGCGGACATCTACCCCACCTCGAAAAGCCGCAGGAGGTCGCCACTGCAATCTGCCAGTTTTGCCAACCCAACGCCCAATGACAGACCTCCGTCTTTGGAGACTCGCGCACTGCTCACCCCAAAGCCTTAAACTAATCATGAAAACGACGTATCACCAGCTACAAAATGCTCCCCTAAGCGGTGATAGAACGAATCTGCTGGTGTGCGGACTGAATTTAAACTTTCAGGAGTGATCGATTAAATGAAAAAAGTAGAAGCGATTATTCGGCCCTTTAAGCTGGATGAAGTCAAAATTGCCCTGGTCAATGCGGGCATCGTGGGGATGACCGTTTCCGAAGTGCGTGGCTTTGGGCGGCAAAAGGGTCAAACCGAGCGCTACCGGGGATCGGAATACACCGTAGAGTTTTTACAAAAGCTGAAAATTGAGATTGTGGTGGAAGACGAGCAGGTAGACATGGTGGTGGAAAAGGTGATTGCCGCCGCCCGCACCGGAGAAATCGGCGACGGCAAGATTTTCATCACCCCGGTAGACAAGATTATCCGCATCCGCACGGGCGAGGCTAACCAGGAAGCGATTTAATCTCGCTGCCTATTCTGCTGTCCATTTTGCATTTCCTGTCTATCTTTCGTCAGCGAGGCGCTCTAGCTCTGGCAGCAGCGCCGCAAACGCAAGCCCCCGGTGACTGATGCGATGCTTCAGGTCTGGGGGCATTTCTGCATAGGTCATGCTGTATTCCGGCACGTAGAAGATCGGGTCATAGCCGAAGCCGCCTGCACCTGCGGGGGAGGTGGCAATTTCGCCGGGGCAGATGCCCTCGGTCTGAAACGCAATGGAACCATCAGGACGGGCGATCGCCACTGCACAGACAAACTGGGCCCGCCGATCGGTCTTTCCCTCCATTTCCCGCAGCAGTCGCGCAATCCGATCTGCATCACTCTTGCCGTATCGCGCCGAATATAGCCCCGGCGCACCGCCCAGCGCGTCCACCTGGAGTCCGCTGTCATCGGCGATCGCCCATTCCCCTGTTGCTGCTGCCACCTGCGAGGCCTTCAGCGCCGCATTTTCCAGGAACGTGCTGCCCGTTTCCTCGATCTCTAGCGCCGCAGGCTTCAGTTTTAGCTCCCACGGCGTTCCAGCCAAGTAGGCCGACATTTCCTGCACCTTGCCCGGATTTCCCGTCGCCACAATTAAGCAATGCATGGCCATCAACCTCCCACCCTCTGGATTTTTCCAGCGACTTGCTCGCATTTACTTTGTTAAGTCTAGGCAAATCTGGTATGGTATGCGGTGGATTCACTGAGACTGAACTGCAACCATTGCGGGTCGCAGCTTTTGGCCTGTTGACCTTGCTGTGAGAACCCGTTCTGGGGTTTTGTTTAATTTGCACTCTCTATTTAATAAGCGTTGGGTTATGCGGGCAGGTCGCGTTTTTTCTCTCTGCTTGATTAGCTTTTTGATTGGGGGCGTTCTCGGCGGTATCTTAGGAGCGCTAGGGGGCGGCGTGACGGGCGGCTTTGTGGGCGTAGCTTCTGGCGCTTGCACGGCGGCCAAAGTGGCGATGGATCAAGGACTGATTACTGAAGACCAGGCCAACCAAATCATTGGCACCACCGCAGACAGCTTTTTGGCGCAGGGTCGGCTGGATCGGCGCGTCACGGAAGCCATGAAGGGCGGCGTGCAGGGCTGTTTGCAGCAGTCCAACCAGGGACAATAAAAACTCGAAAAAATTAAAGTTTCAAAAAGATTCAGACCATAAAACTCTTTAGCAACTCTTTAGCAAATTACTTCAAAACTATGGAAGGCTGGATTATCGGACTGCTCATTTTTGCCTTGGTGACGGCAGTGAGCCTGGTGATTATTTCTAACTTGCCCCTTGGCATTGATATCGACAGCTTCCCCAAGGCGTTCCTCTCTGGGCTGGTGATTGGCGCACTCAATTCGCTGGTGTTGCCGCTGCTGAGTTCGCTGAGGCTGCTGAACCTGCTAACACTGGGGTTGTTTGGTCTGATTGCAACCGCAATTGTGTTTGGGCTGGCGGCCTTTTTGGTGCCTGGGTTTCGGCTGCGCTGGGGTTTTGTTAGTGCGCTGCTGGGGGCGATCGCCCTCAGTTTTATCAACAGCTTCCTGTTCTGGCTGCTGGGCAGACTCGGCATCTATACCCAGCTAGCAGGCTAGCATTCAGCGGCGACGAGGGCACGACCTGTCAGGCTAAAGGCACGAACTTCGGTGATTTCGACCGGAACGACCCGTCCGCGCAGCTCCTCTAGGTTGCCCTCAAAGTAGGTGAGGCGGTTGCCGCGAGTGCGCCCCATGACCTGGGTTGGGTCTTTGGGGTTTTGGTCTTCCACCAGCACCGCTTCGACGCGACCCAGATACCGCTGCGATCGCTCGGCTGCTTTAGCGGCAACGAGATGATTCAACCGCTGGAGGCGATCGCGCTTGACCTCTTCCGAAAGCTGATGGTTCCAGTTGGCTGCGGGCGTGCCCGGACGCGGTGAGTAGGCGGCCGTGTTAAGTTGGTCAAACCCGATATCGCTCACCAGCTTCAGCGTATTTTCAAACTGCGCCTCCGTCTCACCCGGAAAGCCCACAATTGCGTCAGCGCTAATCGACGCATCGGGCATGTAGCGACGAATCGTGTCGATAATGCGGCGATACTTTTCCTGGGTATAGCCGCGAGACATGGCCTTCAGCACGTCGTTGTCTCCCGACTGAAAGGGAATGTGGAAATGCTCGCAGACCTTGGGCAGTTCAGCACAGGCGCGAATCAGCCGCTCTGTGAAATATCGCGGATGGCTGGTGGCAAACCGGATACGCTCAATTCCTGTCACATCGTGAATGAAATAGAGCAAGTCGGTGAGCGTGTGCAAGTGGCGGCCGTCTGGCGTGGCTCCGGGCAGGTCGCGCCCATAGGCATCGATATTTTGCCCCAACAGTGTTATTTCTTTGTAGCCCTGCCGCCCTAGCTCCTCAACTTCAGCCCGAATCGCTTCCGGTGTGCGCGACTGCTCTACCCCCCGCACATTAGGCACCACGCAGTAGGTGCAGCGCTCGTTGCAGCCATAGATCACGTTGACCCAGGCGGTCACCGTGCTGTCGCGGCGCGGCTGGGTAATGTCTTCCATAATGTGGACAGGCTCCGTCGCCACCACCTGACTACCCTGAAACACCCGCTCCAGCAAGTCTTGCAGACGATTGGCGTGCTGCGGCCCCATCACCAGATCTAGCTCTGGCACGCGACGCAGCAGGGCTTCCCCCTCTTGCTGGGCGACACAACCTGCCACAATCAGCGTCAGGTCAGGCTGTTCGTGCTTGCGTTTGGCCTGCCGCCCCAGGTAGGAATAGACTTTCTGCTCAGCATTGTCACGAATGGTGCAGGTATTGTAGAGAATTAAATCTGCGGCTTCGGGATCATCTGACCAAGTAAAGCCCATGTCTTGCAAAATGCCAGCCATCCGCTCGGAGTCTGCCTTATTCATCTGGCAGCCGAAGGTGGTGATGTGAAAACGGCGAGGGGAGGCGGTCATAGGTGAAGATAAGCTTGCGGGTGGGTCAGGATTGATAAGGCATTAATCTAAGGCATTAATCATTATAGGTGGGGACTGGATGGGTAGGGCCGTATTGGCTTCGAGGCATTTGGCTTCGAGATATCGGCTTCAAGGTATCGGCTTCGAGGCATTGGTACTAACCTTGCAGAGCCATATTGCTCAGTACGACACAGCGCACACCCCTCTCGTCATTCCAATCCTTGATTCAAAATTTACGGAATTTCCGCAAATTCATCGTCGCAACTTCACGTAGAAACCACACAGGTTCCGTGCCCTTGGTTACAATGTCTTTATTCTTCGAGAGATTTGGCAAGTTGTTTGACGCTCTCGCATCAGCTGCGGGCGCGTGCGTTAGACATTCAGACTCACCGTGTGTTCCCTCCGACACGTTTCCCTGTTGCCTCGGTTCCCAGTTCTCTAAAGCTAACGATAAAGCTAGCGATTTGGTTCTCGGTTAGAGGTTTGGTTCTTGGTTGAGAGCCTAATTTTCGTTTTACGACAAGTTTATAACAAGTTATAACGAGCCAGTTTGCCAATCTTTCCCAAAGGCAGTACGCTACGTAGATACTGAATCGAGCTTTCAGTAAATTTACGTAACATCTGCTGAAATCATTGCGATCGCGCTTGTAGCCAGCGCTCGTAATCAGCGTTTCTCATTCACTAGGTGCATCTGTCGCAAGTCGTTGAGCATGAGCCGAGCATAGGCTCAAGTCGCTAGGCAACTGATAGTCAGAGTTTGAAGAGGTTCAGGATTTAGAGCTAACACGCTGAACGCTAATCAGCTCAACACCAATTGCGTAATCTTAGGGAGTGTCATCAATTAGATAAGCTGTAATCAGCAGTGATTCAGCTATCTGACGATTATGACAACCCGACGCTACGCCCTGCGCGATGACCAATGGGAACGGCTCCAAGATTTGCTCCCTGGACGAGCGGGGGCGGTAGGAGTCACAGCAAAGGATAATCGTCTGTTTGTCGAGGCAGTGCTATATCGATATCGAGCCGGCATTCCCTGGCGAGACTTGCCAGAGCGGTTTGGTCATTTTCGCAAGGTTCACACCCGCTTTCGGCGCTGGGCAAAGACGGGCGTATGGCAACGGGTGTTTCAGGTGCTGTCTGAAGATGCAGACAACGAATACGCCATGATCGACACCACGATTGTGCGTGCTCATCAGCATAGTGCTGGGGCAAAGGGGGGATGCCAATGCCCAAGCCATTGGTCGTAGTAAAGGGGGATTGAGCACCAAGATTCATGCGACTGTCGATGCACTGGGCAATCCGACAGGCTTTCACCTCACACCCGGGCAGACCTGTGACCTTGATGGGGCTGATGTGCTGCTAGAGAATATTCAAGCTGATACAGTCCTGGCTGACAAAGGATATGACGCAGACCAACGGGTGATTGAGCGACTCCAACAACAGGGCAAGACGGCTGTGATTCCGCCCAAGCGAAACCGCAAGACACCGCGTGATTACGACAAGGAGCTATACAAAGCGCGGCATCTGATTGAGAACTTCTTTGCCAAACTCAAGCAGTATCGAGCGATTGCGACACGCTATGACAAGTTAGCCGAGACGTTTCTGAGTGCAATTTACATGGCGGCTGCCCTTATTTGGCTTAATTGATGACACGCCCTAGATTTTCGACGCTGTAAGGTCAGAACCACTAAGGCTTCTGGCAGCGCGATTTCTTTCGTAAGCTGTTTCTCCCGTAGAAAAAGCATTCTGGTAAATTTCAGTTAAGTCTAGCCATGTTTGCATCTCCCTCTTCCGCTGCATCATCTGTAGTGGCGCATCGACCCTTTGCAGTCTGCCAGCAGCGCAGCTTAAGCCCGATTAAGTCGTTCATCCTCGCGCTGGGCGGGTTCTGTCTGTCGATGGCGATCGCCCCGACGGCCAGTGCCGCTACATTCACTGAGGTCGGGGATGCGGGGCAAACCCTTGGCACGGCCCAGCTTGCCAACACTCGCGTTGCGGGAACCCAGCTCACTGCTATCTTGGGTACCCTGGGCGGCAACGCAGACCTGTTTGGCATTCAAATCAAGAACAGCGCTGGGCAGTTTGTGGCCAGCACAGGCAACCTTGGCAAAACCCTGTTTGAAGACACGCAGCTTTTCCTGTTCGACTCAGAAGGAAGAGCTTTATTTGCCAACGACAACACGCCAGACGATGACCCCGGTCGCGCTAATCCGGGCACCAAGCGCTCTACACTTCGACTACCGAGGAATACGATTCCCGACGGACTCTATTTTCTGGCCATTTCTGGCTACAACTACGACCCAGTTGATTCTGCGGGCAACCTGCTGTTTTCCGATACCAGAGCCGACCGCAACAAGCTGGTGAGTGCGCTCAATCCCGGCAGCAGGCTAGGGGGCTGGGTCGGCAGACCCGGCTATAGTGGCCCCATTTTGGACTATCAAATTGATCTGGTCGGCGCAGAATTTACCTCTCTGGTGTCGCCAGTTCCTCCGCCGACACCAACCCCAACTCCGACACCCACACCGACCTCAACCCCAACTCCGACACCCCCGCCCACGCCGACTCCGACTCCACCCCCAACTCCGACACCCCCGCCCACGCCGACACCCCCGCCCACGCCGACACCCCCGCCCACGCCGACTCCGACTCCACCCCCAACTCCGACACCCCCGCCCACGCCGACTCCAACCCCAACCCCAACTCCGACACCCACGCCCACGCCGACTCCAACCCCAACCCCAACTCCGACACCCACGCCAACCCCGACCCCAGAACCCGTGCCCGAACCCTCAGCCGTTTTAGGGCTATTGGCGGTTTTGGGCGTTGGATATCGCCTGCAAAAAGGGCGATCGCGCTAGGAGACATTCCAGCCCAATACTGACCAGAGGGCTGCGGCTGAAAGGTGTGCTGGTGGGCGATCGCCCGACTTTCAGACGGGTTTATCCGAACCAGACGTGCGAACTTGTGTATAACTAATAGGTAGGTGCATCTGAGATATCCCGGATAGGTCAGTCCCCGTCAGGTACTCGGCTTGTTTCGGGTGAGCCATTGGCTAGTCTTCACGGTAGTTTTCTTTCCTAGTCGTTTTCATTCCCTCAGTGTGGGTCTGGCATTCTGTGGCGTGCCCGAATCGTTGGTCAGAGGCTCGTCAAAAGGTCAAGCGTTTGACAAGTTGATCAAGCCAAGTTGCTCTAGGCTTGAAATCGCGACGGGTTTAGGCTGCGCTCATTCAGTTTAGGCTGCGCCCCGTTAGGAGAATGCCAGTCCCAGCTAATTGGAGTATCTGTTCAGAGTGCCTGTCGTTGGGAGTAGCGATTTTGTGCTGCTGCCCCGTTTATGTAACCTGACCCCTGCTGAATGAGCCGTTCGACTCCGCTTCTCAATTCGGATAAGCCCCTGGGTGGACGCTATCGTGTGCTGCGGCAACTGGGCACGGGCGGTTTTGGGCGCACCTATCTGGCAGAAGACCTGCACCTGCCGGGGCATCCCTGCTGTGCGCTGAAGCACCTCAAGCCCCAGATCAACAGCGACGATACGCTATCGATGGCGCGGCGCTGTTTTGAAACGGAAGCCCAAATGTTGTATCGGCTAGGCGATCATGACCAGATTCCTCGGCTCCTGGCCCACTTCGAGGAAGACCGTGAGTTTTACCTGGCGCAAGAGTTTATTGAAGGAGAGTCTGTTGCTCGCGAATTGGTAGAGGGCCAGGTCTGGTCTGAGGGACGGGCGATCGCCCTACTCAAGGACGTGCTGCAAGTGCTGTCGTTTGTCCACGGGCAGCAGGTAATTCACCGTGACCTCAAGCCCTCGAACCTGATTCGGCGGCGGGCCGACCAGCGGATTGTGCTGATCGACTTTGGCGCTGTGAAGCAGGTCAGCGCCCAGGCCGCAGAAGCTGGAAGCACCAACCTCACCATTTCCATTGGCACTCAGGGCTACATGCCCAACGAGCAAATTGCAGGCAAACCCCGCTTCAGCAGCGACATCTACGCAGTTGGGGTGCTGGGCGTGCAGGCGGTGACGGGGGTGCATCCGCGACGGCTGGGGGAAGACACACGGGGAGAACTGGAGTGGCAGCATCTCGCGCCCCAGACCAGTACAGCCTTCAAAGAGGTGCTGGAGTGTATGGTGCGGTATGACTTTCGCGATCGCTACAGCACAGCCGACGAAGCGCTGGCGGCCCTGGAAACCATCCCAGTCGAGGCGGAAATCCCCATGCCGCTGGAGTTTGTGCCCTCAGCATCACCTGCTCGAATGGCAGATACACCCACAGCATTGACAGAATCCCTGGTTTATCCCAATAGCGCGGGCAGTGGCGCGTCGGGAGCGGTCGTGACCCCAATGGAACTGCTAGAGGCGACGCAGGGCGATATCGGCACGCAGATTCATCCACCGTTGTCGCTGGATGAAACCATGATCAAGCCACAGGCTGCTCCGACGCGAGTGACTCGCGGTGAGTTGGTGGAGTCATCTGCCGAGGCAGTTGATCATACAAACGTCCTGACCGATGTCGTTCCTCGGCGAGACGACTCCGGGGCCATTCCTGCGCCTCCGTCCACACCCAGCTCCTCCTGGCAGATGCTCCGGTGGACTCCGCTGGTGCTGCTGTCGGCGGTGGTGGCGATCGCCACGGCTACGTCGCTTTCGTCCTGGCTGGTGGTGCGCTGGTTAGAAAATCGTCCAGCCCCCCCTGTCAGCAGTCCCAGCAATTCTCCCAGCCCTAGCCCGGTGGTCTCCCTCAAGCCGACGGAACAGGCCGCAGCGCTGCTCACCCAGGCCCAGCAAAAAGCGCAGGACGGTCGCTCGGATGAGGCGCTGCTGCTGTATAACGAGGCGATCGCCCTAGATCCCAAGCTGGTCGAAGCCTACGTGGGGCTATGTCAGGCACTCAATGCCTTGCAGCGCCCCGAAGAAGCAATGGTGTCCTGCAACGATGCCCTGGCCTATCGTCCAAACGACCCTGACGCGCAACTGGGCAACGGGGACGCGCTGCTGCTACAAAACCGCACCTATGAAGCACTTCAGGTGTATGAGTCTGTTTCTAAACAGCATCCCGAAAACGCGAATAGCTGGGTCAAGCAAGGCGTGGCGCTGCAAAAGCTGGGTCGGTCTTCGGAAGCGCTGGTGGCGCTGGACAAAGGTATTGCCCTGTTTCGCAATTCGCCCGAAGCCTGGAGGACGCGGGGTGCTGCACTGGTGACGCTACGCCGCTATAGCGATGCCGTCATCGCGCTTGACAAAGCCCTCCAACTCGACCCCGACGACGCTACCGCAAAGGCACTCCGTCAGCGGGCCGCCCAAGCTCGGTAACCGCCCTCTCTCTTCGTTCTTCTGTCTTCGTTCTTCTGTCTTCGTTCTTCTCTCTTCCCCTTCTTCTACCACCAAGGCTCGGCAACCGCCCTGCTGACCTCAGCGGGGGCGGAGTTTGCCAGCAGGCGCAACGACCCAGGCCGGATGCGGCGGCTGGCCGTCTGGAAGTGCAGGCACATAGATGCCGGCCCAGGCAGCGAAAAGCATAGCAGACAGGGAATCTATCGCTGATTCTGAAATCTCCCACAGGGCTACAATACTGCCAGCCTGATGTGCCTGCACACGCCACGTTGCGGGCAGTCCGCTGCTGCCATTTCTGGCTCCGCAGAGTGCCCCTGTTAGCGCAGAGATGAGCGGCGAAAGACTGAGTTTCGCGGCCCGTCGCAGGGCGATCGCAGGATGGTCTGGAGTAGACAAAAAGCAGGAGAGCGCAAGGCAGAGCGGCAAATAGTCTGCTGGCGTTTCGGCAAACAGGTTATGACAGGCGATCGCCATTGAGTCTTGCTGAGCCGCGATATGCACCCGCTGGAGCGCAGTCGTTAGCTCCGGCGCAATGGACATCAGATCTTGAGCGGCGATCGCCCGTTCAATCAATCCAGAAGGCGGTTGGTCAGCGTGCATCGCCTGTGACACCAGCTCCCCCACGGCCAGCGCCACCGACTGCGACGACGCAGGCGCATCCAGCCGCTGCAAGTGCGATCGCAACTGGGCAGGATGGTCATGGGTGTAGAGCGCGAGGGGCAGCGTGGCGATCGCCAGCGCGGCAGGATTAACCCGAATTGCCGACGGCAGCGTCACTGACTGCTGGGGTCGATGAATCAACCATTCGCCCAGACTCAGCACAGATTTCCCCAGCCCTGCCGCTAGATCAGGTGGCGAGTCATGCGGCGCGGGCGGATCAAAACCCCAGCGCTCGACCTGCCGCCAGTCCGGCTGTCCCTGCGCCTGTGCGTTTGCCCCTAGCACCTGGCCCAGGGCCGCCCCCAGCAGCGCTCCCCGATACTGATTTAACAGGCGATCGCCCATTCGTGTCTTTCCCCTACCGCTCCCACAACCCTCATCACATTTGGGCTAGCGGGCAGAACTCCTGGACGATCCCGACAACCCAATGCGATCGCTCAACTGGCGCAGCGTCCGGGCTAGCTCTACGTCGGTTTCCTTAAGCTGAGCAATTTTTTCACAGCTATAGAGGACGGTCGTATGATCCTTGCCGCCAAAGACCTCGCCAATTTTAGGCAAGCTGAGGCCAGTATGCTGCCGCATGAGAAACATGCCTACCTGACGCGCGATGCTGATTTCACGGCGACGAGAACTGCCCTTCAGGTCTTCGATGGGCACGTCAAAGGTTTCCGCCACAGCCATCATCACCGCCTCTGGAGAGGCCTCGATCTGGTCATTGGAGGGGTTTAGCACGGGCGCGATGGTTTCCACGGTCATTGGCAAGCCCGAAATCGACACATAGGCCACCGCCCGAATCAGCGCTCCCTCCAGTTCGCGAATGTTGGACGTGTAGCTGGAGGCGATATACTCAATCACCTCGCGGGGCAGGCGCATGTTTTCGTATTCCGCCTTCTTTTGCAAAATTGCCATGCGTGTTTCCAGATCGGGCGGCTGGATGTCGGAGATCAGCCCCATCGAGAAGCGAGAGCAAAGTCGCTCTTGCAGCCGGGGAATCTGACTGGGAGGGCGATCGCTCGCCAACACCACCTGCTTGCCCGCTTCATACAGCGTGTTAAACGTGTGAAAAAACTCTTCCTGGGTGTATTCCTTGCCCTCGATGAACTGGATATCGTCAATCAGCAGCACGTCCACCAGGCGATATTGCTCCCGAAAGCTCTGCATATTGTCTTTTCGGATCGCCGTGATCAGGTCATTAGTAAACTGCTCGGTAGACACATAAAACACCCGCGAGTCGGGGTCAATTTCCTGGCGATAGTGCCCGATCGCCTGCATCAGGTGCGACTTTCCCAGACCCACGCCGCCGCAGAGAAACAGCGGGTTAAACTCGCGCCCCGGCGACTCAGCAACCGCCAGCGAGGCAGCATGGGCCATACGATTGTTTGCCCCCACCACAAATCGAGAGAAGACGTAGCGCGGGTTCAGGTCTGAGGGTTTGGGACGCTGTTTAGGCGTGGTCAATGGGTCGGTCAGCGATTCGGTAGGCATCGGCCACAGCATATCTCCCGGATCGGTCATCCCTTCCCCGTCTTCTCCGTGGCGCACGGTGATCTGAATCTCGACCGGATGCCCCAATAATTCTTCGACAACCTCATGAATGATTTTCAGGTAGTGCTTTTGCAGCCAGTTGCGGGCAAAGGGGTTGGGCGTGCAGATGACGAGGGTATTCTCGTCCAATTGCTCTGCGGTGGCAGACTTAATCCAGGTTTCAAACGTGGGGCGGCTCAGCTTAAGCTGAAGCTGCTCCAATACTTGAGTCCAAAAGGTTTCTAGCACGACTTCCACGTTTGCTCTTCTCCCAGGTGAATTGCCCAAAATTCAGCGACCCCACCCTGACGGTTGCGGACTGAAGCATTCCAGCCTGATGATGTTGCAGCCTTAGACGGCTCTAGACTGAACAACACCCAACGCTCCCTCAGCAGTTCGGAGTTGGCAGATGACGGCTAGTGAGGCATAAGACCAGGCGACAGCCCAGAGACAGCAGCACTGGCCGCAGGCAATCTGCCAGAGCCAGCTCCTCTTTTCTACCAGCTTAACTAGACTACTAGATGTGCCGTGAGATTGTTATATAAATTCCATATATAGGGATTGGTGAATAAACGCAAAAAACTGTATGTTTCCATCTAGAACTGTAGCCTGCGCTTTCTTGACACGCCTCCCCTGGAAAAATCTTGTAACGCTGCCCATCTGCCCGTGAGGATAGGCCAGGCAGCGTGCGGCCCGTCCCCAACCTGAAATCCCTGGATAGCAGCACTCGGCCGGGCAAGTTTAGAAATTATTTGGCGAGTTTGTGGCGGGTTGGCAGCGAGTTTGTGGCAAGTTTGAAATTCATATTAAAAGCCCGTTGACCTCATGCCCATCTATCTCTTTTGGGGCGATGATGAATACGCCATGCAGCAGGCAGTGAAGGATCTGCGCGATCGCACGCTTGATCCGAACTGGGCCAGCTTTAACTACGACAAGATTCCTCCAGAGCAGCCCGACGGCGTGATCCAGGCGCTGAATCAGGCAATGACACCGCCCTTTGGCATGGGGCAGCGGTTGGTGTGGCTGGCGGAAACGACCGTCTGCCAGCGCTGCTCGGAAGATCTGCTGGCAGAACTGTCGCGGACGCTGCCAGCAGTTCCCGACAGTACCGTTCTCCTGTTCACCAGCAGCAGCAAGCCCGACGGCCGCGCCAAATCGACCAAGCTGCTGCAAAAATACGCCGAGATTCGCGAATTTGCGGCGATCGCCCCCTGGCAGAGCGATCAGCTCTTGCAACGGGTGCGCCAGGTGGCCCAGTCTGCGGGTGTCAAGCTCACCCCCGGCGCAGCCCAACTGCTGGCTGAGGCAATTGGCAACGATACTCGCCGATTGTACAACGAGCTAGAAAAGCTGCACCTGTTTGCGGGCGGCAGCAAGCCCATTGACGAAGGGGCGGTCGCCCTGCTGGTGAGCGCCTCCGCCCAAAACAGCCTGAAGCTGGCCGAAGCGATTCGCCTGGGCGACACCGGACGCGCCATTTCGCTAGTAGCCGACCTGTTTGCCCGCAACGAACCCGCGCTGCGGATCGTGGCGACGCTGGTGGGGCAGTTTCGCACCTGGCTCTGGGTAAAGCTGATGACCGACGCAGGCGAACGGGACAACGCGGCGATCGCCCGCGCCGCCGACATCGCCAACCCCAAGCGCATTTACTTTTTGCAGCAAGACGTGCGGGCGATCGCCCTCTATCGCTTGCAGCAAAGTCTGCCGCTGCTGCTCCAGCTCGAAGCAGGGCTGAAACACGGCGCAGACGAGCGCGTGCTGATGCAGAGCAAAGTCATTGAACTCTGTCAGGTGTTTAGCGGAACCAGTTGCCACAGCTAAGGCATAAAAAACTACCCACGTCAGAAAATATGTGGAATCCTTCTAAAACTTGGGCGATCGCAGGAACAACCCTCGCATAAAATAATTCAGAATAAGCGGATGGCTAAAACAGGTTACGCCTAAAATTAACCATTCTTCCTTGTGTTTCCAGGCTTGTTCAAAACTCCTATGACTCACTTTTTGATTCCTTCTCGACCCAAGCGCCGCCTCACCATGCCGCTGCTGGCGGGTGCGCTGTCTCTGGCGGGGCTGCTGCTGGGCTGGGTTCCCGATGTTCAGGTCTCGACGAGTTCCGTCGAGCTGAGCAACGCCGCCCTAGCGCAGGCAGCCGTTTCTACTGGCGAAATTCGCAGCTATGCGGCCTCCGTGCTAGAAATCGAACCCTATCGCCAGCAGGCAGTGCAGGCAATTCAAAGCGCGGGCGCACCCCTGCCCTCGCTAATGTGTACCCAGTCGAACGATCTCCGCAGTTTGCCCCGCAATATTCGCCAGATTGTGGCAGACTTTTGCACCCAGTCTGTTACGGTGGTGCAAGGCAATGGCATGACGATTGGACGGTTTAACGAGATTACGGCGATGCAGCAGAGCAACCCCAACCTCGCCGCCCAGATTCGCCAGGCCATTATTGAAATTCGTCGTCAACGCTAAACCTCGTCGTCAAAAAGGGACGCTAGAGCCAATGCCACGCTTCCAGCCTTACACCTTGCAAATGCAGATTAGCCGCATGTTCCAGGATGGGCAGGGCTTTTTTGCCACGACCAAAGTGCAAGACTGGCTGCGGGAGCGCAACGAAAACCCAGACGATTACGAGATCTCGTTCCGCCAGTATCCGGCCCCCCCGGAGTCTGGTCTGGTGATGATGACCGACGTTGAGTTGCGCCGCAAAGACGGTCAGCCTGTAGACGAGTGGCTGCAACAGGAAGTGAATCGCCACGGCTGAGCGAACGCTGCAAAGCCAGGGCCGCAGAGCCAAGGACTGTCAAAACTAGAGCCTGCGCCAACGTGTCGTTAAATGGTCGTGATGGTTCGTGATGGTCATTATCGTGATGATCGTTATCGTCGTTAAACAATTGTGAACTAGTTGTGGGGCAAACGCCCCAGCCCCCACGACAGCCCAACGGCCGCCCGATCGCCCCCTTCTCTGGTTTGCGCCATGCGTCTTGTGTTTTTTGGTACGCCGCAGTTTGCAGTGCCGTCGCTAGAGCGATTGCTCGATCAGCCGCGCGTTGAGGTGCTAGCAGCGGTGACCCAGCCCGACAAGCGACGGGGGCGCGGCAGTGAGCTAGTTCCGTCTCCCGTCAAGGCGATCGCCCTCCAGCACAACCTGCCCGTGTGGCAGCCAGCCCGCATCAAAAAAGATGCTGAAACCCTGGAAAACCTGCGCCGCACCCAGGCTGACGCTTTTATCGTCGTCGCCTACGGACAAATCCTGTCCCCCGAAATTCTGGCCATGCCCCGCCTCGGCTGCATCAACGCCCACGGATCGCTGCTGCCCAAATATCGGGGGGCTGCGCCGATCCAGTGGAGCCTGTATCATGGCGAAACCGAAACGGGGATCACCACTATGCTGATGGATGCAGGCATGGACACTGGGCCCATGCTGCTGAAGGCCACCACGCCCATCGGCTGGTTTGACCATGCCCACGATCTCGCCACGGTGCTGGCAAATCAGGCAGCCGACCTGCTCATCGACACGCTGCTGGGGCTAGACCGAGGCGAGGTTCAGCCCATCCCACAGGACGACACGCAGGCCACCTATGCGCCGCTGATCCAGAAACACAACTATCTGCTGGACTGGAATCGGGGGGCGATCGCCCTTCATAACCAAGTGCGCGGTTTCTACCCAAACTGTCTCACCCACTTCCGCGGGCAGCCGCTCAAGGTACTCTCCACAATCCCCCTCACCACAGCCCCAGACTTGCCCATCCCCGACTCGGTTCATGCCCTCCGGGCAGACTGGCAGCCCCGCCTCGCTGCCCCCGAAGCCCCCGGCACGATCGTTGGGCTACTCAAACATCACGGCGTTTTGGTGAACACGTCGGACGGGCTGCTGCTGCTGCTGACCGTGCAGCCGTCTGGGAAACGCCCCCAAAGCAGTTGGGACTGGGCCAATGGCACCAGACTGGCGATCGGCGATTCCTTTACCCTTTCACCCACCTGATCCCCAACGCTGGCCCCGACAATCCAACTATCCATCCGAACATGGAGACGCTTAAACAGCGCTACCTGCAAAATCACTGAACACTTTGCGATCAAGACTTCGCAAGGTTCTGAATTGGCTATCCAAAATCGCCAATCCAAAATCGCCAACCCAAAATCCTGATCCCGTTGCCCTAGCTCAGCCTTGCCGTGCATTCCAGAATCATCTTTTGATTTTCCAGCGCATAGGGCTGAATCTCCAGCGCTTGCCGGAAGGCGTGAATAGCCGCCATGTATTGTTTCAGCGCCATGTGGCAGAGGCCTTGCCCATGCATTGCGCCAAAGTGAATCGGGTTTAGCGCCAGCACTTGCTCACAATCGGCCAGAGACTTTTGATACTGTCCACAGATATAGTGCAGCACGGCCCGACGGTTCCAGGCTTCGGCAAAATCGGGCAGGTCAGCAATTACCTCCGTCAAGACTTGCTCTGCATGGCCATATTCGCCTGCATCGATGAGCGTCTGGCTGCGCTCTAGCAGTTCTAACCCTCTTGCACCCTTTTGCGTAAACCAGAGCCGCCAAAGCTCGTGCGTAGCAGCATCGCGAATTGATTCATCAGGATCTTTCAAATTCTCCAATAAAGATTGAATCAAGGTGTTGTCCATGACTAAACAGGGATTAAAGGTCTGGATTGAGATCGACATCCGCAGCCGAGGAAGTTTGCAGACGGCCAGGCAGTCAATCTTTAGCATCGGCGCAGCGGGACTGCATCAAGGGAAATTGCATTAAGGAAACTGAATTAAGATCGGCTTTGCCGAGAGCAACGAGGATTCTTCGGAGCAGATTGCCAGTCTGGTCTGTGAGTCAGGCTTAGTCAGGCTTTCTATCTCAAGCCCCTGGATCAGGCTTCTGTATCCGTTATCCTGCATTTTTAAACTTTTGTCTGCCTTAAAATACGCTAGATGCACCTGCGGATGCTTGAAAAGCATTGACCTGCAAGGGATGCAGGACTCAGATTAACTTTGACTAAACAGTTCTTTACAAATGGGCCGTACTGGACTTTTCGGCTTGCAGTGTAGCCTTTCGTGAGGGCGATCGCCCTGACCACGCAGATAGAAGACCACGAACATCGCCCCGCTCTGTAGATAGAATCCTCAGATAGAATCCTCGCAAAATCGTTGAATGGAGCAGGGCGAGTGGAGAAATTCCTTAAAATCGCTCACTCTTCACTGTGACAAACATCCACTCGATTTGACGTATATCTCTGGTTAGAAATTTCGTCCTGACTGCTCTGCCACGGTCAAACTTTATCGCAGCATTTGTCGCTGAAACTCTTCCAGGTTTTGCATCAGGGGCGTTCCAGCAGCGACGGTCTGCATCCAGCGACCCACATTGTTAATTGGACGACCGATGGTGCGCTGTAGCACCTGCACCACCAGCCAGCCCAGTGCCCCGCACCAGAATGCCTGCCAGGTGTCGATGCCCAACACGGTGGTCATCCCTGTCAGAAAGGCTAGAAACGTCCAGATTGACAGCAGAATGTAGATAGGCACGCCGAAATAGGGCAGCGCCACCCAGAGGCTGAGCAGTTGCGGCGCGTAGGCGAGGCTGAGCGTTAGCCCGATCTGCCGCCAACTGGCATCTGACGCAAACAGGAGATGCTGCACCAGCAGCGTGCTGATTCCCCAAAATAGCCAGCCAAAGGCAAATAGCAGCGTGCTGATTAGCAGGCTAATGACAAATCGCAAGGGGCTGACCCGATTAATAAACAGGATGATGCTCTGGGCTAGGGACTGCGAGAAGGCGGCCAGCAGGATGACGCAGAGGGCGATCGCTTCGCCATCGGGTGAGGCTTGTAGGCGTAGGAAGCTCTGGGGATCAAGGGCGATCGCCCCTCTAACCAGCTCTAGAAATAGCGAAAACCAGAATGGCATCATGCGATCTACCGACGATCTGTAGAAACCCAAATTTTGAAGAAGTCTAAAGCTTTAGAGACATGCTCTCAGGTTTTAGCAATTCCTAAGCAATTCCTAAATTTCTACAAAGCCTTTTTGTAACAATACTTTGGCGTGATCAGGAATACGTGCTTCGCTCATTTCACATTGCATAATACTCTCAAAAACGGAGCCCGTTGTTACGAATTGGTATACGAGTTTAGCAGCAGGATAGGCAATGCGGGCTATCGGGATAATCCAGAGATTCTGACGCATTTGAGCGGTTGGTTTGGCTGTCGGTTCTTTGAGTCGATTTGCTGTTCAGGCACGAGCATCATCAGGTCTTTAGGCAGCTCCTCTAGGATTTTATGAGTACTATTTCAACAGACTTAACGGAAGCAGCATCGAAGTCCGGTATAGAGGGCGATCGCCCTGATACGCTTCCCCGCGTGGTCATCGTCGGCGGCGGGTTTGCCGGAATCGAAGCAGCGCGGGCCCTGGCTCGTTCTCCGGTAGATGTCACCGTGATTGACCGCACTAATCATCACCTGTTTCAGCCGTTGCTCTATCAGGTGGCGGCGGCGACGCTCTCGCCCAGCGACATTGCCTCGCCGATTCGTCAAATTTTGCGATCGCAAAAAAACGCCACGGTGGCTATGGCCGAGGTGACAGGCGTTGATCCCGAACGGCAGTTGGTCTTCATGGGCGATCGCCCGTTGCCTTACGATTACCTGATTCTGGCGACGGGCGCACAGCAAACCTATTTTGGCAAAGACGAATGGGCGGCGATCGCGCCAGGGCTAAAAACCGTGCTGGATGCTGTACAGATCCGCGATCGCGTCCTGCGCTCCTTTGAACAAGCCGAACTTCAAGGCGACGCGCAGCAGTGTTCTGATATTTTGACGTTTGTGCTGGTGGGCGCAGGCCCCACGGGGGTAGAACTGGCAGGCACTATTGCCGAAATGGCCCGGCTGACCCTCAAATCAGAATTCCGCCGCATCGATCCCGCCTGCATCCGCGTCATCCTGGGTGCAGGCCGGCCCCACGCATTTTGCCTGCCTTCTCAGAACACCTCTCTGCCGAGGCGCAAAAAGCGCTGGAAGACCTGGGTGTAGAAGTGCGGCTCAATTGCCGAGTTGAAGATATTGACGAGGGCGGCGTAACGGTGGCTGGAGAGCGGATTCCCTGCCGCAACGTATTTTGGACAGCCGGAGTCCAGGCATCACCCGCAGGCAAGTGGCTCAACGCCGAGACGGATCGGGCCGGACGGGTTACAGTAAAGCCAGACCTCTCGGTGCCGCAGTATCCCAACGTGTTTGTGGTCGGAGACACCGCCCAGATGGAATCGGACGGCAAGCCCGTTCCAGGCTTGGCCCAGGCAGCCATGCAAAGCGGTCGCTATGCAGGACAGGTGATCGATGCCCGCGTTTGCGGCAAGCCCGCACCGGCACCCTTCCGCTACGTGGATCTGGGCAGCATGGCTACCATTGGGCGCAAGTTTGCTGTGATGCAGGTCGGCAACATCCAGTGGAGCGGGCTTCCGGCAAAGCTGGCCTGGCTAGTGGTTCACATTGCTGTGCTAAATCAGCTTGAAAATCAGCTTTCAGTGCTGCTGCAATGGACCTGGACCTACTTGACCCGTGAGCGGGGTTCTCGCATCATCACAGTCCCCGTAGGATCGTCGCTCACGTCTCAAGCCTTGCCCCAGCCTATTTCAGATGCATCTGGGGTTGCCTAAATCCTGAAACTGCAAGCTGTGGCGACCAACTCGTTGAAAACACAAGTGGGTTTACGATTTTCTTTCAATTTTCTTGACTGTTCTTTCATTTACTGTTTTTCCAACGGTCTGCCCCCAATCCTGGTTTACATGTCCGGAGAACGCAATGGATTTGATATTTGCGATGCTTAAAATACCTCCACTGCTGACACTCACCTGGTTTCCGCCAGTCATGCAGTTCAGCTTGCCTCCACTGAATGACCACAACCTGCCCTATCCCGACACAATGCACCCCATCGTGGTTCACTTTGTGATTGCGATGGCGCTGTTTGCAGTGTTGTGCGATGCGATCGCCCTTTTCACTAAAAACACCCGCCTCTATGAAGTGAGCTGGTGGAACCTGTTTTTTGCCACCCTCTCAATCTTTATTGCCATCATTTTTGGACAGATCGAGGCAGGGCTGGCAGAACCCTACGACGCGGCTGTGCCCGTGCTAAATGCCCACACGGTTCTCGGCTGGTCGCTGTCGGCCATCCTGGCAGGCATGACGGCGTGGCGCTTCATATTGCGATCGCGCGATCCTGGCAAGCTTCCGATTCCCTACCTGGGCGCGGGGCTGGTGCTGGCAGCACTGGTGTGTGTGCAAGTCTATCTGGGCGATAAGCTGGTGTGGGTCTACGGGCTGCACACTGTGCCCGTGGTTGAGGCGATTCGCAAGGGAGTGCTGTAGATGAATCCAGAACTACTCGAACAGCTTGGGCCACAGCTTGGCCCCAATGGACTGCCCTACAGTATTCCTATTCACCCAAATCTGGTTCACATCACCCTAGGTCTGTTCATCATTGGCATCGCCTTTGACTTTGCCGGAGCCTTTTTCCCACTCGAAAAATCCATCCTCAAGATGCTGTCGCTGACAGCAGTACGCTCCAACTTTTTTGATGTGGGCTGGTATAACGTCCTCGCCTCGGCGATTGTCACTTTCTTCACTGTGGCAGCAGGCTTCTACGAAATCATGCTGGCAACGCCAGAGCCAGGCGTGAAAAGCGCCTGGGGTCTGGAAGCCATGCCCACTATGCTGCTGCACGGCGTAGGCGGCGTGTTTTTGCTGGCGATTATCGTCGGCATGGCGGTATGGCGAGGGTTCCAGCGCTTTGCCTGGCGCAAAGACATGGGCCGTCAAGTGCAGTGGAGCTACCTGCTAGCGGGCGTGGCCGTGCTGGGCATCATGTTTGTTCACGGTACACTGGGCGCACAGCTTGCGGCCGAGTTTGGCGTTCACATCACCGCCGATGAACTATTGCGAACGGGCCAAGACCCCAACTTGCTGCTGAAGTAATTGCGAAGGAGAGACGATGAACCTCAAGACCATTGTCGGAATCGGAGTCTATGTCGCAGTGCTGATAGCAGCCAGCATTTGGGTAGGGCAGCAGGCCTATGGCTGGTTGCCGCCCCAGGCCTCGGCTGAGTCAATGCTGATCGACGACCTGTTCAGCTTGTTCTCTGCGATCGGCACGTTTATTTTGCTGGGCATTACCGGGCTGGTACTCTACACGGTTTTTACTCAAAGCGTCAGCCGTTTCGATACTAGCGACGGCCCCCACATGGAGGGCAATGTCAAACTAGAAATCTTCTGGACGGCTGTGCCGCTGCTGTTGGTGTTTTTCTTAGCCGCCTACAGCTACCAGACCTATCAGCAGATGGCGGTGCGCGGGCCAATGGATCTGGTTCACTTACACCATATGCCAGGAACCACGCCCACCGCCTACGCCGCAGACCTAGAACCCGAACCTGTAGAGGAGGTGGAAGTTTACGCCAAGCAGTGGGCCTGGTCATTCCGCTATCCCGATACGGGCGTGGTCAGCGCTGACCTGCACCTGCCCGTCAATAAGCGCGTGCGTCTGCTGATGACCGCAGACGATGTGATTCATGGCTTCTACGTGCCAGCCTTTCGGCTCAAGCAAGACATCCTGCCCAAGCGCACAACGGAGTTTGAATTTACGCCCGTGCGCGAGGGCATCTATCGACTCAACGACTCGCAGTTCAGCGGCACCTACTTTGCCATCATGACGGCCAATGTGGTGGTGGAGTCCCCCGACTCCTATCGCCAGTGGCTTGCCAGGGCCGCAGCCCAGCCCGCCGTCCCCGCCGAAAATCCCGCCTATTCCGAATACACCAACAAGCGGCTGAAGCGCTTTGGCGGCTGGAAAACGATCGCCCCTGCACCACCGCCGCTAGTGAATGCATTAGCCGAAAGGTAGTTGAGCAGCGGGCAATTCCCTCTCCCGCCACCCAAAATCCAAAGCCTAAAATCTAAAATCTAAAATCCTCCACTTGCCCCACAGTTACTCCAGGCAGATTCATGACAAACGTCCCCGTTGAAGGAATCGCAATTCCCGAAGTCGCCCACCCCGAACCGCAAAACAACTGGCGGAAATATTTCAGCTTTAGCACCGACCACAAGGTGATTGGCATTCAATACCTGGTCACGTCCTTCGTTTTCTTTCTAATTGGTGGACTGCTGTCGATGGTGATTCGCGCCGAACTGATCACGCCGCAAGCAGATCTGATCGATCGCACGCTTTACAACAGCATGTTCACCATGCACGGCACGATCATGATCTTTTTGTGGATCTTTCCGTCGCTGGTGGGTCTGGCAAACTACCTCGTGCCGCTGATGATCGGTGCGCGAGACATGGCCTTTCCACGACTCAACGCAGCCGCGTTTTGGATGGTGCCCGTGTTTGGCATTTTGCTAATGACCAGCTACTTTCTGCCCGCAGGCACGGCTCAGGCGGGCTGGTGGTCTTACCCGCCCGTCAGCACCCAAAATCCGACGGATAGCGTGATTACTGGCGAGTTCGTCTGGATTCTGGCGGTGGCGATTTCCGGCGTGTCCTCGATTATGGGTGCGGTGAATTTCGTGACAACGATCGTGCGGATGAGAGCGCCAGGAATGACCTTCTTTCGGATGCCAGTCTATGTGTGGACAGTGTTCAGCGCTCAGATCATTCAGCTTGCAGCACTCCCTGCGCTGACGGCAGGCGCAATCATGCTGCTGTTTGACGTGGCGGCAGGCACGGCTTTTTTCAATCCTGATAAAGGCGGCAACCCGGTTCTATTCCAGCACTTCTTCTGGTTCTATTCGCACCCGGCGGTTTATGTCATGGTGCTACCCATCTTCGGCGTGTTCTCGGAGATATTTCCGGTCTATTCGCGCAAGCCGCTGTTTGGCTATCGAGTAGTGGCCGTTTCGTCGCTGCTGATCACGACCGTTAGCGTACTTGTCTGGGTTCACCATATGTACGCCAGCGGCACACCGGGCTGGATGCGGATGCTGTTTATGGCGACGACGATGCTGGTTGCTGTGCCGACCGGAATCAAGGTCTTCGCCTGGGTGGCCACCATCTGGAAAGGGAAACTGCGGCTGAACACGCCTATGCTCTTTTGCCTGGGGGCGCTGATCATGTTTGTGTTCGCAGGCATTACAGGCGTAATGCTGGCTTCTGTGCCGATCGACATTCATGTGAACAATACCTACTTCGTGGTGGGTCACTTTCACTACATCGTGTACGGCACGATTACGATGGGTATGTTTGCTGCTATCTATCACTGGTTCCCCAAGATGACGGGTCGTATGTATTACGAGGGGTTAGGCAAGCTGCATTTTGCCCTGGCATTTATTGGGGTAAATCTGAACTTCTTCCCGATGCACCCACTGGGTCTTCAGGGCATGTTGCGGCGCGTCTCTTCCTATGAGCCGGAGTATGCTTTCTGGAATGTTGTTGCCAGTATTGGGGCGTTCCTGCTGGGGATGTCTACGATTCCGTTCATTTTGAATATGGTAGGCGCATGGGTGCAGGGTAAGCCCGCGCCGGATAACCCCTGGCGGGCGATCGGGTTGGAGTGGCTGGTGTCGTCGCCGCCGCCGGTTGAGAACTTTGAAGAACTGCCCGTTGTGGTGTCGGGGCCCTATGGCTATGGCAAATCTGATCCGCTGGTGGAAAATGCTGCTGCTCTCAAGGAGGGCTAGGCTGGACTGCAAGAACTAGCCCATTCATGCGCTCATTTGCCGATCGTTCACTTTTTAACCCCTTATGCCTATGGATAGCTCTATCTCGACCGAAAAGCCCGATGTGGCGATCGCCCCTCACGCTGCTCACGCCCACGAAGAAGACCATGCAGGCAACAGCATGTTTGGCTTCATCATCTTCCTGCTCTCGGAAAGCGTGATTTTCCTCAGCTTTTTTGCGGGCTACATCTTGGTGAAAACAACCACCCCCAACTGGCTGCCCCCAGGCGTATCAGGGCTGGAAGTTTCAAAACCTGCGATTAACACCGTTGTGCTGGTAGCCAGCAGCTTTGTCGCCTACTTTGCCGAACGGGCGCTGAAAAAAGAGAATCTGCTGGTGTTTCGGCTGCTGTGGCTGCTGACGATGGCGATGGGTGCATACTTCCTGGTGGGGCAGGCGATTGAGTGGAGCGAACTGGAGTTTGGCTTTTCCGATGGCGTGTTTGGCGGGCTGTTTTACCTGCTGACAGGCTTCCACGGGCTGCACGTTCTCACGGGCATCTTACTGATGGGGATTATGCTATTCAAGTCCTTTGTGCCCAACAACTATGCGGGCGGACACACGGGTGTCGATGCGACCTCGCTGTTCTGGCATTTTGTGGATGTGATTTGGATTATCTTGTTCATTCTGATCTACATCTGGCAATGATGTTCTAGAGAGGCTGGCACGAACCCATCGGGCAGGGATTAAGCACGCATCACGAATTGATTAGGCAGTCTATTCCGCGATCAACGGGGCGACGAGGAGTAAGGTAATGATTATCGACGACGCGCATTATGACGTGATTATTGTGGGCACAGGAGCAGGCGGCGGTACGCTGGCTCAAAAGCTCGCGCCCACAGGTAAGAAAATTCTGATTCTGGAGCGGGGTGAAGTGATGCCCCTAGAGGAGCAGAATCGCAGCAACGTCGATATTTTCAAGAAGGAACTCTATCACGCGCCGGAGCAGTGGTTTGACATTGCGGGCGAACCCTTTGCGCCCCAGACGAAGTATGCCGTTGGCGGCAACACCAAAATTTACGGCGCTGCCCTATTGCGGATGCGGGAGCGTGACTTTGAAGCGGTGACGCATCACGAGGGCGTATCGCCGGAGTGGTGTGTAAAATACGCCGATTTTGAGCCGTACTACACCGAAGCCGAGAACCTCTATCAGGTGCATGGCACTGTGGGAGCCGACCCCACCGAGCCACCCCACAGTGCCGACTATCCCTATCCTGCGGTGGGGCACGATCCGCAGATTGAGGAAGTGATTGGGGCGATCGCCGCTCAGTCCCTCCACCCCGCCTCGCTACCAATGGCGCTGACCCGCCAGACCGACGACCCCACCAACGATTCTGAAGTCAGCGGCATTAATCCCGCCCTTCAGCATCCCAACGTCACCCTGAAAACAAGTGCAACCGTCACCTCGCTGCACACGAATCCCTCTGGCAGAGAAGTGAAAGCCGTCGAAGCCGAAATCGGCGGGCAGCCCTATCTGTTTTTGGGCGACATCATCGTGCTGGCCTGCGGTGCGATTAATACAGCGGCGGTGCTGCTGCGCTCGTGCAGCGAAGCCTGTTCGCAAGGGCTGGCCAATAGCTCTGGGCTGGTGGGACGCAACCTAATGAAGCATCGGCTATCGTCGGTGGTGCAACTTTCCAAGCCCAACAGCGGCAAGTTTCAGCGCAGCGTCTACGTCAACGATTTTTATTGGGGCGAAGAAGGATTTGACTACCCAATGGGGCATATTTACAACACAGGCGGACTGCTGCAAGACATCATCTTTGCTGAGTCGCCGCCGGTGCTGTCGGTGCTAGCCAAGATGATGCCAGGATTTGGGCTACAACAGATGGCGACGCGCTCGATTGGCTGGTGGGTGCAAAGCGAAGACTTGCCTAGCGCCGACAACCGCGTGCGGGTAGACAGCAAAAAGCTTTACGTCGAGTATACGCCGAACAATACTGAACCCCATGAGCGTCTGGTTTATCGTTGGACAGAGGTGCTGAAAACGGCAGAAAAGGGCATGGATAAGTCACTGCTCCAGATGAGCGGTCGCCATCCCAGTGGGGAAATGCCGCTGTCAGTGGTAGCTAACGCCTGCGGCACCTGTCGCTTTGGGGAAGACCCGGCGACCTCGGTGCTGAACCCCGACTGCCGCACCCATGATGTGGATAACCTTTACATTGTAGACGGCAGCTTCTTCCCGTCAATTTCCGCCACCAGTCCGGCGCTGACGATTATGGCTAACGCGCTGCGGGTGGGCGATCGCCTGATCGAGCGCCTAAAATAAGCGCCTAGAATAATCAAGCGAGTGAAGCGGCTTCTGACCAAAGCTGGTGACAGGACTCGAACCTGCGACCGGCTGATTACAAATCAGCAGCTCTACCAACTGAGCTACACCAGCGATCGCCCTACATCATAACATTGCCGTTTGGCAGTTGGGGCAGATTTTTGAGGCGGGGCCCATCAGGTCAGCCAGTCGAGAAACGTGTTAGCTAGGATGGCGGCTTGCGTGCGATCGCGCAATTCCAGGCGGTTCAGAATATTGGTAACGTGATTTTTGACCGTGCCCTCCGAAATGTAAAGCGCCTGGGCAATTTCGCGGTTGCTGGCTCCCTGAGCAACGAGAACTAGCACCTCGCGTTCGCGGGGAGTGAGGCTAGAGAAACCGTCGGGCGGGGCAAGGGATGGAGCAGACGACGGCGCAACCTGAGCCAACAGCTTCGGCAAAATGCCAGGGCTGATCTGGGTATAGCCTTTGTGGGCGGCGCGAATGGCTTCGGCCAGGTCTTCGGAGGGCGTGTCTTTGAGTAAGTAACCCGTCGCGCCCTTTTGCAACGCAGCAGTGACATACGCCTGATCATCGAACGTGGTGAGAATCAGGACTTTGGTGTGGGGAAACTGACGGGCGATCGCCTCCGTTGCCGCCACGCCATCCATCACGGGCATCCGAATGTCCATTAGCACCAGGTCGGGATGCAGTTGTTCAACCTGCTGCACCGCAACCTGACCATTTTCTGCCTCGCCAATGATCTGCAAATCAGCTTCCAGTTCGAGCAGCGCTTTCATGCCCTGACGAATCAAATGCTGATCATCTGCCAGAACGATCCGAATCATGGAACGATCCTCTCTAGCGGAATGTGAACCGTAATGGTGCAGCCCTGGCCTGGAGAGGTTTGCAGGTCAAAGATGCCACCCAGCGACTCGGCCCGTTCGCGCATACTCTGTAGCCCAAAGCCCGTGAGATTTTGAGCCGGATCAAAACCCACGCCATCATCCTGAATCAGCAGGTGCAGCGTCGCGGCCGTATCCTGCAAATCCAGCAAAATTTGCGAGGGCCGGGCGTATTTGCAGATATTGGTAAACGCCTCTTGCACAATGCGATAAAGGCTGGTGGAGAGGTCTGCGGGCAGGGGCGCATCGAGGTGAATTTGGCAGATCGGCGCAACCCCGGTGACCTGTTCGACATTGCGGGCGAGGAGGGCGATCGCCGCTTCTAGGGACTGCTCCTGCAAGGGATCGGCCCGCATCGTCGCCACAGACTGCCGCACGTCCTGAAGCGCCGTAGAACCCAGCACTTTCGCCTCTTTCAAAAACTGATGCGCCCGCTGCGGGTCGCTCTGCCACAGCTTGAGCGCACCTTCCACTTGCAGGTTCAAGGCGGTCAGCGAGTGCCCCAGCGAGTCGTGGATTTCGCGGGCAATGCGGCTGCGCTCTTGGGCCATGGCCAGCTTTTCCACCCGCAGCGCATAGTTTCGCAGTTGGGCATTGGCAGCCGTCAGCTTTTCGCGGCTTTGGCGCTCCGTCAGCAGCGCATCCACCAGCAGCAGCAAAAAGACCAGCGTCAGCCCCAGCAGCAGCGCCGAGCTATAGGCAAAGCTCCAGGCAGGCAGCCCCCGTGGGCGATGTTGCTTCGCAAGGCTAGCGCCAACGCGCCAAGTAACCGGAATCCGATCGACCACCTCCCGCAAGCGCTGCGTCAAAATCGCCAGAAACAGCCCGTAGGCAATGCCCGTCGTCATCAGGCGGCCCGGCAGCGCAAAGATGAGGCAACTCCTCAGCGCAAACACCACGACGAGAAATGAAAATAGCCGCATTTCCCGCAGATCGCCCGCCGTAGCCAGCAAAATCAGCACTCCCTCCAGCAGCACAAACCCGATGCGCGTGGCCATCTGCCCCGTAGGCAGCCGCAGCCCCATCAGCCCAAAGCCTACGATGCAGGCAATATCCAGCGGCGACACCCAGCTAAAGGGCGGCTCTGGACCAATTCCCCGTGGCATCCTCGGGCCCGGAAACAGCGGCCCCACCAGTTCGCTCAAAAAGGCGATCGCCAGTAGGCTCCATTCCAGATACAGCAGCAGCCGCAAGGGGTGGTTGATAGGGCGGATCGGGCGGGATTCGGCGGGAGACATGGGGAAGAGGGAAGAACGAAGAAGGGAAGAGGGAAGAAGGAAGAAGGAAGAACGAAGAACGAAGGGGGAAGCGGGGAGGGGGAAGAACGAAGAGGGAAGAACGAAGAGGGAAGAACGAAGAGGGAAGAGGGAAGAACGAAGAGGGAAGAGGGAAGAACGAAGAGGGATGATGGGATGATGGGATGGTCTGATGGGTCATCTCTACTCTACTCGTCCCATTGCCCTGAAAAGTCTTCTCTTCCTGGCGCTGCATGGATTTCCGCAATATCAACACTCTCTGGGCTTCTGTGCTGACTGAAACGCTGGTGCGGCTGGGATTGCAGGTGGCGGTGGTGTGTCCGGGGTCGCGGTCGGCTCCGCTGGCGATCGCCCTTTCTCAGCAGTCTGGTTTGGAAGCGATTCCGGTGTTGGATGAGCGATCGGCCGCTTTTTTTGCGCTAGGTCTAGCAAAACAGACCAGGAGACCTACGGCCTTGGTCTGCACCTCTGGCACGGCGGGGGCAAACTTTTTTCCAGCGGTGATCGAAGCCCGTGAAAGCCGGGTGCCGCTGCTGGTGCTGACGGCAGACCGTCCGCCGGAACTGCGCGACTGCAACGCAGGGCAAACCGTCGATCAGCAAAAACTCTTCGGCAGCTTTGTGAACTGGTATCACGAAGTCGCCACGCCCACTGCGGACGCTGCCCAACTTGCCTACCTGCGCCAGACTGCGATTCACGCTTGGGAGCGCACCCAGCACCCCGTCGCGGGCGCAGTGCATCTCAACCTGCCCTTCCGCGACCCGCTGGCCCCAGTGCCCCAGCCAGATGTGATGGCGCTCAGGGCATCTGTGGATGAAGCACGCTTTTTTGCGAATGTCTTTGCCAATGTCGGTCAGGCTGATGGCGTGCCGGAGCAATGGCGTGACTCAGACTTGACGCAACTGCTCCTCTCTCTTTCTCCTCGCGGCCTCATCATTGCAGGTATCGCCCAATTCTCTAGCGCGACTGCGGCTCAGGCTCACTGTCGGGCGATCGCCCGTCTTTCCCATAGCCTGGGTTTTCCGGTGCTGGCGGAGGGGCTGTCGCCGCTGCGAAACTACGCCCGCCTCAACCCGTATCTGGTGTCGAGCTATGACACGCTGCTGCGCGATCCTGACCTAGCGACAGAGCTTGCGCCGGAGGGGGTGCTTCGGATTGGCGAAATGCCCACCAGCAAGGAGTTGCGAAGCTGGCTAGAGCGCACCCAGCCGCAGCAGTGGGTGGTGGATGAGGGCGATCGCAACCTAGACCCGCTGCATCTGCGGACAGTTCATCTGCGGAGTTCCGTGCAGCAACTCGCCGCGTCGCTCCCCAGCCCCCCCGCGCCGCCGACGGATTACCTGAAGCGCTGGTTGCAGGCAGAGACGGACTGCTGGCAGCAGCAGCGAGAAAGCCTGCGATCGCTCGACTCGCTGATCGAAGCCAAGACCGCGTGGGTGCTGTCGCAATGCCTGCCGCCGGAAACGCCGCTGGTCATCGCCAACAGCACGGTCGTTCGCTATGTCGAGTGGTTTTGGGAACCGGGCGATCGCGCCATTCAGCCCTTCTGCAACCGGGGTGCAAACGGGATCGACGGCACGCTCTCGACGGCCCTCGGCATCGCGCATGGCAATCAGCCCAGCGTCTTGCTGACGGGTGACTTAGCACTGCTGCACGACACCAACGGCTTCTTGCTGCGTCCCCGCCTGCGCGGCCACCTGACCATTGTGTTGATCAACAATCGCGGCGGCGGCATTTTTGAGAACCTGCCCATTGCCCAGTTTGAGCCGCCGTTTGAGGAATTTTTCGCCACGCCCCAGTCTGTAGACTTCGCTGCACTCTGCGCCACCTACGGCATCGCCCACGAACTCGTCCATACTTGGGAGCAGCTTGCCCAGGCGTTAAAGGTGCTACCTAGCGAGGGGATACGGGTACTGGAACTCCAGTGCGATCGCAAGCTCAATGCCCGCTGGCTGGCTCAGCGCACCCCACGCTAGGCAGATCGGGCGTTAAAACTAAAACGCTTCTCCTAAGCGCTTCCTCTAAACGCCTTTCCCAAAACGCCCTCATCAAGGTTTTGCCTGACTCAGCATCTTGCGAATTTCGTCATTTAGCTCACGAAAGACGTGCCGTGGACTCACCTCATCCAGCATTTCCACAATGCGCTGGGTCTGCGCGTCGGTCAGCGACGGGTTGCCCGTCAGCGATTCCAGCTTGACCTTTAGAATGCGATCGCGGATCTCGCTTTCCGAAGCCCCATTAGCCACCATATCCGCCACAATCTTGCTGGACTTGGCAAACTGAATGAAGTCCTTGTTCAGCAGGTCATAGGACAGTTCACCCTTCTTATTTGTGTAGGCCTTGACGATGGCTTCATACTCGGCGCTGTCTACCGTTGCCACTTCTTCGGGCGAGGCCTCCTCGTCTTCAGGCTCTTCTCGCACGCCGCTCAGCTTGACCGGGCCCCGACGAGAGTAGGGCATTCCTGCCGTCAGTTCCATCGCCTCCCGAAAGGCTTCCATCGGAAAGGTTTCGAGGTTAATATTGGCGGCCGGTTCTGGCTCGGCAGTGCGGCGGTTGATGGTTGCCAGACCGGGCTGGGCATTGTCATAGCGCAAAATCACAATGCCTGCCTTGCCGTCTCTCAGCTTTTGGCGATAGGCAGCGGCTTCAATCGTGGAAAGTTCAACAATTTTTGTTCTGATCATGAGTCAGACCTTGTACTGGATGACCAAACGGAATCTGGAGTCACCTTACCACTCAATTGACAAGGTTCTGGAAGTGCGCCCCGACACATTCTGCAAAAGTAGAAAAGTTGCAGATGCCGATTCACAGCATAGATTCACAGCATCGAAAGCAGCCTTAGCTTCCAAGGCTGATAAAGCTAACTGCAAGGACTGGAAAAACTGGGGCGCTAGGATTCGAACCTAGGAATGGCGGGACCAAAACCCGCTGCCTTACCGCTTGGCGACGCCCCAATGAGGATGCAGAACAGAGTGTAGACGATTGTTTCGTCTCTGTTGCAGCCTCACTATTGTAACCAAGAGTTTTGCAATTTCGCAAGATTTTTGGAAACAGACTTTGTGATGCGGATTAACCCTGATAGGGATTCAAACCCGACGCCTCCCAGACCCCAACCTCGAAAACGCTGTTTCCCAAATCTCAGCCATTCAGTGTTGCGTTTTGGGTCGGGCGCATTATCGTTATGAATACTACCCGCAACAAAAATCCGTCCGCGTCCACCATCCATCTGGCATCCATCTGGCTCTAGGGTGAACCTTGCTCTCGTATCGTCATGTCGCAAACCTACGAACACTTGCTGGCTGAAAAGAACCTGTTAGACCAAGCGCGGCAGGGAAGTGCGGAGGCGATCGCCACCTTGCTCAACCGCAGCCTCAATCCCAGGGGCATCACAGCGATGGCCCGGCTGGAGCAAGACACGCTGCATGTTCTCGTAGAAGCCGTGCCTGCGCCGCCGCCGGATCTTGCGTCATTTGTCCATCAGGGCATTGCGGGACTGGGCATTGCCACTGCCAATACGCTCAAGGTTTACGGACGGCAGCGCGGCATCAGCCAGATCGGATGGCAGCAGGCGTTTAGTCTGGTTACCCCTTCTGGCTTGGGCGGTATGTCTACCGTGATGCAGGGAACCCAGGCGGGAAACGGGCTGCCTGTGACCGAGTTTGAACTGGGGGCGGGTGGGCAGCAGGTGATTGCGGGCGATCGCCGCTTGCAGATGACCCCCCACGGGGCAGTAGTGACGCTCTTGCCGCAGCCCTCAGCACCCTCGCTGCGATCGCGCACCCTGCCCAGCCCTGAAGCGGCTTGCCCGCCCATGCCCTACCTGGTGGGGCGCGAGAAGGAACTGGACGGGGCGATCGCCGCGCTGGAACAATCCGTGCCCGTCGAGTTTTATGGCGAGTCGGGGCTGGGCAAAAGCGCCCTCGCCCGTGCCCTGGCGCACCAGCCGTCGGTCTTGGGATTGGCTTCGGAAGGGCTGGTCTATCACATCGTCGGCAAACAGCCTATCGAAGACCTCTACCAGAGCCTATTTGAAGATTTTTTTGAAATTGACGACGGCATTCCCCACAAGCTAAGTGAGGAAGAAGTGCAGTATGCCCTGCGCCAGAAGCGGGCGCTGGTGGTGCTGGACGACGTGCGTCTGCCGCCCAACGCGCTAGAGCGGATGACACGAAACCTGACTACGCTGGGCCTAATTGTCACGGCTTCAGATCGCCATCTGTGGAACGATAGCCACAGTCTGCCGCTGAGCGGATTGCCCCAGTCCGAAGCGGTGAATCTGCTGGAACGCTACCTGAACGACCCCCTCACGCCAGAGCAGCGATCCAGCGCAGAACAGCTTTGCACATTGTTGTATGGGCATCCGCAGCGGATTTTGCAGGCGGCCATGCTGGTGCGCGATGGGCATTTGTCCCTGTTGGCAATGGTCGAGCAACTGCAATCGGGGGCGACGCTAGAAGTGCTGGTGCTGCGGGCGTGCGCCACCTTCCCGGATGCCGAGCGGCGCTGTCTGGCGGCGCTGGCGGTGCTGGGGGAAGTCCCCGTGCAGACCCACCACCTGGCCGGGCTGACGGGCACAGCCAATCCTCAGCCGATTGTGGCGACCCTGGTCAGCCGGGGCTTTTTGAGCAGTGACGGGGTGCGCCACACGCTGGCAGGAAACCTGCTGGCTCCCCTGCGGCAGTTCTGGAACCTGGAACAGTGGGTGCAGCCGGTGGTTCGCCATTTTCTGCACTGGGTCCAGCAGCAGGCTCCTATCAAAGGGGCGCTGTTGCCAGATTTGCCGCTGCTGATGCGGGTGGTAAACCTGGCTGCTGAAGCAGAACAGTGGAAAGAAGTCGTGCAGTTTGCCCGCGTGATGGACGGGCCGCTGGCGCTGGGGCGACGTTGGGGCGCGTGGGAGCAGGTGTGGGATGCGGGGCTGCGGGCGGCAGAGCATTTGGGCAATTCCCAGGCGATCGCCCTGGCTAATCACCAGCTAGGCACCCGCGCCCTCTGCCTGGGCGACAGCTTTGCCGCGATTAACTATCTCAACCAGGCGCTGCGCCTGCGGGAAGCCAGGGGCAACGAAACCGCCGCCGCCGCCTCGCGCCACAACCTCAGCCTGCTGGTGGCTCCGATGCAGCACCTCCAACCCCAGCCCCAGCAGCCGCCCCAGTATCAGCCCCCGCCGCAATATCCGCCCCAATCCCCACCCCAATATCCACCGCAATCCCCGCCGCAATATCCAGGGCCCCAATATCCCTCGCAGATCCAGCCGCCCCAGCCCCAACCGCCCCAATATCCAGCCCCAGAGCCGCAGCCCCCGCTGCCGCCGCTGCCGGCCCAGCCTGCGCCCCATCCGCCCTACCAGCCGCCGCCGCCCATGCCAGGAACCTCTGACCCCGAAGCAGAGGCAGCCTCCTCGCGCTTTTCGCCGCTGCTGCTGGGGGGGACTGGTGGCTCGCTGCTGCTGGGGGCGCTGGCGGCGTGGCTAATGGTGCGCGATCGCCCCTCCTTCAGTGTCAACCCCAGCAGCCTCGCCTTTTCCAACCAGACGATTCACACCAGCAGCCAGCCCCAGACTGTGACCCTGCAAAACACGGGCAGTCAGGCGCTGCGGCTGGGACGGATTACGCCCGTAGGCGCAAATCCGACCGATTTTCAGGTGTCTGAGCAATGCACCCGCGCCCCGCTGCCGCCGGCCCAGTCCTGTACGATTCAGGTCACGTTTACGCCCCAGGGTCAGGGCGATCGCATTGCGGACCTGGCCTTCAACGACATTACAGGCGTGACCCGCTACACCATTCCCCTGCGCGGCAATAGCCCTAGTGCCATTGGCGGCAGCCCCAGCCCCGGCAGTCCGTCGCCCACGCCCCCGGTCAATCCTGACGTGGCGCTGCGGTTCAATCCCGGCACGCTGGACTTTGGCGAGTGGCAGGTCAATGCCCAAACCGGCCAGCGAACCATCGCCCTGGTCAACAACAGCGCCGTTCCCGTGACGATTCAACTGGTGCGGGCCGATGGGCAGGCCCGCAGCGACTTTTTGGTGAGCGAGCAGTGTACGGGCGGGCCCCTAGCTCCGGGACAAAGCTGCCCGATTTTCGTTGCCTTTCGACCCACGGCTGCGGGCCAGCGGACGGCAAATATCAACGTGATTGACACCAGCAATCGCCCGTGGAATGTGCCGCTGACGGGCTACGGCGTGGCCACTGCGCCCCAAACGCCCACCCTCAGCATTACGCCCGGACGAGTAGACTTTGGCTCTGTTACTGTCCGCAATACCAGCCGTGAAGAGCGTTTCTTTTTGCAAAGCACGGGGGGCGTGCCTGTCCAGCTTCGCAATATCAGCATCGAAAGCCGGACAGGGGATTTTCGGCTGACGCGCAACACCTGCCCCAGCGACTTGCCGCCGGGGGCCCGCTGCGAGGTGGGCGTGGTGTTTAGCCCAGAGGGAGAGGGCGATCGCCGTGCTGCCCTCCGGTTTGACAGCAACGACTATCGGGGTACGGCCCGCGTCATGCTCATGGGTCAGGGCGTGCCGCCTGCGGTGCCTGCGCTGCGGGTCAATCCACTGTCTATTGATTTTGGCAGCATTGAGATGGAGCGGGCCAGCGCTCCCCGCGCCGTCACCATTAGCAATATGGGTACTGCGCCGCTGCTGCTGGGCGATATCCGGGTGAGTGGTAATCCAGATTTTGTGAGCGATCGCAATTCGTCTGTTGGTGCGGAATGTTCTAATCTCTCGCTGCGTCCGGGGCAAAGCTGCGGCTTTAATGTCGTCTTTATTCCGCAGGTAGAAGGGTCGCGCAACGCTAATATTGTGATTCCCACAAACACTGGCTCGACCACCGTCGTGCTGCGGGGCAACGGCTCGGTGCAGCGCTTCCCAACGCTCAGCATTCAGCCTACCAGTATTGATTTTGACAATCAGACCATCGGCAACATAAGTGCGCCCCGCTCTGTGGTTCTGCGAAACAGCGGCAATGCGCCCCTGATCCTGGGAGATCTGAGGCTGAGTGGGGAGAATCCGTTTGACTTTTCTACCTCTAATGACAGCAACTTTGCAATTAGCTGCACCAACGTGACGCTGGCTCCGGGTGAGGTTTGCACCGTTCAGATGATGTTCAATCCGACGGAGCCAGGGTATCGCACGGCTCAGTTGGTGATTCCTAGCAATGCCCCCAACAGCCCCGGCCGGGTTCGGGTGGGCGGCGTGGGGCAGGCTGCAATTACGCCGCTTCCTGAACCGCTCCCCGATCCACAGCCCGAACCGCCGATTCGTCCGCTGCCCGTGCCCCTCCCGCAGCCATTCAACCCGCTGTCTCGGTAGTCTGGCTGCGGGGTCGCTAGGCGATCGCCCCACTCAAGCTCAGTTCCTCAGGTGATCACCGTCGGCTTATCCATGCCTGTATATTCCTTGATCTGGGCAATCTCTTCGGCGATCGCAATCAGGTCGCCCAGCGCCACCTGCGGGTCGAGGTTGTGTTTGGCAATGTTGGGTTCGTAGCTTTCCAGATAGAGCCGCAGCGTTGCGCCCTTGGTGCCCGTACCCGACAGCCGCAGGATCAGGCGAGATCCATCCGTAAAGCCAATGCGAATGCCCTGATTTTGGCTGACACTGCCGTCTACCGGGTCGGTGTAACTGAAGTTATCGGCATATTCGACCGTGTAGGAGCCGAAGGTTTTGCCAGGCAGCGTCGGCATTTGCGCCTGGACGTGATCAACCAGTGCCTTCGCGCGATCGCTCGCCACCTCTTCATAGTCATGCCGCGAGTAGAAGTTGCGCCCAAACATCTGCCAATGTTCCCGCACAATCTGCTCGACGGGCTGTTGCCGCACCGCCAGAATATTCAGCCAAAACAGCACCGCCCAGATACCGTCCTTTTCGCGGATATGGTTCGACCCCGTGCCAAAGCTCTCTTCGCCGCACAGCGTCACCTTGCCCGCATCCAGCAAATTGCCAAAAAACTTCCAGCCCGTCGGCGTTTCATAGGAGCCAATGCCCAGCCGCTGGGCCACCCGATCTGCCGCTGCGCTGGTGGGCATTGAGCGGGCCACCCCTGCCAGTCCGTCCTTATAACCAGGAATTAAGTGCGCGTTTGCCGCCAGCAGCGCCAAGCTATCGCTGGGGTTGACGAAGAAATTGCGCCCCAAAATCATGTTGCGATCGCCATCTCCGTCAAACGCAGCCCCAAAATCCGGCGCGTCCGCTTTGAACATGATCTCCACCAGCTCATGGGCATAGGTCAGGTTGGGGTCGGGATGTCCGCCGCCAAAATCCTCCAGGGGCGTGCCGCTGCGAACCGTGCCTGCGGGTGCGCCCAACTGCTGCTCAAAAATGGCATGGGCGTAGGGCCCAGTAACGGCGTGCATCGCGTCAATGCACAGGCGAAACGAGCCATTGGTCAGCAGCGCCCGAATCCGGTCAAAGTCAAACAGCGACTCCATCAATTCCTGATAGTCGGCTACGGAGTCGATCACCTCGACCACCATGCCACCCAGCTTGCTTTCGCCCAGCGTGTCGATGTCTACATCGGGCGCATCCAGGAGCTTGTATTCCGTGATTTCTTTGGTTCGTGCGAAGATCGCCTCCGTTACCTTTTCCGGCGCAGGCCCGCCGTTTTCTATGTTGTATTTCACGCCAAAGTCAGCTTTTGGGCCGCCGGGATTGTGGCTAGCAGAGAGAATAATGCCGCCAAAGGCCTTGTATTTGCGAATCACGCAGGAGGTAGCAGGCGTGGAGAGAATGCCGTGTTGCCCCACCTTCACGCGGCCCCAGCCATTGGCCGCCGCCATTTTGAGAATAATTTGGATCGCCTCGCGGTTGTAATAGCGGCCGTCGCCGCCCAGCACCAGGGTTTGCCCCTGATAACCCTCCAAACTGTCAAAAATCGACTGGATGAAATTTGCGAGATAGTGGGGCTGTTGAAAGATGGGGACAGACTTCCGCAGCCCCGAAGTCCCAGGCTTCTGATCGGCAAAGGGCTGTGTAGAAACGGTTTGAATATTCATCGACAATCCTCTCGGTTAAGCAAGTTCATGCGCTGACCCGTGGTTGGGGGATTTCATTTGGACAGGGCTGCCCCAGCTCACAGTCATCTACAAAGTCATCTACAAAGTCATCTAGTACCTAGTACAAAGTCGTCTAGAAAGTTGTCTAGATTATTAGATTGTCCAGCGTCGTTTTGGCGATATCCCTAAGTGCATCTTCGGTAAAAAAGGCCGGGTGTCCGGTCTAGATGCCCCAACGATTTTACCCTTGAGTGCATCGAGTGCATCAGTTACCGCTTACGCTTCAACTACTGCTTACGCTTCAATGAACATTGGCCCCTGTCCCTGGCTTGTGCCGACGCTTTCCAGAACTTCGGGGTTGCCAGCCTTGGCGCTCTTGGCGCTCTTGGCGCTCTTGGCGCTCTTGGCGCTCTTGGCGCTATGTACCCCCCATTCTCTGGCCCGTTGCTGGCAAATCCCTAGCCTTCGCCTACAGATCCAGCACCACCTTGTGGGTCACTTCGCCGTGTTCATCAATGTCATACACGATCGGCACAGCGGTTCCCAGTTCCAGCTTGGCGACCTCTTCGCCCGATAGCTTATCCAGCTTCATGATGATGGAGCGGAGCGAGTTGCCGTGCGCGGCGATCATCACGTTTTTGCCTTGCAGCAAGTAGGGCAAGATGGTTTCGTTGAAGTAGGGCAAGACGCGGGCCTGCGTGTCTTCCAGGCTTTCGCCCCCAGGGGGCGCGATGTCGTAGGAGCGTCGCCAAATTTGCACTTGATCGGCTCCGTATTCCGCCGCGGTTTGGGCCTTGTTCAGCCCTTGCAGGTTGCCATAGTAGCGCTCGTCCAGGGCTGCGCTAGTGAAAATGGGCAGCACTTCATCTGGATTGTCGTAGTTATCCAGACCTTTCCAGTCGGGGTCATCGTCGTCATGCTGAATGATGGGAATCTTGCCGCCGCAGATGTCGTCGCACTCGGTCAAAATGCAGACTGCGGTTTCAATCGCCCGAATCAGCTTGCTAGTAAACACCACATCTACACGATATTCTCGCAGCTTGGTCGAGGCAATCGTTGCCTCGGCGCGGCCCCGTTCGCTCAGCGGCACATCGACCCATCCGGTGAACTTGTTGACCGCGTTCCAGAGGCTCTGTCCATGCCGGGTCAGAATTAATTTTGCCATAGGGTTAAAGAAGCGTTGGACACTGTGAAATCAGGTGAATTTAAAGGTTTTCAGGTAAAGTTAAAGGTTTATTGAAGTATGGAACCAGGAGATGGGCTATCTGGCGGCAAAAGTGCCGATGGTGTGGATTTTGAGGAAGTTTGTGCCGCCCGTTACTTTCATGGGGATGCCACCGACGACCAGAATGCGATCGCCCACTGAGGCCAGTCCCCGTTCCAGCAGGCACTCCTCCGCCTGTCGTAGCACGGCTTCAAATTCAGTCGTTTCTTCTTGCAGCAGCACCGGACGCACGCCCCACACTAGGTTCAGCCGATGGTATACGTCGATATTCGGTGTCAGCGCCACCACCGGAGCCGTCGGTCGCTCTTTCGATGCCAACTTAGCCGTGTAGCCCGTGTTGGTAAACGCCACGATGCACTGGAGCGGCAAAAACTGGTCAATGGCGTTCAGCGCTTCGCTAATGGCGTGGGCTTCGTCTTCTTTGGAAGGAGGATAGTTGACAAAGTGATAGTCGCGCTCCACCTCGCGGGCAATGCGCGTCATCATTTGCACCGCCTCCACCGGATAGGCCCCCATCGCCGACTCGCCCGACAGCATCACTGCGTCTGTGCCGTCGAGAATAGCGTTGGCCACGTCGCTGGCCTCGGCGCGAGTCGGGCGCGGGTTTTGGATCATGCTCTCCAGCATTTGCGTCGCCGTGATCACCGGAATGCCCAGTTCGTTGCAGCGGCGGATAATGTGCTTCTGCGTCAGGGGCACTTGCTCTGGCGGCAGTTCCACGCCCATGTCGCCTCGCGCCACCATGATCGCGTCGCAGGCGCAGAGAATGTCTTCCAGATTTGCGATCGCCTGTGGTTTCTCTAGCTTGGCCAGCACAGGCACATCGGCGTGTCCCTTAGAAGCTAGCAGATCCTTCAGCGATCGTACGTCATCGCCCCGCCGCACAAAGCTGAGCGAAATCCAGTGGACATTTTGCGACAGTCCAAACTCTACATCCTGAATATCCTTGTCCGTCATTGACGGCAGTTTCAGGTTAAGGCTGGGCAAATTCACGCCCTTGCGGCTTTTCAGCAAACCGCCTTTCACCACGCGGCAGCGCACCTCGCGACCCACCACCTCTTCGACCTGCAATTCCAGCAGACCGTCATCCATTAGCACTTGCGTGCCTGGCGTTGCTTCTTCCCATAGGTGCGGATAGTCAATCGAAACCGTGTTGGGCTGACCGTCAAGGGCATCGTCGGGCACTAAAATCAGCGGTGCGCCCTCCTCCAGAGGAATGCCCCCGTTCGGCATTTGTCCGACGCGAATTTTGGGCCCTTGCAGGTCTTGCAGCAGCGTGATCGGCGTATCGAGTTCTGCTTCGACCGCGCGAATCATTTCAATTGTCTTGGCGTGATCTTCATAGGAGCCGTGAGAAAAATTGAGGCGGGCCACGCTCATGCCCGCATTCACCATTTTCTTGAGGATTTCGGGTGAGCGGCTGGCAGGGCCAATTGTAGCGACAATTTTGGTGCGGGGGGTGAGGAGTTTCATAGCGGCAGTGTCAGGGTAGAGGTTGCTAACAGACCCAACAAGCGAACCATTGACGAATCAGCGCACCGGGTTAATGTAAGAATTTGGCTATGAACCTACCGCACAATCCTGAATGCTGTTTGATAGCTGGATAACAGCAGCCCAAAAATCCCTAAGATGATCCCAAGTTGGTATTGAGCGCAACAGTTCTTGTGGTAACTGCTCCATCGCTCGCTGAAACGGCGACGGATTGCCTAGCCCCTGCGCCAGAATCAGCGATCCCTGGATGGCGATCGCCCACCGCTATAGCCCACTCTATCCATCTGCCCCATCAAAGGAGGGCCCCATGCCACGCAAATTTGGAGAAATTGCTTTTACGCCCGAAGTCCTAGCCGCTCAAGCGCAGCGTGGCTCTCGACAAACCTACGCACGCTACATTGCTAAAGGCCCGGCTGGTGACAGTATCACGCCAGAATTGTCCGAGTTCATCGCCAATCTGGACGGGTTCTATTTAGGAACCGTTGGTTCTAACGGCTATCCCTATATCCAGTTTCGCGGCGGCCCGGCTGGTTTTCTAAAGGTACTGGATGAGAAGACGCTTGGCTTTGCCGATTTTTCTGGCAATCTGCAATACATTACCGTCGGCAATCTCTCCGGCAATGACAAGGCATTTCTATTCTTGATGGACTATCGGCATCGCCAGCGAGTCAAGGTTTGGGGACGTGCAGAATACTTAGAAGGGAACACAGACGCGAACGCAAAATGGATTGAAAAACTCCGAGTTCAGGATTATCCTGCACCTGTTGAACGGGCCATTTTGTTTCACGTCGAGGCGATTAGCGAAAACTGCCCGCAGCATATTCCCATTCGGTATTCTGCACAGGAGGTCGAAGCGATGATGGCTCCCTTGCGCGATCGCATTTCAGCACTAGAACAGCAGCTTGCACAGGCAGAGAATAACGCTTCTAGTCATCAGTGAGCAATTTTATCAAGTAATTTTATCCTTGATGAACCGCAGGGTCGTTGAGGTCATTTACCAGTTTTCAATTCATTTGTACCAATCACCACTCGCAAAGCTCTTGCCAAGCAATGAAGTCTGCTGAGCGTAGGGCGATCGCCCTACGAACTTGGGGCGATCGCGCTGTTGACTATTATTCTGCCCAAGGATTTTGTAGTTTAGCTCACAGAATTCCGTCTAAACCCGGTTGCAATGCTACATCCAAGATCAGGGAAACCCTGGCTCAGTGGGTAATTGCCGCCCAAAAAGCAGGGATTACCGACCGTCTGTGCTAGAATTAAATTGCTGGATATAGATGTGCTACCCATCTACGTTGTTGCTTTTTGGTTGCACTTTTTTCATTGACTTGTTTTTTTGATTTAGGTTGCATTCCAGCTATTGCATTGAACTTTAACTTTTTGCAGTTTTGCTTCAGTGGAAAGTTTTCAGACATATTCACCTAGCCTCAGCTTCTAAAGATAAGTTTCACTTTTTAAAGTCCTGACTTTTGAACTGAGCCAAGCAAGGTTCATCCGCTGTCCCTTTGTACACCAGTGAGGATCATCGAGTGATCGCAATCACACCTCGTCCCAATGGGCGAAAGTGGGGTACTGTAAGCTTTGCGTCTACTTTGCATCTGGGTCCAGTCTTGGACTTGCTGCTGGCTGATATTCCGCCACGCTGGAGAGCAGAGGTGCGTTTAGGACTTCAAGAGGCGCTGGTTAACGCAGCAAAGCACGGCAATAATCTCGACCCAAACAAAACCATTCTGGTTGAGTTCTACATTGTCAATAACGAACACTGGTGGATTATTTCCGACCAAGGCTGCGGGTTCGACCCTGCGGGGCCATGCCGAGAGGATTGTGTCGGGCGATCGCCCCAGGAGCAGCGAGACTGTGGCCGTGGACTCTATATCCTCCATCAGATTTTTGACCAGGTACACTGGAATGCAGACGGCACAGAGCTTCGCCTTTGCAAGCAGGTTCGGAGCCGGGGGCGTTTGCCGCTCCTCTCTTAGTGGACGCTAGTGGGCGCTCTCTGCCCGGAGTTGGGGCTTTGGGTTCCGATTCTCCCAGGCGCGTAAGGCGGCTCGATGCACATCGCTCCAGGAAACTTGGCGATCGCGGGCGATTTTGGCACAATCTTCATACTCCGGCTGGACGTTGAGCAGTTCTCCGCTAACGGGATGCTTCCCCAGCTTTATTGGGACTTCTCCAAATTCCGTCTCGACCGTCTGAAATTCTCGATCGAGCAGGGTTCGCTGCTGCACTGACTCGCGGATGCCCAGCGTCGTTGTTTCGCGAAACAAGACGGCTTTGCAAATTTCGGCCAGATCAATCGGGCAAATTACCGTCAGCAGCGTGCCCAGGCGCGATTTTTTCATGGTGACAGGCTGCGTAAACACGTCCAGCGCTCCCGCCGCCAGCAGTGTTTCTAGCGTGTAGGCGATCGCCTGTGGGTTTGCATCATCAATCTGCGTCTCCAGAACCGTCACCTGGGTATTGGCTCCCTGAGCAGCAGGCGTTACTGCTTTAGCAGACTGGGGTAAGTGAATCCCTGACGGAATGGTGTGGGCCACCGTCTGTCGATAGGCAAAGCTACCCGCCCCCAGTTCCGATAATTCCCCAATCCACAGCCGCAGAATATTGGGAATCGGCAGATCGCGCCCGCCCGCGCCCAGCCCCACGCGGGTCAGCGTCATCGGGGGTGGCGGGCCAAAACTGGCTGCCAGGGTCGTGGCGATCGCCGCCCCGGTGGGTGTGACCAATTCTCGCTCAATGCCGTTGCTGTAGATTGGCACCTGCCGCAGTTCCCACAGCTTCAGCACCGCAGGCGAAGGCACCGGGAGCCGCCCATGCGCTGCCCAGATGGTGCCGCCGCCGGTCGGCATCGCCGAGCAATACAAATGCTCAATGCCCAGCCAGTCCAACCCCAAGCAGGTTCCCACGATATCTACAATGGCATCTGTCGCTCCGACTTCGTGGAAATGGACGGACTCGATCGGAATCCCGTGAACCGCACTTTCGGCGATCGCCAACTGTCGAAACACCGCCAAACTCCACGCTTCGGCCCGAGGCGGCAATCCCGCTGCCAAGATCAACTGCTCGAGGTCTGCCAGATGCCGAGTTCCTGCGTGATGGTGTGGGGCAAGATCATGAGACGGATGCTCAGATTCATCAATCGCATTCCTGACACCATCTATAGAATCGGTATGAGCAACCGAATGGTTGTGCGAATGCGGATGAAAATGCTTTGCAGAATCATCGGAAGAATCAGACTCATGCGTATGAACATGACTCTGATGAGAATGTAAATCCGAATGCGTTTCTGAATGCAGCTCGACTGCATTTTGATAAATGCCTTGATGAGTCAAGTCATTAGAATGAGATTGAGAATAGGCACGCCGAAAGGTTGAATGAACATCGACTCCTGGCTCTTGGTGCGCCAGCGCTTCCGGATCAGGCAATGCGCTTAGGTCAACGTGCAGTTTTGTTGCCGATTGCCCATTTCGCTGCACGGTTTCGACTCGCAGTGTATATTCATGGGAAATGCCCAATCGCTGAAGCTGCGTTTCCAAATACTCCAGCGGCAACCCTGCGTGAATCAGCGCCCCCAGGCACATATCTCCGGCGATGCCCGTCGGGCAGTCTAGATACGCAATCTTGGTCATAGATGAGCCTTGGAGTTGAGAGAGTTGAGAGAACTAAACCGCTGAGACAGCCTATCCTCAACTAATCTACAGTAAATAACGGTCAGGTTCAGACCCTGAGATGTGCGGTATATTCTTTACGCAGTTATTCCTGGGAGTTATTCCTGGGAGTTATTCCTGGCAGTTATTCCTGAATAGGCACTTGCTTGCTCCGCTCCGCACTAAAATCGGCCGCGGGCAGAGTCGCTACGCCCACAGCCGATAGTCAATCGATTAGAAGTAGAAGATGAATCCCATATTCCAAAGGCAGGAATGATGCCGACCCAGAGATTACGGTTGTCCTGGCTGAACCGTGCCATTGGGATTCGCCATCGGATCAGGGTTCATAGAATCTGGGTTCATAGAATCCGCCGAGCTTTCGGGTGCGCCCATCATCGGATCGAGAGACGGGTCAGCGCTCGGGGGAGGGGCCGTTTGGGGGGCAGTTTCAGGAATCGTCACGTTGACATCCGGGGGTGGAGCCTGCTGAATGTTTACATCGGGGGGTTGAACGTTCACCTCAGGGGGCTGCACGTTCACTTCAGGGGGAGCAGCGGGTTCTACCTGGGGCTGGGTATCGCTGCGCTGGGCCAGCGCGATAAATAGGGCGGTAAAGCCTGCGATCGCCGCCAGCATCAGTCCAAGGAACAAGCTTCCGGAGGTATTGGCATTGTCTCGCGCCATTTCGGCCTGGCGACGAGCTTCGCAAGCATGAAGTTCGCGATCGCGCAATTCACGATTTTGCAACTCAGCGTTTTGCATGTCCCGAATGCGGGCCTCGTTCTGCCGACTATAATCAGGGTTACTCATGGTTTATTACCTCAGCTTATCAAATGGTTTTTTCCTGGGATTTCAAACCGTTCCGAACCCTGTTCACTAGCTGTGACTAGGTTTATGACAAAAGCAGGTTCATCGTAGGTTCACCCATGAACGCTTCTACAGCGTTTTTGAAGCTGGTGAGGTACGTGGATAGTCAAGAAGCGTTTGCCTCGTTAGGACTGTGCGTGCCTCGCCCCGCAAGAAAATGCTGTATTCCTAAACCAATCCCAAAAATTATCTAGTACAAGCTCCGAAACATTACACACCAAGGTAATGGCTGGGTTGCATAAAACGGTTCTATCGCAGGCCGGGAAGCCATGTCGTTCTCAGGGCTGAGGTGGAGAGGCGATCCGGGCATAGGGTCAGGCTTCGGGAAGCACGGCATTTGCCGAAGCGCTGGAGGCGTTGCTGAAGGGTTGTGGCAGCGACTCTAGCTGAAAATATTGATAAAACTTGTCGGTGATTTGCAGCCAAGACGAGCGGCTATCAGCTTTGCGACGCTTGCGGACAAACCCTAGCTCTACCAATTCCTGGACGTGCTGGTAGGCCCCGGAACCGCGCAGTTCGACCAGATCCGAAAGCGTCAGCGGGCCGCGCAGGGCGATCGCCGCCAGGGTCCGCAACGCGCCCACGCCCAAATCCACAGGCACCAGCTTTTGCAAGAGCGGCTGATAGGCTTCGCGAAGCTGCAAACAATAGCCCTCTGGCGTTTCCACCACTTCTAGTGCTCCGTCGCGCTGGGCGTAGTCGGTCATTAGCTCAATCAGCCCTTCCTCGGCACTGGGGCGATCGCATCCGGCATATTCTGCAATTTTGGCCAGCGTCAGCGGCTGCCCTTTCAGATACAAAATGGCTTCAATTGTGCTGGACAGTCGGGACATAGATCGCGCAGGGCACCTACGAAATGTCTGGCAAGCTGGCCAAAAGCTGCTCTACAAGCTGAGCCGCTTTAGCATCGAGCTTTTGCCAGTCTACATCGCCTGTGTCGTCGAGTAAGCTTGTATCTACTTCTACCACCACGGTGTCGGTTAGGCTCAGCACAGGACTGTAGTTGCGAAAGCAGATCTGATAGCACAACTGCCAGAGGTCGATATTCACCTGATGAGCCTGATACTGGAGACACAGCACGTAGCCCGGATGGGGCTGGGGCAGACGCGACAGCGCTTCCTGGAGGTCTGGGGCTTCTTCTGGCGTGGCGGATGCCAGCCGATGCTGAAGCGCTAGCACGTGCTGCTGCGTCTCCTCCGATACGCCATCGGGCCAGATGGGGTCGTTGCGGTAGGTGCTTTTCCAGGGCGACTGTTCCAGGGCTTTTCGCAAATTATCCAGCACCCGAATAAACACAGGCTGCATTAGCAGATTTGCCTGCTCCCAAGCGGCACGGCTGGCGAATTTAGGCTGGGTCATGGGAATCTGTCTGCGGGTCTTCAGAGAACCATTTCAGGGAGTCATTTCGGCACAGGCGAATGAGCCTTGTTTATCTTCACACGAGTCTTATGGGGTTACACCCAAACTCTACAGTTCCTTTATGAAACAACCCAGGCGATCGCCGTAGGATGAAGCTATTAACGGTGTTGCCTGCGCGAATCCACTGAATTTCCTTTTCAGTTGCTCCTATTCAATCACGTACGCTGAATCACGTAGGATGTGTTGGGTTTAAACCCCGCTTTTGAACTTGCTGAAAGGCTTTCAGGGTGCTTGCTTGCACAACGTTCATGGTTAGCTGAGAGGGTGCAGATAGAGGTTGATTCTGAGTCGTCATGCTGTCTGCACTCTTTTTCTTGAGCTTTTGTGCTGCTTTTAAGGTTGTCAGAGTCTTTGCTCGCTCCAACCGCTGACTCCAACCGCTGACTCCAACCGCTGGCTTTCAGCATTTGACTCTGGTTTCGAGAATTAAGCGGCGATCGCCCGAATCGTTGCAGCAGGCACAGTCGCAAAGTACTGTCGCCGAAATTGTTCTTCTTCAACCGCCGAGAGAAACGCCTCAATGGTCTGATTCACCTGGGCCGCTGTCGGCGATTGGGTGGACAAATCGGCTGGATTCCACTGAAATTGCAGCCCATTGGGGAGGGCTGTGACCGTCATTCCCAGCACCTGCAATGCCTGAATTCCGGCTCTCAGCGGGCGATCGCCCAGCCCCAGTTTTCGTAAAAGCTGCGATCGCGTTGCGACTTGCCCTGTGCGGCTGAGATACTTTGCCAGTCCCACCAGGGTTTGCCAGGATTCTAGCGGGTCGATAGCAGGGGGAAGCTGGTAGGCGATCGCCAGCCGTTTGCCGTCGTGCCGGGCCTGTCGTCCCCACACGCGCAGATCGTCCCACTGGGTCGGGCAGTCGGTCATCACCAGCACGTTTTCTGCGTCGGCCGCGCCTGCCAGAAGTTCGGACTGCCCGCGCCAGTCCAGCAGCCAGTCTGGCTCAGCAGGCATGGCCGCAGCCCACTCGCCCGCCGCCGGCCGAACCGCCATCAGCCGCACCTCGTAGCGCTTGCGAAACGGGTTGAAATCCATCTGCACCACCGCATCGCACGGCCCCGGCGGCATCTCGTCGCGATAGTGCCCCCACCACACGCCAGGAAATTGCCCGGTTTCATCCACAAGCTCAAACTCGGTTTTGATGTAACGCACCTTGCGCTGCTTGAAATCGCGGATATTTTCATTGCGGACATTTTCAAAACGGCACTGGCGAATCAGCAGGTTGGGTGTGGGGTTGCCCATGCCGCAGGGTTCCAGCAGTTTCAGCGCTTGGAACAAGTCTTTTCCCAACTGGCCCACGGTCACGATCAGATCAACCGGGAGCGCAGGCGGGGCAATCGCCCCCGATATCCCCACCTGCTGCCGGAGTTGCCGATTGATGCCATCCGCAAACAGCGGAATGTTTTCCACAGGCAGACTCAGCCCCGCCGCCAAGGGATGCCCGCCAAACCCACTGAGCAAGTGCTGCTGACTGCTCATCAGGTCGTAGAGATCAATCTGGTTCACAGAGCGGGCAGAGCCTCGTGCCAGCTTGACGCTACTGGGCGAAGACTTGGAGGCATCCGATGCAGCGGGTTTGGAAGCTGCCAATGGTGCGGCGCTGCTGAGCAAAAGGGTTGGACGGCCATATTCCTGAGCAATTTGCCCCGCTACCAGTCCTAGAACGCCCACTGGCCACTGCGGATCTTCTAGCACAATTACGCCAGTCGTAGACAAATCCATCTGGCTCAGCCGCGCCGAGACTTGTTTGAACAGATCTTGCTGGAGGGCGCGGCGGCGAGTGTTTGCCAGTTCTGCTGCTTCGGCAAGCTGGCGACAGCGGCTCTCGTCGCGGCTGGTCAATAGCTCCACGCCATCGCGGGCATCGCCCTGGATGCGGCTGATGGCGTTGATGCGCGGCCCCAGCCCGAAGGAAATATCAGTAGGGCGATCGCCCGCCTTTTTGCAAAATTCCAGCAGCATCGCCACGCCGGGGCGCGGAGCCGTTGCCACATCCTGATTTTTCTGAAGCTGAGCAATGCCCCGCTGCGCCAGATAGCGGCAGTCGCCCCGCAGTTCCACCAGGTCAGCAATTAGCCCAATCGCCACCAGATCCAGCAGGGCATCCAGCGGGCGCGTCGGCACGTCGGGCAGGGTTTCGTATAGCGCCTCCACCAGTTTGTAGGCAACGGCAACGCCCGAAAGGGTTGCGAGGGGATGATCCGCAGGCAGGCTGCGGGGATTGACAATGGCCACCACAGGCGGACGCTGGGTCAGCAGCGTGTGGTGATCCGTCACAATCACGTCCAGCCCCAAGCGATTCGCATGGTCAATCTCTGCCAGGCTGGTGCTGCCCGTGTCGCAGGTGACAATCAGGCGAACGCCTGCTGCCGCTAGTTGCTCGATGCCGCTGTGGGTCAGCCCGTGGGATTCTGTCAGGCGATTGGGGATGACATAGGAGAGACGATCGCCCTGAGGGAAAAACTGTCCCAGCCCTTCCCACAGCACCGCCGTCGCCGTAATCCCATCGGCATCAAAATCTCCCCAAATGGCGATCGCCTCCTGTCGTTCGTAGGCCAGCTTCAGACGGGCGATCGCCCTCTGCATTTCTTCGCCAAACGCAAAGGGGCTGGTCGGCGCATAGCAATTGGGGTCGAGCCAGCCCGCCAGCGCCGCTGAGTCGCGAATACCCCGCTGCCAAAGCAACTGGGCAGCATAGGTCGCCATGCCATCGGGTGCATACTCCGCCGCTGCCTGCACAAACTCGGCGGGCGGCGACTCATCGGGTGGAAGCTGCCAGATTGCCGACTCAGCCATGCAAAACGATCCTCCAGGGTCAGGCTCCCATTCAGGCTCCCATTTTAGACTCCAGAGCAGCGGCCGTCAGGCTCCGAGCAGTTCATCCAGGGCATCCAGCGCTTCGCAACTGCCACCGTTCGCCAGAGCCAGCGGGTCGAATCGGCGCAGCGGAGTCCAGGTGGGGACGTGGGCCGGGGCGATTCCCGTTGGGATCGCTTCGCGAATCGCCGCGCCAGGAAACGGCTCCCGACCGTGCAGATAGTCATCGGCATAGCGCCGGAATACCGCCTCTACCGCTGCACGGGTGTTCTTTAGCCCCCACTCAGCAGCAATTTGCTGCGCCTTTTCCAGCACATCCGCACTCAGTCTTACTTTGTTGTCATGCATAGCTGTTGATCCATCGACATCGAGTACAAACCGCGAACATTGGCAAACTGTGGGTCGCCCATGACGGCAAAGAGCTTGCGCCCCTGGAGCCGCTCGGCAATCAGGTGAGTACTGCCGCCCGTCACCAAAAAGCGCGTCACGCGGGGCATATAGGGGTTGTATTGCGATCGCACGGTTTGGAAAATGCCCTTAAACCAGGGGTCGAGATGCTCCTCCAGCCAGGGGGCCCACGTTAGCTCTGTGTCGGCGTAGGTGTGCCCAGCCCGAAACCCGTCCATTACAATGCTGGGGTCGGCGCTCGTGCCCAAAGCCGAGGTGAGTCGCTTGTCGAAGCTGATGGAAGCCGCCAGTTCGTATGCACCACCGCGATCCATGACGTTTTCATCGATCACTTCGCCCTCGGCATCTACCAGCCGCGTTAGCCAAGTGCCGCCGCCAATATCGACGACAATGGTAAAGCCTGCATCGGGAATCATCCCCAGTTGCCGTGCGTAGTGATACGCGCCCATGCCTTCGCGCTCCACCTCCACGCTTTCCACCATGACGCGATAGTCCAGCCCGTTGCGCTTGAATTCGTGCATCCCGATGAGTTGCTCTCGAATCGCGTCTCGGTTTTTGGCGGGTTCTGGCGTGGAGGCGTAGACCTGTAAGGTAAACTCGGTGCTGCCATTAAACGGTTCCAAACAGGCGTAGAGATGCAGGCGCGAGAGTTCCACCTTATTTTCTACAACGGTCTGCTGCTGGCGGCGATATTTATAGGCCTGTGCGCCAAAGTGGACGCGGGTGCCATCAGGCAGCTCGATCAGCGGCGAAGCGTCGGAATAGCTGACGGCATCGCGCCCCGACGGCAGATGATAGCGCACCGAGCGAATCGCCTTGGGATGACCGTTGCCGTCGAAAAATTTGAGATCATAGTTGCCTGCATCCAGCGCCAGGGTGCGCGTGCCGCTTGGAGAGATTGCAGGGGGTTTACTTGCCCGCCTTGCTCTGGTACCTGTAGTCATAGAGCGTTTGTTTTCACCCGTTGAGTTTGCTGAGGCGGTACGTGGGGCAGCAGAGTGCTGGAATTGTCTCTGGAATTGTCTCTGGAATTGATTCTGAGCCTTGAAGATCAGCCATCCAGAGGTTCCGTTTGTCCCCATCTGTACCCATTTGGTGTTTGATACAAGTGTACTATATCATTGCCATCCAAATTTTGGATCAGGCGATCGCCCCCATTGACCCTACCCCACATCACCAAACGCGCCAAAGCCAGCGCCCTAGCAGTACAGACGCACTCTGAAAAAGTTTGAGAAAGTTTGAAAAAATGTAAACCGACCGGGGAACTGGGGTCAGGCGCTAGGGCCTAACGGCGGCTTGGTTGCGCCAGCGTTCACGGCTCCAGCGTTCACCGCTCCAGCATTTACTGCTCCAGCATTTACTGCTCCGGCATTTACCTTACCAACGCAGTGATCGACCCACGCCAGGATTTCTCGATTGACTCGGTCGGCGCACTCGTCGTAAGGACAGTGGCCCGCATCGGGCAGTTCAATCAGCTTTAGCCTGGGATTCATGGCCGGAAGCTGACGACCCCATCCCAGTGGGATTACACGGTCTTTTTCTCCCCACAGCAGCAGGATCGGCAAATCGACCGCTTGCAGCAAGGCTTTTGTATTCGGGCTAAAGTCTGTTTGGGTGCGGGCCTGCACCAGCCGACAGAGGACTTTCGCTGCGCCGCGATCGCCCGCCGGAATGGCGAAGCTTTGCACCAGTTCGTCGGTAATGGCTTCGGGGTTAGCATAAACTGCTCGCAGCACCGAGCGAATCACGCCCGGTCGCCGAATTAGGCTGAACAACGGCTTTAGCAGCAGCGGCGACGAGAAGAAAGATTCAATTTCGCCCACGAAGCCCTGTAGCTTTCCGGGCAATAGCTCCTGGCGAGATGCAGGCAACGTGAGCAGGATCAACCCCTGAACCAGGGCAGGCTCAGCAGCGGCGATCGCCAGCGCCACGAGCGCCCCCAGCGAATGCCCCACCAGCACCACCGGCCGCCCCACAATCTCGCGGCAAAAGTCCCGCACCTGCGCCATCCACAGGTCTACTTTGTAATTTGCCGCCCCTTTTTCCGACGCACCAAACCCCAGCAAATCCAGCGCATAGACCGTGTGATGCTGGCTCAGCGGCTCCAGGTTCAGCCGCCACTGGGTCAGCGCTGCCCCGAACCCATGCAGGAATACAATCGGCACGGCATCCGGCGCAGGGGTTTGCGCCCTTAGATAGGTATAGCGAATCTGCCAGCCGCGCCATGCCCAGTCGCGCTGGGAGCCAAGCTGCGTGTGCCAGGGAAGCTGCGGAGACAAAGCAGGCATAGCGATCGCTAATGGAAACAACCTCCTCTTCATGCTATAGCAAGGGGTCAAGGGTTAGGGGTCAGGAGTCACGAGCGAAGCAGTACAGTATTCTGGTAGGTGCTTGGCGTTGAACCCAAGAAAACACCGAATCTGAGCTTGATTGGGGAGAGTCCGTTTTGCTTCAGACTGCTCCCAGACTCATCTTTCCCAAGCCCTACCGCTCCCAGGATGCATCACCGCCCGACGCTATGAGCCTCTGCATCAATCCCCAATGCGCTGAACCCAATCACCCCAGCAACGACGGCAGCCGCTTTTGCCAAAGCTGCGGGTCGGATCTGGTGCTGCGGGAGCGCTATCGCGTTATGCGGCTGATTAGCGACAAAAGCGGTTTTGGTCAGGTGTATGAAGCCTACGAGCGGAATGTACCCAAAATCCTGAAGGTGCTGAAGGAAATCCACAGCGGCCACAGCAAAGCCGTCGCCCTGTTTCGGCGAGAGGCCGTAGTGCTGAGCCAGTTGCGCCATCCGGGTGTGCCTGCGATTGAGCCAGACGGCTATTTCCAGTTTTTGCCACGCGGCAGCGAGTCGCCGCTGCACTGCATCATCATGGAAAAAATTGACGGGCCTAACCTGCGAGAATGGATGCGGCAGCAGGGCAACCACGGCATCAGCGAGGCGCAGGCGCGAAAGTGGATGCGACAACTGACGGAGGTGCTGCACTTGGTGCATGAGCGCAACTATTTTCACCGGGATATTAAGCCCGAAAATATTATGCTGCGGTCGAATGGGCAGTTGGTGTTGGTGGACTTTGGCGCAGTGCGCGAGATGACGGCGACTTATCTGGCACAACTGGGCGGTTCCGAAGGCGTAACCCGCATTAGCTCCGCAGGCTACACGCCGCCAGAGCAGGAAAAGGGGCAGGCTGTGCCCCAGTCCGATTTTTATGCCCTGGGGTGGACGTTTATTTACCTGCTGACCGGGAAGCAACCGACCGATCCTGATATTTACAATCCCCACGACAATAGCTTCCGCTGGCGGCAGTTTGCTCCGCAGGTGTCGGAGCCGTTTGCCGACTTTATCGACCGCCTGATTGCGCCCAAAGCGAGCGATCGCCCCACCAGCACCCGCGAAATCCTGGAAGATCTGGCGGCGATCGCCCCTCCCAGCAACCTGCCCCGCGTCCAAGGGCTGGCTTCATTACCCCCAGAAAATATCTCCTCACCCAAGACGACCGAGCTTCAGCCTGCACAGACTCATTCTCAGCGCACCACACTCCGCTGGAAGCGTCCCTGGTTCTGGGGCAGTGCAGCAGCGCTGCTGATTGGGCTGGCGGGCTGGGGTGGCTGGCAAGTTTATCAGCGTTCTAGCGGTGGAACCGTTGCCGTACAGTCGCTCGTCTCTAGCGCTAGCTTGGCAGAACATACCGGATTCATTAATCACGGAGTGTTTACTCCGGACGGGCAGCAGCTCATTACCTGTGGCGCAGACCAGCAAATCATCGTGTGGGACGTGGCAACGGGGCAACCCCTCCGCACGCTCAAGGGACATAGCAGCTACGTGAACGTGGTCGCGCTGAGCGGCAATGGGCAAACGCTGGTGAGCGGCGGCGCAGATAATCAAGTCCTAATTTGGGATTTGCCCAGCGGCACAATCCGACATACGCTGACCGGTCACACGAACGCAATAAACGCACTGGCGATCGCCTCGGATGGAACACTGATCAGCGGCAGTGCGGATAGCACAGTGCGAACCTGGAACCTGGCAACCGGACAGCCAATTCACACCCTGGAAGGACACAAAGGGTTCATCAATGCGATTGCTGTTAGCCCTGATGCCCGCACAATTGTTAGTGGCGGTACAGATTCAGATATCATCGCTTGGGATCTGGAGACTGGAACGCCACTGCGAACGTTTACAGGATTTACAGGAGCCATCAATGCGATCGCCCTTACGCCGGATGGAGTCGAGGTGCTGGCGGGCGGCACAGATCGAACAATCTATCGCTGGAACCTGGAGACAGGCGAACTGGGCAAACCGCTGACGGGTTCGGCTGGGTTTATCAACATGCTGGCAGTGCGCGGCGACGGCAGAACCTTGCTCAGCAGCGATGCCGAAGGGCAACTGACGCTGTGGAATTTGGTAACCGGAAAACCCACTCACATCTTTGCCGGCGAGGGAGCGCCCCTCGACCATGCGATCGCCAGCCCCGACTGGAGAACCATCGCCACGGGCAAAGGGTTCCGCACGGTACGTCTGTGGCAGCTTCCAGACGACGTGTTTTAGACATTTTCCAGACAATTTCAGACGTTTTTTAAATTTTGAATCTGGGTTGATCAATCCGACCCAATCTCTGCTAAAGTTCCACCCTTTAGTAGCTGTTTTTTAATACTTTGGCAGGAGAATTATGCTTTACACCGACTACGCCACGCTCACCCTGTCCTCGCCCAATCTGGCACGGTTGCGGCAGTTCTACCGGACGCTCCTCAACATCGCTCCATCGTTCGAGTTTCCCAACACCTACGTCGAATTCCAGATCGGTCTGTTTCGGTTTGGCATCTTTCAGCCCAAACAGGAACATGCCGGAGAATTCGCTGCCTCCCACAGCGGCGCAATGAGCCTGTGCCTGGAGGTAGATAACCTGGAGCAGGCGATCGCCGCTGTAGAGGCTGCCCATAGCGCGATCGCCGCCGCCCCCCCACGCCCCGCCAGCCCCATCATTACTGACTTCCACGGTCGCGAAGCCTACGCCTACGACCCCGACGGCAACCGCCTCATTCTGCACGAGTCAGGGCATCCCGCAACGTTCTGAGCCTTGCATCAGCCTTGAAGACGAGACGGATCGCTCTGGTTCGTCTTCAAGGCTGGTGGTTTCATCAGCGGGCGATCGCCTATGCCGAGCGGCGGGCGGGTAGTGCCAGGTTGCCGCTTCCGTTGCCGCCCATTGTGCTGCTTAGCACCTTACCGTTGCGATTCAGGTGGCCGCTGGCAGAAGGAGTCGGCTGGGGCGGCTCCTCCGGCAAGAGAAATTCGCGGATGAACCGGGCTGCGGCCCGCTGGGCCAGCCCGCCTGCAATCTGCTGGCCCATGCGCTGAGTTTCAGGACGCAGCAGCAGATTTGGCACCACAGGGAGAAGCTGAATCGGGTCAAATCCGGGCGTATCGCGCAGAATGTTGAGAATACGGCTCAGGTGTTCCAGGTTTTGCGACTCGGCAGGGGGCGGCGCGGAACCGTTGCCCAGACCGATGCGATCGCGCAGAGTGGCAGTCAGCCGCTGCATCGTCATCTGCCCATAGCCGTCAATCCCTTTGACAATCTCCTCCACCAGATACTCGCGAATAAACTCGCCGCGCTCAGAAAACAGGAAGTTTAGCGCCTGATCCACCGCATAGTTCAGGTCATAATCTGGGCTGTCCTTAGCGTTCTTCAGCAGGTTTTCCAGACGATTCCAGCGGAAGCTGCCGTCTTTGAACAGCAAATCCTTAAGCGAGGAGCGGAGTTCTGGCGACGGATCGGTTAGCAAGCGCTTAGCAATATAAGGATAGGCCTTGCTCAGCACCTTGAAATTGGGATCCACGTTGATAGCGATGCCTTCCAACGTCACCAGCGACCGGATAATCAGTGCGTAGTAGGCAGGCACGCGGAACGGATAGTCGTACATCACCTGGGAAAGCTGGTCGGTGATGCTCTTGAAGTTCAGTTCGGCGACGCTCGACCCCAGCGCGTTGCTAAAGACCGCAGCCAGTGCCGGAATAATCGGGGTCAAGTCGGTATCCGGGGTCAAAAATTCCAGCTTTACGTAGTCTTTCGCCAAGCCTTCAAAGTCGCGGTTGACCATGTGAACCACCGCCTCGATCAGCCCGTAGCGCTGGGGAGCCTGCACCTCACTCATCATGCCAAAGTCCAGATAGGCGAGCTTGCCATCGGGTGTCGCCAGCAGGTTGCCAGGGTGCGGGTCGGCATGGAAAAAGCCATGCTCTAGCAACTGCCGCAGCGAACACTGCACACCCACTTCTACCAGGTAGGCCGCATCGATGCCCTGGGCCGCTAGCTCTCGCGGCTTGGTGAGCTTGGTGCCGTTGATCCACTCCATCGTCAGCACACGCTGATGGGTATATTCCCAGTAAATCCGAGGCACATAGATGTCAGGAATTGCGCCATAAAGCTGGGCAAACCGCTCGGCGTTGCGCCCTTCCTGGGTGTAATCCATCTCTTCAAAGATGCGGGCCCCGAACTCGTCCATGATGCCAACGAGGTCGCTGCGGATTTGCTTGAAGGTATTTGCCGCCCACATTGCAGCACGGCGCAGAATGTAGAGGTCAAGCGTAATACGCTCCGCCAGTCCGGGACGCTGCACCTTCACTGCCACAACCTCACCCGTCTTCAGCTTGCCCTTATAGACCTGCCCTAGCGAGGCGGCGGCAATTGGCTCTGGGCTGAGTTCGGCGTAGATATTCTCGGGGCGATCGCCCAATTCTTCTTCAATAAACTGAAACGCCACTTCGTTGGGAAAAGGCGGCAACTGGTCTTGCAGGCGAGTCAGTTCTTCCAAATAAGCGGGCGGCACCAGATCAGGGCGAGTAGAGAGCGCCTGCCCAATCTTGATGTAGGCGGGGCCAAGCTTGGTCAAAATGTCGCGCAATTGCTCGGCGCGACGCTGCTGTTTTTTTTCGGTCTGTCCCCACTGCTTATCCCACCACAGGCCCAACGCAAACAGAACGAAGGGCAGCACAATGCCAATCATTCGCCCCATCACTGGCAGCGGACGAACCCTGTAATATTCGGCGATCGCCATCGGGTCGTAGCGCACTGCTGGCATCTCCGACGAGTCGTAAGCGGACTTGAGGTGGTCTTCAATCGATAGCGGGCGAGCAAGCACCGCAGCAGGGCGGACGGTCGCGGAAGTCTCAGCAGTTGGCATGGGTTCCAGAGCGGAATGAAGAGAAGAGTCGCCTCTGTTAAGCATTGTAACAGCGAACATCTGGCAACCCCTCTATCTTGCAGGGGGAATTGCCCCGCGAATAGCCAATCGCCCGTAATCCAAATGGCGGAAAAACCGTCACCTACGGGTCGCTGATATCGCTGATCAGTCGCTGATCAACTGTGCAGCGGGCCTTGCGTTGGCAAGATAGAATGAGTTATCAGTTCTCAACATTTGGTGAAATCCGCGAGGAGCGTTGCAGCGCATGGGCAAAGTCGTAGGCATAGACCTGGGCACCACAAACTCAGTCGTCGCCGTGATGGAGGGTGGCAAGCCCGTCGTGATTGCCAACGCAGAGGGAATGCGGACGACCCCATCGGTGGTGGGCTTTAGCAAAGAAGGAGAGCAGTTGGTAGGGCAGATGGCGCGGCGGCAGGCAGTGCTAAATCCCCAAAACACCTTCTACGGCGTGAAGCGGTTTATCGGTCGGCGCTACAGCGAAGTCAGTCCCGACTCCCGGCGCGTGCCCTACACCATCCGCAAAGACGAGAACGGCAATATTAAGATCAAATGTCCTCGGCTAGAGCGCGACTTTGCGCCGGAGGAAATTTCGGCAATGGTGCTGCGGAAGTTGGCGGATGAGGCCAGCCGATATTTGGGGCAGCAGGTGACAGGCGCGGTGATCACAGTTCCGGCCTATTTCAACGACTCGCAGCGGCAGGCAACGCGAGATGCGGGGCGAATCGCGGGTCTGGAAGTTTTGCGAATTCTAAATGAGCCGACGGCCGCCTCTCTCGCTTATGGGCTGGAGCGGCGTGATAGCCAGGTGATTCTGGTGTTTGATCTGGGCGGCGGCACGTTTGACGTGTCGATTTTGGAAGTGGGCGACGGTGTGTTTGAAGTCCGCGCCACCAGCGGCGACACCCAGCTCGGCGGCAATGATTTCGATAAGAAAATTGTGGACTGGCTGGCAGAGCAATTTCTGGAAAAAGAAGGGCTGGATTTGCGGCGCGATCGCCAATCGCTCCAGCGCCTCACCGAAGCGGCCGAGAAGGCCAAAATCGAACTTTCCGGCGTGAGCGTCACAGAAATCAACCTGCCCTTTATCACCGCCACCCCAGAGGACGGGCCGAAGCATCTGGAAACACGCCTCACCCGTTCGCAATTTGAGGGCATGTGTACCGATTTGCTGAGCCGGATGCGCGGTCCGCTGAAGCAGGCAATGCGCGACGCGGGGCTGGCCCCAGACGACATCGACGAAGTGGTGCTGGTGGGCGGCGGCACGCGGATGCCGATGGTGAAAAATCTAGTGCGATCGCTCATCGACCGGGAACCCAGCGAACACGTCAACCCCGACGAAGCGGTGGCCGTCGGCGCGGCGATTCAGGCAGGTATTCTCACGCAGGAAGTGGGGATGCGCGACATCCTGCTGCTGGACGTAACGCCGATTTCCCTCGGACTGGAAACCATCGGCGGCCTGACCAAAAAGCTAATTCCCCGCAACACCACCATTCCCGTCCGCCGCTCCGACATCTTCTCTACGTCTGAAAATAATCAGACGATGGTGGAGGTTCACGTCGTCCAGGGGGAACGCGAAATGGCCGCAGATAACAAGTCCCTTGGCCGCTTCAAGCTGCTGGGCATTCCCCCCCGCGCCGCGCGGGCGTGCCCCAGATTTCGGTATCCTTCGACATCGATGCCAACGGCATTTTGCAAGTCACCGCCGTAGATAAAACCACCGGCCGCGAACAGGGCATCACGATCCAGGGTGCATCCACCCTCAGCGAAGCCGAAATTCAGAAGATGATTCAGGATGCGGAACGCAACGCCCAGCAAGACCGGGAGCGGCGCGAGCGGGTAGAAAAGCGCACCAAGGCCGAAGCGCTGACCTATCAGGCAGAGCGACAACTGCGCGAAGTGGCGCTGGACTTTGGGATGCAGTTTGCCAGCCCCTATCGCCGCAAGATCGAAGCGCTGATCAAAGACCTGCGCGATGCCCTGGCGAACAACGACGAGCGCCGCATCGACACGCTCGAAGCTGACCTGCGCGATGCCCTGTATCAGCTCCAGCAAGAGGTCTATCAGTTTGACCGGGGCGACGAAGATGAGGGCTTCTTTAGCTCGCTGAAGCGGACGCTGCTGGGCGACGACGACGAGTTTGACGAAATTCCGTCTTATCGCGGCAGCCGCGACCCGTGGGACGATCGCCCTGCGGCCCGCCGCGACCCGTGGGACGACCGGCCGCCTGTTCGTCGCGATTCCTGGAGCGATCGCCCCGATCCCTACAGCAGCCGCCCTGCGGCCCGCGATTCCTACAGCAGCCGTCCCGCCGCCCGCGATAGCTGGGACGAACCCCGCGATCCGTATGGCAGCCGCCCGGCGGCACGAGAGAACTGGAATGATCGAGGCGGCGATCGCCCCGATTCCTACAGCAGCCGCCCCGCTCGTCCTGCCAGTCGCGACGCCTGGGACGAGCCACCGCGCCGCCCGGCCCGCGATTCTTGGGACGAACCCCAGCGACCCGCCGCCCGCGATCGCTGGGATGAGCCGCCGCGTTCTGTCCGCTCGTCCAGCCGCGATTCCTGGGACGAACCCCAGCGCCCTAGCCGGCCCGCCCGCGACTCCTGGGATGAGCCGTCGCGCCCTAGCCGTCCTGCCAGCCGTGATTCTTGGGACGAGCCGCGTTCTGCCCGCCCGCCCGCCCGTGATCGCTGGGAAGAGACTGCCGACCGCAGCCGCGACTCGCTCGAAAACCGCCCCAGCCGCAGCAATGGCGATCGCTGGGACGACAGACCCAATCGCAGCCGCGAATCTGGAAACCGTGGGATGGGACGGGAAACTGGACGCGAAATAGACGCTTCGCAGGGCGATTTTTCCGAGCGTCGCCGCCCAGAAAATCGCCGCCCAGAAGCCCGCAGCCGTCCAGAGCGGGAAGGACTGAACCTGCGGACTCCAGAGGCTAATATGTCTGACCCAGACAGCCGCGACTCCATCAGTCTCGATCCGTGGGACGACGCGCCCAAGCGCCCTCGCCGCGAATCAGCGGACAACTGGGAAGACGCGCCTGCTGACGCACCGACCGACGAATCGGTAGACAAGCCAGAACATAACCGCCCAGCGAGTCGCCCCAGCGACGACACTCCCCGTCGCCACCCGCAAACTGGCGAGATTCCCCGCAGCCGGGGCATTTGGGATGAGGACGAAGACGAATGGCTGTAGGAGACCGGATGCAGAATTTTCGGAATTACTATCAAATTCTCGGAATTCCCAAAACCGCCACGGCTGAGGAAATCAAAAAGGCCTATCGGCGGATGGCGCGGCAATATCACCCCGACTTGAACCCTGGCGACAAGGAAGCAGAGGAAAAGTTCAAGGACGTGGGCGAGGCCTACGAAGTGCTGTCGGATGCCAGCAAGCGGGCGCAGTATGACCAGTTCAGCCGCTTCTGGAAGCAGGGTGGCTTTCAGAGTGGCGCAACGCCCAAGTCCCGCAGTTGGAATAGCCGCACCACCAGCCGCAGCCCCGACGAGGTAGACTTCAGCCAGTTTCGCGACTTTAACAGCTTTGTAGACCAACTGCTGAACCGCCGCAATGAGGAACCCGCCGCCCCGCGAACCCCACCGCGCGATCGCGATCCCTACCGTCCCGGCACCACCAAAACCACCTACACGGTTCCCCGCGCCACGCCACGCAACGCCGAGGCCCGGCTGACGGTGCCGCTGGAAAAGGCCTTTGCGGGCGGGCGCGAGCGGATTCGCCTGGAAGATGGGCGATCGCTCGAAGTGAATATGCCCGCCGCCATGCTTACGGGGCAAAAGATTCGCCTGAAAGGGCAGGGCGTGTCTGGCGGCGACCTGTTTCTCCGCATCGAAATCGCCCCCCATCCCTTCTATCAGCTTGACGGAGCGGATATCTATTGTTTGCTACCCATCACGCCCAGCGAAGCGGTGCTGGGGGGAGCGATTGAAGTGCCGACGCTGGATGGGCTGGTGAAAATGGTGATTCCTCCCGGCGTGAAAGCAGGACAAAAGCTGCGGCTGGCAGGCAAAGGCTATCCCATCGATGGCAAGCGCGGCGACCAGATTGTGGAGATTACTATCCAGGTTCCCAAAGACCTCAGCCCCCAAGAGCGCGAACTCTACGACAAGCTGCGGCAAATTGAAACGTTCAATCCCCGTGCTGGATTGGGCGTTTAATGGAATCGTTCAGTCAATAAAGCTCCCTTCCCCAGTAGGAGATAGTTCCAGGAGCGACTTCACAAACCCTGCGGTGGGCACGGCCATCAAAATTCCCAGCACGCCCGCCACCCTGGCCCCAATCAGCAGCGCCACAATCACCCAGGCAGGATTGAGTCCTGTAAAACGGCCGAGGAGCCGGGGGGCGATCGCATTTTCGATGGACTGATCGACCACAATCCCCACCACCAGCATCTTTACCCCCAGCCAAAAGCTGCCCAACCCCACCAAAAAGCTGATTAGGCAAATGCTCAGCGGTGCGCCCAGCGGGATCAGCGTCATCACCCCCACCGCCAGCCCAAACAGCAGCCCAAACGGTACTTGCAGCAGCAAAAAGACCGTAATCATCGACAGCCCCATGACCAGCGCCAGCGTCGCCTGCCCACTGAAGTAGTTGTGAAAACTCTGGCGGAGCGATCGCCGCAGTTGTCGCCCGCGAGAACCCGGCAACCAACGCAAGACTCCCGCCCACAGCGTTTCGCCGTGCAGCAAGAGATAAAACGTAAGGGCGATTGTGATGACAAAATCTAGCGCACTGCCCGCCAGTCCAATGCCCAGTCCTAGCACGCTACTGCTGAGCGGCTGAAGTTGGGACACCAGCGCCTCCTGTAGCCGTGCCACAAAATCGAGCAGATCTACCGGGAGCCGTCGCGCTGCTGCCCAGCGCTGCATATCCTGAAACTGCTGGTTGCCCGACTCGATCCAGGCAGGCAGTTTGGTGACCAGCCCATTAATTTGGTCAAGGAGAATCGGAATCAGCGTGACCGCCAACACCAGTAGCAGAAACAGGGTCGCCAGCAGCACCAGCAAAATTGCGCGATCGCGCGATAGGCCGCGCCGCTGGAGCCACCGCACCGCATAGCTCAGCACAAACGCCAGCAGGTTTGCCCCCACAAAAACCGTTAGAAGCTGCCGAAAATAGTCCATCACCACCAGCAGCGCCCAGCCGTTTAGTACGACCAGCGGCAGCGCCAGTCCCCAGGTTACCCACCGAGGCAGATTATCAATCCATTTCATAAGGCTGGGCAGTCCTCAAGCACCATTGCTCAGTATTGATTTCAACGTTGATTTCAGTATTGATTGCGGATTTACGATTGATTGTGGATTTACGACAGACAGGGCTTACACGATCCAACCATCCCTAGATCCCCATACGCACGCGCCACTTTGCCAGAAATCAGGGGGCCTTGGAGAGTGGCTCGGTTCCTCCTTGTGTGAACCAGTGCGTATCCTGACAAATTCATTGCATCAATCATCCAACGTGTTTTACAGCATTGTTGAGCCGGATGAGCCACACACTCGTCACCCAACAGAGGCGCTTCACAGCGATTCCTGAACCAGCGTCGGGGCAATTCTCATTTTTGAGGCAGCCTATCCGCTACAACCCGCCACAATCTGAGAATGCCTGGATAGTCCCAGCAACGAGAATCCGCCCCATGAAATATCGACAAAGTTAAGTGAAGTAATCCTTTTGGTGGGGACGCAAGGTGAGATTATCGCTATAATCTTCAACATCAATCCTGAAAGATTGTTGCAAAAGTTAACAAAAAGACTACTTTTCTTTGTGTCACACCCCCTAAATGGCAAATAATATGGCGAATACTATGACGAATGAATCCACGACTCAAGCCAGGCTCATCGAGTTTCTGCGGGAAGAACTCTCCATTCCAACAGAGTCAATTGCGATCGCCCTCAAACAGCCAGAGCAAGACTCGAACCTGCTACCGATGGTTTTGTGGCAATATGGACTAATTACGTTGGAACAGCTCGATCGCATTTTCGACTGGCTAGAAACCGCTTAGCCGCGTAGGTTTAACGAGTTATGTCTGGCAAGTTCGGATATTTCGCCATTTTGGGGGCACATTCAGGTGTGCCCCCTTCTTATTTCTAGCTCTCAGATTCTTCATAAACCTTTAGAATAAAGAGGTGGCAGATTTTTTGTACTACTCGCCCAGTCTGCTAGGTGCCTTGAACTAAGTGCCTTGAACGTATTGCGCTTGGTTGATTGCGCTTAACTTATTGCACTTCGAGCTTTCTGTCTGTTTTGCCTGTTCTGTCCGTCAATAAGGAGCATTTTCAAATGCCGATTAAAGACCAGCCCAAACCCCCGCGATCGCGCCTCATCGGTAACGTTCTGCTGCTGGTGTCGAGCCTCTTCTTACTGGCAAACATTTTTCTGCCAGGTCTGCTAGGGCCCAAGATTCCCCAGGTTCCCTACAGTTTGTTCATTCATCAGGTGAGCGAAGGCGAAGTCGCCCGCGCCTACATCAGCCAAGAGCAAATCCGCTACCAGCTCAAGCCCATTCCCCCCGCCGAAGAGGGACAAGTTCTGGCGACCACGCCTATTTTTGACCTGAAGTTGCCGTCGCTGCTAGAAGAAAATGGCGTCGAGTTTGCTGCCATTCCGCCGCCGCGCAATGGCTGGCTGTCCAACATTTTGGGCTGGGTGATCCCGCCGCTGATCTTTGTTGCCATTTGGCAATTTTTCCTGTCGCGGGGTGCGGGCGGCGGACAGGGTGGTGTACTTTCCATTGGTAAAAGCCGCGCCAAGATTTACGTAGAAGGCGACGACAATAAAGTCACCTTTGCCGACGTGGCAGGGGTGGAAGAAGCCAAAACCGAGCTACAGGAAATTGTCGAATTCCTGAAAAATCCCCGCAAGTTTACTCAAATCGGCGCACGCATTCCCAAGGGTGTGCTGCTGGTTGGCCCGCCGGGAACCGGAAAAACGCTGCTGGCCAAAGCGGTGGCAGGCGAAGCGAGTGTGCCCTTCTTTAGCATCTCCGGGTCGGAGTTTGTTGAACTCTTCGTCGGCGTGGGTTCCTCCCGCGTGCGCGACCTATTCGAGCAGGCAAAGAAGCAAGCTCCCTGCATCATCTTTATCGACGAACTAGACGCGATTGGTAAATCTCGCGCCACGGGCGGCTTCTACGGCGGCAACGACGAGCGTGAGCAGACGTTGAATCAACTGCTCACCGAAATGGACGGTTTTAATGCGGGCGATCAGACGGTGATTGTGCTGGCAGCCACAAATCGTCCCGAAACCCTCGACCCGGCGCTGCTGCGACCCGGCCGGTTTGACCGTCAGGTGCTGGTCGATCGCCCAGATTTGCAAGGGCGGCTGGCCATCCTGGAGGTTCACGCCAAGGACGTGAAGCTGGGGCCGGATGTGGATTTGAAGGCGATCGCCACTCGCACACCCGGATTTGCCGGAGCCGACCTGGCCAACCTGATTAACGAAGCCGCGCTGCTAGCCGCCCGCAACGGCCGCGAAGCCGTCGCCCAGGAAGACATTGCTGAAGCGATCGAGCGCGTGGTGGCAGGTCTGGAGAAAAAGAGCCGCGTCCTCAATGATCAGGAAAAGAAGATTGTGGCATACCACGAAGTTGGCCACGCGCTGGTGGGTGCAGTCATGCCCGGCAGCAACAAAGTGGAAAAAATCTCCATCGTGCCGCGCGGCATGGCGGCGCTGGGCTATACGCTGCAACTGCCGACGGAAGACCGCTTCTTGCTGAGCGAAACCGAACTGTCGGGGCAGATCGCCACGCTGTTAGGCGGCCGCTCTGCCGAAGAAATCATCTTTGGCAGCATCACCACAGGCGCGGCGAACGACCTCCAGCGGGCCACCGACCTGGCGGAACGCATGGTGACGACCTACGGCATGAGCAAGGTGCTGGGCCCGCTGGCCTATCAGCAGGGCCAGCAAAACAGCTTCCTGGGCGGCGACATGAACCCCCGCCGCATGGTCAGCGAACAAACCGCCGAAGCTATCGATAAAGAAGTGAAGGATATCGTCGAAACAGCTCACCAAAAGGCGCTTGACATCCTCCAGCACAACCGAGATCTGTTGGAAACCATTGCCACGAAGCTGCTAGAAACGGAGGTGATCGAAGGCGAAACGCTGAGAGACTTGCTAAGCCAGGTCAAAGCGCCAGAAGGGGCGATCGCCTAATTTTTCAACCGCAACCAACCACCTAAATTCATTCAGGCTCATTCAGGCGCATCTGGGAAACCGGGTGCGCTTTTTGTGGCTGATTATTTGTGACTCATTTTTTGTTTGGGGGAGAACAGCCCATCAAAAATTTCTGCGACTACAAACTTTAACGATTGACCATCAGGAAGCGAACCCCAACCTGGCCTATTCTCAGAAATTAAGGGACACCCGTTGCAGCGGTGCGCTGAAGAAGAAGTCGAGCCATCGGCATCTCAGCAGCAATGAGGGGCGATCGCCCTTCCTGAGCGCTAGTATTTCAAAAATGTAAAGATTGCGATTTTCACTAATAAATGTTGCAGTTGCTTGATCCCGCTGCTAACGTGTGCATATCAACTGATGGATAGCGCTATTCCAAATGTTGATACTTTTCCGTTCTCGATAAATTTGCATCGCTCGATCAATCCCATCTGTCTAGAGTTGGTTCGAGATTCGTCCCATCATTTCTGCTGAAGGATCAGGAAAGTGCTGGAACTGGCATGAATCCATCTTCGTCCGGTTCTCAGAATCGACTAGGCTGTATGTAATTTTTCTTGACAAACTCTGTGCGTATGCTTTGGAACGTCATGACTATGGCTGAGTCATCAGCTTTGCAGGGCAATGCTCTCATCAATGCTTTGCAGCCGCGTCATCGCGTTCTCTGCTGGATTGATGAGACGGGCATTTCTCTTCACCGCTGGACTCGAATAATTGATTCAGTAGTATCCGATTTTCATCCGGTTTACGGTCTGTCTCGCGTATCCAGAGCGATTCTAAAATCGATCAACGATGTTCAGGTCGTTTGACCATCTCTCCCGGTTTCTCTGGCAAATTCCTGAACTATTCTTTGCGAACTTTGTGAAATCTGCGAGCTTTGGGCGTGGCCGCGCCATTCACCTGAACTTCATTCCAGGACATTCAGGATTGACTGCTTTACCTGATCGCTCAATTTAGCAAGACCACTTCTTAGTTTCAGACTCCTGACTAAATCGATTTGGATCACTCTCTCGCCGCAAGCAGACCCGGCGCGATGGGTGGCGTTTGCTCGGCGGCGAGTCTTCAAGACTGGAGGCTTTGTCATGACGACGATTTACGGAAAGACTGCTCTAATTACCGGGGCCTCTCGCGGCATTGGACGGGCGATCGCCCTGGAATTTGCCCGTCAGGGCGCAAAACGGCTGCTGTTGGTGGCCCGCGATCGCCAGCGGTTGGCCGAACTAGCCGACGAATTGCAAGAACTGGGCGTAGAGGCGATCGCCCTGCCGCTCGATCTCAGCCAGCCAGCGGAAGTCAGCATCGCCGTGGCCAAAGCCTGGCGCGACCACGGCCCGATTCACTGCCTGGTAAACTGTGCAGGTGTGGCGCATCAGGCCCCATTCCTGCAATCGCGCCTGCCCCAGGTGCAGGAAGAGATCGCCATCAACCTAGTCGGCATGTACACCATTACGCGCCTGATTGCCCGCCGTATGGTGGCCCAGCGCGAAGGCACGATCGTTAACGTATCTAGCCTGATGGGTAAGTTAGCCGCGCCCACGATGGCGACCTATTCCGCCACCAAGTTCGCCATTCTCGGCTTTACGCAGGCGCTGCGGGGTGAGCTAGCGGGGCACAATGTCCGGGTCGTGTCTCTGCTGCCATCCCTGACTGATACCGACATGGTGCGAAATCTCCGCTGGTTTCGCTGGATTTTGCCCATGACCCCAGAGCAGGTCGCTCAGGCACTCACTCGCGGACTATCGCGGGGCAGCAGCGAGATTCTCGTCGGCTGGCAGAGCCATCTCGCCCTTTGGGGACAGCGATTTGCACCGTGGCTGATGGAAAAAGTGCTGCAATGGGCCGCGCCGCTGCCCCAAACTCGCGGGGAGTTTGGCAAGCTGCGGATGATGCGCGGATAGCGGCTTCCGCTGGCATCAGCCATCTGTCAGCGCATCTGCTAGCGCGTCTGCCACTGCCTGACGGATAAACGCCTCGTCTGCCGGATTCTGATACGGATTTCCTGCCCGATGTCCCCAAATTGAGGGAATCGGGCGGAATTCTGCATTCGGAATCAGTCGCGCCTCGGCTTCGCAGTCTTCCGGCGTGAAGTACAGGTCGGTGGTGGCGGGCATCACCCAGGTTTTCGCCCGAATCGCACCCAGCGCCCTCTCATAATCGCCCTGATAGACCGGATTGTCGCCCACGTCGCAGCGCAGCCAGGTGTCAATCATGCTTAGCAAATTGTGCGGGTCGCGCTTGCGATAGCCCGCCTCCCAGCCGCGCAGTAGGTAATCTTCCAACGAGTCGTAGCCCAGCGGGCGATACAGCCTTTCGCGGTAAAAGGCTTGCGACGCGGCCCAACTGGCATAGATGCGGGCAAAGGCACGAAAGCCGCGATCGGGAATGCCCTCGAAGCGATCGCCCGTCCAGACCGGATCGGCCGTCAGCGCGGCCCGCAGGCTGTGCAAGAAAATCTGGTTGTGTTCGGTCGTGCGGGCCGTGCCGCAGAGTGCCACAATTCGCCGCACCCGCTCCGGATACAGCGTCCCCCAGTGATAGGCTTGCTGCGCCCCCATCGACCAGCCATAAACCAGCGCCAGCGTTTCAACGCCGAACACCTCTCGCAGCAATTGCTCCTGCGCCCGCACGTTGTCCCAATGGGTAAACCAGAAGCCCGACTCGCTAAGCTTGCAATGGGGGTCGTTGCTGGGCGAGCTGGATAGCCCATTGCCAAACATATTGGGGATGATGATGAACCAGCGCTCTGGATCGAGAATGCGATCGCCCCCAATCAGCCACTCAATATCAGAATGCTGTGCGCCGTAGGACGTAGGGTAGAGAATGACATTACTGCGATCGCCCGCCAGCGTTCCATAAGTTTGATATACAACCTTTGCTTCCGGCAGCGTTGCGCCACACTGAAGCGTGTAATCTCTTAGCACAAAGGTTTGTGCATCACCGTTCGCAGCAGCGTTCATAGCGGAATCCCCAATCGGGTCACTGATTTAGCTATTCAGCAGCAGTTTTTAGATCTGCGACAATGTTTTGGTTGACTCGAATGTAGCCCTTCTCAACGTATCTCCAGCGTTCCGACAGGCGTTCATAGGCAGCAGGTAGCGAATGAAACGGAATCGAGGGATAGAGATGATGCTCTGCGTGAAAGGGCATGTTCCACATCAGGAGCTTAATGGGGAACGTGGTCAGTGTTGTTCGCGTGTTGGTAAACGGGTTGTCGTCGTTCGTGCAGCCGGTGTGTTCTGCCAGCAAAATGGCACGGAGAAGCGGCTGACCCACCGCTAGGGGTAGCGCCCAGTAAAGGAAAAAGGCGGCGGGATGTCCAAACAAAATGGAGAGGGCGATCGCCCCTGCGTATACACCCAACTGTACCCGCGTCGAGCGAATCACGTCAGCATAGGCGCTCTCTGGCAAAAAGGGATAGTCCTGCACCTTTCCGGCGGCAATTTTCAGGTGCGTTTTCAATTTGCCAATCCACCAGGGAATCGCGCTCAGTTCTAGCCAATAGTCGCGCCGGGTTTGCGGCTTGGGGTCGCTGAGTTCGGGGTCTTTGCCAGGAATTTGCGTGTAGCGGTGGTGCCACTTGTGATAGCGGCGATAGAACGTGCCGTTGTAAAACGACAGCAGCCCAGCCAACCAGCCGACGAAATCGTTGAGCCGATTGCTGGCAAAGGCCGTGCGGTGAACCGATTCGTGCATCGCTGCAAACATCGACGCCAGACTGAAGCCGTAGACCACCAGCGCGGGCAGCGCTATCCAGGGGGTTTGCATTTGCGTCGCCCAGAGTGTGCCGCTGACTGCCATCACCGCCAGATGCTTGCCCAATTGCCACAGCCCTTGCCACGTCGAGCGCTGGTTCAGCGTGGCGAGTTCTTCGGTAGACAAGACCTGTCGGGCATTTGACACAACCTCGCGGGAAGGGGCGATCGCCCCCTCAACTTTTCCCAATTCCAATCCCAATTCCAATGTCTCCTGTGAAGACCCCATGATCCCTGCCTTTTGCATGAATGGCTGCATGAATGGCTCAGATGAACAATACTTAGATTTCTTTTCTGAGACTCTTTTTTAAATTCTTTTTAGATTCTTCGATAAACAAGTCAATAAAACTCTTTGGAATTTTTTGAAATTCTTTATCTGAAGATAACGTCTAGAGGCAAACTGAACTGGTTATCCCTCGGATTGGTGATCCCCTCGATTGGTCATCCCCCAGCTTGTCATAACAAGTCAGTATTAAATATAGCATCTCTTCACGACTTGTTGTAACAAGTTTGCGAATTAAGCTAGCTCAAGCCAGCAGCCTTGGCAAAAACCAATCCTAAGTCCCCCACCCCTAACCCTTCCGCGCCTGCTATATCATGGGGATTCAAAGGCTGTCCAGAGGGCGAAACGCATGAATTGGTGGCAAAAGCTCAAGAGAAACTCGCTGGCCCGCTATGGGGCGTTGGTGCTGCTGTTGCTGTATCTGGTGGCGATTGGAGCAGAGTTTTTTGCGCCGTATGATCCCTATGTGTCGCAGGTGGATGGGTCGCTGCTGCCGCCGACGCAGGTGTTTTGGCGATCGCCCCAGGGTCAATTCCTTGGGCCCCACGTCTATCCCACCACCCAGGGCGCGGTAGATCTAGAGACGGGCGATCGCCAGCTTTCGCGCGACTTTAGCCAGCCGTCGCCAATTCGGTTATTTGTCAAAGGCGACCCCTACCGATTCCTCAACCTGAAGCTGCCGCTGCCGACGCGGTTTTCGCTGACCAACCCGCAGTTTCAGGAAGTGGAAATTTCGCCGGGAATTCCGGGCGATCGCCACCTGTTTGGCACGGTTGGCCCCGGTCGGCTGAACCTGCTGGGCACTGACGAAGCAGCCCGCGACCAACTCAGTCGGCTCATCCACGGCAGCCGCATTAGCCTGTCGATTGGGCTGGTGGGGATTCTCATTTCCTTCCCGCTGGGGCTGCTGATTGGCGGCATCTCTGGCTACTTTGGCGGCTGGACAGATTCCATCCTGATGCGCTTTGCCGAAGTGTTGATGACAATCCCCGGCATTTACCTGCTGATTACCCTAGCCGGGGTGCTGCCGCCAGGATTGACCAATGCCCAGCGGTTTCTGCTGATTACGCTGATTACCTCGTTTGTAAGCTGGGCTGGGCTGGCACGGGTGATTCGCGGGCAGGTCTTGTCAATTAAAGAACGCGCCTTTGTGCAGGCGGCGCGGGCGATGGGCGGGCGATCGCTCTACATCATCCTGCGCCACGTCCTGCCGCAGACTGCGACCTATGTGATTATTACGGCCACCCTGGCAATTCCCAGCTTTATCCTCGCAGAAGCCGTACTGAGCTATCTGGGACTCGGTATTCAGCAGCCCGACCCCTCCTGGGGAAATATGCTGTCTTTGGCCAGCAATGCGTCGATTTTGGTGCTGCAACCTTGGCTGGTGTGGGCCCCGGCATTTCTCATCGTGCTGACGGTGCTGGCGTTTAACCTGCTGGGCGACGGGCTGCGCGATGCCCTCGACCCGCGCAATAGCAGCGATAGCAATGGCTGAACCCAGGAGTTAGAGAAACACCCAGAGAAACACCTGCTGCTGGTAATCCTTAATACTTTTGAAAATATCGGCACTATGTTTTGTAGCGCACTTTACAATGAAGTGTTAAGGAATCGCAGCGCACAGGCTTAGTTCGAGGCACCTTGACCCAAACCTGAGCGATCGCCCTAGTGGATCTTGCTCATTGTTCCGAGCCTTGGTTCAGAAGCTAGGGAGAGGAATTTGGGCGATCGCCGCTGCTTCTCACTGATTAAAAGTGCCACCAAAAGTGCCACCAAAAGTGCCGCCAAGGGTGCTGCCACAGAGGAAGGTTTACGATGACAATTCGAGGATTTCGCCGCAAGCGCCGTGCAACTCTGCCAACCGCAGAGCAACTGCTCAATTTAGGACAAAACTTATCTCAAGGTCTATCGATGGAGGCGATCAAGCCGCACACCGCCCAGCCCAAAAGCAGCTGCGAAGAATGGACCACCGAGCGGCTGATTCAGCATAGCCAGAGCCTTAAAAACATTTGGATGTAGCAGCGGATACAAGTGGCACTGAGATCCAGCGCCGCTCCCCGCATCTGCAAATATCCAGCAAAATATCCAGCAATCGATATTCAGCATTCAGCACTATCCAGCCTCAGGCCGCCGCCCGCCAGCGTGTGGCTTTTCTCTGCTTTCTGAGCAAGCCCCCAACCGAAGCCGTGCAACAGACAATCCCTCAGCCAGCAGGACAAAATGGGAAGGGGTAAGGCAGATCGAACATGAGGCTGAAATTTTTGCCGGAATTTTTACCGAAATTCTTGCCGAAATTCTTACTGCGGGGAAAATGCCCGTTTTTTGGGCATTCTGAGGGCGCATCCATCAAGCATCCAGATCTTTTTACTAAATTCGTTTGTTTTACACACGCTCATTTCAAAATGCGACATCCGCTTACCCTTGGTGCCTCTCTACTCGCGCTGACTGCGCTGTTAATGACGGGTTGCGCCCGCCCTGCTGGCCGAGCCGCTGCGGTCGAAGATGCAGAGATGATCAGGTCACGCCCCTCCCAGGCAGCAATGGTGCATCTATTTGAATGGCGCTGGGACGATATTGCCCAGGAATGCAAAACGGTTTTGGGCCCCAACGGCTACGCCGCCGTGCAAATTTCGCCGCCCCAAGAACACGTCGTCTTACCCGAACGGGGCTTTCCTTGGTGGCAGCGCTATCAGCCCGTCAGCTATCGGCTGGAGAGTCGCAGTGGCGATCGCGCTCAGCTTGCCTCCATGATTCGCCGCTGCCATGCGGCCGGGGTCAAGGTCTACGCCGATGCGGTGATCAACCATATGGCCGGGGTCGAGCAGGGCGTGGGCAGCGCTGGGTCATCGTTCACCAAATACGAGTATCCTGGCATCTACCAGCCGCAGGACTTCAACGACTGTCGCCGCAACATCGAGAGCTACCAGAACCACAATGAGGTGACAGGCTGCGAACTGGTGGGGTTGGCTGATTTGAAAACCAGCACGCCCGACGTGCAGCGGCGGCTTGCAGGATACCTCGCCGATTTGGTCAGCCTGGGCATCGACGGCTTTCGGATCGACGCTGCTAAACATATCAATGCCCGCGACCTGGATGGCATTCTGAACCAGCTTGAGCAGGTCTTGGCAGAACAGAAAGCGGGCAAGACCCTGGCTGATCTCTTCATTTATCAGGAAGTGATCGACCCCGGCACCGAAGCCGTGAAAAAGGGCGAATACTACGCCTCCGGCGATGTGTTCGAGTTTGAATATGGACGAGTGGTGAGCGAAAAGTTTGCCGGACTCGACGGGCAAACCCTGGCGCAGCTAGAAACATTGGGGCGAGGGCTGGGGGATTCGTCCCTAGCGAAAAGGCCGTGGTCTTTATCGACAACCACGACAAGCAGCGGGGTCATGGGGGCGGCGGCAACTACCTCACCTACAAGGACGGCCCGCTCTACGACCTAGCGAATGTGTTCATGTTGGCCCATCCCTACGGCAAGCCGCTAGTGATGTCGAGCTACGACTTTTCAGATGGCGACCAAGGGCCCCCCGCCGATGCCAAGGGGAACACGCGATCGCCCCTCAGCCCCGACTCCCCAACCTGCACCGATGGCTGGATCTGTGAACATCGGCGATCGCCCATCGTGCAAATGGTGCAGCTTCGAAACGCGGCCGGCGATGCGCCCCTCGTGAACTGGTGGAGCAACGGGCAGAACCAGATTGCCTTTGGGCGGGGCGATCGCGCCTTTGTGGTGATTAACCGCGAATCCCAACCCCTCACCCACACCTTTCAAACCAGTCTGCCCCCCGGCCGCTATTGCGACCTGCTCCAGCCCAGTGCGTCCAACCCCGCCACCTGCGCCACGCCCATCACCGTCCAGCCCAACGGCCAGGCGACCTTTACCCTATCCGGCATGAGCGCCGCCGCAATTCGAGTGACGGAGTAATCGAGTAAATCAAGTGATGGAATGATAGAGCTACTCTAGGCCAACGCCCGCAACTCCTCCAGTACGCTCCCCGGCCCATAGCCCAGGCCAAAGGCGTAGCTACTGTCCATCGACACGTCTGGCGGACGGGGGGCGGGCATGGGCACATCCGCCTGCTTGCACGGGCTGATCGAGTCAGGGGAAAGGTCAAACGCCTCTGCCATCCGTAGCCCAAATTCATAGCGGGACAGCCGCTCGCGCCCGCCCAAGTGAACCAAGCCCTGCACTTTCTCAAGCGCCAGCAGCAGTCCCTTTGCTGCGTCGCGGCCGCTGATGGGCGTGCGAAACTCGTCAGTAAACAATCGCAGCGCCTCACCCTCGCGCAGCTTCTGCAAAAACAGCTGCAAGAAGCTAGGGGCCGTGGGCGCAGCGCCAAACATCAGCGGCATCCGACAAACGGCGGCATCTGGATAGCGGCTCAGGATTCCGGCTTCGGCTTCTGCCTTTTGTTCCCCGTAGAGACTCAGGGGGCAGACCGGATCGGCTTCGCGATAGGGCGCGTGATGTCCGTCGAACACCAGATCGGTGGAGGTGAAGGCAAAGGGAATGCCCGCATCGGCGCAGAGGCCGGCCAGGTTTAGGCTGGTGAGGACGTTAATCTGGCGGGATCGTTCGGGCTGGGTCTGACAGGCGTTGGGCTGAGACAGGGCGGCGGTGTGGATCACGGCATCCGGGCGAATCTCTTGAAATGCCTGCTGGAGGGCAGCAAAGTCTGTTAGGTCTAGCGCCAGCGTGTTTGCATCGGCAAAGGACACGGGTCGGGTTTGGTAGGTGCCGTAGACGATCCAACTGGCGCGGGTCGCCTGGTAGACATGCCATCCCAAAAAGCCGCTGATACCCGTGATGAGGAGGGTTTTGGGAGGCGTTGACATCGCGATAGATCCCACAGTCATAAATTGGACAAGATACGATTAAGAGGATTCCGTGTCCGAAATTGAGACAGAAAGGACAGCGTATGATGAAGCCGATGGTAAATCAGTTGGTAAATCAAGTGGTAGATCAAGTGGTAGATCAAGTGGTAGAGCAAGCTGCTGTGAACTCGTTTGCTGGCGATCGCCCATTTCCAAGTCGCTTCCGTCTTGCTACTGCGGTAGCTTGGGCAGGTATATCAATCGCCTCTAGCCTAGCCGCATGGGTTTGTTTTGTCCCGCTTGCCCAGGCCCAAGAGCGCCAACCGTCCGTTCCGTTTCCTGCTCAGATTGAGCCTAGCCCAGCGTCTTCAGAGATGGCTGGTTCGCAGGTTCCATCACCGGAACCGCTGCCTCTTGCACCTGCTTTGGCAAGCGATGCCCAAGATTCGCCTGGGCAAGGCTCGATTGGGCAAATCGACACCCAGCGTCCTGCGCTGCCATTTTCTGACGTGCCGCCCGACCACTGGGCCTACGAAGCGCTGCTATATCTTTCCACGGGAGGGCGATCGCCCCGCTCTGTTCCTTAACCCGCTCTATTCTCTAACTTGCGCCGGGAAGCTGCTTTGAGGCATTCCTGATGACGTTCTATCTAGATTCCGTCTGGAAGGTTTCGACTGCGTAGCAAAACTTGATTTTTGGCATCCTTTTCGTTTGAAAACTTAACGCCTTTCCCATACTCAATTCCCGCTCCAGAGACCTACCCTGGATGTTGATACACCGCTTGCACAAAGGCTGCGAGCGGTGTTCAATTTCTAAAATCTTTGCCTGAAATCTTTGCCTGAAATCTTTGCCTGAAATCTCTGCCTAAAATCCATAACGGATTGGCTGGCAGGTCGCAGTACCATTCGAGGCTGGTTCGCAGCGTTTAACCTGCCTTCAAAGCTCGGTTTTCTCACACTCTAAACCTAAATGACTATTTCTGACCCTGGCTCTGTCTCTCCTGCTACCCGCTGGCATCTGCTGTCTGCTGAAAAGGTGTTGGAGCAGTTGCAGAGCGATCGCCAGTTGGGCCTCACGTCGGAGCAAGTCGCCAAACGCCAGCGCCAATTTGGCCCAAACGAACTGGAAGACACCGGTGGCCGGAGCAACTGGGCAATCTTGCTAGATCAGTTCAAAAACATCATGCTGATCATGCTGATTGCAGTGGCAATCATTTCCGGCGTGATGGACTTGATGGACATGCAGGCAGGACGAGTCAAGTCCAACGATATTCCGTTCAAAGACACCGTGGCGATTTTAGCGATCGTGTTTCTGAATGGCTTGCTGGGCTATGTGCAGGAGAGCCGTGCCGAAAAAGCGCTGGCCGCGCTGAAAAATATGGCCTCGCCACGAGTGCGCGTGTTGCGCGATGGGCGCGTACAGGAGGTAAACGCTGGGGAACTGGTGCCGGGGGATATCATGCTGCTGGAGGCAGGGGGGCAGGTGGCGGCGGACGGTCGTTTGCTGGAGGAAGCCAGCCTGCAAGTGCGAGAGGCGGCGCTGACGGGCGAAGCGCAGGCCGTTAGCAAGCGGGTTGCCGCAGACCTGTCGGATGATACGCCCCTGGGCGATCGCCTCAATTGCGTGTATCAGGGCACCGAGGTTGTGCAGGGGCGTGGCGTGGCCATCGTCACTCAGACGGGTATGGGCACCGAACTCGGCAAAATCGCTACTCTGCTGCAATCCGTCGAGGCAGAGCCAACGCCCTTGCAGCAGCGGATGGATCAGCTGAGTCAGGCGTTGGTTACGGGTTCCCTGTCGCTGGTGGCAGTGGTCGTCGTCCTGGGGCTGCTGGTGGCCGGATGGGGCAAGCTGCGGGAACTGGTGGAGGTGTCGCTGAGCATGGCAGTGGCCGTGGTGCCGGAGGGGTTGCCCGCCGTGATCACCGTGACGCTGGCCCTGGGAACCCAGCGGATGGTGCGCCGCCATGCCCTGATCCGCAAACTGCCCGCCGTAGAAACCCTCGGCTCTGTCACCACAATCTGCTCCGACAAAACAGGCACCCTGACCCAAAACAAGATGGTGGTGCAGGGGATTCACCAGCATTCCTGTTCGCTCAGCGTAACGGGCCACGCCTACACGCCAGAGGGTGAGTTTTTGCTGAACGGACAGTCGATTGATGTGCAGAAACACCCGGAGGCGATCGCCCTGCTAACCGCCTGCATTCTCTGCAACGATGCGGCCTTGCAAAAAGAAAACGGCGACTGGTGCATCCTGGGCGACCCCACCGAGGGCGCACTGCTGGTGGCCGCCACCAAAGCTGGACTCGACCGCCACCACCTGACCCACATCTGGACGCGCCTGGGCGAGTTTCCCTTCACCTCCGAGCGCAAACGCATGAGCGTGATAGTCAAACCTCAAGGCAGTGGCATAGTCGCAGATCCCCTCGCCCCGTCTGTCTTCCATTCTTCATCTCTTATTCTGTTCTGCAAAGGTTCTCCCGAACTGGTGCTAGAGCGGTGCCAGTCTGTATATGTCAAGGGCACGGTGGCGCCACTCAGCGGCGATCGCCGTCAGCAAATCTTGCAGCAAAATGATCACCTGGCCAGCAAGGGACTGCGGGTGCTGGGGTTTGCCTGCCGTCCGCTGGAGGCGCTGCCCGCCGAAGACAGCGCCGAAGAAACCGAGCAAGGGCTAATCTGGCTGGGGCTGGTAGACATGCTGGATGCACCCCGCCCTGAAGCACGAGATGCCGTGGCCCGCTGCCGCTCTGCGGGGATTCGGCCTGTCATGATTACGGGCGACCACCAGCTTACTGCACGGGCGATCGCCGAAGACCTGGGCATTGCCCAGCCCGGCGACGAAGTGCTAACCGGGCCAGACCTAGAACACTGCACCCCAGAGGAACTGGAAACCCATGTCGAGCGGGTCAGCGTCTATGCCCGTGTCGCCCCAGAACACAAGCTGAAAATCGTGCAGGCGCTCCAGCGCCGCCACCACATCGTCGCCATGACAGGCGATGGCGTGAACGATGCCCCCGCGCTGAAGCGGGCCGATATCGGCATTGCGATGGGCATCACGGGCACCGATGTCAGCAAAGAAGCCAGCGACATGGTGCTGCTAGACGACAACTTTGCCACCATCGTCTCGGCAGTCGAAGAGGGGCGGGTCGTCTACACCAACATTCGCCGCTTTATCAAATACATCCTGGGGTCCAATATCGGCGAAGTGATTACCATCGCCGCATCACCGCTGTTTGCCTTTGGCGGCGTGCCCCTCACGCCGTTGCAAATCCTCTGGATGAACCTGGTCACCGACGGGCTGCCTGCGCTGGCGCTGGCAGTAGAACCTGCGGAACCCAACGTCATGAGTCGCCCACCCCACGATCCCAAAGAGAGCATCTTTGCACGAGGGCTGGGCACCTATATGATCCGCATCGGCGTAGTGCTGTCGATCATTGCGATCGCCCAAATGGTCGTCGGCTATCACCTCGCCCAAACCACTCCCGGCGACCCCAATCGCTGGAAGACAATGGTCTTCACCACCCTGTGCCTGGCCCAGATGGGTCATGCCCTGGCTATTCGATCCAACACCCGCCTAACCCTAGAACTCAACCCCTTCTCCAATCCCTACGTCCTCACCTCCGTCGTCTTTACCAGCCTGCTGCAACTAGCGCTAATCTACATTGAGCCGCTGCGAAACTTCTTTGGCACCCAAATCCTCAGTCCCCTGGAACTGCTGATTTGTCTCGGATTCAGCCTGCTGCTCTTTGTTTGGATTGAACTAGAAAAACTGCTGTCTCGCTGGCGGGGCAAAGGGCTAGGATTTGGAGATTAAAAATCTGGGCCGCTTGCTTCACCTCAATTCTCGCAAACCGCGCTATGGATTCAATAGATATCACAATAGATATTAGTCGTTGCGTGTTGCTGTCAAACAACTCCTCACAATAAAAGGCTGCCCAGCAGACTAAAGCCAGACAGCTCCTTGCACTCAACTCTTCACCCTATTGATGGGCATTACCGCAAATTCTGGAAATTGGTCGGGCCTTGATAGCCAGAGGCCTGCGCCAGTTGCTCTAGCGTTTGGGTGCCAGAATAAAACTGGCCGTTGATTTCCCAGGTGGGGTAGCCTGTGACCTGCGGCGTAGCGCGGCACAAGGCAGTCTGGGAATTCGCTCCGTCTGGCGCACATTCGATATAAGGAATCTCAGCCGCGGCAGGCTGACCAAAGAGTTGCTTCTGATCGTGGCAATGTGGGCACCAGTAAGCGCCAAACATCTTCGCGCCAATGCGCTTCAGGTGGCGGGCGAGTTCGACCTCTGCTGGCCCCGAAACGGTGGTTACAGGCGGAACCGAAGGGCCATCCACCACTTCACTGGCTGGCGCTCTAATAATGTTGTGCCAGGCGAGGGACCCCACCAGCACCACTACACCAACCAAAATTCCGGTAAAAATAAGCTGGCCCACGTCTTCCCACGCCCGCCCAAGCAGCGTCAGCACAAACATGGCTAGCGCAAACAGCGCCGACGCGATGCAATAGACGCAGATGCCCGCTGCACCGTAGGGCGCTACAAACTCGGAAAACATGATGTACATCAGGTAGCCGCTGAACACCAGCATGGCCGTTGAACCTGCAAACAGCAGCAGCCAGGTCATGTTATCCAGGCTGTGTCGCAGGGTTTTGTTTTGGTCAGCATTGACCAGCAGCGGCGCAAAGGCAAACGCAGCCATACCCAGGTAGGCCAGCAGCCCAAACAGCGCCAGGGGAAGCCCAAACAGCGTGGCATAGGGACTGGAAAGCACCTGCTGGCAGCCGCTGGTGGGGCAGGCCGCCTCTCCACCAAACAGCCGAGTTGCGGTGAGGTAGGCAGTGTTTAGCGCACCCAGCAGGGCGATCGCTCCGATAATCTTGCGAGACTGACGATGCAGCCAGGGGGTTTGACGACGGCGGCTCATAGCACCTACTCTTGTCAACTCAGCAATAGACTTCATTAGGATACAGCCCGTCGGCTCATCCCGACTTCCCTATTGTGGCTCAAAGCCGAAAAAAGTGGGTTGGTCAGGGTTATCGCTCCGCAACATTGGCACAAGACGGGTGTGGGGCTGCAAGTTTGCAAAGTGAGGGGCTAAATTGGCGAAGTAGGGGCCAAATGGGCGGAAAAGAGACCGGCAGGCTAGTGCCTGAGCCAGTTGCGAAAATCAGAACTAACGAGAGCAGCATGGGCGTAGCGCAAGATTCATCGTTGGTCGGCATTGTGATTTTAGGGCTGGGGCGATGGGGAATGCACTTGCTGCGAAATTTTTTGGCGCTGCCGGGGGTGCGCGTGGTGGCGATCGCCGATCCCAATGCCACTCGTCTGCACATTGCAGTGGCTAAGTTTGGGTTAGAGCATCGCACGCCCGCCGTGGTCGCCTCGACAGATTGGGCAGCGGCGCTCGACCTAGAAGGTGTTGATGCCGTGGCGATCGCCACACCCGCCAGCACCCATGCAGCACTCCTACGAACTGCGCTAAATCGGGAGCTACACGGATTCGTAGAAAAGCCGCTGACGCTCTGCGCCGCCGAGGGGCGGGAACTGTGCCAACTGGCAGCGGAGCAGGGGCGACGGCTAGTGGTAGATCACACCTATTTGTTTCACCCAGCTGTGCAAGCAGGGCGATCGCTCGTTCAGCAAGGGCAGCTTGGGCAGTTGCGCTATGGCAGCAGCAGCCGGACGCACCTCGGCCCAGTGCGCTCGGATGTCGATGTGCTGTGGGATCTGGCGATCCACGACATCGCAATTTTTAACTACTGGCTGGGGGAGCGTCCGGCGCAGGTGCAGGCCTGGGGCACGGTCTGGTTGCAGCCCACGTCGGGAATGTCGCCAGCCAGGGCGATCGCATTGGACGATGCTGCAACCCTAGACAATACCGCGACCAATGTCACATCCACTGGGCTGGCTGATCTGGTGTGGGCGCGGCTGATGTATCCCAGCGGCTTTCAGGCAACGATCCAGGTTTGCTGGCTCAATCCTGAGCGACAGCGGCGGCTGAGTGTGGTGGGCGATCGCGCCTCACTGATTTTTGACGAAATGGCGACCGATTCGCTGGTGCTGCAAGCAGGGACGCTGGCACAGCAAAACGGAACCTTTTTCCCAACGGATCAAGCACGACAGGCGATCGCCCTTTCCCGCGAAGAACCCCTGCGCCGCGCCTGCGAACATTTTCTGGACTGTGTGCGGGGCGATCGCCCCTCCAGCCTGTCGTCGGGCGAAGTTGGTGTCGAGTTGGTAGCGGTTCTCGAAGCGCTCTCCCAGTCGATGACCCAACAGGGGGCAATCGTTTCGGTTGCCGACTGAATTTGAGATTTTGGATTGGTGTTAGATTGGCGATTTTGGATTAGTAATTTTTGGATTCGCGATTTTTGGATTCGCGATTTTGGATGGCTGCAAGCGCCCAGTTCCTTGAACATTTGTGACTCTGCGCGTTTGCTCCTGCAAACGGTGCTATGATTCCAGTCGCTCATCGGCTCTCAAAGGGGAACAGCCTTTGGAGATTGGCGATCGCGCCAATTGGGGAAAGTGCAGTGCAAGTCTGCCGCTGTCCCGCAACTGTGAAGTTGGGCAAGACACCCCGCCCGACCAGTCAGGATGCCCGCCGATGCGCTATTTCGCAAATTTTGCCAATCTAAACTCTGCGAGGTACAGACATGAAGGCAAGCATCACCAAAACCCAAAAATTCCCAAAATCGCCCAGATGGCACAATCAGCAAATGGTCTCGGCAGCCAGAACTAGCGCAGGCTGGCGCAGCGGCGCACTACTCTTGCTGGCAGGGATGGCCCTCTGTGCAGAACCAGCCCTGGCCCACCATGCAACCGGGGGCGAAACGCCCAAAACCTTTTTAGAAGGGTTTTTGTCTGGCTTGGCCCATCCTGTGATTGGACTGGATCACTTTGCGTTTGTGGTGGCGATTGGGCTACTGGCGGCAAAGCAGGGCTGGGGACTGCTGTTTCCCCTTAGCTTTTTGCTGGCAGCGCTGGGCGGCACGACCCTGCACCTGAATCTAGTCGATTTGCCCGCCGTTGAAATTGCCATCGCGGGGTCGGTGCTGATCATCGGGCTGCTGCTGGGGCTGCGGAAGACGCTGCCACTGGGCGGGGCGATCGCCTTTGGAATTTTGGCAGGCTTATTCCACGGCTATGCCTACGGTGAATCCATTGTCGGGGCAACGCCGTCGCCCCTGACCGCCTATCTACTAGGTTTCACGCTGATTCAGGCGGCGATCGCCTTTGGAGTGTGGTGGCTGGGCGATCGCCTGCTGCGCCGCACCACCGAACGCGCCAAAACGCTGGCTCTACCCGGACTGGCGATCGCAGGCGTGGGGCTGGTGTTTTTGCTACAGGCGATCTGAGTTGGGCGGGGTGATGGGGTAACGGGGATGAGGAGATGATGGGATGAGGAGATGAGCAGCACACCCTCATTCCGTCATCAATACCAACAGCGCTCCAACACTCCAACACTCCAACACCCCATCACCTCCCCGCCGCATCGTCTACCATGAGAAGTGGCTTCACCCTTCTTTACCTATGGAATGGCGAGAACTGGGCGGAAATTGGCTGGTGGTGCCAGAAAGCCCGACAGCGATGATTCATTTTTTGGGCGGGGCGTTTGTGGCGGCGGCTCCGCAGGTCACCTATCGCTCGCTGCTAGAGCACCTAGCAGAGCAGGGCTATGCCGTTGTTGCCACGCCCTTTATCAACACGTTTGACCATGAGGCGATCGCCCGCCAAGTATTGCGGTCATTCCTCCGGGCTGAGGAATATTTGCTAGAGCGCGTGTTTCGTCGCAGCTATGTGCCGCTCTATGGCGTGGGCCACAGCATGGGCTGCAAGCTGCATCTGCTGATCGGCAGCCGCTCGTCGCAAGAGCGAGCGGGCAATATTTTCCTGTCGTTTAATAATTATCCAGCGCGGCGATCGATTCCTTTTCTGGATCAGGTGTCGCAGTTTTCGACCCAGTTTTTCTCCCAGATTCCGCCGCAGTTTGCGCCGCTGCTGAATGTGGAATTCACGCCATCGCCCGCCGAAACCTACACGCTGATCGAGCGGCATTATCAGGTGCGGCGCAATCTGCTGATTCGCTTTGCGATGGATGATATCGACCAGACGCGATCGCTCTCGGAGGTTCTCAACCGCCGTTTTCCAGACATGACCACGCTGCACACGCTGGGCGGCAACCACCTAACGCCGATGGGTCAAGATTTGAAATGGCAGCCCGGCCCAACCTTTACGCCGCTGGATGCCCTCGGACAGTTTATGCAGCAAGGGCTAAACCGAGATTTCATTCAGCTCAAGCGCACCATCACGCGATGGTTGAATCCGGTTGCCGCCTTCAATTTGCCCAGATAGCCCGTACCGCCAGATCAGGCAAAGTCAGGGCAAAATCAGGACAACCTGCTAAAACAGGTGTAGCAATCTGTGTCCGGTGATTGCGTCTTCTGCCACAACCGGGAGCCGACGCTCTGGCACAAGCGCTATGCTGAGGTCGTCACGGAGTTGGCGTGGGATTCAGAAGGAGAAAGCAATGGGTCGGTTGATGAAACAATCCACAACGCAACTGTTGCTGGGGAGCCTGCTGCTGGGCGGACTGGTGGGGCTGGTTGGATGCAACGATGCCCAGCCGCCTTCGTCCTCTCCTAGCGCGTCGCCAACGGCTAGCCCAGGGTCGCCTGCGCCTTCTCCTCCTGCGCCCAGCCCGACGGCTTCTGCTCCAGAAACAACCGATCCGTCGCTATTTGTGATTTCTGCCGAGGGCATTGGCCCGGCAAAACTGGGTATGACGCTGGGCGAACTAAAGCAAGCGCTGCCCGACGCTACGTTTGAAGTGCGATCGCCCTTTATTGTCGATTTCGACGCGATCGCCGTGTCCCAGAACGGCAAGCCACAGTTTTATGTGCTGTATCTGGCGGGGGAGAGCTTTGGGGATAATGACGTGGTGCAGGGTGTGCTGACCGATAACCCCAGCTACCGCACCGATCGCGGCGTTGGCCCTGGCACGGCGATCGCCCAGGCAGAGCAGATTTACGGCGATGCCACGCTGTCTTACAACACGCAAAACGAATCGCGGGAATACGTCCGGTTTGCCCAGCATCCCGCCACCAACCTGTCCTTTGGCACGGGCAATGGCAGCAGCGAAACAGCGGGCATTTATCCCTCGACTACCTCGGAATATAACGAAACAAAGCAGTTTCGAGAAGACGCTACGATTCAGTCGGTGCTGGTCATCTGCCTCAACGAATCTTGCACGTCGGCCTCACCCTAGTGCAGTGTCACGGTTTAGTTTTAGGGTTATGTCTTGGCTTGTAGTTAGCGCTTCAGCGCTAAAGCACTGACTACCTTCTGTATCTTCTTCCTTATCCAGTCTTACAAAAGCTTGTAGTTAGCGCTTCAGCGCTAAAGCACTGACTACTAACCTAAGGTCTAATTTTGACGTAGCACGAGGCCGATTTTGGATTTTGGATTGCCAGCTCTTCGGTTCTCTAGTCTTTTGTTTCTTTTGTTAGCCTGCCGCCATGCTAAACATCCTGGTTTCCTCCATTGTGGCGCTATGGGTGAGTGCGATCGCCCTGCTGTCGGTGCAAAACGCGACCCCTGTCGAACTTCGCTTTTTAACTGGCAGGACGGTGCCGATTCCCATCGGGCTGCTGCTGGGGTTTAGCGCGTCCGCAGGGATGCTGGGCGCGGCGCTGGTACTACCGGGCGATCGCGCTTCCAGTGCCCGCAGCCTAGACGAGGGCGATCCGTTTGAGGACGAATAGCTTTCGCTAAGTCGCAGAACACCGGGCGATCGCCCAGACATCCCCCCGGCTAGGCAGAAGCCTAGAGTGAATATACCCGCCCATCGATCAGCAGGCGCGTGATGCCTTTCGCCTGCAAATGGGGACTGGCCTTCAAAAACACCTGACCATCGGGAATCTTGACCACGCGCTGCATCCGCCGCACATAGCGCTTGGCCACCCGATGATTATCAAACACAGGCAGGGTGCGCTCCTCTTCCTGGTCGTGGGGAATCAGCCCCAGCCCCGCAAAGTCCTTGAGCGGCCGAGTCACCAAATCCGACGTGCGATCGACCACTAGATAGCAAGACTTGGGCAGTTTGGCTTCCGAGAGCGGCGCAATATGCAGCGGCATGTTGCTGTGCAGTCCACCCGTCAGGTCGTCTAGCTCGACGGCTGCGTCAAGCAAGGAGCCGTCATCGTCATCGTCCAGATCGTCATCCAGATCGTCATCCAGGTCGTCTGTCAGGTCTTCATCATCCAGGTCTTCGTCTTCATCTTCGTCTATATCCGTGAAAACGCCTTCATGCTTCAAAATGTCGCGCTCAACTGCCTCTAGCTCAGCGACGACAGGTTCCGAAGAATCCTCCCCCCCAAGCTCAGCGTCCGCAGCGAAGGCCGTTTCAACAGAGGCGATCGCCCCATCTTCATCAATCCGCTTCTTTTTAGCCAGTTTGGGCGGCGCAACCGTGGATGGTTTGCTGGGTTCGGGGGGAACGCTCCCTGAACGGCGGCGCTGGCGGCGACCATCGCGGCGTGCGGAGTCCGGCTCGGCTATGTCCATCTCGTCCGCATCCGGCTCCACGGCTTGGGGCACGGCGCTAAACACGTCTGGCTGGGGAGGCTGCGGATCTTCTTCTGATTTCAGGGCCTCTGCCGCTTCTACAGCGGTGGATACGTCGGCGGCGTTCTCAACGTCAGACCTGCTGCCGCCTGCGGCTCGCTTTTTCTGAATCAGCGCGTCATATTCAGCTTCCGACAGGCTTTGCTTCAGAATGCGGCTAATCGTAGAGGTACTGACGCTGAATTGCTGAGCCAGGGATGTGGTGGTTTCGTCTGACTGGCGATACAGTGCCAGAATTTTTTGCTTGTCAGAATCGGTCAGTTTTGTAGGAGGCATGCCGCGTTAACCACTCGCCCCACCGGGGAGGACTGAAGAAAAAACCTGATTGATCGTAACTCAGAATTGCCTAACCCTTGCACGGAACAGTACAAGGGTAACTAAAATTCAGTGTCTGCGGTCAAACCCTCACAAAAGCGGCCACACCCTGGCAACTCCGCCTCAACTACGCCTTATGCACGCTGCACACAAGCGGAGTTTATCTGCCTCCAGGTTTATCTGCCTCTGGATTCACCTAGCTCTGAGCGGGTTCCAAAACCCTCAGGCGCGGCGACGACTACCCCGACGAGAGCGGCTCGACAGGTCGTATTCCAGCGCAGCACCAATAGCAAACAGGCAGGCGCTAAAAATCCAGAACACTTCCAGCAAGCCGCCCGTTTGATAGCCCTCGACGTAGCGGGTGGCGTAGAGGAACCACATATCTGCAACGTAAAAGCAGATTGCAGCGGCGGCAATGAAGCGCCAGGACAGCGAGAATCGCCCGCCCCAAAACGCCAGCAGCAGTGCCATCGCAGCCATCAGCAGAATGATATCTCCAGCCACATAGGCGATCGCAAAGGTATCCGAGAACGGCGATAGGATTTCTTCGAGCGCCACCGCCCAACCGGGGACTCTAGAGGTGGCAGCCGCAGCGGCCGGGGCAGGTTCGGCGGGCACAGGGGTAGCCGCTGGAGCCGCTGGGGCCGCGTCGGGCGCAGTTTGGGCGATCGCCGGAGGATCAATCCAGACCGCCGCCGAGGCGGCCGCACTTGCCCCGTTGTAGATAAACCAGGCAATCACAACCCCCAAAACCCCTACGCCTATCACCGCTAGCCACTGCCAGATTGCCAGGTTCAGCTTGCGCGAAGACACCGCCAAAAACATACCCGCGCCCACCAGCAAATACATCAGCAGGAAAAACAGGTCGGCGGGAGACGCATCCGGTTCCTTGCCCCAGCCAATTTCCCACTGTCCAAGAATCAAATTGCCGATAAAAAAAGACAGCATTCCCAACCCAATCATCAGCCAAACAGTACGCCCACTCACAATTAGCGGACTGCGCCAGTTGCGAAAACAGAGAATGGACGCTCCCAAAAAGGCAATATTTTCCAAAAAATAGGTCGTAATGCCATACCACTCCGGGCGACCCTTCCCCGGCAGCGGTACGCTAAACAGCAGGAAAAACAGCAGGGAAAACACCGCCCACAGAATAGCGATGATGACAATGGTCTGCACGGGGATGGCTGAGGAAGAGCCAGGGGTTTTCTTAGCCACAGAATCACTCCTTAACTGGAGGGCACAGGAAGATGCGGGTTGAGAATAGCCAAATTAAAACAGAATTTTTCACAGTTTTGACGCTCAATAGCAACTTTATTAAGAAGCCGCAGGGTAAAAAGCTGCACTAGACCACAATGCAAGGCGACGAGTCTGACTGATCGAGCGATCGCCCTCAATGAATAATCGCGAATAATCGCGAGGAAGGATCGCGAAGAATGCTTGCGAATACCTGCCAGCTATTGCCAGTCCTTTCCAGAAGGGGACTGCTTGAGCCAGTTTAAGAACTGCGTGCGATCGCCCTCAGACATATCCTGAAGCGCATCCAGCACCCGCCCTGTGAAGCTAGTATTCCCAAAATGCTCCTTGCCTAAGCGCAGCAACTCCAGCAGCAGCGTATTTAGATGATGCTCCTGCCAGGGCGGCACCTGGAGCGATGCCAGCGGATCGACCGTCAAAAGCTGATTAATGGCATCCGGCGACTCAGTTTGAGGGAATCGCCACTGCTGAAATACGCTGGAAATTTCTTTTTGAAAGATCCCAGCCTGCCGACCCCCCAGCAAGTCTTCGATATCGATGTAAACCGCCTGAAGCAGCAGCAGCGATGCTTGAATCAGCGCTGGAGAGGTGCCATCCGTTGCCACCTGGTCGCCACTGTCCGCCGCAAGCTGATCCAGTCGCACCTTGCCCCACACGCTGTAGCGCTCCGGCTCCTCCAGCAACACGCAGGCTTTGCCCCGGTTATCCGTCAAATCCCGCCAAAACGCCTTTGCGTCTTCCTCCTGTGCTGCATTAAACACGCTGATCAGCCGAAAGGACTGTCCCTGATAGTGCAGAACAGGAATCTGTTGATCTTTTTTGGGGTGTTGAACGCTCGTAATTTCAACATCCTGCCGCTTTAAGATAAACATGATTTGGCCGGTTGACTCCTGTCAGGGCGGGGGTGTTGGAAAACCGCCGTTCGGTGGGCGATACACACTGGATTGGTCTAAGTGTACACCTGATACCGGATTCGTTTAGCGCTGGGCACTGAGACGAACCTGGTTTTGGACAGAGCGCTTAGACAGACGGTAATTAGACAGACGGTCAATAGATGGCAGACAGACCGTTTACAGTAGACCGCTTCCAGGGGAAGACCCCGCAAGCGGTGGATCGTATAGTAAGCGTATAGTAATTTTGATAGGATGAAACGCGGAGGCTACAGCTTGGGCTGGTTTAGTTTTCCCACCTTGTCTGGGTTTCCTAACGCTGCCTGACGGTCTCGCGAAAAATGTGGGTGAGCCAGGGTTTCGTTGGCTCCAGTAGCTCAGCCGGATAGAGCAACTGCCTTCTAAGCAGTCGGTCGCAGGTTCGAGTCCTGCCTGGGGCGTTTTTGATTTTGAAAAGCTAAGGTCTGAAGTTTGAGAAGCTGAAGGAATCTGAAGGTTTCTATTCAACCCGCGCGACAAAGCCGCTGCGACGGCGATCGCCCGCACCCGTCAGCCTGCCATCCGGGTTCGCCAGCACCGCATGAACCCCACCAAAAAACATATTCTGCTGTTCCCACGGTACGATCTTGCCATTCCAGGGAAATCGGGTTTGGATGTTGGGAACCTCAAACCCTGGCTCCAGATTCATCACGTCTGCTTCCCAGTGAATACGGGGCGAGTTCACCGCTTGCTCGATCGGCATCTGAAAATCGATGACGTTGGAAATCACCTGCAAAATGGCAGTGCGAATGCGATTGGAGCCGCCAGACCCCAGCACCAGTTCCGGCATCCCCTCTGCCAGCACCATCGTCGGAGCCATCATGGAGGAAATTCGCGCATCAGGCGGCCACTGGTGAAACCCGCCAGGATGCAGATCCGCCTCGCCCAGCATATTATTCAGCATGATGCCTGTTCCCGGAATCGTATAGCCCGATCCCTCACCGTTAGACGCAGTAACGCTGGCTGCATTGCCCTCGCTGTCAATCACGCTAAAGTGGGTTGTGCTGCCCCATTTGTTTACCCCGGCCGTCTGCAAAAGCTGCTGGGCATAGCGATGCAGGTGAGCCTCTGCTAGAAAGCGCTCTGCCACATCGGGCTGGTTAATCCGGGAGTCGTATCCATCGGCACGGGCCAAGTTGGTGAGCCGCATCGCGTCTGCCAGCAGCGTCAGGTGCGACTCTGAGCCAAATTCGTACCCTGCAACCTCGACTTGAGACAGCAGCGCCAGCGCAAACGCAATCAGGCAGCCGCCAGAACTGGGGGGTGGATTGGTGACAAGCGTGGTACCCCGATAGCGGGTCATCAGGGGCGATCGCTCGATGACGCGATACTGGCGCAAATCCTCCAGCGACAAATAGCCGCCCCGCGTTTGGGAATCTTTGACTAGCGCATGGGCAATGTCACCTTCATAAAACGCCTGCGTCCCCTCCTGCACCAGCAGCCGGATCGTTTCTGCCAGGTCGGGATTATAGAAGCGATCGCCCGCTTGCAGCAATTCTCCGTCCTGCGTGCAGAGTTGGCTCATTTTTGGACAGGCCAGCAGAATTGGCCGCAAGATGCGAAAGCAGTAAGCCTGGAAGTCACCCATTTCCACACCCGCTGTGGCATAGTGCAGCGCGGGTTCTGCCACAACCGACATCGGCAGTCGCCCCAGCCGACGGTGCATGTGAAACAGACCTGCCACGGTGCCCGGAACGGCGATCGCCCCCAGGCCAATATGAAACTCCTGCACCGCCGTTCCAAAATCCACCAGCACTGGATAAAACTCGACCGCCTCAACGGGTCGCCGCTGGCGCGGAGTCTGGGTAAAAAAATCGAACAGAATATTTTGCCGCGCCGCCGTGTGTGCCAGCAAAAACCCCCCGCCGCCCAGCGACGTGAGGGTTGGCTCTGTGACACAGGAGGCCAGCATCGCCGCCGCCGCCGCATCAAACGCATTGCCCCTCAGCCGCAGCATCTCGGCTCCAGCTTCGGCGGTTTTGGGATGTCCGGCGGCGATCGCGCCACGGGTCTTGGCGGGCATGAGGAAAGTCTGAAATAGAGGGGTGAAGGGTTCGCCTGCTGACAACGAGTCACACAGGCTTCAGCCTATTATGCAGGCTTTCGCTGCTCTATTGGTTCAAACCCAACCCCTGCTCCCTAAGCCAGGTCTAGCGAAAGAGATCTGGATTCAGCCGATAGCTACCAGAGTTTGAGCGGGCGGGAACCGCAGAACGTAGGCGATCGCCCGTGCCCCCGTCTGCCGGGTCGAGAAACGGCCGCAGGTTGATGCCGCTGGCGGGTGCAGGAGAGGACCTGCGGCTGCGGGGCAGGCGGAGATTCAGCACATCGCCAATTTGTTCAATCAGGCGACCGTCGCGCCCCTGGAAGGTTGTCACGCCCTCGGTGCGCTGACCGCTGTCGGCCACAGTCAGGTTCTCAAACACACGATCGCGCACAATGATTGGGTCTTGGCCGGGCGGCACCGTCAGCACCAGGCGGCAGTCGGGGACTTGCTGGGTCGTGGCGCAGACGACGTTATAGCCGTTCAGCGTCCCAGTTTTCAGTTCTGTCAGCCCATCCGGTCGATAAGATTCCAGCCTTCGTGCAATCTCGGCACAGCGGCGATCGGCCGTCCAGCCGCCGCCCAGCGTCGTCGGCCGTGCCCAAGGATAAAACTGCCCCGGCTGGCTGGCGGGCGAATACATCACCTGATACTCGCCATTTTCAAACTGGCAGCTAAAGCGGGTGCCACTGGGCACGGTCTGCGCGGCGGCGGGTTTGGGCATCGTCATGGCCCCCATGCCGACCACTACCGCGACACCTGCTGTGCTTGCCAATCGTTGCCAGAGGTTAAATTGTTGACGCATGTGAGGCTCTCCCTTTCCTGATGTGCCTGCGAATGGAGTGGTAATAGAAGAAGTGGGACTGGAACAGGGGCGATCGCCCATCACCCAGCAATCCGTTGCCAGACCGATTCCATCGATTCAGTCACCTGTTAGGCCCAGTTCTATACAAACCCTGGACGGGTCGCCTCAGAAAAAGTGCCTGAATCAGCCCCGGTTTGGGACAAGGCTCCAAACTTTGCTCACAGGGTTTAAGCCTGGAGAAGCGCCTTGGGGGAGGGCGATCGCCCTTAAAACCAGCTTCTCACCGATTCACTTGTCCATTGATTAAGTAGGGTTATGTCTAAAGGCAGGGATTGGCGTAAAGTTTTATAACAAAATTGCTGTGTCTCTTGTTACAATCTCCTGTAGGGAGGAAAGCGAAATATTCCGTGCCTGTTTTGAGATAACCTGTTTGGAATCGCTTATTTCAGAGCAGGCCGCTCGGAGCGTTTCTGGCTGTCTTCTCACGCCCTTCTGCACGAATTGGGAACGCGCAGTTCGGGTTTTCTCCAAGCTAAAAAGACAACGTCATCAAACATGGTAGGGGCTGGCTCATGGGGTCAGCCTTTTTTCATGTTCTGAAATCTGCCTTGAAATCTGCTACTTGAACACCGCAAATCGCCATCGGAACGTCCACAAAAATTCCGCAAAAATCCTGCAAAAAACCCATAAAAAGAAAGAAACCCCCGGCCGAAGCCGGAGGGTTCAATCAGGGTGCATCTACCTATAGCTTCAGAGTTCAGGGCAGCCTGTCCGGAGAAAACGAGGGCAATCTCGCCAATTTTCTGGTCAATTTTGTGAAAAATCAGGCTGCACGGCAGGACTATTCAAACCCCTGATTGCGCCAGGGCACCGGATCGACGGACTTGCCATTGACAAATAACCCCCAGTGCAAGTTGGGCCCGGTTGCAGAACCCGTTGCGCCGATCGCCCCAATTCGCTGGCCCGGCTGCACAAAATCGCCCTCCTGCACGTCGATGCGGCTGAGGTGGATAAAGATGCTGCTAACGCCCTGGCCGTGGTCAATGCCAACGGAGTTGCCGTGCAGCACAAAGCCATCCTCTACGCGACCCACCAGCACCACACGCCCCGCTGCTGGAGCCACGACGGGTGAACCCTGTCCACCTGCATAGTCTACGCCGCGATGATAGTAGTTCTCGGCAAACACGCCATTATAGTAGCGCCGCACGCCATATTCTGAACTAACCCGCCCGGCCGCAGGACGCGCAAATGCACCGCGCCAGTGCTTCTCCGGCGATACGATTTGCTTTAGCGCATTGACGCGAGAAAATTCGTACTCGGTGCCGCCAGAGCCGCCGCCCCGCACCCGAATCCGCTGCACGGGAAACGAGCGATCGCGCAGCGTGATCGCTAGGTTTCGCGGTTCCCCCATACCCGACACCTGGATCACCTTGCGCCCCGGCCGGTCGAGCGGCGTGGTGGGCAGCAGCGCCCGATAGCGGTTGCCACTGAGTGGAAACACGGGATAGGCTGTGCCGTCCATTGTGACGGTGGGTGTGGCTTCGCTAGGAGCCGTGGGCCGCAGCACGACGGCGATCGTGTCCCCCAGGCGGGGATTGGTCGGCGAGATTTGCCAATCGGTTGCCTGGGCAGGCATGATCAGGATGGTTAGCAGGGCGATCGCCCCTAGCCCAGCCCCCAGAAGCATTTGACGGCCCTGATGGAGCTTGCGAAAAGCTGCGGTTACCGAAAGCGACCGGACTTTGAAGAGAGGAGTCATGGCAAGGCGCTAAAACTCGACAGTGGTTGCCCAGAAGGTTACCATCGATCGCCCGTCCAAGTCTAAGTCTGAGTTCAAAAAGGTCCAAAAAGGATTGTGTCCGGCTGATCCCAGAGCGTTAGAAGCAATACCAAAAGGCTGTATCTAAAGCGCTGTTAGAAATCTGCACTACGGATCTGTGGGCATTGGGCGATCGCCATTCCGTGAAACCGGAGATTGCCCTAAAGTAAAAGAAGATTAAGTTTTTTAATTTTTCTGAGTATTTGCAAGGTATCTGCAAGGTATCTGCAAGGTATCTGCAAGAACCCAGAAACCCTCTAAGACAGGAGGAATCCTTCAACCCAGTGCAAGAAGATTTTCGTCTCATTGTGGATTTAGTCGTGGTGCTAGCAGCGGCAGCTGGGGGTGGGCTGCTGGCGGCGCTGCTGCGACAGCCCGTGCTGCTGGGATACCTGCTGGGTGGGGCAATCGTCGGGCCGGCGGGGCTGGGCTTGGTCAAAGAGCTAGTTCAGGTAGAAACGCTGGCCCAGTTTGGCGCGGCGTTTCTGCTGTTTGCCCTGGGGGTCGAGTTTTCGCTGAACGAATTGCGAAAGGTGCAGGCCATTAGCCTTGGCGGCGGGGCGCTGCAAATCCTCTCCACGATTGGCATTACAGCGCTGGTGTCGGTCGGCATTGGCTGGGTCACGTCGCCGACGCAGGGCGTTTTCCTTGGCTCAATTCTGTCGCTGTCTTCTACGGCAGTAGTCCTAAAGTGCCTGATGGAGCGCAACGAAACCGAAACCCTGCATGGGCGCGTCATGCTGGGCATTTTGGTGGTGCAGGATTTGGCTCTGGGGCTGATGCTGGCGGTGCTGCCTGCGCTGGAGGCTCCGTCGGGCGAAATTGGCGCGGCGGTGGGCGTGGCACTGCTGAAGACCGCGATGATTGCGGGCGGGGCGATCGCCGCTGGAATCTGGCTGATTCCACCGCTGCTGCGCCTGCTAGCCCGCACCGAGAGCCGCGAACTGTTTCTGCTGGGTGTGGTGGCGCTGTGCTTAGGCATTGCCCTGCTGACGGAGTATTTGGGTCTGTCGATTGAGATGGGCGCGTTCATCGCGGGTCTGATGATCTCCGAAGTGGAATACGCCGACCAGACCCTCACCTACGTAGAGCCGATTCGAGATATTTTCGCCACGCTGTTTTTTGCAGCCGTGGGCATGTTGATCGATCCCCGCTTCATTTGGGAGAACCTGGAGCTAATTTTGGGGCTAGTGGCGCTGGTCTTTGTGGGCAAGTTTTTAATCATTGCGCCGCTGGTTCGCGCCTTTCGCTATTCATTGAAGACGGCGCTGATCACCGGCCTGGGACTGGCGCAAATTGGCGAATTTTCCTTCGTGCTGGCCAGTAAAGGGCAAGTGCTGGGGCTGGTGTCGCGCCAGGTATATCTGTTGATTTTGGGCACAACTGCGGTCACGCTGGTGTTTACGCCGTTTGTGCTGCGGCTGGTGCCCAAAGTGTTTGCCTGGGCGGAGTCGGTTCCGGCGCTTCGCAACTGGCTGGAGGGCGGCGAAGGTCCGCAAGAGGTTTCAGAGGCGCTGCCGCAAAAAGATCACGTCGTGGTCTGTGGCTATGGGCGGGTGGGTCGCACCATCGTCCGCCTGCTTCGGGAGAACAACTATCCTGTGGTGGTGATTGACCAGTCGGAGCAGCAAATTCAGAAACTACGAGAGGAGCAGATTCCCTACGTTTATGGCAATGCGGCCAGTGTGCATGTAATGACGGCGGCGGGCGTAGAGCAGGCGCGGGGGATGGCGATCGCCCTGCCGGATGCCATGAGTACGCGCCTGTGCTTGAAGCGATCGCTCGAACTAGCGCCCGATTTGGACGTGGTGGTTCGCGCCGCCCAAGACAAAGACATCGAACTGCTGTATCAGCTTGGGGCACGAGAGGTGGTACAGCCAGAGTTTGAAGCCAGCCTGGAGTTGTCGGCTCATTTGCTCATCGGCACCGGGCGATCGATGACCGAGGTACTGCAAGAAGTAGCCGAAATTCGCAATAGCCATTATCGGGAACTGCGCCCCCAGCAAGATTCCAAAGACGTATCTCGCGATCTCCAGGCCGCCACACAGGACATGAACAGCAAATGGTATGCCCTGCCCGACCAGTCGCCGCTGACGGGTATGACGCTCGAAGAGGCAGACCTGCGGCGGATTGCGGGCGTGAGCCTGATGGCGATTCAGCGGCGAGAGGGCGATCGCATCGACTATCCCGACACGCAAACGGTGCTGCAATCGGGCGATCGCCTGCTGCTGGTGGGCGATGCGTCAGAAATTGCCACCTTCAAGGATCTGGCCACTGGGGAAGTGCCCGTGCCCGCCAAAGACCTCTCCTGCCAGTGGGTTGCTGTACCTGATGCCAGTCCGCTGGCGGGGCAAACCCTGGGCGATCTGGATTTGACGCAGACCTACGCCGTGCAGGTGCAGGCGGTGCGTCGAGAGGGACAGTTCATCCGCTTTCCCGACGGCTCCATCGAAATTCAGGCAGGCGATCGCCTGCTGCTCTGCGGCACGCTCTATCACCTCAACCACGCCTATCAGTGGATCACCGCTGCTTCGCCCATTTTGCCTGCGCTGTCTCCACCTACGCTCAGCGTGCCTGTCAGAGATGCTGTCGCTCAGGGCGATCGCGAGGCTTCTTGAATCAAACGTGGTCGTGTGCTAGCTGGCCCGTGAGCTAGCCTGAGGCCCCGACCAGAGATGCGTCTTGATCAGCCCGAAGGTTAAGGGTTGGTCTTCGGTCGCAGTGTGCGTTTGTCCCCGCAGATCGACCGTGCAATAGTGAACTTCGGGATCGCCAAGATTGCAGCAGCGAAACAGCGCCCGATCAGGATACTGCTGACTCCAGCCCAGCAGCACCGCATTGGTATAGTTCACAAAGCTGGGCGCAAGCGTGTAGACATTGCCCGAAAACTGCTCCCACACCACGGCATAGTCCGATGCATGGCTGGCGGCAAAGCGCGATTCAAACTCTCGACACAGAAGGCGATCGCCCGTCTCTGACCAGGCTATTGGAAGGGCGATCGCAATACTGCCCGCCAGATCCGACTCACCCTGCTCAGCAAAGGGATTATTCGACAGAGGCGAAGTCGGCGACACGGTTCGCAGCTCGCGGGTCTGCAAATGTTCCACAAACAGCGCACTGCTGACCCGGCTGCGGCTGATGTCAGTGCCGACCTGCATTTGCAATCGGCTATAGGCAATGTAATGACCATCCGGCGATAGCAGCGCCGACGTGCGATAGGTGTGCAGGCTGCCGGCTGGCGCTTCAGTTTGGGTCGTCAGCACCCAATTCCAGGGAACGGGAAAGGGGCTGTCAATCGGGTCAAGCTGGACAGGCGGCTGGTTCATGGTGGGCAAGCAACTCAAAAACGGTGTTTTCAAAAAGGCAATTCAAAGAGGCAATTTTCTAAAAAGGGGCAAACTGCTGAATCACAATTCACTAGAGAATCCGGCTGATTGCCTGTTCTAACCCAGCGCCGAAAGCACTTGTTAGCACCCGTATCAGCACAAGGCTACAATCAAACCGCTGCTTGGACCCGATCCAAATCCAGTCCAAACATCAACGATTTTTTCAGTTGGGTTAAGCCAAATTAGGTTCAAAAAGATACCAATAAGATTGAATTCAAGGTTGAACTCAAACCCGTAGAGGTTCCAACCCATTTGGAGGGAAAGCTCAGGCTTACTCAGGTTTTAGGTTTGGTAGACCTGACATTATTAAAGGCATTATTAAAGGCATTTATTGAAGGATTTCTAGCAGGCATAGCCCATGAGCAATCCGTAAGTAACCCTTCAAACAAACCTCAAAGCCAATTGCGAGTGCGTAAGTCCTTTTTGTGAGATTTTTGTCAAAAACCTTTGTCAAACTCTGACTGATAGAGTGCAGCAAGGCGACAGACGACAAAAACAAGCGACCTTACGATCTGTAGGCTTTCAAGATCTGAAGATTAAAGGCAACGGATCAAAGGTAACGAGAAAAAGACGACTATCTCCGAGGATGCTGCTGGGCAAATTCCACACACCATGTCTTAGGTATAGCAATTCTCAGGAAGTTTGATGGATGTCGCGTCGAACTTTGTAACAACTCGGAGTCGTAACTTAGAGTCACAACTCAGAATCGGGATTTTCGGGAATATTTTTAGGGAGATTTTCTTGGACAGGACTTGTTCCGCTCTTGAGTTATTCCACTATGATTGGAACAACGCTGCGCTCGGATCGCCTGTACTTTAATTATGACCGCTGCACCCCGTCCTATTGCCAGAAGCCGCCGCCCTCCCGTGTCTACTCGAACGGCCCATCGTCCCATTCCCAGGCGGTTTGACGCAGCGTCGGCGAATGGTGGTGACAAACTTGCCCCATTTCCTCAGCGGGGAGAACTGGCTCCGCTGTCTTCGCGTCCTGTCCGAAAATCGCCGTCGGTGGAGTTGATTGCGTCACCCAGATCTGGGGCGACACTCCAACCAGCTTCCTTCAGTCCGCCGCCGAAGATGAAACAAACTGGGCGGCGGCTGGCTCGGTCTACTCGGCAACAGGGCGATCGCCCAGTGGTTCAGTCCATTCCGGTGGCCCGAAAACCGCGCTGGCTCAATCAGTTGTTGCGAACGCAGCGGGCCTCTACCGTAATTACAACGGGGCTGGTGACGCTGAGTTTTGCCATGTATGGCTGGACGGTCTACATCCAGCATCTCTGGCGTGGCGAATTTGACCGGATGCAAGCGCTAGAGCGACAAGAACGCCAGCTAACGGCAGCCAGCGAAACCCTGCGGCAGCATCTTGCGAACCAGGCCGAACGCCCCGACTCTGGGTTAATCTTACCTACGCCCGAAAGCGCGATTTTTCTGCCTGCACCGTCGCCCACTCCTGCCCAAAGCCCAGTCCAAAGCCCAGCCCCAGAGACTGCTGTACCGCCTCTGCCCGTAGACGTGCCAATGGCGTATTAGCCAAAGCGGCTTGGGTTGGCGCAGTATCTGGGCAAACTTCAGGCTTGCGAAATCAAATCGGGCTTGCCCATCTCGACGGGGCATTTTCTTGTTCAGTGTTTTTTGGCGTTGTCATGCCCCAATCGGTTCCCCCACCCTCTGGTCTTCGCCGATCCCAGCGTGCGGCTGGCAAGCGTTCTCTTAAGCCCGTTAAGACAACGGGCCATCTAATCCCTGACGCGCCGCGCCGCTCTCCGGGCATCTCTATCCGCCGTTTGCTGCGGCAGTGCGGGCGATCGCTGAACGCAGCCTGGCAGGTTCTCCATGATCTGGGCGAGGGGCGATTCCCGCAGGGATCGCTTCGCGAAGCGCCCGGACAAGGGGCAACTCGGTCTGCGGCCCAGCGGACGGCCCGTTCAGTCGTATCGCCCCGGCAACCATTGCGGCGTGCATCGCTGGCAGGCGCATCTCTGGGGGGTGCGTCCCAGGGGCGATCGCCCCGTCAGAGAAAGCCTGATCCAGCAAGTCCGGTCCATTCTGCTCGATTCCCCCAACCCTGTGTGAACCCGTCGGGATCGCGCCCCCAGCCGGGAAAGCGACAGACAGTCCCTCGATCGACAGCCCGCCCAGCGTCGAAGCCTGTGCGTCCGCGTCGGAGCGATCCTACCAGCCATCCCTCGGCGGCGCGGATGCTGGTGGTGTGGGGCGTGTTGACCCTTGGCGCAGTGGGGCTGACGGCAAACCTGTTTCGCTTGCAGGTGCTCCAGGCAGAGGTGCTATCCAGCCGCGCCCAGGCTCAGCAGACGGTGAGGCTACAGCCGATTCTGCCGCGCCGCCCCATTGTTGATCGCCGGGGCACGTCGCTGGCGGTGGATCGGCTGGTTTATATGCTCTACGCCCATCCCAAGCTGTTCAAAAAGTCCAAGGATGAGGTGGCCGAGGCGATCGCCCCCATCCTCAACCAACCCTCTGTGGAACTTGCCAATCTGTTTGATCAGCAGGAAAGTGGCATTGAAATTAGTTTTGGTCTATCGGAAGATGCCGCCGACCGAATTCGGGCCCTGCGGCTGGACGGGCTAGAACTGCTTCCCCGCCAGCAGCGCTTCTACCCACAGCAAGACCTGCTGGCGGAAGTGGTGGGCTACGTCAACCTAGATCGAGAAGCGCAGGCGGGTGTGGAGTATACCCAGCGAGCAGCCCTGGAGCGGTCAAACCAGGTGGCCCGCTTTTTGCGCGGCGGAAAGGATCTCGTTAAGCCCGGCGAAATTCCCAGCTACGTGCTAAAGCAAGACGACCTGCGGCTGCAACTGACGGTGGATCGGCGGCTTCAGCAGGCTGCTCGCACAGCCCTCAAGCAAAAAATGACCGAATTTGGCGCAAAGCGAGGCGCAGTGCTGGTGATGGAGGTGCAAACGGGGGCGCTGCGGGTGATGGCGACGGAGCCATCCTTTGACCCCAATCAGTATTACACCTACCCGATGGATCAGCTCCGCAACTGGCTGCTGACCGACCCCTACGAACCGGGATCGACCTTTAAGCCGATTAACGTGGCGATCGCCCTAGAAGCCGGCACCGTCCGCCCCAACGACAGCTTTTATGATGAAGGGCGGATCTACATCGGCCCCTGGCCGATTCAGAACAGCGACGGCGCGGCGCGGGGTTCCCAAACCGTCGGGGAAATCGTTGCCCACTCTAGCAACGTCGGCATGGTGCGAATCATGCAAACGCTGAAGCCGGAGATTTATTACGACTGGCTGGCAAAGATCGAACTGGCCAAGCCCACGGGGATCGATCTGCCGTTTGAAACAGCCGGCCAGTTGAAAAAACGGGATCAGTTTTTGGGCGACCCGGTAGAGGTGGCGGTGACGGCTTTTGGCCAGGGCTTTAGCCTAACTCCGGTGCAACTACTGCGGCTGCATGGGGCGATCGCCAACGGCGGTTTCCTGGTCACGCCCCACGTCGTCGAAGGGCTGTTTGACAGCAGCGGCAAACCCCACTGGCAGCCCCAATACGCGCCGCCCAAGCAGGTTTTCTCGCGTGAAACGGCGCAGGCCGTACTTGGCATGATGGAAAAGGCTGTCGAAGAAGGCACAGGCACGCCCGCGCAGATTCCTGGCTATCGCATTGCTGGCAAAACGGGGACGGCTCAAAAAGCCAGCGCCACGGGCGGCTACGACAACGTTGCCCGCGTTACCAGCTTCGTCAGCCTGTTTCCGGTTGAGGCTCCTCGCTATGCGGTGCTGGTGGTCATCGACGAACCCCAAGGGGACAATGCCTACGGATCTACCGTTGCCGCGCCGATTGCCCGCGATGTCATGGAAGCCCTGATTCGCATTGACCTGATTTCGCCCAGCAAGGCTCCAGATACGACGGTGGTAGAGGAGTGATGGCGGGGGCAAAGGGGAGAGGAGAGGGAAGAACGAAGAACGAAGAGGGAAGAACGAAGAGGGAAGAACGAAGAGGGAAGAACGAAGAACGAAACCCTCTCATGGCTGAGAGATAGGATAGAAGCTATATCCAAATTGGGACTGACTGGGGACGATTTCTACCAGTTGCATGGCTTGGTTGCGATCGCCCGATGGCAGGAATCGCACCACACCCGTCGCCCCTTCAATCGTGTCCTCATTGGAGCGCAGGGCTTCGGCAATGGCAGCACGATTGGTTTTGCCGATAGAAATGGCATTTAGCAGGGCGATCGCCGCATCGTAGGCCATGGCGGTGCGCCAATTCACGTCGCCCCCCCAATATTGCCGGGAGGAGCGCACAAAGGGCGCATTGGGGTCTGCCAGCAAGATCCACGGCACGGCGACCACCATGCCCACCGCCGACTCGCCGCCGACCTGCAATACGCGGGGATTGTAAAGGCTATCACCCCCCAAAATCGGCAGCCGCCGTCGATTAATCGCCACAACTTGCAGCGCCGGGTCGAGCGTGGCCGTGTTGGCCGCCAGCACCAGCACTTCTGCACCCTGCTGGGCAGCCTGGTCAAACGAAGCCACCGAATCGAACCCCGCCGCCGACAGGTCAAATTCGCCGATCACCTGCCCGCCATCACTAAAGACCGCCGTGGTGAATTCGTTTTTGAGGGACGTGCTGTAGGCGCTTTGGGAATTGTAGAAAACCGCAGCCTGCTGAACCCGCAGCCGCCCCAGCATATATCGAGACAAGGCAGCCGCCGTAAAGCGATCGCTCGGCACGGTGCGAAAGATATACTGCCCAGCGCCCGAAAGCTGAACCGACGTGCTAGTGGGCGAGATCATCACCAGTCGGCCGGCTTCATAAACCGGGGCGGCCGCCAGCGTCGCGTCGCTGCCAAAGTGCCCAATCACGCCCAGCACCGAGCGATCTTTGACCAGCGCATCCGCCACCTGCGGAGTCACGTCGGGACTGTTGTCGTCGTTGACAATCATCACTTTCACGGGCACACCGTCGATGCCGCCTGCCCGATTCACCTCATCCTGAGCCTGGGCCACGCCCCGCAAGATTTCCAATGCCGAATTTGCAGAGGCGGCGGTGGGCACAGCGACGGCAATGGTGTAGGAATTTTGCTCCCCGATGCGGGCGTTGTTTAGATAAATCAGCGCTTCTGGGTCGTTTCGGTTTGCCTGGAGGGAGGCTTCCAGGTTGGCGATCGCCCCCTGATAGTCTCGATTGGCCAGGGCTTGCACGGCCGCCTGCTTCTGAGGGGATGCGCCTTCGGGAAACAGCAGTTGTGCCCCGGTGCTGAGGCGATCGCTAATGCGCCCTGCCCCGCCGCCCAGCCCCGGACTGCTTGTGGAGGGAGAGCCTCCCTGCCCGATGCCCACGCCACCAGAACCCAGATTTCTGCCAAACCACCAAATGCCGCCTGCTAGCAGCAACAGCGTCACCAGCAGCGACAAAATCAAAGGAAGCGTTTCATTTTTCTGAGACATAGGCGTTTGGGTAGGGCACTCAGCCGCAAGATAACCGCGTAAAATCCGTTCTTTTATCAGTTCATACTTATCAGATTACGAGACCTATGACGAATTGGCGGCCGATTCTGCCGGTTCTACAGAAGCAGGCGGCATGAGTAGAGAATGTTGCCCAACACGCCCGTTGTCGCTTACCTCCATTCTTCCCAAAAGCGCTGCGGATAAAATCGCTGCAAGCCTTCCAGACGCTTTGGCTGGTAATCTAAAATTGCCAATCTAAAATCCAGAATTGACATTAGTTGAGATGACTTGACGTTCTCTCTGGCTCATAGGATTATGCGAGACATCCCAGACCCCGCGCTTCACTGACTCCCCTCGGCTAGACGCGGCCAAGAATTCGCTGAAGACAAACATCATGGCTAAACACATGGCCCGGTTTCGCAAGATTCGCCAGACGGTTCAACTTGGCGCAACGACGCTGCTGGCGCTGGCGCTGGTCAATGGCCTAAGCATAGACGGGACAGGCGGGCTAAGCGGGCGAGAATTTCTAACGGGCAATCCTCTGCGGCAGGGCTTTACTCGACGCGCGGAGGCGGCTTCGGGCGGTCGCTATCGCGGCGGCACATTCAACCGTCCATCGGGCAGCGGCTCGTCTGGCGGCGGCTATTCTGGTGGGGGGTATTCCGGCGGCGGCTATTCCGGTGGTGGCTATTCTGGGGGCTACGGCGGCGGCTACACCTCGCCAGACTATTTCCCGGTGCCAGGACGCTACTACCCGCCGCCCGGCCCCATCTACATTCCGTCCAATCGGCCACCCGTGATCGTTGCCCCCGGCGGCGGCTATGTTACGCCCGTTGGCGGCGGGGGCGGGGGCGGGCTGTTTTTGCTGTTTTTCCTGCTGCCTGCGGGGCTGATGATTTTTTCGACAGTAATGTCGGCTATGCAGCGCACGGGGCGATCGCGCATTCCGGCGGCTCGTCCGGGGCGTGGCGAACTAGAAAACGACATCGTGACGGTGACGCTGCTCCAGGTGGCGCTGCTGTCTCAGGCGCGATACATCCAGGAGCGGTTGAATCAGTTGGTGGCGGGCATCAATACAGACACTAAGGCAGGGCTGTCGGAGGCGCTGCGAGAAACGGTGCTGGTGCTGTTGCGATCGCCCGAAAACTGGACCCACGCCCGCGCCCTCTCCAAAACCGTTTCCAGCCGTGAGGAAGCCGCCCGCCTGTTTGAGCAGTGGTCCATCGAAGAACGGGGCAAATTCACCTCCGAAACCCTAGTGAACGTGGGCGGCAAAATTCGCCGACAGCCGCTTGACCTTAACCCCAACGACGACCCCGCTGCCTACATCGTGGTCACGCTAATCGTCGGCACAGAGGACGATCGCCCTCTGTTCGGCCCCATCCACACGGTCGAGGAACTGAAGCTTGCCCTGCGCCGCCTGGGGGCCATTCCGCCCGAATACCTCGCTATCTACGAACTGCTGTGGACTCCCCAAGACCCCACCGACAGCCTCAGCCGCGAGGAACTGCTAACAGGCTATGCCGATATGGTGCAGGTATAGGGCTAAGGGAGTTTAGGGCTTCGCAGGTTAAAGGCTCAAATAACCCGCTGCAAGGTTGTAATCTTCGGGTCAATGATCTTCTGCCCCTGCCCCGGAAACTTGATGGCAAGGCAAATCTTGTTGCCTGCGCCAAAGATGTGAGTCACTTGGCCCGCGCCGTAGGCTTTGTGAACGACGCGATCGCCCACTTTCCAATCGTCTGCATGGGTGTTGGGCAAGCTTTCTTGGGCCCGCTTTGCCTTCACCTCGCGGATGGGGGTCGCCATTTTTTTGGGCAATGCGCCCACCGCGCTGGTCAGCAGCAGTTCTTTGGGCAGTTCTGCCAAAAACAGCGACGGTGCGGCGGGTTCCCGCGTGCCATACAGTCGCCGCTCGCGGGCATAGCTGATGAACAGCCGCTCCTTGGCGCGAGTAATGCCGACATAGCAGAGGCGGCGCTCTTCCTCCAGCGAGGCGGGGTCTTCCATCGAGCGAAAGTTGGGGAACAGACCTTGCTCTACGCCAACGAGAAACACCACGGGAAACTCCAGGCCCTTGGACGAATGCAGCGTCATCAGCGAGACCTGGCGCTGGTCTTCTTTCGTGTTGTCCAGGTCAGAAGCCAGCGACGCATTAGCCAGAAACATCAGCAGCGTCGCCCCTTCATTTTCTTCCTCAAATTGCAGCACGGCGTTATAAAGTTCCTGCACGTTTTGCAGGCGATCGTCGGCTTCGTCCGTGCCCTGCGCCTTCAGGTCTGCCACATAGCCCGAATCCTCCAGCACCCCTTGCACGATTTCCGCAGGCGGCGTGTCTTCTAGCTTCGCTTGCCAGGTCTGGATGATATTGGCAAAACTGCTGACCGCCTTGGCAGAGCGCCCCGCCAGCGTGCTGACCAGGGTTTCATCCGTCAGCACTTCCCAGAGCGTGCGATCGAGGTCGCGGGCGGCCGCTTCCAGCCGATCGATCGTGGTCTTGCCAATGCCGCGCCGGGGCGTGTTGATGACGCGCTTGAGGCTCACGGTATCTTGCGGATTGGCGATCGCCCTCAAGTACCCCAGCACGTCCTTGATTTCCTTGCGGTCATAGAACCGCAGCCCGCCGACAATGTTGTAGGGAATGCCGTAGCGCCCCAAAAATTCCTCAAACGCCCGCGATTGCGCGTTCGTGCGATAGAGAATGGCAAAACTGCCCCAGTGCAACTCCGGGTTATTTTGCTCCAACTGGCGAATCTGGTCGATCACAAATCGCGCCTCGTCGGTTTCATCTTCTGCCCGAAACAGAAAGATCGACTCGCCCGCACCCCGCGTCGCCCGCAGCACCTTGTCAATCCGCTCGGTGTTGTTTTCAATGAGCTCATTAGCCGCTTCCAGAATGTTCGCCGTCGAGCGATAGTTTTCCTCTAGCTTTACCATCGTCCGCGTGTCGTCATCCGGCAGTCCGTCGCCAAAGTCGTCCTGAAACTCCAGCAAAATCCGAAAATCCGCAGCCCTAAAGGAATAAATCGACTGGTCCGCATCGCCCACAACGAATACAGAGCGGTATTCCCAGTCTTTGAAATTTTCCGTCTCTTCGCCGTTCGTCACCAATAACCGAATCAGGTCATACTGCGTGCGGTTCGTATCCTGATACTCATCCACCAGGATGTGTCGGAAGCGTTTGTGCCAGTATGCCAAAACCTGTTCATTTTGGCGGAATAGCTGGACGGGAATCAGGATCAAATCGTCAAAGTCCAGCGCGTTGTTTGCCGCGAGTGCTTTTTGATATTCTGCATACACATTGGCGATCGTGCGTCCGCGAAAGTTGGGCTGTTCCCGTTCTAGGTCAGCGGGCGACCAGCCCTGGTTTTTGGCATTGCTAATGGCGTAACGGACAGAGCGCGGGTCAAATTTCTTGTCATCCAGATTGAGCTGATTGATGACAATATCCTTCACCAATGCCTGCGCGTCAGATTCGTCAAAGATGGAAAAATTGCGGTTCCAGGAATAGCCGCCGGGATGCTGAAACTTTTCAATGTCAAATCGTAAAATGCGGGCACAGAGTGCATGAAACGTGCCGATCCACAGGTCTTTAGTAATCGTTTTATAAACAAAAGATTTCAGCCGCGTTTGCTCATGTTCGGGCAGTGCTTCCAGCGGTTTTCCGTGCTTGCTCTGGGCTTCGCGCTCCGCAAACAGCTTTTCGATTCGCTCCTTCATTTCGCGGGCGGCTTTGTTAGTAAACGTCACCGCCAGAATGTTTTCTGGATCAACCCGATGGGTCAACACCAGGTTGGCGATGCGGTAGGTCAGCGCCCGCGTTTTGCCAGAGCCAGCCCCCGCCACCACCAGCAGCGGCCCACAGTAATGCTCGACGGCACGGCGCTGGGAGGGATTGAGGTGGGCGAGAAAGTCGGCGGTTTTGGGCATTTTGGGGGAGAGGGCGTGTTGGCTGAGTTGTGCGATCGCTGAAACTTTATTGTAGAGGCTTTACCGTAGAGCCTTTACCGTAGAGGCTTCAGGTTTGGGCAGTAATCCTAGATGTGGACGAGGACTAGTTCTGCTCAAGTTGCTCCAAAGCGCGGTCACACTCTGGTATTTCATCACTCCACTACCCCGTCACCTTGTTCGGCGAGGCTCACGAACCGCCATCACCCGGCTAGATCCAGCGCGTGCCGCTTCAGTTCCGCTATCGACACATACTCCAGTGCCGAGGCGTGGGTCGCCGCCAAAACCACGGGCGGCGCAACGCCAGCATCCAGCGCTTCCTTCCAGCGAGAAGCACACAGACACCAGCGATCGCCCGGTTTTAGCCCAGGAAAATCGTAAGCGGGCACAGGCGTACACAGGTCATTGCCCCTGGCTTTGGTGTAGTCGAGAAATTCCTCCGTCACCTCAGCACACACGACATGCGCCCCAAAATCGCCGGCCCCCGTGCTGCAACAGCCATCCCGATAAAAACCCGTCATTGGCGAAATCGAGCAAACCTCCAGCTTGGTGCCCAGCACATTTCTTGCGTCTGCCATGAATTCTCCTTGCGCCAAATTCTGCGCTAAATTCAAAGACTGCAAAAGAGCAGCAGCAATACTGCTACCCTTTGTAGCCTACGGTTTGTAGAAACGAGCGTCAATCTGGCGGCTTAGGCGGAGTGCGAGATTGACTCCGTGAGGGTAGAGCAGCAGTCCTAAAGTCGGCATCGAAGGGCTGAACACCAGCCCCCAATCCTACAAACTAGCGCTTCGACAGCGCCACCAGCGACAGGAACTCATAGCCGATTTGTGCGCCGAGGTGGGCCGTCACCTGGGAATGATCCATCGCGGGTAGTACCTCTACCACGTCGCCGCCGACCCAGGTGAGTCCGGTGCAGGCGCGCAGGTAGCCGAGTCCCTGAAAGCTGGTGGGGCCGCCGACTTCGGGCGTGCCTGTGCCGGGGGCAAAGGCAGGATCGAAAAAGTCCACATCGAAGGAGAGGAATGCTTTGCGATCGCCCACTTTCTCACGCACCAGCGCCCCGATTTCCTCCGGCGTGTGGCGCATGAGCTGGGTGGTCGTCAGCACGGTGAACCCAGCGCGGCGCGGTGTGTCCAGGTCGTCGGAATCATAGAGTGGGCCGCGCATTCCCAGTTGTACTGACGCTTCGGGAACGATTAGCCCTTCCTCGACAGCGCGGCGAAACGGCGTGCCGTGGGTATATTTGTGCCCAAAGTAGCTGTCCCAATAGTCGCCGTGCGCGTCGAAATGCACCAGCGCTAGCGGCCCGTGAACCGCAGCCAGCGCCCGCAACTCGCCCAGCGCCACGCTGTGGTCGCCGCCAATGCTGAGGGGAATCACGCCCGCCTCGGCTAGGGGTTGAATGGTGCGGGCGATCGCATCCAAACTGTCCTCAATAAATCCCGGCACCACGGGCGCATCGCCATAGTCCACGCAGGACAGCGTTTCAAACACCATCACATCCAGCTCAGGGTTATACGGCCGCAGCAGCGCCGACGCGCCGCGCACCGCCTCCGGCCCAAACCGCGCCCCCACCTTAAACGTCGCTCCCGTATCAAACGGCAGCCCGACGATCGCCACGTCTACATCCGCCGGATCTTGCACATAGGGCAGTCGGGCAAAGGTACGCACTCCCGAAAAACGCGGCGACTCAAGGGAGTTGGCAGGCTGATAGCGGGGAGGATTGAGGGAAGGCATGAGAAAAGCAGCAGTAGAAGACGGGTGGCGAGAGGGGAGTGCATCCTTGACCATGCAGCGGTGCGATCGCCCATGTAGCCAGTGCTTCTATTTTGATACAGGTCTGATCAAGGTTGCTGGAGTATTTGGAGGGCTGGAGTGAGCGACCCCCACCCCCCACCATCTCCTAGCGCCGCGAGGTATCTCTTGGCAGGTCAATCCGGTCGATGGGCATAATGGGACGAATCAGGTCAGACCGCTGCACCGTTTGCGCTGAATCCAGCCGAGCAGCAAACTGAACCGGACGGGCGATCGCCGCTCCTTGCAGACTGATGAAAATCGCAGCAGCACCTATAAGCCGCGCACCAGACCACACACCAAAGTTCCGTTTCATGAGTTTGACTCCTTCCAAGGAAATGCACCAGAAATCGATGCTTCAACAAGAGCGCTAAAAAAGAGCGCTAAAAAAGAGCGCTAAAAAAGAGCGCTAAAAAGGTCTATCAAAAGGGTCTATTTGAAATGCGCCCAGAACGTACTACAATGCGTCACAAAAGCACTACAAGCGTGCCATCTCAGCCTATCGATTCTCTCCAGCGGGCACACTTCCCCCGTTGGGTACTTTTTAGGGCAGCTAAAGACAGGCGATAGTTGCAACCACTCATCACCGAAGTTCAATTCAATGCCGATCGCAAACGGGGGTTACAAAACCCGCTTGCAAGCTCCCAACGATTCATTACGAGCCAGCCCTGGAAATTTGTAAATTCGCGAGAATATGGGCGTGAGGAGCATTTAGGCAGTTTATTCACGACAGATTCAGTTGCGACGAGGAAAGCTGGGTTATGCTGCTTCGACTTGCCAAATCCGCTGCCGGGTCAGCGCTATCCTTCAGGGCTGACAGTGCCGCGATCGCCCCTTCGCTGACCACGCCTCAGGTGGCGACCTCTCCAGTGGCGACCTCTCCAGTGGCGATCGCCCTACGCGACATCGATCTGGTCTTTCGCAGCGAAGGAGAGCCGTTTCAGGCGCTTCGGCACATTAATCTAGAAATTCCCTGTGGCTCAGTGCAGTTGATTATGGGCCCAGCGGGCGCAGGCAAAACCACGCTGCTGCAAGTCGTAGCAGGGTTGCTCTCGCCCACCGCAGGGCAGGTCGAACTGCTGGGCACCAATCTGACCCAGTTGCCCCGCGCCGCCCAGGCCCACTTCCGCAATCGGCATCTCGGCATTGTGTTTCAGGATTACAACCTGCTCCGCAGCCTGACGGCGCTGGAGAATGTGGAGCTAGCGCTGAATCTCAAAGGCGTTTTTGGCCCAGAGGCCCGCACCGAAGCGCGATCGCTGCTCAATGCAGTGGGCTTAGAAAATCGCGCAAACGTTTTGCCTCGGCAGCTTTCGGGCGGACAGCAGCAGCGGGTCGCCGTGGCGCGAGCGCTGGTGGGCCGTCCCGATTTGATTATTGCCGATGAGCCAACTTCGGCGCTGGACTCCGCCAACGGGCGCAAAGTCATGGAATTGTTGCGCCGACTGACGCGAGAGCAGGGCAGCACGGTGCTGGTGGCCACGCATGACCCCCGCGTGATGGAATTTGGCGATGCGATCGCCCATCTCGAAGATGGTCAAATTCAGTCATAAATAAAGACGCAGATTCAGACGTAGAAAAACTGTCCAAACAATCCACAATCTGGCACACAGAACGAATCTTTTGGATTCATTCTGCGTCTTTCTAACTAACGTCACTCATCTCGAAGTTCCATCCTTACTCGCAGCGAGATTTTCTGGAATTTCAGAAGTTTGGTGTGTTTTATTCTTTTTAGTTTGATGTTTTAACAGGTCTGGTAAAGCGGATACAAAAAGCCTCTACTCAGTGCTATAGAAAGCCGGGGTGCGGGGTATCGATTCGCTCAAACGGCTTTATAGATAAAGCTCCTGGAAGCTTTATGCGCTCTCGACCTGGCAATCTAAAATCGTCAATCTAAAATCCAGAATCAAGATAAGGCTGATGCTTTTGGAAATTTGTTTAGAAATTTCGAGAGCGGCTTTTTTTGATTTTTTTGAGTTTCAGGAATCAGTAACTCGATATGCAATTCGACATGCGATCGCCCTTTGTTCGACCCGTGACACGGCTCAAAGCCAGCGGATTTTTGTTGATTTTAATGTTTGGCAACTTGAACTGGGCTGCAATCTCTCCAGCGCAGGCCCAGCCGCAAACAGCCCCCACTAGCGCAGCATTTTGCCTGCAAGAGCGAGAGATAGAGAGCGATCGCCTCTTTTTTAGCAGAATGCGCCGACTGGAGGCAGATTTATCAGCCGATCGGCAAGAAGCCGCCAGCGACCAGATGATCGCCCTGATCAAGCTGATCAGCACGCTGCCTGCGCCCCAAAAATCTCTGCGGCTGGCGGGTCTGATCACTGAAGATCCGGGCTATAACCCCAATCCCTGGCAGACGCTGATCCAAAAGGCAGACGAACGCGACCGGCCCGACCTGGTGTTGCCCATGCTGGCAGAAGCGGTGCGAGAAGTGCGGACGCTGGGCGCGGGCTACAGCTTTTTGAAATCGCAAACCCTACTGGCGATCGCCCGTGCCTATCTGACGCTCGACCAGTTTGAGGCGGCGGCCGCCACGCTAAACCTGGCAGCTCAGGCGGTGCAAACCGTGCAGGGGGACGAATTTAAGGTCAATGCGCTGGTGCCCATTGCCGACGCAGCCGTGTCCGCAGGACGAGCTGAACAGGCGATCGCGCTGCTCAATCAGGCCAATCGCCATGCCAGAGCTATCGTTCACCCCAATCCGATGCGCCGCAGCAGCGCCCTGGCCAAAGTGGCTACCAGCTACGCCAAAGCTGGCCAGCCCAACGTGGCGCAGCAAATCGTTCAGGAGCTGGGCAACGTGCCCTACGCCCAGGGGCAAGCGTGGCTGGAGATCGTGCGGATGCGGCTGACGCAGAATCAGTTTGAAGAGGCGGCGGCCAATGCGCGGGACATTGCCGACCCCAGCGCCAGGGCGATCGCTCTAGCAGAGGTGGCTAGCGGCTACACAGCGCGCAACCTGGCTGGGGGCGAGACGTTGTTTCAGGAAGCGGTGACCGTTGCAAAATCTGTCAACGATACGGAATTTACGCTGGAAACCGTGGTCAACACCTATGCAGCGGTTCGCATTGACCCGGCGCTGGCGGTGGCGCAGGACATGGGCGATGCCGAAAAGCGGGCCAGCGTGCTGACGAACATTGCGCTGCAACTCTGGGGGCAGCGCCAGACAGATGCGGCAGCAGCCGTGATGCAGCAAGTGGAGACAGCGCTGCGGCAGATTCCGTCTGATTGGCAGGCGTTCCACCTTCGCCATCTGATGCAGCGGGCGATCGCCGTTGCTGCCTATGAACCCGCCATCCGCATCGCCACCGCGCCGACCGATCCGTTTTTGGCGGGCGATCGCGACATCGCGCTGTTGCTCCTCTTGCAGCGGGCGGCCGAGCGGCAAAATCTGGCCGCCGCAGACCAGGCGTTTCTGAAAATCACGCCTGAAAATCTGGAGATTCGCAGTCAGGCGATGATGGCGATGGCAACGGCCTATGTCAACGCCAGACAGACAGACCGGGCGCTAGAGCTGAGGCAGGCGATTCACCCTGCCGATGGGCTGACGCAGGTACGGCTGACGGCGGCGATCGCCCGTCAACTGATACGCACAGGCAACATTGACCCGGCCACGGACTTGTTTAACGAAGCGCGAACCACGGTCGCCGCACTGGCAACCCCAGGCGATCGCCTGCAAGCGGCCGCGGCAGTGGCGCTGGAAGTCGCCAATGCTCGCCAGCCCGTGGATACCGCTATGCTCGACCTGGTTCGGCGCAGCGCAGTTGAAATCAACGACTTTTCCACTAGCAATTACTACCTTTGGTCGCTGGTGGAGCAGATCGTCGCCCTCCGCCACTACGACCTGGCGTTGCAGGTTGCCCTGGTCACGCCCGACCCCGACCGACGAGATATGTCGCTGGGAACCGTGGCAGAGGCCGCCCTGCGAGACGGGCAAACCGACCGGGTGCTGGAGGTCATCGACCAAAGCCGCACGCCAGAACGCCGTGTGGGACTATTGCTGGCTCTGGTAGAGCGGGCCCGCCAGGATGGACAACCCCAGCAGGCGATCGCCCATCTGGCCCGCGCCCTAGAACTCGCTCGCACGATTCCCGACCCCGAAATTCGTACCTTCACCTTTGGCAACGAGGGCGGCACGGTTGTGGACGACGACCGCGATCGCGCCAGTGCCTACGAGGCGATCGCCATCCACTATGCCCAACTGGCTCGTCAGGCAGAGGCGCTGCGGGTGGCCGGGCTGATTCAAAATCCTCAGGAGCGCAATCGGGTAAGACGGCGGGTGCTGTGCTACAGGACGCGGGCGTAACGGGTTCAATCCGCTGGCAGCAAGGTTTGCAGGGCGATCGCCTGGGCCTGCGCCATCTGCCCATAGGTGAAGACATAGGGCACCTCGGCGGGCAACTGTGGCAAAAACTGCTCCAGGATATACGGACTGCCGTAGACCACCAGCCCCGCCAACTGCTCCGTGTCTCGCAAATGCCGAAACCACACTGCTGCAAGCTGGCTCAGACCGGCGCTGCCGCGAAACGGATTGCCCCGCACAAACAGTTGCAACAGCGTGGGTATTGGCGACGGCTCTGAAACCGCCAAACTGCTGGGCGTGTGTTCATCGATGATTTCCACTCGAAAGCCGCACTGTCTGGGGAGGGCGATCGCCGGAGCGGTGCGGTTCAGAAACTCGCGCTCCAGCACGTCATCCAGCACGATCAGCGTGCGGCGCGGCTCGGCAAGGGTCAAATCCTGCAACCGAGAGAGGGCAGGCAAATGAACCCGCATCGACGCTTGCAGCAGGTCGGCCGCGAGGCACTGGGTCTGCGGCTGGGCCAGATGCGCCAGCAGCGATTCGATCTCCAGCCCGGCCGGAGCCAGATTTTCCCAGGCGTGGGACGTGCCGCCCGTGGGCATATCAGGACGCAGTTTGCTCTTGGCCTGCTGAATGCGGGCGAGGGAGTCCTGAATTCGCTCTGGAGCAATGCGGCCCGACGCAACCGCATCGCACACGGCGCGGATTGCGCCTTCAGGATCAGCAGGCATCAGCAAAATATCGGCTCCGGCTTCGACCGCCAGCACAGCGGCTTCGTTGGGCCCGTAGTGGTGGGCGATCGCCCCCATCACCAGCGCATCGGTAGACACCAGCCCGTCAAAGCCCAGGCGATCGCGCAGGTGCCCGGTCAAAATGCGGCGCGATAGCGTGGCGGGCCACTGCTCATCCAAAGCCGGAATCAGCAGGTGGGCGCTCATGACGGAATCCACGCCCTGAGCGATCGCCGCCTGGAACGGCGGAAATTCGATCTGCTCCAGCCGGGCCAGCCCGTGGGGAATCAGCGGCAAATCCAGGTGCGAGTCGGTAGCGGTGTCGCCGTGGCCAGGAAAGTGCTTGGCGCAGGTCAGCACGGGAAACCGCTGTGCGCCCCGAATGAAGGCAGTGGCCAGCTTGCTGACGATTTCCGGCGTGTCGCCAAAGGCCCGCACGTTGATCACCGGATTCGCCGGGTTGTTGTTTACATCCACCACCGGAGCCAGCACCCAGTTGATGCCCACGGCAAGGGCTTCCTGCGCCAGGGCCGCGCCCATCGCCTCGGCATCGCGCAGGGCCGCAGGCAAGTCTCGTTGGGCAAGTTCACCCAGCGCCATCGGCGGCGGAAACCAGGTCGCTCCCGAAAACCGCTGCCCCACGCCTTCTTCCACATCGGCAGCAATGAGTAATGGCAACTCTGCCCAGGACTGGAGTAAGTGCGATCGCCCGGCCACCTCCGCCGCACTGCCGCCCAGCAAAATCACGCCGCCCACGCCCAGATCTTCCACCCAGTGGCGCAGCGTCTCTGTCGGCGGCTCCCAGGCGGGATACTGAATCTGATGGTCAAACCAGTAGCCGGAGGCCCGCACAACCACCATCTGCGCCACCTGCTGCGGCAGCGACAGGTCTTCCCACTGGGGACGAAGTTGGGCGCGAGTCGTCATGAAACCGGGCTAAAAATTGGGCTAATCCTCAGCGCGAATGAGGGAATTGTCCTCATCCTCGTCCAGTTCGTCGTCCAATTCATCGTCCAGTTCGTCGTCGAACTCGTCATCGAATTCATCCTCCAGTTCGTCATCGAGTTCATCGTCAAATTCATATTCCGGTTCGTCGGAAGAGTCTGAGTCAGCCCGGTTCTCAGACGACTGGAGGGCTTCCAAAGACTCTGGCTTGCGCTCGGCGCTGAGGCGGTTGAGCAACGACAGAACTTGAGTGCCCCGCTCGATAGAGCGATCTTCCACAAACACAACTTCCGGCGTGCGACGCAGGCGAATCCGCTGGCCGAGCGTACTGCGGACATAGCCCGTGGCCGACTTTAGCCCCGCCATCGTCTCTGCGCGGGCCTCGTCCGATCCGTAGATGCTGACGAAGATCTTGGCGTGCTGCAAATCGCCCGACACATCGACCTCGGTGACGCTGACCATGCCTACGCCAACGCGATCGTCCTTAATGCCAGAGATCAGAAGCTGGCTCACTTCGCGCTTGATTAATTCTGAGACGCGGGAAACCCGCCGATCGGTTGCCATAGGGTTGCCAAGGAATCAGAGTTCAGGGAGCAGGAATCAGGAGGTATCCGGTGATTGCGACCTAGCGCTCGACACCGAACGGCTGAATCCCTAAAGCTCCAGCATAGCGCGGAGGGTGAAGGCGATGAAGGCAAAGCCAGAGAGGAGGAGGAGAGAAGTGGCGATCGCCGTCGTGGGTTTTTGAAACAGCGGCAGCAAGGGCTTGACGAACGTATATAACACGCCCAGCGAAAAGCTAATTAAATAGCGGGGGTAGCGAGAAACGTTTGTAAAAAAGTCCTGCATTGGATTTGCAAATAAGAAAATGCGCCGAAATTTTTCTCGTCATCTATTCTAATGGGTAATTTCATCTGTACCCGCACCGTCTCCCCGGATAGTTCCTTGGTTACTAGCGTTCCGCCCACTCTCTTGCCGCGTCCCTTTCTCAAGTGGGCCGGGGGCAAGGGACAACTGATCTCGCAATATCTCCCCTACTTTCCCGATTCCTTTGAAACCTATCACGAGCCGTTTTTGGGGGGCGGCGCGGTTTTTTTTCGGCTGCAACCGGCGCGGTCGGTGCTGATGGATATTAACGATGAGTTGGTGAACGTCTATCGCTGTGTGCGCGATCGCGTGATGGATGTGATAGTGCTGCTGGAAGAACACCAGCTTCATCACAGTCAGGATTATTACTATTGGGTGCGGAGCAATCCGGGAACGACGGATGTGGAGCGGGCAGCGCGGCTGATCTACCTAAACCGAACCTGCTTTAACGGACTATACCGGGAAAATTCGCGGGGTCAGTTCAATGTGCCGATGGGGCGCTACAAAAACCCCAAGATTTGCCATGTGGATTTGCTGCAAGCAGCGGCGATCGCCCTCCGCCACACCGAGCTATTCGCCCATCCGTTTGAAATGGTGCTGGAACACGCCCGCACGCCACAGGATTTTGTCTATCTTGACCCGCCCTACTACCCCATCAGCGCCACCAGCCGTTTTACATCCTATAACCGCTATGCCTTTAACCGCGACGACCAAATTCGCCTGCGGGACGTGTTTGCGGAGCTGGCGCGGCGCGGCGTAAAGGCGATGCTGTCTAACTCCGACTGCGAGTTTATCCGCGACCTCTACGCCGACTTTCCGACGCACACCATCACCGCCGCCCGCTCGATCAACTCCAACGCCCGCCGCCGGGGCAAGATTACTGAAGTGTTGGTAACTTCTTATCGCTAATATATCCAGGTTTAAGTTTATACAGCATTTTCTTGCGGGGTGAGGCACATGCTGCCCTCACGAGGCAAGGGCTTATTGACCATCCGTGTGCCTCACTAGCTTCAAAAACGCTGTAGACAGGTTTAAAAAGGAAAAACGGGGCAAGCCCCCTTAGCCCCGTTTCTCAAACAAGAGGTGCCTGTCATCAGGCAACTGAGAGTTAACCTCTATGCTTCTTAGAATAATCGCTGGAACAGGGCAAACACCTCACCTAGATTGAGTAAAGTGGTCTACCCAGATTGGACGATACAACTGGGCGACAGGAAGTAGCCCAGCAGGAGGAGGGCGCTTGCCTACAGGGGATCTTCTGAATCAAGCTGGGCATTGCTAGCCACAGGATGCTGAAACGTCTACAGGGAGACCCAAGAGACAGGGAGACCCAAGAGATCAACAGACATCAAAAGCCCTCGAGATCGAATTTAGGAAGTGAAACTCGCTCAGAGAGGCAGTGTTTGCCAGCAGTCCAGACAGCAACACTGCCTCAAATTCGGACTCTAATACTCCGGCACGGAGGGATCAACCTCGCGGCTCCAGGCCGTAATGCCGCCCTTCACATTGATACCGTCGATTCCGGCCCGCTCTTTTAAAATCGCCAGCGCCTTGGCCGAGCGCCCGCCCATCTTGCAGTGGGCAATCAGCTTGTGCCCGTTCAGCAACTCTTGCACCTTGGCCACGCCGTCGCCGTTTTCGATTTCCGGCAGCGGAATCAGCGTCGTACCGGGAATTCTGGCAATTTCGTATTCATTGGGATTGCGAACATCAATCACCACGTAGCCATCCGCACCGCTGTCGAGCAGTTGCTTTAGCTCAGTCACGGTCATTTCCTGCATTTCCGACTGTTGCTGTGCTTCCATTGCTTTAGCCTGGGGAATTCCGCAAAACTCTTCGTAGTCGATCAGCTTGTCAATCACGGGCCGCTCCGGATTGGGGCGCAGTTTCAGCTCGCGGAACGTCATATTCAGTGCATTAAACAGCAGCAGTCGTCCGTTCAGCGTTTGCCCCTGCCCCAGAATGATCTTCACCGTTTCTGTCGCCTGGATCACGCCAATAATGCCAGGGAGAATGCCCAGCACACC